>CALOFK010000005.1:0-151826 GCA_942492595.1 uncultured Marinilabiliaceae bacterium | reverse complement strand
AATGCCGGGTCATCGTGGAAACCGGCGAGGGGGAAGGAGGCCTCAGCGAACAGTTGAGCCAGGCCGACTGGAAAAAGAGCTTCTGTCTGGCTCGGCCGGTCGACGATCACTGAAGATGTGGTCATCCGCGTGCCTGTGGAGTCGGCCGTCGACATCAAGGGGGCAAGTCAGCCAGCACTATGTCCTCCACGGCGTACGGCCAGCATCCGGCAGATGGATCTCAACGAGGGAAGGAAAAAGGGGCCGTTTCTTCCGCCAGCGAGCATTTACACAGAACCGCCCTAACCCGACACCACCGACTTCGCCCGACGTCACCCGGTTGGTCAGCCACCTGGCCTTCCACCACGACGAACACCGCCTGACGCTGTTCGCCGGTGATCCGCAAAACTCGATGCACTGCGAAAAGACGAATTCCGGGTCACCGCCACCCTGGCCCGGCCGGTGATGGACAGCGGCAAGACCGAGATCATCAACGTCCAGCGCCTGGACACCACCGACCTGGCCTGCGCATCGCCATGGACATCGGCACAACCACGGCGTCTACGGCCAGCTCATCGACCTGAAAAGTGGGGCGTGATGTCCGAACATGGTCAGTTCAATGGCCAGATCAGCTACGGTGAGGATGCGGACGGGCCGATTGTCCTGGTCAGCAAGAGGGCGGACGCACCGGCCTGTTGCAGTTGCGGAAACCGCCACGCCCATCATCGGCATCGTGCAACAGGCCAAGGTGGACCCGGATGCATGACGCCGCCATCACCCTGGCCGGCAATACCACCATGACCCAGTTGATGCTCAAGGTCAATTTGCACTATATCCGGCGTGCGCCTTATACGCACGCCTCGACCATGCTACTCGCCCATCAAGGCCATGGATATGGGAATGGCATCTGGCGGATCCACGTTACCGCACTGACCTACCTCTGACGTTTCCAGCTACGTGGGTAAGGAGATATCGTGGCTGGGGTTATGGGTTCCGGGGATGTACCGACGAACGAACTGACGCTGGTTATGGACATTGGAACCAATGCGGAGATCGTCATCGGCAACCGTGACTGGCTGGCATGCGCCGCATGCTGGCGGCAGGACCGGCATTCGAAGGCGGGGGCATCAAATTGGGCATGCGTGCGCCGAGAGGTGCGATCGAAGATTTCTCCATTGATCCGATGACCTTGTATCCCATGAATATCGACCATCGGCAATGTGCGCCCCAGATGGATCTGCGGTTCCGGTCTGACCACCGCGGTGGCGACCATGCTTCGAAATGGAATCAACAACCTGGGCAAGTTCAACAGGGAGCTGGACACGAAGCGCATCCGCGCAAGAGAAGGTGTCTATGAAGATGTGCTGGCCTGGAAGGATGAAACGCAGATTGATCGGGATATCGCCCTGACCGAAATCGATATCGACAACCTAATTCGCGCCAAGGAGCAGCTACATACAGTGGTTGCATGACCCTGCTGAAAGAGGTGGAGTACGTGAGTGATATCGAACGCATCATTCTGGCCGGCGGTTCGCAGTTACGTGGATCTGGAGAAGGCGATGACCATCGGGCTGCTGCCTGAGATAGATCCTTATAAGGTCACCTTTATCGGCAATAGCTCCTCCTGGAGAGCCAAGATGAGCGCCCTGACCAACCGGATCCGCAGGGATGTGGTCGAGGTGACCAACAAAATGACCAATTTCGAGTTGTCCGAGACCCATTCTTTTATGGATAACTATATGGCGGCTCTGTTTTTGCCCCACACGGATATCAATCAGTTTCCCAAGACTAAAGGAGCATGGCACGAGAATAAGAACCGACTGAAGAATTAGATTCCATATTTGGTGAAGATCACATAATGAGCGGTTACAGGGCTGGTCAACCGCCAGCGTGGTATTACCGGAATCAGTCGATTTTTTACTGAAGTACAATTGGTTTAAATTGTGATTGTAATCTGCCACGTATAAATTGTAGCATAAATCATTCTAACATATTAGAAAATATTAAAATAAAAACAATTTAAAGCGGGAGGCCATCTGCCACATAGAAAATTGAAAAAAAATAAAATCTCTTAAAAATGACATTGACAAATGGGTAAACATGGACCAGAGGGATGATACGATCCTGTGGTGCATTTTGAAAATAGAAACCGCTCCGTAACACTGAGCATTATCATATACCCACCTAGTTCATTCCCCATGGATTTCTACATCTACTGATGTAGATTAATATATCAAGAAAAAATACAAATGACGAAAGGGGGATCGTGAGTTTTTTCAATCGGGACCGGGTGGGGATTTTCGGCTCACAGGCACATATTGAACCAACGCTTAGCTGAGAATAGTACACCCTGATCACTAACAGGTATTAGATAAAGGAGGTAACATTGGGCTTCGACATTCATAAGGAGACATATTCCGATGGCAGTAAAGGAGATCGTCCATCGGAAAGGGGACAAAGCCATTACTGTTGGAGGTGAAACCTGCTATCCACTCTACCAGTTTGAAGGGAAAATGCCCCACAAACCGAAATCGCCATGGAAGTCTGGGACATGGAGCCTGATGAATGGCCGGCAGCGGCAGTGGAAGTCCATTTAAGGATGTTGTTTCGGACCCGGCGGCATGGGCCAAAAAGTGCGTTGAGGAGTATGGGGCGGGAATGATTGTGCTCCAACTCAAAAGTATTGATCCCGAACACAACCGATGCCAGTCCGGATGATGCGGCGGCGACCGTGAAAAAGGTGCTGGGAGCGATCGATGTCCCTTTGGTTTCTGGGGCACCGCCAATCTCCAGAAGACGAAGCGGTTGTGGCCCCGAAGAAAATTTCAGAAGAATGCCAGGGCGAAAGACTGACATGGGTCCGGTGGAGGACAAGAACCACAAGGACATCGGCGCCAGCCGCCATGGGCTACGGCCATACCATTATTTCATCTTCCCCCATCGACGTAAACCTGCCAAGCAAATCAACATTCTGCTTGAAAACCCGCAATGCTCCATCGATCGATTATCATCGACCCCACCACCGGTGGCCTGGGCTATGGCCTGGAGTAGTCCTACTCGGTTATGGAGCGAATCAGAATGGCCGCCATGACCCAGGGCGACGACAAGCTGCAGATGCCCATCATCACCCTCTGGCTAACGAAATCTGGAAGTGTATGAAGTTGACAGGGCGTGGACGAAGCCCCGACGCTGGGTGATCCGGCACGGGGTATTCTGATGGAAGCCGTGGGTGCGGTCAGATACATCATGGCCGGGTCCAACATCCTGATCATGCGCCACCCCGAAGCGATTCGGCTGGTAAAAGCATTCATCGACATCTGCCATGGACGGTGGCAGCGCATTAGATATGGCCCCGATAAAAAAGCAACTGGAAGACGTCGATATGGATCTGGCGGCCCTGGCACCGACACCGGATTTGACCATTGAGGAAGAGAAAGCCAAGGCCGCCCCGCCGCCAAAGAAGGAAGGCCGATGCTAAACCAGCCATGGCCGCCGCCCGCAGCAAAGAACCGCCGACAGCCAGTGGCGAAGCTGGCAGCCAAAAAAGAAGCGGCGCCCTAGGTCGATCCGGCGGTAGACGCAAAAGCCAAAGCTGAAGTGGATGCTAAGGTCAAGGTAGACGCTGAAGGCCAAAGCCAAGGCCGATGCGGAAGCCAAGCCAAGGCGGAGTTGAAGCAAAGCCAAGGCAGAAGCTGAGACCAAAGCCAAGATCGAAGCTGACGCCAAAGCCAAGGCCGACGCGGAGGCCAAAGCGCGCCAAGCCGCAGCGCCAAAAGAGACACTGGCGAAGAGGATGCGATCAGAGAAAAACGGGCCAATGAGCGCGAAGAGAGCCTTGGCGATAAAAAAAGCAGCGCAGGACGCAGGTTACCCTACACCGGCTGCCGAGCAGAAAACGCGACGAATGTGATGAAAAACCTAATGGAATCGACCGTAGACTGGCTTAATATATCTTAGTTGTGGTTCGTTATTAGTTGTACCGAGACATAATCAAAAAACGGATCTTGGCCATAAAAAATAACATGAGGAGGAACCTCGTAATGGCAGAAGAAAAAATAATAAAAGAAGTGAAACCGGCCAAGTCAGCCAAGCTGGCGGACCCGATGGCAGCGTCAGCATTGACGAATGCAACCCAAGAAATGATTGTACGGGCCCAGGAACTGGGTGTCGAAACCGTTTTTGACCGGGCAGTTAACATGAAACCTTGTGCCATTGGCATCCAGGGCATCTGCTGTAAAAACTGCGCCATGGGTCCCTGCTGCCTGCCCCTGCCCAAGGGCGGCATCGAAGGTGAAGATACCCGCAAAGGGCCTGTGCGGCGCCACCGCCAACACCATTGCCGCCCGCAACTTTGCCCGCATGGGTGCCGCCGGTGCGGCCGCCCACCCAGACCATGGTCGCTGCGTGGCCGAAGTCTTCCCTGAGCGGCAGCCAGAAAAGAGACCAATGACTATCAGATCAAAGATGTCACCAAACTGCTGGCCATCGCCCCGCATCTGGGTGGGGCCACCACCGTAGAGGTGGACGGCGAGGTCAAACAACGCGACATCGACGAAATCGCCGTTGAATTTGGTACAAAGGCGTTGAACGAGTGGGGCAAGGCCGATGGCGAACTGACCTACGCCAAACGGGCACCGAAGCCGTTGTATGAAAAATGGAAAAAGAATGGCGTGATTCCCAGAAATATCGACCGTGAAATCGTCGAGATCATGCACCGCACCCACATGGGCGTGGACCAGGATTATAAAAACCTGGTTAAGCAATGCACTCGAGCCTCTATTGGTGACGGCTGGGGCGGCTCCATGCTGGCCACCGATCAGCAGGATGTGCTCTTCGGCACACCTTCACCCCTGCAGTCTGAGGCCAACATCGGGATCATGAAGGAAGATCATGTGAATGTGATCGTTCACGGCCATGAACCGGTGCTTTCTGAGATGATCGTGGCCGCTTCACAGTCCAAGGAGATGCTGGACTATGCCAAGTCAAAAGGTGCTAAGGGCATTCAACTGGGCGGCATCTGCTGTACGGCCAATGAGATTCTTCAGCGCCAGGGTGCCGCCGGCCGGCAATTTCCAAAAGCAGGAGCTGGTTATCGTCACAGGCGCTTGTGATGCCATGATCGTTGACGTGCAGTGTATGTTCCAAAACCTGGCCAATGTGGCCAAGTGCTTCCACACCAAACTGATCACGACCCACCCCATCGCAAAGATGGAGCAGGATAACGTGATCCACATCGAATTTGACGAGCACCATGCCATGGGAGCCAAGCGCATCCTCAAGTACATCGACAACTTCCAAACCGTGCAACTGAAGTGGTTATTCCTGCGCATTGCCACCCAGATCGCCGGTTTCGGCGTCGAGTCCATCCAGTACCACCTGGGCGGGACCTTCCGGCGTGACCATTACACCTTAAATGACAACATCATCAACGTAAAGATCAGGGTGGTGCCGGCGTCGTAGGCTGCAACAATGCCCGGTCGCAGCACAACAATGAATGTATTACCCTGATCAAAGAACTGATCAAAAATGACGTCATCGTCCTGACCACCGGCTGCAACGCCATTGCCTGTGCCACGGCTGGCCTGCTGACCCCGGAAACGGCAGCGGTTTACTGCGGCCCGGGTCTGGCTGAAGTGTGCGAAACTGTCGGTATACCCCCGGTGTTGCAACTGGGCTCCTGCGTGGACAACAGCCGGATTCTTTTGGCTCTGACCGAAATGGTCAAAGCAGGCGGTCTGGGCAATGATATCCGCGACCTGCTAGGCCGGCAGTGCACCGGAGTGGATGAGCGAAAAGCCATCTCCATCGGGCACTATTTTGTCTCTTCAGGTGTGTATACCGTATTCGGCGGCATCCTGCAGACCACCGGCGCACCGGTTTTCCAGGACTACCTCTTTAAGGAAATGGAAAATATGTACGGCGGCATGTGGGATATGTACACCGATCCCATTAAACACGCCCCCGCCATTATCGCCCCTACATCGACAAAAAACGTAAAGCACTGGGCATCGACAAGGCTCAGAGATCGCGTCCTCATGGATATGGCCGAACGCCAGGCACTGGAAGGGTAATTGAGTTTAAAAGCCAGATAACCTCAACGAAGGAGGAAAAATATATAAGGCGGACAAGCTGTTACATTAAAAGGAACGGGAAAAAAAAAAAAAAAAAAAAAAAAAAAAAAAAAAAAAATCGCATTCGCCGCCATTCAGGGTGGATACAAACTGGTTTCCAGCGCTGAAGGGCGCTACAAAAAGGCACTTGACACCTACAACGCCGACACCAAGATCGGATTCCCCAACACCGCCTACTACCTGCCGGTAATCTACTCGCTTACCGGTATGAAGGTAGAGACCCTGGAAGACCTCAAAAAACCCCTGGAATTTGCCCGGGGTCTGCTGCCCCCGCATGTCAAGGGCAAAAACCACCTGCCCTACCTGGGTACCCTGCTGGACGCCTCAATGGCTGCCATTGGGGTACGATATCCTGGAAGCCCTGCGATATCCTGGACCAACCTGACTTCTACCATCCCGAAGAGGACCCGGACATCGACGCCGGCAAGATCTGGGTAGGCCCGGCCGACGATACCATCCTGAGAAAACGAGGCGTGGAATTCGTGGACGGTTCGGCCCCTGGCTTTGCCGCCGTGGTCGGCGCCGCCCCCAACCCTGAAATCGCCAAGGACATCATTGAAGAGTACCAGCGCAGAAGCCTCTACATCTTTTGCGCGGCCAACCACAACGGCACCACGGCCATCGAGCAGCTGCTGGAAGCCGGTACTCAGATCGGCTGGAACACCTGTATATCGTGCCCTGGCCCGGACATTCTTTCGGCCGTATTCGCTCAAGCGCCCGCCAACCGCGCCACACTGATATCGGCGGTGTAAAACCCGGCAGATCACAAAAAAATTCTGCACTACAACAAGGACCGCGTGTTTGCCTTCGTCACCTCCCCAAAGGCTACGACATCGGCACCGCCGAGTGGGGCGTGCTCAAGCCGTTAGCTGCGTTCAACCCCGCTTTACCGACCCTGGCCGACACCGACATCCCGCAGATCCTCGCCGACGGGTATCTGTACTACGAGCACGTCGGTACCACGTACCACTGACGAAATGTGCCAGCTTGCTCTGTGGAAGTCCGCGGGCTCAAAACCATCATCTCCGACATCGAGATTCTTGCGCCTTCGGTCCAGCTTTACGAGGGTGAGCGCTGTTCGCGGCCTTGATCTACATGAAAGCCCAATGCGGCGGTGGAATGTTCAGTGCGCACCGAGCTGGTCAAGATGGCCGATATGAATGCAATCGAAGACGGCAAGGTGATTGTCGAGCGGGCCGGAAATCCTACCGACATCAGCGCAAAAAAAGGTGACACCATGGGGGGATCTTCGTTCAGGTGGTGGCCGGCCGCGAGATGCAGACCGACCTCCAACCGACCCTGGAACGCCAGATCCACCATCTGATCAACTACATCCAGGGCACAGTGCACATCGGTCAACGCGACATCTCCTGCGCTCGGACCAGCAAAGCCGGCATCGAAAAGGGCTTTCACCTCAAGGACATCGGTGTCGTCCTGCACGCCAAGTTCCACCAGGACTTCGGCATCCTGGACAAGGTTCAGGTAGGGACGGAAGACCAAAAAGCCGATGCGGATGCACTCCAACAAGACGGCCCGTGCCGAAATACAAGATGCGCGACGAGCAGGAGGAAAAAAATGACCGACGAGGACGAGGACGGCCCCACCCCTGCACCCTGGTGCTGGCCTCGCCTCCAGCCACCGTCTGGTACTGGAGGCATGGGCCTTTGCGGTGCCTACAACTGGAGCGGGATCGTGCAGTCTCTTTCGATCAACCCCACCGGCCTCAACCAGCCCATTGAAAAGCAGAGCGCATCGATCCGGTGATGGCCAGCAGGGCGTCAACGACTTCGTCTACAAAGCCTTCCCGCGGGGCCAGACCCACTACAACTTCTATTCCATGGTCACCGACCCCATGACCAACGTGCGCCGTTGCTGCGGAGGCACTCGCGCCATGTTAGCCGCCGGCAACGGCGTGATGACCGGGTCGACTACGCCCGGGCAGACCCTGCGCATGAAGTTTACCACCCTGGCCGGCGCGCCGGGGCGGTGGCGCTCGCCTGACCGTGGGCCCGCGCAACATCACCCAGGGCAAGTTCACCAAGGTGGCCTGGCACGCATGGTCTGCGATGCCCAAGAGTGTCGCCAGCGATCGTGGCGAGTACCCATGCCGGCAAGGCCATGGGAATTGATAACTTTTATGACATGATCGCCGACGAAACCGTGGGTATCGAGGAGGGAGATCCCGCCTTCCTCCAGGAAAAATAACCTGCTCCTCTCCATGGATCCGCTGATCGGCTATCAGGTAAAAACGACGAGGCGGGCAGCAGTGCCCGCCCCGTTCCCCACCAAAGACAAACCGATTCCCCCTCGCTAATGCTGCAAAAAGACCGACACCACCGCCTGCATACAGATAAGGAGAATAGTATGGCATTAACCGGTATTCAGATATTCAAACTCCAGCCCAATACCAACTGCAAGGAATGCGGGGTGCCCACCTGTCTTGCCTTTGCCATTAACCTGGCATCCGGCAAGGCCGAGTTGGACGCTCGCCCCGGCGTCTCCGACGACGCAAAGGGCATTGAAGCCTGGAAGCCTCCGGCACCTCCATTCGCCTGGTTGTTCTGGGAAAAGGTGTGCGCAAGGCGACCACCGGCGGTGAAACCGTTCGGTCAACATACGAAAAAAACCTTTTACAATCCGGACTTACTGGCGGCCCAAGTAGGCAGCGACATCACCGCGGCAGACCTGGAGGTCAAAACCTGCTGGATGGAACCCGCCCTGCAAAGGAGCGCGTCTGAACCCGCGACCGAACGTGGTCGTCAGCGATGTCGGCGGCAACGCCATTACCCTGCTTGCCGGCCAACAAGTTGCCGAAACCCTGAACCTGATCCTGATGACCGAAGACACCGAGGTGATGAAAGCCGGCGTGGCCGCCAGCGCCTTCAAGCGTCCGCTCATGTATGTGGCCACCGATACCGCCGACGCCTTCGGCGCTACCGCCGGCAAAAAAGCCGGATTTATTGACATAGGGTTAAGTACATACTGGTTATTGGAAGGATTGATCTGTCCAAATCCAACACCAGATAGTAATAATAAACCAGATAGTATTAAACTTATCTTTTTCATATTATCTCCTTATTACAATATATCCATTGTATGCTTTTCCATTGGTTGGCCTGATACTAAAGAAGTATGTATCCTCAGGTAATAGATTACCATTCTGATCAGTACCATCCCAACTGTTATCATAATCTGTATTCCTGTAAACCCGGGCACCTCTCCTGTCGAAGATTATCAGCTCTGTTACACCGAGTGTCTCAATCCCCCTGAGGACAAAATAATCATTCTTACCATCAAGGTTTGGCGTTATAAGCGTTGGGATAACCAGATTATTAACGGTTATAGTCATATAATCTATTGCTTCAGGACATACACCGTTTGTAACGGTCCACTTAAGAATATTTTCTCCCAGCAATAAACCACGTACATAAGTAATACCAAGTGTATCGTTATCGAAGGAGCCAGATCCCTGTGTTATTTCCCATAATCCTGATTCATGAAGCTCCAGGATAGCATCTGTCTGAGTCACAAAAAGATACTCAAGCGTGAGATCCTCACCTGCAAAGGCTACCGGCTGAGGCCATGGATCAACAACAACTGTATCCATATTATAGCATCCGTGTTCATCCATTGCAGTAACAATATATTCTGTTCTTTCACCCGGGCTTGCAAGCGGATTACTTATAGATGGATCACTCAATGTTTCAACTGGCTGCCAGGAAAATTCTCCTTCACCAATAGCCTCGAGCTGCGCATCATCACCCAGACAGATAACTGTATCTCTTCCGGCATAAATATCCGGGATCTCCCTGAACACAACCTCAACTATATCACTTGACTGGCATACTGCATTTACCTCTGTCCACCTGAAATAATATGCTCCGTAAACATCTACGCTAACATTTACATCAGGCTCTGTTTCCGGTGTGGTAAACAAAGCATTACCGGGTCCGGTTACGACTGTCCAGGTTCCGGTGCCTGTTCCGGTACCTGGTACTGCATGAAGGTCATAGTCCAGTTTACAGGCTTCACCATCGTCACCTGCATTGGTTGCAGGTATCTCAATAAAGACAACATTGATTGAAGCATTATCGGTACATGTACCGTTAGTCTCGGTCCATGTAAACTCATAAGTTCCATAAGCATCAACTGTAACTTCAGCATCGGGATTATCAGATCCCGGACTGAATACTGCATTACCCGGTCCATTTGTCATAGTCCAGTTACCTGTTCCATGACTTGGTAGCGCTCCCAGGATAAATGTTAAACCACAGTTATTACCTCCTTCACCCGGATCAGCCAGGGGTTGCATGTAGAATGATGCTTCTATTGTTTCTGCATCAACACAGGCTCCATTGGTTACGGTCCATGTAAATTCCTTTTCTCCTTCTTCAGTTACAATCACCGTAGCATCGGGTGAAGCAGGTCCCGGAATAAATATCGCAGATCCTGCTCCTGAAGTCATTGACCATGTTCCTGTTCCAAGTCCAGGTACAGCATTCAGTTCTAAATCAAGATCGCATTCGTTGCCACCAAATCCGGCATTGGCAACCGGCATCTCGAAGAAAATTACTTCGATTGACGCAGAATTACTGCAAGAACCATTAACTTCGGTCCAGGTAAATTCCTTAAGACCTAGTTCGCTCACAGTAACTACTGCATCAGGGGCGGTGGCATCGGGAAAGAAGGTTGCTGAGCCTGTACCCGATGTCATTGCCCACATGCCGGTGCCAATATCCGGAAGGGCATTTAGCCGGAAATCAAACTCACATGCCTGACCTCCGGTTCCTGCATTGGTAGCAGGTATTTCATCTATAGTAATTATTGTTGTGCCTGATTGAGCCTGTGAACAGCTTACCAAACCGGCATCCCTGACACTTATCAACTCATAATTATATATTCCGGCTGTTTCGGTAGGTACTGCCACAGTAACACTATTGCCGGAAGATGTTGTTACTGTCCTGGCTGACCCACCATTAATATTATATGTAAATGTATATGGTGCAGTTCCATCAGATCCTGTAAAAGTAACAAGTGGGTATTCCGAATCGCGGCAAACCCTTGTTGTACCGTTTATTGTAGCCGATGGTAATTCCAGCACTGTTATGGTAGCAGTTCCTGACTGCGCCTGATAACATGCAGTATTACTGGCATCCTGTACAGCTATAAGCTCATATACTATTAATCCTGTAACACTTGTAGGTACGTCAACCAGGGCTGTGCTACCTCCTGAAGAAACTGCAACCTGAGGTGATCCCCCATTAATTGTATAGTAGAATGTATAAGGTTCTGTTCCGTTTGACCCTGTGAATGTTATTTGAGGTGCAGCACTATTCCTGCAAACAGAAGTCGTACCATCTATAATTGCTTCGGGTAAAGGATTAATTGTTATTGTAGCTACTCCTGCCTGCACCTGCTCACAAATAGAAGGACTTGCATCAATAACCCTGAGCAGCTCATAATCGAACACACCTGATGTTCCGGTAGGAACGGGAACATTAACGCTCTTGCCAGTTGATACAGCGCTGAGTGAGCTTCCCCCATTTATTGAATAAACAAAAGTATATGGCTCAGTTCCTCCTGCACCAGTAAAGGTAACTTCAGGGCTGACATCATCCTGGCATACCTCTGTCGTTCCTGATATAGTACCAGTTGGCAAAGGATTAACCATAATTGTGGCGCTACCTGATTGATACTGAGAACAAACAGTTTCGCTTGCATCAGTTACACTTACAAGCGAATATGTATATCCTCCTGTTAAACCTGTTGGAGCAGCTACCGTAACACTACTTCCTTCTGATGTAATATACTGCAGAGAACCACTGTTTATTGTATAAGCGAAGGTATATGGTGCAGTGCCATTAGACCCAGTAAATGTTATCAACGGTTCGGGATCGTAGCGGCATACAATTGCTGTTCCTGATATCTGTGCCTGGGGCAGCGGATTTACTGTGACCGTAACACTTCCTGTCTGCGACTGCTCGCAGGTTGAGATGCTTGCGTCCCTAACACTTACCAGTTCATAGACAAAATCTCCAGCACTTCCGGTTGGTACTGTTATCATGGCACTGCTACCGGATGAGGAAGTCACTGTCTGCAGGCTTCCTCCATTAAGGGTATAGGTAAAAGTAAATGGTTCTATTCCTGACAGGCCTGTAAAAGTAATCTCAGGTGGAGTATCGTCCTTACATACTATTGTTGAGCCATTTATAAGAGCTGATGGAAGAGGATTAACTGTAATGGTTGCCGATCCTGACTGGGCCTGCTCGCAGGCATTAAGGCTACCATCAGTTACACTCACGAGTGAATATGTATAAGAACCCGGCAGTTCGGTTGGAGCTGCCACTGTAACGCTGCTGCCAACAGATGTTGTGACAGTCTGCTCTTCACCACTGTTAATAGTATAGGTAAAAGTATAAGGAGCAGTACCACCCGATCCTGTGAAGATGACATTAGGAGGTGTATCATACCTGCATACAATCTGTGTACCTCCGATTGTAGCTGTCGGAAGCGGGTTAACTGTTACAATTGCAGATCCGGACTGTGCCTGTGAGCAGGCTGTACTGCTGAAGTCGCGAACACTGACAAGTTCATACTCGAATGTTCCGACAAGACCTGTTGGTACAGGAACTGATGCACTGTTACCAGCGCCAGATCCTATTGAATAAGGTGTTCCCCCGTCTATTGTATAAGTGAACTGGTAAGGCGGTGTTCCACCTGAGCCGGTAAATGTAATAAGGGGCGATACACCATCACGGCAAACCTCTGTTGTTCCGCTTATAGTAGCCTCAGGTAGCTGATTAACTGTAACCGTAGCAATACCGGACTGAGCCTGGACGCAAGTAGATAAGCTTGCATCTCTTACACCAAGCAATTCATAGCTTATAACTCCCGGAGTGGCTGTTGAAACAGGGACAGTAACTGAATTACCGGAAACTGTGTTCACAGTCTGCGGGATGCCACCATCAATAGTGTAGGTAAAAGTATAGGGTGCTGTACCATCATCCCCGGTGAATGTAATCAGGGGTGATGCGCCATTTTCACAAACCTCTGTTGTTCCGCTGATTGTTGCAGTTGGTAGCGGGTTTACAGTTATGTAGTTAATTTTCGTTTCGATATCTGTTGCCCCTTCAACAATAGTAAGACTAACTGTTCTTAAACCAGTACCATTGTATACTACATAGTGTGGTCCGGAGCCTGTCGCGGTAGCAGGTGTAGCTCCACCACCAAAATCCCATGAATAAGCAGTTGTGGGTGAGATTCCTGTTGAAAGATCAGAGAATGTTACACCTGAACCATCACAAACACTTGTACTGCTTACAGTAAAGTTTGCATTAAGTGCACATCCCTGAAGACTTACAGGCAGATCAACCTGCTCGCCTGTACATCCGTTAGCATTAGTTTCAATAACACTTATATTACCGTTAGTGGATCCAAAATTAACAGTTATACTATTGTTATTTGGTCCGGTTACACCAGAAGCAATTATGGCTCCGTCAGGAACAATCCATGAATAGGTTGATCCGGATGTAAGAGAAACACTGTAGGTTTCTCCTGCTGCTCCACATGCCGGCGTCTGATTGCCTGATATAGCTGATGTAGCAGGTAATTCAAATATCGTCACCACAGCAGTGGAATTAGGGGTATCAGAACATGTTGTAAAACTGGCATCATCCACCTGCAGAAGCTCATAAGTAAATACGCCGGCAGAAGATGTAGGTACATTAAGAGTTATACTATTGCCAGATATAGTAGTTATTGATAGAGGAGCCCCACCATTTATAGAATAGGTAAATGTGTATGGAGCTGTTCCTCCTGAACCGGTAAATGTAAGCTGTGGCTGTGCATCATTGCGGCAGACTGCGGTCGAGCCTGAAATAACACCAACTGGAAGAGGATTTACTATTACAGTTGCACTACCTGACTGAATACGGCTACAGGTTGATGCACTGGCATCCTGGACACTTATCAGTTCATATTCATATGATCCTGCTATTGCGGTTGTTGCTGTTACTATAGCAGTGCTGCCTATAGATTCCACAACCTGGACTGCTCCTCCATTTATTGTATATACAAAGGTATATGGAGCCGTTCCATTTGAACCTGTAAATATTATTTCAGGTGGAGTATCATTCCTGCAAACAGTTGCCGATCCGCCTATAGTTGCTGAAGGCAGTGGATTAACAGTTACTTCGGCGGTTCCTGACTGCGACTGTGAACAAAGTGTTGAACTTGCATCTCTCACACTAAGCAGCGAGTAAGTAAGAAGTCCTACATTGTCAGTTGGAACAGGAACTGTTACGGTGCTTCCTCCGGCAGAAGCTACCTGCTGGCTTGCCCCGCCGTTAATACTGTAGGTAAATATATAGGGAGCTGTACCATTACTGCCCGTAAATGTAATATAGGGTTCGGAATCGTACCTGCAAACAGTTGTTGTTCCGGTGATGGTAGCTTCCGGTAAGGGGTTAACAGTAACCGTTGCAGTACCCGACACTAGCTGCTCGCATGAATTTGTTCCGGCATCTCTTACATTCTCCAGTTCATATACAAAGGTACCTGCCGTTCCGGTTGGAACAGGAATTGAAATACTGTTCCCTGATTCAGTAGTAATTGACTGGCTGCTTCCACCATTAATATTGTAAGTAAAGGTGTAAGGAGCATTCCCTCCTGCACCAGTAAAAGTTATGTTGGGAAAAGTACCATACCTGCAAACAGATGTTGTCCCACCAATGGTGGCGGTTGGTAGTTCCTCTACTGTGATCGAAACACTACCGGTTTGTTCCTGGCTGCAGGATATTGAACCGGCATCACTTACACTTACAAGGGAATAAGTAAAGGTACCAACAATATCTGTCGGGGCAGCTACTGTAACCGAGCTCCCCGATGTAGTACTTACAGCATACGGGCCCATACTGTTAACAGTATATATAAATGTATAAGGAGCTGTTCCATTCGATCCAATAAAAGTTACAGGTGGTGAATTTTCATAACGGCATACTGTTGCTGTGCCAGTTAAAGTTGCACGTGGCAAGGGATTTACAGTTATAGTTGCTATTCCTGATTGCACCTGCGAACAGTAAGTAGTACTATTGTCCTGTACCTCAATAAGCCTGTATTCATATACTCCAACCGATCCGGTGGGAACTGTAATGGAAATACTATTGCCCACTGAGGTAGTAACTGACTGAGGATTTCCACCATTAACTGTATATGTAAATGTATAAGGTGCTTTCCCATCAAATCCGGTGAAAGTTATTTCCGGAGGAATTCCATCGCGACACACTTCAGCAGATCCCTGGATCGTTGCCGTTGGGAGCGGGTTTACAGTAATGGTTGCAGAGCCTGTCTGTCCGCGACTACAACCTGTTCCTGCCCTGTCGCTTACACTTTCAAGTGCATAGGTAAATATACCTTCTGTATCAGTAGGAACCGGCACAGTAACGCTGTTACCCACTATTGTTGTAACTGTTTCCGGATCACCACTGTTAACTGTATAAACAAAGGCATATGGAGGTGTGCCTCCTGATCCGGTAAAAGTCACTACTGGTGATACGTCATCACGGCATACAATAGTTGTACCTCCGATAGTAGCAGTTGGAAGCGGGTTAACAATAATTTCAGCCGACCCTGATTGCGGCTGAGAGCATGCTGTACTACTTCCATCCCGCACAGAGACAAGCTCGTAGGTATAAGTACCTGTAATACCTGTAGGTACAGTTATTGAAACAGTATTGCCCATTGTTGTACCGACAGAGAGGGGTGTTCCATTATTAATTGTATAGGTAAAGGTATAGGGTGCCGTACCACCTGATCCTGTAAACAAAATCTCAGGAGATGTATCATCCCTGCATACTGTAGTTGAACCGCTTATGGTAGCTGATGGCAATGGATTAACTCTGATCACTGCTGATCCGGATACAGACTGCGAACATGCTGAGCTGCTTGCATCCTGGACACTCAATAGTTCATATGTAAAGGTTCCGGGGGTTGATGTAGGGACAGCTACGGTAGCAGTGCTTCCCGATATTGAACTTACATTAAGCGGTGCTCCGCCATTTACTGTATAGGTAAAAATATAAGGAGCAGTACCGGAAGAACCTGTAAAAGTAATTAGTGGCGGAGGAGCATCTTCGCAAACATCGCTGGAGCCTCCAATTGTTGCTGTCGGCAGTGGGTTTACGGTAATATAGTTAATCTTTGTTTCAGTGTCTGAAGCCCCCTCCGTTATAGTAAGGCTCACACTTCGTGTACCTGTACCGGTATAAATTACACTATGTGGTCCTGAACCTGTTGCAGTAGCCGGAGTTGCTCCGGTACCAAAGTTCCAATTGTATATGGTAGTCCCTGAAGTACCGGTAGAGAGATCAGTAAATACTATCGCAGATCCATCGCAGACACTTATTGAACTGGCTGCAAAGTTGGCATCCAGGGCACATCCCTGCAGACTTACAGGAAGATCAATCCTTTCGCCTGAGCATCCGTTTGAATTAGTCTCAATTACGCTTACATTTCCATTACCTGATCCGAAATTCACCGTTATACTATTATTACCGGGGCCTGTGATTCCGGATGTAATTAGTGCTCCGTCCGGTGCCATCCATGAATAGGCGGAACCAGAAGTAAGATTAACGCTGTAGACTTCACCTGTGGCAAAGCATGCAGGAGCTTGATTACCCGATATAACAGAAGTAGCCGGGAGATCATGAACTGTGATTACAGCTGTTCCGCTTTGAAACCTGTCGCAATGTGTACTGCTTGCATCCTGAACGCTTATCAGTTCATATTGATAAGTACCTGCTGAGATGGTAGGCGCATCAATGCTAACTGAGTTGCCTGAGGTTGTTGATATAGTAAGAGGTGACTGGCCATTAATTGAATATGTAAATATATATGGTGCCGTACCACCTGAACCTGTAAATGTTACTGCCGGTGAGGCAGCATTACGACATACTGAAGCAGACCCTGAAATTGAAGCTGAAGGAAGTGGGTTAACTGTTATTGTTGCTGAACCAGACTGAGCCTGCTCACAAATTGAATTGCTTCCATCCCGTACACTTAGGAGCTCATAATTGAATGTTCCTGCAGAAGCAGTTGAAGCCGGAACAGTTACACTGCTTCCTGATAAAGTAGTAACTGACAGAGTTCCTCCGTTGTTAATTGTATAAGTGAAAATATAGGGAGGCGTTCCATTCGATCCCGTAAAGGTTATTTCGGGAGATGCGTCATCCTGGCATACGACTGTTGTCCCTGTCACTGTAGCTAAAGGCAGCGTATTAACAACCACCGTTGCGGTACCTGTCTGAGCCTGCGAACAAGTTGTACTTCCGGCATCCTCGACGCTTACGAGAGAGTATTCAAATGTTCCCGTTGTACTTGTAGGAACTGGTACCGTAGCACTGCTGCCTGAAATACCCGAGACAGATTGAAGGCTTCCGTCATTCACCCTGTAGATGAAGGTATAAGGCTCGGTGCCGCCAGAACCAGTAAATGTGATATAGGGTGAAGGTTCAAAGCGACATACTTCGGTGGATCCGCTTATAGTTGCTGTTGGCAGGGGATTTACCGTAATAAGTGCACTCCCGCTCTGAGTTTGCTCACAGGTAGTTGAACTGGCATCTCTAACACTTATCAGTTCGTATAAAAATGTACCAGCCGCATTAGTTGAAACCGGAACATTTACACTGCTTCCCGAATTTGTAGTAACCTCCAGAGGTGCACCACCATTTATACTGTAAGTAAAGGTAAAGGGCTCAAAACCTGAGAATGAGAAACCTGTAAATGTTACGTTAGGAGACAGATCACCCTGGCACACCTGTGTTGTTCCGCTTATAATAGCTGTTGGAAGAGGATTAACAACTATCGAAGCACTTCCTGACTGGGTACTGGAACATGAAGTTGAACTTGCATCCTCAACACTTCTCAGAGAATAGGTAAATGTACCTGTGTTTGTTGTTGATACAGGCACATTGACCACCCCTGTTGCATCTGAAGTAACAATCTGATCACTGCCACTGTTAATCGTATAAACAAACCTGTATGGTGGTGTACCGTTTGATCCTGTAAATGTTAACTCAGGCGGGGTATCGTAGCGGCAAACAGTTGTGGATCCGCTTATGGTAGCAGTAGGAAGTGGATTTATCGTTACCGTTGCACTGCCTGTAACACTATTGGCACATGTTGTTCCGCTCGCATCCCTTACACTAACAAGGTCATAAACAAAAGTACCGATCGTACCGGTAGGTACTGCAACATTGGCTATACCTGTCGCCGAAGAAGTTACTGTCTGGTAAGCACCATTGTTTATAGTATAGGTAAAGGTATAGGGTGCTGTACCCAGAGAACCGTTAAATGTAATATTCGGAAATCCAGCGTCGCGACAAACCGTTGCTGTTCCTTCAATAGTAGCTGTAGGTAGTGGATTTATTCTTACTGTTGCACTACCTGTCTGGTTCTGTGAGCAGCTAGTAGTGCTGGCGTCTTCAACGCTAACCAGGGCATAGGTTAATATACCTGGAATGTCAGTAGGAACAGACACTGTAGCAATGTTGCCTGTAGACACTACAGTAAGAGGTGCACTACTATTAATGGTATATGTAAATGTATATGGTTCGGTACCAAAGGCCCCGGTAAAGATTATTTGAGGTGAAACATCATCCTGGCAAACAGCTGCTGTACCCGAAATAGTTGCTGTAGGCACCGGATTTACCGTAACCTGAACAGAACCTGACTGAGTCTGACTGCAGCCAGTAGTACTTGCATCCCTTACACTTATAAGGTCATAAACAAAATCGCCGGTAACACCGGTAGGAGCCTGTATTGATGCAGCATTTCCTGTGGATGATACAGTCAGAGCAGTGCCGTTATTAATTGTGTAGGTAAAGATATATGGGGCTGTTCCATTTGATCCGGTGAAGATAATCTCTGGTGAATCACCACCCCTGCATACCTCGGCATCACCACTGATTGTTGCCAGAGGCAGGGGATTAACTGTGACAGTTGCACTTCCTGAAGCAGACTGTGAACATCCTGAAAAGCTTGCGTCCTGAACAGAGACCAGTTCATAAGTAAAATCTCCTGTTGATCCTGTTGGAACCGGAACTGTAACTGAACTTCCTACAATCGTTGTAATAAACTCCGGATCGCCTGAATTAACTGTATATGTGAATGTATACGGTGCTTTACCATTTGCTCCGGTAAAGGTTATATTCGGAGGAGTGGCATCCATGCAAACCACAGTGGTACCAGATATTGAAGCAGTAGGTAGCGGGTTGACTGTTACTTCAACAGAACCTCCTGCAATATTGTTGCAAGCAGTTGTACTGTTATCACTTACACCCAGGAGTTCATATTCGAAGCTACCTATTGAAGTAGTAGGTACATTAAGAGTAGCTTCGCCTGTTCCATCAGAGCTTATAGTTTGATCAGCACTACCATTAATCGAGTAGGTAAATACGTAAGGAGCAGTGCCATTTGATCCTGTAAAAGTAATTACCGGCTCGGTACCATTAAGGCAAACTTCAGTTGATCCATCTATTGCAGCAGTAGGGAGTGGATTGACTGTAATTGCTGCACTACCTGATGCAGACTGTATGCATGTTGAGCTACTGGCATCCCTCACACTTACAAGCTCATAAACAAAGGTTCCCGGATTTCCGGTAGGAACCGGAACACTTACAGTGGAGCCAGTACTTGCGACTGTTAAAGGTGATCCACCATCAATAGTATATGTGAATGTATATGGAGCCGTCCCGTTAGAACCCGTAAATGTTACTAAAGGAAATGCATCATCTTCGCAAACATCCGTTGTTCCATTTATTGTGGCTGACGGGAGTGGGTTAACTGTAATATAATTCAGCTTTGTTTCAGTATCAGAATTACCTTCAGTAATAGTTAGGCTAACAGTCCTGGTTCCTGAACCGGAGTAGCTTACAGAATGTGGTCCTATACCTTCAACATTTTGAGGCGTTGCCCCGGCACCAAAACTCCAGCTATAAGTAGTTGCCGTAGAAGTTCCGGTTGAAATATCCGTAAAAATAACAGATGACCCATCACATACACTGGTTGAGCTGACTACAAAGTTGGCATCCAGAGCGCAACCCAGGAGACTGATAGGCAGATCTACCTGCGTTCCGGAACATCCATTTACATTTGTTTCAATTACACTGACATTTCCGTTGTAAACACCGAAATCAACTGTAATACTGTTATTCTCAGGTCCTGCAAGTCCCGAAGTAATATTTGCACCATCTGGTACGAGCCAGACGTAGCTTGACCCTGTAGTAAGAGGAACACTGTAAACCTCTCCTGCAGCACTGCAGGCAGGTTCCTGCTCACCTGATATTGAAAGGGTGGCCGGCAATTCGTTTACTGTTACTACTGCGGTTCCATTCTGATTATTAACACATGTTGTACTGCTGGCATCCTGCACACTAACAAGGCTATAAGTATATATACCTGCAATATCAGTTGGTGCATCAATACTAACTGAGTTCCCTGAAAGAGTAGAAATCGTTAGAGAGGGCTCGCCATTAATTGAGTAGGTAAATGTATATGGTGCGGTGCCTCCTGATCCTGTAAAAGTGAGCTGAGGAGGAGTATCGTTTCTGCATATTGAGGTTGTTCCGCTTATGGTTGCCGTGGGCAGAGGATTTACAAGGATACGTGCTGTTCCGCTCTGTGCCTGAACACACAAGCTGTTCTGATCGCGTACACTGAGTAATTCATAAACAAATGTCCCGGCAATATCTGTTGGAGCGGAAATTGTAGCTATATTACCTGTAACAGAAGAAACGCTCTGTTCGGTTCCACCGTTAATCCTGTAGGTAAACAAGTAAGGAGGCGCGCCATCAGAAGCTGTAAATGTTACCGAAGGAGAAGGACCATTCTGACATACATCAGTTGATCCTGTAATTGTAGCTTCCGGGAGTGGATTAACTACCACAGAGGCACCTCCGCTAAGCTCTCTTGAACATGCCGTGCTACTGGCATCCCTGATACTAACAAGTGAATATGTGAATGTGCCGGGTGTCTCGGTAGGCACGGGAATCGATACACTGTTACCGGTAGCAACGATTATCTGGTTTGAACCACTATTAACCGTATAGGTAAAGGTATAGGGGGCGGTTCCACCCGAACCGGTAAATGTGACAAGTGGATCTGCATCAAACTGGCAAACAGCTGTGCTTCCTGTTACCGTAGCTGCAGGAAGAGGATTGACTACAATTGTAACTGTTCCTGATTGAACCTGCTCACAAAGGGTGCTTGTTGCATCCTGTACACTTATAAGTTCATAAATATATGATCCTGCAAAGGAAGTAGGTACAGGGACATTTACACTTGATCCTGAAGTTGTGGCAACTGTCTGGAGTCCTCCACCATTTATTGTATAAGTAAATGTATAAGGTGCTAATCCAGATGCACCTGTAAATGTAACATTGGGTGATGGAGAGTCTTTACAAACCTCCGTGTTTCCACTTATGGTTGCTGTAGGGAGTGCGTTCACGGTAACAGTAGCAGATCCACCCTGATTCTGTGAACATGAAGTTGCACTAGCATCTTCCACGCTTACAAGAGAATATGTAAAGATACCAGCAAGCTCGGTCGGAACAGGAACACTTATACTGGTATTTGCACCTGAAGTAGATATTATTTGAGGGTCTCCGCTATTAATAGTATAAATAAAGGTATAGGGAGCGGTACCCGAAGCTCCGGTAAATGTAATGTTCGGATAAGAATCATACTGGCATATAGCCGTTGTTCCACTAATAGTAGCAGTAGGAAGCGGGTTTACGGTAACAGTAGCTGACCCGGTCTGTGGATTTTCGCATGCTGTGTTGCTAAAATCTCTGACACTTACAAGAGCGTAATTATAAACGTCGGAGATACCGGTAGGAACAGGTACTGAAATACTATTTCCAACCGAAGTGGTTACATACTGATCCGGTCCGCCGTTAATCCTGTAAGTAAATGTATAGGGTGCTGTACCGTTATTACCTGTAAAAGTAATATTAGGAAATACATCATCTTTACAAACGATTGTTGACCCGAGTATCGTAGCCGTTGGTAAGGGGTTAATTGTTACATCTGTTGAAACTGAATTAACACAAGAATTATTATTTGTGACAGTCAGTGTATATTCTCCCTCCATTGCCAGTGTCGCCGAGTTTGATACCACAGGACTCTGAAGATCGGATACAAAGCCATCCGGTCCGGTCCATGAGTAGAGTATCATTCCATCCTGACCACCTGCCAGTGAAAGAAGGTCTCCTTCACATATAGGGCTGTTATCAGAAGCCGAAGGTGAAGGCAAAGGATTAACAATTACCGTTGTTGATGCACTATTCTGACATCCGTTTGAATTTGTTGTAAGCAGGGTATATACACCGGCCATTGCTGATGTAGCAGCAGCTGAAACTGTTGGGTTCTGAAGAACTGAAGAAAAACCATTGGGGCCTGTCCAGTAATAAGACGTCATCCCGTCAGGTCCACCAGCAAGGGTCAGAGTAGTTCCGATACAGACAGGTCCGTTATTTGTTGCAGTAGTTACCGGTAAGGCAATTACAGTTACAGAACCTGTAGCACTCGGCTCTGAACAGGGGCCGATTGTTGAAACAGTATATGGGAATATACCTGATTCCGTTGGTGTTCCACTTATAGTAAATACACCGCTGTTAAAATTACCTGTTACACCTGAAGGTAAGCCAGAAACGGTTGCTCCCGTTCCGCTACCACCTATATTATAAGTTATATCGCTAAGAGTGTTATATATACATATTGTCTGGGTGTTTGTCCCGATACCTGAGCTCAATGCTATTGTTGCATCAGGCGTAACGTTAATTGTTCCGATGGCTGTTGGTCTTACACAGGGACCAATTGCTGTAACTGTATACGAGAATATTCCTGATTCAGTTGGTGTTCCGCTTATAGTAAATACACCTGCCGAATATGATCCTATAACCCCGTCAGGCAGCCCTGTAACAGATCCATTACTACCGCTTCCCCCAATGTTATAGGATACCGGTGAAATTGGATTGTTTATGCAAACTGTCTGACCAGCATTACCTGATGAAAGGGAAATGGTTGCATCCGGAGTAACGGAAATAGTTCCTCCTGCAGTAGCTTCAGAACATGGCCCGGTGGCAGTAACAAGATAATCAAAATCGCCTGCGGTGCTTGCTGTACCGCTGATAGTAAAGATACCTCCTGAGTATGATCCTGTAACTCCGGGAGGTAATCCTGTTACTGTACCATTGTCACCACTATCTCCTATTACAAAAGTTATATTCTGTACAGGTGTATTAATACATATTGTCTGGTTATTATTTGCTGAGGTAAGAGCTATTGTTGCATCTGGTGTAACTGTTATTGTGCCGTTTATTGTTGGTTCGACACATGGCCCGAGAGCTGTTACCGTGTAGTTAAATGTTCCTGATACTGTAGGTGTTCCGTTTATAGTAAATGTACTACCGCTGAATGTACCGGAAACACCTGAGGGTAAGCCTGCAACTGTGGCATTATTTCCGCTGCCTCCAATAGCATAAGTAATTGGTGCCAGGGCTGTGTTTATACAGATAGTCTGGTTATCACTTCCAGCTCCCGAACTCAGTAAAATAGTAGCGTCAGGGGTAACGCTTATTCTTCCTGTAGTAGTTGGAGTAACACAGGGGCCTGTTGTATTTACCGTATAATCAAATATACCAGACTGGGTAGGAGTTCCACTTATTGTTATTGTTCCTCCGCTGTATAAACCTGATACACCTGCAGGCAGTCCGCTGACTGATCCACCTGTTCCACTGCCGCCTACAGTATAAGTAATACTTGATATCGGGGTATTAATACATACGGTCTGGTTATTGCTACCCGAAGCGAGTGAAAGACTTGCATTTTGTATAACCGTAATATCTTTGGAATCAACATCTGTTCCACAAATACCACCTGTAGTTTCCAGGGTAAGTGTAGCAGTACCAAAATAGCTTGCCGGTGGTGTCCAGGTAGCATTAAGGTCTGTTGCAGATGGAGTGAAAGTCCCATTAACTCCGCCATCACTCCAGAATCCGCCAGTAGCAGAGCCACCAACAGAACCATTAAGAGGAGCAGAAGTTACTCCCTGGCAGATATCTGCAAGAGCTGACCCGGCGTTTGCAGTTGGTAATAAGCGAAAGGTTATCGTTACATCATCAAAGGAATCAGTACAGGGTGGATTGCTGATTGTCCAGCGAAGTACATAGGTCTCTCCTGCTGTACCACTAAAGTTACTTGTCGGACTGCCTGGTACTGATAAATTACCGCCTGTACCTGAAACTATAGTCCACTGACCTGTTCCTATTGTTGGGGTGTTTGCAGCCAGTGTTGTACTGGTAAGATCACACATTGAGGCATCTACCTGGTCTGTACCTGCATTGGCTGGTGTAGGACTCTGCTGGAAAGGTTATCGTTACATCATCAAAGGAATCAGTACAGGGTGGATTGCTGATTGTCCAGCGTAATACATAGGTCTCTCCTGCTGTACCACTAAAGTTACTTGTCGGACTGCCAGGTACTGATAAATTACCGCCTGTACCTGAAACTATAGTCCACTGACCTGTTCCTATTGTTGGGGTGTTTCCAGCCAGTGTTGTACTGGTAAGATCACACATCAAGGCATCTACCTGGTCTGTACCTGCATTGGCTGGTGTAGGACTCTGCTGAAAGGTTATCGTTACATCATCAAAGGAATCAGTACAGGGTGGATTGCTGATTGTCCAGCGTAGTACATAGGTCTCTCCTGCTGTACCACTAAAGTTACTTGTCGGACTGCCTGGTACTGATAAATTACCGCCTGTACCTGAAACTATAGTCCACTGACCTGTTCCTATTGTTGGGGTGTTTCCAGCCAGTGTTGTACTGGTAAGATCACACATCGAGGCATCTACCTGGTCTGTACCTGCATTGGCTGGTGTAGGACTCTGCTGAAAGGTTATCGTTACATCATCAAAGGAATCAGTACAGGGTGGATTGCTGATTGTCCAGCGTAGTACATAGGTCTCTCCTGCTGTACCACTAAAGTTACTTGTCGGACTGCCTGGTACTGATAAATTACCGCCTGTACCTGATACTATAGTCCACTGACCTGTTCCTATTGTTGGGGTGTTTCCAGCCAGTGTTGTACTGGTAAGATCACACATCGAGGCATCTACCTGGTCTGTACCTGCATTGGCTGGTGTAGGACTCTGCTGAAAGGTTATCGTTACATCATCAAAGGAATCAGTACAGGGTGGATTGCTGATTGTCCAGCGTAGTACATAGGTCTCTCCTGCTGTACCACTAAAGTTACTTGTCGGACTGCCTGGTACTGATAAATTACCGCCTGTTCCTGATACTATAGTCCACTGACCTGTTCCTATTGTTGGGGTGTTTCCAGCCAGTGTTGTACTGGTAAGATCACACATCAAGGCATCTACCTGGTCTGTACCTGCATTGGCTGGTGTAGGACTCTGCTGAAAGGTTATCGTTACATCATCAAAGGAATCAGTACAGGGTGGATTGCTGATTGTCCAGCGTAGTACATAGGTCTCTCCTGCTGTACCACTAAAGTTACTTGTCGGACTGCCTGGTACTGATAAATTACCGCCTGTACCTGAAACTATAGTCCACTGGCCTGTTCCTATTGTTGGGGTGTTTCCAGCCAGTGTTGTACTGGTCAAGATCACACATCGAGGCATCTACCTGGTCTGTACCTGCATTGGCTGGTGTAGGACTCTGCTGAAAGGTTATCGTTACATCATCAAAGGAATCAGTACAGGGTGGATTGCTGATTGTCCAGCGTAGTACATAGGTCTCTCCTGCTGTACCACTAAAGTTACTTGTCGGACTGCCTGGTACTGATAAATTACCGCCTGTACCTGAAACTATAGTCCACTGACCTGTTCCTATTGTTGGGGTGTTTCCAGCCAGTGTTGTACTGGTAAGATCACACATCGAGGCATCTACCTGGTCTGTACCTGCATTGGCTGGTGTAGGACTCTGCTGAAAGGTTATCGTTACATCATCAAAGGAATCAGTACAGGGTGGATTGCTGATTGTCCAGCGTAGTACATAGGTCTCTCCTGCTGTACCACTAAAGTTACTTGTCGGACTCGGCTGACTGATAAATTACCGCCTGTACCTCGATACTATAGTCCACTGACCTGTTCCTATTGTTGGGGTGTTTCCCGCCAGTGTTGTACTGGTAAGATCACACATTGAGGCATCTACCTGGTCTGTACCTGCATTGGCTGGTGTAGGACTCTGCTGAAAGGTTATCGTTACATCATCAAAGGAATCAGTACAGGGTGGATTGCTGATTGTCCAGCGTAATACATAGGTCTCTCCTGCTGTACCACTAAAGTTACTTGTCGGACTGCCTGGTACTGATAAATTACCGCCTGTACCTGATACTATAGTCCACTGACCTGTTCCTATTGTTGGGGTGTTTCCAGCCAGTGTTGTGCTGGTAAGATCACACATCGAGGCATCTACCTGGTCTGTACCTGCATTGGCTGGTGTAGGACTCTGCTGAAAGGTTATCGTTACATCATCAAAGGAATCAGTACAGGGTGGATTGCTGATTGTCCAGCGTAGTACATAGGTCTCTCCTGCTGTACCACTAAAGTTACTTGTCGGACTGCCTGGTACTGATAAATTACCGCCTGAGCCTGATACTATAGTCCACTGACCTGTTCCTATTGTTGGGGTGTTTCCAGCCAGTGTTGTACTGGTAAGATCACACATCAAGGCATCTACCTGGTCTGTACCTGCATTGGCTGGTGTAGGACTCTGCTGAAAGGTTATCGTTACATCATCAAAGGAATCAGTACAGGGTGGATTGCTGATTGTCCAGCGTAGTACATAGGTCTCTCCTGCTGTACCACTAAAGTTACTTGTCGGACTGCCTGGTACTGATAAATTACCGCCTGTTCCTGAAACTATAGTCCACTGACCTGTTCCTATTGTTGGGGTGTTTCCAGCCAGTGTTGTACTGGTAAGATCACACATTGAGGCATCTACCTGGTCTGTACCTGCATTGGCTGGTGTAGGACTCTGGGCGAAAACAATAACAACATCATCAGAGCTACCACCACTGAGAGTCCAGCGAAGTGTATAAGAACCATAAGAAGTAACTGAAATCGCTGTATTATATAAGGTATTATCAGTAAAATTAACAGTTCCAGGTCCGGAGATAAGTGACCAGGTACCTGTATCAGGTGAAGGATCATCAGCGGCAAGAATTGTGCTCTGTGTATCACATAAGTCCTGGTCAGTTCCTGCATTCTGAGCAAAGGCAATGCCAGTAATAAAGCACATGTAAAGGGAAATGACCAAATATTTAGTAAATTTCATACTATATCACTTTATTTCTGAACACCCTAAAAAGAAATATTCTAAAAAGTAATTCTTAAGAGACATAAATCCAGATTGGTTGGATAAAAAAAAGAATATGATATACCTGTGGATCAGGCTTGTTGAGAGATATTATCAATAGATAGGATCATTATATTCGATAAGTTGAGGCATGCTTTCGCTCCGTCAGTCACACAATATAAGTGTCTAACGAAGTAATTAAAAAGATAACTGGCCCTGCTTATTTTAGCAGAGACAGTTAACCCTTCAATAATCCAATTATTGTTAGAATTGGATCATTAATTAAAGTTCAAGACTTATGAAGTCAGGCTCAGCTAAAAAATTAGGTCAAATCAAATTTATAAAAAATATGGGTTCCTTAATATAATATTTGACAAACGACTTCAAACTTTAGATAAGCATATCAATTAAGTACCATAAAGCTATTTTTTTCAATTTCTATAAAGTCAATGATCTTTGATTTTAATAGAATGCATGTAAGGGTAGTTTGAATCCATGTTAAAATTTCTTAATATTATTGTCCATTTCATTAATCAGCAAGTATGAAACACCTCCTCCTTTTAGTGTTACTGGTACCATCTCTTGCATATAGTCAAAAAACCTATACCATCAGTGGTAAGATATCAGATTCAGAAACAGGAGAAGACCTTATAGGAGTATCTGTCCTGGCACCTGAAATAGTTAAAGGAGTAGCATCAAATTCATATGGATTTTTTTCCCTCACTCTGCCTGCAGGAACATACTTGATACGTTTCAGCTATTTGGGTTATAATAGTGAAGAAAGGGATATTATCCTGGACGAAAATTTTATATATGATGTAGAGTTAAAACCCACTGTACTTGACATAGATGAAATAATTGTATCATCAGAAAGAGACGACAGGAATATAAGCGGGACTGAGACAGGGCTTGAGATTCTCAACTTAAAAAAAATAGCAAGCATTCCAGTAATCTTTGGTGAAAAAGATTTACTGAAGACCATCCAGCTACTTCCTGGTATAAGCACTGGTTCTGAAAGCAGTACCGGACTAAATGTACGTGGGGGATCGACAGGTCAGAATCTTATTATACTGGATGAAGCACCTGTATATGGCTCATCACATCTGGCAGGATTCTTTTCAGTCTTTAATTCCGATGCAATTAAAGATGTTACCATCTACAAGGGAGGAGTACCTGCAAGCTATGGTGAAAGGGCATCATCAGTTATTGATATCAAAATGAAAGAGGGGAACAATAAGTCCTTCAGTATGTCTGGTGGAATAGGGCTGGTGTCATCTCAGCTAACCGTTGAGGCTCCTTTAATAAAGGACAGAATGTCTTTTATCCTCTCTGCCAGAAGAACGTATGCTGACCTGATTGCAAAGGCAATATTACCTGAGGACTTGCTCAGGAATGATATGCAATTTTACTTCTATGATGCAAATGCAAAGCTAAATTATACCATCAATCAGAATAACCGGATATTCCTTTCGGGTTTCTTCGGTAAAGATGTCTTTTCTTTAGGTAGTGATATTGGGACTAACTGGGGTAATGCAACTGGAACACTGAGATGGAATCATATAGCCAATAAAAGACTTTACTTGCGTTCCTCCTTAATATATTCAAGGTACAGTTACGGTTTTATTTTCGGACAAACCAGCCTGAGACTTAAAACCGGCATAGAGGATATAATCTTTAAAGAAGATGCAACATTATATGTAAATCCTGATAACACCCTGAAATTTGGGGTAAAAGCAACTTATCATTATTTCAAACCTGGTGAACTACTTGTGGATGACAACTTCAACCTGGGTATGGCAGCAGGAGAGAAAAGAGCTATTCAGGCTGCCTTCTATATTCAGAATGAACAAAACATTACTAATAATTTAACTGCCAATTATGGTGTCAGAGTTTCAGGGTTCAGCCAGATAGGACCTGGTTGGTTTTATAATTATCTGGACCAAAGAGAACCGGTAGATTCTTCGTACTTTGATAAGGGCAAGATTGTCGATCTAAATATTAGCATTGAACCAAGGGTGGCTGTGAATTATAGATTTAATCAGGAAAGTTCTCTCAAGCTATCGTATAACAGAATGTCGCAATACCTGCATCTTTTGTCCAATACTACTTCAGGATCACCTGCTGATGTTTGGATTCCAACCAGTAATAATCTAAAACCCGTTTTTGTTGATCACATATCCGCCGGCTTTTTCAGGAATTTTATGGAGAATAGTGTTGAAACATCTGTTGAGATATATTACAAGAGTATTAATAATACTGTCGACTATAAGGACGGCGCTGATATAATTTTTGATAAGCATGTAGAATCACAGCTTGTTACAGGAATTGGCAGAAGTTATGGGATAGAGTTCTATGCCGAAAAAAAAACAGGAAACCTAAACGGCTGGATAAGCTATACCCTATCCAGAACAGAGAATAAAATTGAAGGAATTAATAAATATAAATGGTACCCTGTCAGGTATGATAAAACACACGATCTATCAATTGTAACAACTTATAAATTATCCAATCGTCTAAACATCTCATGTATATGGGTATATTCCACAGGGAATGCAGTTACCTTCCCAAGCGGTAAATATATAATCGATAATAACCCTGTCCCTCTTTATACCGAGAGAAACGGATACCGGATGCCATCTTACCACAGGCTTGATATGAGCCTGACTCTTAACAGTAAGAAAGACAGGAGATTCAAGTCATCATGGGACCTGTCTGTTTATAACCTGTATAACAGGTATAATGCCTATATGATTACATTTCGTGAAAGTGAGACAGTCCAGGGAGAAACCGAGGCAGTGCAGTTGAGTCTTTTTGGTATTATACCATCGCTTACATGGAAGTTTAAATTTTAATAAGATGAGAAACTCGTTAATCATTATAACAGTATTAGTAATCATCACTTCCTGTGAGAAAGTAGTTGAAATAGACCTTAATAAGGCAGAAAACCAGCTGGTCATTGAAGCAATAATTTCTAAAGACTCTGTTTGTATTCTAAGCCTGACAAAAACCTCAACTTATTATTCCCAGATCGAGCCTGACTATGTAGAAGATGCTGAGGTTAGTGTATCAGACGGAGCTAGTTCTGAATTATTAAGTTATACTGAAAAGGGAATATATCGCGGCAACACAGTTATTGGCACACCAGATAAATTATATAGTATCTCAATTTCGCTTAATGGTGAAGAATATGCAGCGACATCTTATCTGTCCGCTTCTACAGTGATCAGTAATGTGGATTTCAGTATTTCTGAAGAACAGAGTCAACTTAATCCCTTCGGAGATAGAGTGGTAAGTATTAATTGTACTTTTAATGATAATATAAACGAAGATAATTATTACCTAATTCGTTTTAGCGAAGAGGATGGTAGCCTGATAGAACGATATTATCTGCTAACTGAAAGTGAGTCCAATTCTGGTACATTAGAATACAATAATGGAATTATCAGGTTCTCTGAAAGCATATTCTATGAAGGTAACTATATCGAGGTCCAGGTTTTTTCAGTAGATGAAAATATTTATAACTATTTCTTACAATTAACAGATATACTATTCTGGAAAAGACGAATTATGCCACCGACACCTTATAACCCTGAATCCAATCTAAGCAATGGTGCACTGGGGTATTTTGCTGCATGGTCATTCGATTCAGAGATACTTATTCTTGAGTAATAATTCCAGCTAATCATAGTATTGTAAGAACATGATAAGTGACGCGTCCCGTCTATCACTATTAGTTCGGTGGAAGCTGCATATAAAATTGATTGATAATCCGTCGACCAAGGGTATCCTTATAGACAATAAAAAAAGGGATGCTCTTTAGAACATCCCCCGTATATTGTATAGTGAAAATTATTAGTCAATAATCTCGTCGTCAACCAGTATCCTTCCACAATATTCACAAACGATAATCTTCTTCCTTGATTTAATATCAAGTTGCCTCTGTGGAGGAATATGATTAAAACAACCACCACAGGCATCACGTTGTACAGATACTATTGCCAGTCCGTTTCTCGCGTTATGCCTTATCCTTTTATATGCTGTCAGTAGTCTTTCGTCAATAACACCCTCTATCTTAAGTGAATCTTTTACCAGGGAGTCCTCCTCCTTCTTTGTATCAGCAATTATTGAGTCAAGCTCTGATTTCTTATTTTCCAGGTCGCCTTTAAGCTCATCAAAATTACCCTTCGATTCATCTACCACTTTCTGCTTATCATCCTTCTTAATGGTAAATTCCTTTATCTTCTTATTACAAAGCTCTATTTCGAGTGTCTGATATTCTATTTCCTTTGAAAGAGAATCATATTCCCTGTTGTTCCTGACATTATTTTGCTGGTCCTCGTACTTCTTTATCAGAGCAAGAGCATCAATAATCTCATTATTTTTGGCCGAAACAGCATCTTCAAGTTCCTTTATCTCATCATTCAGCTTTCCTATTCTTGTGCCAAGACCTTCAACCTCATCTTCCAGATCCTGTACCTCAAGTGGAAGCTCACCCCGAAGTGTCTTTATCTTATCAATTTCTGAATCTACTGTTTGAAGCTTATATAGTGCCTGAAGCTTTTCCTCTACTGTCATTTCCTTATCAGCAGATTTCGCCTTCGATTTCGCTTTTTCCATGCTCACAAATAATTTATCGGATTTGTATTATTTTTAGAAAATCGGACTGCAAATTTAGGGAATTTTTTTGTAATTAACTCATATAATATTTCAAGTGAATATTTTTCACTTTCATAATGCCCTATATCCGCAATTATCATTCTCTTATTACCTTCAAAAAAGCTATGATACTTGATATCGGCAGTAATAAAAATATCAGCCCCACTGGCAAGGGCATTTTTAATAAGTGATGATCCTGATCCGCCACATACTGCAACTTTTTTGACAGTTCCATCTACGCCACCAGAATACTTTACTCCGCGGGCATCGAAAATTTCTGCGATATTTTTAATGAACTCCTTTGCATGAACTGCTTCAACAAGATCCCCTATACATCCAAGGCCTGCACCCGGTAAGGCATTTTCAAGCCTGAAAATATCATAAGCCACCTCTTCATAGGGATGCGATTTAATCATTGCAGAAACAACGGCCGACTTTTTATAATCGGGTAATATCACCTCTATCTTTATTTCCTTTTCGAAATGATCTCTGCCTACTTCCCCTGTATGGGGCTTTGCGCCCTCGCCTGCCCTGAAACTACCTTCTCCCGCTGTATTAAAACTACAGTGATCATAAGACCCTATCGATCCTGCTCCGGCATTAAACATTGCCATTCTTACATCATCAACATTTTTTTCAGGAACAAAGACTGCAAGCTTTAATAATTTTCCCTTAATCTCTGTCAGGGGTGAAATATCTTTAAGTCCGATTTTATGGGCCATCCTATAGCTCACTCCACCCGGTATAATATCCAGATTGGTATGGGCTGAATATATGGCTATATCATTTTTTATTGCCCTTGTGATAACTCTTTCAGTAAGAGTCCTGTTGCTTATCCTTCGGAGTCCATTAAATATCAGGGGATGATGTGTTATAATTAGTCCGCTACCATCTTTAATTGCTTCATCAACAATATCTTCAGTAACATCAACACTCAGAAGAACCGAGCTTATATCCATCGACTCATCCCCTAGCTGCAGCCCTGAATTGTCATAATCCTCCTGCAGTGTCAGAGGCACGGTGGCTGATAAATAATTTATTATTTCGCTTACTTTCATATCCTTCTCTTAGCGCTTATCGCGTATATCCACAAGCATTTCCCTTATTTTCTTAAGTGAAGTTATTACTTCATGATTCTGTTTCAGGTTTTCAGGATTTTCAGACATCTTCTTCTTAACCCCGGCTATTGTCATTCCCTTTTCTTTAAGCAGGTAATGAATCAGTTTAAGGTTCTCAACATCTTTTGGAGTAAAGAGCCTGTTCCCTTTTTTATTTTTCCTGGGCTTAAGTATATCAAACTCTTTCTCCCAGTACCTGATAGCTGAAGTTTGCTCTCCAAGCATAGAAGCCACTTCCCCTATGGGATAAAATAACTTTTCCTTTCTATTCTCTTCGTTCATATCAGTATTTGTATGTAACTTTTCCATTATCATCAATAGTAAGCCCAGAATCCGGAAAGTCGGCAGCGACAAGGTCCTTAATTTTCTTTACGGCCCTGAAATTGCTATCAGGTCGTACCCTTCCATAGTTATCCTGATAAACCGGAATTATATCTGCTTCAACAAATTTACCAAATGTATTTGTCTTTATTTTTATTATCGGAGAAAATCCATTCGGTCCGCTAAGGTTAAATCGTCTGTATGTTAAAAAATTACCAAGGCTATAAGCAATAAACCTATCCTTATATACCTCTATTGCCCTTGTTACATGCGGACCATGACCAAGCACAAGGTCAGCGCCTGAGTCAATCATTGTATGAGCAAACTCATAAATATTGCCTCTGTTTTCACCGTAAAAAAACTCCGTTTCGCGTGTAACATTTTGATAATCTGATCCTTCAGCGCCTCCATGAAAAGATACTATAACAATATCACAGCTATCATCCAGCATCGATACCAGTTTTGATGCACCCTTAATATCAGTGATATTCAGCGTACCCTTATTGGGTGAAAAGGCACAGAACCCATATACAATGGAATCCCTCTCAAATATTGAATAGGGATAGTCAATAGGGCCGGCATAATAGATACCAAGAGAATCAAATAATTCGCATGTCCGATTTCTCCCCTCCAGTCCGAAGTCCCCAATATGATTATTTGCCAGGCTCACAAGGTTAAAACCAGCCTCATCAAAGACTGATATATACCTTTCAGGAACCCTGAATGCGTAACATTTGGTAGTATCCCTGCATTTCTTGGCCAGTTTTGCACTATCAGAAAAAGGTCCTTCAAGGTTACAAAATAATATATCAGTCTCCTGCAGGCTATCCAAAACCGCCTCAAGAAGGGGTCTGGGATTATCTCCAGGGGGCAGATATTTTTCTGAAGGGAATGCTGTTCCCATCATAATATCGCCTACTGCACCTATTGTTACAAATTTCTCAGTAATGCATGCTGTATCGGTAAGGACAGCAAAACTCGATGTATCAGTAAGGGCAGAAATACTTGCTGTATCGGCACTTACTTTAATACTAGATGTATCGGCAGATATGGATTGCGAATATCCCCCGGTGATAAAAACAACAATAAATAATATCAGGAAAAATGATCTCAGGTTCCCTTTTCTGGACATCAGGAAGTTTATTTTTAATTAATCAAAAGACTGACCACTCCTCATTGCCAGTTCGATCATCCTTTCATACTCAGCAGGTGTAAGATCATTAAAATAATAGTTGGCTGGGTCTACCCTATTGCCATTAAGGGCAACTTCATAATGAAGGTGGGGAGCCGTTGAAAGTCCTGTTGAACCTACAAAACCAATTACATCACCCCGCTTTACTTTCTGGCCCTGCTTCACGTTAAAACGATTCATATGTGCATATGTTGTGGTGTAACCATAGCCATGGTCTACTACAATATGCTTCCCGAGTCCTCTCTTCGATGAAATTACTGTTTTAATTACTCCATCTCCTGTAGAGTATATTTCAGTGCCTGTTGGTGCTGTAAAATCCATTCCATAGTGGAACCTACGTATCTTATATATGGGATGTATCCTGTAACCCCAACCGGACGCAGTCCTCTTAAGGTCTCTATTACTAATAGGCATAATAGCAGGAATACGCCTCAGCATCTCCTCTTTCTCACTTGAAAGCTTAATAAGGTCATCAAACGATTTAGACTGCACGTATACTTTCTTCCTTACCTTGTCGAGACGCTCTGCTGTTTCTATTACAATCCTTGAGTTATCGTAACCTTCGAGTTCAGCATAGCGGTTCACTCCTCCTATTCCTCCTTCTCTTAATGAACTGGAAATTGGTTCAGCCTCAAATATTGTCCGGTACAGATTATCATCAGTCTCCTGCAGATGGCCCAGTACCTTCTCTACCTTTCCCATATCCCTGTTCAATATTTCAAACTGAAGGCTTAGCTGGTCTATCTCCCTTTTCAGAGCCTCCTCCTTGGGTGAATCAAAGAGGACAGTAAATAGACTTCCATATACCACCGCCAGAAGCAAGGAACCGGTAAAATATGCCAGAAAACGAAGAAACCTCTCTCTAAATGAAAGATTGATTTCATCGAAACTAAGTGAATCGGGATTATATTTGTATTTTATCCTGGCCATACTATGTTATGATGGGGCAAATATACAATATATTTAAAAAAAAACGTAAAAGCTTAAAGGCCAATTATTAACATTCAAGATAAATTAACTAAGCACCTCTTATCGGATTGTATCTGATTCAAGCGACTTAATCATCTCATTATATTCTTCCAGAGACAGGTCGTCGCTAAAGAAATACAAAGGATTTTGCACCTTCCCGTTATAATGAATCTCATAGTGAAGATGAGGTCCGGAGGACACTCCGGTACTTCCGGAAAGAGCTATTATATCACCTCTCTGAATTTCCTGACCTGGCTCTACTAAGAACTCACTCAGGTGGCCATAGATTGTTTTGAAACCATAGCCATGATCTATCTCTACCCTGTTACCAAAACCATAAGGGGTCCATGCTGCCTTAGTAACAACGCCCGATCCTGTTGCATAGACCCTGGTCCCATTAGGTGCTCTGAAATCCTGACCATAGTGCCATCGTGAAATATGAAGGACAGGATGATCATCCCTGAATTTAATTCCTTCGCCAAGTGGGATACTAACCTTAACAGGTTGAATATATGGAATATGCTCCAGCTTGTTTTTCCAATCTTCAGCATTTGGTATTATTTCTTCAAACGACATGGATTGTACGTAAGCCTTTCTTTCGAGTAAATTCAGCCTTCGTGATGTATTTATCATTAAATCTGAATTCTCATAACCCTCAAGCTCTGAATATTTTTTTGAACCACCATGACCTGATAACCTGAACGATTCGGCAAGTGTATCAAGATCAAGTACCGGTCTGTATACATTGTTCTCAATTGCCGCCAGATCGATTAAATCCTCGTCTATCCTGTCGAAATCTTTCTGCAGCAATTTGTATTTGTACTTCAACTCGACAAGTTCTTCACTAAGTATTTTTTCCTTTGGTGAACCGAAGAGGGCTTTAAACCCCAGGCCATAGCCTGCTGCAAGAAATATAGATAGGATCATACCAACAGAAAATCTGGCTAACTTCTCTTTGAAAGTCAGTCTGATCCGTCTGAAAACTATTTTCTCCCTATCTAGTTGATACCTCTTCCTTAACATTCAGGCAATACTCGTTCTGTTTTTTTTATCAGCTTGGAGCAAATCTAATTTAAATAAACTAATTTTACAAACTCATTAGTTAAACAGTACTCTGGAGCACTATACATTATGAAATCAAAGGACTTAAGACAGGCATTTTTCGACTTTTTTATATCAAAAGAACATGAGATTGTTTCATCTTCACCAATGGTAGTTAAGGATGATCCTACCCTGATGTTTACAAACGCGGGTATGAATCAGTTTAAAGATATCTTCCTGGGCCATAAGAAGGCATCATCAAAAAGGCTTGCAAACTCACAAAAATGCCTCAGGGTATCGGGCAAACACAATGATCTTGAGGAAGTTGGCCATGATACCTATCACCATACAATGTTTGAAATGCTCGGGAACTGGTCGTTTGGAGATTATTTCAAAGAGGAAGCTATTAAATGGTCGTGGGAATTTCTGACTTCGGTACTGAAAATATCCCCCGACAGGATATATGCCACAGTCTTTGAAGGCAGTACAGAGGACAAGATATCAAGGGACGATGAGGCAGCCGCAGTATGGGAAGTATGTTTTCCAGATAAAAAAAACAGGATTATTAATGGATCAAAAAAAGATAATTTCTGGGAAATGGGCGAAACAGGTCCCTGTGGACCCTGTTCGGAGATACATATTGACCTGAGGGATGAGAAAGAACGAGAAAAAATTCCCGGGCATAAGCTGGTTAATAAAGACCATCCACTGGTTATAGAAGTGTGGAATCTGGTATTTATCCAGTTTAACAGGAAAGCTGACGGATCACTTGAGCCTCTGCCTCAGAAACACGTTGATACGGGAATGGGTTTCGAACGCTTGTGCATGGTTACCCAGGGGAAAAAATCAAATTACGACACCGACGTATTCCAGGATATTATTAATGGTATTAGTGTTCTTACAGGTACTAAATATGGCAATAATAATAGCAGCGATATAGCTATGCGTGTTATTGCAGACCACCTGCGTGCTGTTTCATTTTCAATAGCCGAGGGCCAGCTACCTTCTAATAATAAAGCAGGCTACGTGATACGAAGGATATTAAGGAGGGCTATCAGGTATTCTTATACCTATCTTTCACAGGACGAGCCATTTATTTATAAGCTACTACCCTATCTTGTTAAATCTATGGGTGATAATTACCCTGAGCTATTAATGCAGGAAGATCATATCTCGCAGGTAATTAAACAGGAAGAGCTTACTTTCCTGAACACCCTAGGTAAAGGAATAAAACTAATCGAAAAGAGACTCGATGAGGTAAAAAAGGAAAGCTCCTCTATGTTTAGCGGAGTAGATGCATTTACTCTCTATGATACATATGGATTTCCACTCGACCTGACCGAACTTATTTTAAAAGAATCGGGATTCAGCGTTAAGCTCGATGAGTTTAATGAAGAAATGAAAAAGCAAAAGGCCAGGTCGAAAGCAGATGCATCGATAGATATGGAAGACTGGGTGATAGTTAAAGAAGATAATTCTTTCAGTTTTACCGGTTATAAAGATACTACCGACAGCATACTGATAACAAAATACAGGAAAGCTCTTATAAAAGGAAAAGAGGAGTATCACCTTGTATTTAATCATAGTCCTTTTTATGCTGAATCAGGAGGACAGGAAGGAGATACAGGAATTATATCAAATGAATCAGGCTCATATAAAATACTTAATACTCTTAAGGAAAATAATTTATGGATTCATATTGCAGAAGAGCTACCTCAGAATATTGATGATGAGTTTGATGCGGTCGTTGACAGACAGAAACGACACTTTACCACATATAATCATAGTGCCACCCATCTTCTGCACTATGCACTGAGAAAAGTACTGGGAGATCATGTTGAACAGAAGGGATCGCTGGTAAGCCACGAAAAACTCAGGTTTGATTTTAGCCATTTTCAAAAAGTAAGTACTGAGGAAATAGAAAAGATTGAAAGTATAGTAAATAAGCTTATAAGCAGAGATATTCAAGCTAATGTTGTCGAAGATATATCCATGAAAGAAGCACTTGAAAAAGGTGCTATGGCTCTGTTTGGAGAAAAATACGGAGATAAGGTAAGAGTTGTTTCATTTGGCGACTCAGTTGAACTTTGTGGAGGAACTCATGTGCGCTCCACCGCTAATATAGGTCTGTTTAAAATAATATCAGAGGGTGCTATATCTGCAGGCATCAGGAGAATTGAAGCTCTTACATCTTCAGCTGCATTTAATTACCTTAACACCAGGCTTAGAATTCTTGAGGAAATATCAGAATCGGTAGGTAAAACAACAAACATTCATGAAGCTGTCTTAAAACTGATCAACGAAAATATTGAATTCAGAAAGAAGCTCGAAAAAATGGAGCTTGAAGGTGCAAATACTATAAGCCAGGATATGCTTCGCCTTGCTCAGGTAATTGAGGGAGTAAAAGTAATTAGCGGAATAGTTGATGTAAGCTCAATGGATATGCTTAAGAATATTGCAGGCAAAATAAGAGAATCAGAGGAGAGTGTAGTTTTTGCAGCAGGAGCAAATATTAAAGGTAAAGCTAATATCCTGGTGGCTGTCAGCAAGGAACTTATCGAAAAAGAAGGACTAGATGCATCTAAGATCATCAGGGTAGCTGCTGGTGAAATTGAAGGAGGCGGAGGCGGACAACCTTTTCTTGCAACAGCAGGAGGTAAAAATCCGGATGGACTTCAGGCAGCACTTGATAAGATTAAAGACCTGGTAAGAAACAGGTAGTTTTTGCTTATCAATATCCTTTGATTCGAATTCCGGTCCAGATTCAATTATACATAAAGGGCTAATTACCTGTATTCTACAATCTATATCCCTTACATATAGCTGTACAACATTTTCTTTGTTCGAAAAAATTTCTTATTCTTGCTCCAATCAAATCCTAATCAGAATGGAAGTAACAAGAACATTTGACATTATCGACTGGAATATTGAAAAGTATCCAAGAGAGTCAGCCCTGTCGGGTAAAAGGGGAAACGAATGGTTTCACTACTCCACCCAAGACTTCAAAGATTATTCTAACTGGGTAAGCTATGGTTTAATGTCGCTGGGGCTTAAAAAAGGCGACAAAGTGGCAACAATTACCGGTAATCGTCCGGAATGGAATTTTGTAGATATGGGCCTCTCACAGGCAGGTATGATACATGTTCCTATTTATCCGACCATTGGATCGGAGGAGTATGAATATATCTTTCATCATGCTGGAATTAAAGTAATAATTTTCTCCAATCCCGGTATTTATAAAAGAATCAAGGATGTTCTGCCAAAAATAAAAGGTATTGAAGCTATTTTTTCATTTGACGAGGTTGATGGGGTTAAAGGTTTCGATGAATTGATTCAGGCAGGAAAAGATAACTCAGATAAATTTAGTGAACCCGTGGCGATAATTAGATCCGAGGTAAAACCCGAAGATCTGCTTACTGTTATTTATACATCAGGAACAACAGGCCAGCCCAAGGGTGTTATGCTCTCTCATAATAATCTAATAAGTAATGTTAAGGCTATAAATGATATCCACCCCTTTACTTATGGTGACAAGGCGATGAGTTTTCTGCCACTCTGCCATGTTTATGAAAGAATGGTAAATTACCATTTCTATTATAAAGGAATATCGATTTCCTATGTCGAGAATATGGGTTTAATAACAGAATACATCAAGGTTGTTAAGCCAAATGTTATGACTGCTGTACCCCGATTGCTTGAGAAAGTATACGATGGAATAATTAATAAGGGTAAAAACCTCAGCGGAATTAAGAAAAGTTTGTTTTTCTGGGCTGTTAACCTTGGTCATAAATATGAATTAGAGGGGAAAAGTATATTCTATAAATTTAAACTGGGTATTGCCAGAAAGCTTATTTTCAGCAAGTGGAAGGAAGCTCTTGGGGGCAACCTGGGTCTTATGGTTTCAGGCAGCGCGGCTCTTCAGCCACGCCTGGCAAGAATTTTCTGGGCGGCCGGCTTGCCAATCATCGAAGGTTACGGGCTTACAGAAACATCACCTGTTATAGCTGTTAATCCTTTCAGGGTAGGCGACGTAATGTTCGGGACAGTCGGACCAGCAATTCCAGGTGTTGAACTTAAAATTGCCGAAGACGGAGAGATCCTCACAAAAGGGCCACATACCATGATGGGTTACTATAATGCTCCTGATCTGACAGATGAAGTTCTGAAAGATGGCTGGATACACACCGGCGATATAGGAACAATAGTAGATGGAAGATTCCTTAAGATAACAGACAGGAAGAAGGAAATATTCAAGCTTTCTGCCGGCAAGTATATTGCACCACAAATGATAGAGAATAAGCTTAAGGAGTCCTTCTTTATAGAACAGGCCATGGTAATTGGCGAGAATGAGAAATTTGCATCAGCCATTATTATGCCCAACTTTACATTTCTTCACGACTGGTGTTCCAAACACAAGGTACAGTACCAGGATAATAGTGAACTGGTAAATAATAAGGAAGTAACTGACAGGTACCAGAAAGAGATAAATGAAATCAATAAATCTCTTGGCGATCATGAAAGAATTAAAAGGATCAGGCTGGTATCAGATACATGGGCGCCTGAGACTGGTGAAATGTCGCCTACCCTTAAATTAAGAAGAAATATACTTAAAGAAAAATACAAACATATTATCGAAGAAATATATAACTTTAAATAAATATTTGTATCATTACTAGCGAAACAGATTCATTAGATGACCCTGCTTCACAAAACCTAAGTACCAAAAAACCGGCAGATCAGCAGATCTGCCGGTTTTTAGTTTACTCCATAATATTTATTATTTTTGAGCTTCATACTGGTCATAAATGTTAAAGTCAATAAATATTGTTATTCCCCTTGTTTCAATCCTTCTCTTATTAGCCTCATGCTCGAGCGAAGGATGCTTTGAAGATACCGACTCCCAGGTGCTTATATCATTAAAAGAAACAGATAATGAGAGCGCTGTATCTATCGATAGCCTTACAGTATACGGACTTTCTGTTAATAGTGACTCTCTTTATAAAAATGCAACTGAATCCAGCTTATCCCTTCCATTATTTGCAGGAAGTGATCAGAGTGTTTTTATAATAATCAACGGGCTTTCTTACGATACAATAAGAATAAATTACACCAGCAGGTATAATTTTGTTTCAAAAGGATGTGGATATAATTACCTGCACACAATTGAGTCGGTTAGTTTTACAAGAAATAAGATCGACACCATTTTAATAATCAACGATTCTGTCACACCATCTGATGAAGAGAATTTGCGTACTTTTTTTTAGCCTGATACTGACAGCTACAGCAATCTCAGCTCAGGTAATCGATTCCCTGCCCAAGCGGAAAGCGCTTATTTTTGGTGTCGAACTAAGCGGTCCGGTAATATATGCTGTTGATAATAATAATCTTAATTATGAAGGCTATGTAGCTTTACGACTTAACCACAAATACTATATAGTTGGTGAGGGTGGATACGGCAACTTCAAATACGACCAGTATAATTATAACTGCGAGAACAGAGGAGTTTTTATACGCCTGGGAACAGATATAAATCTGCTGAAAACAAATAAGGATATAGGAAATCATTATGTAGGTATTGGCCTGCGTTACGGACTTTCGATATTTAAGCAGGAAACACCATGGTTTAAGTATGAAAATTACTGGGGCGAGATTGAATCAGATATACCTGAAAAAATTATTAGCGGTCATTTCCTGGCACTATCCGGAGGCATTAAAGCAGAGGTATTTGATAATGTCTTTATCGGCTGGACAATAAGGGTGAACATGATGCTATATAATTCATCTGGTAAGGAAAACAAGCCTGTATTTATCCCGGGAATGGGTGGGACCGACGGAACAATAGAACCCGGCATCTCATTCCATCTTGCCTGGCAGATCCCCTTGAAGCAGGTCGCCACCAGCCCTGGTGCTAAAAATTAACATCCCTGTAAAGGTAAGCAGCCCATTCAGGATAAGCAGCTCAAAACCAAACTTATAGCCTCCCAATAGAAGGGCCGAATTTCGATCTATTATAAAGCAAAGTAGTGGTGATAGTATTGCAATAAAAGGCATTAGCCTGTCCCTAATTCTTCGTCGCGTAAAGAGTCCAAAGAAGAACATACCAAGGAGAGGCCCATAAGTATATCCTGCGACTGTAAAAAGTGCACTTATAACACTTTCGTCATTTACTGCTCTGAATATCAATATTACTATCATTAATAATAAGGAAAATCCCACATGTACCCTCCTCCTTATACTTCGAATTTCCTCTTCGCTTTTTTGTTTAACATCCAATATGTCGACCGTAAAAGATGTAGTCAGAGATGTTAAAGCAGAATCTGCGCTTGAATAAGCTGCTGCAATTAATCCCAGTATAAAAAGGAGCGCTACAGCGATACCCAGATTACCCTGTGTGGCTACAAGCGGAAATAAATTGTCGGGCGAGCCACTGATTTCAAGTCCTATTTTATTTGCAAAAATAACGAGCAGCACCCCGAGAGACAGAAAGAGTATATTAACCGGTAAAAAAGCAATTCCGTAAGCATACATATTCTTTTTTGCATCCCTTATATTCTTACAGCTAAGGTTCTTTTGCATCATATCCTGATCAAGACCGGTCATAACAATCGTTATAAACATACCGGCAAAAAACTGCTTCAGGAAATGACGCTCATCATTTATATCATCAAAGAAGAAGACTCTTGAGAGATCGTTTTCCCGTATTAAATCAGCCATTGCTCCGAACGACAGGTCCATAGATCTTGCAATAAGAATTACTGTAAGAATAACAGCAGAAATCATAAATACTGTCTGAAGCAAATCAGTCCATATAATTGTCTTAATCCCTCCCCTGTTTGTATATAGCCAGATAAGACCAAGGGTAATCCCAACCGTTACTATAAAGGGAATACCCCAGTTTTCAAAAATTGTAATTTGCAGAACATTGGCAACAAGGAAGAGACGAAAAGAGGCCCCTATTGTCCTGGATAATAAAAAGAATAATGCACCTGTCTTATATGAGCTCCTGCCAAGTCTATAATCAAGATATGTGTAAATTGAAGTAAGCCTCATCCTGTAATAGAGAGGAAGCAATATCTCGGCGATAACAGCATAACCTACCAGGTAACCCATAACCATTTGCAGATAACTGAACTGACTGTCTATTACCCAACCTGGCACAGAAATAAAAGTCACACCCGATAATGAAGCACCAACCATTCCTATGGCAACCACCGGCCATGGAGACTTCCTGTTTCCAATAAAAAAACTCTCATTATCGGCCTTTTTCCCTGTAAGCCATGCTATACCGAGCAAAACCAGGAAGTAAATTACAATAACAAGCAAAATCAAGATGGGCGCCATTCAAAAATATTTTAGGCAAGGTTAGCAAAAAGAGAGGAGAGAAAAAATTAAAATGATTAAATTCAAGCTCTGATTTATATGACTTTCTTTTAATAGTTACATAGTAATTAATGGCAATAAACGAATTTCCTTCAAAGCTACTCGAATCAGCGGTTAACGAATTTGCATCCCTCCCCGGGATAGGTAAAAAAACCGCTCTCAGACTTGTAATGCACCTGCTTCGGCAGCCAGATTCAGATGTTGAAAGGTTCGGAAGAAGCATTATTAAACTGAAAAATGAAATTCGTTACTGCGAAATATGCCATAATATTTCAGACAATGAAGTTTGTGATATATGCAGCGACAGATCAAGAGAAAACTCAATTCTCTGCGTTGTCGAAAACATACGAGATGTAATCGCCATAGAAAATACCGGACAGTACAGGGGTCTTTATCATGTCCTGGGTGGAATTATATCACCTATGGATGGTATTGGACCTTCAGATCTGAACTTTGAAAGCCTTGAGGAAAAGGTGAAATCAGGTTCAGTGTCTGAAATTATACTCGCTCTAAGTGCTACAATGGAAGGTGATACAACAAATTTCTATATTTACAGAAGGATTGGCGCCTTCCCGGTAAAAGTATCCACCCTGTCCAAAGGAGTTGCTATAGGAGATGAACTGGAATATACAGATGAAATAACACTTGGACGGTCGATCGTTAACAGAACCCTTTTTGATACTGGAAAATAGCAGAACAACGAAGCCTTACGATAAAAAGATAAACAATTATTATACCCATTATAAAAAATCAAACCAACCTTAATTTATCAATATGTTACAATCAATAAACGACAAATTCTCAGAATCGGCAAAAGCAATGAAAAGATCTGCTATAAGGGAGATACTGAAATTGCTCAAAAACCCTGATATGATTTCATTTGCAGGAGGACTACCTTCGCCTGAATCTTTTCCTGTCGAAGAAGTAAAGGAGATTACGTCATATATTCTGGATAAAGAAGGAAAGCAGGCCCTCCAGTATGGTACAACCGAGGGAGACTCTCTGCTGCGGGAAATGATATTGAAGCGCCATGCAGAACAGGGTATTATGGCAGAACACGACAACCTGGTTATTACTACAGGCTCACAACAGGCGCTGGATATACTTGGTAAAATTCTAATTGATCCAGGCGACTATATCATCTGTGGACTGCCTTCATATCTCGGGGGTATTTCTGCTTTCAATGTCTATCGCGCGAAACTTAAGGGCATACCTTTCGATAATGAAGGCATGAGGGTGGATCTGCTCGAAGAGGCTCTCGAAAACCTGAAAAAAGCAGGGAAAAAAGTTAAGTTTATTTATCTAATCCCTGATTTCCAGAACCCTGCAGGTATAACCATGCCTGAATCAAGAAGGCTTGAGATTATAAAACTTGCAGAAAAATATGATCTCCTTATTGTTGAGGATAGTCCTTATCGTGAAATAAGATTCGAAGGTAAACCACAAAAACTCTTTTATGAGCTCGACAGCTCAGGAAGGGTTGTAACTCTTTTTACCTTTTCAAAGATCTTTGCTCCCGGCTTTAGAGTCGCCTGGGCATTGGGTCATCCTGAACTTATCAATAAGTTTATAATGGCAAAACAATCAATTGATATATGCTCGCCTGTTCTGCTGCAAAAAATAGCAGCTGAATATATACGACGCGGATCACTCGACAAAAACCTGAAGAAAACAATTGAACTATACCGCGGCAGACGAGACCTGATGGTGAAATGCCTGGAGAAGTTTATGCCGGAGGGAGTAACATGGACTCATCCTGAAGGTGGCCTGTTTTTATTTATGACCCTTCCTGAAAATCTGAATGCAGACGATGTTTTCAGGGAATCAATTAAAAATAATGTCGCCTTTGTTAAAGGCTCAGTTTTTTATTGTAACGATACAGGTAAAAATACAATGAGAATTAATTTTTCTTTCTCAAACGAAAAAGATATAGAAACAGGTATTGAGAGACTGGCGATGGTAATATCAGGCTTGCTGGATTAAAAAAACAGATTTTTTTTTACCCTGTTTGAAACTTTTTCTGTTTAGATTGTTTTATAAATAAACAAACTAATAGGAATATCTATAATGGCAAAGGCAGAGATATTTCTCCCCTCGATGGGAGAAGGAATAATTGAAGCAACTATTACAAAATGGTTGGTTAAAGAAGGTGATCAGGTAGAAGAAGACGATCCTATTGTTGAGGTGGCAACAGATAAGGTTGATACCGAGATTCCATCACCTGGAAGTGGCACTGTAAGTGGTATAGCATTTGGTGAAGGTGACACGCCTAAGGTTGGTGATATAATAGCCTACCTCGAGGTAGAAGGAGAAGAAGAACTACCAGAAGAATTAAAAAAGACGGTCGATAATGAATTCCGTCTTATTAGGGAGGCATCTACATCAGAATCAGCGAAGAAGGAAGAAAATAAGAGCAAGTCTGCTGAGATGATGAGTCGCACTCCGAATGGAAAATATTTATCACCTCTTGTAAGAAAGATTGCAAAAGAAGAAGGCATAGCCCTTGATATGCTCGATACCATAAGTGGTACGGGCATGGATGGCAGGGTGACAAAAGATGATCTCCTTTCTTTTATTGATCAGCAAAAAGAGCAAAGCAGAGAAACGGAATCAGAAAAAGTGCAGGCTGCAAGTCCGGCACCCAAAGCCCCTGCCGGAATAGTTGCAGATAATGGCGATGAAATAATTGAAATGGACCGTGTTCGTAAATTAATTGCAGAACATATGGTAGTTTCAAAAAGAACATCACCTCACGTAACAACCTTTATTGATGTAGACGTAACAGATATTATCAACTGGAGGAACAGAGTAAAAGACAGTTTCCTTAAAAAAGAAGGTATAAAACTAACTCTTACACCTATATTCTTTGAAGCAACAGCAAGAGCAATAAGGCAGTACCCGATGGTTAACATCTCGGTAGATGGTACTAAAATTATTAAGAAAAAGAATATCAATATAGGTATGGCTACTGCCCTGCCAGACGGGAACCTGATTGTACCCGTGATAAAAAGAAGCGATGAACTAAGCATTCTTGGTCTTGCCCGTGAGGTCAACGACCTTGCTTCAAGAGCCAGAGCCAGTAAGCTAAAGCCAGATGAAATATCTGGCGGAACATTTACAATCACCAACTATGGTACAGTAGGAAATCTAATGGGAACACCAATAATTAACCAGCCGCAGGCTGCAATACTTGGAATTGGTGCAGTAAAGAAAATGCCAGCAGTGATTGAAACACCTTCCGGAGATTCTATTGGCATAAGACATATAGCATATTTATCACTCTCTTACGATCACCGTGTAATTGACGGAGCACTGGCAGGGATGTTTGTTAAATCAATAAAGGATAACCTTGAGAAATTTTTAAATAATAAATTCCTTGCAGATATTGAGTTTTAGCCAATAATTCTAAATATTTTTTATCAAAACATGGGTCAGAATTCTGACCCATTTTTTTTAATATTAGCTTAATATTCTTAGATTTGGGAAAACGAAACCTGTCCCAATGAACAGACTGACAATAAATCTGACATTAATTGTCTTTTTTCTTTGTGTAATTCCTATTAGCGGCCAGACTAAGAAGGAGTTAAAAGAAAAATTCTACGAAGGAGAAATGTTCCTTCTTTATGAGGAGTATAATGAGGCTATACCCTTTTACGAAGAATTACTGAATCTCTTTCCAGATAATGCTAATTACAAATACAGACTTGGAATGTGTCACCTGCACATACCCGGACAGAAAGAACAATCGCTGGGATATCTGCAGGATGCTGTTCAATATATAAATCCAAAATACAGGGAGGGGAAATTTAAAGAAACGGGAGCTGATTATGATGCATGGTATTACCTGGCAAAAGCATACCTGGTAACAAACCAGATTGATAAAGCTATCGAGACATATACAAAGTTCTACGAAGGAATGGACCATGGTTTGTATGATTCTACCCTTGTAAAAAGAGAGATTGAAGCCTGCCTTAACGCACAGAGGCTTATGAAGGTGCCTCTTTATCTTAAGTCGGTTAACCAGGGAAGTATTGTAAATGAAAGATTTTCTGAAGTTAATCCGGTTGTTTCGGCCGACGAAAAAACAATGGTTTTTACCCGCGAGGCCCAGCTGCAGGACATGATTGTTTTTACCCGGAAAGTCGACGGGGAATGGACACCTGGTGTAGTAATTATGGATCAGCTGCTTGTTGATGAAGGTTATTCTACGTCTTTAACAGGCGATGGTAAAGAACTTTTCCTCTATAAAAACGACCAGTACGTAGGAAATATCTATTCCAGTAAATTTGTGGACGGAAGATGGATGCCTGCCGTAAAGCTGAACGAAAATATTAATACCAAATACTGGGAATCACACGCTGCCGTATCATCTGATGGTAATACACTATACTTTACAAGTAACCGGATCGAAGGTGGCTACGGCGGACTGGATATTTATACATCTGAAAGAGATAGTACAGGTAACTGGGGGCCTGCCGTAAACCTGGGACCAAGCATAAATACACCATTTAACGAAGAGACACCCTTCCTGGATCAGACAGATAAAGTTCTTTTCTTTAGCTCCAGGGGCCACTTCGGAATGGGAGGACACGATGTCTTCTACTCCACTAAGCTTGAAAACGGACAATGGTCGAAGCCCATTAATATGGGTTTCCCGGTAAACAGCACCGACGACGATACATTCTTCTATCCTGTCGGAGAAGGCTATACAGCATATGTCTCAGTATTTGACAATAATGGATATGGTTTAAAAGATATTCACAGGGTTGAAATATTTTCTGATGATCATCCACGTAAATTCTACGTTCGGGGAATGGTTACACTTAGAGACCTGATAAGCCAGTTTACAGACAGTGTTAAAATAAGTACCCTTAATAAGCAGAATTTAGATACTCTTCTTATTGTCTATTCAGATCCTAAAACTGGAGAATATGAATTTGAAATACCACAGGGAGATTACCAGCTCGTGTATGAATCTGAAGGCTCGGAAAAAATTGTCTCAGACCTTACTATCGACCTTACACACCCTGCTGATAGCATAAATATTTCAGAAACTGAGCTTGAGAAATCTGACTACACCGCAGATATTTCGATTAATAGAGGCGATTCGGCAAAAGTATATACAGCAGGTGACACAAATAGCATTGATATTTCAATAGAACCCAATTCAATACTCGTTGTAGAACACTGGCAGGGTGACAAAATGATAGGCTCTGATGTTTATATTGTAAATGATAGCATTTTTACATACAAGATGCTGACTGTTGACGGTGAAAATAATTTCAAGTTCAAGGTTACCGACAGGTTTGGGAACACTACCACAAAGGAGATGATCGTGAAGGCAGAGAAACCATCGATAAAAGAACCTTTACGGGTAATACAGGCTGAAAAATTAATAGCTGAGGCAACAGATAGTCTTATCGCAGAACCAGAGATTAAAAAGGATCCTGCTATTGATAAATTAAACGATAGAATTACGGCAGTATCAGAAGTAAGCAATAACAACAAGATCAAGGAAGCTCTTGAAAGAACACAGGAGAAAAACATAAAGAATGCCGGCGAATGGCTTGAATCGATATATTCAACTGCAATCGAAGATGGAGCCGAAGAGGAGTTATTAACAAAACTTATAGCTGCCCTATCTGCTAAACCTGACGAAAGCCCTGAGAATTATCTGGCCAGGATTGAAAAATATGCCGGACCCAATCTTATAAAAGCTATTCAATCATTCGACCTGAAAGAAATTAATCCCAAAAGCCCGGAGGATATTATAAGATATCTTATAAGTAATCCCGATAATTATGACTACACTCAGAAAAAATTATTTGAGACTTTCGCCAAAATGATTAATTCTGATAAGAAAACAGCAGAAGAAATAGTCGATTATATTGAGAGTTATGAGGGTAATAACTTATGGATCATATGGATCTTACTTGGTGCCGGTGCTTTTATATTTTTCATTTTTTGGAGACGTAAAAGGAAAGAGGAAGCTAAAGATTAGTTACTGATTATGATAAAGACGATATTTGTTTGATTTCCAATTGATTTTGTAATTATCATAATTTTAATATTTTTGTTATAATAAAATTTTCGGGACTATGGCTCGAACCTTAATATGTCTGCTACTGGTTCTTATTGGTGCCAGCAATATGTATTCTCAAAGCTTCAGGAAAGATCAGGACCATTTTCTTGAGGGAGAGTATTTTATGTTATATGGCGACTACCAGGATGCACTTCCGTTTTACCTTCAGCTATATGAAAAATACCCCGACAACCTTAACCTGGCGCATAAAATAGGTCTATGCTATCTTAATATATTTGGTAAAAAGCACCTGTCTATAGAATACCTCGAGAATGCTGCGAAAGGAGCTGCTGCAAATTACAGGGAAGGTTCACTGAAACAAGATACACCTCCATATATTGCCTGGTTTAACCTGGCAAATGCCTATAGAGTAAATTACCAGCTCGACAAGGCCAGGCAGGCATTTATAAAGTATAAGGAAACCCTTCTGCCCGATGATACTGAAAATATCATTTTTATCGACCAGCAAATTAAAGTATGCGATAATGCAAAGGAGATAATGAACAAACCCATAGAATTTACCATTGAAAACCTGGGTGAGCAGTTCAATGATGCTAATTCAAACTTTCAAGCGGTAAGATCCGGAAATGGTGAAGCCTTTGCCTATATGTCTTCTCTTAAATTCTACGACGCGGTCTTTTTCTCACGTAAGGAGAAGGGACGCTGGTCCGGCCCTATCAATATCACACCCGATATTCAATCAGACGGAGACCTCTATATTTCATGCCTGTCGGATATTGGAGAATCGCTTTACTTTTCAAAAATTATCGAAGACGATTCTGATATTTATATGAGTCACTATAATGGAACCAGATGGATGGTGGCGAGCAGACTGGAAGAAAATATTAATTCTAAGTACTGGGACTCACATGCTTTTGTGACTGATCATGGTTCTACTCTTGTTTTTGCATCAGACAGACCAGGTGGGTACGGAGGACTTGACCTGTATATAGCCCATAAGCTGGATAACGGAGCATGGTCCGATCCCGAAAATCTGGGTCCTGAGGTAAATACTGCCTTTAACGAGGACCGGCCATCACTGTCTGAAGACGGCCAGATCTTATATTTTTGCTCCCAGGGACATTACAATATGGGAGGATTCGACCTGTTTAAGTCGGTAAAGATGCAGAATGGCCACTGGCAAAAGCCTGAGAATCTTGGCTATCCGCTTAATACAACAGACGATGATACATTTTTTATGCCTGTGAATAACGGAAAAAATGGGTATATTTCAATTTTTAAACAGGAAGATGGGTTCGGTAAAGAAGATATTTACTACATTACATTCAAGTAGTTGCTTATGGTAAGATATGTACTCAACTTAGTTATTGTTGCTTCAATCGGCCTGACCCTTTCGGCTCAGAATGATGAACTGAAAGAAATATTTACCAAAGCAGAAGATCATTACCTGTTTAATGAATATGAACTGGCAAACCCACTTTACCTGATCCTCAACGACTATGCAGGAAATGCCAATATATCCTATAAAATAGGAAACTGCTATCTGAATATTGAAGATGAAAAGTCCAGGGCAATACCCTTCCTGGAACAGGCTGTCACAAATTACAGCTACGATGCAAACGAAACAGACTTCAAAGAACAACGTGCACCTATAGATGCATTTTTCTCACTCGCTACATCTTATAGAATCAATAATGAGTTTGAAAAGGCTCTGAGCACCTACTCAAAAATTAAAGATCTCCTGCCTGAAAAGGGAAAGCTTGAAAATGCAGACTTTATTGATCAGCAGATCAACGCATGCAGAAATGCTATTAGTTTTATCGAAAATGAAGTCCCCATAACTAAGGAAGACCTTGGTCCTGATATTAACGTGGGATCAATAAATACTCATGCTGTTGTCAGTGGCGATGGTAACACTCTTGTCTTTACCGAAAAAAGAGGTCTCGAAAACACTATCTACTTTGTCAGAAAAGAAAGAGGAGAATGGGTTCAGCCTATTGATATAACAACCCAGCTGGGTGATGCCAGAGATTGTTCCAGTAGTTCGCTGAATTATGATGGTACCATACTCTACCTGTATAAGGATGATAACTATGATGGTAACATTTATACATCGACCTATTCAAATTCATCTTGGTCAAAGATTCATAAACTAAATAGAAATATTAATACCAAATTCTTCGAGTCGCACGCATGTGAATCAGCTGATGGCACCAGCTTATATTTCTCCAGCAACCGCGACGGAGGTGAAGGAGCTCTTGATATCTATGTGTCGGAGCTGGATGAAAATGGAGAATGGGGCGAAGCTGTTAATCTTGGGGCCGCAATCAACACACCATTTAATGAGGACACTCCCTTTATTACCATGAATGATTCAATACTTTTTTTCAGTTCTGAAGGACATACCAGTATGGGAGGTTATGATATATTTGAATCAAAGCTAATTGGTAATATCTGGAAGACACCGGCCAATGTTGGATATCCTTTAAGTACCTCTGATAACGATCTGTTCTTTCAACCTGTAAATAATGGAGCAAATGGATATTATTCATATACAACAGGATATAAAGAGAGACATATCCATTATGTAAGTGTAGGAGGACATAAAAAAGAACCCAGAATATTTGAAATTAAAGGTATTGTCACCCTGAGCGATACAATTTTGGAATTTACAGATGACTTCAAAGTGACCCTCTTCAGTTTATCAAGTGGCGACACTGTAGATGTCAGTTATCCAAATAAGTCAACCGGATTTTATAGTCTTCTTGTAAAAGGAGATGAGTACAAACTACTTTTCGAGGGAACAGGATATTTACAGGATACTGTTAATGTTACCTTATATGAAGATCATCCCGACGATGAAGAAGTAATAAATATGACGCTCGAACCAGATGAAAACTATGAACCCATCCCGGAAATAGTTGAGAAGCTTGACTACAGTCAGATTCAGGTTATCGAAGCAATAGACTCCTCCATCCTTGTAACAAATTTAATTGTTAGAGACGTAAGCGATTCCGATTCAACAAACGTCGATGTTTTATATTATACAGTACAGGTAATGGCCTTATATAACCCGGTCGATGTAAGTTTCTTCAGAAATACTGAAGTTGCAGTGCTATATAATAGTGACGACAAATTCTACAGATATACTACCGGTAAGTTTGAGACAAAAGAAGAGGCCTATAAAAGACGTGAGCGTCTTATTACACTTGGCTACCCGGAAGAAATATTTGTTAAAACCGTTTTCATGGGAAATCAGGAATGACCAGGACAGTAAATTATTTTCTTCTACTTGTACTATTTTCCCTTTCTGCCAATCATCTGACTGCACAAAAACCCAGCCCGGACGAGAGAGAGTATATTAAGCAGGTCAATGTTGCTGACGGCTACTTTATCTACGATGAAGACTATCCAAGGGCAGCAGAGATCTATGAACGCCTGTTTGAACAAAAACCTGATAACCATAACCTGGCATATAAACTCGGGGTATGCTACCTTAATATCCGGGGCTCAGAAATAAAATCACTCAATCTGCTCCGTTTTGCATCAGAAAATTATGTCAGGGATGTTGATTATAATACAATTGGCGAACCGGCTCCTTTTGATGTCCTCTACTACCTGGCATTCTCCTGCCAGATAAACCTTGAACTTGAAGAGGCAATTAATAATTACCGCAAATACCAGAACCTCTTAAGGGTACGTGAAGCTTCTGAAATTGAATATATCAATAATCAGATAGAAGCGTGTCAGAATATTATTGATGCTACTGCAGAAGGCATTATTCTAATTAAAAATATATTCACCCCCTGGTTTATTGGTTTTAGAAATGCTATAAATCCGGTAATCTCCCGGAACGATTCTACTCTTGCTTTTACTGTAGAATCCGATTTAGGGAATAAGATATATTTATCCAATCGGGTTAATGGAAAATGGGAAAAACCAAAAGAGATAACTCCAAGGCTTGGTAAATATGATGATATGTTTACAAACTCAATCAGGGGTGATGGAAAACAGATGATCATTTGCAGAAATAATGGTTATAAAGGAGACCTTTATATTACACAGCTTAAGAATGGTAAATGGGAAAAAATCTCCAAACTTGGAAAAAATATTAATACCCGATACTGGGAATCGCACGGAACAATAAGCGAAGATGGAAAGCGGCTGTATTTCGCATCGAATAAGCCTGGAGGTTATGGAAGTCTTGATATTTACTACTCAGACCTTCTGCAAAATAATACTTTCGGTCCTGCGGTAAATATAGGGCAGGTAATAAATACCGAGCTTGAGGAAAACACACCCTTCCTGGATGAAAATGGATCTTTGTATTTCAGCTCCACAGGTCATACCGGTTTTGGAGGATACGATATATTTTTCTCTGCCCTTGAGAATAATAAATGGACCGAGCCGGTTCATCTTTCCTTCCCCCTTAATACACCTGGCGATAACCTGCATTATTTGCCCTACGGATCATATAATACCGGTGTATTTAGTATGCCTGTAAATGATACATCTTCTGCCCTTACAGTTTATGGCGTAACACACGGAATAAGGCCTGAAACAGACAGGGTTATTGCAAGAGGACATATAACACTTGGCGACGGAATGAGTATCGATACCAGAGCCTTGCTACTGGAATTATACGAAGGGATAAAGGGCAAAGAGAAAATACTGCTTAAAGCTGATTCTTCCGGGAGGTTCAGCTACGGCCTCGATTCTGCACTCTATCACCTTGTAATATCTTACCCAGATTACCTATCGGATACTGTTACAATATCAATACCGGAATCTTTCTCCGGATCAGCTATAAATATAAGAAGAGAGCTTACACCAGTATCGGTAGCAAGTGGTGAATTCTTCTCTGTAAGAAATATTCTTTTCGATTTTGATAGTTATGAGCTCAACAGGGAAGCAATGATTGAAGTGGAGAAGATGATCCCTGTACTTGTATCAAACCCACTACTCAAAATAGAATTAAAAGGCTACACCGATGCTATCGGCCCGGAAGATTACAACTTCAGGTTATCAAAGAAAAGAGCGCAGGGTGTTAACGATTACCTGATCGAAGCCGGAATTGATCAGTCAAGAATTACTTTGTTCGCCGAAGGAGAAAATGAGTTTGTATCTAATAACCAAAAGCCTGATGGTTCTGATAATCCCGAGGGCCGAAAATATAACAGAAGGGTCAGTATAAGTGTAATAAACGACGGTTACGAGATATTTATGGAATCAAACAGGTTTATCCCGAGGCACCTAAGGAAGACCCATAGAATTTCTTATTATGTTATTGTTAGAGAATCGACACTGCCCTTAAGAACAGATTACTTTACAAGCAGTGGACTGGGAGAGCTGACGATGATTACAGAAGTTAAAGCAGTCGATTGTTATAAATACTGCGTTGGTGAATTCACAACAAGAACAGATGCCATAAACTTCCTGAATACAGTTAGGAGCTACGGATATAAAGATGCTTACATTGCAAACGAATATGAGCTGACTGAAGAGAATATCGACAGCAGCAACACTAATCTTTATACTATACAGATTCATGCTTTGTTGAACCCTGTTGAGAATAAGTTTAATAATCTAAGTAATGTCAGGATGCTTAAGGGAAATGATGGATTCTATCGCTATATTGTTGGCGAGTACAGGGGCTACTCAAGAGCCCTTGAAGCATTAAACATTATTAGGAGTGCCGGATATCCCCAGGCCTACATAAAGGATTTCTCTGTTCTGGAGAAACAAACTATTGCAAGGGAAGAATGAAATTCAAAGAATTAATATTAAGAGCACCCGAACCTGAAGATATTGAACTTCTTTATTGCTGGGAGAATGATACCTCCTGGTGGCAATTAAGTAATACTCTTACTCCTTTCTCGAAGTATACTCTTAAAAAATATATCGAATCGTCATCAGGCAGTATCTTCGAGGACGGACAGCTCCGGATGATGATTACAATAGAATCTACTGGATCTACTATTGGAACAATAGACCTTTTTGATTTCGATCCTTTTAACCAGAGAGCAGGCGTGGGAATCTTAATTGCTGACAAGAATGAAAGAAGAAAAGGTTATGCAAAGATGGCACTTGAAGCTATGATAGATTATTCTTTTAATCGGCTAAAGCTTCACCAACTATACTGTAATATTCTTGCAGATAATCAAAAAAGCATCAAGCTATTTAATAAAATGGGCTTTAATATTACAGGTAAAAAAGAAGAATGGATTCGCTCTGACGATAAATACCTCGACGAATATATCCTGCAGCTAATAAATCCAAATATCACTAAATAGCTCTACCCAAAAGGTTTATCAATAGCAGCAGTAAGCATGCCTCCCAGCATCCTTGCTCCTGTATCTGTCACAACAAAACAATCTTCTATTCTGACGCCGAACTCCCCATAAATATAAATACCAGGTTCATTACTAAAGGTCATGCCTGGCTCCATAAGAAGCTTATTATCTTTCACCAGGTAGGGAAACTCATGTCCATCCATTCCAATACCATGACCAAGCCTATGGGCAAAATACTTATAGTCCGGGCCGAAGCCGGCATCACTTATAAGCTTCCTGGCAACCCTGTCTATCTCACCACACTCCACCCCTGGTTTAATAGCATTATGTGCTGCCTGCTGTGCTTCAAGTACAATATTAAACACTTGCTTCTGCCTGTCTGTTGGCGTGCCGTAAACAATGGTCCGTGTAACATCACTCCTGAATCCTTCAACCGAACAGCCTCCGTCAACAAGAATAATATCACCATCATGCAGGTCTCTTACCTGGCTTGTACCATGAGGGTAAGCTGAAGTGAAACCAAGCAGAGGGCCACCCCTGCCTGAAGTACCCATCTCTGCATGTGCAAAACTTATATTATCGGCTATCTCATTTTTAGTCATGCCTTCCGAAAGATTCTCAAATGCATACTTGTATGCCTTTTTAGTTATTCGGTTGGCCACATCCATATATCCTATTTCCTTCTCAGTTTTTATTGCCCGCACCATATTAATAGCCATTGATCCGTCAAGTATCTCAGCCGGTAATTCACGCCTTATCGATTGAGAAAGAAAGCTTCTTACATTAGGCCCCATAGCCACCTTTCTGCCCGATAGACCGAGATCCTTTATAATATTCATAAAAAGTTTGTAAGGCGACTCATGCTCCTCCCATGTTCTTATTTCATGACCTTCGGGAACCTGCTCTGAAGCTCTTTCCATTTCAAAAGCCGGACATATCCAGATGGGATTTCCACTCGTATTTACCACTGCACCAAAGATTCTTTCACTTAGCCACCAGCTTATATTAAAGAAATATTTAAGATTGGTAGGTCCCTCTATAAATATTGCATCAATATTATAAGAGGTAATGGATTTTTTTAATTTCTCCAGCCTGTCATTATAATCGCTAAGGGTAAGTGCTTCGATTCCTTCCAGTTCATTATCAAAGATAATTTTCTTTTCTGTTGGAGTACACGAGTTTAGTACTGCTGGTACTATACCGCTTGCTGCTAAAGTATAGCCACCTACTTTAATAAAATGTCGACGGGATGTTTTCATAGAGAATTAGTATTAATAGTGGTTTTATCAAAGTTAAACTTTTCCCTTTAGCATAAATACCAAATTACTATATTGTTCAGCAGAAGAAATGGAGCAAATTTTTAATTGCACTGATCCTATTGACTTGGTAGCACATTATTAGTACATTTAGGATATAAAATAATAATAATAATATGATAACCAGCACATCAGATTTAATACCTGGAAAAGAAATAATTGAAATACTTGGTATATCAAGAGGATCTACGGTAAGAGCAAGAAATATCGGGAGAGATATTTTTGCCGGACTTAAGAATATTGTTGGTGGAGAAATTCACGAATACACAAAGCTGCAGGCAGAGGCCAGGGAGCAGGCTCTCGACAGAATGATTGATGATGCAGAACGTTTGGGTGCCGATGCAGTTATTAATGTAAGAATGCATACCTCAATGATAATGCAGGGTGCTTCAGAAATTCTTGTATACGGTACAGCAGTAAAACTCAAATAATCTCACTTACTTAATGAAAGTTATTGGTGGTTTTATTATTCTTCTCTACATAATCGGCATAGTAGCGGTAATTCTTATACTGCTGTATCTGCTGGTTAGAAGAGTTGAAGAAAAGGATAATGAAACCTTTGAAAAAAGAGACAACTAGTTTCTTACCTATCGCCAAGCTCTTTTATCTTAAATGCTTCAAGAACAGGTGTACTATGGGCCTCTTTCATTATTTCTTCCATCCTTGAAACAATATCCGGATAATCTTCTGCCAGATCTCTTTCTTCATTTGGGTCGGTATCAAGATTATAAAGTTCAATCTCCATGTTACCGTCAAATATATTCTTCCTTACAGCCTTCCACTTACCCATTCTAACAGCCTGCTGACCCTTATATGAAGGAAATTCCCAGTAGAGGTATTTATGCTCTTCCTGGGTTGTTTCTCCAGCAAGAGAAGGCACAAAACTTATTCCATCAATATTATCAGGTGCCTGAATACCTGCCAGTTCGCACAGCGAAGGAAGTACATCCCAGAAAGCTGAAATATGATCACTTTTCGATCCGGGCAATATCTTGCCCGGCCAGTTTACAATCATAGGAACCCTTATTCCTCCTTCATAAACAAAGCCCTTAGTCCTTCCATATTCTTCACTAAAATCTCCTGCACTGTTAAACCACTCCGAGTCTGCTCCTCCCGTGTAGGTTGGTCCATTATCTGAAGTAAATATTATCAGCGTATTGTCATAAATCTCAAGCTCCTTCAATCTCTTAATCAGCAAGCCAAGCTGATTATCCAGGTAAGATATCATTCCCGCATAAGCTGCATGTGGATAGCGATTAGGAAAATAACCTTTACTTCCATCGTAAGGCTCCTCATCACCGAAGATATCAACATAGTAATTTACCCATTCAGGCGGAGCCTGCAGGGGCAGATGTGGAATAGGAGTAGCCCAGTATAAAAAGAAGGGGTCCTCTTTATTCGAATCGACAAAATCCAGTATTTCTTCAAACATCAAATCAGGAGAATAACCATCCTGCCAGAAGTCTGCGTATGTGTTCAGATTATAAGGATCTGAGCCCTCCGGATACCTGGTACCGGGAGCAATGGTATCATTGCCGGTATTTACTTTTTCATCATTTTTCCATAGATGTACAGGAGTATAGGTATGTGCCTGACGCTGACAATTATATCCAAAGAAGAAATCAAAGCCCTGCCTGTTTGGCACACCTTCTGTCCCGGGAGCGCCAAGACCCCACTTCCCAACAATTGCAGTCTGATAGCCGGCCTTCTTTAACAGGCTGGCTATAGTCTGAGTCCCTTCAGGTAAGGGTCTCTGACCCTCAAGACCAGGATTATTGATCATCTCACGGTAATCCCATACAGGTCCGCGTTCGGCCCATTCATCATTACCTCTTATATAAGCATGACCTGAATGCAGTCCGGTTAACAACACGCACCTTGATGGAGCACAGACCGGCGAACCGGAATAGTGTTGTGTAAACACCATTCCGCTTTCAGCCAGTTTATCTATATTCGGAGTTTCAATCCTTGTCTGTCCGTATACACCCAGGTCACCATATCCAAGATCATCTGCAAGGATGTAAATAATATTTGGAGAAGCATCATTTTCAATCTGTGTACACCCCGTAAATAGTACGAGCAATACAGCAACAAACTGGTGTAGGGAACGGTAACTCAGCATCCTACAAAAAACCCAGGTTTCTTAGATAGGGTTCAATACTTGGCTCCCGTCCGCGGAATGCCACATACATCTCCAGTGCATCTTTTGTTCCATTTTTTGCAAGTATATTATCTCTGAACGATCTGGCTGTTTCCTGATCAAATATCCCTCTTTCAGTATAAGCATCGAAAGCGTCGTTATCGAGTATTCCGGCCCAGCTATAGCTGTAGTATCCAGAATCATATCCACCAACAATATGAAGGAAGTAGGTAGATCTGTATCTTGATTCAATCTCAGGTATTTTTCCTATTTTTTTAAAAACATCAGCTTCAAACTGAGCTACATCAATATCGGTAGCTGCAGCAATAGTTGAATAAGCCATATCCAGATAACAGGCAGCCATATATTCTACAGTATTAAATCCCTGGTTAAAGTAAGAGCTATTCTTAATCTTCTCAATTAGTTCATCCGGAATTGCTTCGCCGCTTTCATAGTGATGAGCATAGGACTTCAGAACCTCAGGTTCTGTAACCCAGTGCTCCATTATCTGACTTGGAAGTTCAACGAAATCCCAGGCAACAAATGAAGTATTATAAGTTTCTGCTGAGAACAGGTTGTCCAGAGCATGTCCAAACTCGTGGAACAGGGTAGATACCTCATCAAGCGATAACAAGGATGGCATACCCTCTGTTGGCGATGTAAAATTCATCACCATTGTAGTAACAGGAGTAATCTCTTTTCCGTCTAAGATTTTGTGACCCCTGTATCCTCCACACCATGCTCCCTGCTTCTTACTGGCTCTTGGGTGGAAGTCAAGATATAAAACACCGGTATGACTGCCATCGGCCTCTTTAACCTCAAATGCAACAGCATCAGGATGAGGCAATGGTATGTCGTCTATTTGAGTAAAAGTAATTCCATATAGCTTACTGGCAACGTTAAAAGCACCTTTCATTACATTATCTAGTTCAAAATATGGTCTCAGCTCAGAATCATCGAGATCGTATTTTTCCTTCCTCAGCTTCTCAGCATAATACCACCAATCGCTTGAAGCCAGCTTAAAGTCACCACCTTCCCTATCGATTATCTGTTGCATCTGATCTCTCTCACTCTTGGCAACAGGCAGAGCCTTCTCCCAAACCTCATCTATAAATTCATAAACATTTGCAGGTTCTTTTGCCATCCTGGGCTCAAGTACCAGGTGAGAATGAGTTTCATATCCAAGAAGATTTGCTTTCTCTGCTCTAAGTTCGAAAAGCTTTGCAAGTAAGTCCTTATTGTCAAAATCGTTATTATTATTTGCCCTGTTCAGGTAGGCATTATATAGCTTAGCCCTCAGCGTCCTGTTTTCAGAATACTGAAGGAATGGCAGCATGCTTGGCTTTTGAGTTGTAAAAACCCACTTATCTGCAAGTCCGCTTTCCTTAGCCGCTTCGGCAGCCTGGGCAATAACAGATTCGGGTAAGCCTGCCAGATCTTCTTTATTACCCAGAACAAGTTTATAATTATTAGTCTCAGCAAGAACATTATTGCTTAATTTTACTCTTATAACAGAGACCTCCTGGTTAAGCTCTTTCAGCTTTACCTTACCCTCATCAGAGAGACCTGCACCATTTCTTACCAGACCCATATACTGACTTTCAAGCAAAAACAACTGCTCATCTGTAAGGTCAAATTCATCCCTGTTGTCATATACTGATTTAAGCCTTTCATATAGCCTGGGATCGAGGCTTATCTCATCACTGTGTGCCGCAAGCCTTGGAGATATCTCCATCTGTATTGCCTGTAACTCAGGTGAGGTGTTTGCACTTGATAATCCAAAAAATACAGAACTTACTTTTCCAAGTAATTCACCAGCCCTGTCAAGAGCTTCAAATGTATTCTCAAATGTAGGCTCCTCTGTATTCGATAGAATTGCCTCTACTTCTTTCTTACTCTCTTCCATTCCCTGTTCAAAGGCAGGAAGGAAATGTTCAACCTTGATAAGATCGAAAGGGGGAACTCCAAAAGGAGTATCATACTCGGCAAAAAAAGGATTTTTACCCTCTTTTGCTTTATCTGAATCTGTACAGGAACTCATAAAAAGAAATCCGATTAAAATTAATAGCAAAAAGTTTTTCACGTCTCTGATATTTTATAGTTAATATTCAGTTTTTCAATATCTCAACAAAATATAAAATAATATTGAGACTTTTTATGAATATTATCAATGCTTAAGATAAAAGGGCCCGGGCTGAGTAAGTAAACCGATCGTTTCATTCTATAAATTTTCTGATGGAACAATCATAATAACACACGGGCTTTCATTTCTACAAAAGCATCAACTACTTTATCAATTTAATACTTTATTTCTGTGCTTTGCCACAATATTGTATACTGAATCTCTTATCGCTTTTGGAACTATTTTGAAAGCATAAAGTAATGGGTATAATCCCTTTAAACTTTTAGCGATTAACAAGAGAGCATCAGTTTTTATAAATGCACCTTTGTTATTTAAAAGAACTACAGAATCACTGTAGTCTGAAGGAAAACCATTCTTTTCAAGGTAATCTTTACCTCTGTCAGAGTATAATGATATAAACTGGTATTTATTCTCTCCACCGTGGCGCATAATAAACCCGACACTTTTATTACAAAGTGCGCATGAACTGTCAACTAACAATATGTCTTTTGAACTCATAAGGTTTTTTTACAGGTCTTCAATTTTTTGCTGCCGTAATAAAATCGTTTTCAGATAAACCACCAATACTATTTGTAGTTAATTCAAGCTAAACATCCTTATAATGAATACAAATATTGGGATGATGTTGTTCATGTTCTGCAATCTGTAGTGTTTTTTCACATAAAGGGAAGCTATACCTCACTATAAGTCTAAGGATACTCGCTCTGTGAGGGTAGCTTCAGAAAAAGCCCCGGGGATTACTCGCTTTGCTCGTGATCCCTGTGAGGAGCTTCAGAAAAAGCCCAGGGATTACTCGCTTTGCTCGTGATCCCTGCCAGGGTAGCTTCAGAGCAATTGAAAAAACGTTCTTTGAGCGTTTGCTTTTTATACCTGAACCCTTTTTTGCTAAAGCAAGCTTTGCTCAAGGGTTCAGGTATAAAAAAATCCTGCGATGCAGGATTTTTTCAATTGTTCTGGCGGAGAGAAAGGGATTCGAACCCCCGGTACGCAATGCGTACAACGGTTTTCGAGACCGCCCCGTTCGACCACTCCGGCATCTCTCCATAAGAACTACAAATTTATCAATTTTTTTGATCGGAGTATTATTAGTCCTCTAATTTCAAACCGTAAATAAGGTGATCGTACCAGCTATCATCATATTCAGCTATAGACGGCAACCTCCCCCACTCCGAAAATCCGAATTTTTCAAGAATCTTAATGCTTACTTCGTTATGTCCCATAAGTATTGCTACAACAAATTTATAAGCCAGCTCCCGAGCTACCGATAATCCGTATTCAAGTAGTTCGGTACCAACTCCTCTTCCCCGATGCTTTTCTTCAACAAAATAACTTATCTCTACAGCATATCTGAGGGCCTCTCTTCTGGGACGGTAAGGTGTAAGTGTCATATATCCTATCACTTCATTATCTTCAATAGCGACATAAGCCGGGAATTTTTCGGGTGTATGCGAATTAAACCAGTTTAAGCGCTCTTCCTTCGAATATGGCACCCTGTCTGCGGTAGCCATCTTCAAGGCTATTGCCTGGTTATATATCCTGTCTATACCATCAAGGTCGACGTACTCTGCAAGTCTTATTTCCATAATTGCTGATAATTACAACGCAATATAAAAAGTGAAATTAATAATTTATTATAAAGTTTTAAGCCCAGAAACTCATTTGCTTCACTCCGGGATCAAAATCACCAAGATTTGAGACCGTTACACCCATCAGCCTTACCTTTCTTCGATAAAAATCAACCTGCTTTCGCAGAACAGTGACTTCAGCATGAAGCTCCTGAAAGTCTGATATGCTTCTTTCAAGAGTATGACTTTTAGTAAGCTGGGTAAAATCATCATACTTAACCTTAAGGCTTACTGTACGGCCTGTAACACCATGCTTCGAGAGTCTCTCCCAGCATAATTTTTCAATTTTATAAAGTTCGGCTATTATCTGGAAGGAGCTTACGAGATCTTTTGAAAATGTAAGCTCCGCTCCAACAGATTTTCTTATTCTGCTCGCATCAACTTCTCTCTCATCTATCCCTCTGGAAATATTATAATAGAATGTGCCTGCCTTTCCGAAGTTACGATTAAGAAAATCTATATCTGTATTCCTGAGATCTCTGCAGGTATGTATCCCATTTATATGGAGCTTCTCGGAAGTAACCTTTCCAATACCATATAATTTTTCGACAGGAAGTTCCGGAAGTATCTCCTCTGCTCTCGTACTGTCAATAATAAACAGTCCATCCGGCTTATCAAAATCTGATGCCAGCTTGGCCAGAAACTTATTATAAGAAATACCTGCCGAAGCTGTAAGTCCTGTTCTTGATTTTATTGACATTTTAATTTCAATAGCTATATCCCTGGCAGAGGCAAAACTATCTGCTAGCAGACTTATGTCAAGAAAGGCCTCATCAACAGAAAGCGCTTCAACCATATCAGTGTATGAAAAAAATACTTCAAAAATTCTTTCAGATACCTCCTTATATCTGTCCATCCTGTGAGGAATAAATACCAGGGACGGGCAAAGCCTCAGTGCAATGGAACTTGGCATTGCAGACCGGACACCATACTTTCTAGCCTCATAGCTGGCTGCAGCTATAACACCTCTATCAGAAGGAGAACCTACAACTACAGGTTTACCCCTGTATTCAGGCTTGTCATTCTGCTCAACCGATGCATAAAATGCATCCATATCTATATGTAATATGTAGTTCACTGCAGCTTATAAATACAATTTATATTTACCTGCTCTAAAATATATAATATATAATAATAATTTTATCCTAAAATGACATATGCCAATGTCACTGATTCATTATCGGGATAGAGACAATTATGCTTATATTTGGAACTTCAAATCTAAATAATATAATATGAATTTCAACGAACATCCCCTTGCAGGTAAAAATGATATCGATTCAGCATTCAGCTCAGGATGGGCATTCTATAAACAATGGTTTGTACCCATGTATGCCATAGCATTTTTTATGGCACTGATCGTTTCTCTTATTACCAAAAATATTGATATCGCAGGACTGCAGAATACCACAGATATTTCTGAAATAATGTCTTCTCTCAGGTCGATGATGGGCATATATGCAATTACGGCTCTGGTATCATTGCTATTTAATACTATTATGCAGTATTTTATTGTTTTCAGACCAATGTCTGAGGACTTTAACCTAGGCGAAGCTTTTGTAAAGGTACTTACCAGGTATTATCTCCCCCTGCTGCTTATTTATGTAATATTGAGCCTGCTCTCAATAATCCCCTTGCTATTTGGTACTTTAGCTCTCTTTGTGGGTGTGTTTTTTGCCATTCCCTATATCCTTCTGTTTTTCGCCATGGCAGCACCCCTGGTACTGATAGAAGGTACCCGGATAGACAATGCTATTCCCAGATTATTTAAACTGGTACACAAAAAGTTCTGGCCTAATATGGGATGGATGGCTGTCTACCTGGTTTTGATAGTATTCTTTTCCTTTATTGTCGGATCCCTGACAATGCTACCTTTTACCGGAAGTCTCCTGAAATCTTTCAGCGATCCCGATGCCGCAATGAAAATTCTCGAAATAGCCAGCAATCCAGCATATATCTTATTGAATTCACTTGTAACCGCCTTAACAGCACCTGTACTGCCAATTTTTGGATTGATCCTATATTTTAATAATAGTGAAACTGGCCACGGACTATATTCAGAAAGTGACGGTGATAAGTGGCAGGGGACTAATGATAGTGAGCCTGATAACGACGAGAGCTACACTCCGACTGTTGATGATCTTTCACCAAAAAGATAAACTATGAAAGTACTTGCAATAAATGGCAGTCCGAGAAAGAAAGGCAATACTGAACTCCTATTAAATACCGTTCTTAAAGAGATAGAGAAAGAAGGTATCAGTACAGAACTCGTTCAGATTGGTGGTAAAAAGATAAATGGTTGTGTTGCATGTATGAAATGCAAGAAGGAAAAAGACGGAAAATGTCATAAAAAAAATGATCTGGCAAACGAAGTTATTAGCAAAATGATTGTTGCTGACGCCATTATTATTGGGTCGCCCGTATATTTTTCTGATGTAACAGCCGAGGTAAAAGCACTGATTGATGTTGCCGGATATGCTCTTCGGTCTGCCGGAAACCCGCTCAGAAGAAAGATAGGAGCTTCTGTTGTAGCTGTAAGACGTGCTGGCGGAATACATACCTTCGATAGCATTAACCATTTCTTCCTTATAAACGAAATGATTGTACCGGGTTCTTCATACTGGAATATTGGAATAGGTCGGGAAAAAGGAGATGTATTAAATGACGAAGAAGGAATACGTACAATGAAAACACTTGGCTCAAATATAGCCTGGCTCCTTAAGAAGACAAATGGTGAAGGCAAAAAGGCAAAAAGCAAAGGTCAAAGAGCTAAGGGCTAAGGGTTGAGATCTAAACACTCAAACCGCTTAACTACTTAAACCACTTAAATAAAAAAGAGGGTGCTCCAACGAAACACCCTCTTTCTGATTAAACCACTTATCTAATACATTATCCTCTCAACATAGTGAGTATGTAGTAATTCATGGGCCTTATGGCTATTAGGTTCGCCTAGGAAGTCCTTATAAATCTTGATAATTTCCGGATTCATATGAGATTTCCTGATTTCCATGCCCATATCCTCGGCATAAATAGCATCTATCCTGCTCTGACGGATAGTCATATTTGTAGGTATAGGCTGACCGCCTCCACCAATACAACCTCCAGGGCAGGCCATAATCTCAATAAAATGATAGTTGGCTTCTCCTGAAGCAACCTTCTTCATCAGATTATCTGCATTTACCAGGCCGTGAGCAATTGCCACTTTAAGCTCAGCACCCTCAAGGAATTTCCAGTCATCAACACATCCTTCTATTTTCAAGGATGCTTCCTTTACTCCTTCCATTCCCCTTACGGGAGTTATATTAAGGTCTTTAAATGGTACTTCATTACCTGTAACAAGCTCATAAGCAGTTCTTATAGCAGCTTCCATTACACCACCGGTAGCACCAAAGATAACAGCAGCACCTGTCGAATCACCCATTAAAGAATCATACTTATCAATCTCAAGAGCCCTGAAGTCGATACCTGCCTGCTTAATCATTACTGCCAGCTCCCTGGTTGTAAGTACAAAATCAACATCCTGATATCCACTATCCCTCATTTCTGGTCTGTTAGCCTCAAACTTTTTAGCTGTACATGGCATAATAGATACAGATACTATATTAGCAGGATTAATTTTTCTCTGATCGGCATAATAGGTTTTAACCAGTGCTCCGAACATCTGCTGCGGTGACTTACATGTCGATAGGTTTGGGAGAAGTTGTGGGTATTTATGCTCAATAAACTTGATCCATCCCGGCGAGCATGATGTGCACATTGGCAGAGCAACACTCTCATCTTTATCTACCAGTGCTTTCTTTAATCTGCCCAGTAATTCAGTTCCCTCTTCCATTATGGTAAGGTCGGCAGAAAAGTCTGTATCCAGAACAGAATCAAATCCAATTTGCTTAAGGGCTGTTACAAGTTTACCTGTTACCCTCTCACCAGGATCATAACCCAGGTCTTCACCAAGGGCAACTCTTACAGCTGGAGCAGTCTGTACAACAACATGTTTTGTAGTATCATAAATTGCATCCCACACATGATCGATATACGACTTTTCAATTAGTGCTCCGGTTGGACAACGGTTTACACACTGACCACAGTTAGTACAAACCACGTGACTCAGAGGCCTATCGTTAAAAGTTGATATCTTTTGTTCATGACCCTTACCTGAAACAGCTATTGCAGACACTTTCTGGAGCTCAGAACATGTTCTTACACAACGCTGGCATCTTATACATTTACTGTCATCCTTTATAATAGATGCAGATGTCCTGTCTATCATCAACTCATGATCTTCAATAAGATCAAGGAAGAGATGATCGCCAAAGGAAAATTCGTTTGCCAGTGTTTGCAATTCACAATTCTGATTTCTGTAACACTTTGTACAATCGGCATTGTGTTCTGACAACAATAGTTCAACAATATGCTTTCTGGCATTACGCACTTTAAGCGAATTTGTCAGTATCTCCATACCTTCTGTAGCAGGCTGAGCGCATGATGCTATAAGTGCTTTTGCACCTACCTGTTCTACCACGCAAACACGACAGTTACCTGCAACACACAGGTCATCATGATTACACAGGGTAGGAATATGAATATTTAGCTGTTTTGCCGCTGCCAGTACAGTTGATCCTTGAGGAACTGAAACAGGCTTATTATTTATTTTAAGATTTACTGTGCTATTATTTTTTCATTTTCTTCTCTTTTAGTAGATGATCTCCTCCCTGAAGTTTTCAACTATCGAATTAAAGGCATTTCCCACTGACTGACCGAGACCACATTTTGATGCAATCTTCATTGTTTCAGCAAGCTTTGTCAGCTCATTCAGATATGTAGACTTAGCTTCACCTTTTTTTACCGCCTGTATTCCTTTTAATAATTGCTGGCAACCAACACGACATGGTGTACACTGGCCACATGATTCCTCGGCAAAGAAATCCAGGTAGTTATGAAGGACATTATACATAGACCTTGAGCTATTAAACAGTTTCATCGAGCCTCCGGTAGGAACTCCCTCAAATCCAATCACTGTGCTGGCAAAAAGCTTCCGTGGAACACAAAAACCAGAGGCTCCTCCAACCTGTACTGCCTTAGCATCACCATCACCAAATTCCTTAACAAACTCAAGCACACTCATCCCTAATTCTAGCTCGTAGATACCTGGCTTGGGAGTATCCCCTGATATTGAAAATACCTTGGCTCCTGTTGAAAATCTGGTTCCCAGTTTCCTGTACTTTTCAGCACCATAATTCAGGATTATAACTGTATTGACAAGTGTTTCAACATTATTGATTACAGTTGGTTTTCCAAATAAACCATTCTGAGTTGGGTAAGGCGGCTTATTTCTTGGCTCTCCCCTTCTTCCCTCAATTGATTCGAATAATGCAGACTCTTCGCCACAGATATACGCACCGCTACCAAGTCTGAAATCTATTTTAAAATCATAACCTATATCATGTATCATTTTATGGAAGCCATCAACTTCCATCCTTAACTGCGGCAGGAGAAACTTATATTCCCCTCTCAGGTAAACAATACCTTCCTTGGCACCAATAGCCTTTCCTGCGATTGCCATACCAGAATATACTTTGTATGCTACCCTGTCGAGTATTTCACGATCTTTAAATGTTCCTGGTTCACCCTCATCGGCATTACAAACAACGTATTTATCTTTTGACTTTTCGGCTGCACAGAACTTCCATTTCATTCCTGTTGGGAAACCTGCTCCTCCGCGACCCTTGAGATCTGCTTTAATAACCTCTTCCAGAATCTCATCATTTGACATATTAAAAGCCTTCTTTAAGACTTCTTTAGGATCTATATGCTCAAATATCAGGTCTACTTTATTAATCTTTTTGCTTTCCATAATAGATTTCTTTATTTGTGCATATACTCTTTTATTATCTTCACTATTTTCTCCTGGGTAAGTTCAGTATATGGAGTTTCATTTATCAGCATTGCAGGGGCCTTATGACACCATCCCATGCAATTGGTCTCCAGAAGACTGAATTTTCCGTTAGAGGTTGTTTCACCAACCTTAATTTTAAGCATATCTTCAAGGGTTTCAAGAATCTCATTCTTTCCCTTCATAGAACAGGTAATTGTTTTGCAAACCCTCACCACATATTCTCCCCTTGGCTCGGTATCAAGAAAGGTATAGAACGATGCAGTACCATACACTTCAGCAGCAGATATTTCAAGCTCTTTGGCTACCTCAACCATTACATCGTCAGTCAGGTAGTTATACTTCTCAACAACACCCTGGAGTATTGGTAGTAAAGCATCTCTTTTGTTTCCGTGAACCGCAACAAGATCCTTGACTAGGTTTTCAGTTCGATACATTTGTTAATTGATTTAGTTTGATTAAAAGGATTCAATTTTTGTTCTGTTAAAAATATAACAGTGCCAGAGGCCAAAAGCAAGCAAAAATCATGTTTATGTAATTTAAATTTATTCTAAAGAATTTTATTAAAAATAGCCAACAGGCTGGTTTGTAATGAATAAACACGAAAACGATTTCTGATTTATTAATATGCTGCAATTTATTTATTGATCCGAATCATATTTTTTCTAATCATAAAGCATATTCAGACTAAATTTACCTGTCAATACAAAAATCTCTTGTATCAAAACTAAAAGGCAGGATTTAATATCTTTACAATACGATTCTGTAATAAAAATTCTATACTATCCGCCCGGCAATGAAACTTGTAATAGATAAGAATATACCCTTTATTAAAGGTCTTCTCGAACCCTTTGCTGATATCCGCTATATACAAGGTAGCAGCATTGGTAAAAATGATGTTTTGGATGCTGATGGACTAATTATAAGAACCCGGACCAGGGTTGGTCCTGATCTACTTGAAGGCAGCTCTGTTAAATATATTGGAACAACAACAATCGGAACAGACCATATCGATACCGAATGGTGCGATAATAAGGGGATACACTATAAATCAGCACCGGGGTGCAACTCAGTTTCAGTCAATCAGTACGTATTGGCAGCCCTGTGCACTTTGAGCAGCAAATATAAATTTGTCCCCGAAGAGACTACTCTGGGTCTTATCGGTGTAGGTAATGTAGGGAGTAAAGTAGCAGCATCAGCTCAAGCTCTGGGTTATAAAGTTATCCTGAACGATCCTCCGAGGGCAAGAAGAGAGGGAAATGATAATTTTTTATCACTTGACAGGCTAATCAAAAACTCTGATATTATTAGCCTGCATGTACCTTTTACTGAATCTGGGCCCGACCCAACCAGCCGGCTAATAGATACACAGCTCCTGAACAGGGTAAGAAATAATACAATTATTATAAATACCTCACGCGGTGGCATAGTAAACGAAACAGCTCTAATTGAAAGTCTTGATAATAAGAAAATAATGGCCTGTGTTATTGATACCTGGGAAAACGAACCTGCAATTAACATAGACCTAATGAAAAGAGCCGCAATTGCCACTCCTCATATTGCAGGTTATTCGTCCGACGGTAAACTAAGGGCTACATCAATAATACTAAAAGATCTTTCAGACTTTTTCTCTTTACCTGAAATAAAAACCAATATCAGCCTTGATCCCCCACTTAATGATTTAATAAGCCCCGATATGTCTGCTGATTTGAATACCATGGTTGCCAGTGCCATATTAAAAGCCTACCCTATCATAGACGACCATCACTCTCTGGTAAATAATCCGGGTATGTTTGAAGAACTCAGAAATAAATACCCTAACAGGAGAGAGTTTGATTCTTACCGAATTAAGGAGGCTTCTCCTGAGGCAGAAAAAATACTTGGGAAACTGGGATTTAATCTCTAACCCGCCGACTTTTCTGCTTAATTTCCTTAAAAGCCATAAACTGAGAATCCCCCATCAACAGCTATAGTCTGTCCTGTAATATAAGAAGAAGCAGGCATACAAAGGAAAGCAACCAGGGAGGATACTTCATCAATTTCCCCTATCCTGCCCATGGGTGTTCGTGATAGCACTTCATCAAGATAGTCTTTATTACGAAGGACTTCGGCAGCCAGAGGAGTATTAATATACCATGGAGCAACCGTATTTACCCTTATTGGCTTATCCGCCCATTCACAGGCCAGATTCTTTGTAAGCTGATTAAGTGCAGCTTTTGTCATTCCATAAACCGCACCGGTTCGCACATGATTCAAACCTGCAACAGATGATATATTTACAATGGCAGGACTATCTGATTTAATAAGAAGTGGATAAAAGATCCTGCAAAAGTTAAATGTTGAATGAAGGTTTGTCCTGAAGATGAAGTCAATCTCATTATCAGAATATTCAGTCGTTTTCTTCCTGATATTTGTACCGACATTATTTATAAGTCCGTCCAGGCGGCCAAACTTCTTATCTATTAGTTCGAATAAGGCATTAATATCAGAATTGGAAGTAACATCTGCTTTCACCGGGAATAGCTTATCTGTCTCTGTTAAGGATGATATATCGCGTGCTGCTGCAACGACAGTTGCTCCAAGCTGAATAAACTCATCTTTTATCCCTTTTCCAATACCCTTGCTTGCACCTGTTACCAGCATTACGCTGCCTTTCAATGTCCACCTCTTATCTTTCATATCTGTTTTTTATTTTTCTCTTACCCTTTGCCCTTTTTACTTTTTACTCCTCTGCTCTGTCTGGCTCCTCCCTAAAGCTTGCCACCGGCAACCTTATTAACGCTCGGCCCTCCTTTGCTCCTATTCCGGCATAAGAACCATCCTATACTTCAGGGCTGCCTCGACTGCCACTCTTGAGAAATGATCCTTATAGAACTCATCATTACAATACTTTTCGATCTGTGAGCAATAGAACTCTGATGACGGAACGCCTGAGATACCTGTTGGTAGTACAGTAAATGACTCATCCCAGTCGGCAGGATTATACACGTGGCGTTCTGAGGCACCATGATTAATTACGAAATTTGCAGTATATGAGTAAGGCGACACAGTGTGGTTTGATCCTCCAACACTAAAAGCCCCAACATTCAAATTAAACAGCCGATCCAGTATTTTTACGGAAGCCAGCGGGTGTTCAGCAGTAAATTTATGAATATCGCCCCATATCCAATCTGAAGTATTCCCGGTGTATGTCTCACTCAGAAGATTTATTGTATTGTGAAACGAAGCAAGCATTATAGAATTAAGGTCCTCAACTTCCTCGGTATTCTTATTGTCAATAAAGAGCTCGTGCTCTCCAGACATCAACATAAACAGGTAATTATCTTTTATTGTACCACTTAATTGCATATAAAAGTCACCCATATCATCTGCCAGCAGGTCGCTATTAAGTACAGTAGCATAATATTCAAAGAATGTCGGACAGAATGATTCGGGAGACATTATATAGTCCCATTGAGCAAGAGCGTCTGCTACTTCCTTCTCCAGTCCGAGCAGTTCTGTGCCCGACAAAGCTTCTGTCAACCTGGGTACTATAAGCTCTACCTTTTTAGATTTTCTGTCGCATATCATCCTTTTAAAATCTTCCACTCCAAATACCTCTTTTTCTTCAAGCATTTCCCTGATCCTGTTTATACGATAAGGTCTGGAATAATAAGTACCGATATAGTAGGGATAATCATCACCTACGGTCTTGTTATTAGCTGAGGATACGCTTCCGGATTCCGGATTATAAGTATAAGGAAGCTGATGATGCGGAACATAAGTCTTCCAGTCGTAGAGGGATGTATCGCCCGGCATAATCAGAGCACCATGTCTTTCTCTTATGGCTACTCCTCCCCCGGTATGCAAACCAATATTGCCATTAACATCTGCATATATAAAATTCTGACTTACAGCATTAAACGATGAAATAGCCTCGTTAAAGTCATCCCAGCTGGCTGCCCTGTTAAGAAGGTAAACAGATCTAATCTCATTACTGTAATCATTGCCAGTCCATCTCATACTCAGTTCTGCATCCTTGATATTTCTGAATGCCGAGATCAGAGGTCCCCTGTGTGTGTACTTTATTTCGCGTTCAAATACATCTTTCCCGGCTTTTATTATTTCATTCTCAGTAAGGATATCCTGCCACTCACCATCGAGAAGGTACTTTGTTCCATCTTCGTTTAAGGTCTCCTTATACAAATCAATATCATCCACCATCAGGTTAGTCATGCCCCAGGCAATATCCTCATTATGACCTGCTATAACGAATGGTTGTCCCGGAACCACTACTCCGGTTACATTTAACTTACCGGGTATAACCTGATGCATCTGAATCCATATACCCGGACTGCTAAGGCCAAGATGCATGTCATTTGAGAAAAGTGGCAGCCCCGTCTCGCTTCGATCGCCGCTAACAGCCCAGTTATTACTTCCTGTAAAAGAAGTAAGTCCCAGCTCAGAAGCCCGGCCCATATCACTAATCGCAGAAGTAAGATCAGCCAGTAAATCATTATCAAGTTCAAAATCAGGGAATACAATTGTTCCTGTATAATCGTAATAAGGTATAAGCTTCTTTGTTAATTCCTCTCCCAGTTCCTGGATCATCTTATAGGTCATTACATCGCCCGACAGATTACCTGAAGCCAGGTCCCATCCCATATAACCAATAATATTAGCTGTGTACAAAGCCGACCATGGTTCTGGTTTATACCTTAGTATTTTAAACTCAGGGGGAAGATTAGAACCTGCCTGTTCAATATACTGGTTTACACCAGAAACAAAGCTTTCAACACACGAGAGTATCTCGCTATCCATTGATTCAAGAACCATCACAGATTTATCATTCATTCGAAGGGAGCGTAGAAAAAGGTCTGTTTCCAGATAGTCTTCACCAAAGATCTCTGATAATCTACCCGTGGTAGCACGCCTGATTAAATCCATCTGCCAGAGCCTCTCCTGGGCCATTACATAACCTACTGCCATATAGAGGTCCTTATCATTTTCAGCATAAATATGAGGCATTCCTCTTTCATCCCTGATAACTTCAACTTCTCCACTTAAACCAGAAAGGCTAAGCTCTCCATCATATTGAGGCTTAGCACTTCCTTTAATACTTTTTATCAGGATAATCGCTGCAAGGAGTATAACAACAAGTAATATACCCAGAATGCTCAGGGCCTTTTTTAGAAATTTCATAGTGATTAAATTTTAATGGACTAATTTAAAAAATATTAAGGACATTTATTAATCATCCTTCCAGTCCTTTATTATCAATCCGTCGCCATAGCGTTTAACCACAAGCTTTTGTTTTGATCTCCAGCCAAGTTCTTTTACCAGGTCTAAAGGTAGTATAAGCGAATAGGAGGAACCGCCGGAGCCCCTGGTAAGACTCCGGATATGTTCCTCACCAATTTTTCTTCGTCCCATAAAATACGTATTTAAATATGTATTAAAATACGTATTTTATTTCTAATACCAAAGTTAATTCCTAAGTTGGTATTAAAGGATTAATAATCTATTCTTTATTAAGAAGGTAATCCATTGTTACGAATTCGCTCAGTGCAATTCCTTTTGCAACCTCAGTATGCTTATAATAAATAGTAATTGCGGGATCATATATCACCTCTTCATAGCCCCACTCGTTAAACCATATCTTTCCTGTATATTCCATATGGTCCTCAATCTGAGCAAGTACAACCGGGTCATTAAGCAAACCTGACAGCATTGTAAGGAACTCTTCCGAAGCATTCATAAAGCTTCTTGCCCAGCCGCTATCAATTATTACTTTACGTCCTGCTCCGGTTCTATCACCCTTTCTCATATCCTCAAGACCGACGCCTGGTTCCTTTATTGCAATCATCATCTCCTCCAGCATATTATCGATCATTGTTTGAAGTTCATTTGCTTTCTTATGGATTTCCTTTATTTGATCTGCACTATCCACTTCTGGATTTTCGTCCACAAATAAGAGTAACTGATTACACCTTTCTTCCACCAGGGCTATTTTCTGCTCATTTACAATAGCTTCGGCCCGGTAATCATCTAATTTTTCCTTAGCCATATTCACATTTATAGCCAGGGAAGTTATACCCAGAGCAACCAGTAACATAACGATATAAGGCAGCCCAATTTTCTCCCCTTTTGCTTTCTGAAATGCATTAACAAGATATAAAGGAACAAAACCAATTATAAGGATAGCCATAGCGATTATCAGAACAGTATTAGCACCCTGCCAGTGCTGTATTCTAAATATTACACCTGTCAGAAGACTGGTGATTGTAAGATATCCAATTATCGGATATATTATGCTCTTTTTATCTGACTGCTCCCTGTAAGAAACAATGAAATAAAGAGGCAGAAAAACAAAAACAATGGCAATTAGTCCCAGAGTAAGTTCAATTCCTGCCATGGGCCAATGCATACGTTTTGATAGTGATCCAAATAGTATTACTATCGATGATACTATACCAATTATGTAAGTAAGCTTTTTCATTTTTTGAAATTTTTGGTCGAGTTCTAATAGAGTTTGATGTTCAATTTCCTGAAGTCGCATATCGCCAATACTTTCCAATATCTCCGAATAAGAAGAGTCAAAATCCTTGCCTGTATCCATTGACTCTTCAAGCATGCAACAGATATGGTCGAGAATATCTTCACGCAGACTATCGTAATTAAGTCCGCGACTGATCAAATCCGATTCTATCCATTCTACTTTTTCATCGATAATAATATCGATCATATCAGGCAGGAGTAGGTTTTAGTACATAGGTCAGTGTATTTACAAAATCAAAAAACTCATCCACTTTCTGATCAGTCCACGACCTTCCAACTTCAGTTAAAGAATAATACTTCCGGACACGTTTCCCAATGTACTCGACATCAATTTTAATATGTCCGTCAGCTTCCAGTTTATGCAAAACCGGGTAGAGCGCGCCAAATGTCAGCTTTATCTTACCAGCAGAGAGCTCTTCTACTTTTTTAGTAATCTCATAACCATACATCCGGCCATTATCAGCCAACAATTTCAGAACTATAGTTCTCAGGGTACCTTTTAACAAATCATTTGCAATCATATTACAAATATATAAGTTTCTTATATATAAACAAATTATATATTAATTATAAGATTATAGATTCAAAGATTCAAAGATTTTAAGATTTTAAGATTTGAAAATACAGACAGGCAGTGGGCTACTACAATGCTTCAACAAAGATGTCGGCAAGCTTTTCCGGTTCAATACGCAAAAGGGTAGTATTTGTTTTAGGATAAAACACCCCCATGCTCGGAGCAGGAATATCAACATTCTGCTCTGCCAGCTTTGACCTGTACAGGTCGGGATTAGAAACCTTAACCTTCATCATAAATACGTTAGACCCATTTTCTATTGATGAAATATCAAACTCTGCACGTGAATTTAGGATTTTACTGAATTCTTTAAATCTGGACAGAGCTTCGTGGTAATCAGAGAGAAATGAATCTGCAAAGTGAAGAGCAACTGAGGCAAAAGGCCAGGCCTGGGGCATTCCTCCTCCAAACATTCTTCTTGTATGGTAGAGTCCTTCTGTGAATTCTTTGCTACCACATAAAACGGCACCCGAAGCAGCATTAAAATCCTTATAAAGCGAAATATATACTGTATCAAACAGACTTGCAAAATCTGCAGCAGGGATACCGGAGTGTGCAACAACATTAAATAATCTTGCGCCATCCAGGTGCATCTTTATTCCATTACTGCGTGCATACTCAGAGATAAGCTGCATCTCTTTGAAGTCGAACATCTCGTTATTCTTTCTTTTTACCGGCGATTCGATAGATATAACACCTATCCTGGTCTTAACCCTGCCCGAACTTGCCCTGTCAAGCTCAGCCTTTACATCAGCTAGTGTAAAGGAGGTCTCTCCTGGAGCAAGAGGAATAAGGTTCAGATTGCATAATGTTTGAGCTCCATCGCCTGTATCGTTATAAACATGACTGAGAGACTGCAGCAGTACTCTTCTGTTATTTCCTGCGTGCTTCATCAGTGCAATATTATTTGCCAGTGTTCCGGTAGGCATAAAGATTCCGGATTCCATTCCAAGCATCTCTGCAAATTTCTTTTCCATCTTCTCAACCACTCCAAAATTGGAATAGTTATCGACGATATCCGGACCCTGACAAATCTTGCTAAGAAGATCTGAATACTCTCCGGGACTCAGATCCAGTCCATCCCTTGTAAATTGTATTCTTCCCATAGTTTCATTATTACTTATTCCAGGCAGGCTGGCACTAAGAAGTAAGGGCGTAGCGGCCACTGCCATACTGCTTTTAGATAAGAATTTTCTGCGATCCATAGCTATATATTAATTATTTTTTAAAAAGCATTTTTCCACCCTGAATAAGTATTTCGATATCTCTTAGCTTTGTCAGATCCTCGACCGGATTACTCTTAAGTATTAAAATATCGGCCAAATACTCTTTCTCGATTTTACCTTTATTCCAGCCATAAGCATCAGAAAAATTTCTAGTAGCCGCATCAATTACATCCCTGTTACTTAAGCCTGCCCGTTTAAGAAGTTCCAATTCGCTGTGGAGTGAAATACCCGGCATAGTACCCCACACATCTGCGGCGCTTCCGGTGAGAAACTTTACACCTGCCCTGTAATAAGCATTTGCAAGTTCCATTTGTTTAACAGCCATCTTTGTATAGGCAGCCTGGTAAACAGGGTCATAGTTATGATTACCTGTTTCTTTATCGGCAGGATTATTTATATCCCATGGTTCAATATATTTTGCCAGGGGATCATCCCATGGATTAGAATGATCGGGAAGGTCGAGGTAAAGCAGGCTAAGGGTAGGCAGCACATAGCCTTTATACTCGCTCAGTATCTGAGCATGATCCAGAAATACTGTATCACCGGTATCCAGATCACTTAAATATCTGTAATATTCCCATTTCGGGGAGTCCATTTCATCACTAAAGGGCTCATCAGCAACAGCCTTCCTCAAATCATCAGGAGCCATATCCAGCGAATACCTCGTAATATGAACAAAAGACTCGACCCCCAGTAAGGCTGCTTCTCTGTAGGAAGTATAACCCAGCTCCCCAATAGTTGCAATATTATTCTGTCGGGCAAGTTCAACGCATAGCTTAATCTGCTCAGGATCTAGATTATACATTAAGAGCATAAGCTTAATACTATTTTCTGCTGCCTTCCTGAAAACATCATCAATCTCATTATTGGTCTGTGATACATCTCCCACCTCTCCCATAAGATATATATCAGGTGAAGGGTAAGCATCCATAAACAATTCTCCCCTTCTCAATGATTCAACACCTACAACAGTTGTAACACCAGCTTCGAGATAGGCATTGGCATAATTCTGGTTATTAATTGTACCAAAACCATCTATCAGGCCCGGGACTATAAATTTTCCTTCTGCACTAAGCTCTATACAATTATCAGGCAAACTGGTATTCTCGTCGAGTTCTCCAAAATCAACAATAAGCGAATCCTTAATCAGGATATAGGCATTAGTTATATCTCTATAATGTGCACCTTCCTGAAAAGCATTAATAATTGTCCCTCCCCTTATAAGAAGATATTTATCGGACAAATTTTCAGAGCACCCGGAAAAAAGAAAGGCAACAATAATACTAATTAGAGGGAATCGATTCATCTTAGAAAGATTTTATTCCCCAAGTTATCGATTTTATAGACCTGTTCAAAATAAACAGAAGTGATTAGCTCATTCGGACCTTTTTACTTCCTGCTCCGCCTGCAAAACTAGATCCCATATTGTCTGCTCCGCCTGCAAAACTAGATCCCAGGCAACCAAAAAAATAAAAAGCAGAGGAGCAAAAAGGTTTTTAAAGGATCAAATTAAAGAAAGTCTTTTCAGGATCTAATTAGATTAATTACTTTTGTGTCTTAATCGGGATGTAGCGCAGTCCGGTAGCGTATGGCGCCCATGGCGCCAGGGTCGCACCTACAATACATAATAAAACTTGTTTACAGTATATATAATATACAGCAATAAGATTTCCAGATACTATTCTGGTCAAACTGATAATTTTAATCGGAGAATTAAAGAACATAACTCTGGACAATCAAAATCAACAAAATCAGGTTATCCATGGATATTAGTCTGGTCCTCCGCCTGCAAAACAAGATCCCAGGCAACCAAAATGAGAAACAAATAAAAAGCAGAGGAGCAAAAAGGTTTTTAAAGGATCAAATTAAAGAAAGTCTTTTCAGGATCTAATTAGATTAATTACTTTTGTGTCTTAATCGGGATGTAGCGCAGTCCGGTAGCGTACTTCGTTCGGGGACGAAGGGGTCGCAGGTTCAAATCCTGTCATCCCGACAAAAGCAACTGAAGACCGTTTTGCCACAGGCAAAGCGGTTTTTCTTTTTTGGCCTTTGTCAGAAACTTGTTTCTGTAAGAATGGCGAAAAAGAAAAACAAGGTGCTATGCACCGGAGTCTTCAGTTGCTTTTAGTTTCTCCCTTAATCAGGATCACGGTTGCGACAAAGCCCGCCGTCGCTGAAAGCTATGGCGGTCAAAGGAGCAGACGTAATCCTGGGCTATACTAACTGTGCCGTAGCCGATATTTTAGCTGTTCCTCCTGCATATAGTCTTGACACAGGGCATTTTTCCTTGGTAATTACAGACAGTTCCTGCAGCTTACTATTATCCAGACCGTCACATTTAACTTTACAATCAAGCTCAATTTCGCTAATAAATGGACCGATATCATCTTTACCGAGGCTTACTTTGGCCTTTGTATCAATACTTTCGGGGTTTAATCCCTCTCCTGTTATCAAGAGCGAAAGGTACATAGAGTAGCATCCGGCATGTGCTGCACCAATAAGTTCCTCGGGGTTTGTGTCTTTGCCATCTTCAAAGCGTGATGCAAAAGAATACGGTCCTTCATAAGCCGTAAATTTCATTGTGCCTTTTCCTTCTTTGATCTTACCTTTCCAATGTGCTTGTGCATTTGATGTTGCCATAGTAGTTGTATTTAATGATTAATAAGAGAATTAGAGGCTTTGATTATCATCTAAATATAATCCCTAACTTTCCCTGTATCTATATAACAATCAATAAAAGTTTTAGTTTGAGAAAGGCATATGAATCCAAAGAATTATTGAATCTGGAATCCTTCCTTATTAAAGCAAAAAGCCCGGTCAAAACAGACCGGGCTATACTCTAAAATATAAGAAGTTCTCTTATTTTTTTACAACAAGGCAGGAAGCCATCATATCGTGAAGGGCCTGCTTCTTTTCTGTAAGCCCGGCCAGTATAAATCCAATATACAGAATAAGACCAGAGATAATTTTACCAAAATATCTCCCGGTCGCTCTTCCAAAAGTAATTCTTCCTCCATCCATATCAGTTACCTTCAATCCCAGAGCCATCTTACCCAGGGTGGCCTGGTTCTTTGACGATTCCATAAGAGCATAATAGAGCCATGCAAGAACTACAATGACGATTACCAGGCCAGCAATAGATCCTATAATACCAAGTACTCCCCTTGCTATGTTCTCGGCCTCATCCGGGTTCTCACCAATACCTATGGCAGAAAAAACTATCCCGCCAATAAAAGGTAGAGAGATAAGAAAGCCTGCAAGGCTAAGTATTATATCATCAATAATATATGCTACAAAACGAAGCCAGAATCCGGCGTATCTTACTTCGACATTTTCATTAGGTAATGTTTCCATTTTATTTTTTTTAGTTAGATTGTTCTGTAAATATATTGTTTTTTGATCAAAATTACTTCCAGATATTGTACAATAAGTCCCGGATAATATTCCAAGATCCCTATTTCAATATTATAAGCATTTGAAAATATACTATCTACAGCCCCATCTTATCTGACTATTCTGGCAGATCTTTTGCCAGCCAGCTTGTACCACGCAAAGCCTCCCACAAGAAATATCCCGAGTAAGACTATAATTACCGGGGCACTTGGCACATCAAGCTTTAGCGAGAGGAGCAGACCTATAAAACTGGCAAGAATACCTGCCATCCATCCGAAAACTAATTTTTTGGCCCATCCCCCTGAAATAAAAGCAGTAAGTGATGCCGGCAATATAAGAAAGGCAAAAACAGTTAAGATGCCTGCCATGCTAACTGCTTCTACTACAACAAGGCCAAAAGAAAAATAGAAAATAAAATCCCACAGTCTGGGGTTCTTAAGATTCTTACATGCATCCTGGAAGCTATCTGTTATCATAAAAAATCTCTTCCTGAATATTATATGGAAAATCCCCACCAAAGCTACAATCAGAGCAAGCTTAAAAACCTGGGACCATGATACCCAGAGAATCGAACCTACAAGCATATCATGAACATGTACATCTCCTCCGGCGCCCTTATCCAGTATAATAACAGTAAGTGTTGTTGCAACCGCATATGCAATACCGATTATGGCTTCAAGAGGGATTGCAATTTTCTTATGTCTCAGCAATGTGAATGCAAAGGATGCAAGAGAAATAAATCCCAGGGAAAAGATATATGGCCAGAAACCATGTGCCTCATGATCCATATGTAAAAGCACCAATCCGGTTGCAGAGCCCAGAGCAGCAATCGAGGCAAGAGCAATATCAATAAAAATAATCTCCCTCTTGATTACATGCATTCCAAAATATACATTAATTAACACAATAAGTACGCATGCAATAAGTGGAGGCAGTATAAAGCCAATTGACATCATAGACTAATTATTTGAGATTATTCCGTTCTTACTTCCTGTCCGGTCTATATACAAACGAACAAAAGCAGCCAGATAGGCAGCTACACCAATCAGACTTACTATTGCAGGACCATTTGATATATTAAGTGAATAGGATAAATAAATTCCAACAAGTGAACCTATGGAGCCGATAATCCAGCTCCAGATAATCCTTTTTCGCCAATCAGAAACAAAAGCCCTTGCGATAGAAGCCGGTCCGATTAATAACATAAATACGAGAAAAATACCCATTATTGGAACTGCCTTCACTATTATCACTCCAAAGGTTATATAGAATACGAGGTCGTAGATCCTTGCCTGTCTTAAATTTATCGTTTTACCTGTTTCTCCTTCTGTTACTCCTCTTACCTTAGCACCAACAAAAAGATGAATAAGCATTACCGGAGCAAACAGTATAATGCAGTTAATAATGCTTTTCCATGTTACCCATAGCACATTTCCGGTAATCGTCTTTGTTATATAATTTGATCCCCCGGGGATCATATCAGCAAGAAGAAGTGCCATCCCCAATGCAACACAATAGAAAATACCTATAATAGCTTCCTGGGGCAGTAATTGCTTTTTCACCCTCATCAGGGAGAAAAATCCAAGTATTACAATGGTAAACAGGTAAGAAATAAGCTGAGTACTCATAGAGTCCTCGGCGAACCCCAATAAGATCCCTATCATGGTTCCAAGTGCAGCTATCTGTGCCACTGCAATGTCGATAAACACTATTCCCCTGGTAAGAATATGGTTCCCAAAGTAGCTTAGGATACCTGCCAGAACAATGCAAGCTACAATAGGTGGAAGAAGAAATATAATATTTTCTATCATATCAAAGGCTTGATTTTACCTGTTCAATCCAGAAATCCATCAGTTCAAAGTTGTTGTTTATACCCAGTTCGCTATTTACAAATAATGGCAGGAAAACAGCTTTTATACCAGTCTTATCACTTATCATCTGGGGTGATTTCTTCTCGAAATAGCTGGCAACAAGCATCATATCAATATTTTGTTCCTTTATCAGGTTTACCATATACTGTACATGCTTTGCAGAAGGCGGGATGCCGGGTTTGGGTTCAATAAAGCCAACTATATCGAGTCCGAAAACATCCGAAAAATATGCCCAGTTCTTATGGTAGGCAATTACCTTCTTTCCCCTTAATGGAAGAGCTTCATTCAGCCAGCCTCCAAGCTCATCGATAAGTTTATGTCCCTGGTATTCCTTTTCAAGAAAATCAAAAAGGGTCTGATTCAATAAAAGCTGCGTAAGGGTCTCTCCACCAAACATATCAACCAGGCTCTCACCAAAAAGAGCCCTGTCCACCTGATCAATAAACTGATCTCTGTTAGCTTCGTAAAAAGAAGCATTTTGTGGATCGACCTTAATTAAGCCAATTGTTATATTTCGTGCTATTATTTTCCAGTTAACAGGGCTTGTATTAATATGAGGGTTACCCATCAGGTGAACATCTCCTTCAGACCTGTCGGCTTTATCTACTTTATCCAGAATAGTTACCCCATGAGAGGCAGACACAAAACCTATAGCACCATCCATAATAGCTTTATTACGTGCCTTATCAAGCAGGGTGACCGACCACTGTTCAAGGTCCATCCCGGTAGTAATCCACATATCAGCTTTATTAAGCATCATGGCATAGCTGGGCTTGGGAGGTATAAAATGCGGATCCGACTCTCCCTTAGATATATTCTCTATTACAGCCTTTTCTTTAGCTATTTCCTTAGCAATTGCAGCATAATCGGAGAATGAACATACTATCCTTATCTGACTTTCCCCAACAGCTGATGCAGTAGTAAGCCCTATAAGCATTAAGCTTGCACCGACTAATAATTTCTTAATTCTGTCTTTCATTTTATATAGTTTTATATTTTTCTGATTAGTATGCATCGTGTTTATGTGGACCCATAGCCCATGAAAACTGAAATACCAGAGTATGATTTGAACGATATATATCGCCAGTCTCTGGTAAAGAGCTAATATTTCTGTCGTTATATTGATATTGCAGACGATAAAAAACAAATTCGCTCTGCCAGAAATCTATATTAAAGGTATAGTCCCACTCATACTGACTATTATCTACGGGTATTTCAGAGTATCCGACCCTGCCGCCTACCCATAGCCTGGTATTTATTTTACGGTGAAAAAGAGAATAGAAACCTTTAGTTCTTACAATCCCTTCATCTGTTTCGGTATATCCGTATAATAACTCTGCCATTATATCAAGTGACTTATATTTTGCTCTTTCCGGAGGTTGCCATTTGTAGTGCAGTCCAAAACTTCCGGTGTAAGTGTTATTATCATCAATAAGATCATTTCGTCCTGCCATCGCACTTAGCGTATACTCCAGATAAGCAGCATCTGATAAATCATAATAATTCTTAAAATGACCTACATATGCCAGGTTTACACTTTTATCAGAGTAATAGCTGTAGTTGTCAAATATATTAACTGTAGCAATATCAAGTGAGCTTGCATCAGAGAATAGCAGTGTGGGTAAAAGAAAATTAAACGAAAAACCCATACCGTTAAATCCATCGAGTCCAAAATAGTTTACAGAAGCCCGGGGCCTGTCAAATTGCGGAAGAGCATGAGTATGATGCCGGTTAAGAAGTCCGAATTCAGGGAAAAACACACCCCCTTTTATAGACATATTAAGGGGAAGATTAATAAGCTCAAGGTATAATTCTTCAATTGCTACACCATCTTCTGTTATATCCATAAATGCCTTACCTCTTGCATATGGATCAAGTGGTGCAACGAAAGATAATTCAAGACTCCTCATATACAAACCATTTGAGCCATGTGTGCGGTCGCCCGGCTCTGTTGTTTGAGGATCATTTATATTTGACACTGCCCCGAAAAAATCACCAAGGACACTTATATTTGGATTAAGACCCTGTTGTTGTCTTATGCCACTGGTAAATTTCTTAGAAATATCAACCTCGGAACTTTTGGTTCTGTTACTTAATTGATCTGCTTGATCAAGCAGCTTCTTTAACTCGTCCTCCTTCTGTTTCTCGGAAACTACTTTCTCAAGAGCTTCAATTTTTTTTAATAATAAATCAAGTCTGAGCGAGTCACTTTTTTGTGGATCCTGTCCATTCGCTAATGGCAGGATCAATAGCATTATTATGGAAAATATATAAAATTTCATTTTGATTAGGTTGGTTTGTATAAAAACTCCTTATCGGATTATTTAATTCCGATCTGGAAAAGAAAACTAAACTTGCAAAGGCATAGCTCTGCTATACAAACCTGGGTGGTGCTCTTGGAGGAAGGCTTAGAGACCTGAAAAAACTGATAAATCTTATATTTCCCGGGTGCTGTGCAATTTTTGGCTGCGAAAAAACAATAAGGCCTAATACAAGCACTGAGATTAAAACCTCAAAATCGCTAAGCAGGTCTAGTATTATCAGTTCAGACCCGGAATGAGAGTGACTCTGGTAAGGGACATCAGATCCTTCATCCTGAAAGGGATGAGCATGAGTATAAACATAACCCCTTATGAGGTGATTGTGCCTGTTAGCTACCGAATTAATAGCCAAAAGGATCAACGCCGGCATAAGGAATAATATTACTATTCGCCCTATTCTTCTAAATACACTCAAAATAAAACTAATCTTTTCAGGGTAAATATATAAAAAAGAAATAAGCGGATTTTGCAGCATTCAAAATTAAATATTAAAGAATGTTAAATAGTACTGCGCAAAAGAGATCCGGTTTGCTTATAGTTAATAAGAGGTTAAAAACTTAAGTGCATCATTAAGCATTTCGCACATATCCCTATTTTGTTTTTTCTTACTTTTGCCACTGTACAATAAACCTCAAAACCTTAAAAAATGGCAAAAGATATAGATATAATGGCTGCAGATAATATTCGTATTTTATCAATGGCCATGGTAGAAAACGCAAAATCCGGTCACCCCGGAGGTGCCATGGGAGGTGCTGATTTTATACATATTCTTTTCTCCGAATTTCTACGCTTCGATCCGGATAATCCTGAATGGCTTAACCGTGACAGGTTCTTTCTGGACCCGGGACATATGTCTCCAATGCTTTATTCCATCCTTGCCCTTACTGGCAGATATAGTATGGAGGACCTTAAAAACTTCAGACAGTGGGGATCACCAACTCCTGGACATCCTGAGCTTGATGTTAGAAGAGGTATAGAAAATACATCAGGACCTCTGGGCCAGGGTCATACTATGGCTGTAGGCGCAGCTATTACAGAAAGATTTCTGGCCAGCAGGTTTGGTGAATGGATGTCGCACAAGACCTATACCTTTATTTCAGACGGTGGCATACAGGAAGAAATATCGCAGGGAGCAGGAAGGATTGCAGGTCACCTGGGGCTAAGTAAGCTGGTAATGTTCTATGATTCAAACGATATACAATTATCTACTGAAACCAACATAGTAAGCAGTGAAGATACTGCTGCAAAATATAATGCATGGGGCTGGAACGTGATTACAATAGATGGTCACGACCATAGCCAGATACGCAATGCGCTCAAGAAATCTCAAAGTGAAAAAGACAGGCCAACGCTTATTATAGGAAAAACCATTATGGGTAAAGGACTGCTTGATGATAAGGGTAACAGCTTTGAAAGAAAAACATCCACTCACGGTCAGCCTGTAAGTAAGGCCGGAGCTTCATTCGAAAAATCAGTTCAAAATCTTGGTGGAGATACAGATAATCCATTTAAAATACTTGATGAAGTAAAGCAACTATATAGCAGTATCCTGGATAAAAAACGATCAGATATTAAGGAAATAAAGCGCAGGGAAGATGATTGGAGAAGATCTGAGCCTGAGTTAAGCCTTAAGTTTAACAGCTTTATGGACAATAATATCCCCGAAATTAATTTTTCTTCAATAAATCAGGGAGAAGGTATTGCAAGTCGTTCTGCCTCCGCAACGGTTCTGTCGCATTTTGCAGAAAAAATAGAAAATATGATTGTTTCTTCTGCCGATCTGGCTAATTCCGATAAAACAGACGGTTTCCTTAAAAAGACCTCCGAATTTAAAAAAGGGGATTTCAGCGGTCAATTTCTGCAGGGAGGCGTATCTGAACTAACTCTTGCTTCAATTATGAACGGTATGGCTCTTCACGGGGGAGTAATTCCTGTATGTGGAACATTCTTTGTATTCTCCGATTATATGAAGCCTGCTGTAAGGCTGGCCGCCCTAATGGAACTTCCGGTAAAATATATATGGAGCCACGATGCATTCAGGGTTGGTGAGGACGGGCCAACACATCAGCCTGTTGAACATGAAGCTCAGATAAGATTGCTCGAACACTTAAAGAACCATAGTGGATCTAATAGTATGCTGGTAATGAGACCGGCAGATGCAGCAGAAACTACTGTTGCATGGAAACTAGCCCTAGAGAATACTTCCAGACCGACAGCACTAATTCTGTCGCGACAGAATTTGGATGATCTCCCTTCAGCTAATTCAAGATTTAATGATGCACTTAAAAGCAGCATGGGTGCTTATACGGTATCCGATTGTGAGGGCAGGCCGGATATTATACTGCTGGCCAGTGGCTCCGAGGTGTCTACCCTTGTAGGAGGAGGCCGGTTGCTATCTGAAAAGAATAATATCAGAGTAAGAATCGTATCTGTACCGTCCGAAGGACTGTTCAGGGAGCAAAGTGAGCAATACAGGGAGTCGGTTCTCCCACATGATGTAAAAAAGTTTGGTTTAACTGCGGGATTACCTGTAACTTTAGAGGGTCTGGTCGGAGACGCAGGCATGGTTTTCGGTCTTGACCACTTTGGTTACTCGGCACCATATAAAGTGCTTGATCAGAAATTTGGCTTTACATATGAGAATGTTTATCACCAGGTTTTAGAGTACCTGGGTCTAAATAAGAGATAAGCATTATGATTATTCGTTAGGTCCCGCCTCGGCGGGACTTTTTTTTAACTACTAAGATGTATATCAAAAAGAAAGAAACAGAAGGATTGATTTTTGACCTTGACGGCACTTTGGCTGATACGATGCCACTGCACTTCAGGGCATGGCAGAGAGCATGTCAAAATCACGGAATGGATATGAGCAGCGCCTACCTGAAATCAAGAATGGGAAGGCCGGCCTGGGAGATCGGACGGGACATTATCAGGGAGAACGGATTGGAAGATAAGATAGATCACGAAACTCTCTTTAAGGAAAAGATAGAGCTGTTTAAATCATTACAAAGCAGAATAAAACCAATAGAGCCGGTTACTGATATAGTAAGAAAATACCATGGCAAATTGCCTATGTGTGTCGGTACCGGTGCTATTAAAGATGCTGCTATCAGGACTCTCGAAGACATAGAAATGTCAAGTTACTTCAGCATTATTGTAACTGCAGAGGATGTTTCAAATCATAAGCCCCATCCTGAAACTTTCCTGAAGTGCGCCGAACTAATGGGTATAGATCCTGCCAGGATAGAAGTTTTTGAAGATGGGGATCTTGGACTGGAGGCTGCAAAGAGAGCCGGTATGACAGCAATAGATATAAGACCCTGGGTTGATAGCTGGTAAATGTGGTTCGGGGTTCGAGGTGCGAGGAGAAAAAAAAAAGCAGAGAGTGGTCTCCCTGCTTAATTAGATAATCTCTTATTCTTATTTTTCTTCCCTGAAAAGGTAAAATTCCTTACTGTTTATTTTTGGATAGCGCACATACATCTCAGTACTGAAGGGTTTAAAATCTCTTGAGTCTGCGATAACCCTGTAATTAAGCGCATCTTCTTCCACTCTGCTTGTAGACTTTGAAGAACCAAATATATAATCGATAGTTGCTGCCAGAAGAGCCTCGTTAACATCTCCCAATGGCAATAGTTCTCTGAAATCTTCTTCAATTGCTACATCAGGAAGCAGTCCGTCGAAATAGTCAGATTCTCCTTCAGAATTGCTTATCTTCAAGGTTATAGGCTGAAGAGCCCACTTATGACTGGTACTTACAGAACCATCGTCAGTTGTATACCAATCCTTTATTGTAAATGAACCTACATTCTTACCTCGCGTTGTATCACCCACCTGCACAACGTTCATATATGGCTCCAGTCCGTTAATTATCATCTCACTGGCTGAAGCGGTTCCACTTGAAGTTATTACATACACTTCGTCCAGGCCCAGGTTATTAATTGGAGGAAGTGTCGGTAAGTGATTATATGTTGTTGTATCGAGCAGATCGGTAAAATTATCAATCAGGGATTCCTCTCCATAATAACTTATATAATCCTGTTGGACCTTATCATTATAGTTTGACTGAGCAAATATTTTCGTATCATCAGTCGAATATATCATACTTGCCAGGTGAACTGCCGACCGAATTGAACCACCCCCGTTATATCTCATATCGAGTATAAGCCTGTTGACTCCCTGTGCTTTAAAATCACCAAAGGCATCATTAAGAGCCATATCAAAATCGGAGGTAAATGCATTATACATAAGGTAGGCAGTATTCGGACCATCACCGATATCAATTACCTCGGCAATAAGGACAGGGTTCTCCTGTAGTTCAACGGAAGTCATACTAACAGTCTCACCTGCAAGGCCAATACTGTTGTTTATGGGATCATATAATGCCAGAGATAGTTCATAACTGGCTTGCTCAAAAAGCAGGAAAATATAATTACTGACAGTTAATTGCTCGCCATCTACCTCCATAAACAGGTCTCCCCTCTCAATACCGGCAATATCTGCAGGAGAACCGGGTATTACATATCTTACATAACCAAAAATATCGTTGGATCCGTAGAACTGAACAAGCCTGAAATCATAACCCATGCTTGTTGAGATGCCCGAGAAACTTCTTTCCTGCTCCTCCCAGTCTTCAATTATCCACGACCATTTATCAATTACACCTCTCTGGTATAGAAGGTCTTCGAATAAAGCAGAGTAATCCGTACCGTAATCGTTCAGGAAAGAGTAAAATGCATCCAGATCCTGAATATAGGCTGGACTCAGATTAGGAACCTGATCATACCACAGATAGTAATCAAACATTGCTGCCCAGACAAAAATACTAATATCATCAGGTCTTGGTTCGTCCGTTATTCTCAGATCTTTCTTTTTATTACAACTGCTTGCCAGCGCTACCATCGCAATCATAATAAGTATTATGAACTTTTTTATCATGTCCGTTTCTTTAAATTTCCAGCAATTAATATTTTAAAATAAACTAATGAACCTCAAAAAACATGCCTTAATCATTATGCAATATTAAAATAAATCTGGAACTGAAATTATGATTGATAACAGCTAAAAACAAATTGTTGAGATTCCAATGCCCTCTGTATCGTTTATATCAATCATTGAATTAATCAATCTTAGTTCCTTGTATTTCCTCAGGCTGGCAGGTGTAATATCAACTTCCTCAATAAGACCCCTGTCGATCAGGGAAGATCTTTTCGTACCTTTTAAGAGGTAGGTTGACGGAGTAAACCACTTATTATCATTATCCTTCACAACAATATTTGCATAGGAAGTATCTGTAATATACCCATCCTTCACTATAAGAATATCGTCGCAGGAATCACGATTATTCATAAGCCTGTCGATCCCTCCCCTTTCAATAAATTTATGATCGTATACCAGGTCACCTGCTTCAACCATCCTTAGAGATTCAACCGGTCTGATCTCATACTTAATAAATTCAATCTTCCTGATATGGTCGTCATACTCTATCCTGCACTTATAAATACCCTTTCTGGCATATGCCGGAATTATTATTTTTGAAGTAAGGTCATCCTTAAGACCCGGGCCAAATAGTTCACTGCGTGACCTGTTAAATCTTTCAGAATGATAATCTATATTATATAACCTTCCATCCTTAACTTTTATTGTTTCAACTAGTAGGGACATAAACCTTGGCAATTAGTTCTTCATACTCATTTACGGGGTCACTCAAATATGTTATACCTCCCCCACTTCTATAAACATAAGAACCATCGATCTGTTCAATAAATCTAATCATTACAGCACTATCGAAGCTCCTGCCATCGAACACTCCGAATATCCCGGTATAGTATCCCCTGCTGTCAATTTCGCTTTCCCTGATAATACGGACAGTCTCTGATTTGGGCGCTCCAGAAATTGATCCTGCCGGAAGCATTGAGGCAAGAATATCACCCAACCTGCCTTCCCACCCGGGATCGAGCCGGCCAGCTATCTCAGAACTAATCTGTATAAGCTCCCGACCACCTGCTTTTATTATTTCATGGTAGCGGTAATTAAGCACTTCTACCTTTTTCGCAACAATACTCAGGTCATTACGTATCAGGTCTACTATGGTATTATGCTCGGCAAGTTCCTTCTCGTCAGTCATGATCTTTTCAAGAGCATTATCAATGGATGCATCAATTGTGCCTTTCATCGGACGGGAGCTAATTCGTCCGTTCTCAATCTCAACGAAGGTCTCGGGAGAAAAAACTACAAACTCATCCTTATATAAGAGCCTGTATTTTGCATCTGCGAGATTAAATACCTCTTCCATGCCAAGATTTATCTCTATACTGCTTGGAAAGGTTAGGTTAAGAAGGTAAGAATTACCATGATTTATATTAGTCTTTACATTATTAAAAGCTTCCAGATAGGTAGAATAATTAACAGGTATGCATTTTGTCAGAACATCCTGCCTTACTGCTCTACTGGAAAAAGTTCCTGGCATCAAAGGGGTATGAAACTTTATATCATCCGGAAGGTCTTTCAGGGGAACAACAAGTGGACTCTGCATTTCAAAATCTACAATCATCAGGAAAGGTTCTCGTGCCAGGCCAAGCTGGTTGGCTTCTCTCCTGAATTTATTCATTATATTTACCATTATGAAAGTGTTATTGCTCGACAATTATGACTCCTTTACCTACAATATTGCCCATATATTCTACGACTTGCCAGAGGTAAATTTACAAATAATTAACGCAGATAATATTCAAATCGAATATGTAGATAATTTTGATGCTATTATTTTTTCACCAGGACCGGATATCCCGGCGAAGAATAATATCATGGAAAAGATTCTTGATAAATACGGAACAAAAATACCTGTTCTTGGTATTTGCCTTGGTCTGCAGGCCATAGTACTATATTTCGGAGGGTCTATAGTAAAACTGGATGAGGTGGTTCATGGGAGGACCAAAAATATAAATGTAATATCTGATAACAATACATTGTTTAAAGATATAGATAAGATATTTGAAGCCGGCCTTTACCACTCGTGGATAGCATCAATTGATAATTTTCCCGATACCCTGGAAGTAACAGCCTTATCTGAAGAAGGACGCATAATGGCCATCAGGCACAAAGAATTCAATATAGAAGCTCTTCAATTTCACCCCGAATCGATAATGACGCCACTTGGCAACAAAATGATATTTAGCTGGCTAAAGAATATTAAGAACCTTGCGGTCTGATAAATTAAAACAAATTACTAAATTTGCATCCACAGATCCGGATAATGAGAAAAGCAATTAAAACAAAAGCTCTCCTTCTGTTGGCATCATGGTTCGTGATTTTTATGCACGGAGTTATTCCTCATATGCATGCTAATCATAGTGCTATCGAACTGCATGCCGGAGAATTTGGCGATCATTTAAATTGCACTCATGCATCCAGCAATAATTATTCTGTTAACGAACATGGTCTGAATCTTGAAAGTCAGCACAGGCACAACTCAAATATTTGCCACTTTAATCCCAACCTGTTCTCTCAACTGGATATTGATTATTCTTTTGTTTATACAACTACAGGATCTTTCCTTTTTTCATATCTGATTCAAGACATAAGGGTTCCAGACCTTCAGACCAGGTATAAAAAGCCACCCCTCTTATTAAGCTCTGCCCTGAGGGCACCTCCTATTGCTTAACAGATGCAACGATGCATAAACAATATCCTCCGACTATTGCCGGAAGGATAATCTATTTATTTAGCCATAACACATAATTTTATAAACATGAAAAATGCAGGAATTACAACTATAATTATATTGTTAGCCCTGACAATATCTTGCAAAAACAGGACTACCGATCACGATCATTCACATCCTTCCACTGTTGAAGATACTTTACTTCATGCCCACCCTGACAATGATGATCAGGATGTAGGTCACAATCATGATGGAGAAGACCAGGATGTAGACCACAATCATGATGGAGAAGATCAGGCAGTCCATGCCCATGAGCAGGAAGAAATCACTGGCACTGTTGCAAATTTCGAGTATAAATCGATACTCCTGACAAAGCAGCACTTCAACTTTGTTAAAAAGACAAGCGGTCGTATTCTACTCGATAATAAGGGAGAGATAAGTATTATTGCCAGTTCAGCAGGTATAATAAGGTTTAAGGACAGCTTTCTTTACCCGGGAACAAGCCTTAATGAAGGAAGCACACTTTTCACTATTGAAGGTGGTAATCTTACCGACAACAATATGTCATTAAATTTTACAAGGGTTGAAGCAGATTATAAGAGAGCAAAGCAGGACTTTGATCGTGCCTCTGAACTGATTAATGAAAAACTGATAACCCGCGAACATTACCTCGAAAAGAAAAATATATTTGATAAGGCTGAAGCTGAATATAAAATATATAAATCCTCTTCACCGGGTGGAAAATCGATCGTAATATCTCCCCGTACAGGCTTTATAAAAGAAATCCTGGTTAATGAAGGAGATAAAATAGAATCAGGCGACAGACTGGCTGTTATTCAGACCGAAGATCATCTTATTTTAAGAGCTGACATCCCTCCTTCTGAGTTTGAAATTATTGACAGGATTGAATCTGCTAAATTTACGACAGGCTATAGCGCAAAGATTTATAATACGGGCGAAATGAATGGGAAAAGGATTTCCTATGGCCGGTCAACCGGCAATAATTCATTTTATATTCCAATGTATTTCAAGATAGATTACAATAGTGAGCTTATTCCCGGAACATATGCCGATATATGGCTGATTGGAGAAGATATCGAAGATGCTATAATTATCCCCAACAGCTCAATTTTAGAAGAATACGGAAAGTTCTATGTCTATGTAGACCATGGCAACCATTTTGACAAGCGCTATATTATACCGGGGATGAACGACGGGGATCATACAATGATACTCTCAGGATTGAGTGAGAATGAAACAGTGGTTACTGATGGAGCATACCAGGTTAAGCTCTCAATGATTAGCTCAATACCCGCTGCTCATAACCATAACCATTAATAACTCCGAATCATGCTAAATAAATTAATTCAGTTTTCCCTGAATAACAGGATTACAATAATCCTGGGCGCTATTATTCTGCTTGTTTCAGGTACATATATTACAGGCAATATGGATATTGATGTTTTTCCTGAGCTGACTGCACCAACTGTGGTTGTTATGACACAGGCGCCGGGTATGGCTCCTGAAGAAGTTGAGCAACTGGTATCTTTCCCTATTGAAACATCGGTAAATGGTTCAACCGGACTGAGAAGAGTAAGGTCGTCTTCATCAATGGGTTTCTCAATTGTATGGGTTGAGTTTGACTGGGATACAGATATTTATGATGCAAGGCAAACAGTTACAGAAAGGCTCTTGCAGGTATCAGAAGATCTTCCGATTGGAGTCAGTAAACCTGTTATTGCACCCCAGGCTTCCCTTCTTGGTGAAATGATGATAATTGGAATGGAATCAGGGTCCAAAACAGGTATGGAACTCAGGACAATTGCCGAATGGACGGTTAAACCCAGAATACTCTCAATAGCCGGTGTGGCTCAGGTAACAACAATAGGTGGTGATCAAAAGGAATACCAGATACTGGCCGATCAGGATAAAATGAGATTCTATAATATTTCACTTACAGAGCTTGCTGATGCATGCAGAAACAGCAATGAGAATAGTTCAGGAAGTTTTATAAATCAGTATGGCAATATTTATATAGTCAGAGGCCTCGGAAGAACAGCCGACACAGAATCTATTGGAGCATCCTTTATTAAGACAAGTAATGGTCTACCAATCAGAATAAGTGATGTGGCAACAGTCAAAACAGGTCCGGCTCCCGCAATAGGGACTGCAGCATATAATGGTCGCGAGGCAGTACTGGTAAATATCACAAAACAGCCCGGGATAAATACTGTTAGGCTGACCCAGGAAATAAATAAAGCATTAAAGGAGATTGAAGAGAATTTCGGCTCGGAAATAACTCTGCACACTGATATCTATAACCAGGCCGAATTTATTAATACCTCGGTAAATAATGTAAAGAGAGCCATAATGGAGGGAGGTCTTTTTGTGGTTATAATTCTGTTTATATTCCTAATGAATTATCGCACAACAATTATTTCTCTCCTGGCCATACCATTATCCCTGTTTGTATCGATAGTTGCCCTTAGCCTGCTGGGCTATACAATAAATACAATGAGTCTTGGCGGAATGGCTATAGCTATCGGATCACTTGTTGACGATGCTATTATCGACGTGGAGAATGTATACCGTCATCTGCGAAAGAATATCAAATTACCAAAACAGGAACGCTTACCAGTTTTACAGGTAGTATATAATGGGTCAAGCGAGATCAGACCATCTATACTAAATGCAACAATTATAATTATAATAACTTTTATCCCTCTCTTCTTTCTCGAAGGATTTGAGGGAAAGATGCTTAAGCCGCTGGGGATATCATTTATTATATCATTGTTCGCATCACTTATTGTGGCAGTAACGCTAACCCCGGTACTTTGCAGTTTATTACTGACAAATGAAAAAAGACTTTTAAAGAGATCTGATGGATCGTGGATGGAAACATTCTTAAGCAAACATTACAGGAGGGGACTAAGTCATACTCTAAACAGGAATTCGATAGTTCTCGGATTCTCAGGTTTATTATTAATTATAGCTATTGCTGTCTTTACTACCCTGGGTAGAACATTCTTACCTCCCTTCAATGAAGGAGCACTAACAATAAACCTTTCGGCTTCGCCAGGAACATCGCTTGAAGAATCTGCGAGGATTGCTTCTGAAGCTGAGGCTATGCTGCTGGACATACCAGAAATAATTGCGCTTGGAAGAAAGACAGGCAGAGCGGAATTAGCTGAACATTCTTTCGGGGAAAATATATCCGAAATTGATGCTCCGTATAAATTAAAAGACAGGAATGCAAACGATTTCCTGGCTGAGGTTAGAACAAGACTGAACAGTCTTCCGGGAGTTAATATAGAAGTAGGTCAGCCAATTACTCACAGAATGGATCATATGCTCTCGGGGACGAAAGCAAATATTGCCATAAAAATATTTGGCGATGACCTGAATACATTATACGCCCTGGGAACGCAAATTAAATCAGAGGCTGAAGAAATCGATGGAATTGGGGATATCAATGTTGAGCAATTAATAGAGACTCCTCAATTAAAGATAAAGGCTAAGCGTGAAATGCTGGCCAGATATGGTATACCCATGAACAGCTTTACCGAATTTATCAGAATAGCACTCGGTGGGGAGAAAGTATCCGATGTCTTCGAAGAAGAGAAAAAATTCCCACTTGTATTAAGGTATAATGATGAAACAAGAGGAAGCTTTGAGGGTATAAGAAACTCAATGATCGACAGTTACGATGGTGAGAAAATACCCTTAAGTTTTGTGGCTGACATTAATTCTTCATCAGGAGCGGCAACAATAAACAGGGAAAATGTTAAACGAAAAATAGTTGTCTCTGTAAATGTCGTAGGTCGTGATATAGGAAGCGTCCTGGAGGAAATCAGGCATAATATAGATTCAAATATTAGTCTCCCCGATGATTACAGAATAGAATACGGAGGCCAGTTCGAAAGTGCCCGGAGTGCTTCAATACGTTTATTAATTAGCTCTTTGCTGGCATTGATTATTGTATATATAATACTCCACCAGGAGTTTAAAAACTCACGGCTTGCGGGTATTATTCTTATTAATCTGCCACTTGCTCTGATCGGAGGTATTTTTGCCATAAAAGTATCTTCAGGGGTTGTTAGCATACCTTCGATTATTGGTTTTATTACGCTTTTTGGAATAGCTACAAGGAACGGCCTTCTGCTTATCTCAAGGTATGAAGCCCTGAAACTTGAGAAGACAAGTCTTAAGGAACGAATAATCAGAGGCTCCGCAGATCGGCTTAACCCGATACTTATGACCGCCTTAACTGCAGCTCTTGCTCTTATTCCCCTTGCCATTGCAGGTGCTAAGCCGGGTAACGAGATCCAGAGCCCGATGGCAGTTGTAATACTGGGTGGTCTGCTCTCATCAACATTGCTTAATATCTTTGTAGTACCTTCTGTCTATTACCTACTAAATAAGAATAAAGATGAATAAAATAATTATATCAGTATCAATATTCCTCTCCTGTCTAAATTTATCGGCACAGACTTTCGAAGGTTTTATCGAGAAAGTGAAATTGTCGCATCCTGAAATAATCGCAGCGAGGACCTTACTTAGCTCTGATGAGGCACTCTCAAAAACCGGTAATACGCCCGACGATCCGAGAATAAATATGGGATATTTCCCCGGCAACGATGCTGCCCCGGGTGATAAAATAACATGGGGTATAAGTCAGTCGTTTGACTTTCCGGGAATGTATTCAAGAATTAAGACATTAAAGGAAAGTAACCTTGAACTTGCGAAAATGGAATATTCACTGGCCTGTGTATATATAATGAGTGAGGCAAGATCGGCTGCAATTGAATATTTATCCCTTCTCGAGACCCTGGAGATACAGAAGGAAAGAATGGAAACAATGAACAGGCTGGAGAAAGCATACTCTATTCTTCTTGACAATGGAGAAGCAAGTATTATTGATTATAATAAGATCAGGATTAAACAGGTTGAGAACATATCAGTACTTACTTCAACGCGTAACAGACTGGATATACTTAAAACAAGGCTTGATTATATGAGTGGTGATAATAGCGAAGATCTCTTAGACTCAGATTATCCTGCTCTTAGCGAAGCTGCTTTGCCAGTTTTACAGGAAGGCCTGAGATCAAATCACCCAGCATTTCTATTGCCTGATCTTAGGACACAAGCAGCAAGAGATGAAATCAGGGTAAGTAAGGCTGGCAATATGCCATCTTTTGATATTGGCTTTAGCTCAGAGATTGTAGCAAACGAGACATTTACCGGACCATCCCTTGGAGTTAGTCTGCCTCTATGGAAAAATAAAGGCCAGGTTAATAAATCACTGGCCATAGCCGAATACCAGTCAAAAAAAGCTGAGAGCGAAAAGCTGTACCAGGAATCAGTATATATGGCATATTACAGAAGCTACCAGTCAAATAAGGAAAACCTTGCAATTGTTGAAGATGCACTTGAGAACTCAGATAATCGTAAACTTATAGATAAGACACTCGATAAGGGCGAAATTTCTCTTGGAGAGTACCTTATTGAACTGGGATCAATATATGAGCTCGTTGATATCTATCAGGCACTTAAGAAAGAAAAGTATATATTGTTATCAAAATTGAACGAACTGGAATTTAGTGATTTATAAATGAACAAGAAAATCATTATTACCGAAGATGGCTCCAAGACTATCTTTGTACCTGAACTTGATGAGCATTACCACTCTACTCACGGTGCCATCCAGGAATCCATGCATATTTTTATCAGGTCCGGATTAAGAGAACTATCAGCAAAAAACATCAATATTTTTGAACTGGGATTTGGAACAGGTCTAAATGCTTTTCTTACAGCTATTGAAGCTGAAAGATTAAATATTAAAGTGAATTATGAAAGTATTGAAAAATACCCGCTTAATAGTGAAATAACGACATCCCTTAATTACGCGGATTTCTTTACAGAGGAGAAAAGTGCTCTATTTGCAAAAATACACAGCTGTGACTGGAATCAGAAAGAAAAGATATCCGATAATTTCAATCTATTAAAGATTGAGGGTGATATAGAAAATTATTCTCCTTCTAATAAATATGATATTATCTATTTTGATGCTTTCGGACCGGAAAAGCAACCTGAATTATGGGGTCCGGATATTATTAGTAAGATAGCATGGTCGTGTAAAGAGGGTGGACTCTTTCTTACCTATTCTTCAAGAGGAGAACTAAAGCGTCAGCTCAAAGCATGTAATTTTCATGTAGAGCATATTCAGGGTCCTCCAGGAAAAAGGGAAATTACCAGGGCAAGCAGGTTATGATAATTTTCACATTTCTTTAACGCTCAATCATCCAAGATTATATTATCTTTGCAACAATTATTAATAAAACAAAAATCTATGAAAATCAAGGGATTAATTATTACTGTTTGTGCTGGCATATTATTGTCATCCTGTTCACAAAATAAAATTCAAAACATTAAACTTGAAACCAAGGAAGATTCACTCTCTTATGCAATAGGGATATCAACCTATTCGGGGGTTACAAACCAGGGTTGGGATATTGACCCGGCGATACTAGCAAAAGGTATGATGGATGCTAAAGATGGTGATATGATTCTTAACGATGTAGCTGCAAACGGATTTATCCAGATGTATATGCAACAGCAGCAGGAAGAACAACTTAAAGCACAATATACACCAGAGATTGAAAAAGGCACAGCATTTCTTGATTCAATTAGTAAAACACCCGGAGTAAGTATAACCGAAAGTGGCTTAGGATACGAAGTTATTGTTATGGGCGAAGGTCGTATGCCTGTTACAAGTGATACAGTTAGAGTTCATTATACAGGAACACTGATCGATGGAACAATATTTGATTCATCACTCGATAGAGGCGAACCTGCAGAATTCCCGGTTACCGGAGTTATCAGAGGATGGGTTGAAGCTCTTCAGCTTATGCCTGTTGGATCAAAGTTCAGGCTATATGTTCCTTCAGACCTTGCATATGGAGCAAGAGGTGCCGGAGCTACGATAAAGCCTTTCTCAACATTAATTTTTGATGTGGAATTACTTGAAATAACGAACGAAGAATAATGAATGCAGAGATAATTACCTCTAAAGGTACAATGAAGGTCAGCTTTTATGAAGATGATGCTCCTTCAACAGTTGAAAACTTTGTTAAACTTGCAAAGGAAGGATATTACGACGGTCTTGCCTTTCACAGGGTAATTCCTGATTTTGTTGTCCAGGGAGGATGTCCCTATTCAAAAGATCCGGGCGACCCCAGGGTTGGAACAGGCGGCCCTGGATATACTATCAAATGTGAACTTGACGGGGATAAGCAATACCACGACAAGGGAGTTCTTTCTATGGCTCACGCAGGAAGAGATACAGGTGGTTCCCAGTTCTTTATTTGTCATAGCAGAAATAACACCCAGCATCTTGACGGAAAGCATACATGCTTTGGAAAAGTAACCGAAGGCATTGATATAATAGACCAGATCAGGCAGGGTGATATGATAGAGAAAATAACCGTAAACGAAGACTGATTATGTCATTTGAAGTTAAAGGTAAAGTTATTGAAGTAGGCGCTGTTCAGCAGGTAAGTGATAAATTCAGAAAAAGGGAGTTTGTTATTGAAGTTGCTGAACAGGGAGCAGGAGGAAGAGAATTTGTTGACTATATTAAGTTCCAGTGTGTTCAGGACAGGTGCGAACTGCTAAGCGACGATCTTCTAAATATGAACGTAAAGGTTTCATTTAACCTGAAGGGAAATAAATGGGAGCGGGATGGTAAGATTAACTACTTTACCAACCTGGATGCATGGAGAATAGAAAGATCAAGTGGAGACGATGAAATAGAAAATACTCCTCCTCCTCTGATGGATGATCTGCCTCCTGATAACGAAGAATTCGAAGATCTGCCATTCTAAACATTCTCTTGTGAAATCAGGAAGGCTGTCAATACCACTATACCTGGCATTTATAATTTGCTTATCCTTTTTATCGCAGGAAAGCATATATGCACAGGAATGGTTTGATAAGTTGTTTAAAAGCGAAAGCAGGAAGGACGATCGGAGTATTTTTGAAATTCAGGATAAGGCTGACGACTATTTTAAATATGCAGAACAGGAATATTTTTCAAGGTATTTTAAACTGGACGACTATCCTGAGCTTCAGTACAAAAATATAAGGCAATATATCTCTTACAAAAGATGGGAAGAATACTGGCTTAATCATGTCGATAGCCTGGGTATGCCCGTAGCACCTCTTTATGAATTCAACGAGTTTGAAAAGTTTAAAAACTCGTCCTCAAAAGGACCTGCAGCAAACTGGGTGAATATAAACCGTACAGCAGGCTTTGGTGGATACTGGGGCATGGGGAGGATAAGAGAGATAGCATTCCATCCCAGCGATCCTGAAACGTTCTGGCTTGGAGCCGACCAGGGTGGAATATGGAAGACTGAAGATAACGGCAACACTTATACTCCTATTGGTGATGGCTTACCCTTTCTCAGGGTTAGCAGCATATGTGTAGATTACACAAATCCTGATATTATCTATATGGCAGGAGGAGGTATTGGCACCAATTACTGGCAACGAGCTATTGGCGTATATAAAACTCTTGATGGAGGGCAAAGCTGGTTAGCAACAGGTTTTACGTCGGAACTTGCAGATAATAAGTTTATCAGAAGATTGGCAATGAGTCCGACAGACCCCAATGTGCTCATCCTTACAACGGGTAGTGGCACTTACAGAACTGCTGATGGCGGAGTAACATGGTACCTGGTTAATGGAGGGGAATCCTGGGATATTCTGTTTCATCCCGACGGAAACACTGTGTGTCTAGGCAAAGGATCTACAATATTGATATCTGATAACGGAGGTTTAAGCTGGAACCTGTCATTAAATGCATATGAATCCGGAACCTTTAAACATATGGCCTTTTCCCCTGTTAACAATAATTTTCTTACTGCCCAGCTCGAGGCTTCTGGTTTAACCAGCATCTATGTTTCAACTAACAGGGGAGCTACATGGCAAAAAAAGTCTGCAGTTGAAGATAGCGGCGGCACAATAGGCTTTTCAGCGGTAGACGAAAATACACTTTACAGGGGATGGACTAAGATTTATAAGTCAAGCGACCTCGGATCAAGCTGGGTTCAGATAACAAACTGGTATGCCACCCAGAGCTACGCGGAGGTGCATGCAGATCATTTCCGGATAGAAAAGAACCCGCTTAAGGATAATAGTCTCTACTTCTGTAACGATGGCGGAATGTATATTCTGGATGAGGAAAATTCGACATGGTCAGAAAAATCTGATGGACTTATTATTTCCCAGTACTACTCCTTATCCTCCTCTCAGGTTAACCCGAATGTTCTACTCTGCGGCTCTCAGGATAATGGCGGATGGTACAGGAAAGCTGACGGCCTCTGGAGAACCACAAACGGTGGAGATGGTATGCATACCTGGCAGAGCCCCGATAATATCAACTACGGATATTCTTCCTACCCTGGGGGTAAAATTTATAGAACAACCAACGCATGGAACTTTTACTATTCCCTGTTTGATAATATCCAGCCTGAACCCGGCTCAGGCGACTGGAACAGCCGCTTTGCAGTAGACCCGAACAATACAGACAGAATTGTAACAGGATGTTTTTCTGATGTTTATGAGTCCACTGACAGAGGTTCATCATGGAACAAGATAAGCACTAACCTGACCGGAGGTAGAAACCTTCATAGCATTACAATACCCGAAGCAGATTCAAGAATCATATATACTTCTTACGGTCCCTATTTTTACTTTACTTTTAATAATGGACAGGACTGGGATCAAAGTTATATCAGCAACGGAAATACTATACAGGATATAGCTGTTAGTGATTATGACCCTAAACTTGTATGGGTAGTTACAAGCGGATTTAATAAGGAATCAAAAGTTTTCAGATCTGAAAACGGGGGACGAAGCTGGGAAAATATTTCAGGCTCGCTTCCAAATATTGCTGCCCTGTCTATTGTACACAGAAAAGGTACCACAGAGGACCTCTACCTGGGAATGAGCTACGGGATATACTATCGATCAGCCAGTATGGACGACTGGGAGTTCTACGGGCATGGGATACCAAACACAGAGATTCGCGATCTTGATATTCAGTATAGTGAACAAAAAATAAGATGCGCTACCTACGGAAGAGGATTGTATGAAGCAGACCTGCATACTCTTGAGGGAGTAATGCCTGTTGCCGGATACTCAGCTAATAAGGATATAGTATGTGGTAATGAAAGTATCCTTTTTACAAATAATTCCTCCGACTCAGAAAGCTATATCTGGGATTTTGGAGATGGTAATACCAGTACACTTGAGCATCCAGAACATTCATATTCGAATCCAGGAAGCTACTTGGTTAAACTAATTGCCTTTAACGGCGACTATACGGCAAGCTTTACCAGCTCAAGCAGTATTACTGTTGAGCCACAAATAAATCCTGTAAGAATAGGGCCCAGAGAAAGAAATATCGGACCCGGAAGATTTTCTGAAGGTAATAATGCCGGTTTAATATTTAATGTGCATACCCCATCCAGCTTAGTGTCGACAGTAATATACTCCAAAGTCACTACACTACGAAGCTTAGAAATATTAGATGCAAATGGAGAATTAATTAATAGCATCAGAACAAATTTAAAGCCAGGGAAAAACACTATTGAACTAAATACAGAAGTACCTCCAGGGAAAGATTATATCCTAAGAATGGATGATAATTCGGGCCTTTATTACAACTATAAAGGCGCTGCATACCCCTATGGTATAAATAATCACGTTTCAATTACAGGCAATACAGAATACGACAGGGATGTATTTTTCTATTTCTATGACCTGCAGTTCCAGTATCTGGGATGTGACCCGGGAATACTACCCATAATAAAAGATGGTGATAATATACCTGTCGAAGAAATAATCGTTTACCCCAACCCTGCAAGGGATATAATAAGCATTAAGGCATACGGATTTGTGCCCGAAGAAAATATACGTATCAGGATACTGGATACAACAGGCAAGCCTCTGTATAGCAGAGATATGGGTACAGCAAGGGAATTCGATATCGATTTATCGCCCATCACCAGTCAAAGCGGCAACCTGCTGATAGAGATAAGGGGGCAAAGCTCTACGAAAACAAGACAAATATTAAGAATAGTAGAATAAGGTATCTTCCTTCCTACTCTACTGTAACAGATTTGGCCAGGTTTCTGGGCTGGTCGACATTACAGCCCCTGTTCAGGGATATATAATATGCAAAAAGCTGGAGGGGAATTGCCGTAAGTACGGGCGTTAGCTCATCCTTTACTTCAGGCAGAATAATAACATCGTCAACCAGGGTCGGAGTAAGCTCATCATCAGCTGAGCAGATAGCTATTATTTTACCACTCCGGGCTTTAATCTCACGAATATTTGAGATCATTTTTGCCCTGTTCTCCCTGTCAGTAACAATTGCCAGGGTTGGGAAATGATAATCTATCAAAGCAATAGGGCCATGCTTCATTTCAGCACCAGGATATCCCTCAGCATGAATATAAGATATCTCCTTCAGTTTAAGAGCCCCTTCAAGGGCAGAAGGAAAGTTTAGTCCCCTGCCAAGAAAAAGGAAATTATTGGATGCGGCATATTTATTTGCGATAGTCTCAATTGCAGCTGAGTTCGATAATACCTTTTCCATATACTCGGGCAATACACTGAAAGTATTCTCAAGGAGAACAGCATTATCCTTTAGTTCACGCAGCTCACAAAATTTTTCAGTCAACATCGTCAGAATTGCAAGCTGCGAGGTGTAAGCCTTAGTTGATGCAACTCCAACTTCCGGACCAGCGTTAAGATAGACCTGCAGATCTGTCTCTCTCTCAAGTGTCGAACCTGAAACGTTAAGTATGCCCATTGTCATTGCCCCAGACTGCCGAGCCAGTTTATTGGCGGCCAGTGTATCTGCAGTTTCGCCTGATTGCGAAATAGAAATAACCAGATCATCTTCAGATATTACCGGATACCTGTAGCGATATTCTGATGCATATTCTGTATTAACAGGTATCCTGGCAAATCTCTCAAGAAGATATTTACCAATCAGTCCTGCATGCCATGAAGTGCCACATCCAAGTATAGTTATTCTCTTTGCCCTCTTTAAAAAACTGTCTGTATCAGATTCACCGCCATTTATATTAACGATATTAAGTCCTCCTCCAAACAGTCTGCCTAAAATAGCAGGTTGTTCATAGATTTCTTTATGCATATAATGGTCGAAACCATTTTTACCAATATTTGAATCCTCAACATAATATATTTTTTCTGCCAGCTGCTTCTTAATACCTTCAGATGTATAGGCGCTCTTTATACCGTTCCCATTCAGGTTAACAATATCACCCTCCTCGGGGAAGTAAAATTTTTCGGTATGTTCTGCCAACGCATATATATCCGATGCAACATATGAGCCAGTCGAATCGATACCTATAACAATCGGACTTCCCTTTTTACAAACCATCAATTCCTCAGGCTTATCTCTCTCTATAATAACAGCGGCATAACTGCCAACACATTTCTTAAGACTTTCAATCAGTGACTTTAGTAGATCCCTGCCATTTTCCATATATAACTTGTCGATCAGATTTAGCAAGACTTCACTATCTGTCTCACTCTTGAAATTGCTATGGTCAATCCCAATTAAATCTTTCAGTTCTTCAGAGTTCTCAATAATACCATTATGAACCATAACCAGGTTACCTGATACAGATAAATGGGGATGTGAATTTAATTCGGATGGTTCTCCATGAGTTGCCCACCTGGTATGAGCTATTCCGGTTTTACCCTTTAAATCGAAAGGAGTCTTGTCTCTTAAGTTCTTTATGCTGCCTTTTGTCTTAACAATGCTTAATCCTCCGTTATGGATGGCAAGACCGGCAGAATCATAGCCCCGGTATTCTAGTTTTTCCAAGCCGTTTAAAAGTATATCCCGGCTTTCTTTTTTTCCTGTATATCCGATTATTCCGCACATTATGCTTTTATTGTTTCAGTTTCGTACTTATTTAATAATTCCAATATGCTGTTGCCCAGCAAATTCTTCTTTTCAATATGTTCAGTGATTGATACTACCATTGGATTTGTGTCGAACTCACCCCTGACCGTTCCAAAATCAAGATGTTTATCTTCTTCTCCCCCATCAATACCAAAACCGGTCATATTCAGAAGCGAAAATTCCTTTCTGGCATCCTCAAAAAGATACTCATCAATCTTAAGAACAGATTCCTTCCACTTAAGAATAACCTCTTTCAGATCGTCGACCGAAAATTCATCCAGTGATTTGGCAAATACCTCCTTAAAGGAATCATAAGTCCAGCTCCATTCAAAAGAGTAATAATTCTGATGAATGGAAGTAAGAATTGAATTTATTTCCTCAATAGAATTGACTGTTTTATTCTCAATATCTGAAAATAATTTCTTGAGAGCATCAGCAGGACAGATCAACCCTGAAAGGTCGACCCATCTCCCAGTACCAAGCGGAGTATCTTTTTCGAGTGCTTTAAAAATATCTCTATATGATTTAATATTATATCCCGATAAGCGAGTAATCAGTGAATTGCCGAGGAACTTATAAATAGCCAGTGTGTAAAGGTGAATACCCCTGTCAAGAGCCTTCTCCCTTATCAACATATCCTTATAAATATAATTACCATCAACAGGCTCCTGCTTCTTCCTGAGATTAATCAGAATAGATCTTCCCTTAAGCATCTTTTGTGCAGTATACGGACTAAGGAGATTAAAATTTATCTGATCCAACTTATTCGGATCCTTCCTTCTGTCTCTGACAGGCCACTTTTTTGAATCCCTTATTGTGCCTACGCTTTTTAAATTTATTGCCGGAACCAGTATACTCTCATCATTGCTTTCGATCAGGTAAGAAAAAGGGAATTCCGATGTGTCGGAATGCTTATAATGCCTTCCCATCACAAGGCTGAAAGCACCAATATGAGAGGGCCATAACATATATGAGTCGCTGGTTGTTTTCACACCTCTTTCAACTACTCCCTGATGGATAGGACCCAGTTTGTACATATGATTACTCTGGTTGGATCCGCTTCCCGCATTTAAGAATGAAAACATCCCTGCAATAAGAAGAGTTGATTTATGATGAGTAACGGTATATGGTCCGGCAAAAATTGAGGTTGCTTCACCATGAAAACCCTGGCAATTTGCAAAGTATAGCGATTCTACAGCTGAATATTGTTTATCAAGTATACAGCCCTGCCCAATAAAACAATTTGATATCAGGGTAGAATCACTGATAATAGAGCCAGAGCATACAATAAAATTCTCCATTATTACCCCGTCGCCAACATATACAGGGTCGCTTGATGAACTATTTATTGTTCCATTACTGAGTTTAAGTACACCTTCTACTACTGCAGCCGGACCTACCTTAATATTCTGTAGATTATCACAGTTAATAATACTTGCCCCTGAACTTATAAGGCCCTGTGTGTCTCTTACGTAATCAACATATTCGCCTACCAGGAACTCAAGCTGATTAATCAGTGCTTCCTGATGGCGATATAAGGAAAATATATATGCTATATGGGTTGTAAGGTGATCATAAATAGGAACATCACGACCTCCATCTTCATTAATTGCTTTTACTCTGACCCCATTTCCAAAGGTAGTTTCTCCATCTACAGCCAGCCTGTTAACATTATAAATAATAACATCCGACTCAATATGATAATTTGAAATATACGATCCGATATTGTATATCAAGGCATTATCATCTATTACACAATTATTTAACCATGCATTATAGATGCCTGTTTTTTGTAAAACACCGCCGTATAATTCTACTGATTTATTAAAACTGCCTATTCTTACTTTCCCCGAAAGCCGGGTATTTTTTAAACGATCAGTTTTGAAATCAGAACCCACTTCCACAAGACCCCAGTCCTCGCTCTCACATCCCTGCTTGAGGAGCCTTCCGACCTCTTCTTCTGACAGCTTCCTGTATTTGTCTTTTGATGACATTTTTAAATATTTTTAACGAAATTAGAAAAATATAATGTGATCATACTATTAATACACCTAACAAATACTTAACATTCAATAGACAATACCTATCATTATTTTTTAATAAATTGTTTTTATGCTCATTTTCTGTTACTTATATATATTTAACAACCTATCAATATCTAGATATATTTGATCAACGACTTTACATAGATGATCAATAACATTTCTTTATTGATAAACGACCAGGTTTTAGATTTTTTCGAGGAATTCAACCAGGTTAATATCCCTGGTAAGTTTCAATTTTCTCCTTAGTCTCACCCTGCTTATCTCAGCGCTCTCAAATGTTATACTCTGAAGTACCGATATCTCCTTTGTGCTCAATCCCAGCTTAATATAGCCACATATCTTAATATCCTTTCGCGTTAAAGCAGGATATTTATTTGATAGTCTTTCGAAGAAACCGGGATTGATACTATCGAAGTGTAGTTTGAACCTTTCCCAGGTATTCGGAGAATTAAGAGATGTCTGAATATGATCTTTTATACTGGAAAGTAAATCCTTATGATCGGGATTACAGTCCTTTAGAAGGTTATTAACATGCCTGCGAACATATTGTAAGGTTTCATTCTTCTCGGAAATAAGCATTAAAAAGCTTACCAGTTCACGATCCTTGCTTTCCAGATCCCGCTTGTACTTCTGCTTTGCAAGGGTCTCATGCTGCTTACTCTCAGAAAGGTTCTTGATCTGGCCCAGGGCCTGCATCAGGTTTGTAATATCCCCAATAGAGGCTCTCTGCCCCATATACTTACCAAGCTTATTATAAACAGCTTTGCATTTTATCTCACACCATCTTAATTGTTTTGTCAGCGTCAGAATCCTGAACCTGAGCGACTGCTTTATACTTATAAAATTAATCGACTCATTTATAAACCTTTCATACTTATCAATATCATCATCATAAATAATATACTTCAATAAGCCAGGATTAGATATAAGCTCCTCTGGAGCATATCCTGTTATTGTATGGAAGGAGGGTGAGATATAATCTATGCTGCCATCCGGCAGATACCACATTTCCCAATCGTGCGCAAAATCAGATACTAACTGGTACTTTTCAAGAGACTTCCTTATATCATCCAGTTCCATTTTAAGGATATCTGTCTCCGCCCTGGAGCTGGCCAGTGATTTTTCCAGGGACAGTATTTTATCCTCTAACCTAACATTTTCAATATTATCTTTATTACCACTGCTGTCCATTTGTCTTTATTTAATTCTATACCAATAGATTACAAATCTATTCATAATTTACTAAATTACCTAATATATCTCTGTCCCTGCTTTCTGATATCAAATATGCAAGAGAGGACTGCCATTATTTTATTCACCCTAAGTATCTTTGCATCATAATTCAAATTCTTCAAACAACAAATAATGTCTCAGAATACCAATATATTACTAAGTAAATGGGAAACACCATTTGGAATCCCACCTTTTGATAAAATTAAACCTGGAGATTTTGTTCCGGGAATTATTGAAGCACTTAAGGAAGCCAGGAAGGAAATAAATAGTATTGTCGAATCGAAATCCCCTCCAACATTTGAAAATACGATCCTTGCCCTGGAGCAAAGCGGAAAAAACTTAAATAGTATATCGGCAACTCTATTTAACCTGAATAGCTGTGAAACGAACTCCAAGATCCAGGAAGCAGTGCAGAAAGCATCTAAATTACTAACTGCTTTCGCTAATGATATTACCCTGAACAAGCAACTATTCACAAAAGTTAAAGAAGTGTATTATTCAGGCATAAGTGATAAGCTGGATAATGAAGACAGGAAGCTACTCGAAGAAAAATTCAGGGGCTTTATAAAAGGAGGTGCCGAACTAAAAGGCACCAGGCGCGACAGCTTCAGAAAGATAAGCGAGGAGCTGTCGCTGCTGTCTGTTAAGTTCGAAGAGAATCTTCTTTTTGAAACCAATAATTTTGAACTGCATCTTAAATCTGAAGACGACCTGGCAGGTCTTCCTGTTAATCTTATAGAAGCGGCGGCTGAAGAGGCCTCGACCAGGAAGAAGGATGGCTGGATTTTTACACTGCACTATCCAAGCTATGTGCCCTTTATGCAGAATTCGGAAAGAAGAGAACTAAGAGAAAGGCTGTACAGGGCATATTCAGGCAGGTGCTATAATGAAACAAAGAGTTCTAACAGAGAAATAATAAAACAAATAGTTAACCTCCGTCTTGAACTGGCTCGTTTACTGGGAAAAGAGAGTTATGCAGATTATATTCTGGAGGATAGGATGGCAGGAACTGTAGAGAAAGTGCAGTCATTCCTGTCAGAACTATTTACTGCATCCAGACCATATGCCCTGAAAGATTATAAAACAATAAGCAACTATGCTAAAAAACTGGGTCATACGCATGAAGTGGAACGGTGGGACTGGCCCTATTTTGCTGAAAAGCTCAAGAAAGATCTCTATTCAATAGATGATGAAATTCTAAGGCCATATTTCAGACTCGAAAAAGTCCAGGAGGCAATATTTAAGCTTGCTGGTAGGCTCTACGGACTTAGCTTTATTCCTTTAAAGGTTCCCATATACCATCCCGATGTGCAATGTTATGAAGTCAAAAGTAGAGAAGGAAGACATCTTTCAGTGCTTATGCTGGATTATCACCCACGCTCAGGGAAAAGTGGTGGAGCCTGGATGACTGCTTTCAGGGAACAGTATAAAGAAGGTGATAAGGATATACGGCCCCTTGTATCAATAGTTATGAACTTTAATAAAGCCACCAAAAGCAAGCCCTCTCTTCTGAGTCATAATGAACTAACAACTCTTCTTCACGAATTTGGTCACGCCCTCCATGGCATGCTGTCTGAATGTAAATACGAGTCGATTTCAGGTACAAATGTTAAGCGCGACTTTGTTGAACTTCCATCACAGATAATGGAAAACTGGGCCTATGAAAAAGAATGGCTCGACACCTGGGCCAGACATTATATTACAGATGAAAAAATTCCGACCGAGCTAATTGACAAGATCAAGTCTTCGCTAACTTATAATGAAGGTTACTCATGCAACAGACAGCTGGCATTTGCCTTTCTGGATATGGCATGGCATTCGATAAAGAAAAAATTCGAGGGCGATATCAACACTTTTGAAAAGGATTCTATCGCTATAACAGAACTATTTAACCCGGTAGAGGGTACAAACCTTAGTTGTGCATTCGGACATCTTTTCTCCGGAGGATATGCGGCAGGATATTATGGTTATAAATGGGCCGAAGTACTTGATGCAGATGCTTTCAGCCTCTTTAGAGAATCTGGTATTTTTAATACTGATACTGCAGATCTCTTCAGGAAGAATATTCTTGAAAAAGGAGGAAGTGACGACCCTATGGATCTTTATAAAAGATTCAGAGGATCAGAACCCGGTATCGAAGCCCTTCTGGAACGAAGCGGATTTATAAAGAAGTAGAGTTTACTTATAATCTTAAAATCTTCTAACATTTTACTATATTTGGAGTGTATCTATACCAGAGAGTATTACCCTGCTATATAGTTATTATTCAATTATTTATCTGATATTTATGATTCTCTTTTTCCGACTTTCCGACAAAATAATAGCTGTTGACACCACGATAGAACTAAGCCATGAATCCATTGACAGGCTTATCTGGCTATTCAGCGCTTCAAGCCTTATTAGCGAAAAATCTCTTGATGGATATTTTATTGGTCCACGGAAAGAAATGATTACTCCCTGGAGTACCAACGCAGTAGAGATAAGCCAGAATATGGGTATAAAGGGTATTATAAGGATTGAAGAATATTTTATTGCAGAGTCTGAAAAAGCCAAATTTGATCCTATGCTCCAGGTTATGTATACAGGCCTTGACCAGGATATTTTTAAGATTGACAGGAAACCGGAAGCAGTAATAGAGCTAAGCAATATAAATGAATATAACGAAAAAGAAGGGCTGGCTCTCAGTAAAGAAGAGGTTCGTTACCTTGAAGATCTCAGTAAAACGCTTGGAAGAAAGCTTACTGATGGTGAAGTATTCGGATTCTCCCAGGTAAATTCAGAACATTGCAGGCATAAAATTTTTAATGGTCGTTTTATTATTGACGGAGTCGAAAGAGAGTCATCCCTGTTTCAACTAATCAAGAAAACTACTCTTACAAACAGAAATAAAATAGTTTCTGCTTATAAGGATAATTGTTCTTTTGCACAGGGACCAGAAGCCGAACAGTTTGCTCCTACGACACAGGATAAATCTGATTATTTTCAGATTAAAAACATTGATACGGTCCTGTCACTGAAGGCTGAAACTCATAATTTCCCGACCACAGTAGAACCATTTAACGGCGCATCAACCGGCACAGGTGGAGAAATTCGCGACAGGATAGCAGGAGGTAAAGGAGCGCAGCCAATTGCAGGAACTGCAGTATATATGACCTCCTATCCAAGACTCGACGAAAACAGGGATTGGGAAAAAGCAAACCCCGAGCGAGACTGGCTCTACCAATCACCCTCAGATATACTGATAAAAGCATCAAATGGGGCAAGTGACTTTGGAAATAAATTCGGACAGCCCCTTATTTGCGGATCAGTTCTAACTTTTGAAAATTTTACCGGCTTAAAAAAGTATGGCTACGATAAGGTAATAATGCTTGCCGGCGGTATAGGTATTGGAAAGAAGAAGGATAGCGAAAAAGATATACCCGAGAAGGGAGACCTTATTGTAATGATGGGCGGAGATAACTACAGGATAGGAATGGGCGGTGGAGCTGTTTCATCTGTAGATACGGGCGAATTTGACAGCTCGATAGAACTAAATGCTGTTCAGAGGGCAAACCCTGAAATGCAAAAAAGAGTGTATAATGCTCTAAGAGCCCTGACCGAGTCCGATAAGAATCCAGTCGTTTCCTTACATGATCATGGAGCAGGTGGCCACCTTAACTGCTTATCAGAACTTGTTGAAGCAACAGGAGGAAAAATTGATATCTCAAAACTCCCTGTCGGTGACCCTACCCTGTCAGCCAAAGAAATAATAGGTAATGAGTCTCAGGAAAGGATGGGTCTGGTAATTAAAAAAATAGATATTGATACCCTCCGGAAGATTGCAGAAAGAGAAAGGGCTCCTTTATACGTAGTTGGTGAAGTTACCGGAGATCACCAATTTACTGTCGAAAACCTGAAGACAGGTGAAAAACCAATCGATCTTCAACTTACTTCCTTCTTTGGCAATCCCCCACAGACCGTTCTCAGGGATTCCAGTAGCAGTCCTGACTTTAAGGCTATCGAATACGATTTAAGCAAAATTAATAAATACCTCGAAAAGGTTCTTCAGATAGAGGGAGTAGCATGTAAAGACTGGCTGACCTCTAAGGTAGACAGATCGGTGACAGGAAGACTGGCAAAGCAACAATGCGCAGGCGAACTGCAGTTACCTCTTAATAATCTGGGGGCTATAAGCCTCGATTATACCGGTAAATACGGACTGGCAACATCTCTAGGGCATGCACCGGCAGCCGGGCTGATAGATCCTGCAGCAGGATCAGTTCTCTCAATAGCAGAGGCTCTCACAAATATTATTTGGGCACCTTTAAGCGACCATATCAGAAGCATATCACTTTCAGCAAACTGGATGTGGCCCTGTAAAAATCCTGGTGAAGATGCACGCCTCTACTCTGCAGTAGAAGCAGCCAGCGATTTTGCTATCAAGCTGGGAATAAATATACCTACAGGGAAGGACAGTCTGTCTATGACTCAAAAGTACAGTGATGAAACAGTATTCTCACCCGGCACAGTTATTATCTCAGCATCGGGTGAGATAAGCGATATTAAGAAAATTGTAGAGCCTGTAATAATAAGTGATTCCGAAACCACTCTAATATATGTTGATTTCAGCAGCGATTCATATAAACTGGGAGGAAGTAGCTTTGCCCAGGTCTTAGGCATGCTTGGGGATGAAGCACCTACTGTAAAAGACAGTGAAAGATTTGTAGCAGCATTTAACCTGGTACAGGAGCTGATAGAAGAGGGCAAAATTATTTCCGGTCATGATATCTCAGCAGGTGGAATGATTACAACTCTTCTTGAAATGTGTTTCTCTAATTCTACCGGGGGCTTAAGTATTAACCTTGACGAGATTGGCGAGTATGATATTATAAAAATTCTGTTCAGTGAGAATCCTGGTATTATTATCCAGGTTGATGATGAATCCTATGTTATTGAGAAATTTCTTGAAAATAATATTACCTGCTACCCCATAGGCAGTCCGGTTGCTAAAAGAGAAATATTCCTGAGTCATAACGGATCAGATTACCGCTTCGATATTAATTTTCTGAGAGACAAGTGGTTTTACACCTCTTACCTTTTTGACAGAAAACAGTGTAATGAAGATCTTGCCCTGGAGAAAAAGGAGAACTACGCCAGGCAGATTAGGGTATTCGACATGAAAAACTTTAAAGGAGACTTCAGCTCACATGGAATAAAGCATGGCAGAAAGGAAAAAACCGGACTTAAAGCAGCAATTATACGGGAAAAGGGTGTTAATGGTGACAGGGAAATGGCTTACGCCATGCACCTTGCCGGCTTCGACGTTAAAGATGTTCATATGACCGACCTTATATCAGGCAGGGAAACTCTGGAGGACATCAGTTTTATTGCTTTTGTAGGAGGATTTTCAAACTCTGATGTCCTTGGTTCTGCTAAAGGCTGGGCAGGAGCATTCAGATATAACGAAAAAGCAAGGACCGCACTTGAAAAGTTTTATAAAAGAGAAAATACACTTAGCCTGGGCGTTTGCAACGGGTGTCAGCTAATGGCAGAACTAAACCTTATCAACCCCGGTCATAAAGCAGCCCCGGCTCTGAAACATAACCTCTCAGGTAAATTTGAGTCAAATTTTATAAGCGTTCAGGTGCAGGATAATAATTCTGTTATGCTTAAATCGCTATCCGGATTTAAGCTGGGCATCTGGGTTGCTCACGGTGAAGGCAGGTTCGAATTGCCCTACGAAGAATCCAGGTACAATATACCGGTTAAATACAATCAGAGCACCTACCCGGCAAATCCCAACGGATCTAAATATGATACAGCAGCTCTCTGCTCAGATGATGGCAGACACCTGGCTATAATGCCCCACCTCGAGAGAGCATATATGCCATGGCAGTGCGCTTATTATCCGGAACACAGAAAAAACGATGATCTTACTCCATGGATAGAGGCCTTTATCAACGCAAGAAAGTGGGTTGAAGAAAAATATAAGTAAGTCCTCGAAAATTGCAGGATAACATTTATTGATTAATTTGCAATTTATTCTCCTGAAAATAGGAGTATCAGATAACCTTGTAAACACCTGCTAATATGAAAAAGCCTCTGTTTATATTAATATTTATTGCCCTTGTTCTTCCTTCATTCTCTCAACAATTAAAAATTACTGAAAAAAAAGAGTTTCCAAGATCAGGCATGGTTATAGATGCCAGGTTTTCATCATTCAGAAACTATTATGCAATATCAAGGATCCCATATACTCTTGAAATCTACGACAGGAACTGGGATCGTGTATTCAGGCATAGTTCAAATATGACCAAAAGCGCCGGTGAAATTGAATTTAGTCCGGATGAGAAGTTCCTGGCCTACAGTGCCTATAAAGGCATTAATGATATTGCCCTGATCAGGCTTAAAGACATGAAAGTAGTTCAGATCTTAAGAGGTCATACATACAGGGTTCACGACCTTGCATTCAGTAACGACTGTAATTTTATGGCTTCTGTTAGTTATGAGGGCAGGATGTTAATCTGGAAAATTGAAGGTGATAAATTCGCCAGATTTCAGGAGATAGCTGACTACGAGGATAAGGTTAGTAATGTTGAGTTCAGTTTTGACGACAGGTATCTTCTTACAACTGATGATGATGGAACAGTAAGAATATTTGAAAACAGAAACGATAGCTTTAAAGAGATACAAAGAATAAAAAATACCTACAGTTATATCAACGGATTTGCCTACCATCCGCAGAAACATGAGTTCGTAGTTGGCAATTCATCAGGTATAGTTAGGTACCACATGCTTAAAAACGGTTTTGTAGCTCTCGATTCCATCAAGAAAGAACTTAGTGTAAATAATGATCTGACATATAGTCCTTCCGGCGACCTGCTTACCGTGCCTCACAGGCAGGATATAAGAATTATTAAAATGGACGGACCAGCAATGACCGAGATTGATGGTATTTACCGGCATACATGGACAACCTATCCTGCAAGGTTCAGTGAAGATGGACAGTTCTTATCCACCAGTGCTGTTGACAGCTCCCTGATAATATGGGAAATATCTCCCGTCGATCCCTCTAAAAAATCCCTGATTGCCTCATGGGTTAATGACCATTTAAGTTCAGCACAGCGAAAGATTCTAACATACGATGTGGTAAACGATATTTACGAGAGGGTAGATAAAAACATGGTAATGCCCAGGGATGAGTTTGAAACCACATCTGCTTATGAAGAAAGGCGAAAGTTATTGGAAGACTGGACTATGTCTCTTATCCAAAAGAAAACGGAAGAGAAGTATATGCTAAAGAGTAAGGAATCAGGGCTGATATCCATTCCTTTACAAAGCATTGAAGGATATAATGCTGATAAGCAGATCTACAAGATCAGGTTTCTTGAGACCGAAGCAGGAGTTGAGATACCGGTGGCCCAGGCCAGGATATTCAAATTAAACTGGGATAAATCTTCAATTACTGCCAACAGGACAAGGGAGGAAGGTGCTATAAGTTATAGCTATTCTAACTATCAACTTACAGTAAAGGGAGTGGAGGGTACTTACAGGGTGACACCTATAGAAGACCCCTTTAACAGCTCAGATTTAAGATCAGGCATTATAGCTAATACCAGCCTAAAAACGCAGCAATTAGCTACACAGAATGTTCCAGCCACTGAAGAAGGGGGCGTTATTTCACATGCCCTTCTGTTTGCCACTAATGTTTATGACTCTTTCTCAGAGCTTGTAAATCCGGTATTGGATGCAAATACTATTGCAGCCGAGCTTGAAGAGAACTATAATGTACAGACCGAAATAGTAAATAATGCAACACTTACACAAACGGTTGAAAAAATAAGAGAATATGCATCAAAATCCTATGAAGAAAATGAGAATCTTATGATCTTTTTTGCCGGTCACGGTATTTACGACGAAATCTTTAAGGAAGGTTATGTTATTTCATCAGATTCCAGAGCCGACGATATAAGTAAAACATCATACCTCTCTCACTCAAACCTCAGGACCATGATAAATAATATAGGGTGCAAGCAGATCTTCCTGGTAATGGATGTTTGCTTTGGCGGAACCTTTGATCCTCACCTTTCTGCAGGATCACACAGGGGAGGTATGGAGATGTATAAAGACATTTCAAGGGAACAATTTATCGAAAGAAAAACAAAATATAAAACAAGGCTCTACCTTACTTCCGGTGGTAAAGAATATGTTCCCGATGGAAGATCAGGCTTCCATTCTCCTTTTGCCAGGAGGTTTATCGAAGCACTCCGCAAATATGGAGGTGAAGATGGTATTCTAACAACAAATGAAATCTTGCAGTATGTCGAGAAAGTAAACCCTCAACCACGCTTTGGAGAATTCGGCGACAATGCACCTGGTAGTGATTTTATTCTGATATCAAAGTAGGATTATCTAACGCTCCTGAGGTCTTAAAATAATCTGATCCAGAATTGTATTTGCAGCATAGAGGTCGTTATCGCCCTTGCAGGGGAGAACCTTCTCACTTACAATCTGAATATTATAATGACCTGTATCTTCTATCAGGATTGAGCCTATCCGCGAATCTGCACGAAAATAAGGTTTTGAAACATGATCATCATCAAGTACTATTTCATTGCCTACAGGTTGAATCTCTAACCTCTTGTCGCCAAAATGAACGACCACAGGCACAGAATAAGAAAGATTCATAGTATCCTTTGTAAGAGTTGATAACCATACCTCGTATCTTCCTTTACTATTAACAGTAAAGCCCCATTCAGCAGTATTTGTATGAGGATTATCCTCATCATACAGCAGATATGCATCTTTCAGACTCAGGAATATATCCCCGTCCTGTCTTTGTATTATGTCTCCCTCTGGTATTACCTGATCATTATCTGCATTATTACATGCATATAAGGCGAGAAACGCAACTATAATTATTAAGCTAAACCTATACATCTGTAAATATTGACTTTCTGATAAAACGATTTATTACTTATATTATTGTCAAAAATCGTTCCAATTGTTTATTATAAAACGTCACAAATATAATCGTTTCTGATGTAATGAGAAAACCCTAGGCAATAACCCCTGTTGCACTTATCATTTGAGCCTTCTCAAGGTCTCCATATGAATAGTCATCAATAGCCATAGCAACGATCTCAGCAATATCGAGAGTCTCTGTTCCTCCCGGCTCCTGGGCTTTACAGAATGTTTTTTTACAAAGAGGACAGGATGTGGCAAGGTAATCAGGTTGAGTCATGGTTAGCTCGTCATAAACATCGCCAGCAATATCAGTAATTTTTCTCCTGTCAATTTTAAGGTTTGCCAGGCTGCCTCCGCAACAGAGGGCATCTTCCTTTTCGTGAGCTGACTTTTCAAGCCTTGCCACATGCAGCAGAACTTCTCTTGGTTCGCTGTAAATACCCGAATTACGTCCCAGCTCGCAGGGATCATGATAGACAACCGACTTATTAAGAAAATTCAACTCCAGCATATCTGACTCAATTAGCTGGTTTATATACTGTGTATGATGCATTATTTCCAGACCCAGATGATAGCTTTCATTAAAAATCTTAAAACAGATCGGACATGAGGTTACCAGTATCTTTGCACCGGAGCGCCAGATTGCATCGGTATTGTTTCTTATCAATTCCCTTGCCTCTCTGTCCTTGCCAGCAAGAGTAAGTGGCCTGCCGCAACAAACAGAGCCATCCTTATCCATAAAATCATAACTAATACCTGCAGCCTCAAATATCTTTAGCATCGACTTTGAAATGCCCGGGGTGAGATGAGTCATACATCCTGCAAAATAAAGTACTTCGGTATTATTCTTTACTTCCTGTGGTTTAAGGTAAGTAAAGCCGGGATTTACTTCAGCATCAACATCAGAGCCGTTATTTTCCATGCTGCTTCTTACCCTCATATACCCGGACCATATGGATTTCATATCATTTTTAGTTTCACCATCTCTTCTCTCGATCATCCTGAGAGGGCCAAGCTCTATGCCAACAGGACATGCCTGCTCACACCTTCCGCACATAAGACAATTTAAGGAGAGATCAAAAATATCATCATTTCTTTTCAGTCCCTTAACCAGGTAGGCAGCCTGGATATTGGTAATACCTGCAGATGTACCCAGCTGGCATACATCAAGACATATTCCGCAAGACGAGCAGGAATGAATCTGAGCCTCGGCGTATGCACCGTGCTGATCACCGGTCCTGATACCTGAGTTTCGCAGGAATATCAGGAATATCTCGGCAGGAATATGCATATATCTGGTCCTGGGAAGAAGAATAAAAAAGGTACCCAGTGATAATGAATACAGCCACCAGAAAGGCATTGCCAATGTTTCTGCGGGCAGGTAAGCAGCCAGAAAAGACCCCAGTGAGCCTGTAAGAAAAGATCCCGATCCATAAGCTCCACAGGTAAAACTTTCGGCAAGAAGACGGCTGGGAAAAATAAGCCAGAGAGCTGTTCTTGAAAGCCTGTCCAGAAACTTAAGCCTGGTAGTACGTTTCATTCCAACAATTCTCGACCAGAACCTCTTAATAATAGCTATCAATAATCCTGATAAGATTATAGCCAGGATAAGATCCATAAGAAAACTAAAGAAGCCTGCCAGCCCGCTTCCTGCATGAGTGGGATGAAAATACCTGTGAAAAATAGCTTTATATGGAGGATTAAGGTGTTGATCTCCAAGGAAATCGGCTTGTATTGTACCGAAAAGAATCAACAGAAACCATCCAAAGGCGAGGCTCATATGCATATATCCAAGGATAGGATTCCTCTTAAATATCTTACGGTGGATAAGTCCCTCCATAAATATCTCCTTCAGGCTCATTACAAATGGTCTGCCGAAAAAGCCTCTCTGTAAACGAAGCTTGTCCGTCCTGGGGAGATCTCTGAACCATATTACACATCTTGCAATAACATAAAGGATTATAAAGTATAATCCCAGGTTAAATGGTATTACAAAAGGATTAAACTCCATAATTGTCGTATTTCTGGAAAGCTTCCCTTATCAGGAATATTACATTCCTTGTATTAACTCCTCTCGGACACACCAGGGTGCACTTACCACATAGCATGCAACGATCTATCTCAGATCTTACTTCACTGTTTTCTCCTCTCCTTACCAGGATATTTATCTTTCTCAGGCTAAAGCTGGTAAAGTTAGCGGCACTACAGGTGGCAGCACATCCACCACAGGCAATACACAGAGCAAATGATGGATCTCTCTCACTTACATAAGAATAGATAAGTTTATCGTTCTTATCATAATCAATTACTCTTCCCTTTACAGGTGCAAATCCAAATGCTTTCACCTCGCTAATTAGTTTTTAAGTATTCTGATATTTCAACAGCTGCAGACCTGGCATGAGCAATAGTATCTGTAATATTCATTGGTGAGGTACAGGCGCCCGCATAGAATAATCCATCGAGCTTACTCCGGTTAGTTCCATAATGATTATCTGCTGTTTTAAAAAACCCGTTAACCCCAGACTCAATATCAATATATTCTTTAAGGGCAAGTCCCGACCTGGAATTTTCCATCCCGACCATAAGTACAAGCATGTCTACCTCCATGCGTATTGGTTTGCCTGAAAGAGTATCCTCGGCCTTTATTACCAGTCGTCCCTCAATATTTTCTGATGTTTCTGATACCTTGCCTCTTATAAAATTAACGCCCCATTTTTCCTGCGACTCCCTGTATAATTCTTCATAGTAGGGACCAAACATTCTCATATCCATATAAAAGCAGATAAGCTCGGTTTCGGGAAGATGTTCCTTAAGCTCGATAGCCTGTTTTACAGCAGTAACGCAACACACTTTGGAACAATGAAAGTTACCAACCTTCTCGTCGCGCGAACCAACACAATGGACCATCCCAATTCTCTTAGGCACAGAGCCTCTTGATGTTAAGATTTCAGAGGAATAAAACATTTTTTCAAGGTCGGAAGAGGTAATTACATTATCATATATTCCGTAACCGTACTCCTCTTTCCTTCTGGCATCAAAAAGATCAAATCCTGTAGCGATAAGAACAGCCTGGGCCTCGTCAAGTTTACGCTTGTTTGTTGTTATAAGGAAGCTGTTATTTTTATTTTTAATATTATTGATATTCTCCCCGGTTGACACTTCAAGTAAGGGATGATCAAGCTCCTTACGCAGAAATTCCGTCACTTCAGAGCTCTTTCGCCTGTCAGGGAAAAGCTGGAACCAATTATTGATATTCCCCCCTGTATGCTTATCTTTCTCAATAAGTGAAACCCGGAAACCTTCCCTTGCAAGACGTCCTGAAGCAACACAACCAGCTGCTCCTCCTCCTATAACAACTACATGCTTTCCCATACTACACATTAATTAATTCAGCGGGAGCTGGCAGCTTTTTACCATCCTTCGTGAGGTACTTCATTTCTGTATCATATTTTACTCCCATCTTATCAAGAAGAGGCTCAGATTGCACATTATGATATTGAAGCCCTAGCTCCCAGGGATCATAACCCATAACTATTCCTGCCAGTTCCTCGTATGTAAGAACCGGTATGCCCTGACCCGAAGGACCGTAAGTCATTCCCTCCATTGCCTTTATTGTATATTGCCACTTATCCATAAACATTGTACAGCCCGGACAATTTGCAAGAATAAGCTCAGGCTTATAGGGCTGCATAGACTCAAATTTCTTTTTTGAATTAGAAAGTGAATAGCCTCTGTTAGCCTGTACCAGGTATTGCCTAAAACCAAAGCCACAGCAGTGTCTTCTTTCGGGATAATCAATAACCTCTCCTCCCCATGATTCAATCATACCTATAAGTACATGAGGAAATTCGGCTCCACCAACACCATATTTGGGGAACATCTTTGAATAATGACAACCAATATGCTCTACAATTTTTATTGGCTCTCCTGTATACTGGTTAATCAGTTTATACTTTGCCTTCTCAGCTATTTTATCCCTGAATTTATAAATTATATCGCTGGAATGAGTTATACTTTCAGGTACATCAAAAACCCTTCCTGTTGCCTTATATAAATCTTCCCTGGCTTTTTCCAGTATTTCCGGATTATGCTTCCATGTCTCAATAATCTCAGTATATATTCCAAATGAGGTTACGCAGGAAATAACAATATCCTTATATCCATTCTCAGTTGCAAGTGCAAAATGTCTTGCTACTACAGTTTGAATCGTTTCAAAAGGCACCACATCTCCATGGTAACCTATGCCTGTGCAGGTAGTATGTTTCGGATCCTCATAAATATCCTTACCCAGGTCATCTCTTAATACTTTAAGAAAAAACTGCTCCGATCCAGGAAAAAAGCTCTGCCTGATACATGATCTCACATAAAAGTAGTGATCATCAGGGATGTCCTTTTGAAAATCATCCCAGATTCTTTTTTTACCTTCCAGTCTCATATTCTTCTTTTATATTTTCCTCAATAAAATGTATGCCTGAATTGTAGGTATAGACATGATCAAAATACTCGAAGTCTGTGCCCTCTTTCTTAAACTCCATGCCCATCTCCTTTGCCTTCTTCTCTGAGGCCTCCTCAATAGCGTCAAATAAATCCAGACCACCGGTAACTTCAAAAATATCCTTCAGTTCCTGAAGAACTTCTGGTGTAAAGCCCCTTAAAGGTCCCTCCTTTCCATGTAACTCGCCTCCGAATCTTGCTATAACATGTTCAAGATTATTAAATACATGCTCCCATACCGGTCCCTGTTCAGGATGTTTATCCGGATAAATCTCATAACTGGGTGTACAGTAACCATGCTTAAGAATATTATCACCCACTGTTCTTTTAATTGCAAATTGCTGCCTTCCTTTCTCAGATTCAGTAAAGTAACCTAGCTCCTGTGATAACTGGCGTAGTGCCATTATTATCTGACCCGGGGTATTCCCCCTCGGACACCTGGTTTTGCAAGACATACACTGTCCGCAGTACCATATAGTCTCACTCTTCAATAACTCCCTTATTGTCTCGTTATCTCTGGTCTGAACCATATCCACAAGTTTTCTGGGATCGTAGTTATAAAATTCTGCAGCCGGACATATGGCTGTACAAACACCGCAGTTCATACATGCATTAAGTCCTTCTTCGAATCTTATATCCTCTAATAAGCGGCCAAATAGATTTTCCATAATATGCCTGATTTCTAAGCTCGTTTCCAAAAGTAAAAATATAGCCACAACACTTAAGTATATAGCTGCTTAAGACCTATTTTGGACGGAGTATAAATACCTATGAAAGTTCGAAGTGTGGAGTGAGAAGTTAGGAGTTCAGATTAAAATCACCTGTTTATTTCTTTTTCGAGAACTACCCCGCCCTCTGCATCCTTAATTCTAAGCTGTAGCTTTTCCATATCAGCATCTGCTTCAATAAAAGTATTATTTGAGCTTACTATTACTGGGTACCCGAATCCTGATTCGACTGAAGAGTGGAATGCCACCCTGTGGGTATGGGCAGCTATTAATATATCAACACCAGCCTTCTCGAGAACTGGGCCAAAATGATCTGAAAGGAAGAGCATGCCATGTCCCATATCTTCCCCTTTTATTACAGGCATATGTACAATAAACACCCTGTATTTAGCAGACCTGTATTCTTTGCTTTGTATTTCTGCCTTTAACCACTCAAGCTCTTTAAGACGGTAAGCGTCATAATCTGCCATGCCGTAATAGTACCTGTTATCATCTGCTTTGTCTTCACCGCAGTCAAGAACAACAAAATGGACCGGACCATGAGTCATAGAATAATAGAACCTGTCTTCTTTAAAATCGAAATAATCCTTCAGACTTCTGGCCTTCATTCCCCTGGTCTCATGGTTTCCCCTTACCAGGTACATGGGGGTTTCCTTTGCAAAATAATAAACAGCCGTATCAAGGAAACCATTAAAGATCTGTTCCTCATCCTGAAGGTAGTTTATCATATCTCCGTTTAGGAATACCAGATCTGAATTTTTGATATTACTATTCCGGATAAATTTTGCCATCAGTCCAGACCTTTCATGTATGTCATTAAGAATTGAGAAGCTAATCTTATCTTTTAAAGGTGATAGAGTTGTAAAAGAAAACTCCCCGCCTGTGAGTGTGTCGCCATAATATATCCTGTAGGCCTGGTACCTCATGATCTCCTTACTAACAGGTATATAGACATACTTAGTGCCCGGACTCAGACCTTCTATCCTTACTTTATTGATAGTTGATCCTGCATTTACTATTCCATCTGTTGAATTATAATAGCTTTCTGGCTTTTCTCCCTGACTGGAAAGAATAACTGAAGGTAATACAGCCTTATTGGTTAGCCACATGATAGTAGCGGATGTTGGACCGACATTTTGTAAATATGGTCCATGTGTAATCTTCAGATTCACATTATCGGGAGACTGCGAGTATAAAATAGATGAAAGAAATAAAGCAGTAATAAATGTAATTACAAGCCTGAACATAGCTATCTTTTTAATTTATTAAGACCATAAACTTAATAAAATATCAGAGTCTAATATATATAAACAGTCCTTTATTGCTAAATTTGGATAGCCACCACACAGATAAACTATTATGACAGGATATTGCCGCCTTATTTTTAAATATTTGCTCCTAATTATTTTTTTCCTCCAGGGATGCTCTGATAGCAAAACAGTAAATCTTGAATCACTGCTTAAAGAGATGCTTAACAGGAGCAGCATTGCCCAATTCCCTGATCCGGTCTACGAGCTAAAGCAATTTAGCAGTTACGACAGAGGCAGCAAAGACCCCGGACAGGATGACTGGTTTGCCAACGAAGACTATACACGCTTTCTTGGAGTAGATAGCCTGAATGGCAAAAGAGAGTATATTCTATTTGAACATAATGGACCTGGTGCGATAGTAAGGTGGTGGATGACATTTGCAGGAGAGGGCAGTTATGAGGGGACTATAAGGGTATATCTGGATGGAGAATCAAAACCGCTTATTGAGGATAAGGTTCTAAAAGTGCTTAGCGGTCAGCTACTGGCAGGAGAACCTCTGAGTACTTCCGTGTCAGCCGAATCTGACTATCTGCAGAGAGGACATAATCTTTATCTGCCCGTTCCATATTCAAAGAGTTGTAAGATTACTTACGAATGCGACTCTATTAAACTGAAAGGAACGAGGTGGACACCGAGCATATATTACAATATAAATTACAGGTCCTATCAAAAAGGCACCAGGGTGGAGTCCTTAAGCCTGGAAGCTTTGAATAAAGCCGGTCGGCTTATAGAAGATGTAAACAGGACACTTGACTCCGGAGTAGAAGACTGCCCGGCATACATTGTAACTGAAAAAAGGCTTAGCCCAGGTGAAACACTGCAAGCAAGCATTGATAGTACAGATTGTGCCATAACAGCATTATCACTTAAACTTAGCGCCGAAAATCTTAGTCAGGCATTAAGGTCTGCTGTCCTGGAAATAAGCTTTGACAGTCTAGCCACGGTATGGGTCCCGGCAGGCGATTTCTTCGGAACGGGATTTAAGCTAAGTGAATATTCAACATGGTACAGCTCTGTTAGTATGGATACTGTTCTTAGCTGTAGCTGGATTATGCCTTTTAAAAAATCTGCCCGGCTAAGAATAATTAACTACGACGACCAGGATATTAGTTGCCGCCTTTCTGTTAGTATAAGCAGCTATAACAGGAATGATAACACTATGTATTTCGGTTCAGCCTGGCACGAATACAACAGGATCCAGACAGCTGGAGATTCCAGAGTAGGAGGAAACGACAGGCACATAGATATAAACTACGTAAATATACAGGGAAAAGGCATTTATGCTGGCGATGCAGTAACGGTATTTAATACTGTCGATGCATGGTGGGGCGAAGGTGATGAAAAAATATACGTTGATAATGAAAGTTTTCCTTCAAGCATAGGAACCGGTACCGAGGATTATTACGGTTACGCTTGGTGCAGACCTGAACCGTTCAGCCATCCCTTTATTGCACAGCCCTGTGGGGAGGGAAATTTTTATCCCGGCATAACAGTTAATTTAAGGTACAGGAACCTCGACGTAATACCTTTTACAAACAAAATAAGTTCCAATATTGAATTGTGGCACTGGGTGCCTGCAGTGATCAACTATGCCCTTACTTCCTATTATTATGTCTTACCCGCTTATAGTATTAATATAAGTCCAGACATTGATGCAGTACAACAAAAGGTTCCTGAAAAAAAGGAAGATCTTTATTAATTATTATATGGTAAACAGGGTTGTTACTCCACCATATCTCCATGCCCTCAGGAATAACTTAATAACAATCAAGGCCTGGGAAAACAGGAAAAGAACAAATAATCCACCGACGGTTCCGGGTGTAAAGCTCATTAATTTAGTTACAAGGAAAAGAAATCCGAGCTGTATAGCCACAAGCAGTATCATAAAAATGTAAGAAGAGAGGAATGAACTGAAAGTCGCCCTGAATCCGTAACCAAGTGATTTAAATATAAGCTTCTTATTACTTGCAGCCAGCCAGGATCTTGAATAGTCTGCAACCAGGAGAAAAACTGGAATCAGAAGAAAATAAACAATCCTGGCTATTCTTACTGTACCAAGAAGCGCGGTATCTCCCCCATCTCCCGAACGTGTGATTAATACAGGTACTCCAATTATCAGTGCGGCCGAAAAAATTATCATTAATAATACCAGCAGGGTAACAGACAAAAATGAAAAAAAGTTAGCTGCAGAAGATTTAAAGAAAGACTTAAGTGTATATCCGCAAACATTTGCCCTGAGCGCATCAAATAAACCTCCTGTCAGAAATACATTCAGAAAGAAGTATATAAATATCAGGTAGGCCAATCCCTTTAAGAATCCTCCCAGAAGCGGCAAAGTAACATCCAGACCTGCCCAGAAGTCTACCGAAAATGAATCCTTAATTAGTTCCGAGGCCATGCTGCTACCCAGATCGGTCATAACACCTGACTTAACAGGTAGTGCAATAATTGATATTCCAATAACTGAAAATAGCCAGATTACAAGTATTGCTTTGAGCGACCTGGCAGCCCTTCTAAATCCGGCTGTTATTGCTTTTCCTAGTTTCATATCTGTTATAGCTTTTTACAGGGTTAATAAATGAATTAGATACTGTGAAAGAACCGATAATCTTCTAAAGAATGCTTTTACCGGTACGCGGTTATCCTCGGTGGTATAGGAATTATTGATAAGATCAATATCCATTGTGATCTTATTATCCGGATCCAGCTTAGCCCATAGGACTTTTTCTGCACCCAGGTATTCAAAATTCTTATACCTTTCTCTGCCATCCCACTGCTCAAGTTCTTCCCTGCCACTATCGAAGTGAACGAGAAGCTCTACGGGAAGCATTACTTCTCCAAGTCTCTGTATCCTTACTGTCGACAGGTAGAGCGAATCGCCAAGGCTTGAGTCTTCGTTTAATACCATGCCAGTATCACTTTTAACAATACCTCTGAAGGATCTCTGCTTTAAATTACTGATGCCATCAAGTTTATAATCACACACTCCTGTTCCGAAAAGTGTCTGATCGAAGAACCAGTCCATAGATTCACCATACTTCTCAGGATGATTCTCTGAAACCACCCTGTTTACAAGATCAATAAAGTCGCTGCCGGATGGATAGTTAAAACCCCATACCCGGTAATACTCTCTGAAAATATCATCCATTGTTTCCTCTCCCAGTATGCCCTGCAGGGTCCACAAAACAGTTGCAGCCTTACTGTATGACATCATTGAGTAGGTACCATGAGGATATTCCCAGGATGTAGGTGTATTATCAATAACCATCTTATCCTCTGACTTTACATATGAAAGTCTCTGCATTGACCTGTCTGAGAATCCAAATTTTTGATGATTTATTATACCTTTTCCGGGCCCATAGAAGTGATCCATTGCCCTGCTCTCCATATAAGAATTAATTCCCTCGTCCATCCAGGGTTCTTCAAACTCGTTGCTGGCCAGAATACCCATAAAATAAGCGTGACCGAATTCATGAACAGTTGTCGCTTCAGGGCTTAAATAATATACTGGTAAATTATTAAATGAACCAGATGTAAATAAGGTGGTATACTCCATTCCTCCTGCGCCAGATCCTATTGATGGTGGATCCACAAAGGTAAGATGAGGCCATGGGTAGGGACCGACATGTTCAGAAAAATACTTAAGTCCATTCTTAACTGCACCTAGCTGTCGCTCAACCTGGTTTTCCCGCCCTGGAGGATAAAGAAAGCTTATCGACACATGCTCCCATTTATCTTCTGCAAGCTGGTAAGACGGCCATGCAGTCCATGCAAAGTCTACAATATCCTCGGCTCTGTAAAAAAGTTTTTTTCTTCCGTCGTCAAGGACCTCCTCTTTTTGCAGCATACCACCACTTCCAACAACATACTCATCAGGCAGAGTGATTGACACATCGTAAACACTATGATTGGAATAAAATTCAGAGTGGCTATGAAACTGGTGACAATTCCATCCATCTTTTTCAGCAAATCTCATCCCGGCAGTTTCATAAACACCAAACTTAGGAAACCACTGTGCAACAAAGAAGAAATCCTCATTATAGCCTGTTCTTCTTATCTGTGACGGAAGCTTGGACTCAAAATCCATATTAAGCCATAGAGTATCGCCGGAGTGAACAGCTTCAGGAAGTTCAATCCTGAGTACTGTCATATCATCCGGATTATTATCATCCGGCTGTATAAAAGACATTTTCTCAAATAAATCATTTCCTTGGGAATCATGAATTGAAGTAATATCCACCCAGCCGTAGTCACTAAGTTTATAACCAGGAGATCCACCTGATTCTCTATAAAAAGTACTCTTATTACTCCTGAATGCATTCAGGTACATATGCAGCTGCACTTCACTTACACTGGTACTTGAGCGATTAATCCAGTAGGCATTCATATTTCCCTTTACAATCTTCGAATCGGGGATAAGCTCCACATCAATCTTATAGCCTGTGGTCCTGTCGCTCAAAGGAGCTTCAAGAAGAGTTTGTGCACCCGCTAATGAGTAAAAGAAAAATACAATAATAAACAAGCCTGTTCTCTTCATGGTAAATATTGTTTTGTAATGTTTTTCCGATCTAATATTGAAATAAAGTTATAAAAAAAAGGCGCCTAACGACACCTTTATTAGAATTATCTATTCCAATACCTATTTCTCTTCATCGTCAACAACGCGCTTTGCCGACATATTTAATTCTCCTTCGGAATAAGAAGCCGCCCCGCTCATTGTATCTTTATCGGAAAAAGTAAAGTCCATAAAAACATCCATACCCTCAATAAAGAGGTTAAATGAGAATTTTTCTTTTTCGAAAAAAACCATCTCACCTTTGAAGCTGTAATCCACTCCATCAAAGTTAATGCTTACAGTATATAAGTCATCAACTAGCTTAACCTCAAATTTTCCATTATTATATCCATAGGGTGCATCAGGGACATTAAAAGCCCACTTTCCTACCGGATCGAATTTTTTCGCAGCATAAATACTCTGGGGAAGAACAAAGAGAAGAGCAATAAATAATAATAAACCAGTCCTTTTTTTCATATTCCAGGTTTTGGTAAATAAAAGAATAATTGTGATCCAAGATAACAACTCCCCTCTTATTTATCAATAAGTACCCGGTGTTTATCTGCGATTAGATATTAAAATTCGAATCTTGCATCTCGAATTTACCATCACCTAGCATCCTCCTTCTGCCTTCTTCTTTGTGGTCTTTCTCTGGATTACAGGAGGTTTGGTGGCAGTGCTTGTTTGAGTTCCACTTACAGCTGATCCTCCACCCAGTGCCATACCTGCCCCTACTCTGAAATCATATCTGGCAAACTCTTCATTCGGACTTATATAACCTGGTTTCTCAGGATTCATAATTACTTCTGCCCAGTAGTTGAGACCTCCTTCAAGTACATAATTATTATGATACCCGAGCTGCCTGGTAATAATATAGGCTTCGTTGGCCTTTACCGAACTGTTCGAATAAAATACATTTATCTTCAAATCCTGGTCGATAACAAATCTGTAGTCATCATTAAGAAGTTCTGACATTGGAATGCTATAAGCACCTGGCAGATGAAACTTCTGGTACTCCTCCTCGCTTCTAATATCTATTAATTGAATAGAAGGATCTTTCTGAATTAGGAGGTCTGCCACCTCATCAGGGCTGATATACTGAGATCTTCCATTAAGATCCACAAGCATCTGATCCGGACTAAGTCTGTAATTAAGTGTTTTGCTGTTTGGTACAGCGGCAATAATCAGACCCAGGAAAATAAAAACAGCGCTAAAAATTACTCTTGCATTCATATCTTAAAATTTATTTTCTTATCAAAATTCGTATAACAAAATTTCTAATACTCGGGTTGAGCAAATTTCTTCTCGGCTTTTTCGCCAATCCAGAATACTGTTATGGCCATAAAGATAAATAAAAGAGCCATAACACCATCCTTAATACCAAGTGCATCACTAAGTTTAACATCTCCTTTTGCTCCGGCCATATATAGGTTCTTAAGCAGCGGATAGCCCTCTGTAAACATAAATACTCCAATAAATAGTCCTGCAATAAAAACCAGAGCATCTATTTTTCCGATTGCTGCGGCACATACGCTTGTACCCGGGCAGAATCCGCCCATTATAAAACCGAGCCCCATAATTAGTCCACCTATTATCGCAGATGGCAGGAAGGTTGGATTAACATAAACCATTTCCATATCTATCCATCCAAAAAGACTGAAAAAGAGCAGTCCGATCATTGCGGTTATTCCTGCTGTAAAAAAGACTTTTAATACAACAGTATCATAGCCATAAAATAAACCAGCCAGTTTACGGCTTGAGGAAAATCCACTGCTTTCGAGTATAAAACCAAAGGCGATCCCTAAAATAAATGCCAGGAGAAGGTTTGTATCGGCGGAGATAATATCATTTGTTATTAATGGTCCCATTTTTTAAGTTATTAGTTGTGAGTTATAATACCCTTTGTTGTTTGTCGTTTGTCTCAATATCAAATCCAGTTCTTCCTAAAGAAGTAAGCCAGTCCATAGGCTGATCCAAAGATTGCCATCATTGTAATTATACCACCCATCGAAAAGGTAGCCATACCACTTAATGCTGAACCACTCGTACAACCCCTTCCAATTTGCGACCCGAGTCCAAACATAATACCCCCAAGAAGAGCAAAAACCAGTCTGCGCCTGGAGGTAATTTTCGGACTATGCTCAACCTTAAGCTTCGTGCGTCGTGCAAGGGTACCCGATAAGAAGCCACCAACAAGAACACCAAGCACTTCAAAAACGAGCCATGATTTCATTGGTTTTTCATGCTGGTCGAGATAATCTGAATAGAACTCTGACTTTTCAACATGAGCAGGAGCAGCTGTTTTAACTACTGTAACTACGCCACTTTTTATTGCCCCGCTCGCTCCCAGTCCTCGTCCGCTGATAAAATTTGAAGCGATAAGAACCAGTCCCAGTAACACACCACCCAGGTAGGGATTAATATAAGGGCGAGATTTTTTTTCTGTCTTGTTACTCATTGTTTTAATATTTTGTCATTTTAATATAACCATCTGCTAACCTGTCCGGCATTTGATATTAGGAATCGCAGTACCAGCCCGCCAATTAATACTAGTGTGGCGGGAATCAGAACAGGAATTTTGAACTTTGCCAGCTCAAGGGCTTCAAGAATGGCAGGAATAATAAGACCCATACCCACAACTATAACCCAGAAAGGAGCTGTAAAGGGTCCTCCCAGAAAAAGGCTCGCTGCATCTATCTGGACCTGGGTGCTGGCAAGGAAGCCCATAAACATATGCACTATCAGTACCAACTCTATAATAATCAGTATAAGATCTATCCTGGAAAACAGGTGACGCTCCTCCTTCGAACGTGACATCAATATAATAACGGCAGCACCTGTTGATAAGCCGGATGTAAGAAAGAGTGGACCAAGAATAGAGGTATTCCACAGAGGTCTCGCATTAAATGCAGAAAACAGTATCCCTGTATATATTCCTAATATAAGTGAAAGTATAAGTATCAGCCAGGCCAATACCCTCTTATACTTAATAGCAAAGGCTTCAAACCATTTTAAGACACTGAATTTCCAGTCCCATCTGGGAAATATTAGCCTTATATTAAGAGCAGCCCATACAAATGATAAGGGTGTAATAGCCATCAGGGTCCATGCACCCCATGACATCGGTGAAGAAAGCCTTATAGTTGTATATAATCTCCAGAAATAAAGCTGGTGCTTAAGGTCGAGGAACAGAGCTGCCAGCCCGAGCACAAGGGCTATAGGGGCGATAAAAGGAGCCCATTTTACTGCTCCTTCAAATTTATTCTCCTTACCAAGGATTGTATATAATGCGGCAAAGAATAATATCCCTGCTGCAAGGCCACCAAGAAAGAGGTAAAGAGGAATCTGCCAGTGCCAGATATGAAGAACAGGATCTATCCCATGATTCATTCTTCCGCTTACTATTATTTCTTCTCTCATAGTATAAATGTTATGTCAGGAAAAATATTTGAGGTTTAGTTCCTGCCTCAGGTATTAATGATTTATATTTTCTGATCTTCAAAATTTCAGAAACAGGACTCCTTGGATCATCCAGATCACCAAAGTAAAGGCATTTGGTCGGACAAACTTCAACGCATGCAGGGTCCGAACCGTCTTTAATCTTATGATTACAGAAAGTACACTTATCTACATAACCATCAGGATGTGAGTAACGAGCATCATAAGGACATGAAGTTATGCAGGCACCACATCCAATGCATTTATTATGCTCAACTATAACAACACCACCTTCAACTATCTGTGATGCGCCAGTCGGACAGCATCTTACGCATGGAGCATTATCACAATGATTACATCTTTCCGATCGTATCTCGATCTCCAGACTGGGGTATGTCCCGGCAGTTACCTCAACCACCCAATCGCGGGCAAAACCATGAGGTACATTATTCTCTGTCTGACAGGCTACCACGCAGTCGCTACACCCGACACATTTCCTGGTGTCGACAGCCATTGCATATCTCATATTACTTGTTCTGTTTTAGCGGGTTCAAATTTAAATGTCACGAAATTACCTCTCATCCCTGTTCCGCCCATTATCGGGTCGACATGCACTTTAGTTATCAATTCGGAATCACTTGCTCCCTTTCCATAAGCTCTGGAAAGCTTCTTATTATTATGGCCAAAGCCATGAACCAGGTATACTGAGTCCCATCTTATTCTTTCAGTTACCCTTACTTTTACAGAGAAACTTGAACGAACACCATCCTGGTTCTCAAGGTATACCTCCTGATTATTCTTAATACCCCACTCTGCAGCTACCTTAGGATTTACCCAAACCTTGTTCTCATCCATTATATCCGTTAGATTTGGATTATTGCTTGTTCTGCTGAAGGTGTGAGAAGGAGCCCTACCATAATTTAACCGATAAAAACCGGGTTGTGGCTCCTCATGATGAGTATACACCGGCAGGGGATCAAATCCTTCAGCTGCCAGATCTGTGCTGTACAGTTCTATTTTTCCGGAGTTAGTATTAAACTCATAATCTAAGCCGGGATAGAAATACAGGTCATCATATTCCCTATCAAAAGTCTTTACTCCTATTCTCTTCATTTCTTCCAGCGAGCTCCCTACCTTATTTAGCTGCCAGTCGAGCTTTTCTTCGAAAGTAGACCAGCTAAAATAATCCTCAAGACCCAGTTTCTTTGATAATTCCTTTGCAATCCAGTATCCCGGCTTTGAGTCATACATCGGTTCAGCTGCCGGAGAGCGAAGAGCAATAGCAGGTTTCCTGTGTGGACTGTTCCTTATTTCGTCATACCTCTCGAGGTAGGTACATTCTGGCAATACCACATCTGCCCAGCCAGTAATCTCCATTGGCATAGTATCGATAACAACAAGCAGGTCAAGCTCCTGTATTGCCTCAATAACCTTCTTACTATCGGGTATAGTTTGAATAAGGTTTGTCCCGTTAACTATCCATGTTTTAAAATTACAGGCCTTGCTCAGCGACGGAATAGTTGCATCACATATACCAGAGGCAATAGTTTCAAATGCAAGATTATATTGATCCGGATATGCATCCTTCCAGCTCTTCTTTGGTTCTGGAAATTCAGGATGAGGCCACTCGGGGATACTTACCTTCTCAGGAGTGTAGAAACCGCCCCTTCTTCCCCATGAGCCGAGTATTGCATTTAATATTGCAATTGCTCTTTCCCTCTGTGTATCATCACCGTACCATGTTACATGGCGCCCGGGATGAACTATTACTGAGGGTGAGGCATCAGCCATTTCTCTGGCCGAAGCTCTGATCATTTCCGGTTTTAAGCCTGTTATTCCATAGGCCCATTCGGGAGTAAATGATCTTACATGCTCCTTAAGTTGCTCAAATCCGTAAGTATATTTTTCAACATAATCTTTGTCGTACCAGTCTTCCTCAATTATTACATTTATCCAGGCAAGCAATAAGGCGATATCGGTTGCAGGCTTTATAGGAAGCCAGTACTTAGATTTACTTGCAGCAATGCTATATCGGGGATCAACAGTAATTATTGAAGCTCCCTTATCGATGGCATCCGACATTTCCTGTACCTGACCGTTATGCATATTTTCGCCCAGGTGAGATCCTATAAGTACCAGGCATCGTGTATCTCTTATATCTGTTCGTTCAGGCGATTGAACACCTTCCCCGAAAGTTGTCTGAAATGCAACCTCTCTCGGGCCCCTGCACTGAGAATATGATGGAGCAGCAATACTGTTGGATCCAAAAGCCTTCAGTAAGTCACCAAAATATTTACCTCCCGATCCATGAGTTAATAATGCAGAACACTCAGCACCATATTCCTCTGCCACTTTCTTCATTTTACCGGCAATATAATCGAGCGCTTCATCCCAGGTCGCTTCCCTGAAGGTCTGCTTACCCCTTTCTTCTGTCCTTATTAAAGGAGTTTTAAGCCTGTCTTCATCATAATACATTCCTACTCCGCCTGTACCACGTGGACAGAAACGTCCATTACTATGTTGATCCTCATCATTGCCGGTTATCTTCCATATCTTACCTTCTTCATTCTTATGAACCCACCCGGCACATTTCCAGAAACACACCTCACAATAAGTTGGAGTACGAAAGGCATTCCCTGTCAGGAGATCTCCCCCTTGATTTATAAAAGTGTTATCCAGAGCCTTTATGGCCGGATTAGCCAGTAATAGCCCTCCCAAACCCAATCCGGCTATTTTGATAAATTCTCTCCTGTTTGCCATATAAAAATATTTATATATATCTATCTATATATTTATATCTCTGCAAACATAAGTTCTTATTTTGTCCCTTAAAAACTTTTGTTATTAAAATAACACTTACGGACAAACATTGACATATATATTTCGTTATTCAGTTCTTTTTATGTGCTTTTTAGCACATTGTAATAAGAGTATAAAACATGTATTTATCATCCTATTATCAGTATTTCCATTAGTGATAGCATAAAGGTGATATATATCAGTCTTAATATTTACCGGCCTCTGAAAGCCTTATATATCTATTGTGCAGCTTGTTATAAAGCACATGATAAATATCACTGTTATATAAGTAACAATAAAACGTATCTGGATATATAAATATCTAAATATTACATATTTTTGTATAAATATTTATGCAATAATTCAAGTCAATAATAAAATGAATAAACTATTAATAATTGGAGCCGGTACCGGTGGTACTATGATGGCAAACAAAATGCGTAAAGATCTTCCTCGTGATGAGTGGAAGATTACCGTTATAGATCAATTTAAGACTCATTATTACCAGCCGGGATTTCTTTTTATTCCCTTTGGATACTACAAAAAATCGGATGTAATAAAGCCCAAACAGAACTTCCTCCCTCCCGGAGTAGATTCAATCTACCAGGGGGTTGAAAGGATAAGTGCCACGGAAAACAGGGTTCACCTTAAGAATGGAGAAGTAATTAACTACGACATACTTATAATTGCAACAGGGACCAGGATAAATCCTTCCGAAACACCTGGCCTTGCAGGAGAGCTATGGCATAAGAAAATATTCGACTTTTATACAATTGAAGGATCGCTTGCACTCGGAAACTTTTTCAAAACATGGGAAGGTGGAGAGCTGGTAATAAACGTGGCCGATATGCCAATAAAGTGTCCTGTTGCACCTCTTGAGTTTGCATTTTACGCAGATGCCTTTTTTACTGAAAGAGGAATGAGGGATAAAGTAAATATTACCTATGTCACACCGCTTTCAGGGGCCTTTACGAAACCACGTGCAGCTAAATTACTGGGTAATCTGCTCGAAGAAAAAAACATCAACATTGTAACAGATTTTTTCCTTGGTGAGGTTGATAATAAAAAGCAGATAATAAAAGATTTTGGTGGAAGTGAAGTGCCATTTGACTGCCTGGTGTCTGTACCCCTCCATTCAGGAGATGAATCAATCGAAAATAGCGGACTTGGAGATGACTTTGGATTTGTTCCTGCCAACAAACACACTCTGCAGTCGAATGCAAATGAAAATATTTTTGTTATAGGCGATGCAGGAAACTTCCCAACATCAAAAGCCGGATCGGTTGTTCATTTTATGGCAGAAATACTCCACGAGAATCTATTATGTTATATCGAGAAAAGACCGTTTACAGGATCTTACGACGGGCATTCAAACTGCTTTATAGAAACAGGTCATGGTAAAGGTGCATTGATAGATTTCAATTACGAGACTGAGCCCCTGCCCGGATACTTTCCTTTCCCCGGAATCGGACCTCTTGGCCTTCTTAAAGAAAGCAGGTTAAACCACTATGGGAAACTTATGTTCAGGTGGATTTACTGGCATATACTCCTCAGAGGTAAGGAACTTCCTATTGATGCTCATATGACTATGGCTGGAAAAGAAGTAGACTAAAATAATAGCATTACAAGATGTCAGAAAAAGATATACAAATACAAATAAATGAGATTAACCGCAAACTCGATCTGATAATAGAGGACAGGGCTGTCCAGAAACAGAATCAGGATGCGCTTATTGACCTGGTAGACGACCTCTCAATTGTAGGCAAAGATGCTTTTAAAAGCATGGTTGACGGACTCGATAATGCAGGGATAGAGCTTGACGGGGATTCAATAAAATACCTGATACTGGGATTTATAAGGAATGTTGATAATATCAATACCCTTATGATGAGCCTGGAAAATGTAATGGACCTGCTTAAGGATGCCGGTCCAATTATCAAGGAAGTTGGTATTGATGCGGTCGATAAATTTAAGGAGATTGACGATAAGGGCTATTTTGAACTTATACGACAATTCTCCGGAGCAGTCGACAGGGTAATGACACGGTTTCCAAAAGAAGATCTGGAAAACCTCGGTGATAAAATTGAAAGTGTACTTAATACACTCCTTCTTATTATCGACCCGGCCTTTATGAATAAGATCGGAATGTTTGTTCAAACCTATAAGGAGATTGACCATAACAATATTCCTTCATACTCGGTATTTAAAGTAATGAGGGAGTTGAATAAACCTGATATGAAAAAATCTATTGGATTTATTATGACTTTCCTTAAAGAAATAAATGCCAAAGAGCTTGGATTAAAAGATTAGAAGATTCGCTATTAACGCGAGCAAAGCGAGCAAATAACTACTAACTATTAACTATTTAACATAAAATAAAATGGCAACAAAAAATTACGCTGGAGTAACAGTAGATGTAAATGAAGAGGGATATCTTACAAATCCTTCACAATGGACAAAAGAAGTTGGTGCAGAGATCGCAAAAGAAGAAGGTGTAGAGCTTACAGACAAACACTATGAAGTTCTTGAATATCTGCGCGGTAAAAATCAAGCCGGAGAGGCTCTTTCCATAAGAGGAATAAATAAATCAGGTGTTGTTGACGTAAAAACATTCTATCAACTATTTCCCGGTGCACCTCTGAAGAAATCAACTAAAATTGCCGGCATACCAAAGCCAGCCAGTTGTGTATAACCAATAAAATTACTGATATGAGCGATAATAAAAAACACCCTGTAAAAAAAGTAAATATTATATGTGCAAAAGGTAATATCGAAGATATTTATGCAAGTCTGGTAATGGGCAACGGAGCAGTTATGGAAGGCATTGAAACCAACCTCTTCTTTACATTTTTCGGTCTGGAAGGAATAGTAAAGAAATGGATGAAAAGGCCTCATACCTCAATTATAGGTAATCCCGCAATGCGTATGCCTGTTATCGGCAGCCGCATGCCAACATGGTTAGGTGTAATTCCAGGACTGGAGGCACTAATCTCATGGATGATGAGAAAGCAGATGGATGACCTGGACGTTCCGCCAATAGACGAGTTTATGGAATTAATAACTGCAGGTGGTGGTAAAATTTATGCCTGTAAACTGGCTATGGATATGTTCAAAATTAAAGAAGAAGATCTTTCAGAGCACGTTTCAGGGGTTCTTACTGTTGGTGACTTTTATGAATTATCAGCAGGTGAAGGATCACAGATCATCTTTACCTAGGTATAGATTAACGCGGATTAAAGACGAATTTCACGAATGGCCGGTATTCTTAATTGAGTTCCGGCTTTTCTCATTATCCTGTCCTTATTGCTCTCACTCCCTTACCCCATTACCCCATTACCCCATTACCCCATTACCCCATTACCCCATTACCCCATTACCCCATTACCCAATCACCCCTTTGCTCTTACTCTTACCTCTTACCTCTTACCTCTTACCTCTTAGCTCTTAGCTCTTACCTTAGCTCTTAGCCCTTAGCTCTTACCTCTTAGCCCTTAGCTCTTAGCCCTTAGCTCTTAGCCCTTAGCTCTTAGCCCTTAGCTCTTACCTCTTACCTCTTCTCAAGATATTATGCAGCATATTTTATGCTATAGTTGCTTTAATCAATTTTGCTACATTTGTTAAAATTAATTTTTCAAACCTAATAGCAGTTGTATGCAGAGTATTAATGACTTTCTCGTAAAATTAGACGGTTATATCGGAGGACATCCATGGTTTGTTTTCCTCCTGCTTGGTACAGGTATCTTTTTCACCTTTTACCTGGGATTTCCGCAGATAAGATATTTCAAACATGCAATAAGAATCGTAAAAGGTAAATACGATCATAAAGATGATGTTGGAGATACCAGCCATTTCCAGGCTCTAACAACTGCACTATCAGGAACGGTAGGCACAGGGAATATTGCAGGAGTAGCCCTGGCTATTCACCTGGGAGGTCCGGCTGCCCTCTTCTGGATGCTTGTAACTGCAATGATAGGTATGTGTACAAAATTTGTTGAAGTTTCAATATCACATAAATACAGGGATATACTTGAAGATGGTTCAGTGTCGGGAGGACCTATGTACTATATGAAGAAAAAGCTTAATATAAAAATGAGCAGTGGAAGAATCATTAAGACCGGTGCAATACTGGGTGGGTTCTTTGCAGTTGCAACTGTATTAAGCTCTTTCGGCACAGGAAGTCTTCCACAGATTAACAGTATTTCAAATTCTGTTTTTGCAACATTTGGAATAAATCACATTGTCACCGGATTTATCCTCGCAATTCTCCTGGCTCTTGTTATTATCGGTGGAATAAAAAGGATTGCTGCTGTTACATCAACCCTTGTTCCTGCTATGGCGCTTATTTATCTGATTGGAGCCTTAGCAGTAATTCTGAAAAACTATGATATGATTCTTCCTTCTCTTGGAGCAATATTCGGAGACGCATTTACAGGTACTGCAGCAACAGGAGGATTCCTTGGAGCATCACTCTCATGGGCTATTAACAGGGGTGTAAACAGGGGACTCTTCTCTAATGAAGCAGGTCAGGGTTCGGCTCCAATAGCACACTCTGCTGCCAAAGCACCCGAACCGGTTTCTGAGGGCATGGTTGCCATACTTGAGCCTTTTATTGACACAATAGTTATCTGTACTCTTACCGGACTGGTACTGCTTTCCTCAGGTGTATGGAATGAGAAACATATTAACCAGTTCCAGGAAACTGATATGCAGTTTGTTGTTGGCACCTACGACGATACAAATGATTCAGATAAGGTAATCCTCTCCAATCATATCAGCAAGAAAAAGACCTTGCCAAAACTTGATCTTTTTAGTGGAAATCTAGAAATTGTCGAAGGAACAATGGTAAACCCAGGAATAACACTGCTCCATGCAGAATCTGTTGCCGAAGACTTTGTCTTTAAAAGTGGAGGGGAAAACTATTCAGGTTCTATAGATATAGCAGATGGAAAGATACAAATAGCTGAATCAGATAAACCAAGTCTTAAAGAAACAATAGCCGCCCAGTTTAAGAAAACAGAATCCGATAAAATAATTATTGAAGGCAAATCATTAATGCACAGTGCTCCTCTTACTGCAGTAGCATTTACAAAAGGATTCTTTGGCGACTGGGGTCAGTATATTGTCTCAATTGGTCTTTTACTCTTTGCATTCTCTACCGCAATTTCGTGGTCGTATTATGGCGACAGGGCACTTACATACCTGATCGGCCAGAAATATGTTATTTACTACAGGGTCTTCTATGTGTTTGCCTTCTTCGTAGCCTCTTTTACTGATACTACATTGATATGGTCTCTTTCCTATATCACAATAGCAGTGATGACAATACCCAACCTTATTGGTATACTTATACTGCGAAAGGATATAAAAGGAACAATCAAACAATACTGGTTCGACTTTGCTAAAGCACATCCGGGAGAGAAGATTAGTAAGAAGTATATAGACTAATTATAGAGGTGCGGGTACCAGCCTTCGTTAAAAACTTAGGCGGGCGAAGCGGGGTGCGAGATACGAGATGCAGGATTTTGAGTTTCAACTCGTAAATTGTAACTTGTAACTAAAACCCATTTACCTATGAAAGTCAAACACATTATTGCATTACTAATTATTGGATCTATCGGTGTAACTCTTGGAGCACTTTTTAAAATCCAGCACTGGCCAGGTGGCTCAGTAATAATGATAGTAGCACTGATCCTGGAAACAATTGGTGGACTGCTGGCGGTCTGGAAACTGCTTACAATTAAGGATTTTACTGATTTTCTGAATAAATAAATTCGGTATACGGAGCTGCCATTCCTGCGAAAACAGGAATCTCCCCTTTGCTCTTAGCTCTTAGCTCTTACGCCTCAAAAGAGCAACATTCTCAACATGATGCGTCTGGGGAAACATATCCACGGGCTGAACCGCTTCCACAGAATAAGCTTCAGCCAGCAATGTTATATCCCTTGCCTGGGTGGCAGGATTACAACTTACATATACAATTCTTTCTGGTGCAGCAAGTAATATCGTTTTAATCACAGATTCATGCATGCCCGGTCGTGGAGGATCGGTGATTATTACATCAGGTTTGCCGTGTTTATTTAAAAACTCCTCATTGAGAATATCTTTAATATCTCCTGCAAAAAATGAGGTGTTTTCAATTCCGTTAAGCTCAGAATTTACTACAGCATCCTCAATTGCCTCCGGTACATATTCAAGTCCTATTACTTTCTTTGCTGACCCGGCAACAAAATTTGCTATAGTCCCAGTACCCGTATAAAGATCATAAACTATTTCATCACCATTTAATGCGGCAAATTCTCTTGCAACTTTATATAATTCAAATGCCTGCTTACTGTTTGTCTGGTAAAACGATTTAGGCCCCACCTTAAATTTCAAACCCTCCATCTCCTCAATCATATGATCCTTGCCCGAGAAAAGTTTTACTTCTAGATCACCTATCGAATCATGAGGCTTATGATTAATAACATACATCAATGAAGTTACCTCAGGAAATGATTCTTTGATATAGTTAAGCAAGCCTTCCCTTACATCCTTATCCTCCTGGTACAGGTTTAGAATAAGCATAAGCTCCCCTGCACTTGAGTTCCTTATTATTAGTGTTCTAAGCATACCCTTATGCTCCCTGATATCATGGAAACTTATATTGTTTTTCAGGGCATATTCCCTGATCCCATTCCTGATCCTGTTAGATATCTCAGACTGGAGGTAACACTTATCTATATCGAGTATCTTATCAAAAAGGCCCGGTATATGAAAGCCAAGGGCATTTCTTTGTTTAATATTTATTTCGCTTCCTATCTCCTCTTTCCTCAGCCACCTTTTATTCGAGAAAGTAAATTCAAGCTTATTCCTATAATAATACTGCAGATCGGATCCCATTATGGGACTTATTTCAGGAAGCTCAAAATGGCCGATCCTCTTCAGGTTATCAATAACCTGCTGCTGCTTAAATTCCAGTTGCTTATCATATGGAAGGTGCTGCCATTTACATCCGCCGCAGACACCAAAATGACTGCATTTTGCATCCTGTCGCATCTCTGAGAATTTATGCTGCTTTACCACAAAACCCTCCATATAGCTTTTTCTCTTTCTTGTTACCTGTATATCAACCACATCTCCAGGAACAAGCATGGGAACAAATACTACCTTATCATCAACTCTTCCTAGGGCCTTCCCTTCTGAGGCAATAGCTGTTATTTCTACATTTTCAAGTAATGGTTTTTTTGCGCGGGCCATAGACATATATTTCTGGCAAATGTACAATAAAAGAGGCAAAGGGCGAAGGGATGAGAAGGTTGATAAGGTAATAAAGTTTTAAGAGTTTATAAGGTCAATTAGGTGCTTATGGCATAATGAATTATTATATTTGAATCTAACTATTACAAAATTCAGAATATGAAAAAATTAATATTACTCATTTGTATTACCATAGTATTGACCGGCTCAGTTATTGGCCAGACAGGTAAGGTATTTGATAATCTTACTATAAGCAGTAAAATTCTAAAGAGCGAGAGAAAATATGCAGTTTATCTGCCTCCTGATTACGAGACATCGGAACGAAGCTACCCGGTATTGTACCTGCTCCATGGTGCCGGTGACGACCAGACAGGCTGGATACAGTTTGGAGAAGTTCTCAGAATAGCTGACAGGGCTATATTATCTGGCAAAGCTACACCTATGCTTATAATAATGCCCGATGCAAATAGCGGACAAAGAGGATATTTTAACGATCCGGGTAATGAATGGAGATATGAGGATTTCTTCTTTGATGAACTACTGCCCCTGGTTGAAAAAAAATACAGGATTAAAGGTGAAAAACGTTATCGTGCAATAGCCGGACTATCAATGGGAGGAGGAGGTTCATTTATGTATGCACTTCATCATCCTGAAATGTTTTCATCAGCATGCCCCTTAAGTGCCTATATCGGTCCACTAAGCTTTGAGGAATTTAAGAAGAGAATCCCGGAGGAAAGTAAGGATATTAATGAAAAGGATCTTAAAGCTTATTTTGAGCATCACAATGCACTTTCACTTATTAAGAAGCTGCAGGAAGATCAAAAAAAAGAAGTAAGATGGTATATTGATTGTGGTGACGATGACTTTCTCTTCGAAGGTAACAGCCTGATACATATCGAAATGAGAAAACTTGGCATCCCACATGAGTTCCGAATAAGAGATGGAGCTCATAACTGGACCTATTGGAGAGAGGCACTTCCGGAGGTATTGGGCTTTGTATCAGATGCTTTTCATCAAAAGTAAAAGAAGCGCGGAGTGCGGGGTTCGAAGTGCAAAATTATTTCTTTGTATGATTAAAGAAAAGTTTTTGATTGTAAGATTTTGTTTTCTATTTTTGTCAGGCTAAAATTTCAGCACGAACCAGGAGAGGTGGGTGAGTGGCTGAAACCACCAGTTTGCTAAACTGGCGTACGGGTTAAACTGTACCGGGGGTTCGAATCCCCCCCTCTCCGCCAGAACATTTGAATAAAATCCTGCGAATCGCAGGATTTTTTTTATGCCTGTGGCTCCCGAACCGAGCTTGCTCGAGTGAGTGGAGGGACAGGTATAAAAAGCACGCCGAAGGCCTGATATTCAAATGTTCTGAAGCTACCCAATTGGGATCACGACGAAACGGAGTGAAGTCGTAATCCCTGTTCTGCTATTTATTATCAAGACTTGCAAGTGCAATATCACATATCTTAATTTCTGAATCTTCTTTCGGCCAATAAGCTTATTGGTAAGATACTTTGGTTGGTAGATAAAACCCAGCTATATATAGATTTCATTTTCCTTGAATGATAAACGAGACTATGTTTGTAACAGAAATCTTTCGAGATCATAGAAACATAACAAATAAGATTTATCAATGACGGAACATTTCTATTACTTTTTAGAACAATAAACAAAACACTCATGGTAAAAAATATTAAAAAACTGCAGACTATTGCATTAGCCACGATCCTTACTATAATAGCAGGATCAGCAAGTATGGCACAGCCGGGCAGACAACAAGGACCACCACCGGTGACCAGTAAAAAAGAAATAAGTAAATTGATCAAAGAACTGGATAAGAAGCTGGATCTCAGTGAGGAGCAAAACAAAAAAATATCAACTCTCTACTCTGATCATTTCGACAAGATAGAAGCCTTGCAAAAAAACAGTCAGCGACCTTCAATGGAAAAAATGGAAAAATTGGATACTGATCTTGAAAAGGATGTCAAAGCAGTGCTGGACGAAAAGCAGATACAAAAATACATCAGCTGGCTTGAGATCCAAAAGAAACAAAGGGCTAATCCCCCACAGGGAGGCAGACCAGGTGGACCTCCCAGATAGTATTTACTTTCATAGGTAGATTTAAGTTTAGGTTTAGGTTGAAACTGCAGGGATCTCATTTGGGCTTCCTGCAGTTTTGTTTTTGGGTTCAAACAAAAGATTATCTGATTTACTCAAATTCTTTTGGTACGCCGCAAATCATCTTAAAGGGTTTATCCCCCTTATTCCTGTACTGGTGCTTCTCGTCGGGATTAACCAGTGCAAAGTCGCCGGCTTTTAGGGGAGTCTCCTCCCCTGCTGCATTTACCAGGGCACCCTCTCCTTCAATTACAAAATTCATATGTTCATAAGGATGATTATGGTATGGAGTATACCCTCCTGCTTCTACTGTAAACACCCTGTAGGCATAAACAGGTGCTCCGTCAGCATTCCCAAGCGGCATTTGTTTCCATGCGCCAACAGCGCCTTCCATATGAACTTTATTCTTTTCTACCTGGTCTATTGATATAACTTTCATAATAAGTAAATTTCATAAGCTAATACTATGTAACAAAAAGAGTAGCTATGCAGTTCACAATCAAATTGATTTTAATCTCAAAATTACATCCTATATTAATAAGCCAATATCCAATGCGAATACTATTCTAAATTTAAAGCATGATATGCAAACAAGCAATAAATTGTTTAAATCTTTACAAACCTGTTAATAATTAAACAAATAGGGCAACTATTTGAAAATATTTTTTGTCTAATCTTAAACGACCTAAAATCATAACTGATGAGGAGAGTACTGCTACCCTTCATATTTCTTTTATGTAACATTATTTCAAGCGCTCAAACACCTACCTGGGAGTGGGCTAAATCATTGCACACTGGAGCAGATGAATATTCACACGATATAGTTGCTGATCCGTCAACAAATGATGTCTATCTTGTTGGCCAGTGGGAAAATAGTCTTAGCTCCTTCTTCCCTACGGGAGTACAACCATCAACAAATTTTACAAGCCCTTATGGTCAAATTGATGCTTTCGTTGCCAAGTATAATCAGGATGGTACTCTTATATGGGCGTTTAAAGTTGGCGGTCCGGGTGATGATTTTATTGACGAGATAGTTCTTGATCCATCCGGAAATATCTATATCACGGGGTACATGGGTTTTGGAACAAACCCTGCCTACTTCTCAGGTATGTCACCGCACACAGGAAGCTCTACTCTTACAAATATTGACAGGGAAGATTTTTTTGTAGCAAAATACAATTCAGATGGTGAATTCCAATGGGTAAAAAGATCTGTAACTGATACAGACCATATAAGGGGCCTGGATCTGCATGCAACATCATCTGCAGTTTTTGTAACGGGTCAATATAAGAGTGTATGCAATATAGGCTCACTTTCAATACCCCAGACCTTTGGAGGGATTGATCTTTTCCTGATAAAATTTGACCTGAACGGAAATGAGCAGTGGTTAATATGCGGTGGTAGCAACGGGGATGATTTCGCTGATGCAGTTGTTGCAGATGATTCGCATGTTTACTTTTCCGGCGACTTCAAAGGAAATCAGTTAGATCTGAAAACAACGTCCGGATCAGCTGCTGCTACGCTCCCAACTGCCAATAGTGGGAAAGAGGAAATTTTTCTGGTTTCTTATGATATATCTGGAGTCTATAACTGGGGGCAAACTATATCCAGCAATGAAGAAGGAGTCTGTTACGATATGGTTATGAATTCTGACAGCCTGTTTCTGACCGGAGGAATAGATTCGCCTACCCTATTCCCCGGATATCCAGGGAATCCTGTTAATACTTCATCCCATATTGATATCTTTCTATCATCACATGCTAAAACTGACGGTCTTACAGGCTGGGTAACAACAATCCCATGTACTGATGGAGGTGACCAGTATGGACATTCCTTGGCTATCACTGCTCAGGACGAGATTCTCGTTACAGGCTTTTTTGAGGATGACCTTAACTTTCCGGATGCTGTGACCCTAAGCTCAGTAGGCTCCAGCGATGTTTTTGTTGCAAAATACTCCCCGTTTGGAACCTTTATATGGGCAAAACAGGCTGGCTCAAGTGGACCCGGTGATGATGATATTGGATATGGTATCACAAGCGGTGCTTCAGGATCAGTATATGTCTCTGGATTATATCGTAATCTTATGAGTTTTGATCTACTGACACTACCAAATGACGGAGGTGACAACCTGTTTTTTGCAAAACTCCAGGAGCCTTGCACTGACGCGATTGGAGGAACAGCTTCCTCTCCTGTGACAGAAATATGCGAGGGGGAGAGTGTGGCTCTTACACTTACTGGCTATTCAGGAAACATACAATGGCAAAGATCAGATCCCGGATTAGATACATGGCAGGATATTTCAGCAGAAACCTTAGCCACTTTGACAGTCTCTCCTGCAAGCAGTAAAGATTTTAGAGCTTTCCTTGCTTCGCCGGGTTGTGATTCAGATTCCTCCAATATCATTTCAATTTCAGTATATGAGATTCCTGTCGCAGATCCCGGACCAGGAGGCGAAATATGTGGTCTTGTATTTGGATTACAGGCTAATCCATCCACAGGAAGTGGACTATGGACAAGAACCTCAGGACCAGGGACTCTAATCTTCAATCCGGCTGATGACAATCCCATAGTGACAGCTACTGCTTCAATTGCCGGAACATACGAAATTACCTGGACCGAAACCAATGCAAGCTGCTCTGATGATTCCACCATTACTGTTATTTATACTGACCCTCCTACATCAGAAGCAGGAGCAAACGACGAAATATGTATTAGCGAGGGATCTTACATAATATCAGGTACTACTTCTACCAACGGCACAATACTTTGGTCAACCAGTGGTAACGGAACCTTCTCTGATCCCGCCATCGAAAACCCTGTATATACCCTCGGATCCGAAACTGGCAGTGTAACGCTTACCAAAACTGTTAGCAGTCCGGGATCATGTGCCGATGCTGTTGATTTCATGATCCTTACGCTCACTCCGATTCCTACATCAGATGCAGGAACAGATGCTGAGATATGTATAAGTGATGGGAGCTTTCAGATTCTGGGAACTGCATCCTCTAACGGTTCAATATTATGGACTACCAGTGGCGACGGAACCTTCTCTGATCCCGCCATCGAAAACCCTGTATATACCCTCGGATCCGAAGCTGGCAGTGTAACGCTTACTAAAACTGTATCAAGTCCCGGATCATGTATCGATGATGTTGATTTTATGATTCTCACCCTTACTCCTGTACCGGCTTCTGACGCTGGAGCAGATGACGAGATATGTATTAGCGATGGATCATACCCGTTCATCGGTACAACTTCCGCTAACGGAGCAATTCTTTGGACCACAAGCGGTGACGGATCATTCAGCGATCCTGCCATCCACAACCCCATATATACGTTTGGCTCCGAGACCGGCAGTGTAACGCTTACTAAAACTGTATCAAGTCCCGGATCTTGTGCCGATGCGGTAGATTTTATGATTCTCACCCTTACTCCTGTACCGGCTTCTGACGCTGGAGCAGATGACGAGATATGTATTAGCGATGGATCATACCCGTTCATCGGTACAACTTCCGCTAACGGAGCAATTCTTTGGACCACCTCCGGCGACGGAACATTTAGTGATTCCGCCATCGACAACCCTGTATATACTGTAGGCTCCGAGACCGGCAGTGTAACGCTTACTAAAACTGTATTAAGCCCCGGATCATGTATCGATGATGTTGATTTTATGATTCTCACCCTTACTCCTGTACCGGCTTCTGATGCAGGTGCCGATGATGAGATATGTATTAGCGATGGATCATACCCGATCATCGGTACAACTTCCGCTAACGGAGCAATATTATGGTCTACCAGTGGCAACGGAACCTTCTCTGATCCCGCTATTGACAACCCTGTATATACCCTCGGATCCGAAACAGGAAGTGTAATGCCATAAAGCTGTTACCAGCCCTTAGGATAGAAAATGTGCGATGCTGTTGATTTGTGATTCTCACCCTTACTCCTGTACCGGCTTCTGACGCTGGAGCAGATGACGAGATATGTATTAGCGATGGATCATACCCGTTCATCGGTACAACTTCCGCTAACGGAGCAATTCTTTGGACCACAAGCGGTGACGGATCATTCAGCGATCCTGCCATCGACAACCCCATATATACGTTTGGCTCCGAGACCGGCAGTGTAACGCTTACTAAAACTGTATCAAGTCCCGGATCTTGTGCCGATGCGGTAGATTTTATGATCCTTACGCTCACTCCAATTCCTTCATCAGATGCAAGTACAGATGCTGAAATTTGTATAAGTGATGGGAGCTTTCAGATTCTGGGAACTGCATCCTCTGACGGTTCAATATTATGGACTACCAGTGGCGACGGAACCTTCTCTGATCCCGCTATTGACAACCCTGTATATACCCTCGGATCCGAAACTGGCAGTGTAACGCTTACCAAAACTGTTACCAGTCCGGGATCATGTGCCGATGCTGTTGATTTCATGATCCTTACGCTCACTCCGATTCCTACATCAGATGCAGGAACAGATGCTGAGATATGTATAAGTGATGGGAGCTTTCAGATTCTGGGAACTGCATCCTCTAACGGTTCAATATTATGGACTACCAGTGGCGACGGAACCTTCTCTGATCCCGCTATTGACAACCCTGTATATACCCTCGGATCCGAAACAGGAAGTGTAACGCTTACAAAAACTGTATCAAGTCCCGGATCATGTGCTGATGCTGTTGATTTTATGACCCTTACCCTGACTCCACTACCCACTTCTGATGTTATGGATGCTGATGAGATCTGTATCAATGATGCTAGTTACAGTATTACAGGATCAACATCTTCCAACGGTACAATATTATGGTCTACCAGTGGCAACGGAACCTTCTCTGATCCCGCTATTGACAACCCTGTATATACCCTCGGATCCGAAACAGGCAGTGTAACGCTTACTAAAACTGTATTAAGCCCCGGATCATGTGCCGATGCTGTTGACTTTATGACCCTTACTCTCACTCCAATTCCTACATCAGATGCAGGACCAGCTGCTGATGAGATCTGTATCAGTGATGCTAGTTACAGCATTACAGGATCAACTTCTTCCAATGGTTCAATATTATGGTCTACCAGTGGCGACGGAACCTTCTCTGATCCTGCTATTGACAACCCTGTCTATACTCTTGGCTCCGAAACAGGCAGTGTAACGCTTACTAAAACTGTTAGCAGTCCAGGATCATGTGCCGATGCGGTTGACTTTATGATCCTTACACTTTTCGCAGATTCCAATATCTGATGCCGGAGTAGGAGGAGATGAATGCGATCTTGATTATGAATTAAGAGCCACTCCTAGTGCAGGAACAGGAACATGGACAATGACAACCGGTTCGGGTACTGCAACATTCTCTCCTGATGAAAATTCTCCTTTAGCTACAGTTACAGTTTCCGACTACGGGAATAAAAAGTTTGCATGGACAGAGGTAAACGGCTCATGCAATGACTCTGACACAATAAGTGTTTCATTTTACGAACAACCTACGTAGATGCGGGATCAGGAGGGATCGCGTGTGATCTTAATTTCAATCTTGAAGCAACCTTATCAACAGGTATGGGGAAATGGGTTAAAACATCCGGTCCCGGGACTGCAACTTTCAGTCCATCAGATACTGATCCACTAGCTACCCTTACCGTCTCTGAACATGGATCATACGATATAACCTGGATTGAACAGAATGGCCCCTGTTCACCATCAATGACAATAACAATTCTATTTCTCGAACAGCCTGACGCCGATGCAGGAATTGGTGGTGAGGAATGCGATCTGGACTTCCAGCTTCAGGCAAGTCCATCGGTTGGGAGTGGAACGTGGTCCTTAACATCAGGGCCGGGTATTGCCACATTTGATCCTTCCAATATGGATCCCCTGGCAAAAGTCACAGTATCTGCCTTTGGCACCTATGAGTTTACCTGGACTGAGACTAATGGAGTCTGCTCAGATAATAACTCAATAATCGTAACTTTCTTCGAAACCCCTGTTGCTTATGCCAGTGCAGCAGATGAAGTATGTTCTTATACAGCAGAGTTAAGTGCTACATTGAGCTCAGGATCCGGAATATGGTCAAAAACATCAGGACCGGGCAATGTTACTTTTGCCAATCCGACAAATAATGGATCTAACGAAGTAACCGTTGATGAATATGGTACGTATACATTTACCTGGACCGAAATAAATGGACCCTGTTCAAACTATATTACTATAACGATTAATTTCCTGGAGACCCCCAACCCAAGTGCCGGTAATGATGCAGAGTCTTGTGGCCTTACTTATGAAATGCAGGCTACCGGGGGACCGGTACAAGGTACCTGGATCTTAGCATCAGGTTTAACAGGAGCTACATTTAGCCCTTCGGAAACTGATCCTAAAGCTATTGTCACTGTGCCTGACTATGGCAAATATGAGTTTATATGGCACGTAACAAATAGTATTTGCATTGGAGAGGACCTGGTAAGTATAACTTTTTATGAAACCCCGATTGCATATGCAGGTCCCGACCAGGAACTTGATTATAAATTCTCAACAAGCATGAATGCTATTCAGCCTTCTGTTGGAACAGGTACATGGGAGCCCTATCCTGAGGCCATACAAATCAGTAACCTTAATGATCCGAATGCTGAAGTAATGAATCTTGAAATAGGCGATAATAATATTGTGTGGCGTGTTGTGAATGGGACATGTCCTGCTTCAATCGACAGCAATAATGCAACTGAACGAAGTG
>CALOFK010000004.1:0-29595 GCA_942492595.1 uncultured Marinilabiliaceae bacterium | reverse complement strand
GTATACTTCGATTACATGTGCTTGCTCTGACCGGGATGCAATCGAAAGCCGGCCTTTCACAGGCATCGACTTTGTGTTCCATGTGGCTGCAAACCTGGCTTGAATCAAGCTGGGGACTTCAGATACGAAAGTCCATTTCGACCAGAACATTCTTGCAACATATAACCTCCTCGAAGCCATGAGAAAAAGCGGTGCAAAAAGAATTGGGTTTACTTCTACATCTACAATCTACGGGGAAGCAAGCATTATGCCTACTCCGGAGGACTACGGATCTCTGATCCCAGCAAATCCACTCTGCAGTGCCTCCAAACTCGCCTGTGAGGCCCTGATTACTTCATACTCTCATACCTTTGATATACAGGCATGGATTTTCAGATTTGCAAACATCGTTGGCCCCCGCAGCACTCATGGAATTACCGTTGATTTCATAAAAAAGCTGAAGGAAAATCCCTGCAAGCTCGAGATTCTCGGGGACGGAAAGCAGGAAAAATCCTACATCCATGTATCGGAATGTGTTCATGCGATCCTGTTTGCAATAGAGAAAAGCAAAGAAGAGGTAAATATATTCAATATCGGATCCGAAGACACTATCAGTGCTACAGGGATAGGAAAAGTCGTTGTGGAAGAAATGGGGCTTTCTGACGTAGAGTTCACATATACCGGAGGGAGTAGAGGCTGGAAAGGCGATGTACCAAGGATGAGACTCGATATTGTTTTATTAAAAGCCATGGGATGGAAACAGGATTACACCTCGGAGAAAAGCATAAAATATTCATTAAGGACACTGCTCACCGAAAACTAAGTACAGTGTGATGATATCAGCGAGGTTACCATAGGAGAATGCATTTCAAAATTCAACATTCTCTGATTTCTTTTTCTTTTGCATAACACCTCAGTAACTACAATTAAGGCCTCAATTTTTAAAAGACAGCATATGAGAGGCACATATCAAAAAGTTCCAAAGTAAAGTAGAATGCCACCTTTCTGCTAATGTAGGATAGTGTCATCAACGTCTATATTTTCATTCTTCTAACCCCTCTAAATACTATTTTGTCCTATACTATATGCTGAATTCCTAAGCGATAACCAAGCCAGGGAAACCAGAACCAATTTGATCTTTCTTCACCTCTGGAACAGAGGGTAGAGCCGATGGACTTATGAACGGTAGTTCAAGGCATGAAGCAGGATGCCCGTCATTTCAATGATGGGTATTTCACTCGATGCCAGGAATACAGGCCTGATTATTTGCTGTTCAGGCTCACCTTTGCCCTGAACAAATATCTTTTATTAAAGACATTTCATGGTCAGTAAACCCGCCCACCAGTAACATCCACAACCACATAAATAAGCATACCTGCCCCCTACGTTGCTTCGAAAAGCTCAAGTATACCTGAGATGTCAAAACTGGAAACAAAGAAGTACATAGCCAGTGATGACAAAACACTTTTTGCAATGTCCATAAAATAAAAATCAAGTTTAAAATGTTTAAGGGATATTCTCATGCAAAGTACAGCCATCAAAAAGTAGGCGACAAGAGTTGAAATAGCAGCCCCGATAATGCCGACTGACAGTATGAGAATGAGATTTATTAGCACGTTTGGGACCGCGACAAGGATATTAATATAGGTAGTAGACTTCGTATCTTTTATAAGGAACATTGTGTTGACAAAAATCTGGAATATTCCTGCCAGAAGCCCGGCAAAAGCAATGATAGGGATTACAAACCAGCCAGAAACGAAATCCTGGGTAGTAAGAACCCCAAGCAAAGGCTTCGCAAGAGCTGAAAGTCCAAAAACTGAGGGGATGGAGATAATAAGGAAATACCTGAGAGAATGCGACATATAGATTCTCACCTCATCCATCCTATTCTCATCAAACAGCTTTGAAAGCTCGGGAAGGAGAATCAGCTGAAGAGGGCTTACAAAAAGCTGGATAAGGTTCCCAATTGAACACGCCGCAGAATAGACACCGACACTGCCGAGACCAAGATAAAAAGCAACCATATACCTGTCACTTGATTCCGTAACACATCTAATAAGTGCATTTGGAGTTAACGGTAGAGAAAACTTGCAGGTACTCTCTGATATAAGTAAACCGCGGGATAACAAACCCGATCTGTGAAACTATGGTAATAAAGGCAATTAAAAAAATAAGACCCTGAACCATTAACGTGGCGGTTATTACTCCAAGAAGCCCGTATCCCATTTTAAGGAAAATCAGTATAAATAACAGTTTTCCAAAGGTTTCAACAAGAGTAAGGTGAGAGAATTTCTTAATTTGCCTGAAAATCCTGAAATAAAAAAGGGATACGGACTCAATAACGTTCAGAAGAATTAAAAGGGAACCTGCCTGAACAAAATAAGTTGCTCAGGATCATTAAAACCGAAAGTCGCAAGTAGTTCTGCAAATACGTATAACAGAATGAAGCAAGAAAACCTGATATTGTAACAAAAAATAGGATCGAATATACTGCTTCCCTTATTATTTTCTTATCGGTTTCGGAAGATAAAAATCTGACGAAACTCATCGAAAGCCCCATCAGTGCAAGAGAAGAGATTAAAGATACTGTAATATTGATCTGGGCCCAGAGTCCGTAATCATATGCTCCGAGGGTTTTTGTGATAATTGGAAGTAAAAAGAAGGTACTCAGGCTTGTAAGTATCTGGACCGTCCCAATAAAGCCAACGTCCCTTGCAAATTTTTGATATGACATCATGCCACCTTAAAAAGAACTGTCTTTTTCCGTTTATAACTAAAACAGCTTCTGAAATCGTCGCGCGAAAATCTCTTTCGTAGCATCGATTCAGATAACTAATCAATGCTAAACATATAAATCTTTTTGAAAGTCACTGATTATCCGACTCATGTGTTGACCTGTATATGGATTGTTTTTCTATACCGGACGGAATTGGTTAATGCATCATCAAAAACGCCTTTAATTGCAAGACACCGAGTCCAAAAATTTAAAATATTTTCTCAGCGTTAACTTTATTCTTATAATAAGTGCACAACAATTTGGATTCATAAAAACACCTTTAATTAGTGAATAATTCTGAATTCGAGAACAGGAGATCTACAAGATTATCTCGCCATTAACTTTTTTGTCTATGTAAACAACGTCTCTTTTGAAAAATCAGACTACTTCTCAAACCATGAAGAGATTTCTACAAAGGATAAAAGCCTTTGTGTTAAGATAAATTTTTAAAATAGTTAATTACGCAGGCAAACAAAACTTTCAAAAAGATAATTATTAGCAAGTATAAAAGGATCGAATAAAAATTAAAGAAGAACGTACAGAGAGCAAGGAGATAAAATGTAAAAAGAATTATAACAATTAAACTTTAAAAAAGAAACATAAGAGAATATAAAAAGAAAGAGGATATTCCGAAAAACAGGATTGGGAAATTAACATATCCTGCAGTCCAGAATTTCGGGGCACCTCCTTAAAGGCTATCTAAGCTTTTAGCTTTATACTGAACTTTTTAGCTTTATAGTGAGCTTTTAGCTGTATACTGAGCTTTTAGCTTTATTAGGCTTTTTAGCTTTATTGAGCTTTCAGTTGTTATACTGAACTTTTAGCTGAGTATACAAGTTGAAGTTTTGGAACCTGGACTATGTTCCCGACATCGTTGCTGTAGAAAGCTAATAGTTATTGCTCTCTGTCCAGGCTTTTATCAAGAATCCCGTATTTTCATACTTTCCACTCGTGTACTCTTTTACGAGATCGGTTACATCTAACTCGTAATACCTGTTGTCAGGAAGGTACTGCCTTTAAGGGTAATTGTAGCATATGGAGTGCTACCCTGAAAAACACCATTTTTATCGTACCAGTCTCCTCCGGCATTATTCCATGCAATCCCGTTGTCTCTCTGATGCCAAGCTTACATAGTCTGGATTCCAGGAAGATGCAGGCCTGTAAACCTCAATCACAGTATCCTCAGGTCTTGTGCTCGCTGAAGGATAATACCAGTAGAGAGAAAGGGCTGCATCACTGACATCAGTAGAACCGGTGTACTCGCTCAAGTCAAACAACATTACATCCCTATGCAAACCAGTACTCAGTCCACCAGCGTCAATAAAGGGATGAACTCTGGTAGACTGTGGAAGAGAAGCTTCACGCAGACGGTTACATCACTCTGCACCAGTAACAGTTACATTTACAGTCACTACAGGTGGAACTGCTTGTACAGTAACTGTAGGCTCTTTCGTTGTTATTTTAAGATTTGGCTTCTTACTTTCGGTTCCGCAGTCACTGCTGTAGAATGCAATGTAATTGTCGCTTTCAGTTTTTGCTTTGAGCAGGAATCCCGTATTTTCATACTTTCCACTCGTGTACTCTTTGACGAGATCGGTTACGTCCAACTCGTAATACCTGTTGTCAGGAAGGGTACTGCCTTTAAGGGTAATTGTAGCATACGGAGTGCTACCCTGGAAAACACCATTCTTATCGTACCAGTCTCCTCCGGCATTACTCCATGCAACTCCATTGTCCCTCTTAGTCCAGCTTACATATTTTGAGTTCCAGGAAGATGCTGGCCTGTAAACCTCAATTACAGTATCCTCGGGTCTTGTGCTCCCTGAAGGATAATACCAGTAGAGAGAAAGGGCTGCATTACTAACATCCGTAGAACCGGTGTACTCGCTCAGGTCAAACCACATTACATCCCTATACCGACCAGTACTCATTCCACCGACGTCAATAAAGGATGAACTCTGGTAGACTGTGGAAGGAGAAGCTTCACGCAGACGGTTATCCTCTGCACCAGTAACAGTTACATTTACAGTCACTACAGGTGTAACTACAGGTACAGTAACTGTGGGTGTTTTCGTTGTTATTTTAAGCTTTGGCTCCTTACTTTCGGTTCCGCAGTCAGTGCTGTAGAATGCAATGTAATTGTCGCTTTCAGTTTTTGCTTTGAGCAGGAATCCCGTGTTTTTTTGTACTCGCCACTGACATATTCTTTGACGAGATCGGTTACGTCCAACTCCGTAGTACCTGTTGTCAGGAAGGGTACTGCCTTTAGCACCGAATGGCACCGGAGTACCACCCTGGAAAACACCATTCTTATCTTGTACCAGTCTCCTCCGGCATTACTCCATGCAACTCCATTGTCCCTCTTAGTCCAGCTTACATATTTTGAGTTCCAGGAAGATGCTGGCCTGTAAACCTCAATTACAGTATCCTCGGGTCTTGTGCTCCCTGAAGGATAATACCAGTAGAGAGAAAGGGCTGCAGCTCCAATTTGAGAGTCACTGGTATAGTTGCTCAAGTCAAATCCTATTACACCCCTGTACCTGCCAGCACTCATTCCACCTATATCACTAAAGGATGAACTCTGGTAGACTGTGGAAGGAGAAGCTTCACGCAGACGGTTGTCATATACTTCTACTTCGGAAACGGTAGTTGAGGAGTCATCCTGTCTGACAACGCTTATAGCTACTGTAGCCAGATCTATCAGTATTCCATCGCTTACCTCAAAGGTTACGCTGTACGTCCCCTCCTGTCCAACAACCGGAGTCCAGCTGAAAACCCCTGACTTACTGTCAAAAGTCGCACCTGAGGAAGTGCCTGAAGCAGAGTATATGAGGCTGTCTCCATCTGCATCCGAGGCGCTTACTATAAAGGTAAGGCTTTTTCCAACCTCAACACTAACATCCGGGATGGAATTTATCACAGGAGCCTCATTAATATCTACTATTGGTGTTCCGGATTTAGAAGCATAATTTGTATTCCCGAATGCCCCTATGTTAATCCTGTCACCATTATCTTCAGGCTCATTTGAGTAATCAGAGGAAGCAGATCCTGCGTCAATACATTGAGAACTCGTGCTATCCGTTACCCATGTATCCCCATTCCAGCGACCTGCTACTGATTTAAGATGGTAATCATATGAACTCTGATCTGCAAAGAGAGGATCTACATAGATATCTGTTGTCGATTTAACATTTTTATAGTTCCCGGCTATGTTGTTGTAAAGACAGTTATTTTCCAGTACAATGGTGTGGGAACTGGTAAGGCGATTAATCACACCGTATCCGGTTCCTGCAGCGTTTTTCGTGCGCTGGACTGTGTTTACGATTATGTTATTACGGACAGTGGTCGTGAATCCTGTTCCTGAGGGTCCGGCGTTGGTGTCAGTCGAATACATATTTACAACTGCCGCGTTATGAACTCCATCAAATATGTTATTTTCAATCAGGACATTATGGATTCCACTACCTAAAACCCCACCAACCCACTCGACGCTAGGATTGGTACCGGAACCAGAGAAAATATTGTGGTGAATATAGACGCTTGATAAACTTTTATCGTATGCTCCGGCGGTTCCGATAAGCCAGATGCCTGGTCCATAGGTGTTTGTAATCACATTATCGTAGATCTCGATATTATTTATGTCACCTTTGGACCTCTCAACCTGAATACCCGGGCCTCCTGCACTCCAGTGATAAAATGAATCAATGAAATTATCATGGAACTTTACGTTATTTGTGTTCCAGACCCTCAGAGCACTGTTAGTCCTGCAGGTTACAATGTTGTTCCAGGCTTCTACATTCGAGCACTCGATTGCAAACATGCCGTCGTGTCCGAGTTTATAGACAGTGTTGTTATAAAATTTGATATTCTTACTATTTCTCATCCTGAGCCCGTCCCCGTGTCCATCGTGCATATACATATCATGTACTGTTACATCACTGGAATAGAGGAAATAAATTATATTGTAGTAACCTTTACCCTTGGCAAGCTCAGCATTACCATCGTGATTGACATCAACTTCGAAACCTCTGATCGTTACATTGGAAATCCCTGAACTGCTCATCTGCTTGATAAGGGGTACCGCCAGTAGCCCAACCTGCGTGATCAACCAGCTTGAGCACAGCATTTGAATCTCCTTCAAGAATAGTGTTGCTTCCAATCAAAAGAGAATCATCAATGACATATGTGAAAGGGCCTTTGAGGTGGACAGTTGTATAAGCAGAGTTATCTGCCACAAATTTAAGGGCCTGATTTATCTGTACATGGTCATCTTTACCGTCACAGTTATAGTCCCCACTTCCATCTCCCGCAACATAAATCATAGGTGCAGAAGTCCGGCATGAAGCCATAGGAACACTTGAAAGTATAAAGCACCCTATAAGGAAGAGGACTCCCAATTTTCGCTTTATCATTGATATCACCTGGGGCCGATCATAATATAATTGTATTAGATGTTTGTAAGGCAGAAGTTCACTCTGATTTGCGGATTAATTATTATAAATGTTTAATTAGTTACCCAGTTTTTTGGTAAATATAGTTATAATGATTTTAAAAACCTAACGACAAGACTTTGCAAATTGTATCCACTCTCCAAATATTCAAGACTATAGAATAAGCCCTGGAAAAATAAGCATTACAAAAGGCAAATGAACGTTATTAGATGAGCTAAATACTTGATTCAGAGTAAATTTCCCTATTTTTACAGGCAATTTATTTCCAATATACACGAATTTCCCCCCGTGAGAACATTAGAAATAAATTGATTTTTAACTACGAAACAAATTTAGATAGTCCGCATTGTGAATTAGATCATTATATTATAAAAGTATTTGCGAGTCATTCTTAAATTTTTTAAGAATTTTGAGGTGTGTATAATGGATAATCAACATATATTGGTAAGGATATATCGAAAAGATGGTCCTTGTTATGAGAAAGTATGAAAAAAAGATTGCCATTAGCATAAATCTCTGAGATTTCGGAGAGGGCAATTTTGGAGGAATGTTTAGCGCAATCAACTTAAACATAAATTCTTTGCCGCGAGAAGAACAGGTGTAAAAGTCATTAAAACAAATAGCCTGTGGAGAAGAAAATCAATACTAGTGCTTCGATTCCAAAATATAGCTATAAATCCGGACTTGAAATAAATCTGTATGTAAACTTAAAGAACCACGGATGGACACGGACATACATGGATTTGGGTCATCTGTGTTATCCATGGTTTATTCGCTAATTTTGGAATCGATGCACTAGAATCCATAAATCAGAAATAAAAACAATAAGCCAGTAATAAAAACCAGCGATGAAGCCATAAAAAAGTAATAGTGTAATGATAGCTAAATCGTTACTAATTCAAATAACGAATAGAGGAGAAAGATAAGGTAGAAAGACCAGACCTATAGTAAAATCACAGAACGCTCTGTGAAATCTAAAAAACCGTATCAAACAACTAGACCGCATCAAATAATTTCATGACATATGTCTAGAATCTTTCTTGCAACTCCGTCCCAACTGTGATTTTTAACAACATATTTACGACCCTGTTCTCCCATGGTAGTCCGGGTCTTTTCATCGGAAATTAGCTTCACCACAGCATTAGCGAGTTCCCCAGGGTCCTCAGGAGGTACTGAAATACCACCCCCAGAAAGATCGATCAGGTCTTTCACACCCGAGATACTGCTCGCCACAATGGGTTTTCCACATGCAAGGTATCCGTATGTTTTTAAGGCAGAGAGTCCTATCTTTGAGTTTCGTTCCATTATAAAAGGAGCAACGCAAACATCAGCTGCATTAATGTATACAGGGACATTCTCATAGGGAACCCTTCCAGTGAAAGTGATTTTGTCCGAAAGCCTCATTTTTGAAGTTATTTCCAGCAGTTTGTCCCTCATGACCCCATCCCCAACTATAAGGAAACGAACCTCAGGGCATTTTTCCAGGATAAAGGGAGCGGAATGGATAAGAAACTCAACTCCCTGCCAGGCTGCAAGGTGTCCTACAAAACATACATACTTCTTTGAACCATCAAGCCCGAGTTTCACCCTTGCCAGTTTCTGGTCAATGGGTTTGAAAATGTCGGTATTTGCCCCGTTGTTAATTACAAGAACTTTTTCTGCCGGGACCGAGTATAGCCTCACAAGTTCGTCTTTCAGCTTATCGGTCACGGAAACTATTCTGTCGCAGTATCTGTAATTGAACCTTTCAGAACGGAGTGCCAGAAAAGAAAAAACCCTGTATGCAAAGGATTTCGAGTCCGGGCTTACCTTGAGTTCGTCCATAACCAGCCCGTTAACCTCGACTATGGAAGAAATGCCCAAAAGCTTGCACAGGGCAATGGGGAAAAACGGAAAAGAGTTCTGACGGAGATAAAGCACTTCAGGCCTGTTTGCTATGCAGGAGTAAAGAAGATAAAAGGATAGCATGAACTCATAAGAAGGCTGTATAAGGTACTTATTATCTATTACAGGCACATACTTTATTCCGGAAAAGCTATGATCTGCACCTTTCTGACCTGGCGCGAACAAAAACTACATCCGTGTATTTTTAAATTTCTTAAGAGTTCGAGGATGTGTATATTCGAACCTGATTTTGTAGTGAAAGAACTGTAATAGACCAGGAAAATTTTACTTACTTTTTTAACCATGGTTGCCGTTATCTGAATAGCAAAAGTAGTTAATTAGTTTATCCCACAACTTCATTCATTAATTTTCATAGGTTTGGAAGAGTCAATTCCGGATTTAAGTGCAGGAAGAGAAATGCACTCATTTCACAGAGAGATATTTATAGGAGAAATTATCACCTTTGTGTGTTTTTGAGGCATCCGAATCGAAAAAGGAAAAAGATTATGAGAGTACTGGAAGTATGTCAGGAGTTTCCTAACAGGTATTACCCCCAGCTTGGGACATTCATAAAGCAAAGCATTGATTCAATCGCAGACCAGGGAGTAGACGTGACAGTCATTTCCCCAAAAGCTTACGTGCTTCCTTTTACCTCATTTCCATACCATAATTTTTCAAAACTGCCCGGGATTGAGCACACCGAAAAATACGACCTTCACTATCCGCGTTATATCTATGCTATTCCCAAAAAGTATTTTTACCCAATTAGCGGCATTTCGTATGCCTATTTTGTTTCCAGGTACGCCATAAAAAACATAAAACCAGAACCTGACCTGATCCATGCACATTTTTCATATCCTGATGGATACGGGATGATGAAGCTTGCAAAGAAATGGAAAGTCCCTCTAGTAATAAGTGCTCTTGGTACGATCGAAAGGAAGGTTGCCTATGAAGGGACCTATACTTCAAGGCAGATTATAGAAACCATGAATTTTGCAGATAAAATCCTGTCTGTCAGTGAAGACCTCAAGGTCCATATAGTGAATCTCGGGATAGACGAAAGTAAGGTGCATGTGGTCTCTAACGGCGTTGATACGGAGATATTCAAGCCTGCAGGAAAAGAACAGGCAAGAAGAATTTTAAACCTGCCTCAGGAAAAGAAAATTGTCCTGTTTATAGGGGCCCTGAGAAAAATAAAAGGTGTGGATTACCTTATTGAAGCTGCAAAAAGTTTTGTAGATACAAACACAGACCTCTATATGGTAGGCAGGGACGACGGGCTTAGAAAAAGTCTGGAAAAAAGGGCAGAAGAACTCAAAATTGCCGGCTCCATCAAATTTACGGGACCTGTAAACCATGAGGATATTCCCCTCTGGATTTCAGCATCAGATATGCTGGTACTGCCTTCCTTTCTCTCAGAGGGAAGGCCAAATGTCGTTCTAGAAGCTCTTTCCTGTGAAGTCCCTGTCGTGGCAACTGATGTAGGAGGGATTCCGGAACTGATGGTTGAGGGGAAAACAGGCTATCTGGTTCCTGCAAAAAACCCTGCCGAACTATCAGAAAAAATAAATAAATTACTTGAAGACGAAAGTCGAAGGGAAAAGATGGGAAAATTCGGGCGCAAAAGTATAATCCACGGCTCCTGGGAAGCCCATGCAAAAAGACCGTAGACATATACTCAGAGCCAATCCCTCAAAAAAACTGTGGGAACAAAAGCAGAGAAATCCGCTTACCACAAATCTACTTCATCGATAAATTTATTTTATAGGTAAGAGAGGTTATGGAGTGGTCTTTTGATCCACCGGAATTATATCAAGCTGTTTTAGCCTGATCTCTTGAAAATCTCAGACTATTTATAAAGTCGGGGAGCGCGGAGGTCGCGAAAACTCCTATGCTTTAGCTTGGAGATGAATCAGGAACCTCGCAGTTATGTTAATTTCTTTATGAGTTTATGTACGAACAAAACATATGTATACATAATGCTTTGTATTACTAACGTTCTAAGATTAAACAAAACACAATATGAGGCACTGAAAACACTTAGCCACGCCTCTAAAAATTTGTATAATCTGGGATTGTATAATACAAGACAATATTTTTTCCAAAATAGTAAGTTTTTGAAATATCCTGAGAATTACCATCTTTGTAAAGAAGATGAAAACTACAAATTAATGCAAGCAGCTACGGCTCAACAGTCTCTTAAATTTGTAGAAAGAGGAATGAGAAGCTGGTTTGGACTTCTTAAACTATATAAAAATGGACAATTCGAAGATAAACCTAATATTTCTCACTATCTTGACAAAGAAGGATATTTCCCTATAGTATATCCAAAAAAATGCATTTTCCTTCAAAAATGGAAAAGTTAGATTGGGAATATCTAATGAGTTTTCAAAACAATATTCTAAGAAACTGTTAATGTTTCCAATCCCAAAAATCTTGAAAAATAAACTGTCGTATATTCAGGAAGTACATGTACTACCGATGTATGATGGAAAATATTTTAAGATCAAATATTGCTATAAAGAAAAAAATCAACCTTCTAATCTTGATTACTCTGAATATATTAGCATAGACTTAGGTGTTTCTAATTTTGCAACATTTGTCGATACTGTTGGGACTGCCACGATAATTGATGGTAAGTATGTCAAATCTCTCAACCAACAATATAACAAAGAAAATGCTAGATTACAGAGTATCAAAGATAAACAGAAAATTGATAGTATAACTAATAGACAAATCTATTTACTATCTAAAAGAGCTAATAAGATTTCGGAATTCATGAACAGCACAGTTAACTATCTGGTTAAGCATTGCCCATTGTAAAATAATATAGAGTAATATTCTAATTGGAGAATTAACTGGGATTAAACAAAATATTAATCATGGTAAACGCAATAACCAAAATTTTGTTCAGATTCCGTTTGGTAAGTTCAAAGCTAAATTAGAAAGTAAATGTAACTTCTATGGTATAAAATATCATCTTGTTAATGAAGCCTATACCAGTAAAGTAGATGCTCTTGCTCTTGATCCCATCGAGAAACCTTCATATGGGGGTTCCAGAAGAATTAAGAGAGGACTCTATAAAAGTATTACTGGTCAATTACTTAATGCAGATATTAACGGAGCAATTAATATACTCCGAAAAGTAGCTGGTGATTCTGTTTTGCAACAGATAATCAGTACAGGTCTTGTCAACAGACCACGGAGAATCAGACTAGCGTTTGAGACTCCCAAATTAAAGTGCTAATTCCGAGGAAACGGCAAGCTCCGATGCTTTAGCTAGGAGAAGTTGACACGATCTATCAGCTGTAACAATTTTTCAGATATTGGAACTTCCTTGTTTTCATGCCAGGACTAAATACAGGCATTTAAATGCCTGTAAAAGTGTTGTTAAGACACAGAACTCTGAGAGGTTTGCTTATAACACCGGGCCGGAGCAGGCTGTCGGATGAGTATTTTTTTTGCTTTTTTTGTAAGATTGTTCTCAAGATCAATTACGTTTTCTGGGGTGTTCCTGTAGAAATAGTTGGCAGTATCCTTAGTGCTGCTTTCATCACTACCGAAGTATAAACCGCTCCTGAGAAACTCTTGAGTCCTGAATACTACATAGCCTCTGTAACTGGATAATTCACTTACATTATCAATCCGGTAATTGTTGTAAATTGAGAGATTCATACCCGAAGGATCCTCAGGAATCGACGGGAGATAAAAGTACCTTGTAGTATGGTAATCGGAATAAACGGTAGAACCCGCGGGAATGTACTTATAAACATGTTCGAAACCACTCAGTTCATTAGCAGTGAAATATTCATGCTTTGTGCTCTGGCCAAGCATGTCAGAGTCCGAAATGCTATAGACTGAAGAGATGAAAACAAAAATGGAGAACAGCATAACTATAAAGACCACTGTATTGAACTTTTTAGGGCCATATTTATCCATATAGTTCCAGAACACATAGATTCCATATCCCATTGCGAAAGCCATAAAGGGGCTGACGAAAAGCATAAACCGGTCAACCCTAAACAGAACCTTAAACTGCCAGATGGTATTGAGAGGGTTGGGAACATAGAAAAGAAGGGTTAACAGAGCAAATAACCCGAAAACTGAAGCATAGTTTTTCCTGTAGTTTTTCAGAAGAAAACCTATTCCGATAAGGGCAAAAAATAAAAAGACGGATTTATCCAGGAGACCTAACAGACTGGTCAGGCTTTCCGCAAGTACGTCAGTGCCTCCGGAAGTTAAAACTATAGAGTCCCAGAAGTGGCTCTGTAAACGGGGAGGTCAGGCCTCTCTGCATGAACAGATAAGCTACAAAAAACCAGTAAGCAGTAAAAGTAACATTTAATAGCAAAAAGAAAGGCTTGCTTACATAGTTGCCAGCCCCTATAATATACTCCGAGGCAAAAAGTAAGACGAGTAATACCACAAACTGAAGTATGGAAACGTTATGGACCAGGGTCAAAAAAACCAGAACTATTACTGAAAGAGTTTTAAAAGAGAATTTATCCTCTTTAAAATTGATACTGTAAACCAAATATAACAACAGAATAAACCCTACGAATGCCATTGTGCGCGTGACCATGTATGTAGCATGATACAGCACAACAGAGCTTGCCGAATAAAGCAAACAGGAGAACAGGGAGATCTGCCTGTTATGTGTAATATGATTAAAGAGATAGTAAAGAAAAACTACCGTTACTGCATAAATTGGCGCTGTTATCAGGAAAAGTGAGGTTTTTACACTGAGATTCAGAATTTCAGCGCCTTCTGCAACAAATATATGATACAACGGGAAAAATGCATAGTCACTTAAGGAAGTGGGAATGATCTGTCCTGTTACTGCAACGAAGTTCGAAAGGAAAATGTGAGGCATGAGATCAGTGGTCCCAAAGTAGAAATCATAGATTAAGGTAACACTGTAAGTAAGGTTTACCAGGATTAAAAAAGATTCAAGAAGAACGAGAGACGGCTTTGCCTCTTTAGAGAAAATTTGCAGGAAAACCGAAAGGTACATCACCAGAATAAATATGAAATAGTACCAGGGCCTGCCTCCCTGAGACAGCAGAAGCACAACTATTGAGCCAATATAAAATATACTAAATATGTATGTAAGGGACTTTATGCTTATAGACGGAAAGCTGTCTATATCATGCAGACTTACATCTTTTTTGTAAATGTACAATATAAATAGGCAGGCAAGTACTGCAGGAATTCCCGTAAACAACCCACGAACTGCATAACCTGGCTTTTCAGTTGCAAACATCCATACGAAAGTGAGTACAACTGCAAAAATAATTGCCAGTGGGAACAGGAAGGAAATGACCTTCATTAAACGGTTATTATCCATGTACTTGAGTCCCGTCTCTTCACTCAACCCGAACATACTATCTCCATAACCTTAAGCAATCATAACTTCATGTATTGAATTTGAAATAAAGAATTCAGAATTAAATCCGAACAGGATTCAGGTTGAACCTAAAATAAAAGGTTCAGAAAATTTGTTTGAAACTAATAGGATTTACAGTGAGGTCTATATTGGATAAGAATTTTTTGCTCCAGCATACTTCAAGCCAGGTCAAGTTATCCGGCCACTTATTACCCCTAATTTGACAGACGCATACATTTTATAATGTATAAATGGGCTTCATGCGTCTGTTTTTGGCATATGACTCAAATTTGTATAATGTGTGTATTGATTTTTGACATTATTTATTTTACCAAAATGTAATGTGTCGATGCGACGTGTTTTTTGTAAGAAAATACTGTATTAATTAGCAAAACATGTCAAATTCGGGTATTACATTTGCATACCGGCAACTGTGGCTACAGTAACCGGATAAATCCAGAAACATTAAATATTCGAAAGAGACCTGCCTTTTGGAAGAAGAAGGGAATTTGCAAAACTGTACAAAAAACCCAGCCCATAAGCAACGTGCTGCACAGGGATCACAATCAGAGCAAAGAGGCCGTACTTTGATTTCATCTTATAGATTACCTGAATTGAAGTAACAAAGACCAGAACAAAATATAAGGCCATCAGTATTAGCAGAACTACTACCGGCGCTGTATATACAAAAGAAACAATAAGCGAAAGGACAGCAAAAAGTATGGCAATCGAAGGTAAAAAGGCATACCATCGAACGAACTCACCATGCTTTTTGAAAAGCTCAGCCATCCACATGCCATACTTGAACATTCGTATGGAAAATGACTTGAAAGTCCCTCTTCTGTGGTGAAGCACTTTTGCTTCTGGAATATACAGAAATTTATAACCGATTTTGTTTATTCTGAAATTGAGGTCCCCGTCCTGGCCCACTACAAAACGCTCATCAAAATACCCGGCTTCCCGGATTGTATTTTTTTTGTACATCGCATTGCAATTCGGGAGGGAACTGACATAATGTTTCTTTGTGGAATTTTTAGATTGGGCCGAACCGCCGGAACCCAAAAAAGTTTCCTGGGCATGCCCTACCACCCTGCCAAACACAGGGTCAGTGTCGAATATTAGATTAGGGCCACCAACACATGCCACATCTTCAGGGGCATTTATCAATTCAATGACAAGTGTTTTCAGCCACCCCGGATCGACCTTGCAGTCCCCATCCGTAAATGCGACAAGATCTCCACGGGCATTTTCCACTCCAATGTTCCTTGCTGCCGCAACATTTTTACGTTCATTAAGAAGAAGCCGGACAGGATATTTCTGTACGATATCCCGAGTTTTATCAGTGGACATTCCGTCGACGATAATAATCTCATAAGAAGCCTGAGGATAATCGAGATGAAGAAGGGAATCAATGCATTCTTCAATGAATTTTTCTTCGTTGCGAATACCTACTACGACCGAAACAAAAGGATACTCCATAAAATGACCCCGTTTTACCGTTATTGCTTTCGAATCTGTTCATTTAGAAATATCATTCTTGAAATGGCGTGAAGTATGATTCCTGTAAATATCATAAAAGCCCCTATAATTGTCAGCATCACCATAAGGAGCGTGGGTCCGAAACGCAGGTATCCTCCCTGAATGTAATCCTGCAAAAACTTCAGTCCCATAAGAAAACCTGTGGATGTCATAATCAGGCCCGGAACGGCAAAATAGTACAGAGGACGCCTATACTCCAGATCTTTCAAAATCTTAAACAAGACTCTGGGGCCATGTATGAAAGGATGCTCACTGGAACAATCCTCAATATCATACCTGCAGTGAATTTCTACTTCCGTAAATTTCAGTTTATAATCTTTTGCCTGAATAAGAATTTCGGAGCCTGCCGACATATCAGTGCCGTTAAGGTTTATATTTTCAATAGCTTTTCTGCCATACGCCCGGAAACCACTCTGTGAATCAGTGACATTGAGACCACCTGCTATGTAAGTTGCAACATCAATGACTTTCATTCCAAATTTACGATAAATAGGGACATTTTTTCCGTTACCGTTGACGAACCTTGAACCGATCACAAGGTCAAATCCCTGTTTTAAGGGCTCAAGAAGCTGGGGGATTTCGGAAGGATCGTGCTGGCCATCGGAATCGATTATGACCATAGCACCTGCGCCAAGGTTGCGAGCGGCTTCAAAACAGTTTTTCAGAGCTGCCCCGTATCCTCTGTTACTTTCGTGGCGAACTACGTAGGCACCAAGGGATTCTGCGATATCGACAGTATTGTCCGTACTCCCGTCGTCCACGACCACCACCCGGTCTACGTATTTTTTGCAGCCTTTGATAACCTCTGCAATGGAATGGGCTTCGTTATACGCAGGCATGGCTGCAATAGTAATGGTCATGTGCTATCATCTACCTCTTTGAGGAAAAAATTCAAGACTCTTAATAAAGCGCCTTTCTATAGAGAAATCGGCGAGATTTTCAACTACAGTAAATACATTTTTCAGATTAACCTCTCCATAAACTTCAAAGGGTTTCTATGGATCATATGTAACCAAATTAGCAGCGCATCGTTTGGGGGATTTGTTGCGTTCCTTTTAGGGAAAGGAAAGATGCCCTACAAGTAAGCCATAGTTATGAGTAAGATGAGTATTTGTTTTACGATATGAGCTATATAAACATTGGGACACAAAAAATAATTTAGCAGTCTCCCCGATACCGAAATAAAAATAAACCGACTTAAAAAGCCTGTTAGTCGGAAATGGAGTTTAAATAGCTCCGATAGAAACCAGACACATCACGAAAGAGAATGAAAAATTTATACAGACATTAAAATCAAGAGGATCTCTAATGATATATATTAACATTCAGAAAAAGAATAAGCTGAGTCAGAAAACCCTTTCAAAAAAAATGTAGGCTATTAAACTAAGCTATAAAATTTCTCAGGGGTGGGCAAAGAAGAAATACATTTTTATAATAACAGGCAGGAAAAGAGAAAGATATTTTATACAAAAGAGTAATTTGGAGTAGATTTAGTTAAAAACGCTATTAAAAAAATAGAAACGCTTCAGGAACAGAAGCTTTACTGAGTAGAAAAAACCTATTTACTGAATAAAAAAAAGGCTCCGGAATTAAAAGTAGGACCAATCCCCACCCTTCCGGTTCTCAACTCTTCGCAGCAGAAGGTTATAACAGACCGGCCGGAAAAACAGCCGGAAAGGTTTTTCTGAAAACTCCCTCGAAAGGGATAATGAAATAAACAGATTAGCCTGGATACAAGAAAGATAAAACTGGAAATCCAGAAAAACATTAAAATCGTTTTATGAGGAGTCATATGGCCGGGAACCAGAAGTTTCCATCTGACCTGCTGTTTGTGGTAGGTCTTGTAGTTCTTACGGATATTTTCGTACTTATTCCTGTACTGAATGAGAGTTTTATTCGTACAGTCCTTGGCCTGCCACTGGTATTATTCCTACCAGGGTATGCCCTTCTAGCCATGCTATTTCCAACAAAAACCGGACTGGAAGGAATTGAGAGAGCAGCACTTTCCATAGGAATGAGCGTTGCAATTGTACCTCTTATAGGACTTGTACTTAATAATACGTCATTCGGGGGTCAAGGAAGTGCCTCTTCTTGTAAGCCTCTCTGTGCTCATTATCCTTACATGCGCAGCAGCATATGTCCGCAGGATGCAGCTTCCAGAAGACAAAACCTTTGAGATCTCTTTCAAGACATCCGCACGTTCCCTTTTAGCCGAAGTTCTGGGAAAACCCGAGTCATCAACGGAAAAGACGCTCCGGACGTTTTTAGCAATTTCCGTTCTGGCCTTAATAGGAACTGTGGTTTATGTAACCATACTTCCCCAAGAACAGAACCCACTTACAGAATTCTATATCCTTGGACCTGATGGAGCAGCTGATAACTATACTACGGAGTATGTGCAAGGAGAAAGTGGAACCGTCATTGTAGGAATCGCAAACCATGAGCACAGAACAGTAAACTATACAATGGATGTCAGGCTCGAAAACAGATCCCTGCAACTGCCTGAAAACCTGAAACAGATAAAACTTGACGACAACACAACCCTGGAAGAGCCCCTTGAGATAACCCCCTCTTTTGAAGGAAAGAATATGGAGCTTGAGTTCCTGCTTTTCAACGAGACCGAAAAAGATGTGCCTTACAGGGACCTGCACCTCTGGATAAACGTTACCGGGGAGGCTTGACGATGGAAATATATGAGAATCAGGAGATGCAAACCTCTGAAAATCGAGAGATGCAAACCCCCGAGTACGGGGGAATGCATGTGCCTGAAAATAGGGCGACACAGAAACCTGAATTAAGAAACAAGGGAATGTACCTGATTATCCCGATTGTAGCCATCGCTTTTGCAGAATTTATGCTATATTCTGGAATGGTTATAGAAGCCATGGAGATACATGCAGCCCTTCTCCTTGGGCTTTCCATTTCCATGTTGTATATAAAAAACGAGGATATCCAGAAGACTTACCAGGCCCTTATCCTGCTACCAATCCTGCGACTTGTAAACCTCTCAATGCCGGCATTTTATGAGGTAACCCTTTACTCATTTGTCTTTATCTACGGGCTCCTTACAATTCCGGTAACCATTGCACTGACCCACCAGGGGTTTACCCGGGAACAGCTTGGAATAACCTTCAAAAGACTGTGGATCTATATTCCACTCTCGATAATTATGGGTTTCCTGCTTGGAGTAGGAGAATACATCATAATAAAGACAAACTACCTCATCCCCGATATTTCGATTCCTAGCCTTCTGATACTTACCCTTTTGATGGTCTTTTTAGTAGGGCTTGTTGAAGAGATCATCTTCAGATCCATTCTGCAGAACAGGCTTGAAGTGCTTCTTGGGAGCCGGGAAGGCCTGATTATCACAAGTATCCTGTTCGGATTAATGCATTTCGGGTATGGAAACATAGGTGAAGTATTCTACACTGTCTTTGTAGGTTTTATCATAGGGTATATGTTCTACAAGACCCGAAGTCTCCCTCTGGTCATAATGATCCACGGCTTCATAAACGTCTTCCTTTTTGGGATTATCCCCCATCTTTTATAAATTAATTTTTTAAAAAAATTGCATTGTCCGGACCCATTTTCTCCAACATTGTCCACCTGTTCCGTCCTGTAAGATGGAGCCTGAAAAGAAGAATAGGTAAGGGAAACGAAAACAAAGAAGGAGAAGATGTATCTCACTTTCCGCAGAAGTCCACAAAAATGCCACCTATTATCTCAATATGACTGTAGCTTAAAAACTAATATCACTTTTGAGGATAAATAGTGGGCAAATCGGCAAATAGATTTTACATCTGTGTACATCTGTGGGATGTAGGATGTATGAAAGTGAACAGGCAGAAAAGAAAGCTGGAAACTTTTTTATAAAAATGATGAGGGAAATTTTTTCCATAGGGTTATTTAAAAAAGAGATTTTATTGTCGATGCGTATATATTCAAAGCTTAAAAGAGCTCTCCAGAAGTTAAAAGAGAGCTACAAGCTTGTAAAGAATAACAGCACCAAAAGAAAACAGAAGTGGAAGAATTCCCATATTCAGAGACGTTTCCACAGAATCTCCCCAGTTCTTTGACAGAGGAAGGAAGTTTCGGAGAAGTAACAGTAAAAACAAAGCCGCTACGGCTACTGATGCACCTTCAGGGACCCCAGGGGTGGTCATCATTGTGAGCGCATCCGAAGAAGCAGAAGTTGATGAAATTAAACTTGTAAGCGTATTCAGAACTCCTCTAGTTGATTCAGATCTAAGAAAAACAAATGTGCAATCAGATATAAAAACCCTCCTCCTTTTAATGTCCTGAATTTAGCTCTATGACCCAAAGAGAGCAACAAAAAAGATGGCTAGATATCCTGAAAATCCAAAGAGTCCCGGTCCATAGAGTAGAAGAAAAGGATCGATTATAATAGAGTAGAAAAAAGGATCGATTATAATAGAGTAGAAAAAAAAGGATCGATTATAATAGAGTAGAAAAAAGGATCGATTACAATAGAGTAGAAAAAAGGATCGATTATAATAGAGTAGAAAAAAGGATCGATTATAATAGAGTAGAAAAAAGGATCGATTATGTTAGTAAGATCGAAGACAGGGCAGATCAGCCCTGTGGCTTTAAGTTTGAGGCGCCCAAAATTTGTAAGAAGAAGAATTTTCATATAAAAATGAGAACTATAATAATTAAAGTTAATAATAACGGCATCAGGATAAGGGCATTATAAAAGATAAAATAACAGGATAAAATAACAGGATAAAATAACAGGATAAAATAACAGGATAAAATAACAGGATAAAATAACAGGATAAAATAACAGGATAAAATAACAGAATTAAGTCGAGAGTATTATAAACTAGAAAGGGATTAAAGAGGGCCACTGATAGCGATTAATGCAAATAATCTCAAATAAAGAGGAGAAACTTAGCAGAAGAGATAAGAAAAGAATAGTAGAAAGTCAAGTGAACTACCCCTCCCTAAAACTTTCGCTTAATAGCTCAAGTTTTTGAGGGAGGAGCTTCCTGCTTCATACCAGGCGGTTGCCGTTTTTTCCTGGTCCACAGGCTCAAACTGTAGTCCCTACAGCAATTTTCTTAATGTTAATAGCGGCGTTAATGTCCCGATCATGCAAAGTTCCACATTCAGGACATTGCCACTCTCTAATATCTAAAGTTAATTCGGAATTATGATAACCACAAACATTACAATTCTTAGAGGAAGGTTCAAACATTCCTATCTTTATTATTGTTTTTCCAACCCATTCAGCTTTATACATTAACTTCTGCACAAAAGAGTACCATGCTGAATCTGATATTGCTTGCGCTAATTTGTGGTTTTTAATCATTCCCTTCACATTTAAAGTTTCAACAGCTATTGCTTGGTTTTCGCTTATTAACCGATTTGAAACTTTATGCTGAAAATCATGTCTCTGGTTACTTATTTTCTCATGAATTAATGCTAATTTCCTTACTGCTTTTTTCCAGTTATTTGACCCCTTTATTTTCCTTGATACTTCCCTTTGTAAGAATTTCAACCTCTGTAATGAAGCTTTCAAGAATCTAGGGTTATCTATTTTTTCCCCATTAGAACAGGCGGCAAAAGTATTAATCCCTACATCTACCCCTACCATTGTAGCATGAGTATATTCTTGTTTTTCTGGAAGTTTTTCTCCATCCTCAGTTAAAATACTGATATAATATTTTCCTGTAGGAGTTCTGGAAACAGTTACAGTTCTCAGGAATTCAGCATTATTATCATGTTCTATAATATCGCTTTCCAGTTCCATTTCCTTGAAAAGCTGTCTATGCATCTTAACTTTAATCCAACCCAACTTAGGCAACAATATTTTGGAAGTTGCAAAGTTAATACTATAGTGTTGAGGAACTTGAAAGGAAAAATGATGATCTTTCTTGTATTTCTTTTGAGGATACTTAAATTCATCTTTAAAAAAATGATTGAAAGCAGAATTAAGGTTTCTACTTGCCTGTTGTAAGGATTGAGTATTAACTTCTTTTAAGAATGGGTATATTTCTTTCAAAACTAAGAGGTAATTATTAAGTTCAAATTCCGATAGACTTATTCTGAATTTTTTATACATTAACGATTTTATTTCAAGGAGTTTATTATAGACAAAACGACAGCTACCGAAGTGTTTTTCCATAAGAGCTTTTTGCTCTTTATTAGGGTAAATTCGGAATCTGTTGCCTTGAAGCATCTTTATAATATACTCTTTATAACTATATGAAGATATACGAAATTATTATCTTCGGATTGTGAGGAAGTTGACGCTCTCATCTCCCACCTGTCCAATCCGGTAGAACCGGATTGTCCGAGGAAGGAGTCTTCCCACTTTGGGAGATAAATTCGACAATTTCGAATCCCTCGCCCGACGCACACACGCCACCCCCAACCATTACTATTCGACTCGCTCCATGTTTCCTGAACGACGATTCCCCCGCAACCCATTTCCTATCTGATCGGCGCCACCATGAAACGCCCGAACCCCCCCCCCACCCTTTGGCATGGTCCCTCCGGAGGCGATTTTCCAGCGTAAAAACCGGAAAAAACTTCAAGACCGGACATAATGTAATGATAAGGGAAAACACACAAATCGGGGATAATGTACTTATCGGAACGAACGTTATCGTAGACGGAAACGTGAAGATCGGAAACAATGTCAGTATTCAGGGAAACGTCTATATCCCAACGAATGTGGTTATCGAAGACAATGTATTTATCGGACCATGTGCTGTTCTTGCCAACGATAAATATCCTATCCGTAAAAAATACGAACTTAAAGGCCCTGTTTTGAGAAAAGGAGCATCAATAGGCGCTAATGCGACCCTGCTTCCGGGAGTGGAAATCGGAGAGGGAGCAATGGTTGCCGGAGGAGCTCTTGTGACAAAAGATGTGCCTCCGTGGAAGCTAGCTATCGGTGTACCTGCCAGAATACAGGAGCTTCCTGAAGATCTGAAAGAATTAAACCGAATATAAACTTATCAAAAAACCAAAGTTAAGTAATATAAAGATTTATTGAGATTATAAAAAGAGGTCCGAAAATGATCCCAATCGCCAGGCCCCTGCTGGGCAAGGAAGAGATTGATGCAGTAACGAAGGTCCTGAGTTCAGGCATGATTGCACAGGGCCCAAAAGTAGAAGAGTTCGAGCTTGCTTTTTCTGAGTACACCGGCTGCGAGTATGCAGCTGCTGTAAACTCCGGCACTGCAGCCCTGCATATCGCGCTTCTTGCCCACGGCATTGGAAAAGAAGACGAAGTAATTACAAGTCCCTTCACCTTTATTGCCACTGCAAATAGCATTCTTTACACCGGAGCAAAACCTGTTTTTGCAGATATTGAACCGGATACATTTAATATAGACCCTGAAAAAATCCAGGAAAAGATTACTTCAAAAACAAAAGCCATTATGCCTGTCCACCTTTACGGACACCCTGCAGATATGAAAGCCATAATGGAAATCGCGGAAGACCGCAAGCTTGTCGTGATTGAAGATGCCTGTCAGGCCCATGGCGCAGAATGCCTCGGAAAAAGGGTTGGCAGTTTCGGGACTGGAGCATTCAGCTTCTACCCGACTAAAAACATGACAACAAGCGAAGGCGGGATGATTACAACAAATGAAAAGGAAATTGCAGAAAAATCAAAGATGATCAGGGCTCACGGCTCAAAAGTTCGCTACCTGCATGAAATGCTGGGCTTTAACCTGCGCATGACTGACATAGCAGCTGCAATCGGGCTTGTTCAGCTCAAAAAGCTGGACGGGTTTACTGCTACCAGGCAGAAAAACGCAGCCATGCTTTCAGCCGGACTCAAAGGCATTTCAGGGGTTATACCTGCAAGAACAAAACCTGGCTATACCCATGTTTTCCACCAGTACACAATCAGAGCTCAAAAGAGGGACGAACTGGCAGCTTTCCTGAAAGAAAAAGAAATCGGAACCGGAATACACTACCCAATCCCCATCCACAAACAACCCTATTATATGGAACTGGGGTACAAAGATTCCCTGCCGGTCTCGGAGAAAGCAGCAGAAGAGGTTATTTCCCTCCCTGTACATCCGGCTTTATCCGGAGACGACGTGCAGAAAATAATTAAGGCAACCAGAGAATTTTATGCAAACGCTTGAGTAATTCCCGAGCAGTAATCGTATTCTCAGAAACAGGAAGTGAAACCTTGATCAGAGTAGGAGTAATAGGCACAGGCGCCATGGGCCAGAACCACGTCCGAATCTACAGTGAGATGGAGGGCGTGGAGCTTGCCGGAATATCGGATGTAGACCAGACCAGAGTCGAAGCCATGGCCACTCAGTTTAAAACGAAAGCCTTTACGGATTATAAAAAAATGTTTGCCGAAGGCCTCGATGCAGTAAGCGTTGTTGTGCCCACAAAACTGCATAAACAGGTCGTACTTGATGCCCTGGAAGCAGGCCTTCATATCCTTGTAGAAAAACCAGTTGCCGACACGGTTGAAAACGCAGACCTGATGATCGAAGCTGCAAAGAAAGCAGATAAAGTGCTCATGGTAGGGCACATAGAACGTTTCAACCCTGCAATTATAAGGCTCAAAGAAATCATAGATTCGGGCACTCTTGGCAAGATAGTATCCATCTCTACCAAGAGAGTTGGCCCTTACAACCCAAGGATAAGGGACGTGGGAGTAATTCTGGATATCGGTGTTCACGATATAGACATCATTTCATACCTTTACGGCAAAAAGATCAGGGGTGTTTACGCCATTGCAGGTGCAGATATCCATTCTTTTGAAGACCATGCCTCAATTATCCTGCGCATGGACCATAATTTCGCAGGCGTTGTAGAAACAAACTGGCTGACCCCTCATAAAGTAAGGCAACTGACAGCAATAGGAATCAAGGGAGTAGCTTATCTGGACTACATCGACCAGACAGTCGAACTTCATGACAATGACTGGATCAGAAAAGCCAAAGTCGAGCCAAGCGAACCTCTGAAAAATGAGCTCATTTACTTTATAGACTGCGTTAAGACCGGTAGAAAACCTAATCCCTGTGGTGAAGATGGTAAACATGCCCTTGAAGTAGCAATGGCAGCCATCAAGTCTTACGAAGAAGAGAGATTAATTGAAGTCGGGGAGTAAAACGCATAAAAGCCATAACGGTGACTGAAGTGAACTGTCCCTGGACTAAACCCCGGGGTTTTACGCTTCGTTCTATAAAAATCCGAATACCTCAGAGAAATGGAAGACGATCTTAAAAACAATACTGGAAAGTGATAAAGCATGAGCAAATTGGAAAAACTTCTAAAGGAACGCGGCCCTATCAAAAAAATAGGAGTACTTGGCATGGGTTATGTAGGAATCCCGGCAGCCGTTCTGTTCGCAGATGCTCCCTGTTTTGACAAAGTACTGGGCTTCCAGCGCAACTCAAAAAGCTCAGGCTACAAGATTGATATGCTCAACAGGGGAGAAAGCCCTCTCAAAGGAGAAGAGCCAGGCCTTGAAGAACTCATTGGAAAAGTCGTAAGCGCAGGCAAGTTTGAATGTACCCCTGATTTCTCAAAGATCTCCGAACTTGATGCAGTTACACTTTCAATTCAGACTCCTTTTGCAAACCCCAGAGACCTGATACCCGATTTCAGCGCTCTCATAGAGGGGATCAGAAACGTAGGAAAGTACCTGAGACCGGGTATGCTTGTAGTCCTTGAATCCACAATTACTCCGGGACCAACTGAAGGAATGGCAAAGCAGATACTAGAAGAAGAGTCCGGTCTGAAAGCAGGCGAAGATTTTGCCCTTGCCCATGCCCCTGAAAGGGTAATGGTAGGCAGGCTTTTGAGAAACATCAGGGAACACGACCGGATCGTAGGCGGAATTGATGATGTAAGCACAAAAAGGGCTGTTGAACTTTACTCCCCAGTACTCACGGTCGGGAAAGTTATCCCTATGAGTGCAACTGCAGCTGAGGTTACAAAAACTGCGGAGAACACTTTCCGCGACCTTCAGATTGCAGCAATAAACCAGCTTGCCCTTTACTGTGAAGCCATGGGCATAAATGTCTATGATGTCAGGACCGGGGTTGACAGCTTAAAAGGCGAGGGGATAACAAGAGCTGTCCTCTGGCCCGGTGCAGGGGTCGGAGGCCACTGCCTGACCAAAGATACATACCACCTGGAAAGAGGGGTCAAGATAGGGACAGGACAGCTGGACTATCCCGAAGGTGCGGATTCCATCTATGTGCTTGCCAGAAAAGTCAATGACTTCATGCCTGAACACATGTACAACCTGACTGTTGCCGCCCTTGAGAGGCTGGGGAAAAAGATGAAGGGCTCAAAGGTTGCAATGCTCGGCTGGGCATTTATAAGAGACTCGGACGATGCCAGGAACACGCCTTCAGAACCGTATAGAGACCTCTGCCTGAAAGCCGGAGCCAGTGTCATGGTGCACGACCCGTACGTTGTCAATTATCCGGGCGTTGAGATTTCGGATAACCTGGAAGAGGTTGTAAAAGGTGCGGATGCTGTAATCGTGCTTGCAGGGCACAGTGCATACTCTAAAGTGACAGCTGATTGGGTGAAGAAAGTAAGTGGGAAAACGAATCCGGTAATTGTTGATGGGAGAAATGTAGTTGAGCCGGATGAGTTTATTGGGAAGGGGTTTGTGTATAAGGGGATTGGGAGGGGAGATAAGAACTCACATGAGATAATCTGAAGGGGAAAATTCCCCTTTTTTAAGGTAACTATTCAGCCTGGAAAAAACAACACCAATAACCATCTTTAAGAAGATTCAATAGACAAATTCATGAAAATTAATATTAGTTGATTGTTGGCTATTGATTGCGTTTTTTCAAATCTCATTGGTTAATAATCATACATATCGGTTTCATCAAACTCGACATCAATCAACTGATTTTGGTAGGCTGAATAGTTACTTATTAAAACTAATTTGTCTTTTAAATCTGGAAAAATAGGGCGAGAATCATGTTTGAAAAACTGAAAGAAAACGAGGAACTCTGGGCTCTCTATACCAGAAAGGAAGAATACAACCTGACCTTTCGCGACAGGTATGAGAGGTTTCCATACTATCTAAGCAACCAGAGAAGTATTTTTGAGCCGAGAGTGTCCAAATTTCTATTAAAAAACGGGCTGAAACCGCATTATCCGGACGGAAAAAAGTTTGCGGTCTGCCTCACACACGACATCGATGCGGTTTACCCGGAAAAATTGTATACGATTATCGGGTCTGTTAAAGCCCTTGCCAAAGGAGACCTGAACAAGGCAATGAAATCCCCTTTTTCCAGGATTTGCAAGAAATGTAATCCATGCTGGAACTTAAGGAAAATAGTGGAGCTGGAAGCAAAATATGATGCAAAATCCAGTTTTTATTTTCTTGCCCTGAACCCTGAAGAAACGGACTTTAATTATAACATTAAAGACCTTGAATCGGAACTGGGCTTTCTATCCGACAGTGGATGGGAAGTGGGCCTGCACGGAGGGCATAAATCTTACAATAGCCTTGAAGACCTCAAAGAAAAAAAGAGTCGGCTTGAGAAAGTCTTAGGAAAACGGGTTATCGGGTACAGAAATCACTATTTAAGGTTTAACGTGCCGAATACCTGGGAATTGTTAAGCAAAGCGGGGTTCAAATACGATACAACACTGGGGTATCCGGACTGCGCTGGCTTTAGAAATGGAATGTGCCATCCTTTCATACCATATAATCTGAGCGAGGGGCGTCCGATCGATATTATAGAGATCCCACTGGTAATTATGGACCGTTCGTTTTTTAAAGACTACATGCGCCTTGATGTTAAAAAAGCCTGGGAATGTACGAAGTATCTAATCAATACTGTTGAACAGCATAACGGCGTGATTACTATCCTCTGGCATAATAACACATGCATTGAAGGAGAGAATCTTAAATATTACGAGAAAGTCCTTAAGTACTGTGCCGGTAAAAACGCCTGGATTACCAGTGGAGAGGAAATCTATAACTGGTGGACCAATCAGGTTGAGCCTGGGACCCAAAAGTAAGGATAAGTTAAAAAACGGAACTAATCTGCATTTACAAAAATAATAAAAAAACATCAATAGGCAGCTTAAAGAGAATTCATTTTTGCTAGATACATGGGCTGCTTCAAGTGGTTAACTTGAATGATGTTGATCTCGAAGATCTATGCTGTTAAAAAGTTAACAGTGACTTTCTGTTAAAATTTTAATAATTCTTTTATCCGCAGGATTAGAAGCTACAAGCTCCGGTAAACGAGAAAAAATATAATTTTGAGATGCTACAAGCTCCGGTAAACAAGAAAAAATATAATCTTCCTGAGATTACAGTCGGATAAAGATTGAGAGGAGCTTAAAGCTGGAATTAGGCCTGAAAAATCCATTGTTCATATGTATTCTGGATACAGCCTGTCACTACTGGGGAAAGAATTCTGTTGATTCGGATGAGTTTATAAGGGAGAATTTGGTTATAGGAAATGGAGAAGGGAGTAAAGAAACAGGGTAAAAAGTAAGTATAAGGTCAAGGTGCTGAAAGTCTGAAATTTAAAGTTCTTAAAAAAACAGATATAAACACAGGACTTTAAACGGCTCATTCCAGATAATTAAAAGCTTCCAGTTGCCTAGCCTGCAAAAACGACTTTTTCAGGGTACTGGCTATGGATGAAAAGACGGAAAACGCGGTAGAAAAATCAGCGAAAAACGAAAAAAAGGCAAGTTTTGCGTCAGATGTCCTGACACTTGCAGGCGGAACGACCTTTGCTCAGATCCTTACTATTCTGGCAGCTCCTGTTCTGACCCGCCTTTACGGGCCAGAGGATTTTGGAGTTTGGGCCCTGTATATGTCCATAACAAGCATTATAAGCATTATTGCATGCCTCAGGTATGATTATTCCATAATGCTACCGGAATCCGAAGAAGAAGCAGTAAACCTTTTAGGCCTTAGTTTCCTCGCAGCTCTTGCTGTTACCGGTTTAACCATTCCATTTATCTGGTACTTCCAGACCTGGATAGTTGATTTGCTAAATGCCCCGCAGATAGGAACTTATCTCTGGCTTGTGCCCCCGTTCGTGTTTGTAAACGGGGTTTTCCTCGCACTTAACCAGTGGAACTCAAGAACTAAACTCTTCAAGAGACTCTCCTTTGCAAGGGTTTTCAGTTCGGTTTCGACCACTACAACCCAGATTACCCTCGGAATTGTAGAAAAGCCCGTAACTGCTACCGGTTTAATCGGAGGAAGCCTTGCAGGCCAGTCTGTAGCGACATTCGTGCTTGGAGGACAGATCTGGAAGGATGACAGGCATCTGATAAAAAAAGAGCCTGGGCTGGAAAAAAATATACGAAGGTGCTATAAGGCACCGCAAACTTCCGCTCATAGATATCTGGTCTGCCCTTATGAACACAATCTCCTGGCAACTTCCGGCTTTTCTCCTTTCAGCTTTTTTTACTCCTGCAGTTGTTGGCTTTTACTCCCTCGGGTTCCGCCTGCTCCAATTACCCATGAGTTTTATTGGAGGTTCGATCTCACAGGTATTTTACCAGAGGGCGTCAAGAGCAATTTCCGAAGGCACCCTCAGTATTCTTGTTGAAAGTGTGTTCCGGAT
>CALOFK010000003.1:0-1236053 GCA_942492595.1 uncultured Marinilabiliaceae bacterium | reverse complement strand
TGGCTACAATCGAAAATCCAAACACACAAAGTGATTTAATACATATTCCTAATACTGCAAGATATGGTGAATATATGCATGTTTATTTTAAGAATTGGAATAAATGTAATCCTTATACTGGTGATCCCTGGGATGGTACAGCTGTGTGGGACTCTATAGTTATTTTTATTGAGAATGGTCCAATTGCTGATGCTGGAACGGATTTCTCTATATGTGAAAATAGCATAGCAGACATGGATGGTTCGGTTGATGATACAACTATATCATCAAATTGGACAAGTACTGGTGACGGTAGTTTTATTAGCCCAACTAATCCATCAACAGCAGTTTACTCTCCTGGTTCGAATGATATATCTGTAGGATTTGTAGATCTCGTCTTACATGCAATTGGTGTAGGTCTTTGTCCACAACATACAAACACAGTGAGTTACTTTTTCTGACCCTCTACCAAATACTCCATTAATATTTACCACCTGTAGATGGTAACAGAATTTTGTGAAGATGGAACACCTGTCGTTTTAACAGCGCAAAATACTGGAGGTGCTGCATCATGGAGATGGGAGGAGGATGGTTCTTTTATTCTAATTCAAATATTATTAATCTTGGAGCGGCACCTAGAAATAGCACTTATGTTCTTTATGCTGTTGGTTCCGCGCCAAATTTTTGCTTTAGCAATCCTGTTTCTAAGATGTTATTATTTATGATATCGCCTGAAATAACGTCTATTTCAGGATCAACAAGCCCAATTTGTTCAAATGGCAGCACAAATTTATCAGTCTCAATTGCTGGAGGAGCAAGTAGTGTAGTCTGGACATCTTCTTCAGGATATAATTACCGCAGGTTTGAGTAACACAGTAGTTTGACACCAACATATACTCCAAGTTCAACAGATATTACTAATGGGATCAGTACACCTTGACAATGTGACTACTAATGCTAATGGTGAATTGGAGGGTTAGTGACTTTGTAGTACATAATGAACCCGAACTAGGCTACTGCAGTGACGCTGGACCGATGGATGCATATTAACAGTGATAGCTATGTTATTTCAGGTACGGCTACTGAATACAGTAGCATACTCTGGACACAGACTGGTGGAGGTGGAACAATATCTAATGCGACTACTTGAAACACCTACCTAGTAACTCGATGCTGGGAATACAGTTACCCTTACTATGAGGGCGAATGGCAATGCTCCCTGTACATTTGATACAGATCAGATGCAGATTTTTGTGGATTATACCCCAACTGCAACAACCAATGCCTCCCAAACGGTATGTGAGACTGATGGTGGAGCAACCTTGCAGGGAAATACTGGTGGGACTGATCTTAATAATGGGGCTACAGGATTCTGGACCTTCCCAACAGCATATCGTGAAGATTTTAATGACCTTGCTGATGGTACAACATCAGATGTCGTGGCAGGTAGTGACTGGACAAGAGCAGTGGCTAGTACCGGTGGGGGATATCGTTCAGAGGTGCTCTCAAACAGATTTGAGAGCAGAGGGAGAGTGAGAACAACCTGGACATCTGGTACAATCAATATCAATGCCCTAACTGATGTAGGAATATCACTCGATTTTTCAAGTTATGCACCTTCAGGGAACGGATTTGAAAGTCCTCAGGATTATTATACAATCACATATTATGTCGATGGAACACCGACTGTAATGATTAATGGTAACGGTGCTGTTGATGGGACGACCGCCGGAGCATCCATGCCGTTCAAGACAGTAAATCTTACTGCAAGTGGCATAAACGGTAACAATCTGGTTATTGAAGCTATTATGTACAATTCAGCCAATGATGAGATATATTACCTTGATAACATTGTGGTTACCGAGGGTGATGCGCCTGTAATAGCTGATCCTACGGATCCAACATCAGCAGTTACAAACCTTCCTTTAGGATCTACAGTATTTACTTGGACAGTATCCAGTGCAAATGGCGCCTGTTCTCCGGATGTAGCTACGCATACAATAACTGTTGAGCCTGAGTTATTGCCCGGGGCTATATCAGGTGATCAGTCAATATGTCTCGGAGATAACCCGGTAGCATTTTCGTCAGATACTCCTGCCAGTGGAGGAGCTGCACCAATATCTTATCAGTGGTATCACAGGGTAAATGCTGGTGGATGGAATACAGTTGGTGGAAATTCTCCAACCTACACTGCTCCAAATACACTTATAGCAGGAACACATGAGTATTATCGTGAGGCAATATCTGCCTCCGGTGTATGCGGACCGGTACAGACTGGCCTGGTTGAAATAATAGTAAACCCGGGTCCTACTGCCCAGACTCATGTAATTGCCGGTGATGTAACTAAGTGTGAAGACGAAAGCATAACTCTTAACTATGCTGCAGTTACAAATGCTACCGAATATGTATGGGATTTCTCATGGGTGGCCGGGGCAGTTAATGCTACTACAGCAACACCACAGATCACCATAGATCTGTCAATATATACCTTTGCCTCTCCATCTCAGGCAGTTACTATAAGTGCTGCAGGGATAAATGGCTGTAATGTACTGGGCTTTGATTATCCATGGAGTGCTAACCATAACCTGACCGTTTACCAGAATCCAACAGCAGATGCCGGGTCGGGTGGTGATGAGTGTGATCAGGATTTTATACTGAATGCAACCGCCAGTGTAGGTACTGGAACATGGACTATGACATCCGGTACAGGGATAGCCACATTTGTTCCCAATGCAATTACCCCTGGGGCAACAGTTACAGTAAGCCAGTATGGCACAAAAGAATTTACATGGACAGAGGATAATGGTGGATGTACAGATAGCGATGTAATAACTGTTAATTTCTATGAGCAGCCTATTGCAGATGCTGGATCAAATGATGATGAGTGTGACCTTGATTATGTTCTAAACGCAACAGCAAGCGTAGGAACCGGAACATGGACCATGACATCTGGTGGCGGAACAGCATCTTTTGCTCCAAATGCAAATACCCCTGGAGCAACAGTAACAGTTAGCTCCTATGGTACTAAAGAATTTACATGGACAGAAGTAAATGGCACATGCAGTGATAATGATGTTGTTACTATTAATTTCTATGAGCAACCTGTTGCCGATGCAGGAGCGGGAGGTGATGAGTGTGACTATGACTTTGATCTTAATGCCACGGCAAGTGTTGGAACCGGAACATGGACAATGACATCCGGAACAGGGATAGCCACATTTGTCCCCAATGCCAACACTCCCGGAGCAACAGTTACAGTGAGTCAGTATGGCACCAAAGAATTTACATGGACAGAAGTAAATGGAACATGTAGTGATAATGATGCCGTTACGGTTAATTTCTATGAGCAGCCTGCTGCCGATGCAGGATCTGGAGGCGATGAGTGTGACTATGACTTTGATCTTAATGCCACGTCAAGCGTAGGAACCGGAACATGGACAATGACATCCGGAACAGGGATAGCTACTTTTGTCCCCAATGCTAATACTCCCGGAGCAACAGTAACAGTTAGCCAGTATGGTACCAAGGAATTTACATGGACAGAGGTAAATGGGACATGTAGTGATAATGATGCTGTTACGGTTAATTTCTATGAGCAACCTGTTGCCGATGCAGGATCAGGAGGCGATGAGTGTGACTTTGACTTCGATCTTAATGCAACAGCAAGCGTAGGAACCGGAACATGGACAATGACATCCGGAACAGGGATAGCCACATTTGTTCCCAATGCTAACACTCCCGGAGCAACAGTAACAGTAAGCCTGTATGGGACAAAAGAATTTACATGGACAGAGGATAATGGTGGCTGTACAGATAGCGATGTAATAACTGTTAATTTCTACGAACAACCTGTAACTAACGCAGGATCAGGAGGCAATGAATGTGATTTCGATTTTATACTTAGTGCGACTTCAAGTGTTGGAACCGGAACTTGGACGATGACATCCGGAACAGGGATAGCTACATTTGTCCCTAATGCCAACACTCCTGGAGCAACAGTTACAGTAAGCCAGTATGGTACTAAAGAATTTACATGGACAGAAGTTAATGGTACATGTAGTGATAATGATGCCGTTACGGTTAATTTCTACGAACAGCCAGTAGCTGATGCAGGGATAGGCGGTGATGAGTGTGATCAGGACTTCTTGTTAAATGCGACAGCAAGTGTAGGAACAGGGACATGGACAATGACATCCGGAACAGGAATAGCCTCATTTGCTCCCAATGCCAATACCCCGGGAGCAACAGTAACCGTAAGCCAGTATGGAACTAAAGAATTTACATGGACGGAGGTTAATGGTACATGCTCGGACGCTGAGGCAATAAATGTAACCTTTTATGAAGCACCAACAGTAAGTGTTAATCCTGTTGCTGATGTATGTCTGGATAGCAATCTGGTAGTAATCCCAATATCAGGAAACTTTGGAGGTGGCGCATCATCTGCTACCTGGAGCATTATTACAGGCAATGGCAGTTTCCAGAATGTTAATACTGTTGGGAATTCTGTTACTGCCGAATATGTACCCACATATGCTGATATTACTGCTGGTCTGGTTACTCTCCAGCTTAGAACTGATGATCCTTTTGGTCCATGTACAGATGCTTTTACAAATCTGAGCATTAATATCGATGAGGCCGTATATGTAGTGATTGATCAGGCACCATCTGTATTTATTGCTGAAGGCTCGAGCGCAAACCTGAGCGCTACAATTTCAGGAGCAGGAGGTACTGTTACCCAGGGTGTCTGGACAGAAGTTGGGGCACTTACCGGAGGAACATTTGCACCAAGTAATTTATATACATCATCCAATATTGTTACATTCACTCCTACAGCTGCGCAGGAAGCTGCTGGTGGGGTTACACTGAGACTTACATCATTTGACCCGGGAACATCATGTGGACCGGCTATTGCTGAGATTCAGATTATTATTGGAGCAAATCCGATTGCTGACGCCGGACCGGATATTGAGGACTGTGAACCTGCAGATTCTCTTATTTATCTCACCGGCTATGCTAAGGCTTCAGCAGGTGATGCTAATTGGTCGATAGTAACAGGTAACGGAACAATAACCACTCAGACCAAGACATGGTCAGTACCCCAATCAGCACCAGATCATGATGAACTTGACTCCCTGCTGGTTGAAGCAATATATAAGCTGGCACCATCTGATTATGGTACACCAAGTACCAGTAGTCTCTTCCAGTTCAGTTTAACAACAGACGATCCTGATGGAGCAGGACCAGTATCAGACGATACAGACGATATGAACTACACCGTTCACTGGGGTCCTCATACTCCTGCTATAGGCGGTGGTGGTCTTGCAAATATGTGTGTTGATACTTATGGTCAGTTCTATTCTGTACCTCTAACACCGGGTAACACTTATGTATGGGATGTGGAAGTCCTTACAGGAGGAGGAGTGCCTGGTACTGACTATACTATAGTTGGTGGTGGAACAGGATTTAACTTTATTGCGATTGACTGGTTTACAGAAGCAACATACAATCTTAAAGTAACAGAGACAACCTACCTGAGTGATCTTACTACCCCTTGTATTGGGGAAGAGGTTGTTTTACCAATAGCTGTTTATCCCGAACCTGTTGTTACAGCCGGATCAGATGCTACAATCTGCCTGGGAGAAACTCATGTAATGAATAGTAGTGTTACAGATGGTTCAGGCACTTACCTATATGAATGGACGCCTACAACAGGGCTGAGTTCACCAAATATTCCTAACCCAACTGTAACAGGACTGTTTACAGGAACATTCGATTATTTCCTTAAGGTTACCGATCTGATTTCCGGATGTGAATCAGTCTCAGGTATGGTCACAATCACAATAGATCCACTACCTGTACAATATACTCTTACTGGTCCTTCATACTATTGTTCGGGAGCAGCAACAGGAGTAACTCTTACACTAAGTGATTCTGAAACGGATGTCTATTATCAGTTGATGAATGGTGCCGTAACAGTTGGTCCGGCAGTTCTCGGTGATGGCAACCCTATTACCTGGCTGGATAATTTTGACGGTTCTTATTATGTTGAGGCAGTAAGGGATGCAATTCCTGCATGTTCTCAGACAATGGCAGGTGTTGTGAATGTAACTGCAAATCCGCTTATTACAATGGCAACAGACCTTGTTGTGGATGTTGAATGTAACGGAAGTAATGAAGGAGCAATTCAAATTACACCGGGAGGCGGAACATCTCCTTATACCTTCCTCTGGAGTGGTCCGGGAGTATACAGCAGTACAAATGAAGATATTACAGGCCTGTATGCAGGAGATTACACAGTTACAATAACTGATGCCAGGGGTTGTACCTATGTTTCACCTGACATAACTGTTAATGAACCTGCACAGCTGGTACTTACTTCAGTACTTGAGACACAGGCAGTAACGTGCTATGGTGGCAGCGATGGCGAAGCAGAAGTTATTGTTGATGCTGCTACAGGAACAGCGCCATATAATTTCCAGTGGTATTATGATATGAGTTTCTCCAGTCCGATAGTCGGAGCAACAACCAGCACCCTTGTAGGCGTGCCGGCAGCAACATATTATATTCTTGTTACTGATTCTTACAACTGTACCGTAAGCGGTAGTGTTGTTGTAACAGAACCATCTGAGATAACTGGTTCAGGAGCACAAACAGCTCCGGTATCATGTAACGGAAGCTCTGATGCCGAGATAACAATTACTGCGGCAGGGGGATCAGGAACCCTTGAGTATGACCTGAATGGGGCAGATGCATGGCAGGCTTCAAATATATTTAGCGGACTTGGTGCAGGAACATATACCCTCAGGGTACGTGATCAACTGGCTCCTGTTTGCGTTGTAAACCTGGCCGATGTAATAATTACTGAACCTGATGTTCTTACAGCAGTAATTTCCAGTACGGATGTAAGCTGCTTTAATGCAAACGATGGGAATATTACATTTAATTCATCAGCAGGAGGTTATGGTACATACGAGTACAGTGTTGATGGAGGAACAATCTGGCAGGCATCACCAATATTTAATGGTCTTGCTCCCGGATTCTATAACCTTATGATAAGGGATGCTGCATATAATACATGTGAGATTACTATTGATGCAGCATATGAGATAACTGAACCGGCAGAACTGTCGGCAAATATTGCAAGCACCGATGTTACCTGTTTTAGTGCTAACGATGGTACTATTACAATATCAGGTGCAGCAGGAGGCTATGGTACATATGAGTACAGTATCAATGCAGGATTATCATGGCAGGCATCAGGTAACTATACCGGCCTTTCACAGGGATTTTATGATATCCGTATAAGAGATGCAGTAAATACAGGATGTGTTATTGTACTGGATGGTGCATACGAGATTACTCAGCCGGCCGTACTTTATGCAGACCTTGCCAGCACTGATGTTACATGTAACGGAGCTGATGACGGAACAATTACTCTTACCAACCCAACAGGAGGTTATGGTACATATGAGTATACAATTGACGGTGGATTAAGCTGGCAGGTAAGCGGTAACTTCGCAGGACTTGCTCCGGGATTCTACAATGTCAGGATAAGGGATGCAGTAAATACAGGATGTGAGATTACTCTGAATGCATTATTACAGATAACAGAACCATCGTCATTAACTGCTACTGTCGCCGGAACAGATATAAGCTGTAATGGAGCAAGTGATGGAGAAATAAATATTACTAACCCGAATGGAGGTTATGGTACTTATGAATATTCTATCGACGGAGGAACAAGCTGGCAGGTTTCAGGCGCATTTGCAGGACTGGCTCCCGGATTCTATGATGTACGTATCAGGGATGCAGCTTTTGCAGCCTGCGAGATTACTCTGGAGGCAGCACTTGAGCTGACCGAACCGGCTGTTCTGGATGCTGTCGTATCTTCGGTAGATGTTACATGTAACCTTGCAGATAACGGAATAATTTCATTCAGCAATCCAACAGGTGGCTACGGAACTTACCAGTTTACAGTCGATGGCGGAACAACATGGAGTAGCTCAGGCAGTTTTACAGGACTTGCCCCGGGATTCTATGACGTGAGAATAAGGGATGCGGCCAATACAGGATGTGAGATTACCCTTGATGGAGCACTTGAGATAACTGAGCCTGCAATATTGAATGCCGACCTGGCATCGACCAATATTACATGTTACGGCTCTGCAGACGGAGTAATTGATATTACCAACCCCACGGGAGGTTATGGAACTTACGAGTATAGTATTAACGGTGGTGGTGCATGGCAGGCGTCTGGTAACTTTACCGGACTGGCTCCGGGATCTTACAACGTTAAGATCAGAGATGCAGCCTTTACAGGATGCGTGATCACACTTGACCCAGCATATATAATAACTCAGCCGGCACAGCTTAATGCAACGATAACACCGACTAATGTTAGCTGTAATGGAGCTAACGATGGTATTATTGATATTACAGCACCAACAGGTGGCTATGGTACTTATGAGTATACCATTGATGGAGGAACAACATGGCTGAACACAGGCACCTTTGCTGCACTGACCCCCGGAAGCTATGACGTAAGAATAAGAGATGCTGTTAATACAGGATGTGAGGTTGTGCTTAATTCTTCATTGTCGATTACAGAACCCGCAGCTCTTACTGCTGTTATCTCAAGTAACGATATAACATGTTTCGGAGCGAATAATGGTTCTATTGTCTTTAACTCGGCGAGTGGAGGATATGGAACATATGAGTTTACTATTGATGGTGGTACTACATGGCAGAGCTCAACGACTTTCGCCGGTCTCTTACCTGGCTTTTACGATCTTCGTATTAGGGATGCTGCTCACACAGGATGTGAGATTATACTTGATGCTGCGTACGAGATAACAGAACCTGCAGTACTCTTTGCAAATGTTGCAAGCACTGATATTACCTGCTTTGGCTCAAATAATGGAACGATAACACTGAGTGGAGCAACAGGAGGTTATGGCAGCTATGCTTACAGTATTAACGGAGGAGCAACATGGCAATCATCTGACAGCTTTACTGGTCTGGCCCCTGGTTTCTATGATGTAAGAATAAGGGATGCAGCCTTTACAGCCTGTGAGATAACGCTTGACGGATTGCTCGAGATAACTCAACCTGATATTCTTGCAGCCAGCCTTGCAAGCACTGATATTACCTGCTACGGAGCTGATGATGGAACAATAACAATCAGCAGTCCGACTGGTGGCTATGGAACTTATGAGTACACTGTCGACGGAGGAACAACATGGCAGGTGTCAGGTAACTTTATAGCTCTGTCGCCCGGTTATTATAACGTAAGGATGCGCGATGCAGCAAATCCCGGGTGTGAACTAACACTTAACAGTCTTCTTAGAATATCCGAACCAGGAGAATTATCTGCTGCAATATCAAGTAGTGATATAACCTGCAACGGGGCAAATGATGGTATAATAATATTATCTAACCCGATCGGAGGCTATGGCACATATGAGTATACTATTGACGGTGGAACAACATGGCAGATCGGACTGACCTTTAACGGACTGGCTCCCGGGCTTCTATGACGTTCGGATAAGGGATGCTGCTTTTGCGTCCTGTGAAATTACACTGGATGCTGCACTGGAGATTATAGAACCTGCAGCACTTAATGCAACAGTTACTTCTACCGATGTCACATGTAATCTGGCCGACAACGGAACGATCATTATCTCAGCACCGAGTGGTGGCTACGGTACTTACCAGTATACTATTGACGGAGGTACAACATGGGGTGGATCGGGAAGCTTCACCAATCTGACGCCCGGCTTCTATGATGTAAGAATGAGGGATGCAACACACTCTGCTTGTGAGCTTATCCTTGATGCTGCACTTGAGATAACTGAGCCAGCAATACTTGCAGCCGATCTTGCTTCAACAGATATTAGCTGTTATGGTTCTGCAGATGGGGTAATTGATATCACTAACCCAAGTGGAGGATATGGAACATATGAGTACACTATTAATGGTGGTGGTTCATGGCAGGTATCAGGCAACTTCACAGGACTTGTCCCTGGTAGTTATAATGTTAAGATCCGTGATGCAGCCTTTACTACCTGCGTGATAACACTTGATCCCGCACTTGTAATTACACAGCCGGCACAGCTTAACGCAACTGTTACACCTACCAATGTAACATGTAATGGAGCTAATGATGGTATAATTGATATTACAGCTCCTGTGGGAGGATACGGAACATATGAATACACAATAGATGGTGGAACAACGTGGGAGCTAACAGGTAACTTCACTGCACTAATCCCCGGATCATATGATGTGAGGATAAGAGATGCTGCCAATACAGGATGCGAAATAGTTCTTAATCCTGCACTGGTAATAAGCGAACCAGCTGTACTGAATGCAGTAATTACAAGCACAGATGTTACATGCTTTGGTGCAAATGACGGAACGATTACCCTGAATAATCCAACAGGGGGTTATGGTACTTACGAGTATTCTATCGACGGAGGCACAACATGGCAGTTCTCTGTTAACTTTACAGCACTTTTACCGGGCTTCTATGATGTAAGAATAAGAGATGCAGCTCATACAGGATGTGAGATTATTCTTGATGCTGCATATGAGATAACAGAACCGGCAGTACTCTTTGCCAATATTGCCAGCACTGATGTTACATGCTTCGGATCAAATAATGGAACAATAACATTAAGCGGAGCAACAGGCGGTTATGGAAGCTATGCTTACAGTATTAACGGAGGTACTTCATGGCAATCATCAACTAATTTCACTGGACTGGCCCCAGGTTTCTATGATGTGAGAATCAGGGATGCAGCCTTTACTGGTTGTGAGATTACTCTTGATGCGGCACTGGAGATTACCCAGCCTTTAATACTGGATGCAGCGGTAGCCAGTACCAATATAACATGTAATGGAGCTGATGATGGTACAATAACAATCAGTAGTCCTACAGGAGGTTATGGTACATACGAGTACTCTGTTGACGGTGGTCTTACATGGCAGGTATCTGGTAACTTTACAGCTTTAACACCAGGTTATTATAATGTAAGGATAAGAGATGCAGCCAATACGGGATGTGTTATCACTCTTGATCCCTTCCTGGGTATATCAGAGCCTTCAGCTCTTAATGCTGCCCTTAACAGTACAAATGTAACATGTAACGGGGCAAATGACGGAACTATAACTCTATCGAATCCGATAGGAGGATATGGTACATATGAGTATACTATCGACGGAGGCACAACATGGCAGGTCGGTCTGACCTTTAGCGGACTGGCACCTGGGTTCTATGATGTAAGGATCAGGGACGCAGCCTTTACAGGATGCGAGATAACACTTGATGCGGCCCTTGAGATAACTGAACCGGCGATTCTTAATGCTACCCTCGGGTACACAGATGTAACTTGTAATGGGGCTAATAACGGAACAATAAGCATTACTGCTCCTACAGGTGGATATGGTGTATATTCTTACAGTGTTGACGGAGGTGCAACATGGCAGCCTTCGGGTAACTTTGCGGGACTTATTCCTGGCTTCTATGATGTTCAGATCAGGGATGCTATTTATACCGGATGTATAATAACACTTGATCCGGCCCTTGAGATAACAGAGCCTGCAATACTTAATGCAGATGTGGCCACAACAGATATAAGCTGCTATGGTGCTGCTAACGGAGTAATAGACATTACCAATCCAACAGGTGGTTATGGTACTTATGAGTACAGTATTAACGGCGGCGGTTCATGGCAGGCATCGGGTAACTTCCCTGGACTGGTACCGGGCAGTTATAATGTTAAGATACGTGATGCAGCCTTTACAGGATGTATAATTACTCTTGATCCTGCGCTTATAATAACACAGCCCGCTCAATTATTTGCAACAGTTACTCCTACCAATATAAGTTGTAACGGAGCTAACGATGGAGTAATTGATATCAGCGGACCTGGTGGAGGTTATGGCACATATGAATATTCAATTGATGGTGGAGCAACATGGCAGGTATCAGGTAACTTTACAGCTCTTATACCGGGAATTTACGATGTACGTATTAGGGATGCTGCATTTACTACATGTGAGACTATCCTTAACCCAGTGCTGCAAATAACTGAACCAACAGTTCTTGTTCTTACACCATCCGCAGATGTTGATCTGTCTTGTTATGGTGATATGACTGGCACGGGAACGTTTATTGCAACGGGAGGTACAATGCCTTACAACTTCAGTACAGAGGCTAACACTACTGGTAGTCCAGCAGGAATAGCAACATTTAATTCGATGTCGTTCTTCGGTGCCGGAGCCGGTATTATTACTGTAAGGGTAGAAGATGCCAATGGATGTTTTGATGAGGTAACAATTACATATAATCAACCGGCAGAGCTTACACCGGGTGAGGTTGGAATAAACCAGGTTGTTTGTCTTGGTGATGATCCGGCACAGCTTAATGAGACAGTGGCAGCAGCAGGCGGATGGGGTCCGTTAACTTACCAGTGGCAGATAGCACCTGATACTCTGGGACCTTATACGATTATCCCAGGAGCAACGGATCCGTTCTATGATCCACCTTCAGGAGCAGTTTCCACTTCGTGGTACAGGAGAGAAGTAAGATCGGGTATATGTAGCCCTGAATATACTCCTGCTATCCAGGTACTTGTTAATCCACTACCTATTGCATTGCTATCAGGAGGTGAAACAATTTGTCCTACTGAGTCATCTAACCTTGTAGTTACTATGTTCTCAGGAACAGGACCATTTGATATAGTGATTGCCGGTCATGGCGCAGTAAACGGGTATGTCAGTGGAACGAATATCCCTGTCAGTCCTGCAGCTACAACTGTATACAGCCTGACAAGTGTGACAGATGCTAACGGATGTATTGTTAGCGCACCATCAGGAAATCTGAATGGAACAGCCACGGTAACAGTACGTGAGCTGCCAGCAATATCGGTAGATCCTTTACCAGTACAACTTTGTGAGTACAACCTGGCAACCTTTAGTGTTACAGCTACAGGAGATGATCTTACCTACCAGTGGCAGGTAGATACTCTTGGTCCGGACTGGGTTGATCTGTCTGATGTGGGTGGATATTTTGGTTCTAATCAGCCAACACTAATGATCTTTAGTGCAACACGTGATATGAATGGATACTCTTATCGCGCAGTTGTATCAACCTGTGGTAGTGATGCAATATCAAATGGAGCATTATTAACAGTTGATACGGCACCTGAGTTTATTTCTCAGCCCGAAGACAGCACTATCTGCTTTGGTGAAGACGGCACCTTTGAGGTACAGGCCCAGGGAACAGGATTAACTTACCAGTGGTATGTTAATACAGGAACAGGTTTCGATCCTGTTGATGATATGAGTCCTAACTACTCAGGAGCAACAACACCAACATTATCAATTATAGATGCACCACTTGCATTTAATAATGATCTCTTCAGGGTTGTTGTCAGTGGATCTTGTGGTGTTCCAATTTATTCCAGCTTTGCAATATTACATGTGATACAGCCTCCTGCACCAATGCTACATCCTTCAGATGTTGAGCTGTGTGATGGGCTGGGTACATATCTTACTGCAAACGGATCATTATACCTGAGTACAAAATGGCAGGTAGATGATGGAGGTGGTTGGACTGAGATAACAGATGATGGCATTACCTATGTCGGATCAAATTCTCCTATCCTGAGCATATTGACAACCGATACTGGAATGGATCAATACGAATATAGAATGGCACTGTATGGCGAATGTGATACAGCTTATACCAATCCTGCTGTTCTGACAGTATATTCTAATCCGGTGGTTGACTTCAGTGCTGTAGATCCTATGTTTGCCTGCGGAGGAATAGACCTTCAGATGAATGGTAATCCTACGGGTGGATCAGGAACATATACTACACACAGGTGGACAGGACAGGTTGGTCCCCTAAGTAACTTTGGGATTGTTGATCCTATATTTAATACAACTATCCAGGGTACTTACAACATGACCTACACGGTGACTGATGATAATACCTGTGTAGGAACAGGAGATGTATCTGTAATTGTTGAGAAGCCTGATGCACAGTTTATGATTGATCAGAACATGGGTTGTCCTCCACTTGAAGTTAACTTCACAGACGCCTCTATTACACCGGCAGGTACTACATATGAATGGGACTTTGGTGATGGTTCGCCGCTTGATCTTACAGCTGGTAATACTTCACATGAGTATACAAATGCTACAACATCGTTATTGTATTATGATGTTACGATGACTATCACAACACCTAACGGATGTATAGATCAACTTGTACAGGGTGTAACAGTATGGCCAAGTATTACAGCTGATTTTGAGATGAGTGCTGATACTATTTGCTCTGGTGAGTACGTGGTATTTAATACTGATCCGGGTGCTGCACTTTATGAATGGACCTTCGGTGACGGAACACCTACTGTGCCTGCATCCAATGTGACGAATCACTTATATATTAATAATACGGGAGCACAGGTAACATATAACGTAGAGTTAATAACAACATCATATTATGGATGTAAGGATACAATTGTGTATCCCCTTGTTGTTTACCCGATGCCGGTACCAACCTTCCTTGATCCACCAGACCAGGTTTATCCAAATGCTACGGTAACATTTACCAATACAACAGTTACTCCCGGAACATGGGATTATAGCTGGACCTTTGGAGATGGTAACGGATCAACAGCTAATAGTCCGACTCATACATATGCAGATCCTGGTTATTACGAGGTATGGTTATATGCTAACAACTCACGTTGTATCGATAGTACCTTCCATATGTTTAATCTGATGCCAACACCACCGGTACCGGCCTTTGACTCATTACCGGGAGCATGTGCACCATATACAGTAACTATGAATAATACTTCACAGTATGCTGACTCTTATCTATGGGAGTTTGGTGATGGCGGAGTAAGCTATGCTGAGAACCCGACTTACACTTATCTTGAATCTGGTACCTATAGGATTACCCTTACGGTTACAGGTCCTGGTGGAGTAAGGTCAACGTCCAAGCTGATTGAGGTATGGCTGACACCAAGAGCGTACTTCCAGGTAGCACCTGAGCTTGTATATGTAGATGACGAGAGGGTAAGGTGCTTTAACCTGAGTGAAGGAGCCGACTCTTATATCTGGGAATTTGGTGACGGTGACACAGCGATGGTAGCAGATCCTTTCCATAAGTATATGGCAGAGGGAGTCTATGATATCACGCTGCATGCATATTCATCCAATGGATGTTACGACACCTATACTTTATCGCCTGCAGTAACAGTACAGCCAGCAGGAGATATAAGGTTCGCCAATGTATTCAGACCAAATAAGACAGGAGAGATTGATCCTGACGTAACTAATCTGAACAGCGACCAGATTGACCTTCTGTTCTTCCCACCGGTCAAGGAGCAGGTAAGTGAGTACAAGCTGCAGATCTTTAACAGGTCGGGTGTACTTATCTACCAGAGTGACGAGATCACACAGGGATGGAATGGCTACTATAAAGGCAAGCTATGTATGCAGGGAGTCTACGTATGGTATGTCGAAGGTAAGTATGCCAACGGCAAACCGTTTAAGAAGGTGGGAGATATTACGCTGCTGCACTAGAATTACTTTAGTACTAAATATGAAGGGCTCTGCAATTATGCGAGGGCCTTTCTTTTTTATATAGGAAGGATTTACACTGATTAGGAACGGATTTTAACGGATGAATTACACGAGCGCTAAAGTATGGGCTGAGTGGTTATTCAGGTTATTAGATAAACAAAACCGAATCTCAAGGATTTGGGTTGAGAGATCCAGATAAGACAGCTGTATTGTACATATTACAAAAATGCATGCACCAAATATTGCATAAGACTTCATCTTTAAGAATTAAATCAGTCATCAATACATTGCAGAGATTATTACAGCATAAAACTGACTAACTTGGGAAGAATTTACGAATTATTTTAAGGTAGATCAATAAGTGGTTAGAAGTTAGGCAGGCTATCGGGTTCACCGTTACTGTCGCCCCTTAGAGCGTAGTGGGCATATTTGGTCTTGATTCTGTTGTCGAAAGACTTATAATGCCTTTGGGCGGAGTAATATGAAAATTCCACCGAACTATTCCGCCTGCAACGTGGCCACAACCCAGTGTGCTTGTACATAATAATAGAATGATTACAGTACAAGGCCAAACCCAGTGCCATATTGTATTAAATAAAAAACTTCAATTCTTTAACAGGCTGATAATCCGTGCCAATCATCAGTGCTTAATTCGTCTTCAATCCGTGTTAATCATAATAAAAAAGACCCTGCTTAAACAGCAGAGCCTTCTATATTTTGATTAAAACCAGCTTATTGCTAGCCTCCAAATGTCTTATCATCAAACGGACTTGAAAAAGGATCAGACTTTGGATCACTCTTTGTTCCGCTTCTTGGATCAGGATTGCCAACAGTCATCATAACTAAAGAAATAGAATTATCAAGCTCAATCCTAAAAACTTCAGGTTTAGTATATTTTCTCTTTAGTTGATTCATTTTCAAAAGTCTGCTACAAAAATATAATTAATTATTCAATTATCAATATTGTGTGATAATCAATAACTGTTTAGCGATTACTAACTTTCTGTACAACTCTGCCAGTTTTGCCAGATAGTTCTACTATATATACACCTTTAGGTTGGTTAAAAGGAATCTCTTTGGTCTCACCACCATAAATGCTAACATTATTTATGTTTGATACAAGGCGCCCCATCAGGTCGTAGATCTTAATATTTGTTTCAGGATCAGACCAGTTATCATTATTGGGTCTTATATACAGATTATTGTTAAAAGCATAGATGTTGATCAGTTTATCAGTATCTATTATATCATCAAGTCCGGTTGTTTTAGATGAAATCTTTAGGATGAACCTGTCGGTGAAGGTACCTTCAGCAGGATGAAAACGAATAAGAGTCGTTAGAGATAAATCAAGTAGAGTCGAGATTCATATGAATCAAATAACTTTATATTATAATCTTCCCATTCCTTCAATCTCAATGTTTTTAATAATGAGATGCTGAACCCTCTTCAATTACTTCTTAATTGTTAGTGGATATTTGAGTCTCTTCTTCAGGGCAAGAAGGGTACTGGATTAATTGAATATTTTTCATCATTGATCACGGAGAATATCTGTGTTCTGTTAATCGAAGTAAATAGTTTTGAAGCATCATAATTATTATCAAACTCCAGTGTTGCTCCATCCTTCAATCTAATTAGGGTTTCATCAAGGTTTTCTTCATCTTTAGAAAAGTTGCAACCTGATTAATGAACTGTTTGAAGTGCCGCCTTTATACCTGTTAATAAAAGCATGAGGTTTTAACATTTGCACCGGTAAAATCAATAGAGGGATCTGTAGCCAATGCTTTTACAAAGAATCCATGCAAAGGAGGAATAATACTGGTCCCGCCATTTACTCCATCTCCATCCACATATGCAGCCATCGAATTATTCTTAGTAAAATAAATAGCGTCTCTCATTGTGCCTGTTGTGGTGACCTCATCCCAATCAATACTGCAAGTAAGAGAGTTACCCAGAAGATTAAGACCATCATTAGTATAGCCTCATCAGACTTAAACCAGATAGATCACAGCAGCTTGCAAGTAATCACGACATATTGGGAAAGGTATACAGTAGTATCTTCGTATTAAAATAGAAATTATAACCTTTACCATTGTGATAAGATGTTAAAAGGCATGTGGTTCCATATAACCATCATCATACCCATCAAACCACCACCATCCTTCCATTTTGTCACCATCTACATCAGATTCGTTCCATCTAAGAAGGTTGTAATTGCCAATATCATCAGTAAAAGGATCTGTGCTTACACCATCATCCGGTACAGCAATGTAGTGCCATTTATAGTTTTCTGATCCCCCTCCTCCTGTGAAAAACATCTGGATATCTTCATTACCGGAATCATCATATGAATCAAACATCAGTGAAGAAATACTTGTTACATCAGATTGTAGCACAAGATTTCCGGAGCTGTTGGTAAGATCTCCAAAAGTAGCCTGTGCTCGAGGTTCAAGTATAAGATATTTACCACTACCTATTGTATAATCAGTACCGGTTGATGTAGGATAGTTGTTTGTGCTAACATACGGGATAATTACATCGCTGGAATTAGATGTTGGTGCAATATCCTGCTCCCAGTTTGCAGCGGTGCTCCATGATGTGCCAGCAGATCCATCCCAACGACTATATTGTACTTCATATGCTCCAATATCTGTTGTACTCCAATTCTATCTATTTCCATCAAAATCAGTTGTTGGAGCTCCAGTGTTTGTTCCGGCATCACGACAGGGAGAAATAAAACTAATTGACCAATCAGAACCATCCAGTTCATTGAAATTTGGTCCATCTGTATGCAGCATTAGATGATGAAGATCAATACAATTAGTATAATCTTCTGGATTACTAAATCCTTCGATAGCACAGTTATTAAAGTCATTATGATTTGATCCAGTTGAAGTGCAGATATAACTATATTATGATAGAATTATTGATCTTCCCAAATAATACAATTTATAAATTCAGCTGTTTTGGTAGTTTGATTAAAGAAATATTGCATTAATAATATTTTGATTTGAAGTAGCCATGAAGAAGTATTATTGACCTTTAGAAGACTATTTGAATAATTAAACATTTTCTTATCGATTGCTTAAATAATGCCAAACGCCACCACCTCCATAGGAGAAGTATTCATTTTTAAAAATTATACAATTTTAATAGAAGGATCATGCTATTTTTCAAATATATATATACCACCTCCACCATTAGATGTTGCGTAATTATTCCACAAATAACAATTTTTGAATATTACAGGACTAACTTTTATTACAAAATTGCTCCACCCCATTTGATTTATTATTTCTAAAATATGCAATTAGAAATAGTAACATCATCCAAATTATAAATATAAATTGCACCACCATATGCTTGGAATACCAGTTTTGTCAGAACATCCCATATTCAATAATACAATAATCAAATACAGAAGATCCGTTGCAGAACTGGAATAGATTCAAAAGAAATATGACCCCATGAACTATTCCAATCACTTTAGTAAATGTTATCTGCATTTCACCATGATTCCCATCTGCAGTCAAAAATAAATGATACTTGAGAATACCATTTGCATCTAATTAACCAGTACCAATAATTGTGATACCAATATCAGATCTGTAAGATAATATTGATCCAGCATCAATAGTAACTGCTTATTCACTATTATGTAACATCACCATCAATATAAAAATACCTGGTCCCACTCCATGTTTCAGGTGATGGAATGTTCCACTATATGGAGTCTTGTCCAAGTTCCATTAGGTCTGTCCGAAAAGAGAGGGTGAGAAGGAAAGAGAGAGGGATAGAACCAGCAATATATTAACTAATCTTTTCATAGTCTTTAGTTTCAGTTTTGCAGTTGAAGGCAACTATAATATTAAGACCAAATTTGGCCTAAAGAGGTTGCTTTCGTATTATCATATTCTATAGGTGTATACAACACACCTAAAGATATGAAACAAATGTATCTGATTTTAGTTAAAAAACAAAGGAAATTTGATAAACGGCAAACGGCAAACGACGAAAGGGGAAGGGGATTGTCAGATTGAAGATTATCAGATTATAAGATTAGTTATTAGGGAATAATTAGGAGAGATAGTTTTGCTAAGCGTAGTGGGTAGAATAGATAAGGCCATGAGACTTGAATTCACCTTATATCTTTCGCGCATAAAGTCTACGGTAGGGAAGAGGTCACCAATAACATATCTTAACTTATTGGTGAGTCCAGGAATATTCCTTATGGTCTTGCGGTAAGCTTTTCCTTTGCCTTTGACCTTGTTGCCTTTTGGTTTAGAAATGAACTTTTGGATATTTTCTTCGGCTTTTTGTTTTTGTAGACCAGAAAGTGATTTAAACGTATCATCAGGAAGTGGCATGCCCCATAGTAGATGCAGAATATAGAACTTTTCGAATAAGAGATCTGCTAAGCCATATTTATTTGCCAGATCCAGAATTCCGGAGGATTTAACATCCCTGGTGCACTGAGTCATTAGCTGGCAGAGGTCATTATATAGTCTTAGCTGGGATTCGCCTTTTGATGTTTCGTGATAATGCAAGTGCTTGATTAAAAATAGGAAATGGTATTCTAATGGGAGCATAGAATATTTAGGGCCATCAATATTAACTGAATTTCGACTAACGGCGAACGGCGAACGACTAACGGAATCGAAAAGACGATGGTGGAGTTCGATTGAGATGCCGTCTGTATGCAGCTCGGGGAGATGCTTGCCGATATCAAGGATTATCTTTTTATAGAGGGGTGATTTTAAGGGCTCCGGTTTGTAGCCCTTGCTGATAAGATGATTCCAGGCTTTCAGGCAGTCTTTTCTCTCAATATACAGATCTATATCATTCATCTGCCTGAGTCCCATGTTTCCATAGGCTGTCAATTCCAGAGCCATTCCCTTTAAAAGCACCGGTTCAATGTCAATCTCAGATAAATATTTTTTTACTTCTTCTAATTTTTCATATAAATGTGTATTGCGACTGAGACTCGTCAAATAAGCATTGCTTAGAAAAGCTGCTTCCTTTTTAGGAACCTTATCAATTAATCCTAGCTCCTTAAGATTATTACACACAAGGGCTATAACCCCATGCTCGTTTGATTGGTTTACAAAATAATTCCATTGGGTCACTTTATCAATGAGGCCACTTATATAAGATTTATGCTCTGCCGTAAATGATAAGCGGCATAGGGCGATCATAAGTTGATTCTCGTATGATAAGCTTTCCAGGAAGGGATTCATTACCGTTTAAATTGAGAAGTCAAGATAAGAAGAAAATGGCATAGGGCAAAGTGCGTAAGGGGGAAGAGAAGGTTGAGATGGCAGCAGAGCTGCCAGTGGTTGAGATTGCTTCTTTGAAGCAAATAGTTTAGATGATTGCTTTCGCAATCAATGTTTGATAATTGCGAGGTAGTTAAGCGTAGCCAAATCTTAACTTTTAAACCAGTTGGATTAAAACAGCATACTAAAACACAAAATAGAAAGCTGAATTTTTTTAATTGTATTGGTGTATTGAAGCGTGAGGGTTAGAATAAATATTTCTATCTTTATTCTGTATCTTTTATATGTTCCTTACGTACAAAACGGAATATTATTTTACCTAACTAAATACAATGATTATGAAGAAACTTATGAAAATTTCCCTTATCGCCGTTTTATGCCTTATCGGTGTAAATTCTTTTGGCCAGACATTCGGAGTACGTGGAGGTCTGAATTTTGCCAATATGGAGATTGAAGATTGGGGCTTTGGTGATAAAAAAATGAACCCTGGCTTTCATCTTGGAGCAACAGTAACTCTGCCTTATTCGGATGCAATATCTTTTGAGTCTGGCTTAATGCTGTCAACTAAAGGATTAAGGATTTCTGAAACAGACGGTGATGACAAATTTAGAATGAGTATTGTCAATAATTATCTGGATATTCCTATAAAGGTTAAATATTCGATTCCCGTAAATGAAACTATGAGTTTCTATGGTGAGGCTGGTCCTTATGTTGGCATTGCCCTGAGTGGTAAGTTTAAGTATAAAGAGACATATGATGGAGAAACTGATATTGAAACAGAATCAGTTGACTTTGGCGGTAATGATGAAGAGGATGATTTTAAAAGATTAGATTATGGCCTGACATTGGGCGGTGGTTTGGATGTCGGCATTGTCGAGGTGGGTGTTTTCTTTGATCTTGGCCTGGCTAATATTTCTTCTTACGAAGATGACGCTATCAAAAACAGAGTACTAAGGGTTTCTGTAGCATATAAATTCTAGGAGAATATAGTTTATTTCTAATAAAGATTTGAGCCCGGTAATCCGGGCTTTTTTCTTTTAGTATTTTATAGGTTAGGGGCAAGCCACTTCGAGGCTTCTTCCACACTCATGCCTTTTCGTTCTGCGTAATCTTTAAGCTGGTCTTCTCCTATCTTGCCAACATTAAAATAGGCACTTTGCTGGTGGGCAAATATATATCCGCTGACCGACGAGGGTGGGTTCATGGCAAAGCTCTCGGTTAGTGTAACTCCAATGCTTTCTTCTGCATCCAGCAGATCAAAGATCTTGCCCTTTTCGGTATGATCGGGACAGGCAGGATAACCAGGGGCCGGTCGTATGCCCTGGTACTTTAACCTTAGCATATCTTCTATATCCAGTTTCTCGTCTTTCTTATAGCCCCAGATTGATGTCCTTACTTTCTCGTGGAGTAACTCGGTAAATGATTCAGCCAGTCTGTCCGCAAGTATCCGGATCATAATCGTTCCGTAATCGTCGTCTTCGTACTTCTTCATCTTTGCCGGATCCGGCTCTGCAGTAACGACAAAGGCTCCTGTATAGTCGACAATACCTGATTCTTCCGGAGCAATATAGTCGGCCAGGCACAGGTTGGGCTGTCCATCAGCTTTTTTCTCCTGGTTTCTCAGGAAGTTTAGCACCATAGCAAGGTCCTTGCTCTTAGGATCTGAATAAAGTACTATATCATCACCACGACTATTGGAAGGATAAATCCCAACAACACCTTTTGCATTTACAATCTCTTCATCAATTATCACTTTGAGCCAGTGCTGTGCATCATCATACAGTTTTTTTGCTTCATCGCCCTTAAGCGGGTCATCAAATATGGCAGGGTACTTGCCATTTAACTTCCATGCAAAGAAAAAGAAGGTCCAGTCGATGTATTTTATTACTTCATTAAGATCATAATTATCGAAAACATGAAGACCCGGTTTTGCCGGGGCATAAACCATATCCTCGGTCCAGTCAATCTGCAGACTGTTATTACGGGCATCTTTATACGACAGAAGGTCTCTCTTCTGTTGCTTACTAAAAAACTCTTCCCTTATCCTCTTATATTTATCTGCCACTTCGCTGGAGAACTTGTTGTTCTCTCCCGGGGTCATAAGCTTCTGAAGCACAACGGTAGAGCGTGATGCATCTTTTACATATATAACAGGAAGCTTATATACAGGCGCTATCTTTACTGCTGTATGAATCTCTGATGTGGTGGCTCCCCCGATCAGCAGAGGAATATTTATATCACGCCTCTGCATCTCTGTGGCCACATTTACCATTTCTTCTAGTGATGGTGTGATCAGTCCGCTTAAGCCAATAAAGTCAACTTTCTCTTCTATAGCCCTATTGATAATCTCGCTGGCAGGAACCATTACACCCATATCGATAATCTCGTAGTTATTGCACGACATTACCACACCAACAATATTTTTTCCTATATCGTGCACATCGCCCTTAACCGTCGCCAGAAGTACCTTACCTGCCGTTGTTGCTTCTCCCTCTTTATTTTCTTCTTCAATATATGGAGTCAGCCATGCCACTGCCTTCTTCATTACCCTGGCACTCCTTACTACCTGTGGCAGGAACATCTTTCCTGAACCAAAGAGATCACCAATCTCGTTCATGGCATCCATAAGTGGTCCCTCGATAACATTCAGTGCCCTTGGGAATTCCTGCCTTGCTGCTTCAATATCTTCTTCGATAAACTGATCAATACCCTTCTTCATAGAGTAATTAATCCTTTCCATCAGTGGTTTATTTCGCCACTCGTTAATATTGGATTTTGTTCGCTCCGGGTCTTTTACCTTTTCGGCAAAGGCTACCAGCCTTTCTGTGGCATCTTTTCTCCTGTTAAGGACAACATCCTCGGTTAGCTTAAGAAGATCATCGGGGATCTCGCTGTATACCTGCAGCAGGGCGGGATTAACTATTCCCATATCCATGCCTGCCTTGATGGCGTGGAACAGAAAAACGGAGTGCATAGCTTCTCTTACGGTATTATTGCCCCTGAAAGAGAAGGAAAGGTTACTTACCCCTCCACTTACCTTAGCATATGGAAGGTTTTTCTTGATCCATTCAGTTGCCTTAATAAATCCAACTGCATAGTCATTATGTTCATCAATACCGGTAGCAACAGCAAGGACATTGGGGTCGAATATTATATCCTCGGGTGGCAGTCCGGCCTTTTCTGTAAGCAGCTTATATGATCTTTCAGCCACCTCTATCCTTCTTTCAAGGCTATCGGCCTGTCCCTTTTCGTCGAAGAGCATAACAACAACAGCTGCACCATATCTTTTTACCAGCCTGGCATGCTCGATAAATTCATCTTCACCCTCTTTAAGGCTGATTGAATTGACTATCGATCTGCCTGGCGTACATTTCAGTCCTGCTTCGATAACGCTCCACTTTGATGAGTCGATCATAACCGGTACCCTGGCAATCTCCGGATCTGACATTATGTAAGAGATAAAGCTTGTCATTTCCTTCTCTGCATCCAGCAGTCCTTCATCCATACATATATCAATAAGCTGTGCCCCGTTATCAACCTGGTCGCGGGCAATACTCATTGCTTCTTCGTAGTTCTTTTCGTTGATAAGGCGTGCAAACTTCTTTGATCCGGCTACATTGGTTCTTTCGCCTACATTAACAAAATTAATGTCTGGTGTAAAATTAAGTGCCTCAAGTCCGCTCAGCCTTGTAAGTCTTTCTTTCTCAACAGGCACCCTTGGCTTATAATCCTTTCTGAGTTCAGATAAGGCTCTAATATGTTCGTCTGTTGTACCACAGCAGCCACCAATAATATTTACCCATCCCTTATCAAGGTATTCCTTTACAAAACCTGCCATCTCCTTTGCTGACTGGTCATAGCCACCAAACTGGTTTGGCAGTCCGGCATTGGGATGAACAGAAACCGGTATATCTGCCTTGCCTGCTATCTCCTCGACAAAGGGTCTCAGGTTCTCGGCACCAAAGGCACAGTTAAGTCCGATACTGAGCAGGGGGAAATGACTTACTGAGAGCATAAAGGCCTCAAGAGTCTGTCCTGTTAGTGTACGTCCGCTGGCATCGGTTATAGTGCCTGATACCATTACAGGTTTTTCTTCACCCTTTTTATCGAAAAGCAGGTTAAGGGCAAACAGGGCAGCTTTCGCATTCAGGGTATCAAATATTGTTTCAACAAGGAAGAGGTCGGCACCTCCGTCCCACAGTCCAAGAGCCTGGTCGTAATATGCCTTTACAAGATCATCGTAGGTGACTGTCCTGGCAGCCGGATCGCTAACATCAGACGACATGGAGGCTGTGCGGTTGGTGGGACCGATTGATCCTGCTACAAAGCGAGGTGTATTATCTACATTATTAAACTCTTCAATAGCCTGTTTTGCAATAGAGGCAGCTGCCTTATTCATTTCATAAACAAGAGCCTGCTGACCATAGTCGGCCATTGATATTTCGTTTGCATTAAAGGTATTGGTAGACAGGATATCAGCCCCGGCCTTAAGGTAGAGTGTGTGAATCTCCTTAATAAGCGAAGGCTTTGTTATATTGAGCAGATCATTATTTCCCTTCTGTGGCAGCTTTGTGTCCTTAAACTGTTGCCCCCGGTAATCTTCCTCTGCCAGCTTATAGCGCTGGATCATTGTACCCATGGCGCCGTCTAATAGCAGGATCCTCTCTTTTAGTAAATCTTGTATATGCATATATCTTTTATTGAGGGTACAAAGATAGGGGAATTGGTTATAAGATTGCAAAAAGAGCACTATAATGCACTAAATGGCGTTTAATCTTGTATGAGGGTAATAATTTCATTGGAAAGTGCATAATATTGCTCTATAGCTGGTAATTATTGAGAATTGTCGTATATTTGTATAAAAAAGAGCACTAAAATGCACTATGGAGATATAATTAGTACCATCAAGGAGCGCAGGAAGAGTATGCTGGTTACCCAGGAAAATCTTGCTGAGCTATCAGGAGTGGGTTTGAGAACTCTGAAGCAGCTTGAAGCCGGGAAGGGAAATCCTACCCTGCAGACTCTGGAAAAGATTGCTGACGTACTGGGGATGGAAGTATGTCTGAAATTAAAAAATACGGGACTGACGAATGAGAAAGGCGAAGATATTATATAAGGATGAAGAGGCAGGCATATTAATTCAGCATGATGACGGATCTTTTACATTCCGTTATTCAGACAGCTGGATAAAGGATGACAGCAAACCGGCTATTAGCCTTACACTGCCTAAGACCGCCCGTGAGTATAAATCCGGCTTCCTTTTTCCATTCTTCTATAATATGCTTCCTGAGGGTTCAAACAGGGAGGTGGTGTGCAGGCTTAACAGGATAGATTCGAAGGACTATTTCGGATTATTAATGCTTACTGCGAGGTATGACAGTATTGGCGCAGTAAGAGTAATTACGACAGATTAGATATGGGATTTCCAGAGATAGCATATTGTCCGGGTACCCTGGCAGAGGGCTTTAATACCTACAGCAGGTCCTGCCTGAACAGGGTATTCAGAGGCAGGAAGGTAAAGCATATTCTGCCCTACGACTCTCCTTCTTCCAATTCGGAAACTGATGAATTATTCGATGAGAACAGGAGACGGATATCTATTTCCGGGGTACAGCAAAAATTCTCTGTCCTGCTCGAAAAGAATAAACTGAGACTGGTAAGGGAGGGTGAGCGTGGTGAATATATACTAAAGCCCCCACCCGGTGCCGGCAGATATCCTGATCAGATGCCTGCAAATGAGCACCTGACGATGCAAATAGCACGGCAGGTATACAGAATTGAAACAGCTGAAAATGCACTGATATTTTTTAAAAACGGGACCCAGGCCTATATTACAAAGCGCTTTGATGTAAAGGAGGATGGCAGCAAGCTGGCCCAGGATGATTTTGCATCTCTTGCCGGCAAAACACCACAGACCCACGGAGCTCATTTTAAATACACCGGGAATTACCTGGAAATGTTTCATCTGATGAAAACGTACTTTCCGGCTTATATGACGGAGGCACCAAAGCTGCTGAAGATACTGGTATTTAATTATCTCTTCTCAAATGGTGATGCCCATTTTAAAAACTTCTCCCTGTTAGAGACCCCTATGGGTGATTACCGCTTAAGCCCTGCCTATGATTTGCTTAACAGCCGCATACATATTCAGGATACTGATTTTGCTCTTGATGGCGGATTATTACCTGCTGACCTTGCCAGAGGAAGCATAGGCGAGCAGTTTAAGATCCTCTCAGACCAGGCTGAAATACCGGGAAAAATATTCAGTGACATAATTTCATCTATGCTGGATAAGTCACACCAGGTAGAGAAGCTGGTGCGTTCGTCCTTCCTGAATGAGAGAATGAAAAAGATTTACTGGGAAAATTACAGGGAGAGAAAGGGGTTTATTAGATTATAATCTTTAATCTTCAAGCAAACTCCTTTCGTCTTAGTGCTTCTTTTTTAGTAATTTTGCTCTTCTAATTACAGAACCACATTATGAATCACCCTTTGCATATATATAACAGTCTGACTGGTCAGAAGGAGCAGTTTGTTCCTATTAATCATCCTAAAGTTGGGATTTATGTGTGTGGTCCGACAGTATATTCTGATTCACACCTGGGTCATGCCCGTCCGAATATTACTTTTGATGTGCTGATTCGCTACCTCAGATCGCTTAAGTATGATGTTACCTATGTGCGTAATATTACCGATGTTGGTCACCTCGAAGATGAGGTGCAGGGTGAGGGCGAGGACAGGATAGCAAAGAAGGCCAGGCAGGAGAAGATCGACCCGATGGCCGTGGTGAAGAAGTATACCGACTCCTTTCATGCAAATATGAAAAGGCTGAATGTTGTGGCTCCTGATATTGAACCAAGGGCTACCGATCATATCAGAGAGCAGATAGAGCTTATTCAGGCAATATATATCAGGGGCTTTGCATATAATTCTAATGACTCCATATACTTTGATGTAAGGAAGTACGATCAGGAATATGACTACGGAATATTATCGGGTCGTAAGCTGGAAGATATGAAAAGCAATACCCGCGACCTGAAAGGTCAGACCGAGAAGCGCTTTAACTCTGATTTTGCACTATGGAAGAAAGCTGATGCAAAGCATATTATGAAATGGGATTCTCCCTGGGGCAATGGTTTCCCCGGCTGGCACCTTGAGTGTTCGGCCATGGGCGCAAAGTACCTGGGAAAGAGGTTCGATATTCATGGTGGTGGCATGGATCTTAAGTTTCCACACCATGAGTGCGAAATAGCACAGTCGACAGCTGCCAATGGTGAGCAGCCGGTTAATTACTGGATGCATAATAATATGATTACCATTAACGGCCAGAAGATGGCCCGTTCGCTGAATAACTTTATTACTCTTGAGGAGATGTTTACGGGTAAGCATAAGCTGCTGAAGCAGTCTTATTCGCCTATGACAATAAGATTCTTTATTCTGCAGGCCCACTACAGGGGTACACTTGATTTTTCAAATGATGCCCTTATTGCTGCAAAGAAAGGCCTGGCGCGATTGATGAAATCCCTGGATACGCTCGAGACTATTAAGCCTTCTGATAAGTCAACAGTTGATGTTCCCGGCCTGGTTGAGAAATGTTCCTGTGCAATAAATGATGATCTGAACACGCCCGTACTTATTGCCCATCTTTTTGATGGTGTAAAAGCAATTAACTCGATAAGTGATGGTAAGGAGTCAGTAAGCGGGGATGACCTGGCTGAGCTGAAGAGGATCTATAAGCTTTATGTTATGGATATCCTGGGTTTTACTGAGGAGGAAGAACAAAAGGATCTTACCGGTATATCTGATAAAGAGATTGAAGAGATGATTAAGGAAAGACATGCTGCAAAGCTTAATAAGGATTGGTCGACAGCCGATCGTTTAAGGGATGAGCTTAGTGCTCATGGTATAACAATTAAGGACACCAGGGACGGAGCTACCTGGGAGAGGTAGAAATAAGAGATCAATGACCTGGCACTCACAAGAAATAACAGTTGGTACCCTGCAGCTGGGTGGAGCAAACCCGGTGCGACTGCAGTCTATGACCAACACCGACACTCTCGATACCCGTGCGAGCGTTGAGCAGGCTATAAGGATAATCGAGGCAGGGGGAGAGATGGTTCGTTTTACTACCCAGGGAATGAAGCAGGTGGATAACCTTATTAATATTAAGAAGGAGCTTCGTAAAGCAGGGATGTTAACACCGATAATAGCCGATGTACATTTTAATCCCGAGGTAGCAGTATATGCTGCAGGAATAGCTCATAAGGTAAGGATTAACCCGGGTAACTATGCTGATAAGAGAGCTTCATTCTCAAAGGTAGAATATACCGATAAGGAGTACTCCGAAGAGATTGAGAGGATCCATGAAAGGCTTATGCCTCTTATAAAAAAGTGTAATGAGTTTGAGACAGCTGTAAGGATAGGTGTAAATCATGGCTCGCTGTCGGATCGTATAATGACCAGGTATGGTAATACACCCCTGGGCATGGCTGAGTCGGCCATGGAGTTTATCAGGATCTTTGAGGCGGAGGACTTCAGTAACCTGGTGCTTTCAATGAAATCGTCGAGCTCACTGGTAATGGTCGAGTCTACCGAGCTTCTTGTAAAGATGATGCAGGATGGTGGACATAAATATCCGCTTCACCTGGGTGTGACTGAGGCCGGCGAGGGCGAAGACGGAAGGATAAGGTCGGCACTGGGTATTGGTAACCTGCTGATAAAGGGTATAGGCGATACTATAAGAGTATCATTATCGGAAGCACCCGAGGCAGAACTGCCTGTGGCAAAAAAGATTGTTGAGTATGCCCGTCATTACAGGGAGGCTGTGGGAGATAATGAGCCTGACAGAAGCTACACAGGAAACAGTAAGGCATACTGGCTAAATTATCAAATTGATGATATTGAAGAACTGACCATCAGGGCTGCGGTTGACTCATCTCAGGTGATGATACCCAGGAGTGTTGATGATCTGCATATACGTAACAGGGGGAGCATCGCTACGGAGAAGATTGAGTCGGTAAGGGATGGAATATTACAGGCAGCACGAATAAAGATTACCCGTAACGACTATATATCGTGTCCGACCTGCGGACGAACAAAATTTAATCTTGAAGAAGCAGTTGCCAGGGTAAAGAAAGCAACATCGCACCTTAAGGGACTGAAGATAGCCATTATGGGCTGTATAGTTAATGGTCCGGGAGAAATGGCGGATGCGGATTATGGATATGTTGGAAGCGGAGTGGGAAAGGTATCTATTTTCAGGAGGCAGGAAGAAATATATAAGCTGGTACCCGAAGAGGAGGCAGTTGATAAGTTGCTTGCCCTGATAGAAGAAGACCTGAAAGGTTGAGATACCGGTTTCAACTTTTTCAACAGCTTATAGATTCCTCCGCCCTTCGATAAACTCAGGGCAAGTCGGAATGACAGAAGCCGTTTGTCTTTCGCCGTTTGCCCTTAGTCGTTAGCCTACAATTATTTAAGTATCACCGTCCTTGTATATTGATTTTTGGATGTACGTATTTTGATGTAGTAAACACCCTTAGACAGGTATTCAAGATCGAGTGTAAGAGGTAAGCTGACCCTAACAAAGGATTTTAATAATCTCCCTGAAGAGTCAATAAGCATTAAATCTTGTATATCGGAGCCCTCAATCGTAAGCAAGCCGCTTGATGGGTTAGGGTATATTATAATATCGGGTTCCGGCTCTATAAGAGGTGCAGATACAAGCTCAGTACCCAGCTTTGTTGAAGCTGCTGTAGACAGGGTACTATCAATTGAATAAGCTCTTACCTTTAACCAGACCGCACTCCCTTCGCCCAGTACAGATGTATTCCACACATAGGAAGTGTCACTTATTGCCTGAATTATGGACTGATACGACAGGGAATCTCCCTGGCTGTAATACAGGTCATAGAGCAGGGGATTTCCATCATCCGGGTTATCTATCTTCCAGCTTACAGTGTAATCATTGCCTGAAACACCTGCTGTATCGATTACTGAAATAAGAGGTTTTTCGTATGAATGAAGAAGCTCGGCAAAGCCCTTTCCTGTAACTGCCGTCCCGTTATAGTATCCATCGACTTCCAGAGCACCCTCGTAAAAGCGAAAAGGAAGAAATACTTCAGTAGTTTTTTTTATGGTGGTAAGTGTAATATCCAGGTTATTGATCGGAGAAGTTATTCTCCATGCCTGTGAATAGCATCTCTGGAAATCACTCATATATTTATATTTCAGCCTTTCTATTGTAAGCTCAGAAGTTGTATACTGGTTTTGTTCATCAACAGAGGCAGCCAGCAGTCTGTATTTTAGGTCATCCGGGATCTGGCTATCATCTGTGAAAAAATTATACACGTTCAATTCAACATCATTTGAAAGTTGTATACAGAACCATTCATATTCCTGTCCGGTAGAAGGGTTAAAGCTTCCGTACTGCCTGTCTATCCATGCTGTTCCGCTTACGTTTTCAGTTATTCCATCTGCCTGTATACTACCTTCAGCAAGAACCTTTGGAAGGGAATAATAAAATGTATATGCGTTTGAACCCTGGTAGAGGTAACCACTATCGGCAAGAATAAGAGGAGGTTTGATAGCATCAAGAGAAAGAGATAGTGATGCCGTGCCAGGGCTTGTAGATAGCTCATATTCAAAGGGCAAGGCCTTACCATCCTGGCCTGTTATGTTTTTGAATATCTCCGTACCGCTTCCGAGCACGCTTACCTCAAGATTCAAACTATCTGTTGCACAAATATTATAGTTAACGGCCTGGGTATTGGAATAGAAAAAGTCATTATCGTCGTTACTTATATTCAGTATCCTGAATCCGTCAAATGAGTAGGCAGGATAATAAAAGTAGCTTAGCATAAAGCTATAATCTGAACCAGTTGTTTCACCAGTTAAATGACCGCTTACATACCACCATTCTACCGGTTCGTTGCTATGCCAGCCTTCGTCCTGAGGAAAAACTACAAGGCTTCCTGCCGGTGCCAGGGGATATGTTTTCCAATCCTGCGACACTGCGCCATATGATATCCCTATCAAAAGAGAAAAAAGAAAAAGCACTTTTCTAAGAGCAGGGTTCATTCTATGATCTTCTTCAAATTTATTTATCTATAAGCACAAAATCCAGTTGTTTCTTTTCCAGGTCTGCTTTTACAACTTCAACACTTACTGTATCACCAAGTGTATATTCCTTTCCTGAATTACGCCCTCTTATACAGTAATTATCCTCATCGTATTCATAGAAGTCATCATCCAGCTCGCGGATATGTATCATTCCTTCGCAATGGTTTTCGATAATCTCCACGTAGATGCCCCAGTCGGTGACGCCTGATATAACTCCTTCGAAAGCAATGCCCATCTTATCCTTCATAAACTCAACCTGCTTATATTTTATTGAAGCCCTTTCTGCTTCAACAGCCAGTCGTTCTCTCTTTGATGAGCTCTCACACAGACTTTCATACTTTTCTCTGTCCTTCGATTTTTCTCCGTTAAGGTAGGCCGTAAGCAGCCTGTGCACCATCATATCGGGATAGCGCCTGATAGGAGATGTAAAGTGAGTGTAGTATTTAAATGATAGTCCGTAGTGACCGATATTATCTGTTGAGTAAACAGCCTTGGCCATTGATCTGAGGGCAAGTGTCTCGATCATATTCTGTTCTTTCTTTCCCCTTACTTCTTTGATCAGTTTATTAAGCGATAGTGAAAGCGAATTATCTGTTGTACCATCCAGTTTATAGCCAAAGCGCTTTATAAAGCTACTGAAAGAGCTGATTTTATCAGGATTGGGTTTATCGTGGATCCTGTATACAAAGGTCTTTGGTTTTTCCTTGCCAATCTTTTTACCAATCAGCTCGGCCACCTTTTTATTGGCCAGCAGCATAAACTCTTCTACCAGCTGGTTGGCGGTGCCTGTCTCCCTGAACCGGATACTTACAGGATATCCTTTTTCATCGAGCTCAAACTGCACCTCGGTACGCTCAAACGAGAAGGCTCCCGTATCAAAGCGGCCCGACCTTAATTTTTGAGCCAGGTCATGTAGCAGCAGGAGGTCGTCCTTCATAGGGCCTTCACCACCATCGATAATCTTTTGTGCATCCTGGTAGGAGAAGCGCTGATCTGAATTAATTATGGTACGACCAAACCACTCGCTCAGTACCTCGGCTTTTTCGTTCATCTCAAAAACGGCCGAGTAGGTAAGTTTATCCTCATTGGGATTAAGAGAGCATACATTATTTGAAAGAGCCTCGGGCAGCATGGGTACCACACGATCTACAAGGTAGACAGATGTACCTCTTCTGATAGCTTCCTTATCGAGAATGGAATCCGTTTTAACATAGTGAGTTACGTCGGCTATATGTATGCCTATCTCATAGATACCATTATCCATCTTTTTCAGCGACAGGGCATCATCAAAGTCCTTGGCATCGGCCGGGTCGATAGTAAATGTGGGCACCGACCTGAAGTCGCGACGACTGGACAGCACATCCTTACTTATTGATTTATCTATATTTTTGGCAGCCTTTTCAACCTCAGGATCGAAGAGGTTGGGTAGTTCAAACTCAGCAAGTATGGCATGGATCTCTGTCTCGTGTTCGCCAGGCTTACCAAGCACCTGCACTATCTCGGCAACCGGGTTTTTCTGGCGCCTGTCCCACTCAACAATTCTGGCCACAGCTTTTTCGCCCTGCCTGGCTCCTTTAAGTTTATCCTTAGGAATAAACAGGTCGAAGGGCATCCCTTTTGTGTCGGGTATAAGGAAGGCAAACTGTGGCATTACCTCAACAGTACCCACAAAGGTTTCCCTGGCTCTTTCGATTATTTCCATTACCTCACCTTCGGGACGGTTACCTTTCCTGCGGACCAGCAGCCTTACCTTAACCTTATCACCATGGAGGGCTGTATTAAGGTTTCTGTTGGAAACAAAAACGTCTTCTTCTATATCATCGGTTATAATAAAGCCATATCCCATCCTGGTCATGTCGACCGAGCCGCTTATCTGTGCGCCCTGCTGCTTCATCTTATACCTGCCGGGCTGTATCTCTTTTATAAATCCCAGCTTCTGTAAGTCCTTCAGCACCTCGTTGACCTGGCGGCGCAGGTGGGGGTCGGATATCTGCAACCTTGCAGCAACCTGCTTATAGTTCATTACCCTGCCGGGATCGCTCTCAAATATTTTACTGATAAGCTTAGATAATTGAGGTTTAGAGAGTTCTTTTGAAGAGGGTGTTTTTCTGTGTTTATGTTTTGTCATTCTAATTGTATTTCTGCAAAGGTACGAAAAGACTAAGGAAAAGGTTTAAACGATTGTCTCCATAAGAGAAGACATTTCAACTTATTTTAAATTTTTTAAGGCTCGCTGTGAGCTAATAAAATTCTATCTTTGGTTTATGGAGGCTAATACTGTGATAAAAAAGAATCCCAGGATAGTTGCCCGCAAGTCGGGTGATGAATATATCCTTGTGCCAATTACCGACAATGTAGCTAATATGGAGGCTGTTTATACCATGAATGCGACAGCAGCATTTATATGGGATAATATTGACGGTAAGATGACGCTTGAGGATATAGCCAGGGTGGTGTCGGGTGAGTATGAAACAGATATTGACACAGCCCTGGATGATGTAGTTGAACTGGTAAATGACCTGATGGAGCATAAAATTGTTTCAGTATGATATCATATACCCTCGATATAGCAGAGTATAAGATTATGTTCCAGTCGAAAAACCCTGGTCTTGATCTTAAGCCTTCTTCATCGCAGAAATCCTTTATTACTGAGAGTCCTGACTTTGATATAGCGATTAATGTGATGCGGGGTGCAGTAAAATTACCTCCCGAAGCTGAGCTTGTGTTTAAGTCACCCTATGTAGAAGAGATTAACGGGGTGCAGGTAAAGAAGAGCGACAAGTTCTGGATGGTCTATAAGCATGGCGATTATATCCTTGTTCATACCACAATGCCCCTTTCAGATACTATTAATGAGGCTATGATAATAATAAGGCCGGGCGAGAAAAGCTGGGATATTATTGTTGATACTATGGATAAGACCATTAATCCAATTGCCTATCCCCTCGACGGATTATTACTTTATTATATCACAGCATTAAACGGAGATATATTTATTCATGCCTCGGGGATTGAATATGACGGTCGCGGTTTTCTCTTTACCGGTCAGTCAGGCAAGGGAAAGACAACCATGGCCAGGCTATTTGATGAAGCAGGTGCTGCGGTAATACACGATGACAGGCTTATTATAAGATGTATAAATGGGAAATATATAATGTATAATACTCCTGTTTATGAGATGGAGAGGAGTAACTACTGTGAGCTGGAAAGGATCTATTCCATAGATCATGGTTCTGTAAACAGGTCGTCATCCCTGGGGAGTGTTGAGTCGCTTACCTCGGTAATGAAGAACTGTATTCAGCATCACTGGAATGCTGACCTGATTGGTAAGCTTACCACAGCAATACAGGCTATGACAGAGGTAGTTGATATAAGGACACTTGAATTTGTCCCTGATAAAAGCACAGTTGATTTTGTAAGAAATGACAGTCGTTGAACAGGATAAAAAAGCATTAAAGGATTTAGCATCAGGCCTGCTGGGAGAAGGTAAGATGGTTCGCATGAGGGCCGGAGGCAGAAGCATGTACCCATCGATCAGGGCCGGCAGCATTCTTCATGTAAAGTCACTCAAAGAGCCCGATGAATTACTTATTGGCGATATCATTGCCTGGGAAAGAGAAGATGATATGGTTGTTCATCGTGTTACACATAAATACAGAACTGATGATCAGTGGTTCTTTATTACTCGAGGCGACAGCACCTTAAGCTCAGACCGACCTGTTGCCTTTGAGGATATTGCAGGCAAGGTCGTTCTTATTGAAACTAAGCGGGGGAAGGAAGAGCCGGCAAGGAAGGTATTTATAAGGGAGAGGAGCTACAGCTTAAATAGCAGGAGAGTGTGGGTGATGGCGAAATTCAGGAGATTACTCAAAATTATAGGAATAAAATAGCGTACATCTTATTACTGTGTTGGAGTGGTTTTGTTTCGGGGTGGAGGGGTGTAAGTCCCTGGATAGAAACGAAATTGCCTATTAAGAAATACACCATTTGCCGGAATCAGTTATCATTCTAATTATTTTACCAATTATTCTATCATAAGATTGGTAATATCTTTCATAAAGATCTTTGTCGATATATCCGCATTTATACGCAAATTCTAACCAAACTTGTGTTTCGGCAGCTTCGCTTTCGGAGTCGGTAAGCTTTAATACAAATACTTTTTCATATCTCCTTTTTCTGAAACCTTCAGCAATATTAGCAGATACCGATCTGGAGCTTCGCCTGATCTGATCAGTAAGTGAATAGGTTTCTTCTTTCGGGAATTGCTTTGATATTCTGAATAATTCCATAGCACTATCAAAAGATAGTTTGTACACATCCAGATCCCTGTGTGTAGTAGCTAGTGACATAATAAATAAGATTTAACGAGACAGATATAAATATACTAAATTAATTGCAAGTATCTACCCCAACACACCAGCACCAAACTACCCCAACACAATTCTTTTTTGTATCTTAAGCCTCATGAAATCCAGTCTTAAATTATTTCGCAGGGCTATAGGGATGGTATTTACCGCGTCCCGGAACCATACGTGGTTGCTTATCCTTCTTTCTCTCTTTGCGAGTATTCTGCCGCTGGCATTAATATGGTCGATAAAGAAGCTTATAGATGTTGTTACAGTGGCTGCCGAGACAGGATCTTTCGACAGTGCAAGGATGGCTATATATATGGCTGTTGCCATTGCAGTGCTGTATTTCCTTGAAGAGAGCATACAGTCGCTTATTAATATAGTAAGGAAAAAACAGTCATACAGGGTTGAGTCATATATGTTCGGGCTGATTCACAGTAAGTCAATATCGCTTGATCTTCTACACTTTGAGAACCCTGAATATTATGATACCCTATCGAGAGCATCCCGTGAAGCACCATATCGTCCTTCGTCAATAGTTGCCAATATCACAGGATTGCTCAGGAGCGGTATATCCTTATTACTGATGGCAGGTCTACTTAGCTTCCTGAATATATGGCTGCTGGCCCTGCTCATTGTGGCCAATATACCGGGTATTTGGCTGAGGATTCATTTCTCTGACGTATTGTATAACTTTAAGAAGGAGCAGTCGCCCACTGCCCGCAAGGCTGCTTACTTTAACTGGCTGATTACCGGCGATCGTCCCTCGCGTGAGCTCAGGCTATTTGGCCTGGGAGAGTATTTCTCTGGCATATTTAAAAAACATTTTGATCAACAGCAGACCGAAGAGATAAAGATAATAAGAAAGAGATCGACGATTGAGCTGGTATCAGGCCTCTTTAAGGCTGTGGCTGTGCTTGTCGCCATATGGTATATAGTAAACCAGACTATTGGCTCGTGGATATCGCTTGGCGATCTGGCCATGTACCTCCTTGCCTTTAGAATGGGTATGAGCTTCCTGAAGCAGATGCTTGGTTCGCTGGCCGGACTATACGAGGATAACCTCTTTGTGTCGGATGTGTTTGAGTTTCTAAACCTGGAGGAAAAGCTTATTGCTGTTGAACCTGTTGCTAAAATCAGTTCACTGACAGGAGCAATAGAATTTGATAAGCTGTGTTTTAGATATCCCGGAGCCGGAGGAAATGTTTTATGCGATCTGGATCTTGATCTCAGAAAGGGAGAGACGCTTGCCCTGGTGGGAGCAAACGGGGCAGGCAAGACAACCCTTGCACGACTGCTCTGCAGGCTGTATGATCCTACTGATGGAAAGATAAAGATAGACGGGAAGGATATTAAGAATATTGATCCACTTGAGTACAGAAGGATGTTTTCGGTCTTATTCCAGGATTTTATGCTTTACAATATGAGTGCAGGTGAGAATATTGCTGCAGGAGATATTAATAACAGAGACGACAGGAAGAGGCTGGAATCATCGGCAGAGATGGCAGGGATAAAAACATTTATTGAAACATTACCAAGGAGTTACGACACAGTTATAGGCAGACTGTTTGATGATAGTCGTGAGCTGAGCTGGGGAGAGTGGCAGAAGATAGCACTGGCCAGGGCACTGTACCGGCAATCAGACATACTTGTCCTGGATGAGCCGGCTTCGGCCCTTGATGCGGAGTCAGAGTATGAGCTTTTTAATCGCTTTAAGAATATAGCAGCAGGCAGGACAACTTTGTTGATCAGTCACCGGTTCTCCAACGTATCAATCGCAGACAGGATAGCTCTGCTGGAGAATGGAAAGATAAGTGAGCTGGGGTCGCATGACGAGCTTATGAAATTAGGAGGGCAGTATTCAAAAATGTACATGCTCCAGAAAACCCGCTTTAGTTAGGTTTCATTCCGACGACCTATGGGAGGAGGAATCTGTACTTTAAGAAAGTTATAGATCCCTCAATTCTTCGGGATGACAACTATTAGTCTTCGGGATGACAACTATTAGTCTTCGGGATGACAACTAATATGAAGCCCTGACTATTCTTGAGATATTATCGGAGGCGCCAAGGGTATAGTAATGAATGCCAGGGACCTTATTTTTTAGCAGGTCTTTTGATTGCATTGTTGTCCATTCGATACCAACTTCGTGGGCCTGTTCGTTAGTCTTGCATTTTGAGAGTTCCTTAACAAGCTCGTCGGGCAGATCAATATTAAAAGTCTGCGGGAGCAGGTTAATATCGTTCAGGGCAGCAACTGGTTTAATGCCCGGGATAACCGGCACATCTATTCCAATCTCGCGTACCATCTTTACAAAGTCGTAGTACTTATTATTGTCGAAGAACATCTGGGTAACAATATAATCGCCCCCGGCATCTACCTTTTCTTTTAGTCGTTTAAGGTCGGCTTTTATATTGGCTGCCTCGATATGTTTTTCGGGGTAAGCGGCAACACCTATACAAAATGAGGTGGGAGTGCTATCGACATCATCAAGATAAGAGCCATTATTCATGTCTGCTATCTGTTTAATCAGCTCAGAGCTATATCTGTGACCATTTTCCTCGGGCACGAATGAGCGGCTCCCTTTTGGAGGATCGCCACGCAGGGCAAGCACATCATTTATTCCCAGGAAGTGCATATCGATAAGCACATTTTCTGTCTCTTCCTTTGTGAATCCGCCACACAGCACATGAGGCACTACGGTAACATTATACTTATATCTCACCGCGGCGGCCAGGGCCACTGTGCCAGGCCTTTTACGAACAGTTCTTTTCTCGATAAGTCCGTCGGGTCTCTCTTTAAGAACAACCTCGTTCCTGTGCGAGGTAAAGTTGATATAAGCAGGCTCGTATTCCATTAAGCTATCTATGGTACGATAGATACGATCAATGCTATGACCTTTGAGAGGGGGAAGAAGCTCAAAGGTAAAGAGAGGTCTTTTAGCCGAGTTTATTTTATCGAGGACTGACATAATAATATTGTTTTACATCCCCCAGACCTGCCTTAAAGTGGCAGGCCTACCCCCTTGAAAGGGATTTAGAGGTTAAATTCTTTCTTTATTCTATCAACGTAGTCGAGTTTCTCCCATGTAAAGAGCTCAACTTCTATTGAGGTATCATCCCAGTAGGTGGAGCTATATTTCTTGGTCTTCATCTCCGGCTTTCTTCCCATATGACCATAGGCAGCAGTTTCTTCATAGATAGGAAACCTTAGCTTTAATCTTTTCTCTATTGCGGCCGGTCTGAGGTCGAAGATGGAGAGAAGCTTGTCGGCTATCTGTCCGTCGTTAAGATCAACATTTGAAGTGCCGTAAGTATTGACATAGACATTAAGAGGATCGGCCACACCTATTGCATAAGACAGTTGCACCAATACTTCGCTGGCAAAACCTGCTGCAACGAGGTTTTTAGCGATATGACGCGCTGCATAGGCAGCAGATCTGTCGACCTTTGATGGATCCTTACCCGAGAAGGCACCACCGCCATGAGCACCTTTACCTCCATAGGTGTCGACTATTATTTTTCTGCCTGTCAGACCAGTATCTCCATGCGGACCGCCTATTACAAACTTACCAGTTGGGTTAACATGCAGAACAAAGTCATTTTCAAACATTTTCTGCAGCCTGGCCGGCAACTGCTTAACCACTCTAGGTATAAGGATGTTTTTTACATCACTTTTAATTTGTGCCAGCATCTTTTCGTCGTCCTTATCAAATTCATCATGCTGGGTAGAAACAACGATAGTATGAACTTTAGAGGGCATATTATCATCATCGTATTCTATAGTTACCTGTGATTTTGAATCGGGGCGCAGGTAAGTCATTTCTTTTGCTTCGCGACGTATTGCAGCCAGCTCGATAAGCAGTTTATGAGAAAGGTCGAGAGCCAGGGGCATATAATTATCAGTCTCGTTACACGCATATCCGAACATCATACCCTGGTCGCCAGCACCCTGATCGAGAGGATTTTCGCGCACTACGCCACGGTTAATATCGGCAGACTGTTCATGGATAGCATTAAGCACGCCACATGATTCGCCATCGAAGCGATACTCTGATTTGGTATAACCTATCCTGTTAATTACTTCTCTTGCTATTGTTTGAACGTCGACATAAGTATTGGTATTAATCTCCCCTGCAACAACAACCTGTCCGGTTGTTACCAGTGTTTCGCAGGCTACCTTCGCCTGTGGGTCAAAAGCTAATATTTTATCGAGTATAGCATCTGAAATCTGGTCAGCCACCTTATCCGGGTGTCCTTCTGAGACTGACTCTGAGGTAAATAAATAAGCCATTATTATAATATTTATAATTTAACAATAAATGATGGAAAAAGTTGATTGTATGTAATACAGATGCACTGTGTTTTAGCATTTTTTACATGTGGTTGCAATCAGCTCAAATCTTTCCACGAAAATCCCTACAAAGGAAAGGATTTTCTTTTAAAAATCAATTTTACTCTCTTACTTCTTTTGCTACAGGTTTCTTTCTGTACTTTTTGTCTTGACACAAAAAGAACCAAAAAGGTCAAGGCTTCAAAATATTTGATTGTTCTCTTGCTTTGACATTTCCCGAAATGCAACTCCCACGCCTTTGGCGTGCTCAAACAACATTTCTTAGCTCTGGCCGACGCTAATGTCAAAGTTGCGTTCACCATTAACCAAATATTTTGAGGCCGATCGCAGGCTCTTCGAGCGTTGTGGTTTTGGGATACAGGAAAGGAATGGCAGCTTAGAGTAAGATTTTTATTATTCCATAGATGCAAAGCAGGTATATTATCGAAATAGTAATAATTTTCTTAAATGATTCTGATGAATCTTTTCTGAACTGTAATACCTGGAAATAAATGCCGGGAGCCAATCCAAGGACAAATAATATAATCATATATAATTCTTTGCCGAAGTAAAATGCAATAAGGAACAGGAGCAGAAAGATATTTGACAGTACGCCGTAGATGGCAAAAGACTTATCAAGATAATATTGCCTTTCACTGATAATATTCTGGATCAGAAAAACTAGTAAGACCGCAATAATTATTAAGTCGGGGTTCATGAATTTTTATTCTTTTTTGTGGATCTCCTTATAAAATAGAAGAAGAGAATAGTTGTAATCAGTGAGCTTAAGCCGAGTTTCAAAAGATAGGGTTTTAGAGGTTCTGGTTCGTCGTTGAAAATAATATCCATCAGCCACATACCGAAGAAAAGGCATACACCAAAAACAATAAAACCCAATACATATTTTAATATTTGATTCTTCATGTTACAGATTCTTAAGTCTTGCGACCTATGTCTTATACCACAAAAGAAAGGCCCGTCCTGGCTACATGATGATAGCCAGGAGGGACACTTTCAGGGTTCTCCTCAAATCCTAATTCTTTTGGGTTAAGGAAGTGCTTTGCTATGTAGATTAATGCCCCTACAATAGGGAAGATTAAAACAATAATAATCCAAATAGCTCTTGCCAGATTTGTTTCTTCTTTAAGAATAAAATAAATAGCGGTAACAATCAGAATTAAGTAAATAATTCCTAGTATTATTACTCCAAATGGTCCAATCATTCCTCCCATAATTATAAGTTTTAGTTACAACAATATGCTTGTGATGATATACAAAAGTGTTCTCCCCAAATACAGGTTGTATTAATACCTCCAATTTTAGTACATTCAGATAGGTCATATTCTGTTATTTCTCCATCTAATCTATCATCGGCCACGTCTTCAGAAATGCCTAACATGTATACATAATATGTATCCCAGAAGCTGCAGCCCTTGTCTATTTCTCTACTTCTTACGTAAAAAGAATCTTCTTTATAGTATTCTTGGGTAAGGTTATTTCATTAAGATAAAGCAGCAATATGCTTAAATCTTCATCTATAATCTTCTTTTTGATTTTATGTATTGGCCCCTTAAAGTCAGATGTAATTATATACGGAGAGGAATTTGATAATGACACAACATGATCCTCATTATTGTTAAGGAACATTTTATTGTTTTCGACTATCACAACATAATCTGACAGATTAATTATCTGACCATTTAAAATAAACTCTTTATCAGTCTTGGTTGTGTAAATTAGAGTCTCTCCAATTTTTTCAACACTAATACTACTTACACCCATATTAAGAAATAATGTAGAAATTTCTTCAGTATAATTTAATACGGTTAATTCTTCAGAAAGATTAAAATCGTTCGTGACTGGATCATAATCTTCAAGATGAACATGAGTTTGGGATAATAAATAAGCCCAAAAGGAACAATACAAGTAAAATTTTTTTCATAACAGCGAGATTTTAGTTAGTAATATGGTTAGTTTAACAGCAAATTCTAACACGGGAAACGGTGACCGGACCGTAGTCCGGCACCGCTTTGTTGACGCTATTCCACATTCGTCAACAGCCGACACGAGGGTTGAGGATCGTGCAGCGAAATTTTTACTGACAAAAATTGTCGTAGAGTCTATTAATGGTACACAGCATACCATAGAGTACTCAAGTTTTAGGTTCTAAATGACTATTACAGAATTGACTAAAGCTAATTTAGGAAAAATCTAAATTTTTCACAAATTTATTTTACTTCTTTTGCTACAGGTTTCTTTCTGTACTTTTTGTCTTGACACAAAAAGTACCAAAAAGGTCAAGGCTACAAAGATTTTGAAGGCTTGCTTGCTCTGACATTCCCCGAAAAGCAACTCACACGCCTGAGGCGTGCTCAAACAACATTTCTTAGCTCTGGCCATCGCTAATGTAAAAGCTTCGCTCACTTTTCTTCAAAATCTTTGAGGCCCATCGTACGCTCTTCGAGCGTTTTGGGTTTGGTCTCTGGATTTACACCATCACCCCAACACAAAACCACTCCACCACAGCATTAGTAAGCTCTTCGGGCGTTATCGGATAATACGAAGCTTACCATTTAGTAGCTTTTCAAGGGTCGCTAATGAGCTAAGCAGTTTTATTGGCGGATTCGTACCGGACTGACTTGATACTATAAATATTTCTTCATCTCCATCTCTGCTGGATATCTTTAGTCTATAGCTTGAACTACTATCACTGCTTAATGGTTCGAGAGCAGATCTAAGATGCTTCTTTACCTCTAAGGTCTCGATATCATCATAATAATATCTTTTTACCAGCCCTCCAATCGATTTGATAAGACATGATTTAGTGATTCTTAAATCTCCTATTATTTCAATATTCCTTTTAATGTACTTAGTATAAATTGCCATTGAAATAAATACCAGCAGGAAGGCAATTAAGAAGATATAGCGCAGCTTATTTGAGTATCGAAAACCAAGTAAAACAGGCATCAGGAAAGCAGTAACAATCCAGAGTATTATCAGTAGATAGTGATGTAACTTGCTTAATTTCCCTATTAGTTTAAATGAGTGTGTTGATGATTTGTATATAGGGAAGGAGCTCATTTTTTGCCAATATCTTTTAGGCTTGTTCTATGCTTTACTGATAAGTGATTTTATATGAAAAGCTTCAGTACGGTCACAATTAGAAAAAGGACTGTCTTGATCTCGGGTTCAAAAAGGAATTTCCTGTTTTTGTGAAAAATAAGTAAGAGCACTAATCCGGCAAAGAGCTCTATACTACCAATCTTTATAAATAGCATGTCAAGAGGATACTCCCTGGACATAAATAGAAAACCCATAAGAGCCGTTGAAATAAAATATCCAACAAGAAAATATATGGGATCAAATTTCTTACCCGCAAATGGCTTAATAAGATACCAGCCAAAGCATAAATAGCTTAAACTGCCAAGCAGGAATATTATATCCAGTACAGTGTTGCGGTAAAAAAAGGATAGGATCATTGCCGTTAAAGTCACGACAAATAGGGACCTCTCTAGCAGGTTTTTCATTAGCTTAGGTTTTTAGTTATATATTGCAGACGTGAACTAAATTACAAAAAAAAATTGTAAAAGAGATGGATTTGAATTGAGGAAAAGTAGGCCGAATATTTAGCGAGGAGTCATGAAGAGCAGAGGAAGTAAAAAGTAAAAGCTTAAGAAAGATGTACTAAGTGGTGAGGATGCGAAAGACTTCTTCGAGGGATTTTTCCTGCTGCTGCATAGAAAGTACAGTAAGCTCCCGTTCAACCGCAAAGCGAAATATATGTGGCCTGATATCTTCTGGTGTGATTGCTTCAATCAGCCATAACTTGTCTGTAATCTTTTTAATCTGTCCGCTGCCCTTAATTTCCTTAAGTGCTTCCTCCTTAACTTCACTGTCGAACTCTACCTGTATGGTTGTAACCTGCCTGCCCAGGTGGGAGTAGATATCTGCCTTGCTGTTGTCGGCCCTTATCTTACCATGATCAATAATTATTAGCCTGTCGGCTAGCGCCTCAACCTCTTGCATTATATGTGTCGATAACATAACAGTTTTTTCTTTGCCCGCTGTCGATATAAGATTCCTGATCTCAACCAGCTGGTTAGGATCCAGTCCGCTTGTGGGCTCATCAAGTATCAGTATCTCCGGGTCGTGAATAAGCGCCTGTGCCAGTCCGACCCTCTGCCTGTAACCCTTCGATAACTCACCTATTTTCTTGTGCTGCTCTGGCCCAAGCCCGGTAAGTCCTATAATATCTTTTATTCTCTGTCCGGTCGACCTGCCCAATCTATATATCCCCGCAATAAATTTTAAGTACTCAACAACATACATATCGGGGTAAAGCGGATTGTTCTCAGGCAGGTAGCCTATCATCTTTTTTATAGCAATAGGGTCCTCTGTAATATCCATATCATCCACAAGCACCTTGCCCGATGAGGCAGGTAAATAACCAGTGATAATCTTCATCATAGTGGATTTACCGGCCCCGTTCGGACCAAGAAATCCTACTATCTCACCGGTTCCAATAGTGAAACTTACATCGTCCAGGGCAGCCTGAGTGCCGTAGTATTTGCTGATGTTATTGACGATAATAGACATGTTGATAAGCTTATTTTCTGCTTCACAAATATAGCTATTTGGTTTAATAAAAGAGCTAAGGGTGAAGAGTGAACAAAGCGGAAAATTGTCCTGTGCTCTTCTGCCACTCGAACATTATTTATATATTCGGAAACCGGAAACAGGAGACCGGGAGCCGAAATAATAATTTGTAAGTGGTAATTATGGATAATCAATTACAGATTCTGATAGTAATGGTAATTTACATGAGCCTGCTTATTCTGTGGGGCATGTACCAGGGTAGAAAAGTAAAAAGCAGTAAAGACTATGCCATAGCAGGTCGTTCCTTACCGGGCTGGGTGGCGGCCCTGTCGGAAAGGGCTACGGGCGAATCGTCATGGGCCCTGCTCGGATTGCCGGGCGCTGCTTATGCCATGGGTCTGACCGAGGTGTGGACGGCCATAGGATGCGTAGCTGGTATAATAAGTGCATGGTCGGTGCTGGCATGGCGACTCAGGGATGAGGCCGAGAAATATAATGTTACAACATTTACCGAATATATAGCAAAGAAACATGGTGAGACGGGTAAGCAGATAAGGATAGTAGGGAGCCTTACCATAGTGTTCTTTTTCTTCTTTTATGTGGGTGCCCAGTTTCTGGGTGGTGGCAAAACCCTCCATACAATGTTCGATATCGATGCCCGACTGGGGATGTTTATTACAGCCGCCATAATTGTTCCCTATACCATCTATGGTGGTTTCCGCTCGGTGGTCTATACCGATGTTATTCAGGCCATTGTAATGATAGTTACCCTTATTGTAGGTCCCATAGCCGGTGTTATCTACCTGGCCAATCATCCCGATCTATATGCCGCATCCATTGGCGAAGCTCTTAGCTCGGCCGGTCCGGGTTATACTTCTATGACAGGCGCAGCAAGAGGCTTTGGGGCCGGACTGATTATTGCCGGGGGCTTCTCATGGTTCTTTGGCTACCTGGGCGGTCAGCCCCAGCTAAGCATGAGGTTTATGGCCATCAAGGATGCCAGGCAGGCTAAAAAGGCCAGGAATATTGGGATAATATGGACGGTTATCGCATATATTGGTGCCCTGTCGATCGGGTGGATAGGGATAGCTATTTTCGGTCCCGCCGGTCTCGACGATCCTGAATATGTTATGCCCAGTGTTATACTGAAACTTTTCCCGCCTGCTATAGCCGCAATTCTTATTACTGGTGCTATTGCTGCCATGATATCTACGGCCGATTCGCTCCTTATCCTGTCGGCCACAGAACTGTCGGAGGGCATCCTAAAAAGGGAAGATAATGATGTGGAGAAAAAGAGAACTCTCAGACGATCAAGGGCAGTTACTGCAGCACTGGCCGTTATAGCTCTGGCTATAGCTTATGTATCTCCATCAAGGCTTATTTTTACTCTTGTAAGTTATGTGTGGGCCGGTATTGGCTGTACCTTCTCTGTTGTGATTATTTTTTCGCTCTTCTGGAAACGTTTTCATGGCAGAGCTGCCCTGGCAACAATTATTCTCGGATTGCTTTTTACTGTATTCTGGATAAGTGGTGGCTATGAGCAGCATTACAGGGTGACAGACGATAAGGTGTCCTTTCTCATCGGGCAGCAGGTCTTGAAGGGTGGCGATGTGGAGATATTTGAAGACATAATGGGTCAGAAATATATCAGTGCCGGGAACTTTGAAAATAATCTCAGATCATCACTGGGCAACTATTGGGAGCATGATATGATTGAAGAAAAATTACCTTCGATGGTAAGCTCATTTACCGAAAAGGGAGTGCCGGCAAGATTGCTTACTTTTATCGTGGCCCTGCTCGTTGCAGTGATAAGTACCTATATTGTTACACCTGCAAAAAGGACGAATGAAGTAGCATGATTTTAGCTGGCCTACTGAGCTATAATTCATTGGAAAATTAGTAACTTTACATACTAACCATAATAGAATGACAATGGACAAGGAAAAAGATTTAATAGTTGTTCCGTGGGACTTTACAAAGGTGGCCGAAAATGCACTTCAGCACGCTGTAAAGATATCCAGGATGGTAAATTCGTCGATAGTACTACTCCATATAGTTAGTCGTGGCATTAAAACAGCAGAATATAAAAAGGCAGAAGATAGACTGAAGCTAGCAGCCGAGGAAGCACAGGCAAAGCACAGGGTTCCCATCGACTATAAATTGATGCCCGGTACTATATTTACCGCTATAAGTGATTTTGTGAACGATGCCGAACCCAGCCTTGTAGTAATGGGTACGCACGGACTGAAAGGGATGCAGAAGCTTACTGGCTCATGGGCCCTGAAGGTTATCGCCGGTTCAAAAATTCCTTTTATCGTTGTGCAGGAAGCTCCCAGGGATATGGAGAAGTATCACGATCTCGTTTTTCCGGTTGACTTCAGGTCGGAGAACAAGGAAAAACTTAAAATGGCCATCTTTATGGGTAAGTACTTCGACTCGAAAGTGCATATCTTAAAGGCTGTTACTACAGATAAGAGCCTGCTGAAAAAGACAAATGTTAATCTTAACTTTGCTATTAAGTACCTTATACAGAATAATATAGAATATAAGATTCACGACCTGCCCAAGGGTAACCTGGCCAAGCAGACCATCGAGTTTGCAGAAAAGCTTAAAGCCGACCTTATTCTTATTATGACTACCAAGAATATTAATATGGCCGACTATATGATGGGTGCACAGGAGCAGTATATTATTGCTAACAGCTCGGGTATACCCGTGTGCTGCCTTAACCCCATGTCTAACTTCGCCAAGGTCTCCCAGTTTATGTATGGCTAGAGGGCCCGTTCAACCGGCCTCCCGTTGAAAAGCCCGCCTCCGGCGGGCTGTTGTTTAATTCAACATTCTTTCCCTACGCCCTTTGCCCTTTGCCCTACGCCATATTATTCCCTCCTCTAAACTAGTTGTATCTATAACATTTGATTATTTTTGTAGCTTATAACTATAAGAACGATTATTATGAAGCGGGAAAAAGTAAAGGTATTGCTGGCATCGGAGCCGGGAAGTGAAGTACTGGCAAAGGGATGGGTCAGGACAAGAAGGGGAAATAAGAACATTTCTTTTATTGCTCTTAATGATGGTTCCACGATCAATAATATCCAGGTTGTTGTCGATATTGCTTCTTTTGATGAGGCCCTGCTTAAAGGTATCACCACTGGTGCCTCTATTGGAGTAAAAGGGGAGCTTGTGGCTTCACAGGGACAGGGACAGAAGGTGGAGATTGTTGCAAAGGAGCTGATCCTTTATGGTGAGGCCGACCCAGAGATCTATCCTCTTCAGAAAAAGGGACACTCAATGGAGTTTCTGAGGGAGATTGCTCACCTGAGATTCAGGACAAATACCTTTGGTGCTGTATTCAGAATAAGACATGCCATGGCCTATGCCGTGCATAAGTATTTTAATGATAAGGGTTTTTATTACCTGCATACACCAATCGTTACAGGCTCTGATGCCGAAGGTGCCGGTGAGATGTTCAGGGTTACAACCCTAGATATGGATAAGCCCCCAAGGGGCGAAGATGGTAAGATCGATTATAGCAACGACTTCTTTGGGAAGGAAACTAACCTTACTGTATCCGGACAGCTGGAAGGTGAGCTGGGTGCCCTCTCGCTGGGCGAGATATATACCTTTGGTCCGACCTTCAGGGCAGAAAACTCAAATACTCCTCGTCACCTCGCCGAGTTCTGGATGATCGAACCGGAGATGGCCTTCTATGATAATAAGGATAATATGGACCTGGCCGAAGATTTTACAAAGTACCTTATTTCTTATGCCCTCGATAATTGCATGGAAGATCTGGAGTTCCTGAATAATATGATCGATAAGGGCCTCCTTGAAAGACTAAGGTTTATAGTCGATAATGACTATGCCCGTATTACTTATACCGAGGCTGTGGATGTGCTGATGGCTGCCGATAAGAAATGGGAATTTCCTGTAGGATGGGGCAGAGATTTGCAGGCCGAACATGAAAGATACCTTGTTGAGGAACATTATAAGCGCCCTGTTATGGTGACCGATTACCCGGTCGGGATAAAAGCCTTCTATATGAAACAGAACGATGACGGTAAGACAGTTAAGGCTCTCGATGTGCTGTTTCCGAGAATAGGTGAAATAATTGGAGGATCGCAGCGTGAAGAGGACCTCGATAAGCTGCAGAAGAGGATAAATGAGATGGGTATACCCGACGAAGAAATGTGGTGGTACCTCGATACAAGGAGATTTGGTACAGCTCCACATAGTGGCTTCGGACTGGGATTTGAAAGGCTGATTCTTTTTGTGACAGGCATGAGTAATATTAGAGATGTAATTCCTTTCCCAAGGACACCAAGAAGCGCCGAATTTTAGAGTATATTTGTGGCAGGTATTTAGAGCATGTTAAAGCAGAGATTACAACAGAAATTATTACAAAAATTATCTCCACAGCAGATTCAGATGATCAAGCTGCTGGAGATTCCTGCTATACATCTTGAGCAAAGGATAAAGAAGGAGATCGAAGAAAATCCGGCCCTCGAAGAAGGTGCCGATGAGCTGCCAACAGACCAGGAGCAGGAAGAGGATAAGTTTGATGATAAGGAGCAGGATGAGTTTTCACTCGACGACTACCTGAATGATGAGGATATCCCTGATTACAGGCTGCAGACAAGAAACTACAGCAAGGAGAGCGAGCGTAAAAGCGAGATTCCCTTTTCTACCGGCTCATCCTTTCACGAACATCTTGAAAGCCAGATTGGACTGCGTGTATTAAACGATAAGCAGAAAATACTCGTGGAGCAGATTCTTGGTAATATCGACGAGGATGGTTACCTCAGAAGAGAACTCGATAATATTGTTGACGATATTGCTTTTACCCAGAATATTTCGGTTACTGAAAAAGAACTCGAAGAAGTGCTCGAGATAGTGCAGGATCTCGACCCCGCAGGAGTGGGAGCACGATCACTCAGGGAATGCCTGCTGCTACAGATAGAGAGAAAGGACCTCGAAGATGAGCTCGTTGCCCTGGCCCACGAAATACTCGATAAGTACTTTGATGAGTTTACAAAGAAGCACTACGATAAGATTAAGTCAAGGCTCAATATCGACGATCAGGGCCTGAAGGATGCCCTGGAGGAGATCCTTAAACTAAACCCCAAACCGGGTGGCTCGTTTAGCGATCCGCTTAATAAGAGCAATCAGCATATTGTACCTGATTTTATTTTGGAGCTAAACGAGAACGAACTGGAAGTTCATCTTAATGCCCGTAACCTTCCCGACCTAAGGGTAAGCCGTACTTATGCAGAGATGCTCGAAGCATATAGCCTCGATAAGGAGAAGACAAAAACCCAGAAAGAGGCTATTACCTTTGTAAAACAAAAACTCGACTCGGCCAGGTGGTTTATAGATGCTATGAAACAGAGACAGAATACCCTGCTGTTAACAATGGAAGCAATACTGACTTACCAGCAGGAATATTTTTTTGATGGCGACGAGACAAAGCTCAGACCGATGATACTTAAGGATATAGCCGAAGCAACCGGGCTTGATATATCTACTATCTCAAGGGTGGCCAACAGCAAGTATATACAGACTCATTTTGGAATGTTTGCCCTAAAATATTTCTTCTCTGAAGGGCTGCAGACCGATTCGGGCGAGGAGGTTTCAACACGTGAGATTAAGATGATACTCCAGGAATGTCTTGCCAAAGAAGAAAAGAAAAAACCCCTTACCGATGAGAAACTGACCGAAATATTGCAGGAAAAGGGCTACCAGATAGCAAGACGTACAGTGGCAAAATACAGGGAGCAGCTTAATATACCGGTTGCCCGTCTCAGGAAAGAATTGTAATGACAGAAAGAGTAAAGCAAAAAAATAACAGGCTCCTATCTACCTTATTATCGCTTATCTTCCACCCGGTCTTTATACCGGTCTACGGATTACTGATAATATTCTACTCACCCACCTTTATGGTCCACCTGCCTGCCCAGCTAAAAAGGATAATGTTCTTTCTTGCTGCTATTAATATGACTGTGATCCCTCTGGCCATGATGCCCCTGTTAAAATTCAGAAATATTATCAGCTCTTACCATATGGATGTACGTAGCGAGAGAATACTTCCGCTGGCCCTTGGCTCAACAATGTATATAGTTACCACCATCATCTTTTTTTCCTACCAGATACCTCAAATAATAAAATCGTTTATGCTGGCCGCGGCAATAATGTCTGTGCTGGTCCTGCTAATAACTTTCTTCTGGAAAATATCTGTTCATGCTGCCGGTATGGGTGCCCTGCTTGCCACTGCTGTTGTGCTCTCGCTGCGAATGCGAACCGAGCTCTATATAATATTGATTCCCCTCCTCCTAATATCAGGTCTGGTAATGAGCGCAAGGTTATACCTTAGTTCACACCGCCCCGTCCAGGTTTATACAGGTTTTATCCTGGCTTTTGTTACTGTTTTTTTTGTGATGATGATCTCCTGATTAAAGCATCAAGAGCCTCCCTCAGAAGTACTTCAGATTTAATATTAAGGTCGTCAAAGCCCGAGGGATGTGGGATGTGCTTAAGATCAATATCGGAGATTTCAGATTGTTTGCAGGCTACTATCCATCCCTTCTTATCGAGGTAGTCAGCAAGATACTCCTGCTCTGTCTGCCCCGGAGTGGGTATTACCAGCGCTCCCCTCCCCATTACCGCAAGATCCATTAGAGTACTGTATCCACCCCTGCATATTACTCCCTTCGAAGAAGCGAGAATATACTTTATCTCCCCCGGCCCCAGATTACTGTAATACATTATATTCACCCCATCACCCCCATACTCCATCACTCCATCACCCCCATACTCCATCACCCCATCACTTCCCCTACCTCCTGCAATAAGATAAGCATTATCATCGTCCGAAAACTTATTTATCAGCAGCTTCTCAAGAACACTCCGCTGCGGCTCCGGTCCGGATATAATCACGGCATAATAATCCTTTGCTTTTAGTCCCACCGGTTCCTGTGCCTCGCATGTTTTAAGCATAGACAGTATACCTATATACCTGGTATTATCCATTCCGGGGTGTAGTGTTAGCTCACCGGCAAGACCGTCTTTTATATCAGGTATCCAGCACTCATCATATTGTCGGGCAATATAGCGATGTAAACCTGAGATCAGGCCGGCAAGCAGCTTTGTCGGGCCGGGTACTTTTATTGTTAGCTGATGAGTAATATATACCGACCAGGCTCGACCCGTCCATGCACCGAAGCGATTATCGCTTATTACAATATCTGTCTTGTATTTTTTTACCAGCCTGGCTATCCTGTATCGGTCGGAAAGAAACTGTATAAGCAGGAGGGGCGACTGTATAAATATGGCTAAGCAGAGGGGAAGGAAGGATGAGTATCGTATCCTTATGGATCTGAAGGGCAGTGTGCCGGAGCAGACACTGTCGTCGAAAATATCAAGCAGCTCTTCGGAGGCAGCGACAATAACATTATGACCATCCTGATGGAGTAGTTGTGCTATATGTCGCACACGGGTAGCGTGACCTCTTCCCCAGTTGAGCGGACAAATCAGGATGTTTTTCATGATCTTATTATATATCAGGCTGATACCTGTGTCTTGATGCCCAGCTTATTTATTCTTTCTGCTATCTCATGCAGTGTAGCAGGCTCAACCTTGTTGATATTATATCCCTCGGGCGCGTCTCTGCTAATGGTATATACCTGCACTTCCACAGGTTTAATCCTTTTCAGGGCCTTTAATAGAGCCTCTACTTCCTTTTCGCTGGTATTATCAATTTCCTTTGAATCGATGGTCCCCCTGATAAACATGGTCTGGATAATAATATCAAAATCGAGATCTGCCAGCGCCTTAATCAGTCCTTCTGCATCTACTTCGATACCAGGCCTGTTATGCAGACTAAGCGTTTCATCCAGGGCTGAGTCAAGCTTTAGTATGCATTTATCCAGCTTCTTCAGTGCCTCTCTTACTTCGGGCACCAATATGGTGGTGGAGTTGCTTAGCATGGTAACATCCGAGTCTGGAAAGAAGATATTTTTTACCTCGATGGTATCTTCAATTATTCCTCCAATCTCTGGGTGAATAGTCGGCTCCCCGTTACCTGCAAATGTTATCGCATCAGGCTCCTGGTCGCTCGCAGCCATATCCTCCAGCGACTGGAACAGAGCGTTCTTAACAAGGTCCCTTCCCGGCATCTCTTCTTTACTTATATTTGCTGTGTGTGTTAGTCCGCACTCACAGTAGATGCAATCGAAATTACAGATCTTTCTGTTGACCGGAAGAAGGTTAATACCAAGTGAAACACCCAGTCGGCGACTGTATACGGGTCCGAAAATTATTTTGTCGAAAAGGAAAGTACTCATTAAGGATTTTATAGAGAGGCAAAAATAGTATTTTTAAGCTAGCAGGCAAATGATATAGGTAGTGGTTAGTTGTTCGCGTTGCGAACGTTAGTGAGTCAAATAACGCTGCGTTAGCAGCAAAATAACCATTAACGCTGCCGATTAACTATCTTTTACTATCTTAGTTTTTTTTAAATCAAAAGCAAGTATGAAAAAGTCACTTACCCTGGGCTTAGCTATGGCTTCAGCCTTAATCTTAATAACAAATTCCTGCACTACTAATCCCGATCCCGTCGATACAGGCGGTACTTTTGGTCCCGAAAAGGGTTCCCTTGTTATTGTTGGTGGTGCAATGCGCGACACGCTAATAATTGATAGATTTATTGAGCTGGCAGGAGGACCAGATGCTCCCATAGTTATTATTCCCACTGCATCGGGAGCCGAAGAGATTGATGCTGTAAGAACATCACGCTTTCTTACCGCGAGAGGGGCTACAGATGTAAGTGTCGTACATACCTACGATCCTGAAGTTGCTGCAACTGAGGAGTTTGTTGAACCTATAAAGAGAGCTATGGGTATATGGTTTGGTGGAGGCCGACAGTGGCGTATAGTAGATTCTTATGCAGGTACCATTACCGAGACAGAGATAAGGAAGGTGCTCGACAGGGGTGGAGTGATAGGAGGAAGTTCGGCAGGTGCCACCATACAGGGATCTTACCTGGCCAGAGGAGATACCCGTTCAAATACAATAATGATGGGCGATCATACAACAGGATTTAACTACCTTACAAAATCGGCCATCGATCAGCACCTGCTTGTAAGAAACAGGCAGCACGACCTGCTTGAAGTTATTAATGCTTATCCCGATCTGCTGGGTATAGGTCTCGACGAAAATACAGGTATTGTGGTGCAGGGTAACGAGATGGAAGTTATCGGCGCAAGCTTTGTTGCAATATATGACTATAATCTATGGCCCGAAAACCCCAACAACACCCAGACTCTTAATAATGGAGGTAAGTTCTTCCTGCTTCGTTCGGGCGACAGATATAACGTTAATACACGCCAGGTAACAGAGTGGCGGGGAGGCAATAGCAGGAATATTTTTAGCAATCCCGGGGCGCAGGAATAAGCCAGTGATCTGCATCATCTTTTTTGGATGATACAGATTATTTTTTGCGTTGAGGAACATCACTTAGAAATTATTGACCGACAGCTCCTGGTATAGTACTTTTATACCTGAAGTTAAATATGGTCAATCTGGCCCCGACCATATTCATAATAGCTGAAAGGCGGTTAATGGTTCTTTACAAAAGTTAGGTTTATTTCCATATGGATTCTCATCCATTTTTCATTTCCATTCGACAGTCTGGTTGTTAGGGTTTGCAACCGCCTTTCACTTCTTCTTTTTACAAAAAGCTTACTCCAGGTTAAGAAGACATATTTGAGCAGATAGGGTATTTTGGCACGCTATTTGCTCTTTTTGTTGTACAGGCAATCTTTATATATACCTCTACAAGAAAGGGCAGGGACGCTAACAAGAGCGTCCCTTTTTTATTTATGGGACGCGATGGGGTGAGAGGTGAGTCGATAGTCAGAAGGCAATAGTCAATAAGAAAGTCTAAACCCTTAAACTTCTTAACCATGATCCAGTATGAGCATAGGAGGGCTAGAAGGGTCTGTAGCCGATAATTTCCCTTACTTCTTTTACGGTCTTGCTGGCGCTTTCGCGGGCTTTTTCGGCTCCTCTTGAGACGACTGTTCTGAGGTAGTCAGGGTCTGCCAGAATTTCAGTAATCCTGTCACGCACCGGTGTAGTAAATTTTATAATATCTTCGGCCAGTTGTTTTTTCAGATCACCATAGCGTATCTCACATGCAGCATGCTTCTCTTTAAAGAATTCAAGTGTAGAAGGGTCTGACAAGACCTCCATTATTGAGAAAAGGTTTTTAACCGGCTCTGATGGTTCCTGGTTCATTGCTGTAGGACCGGCGTCAGTAACGGCGCTCATAACCTTCTTCCTGATTGCTTTTGGCTCGTCGAAGAGGTAAACACCATTTCCTTCACTCTTACCCATCTTTCCGCTACCGTCAAGTCCGGGTATCTTGATAAGCTGTGAGCCAAAATTATATGCATCGGGCTCAGGGAAATAATCTACCTTGTACATCTGGTTAAATCTCCTTGCGAAACGACGGGTTATCTCAAGGTGTTGCTCCTGGTCCTTGCCCACGGGCACCTTATTGGCACGATGTATAATTATATCGGCTGCCATCAGAACAGGATAGGTAAGCAAACCGGCATTTATATTATCAGGGTTCTTTCTTACCTTCTCCTTAAAGGAGGCAGTCCGCTCAAGCTCTCCCTTATAAGCATTCATATTTAAAAGGAGATATAACTCGCATACCTCGGGCACATCACTCTGTATAAATAGTGTTGCCACCTCAGGGTCGATACCACATGCAAGGTATTCGGCCAGTACCTGCTTTATATTGGCATGCAGGTCGTCGGGATTGGGATGAGTAGTAAGAGAATGATAATCAGCTATAAAGAAATAGCTCTTATTTTCGTGCTGCATCTTTACAGCATTTTTAACCATACCAAAATAGTTCCCCAGGTGGAGATTACCGGTCGACCTTATCCCGCTTACTACAGTATCCATCTTAATAATATTTATTCATCGCAAACGTAGTGGATTTTGGTTTAAAATCAAAAGGAACTGGTTGAAGTGGTTTAAGTAGTTTAAGTGGTTTGAGAGCTTTGGGAGGATCGAAGTCGGCTCAACATTAATGAGATATGCCTTATTTTCTCTCTCATTCCTGCTAGCGTAAGGTCATCAATATAACCGAGATCATTAGCAATAATAAGTTGGTTTAAGGTCTCCAGCAGGCTTGAATATGAAATCTGATAGAAATGAGCTTGCTCCTTTCTAGATTTTCTTCCACTTCCTTCTGCTATATTGGAGCATACTGAAATAATCGCTCTTCTAATCTGGTTACTCAGACAAAACTGTTCTTCTTTGGGGAAGCTATAGGTCAGTGTATAAATGGACTTTGTTAAAGCCCTGGATTCATTCCATACTTTTAGTTTTTCAAAAGAAAATTGATACATATTGCCAGGGTTTTGCAGTTAGACCTTATAAAATTAGAATTTTTATTAAACTACTTCAACTACTTCAACCTTTAAACATTCAAACCTATTTGCAGTCTTTCGTCTTTAACCTTAATAATCTATCTTTGCACCAAATAATCAGACAATGGAATCAACTCGTCAGAAAAAGATATCAAGATTGCTCCAGAAAGAGATAGCCGAGATACTCAGGCAGAAAACCCCGGTGATTGCCCCGGGAAAGATGATTACAGTTACTACTGTGCGTGTAAGTCCCGATCTGGGAACTTCAAAAATCTATCTCAGCGTCTTTCCTTCGACCGATAATAATATTGTGCTCGAGAGCATCAACAGTGCAAAGGCATCGATAAGGAACGAACTGGGTAAGCTGGTACGTAACCAGTTGAGGCTTGTCCCCGAGCTGATCTTTTACCTTGACGACAGCCTCGATTATATTGATAATATAGAATCACTACTCAGCGAATAAGCCAATGCAGTACGACCCGGTAAAAAGAAAAATAGGAAGGCTTGTTAACAGAGCTCCCTGGCTAAGAAAATTATTTTACGGACTCCTGGATATCCTTCTGCTCCGTACCTGGCATGTTAAAAGGGCTATCAGACAGTTTGCCGCAGTAGCCGGCGATGATGTTGCCATCCTTGACGCAGGCTCTGGCTTTGGTCAGTATAGCTACAGGATGCATAGGATGAATGCCGGCTGGAAGATAAAGGGTGTTGATGTAAAGCAGGAGCAGATTGAGGATTGTTCGTCTTTTTTCTCGAAGATTAAAGCGCACAATGTAAAATTTGAGTATGCCGACCTGACAAAATTTATCGAGGAGGCAAGTTACGATATGGTATTATCCGTTGATGTGATGGAGCATATTGAGGATGATATCAGCGTATTAAAAAATTTCTACAGATCACTTAAAAGGAATGGCCGTGTAATTATTTCTACCCCGAGCGACAAAGGAGGGTCTGATGTGCATCACGAGCATGAAGAGTCGTTTATCGATGAGCATGTAAGAGATGGTTACGGGATTGAGGAAATAAACAATAAACTTAAGGAGGCCGGGTTTAGTAAGGTAATGGCATCATATACTTATGGGAGACCGGGTAAGATATCCTGGCGTTTATCAATGAAGATACCAATATTATTGCTGAATGCTTCATGGCTATTTGCCGTGCTGCTGCCCTTCTGGTATATTATTGTAATGCCCCTGGCCCTGGTTCTTAACTACCTTGATACCAAAGTGAGTCATGCCGAAGGGACAGGTCTGCTGGTAGTTGCCATTAAAGAGGATTAATAAGTAAGAAATGAAGCTTTCGCTCTACATATCACGCAGGTACCTTTTCGCGAAAAAGTCCAGGAATGCTATAAATATTATTTCAGCTATATCGGTGGCAGGCGTGATGGTTGGCACTATGGCACTTATAATAATCCTGTCGGTCTTTAATGGTCTTGAAGATATGGTAAAGTCAATCTTCGGAACCTTCGATCCTGACCTCGAGATACGAATAAGCGAGGGTAAGGTTTTTAATCCTGATAAGGATAAGATCTTAGCCCTGGGAGAGATAGAGGGTATTGCCGACTGGTCGTTGGTACTGGAGGAAAATGCCCTTCTTAAGTATGACGACAGACAGTATATAGCTACTGTAAAAGGGGTGGAGGATGATTACAGTGAGATAACAGGACTGGATAGTACAATGTGGGATGGTGAGTTTATACTTAGAGCCGAGAGCGGCAGAGAACACGCTGTGGTGGGTATGGGTGTCGCAAATATTCTGGGCATAGGTCTTAACTTCCTTGATCCGATAAATATTTATGTTCCGAGGAGGACAGGTAAGGTAAGAAATACCGACCTTACCAATGCTTTTGTCAGGGAGTGGATATTTCCTTCTGGCATTTATTCGGTGGAGCAGGATTTCGACTCCAGGTATATCTTTATTCCTATTACGGTTATGCGCCGACTGCTCGAATATGATACCGAAGTATCGTCTATTGAGGTAAAATTTGATGGCAGCTCTTCGGTTGAAGAAATACAGTCAAGCGTAGAGAAGCTCTTCGGGCCTGCTTTTATTGTAAAAAACCAGTACCAGCAGCAGGAAATATTCTATAAGGTGATGAGATCCGAAAGGCTTGCTATATTCCTGATACTATCGTTTATACTTCTAATAGCATCCTTTAATGTGATTGGCTCGCTGACAATGTTGATAATTGAGAAGGAACACGATATTGAAATATTGAAATCGCTTGGAGCTGATAATAAGCTTATAAAAAAGATTTTTATTTTCGAGGGATGGATGATATCAATTATAGGTGCTTTATCCGGTTTATTTCTTGGCGCTTTTATATGCTGGTTGCAGATACATTATGGCTTTATTAAAACTGGGTGGCGATACGCTTATTATTGATACCTATCCTGTAATTATGAGAATAAACGACTTCCTGCTTGTCCTGGGAACAGTGCTGCTGATAGGATTCTGGGCTGCATGGTACCCGGTAAGGTTTATGTCGAAACGTTACCTTAACAATGAGGTGAGGGCAAAATAGTTTTTAAAATGATGAGAAAAGGCTTAAAATATTTATTGTTACCTCTTATTGCTCTACTTATTATTGCCGGCTGTAAAAGTAATAATAAACCAGAAGTGATGATAAATCAGGAGGATATGACAAAGATACTTCTCGATCTCTATATTACCGATGGTGTGCTTACCAGCCCGACAGTAAAAAGGGATTTTTCGCTTAACGACTCTACAGAAAATTATATGAGGGTTATTGAGAAACATGGGTATACCATGCCTGAATTTGAGGAGAATATAGAATACTACTTTAAGGCCGAGCCCCGTAAATATGAGGAGATATATGATAATGTGCTGGCCGTCCTCTCAGGTATGCTTGCAAAGAATATCCAGGACAGGGGTGTTAAAAATCCAAGGAATAAAAACCTGTGGGAAGAAAAAGAATCTTTCAGGATGCCGGATGACGGAACGGCTAATCCAATAGAATTTTCAATACCATCACAGGGATTGGGAAGCTACCTTATAAAGGCACGACTCACAATTTTTACGGACGATCAGACCCTCGATCCGAGGACCAATGTTTATTTTTGGTATGACGATGACACTGAGGAGGGAAATAAGTCAGGATGGGACACGGTTTATTATGAGAAGTCGTCGAGATCGTTCGGACTCGAAATCAGCAAAGAACTGAGCGACACCAATGTTACTCATATTAAAGGCAGGCTGATTGATTATACTCCACAGTCGGGTCACTGGGAAATGCATTCTTCAATATCAAGTATTACAGTGTCTTTTAATGCATTCGAACCTGCCGACAGTGCATCTATATATACGAGATGAAGCGTTTCTCCGCACAATATATAATAAGCGGCACAGGCGAAGTACTTAAACGGGGTATTGTAAGCTGCGATGATAATGGTAAAATAACCGAGCTAATAGATACCGGTGGTAGTCTGAGAGAAACATCTGCCACTCCTTTCTACAACGGAATTATTGTCCCCGGCTTTGTTAACTGTCACTCTCATATCGAGCTATCAGATATGAAGGGATTGATAAGCAGGGGGACAGGACTGGGAAAGTTTATCGGCGAGATAAGAGAAAAACGAAACCCCTCCCGTGAAGATGCCCTTAAGGCAATTCAGCATGCCGACAGAGACCTTTACCAATCAGGCACTTCAGCCCTGGCTGATATTTGCAATACATCTTTAAGTTTTGATATAAAAGAAAATAGCCCGATAAAGTATACTAATTTCCTTGAAGTATTTGGTATAGACCCTTCTAAGGCCTCAAAGAGGATGGAGGATATTATTGCACTCAAAGAGGAGGCTGATTCCTATAGCACACCCTCATATATTGTTCCTCATTCAGCGTATTCTCTATCTAAAACACTATTTAAAGAACTGTCGTTTCTGATAAAGGGAAACGATATTACATCTATTCATTTTCTTGAATCTCCCCAGGAGAAGCAGCTGCTTGAAGATATTGATGGTGAAATTATGGCATCGTACATAAGCATGGGTATGAGCAGGGACGATATTAAAGACAGGGTGCCAGACCACCTTTCTGTTCTTAATAATTACCTGCCGGTCGAGGGCAACATTATCCTTGTACATAATACCTATGCTGATACTGATATTATCGTTAAAATACAGGAACGACCCGGTGTTTACTGGTGCCTCTGTCCAGGTTCAAATATCTATATCGAAGACAGCCTTCCTCCTGTCGACGAACTGCTCAGAAACTCGGCAACGATAGTACTGGGCACAGATAGCCTTGCCTCAAATAACTCTTTAAATCTTCTCGAGGAGATAAAAATCCTTCAGAAACATTTTTCTTCGATCGGCCTGCCTGAATTAATTACCTGGGCAACAAGAAACGGGGCCAGGGCTCTTAAGCTTGATGACCTGGGTACAATAGAAAAGGGTAAGACACCGGGACTGGTACTAATTGAGGATTGTGACCTGGAAAATATGAGACTGACCGATAAAAGTCACAGCAGGCGACTTATTTAGTATCCCTGTAGTCTTTTATAAAATTGGCAGCACGACGGTTGTCGATCATCAGATGATCATCGAAGAACTTTTCAAGATAGCTGTACATTTCAGCTTCAAAGCCTGTTTCGCCTTTTTCAAAGCTTTCACGAAATGATATTATCCTGTCGGCAAATTCACGATGCACTTTGATATGTCTCTCCAGCCTGTCGTAAGCAAGTTCTTTAAGATAGATCTCTTCTTGAACAAGGTATTTATCGAAGTAGTGTACCAGCTGGTAAAACACTTCTGATATAGCAGAACTATCTGCTCCCTTAGCTACCAGGGCCTTCATAAGGTTTATGATATCCAAAAACTTATGAGTCTGATCGTCGTACATCTCGTGGTTTACCTCATACTCCTTTTTCCAGGGATAAGGATTCGGGTCAGGAATCTGATTCATTGTATTGCCTTTATAAGTCTTTGTCTTTACAGCAGTAAAAGTAAACCAATACAGGTCCTATTTCAATGACTTATATCACTAAAGGGGGCGTAAGGCGCAGGGCAAAGGTTTGAGATGGCAGCAGAGCTGCTATGTGCTTGAGATTGTTGCTGCGCAAAAAGTAGTTGAGATGCTTGCTCTCCAAGCAATGGTTTAGATTGCTTCTTCGAAATATCCAGCCCTTAGCCCTTACCTCTTAGCCCTTACCTCTTTGCCCTTACCTCTTTGCTCTTCAAATAAAAACTCTTAGTGATATAATAAAGTTACGTCCTGATGCTACGATACCCGATGAGTATGGTCTGTACCTGTGATTAAGTATATTTTCTATACCTGCATTTAATATCCCGAAGGTGCCAAGCTGATAGGATGTTTTAAGATTTAAGGTATACCATGAGGGTGAATAGGGATTACCATCTTCATCGCTGGCATAGATAAGAGGCTTATCCTGCTCCGACGGTGCCATCTCAGAGTATTTTATTTCGCCATTGTAGATAGCATAGAGGTCGGCTTTGAATTTCTTGCTCTCATAAACAAAGTGTGTAGATCCATAGAGGGGAGAAACATGCCTTAAAGGAGTTCCATCCTGGTCTTCTCCTTTGGTGTAATTAAGAGTTGATTTAATCCTCAGGCTCTTTAATGGAGCTACTTCTATGCCTGCATGTGCTCCGTAAACCATTGCATTATCTCCATTTACTATGGCAAGAACCTTGCTCATTTCTCCACTATACATTATTGAGTCCTGCCCGTCAAAGCTAAATTCCCGTCGTACCATCGCATTTTCAAGGAGAGTAGCATAAGCCACAAGGTCCAGTTTAACAGTTTGAAAGAGATCCTTTGACATTCCTATATCTATATTCCATGCATATTCAGGGTTCAGATCGGGATTTGGTACAACAACGTTGCCGGGCTCTGAATCGAATACCTTACCTACATCATCAAGATTTGGGGACCTGTAGCCGGTAGATATATTCAGGTTTAGTTTTGTTTTTTCGTTGGGGAGGAATACTAGTCCGACCGAGCCCGTAACAGCACTGTTAGTCAGGTCTATCTTGGTAAACGGGAAGTTATAGAAGGAGTTGTCGACTATAGTGGAGTGGAGCTCCGAATAATTAATGCGTGCTCCTGTATTTATAAATAAACGACTTGATATATCAAAGTTAAAACCTGCATAGGCAGCCATAGTATAATACTTATTCTCTCCATCGGGATATCTGCTTGCTGTGGGCGATGCAAGTTCAGTGTCGATATTCCACTCTTTACCTGTCGATGTAATATCATTAATTACAGCTTCGGCTCCATAGTAAATTTCATTTTTGCCGAGAGCCTTGTCAAAATCTATATTGGCCGAGTAGGCAATAACTTTTTCATAGCGCTGCCTGAGTACGGGATTATCAAATTTCCTGTCGTGCCGGCTCTCACCGAAGTCCTGTCTTGCCACAACCATCTTCATCTTATCGAAGATTAATGAGCCCGGCTTCCAGTCAACATTTACACTGTTCATCATCCATTTTTGCGGACCGTAATACCAGTCGCCGTATTTAAGTACATCACCCGAATACTCGATCAGCCTGTCGTACCTCGGAACATCGGAGCTCCTGCTTATATGACTGGCAAATACGACATTGAGACTTTCGTTAGGCTGGAAGCGTAGCTTCTCGGTGAAGTTATACTGAGAATATGCTGTGCCTACCTGGAGATCGGGGTCGGTATTTACAAACATTGAATCGACACCATCGACCTGTTTCTGGTAATGCGGACGCGTATATTCGGGATGCCTTGTATTTCCCATCCTAAGGTCACCGAAAGTAGATAATGTTACACTTGAGAGGAAGGCAATTTTGGAACCCCCTATATTAAAATTAACATGACCGGTAGTTTCATTATTGGCCGTCGATCGCCTGCCCATAGCTTCAACCTTAACATTGGTTTTCTCGCTGGTCGACAGGAGGGCTTTACGCGAATTAAAATTCATTACACCACCTATTGCATCGCTGCCATATACAACTGCTCCGGGGCCGAATATTATCTCGGTCGATTCCATAATATTCGGATCAAGAGAAATAACATTCTGTACATTACCTTCCCTGAATATTGCATTATTCATTCTTACACCATCAACAACCAGAAGCACCCTGTTGGTAGAAAAACCTCTTATCATGGGGCTTCCTCCCCCCAGCTGACTTTTTTGTATATATACTTCATCCGATGAGCCAAGCAGATCGGCTGCAGTTTGTGCATTTGCAAAGTCTATTTCTGGCTTACGTACCTGTACTATCTTATTCGGCACCTCCATCGTACTCTGCTCCCAGCGATTGGCAGAAACAACAAACTCTTCTATATCAAAGGTCAGGTAGAACATAAATACTACATAGTCGCTGTCTTCTATTTCCTTCCTGGTAAGCCTGATATTTTCGTATGATGGATGCTGGAAATTAAGATAATCGTCATCGTCGAATGAATCTATACTAAATTCACCTGCAAGATCAGTATATCCGAACCTGGTTTTATTATCGTTGTAAACAGCTACATCCTTAACGGGCTTATGGTCTGAAGCATCTATAACAATAATTTTCTGAGCGGATAAACATTGCCAGAAAAATATAAATAACAGGCCAGCAAAAATTTGTTTGTGCATTCTCTCTAATCCTCTTTGGGCAGCAGTATTCAAAAATCATACCACCGTATTTGCTTTGCATGCAAGTTAAAGAGAAATGATTATATTTTATTACTTTTATAAGTCGTTTAACAGCTAAAACAGGGTTAAAAAGTGTTAAAAAAAGGGACGGTTATTTTTATAGTAATTCTTGTTGGATCGCTGGCAGTGCTGGCTTATTATCTTAAGCAAAAAAGAGAAGCATATATTGCCAGTCCCTACAAAACGATTCCCATGGATGCAGGGGTGATCCTTGAAGCAGTAAACCTTCCTGATCTTATGGAGGAGCTGGCTTCAGACAATAATATTATTTCTGAAATGGAGCTAATAGATCCTTTAAAAAGTTTCAGGAATGGTCTTATGTCACTCGATTCTCTGGTACATACTAAAGATTTAAGAGCCTTCTTTGGCTCAGTACCCGTGCTGATCTCTTTTCACCAGATGGGCAGGGACAGGGTAGAGCTATTCTATTCGCTGGCTCTTCCACCGGAGATAAAAGAAAGGCATATACGTGATATAGTTGGCTCTAACAGCAGGCTGAGCTATGGTTTAAAGGAGTACCAGGGTTACCATGTGTTTGAAGTTGAAACAAGGGATGTGGAGAGCATTTCCTTTTACCTCTCCTATGTGAAGGGGGTATTGATAGCAAGCAAATCCAGAATACTTGTCGAATCAGGTATCCGACAGTCAGAGGAGATACACGATATAAGGAGCACCGAGGGTTTCCAGGAGGTATTATCGGCAGCGGGAAGAAACGATAATAAACTGATCTTTGTTTTTGATAATTTTCAGAAAATAGCAGCACTGGCCGGACGTGGAGGTGATTCGCCCCTTGGCAGGATCAGAGATCTTGCTTCAAGTGCAGAGACAGACCTGTATATTAAAAGTAATAATCTTACGCTCTCCGGTTATATCGAGGCAGGCGATAGTTCCAGTACACTGTCGACTTTCTTAAACTATTCTCCGGGCAGCTTTGATACTTATTCGCTTATACCTTCAAATGTGGCAATGTTTGAGGCTCTGACAGGTATGCCTGACTGGCCATCCACTAATCGGGCTGATATAGAGAATATTACGCGCTACCTGGCTGATATAGTAAGATCCCAGCTTGAGGGCGAGCTAACCAGGATGTACTTTAATGTTAATGGTGAGGATCATGCTTATAGCAAGATGATCGTTTTTAAGTTAAAGGGACAGAATGCGACCGAAAAAGCTTTTGCCGAGGAACTTGATTCTTATTATAGTCGCTCCGGATCGGGCAAGGATGAATATATGATAGAGTATAAGCCCGATGATGAGAGCAGCTATACCATTTACAGGCTGCCCGAAGGCAGGTTGCCTGAGGCACTGGCCGGGTCTTTTGGCACTGATTATAATGGTAGTTATGCAACCTTTTATGATGGCTACCTTGTCATGGGAGAGAGACATGGATCTGTTTCGAAATTTATCTATGATAATATACTTAACAGAACATTGGCTAATGATCTTGCATACAGGGAGTTCGAAAGCACCCTCCCGAGCCGGTCGGCATATTATTTTTATGCTGTACCATCTAAGATACTGGATATAATGCCTGACCTGGTAAACGATGATATTGTGGAAGGACTGGAGAAATATATTAATTCACTTAAAAAAGTACAGGCTGTAGGTTTGCAGCTTTCTCCCAGCAATGATATGATCTACACGACCCTGTCGTTCCTGATAGAGCCCGAGATAAGTGAAGAAGCTTCGGCTCAGTGGGAGAGTCTGCTGGATACCGTTCTTTACTCCAAGCCCATGTTTTTCACAAATCATTATACCGGTCGTAATGAAATATTTGTCCAGGATCTTAATAATAATGTTTATCTGATAAACTCGGCCGGTAGGATTTTGTGGAAGCTCAGGTTATCTGAAAAGATAGTTGGCGAGCCTGTTATGGTTGATTATTACAGGAACTCAAAGTATCAGATATTATTTGCAACCAGGAATAGCCTGCATTTACTCGACAGAAATGGTAACTATGTTGAGAGGTATCCCGTAAAACTAAGAGCACCGGCCACTAACGGACTGGCAGTTTTTGATTATGAGAATAATAAGGACTACAGGTTGTTTATTTGTGGTAACGACAGGCTGGTTTATCTCTATGATAAAAGCGGTAATACTGTTAAAGGCTGGAGTCAGTTTAAGACAAATGGTGAGGTAAGCTCGGAAGTTGAGTTTTTCAGGGTATCTGGTAAAGACTACCTGGTGGTGAACGATGATGAGAATATGTATATACTTGACAGGCGGGGAGACGAAAGGGTAAAAGTTAAGGAAGCAGTTGCCAGAGCAGCTCATTCTGAGCTAAGCCTTACAAGCGAAAGTTCGCCGAGACTGGTGATGTCGGCAAGAGATGGCAGTGTAAAGCTTATTTCTTTTAGTGGAGATGTGGAGACTGTTAAGCTGGGTGAGTTTACAGAAGATCATATATTTGATCACTTTGATTTTGATGCTGATGGGATGGGGGAATATATATTTATAGATAAGGGAAAAATATATACTTTCGATAATAACAGAGCCAGGATGTTCGTTGAATCTACAGAAACAGATAATATACTCGGTCCCTATAGTCTTGTGTTCGGGAGTAGTGATAAAAAGATAGGATATGTCGACGCAGGAAGCGGGCATATTTATATAATAGACAGCAGGGGAAAAACCCTGAAAGGATTTCCACTTGCCGGCAGCACTCCATTCTCGGTAGGCAAGCTTAGCGGGAGCAGTAGCTTCAACCTTATTACTGGCGGGAGAGACAGCTTTATTTACAACTATGAGTTAAAAAGATAATTTTTATCGATATGAAAAAACTACTATTATTTATTTTGACCGTTATCCTGGTTGCAGGATGTACCAAGATGACAGTCGATACCGACAAGATATCAGACAGGGTAAGTCTTAATCCTGCTTTTGTGATTGCTTTTTCGGGTGACGTTAACCTGGGTGATCTTATTCAGCCCGGCGATACTATACTTGATCCGAGAGATACAATACTGTTTGATGAGACTGGCCTGATGAAGATCTTTGTATATAAGGATTCGATAGTCGATTTTACTGTTGATGACTTATATGATGGTTATTTTGAGGCACACCTATCAGAGACCTTTGCTATTTTTGCTGATGAGAACCAGATTATTGATGAGAATATTGATATTGATCCGGGTGATGATATTGAGCTTAGCTCTATGCAGATTACCAACGGGTCGATTTCTTATTCTATCAGCTCATCCTGTGATTTTCCTCTGACATATCTTATAACAATTGCTAGCGTAACAGACGAGTTTGACAATCCTTTGCAGGAAACTTTTGAGCTTGCTCCGGGGCAGACCTTAAGCGGTACCATTAATATAGATAATAGCTTTATCGATTTTACTCTTGATGGAAGCCAGCCATTTAACAGGATGAAGCTAAGTGGTATGGTTACTCCACTGGGAGATGGTACTGAAGATCCGGGTAGCATTGTTGTGGATATTGATGTTGATGATCCGGGGTGGGACTATTTAACAGGTTACTTTGGCATGCATACCGAAGGACAGGAGAATGATACCATCGATCTTGATCTGGGTGAGATCTTTGCGGGTAATTCAAATGCTTTTTACCTGGCCAACCCGATAATTAGGATGCATTACAGAAACTCATTCGGTATACCGATTGAGATAAGTACCGAAGCCAGGGGTATTATTGAGGGCGAGCCGGATGTAGATCTAAACAGGGAGGCCGAAACGCTTTTATATCCTACTACAATTGATATACGGGAAGTCGAATCGACATATGTAATAGATAAAGATAACTCTGATTTGCCAGATATTATTTCAATGTTACCTGATCAGATAATTTTTGGCGGATCAGTTATAACAAATCCGCTGGGTGAAGGCGCTGGCGAAAATATTGTTTTTAGCAACAGCCGATTGCTGGCGGATATGGAAGTTGAGATCCCGATGGAATTCTGGATGAACAACCTTGTTCTGTCTGATACAATTGATAACTTTCTTTTGCCTGATGATGATGGTGAAAGTCCCTTCGATTTTATTGATCAGTTTGAGCTGAGGATGTTTATTGAAAATGGTTTTCCTCTTGGCGGAATGTTTTCAATGACACTATATGATTCTGCCAGCTCAACTGTGATGAGTGCAATTGAGACGGGTGATTTTTTCAATCCTGCACCGGTAGATATCAATGGTGTTGTTACTTCACCGAGTGAGAAGTCAACAATAATTGCTCTTACAGATAACTTTAAGGATGATTCTTATGTGGCTGATAAAATGATAATCAATTTTACCTTTAATACTACAGAGGGCAGCAGCCAGGCTGTTAAACTGATGTCTGATTACAGTATCTATTTCAGGGCCGGACTGGTTGTCAGGGCCGGATTTGATGAATATTTAAATAATGGAGATGATGAATAAAAGCAAATATATATTTATACTCTTACTGCTGCTTTCAGTAAGTACAGCCATTGAGGCACAGATTAGCCAGACCATGTATTACCTCGGCGTGCCGCAGGCTAATATGGCTAACCCGGCAATCAGGCCATCGTCAAAGACCTATATTGGATTACCTGTTTTGTCGAATACCTACCTGAGCATTAATAATAATATGTTTAAGCTTACGGAGATGCTCCAGCCTATACCAGGTACAGACTCAAGCATGACCATTCTTCATCCAGAATACGACCTGGATGCCTTTCTTAACAGCCTTGGTAAAACAGGTAAGTTAAATATGGATGCATCTATCCAGTTATTTGGACTGGGCTTTACGATTTCCAACGACTGGTATGTTGATCTGAGTCTTTCACAGAAAGTAAGTACCTCAGCCTATATACCAAGAGATTTATTTACCCTTGTTCTGAAGGGCAATGAAAGTTTTCTGGGGTCTACAATAGACTTATCGGGACTGGGATTTGAGGCAATGCAATATATGGAATCGAGCGTTGGTATCTCGAAAAATATTAATGATAAACTGAGAGTTGGCGGAAGGATGAAGCTATTATTTGGCGGGGCAGGTGCCTCAATTGATAACCGCAGATTGGATATAGATGTAGGTAATGATTTTTCGCATACCATACATAGCGATCTGGCACTAAATGTATCAGGACCTGTCGACTTCTATACCAATACCGATAATATGATTGATTCGGTAAAGCTCAGAGACGAGATTAATCCTTTTGATATATTATTAAATAGTAAAAATACAGGGGTGGCATTTGATTTCGGAGCCGAATACCAGCTATTGCCTAACCTGAGCCTGTCGGCAAGTATTGTCGACCTGGGTTTTATTGGATGGAAGAGTGATGTCTTTAACCTGGAAGCTACCAATAAGTTCTCTTTTGATGCTTTCGACCTTACCGACGTTATTGCAGGTGAAGAAGATTTTGATAGCATGATTGAGAACCTTGGCGATTCGCTTAAGAATTCCTTCCATCTGGTTGACGGAGAGAATAAGTTTAATATGGGTCTGCCTACAAAGATTTTTCTGGGTGCCCAGTACAGGCCTATCGATTTATTTGGTGTAGGCATTCTTTCAAGAACTACCTTTAACGAGGGACATATATCACAGGCTCTTTCATTATCGGGTACTCTCTATGCAGGTGACGCATTTTCTTCGTCGCTTACCTATACGATGGTAAACAGGTCTTACGCAAACCTGGGCTTTGGATTTGCAGCCAGGCTGGGTCCGGTGCAGCTATACTCTATTGTCGATCAGTTACCCCTGAGCTGGGTTAAGTTTTCCGATTCTGAGGGTGGTGGCTTTTCCATACCCAACAGGGTTGATTATCTGACGGTTCGTTTTGGAGTGAACCTCTTATTTGGAAAGATGAAACAGAAGGCAGTTGATAAACCGATGCTACTGGAGTAGGAGAAGATGGCAATATTATTCAGAGTATTATTAATATCCCTGGTGGTTTACCTTGTGGTGAAACTGGTAAGGGATTCTATGACGCCCCCAAAAGAAGAGGATAAGACGGTAAGATCGAAGGATAAATCCCGAAAGGTATCGAAGGATGTGGGTGAATATGTTGAATTTGAAGAGCTGGAAGGCAAAGAGAAAAAGGCAAAGAGCGAAGGGCGCACCAGCGAGAGTAGTGGCAAGGAGCAAAGAACAGGAAGCAAGGAATCGTCTAGAGTCAGCGATAAGAATATGGGCACAAGAGACTTCCGCTAAGGATCCAAAACTCCAAACTTCTCACTTCTCACTTCTCAGCTTTTTGGCCAGTGAGGTTGCAAACACAAACTCATTAAGCGGTGTACAGTCGGAGTGAAGTATATCTTCCTTTGTTCCTTCCCATTGTTTTGCACCACGACTGATAAACACTACTTTTTCGCCAATTTCCATTACCGAGTTCATATCATGAGTGTTGACTATTGTTGTCATATTAAACTCTTCGGTAATATCAGCAATCAGGTTATCGATAAGAATGGCAGTTTTAGGGTCGAGCCCCGAGTTTGGTTCATCACAGAAAAGATATACAGGGTTAAGAGCAATGGCCCTGGCAATGGCTACCCTTTTTTGCATGCCTCCAGACAGCTCTGAGGGGAACATGCTATTTGAATTTAGGATATTAACCCTGGCAAGACATGCATTTGCACGGTCTCTTTTTTCTTCCACCGATTTATCTGTAAACATATCGAGGGGAAATCTCACATTTTCTTCTACGGTCATAGAGTCAAAGAGGGCCGATCCCTGAAATAGCATCCCTATTTTTTGTCTTATTTCTCTTTTACCAGGCTGGTCGAGCTTATTAAAAAGAACACTATCATACCATATCTCGCCACTATTAATATCGTGGAGTCCCACTATGGCTTTTAGCAACACAGTCTTCCCCGAGCCGCTTCGTCCGATAATAAGGTTGGTTTTCCCCTTCTCAAAGGTGAGCGAGATATCCTTCAGAACATCCTCTCCGCTAAAAGATTTATATACGTTCTTCAGTTCTATCATGATAATAGCAGCTGGGTAAGGATTACATTAAAGAGAAGTATAAGTACACAGCTGTAGACAACAGACTTTGTGCTGGCCGCGCCCACATCCAGAGAGCCGCCTTTTACATGATAGCCATGATAGGCCGATACAGTGGTTATGATAAATGCAAATACCGCTGTCTTAATAAGTGAGTAAGTAACATAATAGGGGATAAAAGCATATTGTATTCCGTATATAAAATCCTGAGAGCTTATTACACCAGTTACAACCCCGGCTGTCCAACCACCACCTATGCCTAACATTATGCTTAGCAGGGTAAGCAGGGGGTTAAAAAGAACAGAGGCAATTATCTTTGGCAGCACCAGGTAGGATGATGTATTTACGCCCATCATCTCGAGTGCATCGATTTGTTCGGTAACCCTCATTGTCCCAATTGAGGAGGCAATACTTGAACCCACCTTACCGGCAAGGATAAGGGCAACCATGGTTGAAGAGAATTCAAGTATAATCGAATCACGACATCCCAGTCCGATAAGATAGACAGGGAGCATAGGGTTTTCGGTGTTATATGCTGTCTGCAGGGTTATTACCGCACCCATAAATACTGAAATAATAGCGACTATGCCAATTGAGTTTATACCGAGCAGAACAAATTCGTTTATTGTCTGCCTGAAATAAACTCTTCCCTTCTCCGGTCGGCTAAAGACACGGCCCATCATTATAATGTAATTACCAATGTGGCTTATAAGGTTCATGCTATAAAAGTACCATTTTTTGTTGAAGTGTTGAATCCTTAAAATGCTGATTCGTTAATTCATCAAATAGTAAACACTTAAACAGTTCAACCATTAAACTCCTTTTGCTATATTTGCTATAGAAATAAGCAATGCAATTCCAGACAATGAAAAACAGATATATAGTTATTATGGCCGGAGGCATTGGAACACGTTTCTGGCCTTTAAGTCGTGATGAAAAGCCCAAGCAATTCCTCGATATACTGAACAGGGGAAGCTCTTTAATACAGGATACCATTAGCCGTTTTGACGGTCTTTGCCCCGTGGAGAATATCTATGTTGTAACAAGCGAGGATCACAGGGACCTGGTCAAGGAACAGATTGATATACCTGAAGCAAATATTCTGGCCGAACCAATGCGAAGAAATACGGCTCCATGCATAGCATATGCGGCTTTCAGGATATATAGCAGGGATCCAGAGGCAGTAATGGTAGTGAGTCCGGCTGATCACCATATTATGGATGTTGAAAATTTCAGAAATGTTATAGAGGAGAGTTTTGATTTTGTATCAAAGAATGATTCGCTGCTTACCCTAGGAATACGTCCCGACAGGCCGGAAACGGGCTATGGATATATTCAGGCTAATATGAAAGAAGAGGTAAAAGGATATGAGTGTCTTATGCGGGTTAAGACATTTACAGAAAAGCCAAACAGGGAGCTGGCTGAGGTATTTCTTAGCAGTGGTGACTTTTTCTGGAACTCAGGTATATTTTTCTGGAAGGCAACAGCCATAATCAGTGCTTTTGAGAAGTATCTGCCCGATATATATACTACTTTCGATGAGTTTAGTGATGCTTTTGGAACGGAGAAGGAAGACGATATTATTGGTCGTGTATATTCCGAGTGTTCGAGTATATCTATCGACTATGGTATTATGGAGAAGGCCGATAATGTATTTATTAAATGCACCGAGTTTGGCTGGTCTGATCTTGGCACCTGGGGCTCTCTTCCGGGACATTATTCGATAGATCGCGACGGGAACAGTGGTGATATGGATTCGGTCTTTTCTTATGATCTTAAGAACAGTATAGTCAGATTACCAAGGGGTAAGCTGGCAGTTATACAGGGACTGAAGGATTATATTATTGTAGATGCAGGTGATGTTCTGATGGTTGTAAAGAGAGAAGAGGAGCAGAATATTAAAAAATATATTGACGATATCAGAGAAAAAGGCGGGGAAGAATATTTGTAAAAAGAAAGGTGCCCAATATTGAGCACCTTTTATATTAGTTAACTGTTGCTATCTATTAATATTCCCACAGGTCATGTTCAAACTCCATTAGTTCGCGTTTGATTTTTTCAGCCTCATAGAGTACATCTTTACCAACCTTGTACTCATTTATCTGCCTGTCATCATATACATTCGACTCAGCATAAATAACGCTTGCAAAGCGGCGCTGCATAAACAGGTCGTCATAGGAGATTCTCTGTGCATCGTTATACCTGTTATAGGCTTCGTGTCTTGCAAATGCATCCCTGAAGTCGTTATACTTAACCCAGAAGAGCTGTCGGCGTGAAGTACGACCCATTTGCTGATCAAAAAAGACCCTGATCGGGCAGAGGCCGATTATCCTGACATCCATCCTTGAGTGCTTCTTATCGAAGTACCATTCTTCAAGAATCTGCATCTGTAATACTTCTTCAGGATGAGATTCCCTTATAATAACGGTATCCCTGAAGGCTCCTGACATTGTCTGGATTGATGTCGTGTCAGACCCTGCTCCAAGTTGAAACTCGATATCTGAATAGGTTACATTGACGTTCATATTATTTGGATCGAATGCATTCAGCGCCCCGGCTTTAATCTCACCCATAATTATACTGATAAGGCTCATCCTGCCATCTGATGTAGGTACAGTTGGATAATATAGAGGGAGGTTCATTTTCTCTCTCATATCAACTAAACGTGTAATCCTTTTTGACCAGATAACATCTGCTTCGCGCAGATAGGGATAGGGGATTGCCTCGTTATTTTCGATGGATTTTTCATATATATCGCCAAAGGATTGACTGAATCCGGCGCTTGAGATGAAAAGTACTAATAGGCTAAAAAGAACAAATCTTTTCATGAGTATATCAATTAATTTATTGTAATAATTACCGGAGGAATCTTACTTGGCTTATTATCTGGTCCAACAGCCCATATATCTGTAATATAAAGCTTTTGTCCACGATTCAAGGCGTCGATAAGTTCCCTCTGTTGGGCTGTTACCCTGTTATTTGTTGATGACGCTACACGGTCGAATCCACGCTGTGTGATTGTCATAGTAAATTTGGTAACTGTATAATCAAGGTCGAACAAAAAGTCGGGCTGTTCGGCAAAAACACCCTGCTGTGCAAGGGCTATTGCTTTACCAACTGTTCCGTCGGCAATAACACCTGCAAATTTTGCAACCGGAGGTGGAATTGTTTGTACCCTGAAAGGTATGGATGGGAATCTCTGTCTTTCACCGTTTACCACGGCGCTTACATTGATTGAAGCTTCCTGACCCGGGGTTGTTGGAGTAGCAATCCATTCTCCCCTGTAGCCTTCGAGCCTGCCTCTTTTAATATTTCCATTTGTCATGCTTGCAGATATGGCACCTGAACCCACACCAGGTACAGAAATATTTATCGGGTTATCAATACCAACATAAAGCACGTTCATAGCTGTAGCAGAAACAACAACGTTAGGTGCTCCTACACTGTATGAAGATCTAAAGGGATAACTTACCTTGGTTCCGTCGGGAGCATCCATATTAATTAGTCCGCCCCAGTTCTTTGGTCCGATGGATGAGGCTGTTTGCCTGAATATACCACGTCCCTGATCATCAACCTCAAGAGTTTCATAATCGCCGATCATTTCGTAAGTAACTGTTCCGTCGGCATTTATGGTTGAGTCGTATCTTCCTACAAAAATCTCAGGTGTCTTGGTAGTATCGGTAGCGGCGATAAATACAGATGCCTGGAAGGTATTACCTCTCGTCACATATGATGAAGGAGTAATTACAGTAGGAACGAGTTTATTAAACTTAAATGATGAAGCGTCGATCTGGCTAAAGAGGAAGTTAAGTACATCTGTCTCTGCATTTCGTACATCGACCTGCAGCTTTGAAAGTATAGTAACAACTGCAACAAGGGGCAATGCCTGGAAGGTATTATTCTCCCATCTTTCGACAGACCCGTCGGTAGCTTTACCATCGTCAGTATTAAGACTTTCAACAACAGACTGCTCAACGGTTATATTACCACCGTCGATCGTTTCAATAAGAAATTCCCTGTAGTCGTTAATCAGAGCCCTGATATTATTGGCTTTTCCATTTTCATCATCTCCGATAAGTATCTGGGAAGGGATATTATTCTCATCAATTTTCTCCACGTGATCGATATGGACTTCACGACCTTCAACAGCTTCAGTGTCTTCGCCTTCAGCTTCGAGAATAATCTCTATTTTAATATCCTGAAGATAATCAAAGAGCTCATTTGCACGTTTTTTTACCTCGACGGCCTTCGACCTCCATGGACCGGCTTTAACCGGGTTCTCACTGAAGGAACGCTCAAACTCCTCGTATGTCAGGTTATTTTTCTTTTCATAATTGATTACGGTCTTGGTAAGACCATTATCAACTTTTTTAAATGCTTCCACGGCTTCTTTTGATACGTTCAGCGCTAACATTGCTGTAAGCACCAGGTACATCATACCGATCATTTTCTGCCGCGGGGTTTCTTTTCCGTGTCCCATATTCTGGAGGGTGGTTTAGGTTAAAGAAAAATTGATTACTTAGTGTTCATGGCACTTAGCATATTGCCATAGACTGTATTCAGCGCAGCAAGGTTTTCATTTAGCTGACTTACATGTTCGCGATACTTTTGTGCATCCTCAGCTGAGTCCTTAAGGTTTGTCAGCATTCCCTGAACACCTTTCATCAGTGTTTCAGCATCTTTAACCTGTTCGTTTGCTCCTTTAAGTTGAAGCTCATATACAGCATTTAAAGCAGATAAATTCTTATTCATTGCTCCGAGCTGCTCATCGTATGATTTTCCTCCTGCCTCAATTTTCGACAGAGATTCAGTCATATGCTGGTAGTTACTTCCTGTACTTGTAATAATCTGTGCGGTATTCTGATATGATTCATCCAGTTTACCAAGAGAAGAACCGAGGGCATCACTCTTTGCAGCAAAGTTGTCGGTATGGTTAGAAACCACATCAGCGGCACCTTTAATTTTTTCAGCAAATTCATTGGTTGCCTGGGTTACATCTCCCATTGAATTAAGGTTGGCTGTTGTTTTATTGAGTTTCTGAAGGCCTTTCCCGAGGTTTTCAAATACATCGGGTGTGATTTCGGCATTTACCAGCAACTCATCAAATTTTGCTAGGGCTGCTGATCCGCCACCGCCGCCGCCGCCACCACCGTGACTAATTGCTGCTGACCTTGTAGCTTGCAATGCCATTTCTTCTTCATCATCCGGTATACCGGCAAGTTCTGGGTAAACCAGAGACCAATCTGGTTCTTCATGAAGTGGTTCGAATGCAGAGAAAAAGAAAATTATAGCTTCAGTACACAGTCCTACAAACAGGAAGGGTCCTGCCAGCGGGTAGTGCTGAATTTTAAAGAGTGCTCCAATTATTACGACAGAAGCTCCGATGCCATATAATTTGGCCATGAAGTTCTTCCATCCGCTACTTTGTACAATTTCTGCTAGGCTCATATACCTGGTTTTAATGGTTTATTTCTTATGATTTAGGGCTTAATTTACACCGATAAAGTCTCTTACGTTACGGAATCCGATATAGCATTTTGCTGAATCCTGGTATTCATAATCGCGCGAACTTGTCTGCAGGAAGTAGGCAATGTCCTTCCATGATCCGCCCCTGATAACCTTACGCTTAAGGATAGGAGGATCGTCGGGTCTTGCGTCGTACTGGTAATCCGGATTCAGGTCGTGGGTAAAGATATATGCTGATGGGTGGTAAGCACATTTTGTCCACTCTGCAACATTACCTGACATATCGTAGAGTCCAAATTCGTTGGGTTCAAAAGACGCCACTTTTGCAGTATAAACCTCACCGTCGTCGATATAATTACCTCTTAGTGGTTTAAAGTTAGCAAGGAAACATCCTTTATAATTTCTTGTATAAGGTCCGCCCCATGGGTACATCGATAGTTCCAGTCCGCCTCTTGCAGCATATTCCCATTCGGTTTCAAGTGGTAACCTGTAGGCATGTACATCCACAAGTCCCTGGGCTCTTAGTGCTGCGTTCAGGTATTCGGTTCTCCATATACTGAAGGCATTAGCCTGTTGCCATGTTATGCCTACTACGGGATAGTTGTCGTAGGATGGGTGCCAGAAATACAATGAGGCAAAGGGGTCGTTAAATGAATAGGTAAAGTCTCTGATCCAGGCAAGGGTGTCAGGATATACATTTACCTCGTCGTGCATTATAAATGATGACCTGTTCAGAACATCAGATACCTCACCATCTATATTGGTAACCTGACCTTCATATTCTCCGGTCTCAGCATTATATCTGCTTTTAGCAGCCTGCTGGTAGTCGACCCAGTAGTAAGAGTAGTCAAATTTCCGTACATCAAACTGCTTGCGGTTATTAAATCTTTCTTCCGGCGGATAGTACATCTCCTCAACAACGTCTGCAATCTCCTGGTTTTCGAAGTCGATCTTTTCTTCCCAGTTCAAAACAGGGGGATCATATTCGTTACCTTCTTCATCCACCATAAAGAACTGGTAATCAGCTATAGCTGCCTCACCAAGCTTGGTGCGCATAATTGAGTCGCGTACCCAGTGCACAAACTGACGATATTTATTATTTGTAATCTCTGTCTGATCCATCCAGAATGCGTTGACCGTTACCGATCTTGAAACGGTATTCATGGAGTTGACAGCATCCTGATCGCTTGGTCCGATCATAAAGTTGCCGGCAGGTATAAATGCCATTTCAAAGGGTTCTGGCTCGAAGAATTTTTTTCTACCCTGTACTCCAACAAGTTCACCGTTGTTTCCAGGTCCGCATGCTGTCAAAAAAACTGTGACTGTGAGAACTAATAGGATTACCTTTTTCATATTACATCAGAATTTAATACTGCAAGTAAGTTATTTTTTTTCAATAATCATAAAAATCTAATACTTTTATAGCGCATCGAATTCCTTCCCAAACTCAGGTCAAAGCAGTAGTTTACGAGGAATTCATGGCTCCCGGAAGTGCTCTTTCTTATGTCGTTCATTGGGAAGTCATAAGCATAACTTATTCGTATCCCGTTATACAATTCTATTCCGAATATTCCGGTCATCGAATCACCTGCTCTATAGGAAACGCCACCCCATACTTTTTTATTGTATCTGACAAGGGTATTAAGGGTGGTTTGAAACAGCTTGCCATCGCTATACAGAAAGACTGATGGCAGGAGTTCAAAGGCCGGGTTATTAAGTCGCAGGTTATAGCCCGCCATTCCGTAGAATTGCCTGGCTACATAGGGAGTACCTTCGAGATATTTTAATTTTGGTTCGTTAAGATGCGTAACAGACAGGCCGGCATAATAATCTGTGGTGCTGTAATACAGACCAAAGCCCATATCAAAGGCGATAATGCTCTCCTTATTATCGGGTATCAGCGGGTCCTGGCTCGGATCAACAAACTGGTCGCCCGAGGGTATATTCCAGCTTGGATCAATAGCTTTGTTCAGTATACCTATATTTGCTCCTATGCCCAGCTTACCGGGACCAATATCCACCATATAGGAGTAAGTAAGTGAAAGAGAATTATCGGTATCAAAACCGGTTTTATCGTTAACTATTGTCATTCCTATACCTGAGCTGGTGCCGAATGGAGAGATGGCTGCATTGATATGGAAGAGGGTAGTTGTTGGAGCTCCCTCAAAACCAACCCACTGCTGCCTGTTCATGGCTGTAGCGCATATCATGCCTGAACTGCCGGCCACTCCCGGATTATATAGCATCCGGTTAAACATGTACTGACTCGATACAGGGTCAGACTGTGCGTTTACCAGCAGGCTAATGCAGGATATTATTGCTATAATAAGATACTTCTTACTCATAAGGTCGACCTATAGTCTGGTTGGGACTAATATAACTATTAAAGAAAGTAAAAATTATATACCACCCCAAAAAAATCTTAAAAATTAGATCAGATGGTCCCTGATATTGTGACCAATGCTAAAAATATACGTATAAACAGGCTGAAAGTTACAACTAAAGCAAAAAGCTTTGTATTATTTTGATATCGCCTTCATCCAGCGTGATGGAATCTCTCCTTCTCCTGCTCTCAGGTAATCGTTATATGAGCAGGCAATATAATCTGCAACATTATTCTTTGAGATAATCTTCATCCACCAGCGGTTTGTAACAGTGCTTTTAATAAAGATCAGGTCCTCCTCGAGGTCTTTAACACTTACATGGTAGCTTACAAAACGGCCATTTTTGTCGCGTTCTATAAGGTTCGATTCTGCATTTTTCTGAGAATTGCCTTCGAGCAGGAACCAGAGTATCTGGGCAGCCAGCGAGGAGGTCTGCATGCGACTGTCGAGCAGTGGGTTTACTTCAAAAAGACCAAACACTTTCATATTATCGCTAAGTCCTGCATAGCGAGCAAGCAGGCATATTTCTTCTGTATAAAATCCGTTTGGCGAGGGGGCAAAAGTACCGGGAGCATCGGATTGTCTTACCGAGGAAATATCGAGTGAGATAAACGAGGAGTCGCGAAAAGTTGGTTCAATTTCTGACAGGTCGGCCCTGGCCTCACCCAGCCTTAAAAGAAGATGATTCATTTTGCGGAAGCGATTAACTACCTGCTGGTCGTTGAGATAGGTCTGAAACCCAATATTTACAAAAGAACTTAATGAGCTGCTCTTGTTGTAAAGAATATCACCCAGGTAATTAAACGAATCGGGCTCGGTACGGTCGCTCGAAAAATCCAGCCTGGAATCAATCGAAGAAAGCTTATATTTTATCTCACATCCGGTAAAAGCCCTGTCTACAGCAGGTATTACTGCACTGCTGCCTCCGAGTATAATAGCCATGCAATCATTCTCCACCAGGTGCATAAGAACATCCTTAAGGGCGGCCATTGTATCTTCGAAACGCGGACCCTGCTTGATATTGCCCAGGTCGGCAATCTTATTCTTCCCGGGCAGCCTTGATAGCTGGTAAAGCGTTTCCCTTATTTTATCCGGCGCCTCACCCGATCCCTTATTCGGTGAGCGGCGATCTTCAGCTACACCTAAAAGAGCAATTTTAAATCCTGATATACTTTCAAGGGGCTTACTGGCAGTATTTATCGTCAGATTATGAGAAAGACAAGATGCTTCTGAAAGATGCCCCCACAGGGGACGCTCAATACTTACAGGGTCGAAATAATCGCTGAGCTTGAACATGCTGACTTAATTATTATTTTTTTGATCCCGACCCCTTTTCAATCAGCTTCAGGCAATCTTCTTCTGTCAGAGTAGCAGGATCTGTCTTTTTAGGTATTTTATAATTCTTCTTATGATAAGAGATATAGGGTCCGTAGCGTCCGTTTAGTACAGAAATATCTCCGAAAGTATTAATAACTTTTTTCTTATCTCCCTCTTTTTTTGCTTCAATCAGCTCTATAGCCCTTTCTCTTGTAATCTCGAGGGGGTCGTCGACATCTTTTTGCAGGGAATAGAATTTATTATCGTGCTTTACATAGGGACCAAAGCGTCCAATACCTATAGTAAGCGTTTTTTCTTCATATTCGCCTATTTCGCGCGGGAGCTTAAATAATTCAAGTACTTCTTCGATGGTGATTGTCTCGAGAAGCTGACCTTTACGCAGGCTGGCATATTTTGGTTTGACATCATCCGATGCTTCTCCAAGCTGGGCAAAGGGACCAAAGCGCCCCATCCTTACAGATACCTGTTCGCCTGTTTCAGGATGATCGCCAAGTATGCGTACTCCTGTTTTTCTTGTGCTCTGTTCGAGGGTCGATTCTACCTTCTTATGGAATGGTTTATAGAAATCCTTAAGCATCCTGTCCCATTCCAGTTTTCCTTCTGCTATCTGGTCGAACTGTACCTCTACATTTGCTGTAAAGTGGTAGTCGACAATATCCTTAAAGTTCTCAACCAGGAAATCATTTACGATCATTCCAATGTCCTGTGGAAACATTTTTGCCTTTTCTGTTCCGCTAATTTCAGTTCTGGCTGCCTCGGTAATTTTTCCTTCCTTCAGGCCCATAAACCTTATTTCCCTTTCTGTTCCAGGTCGGTCTTCCCTGGCTACGTAGCCACGGTTCTGGATTGTTGAAATAACAGGAGCATATGTTGAAGGACGCCCTATACCCAGTTCTTCCATTTTCTTTACCAGGCTGGCTTCCGTGTATCTCGGGGGAGGAAGAGTAAAGCGTTCGCTTGCAGTAATGATCTCGTAGTTAAGCTTCATCCCCACTTTAACAGGTGGTATAATATCAGACTTATCTCCATTGCCATTATCTGTTGACTCACGGTATACCTTCAGGAATCCATCAAAAACTATTACTTCACCCTGTGCAAAAAAGCCAGTTGGTGAATTTGACAGATCTATGGTAATAGTTGTTTTCTCAACTTTCGCATTACTCATCTGAGAGGCAAGTGTTCTTTTCCAGATAAGATCGTAAAGCCGTTTTTCCTGCTTGCTTCCGGGCACCTCTCGTTTATCCATATAGGTCGGACGAATGGCTTCGTGTGCTTCCTGAGCACTTTTTGATTTAGTTTTAAACTGCCTGGGTTTGGAATAATCTTCTCCAAATTCGTTCTTTATTACCGATGAGGCGGTGTTTATTGCCAGTTGAGAAAGGTTCGTTGAATCGGTACGCATATAGGTAATCATACCGGCCTCGTATAATTTCTGGGCCACCGACATTGTCTGCGAAACGGAGAAACCAAGTTTTCTGTATGCTTCCTGCTGAAGGGTTGATGTTGTAAAAGGAGGCGAAGGTGACTTTGTTCCCGGCTTAACCGAAACATCCTTAATTGTAAAAGAGGCGTCGGCACACAGATTCAGATAGTCTCTGGCATCTCCCTGGTCTCCAAATTTTTTATTTGTTTCTGCTTTAAGCCTGATATCGCTTCCCTTATCATCCTTAAAAAGGAACTCTGCCTGCACCCTGAATGCTGAATCGGGCGTAAAGGATATAATTTCCCTTTCACGGTCTACCACTATCCTGAGGGCAACCGACTGGACCCGTCCGGCCGACAGGGATGGCTGAACCTTTCTCCATAGGATGGGTGATATCTCAAAGCCCACAAGTCGGTCGAGAACCCTTCTTGCCTGCTGTGCGTTTACGATATCAGAATTTACTGTTCTCGGGCTTTCTATCGCCCTGTTAATAGCTTCTTTGGTTATCTCATGAAAGACTATGCGCCGTGTTTTATCTTCGCTTAGCTTAAGTACTTCCATAAGGTGCCATGCAATAGCCTCTCCTTCACGGTCTTCATCAGAGGCAAGCCATACCATATTGCTTTCCTTAACATGTTTTTTCAGTTCGCTAACAATCTTCTTTTTATCGGCAGGGATAATATATTCGGGAATAAACCCGTTGTCTATATCGATACCTATATTCTTTTTACTCAGATCACGAATATGTCCGAAGCTGGAGACAACTTTATAATCTTTTCCAAGAAATTTCTCAATTGTTTTTGCTTTTGCAGGCGACTCTACAATAACCAGGTTTCCACTCATATCCATCTAAATTGGGTTCCACAAAATGCTGGACAAAGTAAAGCATTTATGTATCTAAGTTCAAAATAATGATGGATAATTCTTTAAATTTAATTTAGTACTTTTGGTGCAAAGATCACAAATAGTTATGGAAGGGAACAATAGTAAGTACAGAAAATATGTAAGATGGTTCTGGGTGATATTTGCCACACCTTTCCTGGTCTTACTAACTCTTTTTATACTGATTTCGAACGAGGTCTTCGGCCCCATGCCCAGTTTTGAGGAGCTGGAAAACCCTGAGAACAACCTGGCTGCAGAGGTGTATTCATCAGACGGGATTTTACTTGGTAAGTATTATTATCAAAGTCAGAACAGGAGCTGGACCGAATATGAGGAGATATCGCCCTATGTGATTGATGCCCTCATTGCTACTGAAGATATTCGTTTCCGCCGTCACTCAGGAATTGATTTTCGTGGATTGGTCAGGGTGATTGTTAAGTCGATATTGATGGGACAGAATACGGGAGGTGGAAGTACGATATCGCAGCAGCTGGCAAAAAACCTTTATAATACACGGGCCCTGATGATGGGTGAAGAAGGTAAGAGGGGCATACTTCACCTTGGGATTGCAAAGATGAAGGAGTGGAACACGGCGGTAAGGCTGGAAAGAAACTATACCAAGGAGGAGATAATAACCATGTATCTTAATGTATACGATTATCTCTATAATGCTGTAGGTATACGATCGGCCTCTGAGATCTATTTTAATACTACTCCCGATTCTCTTAATATTGAGCAGTCGGCGATGTTTGTGGGGATGCTTAAAAACTCGGCCCTGTATAACCCTAAGCGCTTTCCTGATATGATGCTTGAAAGACGAAATCTTGTAATGTCGCAGATGGTAAAGTATGGGTATCTTGATGCGGAGATTGCCGATTCGGTGTCGCTTTTACCTATTGAGCTCGACTTCAGGGAAAGCAGTCATGATAAAGGACTGGCTACCTATCTGAGGGAGTATATCCGGACAACCATGATAGCTTATGAGCCCGACCGGAACAATTATATTTTTGATGCAGACTATGAAAACGATTCTGTTGAATGGGACAATAATAACCTATACGGCTGGTGCCGTAAAAATAATAAGCCCGACGGATCGAATTATAACCTCTACAGAGACGGATTAAAGATTTATACTACCATCGATTCGCGTATGCAGCTCTATGCAGAAGAAGCGGTGTGGGAACATCTGTCTGAAGGTCTGCAGCCCGATTTTGATTACCAGTCGAAAAATTTCAGGCGTCCGCCTTATAGTAATGATCTATCATCGGAGGATATTAAGAGTATTATGCAAACCTCGGTACGTCGTACCGACAGGTACAGGGTAATGGCAAGGGCCGGGATATCAGAAGATTCAATAAATATCGCCTTTAACACTCCGGTGGAAATGAAGTTATTTACCTGGAAGGGTGATGTTGATACCATATTAACACCTTACGATTCTGTATACTACTACAAACATATAGTACGCTCAGGTATTATGGCCATGGATCCACATAGCGGATATGTAAAAGCCTACGTGGGAGGACCTGATTACAGGTACTTTAAGTATGATGCTGTAAGTCAGCAGCGCAGGCAGGTTGGGTCAACAATTAAACCCTTCCTCTATACCCTGGCCATGCAGGATGGCTATTCACCCTGTTATGAAGTGGAAAATATACCGCGTGTATTTGAAGTGCCCGGTGATACAACCTGGTCGCCCAGTAGCTCGGGCCCGCGTGAGTACCATGGTAAGATGGTTACATTGAAATGGGGACTGGCAAAATCAGAGAACTATATTTCTGCCTGGCTGATGAAGCAATTTACACCCCAGGCCGTAATTGATATGATGGCAAGGATGGGAATAAATACTCGTAACGATTATGTTGAGGCTGTTCCTTCAATATTCCTTGGCACCAGTATTATCAAACTAAAAGAGATGGTTGGTGCATTTGGCACTTTTGCTAATAAAGGTATTTATACTGAACCAATTGTTGTAAGCCGTATAGAAGATAAAAATGGTAATGTAATTGCAAGATTTAGTCCACGGGTCGAGGAGGTTATGACTGAGGAGGATGCCTATCTTATGTTAAGCCTCCTGCAGGGTGTTACTGCAAGCGGAGGAACGGGAGTAAGGCTAAGAACCGTTTATGAGTTGCAGAGTGAAATAGGGGGCAAGACCGGGACAACACAGAATCATTCTAACGGCTGGTTTATGGGTGTAACACCTAACCTTGTCGGAGGAGTATGGAGTGGCTGGGAGGACCAGGGAATACACTTTGAGAATATTACCCTTGGCCAGGGATCGAATATGGCCCTGCCCGTGTTTGGCTTATTCCTGCAGAAAATTTATGCCGATGAGGAACTGGGCATAATGGAGGCCGATAAGTTTATTGAGCCACCTGGCTTTAGTATGGAACTCGATTGCGATAAGCTTAAGGAAAATACCCCGATAAATAATCGGTATAATGAGGAGTTTTAGCGAGTAAATGGTTATTTGTTCGCTGACGCTCACGTAAATGGTTATTTGTTCTGCCAGTGAGCGAAATATACAGGTAGTTAATTGCTTTTTGTTGTCTCCCTGATTCTTCTCCTTCTGCTATGTTTGATGCAACGCTGACGGCGGATCTTCTTATTTGATCTCTTAGGCCAAAATCTTTAGAAATTTTTCCTGATTCTGTTATTTCGTAGATATAGACAGTCAAATCTTTTGCAAGACTCCATACTTCGAGCTTCTTATAATCTCCCATTAATTTTAAAATATTATATGCAGCAGCATAAATTTATTAAAGATTAATGAAAAAGTCAACTGATTTTTGATTTACACCCCGCACCCCGCACCCCGCACCTTCCTACCCAAACAATTTTTTCACTAACTCATCTACCCGGCTTGTTTCGATGATTTGAATATTCTTTTTACCGGTATTAGCCAGGCGGTTGTACTTTGAGATAAAGATCTTTTCAAATCCAAGCTTATCGGCTTCTTTTATTCTCTGGTCGATATGACTTACAGGTCTTATTTCGCCGCTTAAACCAGTTTCCCCTGCGAAACAGTATTTCTTGCTGACTGATATATCAAGGTTTGACGAAAGTATTGCACTTATAACTGAAAGGTCTATTGCAGGATCGCTAACCTTTAGTCCGCCAGCTATATTCAGGAAGACATCCTTAACACCCAGCCTGAAGCCGGCTCTTTTTTCAAGTACGGCAAGTAACATATTTAGTCGTCTTAAATCAAAACCCGTTGAGCTTCTCTGGGGAGTGCCATAAACAGCTGTGCTTACCAGCGACTGGGTTTCAATCATAAAGGGCCTTATTCCATCAACTGTTGCAGCAATAGCCGTGCCGCTAAGATCTTCGGAGTGCTGGTTGACAAACATCTCACTAGGGTTTGCCACTTCGCGTAGCCCGGAAGAAAGCATTTCGAAGATACCTATCTCATTTGTTGAACCGAACCTGTTTTTTGTAGCCCTTAGTATTCTGTATATATAATTTTTATCGCCTTCAAACTGAAGAACAACATCCACTATATGTTCAAGTATCTTGGGTCCCGCAAGTGTTCCGTCCTTTGTTATATGTCCTATAAGCAGGACCGGAGTGCCGGTCTGTTTGGCGTATTTAAGCAGCAGGGCAGCTGATTCTCTTACCTGGCTTATTGAACCGGCAGACGATTCGACAGAAGCAGTGCTTATTGTCTGAATACTGTCAATTATAAGCAGGTCGGGCTTAATTTGTTCAGACTGCGAGAGTATGTTTTCAAGAGATGTTTCGCTGTATACATAGCAGAGATCGTTACCTTCTGCTAATCTCTCTGAGCGGAGCTTAATCTGCTCCCCGCTCTCTTCACCCGATACATACAGGATCTTTTTCTGAGTCATTTTCATGGCCAGCTGCAGAGCAAGAGTTGATTTTCCAACGCCCGGCTCACCCCCGAATAAAAGCAGCGACCCCGGTACCATTCCGCCACCAAGTATCCTGTCTACTTCCTTAAGACCTGTTGAAATTCTGCTTTTACGGGAGGATGTTATGTCGATAATTGCTTCGGGCCTGGTTGGCGTATCTATAAAACTAGCCCCTGTACCGCTCTTTTTTACTTCAAGTTCTTCTATGTAGGTATTCCATTCTCCACAGGAAGGACAACGACCTATCCATTTTGGCGAATCAGCCCCGCAGTTGCGGCATATATATATTTTCTTTGCTTTGGCCATTAAGTTCTTAAAAGTTATAAATAAAATTAATCGCTATGTTTAAACTGGCCCAACTTCATTAAAACTACATCGGGCAGTTAAGTAGCTCTTAGCTCTTAGCTCTTACCTCTTTGCCCTTCGCTCTCTGCCTGAATATCCTGTAGAAGGAATATGTACCCATCACCACAATAAGGAGCATCTGCGATTCGTGCGACAGGGTAGCATAAACCAGTCCATCCTCCAGTGGTATACCGTATACAACAAAAAGTCCACGGGAGACAATCCAGTGAAAGGCTCCTATACCTCCCTGCACCGGAGCGGCCATTGCCAGACTGCCTATTACAAGCAGGAAGATACCATCAACAAGCGTCAGGTGGGCCGTTGAAGGTGTCATAAAAACAATTACCCAGGCCATTAGGGTATAGTTTATCCATAAAAAAATGGTATGAAAGATAAACTCTGCCTTATTTTCTATCGAAAGAAAGGCCTTAAGTCCATGAAATATACCCTTTAGTACTCCGGATATCTTAGTAATGAATTTTAGTTTCTGCAGACGATCTTTGAAATGATAAATAGCATAGAGTCCGGCAACAAAAACAAGCCCTGCTATTACCAGTGAAAGCGTTGAAAACACGAAGATGTCGGCCATCTTGTTTCCAATAGGAGCAATAACGTAGTCGCGTAGAAATGCACTCATCAGGTCGCCCCTCAGGATAAGCATTAATACAAGAATGACCAGCATGCTGATAAAATCAAATGCTCGTTCTGCCAATACTGTTCCGAAAAGCTTATCTGCAGGTATATTTTCTTTTTTACCCAGGGCCAGGCAACGCGTTAATTCTCCCAGCCTGGGAAGAGCGAAATTTACCAGGTAGCCCGACAGAAGAGCGTGATAGGTATTCCATAATTTTGGTCTGTAGCCAAGGGGTCTGATTATAAGTATCCACCTTCTTGACCTGCTTATAAATGCGAGTATTGAAAAGGTGAAAGACGGTATCAGCCAACCATATCTGGCACTCTTAATATCTTCGAATATCAGTTTAAGATCTACCTTCCTGAAGGCTAGGTAAAGGAGGACTGCACTCAGAAACAGAAAAAATATAATTTTAATTCCCTGTTTAATCTTCTCTTTCAAGATCAGATAAGTTTATTTGTAGCTGTATCGGGGAATACCAGATGAGGCTTAAAGGATTTTGCCTCTTCGAATTCCAGCATTGCGTATGCTATAACTATTACCACATCACCCACCGCCACTTTTCTTGCAGCAGGACCGTTAAGACAAAGGTCTCCTGATCCTCTTTCTCCTTTGATAACATAGGTCTCGAGGCGCTCACCATTATTGATATTTACAACCTGCACTTTTTCATTCTCAATAATGTTGGCTGCATCCATCAGATCTTCGTCGATAGTAATACTGCCTACATACTGCAGGTTTGCCTCTGTAACGGAGACTTTGTGAATTTTTGATTTTACTACTTCAATCAACATGTGATCTTTGTATAAAAGTTTTACCCTGCAAAGTTAATCAACTTTTATAAAAAGAACTCGATATTATCAATTAACCTTATATCGCCCGCAAATACAGCTATACAGCCATAATACTTTAGTCGGGGGTCTATCGAAGAGTTCTTGTCTACTTTAGTAAGGGATAGATTATCAACTATTTCGAAATATTCGGTCTTAAAAATACCCGATTTATTTATCTCGCTAATAATTTGTTCTTCTGCCTCTGCTATATCTGACAGATCTCTGCACCTGTTAAATCGTGAAAGTGTCTTATATATGATTGCAGCCTTCTCCCTTATATCGCTGCTCAGCAGCTCATTACGCGAACTCATGGCCAGTCCGCTATTTTCTCTTAATATGGGACAGGCAATAATCTCGATGTTAAAGTCCAGCTTTTCGACCATCTTTCTTATAATGGTAAGTTGCTGAAAATCTTTTTGTCCGAAATAAGCCCTGAGGGGTCTTACAACTTCAAAGAGCAGTTTAACAACCCTTACCACTCCCCTGAAATGACCTGGTCTGTGTTTCCCCTCCATAACCCTGTCCAGTCCTTCAAGATCGAGTTCGAATTCCTTCTCATATGAGTAGAGATCATCATATTCGGGGATAAATAATATATCATTCTCCCCGAGTACATCTTTAAGCAGAGACATATCTTTATTGAGATCCCTCGGGTATTTTTTAAGATCTTCGGGATTGTTGAACTGGGTTGGATTTACGAAGATACTTACCACGCTGGTATCAGACTGATGGCACGATGCTTTTATAAGCGACAGATGTCCCTCGTGAAGCGCTCCCATTGTTGGAACAAAACCAACTATTCCTGTGCTTTTACGGCCCAGTTGAGATTGAAGATCGCTAACAGTTTTAATAATTTTCATTAAGAATGATTAAGCCTTTATAACGACAAAGATATTAATATGACCGATACAGTGTTTATTTCCCATGCATTAATCCCCGGCAAAGTCACTGGCTACAATAATAATTAAGTAAAGAATTTTTGTTATCTTTGCATTCTGTTAGAACTAAGCTATATATACCTAGTAAGATGGATAACAAAAAGGTACTATTTGTCTCGCAGGAGATAACTCCCTACTTAGGTGAGTCGGAGATTTCGAAGCTCAGCCGGTTTTTGCCGCAGGGTATTCAGGAGAGGGGAAAAGAGATAAGAACTTTTATGCCCAGGTATGGTGTGATAAATGAGCGGAGGAACCAGTTGCATGAAGTTATTCGTCTTTCGGGGATGAACCTGATAATTGACGACACAGATCATCCGCTTATTATCAAGGTAGCCTCAATTCAGGCTGCCCGAATGCAGGTTTATTTTATTGATAATGAAGATTACTTTAACCGTAAGCATGTTTTAAAGGACGCAAAGGGTGTTGAGTTTGCAGATAATGATGAGAGAGCAATCTTTTTCTCCAGAGGTGTTATTGAAACAGTTAAAAAGTTAAGGTGGTCGCCTGATATAGTTCATGTTCATGGCTGGCTGTCTGCACTGATACCTATCTATCTCAAGAAGTTGTTCTATGACGATCCGATGTTTGCAGACCTTAAAATAGTTTATTCTATTTATAATAATGAGTTTACTAATCCGTTTAGAAATAGCTTCTCAGAGAAATTGATGGCTGATGGAATTCAAAAGGCAGACATCAAGCATGTTGAGAAAGCAGATTTTGTTAATCTCACAAAACTTGCAATAGATAACTCAGATGGCATAGTTATTGGTAGTAAGGAGATTAATAGTGATGTTGAGAAATATTTAAAGAGCCTTGATAAACCTGTGCTGGGCTACCAGGGCGAAGAGGATTATGTTGATGCATATAATGAATTTTATGACAGTTTTTTACAGAAGTGACAGAGAGGCGAAGCGCGATAGGGTTCTATTATCCATGAGGAAATCATTATACAGTCTGTTATTTATCTTACCACTTTTCGGATTACTTATATTATCCGGGTGCGAGGAAGATCCTTCACAGATAGGTGATGAAATACTACCTCCTTCAGATCTGAGCACAGTAAGTGCTATCGACACAGTTACGGTTAATTCCTACACCTCCTTCTATGATAAAATAAAGTCGTTCTATAATGATGATGATGGCTATGTGCAGAAGCCAACACTTTATTATATGGGTAGTAATTACAGTCCTTATTTCGGTCTTACAAATGCCGGCTTTGTATCGCAACTATGGCTTGAATCAGAGTGGCCAACGGATCATCTCACCCTGGATTCACTGTTTTTAAGAATTCTGATTTCGGAGCTTGAAGGAGACCTGCCGAGCAACCAGATGGTCAATATTTACGAGATAGATAAATTTTTATCTACCGATTCGACTTATTATATAAATGAGGATGTGCCTAAAAAACAATATCTGGGTTCTTTTAGCCTCGAAGGGGTAACTGAAGGAGACACTCTGATATCTCTGAAAATGCCAACGTCATTTATTAACGAATTAATGAGGGATACAAGCCAGCTTTACCTGGCTGATCTTCCTCCTGATTTCAGGAATTATTTTTACGGATTGTATTTTGAATACCCGCAGACTGAGAATTACCATATGGTAAAGATTAACCTTAATTCAGGTTATTCGGGCCTTGTACTCTATTATACCGATACAGCCAATGTAAGCAGTGCCTTTAGCTTTTTGTTCAATACCAAGACTGTTAGCTATAATGTATTCGATCATGATTTTACTGCTGCCGAACCAGGTAAACAGATTCAGCATATTAACGAGGAAGTACAGGATACCGTATCGTATATTCAAAGCTATAACGGGGTGTTTACAACCCTCAGGATGAATGGACTGGAGTCATTAAAGGACAGCCTCCCGCTGGCCATAAATAAGGCAAGACTTTACCTGCCTGCTTATTCTAACGATACCGATTTCCCGGAGGATAACTTTCCGACTAATTTGCTTGCCAGATATACTGACGATGAGGGCGATCGCTTTGTTACAAGAGATTACCTGATTGATCCTTCATTTGCTGATGGGCAGTACTATTCTCTCGACGACTACTATATTCTTAATATTACTGCCTTTGTACAGGACTACCTGGATGGTTTAATTACTGAGCCCGAGCTGGAGGTAATTTTCAACTCCTACGAAGGAAATCATCTTATCCTGTGGGGACAGGGAAGTGATAATCCACCCCGGCTGGAACTGGTGTATACGAAGAGGTAAGGCCTAGGGCGTAGGGCAAAGAGTAATTCATCCTCTTCTTCCATATTGTTCGTCGTAGTATTTCTCGTAGTCGCCCGACAACACATTATTAAGCCATTCTTCGTTTTCAAGATACCAGTCTACCGTTAATGCAAGTCCCGATTCAAAATCGTGAACAGGTTTCCACTTTAGTTCTTTTTCTATTTTACTTGAGTCTATGGCGTATCTCAGGTCGTGACCGGCACGATCTTTAACGAAAGTCAGTAAGATCCTGCTCTCACCTTCCTTACGGTCTAATTTATTATCCATCAACTGGCAGAGGGTGTAAAGCAAATCAATATTTGTCCACTCATTCTTACCGCCTATATTATAGGTCTCGCCATGCTTTCCCTTATGGAAAACTGTATCAATTGCCGAGGCATGATCCTCAACATAAAGCCAGTCTCTTATGTTTTCGCCCTTGCCGTAAACGGGAACAGATTTATTATTCTTAATATTATTGATGGCCAGTGGGATTAATTTTTCCGGGAACTGGTTCGGGCCGTAATTATTGGAACAGTTTGATATAACTATGGGTAAACCATAGGTGTTGCTATAGGCCCTTACCATATGATCTGAGCTGGCTTTTGAGGCCGAATATGGACTCTTGGGGTCGTATGAGCTGGTCTCGGTAAAGAGCCCTTCGTTACCCAGAGATCCATATACCTCGTCGGTTGATATATGATAAAAAAGCTTATTATTAAAGTCTGTCCACAGCTTACGGCATGCGTTAAGCAGGTTTGTGGTGCCGATTATATTAGTATATACAAACTCATCGGGCGACGTGATTGACCTGTCGACATGCGATTCGGCAGCAAGGTGAATTACGGCATCAAAGCTATACTTCTTAAACAGATCTTCAAGCTCAGCTTTTTCTACGATATCTATTTTTTCAAACCTGTAGTTTGGCCTGTCCTCGATATCTTTCAGGTTATTAAGGTTGCCGGCATATGTTAGCTTATCAGCATTAACAATAAGGTAGTCGGGGTAAGAATTTACAAAACGTCTTACCACATGCGAACCAATAAATCCTGCACCACCGCTAATTAAGATTGTTTTTTTCATTGCTTAAGTTTTTTCTTTCTATAGTATTTCTCCCATTCCCAGGCCGATTTCATAGCATCATCCAGTGATAGCTCAGTTTTCCATCCAAGCTCCTTATTTGCATAGGAAGGATCTGCCCATATCTGTTCAATATCTCCCTCCCTTCTTTTGTCAACCCTGTAATTCAGACTGCTGCCTGTCACCTTTTCAAATGAGCTGATAGCTTCAAAAACAGAAACTCCCTTGCCGGTGCCAAGGTTAAATACTTCATAATCTTTAATGGTTTTTCCTGAGATAAGCCTCTCTACTGCCACTACGTGAGCCCTTGCAAGGTCTACTACATGAAGATAATCCCTTATGCACGATCCGTCGGGTGTATTATAGTCGTCGCCAAATACTTTTAGCTCCTCCCGGATGCCTATACCTGTTTGCGTAATAAAGGGTACCAGGTTATCAGGTACACCTGCGGGCACTTCACCAATAAGGCCCGTTGGATGTGCTCCTATAGGGTTGAAATATCTGAGTGAGATCCCTTTTAAATCAGTAAGAGCAGCAATAGCATCTTTCAATATATTTTCGCCGGCCTGCTTGGTATATCCGTAAGGTGAGGCCGCCTCTTTAACAGGAGCCTCTTCATTTACAGGCAGAGCGTCGGGCTGACCATATACGGTACAGGATGAAGAAAAAACCATTGCAGAGATTGAAGCTTCTTTCATCACCTCCAGCATATTAAGCAGGGAGACAATATTATTACGATAATATTCAAGAGGCTTATTAACTGACTCGCTTACAGATTTATATGCTGCAAAATGAATAGCCGCCCTGATCTTACCCTGTTTTTTTACAAAGGATGACAGAGCTTCTTTATTACAGAGGTCTATTTTCTCAAAGCAGGGCCTGCTGCCTGTAATAGCCTCTATACCGTCGAGCACACTCAGCTCAGAATTATGGAGATTATCCACAATAATAACCTCGAAGCCCTTCTTTTGCAATTCAACGGCTGTATGGGAACCGATATATCCTGTTCCCCCGCTTACCAGTATTTTTTCTGCCATATTTTACAGGCTCCAGTAGGAGAATGTTTTTATTTTATTTTTGAGATTTCCTTTAATATCCACTACAATCCCTTTTTTGTCGAGTATACCTGAGAAATATTCATCATCAAGTCCGGCGTATTCATCATGATTAACTGCCACTATTACAGCATCATATAATCCTTTTGGTTTTTTCTCGAGTACTATTCCATATTCGTGGTTGACTTCTGTGGCATCTGCCCTGGGGTCTACAACGTCTACTTTTGCTCCGAAATCCAGCAATTCATCAACCACGTCCATAACTTTTGAATTACGGATATCCGATACATTTTCCTTAAATGTAATTCCCATTATAAGTACCCGGGCCCCCTTTACACTCTTTGAGGCTGCTATTATTTTCTTAACAGTCTGCTTTCCTACATAGCGACCCATACTGTCGTTTATAAACCTGCCAGAGTCTATCATTTGCGGATGGTAACCAAGCTCCTTTGCTTTGTAGGAAAGGTAATAGGGATCTACTCCAATACAATGACCCCCTACCAGGCCTGGATAAAACCTTAGGAAGTTCCATTTGGTTCCTGCCGCTTCGAGCACCTCGTAGGTATTTATCCCCATCTTGTTAAAGATAATTGAGAGCTCATTCATAAAGGCTATATTAATGTCGCGCTGGGTATTTTCTATAATCTTTGATGCTTCTGCAACCTTAATGGAGCTGGCTCTGTGTACTCCGGCACCAATAATAAGTTCATAAGTACGGGCTATATCCTCGGCTGCTTCTTCGTCGCACCCGCTGGTTACTTTTACAATCGAACTCAGGGTATTTACCTTATCTCCCGGGTTTATTCTTTCGGGGCTAAAACCAACCTTAAAGTCGGTTCCGTATTTCAGCGACGAGAATTTTTCCAGTACAGGCACACAGTCTTCTTCTGTACAACCTGGATAGACAGTTGATTCATATACCACATAATCGCCCTTTTTAAGTATTTTTCCTACTGCCTGTGAAGCTGCCATTATAGGCGTAAGATCGGGCAGGTTATGCTTGTCGGTTGGTGTAGGAACGGCTATTATATGAAAGGATGCTTCTTTAAGGTCGTTAATATCTGATGTATATTTTATATCGGAGTTTTCAAACTCTTCGGGATTAAGCTCATTGCTGGGATCAATGTTCTTCTTCATTAACTCAACCCTGTCTGCTCTGATATCATAGCCTGTAACGCTGATCTTTTTTGCAAAAGCAAGTGCTATCGGCAGGCCTACATATCCGAGTCCGATTACTGATAGGCGGGTTTCTCCATTTAGTAGTTTGTCGTACATATTGGTTTATTTTAGTAATTTAATAATCATTGGGTGGTTTTCACCTTTTCCGGGCTCAGGCATGCTATTTCTTATTGCATGTGCAATTTCCACAGATCTTCGTGCTTCTTCCAGTCCAAACCCTTTTCCTTCAATAATTTTCTGGTAGGTCTGGGTATGCAGATCGGTAAAACCACCACTGAATTCAATTTCTTTTCCTTCAATAGTTATCGACCGGTATGTTCTCTGTCCTGCTTCTTTCGCTTTAGCAGGCAGGTCTCCAGTATCAATACTAAGAAACCATCTTACCCTTGCCTTTTCGAGCTCAAGATAACCTGCTGCTTTATCGGCCTGGTTGATATGAACTACCTGGCTTTTTACCTTTCCAAAGATCCAGGTAAGCATATCAAAGAAATGTATCCCGATATTTGTTGCCACACCGCCTGATTTCTGTATATCACCCTTCCATGAGAAACGATACCAGTTTCCCCTGCCGGTAATATAGCTGAGATCGATATCATGAACCTTATCAGCAGGTTCATTTTCCACCTTTTTTTTAAGCTCTATAATTGAAGGGTGCAGCCTGAGCTGAAGTACGGTGTTTACCTTCTGCCCGGTTTCCTTTTCAATTTCCTGCAGGGCATCTATATTCCATGGATTAAGAACAATGGGCTTTTCGCATATGGCATCGGCTTTATGACGAAGGGCAAATCTGATATGTGAATCGTGAAGGAAGTTTGGGGAGCAGATAGATACATAATCTATCTTTACATTATTCCTTTTTAGCTTCTCAAAGTGTCTGTCGAAGCGTTCAAACTCCACAAAGAAATCGCTTTCAGGAAAGTAAGAGTCTATTATCCCGACACTATCGAAGGGGTCGAGACTGGCCAGCAGCCTGTTTCCTGTTTCCTTTATGGCTGCAAGATGCCTTACAGCTATATAACCTGCCACTCCTATAAGGCCGAAATTTTTAGATTTACTTTCCATTTATCGGTAGATTTTAGGTAAAATTAGTTAATAATTTTCGAAACCCCAGAAGCTGAAAGTTTATATTTTTCTTTGCTTTCAGGACATTCGGCCATGCCATTTTCATCAAATTCAAGCCTGTGACCGTATTCGCTCATCCATCCGGCATGACGGGCCGGGTTACCTAAAACAAGGGAGTAGGGCTTTACCTCTTTTGTTACAACTGCCCCTGCGCCAATAAAAGAAAAGGATCCAATATTATTGCCACAGATAATTGTTGCGTTGGCCCCAATAGATGCTCCTTTGCCAACTATTGTTTCTACATAGTGATCCTTCCTTATTACTGCGCTCCGTGGATTAACTATATTGGTAAATACCATTGAGGGACCCAGAAAGACATCATCCTCGCATATTACTCCTGTATAAATAGATACATTATTCTGTACCTTAACATTATTGCCAAGAGTAACTCCTGGCGATACCACCACGTTTTGTCCGATATTACAGTTTTCACCCATGATGGAATCGCTCATAATATGAGAGAAGTGCCATATTTTTGTTCCTGAGCCGATTTTACAATCACTGTCTATTACCGCTGTTTCGTGTGCAAAGTATTTTGTTTCCATATTAAATCTCCTCAAAATATTCCAGTACTTTGGAAGTTATATAATCAATTTGATCCTTGCTTAGTTCTGTATGCATTGGAAGTGAGAGAACACTCTCCGACAGACTGTTTGTTACCGGGTAGTCGCTATCTTCCAGATCCAGATATTTATAGGCCTCCTGCCGGTGAAGGGGAACAGGATAATATATCATCGACGGGATATTATTGAGGGCAAGAAATTCCTTTAAGGGATCCCTGTCAGAAGGGTCTAACTTAAGTGTATACTGGTGAAAAATATGACTCGAGAAAGTGCTTTGAAGCGGATAATTTATTCCCTTAATAAATCTGAAGGCGGCATTATATTTTTCTGCTGCCCCGGCCCGGCTTGTATTATACTTACTCAGGTATTTAAGCTTTACTCTTAGGATTGCAGCCTGCAGGGTGTCGAGTCGTGAATTTACGCCAATATAATCGTGGTAGTACTTTTTTGTCATACCATGATTAACGATACTCCTTATTTTATCTGCCAGTATCCTGTCGCCTGTGAATATTGCTCCTCCATCGCCATAACAACCAAGGTTTTTGCTGGGAAAGAAAGATGTTGTTCCGATGGTTCCCATCGTACCTGCCATTGCTTTTCTACCATCTGAAAAGTGATATTCAGAACCAAGAGCCTGGGCTGTATCTTCGATTATATAGAGATTGTGCTGGCGTGCTATATCAAGCAATTCTTCCATTTCGGCGCACTGACCAAAGAGATGAACCGGCAGGATTGCCCTGGTTTTATCGCTAATAGCATTTCTTACTGCAGCAGGAGATATATTGAAAGTGTCAGGGTCTGGCTCAACAAGAACGGGCTTAAGTCCAAGCAGGGCTATTACCTCGGCCGTTGCAATAAAGGTAAAGTCGGTGGTGATTATTTCATCGCCACGATCCAGGTCGAGTGCCATAAGTGCAACCTGCAGGGCATCGGTGCCATTCCCACATGCTATAACATTGTCGGTACCCAGGAAAGCAGCGAGCTCTTGCTCCAGGAGTTCTACCTCTTTTCCCCTGATAAAAGCTGTTGACTCAATAACCGAATTTATAGCACTGTCAACTTCATCTTTAATATTGGTATACTGAGTTTTCAGATCGACCATTCTGATCTCTTCCATGGGACTTGCAGTTATAGTTTTTAAGTACTAACGAAGATAATATTTTTGATTATTAGTGTCACTATGAAATATAAACAGACTTTTTTATTATTTTTGTTGTTCACGCCTTTTTGAAAAATGATAGACATTACAGTACATATCAGGGAATTATTGTTTAAGCACGATTGTGTTATTATCCCATCCTTTGGTGGTTTAATAGGTAATTATCGTCCTGCACAGATAGATAAGCTTACCAATACTTTCAGTCCACCTGTAAAGGCTATTTCCTTTAATCGCAACCTTGTTCATAATGATGGCTTACTGATTGGTAAGATATCTGTGGAGAAAAAAATAGGATATGCCGATTCGAAGCGTATTGTTGAGGACTTCGTTGCTGCTATTAAAAAGGACATTGAGAAGGGTGAAAGAGTTAATTTCGACCGTATAGGACATTTCCAGGCCAACAGGGAGGGAAATATTGAATTTGAGCCCGATGGAGATATTAATTTTCTTCTCGATTCATATGGTTTAACAAGCTTCAGGAGGGAAGCTGTTATTTCTAATGATCTGCCCGGCGGAAGAGCTTTAAAAGATATGGATTCGTTAAGATCTTCCAACAGGAAGATGGCATGGAGAGCCGTTATAGCTGTGCCTTTTATAGCAGCAATGATTCTGGTTCCTCTTAAAACGGATTTTCTAAAAAGCAAGGCTTCGCTTAACCCGGTGGGGATAATTGAACTTTCAGATAGTGAGTTACATAGCAATACACAGCTTCTTCCTTCTGATCGGGATGAGGAGTTGAGTGAAAAGGCGCTTGATGCTGAAGAAGGCATTAATAAACAGCCTGTTGCAGATAAGCCTGAGCCCTTAAGCTATTCTGTTGTTGCAGGTAGCTTTAAGGACAGAGACAATGCCCTCAGGATGCTTGAAGAGGCCGGATCGAAGGGATATAATGCCGAATTGTCTGAAAATGAAAATGGTTTTTTCAGGGTGCTGCTTAATTCATATTCCACAAAGGAGGATGCTTTAAAGCTTCGTGATGAGCTGGGTTCAGATTATCCTGATTGCTGGGTTCTAAAGAAATAATCTATCTTACTTCACTTCCATTCATTATATCTTCAGTAGGAGATACAAATACCAGTTTACCACTGCTATCTTCTGCCATAAGGATCATTCCCTGTGAGTCGATGCCCCTTATTTTACGTGGCTCCAGGTTTACGAGCAGAGATACTTTTTTACCGATAATATTTTCTGCATCAAAATACTCGGCAATACCCGACACAACAGTTCTGGTATCGAGCCCTGTATCAACAGTTAGCTTAAGCAGCTTTTTTGTTTTAGGCACCTTTTCTGCCTCCAGTATGGTGGCGGTACGAATATCCAGTTTTGTAAAATCGTCGAAGCTGATATTATCCTTCGCGGCGGCCAGTGATGCATTATTCTCGTCGTTCATAAGCTTTGTCTGAAGTAATTTATTAACCTGGGCTTCAATCTCACTGTCCTCTATCTTACGGAAGAGTAATGATGGCTGCTCAATAGTATGACCGGGTTTAAGGATCTCTGTATCTCCTGCTTTATCCCAGCTAAGCTCTTCAAGATTAATCCACTTTCTTAGTTTCTTAACAGAAAAGGGTAGGAAGGGATCCAGAAGGATGCTAAGGTTGGCACATATCTGGAGTGAAATATTTAATATGGTCTTTACCCTTTCCTCATCAGTTTTGATAAGCTTCCATGGTTCAGTATCGGCCAGGTATTTATTGCCTAGTCTGGCAAGGTTCATTCCCTCTTTAAGGGCCTCCCTGAACCTGTATGCCTCGAGGCTGTTTTCAACTTTATGTTTTAGTATATCTATCTGTTCAAGTACCTCCTTATCATAGTCGTCGGGACTAACTCTTGCCGGCACTTTACCATCAAAATACTTGTTAGTCAGTACCAGGGCTCTGTTTACAAAGTTACCCAGGATGGCTACCAGTTCATTATTGTTTCTTGCCTGAAAATCTTTCCAGGTAAAATCGTTATCCTTTGCCTCGGGTGCGTTGGCACACAGGGTATAGCGTAAAACATCCTGCTCGCCGGGAAAATCTTCGAGATATTCATGGAGCCATACGGCCCAGTTGCGCGAAGTAGAAATTTTATCATTTTCGAGGTTCAGGAATTCGTTGGCCGGGACATTATCGGGTAAAATATAGCTTCCTTCTGCCTTCAGCATTGTAGGGAAGATAATGCAATGAAAAACAATATTGTCTTTACCTATAAAATGTACCATTTTGGTACTATCGTCTTTCCAGTACTTCTCCCAGTCGTCTGTAAGTTCACGTGTTGCCGAGATATATCCTATCGGTGCATCAAACCATACATAAAGCACCTTCCCTTCGGCTCCTTCAACAGGCACTGGCACCCCCCAGTTAAGGTCACGGCTTACAGCTCTTGGCTGCAGTCCCTGGTCGAGCCACGACTTGCACTGTCCGTAAACATTTGTTTTCCATTCTTTATGGTCTTCCAGTATCCATTTTTTAAGCCAGTCTTCATACTTGTCGAGTGGCAGAAACCAGTGAGTTGTATCCCTTAGAACAGGCTTTGTTCCACTGATTACAGATTTTGGATTTATCAGATCGGTAGCATTAAGTGATGTTCCGCATTTCTCACATTGGTCGCCATAAGCATCTTCGTTGGCACAGTGCGGACAGGTACCTGTTATATACCTGTCGGCCAGAAAGGCCTGGGCCTCATTGTCGTAATATTGCTCAGACGATTTTTCTATAAATACACCCTTATCATAGAGTGTTTTAAAAAAGGCTGAAGCCGTTTCATAATGTATTTTATTGGATGTTCGTGAGTATATGTCGAAAGTAATACCGAAATCTTCAAAGGCTTTTTTGTTTATTGCATGGTACCTGTCGACTACAGCCTGCGGACTAATACCTTCGTTTCTGGCCTTAAGAGTAATTGGTACTCCATGCTCATCTGATCCGCATATTGATATTACGTCCCTGCCTCTTATCCTCATGTACCTTGTATAGATATCTGAAGGTACATAAACACCTGCCAGATGACCGATATGAATTGGGCCGTTTGCGTAGGGCAGGGCTGAGGTTACAAGGTATCTGCGGGGATCTTTCATTATGCCTTTTCTTTTGAGGTAAAGTGATGTTTTTTTATCGCGACAAAGATAGTAAATTTATAACTTAGCAATTAATTTGTTCCAGGCTCCTTTTATGACGGGGCAGGAAAATTGTGGAAAATAAATGATGCCTATGGTAAAGGTTCAAACTATGCCGTCGCTGCTAAAGGAAGGAGACAGGGTTATGCTTGTGGCTCCCTCGGGGAGGGTAAATTCTGTTAAGACAAAAAAGGCTATTTCGCTAATAGAGTCGTGGGGACTTGAAGTTAGCGAGGGGAAACACCTGTATAGTAAAGATGGAATATTTGCCGGTAGCGATATGGAGAGGCTTGCCGATCTCCAGGAAGCTTTGGATAGTGCTGATATAAGGGCTATTTTTTGTGCCAGGGGTGGCTACGGCTTATCCAGAATAATCGATCGGGTAGATTTTACAGGGTTCAGGAGTAATCCAAAATGGCTTATTGGCTTCAGCGATATTACCTTGCTTCATACTGAGATAATAAGGAAAACAGGCATCCCGGTTATTCACGGAGAGATGCCCCTTAATTACTCAAATGAGATTGCAGGGGCGGAGCCGCTAGATACTTTAAAGGATGCCTTATTTAAGGGTATCTGCTCCTACCAGTGGATGCCGGAAAATCTCAGGCAGGGAGAAACAAGGTCGGTCGTGGCCGGAGGCAACCTGTCGATGTTATGTAATATACTCGGTACGGGACTGAATGATTTTCTTAAGGATAAGATACTCTTTATTGAGGACACTAATGAGCATCTTTACAGGATCGACAGGATGCTTATGGGTCTCAGGATGGCAGGTGTCTTTGGAGTAATAAGTGGACTGATTGTTGGGGGAATGACTGATATTATTGATTCAAAGGTACCTTTTGGCAAGAGTGTTGAGGAGCTAATACTGGATGTGGTATCGGACTATAATATACCCGTTGCTTTTAATTTTCCTGCCGGTCATATTGATGATAACAGGGCCATTTATTTGGGTAGGGAGGCATTTTTCAGGGTCGATTCTCTAAGTGCTGTACTTAGTTTCTGAGTCTCTTAGAATGCTGCCATAAGCAGGTTGATATCCTTTGATAATATTCCGAATTTCTGACCCAGTGTTTCGCTGGTTAATATGCCGCGGTATACATATACACCGTGACTCAGACCCGGTGAATTTTTAAGCATAGAATCAATACTTCCGGCATCGGTCAGTTCCTGTATCATCGGAGTAAATACATTGCTCAGTGCTATAGATGCTGTACGTGCCACACGGGAGGGCAGGTTCCATGCCGAAAAATGTACCACTTCATGCTTTCTGTAAACAGGGTCTTCCATTTCCCTGCATTCTGTTGTTTCTATGCATCCTCCCCTGTCAATGCTAAGGTCAATAATCACTGCTCCCTTCTTCATAATCTTAACCATATCTTCCGTAACCTGATACCATGGTCTGAGGTCTTCAATCTGTATTGCTCCAATTAGTACATCGGCAGATTTCAGAGCTTTCTTCAGCACCTGGGGGTGGTAGACTGATGTCTGCAGCCTCTGGCCGATAGACGACTGGAAAGAACGCAGGGTATGAACTGAATTATCAAATATTTTAACAACCGAACCAAGTCCTATCGCTGCCCTGGCAGCATATTCGCCTGCTGTCCCACCACCGATAATTATTACTTCTGTTGGTGTAACCCCTGCAATACCGCCGAGCATTACACCCTTGCCACCATGCTGGTTACTAAGATATTCGGATGCTATTAATACTGATGTAATTCCGTTTATCTCGCTCATCGACTCAACAACAGGAAGCTCGCCATTTCTGTCTTTTATTCTTTCGAAGGCTATCGCAGTAACATTTTTGCGAATCATAGCTCTCAGTGTTTCTTCATCCTGCTTAAGTACTTTAAGGTAAGACATAATAATTTGCCTTCCCCTGAGCTGATCTATTTCTTTCTTCGTGAAGGGGGCTACTTTTATAACAAGGTCGCAGTTAAAAATATCGCCCGACGATTTGGTCAATATTGCTCCGTTCTCGCTGTACTGCAGATTTGAATAGTTTGCTCCCAGTCCGGCACCTTCCTGTATATGTACTTCGTTACCGCTTTCGACAAGTATATTTACCGCTTCGGGAGTAAGAGACACTCTCTTCTCGGTTTTTTCTGATTCGCATGGTATTCCGATTGTTATCTTTCGTCTTTTTCTTCCTGTTTCAAGGTGTTCTTCCTGGCTCATAAGAGCCGTGTCTGAAAGACCGAAGCTCTCTTTTTTTTCCTGTTGCTTCATAGGGGCGAAGAAGGTTAATGTCTAAGCAAAGGTAATAATTAAATCTCAGATCGCCTTCTTAGGGCTGGTGTACATATTGCTTGCTGAGACCAGGCTCAGATATAATCAAAAATCAAGCGTACGGCTTGAATCATTATTCACGCTCATCTTTACATTGCATACAGATGATGGAAGCAGGGAATCGACCTTTTCGGGCCATTCAATAAAGCAGAACTTCCCTGAGTCGAGATATTCTTCGAAACCGAAGTCATAGGCCTCCTCTATTTTCTTTATACGGTAAAAATCGAAATGATACAGCGAATCACCGTCTTCCGTAAGGTATTCATTTACAAGGGTAAAGGTTGGACTGGTAACTATATCTGTCGAATTGAGCCCGGCACATATTGCTTTAATAAATGTTGTTTTACCCGCTCCCATTTCTCCATAAAAAGCAAATATCTTTCTGCCGGAGTTTATCTCCAGAAATTTTTTGGCTATCTCTTCGATATTGGCCAGTTTATGTATTGTTAGCTGCACAATAAGCTCCTAGTTATAATAAGATAAGTGACAAAATTACGAAATATTAAGGAATCGGTTCGAGGCTTACCAGTGGGATAATCATCTCATGCATGGATATTCCTCCATGCTGGAAGGTATTTTTATAATAATTTACAAAGTGATGGTAATTCTTAGGGTAGAGAAAATAGTCATAGCCCCGGGCGAATATATATTTTGATGAAATATTTGATCTGGGGAGCTGTGCATCTTCAGGCCTTTTGATCTCGAATACTTCTTTTTGGGGATAATCGAGGTTTCTGCCAAGCTTATACCTTATATTGGTGGAGCTCAGCCTGTCGCCTACCACCTTAACGGGGTTGCTTACCCTTATAGTGCCATGATCGGTTGTCAGTATTACAGTAAGATCTTTGCCTTTTAATCGTTTAAGCAGTTCAAAGAGGGGCGAATGAATAAACCACGACCTGGTTAGTGACCTGTAGGCAGCTTCGTTATCGGCGAGGTCTCTTATCAGTCCTATTTCGGTACGTGCATGAGAAAGCATATCAACGAAATTATACACCAGGGCAGTAAGGTCGCGGTCAAGTATCTCCTGCATGTTATCGGTAACTTTCCTGGCGTCGGTATTGTTTGATATTTTTGTATAGCTCCACCTGCAATCGATCGAATGACGTTTAAGCTGGTCGGCCAGTAATTCTTTCTCATACTGGTTTTTTCCCTGCTCTTCTTCGTCGCTTACCCAGAATTGGGGCATTCTTTTTTCAATATCTCCGGGCATAAGTCCTGAGAAGATGGTATTTCTAGAGTATTGTGTTGCTGTTGGTAGTATGGAATAATAAAGTTCATCACTTATTATCCTGGTAATATCGCCCAGCTCAGCAGCCAGTATTTTCCACTGGTCGTACCTGAGATTATCAATCAGGATAAAGAGGACTTTCTTTTTTTGTTTAAGGAGGGGAAAGACCTTTTCAGACATTATAGCCGGGCTCAGCAGAGGCCTGTCAGTGCAATCGGGACGGAACCATGAGAGGTAAGAGTCGCTGACGAACCTTGAGAAGGCTATATTTGCTTCATGTTCCTGCATATCAAAGATCTCGCTTAGTCCAGGGTCGTCAATATTATCCAGTCTGGTACTCCAGTATACCAGTTTCCTGTAAAGCTCCGTCCATTCTGCATGAGTGCTTGCAGCGCCTATATCCTGGCCTATCTTAGAAAAGCCAAAGCGGTAATCCGTTGTTGTTGTTTCTGAAACCAGCCGGGTACTTTCGATAATCTTTTTTATCGAAAGGAGGATCTGCTTTGGTTTAACGGGTTTAATAAGGTAATCGGCAATCTGAGAGCCTATTGCCATTTCCATTATGTCCTCTTCCTCGCTTTTTGTTATCATTACAACAGGTATGTCGGGCTTTAGTTGTTTTATTTCCCGCAGGGTCTCTATCCCGCTCATTCCCGGCATATGCTCATCCAGGAAGATAATATCGAAGTCGTTTTTGTTTACCAGGTCGATGGTATCATTGCCATTTGAGCATGTACTTACATCATATCCTTTGTCTGATAAAAAAAGTATATGAGGCTTAAGCACTTCAATTTCATCATCTGTCCATAATATCCGGATCTTTTTCATTCTGTCTGAAGATTGTTTGCAGGGCGGGTGTTCAATTATTATTAAGATAATTATCCTCAAAGAAGAGGTAATACCTGTCGGGGTCTTTATCATTCCTAAAGACGTCCATATTTGCCGGTGTAATAGTAAATATCATTATTTCGGCATTACCCAGATTATTGAAAACACTGGCGTAATCGAAGCGGTTATAGTAGTCGGCTGCAACAAACTCATCAGCCAGCGGTTCCACGGTGATCATAATATAGGAATCATCCACAAGTTCACCTCTGGAGCTATAATTAAGGTTAGTATAATTATCAATATTGTAATTAATTACATCAAAGGTAAGTCGGTTAATATCCAGCTTGGGATTCTTTATAATAATAACGAAGCTATGAGGTCCGCTAATATCTGTAAGGTAAATGTTCTTAGCTATTTCTTTTTCTTCTTCCTGCTTTAGTTCAGGCACTTCACTGTTCAGGTAAGCTATCAGCTCGGACGCTCTTTTACTCTCTTCTGTTCCCGGGTACAGGGAAGTCAGTTTTTGCAGCTCCTGTTTAAGTGTACGTTCGTCTACCTCCTGCGCCAGGGCATATATTCTCAGAAGCGTAAATTTAGCTGCCAGTTCACCCTCGGGGAATTCTGTAAGTCCCTTATCACAAAGTATTATCACCTTTGCCAACATTCCATTTTCCCAGTTGGAATAGGCTTCGTTATACAGGTTTTCTTCTTCTTTATTTTTCTGGTTGAGGGTCTCGTAATAATTTGGATCGGATAATATTTTTGCATATTCAGAATCAGGGAATCTGCTTAGAAGTATATCTTTCTTATTATCGGCAAAGGCGCGGTTTTGATCTTTATTGATATTATAACAATCGTAAAGTGCCTGTGGCATAAGTGTGTGGTCGGGAAACCTTGCAAAGAGCTCAGAATAATACTCGTTGGCTTTAATATTATCGTTAAACTGGGTGCTGAATATCCTGGCAGCAAAGAAAAGAGCATTTGCTATTCTGTTATTTGACTGTTCCATCAGCGAGTCGCCCATCGGCAGATTACCAAGGTAATATTCGGGAGATTTAATATCTGCTATACCTGTAGTGGCAGTATCACCGGCCAGACGATCCATCTCATCAATCATTCCCATCGAATTGATGCTTGCCCTGTTTCTCCTTCTCCAGTTATTCTCAAGTTTTCTCTGTCCCCATCTGTTTTTGAACTCTGTGCGACCAAAGGCCAGAGTAGCCTGGTTATAGAAATACCACTTCCCGCTGGCATCTACATTTTCGCGGAAGCGGCGTTGATTTTCGTAGAACTCGCCCATATTATAGCGATCGTCTATCGGGGCTTCAGCAAGTCTTTCCTCTTCTTCTATTTCTCTTATAATGCCATTTATTATAGCCATTTGCTGGGCCTCAGGGAGGGAGGCAACATATTGAAGACTATCTTCATTACTTACTGTTTTAATATATGCTGCCAGCTCATTAAGGTTAACAGAGCGCTCATAAAAATCATCAAAACCCGGGTAATCCCTGTCGAGAAAGCTAACGGCGCTATCATAATATACCTGCGACTGGAGATAGTCGTTTGTTTTAAAATAATAATCGGCCAGGCTGAGGTAGGATTTGCCTTTCTGGTTATTATTCTGAGTACTTACTGCGGCAGATTCTTTAATATAGTTAATGGCCTCTTCGGTCTTTCCTTCCCTCATCGACAGGTTACCGAGGGCAAAATAGATCTGGTCCTGGTACTCAATATTCTTGGTATCTCTTAGTAGCCTTTTAAGCTCCTTTTCAATTTCTCCAGCATCACCACTCTCAACATCAAATACTCCTGCCTGGTTAATGCGGGAGTTAAACTCAAGCTCATAATCGGGATTAAGTTTAAGTACTTCCCTGTAGGTTTGGCCAGCCATTACAGTATTTCCTGTTTCTTCATATAACCTTGCCAGGATATAGGTATAGCGATTCTTTGGTTTATTGGCTTTTAAGAGTTCATTGGCCGATTTCAAGGGAATGATGGCCTCGGCATATCTTTCTTCCTTCATAAATATATCAGCCTGGGTCAGATAATAATCGGCTTTTAGCCTATCCGATAAAGCCGGTAGCTCTATTTCAGACAGCACTCGGCGGCTCTCGTTATAAGATCTCATCTCTGCATACGACTTTGCCAGCCAGATCCTGCTCTCATTCCTTATTTCAGGATCGTCAGATTCTCTTATATTATGGAGGAAGGTTACCCTGGATTCGTCGAAATTGTGTTTCATATGCTGGGCCATGCCAAGCAGCAGATAGCTGTCGTCTACCCAGTTATTATAGTCGTTCTTTGCCTGGAATTCCTTTTCCTTATCGCTGAGAGGTTTATTGTTTTTATTCTCGGGTTTGGCGGTCATAGAGTGCAGGCTGATAACCTTTGATGCTTTTTGCATCGCCCTGTCCATATCGCCGGCTGAAGATCTTATTGCATCCGGGTTACTGTATTCAAAGAGAGGCATTATCTTGGTATAATCGTCGCGCATCGACGATTCTATCTTTTCCATCCCTGCAATAAAGCTTTCTTTACCGTTAAAATAAATATTATAATGTGAGGTAAGGTTATGATAGAACCTGCTCAGGTTGGTGTTTTTTTCAACCGAACATGAATATCCTATTACCAAAAGTAGCAGGAACAGGATGTAATTGTATGAATAGCGCCCTTCTCTCAAACCGATCTGTTTATACTACAAACAGCCAAAGTAGGCAATTAGTATATAAGCGGTTTTAAAAGTAACGAATTTATAGTTTTATACAGCTATAACTTCGACTATTTCAGGAACCTCTTTTATAAGGGCCTGTTCTACGCCGGCTTTTAGTGTTTGCATGCTGAAAGGACAACCCGAGCACGCACCTGTAAGCTTTACTTTCACCAAAAAGTCGTCTGTAACATCTACAAGTTCTATATCTCCTCCATCAGACTGGAGGAATGGGCGTACTTTCTCGAGTGTTACTCTAACCTTTTCAAGCAGCTTCTCCTTTTGGGCAGCTTCCATTTTATAAACGATATTAGTTTATATTAACTTTTTTTGTTGGCTCCATCTTTTTATTACGCTCATCGGTCTTTTCTACAAGTTGAGAGGCAAGGTCCATAAACGATTTGCCCGTTTGAGTCTCTTCGAGCGAAACCGGTGCACCTTTATCTCCGCTTTCACAGAGACTTTGTTCAAGGGGTATCTGTCCAAGCAGCGGAATATTCCTTTCCCTGGCCAGTTTTTCGCAACCTCCTTTACCGAAAATATAGTATTTATTGTCGGGCAGCTCGGCAGGAGTAAACCATGCCATATTCTCTATTAGTCCGAGTACCGGGACATTTATTTTTTCGGTTGTAAACATTGATATTCCCTTAATAGCATCTGCAAGAGCCACATCCTGGGGAGTACTTACAATTACAGCGCCGGTTACCCCAAGCTCCTGTACCATTGTAAGGTGTATATCGCTTGTTCCGGGAGGCAGGTCTATCAGCAGGTAGTCGAGTGCACCCCAGTCGCCTTGTTCAATCATCTGCTTAAGGAAGTTTGAGGCCATCGGTCCGCGCCACACAACTGCTTCCTGGGGGTCGACAAAGAAGCCAACCGACAGTACCTTAACACCAAATTTCTCCATAGGAACCACCATTTCCTTACCATTTTTGGATATAACCTGGGGCTTGAAGTCTTCGGCATTAAACATTTTTGGGGCAGAGGGACCAAAAATATCGGCATCGAGTAAGCCTACAGAGTATCCCTGTTTTGCCAGTGCAACTGCTGTATTTACGGCAACGGTTGATTTGCCTACTCCACCCTTACCTGAGGCAATGGCAATAATGTTTTTTACATCGGGTAATAACTTTGTAATTTCTTTTGCAAGTGGTTTTACCTGCAGGGGAGCGTTAACGCTAATATCGAGTACTACTGTGTCGGCACCGAATTTATCCTTAAGAGCCTGGACGCAGGCATGCTTAAGTGAGTTTATTATTGGGTCTTTTGGTTTTTTTGTTTTCAGGACAATTTTTATTCCTTCTTTTGTCGATTCGGCACTTTCTACCATGCCCATGCTAACAATATCCTTTTCACCCGGATATATTACATTAGCCAGCCCTTCTAGTATCTGTTCCTTGTTATACATATATGAAAATTTGAACTTGTTTTTATTTAAACTAAATATAAAGAAGCAAAATAATGGTTTTTTTTTGATACGAGCAAGAAATCAGGACAGTTCAACAGCAGGGTCCCAGAATATTTCTTTAAAATTCATTATCTGGTCGTTTTCGATCACTGCTCCTTCATTTTCAAGGAGCTGTTTCATTGTTGTTGAATTTCCAAAGTGCATTTTTCCTGTAAGCAGTCCATTGCGGTTTACGACGCGGTGTGCAGGGATATATACACTCTTTGTGTGGCTATTGTTCATCGCCCAGCCTACCATCCTGGCCGATCTTGCTGTACCCAGGTATCTGGCAATAGCACCATAGGAGCTTACTCTGCCGTAGGGTATAAGGCGAACAAGATCATATACTTTTTCAAAAAATCCTGGCTTACTCATTTTCGCCGGGTAATTCGGATAGGTCCTGTTTGACATCCAGGCGGAATCTGATATAGGTAATCTTTTTACCTTCTTCCAGGAATATTTGCTCGTAGTGTGTTTTTATGGCGAGGAGTGAATCAGGCAGGTCTGAAGAATAGAGGTCGTCTGTGGAGATATCCGGAATGATATTATTATGTTTAAGCAGGGCAGAGGTATACTCGTAGAGTTCAGAGCTGTCTGTTTTAAGGTGAACCAGTCCACCCTTGCTAAGAAATTCGCGGTAAGAGTTCAGGAAGCGTGCTGCAGTAAGTCTCTTTTTATTTCTGCGTTTCTTTATCTGGGGGTCGGGAAAGGTAATCCATATCTCATCAATCTCGCCGGGGGCAAAGAAAGAATTGATCATCTCAATCCTGGTCCTGATAAAGCCTGCATTGCCGATATTGTTTTCAAAAGCTTCTTTTGCTCCTTTCCATATTCGTGCACCTTTAATATCTATACCCAGGAAATTCTTTTCGGGGAACATCTTTGCCATGCCAATTGTGTACTCTCCTTTTCCACAGCCCAGCTCAAGACTTACAGGGTTTGAATTTTTAAAGAAGAGATCCTTCCAGTGACCTTTTAGCTTATAGTCTTTACGGAAAACTTCTTCAAATGAAGGCTGGATGACATTGTTGAATTGTTCCATCTCAGTCCACCTGTATAGTTTATTTTTGCCCACTTACTTATCTCTTTCTTTTATAATAAGGCCCAGATCAAGAATGCCTTCAAGCCTGTCGTTACGCATGCCCTGTTCAATTTTAAAACGGTACTCGCCGGATACAGGAAATACTACATTGATCTTATACGGAAGAGAAAGGTTATATATATCGCCCAGCCCCTTGCCGTACCATTTACCTGTTTCATCAGCCAGTTGATATTCGACAGTATCTTTTATTGATATACCCTGGGGTGATGTGGTCGTAACAAAGAGGAAGAGGTTGCGGTAGGGGTACTTATGGCTGCTACGAACAGAAAAATGAAGGTCGTAGGATGAAATTGTGTCATCTATCTCGATATTAAATTCTGGCTTGTTATACTTACTCCAGCCTTCAGTGGGGAAGACCTCATTGATGGCGTAGCTCTTACCCGGGTTACATGATAAGGCAACTAAGGACAGAATAATAAATATAAGAATACCCTGTTTACCAGTCTTAGCGATTTTTGTCATTTCTTCTTTTCTTATTCTTATTCCTTCGTCGTCCACCGCCTTTTGATTTATTATTCTTATCATCAAATCTTGTCAGGCTTTCCATCCCTACAGTATTTTCAAACTTATGTTCACTGGCCTCAACAAAATTATTCTCAACCAGGCGGACAGGCTTTTTACCATTTTTATTCATTTTCAGAATCTCTTCAACCCTCTTAACAGGAACTGCAATAGCGTTTGCCATTGAGTTTTTATCGAAGGAGTACCAGTAGATTCCTTTCTGAATCTCCATTTTAAGGAAATGAGCACTTCCTTCTTCTACTTCAAGGGGAATATGTTTTGGAGGAAAGCTTTTTTGCTTATCGGCATAAGAATCAATTTCATAGTTAAGACAGCATTTTAATTTTCCACACTGCCCGGCCAGTTTCTGAGGATTGAGAGAGAGATCCTGAATCCTTGCATGTGCTGTAGTAACCGACACAAAGTTTTTGATATATGATGAGCAGCAGAGCTCTCTTCCGCATGAGCCAATGCCTCCTATCCTTCCGGCCTCCTGCCTGGCACCAATCTGGCGCATTTCTATCCTGACCTTGAATTTTTCAGCGAGTTGTTTAATTAGCTGCCTGAAATCAACCCTTTCGTCTGCGATATAGTAAAAGATAGCCTTGGTTTTATCTCCCTGGTACTCAACATCTCCAATCTTCATATTAAGTTTAAGCTCAGCAGCTATTTTTCTTGAATCCAGCATTGTAAGTATTTCCTGGCTGCGGGCATCTTCCCACTTTTCAAGATCTACATCCTTGGCTTTTCGGTATACTTTTTTCAACTCGTCAAGAGAAGCAAGAGCTTTTGAATGTTTCTGCTGAATATCAACCAGGCGTCCGGTCATTGATACTCTTCCAATATCATGACCGGGAGATGCTTCAACGGCAACAATATCATCAATATCAAGTCTCAGCCTGTTAACATTGCGAAAAAATCCCTTCCTGGTATTTTTGAACCTGACCTCTATAATTTCTCCATCCCTGCCATCAGAAGGAATATCTGAGAGCCAGTTATATGAGTTTAGTTTATGATGTCCTGGTATATATTTTGTTGCAGGTGTTGATTCTTCTGCAAGATTATCAACATTGCTATTGTCCTCGCTCTCCTTCATCCTTATGTAAATTAAACCCCATAAATACGGCGGGGTGAGTTATATTGATTCTACCTTTTGTTCAAAGAGGTACAAATTTAATGATATTTTGATTTAATATCAATTATTTGTTTGGGCCCCTGATTATTTACGGATCAGCTTAACAATATTCAGTGCCATGTCGAGCAGCACGATTTTGGCATTTCCGTTTGCAGATATATGCGTATGAGCCAGGGTAAACTCATTTACCAGGGGAACGATATTATTTTTATTGATAAACTGATTAAAGTTTTTCGCAAATTCGGCTTCATCACCCACCAGATAAACCAGCTGGTTCTTATCCTGCCCGATATTGAGCATGAAATTCTCTCTTAATTGTCCTATAGCGAATGTAAGAAATCTTTTCTGTGCCTCCCTCCCGGTAAGAGCTGTATCGTCGGCCCACTCAGAGAGAGCGATAATATCTCTCTTCCAGGCAAGCCTCATCAGCTTAACGAACTGATTAAAATTTTCCTTTCTGCTTTGGTCTTCGGTAATCATGCTTCTGCCCCTTACAAAATTACCATTGGCTGCCCTGGCCAGATCGTTTGCCTTACCGGCAGGCAGATCCATTTTTTCGGAGAAAGCCAGAGCAAGGTCCTGGTTCTGTATTGCCGGGATACGGACGAACTGGCATCTCGATATAATTGTAGGAAGAATCAGGTCGGCCTCTTCCGAAACAAGCAGGAAGAGCGTTTTATCGGGAGGCTCCTCAATTAATTTCAAAAGCTTATTTGCAGTTGCTGTGTGCATCTTTTCGGGTAGCCATATAATCATTGACTTATAATCCGATTCGTATGTTTTAAGGCTTAGTTTCTTTATTATCTCTGAAGCTTCAGATGAGTATATTAAACCCTGTTCGTTTTCGACTCCCAGTATATTAAGCCAGGTATTAAGGTTAAAATATGCCGTATCTGCAATAAGTTCTCTCCATTGTTGAATAAAATCAGTGCTAACAGGTTCTTTTTGTCCTCCTTTTTTGAATACCGGGTATACAAAATGAAGATCGGGGTGGGCCAGTTTTTCATACTTAACACACGATGGACATATCCCACATGAGTCGGTCGCAGATCTTTTTTCGCAGGAGATATACTGAGCGAAGGCAAGAGCGAGTGCCAGCTTACCGCTACCCTCTGGTCCGGCAAAAAGCTGGGCATGACTTACCCTCTCTTCTTCGACCGATCTTATAAGTTTATCGACTATTGATTTTTGGCCTATTATTTCGCTGAACTTCATTATGGCTACGAGGTGTTGCTGAACACACAAAAATAGGAATTTAGATCAGATTTCAGTCAAAAAACTGTAGGTTTGTATTGTGAAACAGCTAGCAGGATTTTAAGCGCTGAGGTCTTACAAGCGTACTGTTTCAGGCAAAATAACTAAAATTATACAGGTAATGAAAAATATAGACGGATATAGCTTTGAAGGGAAAAAAGTAATAGTGAGGGTTGACTTTAACGTACCGCTGAATTCTGATCTTGAGGTAACAGATAATACCAGGATAAAGGGTGCTTTAAGGACTATAAATAAAATAATTTCAGATGGCGGATCAGCCATATTAATGTCGCATCTTGGCAGACCCAAGGATGGTCCTGAGGCTAAGTTTTCACTTAAGCATGTGCTTCCTGAGCTTTCAAAATTACTTGGTATGGAGGTTCTTTTTGTTGATGACTGTATCGGCGAAAAGGCAGAGGAGGCAAAGCGCAGGCTTAAGGCAGGCCAGGTTCTGGTGCTTGAGAACCTTAGATTCTATAAGGAAGAAACCGGTGGTGATGAGGTATTTGCCTCGAAACTTGGAGAAGGCTGTGATGTATATGTAAATGACGCATTTGGAACGGCTCACAGGGCACATGCATCTACGACTATTATTGCTAAATTTTTCCCTGATGAGAAGCTGTTTGGCTATCTTATTAACAGCGAGCTGGAGAGTATGGACAAGGTTATTCACCAGTCAGAAAAGCCCTTTACTGCAATAATGGGAGGAGCCAAGGTATCTGATAAAATATTGATAATTGAAAACCTGCTGGGTCGTGCCGACAATCTTATTATTGGAGGAGGAATGGCCTATACCTTTGTTAAGGCAATGGGCGGAAATATAGGGTCTAGCCTCTGTGAGGAGGATAAGCTTGATATGGCTCTGAGACTGCTTAATCTGGCCAGGGAGAAGGATGTAAAAATATATCTTCCGGTAGATTCTGTTAATGCCGATAAGTTTGACGCTAACGCAAAGACTGAAGTAACAGATATTGAAAAAGTATCTGATGGATGGATGGGCCTGGATATAGGTGAGGAATCAATAAAGTCTTTTAGCAGCATAATTGAGAAATCAAAGACTGTACTGTGGAATGGTCCGATGGGAGTATTTGAGATGGAGAAATTCTCGCGTGGAACAAGCGAAATTGCGAAAGCTGTTGCCCGGTCTACAGAAAATGGTGCCTTTAGCTTAATAGGCGGAGGAGACTCTGTTGCTGCGATAAATAAGAACGGACTGGCTGATAAGGTAAGTTATGTGTCAACCGGCGGCGGTGCCATGCTTGAATATATGGAAGGAAAAGTGCTTCCGGGAATTGCTGCGATAAGAGGAGATGATAGTTAAAGTTGATTTAAGCAAAATGAAATCAAGGAGCCTGCAAATATCTCTGCTGCTTATTTTACTGGCAGGTCTTATTACTGCCGGATGCAAGAAAGATGAGCAGAGGTTTAGCGGGACTGATACCATAGATAATACCCTTGTTCCCAGTGGTCAGACTTTTGCTATTTTTGGGTTTTCATTTGAACTGGGAAAGGTGATCTCTAATCTTGAGCCGCCCGGTCCAGATATCACAGTTCATCTTGAGACAGATATTAACGGGATAATTGGTAAATACCTGGGTACAGTAAACCTGGTCGAGTCATTTGCACTGGCTGGTGAGTATCCGGATGCGTCTGAAGCCAGTGCCGCCTTTGATAATTTACTTGAAGTAGGTACACGAACATGGCAGCTTGCAGCCTGGGGCCTTGAGGAAAACCAGGTATGGCTATTTAAAAGCTCGGAAGGATCTTATGTTAAGTTCAGGATTATTGAAATACAGGTCGACGAACAACAGAATCCTCCATATATTGAAGTGACCTTTAAGTGGCGCATTCAGCCCGATGGCTCTGAAATCTTTAGTAAATAATGCTGTTTAAGGACGAAAATAAGATCTTTTCTATTTCGTCGGAGCAGGAATTTTCATCCCTGGCACTTGATATTTTCAGGTACCAGTCGGGTAATAACCCTGTATACCGGGAGTACCTTCAGGCCCTGGGAGTAGTGCCTTCGGATATTCTTTCTGTTGAGGCTATTCCTTTTTTACCTATTGATTTATTTAAGAAGCGGAAGCTTATTACGGGTGATTTTATCCCGGAGGCCATATTCAGAAGCAGTGGTACTGCAGGGATGGAAAGGAGCCTTCACCATATTATAAAACTGTCTCTATATGAAGATAGCTTTATAAAGGGCTTTTCATTATTTTATGGTGATCCTTCAGAAATCACTATTTATGCACTTCTTCCTTCTTACCTTGAGAGAGAAGATTCATCCCTTGTTTATATGGCCGACAGGCTAATTCAGGCAAATAGCAGGCGACAGGGTGGTTTTTTCCTGGATAATTACGATAAGCTCTTAAGTAGTATAGAGCAATCACAGGCAAATGGAGAAAAGGTAATGCTCCTGGGTGTATCTTTTGCCTTACTCGATCTGGCAGAAAGATTAAGTCCTGACCTGTCGGGTATAATAGTTATGGAGACCGGAGGGATGAAAGGAAGGAGAAAGGAAATAGTGAGGCAGGAGCTGCATTCTATATTGTGCAGGCAGATGAATATTGACAGGGTTCATTCCGAATACGGGATGACCGAGTTACTAAGCCAGGCATGGTCGCAGGGAGAAGGAGTATTTAGAACACCTCCATGGATGAGGATAATTATCAGAGACCCCCTTGACCCTTTCTCAATTGCAGCCAGGGGTAAAACGGGAGGAATTAATATTATTGACCTGGCCAATATCTATTCATGCTCCTTTATTGAAACAGCCGATCTGGGTGTGCTGGATGATGACGGCTTATTTGAAGTACGAGGACGTTTTGACCTGAGTGATATCAGAGGCTGTAATCTGTTGATTTAAGCACTAAAGGCTAAGGACAAAAGACGAAGGATTTTCCCCTGGTCTTTTGCCCTTAATCTTTTGTCATTCCGAGCTAGCCCGCAAGGGCGACGAGGAATCTAAATCAAGGTTATAGATCCCTCACCCAAGTTCCTGAGTTCGGGATGACACTAGAATCCTAATTTTTTTCTCATATCTGCGGGTACAGCATCTTTATGTACCATTATAAATATAACCTTAGCTCTTACAAAGCTTTCAGACATATTCAGGTAACCACCGAATTTATTCCTGTCTGTTCCCCATGAGTTCTTTGTGATATAATATTTTGTTCCGTTCTGGTCTTTTACTATTCCTGTAATATGCATCAGGTGGTCGTCGGTTGTAACAAAACTTTCGTAGCCTTGCTGACGTATTTCCTGAGTTACATCTATTTCAGGGAAGGGCCTGGTAAATTTATAGACCTCTTCAAGTCTCGCGGCTGGAGTCATATCCTCAAATCTTGCCCTGTCGGTTCCTGAAAAATCCTCGGTATGCATAACATCGGGATTTATTGCAACACCATTGGTATGAGAAAATCCTTTTTCGCTTACGTCGCCATCCCAGTTTACAGTATAGCCATTTTCCAGGGCATAATCCTGTATCTCGATTAACTCATCCAGCGGGACATTATATAATTTATCGTGGCTCCAGTTATCAGGAACCTCGAGTGTGCCTTTTGTGTAGAACGGAAAGTGCATAAACGATGTTATTTCCACATAATCATCGGGATTGATTTCAAGCTCTGCGGCAAAGCTCTTCGGCGTATAGTCCTTACCCTTATAAGTAAATTTTTCAGGCACTTCACCAAGGTAGGTATCGAGGATATCGTTAACTATCATATGGTACTGCTCGCTTTGTTTTCTCAGCTTAACCGGGACATCAGACACAGCCGTGATAAATGCAAGCATCTCGCTGTGGTTGTGAGTTGCAGACCCGTAGTTCAGTCCGGTATAAACCTCGTCGGGTACAATGCCATCGTTTGAGAATATCCTCATCCAGTCGTGAGCCAGTGATCCCTGTGATACATTTCCTTTACCTCTTCTCAGGTAATTATCGTTTAGCCTGTCGATATAGTTTTGGCGGACAATAAACATTTCCGAAAGGTCAAATTCACCTTTGCCCATGCGGATAAGCTCTGATTCAATAAATGAAGTAGTGGCAAAGCACCAGCATGTGCCTGTGCGTGACTGGTTCTTAACCGAAGTTGCAGGAAGGTTGATAACCTGGGTGAACTTATATCCTTCATCTTCGCTGCTTTTTGTTTTCTTCTTCTGGGCGCTTACGCTAATAACGCTGATGCACAGCAGAAATGTAAATAGAATTTTGATTTTCATATTTTAAGTTTTAATTGATTGGATATTTTATATTGGATAATACAAATATACCAGAATATTGATATCCGGAACCTTATACCTGTTCAAAAGCAGCATTTGTCGCTTTTATTTTTTTGTAATAAGTTCGTAGGAATGATCAATAAGTTCCTTAATCAGAGAGGGCTCTACATTACCATTTAGCCTGACGGCATTCCAGTGTTGTTTATTAAGGTGGTAGGCGCCGGTAATTTCGGGATGCATCTCCCTCAGTTCAATAGCTCTTTCAGGTTCGCATTTCAGGCTTATCCCTCTTTCATCATCAGACAGATCAAGTATGGCAAATATTTTACCGGCTTTAAAAACGAGGGCGGTATCGTTAAAGGGAAAGCTCTCTGTTACCCCTGGTAAGGATATACAGTATTCTCTTACTTCTTCAAGGTTCATAAGGTTTGTATTTTATTATTCCGCGTATATTCCGATAACCAAACAGAACAATCCTCGATACTATTAAATAAATACTCCTCCTTTAAAACATCAGGAATAAAGCGGGTTTTTCTGAATAAAGATAAGGGTTGTGGCTGTATCATAGTCAGCACAACAACAATTCCCATTTGTTGCATCTCCTTTATTACTTCCTCAAGTGCATAGAGTCCTGATTGATCAATAAATGGCACTTTCTTCATTCTAAAAATAACTATCTCCGCATCGGCAGGTATCTTATTGATCCGCTCTAATATTTTTGCAGTAACTCCAAAAAAGATAGGTCCGTCAAACCTTTTAATATAAACATGATTCTTATTCAGGGATAGCTCCTCTTCGTCTTTCCATGCCAGTTCCTCATCATATTGATCTACTTTGGTAAGAGAGGTATTTGCCTCAACCATATCGCTGGCCTTACGCATAAATATAAGCGAAGCTATTACCATACCAATTCCAACGGCCTGTAAAAGATCTACGAAAACGGTAAGTATTAGCACGGTAATTAAAATTAAAGCATCAGACCTGGATATATTGAATATGTTTTTCAGTCCCTCTGGTATCGATTATAGAGATCCCAACGCTTATTAATATTCCAGCAAGAGCGGCCAGTGGAATGTAAGCGACATATTTACCAAATCCTAAAACGATAAGTAATAAAAGGAGAGCATGAATTACACCAGATCGTTTTGTAGTGCCTCCTGATTTTACATTTACTACAGTCCTCATTGTTGCTCCCGCTCCTGGTATACCGCCAAAAAGTGATGCTGCGATATTACCCATGCCCTGCCCGATAAGCTCTTTATTGCTATTATGTTTGGTACGGGTAATATTATCGGCAACAACAGATGTTAATAGTGAGTCTATGGATCCTAATCCTGCTAAAGTAATGGCAGGCATAAAAATCAAAGTAATATCAGATAAACCCAGGTGAGATAGTGATGATATCTTCAAAGCAGGTAGTCCTGCAGGCATCTCTCCAATTAAAGGAGTATCTAGTGAAAAGAAGAAAGATCCCAGGGATACTATCAAAAGAGCAAGCAGCGTGCCTGGAATAATTTTCGTGAATTTTGGGACAAGATATATAATAAAAAGAGTAGCAATGGCCATTAATATTGATATGTTATTTCGCATACCAATTGCCTCCGGAAGCTCTGTAAATACTTTAATTATTTTAAGCGGAGAGACTAATCCCAGGACCGGGAATAGCTGAAATACTATGATGATGACTCCAATGCCACTCATAAAACCAGAAAGTACAGGATATGGAATGTACTTAATATATTTACCAATCTTAAGCAGGCCAAATATTATTTGGAATGCTCCTGCCAATAAGAAAGTAAGAACAATAATGCCCCAGGCCTTATCGATGCTTCCATACCTGGCAATAACAATAGAAACAAATGCAGCTGATACGATTGTCATTGGACCGGTGGGTCCGCTGATCTGGGTATCTGTGCCTCCAAAAATTGCAGCAAATAATCCGAGTATCATTGCTCCATAGAGACCGGCACTTGCTCCGAGGCCAGATTGTACACCAAAGGCAAGGGCCAGTGGCAATGCAACTATTCCGGCAGTTATTCCTCCGAAAATGTCGCCTTTTAATTTTTCTGTCTTCATTAGACTATAACAGGAGAGGATGGGTATAAAAAGATGTAAAGATATTAAAAGATTCATCCTGATGAAAAGACTTATACAGGACCTGCAACTAATTTTAATTTAGAGCGGAAGAACCATAAGAGGCAGATGTAATCATAGAGTTGGATAGAAAGCATCTTCAATATGCTCTAATCCAAACTTTCTGCCATCAACGACAATGGAGATAATATCGAAGCGGGCTTCTTTTTCGGGCAGCTTGCGCTCTATATACCTTTGAGCTGCAAAAATCATATTTCTTTGTTTGGGAACAGATACTGCTTCGCGGGGATGAATCTGGAAATCGATGGTTCTTGTTTTAACTTCGACAAATACAATATTATTATTGTCTTCAGCTATTATATCAATCTCCTTTCGCCCGGTCGTCCAGTTACGCTCCAGTATGCTGTAACCTTTTTCCAGCAAATATCTGACTGCAATATTCTCGCCTCTTTTACCCAGCGAATGTGATTCGGCCATAGCCCGACCATTTAAATCTCAATAATTTTATTTTTGATGGCATGCAGTATAAGACTGGCTGTATTTTTGGAATTGGTCTTACTCAGGAGATTCGCTCTGTGCTTGTCGACAGTTCTTTTACTTATAAACAGGGCATCTGCAATTTCCTGATTAGACATACCCTCACAAATTTTCAGAAGAATCTCCTTTTCTCTGGCGGATAAGTTTGCTATCTTATTTTCTGTCTCCCTTGTCTTTATTTTCTGGATTACATTATATAGTAATTCCTGGGAAAAGTAATTACCACCATTATTAACTGCTACTATTGCTTCTTTTACTTCAGAGATATCCGAGTCTTTAAGAATAAAGCCTTTAGCACCTGCCTCCACCATTTTATAGTAGTATTCTTCTTCGCCATACATCGACAGTGCAATAACTTTTATATCAGGGTTCACTTCCACACACCGTCTTGTTGCCTCAATCCCGTCGAGAACAGGCATATCAATATCCATAAGCACCACATCGCAACCGCAATTGCTTACGATCTTGACCACTTCTTCTCCATTACTTGCTTCACCGACAACTGAGAAATCTTCAAATGCATTTAACAGGATCCTGAGACCATTTCTGAATAACTGGTGATCATCTGCTAAAACTACCTGTATAGTATCACTCATAATCAGGGTTTTTAAAATCATTATTTAGTTTGATCCTGATAATTGCCTGCATCCCATTTCCCGGGCTGCTCTCAAGGAATAGTATTCCGTCTACCGACTTCACTCTGGTGCGGATATTTGAGATACCCATGCCACTGTTTTCACCACTATGTTCTTCGCCTATCTCAAATCCACGACCATTATCAATATACTGTAAAATTAGAAATTTTCCATGTATATTAAGATCAATATTTATATTTGCCGCCCCGCTGTGTTTGATTGAATTATTAATTAATTCACAGACCGACCTGTACAGTACTACCTCAACGTCGGCATTTAGTCTGTCTTCTCCCAGGTTTGTTTCGAAGCTTATATTTACCGATTTGGTCTGGTTGATTTTTGAGATAAACGACTTGCTTGCACTAACCAGTCCAAAGTTTGTCAGGATATGCGGACTAAGGGTATTGCTTATGCTTTTAATGGTATTAATAGCTTCATTTACAATATGATTGGTGTTTTCAAGTATTTTCTTATCGGTGGCTGTTTTTGCTCTTTCAGTAAGTGCAGAGACAGACATTTTAACTGACGAAAGAAGAGGACCGAGATCGTCGTGGAGGTCTTTGGCAAACCTCTTTCTTTCATTTTCTTCAGTATTGATTATTGCATGCAGCACCCTTCTCTCCGACTTCTCCCGATCTATTTCAGCTTTTTTGAGTGAGAGGAATAACTCCCTGATAAGAATTACACCTGCAAATATAAAAATAGAAACAAGTGTTCCCATCCAGGCATCGATCATCTCCATTTCGGGTGCATGTACTCCTTTTGTAAGTTCTATCAATTGAATGGTTTTACGGGCAGCCATAAAAGTAAATGCCAGGGATAGCAGGATCCAGGAGATACGATATTTGGTGAGCCTCATAAACCTGAGGGCAATTGATGCCGCGACAATCTGGAGACCAATAGAAATTATAAGTGCCAGGAGAGAAATCATGTCGCTATAATATTGATTCTGTTGTAAAAGTACAAGAAGAAAGGTTGAAAAGGTTGAAAAAGCTTGAAAAAGTTGAAACTTTCCCTTTACCCTTTGCCCTTTGCCCTTTGCCTTTTCCTATCTTTGTACTTAATGATGCTACTATATAATATAGGTATTAGGTTTTATCTTCTCTTAATCAGGATGGCTTCTCTTTTTAGCGAGAAGGCAAAGCTTTGGCTGCTTGGAAGAAGAGGATGGAAGAAGATTATTGAAGGTAGATTTTCGAAGGATGAAAAGGTGATATGGGTCCACTGTGCATCGCTTGGAGAGTTTGAGCAGGGACGACCGCTTATTGAGAAGATAAGGGAGAAAGAACCCGGTGTTAAGATCCTGCTGACATTCTTTTCTCCCTCGGGCTATGAGATACGAAAGGATTATGAAAAGGCAGACCTGGTTATGTACCTGCCGGCTGATACACGCAATAATGCGAGGGTTTTTGTATCTCTTGTAAAACCTGACGCAGCCATATTTATAAAGTATGAATTCTGGTATAATTATCTTGAGACTCTGCAGCATGCTGCTATCCCCACCTATCTTGTTTCGGGAATATTCAGAAAAGAGCAGATGTTTTTCAGGTGGTATGGGAAAAGATTTTTGGAGATACTGAAGGGCTTTACCGAGGTATTTGTGCAGTCGGAGGAATCTGAAAAATTACTTCTTAAGTACGATATTGAGAGAGTAAAAGTGTGTGGGGATACCCGCTTCGACAGGGTTTATGAAATAGCAAAGAAGTCACCTGCCCTTGATATACCTGAGAGGTTCTGTGCTGAGAAAGGAGCTCTTATTGCAGGCAGCAGCTGGCCGCCGGAGGAGGATATGATATGCAGGTATATAAATGAAGACGGGCATAAGTTTAAGTGGATAATAGCTCCTCATGAAATAGGAGAGGATCATATTGCTTCTATAGAAAGTAAATTAAGGGTAAAGAGTATAAGGTACTCAAAAGCATCTATATCAGATCTTGCTGATTTCGATGTTCTGATTATTGATAATATAGGCTTGCTTTCTTCTATTTACAGGTATGGAGTTCTGGCTGTTATAGGGGGAGGATTCGGAAGGGGAATACATAATATTCTTGAGCCTGCAAGCTGGGGTCTGCCAGTGATGTTCGGACCAAAGTATTCTAAATTTAAAGAGGCTGTAGATCTTCTGGCAGCAGGAGCTGCGTTTTCATTTGAAGATTACAATCAGTTCTCTTCAATACTGTCAGGCTTATTGACTGATAAAGAGAGCCTTAATAAGGCTTCGGGGAAATCTTCAGCCTATGTAAAACAAAATCTTGGGGCCAGCGAAATCGTTGTAAACCGCATACTCTGATCGTTTTCAACAATAGCCTGTTTTCATTGTTCATAAATTGTCTATAAAAGGTTATAGAAATGTAACAGGATAAAGACTTCAATTTAATATTTTAGAGTCCCTTAAAAACCAGTATAAGGAATCAATCGTGTACCAGGGTCAGATCTGTCACAATTGGTTCTTTTTTGGCCTGGAACTTAACGACTTAGATGAATTACTTTATTTTTATCGGATACTATTTTATCCACTATAGGAGTCTAACTTTTTTGTTTGCCCGGGAGAAAAATATGCTTTCGGGTATTTTTTTGAAAACTATTTATTAATCTATAATTAATCTAAAATTAAATCTATGAGAGTTACATTGAAATCAATTATTGTTGCAAGTGTGTTCTCACTTATTGCCCTGGTCTCTTACGGGCAATCTGCAACTGTAATCAAGGGTAAGGTTACCGACAACCTTGGAGAGTCGGTAATTGGTGCTAATATTTATTTAAAAGGCACAACCATTGGTACTGTAGCTGACCTGGAAGGAAATTTTGCACTAGAGACAAATGCATCAGGTGATTATACACTTGTTGTTTCCTTTGTAGGGATGTTGCAATATGAAACAGAGGTTTCGCTATCGGGTTCAGAAATTGATCTCGGGGATATTGTGATGGAAAGTGATGCTGTAGGATTGGCAGAAGTGTCAGTTTTTGCAAATATTGCTATTGATCGTAAAACCCCGGTACCTGTTTCTAATATTATGCCTGAGATGATAGAAACCAGGCTCGGCACACAGGAATATCCGGAGATACTTAAGTCTACCCCCGGTGTATATGCAACCAAGCAGGGAGGTGCATTCGGAGATTCACGTATCAATATCCGTGGATTCAATGCCCGTAACTCAGCTGTTATGATAAATGGTGTACCTGTAAACGATATGGAGAACGGATGGGTATACTGGAGTAACTGGGCAGGCCTTTCAGAGGTGACCAGAACTATGCAGGTACAGCGCGGACTTGGAGCTTCCAAGATTGCTATACCTTCTGTTGGTGGTACTATTAATGTTCTTACAAAAACCACAGACGCTGAGGCCGGTGGTGTTCTTACCTATGGAGTGGGTGCCGATGGTTATAATAAGCTTGGATTAACCCTTTCTTCAGGTCTTACTGATAATAACTGGGCAACAACTGTATCTATTGCCAAATCAAGCGGCGATGGTTATGTTGACGGAACAGCTTTTGAATCTTATTCTTACTATTTGAATATTTCAAAACTTCTAAATACCCGTAACAGGTTTGCCTTCTCAGTTTTCGGAGCACCTCAGTGGCACGGACAGAGAAGTACAAGGCTAACAATCGATACTTTCAAGGATCCTGCAATAAACAGTATAAGGTATAATTATGACTGGGGTTACAAGGATGGACAGGAATATCATGTAAGAGAAAATTATTATCATAAACCAATGGGAATTCTTAACTGGTTCCTTGATGTTAATGAAAACCTTAATATTTCAACTGCTGCCTACCTCTCAATAGGTACAGGTGGTGGAACAGGTCCTTATGGAAATACAAGCTAAGTTCACAGATTACAGGAGAAGTAACCTGGTAGATTTCGACAGGATAGTGGATGAAAATATTGCTGCCGGAGCACTAGGTTCTGAATCAATAATGAGATCATCTATTAACAATCACTTCTGGTCGGGTATTATTTCTACTGCCACTTATAATATGCAGGACTGGCTTACGCTGACAGGTGGCCTTGATGTAAGGTATTATAAGGGAATTCACTACCGTGAGATAACAGATCTTATGGGTGGAGATTATTATGTTGAGCAGGACGTAGATGTTAATAATCCTAATAATGTTGCCTATGTAGGCGATAAAATAGACTATTATAACGATGGTATAGTAGGATGGTACGGAGCATTCGGACAGGGAGAAGCTGAATTTGGAGATCTTACAGCATTTTTCTCGGCAGCTATTTCCAACAAGTCTTATCAGAGGGTGGAGTACTTCCTCGAAGAGCATGATGGAAACGGAGCAGTCAGCGAAACATATAATTTTCTTGGCTACAGCGCAAAAGCAGGAGCCAACTATAATATAAGCTCAAATCATAACGTTTTTGTAAATGCAGGTTACTTTGAGAATCAGCCTGATTTCAGGACTGTTTTCTACAACTATACAAACGATGCTAACGCAGATGCACCAAACGAAAAGGTTATGTCATTTGAAGCTGGTTACGGATTCAGGAGCGGAATGCTCGCAGCTAACGTGAATGCTTATTATACTACATGGAAAGATAAGGCACGCGTTTTTGGCTATACCGATCCTACAACTCTTGAAGATAGATTTGCCAACCTTGAAGGTATTAATGCAAGGCATATGGGTGTAGAGCTCGACTTTACTGTTAAGCCAATAAGCAAACTCTCAATCAGGGGTATGGCATCAGTTGGTGACTGGATCTGGATGGATGATCTTAACGACATTCAGTTCTATGATGACAACCAGAATCCTATTCTTAGCACACCGGCTTCTGTTTATATTAAGGACGTACACGTTGGAGATGCTGCACAGATTACAGCAGCAGCCAGTGTAAGCTATGAACTGCTTGCAGGTTTACAATTTGGTGTTGACTATAATTACTACGATAAGCTATTTGCATATTTCGGACCTGAAAACAGGACTTCTACACCTGACGGAGAATCCGCTCCCGATGCATGGGAAATGCCTTCTTACCAGCTAATGGATATGTTTATGAGCTATAAGTTTGATCTTGGCCCATATCGTGCAACTCTTATTGGAAATGTAAATAACCTGTTTGATACTCAGTATATCTCTGATGCAACTGATGGTACCAGTCATACATGGAGTGATGCCCAGGTCTATTACGGCTGGGGAAGATCATGGAGTGTAACTCTTAAAATTAGGTTCTAAAGGATATAAGAGATTGAATTACAAACAATTAAATTAGAGAAAATGAAAAAAATATTATATTTATTTACACTAATATTGTTCATCTTATCATCCTGTGATCCGATGGCGGAGATCTATGATGAGCTTGATGATATGAATACCGGCTATAAAAACAGCGTTGAATATATCCTTACAGTGGATGATTACGCTGCGATAGCCGATCTAAGCACCAACACGGATGCTGCAGAATGGATTGGTGATATGATGTATTTTACCGACGATATTTCAGCTGCCGACTATGTTCCTGCTTATCTTGAAGTATTGTTTCCGGCCTTATCAGAAGGTTCTACTGCTATGATAACATATAAGTATAACAATGAAGTGCCAGAAGACCTTGTTGATTATACCGAACTGGATGACTACACTATGGGCGCAAGCGATTATCAGAGTGCTGATGGAAAACTACAAACAATACAGTACTTTACACCTTCCTATGTACCTGAAGTATATGTTCCTCTTTTCCTTGAGGGACAAATCGATATGCCTGAAGAAGGAGACCTTGCAATTGCAGAATATGAATATTCTACTGCTAATCCGGAAATCCTTTACAACTATACTACCTATACACCAATCTGGGAAGAAGGATTTGATTCCGACCTTGGCGTATTTACTGCTTTTAGTATTATAGGAGACCAGGTCTGGGGTCAGGATAGTTACAATGATGATGCTTACGCAAAAATGTCAGGTTATTCAAGTGGTGCACAGGATAATGAAGACTGGCTAATCTCTGAGGAGATTGACCTTACAGGAGAGACTGAGGTTTACCTTAACTTAAAGCAGGCAATAAATTATGCCGGTGGTGAATTGGGCTATCTCCAGGTTTTTATATCAAGTAATTTCGATGGTGCTAATATTGCTTCTGCAACATGGGACGAGATTACACTTCCAACAATGCCTCCCGGAACCAACTGGAACTTTGTTGAAGCGGGTGAAAAGGATGTTTCTACTTATGCTGGCGAGACGATCAATATTGCTTTCAAGTTTACTTCAACTACAGCAGTTGCCGCTACATGGGAAATTGACTGGGTAACACTGTCAACTAAAACAATTGCCGACGTAGTTCTTGGAGTAGATCCCGAGGAGTACAAGACAGTTTACGAATTTGATGGTGATGACTGGGTTAAATCACAGAATGTATATATCGTGTCGGGTCCTGATTACAATGCAATGGGATCACCCGGATCATACGATAACTTCTCTGCAGATGACAATCCAACAGATTATATTCCTGCTCTGCTGACTGAAAGATTCTCTCTTGCCGGTGAAGGAAGTGAAAAGGTCGTTATTTACAGGTATTACACAGGCGTAAACTACGTCACTCTTACACTGGCCGATACCTATGTATTTACCGATGGTGAATGGATGTCTACCTACCAGTATATTGGTGATTTAACTTCACAGTTCTTATATTCCAATGGTAACTGGGTATTCGATCCTACAGTTATCTTTACTATGAAGAGTGAAGATTACCAGTCTATTGTCGACTGGGTTGAAGTAAATGTTGGTGCTTCATATATAGACACATACGGAACACAGGAGTTCTATACTGGAGCCGGTGCATACTACAGTAACTATGACAAGAGAACTGGTAAATGGGATGATGCTGTATTTGCTGATGTTGATGAAGCTATTGCATGGGGTATTGCCAATGCACTTCTGCCAACTAAATTCCCGAATGCTGTTACACAGGTTAGTGGTATTGATGTATACTTCCAGGTAACTTTTGCTTACTATGACGGATCAAACGGAACACAGACTATGACATTCCAGTGTACTAAGTCAGGTCCCGATCCTGAATTTACATATATCCCTTAATCGTATAAATCTACGATTATGAGATTGTAAGATTATTAGATTGCGTGAGCTTCGGCTCACGCTTTCTTTTTGTCTTTATACAGTTAAAAGATTAACAGAAAAAATATTGTTTTTCCGGACTTTTTATCCTGAAAAAAGAGGCACGTTTTTTGATGTTGTCTTTTGTGGAAAGTGTTTGTAAATAACACATAATCAAGAAGATACGCTTGTTCGTTAATAACTACACCTGATTGTTAATAAGTATAGCTTGTTAACTAAATTCACCTTTCTTAATTTAGCACAACCTGGTAGAGTTACTTATCAAAATTCAACGTATTAATAATCAACACGATTACAAATATTCGAGTGTAAATGGGAGAATTATTTCTTGAAAAACCTGCGGTTGCCTCCGAAAAAACAGAAGAAAATCAGGAGTTATCTTTTGAACTTGAAGAAAAAAAAGATGATATAAAGATGAATGTGGAAGTTGTAAAAGAGGAGACAAAGAAAGAAAAGACAGAAGAGGTTTATTCGCATGAGGAAGTTATTGCCGCAAGCAATAAATATTTCAATGACGATAATCTGGCAGCAGTTGTCTGGGCAAATAAATATGCATTAAAAGATTCCTATGGAAATCTTTTTGAGAAAAGTCCTGACGAGATGCATCGCAGGTTAGCAAGAGAGATTCACCGAATTGAGAAGAAATATCCAAATCCCGTTTCAGAAGAGCGAATATACGAGGTGCTCAGGGATTTTAAATATATTGTACCACAGGGAGGGCCAATGACAGGTATAGGAAACCCCTTCCAGATAGCCTCATTGTCGAATTGCTTTGTTATTGGTAACGACGGGAACTCTGACTCCTATGGTGGAATACTTAAAATAGATCAGGAGCAGGTTCAACTGATGAAACGAAGAGGAGGAGTAGGTCACGACCTCTCACATATCAGGCCCCAGGGCTCACCTGTACTGAATAGCGCATTAACTTCAACAGGTGTTGTTCCCTTTATGGAAAGGTATTCCAATTCGACCCGTGAAGTGGCACAGGACGGCAGAAGGGGTGCCTTAATGCTTTCTATATCTATCAAGCATCCTGATTCAGAACATTTTATTGACGCCAAGCTGGAAGCGGGGAAGGTTACCGGAGCTAATGTTTCGGTTAAAATAACCGATGAGTTTATGGAGGCTGTTAAGGAAGGAAAAGAATTTAAGCAGCAATACCCTATCGACTCCGATAAGCCCAGCTATGAACGAACTATAAATGCCCGCGAACTATGGAATAAAATAGTTCATAATGCATGGAAGTCAGCCGAACCCGGAGTCCTTTTCTGGGATACAATAGAACGCGAAAGTGTTCCCGACTGTTATGCCGACCTTGGCTATAAAACAGTATCGACCAATCCCTGTGGTGAAATTCCCCTATGTCCTTACGACAGCTGCAGGTTGCTGGCTCTTAACCTCTATGGCTATGTAAATAATCCCTTTACTCAGGACGCTAAATTTGATTTCGATCTCTTTAAGGAGCATGTGCACCTTGCCCAGAGAATAATGGACGATATTATCGACCTGGAGCTTGAGAAAATTGATGCTATAATTGACAAAATAGATAAGGATCCCGAAAGTCCTTTAATTAAAGATACCGAGAGAAACCTTTGGGCTAATATCAGAAGGAAATCGGAAGAAGGAAGACGTACAGGAATAGGTATAACAGCTGAAGGTGATATGCTGGCTTCCCTTGGATTGATATATGGAACCGATGTAGCAAGCGATTTTTCTGTTGAAGTACATAAGACACTGGCAATAGAGGCCTATCGTTCATCATCCAACCTTGCAAAAGACAGGGGAGCTTTCGAGATTTACGATGCTAAGCGGGAAAGAAATAATCCATTTATCAGCAGGCTTAAAGAAGCAGATCCAGAGCTGTATAAGCAGATGGAAGAGCACGGAAGAAGAAATATTGCCCTTCTGACTATAGCTCCAACCGGAACAACAAGTCTTATGACACAGACCACATCCGGTATAGAACCGGTATTTATGCCTGTCTATAAAAGAAGAAGAAAGGTCAATCCTAACGACAAAGATGTTAATGTATCCTATAAGGATGAAGTGGGTGACTCATGGGAAGAGTATAATGTATTCCATCATAAGTTTATAGAATATATGAGGATTAAGGGATACAATACCGATGATGTAAAGAATATGAGCGATGATGCTATAGAGGAAATAATCAAGGAATCGCCATATTATAAAGCCACAGCCAATGATGTAGACTGGCTGGCCAAGGTAAGGATGCAGGGAGCAATACAAAAATGGGTTGATCACTCAATTAGCGTCACCATAAATATCCCTAAGGATGTTAAAGAAGATATGGTTAGCGAACTGTATCTACAAGCATGGGAGTCTGGTTGCAAGGGTGCCACTGTATATCGCGACGGCTCACGCAGTGGTGTACTGCTGTCTAATAAGACAGATAAGGAAAATAAAATACAGAAGCGCCCCAGGGCACTTGAGGCAGATATAATCAGGTTTAATAATAATGATGAGAAATGGATAGCTTTTGTAGGCCTGCATGAAGGACGGCCTTATGAAATATTCACCGGGCTGGCCGATGAAGAGATGTATCCAATTCCAAAATCAATAGTAAAAGGCACAATTATTAAAACTAAGGATGAGGATGGTAAGAGCAGATACGATTTCCAGTATACCGATAAGTATGGTTACAAAAATACACTCGGGGGATTGTCTCATATGTTTAAGCCTGAGTTCTGGAATTATGCCAAGCTTATATCAGGAGTGTTGAGACATGGAATGTCGATACCTCATGTAGTAAACCTGGTGCAGTCGCTTCGACTCGACGATGCCTTTATTAATTCATGGAAGAACGGTGTTGAAAGATCACTAAAGAGATATATTCCTAACGGAACCAAGGCCAAGGGAAAATGTGAAGAATGTTCTTCTGAAAATGTAATCTATCAGGAAGGATGCCTGATATGTACAGATTGTGGCTCTTCTAAATGTGGTTAATATATTTTATGGAAAAGAGCAGTCCCGTATCCTTCTGGTTACGGGACTCTTTATTTTGGGGTTTAAGGCGATAATTTGCTCACTTTGTTCGCGTAATTTGCTCACCGTGTTCGCGTAAATAGTTAATAGTTAGTAGCTGCCTGACGGCAGCGTATATTACTTAAAAAATTCCCGGTTACGTTGCGAAGCAACAAATAACCAATAACGTTGCAAAGCAACAAATAACCAATAACGTTGCGAAGCAACAAATAACCAGTAACGCGAGCGAAGCGAGTAACTAACTAATAACTCCCAGTTCTTTTCCTATCTTTTCGAATGCAGCTATTGCCTTATTAAGGTGCTGCCTGTCGTGGGCTGCCGAGAGCTGAACCCTGATTCGGGCCTGGTCCTTGGGCACAACCGGGTAGTAGAAACCAATAACATATATCCCTTCATCTAGAAGGCGTGCCGCAAAATTTTGTGATAGTTTGGCATCATAGAGCATAACAGCACAGATAGCAGACTGGGTGGGTTTAATATCAAAACCCAGACTACTCATTTTCTCCATAAAATAGTCGGTATTACTATGAAGCTTATCCTGCAGTTCATTGGTCTCGGTCATCATATCAACCATTCTGCTTCCTGCCGAAGCAACAAGGGGAGGGATGGAGTTTGAAAAGAGGTAAGGCCTGGATCTTTGTCGAAGCATCTCTATAATTTCCTTTTTGCCTGTTGTAAAGCCTCCAATTGCTCCACCAAAGGCTTTACCCAGTGTGCCTGTTATAATCTCAACCTTTCCCTTTACATCAAAGAGCTCAGTTACACCTCTTCCTGTTTTTCCAACAACGCCCGCCGAATGAGACTCATCTACCATTACCATAGCGTCATATTTTTCGGCCAGCTTAAGTATTTTATCGAGTGGAGCAACATTCCCATCCATAGAAAACACACCGTCCGTTACAATAAGCCTGTATCTCTGTACCTGTGCAGCAGCAAGGTTATGCTCAAGGTCCTCCATATCAGCATTTTCATACCTGTATCTCTTTGCTTTACATAGCCGTACGCCGTCAATAATTGAAGCGTGGTTCAGAGAATCAGAAATAATAGCATCTTCACTGGTTAGCAGTGGTTCAAATACTCCGCCGTTTGCATCAAAGCATGCTGCATATAGTATGGTGTCTTCTGTTCCAAAGAATGAAGCAATTTTTTGCTCCAATTCCTTATGAAGATCAGTTGTACCACAAATAAACCTTACAGACGACATCCCGTAACCATGAGAATCGAGAGCAGATTTGGCAGCTTCTATAAGCTCAGAGCTATTAGACAGGCCGAGGTAGTTGTTGGCGCAGAAATTAAGTACCTTAGACCCATCAGTCAACTGTATTTCAGATGATTGGGGAGATCCGATTATCCTTTCGTCCTTAAATAAACCGGCTTCTTTAATATTTATAAGTTCCTTTTCCAGGTGCTCTTGAAATGCTTTATACATCTTATTGGATATTATATTTTTTGTCTTCCGAATGTTATAAGGGATCTGTTTCTATTATTGTTACATCCTCTTCGGGTGATAGTAATTATTAAATCGGCCACAAAATTACAATATAAACATCAGATAAGCATATATGTTTAGTATGAATTATGTCAGGAAAGGGTTTAAAAGTTTAAGTGGTTTAAGTGGTTTAAGTGGTTTAAGTGGTTGTGGTTGAAGTGGTTTAAGTGGTTGAAGTGGTTTAAGTAGGGTTGAGAAGGTTTCAAAGCGAAGAAGCAATCTCAAGCACTGGCAGAAGGCTGGCAACTCAGCCTTTGCCTTTATAAGAAGGGCCACGGAATAATCCGCAGCCCTGTAAACCATTTAAAACCAGCCACCGCAGGTGGCGCTTAAACCTTTTTTTAGAGTCCGTATTTAGCTATAATCTCCTGTTTGCTCAGACCCAGTATTTCATATTTCTTACCAATTTTTATAAATGCTTCAAGTGCTTTTTCAAGGTGATGCTTTTCGTGTCCGGCCGATATCTGTGTTCTTATCCTGGCCTGTCCGTTAGGTACTACCGGGAAGAAAAATCCGATTGCATAGATACCTTCATTAAAAAGATCGCGCGAGAAATCCTGCGATAATTTTGCATTAAAGAGCATTACCGGTACAATTGGGCTATCGCCTTCTTTAATAACAAAGCCTGCATCGAGAAGTCCCTTTCTCCAGAAATTAGTATTTTCTTCGAGCTTATCTCTTCGTTCGGTGCTGCCTGACAGGATATTAAATACTTCGAGAACACCCGACACAACTACAGGGGCAATAGTATTTGAGAAGAGGTAGGGACGCGCTTTCTGGCGACACATCTCAACAATCTCTTTTCGGCCCGAAACACAACCACCTGATGCTCCTCCGAGTCCCTTTCCGAAGGTTGTGGTTATTATATCTACACGGCCCATTACACCACAGTGTTCGTGGGTACCACGACCAGTTTTTCCAATAAATCCTGAGGCATGCGATTCGTCAACAAAGAGTAGCGCATCATATTTATCGCAAAGGTCTGCCATCTCATCCAGCTTTGCCAGGTCGCCGTCCATTGAAAAGACACCATCTGTAATAACCATTTTAATTCTCTTGTTCTGGTGGAGCTGAAGTTTTTGCTCCAGGTGCTCCATATTTGAGTGCTTAAATGTATCGTGCTCGGCACTACAAAGTCTCATACCATCTATTATTGAGGCATGAACCAGCCTGTCTGATATCATAATATCCTCACTTGTAAGAAGGGCCTCAAAAACACCTGCATTGGCATCCATACATGATGGGAAAAGGATGGTATCCTCTGTACCCAGGAATTCGCTTACCTTAGTTTCAAGCTCTCTGTGAATGTCCTGTGTGCCACATATAAATCTTACCGACGACATTCCATACCCTCTTGTATCAAGTCCCTTATGAGCTGCTTTAATTACATCGGGGTGACTCGACAGGCCCAGGTAGTTATTTGCGCACATATTGATGGCGCTTTTTAATTCAGCACCTGAAGGAAATTCCACCTCAATATCGGCTGCCTGACTTGAATGAATAAATCTTTCCTCCTTAAATATCCCTGCTCCCCTTATATCATTCAACTGATCTTTATATAGGTCTTTTAGTTTATTACTGTAACTCATTGTTCTAATGTTATGATGATTAATAAATTCTACTGAAAAGAGAAGCTTTCTTACTCTGCCTTCCTTTAAGGATATCCTTATTTAAGAAAACTGTTTACCAGAGTAACAATCTTATTAACCGAGTCGAAAGCTTCGGGTGTGGCCTGATCATCCGGTATTGAGATCTTAAATTTCTTTTCAAGAAAAACCTTTAGTGAAACCATAGAAAATGAATCAACAAAGCCACCTGATATAAGCGGGGTCTCATAAGTTATCTCATCATCTTCGTCTTCCTGGTACTCGTTAATTACATAGTTGAGTACTAAATCTTTCATATCATCCATAGTTCTTATTTTTTATAGTTTATTATAAATAAATTACTTATTTCTTCGCTCTTAACCCTTACCCCTTCGCCCTTTGCCCTTACCTCTTCGCCCTTCGCTCTTAGCCCTTCGCCCTTACCTCTTCGCCCTTCGCTCTTCGCTCTTCGCCCTTACCCCTTCGCCCTTCGCCCTTCGCCCTTACCCCTTCGCCCTTACCCCTTACCTCTTACCGCCCTTCCTCCTAATCGTCCTCAAGAGTAGAGATATCGCCAATTTCTTCTCCCCATTCCTGTGCATGCAGAATGCGCCTCATTATTTTGCCGCTTCTTGTTTTGGGTAAGCTTTCCATATATTCAATTTCCTGGGGCATGGCCAGGGGAGACAGTTTCTTTCTGATAAAGTTCATAATACTGAGTTCAGTATCATCATCAAAAACATATCCCGGTTTGAGGGTTATAAAGGCCTTAACAACTTCCATATTAACATCGTCGGGCTTGGCCACGACTGCAGATTCGCTAATTGCTTCGTGTTCGAGCAAAGCCGATTCTACTTCGAAAGGACTAACAAGGTGGCCTCCGGTATTTATTACATCATCATCCCTGCCTATAAACCAGAAGTAGCCTTCTGAGTCGAGATAGGCACGGTCGCCGGCCAGGTACCATCCATTCTTAAATTTTTCCTTATATTTTACCTCGTTGTTCCAATAAGTTGTCATCATTGATGGCCAGCCTGGTTTAAATGCTATAAGCCCTACCTTCCCAATCTCCTTAATAGGTTCAAAGGTATCAGCATCCAGCACGACACCTTCAATGCCCGGGAATGGCTTGCCCATTGATCCGGGCTTGATTTTCATATCGGGGAAGTTGCTTATCATCATACATCCTGTTTCGGTTTGCCAGTAGGTATCCAGGAAGGGTAGTCCGAATACTTTCTCAGACCAGATAACTGCTTCAGCATTTAGTGGTTCACCAACACTGGCAAGATGCCTTAATGAACTTAGATCGTATTTCTTAACTGTTTCTTCACCTGCTTTCATCAGCGACCTGATTGCAGTAGGGGCAGAATACCACATCGAAATCTTATATTTTTCGATAAATTTATACCATGCATCAGCAGAGAAACCACTATCGAGCACACATTGTGTAACACCAAGGCTCCATGGCCCGATTATTCCGTATGATGTACCTGTAACCCATCCCGGGTCGGCAGTACACCAGTAGATATCGTCTTCCTGCAGATCGAGTACCCACCTGGTAGTAAGATATTGTGAGATCAGTGAATAGTGTACATGCCTTACTCCCTTGGGCTGACCTGTTGTTCCGGAAGTGTAATGTAGCACCGAGGGCGAATCAGCTCTGGTTGGATAAATATCCATAGATTCGACCGGATCGGCTTTTTCAAGATTAAAGATTACTTCTTTATCCCTTAGTTTTGACTCATCAATATTATCAACTATAATAATATGCTCAAGCGAGGGCAGGGTATCTATTATCTTTCTGACTTTGCCAACATGTTTTTTTTGAGTGATTATTGCTTTTGTCCCCGCATTATCGAGTCTTACAAATAATGACTCATCGCCAAAAGCAGAGAAAAGTGGCTGGACAATAGCACCTATTTTCAGAACACCAAGGAAGGATAGATAAAGCTCAGGAATCCTGTCCATAAACAGGCATACCCTGTCCTCAGACTCAATCCCGAGTCCCCGGAGGAAAGAGCCGATAGTATTTCCTGCAAGGCGGATATCGTTAAAAGTATAGGTTTTGACATTTCCTCCAAAACCTTCGTGATAGAGAGCAACCTTGTCGGCTTTACCCATCTCGCAGATTCTGTCGGAGCAGTACCACCCGATATTTATAATGTCGCCTTTTTTGTAGTTTAGTTCATTCTCGGAAAGTGACCAGGAGAAATTTTTTACCCGGTCGTCGTAGGAGCCAATATTACTCATAGGTTTAATCAGGTTTGTTAATTTGACCTACAAGTTAGTGTTATTTTTTAAACAGAAATAGCCTGAGAGCTTAAAATAGCTCTGTTTTAAAGCATGAATACTTAAGACTGTTAATAGCCAGGATTTAATCAGATTGAATCGAGGTACCTTTTCCTGATAACACGTAGTTTTTCGACGGACCTTTTGTCGTCGTACACTCTTACCGCTTCGATAATTCCACTGCAATCATACATAATTGACTGACCGGCGTCAAAGCTTATACTTCCTACATTATTCATAACGTGCCTGGTGACATTTTCAAAACGTTCCCATTCGAGATATTTATCAATCCTGAGATAAGCAAAGGAGCTATTATCAGTATCAAGATAGATACCCTCTTCAATCTCTTCGGTATTTATATACTTGGTAATATGAATTACTGCTTCTACCGGGGCCTGCTTAAATGGGGACATAAATCCAATGCCTTCTTTTTCTAATCCCCTGACAATATCAGGAATCTTTGATTCGGCGATGCATCGAATCCTTATAACGGCAAATAATTTATTATGGAAAGTAATGTAACCAGGTACTGCGTCGAACCTGAGGTCGCCTGATTTCTTTACCTTCTGAATAGCTCTAATAATATAATCATCTTCGTGCTGAAGTTTAGTTACAAGGAAAAATGAAGATCTTTCGGGAAGCTCAGGAACCGTTGTTCCGTAATACCCTGAATAGGGATGCTGTGTTTCAAATATCTGGATATTGGCTCCGTCAATATGATCAGCTACTATCAGTACCTCTTTTTTGGTAACCTTGGCAAGTGACGACAATATACTTTTATGCATGATTTAATATTATTATGGTAATGGTTGATAAAATAATGCTCTTATCAGTATAACAATATTATGCTGCAAATGTTTATTTACAGCAGGAAGCAAATAAGCATTAACCATTAACGCACCGCAGGTGCCGGTAACGCTCCCGCAGGAAGCAAATAAGCATTTACCACTCCAGGATTACTTTCCCGCAGTTACCATCTTCCATCGCATCGAAGCCTTTCTGGAATTCGTCAATAGGGAAGTGATGTGTAATAACGGGATCGAGGTTAATACCACCGATAATCATCTGTTCCATCTTATACCATGTTTCCCACATTTCTCTTCCATAAATGCCTTTCATGGTAATTGCTTTAAAGATAATGTCGCTCCATGGAACTTTAAAATCTGACGGAAGTATACCAAGCAGCGAAATATTCGACCCGTTATACATATTTTCAATCATCTCATTGAAGGCCTTAGGAGATCCCGACATTTCGAGTCCCACGTCGAAGCCTCTCATTCCAAGTTTATTAACTGCGTCTGAGATCTTCTCTCCTTTTGTTGGATTAACTACCATGGTTGCGCCCATCTTCTTTGCTATATCAAGCCTGTAATCGCTCAGATCGCTGGCAACAACGTACCTTGCTCCCGCAAACTTTGCTATAGCAACTGCCATGCTGCCTATCAGCCCCGCTCCTGTAATAAGGACATCTTCGCCAATGACCGAAAATGACAGAGCAGTATGGGTAGCATTTCCAAAAGGATCCATTATAGCTGCCCAGTCGTCGGGTATACGATCGTCGAGTGGAATAACATTTTCGGCAGGCACTCTTACATACTCGGCAAATGAACCATCAATATTTACGCCTATGCCAACTGTGTTTTCGCAAACATGCTTTTTGCCACGGCGACAGTTCCGGCAATGTCCGCATGCAAGGTGGCCCTCCCCCGTAACGCGCTCACCCACCTTAAGGTTTTTAACTCCCTTACCAATAGACTCAATATGGCCCATATATTCGTGACCTACTGTCATAGGTGTTTTTATCGTTCTGGCTGCCCATTCATCCCACATATAGATATGCAGATCGGTTCCGCATATAGCCGATTTTTTCACCTTGATGATCACGTCGTTTATTCCCGGTTCAGGAATTTTAACTTCTTCCATCCATATTCCTTTTCCCGGTTGTTTTTTAACAAGAGCTTTCATTGTATTCATGATGCTATTTATTTTCTTTAACGAATGTCAATTTCATACAAAAATATATCAAAAAAGATGATTTTTCTTAGTTCGCTGCTGTTAAACCAGTTTATTTATCTTTGTAGTCAAAATAAAAGCATATAAAATGACAAATAATTCTGTTCGGGTACGATTTGCACCCAGTCCAACCGGTCCTTTACATATTGGAGGAGTAAGAACCGCGCTGTATAATTATCTTTTTGCAAAAAAGTTGGGTGGGACTTTTATACTGAGGATAGAGGATACAGATCGCTCGCGATTTGTTGAAGGAGCAGAAGAATACATAATGGAGTCGCTTGCCTGGTGTGGTATTAAAGTAGATGAGGGAATAAGGGAAGGTGGCAGTTTCGGACCCTACAGGCAGAGCGAAAGAAAGGATTTATATAAGGAGTATGTTGAGGAGCTGATTAAAAAGGGATGGGCTTATTATGCTTTTGACACACCAGAAGAACTGGAAAGTCTGAGATCAACCTACGAGTCGCATGGTGAGAAATTTATGTATAACTCCACTGTCAGGCAATCACTGAAGAATTCTCTGTCGCTCGATAGTAACAAATATGAATTTTTGATTCAGTCAGGGACGCCCTACGTGGTTAGGTTTAAGATGCCCCTTGATGAAGAGATCAGGATGAAAGACCTTATCAGGGGCGATGTAACTGTAAACAGTTCAAGTCAGGATGATAAGATTTTATTTAAGTCGGATGGCATGCCTACCTACCACCTGGCAAATATTATCGACGATCATTTGATGAAGATATCTCATGTTATCAGGGGAGAAGAGTGGCTCCCCTCACTGCCCCTTCATGTTATGCTCTACAGGGCTTTTGGATGGGATGAACCTGAATTTGCACACCTGCCATTACTTCTCAAGCCTACCGGTAAGGGTAAACTGAGCAAAAGGGATGGCGATAAGATGGGATTTCCGGTTTTTCCCTTATATTGGAAGTATGGCGAAACAGCAACAGGATACAGGGAGGAAGGTTATTTCCCTGAGGCATTTATAAATATGCTTGCTTTGCTTGGCTGGAACCCGGGGACAGAGCAGGAGCTTTTTTCAATGGATGAGCTTATCGAGCAGTTTTCTATTGAGCGGGTAAGTAAATCGGGGGCCAGGTTTGACCCTGAAAAAGCAAGGTGGTTTAATCACCAGTACCTGCAAAAAAGATCTGATAGTGATCTGGCAGAGGAATTTGCTATTTTACTTAGGGACAAAAATATTGAAGTAAGCCGGGAAAAGCTTACAGAACTTGTAGCAATGCTTAAGGAAAGAGCCGACTTTGTAAAAGACCTCTGGACCCAGGCAGATTTCTTTTTTATCGCACCCGAAAGCTACGACGAAAAGGTAGTAAATAAGAGGTGGAAAGAAGATACACCGGGAACAATATCCGAACTTATAGACCTGCTCAAAGGGCTTGATGATTTTTCTTCAGAGAGTACAGAGAGTATTGTTAAAAACTGGATAGCAGAGAAAGAGCTGAATATGGGTGCTGTAATGAATGTTTTTCGCCTGCTTATAGTCGGTGAATCACGCGGACCGCATCTCTTTGATATTATTGCATGGATAGGTAAAGAAGAGACCCTGGCCAGGCTTAAAAAAGGACTTACGACCTTGTCATCCCGAATGTAATGAGGGATCTATAAGCTGGATTAGAAATAGTTTTCTCGTCGACCTTCGGTCTCTGTCGGAATGATAAAAATTACGTAATTAATTACGTAATTAATTATGTAATTAAATCTTTTGGATCATAAATTATGAACAGACCTCAGAGTAGCGACTACATCAATTTCCACGACCATGGCTCTGTTACGCTCGACGGAGTTTTTACGGTTGATAATATTATGGTTCATGAGGGGCGTACTCCATCTGCTATGAGGGGAATAACACATACTGTTGGAGCTCATCCCTGGTTCCTTACAGATGATAATTTTGAGAGACATATGCTAAAAGTAAAAGATATGTCGGTCTCAGAAAATGTAATGGCAATTGGAGAAAGCGGATTTGATAAAGTTAAGGGTCCGCCTATCGATATTCAGAGAAAAGCTTTTGAGAGGCATTTCGAAATAGCAGAAGAATTGTCTAAACCGCTGATTATACATTGTGTAAGGGCATGGCCGGAGATACTGGAAGAGAAAAAGAGACTAAAGCCTACCACCCCCTGGGTGATACACGGGTTTAAGGGTAAGAAAGAACTGGCGCAGCAATTGTGCGACAAGGGGTTTTACCTGTCGGCATGGGTAGAGTGGGCGATAAGGCCGGTGTGTTCTGATACCTTGAATAATATGCCTCTCGACAGGCTCTTTCTCGAAACAGATGGCTTTGATATTGGAATAGAGCCTGTTTATACGGTTGTGGCAGGCTACCTGGATATGGAAGTCGAAAGGCTAAAAGAGCAGATATATAAGAATTACAAGAGCATAATATAGATAGTAGTATTAAGCAGAGAGAGCTATCTACTTGCTAAGGAATGACAAATGAATATGAGTTGGCAATCAAGAACGGAATTATTACTGGGAAAAGAAAAGCTGGATAAACTGGCTTCATCCAGTGTGCTTGTTGTTGGACTTGGTGGAGTAGGAGCCTATGCAGCCGAGATGATATGCAGGGCCGGGGTTGGCAGTATGACCATCGTGGATGGTGATGTGGTAAACGAATCAAATCTTAACCGTCAGCTGGTGGCTTTACGAAGTGTAACAGGAAGAAATAAGACAGATGTGCTAGGTGACAGGCTTATGGATATTAATTCGGATCTGGAGCTAACGAAGATATCTGAGTTTGTTAAGGATGAGAGGATGATTGAAATATTGGACCGGGGCTACGATTATGTTGTGGATGCAATCGACACCCTTTCGCCCAAAATCTTTTTAATATATCACTCAATGCAGAAGGGTATTCCTGTGGTTAGTTCAATGGGAGCCGGGGGAAAGATCGACCCTGCAAAAATTGAAATCACAGATATCTCCAAAACATATAACTGCAAACTGGCCAGGGGACTAAGGAAAAAGCTTCATAAGCTTGGCATAAGGAAGGGATTCACAGCTGTGTTTTCGCCGGAGGAAGTACCCGGTGAAAGCATTGAGCTAGTGGAAGGTGAGCAGAATAAAAAATCAAATGTTGGTACAATATCCTATATGCCACCTGCTTTTGGCTGCGCCTGTGCCTCAGTTGTTATTCGCGGCCTTCTCTAAATAAGGGATCCCCTTTATCATCCATTCGGGCGCCGGTTTACCTTTAAGATAGTGATCGTAAAATTGTTCCATCCTTGTCTGGAAGTCAACTTTATTTTCCCACTTGGCCAGATGATGATCTTCGCCAGGGTAGGAACAGAGGATTACATTCTTATTATTAAATCGTAAACCGTTATAGAACTCAACAGCCTGCAGCCACTCAACCGATCCGTCTTCTTCGCCCTGGAAGATCAGTAGGGGAGTATTCATATTTCTTGCATGGAATACTGCCGACTGATCTACAAAAAGATCGAAGTTATCGTAGGGATTGGTATTAAATCTACCCTGTCCGTAATAGTCGTATCTGTGCTGGTTTGTACCGGATGATTTCCATAGCTGGTTGAAGTCGGCAAGCAGATCGGAGACACCGGCTCCAATAACTGCAGCAGCAAACATATCAGTATGTGTTACCACGTAATTTCCTCCCTGTCCGCTAAAGCTGTGTCCGTGTATACCTATCCTGTCCATGTCTACATAGCCCAGTTCGTTTACCTTATTTACGGCTGCTTCAATACATTCAAGCATATCTGAATGGGTAGAGCCAATATTAAAATGAATATCTGGAAGAAGAACCAGGTAGCCATTGCTTGCATATTTTGGGAACATAGGGGTATCGCGGTATATTATACGCGACCAGCGGTTAAGGTTTTGAGAGTTCTTCTCATAGAAATCTACCAGCATTGGATACTTATCGCCTTTCTTATATCCATCAGGTACCATTAGTACTGCCTGCAGCCTTACGCCATTCTTATTCGTATATTCAATTAATTCGTTATGATACCAGCTGAATTCATTAACAATAGGATTGGCATCGCTAATCTTATTAAGCTTGCTGAACTTGCTGTCTGTAAGGTAATAATCGGGATATTCTGAGGGTGATTCACGCGTTACAAGAAAGCTGTCAGCCTTCTTTGCCTTAATAGGTCTGCCATACCTGTTAGCACTGTAAATAAGTTTTTTTAGCTTAGCATCTGCCAGCTGATAAAAGCCTGCATCCTTGGTCCAGTATCCGTAGGCAGATAAAAGCATGGGCTTTTCGGTATCGATAAATTTCTCTTCAGGATCGGTGCTGACATATCTTAGCTGTATCTCATTATCTGTTCCGTAATTAGAGCTCAGGTTTTTTGCCGGCGAGCCATCAAGGGGCTGGAGCCATATATCGTACATGCTGTAGAGCAACACGCTCTTTCCGTCTTTTGACCATCCGGCTAAACCATGGGCTGGTTTCTGTCCGGCCCTGTCGAACAGTTCATTGGTAAAAGACACCTCTGTATTTTCTGTAATATTTAGCGCTTTATCAGACCCTTCTGTAAAGGACCAGAAATTGCCCTCTTCCCAGAAAATAAATGTTTTGCTGTCGGGAGACATACCCATTGCTCTTTCGAGTCCTTTTCTGATAAGTTTTTTCTCAGCGCTCAGGGTATTGATCCAGTAGTAATCTGCAAGCCTTGGTTTCCAGTCGGAGATATATGGTTTATCATTTCTGCCTATAGCAACTTTTCCATCCCTGCTGATACTAATATTCTTCATTGTTGAATCTGCCAGAGGGATAAATTTTTTGCTTTCTGAATTAACAGCAGATGTATAAGTAAAGCTTTTATCCCTGTTAGCCTGCTTCTTCTGAACAGACTGTATTTTTTCATCTTTCCAGTGCCATATATCAACATTTGCCACCGGGTCGGCATCTTTTTTTGTTTCTTTTTTATTCTCCTGTTTTGCAATCCCAAAGAAGTAGACAGAGTTATCGTCGCTAAAGCCGGGAGTACTGTTTTCACTAATAATATTATCCTTTGGGAAAGATTGATCCTCAGCCGGATCATACTTAAATACCTGTATATCACCATCAAGATTACTAAAGGAAATAAGCGAGTTTGATCTGTGCGTTTTGCCTTTTGGTGTTAGTCCCTTATATGCAGCCAGAACAGTTCCTTCTTCGTTCCACACAGCTTTTGAATATATTTCCTTAGCTGTATCAAGAGGCTTGATCATACCACTACCGGAGTACATCAGAAAGAGACCATTACCTGTACTATCGGGCACCTCTACTGTGATGATAGTGTGTGTGCCGGGTTTATTGATTTTATAATCTGTGACATGAGATATTCTTGATGTATGTCCGGATTTGAGGTCAAGCAGAACCAGGTCTCTGCCTTTGTCTTTTGATTTGGGGTCATCTTTAGCCAGATGGACTAAAAGGAAGTTGGAGCCTTTATTAAATTCAAATTTTGCAGGGTTTTCTATAAGATCTTTTTTACCTGTCTGCAGGTTTAATAAGACCACACTGCTGCTTACAGGTTTTTTTTCTTTTTTGAGGGCCTCCTGCTTTTTAAAGGGAAGAACAAGCCTGTACGCAGCCCACTGCTCATCATCAGAAAATTGTACCTGGTTTGCCAGGGGGATAAGATAAGAAGTTGTTGAAGATATACTTTTAATATACAGGGTATCATCATTCCTTGGTGTTGAATAAGTGTATCCTACCCAGTTTCCCTTTTCGGAGAGGGCTGCCGAAGAAATTGATCTGAAACGACCATAATCTTCGATCTTAATAGCTTTCTTCTGAGCATAAGCGGGCATGCTGATAATGATGAGTATCAGCAGGGAGAGGATTCTGTATTTCATGATTGTTGATATTTATTATTAGTGGAGTAAAATGATATTCTTGAGTCTGATATTCGGTTTTGGTGCAACAATTTTCTTAGCTGCCCGATTTTTTTGTCCAGGAATCCCTCAGGGGTACCGTTCGGTTGAATATCGGCTTACCCGGCTTTGCATCTTTATCAACACAGAAGTAGCCTATTCTCTGGAACTGGAATTTATCACCTGGAAGAGCTTCTCTTAACGAAGGTTCAAGCTTACAATTATCTAGTATTTCAAGCGAATCCGGGTTAAGAAAGTCTTTAAAATCCTGACCTTTCTGTCCCGACGGATCCTCATGGTTAAAGAGCCTGTCGTACTGATTAATCCTGGCATCAATTGCATGCTGAGCCGAGACCCAGTGCAGGGTACCTTTTACCTTTCTATCTGCCTCTGGTCCGCCACTCTTTGTGAGCTTGTCGTAGGTACAATATATTTCTTCAATCTCTCCTGATGATTCATTTTTCTTAAAGCCTGTGCACTTGATAATATATGCACCTTTTAGCCTGACTTCTCTTTCTGGTCCCAGCCTGAAGAACTTCCTCGGGGGATCTTCCAAAAAGTCATTTCTCTCGATATATATCTCCCTGCTGAAAGGGACCATTCTGGAACCCATAGTTTCGTCTTCGGGGTTATTTATTATCTCAAGTTCTTCTATAAGGTCTTCAGGGTAATTGGTAATTACCAGTTTAACAGGGTCTATTACAGCAAAAACTCTTGGAGCTATTTTATTAAGATCTTCCTTTACGGCATGTTCCAGCAGTGCCACATCATTTATTGCTTCTACCTTTGTATAACCTATGCTGTTAATAAAGTTTTTAATAGATTCCGGAGTATAGCCGCGCCTTCTGAGTCCCGACAGGCTTGGCATCCTTGGGTCGTCCCAGCCATCAACCAGCTTCTCTGCTACCAGTTCCTGTAATTTTCTCTTACTCATTACTGTGTAAGTAAGGTTAAGCCTGTTGAATTCAATCTGACGGGGCTTGTAATCATCTGTTTTAAGGTGCTCAACAAACCAGTCGTACAGTGGCCTGTGGACTTCGAATTCAAGGGTGCACAGTGAGTGAGTTATTCCTTCAAAATAGTCACTCTGCCCATGGGCAAAATCGTACATCGGGTAGACATTCCATTTATCGCCTGTTCTGTGGTGTGCTCTTTTTATTATCCTGTAGATAACAGGGTCGCGCATATGCATATTTGAAGAGGCCATATCAATTTTAGCTCTCAGAACATGAGAACCCTCTTCAAACTCACCCTTTTTCATCCTCTCAAAAATATCCAGGTTTTCAGCAGGCGGCCTGTTTCTGAAAGGACTTTCCTGTCCGGGCATATTGGGAGTTCCCTTTTGTTTGGCTATCTCCTCGGAAGATTGGTCGTCGATATAGGCAAAGCCATCTTTGATAAGTGCCACGGCAAAGTCGTATAGCTTATCGAAGTAGTCTGAGGCATAAAACTCCCTGTCTTCCCAGTCGAAGCCCAGCCAGTGAATATCTTCCTTTATTGAATCGACAAATTCTACTTCCTCTTTAGCCGGGTTGGTGTCATCGAATCTAAGGTTGCATTTCCCTCCAAATTTTTCGGCTGCACCAAAGTCGAGGCAAATTGCCTTTGCATGACCGATATGGAGATAGCCATTTGGTTCGGGTGGGAAACGAGTATGAACCCTGCCCTGGTTTTTGCCTTTCTGCAGGTCCTCTTTAATAAACTGTTCTATAAAATTCAGGGAATTACCTTCCCCGCTTATTGCTTTATTAGCCTCAATATTACTCTCACTCATACCTGCATAGTTTTAAGACTACAAAAGTATAAATATTTTACCACAGTGTAGCACAGGGTAGACTCGTGTCTAAACATTTAATTCTGTGTAACACTGTGGTAGTATTATTTATGGCTTAAGATACTGACCGATGGTATTTACATACTCTTCGAATCTCTGCCTTCCAAGCTTTGTAATCCGGCAAAGGGTTTGAGGGTAGTTATTTGAAAACCTCTTTTCCACCTCAATATAGCCGGCATCCTTAAGTTTAGTTATCTGGATGCTGAGGTTCCCTGATGTGGCACCGCTTTGCTCCTTGATAAAAGTAAATTCAGCAGCATCGGTATTCATCAATATTGAGACTATGGCAAGTCTCAATTGTGAATGCAATAATGGGTCGAGGTCTTTAAACTGTACCATTGCTTTCTTCTTTACGCAGCAGATATCCGGGTATAAGATAGCCAGATAGCATGCCGATGGGTATGGTAAGTGATTCAATATGAGGACCGGAAAAATGACCTACCAATGCTAATATCCAGAAGCATACTCCCCCAATCATAAGAGGTTTGAATTTAATCATTATTCCAGACATAAATGTAGGCAAAGCAAAAAGCATAAGCATAAATGAACCGATAAAGTTTACATTATTGCCTATGAGCATAATAATCATTATTGCTGCAGTTGGGATTGCTGCCATCCAGGTCCACATATATATCCGGTCAATATAAGTATATACAGCCTGTTTCCTTCCCTTGCTGAATCCGTAGATCATTGAAACGATTATAGCCGGTATTGTCAGCCACCAGACATAGTAGGTTTTTTCGAAAGTGGTGAACTGTCTGATCAGGTAATCAGAGAGGCTGCATATCAAGATCAGCCATCCCCAAAGAAGGAGGTGAAAGCTTCCGTGTTTAATATTCACACGCGTTTTCTGGATCATATCAGTTATTATCCTCAGGCTTTCTTCGCCTGTCATTTGTTTTGTTTGATTTTCCATAATAGTTTTATAAAAATGTGGTTAATATATTTATAAATATGCTACAAACATAAATAAGTTTATATTATAAACCAAATTAATTTACTCTTTTATTGTATTCCCTTACCCCTTACCCCTTACCCCTTACCCCTTACCCCTTACCCCTTACCCCTTCGCTCATCCTCGATCCTGGTTTAGAAGTTGAGATGTTTAGAGCTTTAGTCCTGTCAGGCAAACCATCTTATAATCTTATAATCTTCAATCTAATAATCTTTTATCCTTTCCCTTTTTTTCTATCTTTATAACATGGGACAAATAATTATTTCAGATATGGAGTTCTATGCCTTCCATGGACACTTCAAGGAAGAGCAGATAGTAGGAAATAAATTTCTTATAGATCTTACTATAGAGACAGACCTTAAGCCTGCGGCCATAAGTGACAGTCTTACCGATGCTGCAGATTACCAGGTAGCTTACCGGGTAGTAAAGGAAGAGATGGCAAAGAAATCGAATATGCTTGAGAATATTGCAGCAAGAATTCTTGATAGCCTTTATTCGAATATGGACAATATTGAAAAGGCCACAATCAGGATCAGAAAGATGAATCCGCCTATGGGTGGACATATAGGCTCGGTAGGAGTAAGTATGTCTCGCTAAGCGATTAGTAGCTTGATCCCAAGGCATCCGCTCTCAAAGCCAATGCGATCTCAACATTCTTCAGGAGAGTTTGTTATTTATAATAAACGCTTAATAGTTCTATTATGGGAAAGGGCCATTATCATAAAAATGAAAAGAAAACTCTCTGGGTAGTTTTACTTACGGCCGCAACAATGGTTGTGGAGATAATTTTTGGGCTTTTATCCGGATCAATGGCCCTTCTGGCCGACGGTATACATATGGGATCGCATGTGCTGGCAATAGGACTCAGCTGGCTTGCCTATATCATTGTAAGGAGGCTATCCAGGAAAAAAGATTATGATGGAAATACAGATAAGGTCCTTTCACTTTCGGGCTATAGCAGTGGTATAATACTGTTATTATTTGCCTTTGTTATAATAAGTGAGGCAATACATCGTCTTTCAAATCCGATTGACATTAAGTATATTGATGCTATTACAGTAGCATTTATAGGACTTATAGTCAATATTATAAGTGCTTTTTTACTTCATACCGATAAAAAGGATTCTGATATTAATATAAGGGCTGCTTACCTGCATGTGATAGCAGATGCTCTTACCAGCCTGACTGCAATTATTGGTCTTACAATAGCGATGAAATGGGATATTGTATATATCGATGCCATTGCAGCTTTCTTGAGTTCACTTATTATTATCAGGTGGTCTATAGGACTTCTTAAGGAATCAGGAAGAGATCTCCTGGATATCGATAAGGCGACAGCTCATAAGCATTAGTACAAAGGAGTTGTTTTAATCTTTTTCAGTCCTTAAAAATTATTATATTTGCAATCCAAACATTAAGATGATGGTCGGTTGGCCGAGTGGCTAGGCACCGGTCTGCAAAACCGGCTACAGCGGTTCGACTCCGCTACCGACCTCAACTACAAGGCACCGCCACAGAAATGTGGCGGTTTTCTTTTGCAAAAAAATCTACAAGCTAGCTTGCAAAGATTTTTTAAGCAAAGAAATACCGTGTAATACACGGTGCCTTGTTGTTGAAAGTCTCCCCCTCACCGGACGGTGACCCCGAGAACTCGGGGGAACACCCCACTACATCCTAATAGCTGTGCTCATCAAGCTTAACCTTGCCCCAGAAGGTCCGGTAAACGAATACAGTATAGGCTAAGACCAGTGGGAAGCCTATTGCAGCGATGGTAAGCATAATGCCCAGAGATTTTTCTGATGAGGCTGCATTATAGACAGTAAGATTATTTATTAAATTTCCTTTATCAATAATTATCACAGGATATAATTCGATTGCAACTATTATAAGCAGGAAACTAATTGCCAGTGATGAAAAAATAAAAGACCTCAGGTACTTTCCTTTGGTAGCCAGCCGGGGTACATTTGCTATGCTCAGGAAGGCAAGCAATGGTACTATAAGTAATACTGGTCTGGAAAGGAATTTATCTGTAAGATGTGGATGGGCAATAAGTGATACCACTGTTACTATAAGAAACAGGACTGTAAATACAATAATCGATCTTAGCAAAAGCCTTGAGATCTTTTCAAATAAGGCATCTTCAGTTTTCATGGTGAGATAAATAGCTCCGTGTACCATAAACAGCGACAGTGATGTTAATCCGACAAGCAGTGAGTAGGGATTCAGGAACTGAATCCATTTGCCAGTATAAACAAACTGTTCATCCATGCTCATACCTATTAGTACATTGCCCAGCACAACACCCAGCAGCAGTGCCAGCATTGCGCTTGAAACACTATAGCTGATATCCCATGCCTGTCGCCACCAGCGCATTGGCTCCTTGCTTCTGAACTCAATGCTGACTGCCCTGAAGATAAGAAAGCCCAGGAAGAGAATAAATGGAATATACATAGCCGAAAATAAGCTTGCATATGCCTCAGGAAAACCTGCAAACAGTGCTCCTCCGCCTATTACCAGCCATACTTCGTTGCCATCCCATACCGGTCCGACAGCATTCAGTGCAATTCTTCTGCTTTTATCTTCGCGTAAGAATAAGTGCCAGGCTCCTGCGCCCAGGTCAAAGCCGTCGAGTATGGCATAACCCGAAAAAAGTGCACCAACAACAAGAAACCATAAAGTGGGGTAATCTATTCCTAGAAATGTTTGCATAGCTTTTACTTTTTTCTGTTTTCAAATTGTTCTGCTATATCTTTTAGCATAAGCCTGTTTTCAGAATCTTCTTCTTCATAGGGACCATTCTGTATCTTCTTGTTGGCAAGGTAGAAGAAGAGCACCAGCAGAAGCATGTAAATCAGGGTAAAGAATATCAGTGAAAAGATAATATGACCTGCATTTACTGATTCAGAAAGGGCATCTGCTGTTTTAAGATGACCGTAGACAACCCAGGGCTGACGACCCATTTCGGCAGCAAACCATCCAAGCTGGTTTGATAGCTGGGGAAGGACTACCGAAAAAGCCAGCACCCAGAGCAGCCATCTTTGCTTAAATATTTTGCCTCTCCACCACTGTATCGTAGCGAATACACTGATTGCAATCAGAAGTATTCCAATGGCTACCATCAGGTGGTAAAACTGGAAGACATAATTAACCTTACCGGGCTGTTCGTCTTCAGGAAAAGAATTTAGTCCCAGGACAGGTTCTTTTGCGTCAAAATGGAGGAGCATACTTAAGCCACCTGGAATCTTAAGACCTTTTACTTCCTGCTTATCCTCATTTACCCATCCGAATATGTACATATCGGCAGGCTCATACTCATTATAATGTCCTTCAAATGCTGCAAGTTTTGCAGGTTGATTTTCAGAAACGCCATCGGCAGAGCGATGACCGGTATATAGCTGGGCAAGGGAGGCTATTGTTGCTATTACTAGAGCCGTCTTTAAAGCTTTCTGGGAGAGCTCAACATAACGGTCTTTAAGAAGATAGTATGCATGTACACTGATAACCAAAAATGAACCTGCCAAAAATGCCCCAAGCCAAACATGGGTAAGGCGGTCTATTGATGATGGATTAAATACCATGGCCCAGAAATCTATTATCTCAGCCCTTGCATTTATTCCTTCCCCAACAATATGGTAGCCTGCAGGTGTTTGTTGCCAGCTATTGGCTACAACAATCCAGACCGCAGAAAAGACCGATCCAAAGAATACACCTATTGTGGATATAAAATGAACCTTTGAACTAACCCTGTTCCAGCCGAAAAGCAGAACTCCGAGGAAACCGCTCTCCAGGGCAAAGGCAAATATTCCCTCTGCAGCAAGTGCACTGCCAAAAACGTCACCTACATACCTCGAATATTTTGCCCAGTTTGTTCCAAACTCAAATTCCATTACTATGCCGGTAGCTACTCCAATACCAAAAATAAGGGCAAATATTCTGGTCCAGAACCTGGTCATGGTCTCGTAGACCTTATTGCCGGTGCGCAGGTATCTCCATTCCATTGTTACCATTACAAGACCCACACCAATAGAAAGGGGCGGGTAGATGTAATGAAAGGCTATAGTAAATGCAAATTGTAATCGGGCCAGAATTTCAACATCCATGATAAGAAGGAGATTAATTATTATAAAGTAAAGTTAGAAACTTTGCATAATAAAAGAAATCTGCAAAAAACTATTTGTATGAATTTCTGAGGGTGCTTTTAAGCTTTAGTTTTTTATTATGGTAGTTTCTTTGAAAATCATTACTTTTAGTAGATTCATCCCTGCTGGCTAAAAGAGTTGTAAAATGAAAGCTCTATCAAACTTAGCAACTATACTTTTTTTCTTCTGCGCTTTATCTGCAAATGCAGAAGACCAGGAATTTATTGACGATACCGCTTCAATAAACAATATCACACGTGAGGCCTATATAGATGCCAGAAGAAACCCAGATCTTTCTATCATTAAAAGCTACCAGGCTCTTTCCCAATCAATACAAATTGATTACATCAGGGGTAGAGCCGATGCCAGTCTCGCACTGGGAATGGCTTTTCTTGCAAAATATAATCCCGGGGATAGTGCTACTTTTTTTAATATGCAGGCTCTCGAATTATACCGGCAGATGAAGGATGCTACGGGACAGGCAAGGGCGTGCTATGGACTCTCTTATGCTTATAGCTTTAAGGGAAATCTGCCTGAATCTGAGAAATATGGTCTATTAAGCCTTAAATATTTTGAACAGGCTGAAGACAGGAGGGGGATGATAAATGCCCTCAGCGTATTAATCTACCTGGCAAGGCAGTCTGGCAATAACGATAAGGCGCTAAATTATTCAGACAGGGCAATTGAAACTTCAAGGGCAGTAACTGATATAAACCTGGTAGCTGATGCAATCAATACCCGTGGTAATATTTTTAAGGATATGCTCCTTTACGGGGAGGCTATCGATTCGTATTTTGAGGCGCTTGACCTGTGGGAACTTAAGGGCGATTCGGCAGGACTGGCAATTGCATATGGTTCGATTGGATTAATGTATTATTACCAGGAGGAATATTCTAAGGCGCTTGAATTTAATTTTATGAAACTTCCCCTGTCCCTGAAGAGTGGAAATATATGGGAAGTAAGTAAGACAATGAATAATATTTCTCAGATCTATGGCGCAATAAGTATGCACGATAGCTCTCTCTTTTACCTCAGGGAAAGTCTTAAGCTAAACGAAGAGATGAACCTGCCGCAGGGAACGGCAAGTGTTTGCTCTAAAATCGCAGCTGCTTTTATCAATTTACAAATGATTGACTCTGCATCCTTATATATTAACAGGGCAATTTCCATTGCACAGGAAATTGATGATCCGGAACTGGCTGATTACCTGGTTATAAAAGGTCAGGTTCTGAAACGAGAAGAAAGGTACAGGGAAGCCCTGGGAATGGCTTTGAAAGCATATCAAATGGTTAGCGGAGGGAATAATCCGGAGATACTGGCAGAGACTTACGCCCTGATGAGCGATATGTATTACAGAACAGGAGATGGCAAGCAGGCATATGAATACCTGATACGGTACAATAACATTAAGGATAGCATAACAAGTAATGAGTACCTGAAAAAGATTACACGACTGGAAATTCAAAACGAATACGATCGTAAGTTAAAGGAAAAGGAATATGAGCAGGAGCAGGCATTACTCGTTCATGAGAATAGGATAGAGCAGCAAAAGCTGTTTGTAAGGGGCCTGGCTATTCTGATCGTTCTGATAACGGTAATCCTGGTATTGTATATCAGGCAGAGCAGGTTAAAATCAAAATTTATAAATATCGATCTTGAGCAAAGGCTTATGAGAGCCCAGATGAATCCACATTTTATATTTAACTCTCTCTGTGCCGTACAGGATTTTATACTGGCTAAAAAATTAAAAAAGGCCAATGCTTTTCTTGTAAAGATTGCCAGCCTGATGCGCAATATACTCGAGAATTCAGGAGAGGAATATATTTCCCTTGATAAAGAAATTGAAACACTCAAGCTCTACCTTGATGTACAGCAGCTAAGGTTTGATGAAGAGTTCGATTATAAATTCAATATTGATAGTACAATCGACACCGAAAATATCTCTGTACCTCCAATGCTCGCTCAGCCCTGTCTTGAAAACTCTATTGAACATGGCTTACTTCGTCAAAAAAGAAAAGGATATCTGGAGGTAAGCTATACCCTGAAAAATGATCTTCTTATGCTTGAAGTTACAGATAATGGTGTGGGCAGAGAGATGGCCGCAGTAAGTGAGCTTAACAGAATTAAGAAGAACTCCATTTCAACAAGATTAACCCAGAGAAGACTTGATTATTTCAGGAAAACATTGAAGAAAAAGGAAATTTCTTACGAAATTATCGATCTTTATGATAAGCAGGAAGCCGCCGGCACAAAGGTGATAATGCTTATGCCCTGTAAAAAGATATTCGCTTGAAAAACAAGATGATATGAAAGTGATTATTGTTGATGATGAGGTCTCGGTCAGGAACTCCATAAAGGGTTCTCAGAGAGTTCTACCCGGGAATAGAGATTGTAGCAGAGGGCTCGAATGTTGAAGAAGGCTATAATGCAGTTAGAAGTAATAAGCCGGATCTTCTGTTTCTTGATGTTGAAATGCCTGATGGCAGCGGCTTTGATCTGATAAACAAGCTTATCCCTGTCGATTTCAAGGTAGTCTTTATAACCGGTCACCAGGAATATGCACTTAAGGCAATTAAGATGAGTGCTCTGGATTTTATATTAAAACCCTTTAGCGAAGAAGATATCTGCAATGCTGTAAGTAAGGCCAGGGATGCAATTAACAGGGACCAGGAGCATGCAAAGTTTCAGGTCCTTAAGGAAAACATGGAAGGCAGAAAAATTCTTAAAAGATTTGTATTGCCTACAGCCGACAATATTCACCTTGTTTCTGTCTCCGATATTATCAGGGCCGAAGCAAGCAGTAATTATACTGTATTTTTGAAATCTGATGGTCAGAAGATTATGGTATCACGGACAATAAAAGAGTTCGACACACTTCTGTCCGGTTCGGGAATGATCAGGGTACATCAGTCACACCTGGTTAATATTGCTTATATAGATAAGTATGTTAAAAGGGATGGGGGCTACCTGGTGCTTAAGGATGGAACAAAGATTCCGGTTTCACAGAATCTCAGGAAACAGGTCCTTAGTGCTATAAATAACTCTGTTTATTAGCAAATTCTTACTGACAATACCCATATACTAATCCATAGTACCCCGATTCTAATTCTGGCTGGAATTCGAATATATTCCTGTGTAACTTTAGTAAAATAAAATCCGGGATTATGAAATATTCAGCATTAATTACAGTTTTGGCATTAGCTCTGTTCGTCTTTACTCCAGATGCATCTGCCCAGATAAAGATTAACCTTAAGGAAAAAATAAACAGGGAGGCTAATAAGCGAGCAAACAAGAAAGGCAGATGAGAAAGTAAATAAAGGCTTTGATAAGCTGGAGAAGGGCTTGAAAGGGATTGTTGGGAATGAGCAGAAATCTGATAGTACAGCTGTTAAAACAGGTACTCAAGATCAAAACACGGGTGCCTCTTCATCCGGGAAGTCTGATATGGATAAGACCATAGCACAGCAAGCTGATGCTGCAGCACCTTCGCTTAGCTGGTCGAAATATGATTTTGTGCCCGGCGACAAGATAATCTTTGAAGATAACCTCATTGGAGAAGAAAACGGGGAGTTTCCATCCAGGATGGGACCTGATGCAGGGGACGTCGAGAATGCACAATTTAGCAGTGAAAATGTTATTATGTTCAGGGGCTGATCCAAATAGTACCCATATCTGAAGAAATCCGGAATAAGATTATCTCCCTGAGGTTTTTACAGTTGAATTTGATCTGTTTTTTGGAGATGGATTCGTTTACCGTAGTATTTCTTTATGATAGAAAAAATCAAAGATCAAACCACTCAAGCTGGGCAAGTTTTAAAATTAACCCAAATGAGATGGGCTTTGCAAACAGTTTCAGTAAACTACCAGGCAATCCCACACCAGAAAGGCGGTGGGCTCACATAGCCATTGCCTTTACCAGCGGCAAATTAAAAGGCTATATTGACGAAACAAGACTGGTAAACATTCCACACCTCAATTTCGACCCGACTGGAATAACTTTTAATGCCTATCATGGAACCAAGGACAATGGATATTTTTATATAAAAAATGTAAGGATAGCTGAAGGAGGAGTTAAATACTATGACCGCTTCCTTCAGGATGGAAAGATTGTATCAAATGGCATCCGCTTTCGATGTAGGAAAGGCCTCATTGCGTCCCGAATCTATGGGCGTTCTTAACGAGATATATAAAATGCTTTCCGAACACCCTGATGTAGCAGTAAGCGTTGAAGGACATACCGACAGCGATGGTGACAATAATCTTAATCAGAAGCTATCAGAGGACAGGGCTGAGACTGTTATGAAACAACTGGTGTCTATGGGTTTGTCGAAAGACCGTCTTAGCTTCAGGGGATATGGCGAAAGCAAACCAGTAGCGCCCAACGATACTCCCGAAGGCAAAGCCAGTAACCGAAGGGTAGAGTTCGTTAAGAAATCAGGAGGGGCTTCTCAAAATAGCAGCAGCGCAATGCTTGCACCAACCAATGGCAATCATAAACCCAATAGTAACCACCAGTCTGCAGGTAACACAACAAACTACCAGGCTGTTACTATCGGCAGCCAGGAATGGATGCAGAGCAACCTGGATGTTGCTACTTTTCGTAATGGCGACCCCATACCCCAGGCCAAGACAGAAGAAGAATGGCGTGAGGCAGATTGGAAAAATCAACCAGCATGGTGCTATTATAAGCTTGATCCGGATAATGCAGAAAAGTATGGCAGGTTGTATAACTGGTTCGCGATAAACGATCAAAGGGGACTGGCCCCGGAGGGCTGGAAAATACCAGATGATGATGAATGGGATGTCTTGAGAAACTATCTTATTACAGGAGCTGCCGGGAAAGCATTAAAAAGTACAGAAGGCTGGAAGGGAGATGGTAATGGCATTGATGATTGGGGATTTAATGGCTTGCCATCGGGATACCGCGACTACGATGGAAGTTTCTCTGAAGAAGGCAGTGTGGCTTACTGGTGGAGTTCTACTGACAATGGGTCCAAATGGATCTCGTGTCGATTTCTTGGATAGTGGCAACTATCTCCACAAACATAATATGCCAAAAAGTGCAGGTCTTTCTGTACGCTGTATAAAATAAAATGAACTGATCAGATATATCGGTCATTATCCACAGGGATAGCATCGTACCATCCCCGCGATTCCTTATTAAACATTTAAGTCACTTAATATCTATTTAAAATGAAAAAAGTAATATTTCTTCTTTTTGTAAATCTACTTATCCTGCCTCTCTCAGCTCAATTTAGTGCTGACCTGACAAATGTCCAGCCAGGAGATAAACGAATCTATAAAGTGCAGTCAAATGGAACAAAATACCGCTATGACTTTGAAGAAGACGGTATGAAGGGCGCAGTTATTGTAGATCCTGCTGCCAATCGAACAGCCATCTTATATCCTGACAAAAAGTATGTTCGTTACACAGAAACAACATCAGCTTTTAGCGGGATGATGGATCCAAACCAGGGATTCAAACAGATGCAAAAAAGATTCACGCCTAAAGATGCAGGTACTGAGACCATTCTGGGTTTTAAAGCAAAAAAACTGGAAATCTATGCCGGTGAGAATAAATAGTTACAGGTTGGTATTCTGAAGAACTAGGATTCCTGCTTAAAATGATTAAGCATCACAGGGAGAATGATTATGTGGAACTGACTAACATTAAAAAAGAGAAAATTGATGACAGTCTGTTTAAAATTCCGGAAGACTACATCGAAGTTGATGACCAGATGCGTATTAAAATCCCAGAACCACCTCCGCCCACATCATGGAAGACAATAGAAGCTACGCTTCCGATAAAAGGTGAATTTACCAGGGGTGAAAAAATTATTTTCAATGTCCAGGATAATAAGTATCTCTACTTCGACCTGAAAAATGAGACCAATGAACCGGCAAAAATTATCAGGATCCCAATGAGGAATGGCAAAGATCTGCCAGAAGCCGAGCAAATGCCAATCGCTTACCGCACAAAACGACTGTATGCTCATGAAACAGAAAAATTTGGAAGTTATTTTGAACCTGGTGACGATCTTATTATTGAGGTTCATGAAGGGAAAATACTTATTGAAATTTCGAAGGAAAAAAGATAATCCAGTCCTTCGAATTACATTAAGTGCCAATAAAAAGTAATACAAATAACCATGAAAACTTAATAAAAGCAAATCATGAAAAAAATAATCCTATTGTTTGTAATAAGCTTGTTCTTTCTCCCTTTATCGGCACAGTTCAAGGCTAATATGACCTTTAACAGTATGGGCCAGCAGAGAACTTTTAAGGTCTTCTCGGCAGAAGCCGGTTACCGCTATGAATTTAATGAGAGCGGACAGAAAGGTGTAATAATTGTTAAAAAGGGCTCATCCGAGGTTATAATCCTGATGCCCCAGCAAAAGATGGCAATGAAAAGTTCAGCAAGCGACCCGATGAGTATGGGCAACGATCCCCTTGCTGCATTTGATCATTACAGGAATGAGGGTAACCTGATGAAGGATGAGGGAGAGGAGATGGTAAATGGTGTTAAATGCAGAAAGTCATCCCTCTGGAATAAGGATAATCCTACCCAGAAGATGTTCACCCTATGGTTGTCAGATAAGTATAATTTCCCCATAAAAATGATTAATCATATCGACGGATCTGGCGACTCAACTATGGAGCTTAAAGATATAGAAACCTGGACTCCCGATCCCAAAAGTTTTGAGATCCCTGATGGTTACCAGGTGATGGATGTGCCGAAGATATAAGTAAAACAACACGATATAAACAGTTAAAAAATGAGTAGAAACTATATATTAATAAAGATCATTAATCTCTTGTAACGATGAAAAAACTTATAGTCACTATACTGACCATCTTTATGGTGATAAGCAACTCAATAGGACAAGATGATGAGTGCAGTAAAACAATAGTTGGTGTTTCAGTTGAAGTTGTGACTGAAACAAGTACATATGAATTTCTGGAAAATGATTTTGCTCCCAGAGACATAAGTGAATGGAATAGTTTTGTTACAGAAATGCTTGTTCAGATACTAACTGAATTTGAACCTGGCATCACATTCTTGCCATTGAGTGAAAGCGATGGAAATCATCATTATCATTTCCGGGCTAATATGACCCTGATCACAATTGCTGAAGGCGAAGAAGATGAGCATACCGGATATTGGGTAACATCATCACTCGTTACTAATGCCAATTGTATTCCAAACCGTAGTTGGGTACTCGATGCTGAAGCAAACTATGGTAGAGATCGTGACTTGAAGCAAGCGATGAAAAATCATGTGGGCCAATTTTACCCAATGGATAGAAAAATAATCCTTCACGAAAAAGAACACCCTTCACCGCCCAGGGATCCGGAGCTTATTATTGATATCAAAAAGGAATACCTTTCTCCACTTGATAAAGAATCCCGAAAGACAAAAGTTAATGCGAAAGTATACGACTGTCGCGGGGGACTGGTTTGTGACAAAAATCACGGCCAGCCTGTATATTACCAGGATCATATTGACAGGCTCGACCTAGAATTAGGCTATTGCGAGGGAGGGTATCATATTGGAAATTTTATGGTCATTGTTACCAATAAAAATTGTAATAATGAGGGTGAATATAAATTGGAGAAAGGTGTTGAGGCAGAAAAGAAAAAAATCCGTTTTAAGACCTGCTCGCTGGGAGGACCAGTTGATGAGTATGTAGTAGAGGAAAAGGAACTTATCATTAGAGGTCTCAACATTGAAGTGAAGCCCGACCGCAAGGCAATTAAGAAGGAAGAACAAACCAGAATAGTCATCACCTTTAATGAAACCGATCCTGAAGGATCCAAATACCCCGTTGGGGGTAAGGATATTGAGGTGAAGATAAGCGGGATTGTAAACGGCAAAATTACACCGCGAAACGGGTACACAACAAACAGTGAGGGAAAGGTTATACTTGACTATAAAGCAGGAAGCAACGATGAAAGAATTATAGTTAAGGCTGATTTTCAACCTGAAGACTACCCTGATAAGGTAACCGGGTCAGGCAGTGTAAGAGTTATCCCTGATAATTACGCATGGACAGGAACCATTAACCTTGAGGTAAACCAGTCATTTACCTGCGATGTTGAAAAACAGGTCAGCGATCTAAGCTCTACAAGAACTAAGGCCGCCGACCATAAGCGCACAGTGGCAAATATTACACTAGGGCTGAGTGATTTTGACCTTCCCTCGCAGGGAACAAGTGCCGGGGCTAAACTTCAGTATATCTCAGGACAGGTAACAACAAATATGAGGGAAGATCATACTACTGAAGGCTATACTCAAAAAACAGAATGTGTAAGCAAAGGAAAACATGAATGGATCTCTCCTGGTAACTCGAGTTTCCAGCAGAAGACAATGGTCGGACAGGCTTATTGTGATATTGATGATGGAGGCTTAACTCTGCTAATAGTAAAAGAAATGCTGGGAGATAAAGATGCTATGGATAATATGCAGCAGCAAATGGCTGAAATGCAGGCCAGATTACAGGAGGCCTTAGAAACAATGGATACTAAAGCCATCGAAAATATCAAAGGAGAAATGAGCAGCATGGTGCTGGGAGACCAGAGCAATTCAAGTATCCCTATAAAAGTTTCTGTAAATATATTCACTGGCTCAATTAATTACCCGGTGTATACCTCATACCTAAAGCAGACTTTCAATGTTTGTACCGGTGATTTCGCAGATAATGATAGCAGGTCTGAAACAAAAGAAATGCCACTTACTGTGCCCATAGGAGCTGAAATGAAGGGCTATTATACCAGAGATGATAAGGGTAACGACCGGATAGAAGCAAGTATAAATGACAGAGATCCATACTATGTAACATTTGGATCTGGTATATGCCCGGAAGGGGAAATAACAATTACCGGCAGTATTACTCTTGAACGAAAAAAGAATTGAAATAACTCTCACTAAAACTAACTAAAAATATCTGTATGAGATTCGGATATACAAGAACCAGAAAACCAGGTAATGCCAACCCCATTACTCTTGGTTTGATATTCGCAATTGTAGGAGGAGCAATATTTTTTGTCTTTGCCCTGCCTCCTCTTCAATATGCCAGTACATCAAAGAGTTGGCCCACAGTGCCTGGAATAGTAAGCAGGTCTGAAGTAAGTGTCTGGAAAAAAGACAGCCAGACTCATTATCAGCCTGATATTGCTTATTCCTATACAATTGATGGTAAAAAGTACAGCTCCTCAAAAATTACTGTTGGAGAACCGCCTCTCGATAATAATGTCAGCAAGGCTAAAAGCGTTCAGGCAAAATACCCTGTCGGCAAAGAAGTTAAAGTATGGTACGACCCGGAATTACCTGAATCTGCAGCCCTTGAGCCGGGAATAAAAACAGGCGATATTATGCTGGCATCTATTTCAATACTTTTTTTTGCAGTAGGACTCTTTGCCATATACAAGGGATTGAAGGCTAAGAGACAGGTATCTGAGGCAGAAATGTAAGAGCTATAAAAAAACCTTAATTTATAAATATTAAAGCAATGAGAAATAAACGGCTAAACAACAAGCTTATAAGAATCATTACAATAATGATCGGACTCTTCCTTTCAGCAAATATTCACGCCCAGGAGAGCGATCCTCTCTACAGTGCGACCATACGTGCAGACATCGAAGCTGCGAAAAAGGCCCTGGCTGAAGGAGCCGATATAAACAGGCAGAGCGATAATGGCTATACGGCACTGATGTGGGCGTCTACGTACAGTAGCAGGTCTCCCTATGATGATATGGCAAAATTTCTGATCAATGAAGGTGCCGATGTGAACATCCGTGCCAATGATGGCACTACAGCCCTTCTTGAGGCAGCTGAGAGCTCGAAAGAAATAAGCCTAATGCTGCTTGAAAAGGGTGCAGATATCACTGCCCGTAGAGATGATGGCAGAGGGATATTCACAAGTTGCATTTTTGGCATTCTAATGGGAGACACCACTGATCTTGAGTTGGCAGAATTGATGCTCTCAAAGGGTGCTGATGTTAATGAAGCAGCCATATCCGGAGATGTAGAGGGCTGGGCAGCAATTCATTATGCCTGCAGTAACGGTAATAAGGAGCTGATAGAGTTTCTCCTAAAAAAAGGTGCAGATGTAAAAGCAAAAACAGCTGATGGTAAGACGCCTCTTTCTCTCGTCGGGTCAAATCAAGCGGAAATTATTGAAATACTAAAATCAGCCGGAGCAAAATAGTTTGATTTTGTTAATCATGTCTAAGTGAACAATATTCAAAAAAAACATCACAATGAAAAAAGCAGCATTATTTTTAACATTATTCATTTTAATTATAGCCATTTGTTCATGTGAGAAAAATGCCGATCCTAAAGAAACTTCTGATACCGTAACAGATATCGACGGTAATGTCTATCAGAAGATTATTATAGGTGACCAGGTGTGGATGGAACCAAACCTGAGAGTTACACATTATGCTGATAATACACCCATACCGGAGATAACCTTCGAAAGCCAGTGGACTGATTTGATAAGTAATAATAGCGACAGAGCCTATTGCTGGTATCTGAACGACGAAGAAACTTATGCATCGCACTATGGAGCTCTCTATACCTGGGCTGCTGCTATGGATGGACATAATAGCAGTAGCACTAATCCCAGTCATGTGCAGGGAGCCTGCCCTGATGGCTGGCATATTCCGAGTGATGCTGAGTGGCTGGAATTGCTTGATTACCTCGAGGACAATGGATACGGATACGAGGGGGCTGGGGATGATATTGCTAAATCTCTTTCGGCAAAAACAGGATGGACACCAAGTAATATTGATGGAGCGCCGGGTAATAATATGAGCGAGAATAACAGTACAGGATTTAATGCTTATCCGGGAGGATATCGTTCATCAGGAGGAGCTACCCTGGGTTTTTATGCTATGGGAAATAGTGGCACATGGTGGAGCTCTACCGATGACGAAAGTTATAAAGCCTGGGTTTTTATCCTGATAAATGATCATCTCAAAGAATCACGATTCACCTACTCAAAATCTACAGGGCTGTCTGTCAGATGTATAAAAGATTAGTAAAACTCTAATAAAAAATAACTTATCATGAAAGCATTTACACGATTAAGCGTTTTTTTCTTATTGTTAAGTCTGATTCCATCCTGGGCCTTTGCTCAGTGGAGTACGGATGTGAATGAAAATACTATAGTTACAAATGCGATTAAAGACCAGAGAGAACCCACGGTTATTTCTGATGCTAATGGAGGTGTTATAATTGCATGGCGCGACTACCAGTACAATGAATCTATCTTTGGAGGTGATATACTGGCCCAGAGACTTAACGACGAAGGATACCTTATGTGGCAGACAGGTGGTATAGATGTAAATGCCGGTTCGATAGGTAAGGGCCATTTCAAACCTAAGGCTATCGAAGATGGCTATGGAGGTGCTGTAATAGCATGGGGACGAACCCCGGGGTTTTTATATAATTATGACATCTTTGCCCAGAAGGTAAAAAGTGATGGCACAAGGCTCTGGGCATCAAACGATATTACTATCTCAGATAGATCAGGCACTGAATCATTTCACCAGATGGTAAGCGACGATTCGTGTGGAGCCATACTTACATGGACTCATCTGCCCGGGACTCCCGGATCGACAGATATATATGCTCAGAGAGTAGACTCAGCGGGTAATCCCACCTGGGACAATAATGGAGTGGAGATTTGTATGGCAGCAGAGAGCCAGTCTTACCCCATGTTGACCAGTGATGGTAATAGTGGAGCTATTATTACCTGGGGCGATTCACGCAGGGGAGTGGGACAGTCAGATATTTATATTCAGAAAATAAGCCACGACGGATTAGTTCAGTGGGCAGCCGATGGCGTTATACTTTGTAATAATACTAACTTCCAGGGATATCCTGTAATTATAAGTGATGGCGAGGGAGGTGCAATAATTGCCTGGAGTGATGCCAGGGCAGGAAACTTCGATATTTATGCACAGAGGATCAATGCTGATGGTGATCTTATATGGGCAGAACAAGGAATTCCCGTTTGTAGTGCTGCACAGGATCAGGACATGCCTCAAATCGTAGGAGATGGAGCCGGGGGAGCATTTGTTGTATGGCAGGATCAGCGAAATGGGAACATGGATATTTTTGCCCAGCGGATTAATAGTTCAGGAGCATTGCTCTGGGCTAACGATGGTGTAGCAGCAGCTAGTGCTACAAATAATCAGTATGATCATAAGATTGTAAGTGATAATGTGGGTGGGGTATTGATTGCCTGGACCGATTACCGAAGCGACCCCCTGGGCGATTTTATGCTCAAAGGATAGATGCCTCCGGTACTACTCTATGGAATGAAAATGGTTCCATAGTATGCGGAGTGGCTGGTTATCAGGAAGCTCCAGTGCTTGCTTCAGATGGAGATGAGGGTGCAATAATTGTATGGGCAGATAAACGCAGTGGAACAGATTATGATATCTATGCCCAGAAGATAGATAAGAAGGGAGACCCGGGTATATTTATTGATAGTGACCTTGATGGTATTGGAGACCTGGAGGAGCAAGGCTCGGGTGGGAATAATCCCGACTACGATGGAAATGATGATGGTACTGCTGACAGGCTGCAGGCTAATGTCGCTTCTTTTAGGACTTTTAGCCAGGAACAGTATGTGAGCTTAGCCGTTCCTGAGCCGCTTATTCTTGAGGATGTGCAGGCAATAGATAATCCCGATCCAGATGCACCTGGTTCTCCTGAGTCAGACGAAGATCCCTATGGCTTCTTCAGTTTTACCATAAGCGGCTTGAGTCCTGGAGGATCAACGATAGCAAAACTTATTCTTCATGGGGGGTCCGAAATAAGCACTTATTACAAATATGGACCAACACCCACTGAGAGTACTGCCTGGTATGAATTTACCTATGATGGAGAAACAGGTGCAGTTATAAGTGAAGATACTGTATTCCTGCACCTGATCGACGGCTTAAGGGGTGATTTTGATATTACTGCAAACGGAATCATTATAGAACCAGGCGGTCCTGTTAACCTTGCTACATCTATTATAGATTATCATTCTACAGGTTTCGAACTTGAGCCAATCTATCCCAACCCTGTCTCTGGTATATGCACCATACCTTTTTCTGTAGCTTCAACATCAAATATAAATCTTGAAGTATATGACTTGTCTGGCAGACTTATTAAGTGTTTGTTTAAGGGGATAGTTACTGAAGGGAAGTACCAGACAACATTTGATTTCGAAAACTTCAAAGAAGGCACTTATATAATTAAGATGTCTGATGGAAGAAGGTCGTTGACCCGTAAAATAGTGAAATTATCTCGTAATTAGGTTTTAGTAATATTAAAGGTGGCAGGATTAATTAGTTAATCCTGCTTATTTATTTAAAAATGAATTATTTACTTTTGTAGTGAATCTATTTTGTTGAAACAGATATGCAAATCCTATTAAATAAAGTTAAATGAGAAAAAAAGTAGCCCTTGTTCTATCTGGAGGAGGAGCCAGGGGAATAGCACATATCGGTGCAATAGAGGAACTCGAAAAACAGGGTTATGAAATTACCTCAATTGCTGGAACCTCTATGGGATCTGTCGTTGGAGGAGCATATGCAATGGGTAAGATGGATGAGTTTAAGGAATGGATGCTGAGTATCGACAGGAGGAAGGCATTCAGTCTTGTGGATTTCACCTTCAGCAAGCAGGGTCTTGTAGAGGGAGATAAGGTCTTTAATGCGATGAAGGAATTTATTCCGGATACCGATATAAAGGACCTTAGAATACCTTATGCTGCCGTTGCTGTCGATCTTAATAAGATGGAAGAGGTGGTGTTCAGATCAGGAAGCCTTTACGAGGCAATGAGGGCCTCGGTAGCAATTCCAACCGTTCTGAAGCCTGTAGAAAAGGGAGATGCCCTTCTCGTAGATGGAGGCGTAATGAATAATATCCCCGTTGATGTTGTTGAACGAAGCAGGAAAGATATACTGGTAGTAGTAAATGTTAATGCCAATATTCCAAAGCCTGAATTGGACATCTCCCCAAAAGAAACAGAAAAGTCAGAGAGTATATATAATAAAAAGATAAAGGAGTTTCAGTCACACCTAAGGAAAATATTACCTGACAGGGATGATGATGATCTTGGATATTTTGATCTTGTTAGCAGGACAATCAGCAGCATGATATACCATAATGCACAGGTCAACCTGGAGAAATACAACCCAGATATATTAATTCAGGTATCAAGGGAATCATGCGGCACATACGACTTTTTTAAGGCAGCTGATATGATTAAGTATGGAAGTATGGCTGCCGGGAATGCTCTTAATAAAAGATAGAAGAAACAATAGGGAGATAATAATTGGCCATATCGGGCCTAAAACATTATTGTATTACATTTGTTCTTTATTTGATTATATGAGAGCAATTTTTCCGTTTATATTCCTGATTATATTCCTGTCTTTTATGACATGGGCAAATATTTACCTGTCAAGAAGTTTTGGCAGGTATTTTGGTTTTGATGAGTTCAGGCCGTTGTATGTATTATTCGCCGGCTTGAGCATTATAATGATATTTGGCTTATTTGGATTCTCAAACTCCGTCAGCCAGGCTGGATCATTAGTTTATAAATTCTCAGCTCTTGTAATGGGACTGGTTCTGTACCTGTTTATTCTGGTTATTATTATTAACCTTTTATCCCTGTTTATTCCAATTAAGCAGATTAACAGAGGTATTATTGTTATTGCTTCGACTTTCATTATTTCGATATTTGGAATAATAAACTCTTATAATATTAAAGTAAGTAAACTTGAGATTCCCATTCCGGGACTGGAACGATCGCTTTCCTTAATTCATCTCTCTGATATCCATATCGGTCACTTCAGGGGTGAGAAGTTTATCAGGAGAATAGTCAAAATATCCAGAAGTCAGAATCCGGATATGGTATTAATAACAGGAGACCTCTTTGATGGCAGGATAAGATTGAAAGAAGAGCTAATAGATCCCTTTAAGGAAATCAACGTACCCATATATTTTGTTGAAGGAAATCATGATGGATATACCGGTGTCGCCGAAATAAAGACCCTTCTCAGGAAAAATGGAATCAGAGTGCTTGAAAACGAAGTGGTAAATGAAGGAGAAATTCAGCTTGTAGGTTTAAACCACCTGCTTCCCGATAAGACTACAGTAGGTATGCATGCTACACTGGGAAAGGAGACTATTAAGGATATTTTGCCCGGGCTTGATATTGACAGTGAAAGACCTTCAATACTTATGCATCATAGCCCTGATGGTATACAGTATGCCAGTGCGGAGGGTATAGATCTCTATTTGTCAGGCCATACTCATGCCGGTCAGCTTTTCCCAATTACCCTGATTAATGATCTGGTGTTTAAATATAACAGGGGACTGGATTCTTATAAGAATACAAGAATATTTGTTTCTCAGGGTGTTGGTACCTTTGGTCCGCCTATGAGGATTGGCACCAGGAGTGAGATTGCCTTAATAAAGCTTGTCCCGGGAAAGGAATAATATGCTTACATACAAAAACATATTTGAGAATAATCGCAGGTGGCTTGAGGACAGAAAGTCTGATGATCAGGACTTTTTTCAAAAACTGGCTCAGGAGCAAAACCCTGATTATTTGATTATCGGGTGCAGCGATAGCAGGGTCCCTCTGGAGATTATAACAGGGGCTCAACCCGGAGATCTTTTCGTTTATCGCAATGTGGCCAATCAGGCAAGCAAGTCAGATCATAGTGTATTAAGTGCAATAGAATTTGCCATTAACAATTTTAATATAAAGCATATAATTGTTTGCGGTCATACCCAGTGTGGTGGTGTAAGTACTGCTATGGAGTCGGATGATGAGGATACTAATCTGGGGTCATGGCTCTCAAATATCAGATATGTGATGCAGAAACACCATGATGAACTTCAGATCCTGGATCCGGATAAAAAATATAAGAGGCTAATCGAGTTAAACACAATAGAGCAGTGCAATAATATCAGCTCACTTGGTGTTGTTCGATCTTCACAACAGCAGACCTCTTATCCCACAGTACATGCCTGGGTATATGAGATTGAAACCGGCCGCTTAAACGATCTTGATTATTAAATCATCCTCTTACTCAAAGGGTGGTACATTTTCCATTCCGGCAAGTTTACTGACAATAAGGTAGCTGAGCCTGGATATGCTTTCTGCCTTTTCGTAATCAATCTTATCCGGATCGTCACCGGGCTGGTGAAGATCTTTATGAAGACCTGAAAAGAAGAAAAAAGCGGGTATATCTTCGTTAATAAATGACATATGATCGCTTCCTCCAGGTGAGTCTTCATCGTTATCGTATATTAGAGGAAAATCAGTTACACCATCATTTATCTCATCGATAAATGTCTTAAGACTATTGATATATTTTTTGTTGCTTACGACATAATGAGCACGTGTTTCTTCATTGCCCTGGTCGCTTCTGCCTATCATATCCATATTAAGGTTAAACTTAATCTTATTAAGTGGCACTGTCTTACTGTGTACAAAGTACTCTGATCCGTGAAGACCCATCTCTTCTGCCGTATAGGTAATAAATATAACAGATCTCCTGCCGGGATTCATTGCGATTGCTTCTGCAATTTCCATCACAGCGGCTGACCCGCTTGCATTATCGTCGGCGCCATTACATACCTCTCCGTTAACAGGTTTTACATGATCGAGATGCGCCCCTATAACTATGTATTCATCCTTTAGAACAGGGTCGGTCCCCCTGATCATACCGATAACATTATTTGTTGTTATCATCTCTTCGCTCAAAACTTCAGCCTCAATATCAAGATAGGTGTCTTCTAATAGCCGGGGCCTGTAATTTTTGCTCAGATATTCTTTATTTGAAAGAGGCTTACTGTTATTAGCGGCCATCAGTATATCAAGTACTTCAGGCTTTGCTATAAAGACAGATGGCATTGAATGAGATCCCTTGTTTTGCTGAGCTCCTTTATAGATGTATTTTTCATTCTGGAACTGGCTAGGGAACATATCAAAAGGTATACCTGAAGAGCCATCAATATCAATAAATATTATTCCTTTTGAACCTTTGCTGAAGAGGCCTCCTATTTTACCCTGCAGTCCCTGCATACCTGAATATTTACGATTTACTTCAGGGGGCAGGACAGCTTCCCCGTTTTTAAGGGGAGCACCGCTTATTACCACCAGCATCTTACCTTCAGTCTCAAGACCCTCAAAGTCGTTCCAGTTATGGTCGGGTTCTTCAATGCCATAACCTACATATACTAACTCTGCATTACTGACAGCCATGTTGCTTGAAAATAATATTTTAAAGTCGGTATTATGATTTAGCTGGCTTGATTTGCCATTTTTGGTGATTTTCCAGCCCAGCTTATCTCCATACTTTGTAAAAGAAAAGGGTACTCCCTGGAAAAAGGATTTTGATCCATTATCAGCAGAAATTATGGGTTCCAGACCTGCCGCAGCAAATTGTGCTGCCACATATTGAGCTGCAATCCCGTATTCTTCAGAAGGGCCAACCCTGCCTCCCATAAAGTCGGATGCAAGGAAATATATATGTCCTTTTAGCTCATCCGCAGTAATTGACTGGAGAGCCTTATCGGCCTGGGCAAATACTCCCTGGTATAGTAATATTAAGAGACTTAGCAGGCTGATAAATCTTGTGCTTTTAAATATTTTAAACATAACTGGTATTATTATTTATTTACTGTTTTTCACTCTATTATTAGGATAAGCTTGTGTTAAATAATTTTTCCGCAAATTCTTAATATAATAAAGACTTAATAAGCTGTATTATGTTGCAGATATGGCAATTTATGAAAAAAAACATCGAATTGCGGGACGCGATAATGTTTTCTTCGTCATTTAACAAAACCAACTAAACACCGAACATGATAAAGAACTTTATTAAGATTGCTATGCGCAGTCTGCTAAAACACAAATCATCGACGATAATTAATATCACCGGATTAGCGATTGGCCTGGCTGCCACAATTATGATACTGATGTGGATCCAGCAGGAGTTAAGCTATGATAAATTTTTTACGGATGCTGATCTCCTTTACAGGGTAGAACAGGATCAGAGCTATGGTGAAGGCGATCCCTATCACGTAAATGTAACACCTGTACCCAGCGGACCCGTATGGAAGTCCGATATTGCTGAGATTACAGATGCTACAAGAACAATGTATCTCCCAAGGCTTCTCTTTGAAAAGGATGATCTTATCATATATGAATCGGGTGTCAGGGGAGTTGATTCAACCTTTTTCAGGATGTTTGATTTTAACTTTAAATATGGAGAGCCTGGAACAGCCCTGAACGAACCTCATTCTATCGTAATAACTGAAGAACTTGCGGAAAAATATTTTGGAGACGAAAACCCAATTGGGAAACAGCTAACTATTGAGAGAGATGTGGAATTTCTTGTAACAGGGGTCCTTGAAAAACTACCCGATAACACAATACATAATTTTGATGCTGTTTTACCATTTGAATTTCTGTATGAGATTGGCGTGGCAAATGACGATAGCTGGGGCTCAAATTCTATTATCACTTACGTGAAGCTTGTTAATAATGCTAATCTGGAAGATGTCGGAAAAAAAATCACAGATGTAATCACAGAACACAGGGATAGATCCACCAGCCAGTTTATGGTTAATCCCGTAACACGGATAAGGCTTCATGGATATTTCGGATATGCAAAACCAATAGGAGCAATAATATATATCTATATATTTGGGGCAATATCCCTGTTTGTGCTTGTTATTGCATGTATCAACTTTATTAACCTCTCAACGGCAAGATCAGCGAACAGGTCCAAAGAGATTGGGATTAAGAAAGTATCAGGTGCACTCAGTGGATCTATCAGGACACAGTTTCTTATAGAATCGGTTCTCCAGGTCTTTATTGCTCTTATACTTGCTCTTATACTGGTAGGTCTTTTAATGAGTGTCTTTAATACTATCTCCGGGAAAAATTTTGCAGTCTCAGATTTGTTTAAGCTGGAGTATATTGCCGGCTATTTACTTCTGTCTCTTTTTACAGGTATTATCGCCGGTCTGTATCCCTCTTTTTACCTGGCTTCATTTAAACCACTGGATGTTCTGAAAGGAGAGCGATCTGGCGGATCAAAAAGCGGAAGGCTGAGAAAAATACTTGTAATAGTACAGTTTGTGTTGTCAATTTTTCTTGCTACAAGTGGTCTGGTTATTTATTCACAGATAAAATACATGCGGGATATTGATATTGGATATGATAAGGATAATACTCTTAGAATATCAATGTCTGAAAATATGCAACCCGACTACGCACTATTAAAGACCGAATTGGAAAGACATCCGCTTATTGATGGTGTTTCAGCAACAATGTCGATGCCACACAATATGGGAAGTAACTCCGGGGGTTCAGATTGGGAGGGAAAAGATCCTGAGAGACAAGTCCTTATCGGGTTTAATGGTATAGACTATGGATATGTCTCTACTATGGGAATTAATATGAAATATGGCAGAGCATTTACAGAAGATTATGAAGGAGATATGCTTACAGATTCTACTGCTAATTTTGTAATTAATGAAGAAGTAGCCAGGCTAATGGAAAAAGAAAATCCGGTTGGTTTGAGATTCGATTTTGCAGGTTTTTCAGGAACCATTATTGGAGTAATGGAAAACTTTTATTTTAAGCCTGCAAGCGAGGTAATTGAACCGATGGCATTTATATGTGCTCCATTACCTTATCTTCAACATATTGTAGTTAGAATAAATCCTCAGAACAGGGAAGAAGCTCTTGCTGCACTGGATGAGATATGGACAAAAGTAATACCAAACTACCCTCTTGATTACAGGTTTATTGCAGATGAAGTTGATGGACTATATGTTGCGGAAACCCGCATGGGTGACCTGTTTAAATATTTTACTTTTCTTGCAATATTGCTTGCATCTCTCGGACTTTATGGTTTATCATCTTTTATCGCAGAACAGAGAACAAAAGAGATTGGAATAAGAAAAGTTATGGGTGCCTCTGTTGGTAAGGTGGTGAGTGGTCTGACAAAGGAATTTCTATTTCTCGTTACGCTGGCTCTTGTTGTTGGTCTTCCCCTGGCGTGGATCTATATGAACAAATGGTTGGCCGACTTCCCATATAAGGAGGGAATTGACATATTACTTTTTGTACTTGTAGCAGTTGGTTCTCTGTCGATTGCTGCAATAGCAGTAAGTTTCCAGTCGTTCAGGGCAGGAAGAACAAATCCGGCAGATACGTTAAGAATAGAATAAATGAGACGGCAAAAGGCCAAAGGCGAACGGCATAAGGAAGAGTTAATAAATTAACGTTTGTCGTTTGTCTTTCGCCGTTAAATCACCTGTTTCCCGGATATAGAATCAATATCCAATCGTAATATTGTGGTCTTAGACATTGTGGATGTCTTAAAGGAATGATTATCCTTCCCGGTATACTGTTTCATAAGGCAGTTTAGTCCCGATTGACGTTCATCCTCATTATCAACGATAAATATTTTCCCTGTACCCATAACAGAGCTGTAGAGCATTGAGTAGTCGCAGGCCCTGTCACCATCTGTTAATTTATGATCGGTATCAAGCTCAAAACACACATTATTATTATGTTTGATAATATCAATTTTCTTTCCGCCGGTAGCACAATGAAAATAGAAACATGAAGGGTCACCTTTCATATATCCGAAGTTAAGGGGTACAATATAGGGCATGCCCTTATCAGAAAGGCCGATCCTGCATACATCGCACCTGGAAATTATCTCCTCTATTACCTGAAGATCTTTTATTTCTCTCTCTTTTCTTCTCATCTTATATACAATTTACGGAGTATTTGAAATATATCACCTTGAAGATAAAATCTTGCCTATTCAATAAGGTCCCAGAAAAACTGAAATTCTATTGCCCTGCCGTCAGGGTCCTTTGCATAGAAGTGATAGATCCTGTAATCGGGGTTATCAAGAGGTTTGGCTTCTGCTATATTTGAAAGCTTCTCGTATATCTTATCAACTCCATCCCTGTCAGGGTAAACAAAGGTAAGGAGTGCACCTGTCTCAGTTTTATCACGCTGGCAGAATCCGAATAACATATTGCCGAATTTATAGATCTTGCATCCCCCCTGGTCGAGCCAGAGGGTGGCGCCAATAACTTCTGAATAAAACTGATGAATTTTTTCCAGGCTTTTTGTCTGGTAGAATATTATACCTCCATGTTCGTGCATAGGATTAAAGATTATAAGATTACAATATTTTAAGATTAAAGATAAGAATTATCCCCGCACCCCGTCCCTCACTACCCTATCTTAAGCCAAATCTATATGAAAATTTTATCAGGAAGGTATTATTTGCTTTTTTATCGCTAAAGAGATAATCCAGGTTTTCTCCAAGGTCGTAGGTTCCCGGTCCTCCATCATAGGCCCTTGTTTGCGACCACACCAGGTAGGCTGTAGATCCGGGAAGGAACTCCCATCTTACTACCAGGTTGGATAGCCATTCGTTGGTTTTGAAATCTGGATCTTCAAAATCAGTGCTATAATCAAGGGTATTTACATAATATTGTCCGGCCGATTTTGTGATTTCTGTACCTTCTTCATAAACATGGAACCTGTTTGCATAGTCTTCGGCTCTTGGGTCGGTAATAATCTTATATTCGCTGAATTTAAAATCGCCCGAAAAAGGCTGTCCCCAGTACTGCACTGTTAGGTCGGGTGTAATATTATAGTTTACCCTTAGTGACATGGATAATATTTTTTGATCGAGAGTTGCAAAGAGGTATCTGCCGTCATCTTCGAAGAAATATTGCAAATCATTCCTGCTAACAGAGTAGCCTGGTGATAGGGAGATCGAAAGGGAATTCATAGGTCTGATTGTCATAGAGACTCTGTATGAATTGCTTTTTTCTGAATTTTCAACATCACCATTAAATGCGGTAAAGAAAAATAGTGAGACCTTCTTTCTGTCATCACTACCCAGCCTGTAATTAAAACGCCAACTGTTAGGGGAAAGAATTGAAGGACCTCCCCGTAAAAGTGTATTTGATACCTGCTTAAAATTAAAACCACCGCCCAAACCACTGCTCCAGAAGTTTTTAAAGTTTGCATTTGCATTATACTCATACCCAAGACCGTTTAAATTACCGCCAAAGTCCCATACTGTATATATATCGTTATTGAGGTTAAGGTTTCTGAATATGCTAAAGGGTTCTATAAAGTTGTAACCTGTCCACGCTACATTCAGTATCCGGTCAGACTGCCTGGAGAACCCCATATCGTTTATTTCCAGTCCGGGACTACTCCATGTATTCATAAAGAGGAAGTTCCATTTTCCTCCCAGTTTACCAAATTCCAGTTTGCCACCATGGCCGCTGAGGCTGGTTCGTGTATCGTCGTATTCAAGGTGCCTGGCATCAGGTCTCTGGAAATACCTTGCCGAGGATTCCTGGGTCCTGCTTATTGCATCTGTTGTACCTCTTACCTGGCTAAAGTAAAATGAGCCACTGAGTTTGTAGTTTTTGTCTTTAAAGTACTGGGCATAGTCTACACCACCTGTTGTTGCATCCTTATGAAGCCAGTCGAGATCTGTTCCGTCGAGCTTTCTGATGGTATTTGTAAGAGCAGCACCTATTATTGTGTTCCCTTCACTGAAATCTTTCTGTACCCTTACCAGGGAGTAATTTGAAAGAGGCTCTATTACCTGGAATGATCTGTCGCCATCACTGTCTATTTCAGACTTTACTTCTCTGGTAATGCTTTCAAGTACACCAATTGAGAATCCATGTTTTGTTTTACCTGTAAGCTTTGCTGCACCTATTATATCGGTAAACCTTGGTACCCTGGCATATTCCGTATCGGAGTCGTAATCAGGGTAGTCATGTGGCCGGCGTCCTATTCGCCTTGAATAAAAGAGGTTGTCATTTCCCTGGTCACCGTCTCCCAGTCCGACATTAAAGCTGGTGATGCTTCTCCCTTCGATAAAGAAGGGTCTTTTTTCAGCGAAGTACGTTTCAAAAGCAGAGAGGTTTACTTCTGAGGGATCGGCTTCAACCTGTCCGAAGTCGGGGAACATTGTAAGGTCGAGGGTTAGGTTATTGGAAACACCTATTTTTGCATCGAAACCCAAATTGCCTTTCAGATCACTACCATCGGCAAAGGGATTCCCTTCCTCAGCCTCGTATGTATTTATAGCGCCCACGGCATAAGGAGTAATATCGAATTGTTTTTTTGGTTTAACACCCTCCAATCCGTCGAGCTCACCTATGGCATGAACAAAACCCGGGCATGTCCTGGGGATATGTTGCCAGAGACTTAATTCGTTATGTCTGAATATTTGCCTTGCAGCAAGGAAGCCCCAGACATCGGCTGAATTTTCCTTGAACCTGAGCTGCGTAAAGGGTATTTTCATTTCGGCAGACCATCCCCAGTCTTCTATCTTTGCCTTTGCCATCCATATTGGATCCCATGTTTCGTCCTGATTTTGTCCGTCGTTAGCCCATATCCCATCGAAGCGCACTCCGGCTGAGCTTACACCAAATACAAAACCGGTTCGCAGATCATGGTAGGAATCTATCATTACAAAAACCATATCGCCATCAGTCTGGTCTCTTCTGCTCATCCGTGATGTGATGCTATCGGGTGAAGAGTCATAGGCCTTCATTGCAATATATAGGTTCACATCATCAAAGCATACCTTAAATTCTGTTGGTTGTGATGGACTGGCTCCATCGTATGGTTCATGCTGGGTGAAATCGCCGCTCCATTCTCCTGTTAGCCAGGTATTGTCGCTCAGATCACCATTTATAACCGGAGCCTCTGTAACTCTTGATGCAGTATATTTTCTTTTTGGTAATGGACTCTGTCCGGATACAATAATTGTTGCCCCAATAAGAAGAGCGATAGATAAAAGGGTTTTCATCCGTTTTACAGGTTAGGGTGTTAAACACTAGAATGACGAAGAAAGAAGAATCTTGTTGCAGATATTTTTAAATTAAAATGATTCTAATTAAGAAGCTATCTGTTTTAGTCATCGTATAAGCCAATAAATTCGTAGCTATTGCCATGGTGTTCGATAAAGCGAATAAGGTCGTTTCTCTTAATTACCAGGGAGGCAGTGTTTATATTTGGATGGAAGGATAGATTATCAAACTCTTCAAGCTTCTCATCAATAAAGAGATGTACATGATGTTCCTTATCATTGATTATCCCGAAGGGTGATACTGAGCCAGGTGATAGTCCCAGGTATTTATCAAGTCTCTTTTCGGAAGCAAAGCTTAATTTTCCCTGCTTAAGCCTTTGCTCGAGGTCCTTCATCACGAGGTTTCTGGTGTGTTCAAGTATAACGAGGTAGTGCCTGTTTCCTTTATGATTTCTGAGGAAGATATTCTTGCAACGCCCCGAGTCAAGGTTTTTCCAGTAAAGCTTTGCTTCCTCAATTGTTGCAACGGGAGGATGTTCCCTGTAGCTGTATTTAATATTTAAATCATCAAGTATCTTATAAAGTTCTATTTGTCCTCGCATAATATTACCTGGTGATATATGCAAAATCAAATTCGGCAAGGTAGGAAAGGTCTTCGCCTGCTTCTTTCATATCGGTATCTTCTTTATCATACAACCATGCAACACCTACATTCACACCATCCTCCTTTATCTGCCTCAGTGCTTCAATAATATCGTAAAGGAACTTTGCAGAGGAAGAATTAAAATATTCGAGATCGAATTCAAAGATCAGGGGATCTTCTTCGGAATAATAGTCGCTGGCATCATTCTTTAGCAGTATACGATAATCATGTAACCAACTAACAACGGGAAAGTATATTTCTCTTACATCTTCAGGTCTGCTGTTTCCTTTGGCGCTGAAGACTTTATTATCATGATCGAGGATAATTTCCGGACTGAAATTGGTGCTTTCTATTATCAAGCTATTCATTCTGATAATTAATTGTTTAGACAAATATGATATTTTGATTTATACCAGTCAACAGGAGTTATTAACAAAATTCAGAATAATGTGGTGTCCTTTGTTGATTCTTCATATTCTTTATCAACAGACAGCCTCTCCTTATGTGAAGCTTCAACAGCAAGTTGGTCGCATCTCTCGTTTCCCGGTATACCTGCATGACCTTCCACCCATTTAAAACTGATATTGTGTTTAGGGTATATCTTAAGGAATCTCTTCCATAGGTCGGGATTTTTCTTCTTTTTAAAACCTTTCTTTTCCCAGTCAAATACCCAGCCTTTATTTACAGCATCGGCAACATATTTAGAGTCGGTATATATCGTAACAATTGATCCCTTATTTTTCAATGCTTCCAATCCAACAATAACAGCCAATAGTTCCATTCGGTTATTGGTGGTATTACGAAAACCTTCTGAAATTTCCTTTCTGTGTTTTCCTGCCATTAATAGCACGCCGTACCCTCCCGGTCCGGGATTGCCTCTGGCGGCTCCATCAGTATAGATAGTTATTTTATTTGACATGGGGAAGTATAATGCCTGTATTACTAATGAATAGTTTAACTGCTATAGCCAGGAGGATTATCCCAAACATTTTTCTCAGGATATGAATACCCGCTGGTCCGAGTACACGTTCGAAGAATGAAGTAAGCCTGATTACAAGGAATACAACGATCATATTCAGCGTAAGGGCAATCAGGATATTTAAAGTAGCGTATTCGGCTTTAAGCGATAGTAGGGTTGTAATTGATCCGGCGCCGGCTATTAGGGGGAAAGCTATCGGAACTATTGTGCCGCCTCCGGGAGCATCGTGTTTAAAGAGCTCTATTCCCATTACCATTTCCAGTCCGAGAAGGAGTATAACAATAGACCCTGCTATGGCGAAGGACTGTATATCGACTCCGAAGAGCCCCAGAAGAGGTTGGCCTGCAAAGAAGAACATAATAAATATAGCAAATGCAACTAATGTGGCTTTGCCTGAGCCGACTTCCCCTGATTTAACTTTAATGTCGAGTATTATCGGGACAGACCCAAGAATGTCGATAATTGCAAACAAGACCATAAAGGCAGCCAGGATTTCTTTTACACTAAAGTTCATTATTGTTTGTTAAGATTTGTTTGCAAAGATATAGAAGAAGGTTTATAAAGTTTTAAGGTTTATAAAGTTTATTGGGAATAAAAAAAAGGTGCCCTGATCCGGGGCACCTCTAATTAGTAATATTCGTCTTTAATCTGTGTTAATCTTTTATATCCAGTTCTTCAATAAGATTAGTTGCTCCGGCATATTTATCGATAACCCAGAGTACATATCTGACATCAACGCAAATGGTTCTCTGAAGGTCTGGTTCAAAAGCAATATCGCCACTCATAGCTTCCCAGTTGCCATCAAATGCGAGTCCGATAAGTTCGCCTTTACCGTTAATTACGGGACTGCCTGAATTACCTCCGGTAATGTCATTATTTGTAAGGAAGCATATTGGCATATAGCCGTCCTCGTCTGCATAGCGACCATAATCTTTATTCTCAACCATTTCGATAAAGTCTTTCGGGAGGTCAAATTCATAATCTCCTTCAACATATTTTTCCATTACTCCCTCCATTGTTGTATAATACTTATAGATAACGGCGTCTTTTGGCTGGTATGGGAGTACTGTTCCATAGCTTAAGCGCATTGTAAAGTTGGCATCGGGATATTTTACCAGGTCGGGATCCATTTCCTTAAGACCTGCAATCCATAGTCTTTGTGCCCTTGCCAGTTCTGAATTATTGCCCCCCAGAGCTCTCATTTTCATTCCAACAGCCATAATATCTCCAACAGTATTGTAGGCAGGATCATTTTCCATTTTTACAACATCCGGGTTTTTAAGGAAGTTTTCCAGTTTCTCTTTTGATGTATAAATAGAATTATCGAACATATGGTCAACAAATTTCTTTACATCACCATTATATTCACTATCTATTATATTAAAGAACTCCGGCCAGTACTCCTTATCGATATCTTCTTTATAAAGGCTGAACATTGCTGTTGTAGCCTTTCTGTCGGTAGGTTCGCTATAGTTTTTATAGAACCCTTCTGCATTATCCATAAATCCCTTAATAGCTTCTTCCTTAGCACTTTCATCATCACCTTTAAGTGCTGAGATTAATCTGGCTGAACGCATCGAGAACATGGTAAGTTCTGTTCCTCGGCCAAAGCACTCATTAAGGTATTGAGAGAGGTGATTTGATTTTGCGCGTTGCTCAATAGATGTCATAATTGTCTCGAGAACAGAGCCATATTTTTCATTTCTCTTTTTATTTGATGCCACCCATTTTTTGAATCTTGCTTCTATTTCTTCCTTCTGGCCCTTAACATTTAGTCTCTCCAGCCCGGCTTTTTGTCCGATTGAAAATTTCCAGTAGTTTGATGATCCAGAATATTTACTGGCATACTGAATATTAATTTTCTGGTCGGCAATCATATCTTCCATCCATACTTCCTGCAGGGCTCCCCTTATTTTTATCCTGTTAGGGTGAGTTATCTTAAGCTGCTCATCTATTTCATAGGAAGTCATATACCTTGTTGTACCACCTGGATAGCCAAGAATCATTGCAAAATCATTTTCCTTAACACCGGCATTTGAAACAGGAAGATAATGTTTTGGTTCCAGAGGAATATTTTCTTCAGAATACTCTGCAGGTTTGCCATCGGGGCTCATATATACCCTGAAGATACTAAAATCACCAGTATGGCGTGGCCATTCCCAGTTATCAGTGTCGTGTCCGTATTTCCCTATTGATGATGGAGGAGCACCTACAAACCTTACGTCATTATATATTTCATAAACAAGAAGGTAGTAGTTATTTCCACCAAAAAAGGTAGAAACAGATGCCCTGTAGTGGTTGCCTTCTGCAGCAGCGTCGGCAATAGCTGTTCTTGCGGTTCTTATAGAGGCGCCTCTTTCTTCTTCACTCATATCGCCCTTAACATCTTTCAGAACCTCGTCTGTTACATCTTTAATGCTTACCAGAAATCTGACAGACAGGCCTGGATTCGGAAGTTCTTCTTCGAGAGATTTTGCCCAGAATCCGTCTTTGAGATAATCATGTTCGACAGTGCTATGTGACTGTATGGATCCATAACCGCAATGATGGTTTGTAAAAAGCAATCCTTTTGATGATACTATTTCACCAGTACATCCACCTCCGAATATAACTATTGCATCTTTTATGCTTGCCTGATTGATACTGTAGATATCTTCAGCACTCAGTTGAAGGCCCATTTCTGTCATGGTGCCAATATTTAGCTGCTCAAGAAGAGGCAGCAGCCACATTCCCTCATCAGCTTTAAGTTGCGCATTGAGTCCGATTACAATGGCAAATAATAAAGTAATTAATCTTTTCATGTAGTTTTATTTTAGTATTGATCGACTTTTTAGAAAGTCAAATATAGATTAAAAAAATTATAGTAAAAAAGACTTAAAACAGGTCCATTTGTGAGTCCCCAAGATTGAAAGTTTTTCGGTGATAATCTGTTGAGCCATGTTCGGCTATAGCATCCCTGTGTTCCTGCGTTGGATAACCCTTATTTGTATTCCACCCGTATTCAGGATGTTCAAGGTGCAGTTTGTCCATTAATTCGTCCCTATAGGTTTTTGCCAGCACTGAGGCTGCAGCAATAGACATAAATTTACCATCTCCCTGAACGATTGTCTTAAAAGGAATATTCTTAAAAGGAATAAAATTATTCCCATCTATAAGCAGAAGCTCCGGGTTTTGTTTGAGACCTTCTATAGCCAGGTGCATGGCTTTATATGTTGCTCTGAGTATATTAATTTTATCCACAACATGGTTATCAACGGCAGCTATATTCCATGCAAGAGCTTTCTCCATAATTATTTCGCGTAGCTCTTCTCTCTTAATAGCAGATAGCTTCTTTGAGTCGTTAAGAATATCGTTTTTAAAACGTTTAGGAAGTATAACAACGGCGGCTACAACCGGTCCGGCCAGGGCCCCTCTGCCTGCTTCATCAATTCCTGCCTCAATTAATTTTCTGCTAAAGAATGATCTTAACATTATATACTGATTTAACTTGATTTTAATGTTTTAAGGCCTTAGAGCTACTACTAATCTATATTATTTTCAGGTAAATGCATATATTCTGTAAGGTCGGAAATAATTTTAAAATTTCCTATCCCGGGCCTAAGATGAAGACCAGAATGCACTTTAGAGTCTATTTTACTCCTGATTTGGGGATAATTTGCGATCAAAATGTTAATAAGTTGTTGAAAAGTATAGATAATTTCAAAATATTTATATTTTTGAGGTCCACTATTTCTAAAATAAATGCGGAAGAGGGGAATCTTCATACTATTTATAGTGATTGCTGGGTTAAATATTTATGCGCAGGAGATATCGCATGAGGTTTTGGTCTCTGCATCATCAGTAGCATCTTCGGGTGATTATTTTATTAGTCAGACTATCGGAGAGCCTGTAGTTTCATTGATTAGAAATGAGAGCTATATTTTCACCCAGGGCTTTCAGCAACCCTCTACTTGTAAGTTAATCGAAAGCGACCATACAGGAAGTGGATTAAAGGTTTATCCGAATCCGGTACAGGATTGTCTTACCCTGGAATTGTATGGTGATAGGAATATTGAATATCACGTTACAATATTTGGCTTTAATGGTGCCATATATTTTAAAAAAGATTATCCTTGTAGTGGTCCTTTTCCTTTCACACATAGAATTCCTATTGATGTTAGTAATTACCAGAGAGGAACCTATTTTGTAAAAGTTTTAACCGAGGACGGGATGATCTCAAGGCTTTTTAAAATTGAAAAAATGTAAAACCTACTGCGATGTACTACAGAAAAGTTATATTAAGTTTTGTGGCCACATTATTCTGGCTAAGTGCTATTGTTTCACAGCAGGTGCCTTACGGAATAAAATATCAGGCTGTTGCCAGGAATAGCTATGGAGATGAGCTGGTAAACAAGCAGATTGATGTTAGATTCAGTATTCGTTCAGGTCATAGTGAAGGTAATCTTGAATATCAGGAAGTTCATTCCAATATTGTAACATCTCAATTTGGTGTCTTTGATGCAATAATAGGGGCTGGTACTCCGGTTTCTGGAGCCAAAGAGAGGTTCCAGGATATTACCTGGGAGACAGATAATTATTTTCTTGGAATTGAAATAAAATTTGATAATGATTATCTATATATGGGATCGATGCAGTTTCTGAGTGTACCATATGCACTCTATGCCGGCCGTTCTCTTGAGCCCGGACCGGAAGGTCCTCCAGGCCCTCCGGGAGATCCGGCTTCTGATGATCAGACTCTGTCTTTTAATGGTGTAAATCTTGCAATTTCAGGTGGAAATGAGGTTAATCTGGCAGCTTTTTTAGCTGTTAATGATGCTGACCCTGATCCTGAAAATGAGATACAATCGCTGAGTTTTAATTCAGTTAATTCGGAACTAGAAATTATCGGAGCCAACAAGGTTGATCTTTCACCACTTGTTAATTCAGACAAGCAGGAGCTTTCGTATAATCCTGTTACCCATATACTGACAATAACTAATGGAACCCAGTCAGTCAATCTGGATGGACTGAAAGACGACGACGACGCTGATCCGGTAAATGAACTTATTTCTGATATGCGTATTGAAGGCTCAAATCTGGTGATCGAAGAGGGCTCTACACAGCACAGCGTTGATTTAAGTGCTAACATGGTGGCTTTCAGGGTGAAGAAAACAATTTCAACAGATGCTCCAATGCCTTTATCAAACGTTGATTTTTTGCCAGATGACGAAGATTATAATGATGGTTTATCGTTCAATATGGGAACAGGTGAATTTACAGCTCCAATTAATGGTATATATGCATTTGATATAAATTACACGGCAGCAAGCAGTGCAGTTGAGCTATCAATTTTCAGGAACGGAAATCTTTTTGAGAAAATAGGAACAAACCTGACAAGCAATCAGCAAATTTTCAGACATAAGACTATCAAATTAAATGCTGGTGATAGAATCAAATTAGTAGTGTATACAGGAACAGGTCTTGCAATTGGTACTGGTATTTTTTCAGGCTTCCGCGTTTATTAAACCACGCACCACGTACCTCGCATTCTTCGCTATTTCTCCACTTCTTCGAGTGCGCTTCTAAACTTATCCATCAATTCCTTATTCAGATCAAGCGGTGGATTGGATTCATCTTTCAGAAATGATTTATATGGGTGATCGGCACTATATGCTTTAAATTCTTCCTTTATCTTATTTAGTTTATCAGCATTAGTCAGAAGGTCAATTGCTGAGGCAGCCATTACCCTGGAACCAGTATTGAGGCCCTTCCAGGCAGCACTTCCATAATAAGCCGAAACAGCCGACCAGTGATGTCCTATCATTCCGGGCACTCCACCCGGGAAACGAAGAGTGGCGCAGGGTGCAACAAGCGTTACCTCGCCCACATCTGATGAGCCGCCGCCTACCTGTACTCCGGAGGGCATCTTAAGCTTATTTACTTCCATAGGATAACCAGTTTCCTTTTTACCCAGGCTCTTCTGAAGAGCCCTGGCATATTCATTTTCTTCCTCCGTCCACTCAGGCATACCTACCAGCTCGATATTCGACTGTATCAGTTCGGCCATGCCCCTGTTTGAATGCCTCTGGTGGACGCCAGTAAGAACTTTTACCTCTTCAAGAGTAGTGCCTGTTGCAAGAGCTGCCCCTTCGGCGCACTTTACAACCCTGTTATACATATCTTCAAGTCGTTCATCGGTATTCCTTACATAGTACCATACCGAGGCCTTATCAGGCACAACATTGGGTGCCTCTCCTCCCTTTATTATAACATAATGCATCCTGTGAGTATAATCAAGGTGTTCTCTCAGGTAATTGGTAGAAACATTCATTATTTCAACAGCATCAAGTGCACTTCTGCCATCCCATGGTGCCCCGGCCGAGTGGGCTGTTTTACCGCTGAAAGTGAATATTACAGATATTACTGCATTCCCGCTTACTCCGAAGTCGGTTCCCATATTGCTTGAGGAATGGTTGTCAATTACTGCGTCAACATCGTCGAAGACACCTGCCCTAACCATATATGGTCTGCTTATAATAGTTTCTTCTGCAGGTGAACCATAAAAACGAATAGTACCTTTAATATTGTTTTTTTCCATGCTCTTTTTGGTAGCTATTGCTGCTGCAACAGCAGATGTGCCCATCATATTATGACCACATCCATGACCAGGACCTCCCTCAATAAGTGGGTCCTGCTCGGGTATACGTCCCTTTTGTGAGATCATAGGAAGAGCATCAAACTCCCCTAATATGCCAATAACGGGTTTGCCACTTCCCCAGCTTGCAATAAAGCAGGTAGGCATGCCTGCAACATCCCTTTCAATCGTAAACCCTTCCTTTTCGAGCGTTTCTATAAGCAGGGCTGAGGACTTAAATTCCTGCATTCCGAGTTCGGCGAAATGCCATATCTTATCTGATATCTGTCCGAATTTCTGAATTGTCTCTTCCTGCTCAAGCCAGCTTAAGGCTGTCTTTTTTTCTTTATAGTTTTTTGCAGCTGGCACATTTATTATAATGGTTTTCTGAGCAAAAATACTGCCTGCTGAAAAAAGGAGTACAATAATTATCGATAGGAGTGATTTAGCATGGCGCCTCATAGCATTTAGATTAAGTTATTGATACCATAAACTTAATGTTTTTAGCTATTATTCCTTTAAAATATCCTGTTAAAGTAAGTTAAGAAGGAACTTCCTGATTTTTGATTTAATCTAAAAGTCTGTTAAGCAAGAGGGTGAATAAGGTGCCAAATATTATTCCAAGAAAATCGGCTATCATATCATAGATGCTAAATGATCTGGCAACAATAATGAGTTGATGAGTTTCATCAGCAGCAGCAAATACTATCAGGAAGATCATCAGGGTACTCACTTTTTTAGACCATAGTGAAATTTCTGATTTTGCAAAGGTTAGGAATGCCAGAAACGCAAGTGCAAAGTATTCGGAAAAATGCATCAACTTGTCAAAGTATCGTTCCAGCAATCCATTATGAATATTTATCTGTGGTAATCTTGGGAGAGATGAAAAAACCAGAATAATAATTACCCACGCCGCAAGCAGATATGGCGCCATTGTTTTAATATATCGAAAGAGGATTCTCATGCAGAAATACTTATTGGCCTGCTAAATTAGTCATTAGATATTAATAATCTTGCCAGAACTAAGTTGATATGTTATTTTTGTATAAAATTTACAGAGATGATAAGCAACGACCAGCTGGCCGATCTTATTAAGCGTCGCGATGCGCTGAGGAGGTATCTTTGACATAGATACCAGGATAAGCCAGATTGAAGAGAAGGAGAAAATCACACAGGATCCCGCGTTCTGGAACGACCCTAAAGCTGCAGAAGATCATATGAAGGAAATTTCACTTCTTAAGGGGTGGACCTCCTTATTTAGCGAAGTGCAGAATGCAATTGATGATCTGCAAGTATTATTCGATTTTATTAAAGAGGGTGAGGTAAGCGATGAGGAAGTAGAGCAGCATTATTCGAAATCGTTAAAACTGATTGAGGAGCTTGAGCTTAAAAATATGCTTCGCAAGGATGAAGACCAGTTTGGAGCAATTCTTAAGATAAATGCCGGTGCAGGAGGGACAGAGAGTAACGATTGGGCAGATATGCTGATGAGGATGTACCTGAGATGGTGCGAGAATAATGGATACAGTGTAAAGGAGCTTGATTTTCAGCCCGGTGATGAGGTTGGTGTAAAATCGGTTACCCTCGAGGTATCTGGTGAAAAGGGATATGGCTATCTTAAGAGTGAAAACGGTGTGCACAGACTGGTCAGAATATCTCCTTTTAATGCCCAGGGAAAGAGACAGACAACATTTGCTTCTGTATTTGTATCTCCACTGGTTGATGATGAAATAGAAATAGAGATTAATCCGGCTGATATTACCTGGGAAACATACAGGGCAAGCGGAGCCGGGGGTCAGAATGTTAATAAGGTCGAAACGGCTGTCAGATTAAGACATGCCCCTTCAGGCCTGGTAATAGAAAACCAGGAAACTCGTTCGCAACATAAGAATAAGGATAATGCTCTTAGAATACTTAAATCAAATCTCTATGAGCTTGAGCTCAGGAAGAAGATGGATGAGCAGTCGAAAATTGAAGGAACCAAGCTTAAGATAGAATGGGGCTCGCAGATAAGATCTTATGTAATGCAGCCATATAAAATGGTAAAGGATCTCAGAACAGGCCATGAGACAGGGAATGTACAGGCAGTTTTAGATGGAGACCTGAATGGGTTTATAAAAGCCTTTCTTATGGAATTCGGAGGGGAAGGCTTGTAAAACTTTACTATACTCTTATTTATCCTTTCCCCTGAACCCCGGAGCTATATATCTTCTCCAGTACTTCATTGGTGTGGTAAAGGCAAAAAGCATGTTAAATAGTTTTAAGTTGTTAAGCCAGAATATTATTGCATAGAGCAACCAGCTTGCTAATATTGTAATAATCCATAGCAGGGCATAGTAGACCACATCCCGTGGAATAAAATCAAGCCTCGATGTGATGGATGAAATAATGTCTGTAAAATAACTCCCCTGTCCGAACTTCAGGATAAGGATTGTATATATTACCATTAAGGGTACAGAAGAATTAACAGATTTATTCGGACAGATATTGGAGCACCTCATACAACTCTCACACCTGTAGGTCCACCAGGGTCTATTATTTACCATCCTGATTGCTCCCACCGGGCATCTTTCTGCACATAATCCACAACCATTACACGACTGGTCTGCAAGGTATGTGCGGGCAAGCAGGAACCTTCCAAAGAAGATATATCCCAGGCTTACCGGGATAAGGAATAAATCGACCGGTAGCAGTAGAAAGAATTTTATGGGATAAAAAACTTTATTATTACTGAGCCGATTCCATAGCTTTGATAATTCAGCATCCCGGTGCCTGAAAATCGACTCAACTACTTTTTTGCGGATACCCGGGTGGATGCTGATCCAGTTAGAAGGCGTGTCAATAGGCGCAAGGCCATGAATGCGGTAGCCCTTTAAAAGCATGATTATCGTGGGTAGCAGTATGGCAAGTCCGCTAACTCCGGGAGTAAATATTTTACCCATTTTCATTCCGGCACGACTATTAATAAGAATTACCCTGCCCTTTCCGCGGGGGAATCTTAATATGAATTTTAACATATGCCAGGGCAATGAGAAGCCATGAGTCGGGTATGCAAAAGCAATAATACTACTGTTATTATCCGGGTGGCGTGATGGTATTGATTTACTGTCGGCCGGGCTAATCTTCACATTATCGCATGATTCTTTTGCCAGCTCTGAAATTCGAGTTGCAGCCCAGTATGAATTACCGGTGCCGGTCATAAAGAAAATATTTACCGAAGCTATAGATTCTGACATATGCATAAAGTTACAATATATGACAAAAAACATTGATCTTCTGTCCCTATTTTCTTTTACCTTTGCACAAAATAAAAACCAGATAAAATAATGTCAGAAAGCAAGAATTTATTCACGCAATTTCCTCCTGTATCTACTGAGGAATGGATGGATAAAATTAAAAATGACCTTAAGGGTGCTGATTTTGATAAGAAACTTGTATGGAGAAGCAAGGAGGGTGTGGATGTTAATCCTTTTTACCGTGAGGAAGACCTGGAGGGTCTTTCTTATATTGATTCGCTTCCGGGAGAGTTTCCCTTCGTCAGGGGCCCAGGTAAATCAACTAATGATTGGCTGGTAAGACAGGATATATTGGTTGTTAATCCTGCCGAAGCAAACAAGAAGGCTCTCCATATCCTGAACAGAGGAGTAAATTCCCTGGGATTCAGGTTTGAGAGGGAAGCTAAGTTTTCTAAGGAATTTATCGCTACACTGCTGGAAGGCATTTTTATTGAAAGCATTGAACTTAATTTTTATCCCGAGGGATCAGCACTTGAATTACTTGAGGCTTTTAGGAAGGTACTTGACGAAAGAGGAGTTAAACCAGCCATGGTAAAAGGAGCTATAGAAACCGATCCGCTAGGCAGGTATATGCTTAAGGGTAAATTGTGTATCCCTCTTCAGGATGGGATACTTTACCTTAAAAAACTTATTGAAGCCGGGTCTGATATTGATGATTTCAGGCTGCTAAGGATAAATGGAGCAAACTTCTTAAATGCCGGGGCATCGGTTATACAGGAGCTAGGATTAACACTTTCAATGGCCAATGAATATCTTGCCAGTCTGACCGATACCGGACTGTCATCTGAAGATGTTGCCAGTTCGATCTGTTTTACCTTCGGGCTGGGCTCTAATTATTTCTTTGAGATTGCCAAGATAAGAGCAGCAAGGCTATTATGGGCCGTTATTACTCAGAAGTATGGAGTAAGTGAGAAGAGCCAGCGTATGAATATACATGCGATAACAGGTGAATGGAATAAAACGCTTTATGATCCTTACGTTAATTTGCTCAGAACGCAGACCGAAGCAATGTCTGCAAGCCTGGGTGGAGTTGATTCTCTGACCGTTACGGCTTTTGATTCTGTTTATAAAGAAGCTTCCGATTTTTCTGAGCGGATCGCACGTAATCAACAGCTCCTGCTTAAGGAAGAGTCTCATTTTGATAAGATTGTCGATCCGGCTGCAGGTTCGTATTATATTGAGAATCTTACTGCAATGGTAGCAGAGAAGGCCTGGGAGCTATTCCTGGAAGTAGAAAACGAAGGCGGTTTCCTCAAATCATTAAAAACCGGACTGGTCCAGAAAAGAATTGAGAATAATGCCCAGAAGCGGGATGGCTATCTGGCAAAGGGCAGGGAAAGGCTGCTGGGAACAAATATATATCCTAATATAAACGAAGTGCTTAATTATCAGCCGCTTGAAACAGAACATGATGATGTTACGGAGGTAAAACCCTTGAGACTTTACAGGGGTGCTGAATTATTTGAGCAACTCAGATCAGAGACCGATAGGAGCAAGTCAAGGCCCAGTGTATTTATGCTAACAATAGGCAATCCTGTAATGAGAAAGGCCAGGGCACAGTTTGCAAGCAGTTTCTTTTCAGTGGCAGGATATGAGATAGTAGATAATATCGGATTTGAAACACCACAGGAAGGAATTAAGTCAGCACTTGACCAGAAGGCCGATATAGTAGTTATTTGCAGTTCAGATGAAGAGTATGCTACTATAGCTCCAGCTGTTTATAAGGGGCTGAAGGGCAGGACTATTGTTGTAGTTGCCGGATTGCCCGAATGTGAACGCGAATTGAGGGATGCAGGCATAGAGAACTTTATAAGCCTGAAATCGGATATCCTGAGAACATTACAGGGCTTTAATAATTTACTTGGTATTAAGAAGATCTAAGAAAAATCAATTATGAGACCATCATTTACGAAATCAGATATTGAAGAATTAAATACCGGGGCGAAAGATTCCGTTTCGTGGGAAAAGGAAAAGGGAATTGAAAAGGACTGGATAACGCCTGAACAGATACCTGTTAAAAGTGTATATACAAGGGATGATCTAAAAGGCATGCAGCATCTGAATTACGCAGCCGGATTGCCTCCTTTCCTGAGAGGTCCGTATTCAGGCATGTATGCAATGCGACCGTGGACAATCAGGCAGTATGCAGGATTTTCAACGGCCGAAGAATCAAACGCATTCTACAGGCGAAACCTGGCTTCGGGTCAGAAAGGGCTTTCTGTGGCATTCGACCTTGCAACACACAGGGGCTATGACTCCGATCATCCCAGAGTAATGGGTGATGTTGGTAAAGCTGGTGTGGCGGTTGACTCAATACTCGATATGAAGATCCTCTTCGATCAGATCCCTCTTGATAAGATGTCTGTTTCAATGACTATGAATGGAGCTGTATTGCCCATAATGGCGTTTTATATAGTTGCTGCCCTGGAGCAGGGAGCTAAACTGGAGGAACTGACCGGAACAATACAGAATGATATACTCAAGGAGTTTATGGTGAGGAATACATATATTTATCCTCCTGAATTTTCGATGAAAATTATTGCAGATATTTTTGAATATACATCGAAAAAGATGCCCAAGTTTAATTCCATAAGTATTTCCGGATATCATATGCAGGAAGCAGGAGCTACATGCGACATAGAACTTGCCTATACACTTGCGGACGGACTGGAATACCTTAGGACAGGAATAAAATCAGGACTGGATATTGATTCATTTGCCCCAAGGCTGTCATTTTTCTGGGCAATCGGTATGAATCATTTTATGGAGATTGCAAAAATGCGTGCAGCCAGGATGCTGTGGGCAAAAATAGTAAGCCAGTTCAACCCAAAGAATCCAAAATCGCTTGCCCTGAGAACACATTCTCAGACATCGGGGTGGAGCCTGACCGAACAGGACCCTTATAATAATGTTGGCCGTACATGCATTGAGGCTATGGCAGCAGCACTCGGACATACGCAGAGCCTGCATACAAATGCCCTTGATGAAGCTATAGCCCTGCCTACTGAGTTTTCGGCCCGAATAGCCAGGAATACTCAGATATATATACAGGAAGAAACAAATATTTGCAGGGCTGTTGACCCCTGGGCAGGCTCATACTATGTCGAGACCCTGACAAATGAAATTGCTCAAAAAGCATGGGCTCTTATAGAGGAGGTTGAAGAGCTGGGTGGCATGGCAAAGGCAATAGAATCGGGAATACCTAAAATGCGGATAGAAGAAGCTGCAGCACGTGCCCAGGCAAAGATCGATTCAGGGAACCAGGTTATTGTAGGAACAAATAAATATCGCCTCGAGAAAGAAGATCCACTTGAAATACTTGAAGTTGATAATTCGGCAGTGCGCGAATCTCAGATAGCAAGGCTTAAGAAGCTGAGGAGTGAAAGAGATGAGCAGGCTTGCCAGGATGCACTGGCCAGGCTCGGTGAAGCGGTAAAAACAGGTAAGGGTAATTTATTGGAACTTGCCGTTGAGGCTGCTCAAAAAAGAGCTACCTTAGGGGAGATTTCAGATGCTTGTGAAAAAGAAAAGGGGAGGTATAAAGCTGTGATACGTTCAATTTCAGGTGTTTATTCGTCGGAGTATAAATCTGACGGTGATTTTGATGAAGCCCGTAAACTGGTTGCAGAGTTTGCAGCTAAAGAGGGTCGTCAGCCACGTATAATGGTAGCTAAGATGGGTCAGGATGGTCATGATCGTGGAGCAAAAGTTGTTTCGACAGGATATGCGGATATTGGCTTCGATGTTGATATTGGCCCCCTGTTTCAGACACCCGAAGAGGCTGCCAAACAAGCTGTTGAAAATGATGTACATATACTTGGGGTATCAAGCCTTGCGGCAGGTCATAAAACACTTATACCCCAGGTTATAGCCGAGTTAAAAAAACTGGGAAGGGATGACATTATGGTTATTGCTGGTGGAGTAATACCTGCCCAGGATTACCAGTTTCTTTACGATGCCGGTGTCGCTGCAATATTCGGTCCGGGCTCTTCGGTCGCAAAAGCTGCCAAAGAGATGCTTAAGATACTACTGTCTGCAATAGAATAAGATGGCAAAAGGCGAACTGCTGTTTTCTGATAATTTTTTTTATCTTGGCATGCTACACTTATGTTCATGATATGAAAAAGATATTGCTTAGCCTTATAGTGTTTCTTTTCTTTTGTGCCAGTTTGCCACTATTTGCACAGGAAGTTAATTACAGCGATCCTCAAACATGGTTACTTGGCTATTTTCAGGCAGATGACCTTCTTCAATATCCACATAGTGAATGGTTTAATAAGGAGTTTGACTCATATAAAATAGATGATAAGTCGCTTATTGAATTAATGAACCTTGATTTTGAAGATATAGAAGTAATAGTTGTACTTGGAACCTGGTGCCCTGACAGCAGACGGGAAGTTCCCAGGTTTATGAAATTAAGTCAGCTGATTGGACTTGATCAGGGAAAAGTGAGTTTTATTGGAACCGACAGCTATAAGATGGCACCGATAGAAAATTTTGATAACATGGATATTGAGAGAGTTCCAACATTTATTTTTTATTATAAGAAAAATGAAATTGGACGCATCATTGAGTATCCTGAGGCGTCTTTAGAGAAAGACATGCTTAATATTTTGCTGGTAAAGGACAAAGGGCATGGGGTAAATGGTGGAACAAAATAGAAGAAAAAGGAAGAAATTTAAATAGATCGTTATGGAAGAGAAAACCAGAAATTCAGGCCAGGGACTTGGCGTTGCAGCACTTGTCCTGGGAGTAATAAGTTTTATAGTAGCACTTATACCCTGCGTTGGATTGTTTGCATTATTTACAGCTCTGATAGCAATTGTCCTTGGATCGATCGGCCTTTCACAGGCATCAAGAAATAAGGGTCCGAAAGGTTTAATGTTCGGTGGACTTATACTTGGTATTGTTGCCCTGTTTATTGCTATTGCTCAGCTCGTATTTTTCTCAGGATTTGCCGAGAGAGCTCCTTATTTTGAGGAGAAGATAGAGGATCTTATAAAAGATATTGAGAGAGAAGTTATTGATGAGATGGATGATGGCAGCTTCAGCATTACTATAGATGATGGTACTGACAGAGTTGAAATTAATTCTACCATCAAAAAAGAGCTTAGAGAGACTCTTGATGAACTTGAAGACTTAGATGATAAGAAGGCTGACAGTTCAAAAAACACAAGGGTAGATATCAAGATAAAAGTTGACACCTCTGGTAGCGAAAAGTAGCTGTGCAGCGCTTGTCAACAGGAGCAGTGCTCTCCTACAAAATAATAAATTATATTTTCGCCGGAATAATAGTAATTATATTTACTTATTCCGGCATTTTTTCGCCCAGCGAAAATAACTATCCCGTTAGCTGTGTGCATGAGCAGATTACCGGATTAAGCTGTCCTTCATGCGGCATGTCTCATAGCTTCTCTTATCTTATACGAGGCGATATAAAAAAAGCTGAGGAGTGGAATATTTATGGACCCCGGGTTTTCCTGTTTTTTCTTTTTCAGCTAATACTGAGGATATCCAATATAGCAGCTCTAAAACGTAAGCCCGAGATAATAAGAACGATCAGCCTGACCGATATCTTATTATCAGCTTTATCGGTCGGACTCGGTTTCTGGCAGTTTATCGAATATTATATAAAGATGTTCAGTATATAATATAAACTGAATCAGGAAGAAATTACCTCATCAACTATTTTATAACTAAGATCGGTTTCATAACCTCTTGATTGGGCAAAGCGCATAAGTTTTGCCCTGAGGTCGTACTGGTTTTTAGCTTTCAGTCTTTTTTTCCTGTCTGAGATATCGTCTTTTAAAGTTTTAATATATTCTTCCTGGGAAAGGGAATTTATAGCTTTATCAATTATTGGTTCTGTAAGACCTTTTGCTCTGAGCATAGCTCTTATTTTTATCCTGCCCCACCTGTTAAATTTATGTTTATCCCTCACATAGCTGTATGAATACCTGGATTCATCAATAAAGCTGTTTTCTATCAGGTAGTTTATTATTTTATCCTGTTTCTCAATATCTGTCATTCCCCATCTCGACATACTCTGTCTTATATCATAGACTGTTTTTTCGGATTTGCTGCAAAGCGACATCGCCCTTGAAAGTACTACCTTATAATCTGCTCCCATATTATTTGTATGCTTTAAGAATTCTGTCCTTATTGTTCAGATCTTTAATTATACTGATACTCTTAAACCCTATTCCGGAAATAAGTGTCCCAGTTGCCTCACTTAGAGCTTCATTTATCTCGAGATAAATGGCCCCCCCCGGTTTAAGTAAGAGCATGGCCGACTTGCCTATGGCCCTGTAGTATTTAAGAGGATCTGAGTCGGGGACAAAAAGGGCAGAGTGAGGTTCATAGTCCAGGACGTTGTCGTGCATGCTCACTTTTTCTGATTCTCTGACGTAGGGGGGATTGCTTACCACAATGTCTAAGAATCCCTCTCTTAAGGGTGTGCTTTTAAGTATATTATCCTTATTAAAAACGATCTTACATCTATGCATGCTGCAATTTTCCCTGGCTATTGTTAATGCATCTTCAGAAATATCTGTGGCACTTACTTCAGGCTCCTTTAGATTAAGGTATAGAGCTATTGCTATAGCACCACTGCCCGTTCCTATATCAAGTACCTTCAGGCCAGGGCTTTTATTTTCCCGAATAATAAGATCAACCAGCTCTTCCGTTTCCTGTCTTGGTATAAGGGTGTGTTTATTAACTTTCAGTTCCAGTCCGTAAAACTCTGTTTTACCAAGTATATATTGTATTGGCCTCTTATCTTTTAGTTCAGCGCATATTTTCTTAATTTTAACCCAGGTGCTGGTACCAAGTTGGCTTTCGGATTCAGCCAGAAGTTCTGTCGCCGACAGAGTAGTTGTTTCGAGAAGTATAATTTTTGTAAGTGCATTTACTTCTTCCCGGGGATAAATTGAAGATAACTTATCCGAAATATATTTTCTGGCTGATTTAATACTTTGATTTATCATATTCTATGGTTCAAAATTATAATTTTATGCAGAGATGAGAAGAGATAATGATATCATATTTATGAAAAGAGCTCTGGAGCTTGCCAGAAATGCTTCGGGTAATACCCGGCCAAACCCATTGGTTGGGGCTGTGCTTGTTAATAATAATATTATTATCGGAGAGGGATATCATGTTAAAGCAGGTGAAGATCATGCAGAGCTAATGGCAATTAAGTCAGCCCCCGGCGACCTGCTTAAGGAAGCAACTCTCTATGTTACACTGGAACCCTGCTCACATTATGGTAAAACACCTCCCTGTGCAGATATGATTGTTCATAAAGGGATTGGGAGAGTTGTTGTAGGGTCGGGAGATACCAGCAGCAAAGTATCCGGAAGGGGCATTGAAATATTAAAAAAGGGTGCATGTGAAGTTGAAGTGGGTATACTTGAAAAGGAATGCAGGGAACTTAATAAACGATTTTTCACTTTCCATGAGAAGGGCAGGCCATATATTATACTTAAGTGGGCTGAATCGAAAGACGGATTTATTGATCGCTCTTATGACAGGACTGATTTAAGCGGACCAAACTGGATAACAGGAGAAGAAGAAAGAGTTCTTGTTCATAAATGGCGAAGCCAGGAACACTCTATCCTGGTTGGCAAAAACACCCTGATAAAAGATAATCCTTCTCTTACAACCAGGATGTGGGATGGTAAAAATCCGCTCAGAGTAGTGTTGGGTGGTTCAGGAGAACTGCCTGAAGAACTAAGTGTTTTATGTGATAACAGGCCGCTGCTTCTTTTTTCAGAAAGAAAAATTAATCTTAAAGAAAAGAAGGAATATAGTTTAATCAGAAATAGAGAGAATGCAATAGAAGAGATGATTAAGGAGCTTAAGAACAGGGAAATACAATCTGTGATGGTTGAAGGCGGCGCCTCGGTTTTAAACCAGTTTATTTCGAAGAACCTGTGGGATGAAGCAAGGATTTTTACTGGCAAGCCAGAGTTTGGATCTGGTATTAAGTCACCTTTTATTCAGGGACAAAAAACAGGAGAACAATTATTTAAATCCAGCCGGCTTATCTACATTAAGAACAGACTCATCACATGATTGAGTTTTTTTATCAAAAAATTGTAACTTTGATTGAGTTAGAATCGTAAACATTTATCGGAAATAGAGTTATAAACGAAGCATTTAAGTTTACTTCGTTTATTTTTGCCGGATGGATTGTATTAAGAAATGAAAACACTTATACCATGAGACAGACTTTAAGTGTACTGCTATTTTGTTTGATTTCAATATCTGCATATAGCCAGTCATACAAAAAAACGCTAAAAGCAGGAGAAGCTTTTATGGAGAGCGGGAGATATACAGATGCCGTTACTCAGTTTACCAGTGCTATACAGCTTAACCCAACTGATATCGATGGATATCTTGCAAGGGGAGAGGCATATGAAAACCTCGAAAAATATCAGGAATCATTTGATGATTACGAAAAAGCAAGAGTATTTGATCCCAAGAATATTGATGTGCTTTTCCTGCTTGGAAGGGTGTGTAATAAGATGGGTAATTATGATATAGCACTCAAGCATTTAAACTATGCATCGAAAATTGCAAAGAGAGAGGGTAAGGTTTATCCCGAAAAGGTAAAATCCCTTATCGCCCTTGAGAGATACGACAGGGCACTCCAGGTTTCAGATACAGCCTTAAAAATTAAGCAGGATGAACTAAATTATTATCAGTATGGACTCGCCTTTGAGAGACTGATGAACTTCAGAAGGGCCAAGGCAGAGTATGAGAGTTCAATCTCAAAAAACAAGAAATATGTTCCGGCAAGGGTTGCCCTGGCTCTCTTGCTTATAAATGAGGGTAATCTGGATGAAGCGATGGAGCATTGTACCTATATGATCGAGGACGATGATAAGAATACAGAGGCTTTTAAGGTCAGAAGCATGATATACAAGGAGCAACTTGACTATCCCAATGCTATTAATGATATATCAAGGAATATTTTGATTGAGCCTGATAATCCGGAGAACTATTCTATCAGGGGAGTTTTTTACCAGGAATTTAACCAGCATGCAAATGCTGTAAATGACTTCTCAAAGGCCATTACACTTAATAAGGCCAACCCTGACTATTTTTTCAAAAGGGCCAGTTCGTATGAGCAGTTGATGGACTTTGAGAAAGCTCAGGCCGACTATAAAAAAATAACCGAACTATCGGAGTATGACATGAGAGCCAGACAGATGCTGGCAGAGGCAAAAGACCGGCTTTACGAAATAAACAGGGAGACTGACGCTCCAGTAATTAAAGTAGCTAACCTTGATATTAAAGGAACCAAAGTAGATATTAGCGGAGATGCAGAAAAGATTATTATTTCAGGGAGTATCAAAGAAGAGAGTCCTCTGAAATCACTACTAATAAATGGAAACGAATCTATGTTCGAGAGGGGCTCAGACGGAGTGTATGAATTCCTGACTAATGTAGATATTGAAGACCTTGACACTATTAAAATAGAGGCTTACGACGATTATGATAATATGACAAGCCTGGTGTATGAGATCAACAGGACAGAGACCATTCCTCCTAATGTAGTAATTGTTGCACCCTATGCCTCTGACGATGGTCAGATTTATCTTGAGAGTAACGACCGGAATCTCTTTATCCAGGGAAGGATAACCGATGAGAGCATTATTAAGTCAATTTTTATCGAGGGAGTAACCGCCAGCTATGCCGTTAACGACCTTAACCCCGGCTTTACTGCTACAATAGATGTTCTGAATAAGAATAAGATTACTGTTATAGCAGAGGATGCTTTTGGCAACAGGAAAGAAAGCGAATTCAGGCTGAATCGTGAAGGCGCAGCATTGAGTTCCAGTAACCCCATGGGTAAAACGTGGGTAGTATTTGTAGAGAATTCCAACTATGCTTCATTTGCCAGCCTCGACGGTCCTGTAAAAGATGTTAACCTGATGAAGGGAGCCCTTGCAAATTACCAGATTCATAATATTATCCATAAGAAAGACTTAACTAAAGATCAAATGGAGAAATTTTTCTCTATTGAGCTAAGGGATATGGTAAGAACAAACCAGGTTAAGTCGCTTCTTATATGGTATGCCGGACATGGTAAGTTTGTAAATGAAACAGGTTACTGGATCCCGGTTGATGCAAGCAGGGACGATGAGTTTACTTACTTTAATATTAATACACTTCGGGCATCGATGGAACCATATGTAAATTACCTGACTCACACCCTGGTGATTACCGACGCCTGTGAATCAGGCCCCAGTTTTTATACTGCAATGAGATCAGCCCCTACAATAAGGAGTTGTGATGATTATACGGCAACTCAGTTTAAATCTGCCCAGGTATTTATGTCTGCCGGTCGTGAGCTTGCATCAGACGATTCGCAGTTTACAAGGACCTTTGCCACCACCCTTCAGGTTAACCCTAACTCATGTGTGCCTATTGAGGAGATTGTATCGCAGGTTTCGCTTGCGGTTACAAATAATAATCAGCAAAGACCAAAATTTGGAAACATCGCTGGACTGATCGATGAACAAGGAACATTTTTCTTTATTGCCAAATAATTAACAATGCAAATAAATCATACTGAAACTCCTAAGAGGGTCACCGGGATATTGTTCCTGGTGATCCTTTTTATTTTTATTGGGGTGCAAAAAGCTGCTGCCCAGAGTTATCCATTTTATAAGTATAGTGTACAGGAAGGATTAAGTTCGGCCAAGGTTTACAGAGTCCTGCAGGACCATAACGATTATATATGGCTTGGAACAGAGAGTGGACTAACAAGGTTTGACGGACTTACGATGGAAAATTTTTCCACTAATGACGGACTTTCTCAGGGTGGAGTATACAGCGTTTTTGAAGACAGTCAGGGGATAATATGGTTTGGTCACCTGGATGGATTCATCTCCTTTTTTGATGGAGAGAAATTTGGATCGCTTGATCTCGACTCACTTAAGATAACAGGTGATATTACCAGTATAGCAGAGCACCAGGGAAGACTATGGTTTACCACCAGTCTGAACGGGGCCTTTTCATGTCCGAATAATAAACTGGATCTTTCAGAAGCAGACTTTTATCAGTACAGGGGAGGAGAGGGCCTAAGCGACCAGGTTTCGAATTCATATATTGATCCACAGGGTAATCTTTATTGCATGGCTGATGTAGGGATTAAGATTTACCTGCCCGATGAGGACAGGTTTGGATCGTATAAGCCGGAGGGTCTGTCGAGTTATTTTTCTACAATAGCAATGTTTGAGGATAGCAGGGGTGACAGGTGGTTTGGAACATATCATGGGGGTTTATATTTTATGGATGGCAGTACCGGCGAATTCAAGGTATATGATATACGCGATGGTCTGGCAAATAACTGGGTAAGCTATATAACTGAAGATTCGCGCGGAAGGGTTTGGGTTGGTACCTTCGGTGGAGGTATTTCGGTCTTTGATAAAGGTAATATCCAGAATTTTTCAAACGCTAACGGATTGCAGGCAATGCAGATAAGATGCATCCTGGAAGATCACGAGGGCAATATCTTGATAGCCAGTCAGGAAAATGGATTGAATATTTTCAAGGGAGATCATTTTGTTAACTATAATTCAGATCGTCTTTTTATTAATAAGAATATTAATGCCATTAACGAAGATAAATTCTCCAGGTTGTGGTTTGGTAATAAAGATGGAGTAACAATTTATGATCCCGAGAGCAGGTTATCCTGGAAATACAATTACGAGGATGACGGCCTGGCGAAAGATATTACATCCATCGAGAATGATCTTGATGGGAATGTCTGGCTGGGTACAAATGGGGGGGGGATTTATAAATACAGGTTTAAGGAAAACAGGTTTACGAGTGAGGATAATATTAACGGCATACTATATAACGATCAAATAATAAATGCCATAGCTGTAGATCACGAGAATAATCTGTGGATTGGAACGAATATGGGGGTTGGAATCTGGAGTACGCATATCGAGGAAGGTTTTGTTTTTACACAGACCCAGGGTTTGTCGGGTAATGAAATAACTTCCCTTTTTGTTGACCGGGATGGATTTGTGTGGGTAGGAACCCGCATACGTAACGGATTGTCAAAGTACAGTCCTACGGCAGGAAGCTTCAGCATTATTGATCTGGGTGAAGACCTGTATCCAAAAACCATTACTCAGACCGGGGATGGACGAATATGGATCGGTACAACAAATGGCGTGATGGCCATCCAGGGAGATACTGTTATTGCTCATATTACAGAACAGGATGGATTGTTATCTAATGATATTAAGTTATTGCAGCCTGACAGCATAGGCAATTTATATATTGGGACCAATATTGGACTAAACAGTTATAATCTTAGTACGGGTAAGATATATTCATATACTGCAATGAATGGTTTTACAGGTATACAGGCCAATTCGAATTCTACGATAATAGATAATGAGGGAAGCCTTTGGTTTGGCACTGTTAACGGTGTAACCAAGCTGATACCTGAGCTTGTACCCGAGGTTGATAAGGAGCCGCTTACTCATATAAAGGGATTAACAGTAAACCTTGAACCGGGAGACCTTGTTGATGGAATGAAACTATCCTATAATAAGAAATCCCTTGTTTTCGATTATTACAGCATATGTCTTACCAACCCGGAGGTTGTAAGATATAAGGTAATGCTTGAAGGTGCTGAGCCCGACTGGAGTCCCGAGACAGATATTACCAGGGCAACCTATCCATCTCTGTCGCCGGGTCGCTATACATTTAAGGTAAAGGCTGTTAACAGTAGTGGTGTATGGAACTCCGAGCCGGAAACATTCTCGTTTACAATAAAACCGCCCTTTTACTTTAGCCCTGTTTTTATCTTTAGTATGGCTGTATTGTTGATTATCGGTATCTGGTTTTACATAAGGATAAGGGAAAAAAACCTGGTAATTGAAAAGCAAATACTTGAGGAGAAGGTTGAAGAAAGAACGGCCGAGGTAGTTGAGAAGAGTAAGGTTATTGAGGAGAAAAACAGGGATATAACTGCAAGTATCAGGTATGCAGAGAGGATACAGATGGCCATGCTCCCACCCGAAGATGGCTTTGAGGACACCTTTGTGCTCTTTATGCCTAAAGATATAGTAAGTGGCGACTTCTACTGGATGTACGATAATGGAGATATTCAGTTTCTGGCTGCGGTCGACTGTACCGGTCATGGAGTGCCGGGTGCTTTTATGTCGATAATAGGGTCTAATTCACTCACAAAGATAGTACGCGAATATGGCATACTGAAACCTGCTGCCATACTTGATCAGTTGAATCTGGAGGTTACCAAGTCGCTCGTTCAGAGAGGAGAAACAGTTGTAAACGATGGGATGGACCTGGCCTTGATATCATATGATAAAAAGAAAAGCAAGCTTGAATTTGCGGGTGCCTACAATCCTCTTGTTATTGTGAGGGATGGCGAGCATATTACTATTAAGGCCGACCGTTTTCCTATTGGTATGTCGTTTGCCGGTAAAAGAAAATTTACAAATAACGAGGTTGAGGTAAAGAGCGGAGATATGTTATATATGTTTTCCGACGGATATGCCGATCAGTTTGGAGGACCTGATATTAAGAAGTTCAAAACACTGAATCTAAAGAACGAATTTCTGAAGATAAATACACTACCTCTTGAGGCTCAGAAGGATCACCTGCATAAAACCATTAATGACTGGATGGGTGACAGCCAGCAGCAGATAGATGATATACTTGTTATCGGGACAAGGATTTCGTAGGGAAGTGCGAAGTTTTTAGTTCGAAGGCTGGAGTGTAACTTAGATACGGGCTATTTTAACGTAGTCCTTATCCCAGTCATTGTAGGAGTTGATAAAAGACATAGCGTCATCCGGATTTTCGGCTACATACCAGATATCCTTATGTTGCTTTCTCATAAAGTTCTGTTTAACCAGCTCGTCGAAATATTTTAAGAGGCTGTTGTAGAAACCTGAGGCATTCAGAATAACTATTGGTCCTTTATAAAGACCTAACTGTTTCAGGGTTATGGCTTCAGTCAATTCTTCGAGCGTTCCCACACCCCCCGGAAGAGCTACTACTGCATCTGATATTTCGAAGATTTTCTTTTTGCGACTGTTCATATCCGCTGTAACAAAGGTTTTATCAATACTATTATGACCCCAGCCATTTTTAACCATAAATTCGGGGATCACACCAATAACCTTTCCTCCATGTTCCATTGCACTGTCGGCAAGGGCCCCCATCAGTCCTATTCCACCTCCTCCAAATACAACTTCGTGTCCTTTAACAGCAATTAGTTTTCCCAGTTCAGTAGCTACTGAAAAGAATTCTGGTGGTATTTTGCTGCTGGATGCAGCAAAGACAGAGATTTTCATTACTAGTACTATTAAAAAGGCCGTCGCTGATGGACGGCCTTATGTTTTTATTTAATTAAAAATTAAATCAGGGCATCAAGTTTCGATGCAAAATTGGCTTTTGGGACTGCGCCTACCTGTTTGTCAGCTACCTGTCCATCTTTAAAGAAGAGGACTGTTGGAATATTCCGTATTCCGAATTTTGCAGCTACACCGGGGCTACTGTCTACATCACACTTTACAACAACAGCTTTTCCTTCATATTCTGTAGATATTTCCTCAACAAAGGGAGCTATCATTCTACAAGGACCGCACCATTCTGCCCAAAAATCAACCATAACCGGTTTGTCAGACTTAAGGACTACCTCATCAAAGTTGTTGTCGTCAACATGTATTGCCATGATAAATTGAATTTTATAGTTAAAGATATATTGTTATTTACTTATACAAATATACTAATTTACTTTATATTCAATACCCGGGATTGCTTTAATAAAGTTAATAAAATCATTGCTGACATCTACCCTTACCGAGCGTGAAAACATAGGCAGGGTGATTTTATTTACCGGATCTACGATTACGAATTTCAACTCTGCTTCTCCCTTGTGCTTTGAGGTAAGAGTTTTTAATTCGTCAATCATATTTTGATTAATAGTAGTAAGTGGAACTATCAGGCTAAGTGATTTAATCATCTCCTCTCTGACTGATGTGAGCAGGTTCATCATTTTTATCTTAACCTCTATTTCATCCTGCTTATATAGTCTCTTTTGCACCTGTCCCTTTACCAGTAGAAAATATCCGGGTGTAAAGTATTTGCTATGTTCAACATAATCCTTATCGAAAAGCATAAACCTGTGGGAGTCGGTATAATCCTGTATTGTTATTGAGCCATAAGGTTTACCGTTCTTACTGGTTCCTGATCGGGCTTCGGTTACCATTCCTGCCAGAACTATTTCTTTACCCAGATATTGTTTAAGATCATGCAGGTCGCATAGATTTACATTGCAAAAGGATTCGATCTCGAGCTTATAGTCGTCGAGCGGGTGTGCAGACAGGAAGATTCCAATAACGTCTTTTTCCCTGTTAAGTTTTTCGAGCTTGGGCCATTCCTTAACTTCAGGTGCAGGTGGTCGAACTATTTCAAATCCTTCGGCTTCGCCAAATAGTGATTGCTGACTTGTTCCGCTATCGTTTTTTACCCTGTTACCATATTTTATAAGAGTTTCAATAAATGATTCTCCCTTATCATTTTCGGCAAAGAACTGGGCACGGTTCATACCTTCAAAAAGGTCGAATGCACCGGCAAGAGCCATTGCCTCGATGCTCTTTTTATTAAGAGAATTAAGGTTTATTCTTTCTACAAAGTCATAAATTGAAACAAAGGGGCCATTTGCGTTTCTTTCCTCGATAAGTTCCTTGATCGCAGCCTTGCCTACTCCCTTGATGGCACCCATACCGAACCTGCAGTTGCCTTCGTTATTGACAGTAAACTTAACATAACTTTCATTAATATCCGGTCCGAGCACTTCCATTCCCATCCTCCTGGTTTCGTCCATGAAGGTGGTTATCTTCTTAATATCATTAATATTTCTTGACAGAACAGCAGCCATAAACTGAGCGGGGTAATGGGCTTTGAGCCAGGCTGTCTGGTATGATATAAAGGCATAGCATGTTGAATGCGACTTATTAAATGCGTATTGTGCAAAGGCTTCCCAGTCCAGCCATATTCTTTCAACTGTTTTTTCACGGTGTCCCCTCTCTTTGCAACCTTCGAAGAACTGGACCTTGAGTTTATCCATTATGTCCTTCTTCTTTTTTCCCATTGCCTTACGCAGTGAGTCTGCCTGACCCCTTGTAAATCCGGCCAGCTCCTGGGAGAGAAGCATTACCTGTTCCTGGTAAACAGTAATCCCGTAAGTGTCTTTCAGATGTTCTTCCATCACAGGAAGAGGGTAGTCTATTTTTTCCAGTCCGTGCTTACGCTTAATAAACTTTGGAATATACTCCATCGGTCCGGGACGATAGAGAGCATTCATTGCTATAAGGTCTTCAAACCTGTTTGGCTTAAGCTCCCGGAGGTGTTTCTTCATCCCTTCCGATTCAAACTGGAAAAGTCCGGTTGTTTCACCTTTGCTATACAGCTCAAATGTCAGTTCATCGTCGAGGGGTATATTATCTATTTGTATTTCATTGCCTGTTGAATATTTAATATTTTCAATGGCATCTTTAATAATAGATAGAGTTTTAAGTCCCAGGAAGTCCATTTTAAGAAGTCCGACAGATTCGACATGATTACCGTCGAACTGGGTAACAAAGAGATCGGTATCTTTTGCAGTACTTATCGGGATATGCTGATCGAGGGGATCGCGACCGATAATTATTCCGCATGCATGTACTCCCGTTTGTCTTACAGAACCCTCAAGTGCTTCAGCATATTGAAGGGTTTTAGATACAAGTTCTTCTCCTGAATCTCTTTCCTTTTTGAGTTCAATTACTTCTTTATATGCTTTTTGGAAAGTTGTCCCTGGTTTCTCAGGGATAAGTTTTGCCAGTCGGTCGGCATCTGATAGTGGTAATTTCTGAACTCTTGCTACATCCCTTATTGCCATTTTGGCCGCCATTGTTCCAAAGGTGATAATATGAGCTACCCTGTCGTGTCCATATTTTTCCACAACGTAGGTCAGCACCTTCTCCCGGCCATCTTCATCAAAGTCGATATCAATATCCGGCATTGATATACGGTCGGGGTTAAGGAACCTTTCAAAAAGGAGCTTGTATTTTATCGGGTCGATATCTGTTATCTTTAAGGAATAAGCAACTACTGATCCAGCTGCTGAACCTCTTCCCGGTCCAACCGACACACCCATTTCTCTGGCGGCTCTTAGAAAATCCTGTACTATAAGGAAGTATCCCGGATACCCCATTTTCTTTATTGTGTCGAGCTCAAAATCAATTCTTTCTTCTATTTCAGGACTTAGATCTTTCCATCTTAATTTTGCACCTTCGTAGGTGAGATGTCTCAGGTAGGCATCTTTTGATTCAAAATCATCAGGGATTGGAAATTCGGGCATTATAGGATTGTGGTCGAGGTCATAATCTTCTACCTTATCCGCTATTTCCATTGTATTTTCGACAGCCTCGGGAAAGTCACTGAAGAGTTCATTCATCTCTTCCTGGCTTTTAAAATATTCCTGCTTGGTATATCTCAACCTGTTGGGATCATCGAGTTCTTTTCCCGTATTCAGACAAATCAGACGGTCGTGTGCCTCGGCATCCTCCTTTTTTAAAAAATGGACATCGTTTGATGCAATAACTTTTACATCAAGCTTTTTGGATAAGTCCCTGAAAGCTTTAAATACCTGGTTTTGTTTCGCCAGGGTATCATTGTCAAAAGTCGGATCACCGGTTTTATGTCTCTGTACTTCAAGATAGAAATCATCACCAAATATTTCCTTATACCAGAGGATTAATTCTTCTGCTTTTTCAAGATTATCATTTAGCACAGCAGTTTGAACCTCACCTGCAATGCATGCTGTAGTTGCTATAAGTCCTTCGCTGTATTTCTTAAGAATATCTTTATCTATGCGCGGCTTGTAGTAAAATCCCTTTGTCCATGCGATAGATATCAGTTTAACCAGGTTCTTGTAACCGGTATAGTTTTTTGCCAGCAGAATAAGATGATGACCCGACCTGTCTTCTTTTCCCGATATTTCTTTGAGCGATCTTCTTGCAACATAGGTCTCACAGCCAATAACAGGCTTAAGGTTCTTTGCCCTTGCTGCATTGTGGAATTCTTTTACACCAAACATATTACCATGATCGGTAATTGCAACTGCAGTCATTTTCATCCCCGATGCTATTTCCATCAACTCGCTGATCTTGGATGCACCATCCAGTATTGAATATTGAGTATGAAGATGAAGATGGGTGAAGTTGCTCATATACAGATGTTTGAAAGATAATCAATAGTTTCTTCACAATGAAGTGAATGGGGTGTAAAGCTAAGCAAAATTGCCTAAGGAGTCAGATCAATTTTTAATAAGTAATCAACAAATTATTATTTCCCGGCAAGATGTTTTTGTGGCGCTGCCCCTGAGTAAAATTTTTTGGACTAATTATGGATTTTGGTTTATTTTTTTTCGTTTAACGCAACGAAAATTAATTTTAAGTCGTCTTTATATTGTATTGGTGAATAGAAATTGCATGGACAGTAATATTTAATCCACCAATTCATTTTTTAAACTAACCTAATTAATCAACTATGAGAAAATTACTATTGTTGGTGTTTTTCCTATGTGCGTATGCCTCTTTTGCGGTAGCGCAACAGAAGGTAATTACAGGAACAGTGATTGGTAGTGATGATAATTTACCAATTATCGGAGCTACTATCCAGGTTAAGGGAACCACAACCGGGGTTACCACCGACCTGGACGGAAATTATTCTATTGGGGCAACAGAAGGTAGTACACTTATCTTCAGTTTTGTCGGAATGAAAACACAGGAAGTTGTTGTTGGTTCTGAATCGACCATAGACATTATCCTGGAAGTCGACCTGCTAGGAATAGATGAGGTCCTTGTTGTGGCATATGGCACAACTAAAAAGGAAACATTTACTGGTTCTGCCAGTGTTGTTAAGTCTGAAAAACTGGAACGATCGCCTACAACTTCAATTGCAAAAGCCTTACAGGCTAATGCTGCAGGGGTTCAGGTTGTCAATAACAGTGGGGCTTCAAATTCAGATCCAATACTACGAATCAGGGGTATAGGCTCTATAACTGCTTCATCAGATCCTCTATGGGTTATTGACGGAGTTATTTTTGATCAGCTTGAGGATGGACAGTTGCCTTCTGTTACAGACATTGAGTCTGTATCAGTTCTGAAAGATGCTGCAGCATCCTCGCTATATGGTTCAAGAGCTGGTAACGGTGTTGTTATGGTAACTACAAAAAGAGGACGGCAGGGTGAAACCAAGTTTGTCTATACCGGGAAACAAAGTTTTTCGACCCAGACAACAAATAAATTTGAGATGCTTAACTCTTCGGAGTTTTACCAGAAGTCATGGGAAGGGCTTTATAGATGGGCAGTTAATGATGGCCAGGCTGATCCGGCTGCCTATGCACATGCTAATATAGAAGCTCTGGCCGGTCGTAATCCCTTTGATGTGGCACAACCTTTTGATAATAATGGAGATTTGGTTTCAGGAGCTAATTTGATGCTTGATCATAGCTGGTATGACGCATCATTCAGGACTGGTATAACTTCTGAACACAACTTGTCGGCTTCCGGCGGTACCGATAAAACTACTTTCTTCTTTTCCGGTACTTATTTTGATACAAAAGCTATTACCATTCCTGATCAATTACAGAAGTTCAGTGGTAATATTAATGTAACAACGCAGGTAAACGACAGGCTTAAAGTAGCTTATTCTTCCTTAATGAATTATCAGCAGGGAAATACGGTAAAGGATATTACGAATGGTTCAGGTACTATGTATGCAGCCTATGCATATCCAAATAATGTACCTCTTTATGTTCTTGACTCAAACTTTGAAACAGTAATTGGTACTGATGGAAATCCGGAGTGGAACTGGGACAACCTGGTATCAAAGGATTATAACCCGATAGCGCTGAATGATCTGGATCCAAGGGGACAGAGATCGACATCTATATTTAATACTGTAAATCTTAACTGGGAGATGATTGATAATCTTGTCTTTGATACAAAGGTAAGCGGACGGATATATTACAGGAATACAGATTTCTTCAGAAATCCCTATCATGGTGATGGTAAGGCATATAATGGAAGTTCTACCAAAAACACTGAAGATCAAAGAAGGATTCAGACATCCTCAACACTTACTTATAAAAAGGATTTAGGTGCTCATAATATTGATCTTTTGGCCGGATATGAAACCGAATACTGGATCAGGAGAACAGTTTTGTCGTCGGGACAGGGATTTGATGTTCCTTTTTCTGATGAACTTGATATTGCAGCTCAGCCATTTGGAATAGGTTCGGGAACAACTGAATCATCTATGATTTCATATTTCAGTAGAGTTAGTTATAGCCTGTTAGACAAGTATTATGTATCTGGATCATACAGGCGCGATGGATCTTCACGTTTCGGACCTGAAGTACGCTGGGCAAATTTCTGGTCAGCCAGTGCATCCTGGAGAATAAACGAAGAGGCTTTTTTATCGTCTGCTGATTTTCTTGATGACCTTAAATTAAGGCTTAGTTATGGAACAAGCGGTAACCAGGCAGTGCCTCCATACGCTTATTATCCAGTTTATGGCCTGGGATTTAACTACGATTATAATGTAGGAATGTCACACTCAAGGCTTTCAAATTATGAACTTGGATGGGAGAAAAATAAACAACTTAATATTGGTATCGAGTTTGGTGCTTTCCAGATTGTCAGGGGTAGTGTTGAATTCTTCGATAGAAATACTGAAGACCTACTGCAGGATAAACCAATTGCTCCTTCTGTAGGATTTACAGAAAGACTTGAGAATGTTGGTGGTGTTAATAACAAAGGTATTGAGATAGAGCTTCATACTACCAATTTACAATCTGATAATTTAGTATGGCTTACCGACTTTAATTTTTCCAAGTATACAAATAAGATAACAGCTCTTTCACAGGAGGAGATTATTAACGGTACAAAAAGATGGGTTGTAGGTAATAGTCTTTTTACCTGGTATCTAAGAGAATATGCCGGGGTTAATACAAACACAGGAGCAGCAATGTGGTACAAGGATATACTTGACCTTGAAGGTAAGCCAACTGGAGAAAGAGAAACTACTGAGGTTTATGACGAGGCAACCAGGTATGAGCTGGGAGAGTCCTTGCCTGATTTCTATGGAGGTATGACAAATACTTTCTTGATTAAGAAAAATCTATCCTTTTCTTTCCAGTTGTACTGGAGCGTTGGAGGCAAGGTTTACAACAGCCTTATGGAGACAACTATGAGTGATGGCTCACGATATGGACATCAGCTTAATAAAGATGTTCTTAATTCATGGCAGGAGCCCGGAGATGATACTGATGTTCCAGTATTTATCTATGGTAATAACTCACAGTCGGATGAGCAGTCAAGTCGCTTCCTGGAGGATGGCTCCTTTATGCGTCTTAGGAATGTAAATATCAATTATCAATTGCCATCCCAGTGGGTAAATTATATTGGAATGGATGCTGCAAATGTCTTTGTAAATGGCGATAACCTTCTTGTACTTACTAAGTACGCAGGTAATGATCCGGAACAGGGACTTAACGGACTTACTGATACCTCTACAGTCCCGAATGTCAGGACAATTACCTTTGGCCTGAGCCTTAATTTTTAATAAACAGATATGATTATGAAAAAGATATTTCTTGTAACATTGATGTTGGGGATACTATTTACAGCTTGTAAAGAAGATTTCCTTGAATTGTACCCAACTACAGAGATAGATGAAACAGCAGCATTCTCTACGCAAGATAATGCCAATGCTGTTCTCTATGGCATATATGACAAACTTACTGAATCCACGGTTCTTGGATCATGGATGCAGGTAACTAATGAAGTAAGAGGTGATGATGCATTTCTTGCTCAGGAACTGAACTGGGACTGGTGGGTTCCTTCATGGCATTATACATGGACTGCCAGTAATAATGATACCAGGGGCCCAAGAGGATACTGGGATGAGTTTTACAGCATTATTGAAAATGCCAATGCTGCTATTAATGCAGATCTTCCATTCGTTGACGAGGATCTTAATGAGTACCTGTCAGAATTATATATGATCAGGGCATTATCATACTATTATCTGGTAACACTATATTGTGCACCATATACCAAGGCAGGAGGACCTCAAAGTCCGGGTATACCACTTTATGATAAAAGTGATCCATCTGTTTATAAGGGCAGGGGTACAGTACAGGAAGTGTATGATTTAATTGAATCTGATCTGCTATTCGCCAGGCAGCATGCTGTACCTCAGGCTAATGAGTCTGGAGCAATACGTTTTACAAGATGTTTTGCAAACGGCCTATCTGCACGAGTAGCCCTTTCAATGGGTGAATATGGTGATGCTCTTACATATGCCGATGCAGCAATAGCTGATGCACCTGATCTGGCAACCGGCGACAACTACCTTGCCGGTTTTTCTGATGTAAGTGATGAAAGCATATTTATAGTTCCTTTTAACTCTGATGACTATCCTATTTACTGGGCTCTTACATCATTCTATGATCATCCTGAGGGTTATGGTAATATTTTCTTTACTAAGGATTTGTTTGATAGTTATGCAGCAGACGATATCAGGAAGACCTGGTTTGTTACACCATTGTTTTATAACATTGGAGATGATGATGTAAATGCTTTCTATGGTGATGATATTTATATATCCTATCACTGGGATGGTTATTATTCATCTGGTAGAGATGAAGCAATGGACTTTTATACCGCAGGTTCATATGATCCCGCAAATGATTTTTATTATATAAATTACAGACCAGGGCACTATTCACTATATGCTAAATTCCCAAGGATGAATTCCGATCCTGGTGTTAGCAGGGGTTCTGTTGGTCTGGCCAAGCCAAGTTTAATGAGAACTTCTGAGCTCTTCCTTATCAAGGCAGAGTGTGAGGCCAGAGGAGAAGGTGGAGGCGAAGTAGCTGCACGCTCTACTCTTTATGAGATTCAGCAGAGGGCTCAAGCATCTGCTGTTCTTTCAGTTAATACCGGACAGGACTTAATTGATGAGGTTCTTATGGAGAGGAGAAAAGAGCTTGCAGGAGAGGGATTCAGGATGCAGGATATCCTGCGACTTGGTATAGCTCTTGACAGACCTGAGATACAGGGACCCGACTGGTCGGATGTTATGACTTTGCCTGCTTATGATGATAAGATGATTTTCCCTATCCCGGAAGTTGAAATAGACGCGAATACCGAATTATCTGAAGCAGATCAGAATCCAGGATATTCAGCTAAGTAATAAAGTAATTTAATAATTGATTTGAGGAGACTGCCTTATTTGGGCAGTCTCTCTTTTTTGAGATAAGTAAGGGAATAAATGTCTTGATCTAACGAAAACGTTTATTTCTGTAGCAGATTAGCACTTGTTTTTTTAGGACTTAAGTTTTATCATTCACCAAAATGTGTATTTTTGTCAGAATGAAATGTCTGAATAAATATTATATTGCCCTGCTGCTTGGATTCAGTATTTTGTTCAGCGCAGTAGCACAAACAGTTGACAGGAATGAAGTCCTCTCTATATCGGGTAATTTTATCGATGCCTATTTTAAAGATTATCCCAGAAAAATTGGTGAAGTGTCATTTTACGGCACAGATGAACAGCCTCTTATTTATATAGTAAACCTTGATCCTGAAGGTTGGATTCTTATATCTGGCAACAAGGGTGCCGCACCGGTATTTGGCTTTAACTACACCGGCAGTTTTACTTTTCCGGAGTCTAATAAATCAAATCCTGCATATATCTGGCTGGAGCAATCAGCAGAAGAGCTAGAAGAACTTTATATTGATCCGGCCGAGAGAATAGATCCTCTGTGGGTAGAAGGATATGAATATGATGCTGCCAAATCCGACTTAACTGTTCTCCCTCTTATTAGTGCTGAATGGGGTCAGGGAACAGGTTGGAATCAGTTCTGTCCGGATGAGCCCTCCGGCCCGGATGGCCATGCCCTGGTTGGCTGTGTGGCGGTTGCAATGGCCCAGGCTCTGTCTGTGTATGAGCAGCCTGAATTTGGTCTTGGCGAGAAGTCTTATGAGCATTTTGTGTACGGAACATTATATACCGACTATAGCCAGTCTACCTACAGGTGGGACCTTATGTCTGATTATACGGCAAATGAACATAGCGCAAAATTGCTGTACGACTGTGCCACAGCTGTTGAAATGGATTTTGGCCCTGACGGATCTTCGGCCACTACATCACATGCAATTGGAGCCTTTGAAACCCATTTTTCAATGAGCGAATCAATGCAGTATCTCTATCGAGAAAGTTATGATGTCAACCAGTGGGAAGCGCTGATAAGGACTGAGCTTAAGTATGGAAGACCGGTTATTCTAAGGGGCAGGTCTGATGACGGAGAGAGTGGCCATGCTTTTAATGTCGACGGTGTTGTGGATAATAATTACTTTCATCTTAACTGGGGTTGGTATGGAAATTCCAATGGGTATTTTTTCCTGCATGAGCTTAACCCCGGGACAAGGAGCTATAATAGAAGTCAGGCTGCAATACTGGGGATAAGGCCAAATTCAACTTCAATAGAGTCAAGCTATTTATTTGATGAACTAAATATTTATCCTAATCCTGCCTATTCTGAAATAAGATTAAATCTCGAAGCAGACGATCAATTATCAGGCCTCAGAATATACTCTATTAGCGGTACATTAGTTAAGTCATTAGAGGTAAATTCCATCAGTGGAGGTGTTGATATATCAGACCTTGCTAAAGGAATCTACATTCTTGAAGCAGTACTTAGCGATAAGAGGTCTATCAGAAAAAAGTTTCTTAAGCAGTAAAGAGTTTCATTAGTAAAGATATTTTTGTTGAAAAGGTAATTAATTGTATCTTTGCAGCCACAATTTTTTATTAGTAGGAATTTAATTTTAAGCGTAACGAATGTCAGTAAAAATCAGATTAGCTAGGAAAGGCCGTAAGAAGAAGGCTTTCTACCACATTGTGGTAGCTGATAGCAGGGCGCCACGGGATGGCCGTTTTATTGAAAAACTGGGCATATACAACCCCATTACTGATCCGGCTACTATTGAACTAAACTTTGATAAAGCACTGGATTGGCTGCAAAATGGCGCGCAACCTACTGAAACATGTAGAGCTATCTTATCTTACAAAGGTGTACTTATGAAGAAGCATCTTCTTGATGGTGTAAAAAAAGGTGCATTTAACGAGGAAGAAGCTGAGAAAAGATTCCAGCTCTGGCTGAAAGACAAGGAGAATAAGATTGAAGCCAGACTTGCCGGAATAGAAAAAACTCAGGAGGCAGAGAAAAACAAGAGACTCGAAGCAGAGAAGAAGATCAATGAGGCTAGAGCTGAGGAGCTCGCCAGAAAACGATCAGAACTTGCGGCAGAAGCAGAAGCAGCAGCTAAAGCAGCAGCAGCAAAAACTGAAGAGGCAATTGCTGAGGTTGAAGGAAAAACAAAAGAGTCTGCTCCAGAGGTAGAGGAGGCTATTGAAGAAGAGGCTAAGGAAGAAGCTAAAGCTGAGGAAAAACCTGTAGAAGAAGCTAAAGAAGAAGCTAAAGCTGAGGAAAAACCTGCAGAAGAGGCTAAGGAAGAAGCTAAAGCTGAGGAAAAACCTGCAGAAGAGGCTAAAGAAGAAGCTAAAGCTGAGGAAAAACCTGCAGAAGAGGCTAAGGAAGAAGCTAAAGCTGAGGAAAAACCTGCAGAAGAGGCTAAGGAAGAAGATAAGAAAGAAGAGCCAAAGGAGAACAAAGAGTAGATAACTAATAGCAGGGGGTGTCCCGTGCAGATAAATGAGTTAACATTACTCGGAAAGATCATTAAGGTACATGGATTTCATGGTGCTGTAGTGATTGCTCTCGAAGGTGAAATTTCCGAAAAAATTAAAGAGATGGAATCGGTGTTCGTTGAAATAGACGGCAGACCGGTTCCGTTTTTTTTTGAATGGGTAAATAATCCATCTCCCAATACCCTGGTGGCAAAATTCGATTATTACGATTCCGACAGCAGTGTTGCAGAGTTTCTTTCCTGCAGGGTTTATAGCGATAATGAGATACTTATAACAAATTCCGATAATAGCTTGCCGATTTTCCTTATCGGCTACCTGCTACTTGACTCAGACAGACGGGAAATTGGCGAAATTCATAAGGTATTGTCGTTCCCAGAGCAGGTGATGCTTGAACTGAGAAAAGGCAAGTCTGAAGAGATATTAATACCTTACAGCGAGGATATGATTATTGAAGTTGATGATCTTAATAAGATCTTAATACTTGATCTTCCTGAGGGTATTGATTCAATTAATACATAATCCATTTTGCCTGCAGCATTTAGCTCTTCTGTCCGTCTTTATATTGATTAATCAGAAAACAGGATGGACATGAAAAAAATAACAGGAACATTTTTAGCTCTTTTCTTTATTACACTGTCTGGTTTTGCACAGGTGAAGGAGAATAGAGACCTTGATAACTTCTCATCTGTTTCCTTTGGTGTAGCGGGAGAGATTATCATAGAACAGGGAACTCAGTTCAGTGTAAGTCTGGAAGGAGATCAGGAATTGCTGGATGCAATTTCAACAAAGGTTTCTAATGGGAAGCTGCTTATTCGTAAGCCAGATTGGAGAAAGGCCAGGAATAAGAAACTTACAGTTTATATTACGATGCCTGAAATAGAGGGTCTTAGCATGTCTGGTTCAGGTCTTCTTAAAAACGAAGGTGCATTAAATTGCGATCGTCTTAATATAAGCGTTAGCGGCAGTGGTTCAATTCGGCTTAGTCAGCTTAGTGCTGACGAAGTTAGTATAAGAATTTCGGGTTCCGGGAGCGTCACTGCAGAGGGGTCAGGTGCAGATCTTACAGATATAGGGATAAGCGGTTCGGGGAGCATTTCTGCAGAAAACTTTAAGTTAAATAAAGCTGATGTCTCAATATCTGGCAGCGGACGTTGCAAAGTCTGGGTTGAAGATTCACTTGTGGCAAGAATCTCCGGTTCAGGAAGTCTTTATTATAAGGGAGACCCTAATATTGATGCAAAATCTTCAGGCTCAGGAAGAGTAAAATCCTTTTAGCGGATAACTGATATCCGACCAGAAGTATCAAGTTTAATAATCGATGAAGCTCTTGAAGGCTGCATGTCATCCTGTCTCCACGAGACAATATGATCGGCAGCCTCTTTTATTTCATCCGATATTTCGTCATATATTAGAGGTGATGGAGAACCACTGATATTTGCTGATGTAGAGACCAGTGGTTTTTTGAATCTTTTTATTAAATCCTGGCAAAAGGGATCTTTTACTATCCTGATTCCTACAGAGCCATCCTCGCCAATAAGTTCAGGAGCGAAATTTCGGGCACCGGGATATATTATTGTAAGTGCCTTGTCGCTTACCTCGATAAGCTCCCATGCAATAGCAGGAACATCCCTTACATAGCGGGTAAGCATATTTTCGTTCTCCAGCAGCACCAGCATAGACTTTTTATCAGGCCTGTTCTTAATGCTATAGATTCTATTAACCGCACTGCTATTTGTGGCATCACACCCCAGTCCCCAGATAGTATCTGTAGGATAAAGGATTACTTTGCCATTGTTAAGGGCTGTTAAAGCATTAATTATTTCGTTGTGCTTATACATAATGAGATAGTTTTCCAAACATCCTGTTTATCTTTGATCTTCTAGACCATCCCAGTTTTCTTTTTTCAGGTATACCAATTACCTTAATATATTCTTCAGCAGCTTCGATCATTCTTAGAGATGATTTGCCATCAGTATAAGGATGATAATTCTGAACAAACCAGAGCCTTTCATCCTTCAGCGGGTCGTTTGCAAGATTGTCGGCAACACTACCGGGGAGGTAGGAGGGGTCAGAAATATCTTCCCACTTTATGTTCTTCGACCTGCTGTTTATAGTTATAACAGGTTTATTAAGTAAAAGAAATTCATAAACTGCAGATGATGTGTCGCTTATCATAAGGTCGGCAGCTTTAATCAGAGGAAGAATATTTTTATCATCAGCTACCTGCAAATGTTTGTTAGCTGCAGCTGCGTCGCAGTATTTATCGACTATTTTTTTTGAAGTCAGATCGTGGAACTTAACCACAAGGTGGTAGTCTTTATGCTCCGATAGCTCAATAATTTGAGAGAGAGACTTATCAGCAGAAGTAAGTGAAGGTGAGAAAGTAGGGGCATAGAGAATAAGGTGCTTTTTCTTATTCTTTTTAAGAATTAAAGATCTGAGTTCAGACCCGTCATCTTCTCTTGAGTAAAGTGGGTCGAGCTTACTCCAGCCTGTTTCAGTCACAGAAAAGTTTTTGTGTTTTGAAGCCAGTTTATTGAATCTTGATGTAAACCAGGGTCCTTGTGTGAGGTACATATCGAAGTAGTGCCTTATTCTGAAATGTCCTTTCTTTTCTCCTGCGAAACCATGGAATATCTGTATTTTAACTCCCCGAAGGTAATGGGGGACTTCGTTACCCGGAACAAAAATACAATCGGAACAGAATTCTATGCAGTCCCTGATTGAAGTACTTGCCTTAAATTCGTCTTTAAAAGGAAACTGTTTGATAAGATTCTCCGGAATATACCATAATATATCATTACCCTGTTTCCTCAGCTCTATACCAAGGGGTTCAAGTATGCCAAAGGCATATGGATTCTGGCAAAATAGAAGTGCTTTCATTCTGTGCTAGAAAAGTTTATTGGCCTGGTCAAGGTCTTCCTTGAAGTCTACTTCTATACATTTGAAATCTGAGATATCAACAGGCAGAATATTAATATTATCCTTCTCTATCGCCAACTCCAGTCCTTTTTCAAAATAGTCGTTACTATCACATTCTTCGAGCCTCCTGATAAAAATATCTCTGTCTGTACTGGATATAAAGTTTATACCTACAGCCTCTCCAGGGGCATTTTCTACCTGCTTTGATATTTCTTTTATATAAGCATTATCGTTTATTGAATATTTTACCTCTTCTTCACCAACAGAACTGTTATTTACTGCAACGAAAGATTTGTCCTGTTCAATGTACTGCTTAAGAAAGTTCAGGATACTTGAATCAAAAACAACATCCCCGTTTAACCAGAGAACACTCTCACCCTTACATTTGTATAAGGCCCTCAGCAGGCTTTTTGAAGTATTTGTTCGATCAAATTCGGGATTATAGATGTAAATTAAATCAGGATGTTCCTCCATTACAAGGTCTTTCTTAAAACCTACAACAACCATAATATTGTTAATATCATAGCAGGCCGACAGCTTCTCTATTTGCTGCTCCATTATTGTTTTGCCATTATTCAGGGGAGTCAGAGGTTTGGGAAAGGGATTACCAAGTCTTGAACCTATGCCTGCTGCGAGAATAATAATTTTCATAATTTTATGGGGTATAAAGAATAATTTTATAAAGATACTAACATCTTATATATGAAGAAGTGATTAGTTACATTTCATCATTTCGACTGCTCATATTTGGCTATTGGAATTAATATGCTCATCTTCGCGCAAAATTTATTTGATGGTAAGCACAAGAATCAAAGGATCAAACCTGAAGAAAGCCAGAAAATTGCTGAATGATATAGTTGATTATCTTGAAAAACAAAAAATTGATTATCATCTTGAGGGAGGCACTTTACTCGGATTTGTCCGTGATGGAGAGTTTTTGGAGTGGGATCATGATATAGATCTATCTATACCCTCTTCTTTCGCCGCCGATTTTTATTCTACGAGGAGAAAATTATGGCTTAAGGGTTATCGGATAACCAACCGCAGAAGCATTGTTGACCATGGACCAATACAGAAGGATGGCTACAGAATATTTAAGGTTAAAAGAATTTTGGGATCTTTTCTTTCAATGTTTTCTGGCAAGATCCGCGACAAACAGCTTGTAGCAGATATCTTTGTAAAATATGATAATGGACAGGATACCTACTGGATTGCCAGGAAGAAGATTATGAAGGCACCCAGCATTCATTACGCGGCTTATGATCAGATAGAATATTTGGATAGATCGTACAGAGTTCCTGTTAAATGTGCGGAATATCTCACATATAAGTTTGGAGATTGGTCGGTACCCGTAAAGGATTGGGACTGCTCAACTGATGAAAAATCTGTAATAGGTTCTGTATTATAATGGTACTAAACAGCAACATCATGTTCTCGCAGGGCATCGTTTAAAGATGTCTTTTTATCTGTCGATTCTTTCCTCTTTCCAATTATCAGAGCACATGAGACCTGGAATTCTCCTGCAGGATATTCTCTGGTATATGAACCCGGAATAACAACCGACCGGGAAGGGACAAAGCCCTTATAAGTAATTTTTTCCAGTCCAGTTACGTCGATTACCTTTGTTGAGTTAGTAATTACAACATTGGCTCCGAGCACTGCTTCTTTTTCTATATGTGCTCCTTCAACCACGATTGATCTGGAGCCAATAAAGCAATCATCCTCTATTATTACCGGTGCGGCCTGCACTGGTTCAAGCACACCGCCAATGCCAACACCACCACTCAGGTGAACATTCTTCCCAATCTGTGCACATGAACCTACTGTAGCCCATGTATCAATCATTGTTCCTTCATCAATATAGGCCCCTATATTTATATAGGAAGGCATCATTATTACTCCTCTTGATATATAAGCTCCATATCTTGCCAGTGCATGGGGTACAACTCTTACTCCCATCTCTTTATAGTTCTTTTTCAGGGCTATTTTATCATGGAATTCAAAAGGACCTATCTCCGTTGTTTCCATTTTTTGTATGGGAAAATAAAGAATGACAGCTTTCTTTACCCACTGGTTTACTATCCATCCTTCGTCTTTCTTCTCAGCAACCCTTAATTCGCCCTTATCGAGCTTAGCTATTGTCTCTCTTATGGCAATTTGTGTCTTCTCTTCATGAAGAAGAGACCTCTCGTCCCATGCCTTTTCAATTCTGTCAATTACTGATTTATGCATATTGATATTAATTACAAGGTAAAAGTAAGGAATGTTAATAATGATTAAAAACCTTATGAAACTAATATTAATTATTTGATATTTCGAGGTTTCAAGTAACTTTGGTTCTCAAGTGCGTAATAGAGGAAAATTAAACTATGGTAATCAAATATTAACAATTATGAGAAAAAATCTATTTACTTTTATTCTCCTATTGGTATTTAGCGTGTCGTTAAGTGCCCAGAGTGGTTTGAAATATCAGCAGCCACCAAAGGAGATTGTTGAGATAATGACGGCTCCGCCAACTCCATCGGTTTCGTTCAGTCCTGATGGTAAACTTTTAGCCATGCTTGAGCGCAGAGAATCTCCGACTATCGAAGATTATTCTGCTGAGATGCTCAGACTTGGCGGCTTACGGATAGATCCAGCAATGAATTGTGGCAGCAGGCCATCATATTCGGTGGGGATCAGTATTATGGACCTTGATGGAAATAATAAGAGAGATATTAAGGGTTTACCCGCTAACCTGAAGATGGGTCGCATATCATGGTCAAATGACGGAAAATTATTTGCCTTCATTAATTATACTACAAATAGCGTTGAGCTATGGCTTGGAGATACTGAGAGTTTTTCAGTTAAAAAGATAGATGATCATCTGAATCTTGTTATGTCAGGAGACTTTAGCTTTATGTCTGATAATAAGAGTATTATCTATAATACTATCGATCCCAACAGAGGTGAAAGACCAAGGCCTTCGCAGGTGCCTGAGGGTCCTGTTGTTCAGGAGAACCTAGGCAGGAAGGGTGCTGCAGCTACCTACCAGGATCTTTTAAAGAGTCCATCCGATGAGAGAATATTTGAGTATTTTGCTACTTCAGTAATAAAAATATGGGATGGTGTTTCTTCAAAACAAATAGGCAAACCAGCTATCTATAGCAGGATAAACAGTTCTCCGGATGGAAAGTACCTTATGGTAACAACGATTGAAAAACCATTTTCATATACTGTACCTTACAGGTCGTTCCCATCGCAAATTGTCATATGGGATATGCAAGGTAAGCTGGTAAAGAAGCTTGCAGATGTTCCTCTAAGAGAGAATAGACTTGTTGGTGATGATATGACCTACCCGGAGCCCAGCGGATATACATGGAGGAGCGATAAGCCATCAACAATTCTATGGGTTGAGCATCTTGATGGTGGAGATTCCAAAAAGGATGTTGAATACCGCGATATGGTACTAAGTCTTGATGCACCTTTTTCTGGGAAAGGAGTTGAATTGTTATCAACAAAACTCAGGTATGGTGGAATTATGTGGGGTAACGAAGATTTTGCAATCGTTTCTGAACGATCAAGAAAGACAAGGATGAATATTCAAAGCTCATTTAACCCATCTGATCCTATGGGTACAATGAAGGTTATTTTTGAGCTTAGTAGCGACGACAGGTATAATGATCCAGGCAGGTTTGCAACTAAAGATAATGAATTCGGAAGGTCAGTTCTACTATTTGCAGATAAGGGCAAATCCTTATATTTAACAAGTAATGGACCTTCCCCCGAAGGAGACAGGCCATTTATAGATAAGTATACAATTAAAGGAGGCAAGACCACCCGTCTATGGCGTTCTGAAGCTCCTTATTACGAGCAAGTATCTGATCTTTTGCCTGAAATGAAGGATGTGGTTATGACCAGGCGTGAATCTGTTGATGTACCAGCGAATTATTTCCTGCGGAATCTTAAAACAGGGAAACTTACACAGATAACACACTTTGAGAATCCTTATCCTCAGCTTTTAGGTGTTACCAAGGAGAAGATTTTATATAAGCGAAATGATGGTCTGGATCTAAGCATGGATTTACTACTTCCGGCGGGTTATGATAAGGACAGGGATGGTCCTCTTCCTGGTATCCTGTACGCTTATCCCAGGGAATATAAGAGTGCCCAGGCTGCCAGTGTTGTTTCAGGTTCTCCTTATAGGTTTACTAATATAAGTGCCGGATCTCACCTTGTAATGTTAACCCAGGGTTATGCTATTTTAAATAATGCTGCCTTCCCAATAGTTGGGGAGCCGGAGCCAAACGATTTTTTCAGAGAGCAATTAATTGCAGATGCTGAAGCAGCTATCAAAGCAGCTGTTGATCTTGGTGTCCTCGATCCTGAAAGAGTAGCTGTTACCGGTCATTCCTATGGTGCATTTATGACTGCTAACTTGCTGGCTCATACAAGATTGTTTGCTGCAGGTGTTGCAAGGAGTGGAGCATATAACCGTACACTGACTCCATTTGGATTTCAGAGTGAGAGACGGACTTTCTGGGAGGAACCTGACCTTTATTACAATATGGCACCTTTTATGCATGCTGATAAGGTAAAGGATCCTATATTGTTAATTCATGGGATGGCAGATAATAATAGTGGTACATTCCCAATCCAGAGTGAAAGGTATTATGCAGCGTTAAAAGGACATGGAGCAACGGTAAGACTTTGCCTGCTACCATTGGAGAGTCATGGCTATTCAGCTATTGAATCTAATATGCACGTACAGTGGGAAACCTTACAATGGCTCAATAAGTATGTAAAAAACAAGAAGTAATCTGTTTTTATTTCTAAAGAATATATTTTAGTAAAACAACCGGTAGGTATTAATTCTTACCGGTTGTTTTTGTTATTATACACATATGCAGATATGTACATTTAATTTTTAATACTATATTTGGCCCTACCAAATAAAAAAAATGGTATACTTTTGCAAAATCAATCAAAGCAGAAAATCTGATAAAACCTGAAACAGATATATGTATAACATAAAACCCTTAATCTATGATTAGTAAGTTATTTTGGATTGTCCCTGTCGCTTCGGTGACGGCTTTATTGTTTGCCTGGATCTTCTTTAAAATGTTAATGAAGAAATCAGAAGGTACTGATAGAATGAAGGAGATTGCCCAGTATGTAAGAGAAGGAGCGATGGCCTATATTACACGACAGTATAAAGTTGTGGCGTTCGTGTTTTTATTTCTCGTTGTATTCTTAACTATTCTTGCCTACCTGGGAGTACAGAATCCCTTCGTTCCCGTTGCATTTTTAACAGGAGGTCTTTTCTCAGGACTATGTGGATTCCTCGGAATGAAGACTGCGACTTATGCATCTGCTCGTACTGCTCATGGTGCAACAAGTTCATTAAATCAGGCTTTACAGATTGCCTTTAGATCTGGTGCCGTTATGGGTTTGGTAGTTGTTGGATTTGCACTTCTTGACATTTCTGCATGGTTTCTACTATTAACAAAAGCGATTTTCACTCCTGAGCATATGGAGCACGGTCTTCAATGGTTAGGTCTGACCTTCGTTCATGAAGGAACAACCAGTTCCCAGAAAATGATAGAGATTACTGCTGTGATGCTTACTTTTGGTATGGGAGCATCAACACAGGCATTATTTGCCAGAGTAGGTGGTGGAATCTATACGAAAGCTGCAGATGTAGGTGCTGACCTTGTTGGAAAAGTTGAAGCTGGAATTCCTGAAGATGATCCACGTAACCCGGCAACTATTGCTGATAACGTAGGTGATAACGTAGGTGATGTAGCCGGTATGGGTGCAGACCTTTATGAATCTTATGCAGGTTCAATACTTGCAACTGCTGCCCTTGGTGCTGCCCTTCCCGGATTATCTGAATCAATGCAGATGAAAGCGGTTATTGCGCCAATGATTGTGGCAGCAATTGGTATTATTTTATCTATTGTAGGTATATACCTTGTACGTACCAAGGATAATGCTACACAAAAAACACTACTTAATGCCTTGCTACTTGGTACAGGTGGTAGTTCTGCATTAATTTTAGGAGCTATTGCTATTCTTGCTGCAACAGGCTGGATTACATGGGGTGTATTTGGATCTGTAGTTGCCGGACTGCTGGCAGGTGTAATTATCGGTCAGGCTACCGAGTATTTTACTTCAGATGAGTACAAACCAACCCAGGGAATAGCCGGGCAAGCTCAACAGGGGCCTGCTACAACAATAATTGATGGAATGGCAGTAGGTATGTTTTCTACCTGGCTTCCGGTATTAACAATTGTTGCTGGTATTATTGCTGCGTTTGGTTTTGCAGGTGGTTTCAATGATTTTGCGAGTGGAGTATACGGAATTGGCTTTGCTGCTGTAGGTATGCTATCGACACTTGGGATAACTCTTGCAACAGATGCTTTCGGACCTATTGCTGATAATGCAGGAGGAAATGCAGAAATGTCTGAATTACCACCGGAAGTCAGAGAAAGAACAGATGCTCTTGACGGATTAGGTAATACTACAGCGGCAACGGGTAAAGGATTTGCTATCGGATCAGCTGCACTTACAGCTATGGCCCTTCTTGCGGCATATATGGAAGAAGTCAGACTATGGCTGGGAAGATTGGCAGATAAAAGTATTGAGGGATTTGAACAGATTGGTAATATTCTTTTTTATAATGATAATGTGCCAGCTGTTGAAGAAGGTCAGAGAGCTGTACAAATTGCAAGTGCTCATATTGATGACTTTGTTACTGCCTATAATATATCTCTTTTTAATCCCATCGTTCTTGGTGGAATCTTTATTGGAGCTATGATGGCATTTGTATTTTGTGCAATGACTATGAAGGCTGTGGGCCGGGCTGCCGGTGCTATGGTTGATGAGGTACGTCGTCAGTTCAGAGATATACCCGGAATTCTCGAAGGGAAGGCAACACCCGAATATGCAAAGTGTGTGGCCATATCAACCAAGGGTGCTCAAAGGGAGATGGTTGTTCCTTCAATGATCGCAATTTTTGTTCCTGTTCTTGTTGGTGTACTGATGGGTGTTGGTGGTGTTATAGGTCTTCTGGTAGGAGCCTTAACGGCTGGTTTCACACTTGCAGTGATGCTAAATAATGCAGGTGGAGCATGGGATAATGCGAAGAAGTATATTGAGAAAGGAAACTTCGGAGGTAAGGGCTCAGATGCTCACCATGCAGCCGTTGTTGGTGATACTGTTGGTGATCCTTTTAAAGACACTTCAGGTCCATCACTTAACATTCTGATTAAGCTTATGACCATGGTTTCTGTTGTTATGGCAGGACTGACTGTTGCATACAGTATATTTTAAGATTATAAGACTACAAGATTTTAAGATTATAAGATTATAAGATTATAAGATTGGCTGCTTCTTTGAAGCAGCCTTTTTTTGTACATTTAGCATTAATTATTTTAATACTATGGAAGATATAAGCTTTCCTGTTTTAGAGGATATCCGGAATTCCTACAAGAGGATCAGTCCCTTTATTCACAGAACACCTGTACTAACTTCCTCCCAGCTAAACTCACTTACCGGCTCAGAATTATATTTTAAATGTGAGAATTTTCAGAAGGTAGGTGCATTTAAGTTCAGGGGAGCAACAAATGCCATAATGCAGCTGTCTGCTAAAGGCAGGTCAAAAGGGGTTATAACTCATTCCTCCGGTAATCATGCGGCCGCTCTGGCACTGGCTGCGCGTCAGGCGGGCACAAGAGCATATATTGTAATGCCATCAACAGCACCTGAGGTAAAGAAAACGGCAGTAGCTTCCTATGGAGCAGAAATAAGTTTTTGCAAGCCAACTCTCTCTGCAAGAATATCCACTGCACAAGAGATTATCGATAAAACGGGAGCAAGTTTTATTCATCCCTATGATAATTTTAATGTAATATGCGGACAGGGAACAGCAGCTCTTGAAATGATGGAAGATGTTGATAATCTGGATATTGTTATTTGTCCTGTAGGTGGAGGTGGACTGCTAAGTGGTACCTCAACAGCAGTAAAGGGACTTAAGCCTGGAGTTAAGGTATATGCAGCAGAACCACTTGGGGCAGATGATGCAAGCAGGTCATTTTATTCAGGCGAATTGGTGCGTGATCACTCCCCGGTAACAATAGCGGATGGACTTCTTACTACTCTGAGCGAGCTGACATTCAGCATTATCAGGGATAAGGTTGACGATATTTTTACGGTGGATGAGGATGCAATTATTAAGGCAATGAAACTTATCTGGGAAAGAATGAAAATAATTGTTGAACCTTCATCTGCAACTGTGCTGGCAGCAGTAATAAATAATCCGGATGTTTTCTCTGGTAAAAGGGTAGGTATGATACTTTCGGGAGGTAATGTGGATCTCAGGAAACTACCTTTTTAATCCTTAAATGAGAAAAAACCTGCAATTGGATAGTGATCTGAATAGTTTACCCTTACCAGTTCGAAGCCCTCACATTTAAAGTAATCGTTATATAGAATATAATCGATCCTGTTGGATGGGTATTTATCCTTATATGTAAAACCGGCCCCGGTACCTGAATCGACAAAGGCATCGTTCAGTCCCTTACGCATTTTTCGGTACGAATACGATACCGGGGTGTCGTTGAAGTCGCCACAAACAATAACAGGGTAAGGTGAGTTATTTATATGATCTTTAACAATCCTAGACTGCCCGGCTCTTTCTACAAATCCTTTTTTAAGCGATTTTGAAAGAGATATTATTTCATTCATTCTTTCTGTATCACTTCCTTCTGTAAATTCTTCAAGAAGTGAGTGTTCCATCCTTCGTAGTCTGAAAGATTGCAGATGATTATTATATACTCTTATAGTATCGCTTCCAATGGCAATATCTGTAAATATTGTAAGGCTGGAAGCTCCAGGGTGTACAATATCTCCAGATGACACAATCGGGTATTTAGAAAGGGTAAGTATGCCCGGTGACTTTTTCCCGGAATCGTCGAGGAGTTTCATATGAAAAAAGTAATCCGGATCAAGTGCATCTACAAATGTAAATTCAACATTCCTTACGCCGTAAGTCGGATAGAACTCCTGGAAACATAATATATCAGGGAGGGCCTGTTCAAGAAGGGCAATTATCTGCACCTCTGTTTTATCATTTTCTTCCCACCGGTTAAACAATCTTACGTTATAGCTGGCTATTGAGAAATCAAAATCGCCCCTCTTCTTTTTACCAAACTGAATGTAGTTATTCATATGGCTTAGGCCAAGTAGAATGACTACAGCGCTTATAAGAACTTCTTTCTTTAGTTTTACCCCCCAGAGAATAATAAAAATCAGGTTAAGTAAAAGCAGATAAGGATAAGCCAGTCCGAAGTAAGCAGGAAGAGTGAGCTTTTCGGGATTGACCAACACTGCCAGATAGGATAATAGGAGGGATATTGCAACAGCAATATTAGCCCAGGTAAATATTTTTTTTGTTAGTTTTCGCAATTGGCCCTTTTTATGGTGCAAAAATAACCCGAAAAATTAATAATGAGATAGAATAAGGAAATATTTATCTTATTTATTTCTTCTGGCTCTCCTTGAAAAGAAGTGTTTTTTCCTCGCTTGTCAGACTCTCATATCCTCCCTTTGATATTTTCTCAAGGATTTTATTGATTTGTTCCTGGTGTACTACCCTGGCTTTGTTGTACTCAAAGTCGCTCATGTTTTTCTTATGTGTGACTTTCATCTTCTCGCGCGGTTTAAACCATCCGCTTATTCCTGCCAGCAGCTTGCTTATCCATACTCCGGGGTCTGATCCCTGTTTTAGTCGCAGGGCATAGAAGTAACCCAGTGCTGCGCCTCCCAGGTGAGCAATCTTTCCACCTGTATTGACTGAAAAGTCGAACACCGATGTAAGCAGTAATATACCTATTGCCATATATTTTAGCTTAACCTGGCCCAGCAGAAAGAGGTTAATATTATAATTTGGCACATAGGTGGCTGTGGCGATAACAATAGCCATTACTGAGGCAGAAGCCCCCATAGCAATTGATATATCTATAACATCAGTGAATGCCGGGAAAAAGTTAAATGAGATTATATAGAGGAGAGCTCCGGCCAGTCCGCCCAGTAAATACAATGAAACCAGCTTGCGCTGATCGAAATACTGATTAAAAATTCTTGCAAACCAGTATAACCAGAGCATATTAAAGAGAAGGTGGAAGAATCCTTCGTGCAGAAACATATAGCTAACAACAGTCCATGGCTTTCTAAGCAGCTCTTCAAGAGATGCAGGGACAGCTATGTAGCTTATTATTGTTTGTGTAATTTCTGGTGCCCTGAAGAGGAAGGCAAATATCTGGACAACTAAGATAATCAGGAAGATACCAGAATTAATATAGATTAATTTCATCAGACTGCTGCCTGATTTGAACTGGCTTTTTATATCATTTATTAGTTGCATTATCAGTATAGGGTATTGGTTGTTTTTCTCCAATACTTGATAAGGACGAATCCGAATAACATTCCTCCAAGATGAGCCGCATGGGCTATTCCGCTTCCAGGCTGGGTAATAGCAAGGTATAGCTCAAGAGCTCCATATCCTATAACCATATATTTTGCCTTAATCGGAATCGGGGGGAAGAGAAGAAATAGCTGGGTATTGGGAAAAAGCATTCCAAATGCAAGGAGGATGCCGAAAACGGCTCCCGAAGCACCAACTGTCGGGACATTTAAAACTGCATTTATTGAACCGGATGCAGCATCAACGTAGTTTTGACCTCGCATTATAACGTTGTGTCCTTCACCAAGCACCAGGCTCAATTGTGCATCTGAAAGCTGACTGACTAAATTATAATACTGAATTGCGTTAACCCCTTCATGTATTAGTGCAGCACCCAGTCCGGTAACCATATAGTATATAAAGAAGCGTTTTGGACCCCAGACACTTTCAAGAACTCTTCCAAACATGAAAAGAGCAAACATATTGAAAAAGAGATGGGTAAGTCCGCCATGCATAAACATGTGAGTCACCACCTGGTAAGGTCTGAAATATTCCGATTTTGGGAAATACAGTCCCAGCACATGGTTTAGATTTATATTAAATAATGACCCTGCCGTAAAAGAAATAACCAGCATCAGGACATTAATAAGAATCAGGTTTTTTGTTACCGGGGGAATACTCCCGAATCCTCTTCCGTAATTAATCATCTATTATTAATATATTTTTTATAATTCATACAATTGTCGTTCCAAAGAAACAAATATAATATCTAAACGACATATTGTCAGAAATTGTTATTTCATCCGTTTGTCAAGTTCCTCAAGAGTAATAATAGTGACAATAGCTTTGCCGGAAGGTGAATAATTTGGTGTTGAGCATGCAAACAGAGTATCAAATAGCTCCTGCATCTCTTCACCTGTTAAATGCCGACCGTATGGAATTGCTGTTGCTCGTGCAAGCGATATAGCTACCCTTTCGTTATTTTCCTGGTCTGGACTCTGCTGAGTTGATTTATATTCCTGGATAAGTATTTCCAGCATCTCGGCCGGATTGTCATTCTTTGCATCTGCAGGGTATCCATTTATAGAAACAGAATTATTTCCCAGGTAAGCTGTTTCGAAGCCCATATTTTTCAGGTCTTCTTCCATCTCCGAGAGTACAGCAATATCAGCCTGATCAAGTTCAATGGATTTTGGAAAGAGGGTTTTCTGTGAGGGATAAGAACTGTTATTCGTTGAAGCAAGGTATTTTTCGTACAGGATGCGTTCATGTGCTCTTTTCTGGTCTATAAGCATTAAGCCTGATTTTACCTGGCATAGTAGGTACCTGTTTTTTACCTGTATAATGCTTGCTCCCGGAGTGTCTTTAAATAAGGTGCCATCACTCTGTTCCCTTTTTTCCGATTCAAATCCGCTGTACAGTTTTTGCCAGTTGTCGAGGTTTGATTTTTTTTCGCCGTCGAAGGCAATACCGGGTCTTTGATAAGTTTCATCCCCGGAGAAGGGATTGAATTCGGGGTTAATTTGAATTTCAGGACTTGCTGTTATTCCTCCTCCTGCCGGCGGAATATCAATAATACCTTCACTATTGAAGTCAATAGAGGGTGAAATATTAAACTTCCCAATAGCTTCTCTTACCGAAGCATGTAGTATTTGCCATATCATCCTCTCATTTTCAAATTTTATTTCGGTTTTGGTAGGATGAATATTTACATCTATGGACGAGGGATCAGCTTCCATAAATATGAAATAGGATGGGATTGTTTCTGGCGAGAGTATATTTTCGTAGGCCTCCATAAGAGCTTTATGAAAGTAAGGATGCCTCATGTACCTCTGATTAATAAAGAAGTACTGTTCTCCAAAAGTTTTTCTTGCATATTCCGGCTTGCCTATAAACCCGGATAATTTTATCAGAGATGTTTCAGTGTTGATATTTACCAGTGAGCTGTTTATGTTCTTGCCAAAAAGAGAGATAATTCGCTGCCGGATATTGGTAGCAGGGAGATTAAAGATCTCCTTTTCGTTGCTGAAGAGATTAAATTTTATACCAGGATGTGCTATAGCAACCCTTTCAAATTCATTTATAATATGCCTTAGTTCGGTATTATCAGATTTAAGAAATTTTCTTCTGGCAGGTATATTATAAAAGAGGTTCTTAACTGCAATGCTTGTTCCTTCAGGGCAGCTTACCGGCTCCTGTTTTTCAACTTTTGATCCCTTTATCTCAATAAGTGTTCCGAGCTCCTGCTTGTTTAACCTGGTTTTGAGCTCAACCATTGCAACTGCGGCAATTGAAGCAAGGGCTTCACCCCTGAATCCCTTGGTATATATTGAGAAAAGATCTTCGGCTGATTTAATTTTGGAGGTTGCATGCCGCTCAAAACAGAGTCTTGCATCAGTCTCCGACATGCCGCTCCCATCGTCTACTACCTGTACCAGTGAGCGGCCGGCATCTTTAATAATTACCCTTATCATACCGGCACCAGAATCGACAGAGTTTTCAATCAATTCTTTAATTAATGATGCAGGTCGCTGTATGACCTCTCCTGCAGCAATCTGGTTAGCTACCGAATCCGGTAATAACTTAATATGGTCAGGCATTGGGGGATATGGTTATACGTAGATAATAAAATAGGCAATTAGACCAAGTATCATAATTATTACCACCGTTCTGATCAGAGTATATTTCTGTACTTTACGTGTTTTTTGCCTGAAATAGTTTGACATAGAACCTCTCTGAATGGTAGGAACGAAGTCATTGCTCTGATCGTCATCCTTGATTCCCAGTTCCATTTTTATCCTCTTAATTCTTTCCTCACGCCTTTCCTTTTCCGGGTCATAATAGCGCGGAATCATGTTGAAACCTTTCGGTTTATACTGTCTGAATAATCCTGGTACTCCCATCTCTCTACGTTTTTTTCAAAGATAGGAAAAAATCAGGCTAAGGGCAAAGACGGTAAGTTATTTGACAGGGAGTTCGGTTCCGCAGTTTTTACAATACCTTGCATCATTATCGTGATCATCATTAAGACAGGTATTGCATGTTGTAGTATTTCTTTTTTCCTTTCTTATAAGTCTGTTTTGCTCGCTGATTTCTGCAGTAACAATGCCTGTCGGAACTGCAATAATTGCATAGCCAGTTAGCATGGTCAGGCTTGCAATAAACTGACCAAAACCAGTCAGGGGTGCAATATCTCCATAACCGACTGTTGTGATAGTAACGATGGTCCAGTATATTCCTTTTGGAATACTTGTGAAGCCACTTGCTGATCCTTCTACCAGGTACATAATAGTGCCAATTATAATAACAGCTGTTGTTACAACAGTAAGGAAGACGCCAATTTTAGCCTTACTGGCATTCAATGATTTTCTCAAAACATAGCCGGCTGAAGTATATCGTGATAGTTTAAAAACCCTGAATATTCTCAGCAACCTCAGCGATCTGAATACAAGCAGGCTGGCTCCCCCTGTAAATAATATTCCAAGGTAGGAAGGTACTGTGGCCAGCAGGTCAATAATGCCATAGAAGCTGAATATATAACTAAGTGGTTTTCTGGATATAAAAACCCTGAGCAAATATTCTAAAGTGAAAATAAAAGTAATTATCCATTCAATTAGCACAAAAAACCTATGATTGTTTTGGCTCAGTTCCGGGACAGAATCAAGTATTACTACAACTACGCTTAGCACAATGGCAATTATTAAGAAAACGTCGAATATTTTTCCGCCTGTGGTATCTGTTTCAAATATTATTGATCTGAGTCTGTTTTTGATCCTGGAATTCATCTGCTAAAGTATTGGTTGCCGGTTTAAAGATAAGAAGAAGTGCCTAAAGTGCCTAAAGTGCCTGTAGTGACTTAAGTTTATTATCTTAGGGAATTAAAGAAATTAATATGAGAAGGAATCTATTATTTTTTGTCCCCATCCTGTTTTTACTTTCATGTTCAGATGGTTTAAGACTGGATGTTATATCCCTTAATGTTCGTTATGATAATCCTGCTGATGGAGACAATGAATGGATGGCACGCAGGGATATAGTTGCAGATTTTCTTATCGGTGAACAAGCTGAATTATTTGCTTTGCAGGAGGTCCTCTGGCATCAGTATGAATATATTGATTCTCTGCTTGGCTCTTATGGTTCTGTTACGGCAGGCAGAAGCGACGGACTTAAAGCTGGTGAAATGACACCGGTATTCTATAATAAAGAAAGGTTTAATCTTATAGACCATAATACATTCTGGTTATCTGAAACACCCTCAATTCCTGGCAGTAAAGGCTGGGGAGCAGTTTTACCGAGAATAGTTACATGGGTTAAACTATTTGATAATTTTACGGGTAGCGAATTGTATTTCTTTAATACCCACTTCAGCCATATGTCAGATTCTGCAAGGATAATGAGTGCCCGCATTCTTTCAGGGCAGGTTGAACTTATTGCGGGGGATAAAAATTTCATTATTTGTGGCGATTTTAATATGAGCCCTGACAGCCAGGCTTATAAAGAACTAATTTCTGGCAATTCGAATACTATAAATGACAGTTTTAATATATTGGGAACAGATATAACAGGGCCTATTGATACCTATAATGGGTTTACTGATAAGGACGAAGGATCTGGCAGAATTGATTATATATTTGTAAAGGAAGGAACAGTCGTTTACACCCACGAAATTCTTAAGATTAAGAAAGATTCAATATTTATTTCCGACCACTGGCCTGTTAAAACCAGTCTGCTTTTAAAATGATAGCAGCCATCTCCAGCTTTTTTATGCTGTTTTACGATATGCTAAAATTGCCAGGCTTAAGCTTACTGCTCCAATAGCTATTATCCCTTTGACATCAGGCATAATGTCTTTCAGTCCTGATCCTTTGAGCATTACCATGCGGATAACCCTCATCAGATAAGCAGCAGGGTTTACAGTATTAAATTTTTGAGCCCAATGCGGCATGCTTTCAGCTGGAGTAAATATTCCGCTCATTAAGACAAATATCATCAGGATGAAGAATATTACGAAAAGGTATTGTTGCTGGGTTGAAGATATTGCTGAAAAGAAAAGGGTAAGACCCAGAACAGCTATAAGGTATAATGTGGCATATGCAAAAAGCAATAATAGTGAACCTTCGAAGGGTATATTAAAGAAAATTTTGCCAAGTAAAAGACCAAAAGCCAGGTCAATTATGCCAATTATCAGAAAAGGAACAAGTTTGGCAACTATAAACTGGTATTTGCGTATTGGTGTAACATTTATTTGTTCTATAGTTCCTGCTTCTTTTTCTTTAACAACATTTAGTCCTGCCAGCAGAAGGCCGATTGCGGTTACCAGTATAACGAGAACCCCGGGCAGCATATAGTACCTGTAGTTCAGAGTCGAATTATACCAGAAGCGATTATTTATATTAATAGAAGGCTGGGGTTTTAGTGGTTTGCTGTGAATATTTTCCATCAGCAGTTCTGCGTTATAGTCTCTCAGAATGCCTGTGGTATAAGCCCATGCAAGCTGGGCTGATGATGCATTAATAGCGTTTACAAGGGCCATTACACCTGCCCGGTTTTCTGTATATAGATTACGAGAGAAATTTTCAGGGATAATCAGCGCTATATCACATTTATTGGCATGAAGAAAGCTGCTGGCTTCTTTTTCGCTGAATGTTGACTGTGAGATTATAAAAAAATCTGATCCCTGGAGTTTAGATGTAATTTCTCTGGAAACCGGTGAAAGGTCCTTATCTACAATGCACAACCTGATATCTTTTATTTCAAAGGTTACTGCAGGAACAAGTACAAGCAGCTGTACTATTGGTATTCCAAAGATCGCCTTCGAGATAAACTTATTACGGAATATCTGGATAAATTCTTTTCTGATCAGGTAAAATATAGTTCTCATTTATATCTTGTTATCTATTCCAGTCTGATTTTAAATTTACGTGCACTTACCACTATCAGGAAAATCAGCATTGCTGTAAGAATGAGCATTTCCTTCCAGATATAAGCTATTCCTGTTCCCTTAACCATTATATTCTTAATCACAGTTACAAACCATCTCGGGGGCATTATAAGGGTTATGTAATTATATATTTCAGGCATATATTCTATAGGAAAGATAAAACCTGACAGTAAAACTGTTGGTAGCATCATCCCAACCAGTGATATAAATATTGCCTGTTGCATATTGCTTGATACTATCGATATAAGTATACCAAGGGTAAGAGCAAGTAGTATATATATTGTTGTAACAAGTAGCAGCAGGGCAATGCTTCCCTGCACCGGAAGGTCGAATACCCACCACGACAGGGCAAGGATAATTCCCAGGTCTATAATGCTCAGGAAGAAATATGGAGTTACCTTTCCCAGGATAATATGGAGAGGCTTAAGTGGTGATACAAGAAGCACCTCCATGGTACCAAACTCCTTTTCCCGGGTTATTGTTACAGATGTCATTAATGCGCAGATAAGTACAAGCACAAGAGTTATAATACCCGGAACAAACATAAACTGACTCTGAAGGTTGGGATTGTAGTACATTTTTACCTCTGGAATAATTTGTGAGGCTCCGCTATCTTGTATCTGATTATATTCAGCCATATAGTCATTTACAATTGATCTGGTATAATTTGTTACCAGGTTCGCTGTATTTGGTTCGGAGCCATCTGCTATAATACTTAATTCGGCCCTCCCGCCTGATACCAGGTTTTTGCCAAAATTATCTTCAAATATTACGACTTCCTTGATATCTCCTCTTTTGAATGCTTTATCTATCTGGTCTATGGATTCCAGCTTATCTTTTAATATAAAGAAATCTGAAGAAGCCAGTTTGGCTATTATCTCACCTGTAATTTCATCTTCTGCCAGGTCGACTACTGCAATGCCGGCATTTTTTATTTCAGTTCTTACTGCATAACCGAAAATAATTATTTGTGCTGCAGGTATGCCAAACAGGATTATCATCGTTCTCACATCTCTGAAAATGTGAAGGAATTCTTTTTTTACGAAGCCGATAAATCTTTTCATGGCAAATAAACTTTTACGGTCGTGCTATTTTTATAAATAGCTCCTCAACGGATTTTGAGTGGTACTTTCTTTTCAGGTTTTCAGGAGTATCGAGTGCTACTATCTCTCCTTCGTCCATAATTGAGATACGATCACAATACTCAGCTTCATCCATATAGTGAGTTGTAACAAATACTGTGATACCTTTAGAGGCAGTTTCGTAGATCATTTCCCAGAACTGTCTTCTTGTTATAGGATCAACTCCTCCTGTTGGCTCATCCAGGAATACTATTTCGGGATTATGAAATACAGCAACAGAAAAAGCCAGTTTCTGACGCATACCAAGTGGGAGATCTGCGATTAGTTTTTTACGGTATTTATTAAAGTTGAGTTTGGAGAAAAGCTCTTCGCTCTTTTGCAGTATTTCTTTTTTGGATAGACCATATATTCCTCCGTAGAGCCTTATATTTTCTTCGGCAGTCAGATCTTCATAGAGTGAGAATTTCTGGCACATATAACCAATATGTTTTTTTACTTTCTCCGGATGCCTGGCAACATTATATCCAGCAACTATAACATCCCCTGAGCTAGGAGAAGAAAGCCCTACAAGTATTCGTATTGCAGTTGTCTTACCTGCACCGTTGGCTCCGAGAAAACCAAATATTTCACCTTTCTTTACTTCAAAGTTCAAGTTGTTGTTTGCCACGAAAGAGCCAAACTTCTTAACAAGGTCCCTGACTACTATGGCATTATTATCTGACTCCATTCTTCTCAATAAGTTTAAGAAATGTATCTTCAATACCTGGCTTGATCTCTTCGATTAAAACCTTTTCCAATCCCGCGGTTTCAAGGTCTGTGGCAAGATCTTTGTCGATCCTGTCATCAATAAAAGTTATATGAACAGAATCACCGAAGGCATTTACACTTTCAATTCGTTTATGTTCCCGGAGTGTTTGTATTAGCTTATACCTTTTGTCTGCCGAAACAGCAAATAGTTTCGACCCGTATTTATCCGGAATACGCGATGGCTTATCAACTTTCAGTATTGATCCATCCTGGATCAGGGCAACCCTGTCGCATCGATCAGCCTCGTCCATATAGGGTGTGGAAACAATTATGGTAATATTTTCTTTTTTCAGGTTTTGCAGCATTTCCCAGAATTCGCTGCGGGAAACTGCATCAACTCCTGTTGTGGGTTCGTCAAGCACTATCAGCCTGGGAGCATGAATCAGGGCACATGACAGGGCCAGCTTTTGCTTCATCCCGCCCGATAATTTACCTGCCAGTCTTTTCCTGAATGGTTCAATGTGTGAGTATATATCCTTTATAAGGTGATAATTCGTTTCGATCTTTGTTCCAAAAACCGTGGCATAGAATTTTAGGTTTTCTTCGACTGTAAGATCCTGGTAGAGACTGAATCTACCAGGCATATATCCGATATGTTTCCTTAGTTCTTTATAGTCTTTTACTATGTCAAGGCCCATAATACTTATATTTCCTTTATCGGGAAGGAGTAGGCTTGTAATAAGCCTGAAAAGGGTGGTCTTACCTGCACCATCCGGACCAATAAAGCCAAAGAGCTCGGAATCTTCTATTGAAAAACTAAGATTATCCAGCGCAAGGGTGTCCTTGAAAGATTTACTGATATTTATGGCTTCTATCATCTCAGGTCCTATTCCGTATTATATCAGGCATTATTTATCCTTCCTAAATATTGCTTCTCCTGGCATGCCACTTTTTATCCTGCCATCGTTTTCGACAGCGATAGTAAGAGCATAGACCATGCTTACTCTTTCTTCTTTTGTCTGGATAATTTTTGGGGTAAACTCTGCTTTATCAGAGATTTTAATTATCTGGCCATCGTAATTATAATATTCAGATTCACCTTTGTCAATCCTTACCCTGCAAATATCTCCTGTTTTTACTTCAGCCAGCTGGGATCCGCTTATATATACCTTTAGCTTTATTGTGCTCAGATCAGCAATCTTCACAAGAGGTCTGCCCGCTGATGTAATCTCTCCTTTTTCTGCATATTTCTGAATAAGGGTGCCTTTCGAGGGAGTCAGAATATAGCATCTCGATATTCTTTCCTTTAATTGTTCTTTTTTCGATTCCAGAACAGCCAGTTCGCTAACAACGGTAGCTTTACGACTATTGTTGGATTCTATTTGTTTCTGAATAACGGCCTTTTGTCCGAGCAGATCGTCATACTGTTTTTGTGTTGCTGCCTGATCCTTAAGCATATTTTTCACTCTGGAGATATTTATTTCAAGATTAGAGATCTGCTGCTTGAGGATATCATTTTGCGAAGAGATTGTACTTATGTTTGAGCTTATTGTTTTTTCAGATAATCCTATTTCATCTAATTGCATTGAGAAAAGCGTAGTGTCTATTATAGCTACCAGCTTATTTTCTGATAAGATCATTCCTTCTTCCACAGCGAAGGCGATAATCTTGCCATTGCTTTCGGCAGATATAAGTACCTCGGTTGCTTCGAAATTTCCCCAGGCATCAGCCTCATCCTCCCTGTTGTTGCAGGATGAGAAGAGAAAAACTGTTATAATAAAAAGAGCTAGAGACTTTTTCATCGTATCTTGTTTTTAGTTACTTAATTTCATTTCCTGAAATATTCAGGTATTCAACCTGTGATTTTATTAGATTGACCTGGTGGATATTCTGAGACAGAATAGCTTCTTTTTCCAGGTTCAGAACACTTAAGTACTCGGTGGATGTAATCGACCCATTATTTAATTGCGATTCGCTGGCTAAGCTTATTGATTTTCTTATAGCAATAAGTTCCCGGTCGCTTTCAAGCATCGTGGTGTAGGCCTGTATTTCAGAGTATTTATTTAATAGAGACCTGTTAATATTATTTTCAAGGTCGTTTTTTCGGTTGCCAATTAATGTTTTGTTCAGTTCAATTTTCTGCCTTTCTCTTTTGCTGTTGTTCCAGTCGAGTATTTTCCAGCTTATACCTGCCCCAACTACAGCATAGGTCCCAAATTCATCGGTAAAAAAATTATTTCCTGGTGGCGAGCCGTATCCAAGAGTAGCAAAGCCAAATGCTTTTGGCATACGACTACTTTTTATTAATGATTTTCCTGCCTCGAGTTGTTTAATACGAAAATCCAGACCAAGGAGCTCAGGTCTTTTAATATCCTGATCTCTTTTAAGACTTATATCAGGTAATAATAGTTCTGTTGTGGGCACAATCTCTCTAGCGGTCAGATCCGATAGCAGAGCACAAAATGCAGAAATTTTAATTTCGGTTTCTTTTAGCTGCTGCCCTAGTTTTATTTGCTCTGCAAGAATAGAATTTTTGTCGACGGGTAACAACATTCCGTTTTCTATTGCTGATTCCATGCTACTAATTCTGTTCTCAAAAAGAATAAGGTAGCTGTTTAGTAACTCTTTTTGCCTTTTAAGCAGGATAAGTCCAAAAAATGTAGAGTTGACTTTTTCCCTTACTTTATACAGTTCTATTTCAATTTCCTGTTCGCTGAGCTGTAGACCTAGCTCCTCAAGCTGCCTGCTATTTTTTATTGCTCCCCCATCCCATATTATCTGCTTAAGATCAATAGTAAATTTATACTGATCATGAGGCATGCTTCCAATGTTGTCGCTTATACCCGGTACAGGAATTCCCGCAAGCGCATCAGAAAGGTCTGCTATATTTGTGTTATACAGAAAATTTGCCCCGGCATTAATATCTGGATACCATGATGTTGAAAGGTTCTGATCCTTGATTTCCCATAACTCCTTTTGGATTTGTTTCTCCTGTGCAAAGGGATGGGATATAAGGGCATTCTGATAGCAAGCCTGCAGTGTTACTGCTTCCTGTGCATTTATTAACTGGCTCTGAACAATTAATATAGTAAGAAGTAATAAACCTGATTTTTTCATTTTATTCTGTTTTTAAATCTATATCCTCGCCCATACTTTTTATTATGCTCATTATAAATTTGGGAGAGAACTCTTTGCGTTGCTGAATAAATTCTTTGTAATCAATATCCTGTTGTTCCAGTATACCGCTTATTATGGGTTTTGCCAGGACCGGGAAGACACTCAGTGAGACTACAGACACAAGCAGATGACCCAGATGCTCTTCAGGAATGGAGTTTTCTGTAAGCGTTTTACTCATACCATCCTTTATTTTTGAAAGATTTATCCGACTCAGAAATTTATCAAGTAATTCCGGATTTCTGTTAATCTCCCTTAAAATAAACATTGGCAGCCTGGGGTTACGTTCGAGAAAAGAAATATGCTCTACAAAAAAGTATTGCATCTTTTCTTCTATGGGACGATCTGTCTCAAAAATACCGGCGAATTTTTTAAACATTTTATCGGCCAGTTTATCGAATACAGCTAAGAACAATTTATCCTTCGATCTGAAATAGTAGTGAAGAAGTGCCTTGTTTATTCCGGCCCTGTCTGCAATATCCTGCATTCTTGCTCCTTCCATTCCCTTCTCTTCAAATTCAAGTGTTGCGGCAGAGAATATTTTTTCCTCTGTTAACTTATCCTGTTTTGTCATAATATTAACCTCCTTCTTTAACATTATGGATAAACCAAAAGGTTTAACCACGCGGTCAAATTTAATGTATTTATTTTAAATAGAAAAAATTTAAGGAAATTTCTTTATAAATTTGGGCAAGGGTAAAGTACCATGGCAGGAGATTTAACACTTGAAGGTAGAAAGGGCCGGAATGCTGTTCGCATGCTGCGAAAAGTTTGTCGTTCACTCGACAGAGCTGGTATTCCTTATCTGCTTGAGGCTGGAACTCTGCTTGGTGTAGTACGCGAAAACCGTCTTTTGCCATGGGATAATGACCTTGATATTACAGTTACAAGGGAGTACGAGGATCGTCTGTTAAAAGCATTATGGAGACTTCGTTTGCGGGGTTACCTGGTAAGGGTAAAGTACTATAAGCGTGATATGGCCTGCTTTAAAGAGGGAGATGTAAGGATAATAAAGGTTAAACACATTAACCTGTTTGCAAGGGTAAAGAAAGATATATTGCTGGATATTTTTTTAAAGAAAAGAGTGGGGGATGAATATCAATGGACGGTAGGCTTGAATCCTCCGGTCTTAAAGGCTGTACCACACAGGTTCTACAGTGAGTTATCGCGAGTGAAATTTGCAGCTTATAACTTTTCGGTCCCTGCAGATTGTGAAGGATATCTTGAAGAGCATTACGGAAAAGACTGGCGTATACCTGTTAAGGAGTGGGACTTCAGAACCTCCGATTGCAGCGTGAGGGAGATTCTTGCCTAGTTGTTAAAAAGATTCCTGGCATATTCAAGGTCGTTTTCATTATCAACCTCTGCCCACTTATATAAACTAAAATCTATGGCCCTGAATTTTAATTTCCCGGAGTTTGCCAGATTGGCAAAGGCCTTCTCGTAATATAGACCAGTCTCACCACTGCCAATTATTCTTTCCATTTCAGGCTGAATTAATGTTTTGTAGTTGTCGATATTAAGACCATATATATTTACTGTTTTAAAAAGTTTCCGGATATTAATGTCAGGCTCAAGGTCTTTTTTCAGAAAGAATTTCTCTACCATACCGGCTTTCAGGCCCACCATTGTACCATCGAGGTGTTTCTGCCACTTACTTACGGCCATAAAATCAGGCTCGGCTTTAAGCATATTAAAGGCTTCATCTGAAATAATAATATCTCCTTCCAGAAGGTAAAAATTTTCATCTATCAGACTATTGGCCAGGAAGAGAGAATAAATATTATTTGTTGTTTCCCATATTTTATTTTCTACATATACTATTTCCATAGCCCCCCAGCTATATCCAACTGATTTAATAATCTTATTACCTAAGTATCCAATTACCAGAATGCTTTTCTTAACTCCGCTTTTCTCAAGTTTATCGAGCATGCTATGCAGTATTGGTTTGCCACCAATATCGATAAGGCACTTGGGCATATCATCAGAATATGTTCTGATCCTGCTCCCGCGACCGGCAAGTAAGAATAATGCAAGCTTCATTATCTGCTGTTTAGTTTACCCTGTAAATGTAATATGATCATTTATATTAAATAAGGAATAGATAAATTAATTAATATTGTAATAAATACTTTAAAATGAATTTAATCGACCGCCTGAAAAGAGCTTATAAAAGGTTATCAATTATCGACAGGAGCTTAAGGAGACAGCTGCCTCTGCCCTTTACAATTAACGGAGTAATTTACCGTTTTCTAAACAAAAATGATTCAATTGAGGATCTTACCGCCTTAATAAACAGCGCTTACACTGTATATAAGAAAGAAGGACTCGATTATAAGGGTGTTTCGCAGGACAGCGCAGATACTTTAAAAAGACTCAGACATTCATATACAATAGTAGCAGTCGCTGATAATAGAATTATCGGTACTATAAGTTATAAGCCTCCGTGGGAATGCAGGGGCAGTGAGTGGTTTAATAAACCCGGCGTGGCAAAATCAAATCAACTGGCAGTAGATCCGGATTACCAGTCAAAGGGGATAGGTCGAAGATTAATCGACCTTGTTGAATTATTTGCCATCTTACAGGGTGCAGAAGAAATTGCCAGCGATCATGCCGAGGAAGCCGTCGATTATATTGAGTGGAAGAAAAAGCAGGGATACCGGTTTGTCGCTTATCATAAATGGAGTTTTACCAATTACCGAAGCGTTATATTGAGTAAGAACCTGGATATTTAAATAAGCTTATTCAATGAGCAGGATTTTATATTATTCAAGCAAGCATAAAGCTCCCAATCTGGGGTTTGGAAGGGCTTTGTTAAGCGGACAGGCAATGGATCGGGGCCTGTATATGCCCCTGCAAATACCTTCTGTGTCGGGCAAGGAATTAGAGTCATACCGGGATATGAGCTATCGTGAGATTGCTGCATCAGTTCTATGGAAGTTTCTTGAAGGAGAAATTGAAAAGGATGTGCTTGGGAGCTTTTGTGATGAGGCATATAATTTTGATATCCCTGTTGAAAATGTAACAGGGAACTTACACATCCTAAGGCTTGATCGTGGACCAACAGCCTCCTTTAAGGATTTTGCAGCAAGGATAATGTCTCGTTTATTTAACTATTTCCTTCAAAAGGAAGATGGTGATCTTACTATACTTACAGCCACATCCGGTGATACAGGTAGTGCTGTTGCAAATGCCTTTAGCGGGATGGACAGGATTAAGGTAATAGTTTTATTTCCTCGCGACGAGGTTTCAGAATTGCAGAGGCAACAGATGACGACAATAGACGGAAATATCAGGGTTCTGGCTGTTGATGGAAAGTTTGATGATTGCCAGGCTCTGGTTAAAAGGGCTTTTTCTGATAGCGATCTCCTCGAATTAAATCTTTCATCTGCCAATTCGATAAATATTGGACGATTGCTTCCCCAGTCGGTATATTATTTCTATGCCTGGTCGAGGGTAGCAGGGCCGGGAGAAAAGGTAGTATTCTCTGTGCCCTCCGGTAATTTTGGGAACCTTACAGGGGGACTGATCGCCTCGCGGATGGGGGTTCCAGTGGAGAAGTTTATTGTCTCTGTAAATGAGAATGATGAATTTCCACTTTTTCTCAAAACTGGTACATATCAAAAAATTGAGCCTTCCAGGAATTGTATATCGAGTGCCATGAATGTAGGTCATCCAAGTAACCTTGCCAGGCTGGTCGATTTATATGGGGGAATAATGGACGAGACCGGCAGGCTTGTAAAGTCACCCGACATAAATAGGATAAAACAGGATATGGCTTCCTTCAGTATCTCCGATAAGCTGACAAAGGAGATTATGGATGAGGTGTATAAGACTTACAGTATCCTTCTTGAGCCACATGGGGCAGTGGCATGGGCAGGGTATAATGCTTATATCGCAAATAGTAATTCTGCAGCTTTGCCTGCAGTGATACTTGAAACGGCCCATCCTGCAAAATTTCCTGATGCAGTATACGAAAGCACAAGAGTAGTACCACTAATGCCAGCTTCACTGGAGGGAGTTAGTAGCAGGGAAGAGACCTATACCGAAATGCCCGCAGATTATAATATATTTAAGTCTTATCTTCGAAAAACTAATGACTAAGATCAGACGAGATTTTCAATTATTTGCAAAACCCGTAGGTTCAAAATGTAACCTGGGGTGTAGCTATTGTTACTATATAAATAATAATTCAGGAAGCTATGGAACAGGTAGTATAATCGATTCCAAACTTCTGGAAAAATATATTGAGCAGCATTTTGAAGCCACCACCGATGAAACCGTGTTTTTTTCATGGCATGGTGGTGAGCCAATGCTTGCCGGGCTCGGTTTCTATAAAGATGTGCTCAGGATCCAGGAAAGGTTTAATAAGGAGGGAAGGAAGGTATTGAACGGGATGCAGACAAATGGCACCTTGCTGACAAGGGATTGGGGGGCCTTCCTTAAGGAAAATGGCTTTATAGTCGGATTAAGCCTGGATGGACCTGAAAAGTATCATAACAGGTACAGGAAAAACAATAAGCAGTCAGGGAGCTTTGAAGATGTTATTAAGGGGTGGAATATATTAAAGGAATTTGGGATAAGCAACGAGATATTATGCACTTTAAACGATTATAATTCACTTTACCCGGAAGAAATTTATAGCTTCTTCAGAGATATGGGAGCAAAGTATATCACTTTCCTTCCCGTTGTAGAGCAGACTGATAATGGCGAACTGGCTGAGTGGTCTGTTAAACCGGAAATATTCGGAGATTTTCTTATCTGTGTTTTTGAGGAATGGAAAGAGAATGATATCGGCAAGCTTGAGATTCAGATTATCGAGGAGGCAATGAGGACTGCCTTTAAGCAGGAACACTCCCTTTGTATTTTGAGGAAGGAATGTGGCGGAGTCCCTGTTCTGGAAAAGAATGGAAATGTTTATTGCTGTGATCATTATGTTAATCCGGATAAGCTGCTGGGCAATATTGGTAAACTTAGCCTTGCTCAAATGTTAGACAGTGAGCAACTAAGAGAATTTGGCCGTCTTAAATCAAGCACACTACCCGGTCAATGTCGCCAGTGTGAGGTTCTGGATATGTGCAATGGTGGCTGTCCTAAAAACCGGATAATAGAAATCCCGGGAGAGGCAAATAAGATTAACTACCTCTGTCCCGGGTATCTCAATTTTTTCAAGCATATTAAGCCCTTTGCTCAGGTTGTGGCAAGCTTAAATAATCCTGCTTAGTTATTAAGCCAGCTTTTCCTTAAAGAAAGCAATTGTCCTTTCCCAGGCCAGCTTTGCAGCTTCGGGATGATATCTTGCCGGATTGGAATCGTTATTAAAGGCGTGCTGTGCGCCTTCGTAAACAAATACCTGGAATTCAACTCCGGCCGAGGTCATAGCTTTCTTAAAGTCATCTATACCGGCATTTATCCTTTCATCGTTACCTGCATAATGTGCCAGAACAGATGCTTTGATATTTTTTACCTCTTCTGCCGATGGTTGTCTGCCGTAGTAAGGAACAGCAGCCTTCAGGTCTGGCGCTTGCACGGCTACCTTGTTGGTCATAGCTCCTCCCCAGCAGAAGCCTGTACATCCTACATTACCATTAGATTCAGGGCGATTCTTCAGATACTTCACGGCAGCAACAAAGTCTTTTTCTGTATCTTCAGCATTCAGCTCACGCATCATAGTACCGCCCTTAGCAGGATCGTCTTCGGGAGTGCCTCCAAGAGGTGAATTGGCATCGGGAGCAAGTGCAATAAATCCTTCGGCAGCCATTCTCTTTGTTACATCTTTAATATGAGTAACCAGTCCCTTATTCTCATGTATTATAATAACTGTAGGAAGCTTTGATTTTGTTTCAGGCATAGCCAGGAAGGCTCTTACGTCTCCTGTTTTTCCCTTATAGCTTATCATTTCTGTATGCAAAGCCGTGGCAGCAGGCGCGCCGTAGACAGCATTGCCTTCCAGCAGTGGCAGTAGGGAAAGAGCGGCAGTTGTTCCTCCTACATAGAGGGAAAGTTTTTTAATAAATTTTCTCCTGTTTAGATTACCTGCCCTGTAATCACTGTAGAGTTCTTTAATTCTGCTATCCATACCAGAGGTTTTTAGTTATAGATGGTTCTAATTGTTTTCAATTTACGAAAATCTGAGAATCTCTCTTTAATTTCCGAACCTCGGGTTAACTATATTATTATATATTGAACCGAAGGTATATACAAAGCCTACGCCCCCATCAAAGCTGTATTCTGTTTGCATTTCCTGTAATTCCAGTAGCACGTCGGCGCTGGAAAGGTCTCCCTTGGCCAGATAAAGCTGGTTATGGATGGCTGCAGCGCTACCCCTTATTTGAAGAGACAGACCTTTAAGCAACCTTATCCTTACAGAAGCATCCAGTTCAATCCTGTTTTTAGAAAAATCGTGCAGAAAATTTGATGCTTCAAGTGACAGATTTACAGAACCCCACTTTTGTTGCACCCTGAAAGCAATATCAATTTGCTGCTCCCATAGATTTTCCTCTACCATTCCGAAAATGGTAGTATCAATATAATCGTTATAGGAATACCCTATGCTGTAAAGTACCCTTAGCTGGCGTCGTGTGGATTCTGAATAGGGAAAAATATTATATTCTATGGCCGGTGTAAAGTCGAAGCTTTTTTTAATATTTCTGTAGGATGATGATGTAAGGTCAAATCTTAAGCCTGCCGACCAATGTTCGTTCAGACTCTTAACAATAAGGTTGTTTTGCGACCAGTACCTTTTAAAGAATGTTTCAGACTCACCATCATCAATAATCTTTGTTTCACTGAATTCCTGGTCGAACTCAAACTCCATTTTCCATTCAGGAGTAATACGTGAAGCCATAAGAGAGTTTTCCCATACAATTTCTTTCCTGGATTCTTCTATTTCGAAATTAGGATCGAAGTCAATTTCAAAGACCCATGAATTCCATCTATCTATAACTTCATCTTCTTCAGAACTTATTTTTGAGTCGATTCGAACCTGGTCGTAGAGGGGTGTTTTTGCAACATAAGTCATTAGGCCCATCCTGAGCATCTGCGTTCTGCCTTCCCGGGTAATATCATTTGTATTGTCCGGCCCGCTGTTATATACGAGTGTATCGGCCATTGAAGCGTACTTAGCCTGCCCGTAAAAGTAGAAAGTATACCTGTCACCTCCGCTACCTGTCGATTGCCTGGTCTCAAGAATATAAACATCTGCTTCTTTAACGTCTCTAACATAGTTAACATAAGGTATCTCATGCCTGATAAAATTCATGTCGCAATGATTACAATCGATAAATATATTTATGGCATTTGCTTTTAGAGAATCGCTTTGGGTACCTCTTTCCTGTCCGGCTACACCGGCACATAAAAACAGGAATATCAGCAGGAGTATTGGTTTGTTTTCTTGTCGTAAAGGCATTCTATTAGTTTTAGTGATCTTCTAATATATGAAATATCCATTTACTATTAAATCAGTATGTTATATTCTATAGCATATATCCATATTCATATTATCATTACTTGATTAAGACCCAATATTTAGTTAAATTGCTAATGGAATAATAAACTCGCAATCGTAGTTAGCATGTTAGTAAAGGCATTTAGCAGCACCGTATCCGGTATTGAAGCGTCTATAGTTACAATAGAAGTAAATGTTTCTCCCGGGGTAAGGTTTTTTCTTGTCGGACTACCAGATAGTGCAGTAAGGGAAAGCCAGCAGAGAATAGAATCCTCTTTCAGGGCGATTAATCTAAAATGGCCCGGTAAGCAGGTACTTATAAACATGGCTCCTGCAGACACAAAAAAAGAAGGATCGTCATTCGATCTGCCTCTTGCTATCGCCATACTCGCCGCAAATGAGAATGTGGTGAAAAGGGAGCTGGCTGACTATATTCTTATGGGCGAATTATCGCTTGACGGGAGTCTCAAGGCTGTAAAAGGAGTTCTGCCTGTAGCACTAAAAGCAAGAGAGAGAGGCTTTAAGTCTATTATTGTTCCTTTCGATAACGCACCAGAGGCAGCAGTAGTGAAGGGAATTAATGTCTATGGAATGGAGAGTCTTCAGGATGTAACAGACCATCTTAATGGCATAAGGATATTTGAAGCACTGCAGGTAGATATTGACGATATTTTCAGATCTACCGCAAATATATACGATGCAGATTTTTCCGAAGTAAAAGGCCAGGAGAGTGTTAAAAGAGCCCTTGAAGTGGCAGCAGCAGGAGGGCACAATATTATTATGGTTGGTTCTCCGGGTTCGGGTAAAACAATGCTGGCCCGCCGTTTACCTACTATAGTACCACCACTAACTATTGAAGAAGCACTTGAGACTACCAAGATTCATTCTGTTGCAGGTAAGATAGAAGGAAAGGCTTCTCTTATGACCTGCCGTCCATTCAGAACACCTCACCATACAATATCCAATATCGCCCTTGTCGGAGGAGGCTCCAATCCTCAGCCTGGAGAGATATCCCTGGCTCATAATGGTGTTTTGTTTCTGGATGAGCTGCCTGAGTTTCAACGATCGGTTCTTGAGGTAATGAGGCAGCCACTGGAGGACCGGACGATTACAATCTCAAGAGCCCGAATCTCGGTGGATTACCCGGCGAGCTTTATGCTGGTTGCATCTATGAACCCCTGTCCCTGCGGCTATTACAATCATCCCGAGAAGGATTGTGTCTGTTCGCCGGGGATGGTTCAGAAATACCTGAATAAATTATCGGGACCGCTGCTTGACCGGATAGATATTCATATTGAGGTGGTTCCGGTTCCCTTTAATGACCTGTCGGCTAATGGTGAGTCTGAAAAATCGGCCTTTGTCAGGGAGAGAGTTATTAAGGCAAGGGCTGTTCAAACCGACAGGTTTAAGAATATGCCTGATATTTATTGCAATGCCCAGATGAATTCTTCACATATAAAGAGCTACTGTGAAACAGGAGATAAGGGAAGGGCCTTATTGAAAAATGCCATAGAGATACTCGGACTTTCTGCAAGGGCCTACGACAGGATATTAAAAGTATCCCGAACTATCGCAGACCTTGAAGGATCTGAATCTATTCAGCCCATGCACCTTTCAGAGGCAATAAATTACAGGAGCCTCGATCGGGAGGGCTGGGCAGGTTGAATTTGCAGGGAGCCGGGACTCTCCTGATTTACTTATTCATACCTGAGTGATTTTGCCGGGTTTGCCCGTGCCGCTTTAAATGTTCTAAGGCTGATAGTTACCAGTGCGATAATTACTGCCACCAGGAATCCGAATATAAATTCACCTGCTCCGATATTTATCCTGTAATAGTAATTTTCAAGCCATTTGTTGCCAATATAGTATATTACAGGGCTGCCTATTACTGCAGCAATGGTTACCAGGATAAGAATATCCTTCATAACAAGAATAAATATTCCGCTTACTGAGGATCCCATTGCCTTTCTTACTCCTATTTCCTTTGTTCTTTGGAGAAGGAGGAAGGAAGTCAGTCCGTAAAGACCAAGAGAGGCAACCATTATTGCAAAGAGAGCAAAAATAACTGTCAGGGTCGAGCTTTGTTTTTCCTGGCTGTATATATTATCAAATTCATCTTCCATAAAGAAGCTGGTCATCGACTCGGTATTTGTGAATTCCTTCCAGATTTCTTCTATCTTATTTACCGCAGCACTCTGATCTCCGACGGCAAGCTTTGCCGTGACAAAGCCGAACTGGAAATCTTCTGTTCTGAACCTTATTATATAAGGAGTGATTCTCTGGTCAAGCGAGGAATGGTAAAAGTCTTTTACAACCCCGATTACAGGTATCCTGGTGAATTCTCCATTACCCTCCGGAGCGAGAATGACCTGTGAAAGAGGGTCGTCAAGATTGTACTCCTTCAACATAGCTTCGTTTACAATGCAGCCCTCTATGTCGGCCGGGTAATCCCTGTCGAAAAACCTCCCGGTGATTATTTCCATCTTATAGGTGTCGATAAAATCATAATCGGCCCAGCAGGTTGTAAGTAAGAGTGTTTCATCAAGTTTCCCCTCCAGGGCATAACCATTATTGTTATTATCCCTGTTGGGAACTGCAGTTGAGGCCGAGATATTAAGAACACCCGGTAATTCTTTTACCCTGTCTTTGAAAGCTTCCACCCTTGTGTCAAGGCTTCCTGCCCTGGAAATAACCAGGAGTTGATCCTTGTCGTAACCGGGATACTTATTTAGCATAAAATCTATTTGCCTGTACATAATGGCTGTACCGACAATCAGTATAATTGAGGCTGCAAACTGTATTACCACAAGAGCAGATCTGAACCTTCCATTTGTACCCGTATTTTTTTTCTGGCTCTGGAATGCTTCTAGAGGAGAAAATGATGAAATAAGGAAGGCAGGATATGATCCGGATAACAATCCAACAACCAGGGCCAGTAGAATTAAGAGAGGTATGGTATACCATGTACCAAGTAATTCAAGTCCGAAATCAGCATTCAGAATATCATTAAACCATGGTAGTGCAAGTTTAACCAGTACAACGGCAATAAGCAGCGACATAAATGTTAAGATCAGTGACTCTGAGAGGAACTGGGAAACGAGCATGCTCTTTGTTGATCCTGCAACCTTTTTCAGTCCAACTTCCCTTGCTCTTTTAGCAGATTGTGCCGTTGAGAGATTCATAAAGTTGATTGATGCAATTACAATAATCAAAAGGGCAACAATCCCGAAAATTAAAAGGTACTTTGGATCTGCGGCAGCTTTGAATAATTGCTGTATCTCCGGTTCAAGGTGAACTTTTGAAAGAGGCTGCAGATCATAGGTGTACCTGTTACCGGCACTCAGGAACTCTTCGATGGTAGCATCAAAAAATTGTTCTACTTCAGGGCCAACATTGTCAACAACCATCTGTGGAATTTTTTCCTTAATTGTTTCCGGTGATGAGTTTTCATTTAAAAGGAAATAGGTGCTGATATTATTATTCAGCCAGACAGGACTCTGCGACCTGAGATTTGTCATATAAGAAAGTATCACATCTGCTTCGAAGTGACTCTGCTCCGGGAAATCCTCCATAACGCCACTTATGGTATAGTAATTTTCATTATCGCCCCTCTGTATAGCCTTATCGATTGGTGATTCATCTCCGAAAACCCTTGATGCAAATGATTCTGAGACTACAGCTTTATATGGTTCGTTTAATACAGTATTAATATTTCCATGTACCAGCGGAATACTGAAGAAGCGGAAGAAGGACGAGTCTGCTTCCAGCACGTCTCTTTCTTCGAAATTTTTATTGTCGTACCTGAAGTTTGTTGTGCCAAAGCCATTTAGTCGGCAGAATTCCTCTATTTCAGGGAAGTCCCTTTGCATTGCCGGACCTATTACTGCAGCAGTAAATGCTCCAAGTACCTCCTGCTCACCTATTTTGCCATTAAGAATAAGCCTGTATATTCGATCCTTATTTACATTAAAATCATCATAGCCAGCCTCATGATTAATGTAGGTTGCTATAAGTATACTGGAAGCAATTCCTACCGAGAGGCCAAGTAGGTTAATTAGAAAATAGACCTTTTGACGGTTAAAAGATCTCAGGCTGTGTTTAATAATCGTTTTTAACATGATGGTCAGGTTCAGTGTAATTATATAGTAAGGGAGGACACTCGAAGTGAATATCCTCCCTTTATAGCATATAAAAGACGGTTAAGATTTGAAAAAGTTGCAGCTATTTTTATTCTATAACTTCCTTACCGAGGAAAAACAATTCGTTTTTAATTTCTTTGATTCTTTTTCTTGAGAAATCCATTCCCGGAATACTTATTTGGTCCTCATCCAGTCCTTTCTCTATCATTATTTCTTTAAGCAGGGCAAGCTGGATTTCCAGAAATCTCTCATACTCTTTGATTGCTGTATTTAGTTGTTCCCGGTTATTGTGCATTGTGCCCAGCTGATCGTGCATCTTTGCTTTTTCATAAATATATATCGGTCTTGAGGGATCATACCTGCTGGCAATATCATAATATGATATGCTTTTCTCTCTTTCATTAATATCTGTCCATGCTCTGCCTATATATGCATATACAGAACCTAAGAACACGGAATCCGGAACCGGAGTCATAAGGTCGATGGTTTTCTCCAGGAAATCAATCCCTTCCATCTTCCCATGCATCGTTGTCAGGGTAAGCCCCAGGTAGTAAGTTGTTTCGGAGTCAAGAGTATCCAGGAGATAGGCTTCTCTCAGGTTTAAGGCGGCCTCCGAATATTTATTTTCATTATATTCAGATATACCAAGATATTTTCTTGTGAACAGTGTGGAATCACCCAGAGACAGAACTTTCTTAAATCTTTTCTCTGCAGAATTATAGCGTTCGCCTCTGTAGTATATAAAAGCAGATGTTTTAAGAAGAGCAATATTTGCACTGTCGTATTCCAGACCTTCTTCCAGTATTTTAATAGCATTCTGAGGCTCTTGAATTCTGATAAATACATTGGCAATATTGATGGGTAGTTCCAGATCCCTCTTATTTAATTCCCAGGCTTTTATAAAGTTTTTCATTGCTGGAAATTCTTCGTTTAACTGGTAGTTACAAACCCCAAGGTTTTTCTGGAACAAATAGTTATCAGGATAGGTGCTTACAAGGATTTCATAGTATGCTTTTGCTGCCAGGTAGTTTTTGGCCTTAAGCTGTATTCTTGCAATATTCCTTACAGCATGCATATTTGTAGAGTCGTTTTCAAAAAGTGATGAGTAGATATTTAATGCTGAACCAATATCACCAAGGGTCTCTATACACTCCGCTTTAAGATATTGTAAGGAAATATTATCCTGTGAAGCTGATGAAGTATAAACTTCAAGTGCAGACTGGTAGTCCTGCATTGCCTGGTAAGCCATGCCCATAAGCATTTTTACATCATCCCTTTCGGGTTCATTTTCAAGTATGGAGCGGCACAGCCTTATTGTCTCAGGATAATTTTTCATTAGCAGTGATCTTTCGGCATCCTGCATTATAGTTTGTCCGGATACTGTTAGTAAGAGTCCTGACAGGATAATTATTAATATTAATCTCATATTGATTTTTTATAGCTTTGGTTGATAAGGTTCAAAGCTACAACGAAATATTTAGTTATACAACAACAGGTATATAATAAACCCTAGTTATTAACTACTTGTAAATTTTTGTTATATTTATTACCTGATAGTCTAAGAACCATTATCCAGCTATAAGAGCAGACCAGATGGAGCTTTCAAAAAGAGTACGAGAAATAATGATGGAAGACCGCCTTATGTTTGTGTACAGGGGTGTTGTTACAAATCAGAATTCTGAGGCCCTGCTCTTGCTTCTTGAAAAGGAAATGGAACAATCTGAATTTGGCTTTGTAGGCAGAAAAAGGCTTTTTATGTTTGTCCTGGAAAGTCTCCAGAATGTGTCGCGTCATAGCAATGGTAATTTACATGATGTAATGTCGCTTGTTGTTTACTCTAAACAGGATAATGGCTATACTGTTACTACGGCCAATGTTATTGATAGCTCTGATGAAAAGGAGCTCAGGGAGCAATTGAACCTTCTTAATAGATTGGAAGCAGACGAAATAAGGAAGCTATACAGGGAAAAACTGAGTACTACCGATTTCAGTATAAAGGGTGGGGCAGGGCTTGGTCTGATTGAGATGGCGAAAAAGACCGGTAATAAACTGGATTTTGACTTTATTACTATTGATGATAAGTCATTATATTTTGTACTGAGTAAAACTGTTGATTCAAGCGGCACAAGTATAAACAAGGGAGGCGAGACATCCGAGTTCTCGGGAAAAAACATTATTGCTCTTGAGAAAATGATGGCCGATAATAATATAGCCACGGTATGGTCGGGTCATCTTTCTTCGGATATTGAAAAGCAGGTACTCTCCTTCACTGAGACCAAGATGGCCGAAGACGACATTGAGGTAAGGGTAAGAAGGAAGGTGTTCAGTATAATGGTTGAATGTCTGCAGAATATATCGAAGTATAATCCTGGCTTTGAAGTCGAGGAAAAGCTGGGTATGCCAATAGCTATGGTTACATCGGAAAAAACTGGAATGAGGCTCACTACCGGCAACCTGATTAAGAATTCCAAGGTGCCTCAGATGGTAGAAAAGCTTAAGACAGTAAATAAATACGACAAAAAGGGTCTAAAAGAACTATACAGAATTTCATTGGCCGGCGAAGATCTGAAAGCAGAGAAGACAGGCATTATGGGCCTTATAGATATTGCCAGGAAGTCGGGTCATCAACTCGAATACAAATTCGAGGAAGTTAATAGCGAATACTCTTATTACGTTCTTACCGTAATGGTTGATATTAAGGGGAAGAAGTAATCTTTATAAGTTCAATATTCTGATCTCTTAGCTTAACATATGCAGGAGAATTAAACCAATTACCCAGAATAAATATTCTGCTTTTTTCACCAATTTCATGATTCAGGGCAAGATGCCTGTGGCCGAAAATAAAATAATCAATATCTTGTTTTTCAAGCACTTCTATGGCATACCTGAAAAGGTTTTCATTATCAGGTCCTTTGAACTCTGTTGAGTAGTTTTTTGCCAGCCTGCTACTAAGCGACCATTGGTGAGCAAGACCAATCCCCCATCTCGGATGAATCATTGCATAAAGCCTCCTCAAAAATTTATTTCTAAATATCCAGAGGAGTATTTTATAGGATCGGTCAATTACTCCCAGACCTTCTCCATGAGCTATATAAAACACCCTGTTGTTTATGTTTGTGATTAGGGGTTCTGTATGAAGAATCATGCCACACTCCTCCTTAAGATAGTCACCAATCCACATATCATGATTGCCGGTAAAAAAATGAATTTCTACGCCAGAATCTGTAAGCTCTGATATCTTCCCAAGAAATCTTGTGAAACCTTTTGGGACAACATTTTTATACTCCCACCAGAAATCGAAGATATCACCTACCAGGTAAATAGTTTTTGCATCCCCTGCAATAGAGTCGAGCCAGTTAACAACAAGTTTTTCCCTTTTTGAGGGTTCGCTGGTTCCTTTCAGCCCGAGGTGAAAGTCAGAGGCAAAATATATGTTGTTCCTGTTGTTCAATTAATCAAATAACTGAGAGAGTTTAATCTGTAAATTTCTTCCAAACAAATCTTTACCAATAATTTCGCCATTAATATCTATAAGATAATTCGCCGGCAATCTGGTAATATTATATGTAACTGCAGAGGAGACCTTTGCTGTGTCGCTCTCCCGCACACTTATCCATGGCAATTCGTCGTAAGCGATAGATGACCTCCAGACCTCTTCATTTTCATCAAGGTTAACCTGGTAAATCTCTAATCCTTTGCTGTGATACCTCTTATAATATTCCTTTAACTCAAGGTTATTTCTGATACAATCTTCATTTCCTGCCGACCAGAAACTAAGCAGAACATAGTTTTTTCCTTTAAGTGATGATAATTTTTGGTTCTTCCCACTCAGGTCCTTAAGCTCGATATCAAGGTCTGCTGTTTCGTTATTGACCAGCAAGTCTGATATTTTTGAAAGATTAAGTGCAGACAGCTCCTTCTCAAGGTTTTGAGCAAGGTTTCTTGCCTGTTTTGATTCGGGGTAGTACTTGTTAAGAGTATCTGATACCAGCTTAAGGTACTGAGCATCAGTGGGCTTATATAATACATAGGCATCATCATTTATTCTCTGGAACAGAGCCTTAATGGATGCGAAAGAATTCAGATTTTCAATAATATAGCCAATATTATACATTCTCTGAGCTTTAATTAACTCGGTGTACTGCTCTTCTATTTCAGCTTTTCTTTCAGTATTACTCTCAGGAAGTGATTCGTAAATATTCTGAAGAGAATCGAGACTGGCTCTTGTTTTAGCCAGTTGGGTATCCAGCTCTTTTAAGTCGACAGATTCAGGAGATCCCTCTATAACAAAGTTTTCATACAGGTTTTTCCCGCTGAAGTTGATATTTACTATATCTCCAGGATAAGCAATAACTGTAATAAAATCAGAATTATCAAAGCCAATATTGTAGAATGCCGGTTGTGAATAATTAAAGTGGGTCTGAAAGGTGCCCTGCTTACTAATTTTTATTGAATCGATAAAAACAGGAGTATCAATATCTATTCTGTTAAGGTAGAGATATTTTCCCACACCACTGGTAAAAGTACCACTTATTGAAATTTTGTCATCGCTGTTACACCCTGATAACAGCAAGAGGATTAGAGTAAATGTAATAGCAGTGTTTCTCAGCTTCATATCTTTTAAAAAATTTCTTCGAGTTTTTGTATAAGGGCCTCGCCTCTTAGATTAGATGCGATTATACGTCCCTCACGATCGAGCAGGTAATTTGTAGGAATACCTTCAATTCCGTATATTGAAACTACTGCCGATTCCCAGTATTTTAGATCGCTAACATGAATCCATTCACCAAGTTGATCATCTTCTATGCCTTTAAGCCAGTCTTCGCGTTCCTGATCAAGTGATACCTGGAAAATCTCAAATCCATCCTTGCTATATTTATTATATGCATTTACAAGGTTCGGATTCTCCTTCCTGCATGGAGGACACCATGCAGCCCAGAAATCGAGTAAAACAACTTTTCCTCTGCTTGATGATAAAGCCAGTTCGTTACCATCTCTGTCGGGTAGACTGAAATCAGGTGCAAGAGAGCCAATGTCAAGACCGGATTCTTCAGGAAACTGGGCTTTAATAGCCTCTTCCAGCATTACAATTTGTTCATGAAAGTCGAGGATAGGCTCGGATTCGGGATAGAGAGAGAGCAGGCTTGAGTCTACCTTCATAAAATAATCCAGATCGGTCTCAGGATTTAAAACATAAACACCAGGAGAAACCTGCTGGTATAGAGCTACCATGGCAGCCAGGGAAGTCAGGTTTTTATCGATATATTCCTTGGTATATTCGTTTATTTCTGCCAGTATACTCTGAGCTCTGTTATCAAGGTCAGTCATAACCTGGTCCAGATCGGGGTTGTCAAGGTTAGAGTTATAAACATCTGAAAGGGCCGATAACTCTTCAATTGTTTGAATAAGTCTTTTGTTAAATTGCAGCATAAGATCGGTTCCTACAGATCCTTCAAGAAAAGTGGGATTATTAAGAGAGTCAAAATCAGCAGTAATGGTAAGGTCTTCACCTGGTTCCATAAGAATAGTAATAAAACTATTATCGCTGGTCCTGAGAATAAAAAATTCAGGCATTTCAATTTCTCCTTCTAAAAGAAAATATCCATCAGCATTAATTAAAGTTGAGTCGTATGGCTCAAGAGTCTGAGCTCCCAGCCTGTCAAGGCGGATCATTGTACCTTCTTCTGTACCGTTTATTTTTCCACTAATCGTAAATGTACCTTTATCACAGGAGCTAAGAAGTATAGCAAGAATAAAGAGGAATGATAGTCTTTTAAAATTCATAAATTTATTTTTTCGTAATTATTTTCAAGAGAACAATTTCGGCACAAAGTTATACTTTTGAGCCGGAAAATAATATATATAATTCTTTATATTGTAGCCTAAGCGAATTTAGTATTCATTATCTTTGTACAGTTATTAAAATTTTTATTATAAACTTAATTATCAGACCCTGACATGGGATATATTGAATTTGAAAAATCCAGGTTGGTAAACCTTGAGTACTCTCTTAGCAAGGAGATTCTCAGGACGAGCAGAACGGGGTCGTATTCATCGACAACTATCGTTGGTTGCAATACCCGTAAGTATCATGGATTACTTGTTAGTCCGGTTGATAAATTTGATGGTGACAGATATGTACTTCTCTCCTCATTTGATGTCTCTATTGTACAGGGTGATAAGTTATTCAATATAGGACTGCATAAATATGATGCCGACCATTTTAGTCCCAAGGGCCATAAATACCTGACTGATTTTACGGCCGATCCATTCCCTTCAATGAAGTTTGAAGTTGGCAGTGTTAGCGTAAGCCAGGAGAGAGTGCTGTCGAGTAATGATGACCAGCTGCTTATCAGGTTTACTCTCCTGGATTCAATCGGCGATGTGAAATTTCAATTCAGACCAGTTCTTGCATTTAGAAAGATTCATGAACTTACCAGTGCGAATATGTACATAGACCGTACTGTAAGTAATATCAAAAAGGGTATCAGTATTCAACTATATAAGGATCTTCCAAGGCTGAACCTGCAATGTTCAAAGCAAGCCGATTTTGTTTCGGTACCAGACTGGTTATATGGGGTTGAATACCCTGAAGAGCAACTTAGAGGATACGACTTTAAGGAAGATCTGTATATGCCAGGTTTTTTTGAACTGAATCTGAAAGCAGGAGAGAGCATTGTGTTCTCAGCATCTACACTTGAGATTAATCCTGAAGGACTGAAGAGAAGGTTTGCCGCGGAAACTAAAATAAGGATACCACGGGATAATTTCAGGAACTGTCTGATAAATGCTGCCAATCAGTTTACTGTCAGAAGGAACGGACAGACCGATATTATTGCAGGCTACCACTGGTTTGGTTCGTGGGGCAGGGATACCTTTATTTCTTTACCCGGGCTTACACTGAGTCTGGGAGACAGAAAGACTTGCTATGATGTTCTTGATACACAGCTTACGAGGATGAGGAATGGTTTATTTCCGAATATGGGAACGCCTGAAAACCCGGCATTTAACTCGGTTGATGCACCTCTGTGGTTTGTCTGGGCTGTGCAACAGCTACACCTTGACGGAGCTCATGATGCATGGAAGAAATATGGTAAAGCAATAAAAAGTGTTTTGAGTGCATATCTCCAGGGAACATCATTTAATATAGGAGCAGATGAAAGCGGGTTGATTTATGCAAAGGCCGATGGTAAGGCCCTGACGTGGATGGACGCAGTTACTTCAAACGGACCCGTTACCCAGAGGGGTGGATATAATGTTGAGATTAATGCACTCTGGTATAATGCTGTCTCCTTTGTACTGGAGATGGAAGAAAGGATGCCAGAAAGTAAATTTATTGATGAATATTCAAGCCTTCCAGACAGGATAAAAGAGAACTTTTTAAGGTTATTCTGGGATGAAAAGGCAGGATACCTTGCCGATTATGTGGATAAGGATGGTAAGCCTAATATGTTTGTGAGGCCCAATATGGTTATAGCTGCTTCTCTTCCTTATAGGATGGTGAGTGCTGAGATGTCAAAAAGAATCCTCGACAGGGTTGATAGTGAATTGCTTACTCCCCGGGGACTAAGAACATTATCCCCTAAAAACAGTTTCTATAAGGGCTTTTATGGCGGCAGTCAGGATGATAGAGATTCAGCTTATCACCAGGGTACAGTATGGCCATGGCTAATCGGACCTTATTGTGAAGCTTTACTGAGACTTTATGGCAATAGTGCGTTGGATAAGGTGCATAAGATTATTTCTGGTTTTGAAGAAGTTATGATGGAACATGGAATCAGTACTATATCTGAGGTTTATTCAGGCGATCCACCACATTCTTATGGAGGAACCATTTCACAGGCCTGGAGTGTTGCCGAGGTGCTTAGAGTAATGGATATGTTAGACCAGAGCGTAGTTGAAAAGGAGGTAAAAAAATGAAAGTCTTAATGTTTGGCTGGGAATTTCCTCCTCATATTAGTGGGGGACTCGGTACCGCAAGTTATGGTCTTACTAAAGGGATGAGTTCAATGCCCGACATGGATGTATTGTTTGTTGTACCAAAAGCCTATGGCGATGAAGATCAAAGAGGAATAAGTCTGCTTGGGGCAAATAATGTTACAGTAGCCTATAAGAAAATATATTTTAAGGGTGAGACAAGAACCTTTGATAAGATAGAAGTTGAATCGAAGATAGTTCCCTATACCGATCCGGATGAATTCTGGAAACTCACAAGGAAGAAAGAGAAATCCTTAAGAACTATTGTTGAGACAAATAAGCAGGGTAAACTTGATTTTACCGGTAAGTATGATAATTCACTCCTGGATGAAATTTCAAAGTATGCAATTGTTGCATCTGTAATAGCCCAGGAAAATGAATTTGATATTATTCATGCACACGACTGGCTTGCTTACCCGGCAGGGATAGCTGCCAGCAGGGTTTCGGGTAAACCATTGGTGATTCATGTTCACGCAACCGACTTCGACAGGAGTGGGGGAAAAGTTAATCCTGTTGTTTATAATATGGAGAAGGAGGGAATGGACTCTGCCGATAAGATTATTACTGTGAGTAATCTTACAAGAGACACGGTTATCAACAAATATGGTATTGACCCATCAAAGGTTACAACCGTTTATAATGCAGTGGAACCAATAGGTGGTGTTTACGATACTTTTAACCCAAAGGGAATACCTGATAAAGTTGTAACATTTCTTGGCAGGATTACATTGCAAAAGGGTCCTGAATATTTTATCGAGGCTGCCTACCGGGTACTTAAAGTTATGAGCAATGTCAGATTTGTAATGGCAGGCAGCGGAGATATGATGGAAAAAATGATTCGCCGGGCTGCCCAGTTGAATATTACAGACAGGTTTCATTTTACAGGTTTCCTCCAGGGCATCGACGTATACTCAATGCTTCACCTGAGTGATGTATATATTATGCCTTCAGTCTCCGAGCCCTTCGGGATATCTCCGCTTGAAGCTATGCAGTCTAATGTGCCAGTAATAATCAGCAAGCAATCTGGTGTTGCAGAGATACTTACTCATGCTGTAAAAATAGATTTCTGGGATATTGATGCAATGGCTGATGCTATTCATGGTATACTTTCTTACCCTGCCATGTCGGAGATGTTTAAAGTGGAGGGGAAAACGGAGGTAGAATCATTAAAATGGGAGAATTCGGCCAGAAATGTCAGAAGAGTTTATGAAGAAGCTCTTATATAAGAATAATTAAAAACAAGACTTATGAAAGGAATATGTCTTTACTTTGAAGTTCACCAGCCTGTAAGGCTGAAAAGATACAGGTTTTTTGATATGGGGAATGATCATTATTATTATGATGATTTTACCAATGAGACAATTCTTCGCAGGGTCGCAGATCAATCTTACCTGCCTGCTAACAGGATATTGTTAGATATGATTAAGTTGCATAAGGGCGACTTTAAGGTTACATTTTCCATAACAGGGGTTCTGCTCGACCAGCTGGCCACATATGCGCCGGAAGTAATAGATTCATTTCGCGAGCTTGCTGAAACAGGAAAAGTAGAGTTCCTTGCTGAAACATATTCCCATTCTCTGGCAAGCATGAAAGACAGGGAAGAATTTGAGATACAGGTAAGGAAGCATTCAGATAAGATATTTTCCCTTTTTAATATTAAACCTGTTTCTTTCAGGAATACAGAATTAATCTATTCCGACGAGATAGGAAACTGGGTTGCCGAAATGGGATTTAAAACCATGCTTACAGAAGGAGCCAAGCATATTCTGGGCTGGAGGAGTCCCGATTTTCTATACTGTAATGCAATCAACCCTAAACTTAAAATAATGCTCAGGAACTTCCAGATGAGCGATGATATAGCATTTAGGTTTGGAAACCAGGGATGGAGCGAATGGCCTCTTACTACTGATAAGTTTGCCGGGTGGATTAATAATAAGGGCGATGATGCAGAGCTGATTAACCTGTTTATAGATTATGAAACCTTTGGTGAACATCAGAAGTCATCGTCAGGGATATTCGAGTTTCTGAAAACTCTCCCTGAAGCTGTATTGACAAAAACTGCGTATAAGTTCATTACTCCTTCTGATGTTGAGCAGACTATGCAGCCTGTCTCTGCTATTCATGTACCAGATACAATATCATGGGCTGATGAGGAGAGAGACCTTACTGCCTGGCTGGGTAACGATCTTCAGAAGTCTGCCTTTAATAAGCTATATGAAATGGCTGAAAGAGTAAGGTCGTGCAATAACGAGGGTTTGTCAAAAGATTGGGAATACCTGCAGGTGAGCGACCATTTTTATTATATGTGCACAAAATTTTTCTCCGATGGAGCAGTCCATGCCTATTTTAATCCTTACGAATCGCCCTATGATGCTTTTATGAATTATATGAATGTTCTTAGCGATTTCGAAATAAGATTGGATAATCTCTGTCCTGGAAATGAAAGCGACATGGAAATAATCAAATTACGGGATAAGGATAAATTGCAAAAGGAGAAGATTGCAAAGCAGGAACTTGAATTAAGAAAACTGCGTACAAGGGTTAAGAATCTCACTGCTGAAAAATCGGTTGTGAAGAAATCAAATATACCGGGAACTAAGAAAGAGAGTAAGGCATCTGCGAAAAGGAAACCGGGGAAGTAAAAAATTATCTTACATTAATTTATATTGAAATGAAGGTTGAATTGAATGTCGACCTGCTATTTGAAACTAGCTGGGAGATTTGTAATAAGGTCGGTGGTATACATACAGTAATATCCACAAAGGCCCTGAATATAGTTAAGAATCTGGGTGATAATTATGTACTTATCGGACCTGATGTGTGGAGAGGAGAAATGGATAATCCTGAATTTATTCAGGACGACAGCCTCTTTGCAAGCTGGCTTACCAAAGCACATAGTGAAGGTTTAAGAGTGAGAACGGGAAGATGGAATATCTCCGGTAAACCAGCCGTAATACTGGTTGATTTTACAGATTATTTTAATAATAAGAATGATATATTTTCAAAATTCTGGGAATCATATAAACTCGATAGCCTGTCAGGTGAATGGGATTATATTGAACCTGCTCTGTTTGGATATGCAGCAGGGAGAGTGATTGAGAGCTTTACCGGCTTTTATCAGCAGCATCAGGATATTATAGCACAGTTTCATGAATGGATGACCGGATGCGGAGTGCTCTATCTAAAAGAGAATGCTCCATGGGTAAGCACTTCGTTTACTACACATGCTACGGTACTCGGACGAAGTATCGCCGGTAATAACAGGCCTTTATACAGTAAGCTTAACGATTATAATGCATACCAGGTTGCCAGAGAGTTTAATGTGGTTGCTAAAAGGTCGCTTGAGAAAATCAGTGCTGAGCAGGCTGACGTATTTACTACAGTTAGTGATCTGACCTCGAAGGAATGCACCGCTTTTCTTGATAAACCTGTCGATATTGTTACACCAAATGGTTTCGAAGATTCATTTGTTCCAACTTCGGATGAGTATACAGCTGAAAGAAATAAGGCCAGGAAAAGTTTACTTGAAGTTGCTTCTGCAGTTACGGGTGAGAAGCTTTCCGACGACAGTCTGCTTATTGTTACTTCCGGTCGCTACGAGTATCTGAATAAGGGAATAGATGTCTATATAGACGCTCTGGCAGAGACGGAGAAATTAATTACAGGCGATCGCAGGATAGTAGCTTTTGTGATGGTTCCGGCATATCATAAAGGACCCAGGAAGGACCTGGCAGACTATCTTAAGGATAATTCACTGGAGATTAATTCTGAAGAAAATATACTTACTCACGGACTACACGATCGTGATAATGATCCTGTTATTATTGCTGCCCGCGAAAAGGGCCTGGATAATAGCAGTGATAAGAAGCTTAAGCTGATTTTTGTTCCATCCTACCTGAATGGTTCGGATGGAATCTTTAATCTTTCATATTATGAATTACTTATCGGATTTGACCTGACACTCTTTCCTTCATATTATGAACCCTGGGGTTACACTCCGCTTGAGAGCTTAATGTTTTCCATCCCCACGGTTACTACCACACTTGCAGGTTTCGGCTTATGGGTAAACGACCATTATGGTGAACATGGAAATGGTATTTGTATTGCTGAAAGACAGGATGGAGATGCCGGTAAAACAGTTAAAATAATCTCTAATTACCTGAAGGAGATATATTTTTCTGATAATAAGGAGATGGAGAAAAACCGAAAGGAAGCATTTGAGATTTCACGTATAGCAAACTGGGATAATCTTGTTGAGTACTATTACCGGGCATATAATACTGCACTGGAAAGATCTAGCGACAGGAAGAGAGAGCCAAGAGTTCTTTCAGAAGCTCTGCTGCAGAAAGGAGCCGTGGCGAGGAAGCCACATGAAGTGCCTGTCTGGAAGGATATATATATCCAAAGCGACATACCTGATAATATGATTATTATAAAGGATATAGCTCAAAACCTCTGGTGGTCATGGAACGATGAGGCGCAGCTCTTATTTAAAAGAATAGATCCCTCCTTATGGGAAGAGACCAAGAATAATCCTGTTTTGTTTCTTGAAAAAGTTGATTATAAGAGGATGAAAGTACTGTCGGACGACCAGGAATTTCTTGATCTTCTTGATTCTGTTAAGGACAAGTTTAATGCTTATTTATCGAGACCGAATGAAGAAGGATCTCCTCTTGTGGCATATTTTAGTATGGAATACGGGATCCATAACTGCCTGAAAATATATTCAGGCGGACTTGGGATACTGGCTGGCGATTATTTAAAGGAAGCAAGTGATTCTAATTATAATCTTGTTGCTGTCGGGCTACTTTACAGATTTGGCTATTTTAATCAGCAGCTCGATCCAAAGGGCGGACAGATGGCTGTTTTTCAGGCTGAGAACTTTGATCGTCTTCCAATAACACCAGCCTTGGCTGCTGAAGGCAAACAGCTTGTAATAAGCCTTGTCTGGCCAGGGAGAACGGTTAAAGCACGGGTCTGGGAGACCAGGGTAGGAAAGGTAAAACTCTACCTGCTCGACACTGATCTTGATGAAAATATTGCTGAAGACAGGCAGGTTACTCACCATCTTTACGGAGGAGATCACGAAAACCGTCTTAAACAGGAATTATTGCTGGGTATTGGGGGAATAAGGGCTTTGAGAGAGCTGGGAATAAAACCAGATATTTATCATAGTAATGAAGGACATTCAGCTTTTATCGGATTGGAGAGGGCAAGTTACCTTATGCACAGCAGGCATCTTATGTTTGATGAAGCCCTGGAAGCAATAAGATCGTCGACCCTCTTTACAACTCATACACCGGTACCTGCCGGTCATGATTCCTTCGATGAGGGTCTTTTAAGAAAGTATTTACCTCATTATCCTGATAGGCTAAAGATCTCTTGGGAACGACTGATGAGCCTGGGTCGCGTTGAAAACGATACCAGCGGAAAGTTTAATATGAGTTACCTGGCAACCCGAATGAGTCAGGAAGTAAATGGAGTTAGTAAGCTTCATGGGGAGGTATCCCGTTCGATGTTGAATGTTCTATGGCCGGGTTACCTTGAAGAGGAGTTATTTATCGGTCATGTTACAAATGGTGTGCATCTGCCAACCTGGCTTACAAAAGAGTGGAAAGAGAAGTACAGGATACTTACAGGAAAAGACCATTTTGATCAGACAGATGATAAGGAGTGGGAAAAGATTTACAATCTTTCCGATAAGGAGGTGTTTGAAACGAAGATGGCTCATAAGCAAAGGCTATTCGACTGGATAAGGAAGAGATTAAGGAGTGAAATGATCGACAAGAGGGTTAGTCCCAGGAGACTTGTAAATATTACCAGCGATCTGAATCCGAAAGCTCTGACAATTGGTTTTGCCAGACGTTTTGCAACCTATAAGAGAGCAACTTTAATGTTCAGGGACCTCAATCGACTAAATGAAATTATAAATGATCCCGACAGACCTGTGCAGTTTATCTTTGCAGGAAAAGCACACCCGCATGATGGTGCAGGTCAGGATCTTATCAGAAGGATTAATGAGGTTTCACATATGCCTGAATTTGAGGGAAAGATTCTTTTTCTTGAGAATTATGATATGGATATGGGAAAAAGACTCGTGAGTGGTGTCGATATATGGCTTAATACACCTACCAGACCTCTTGAGGCATCGGGCACAAGTGGTGAAAAAGCTGTAATGAACGGTACACTTCACTTCAGCGTTCTTGATGGATGGTGGGTCGAGGGATATAGGGCTTTTGCGGGCTTTGCTCTTCCTCTTAAGAGGACTTTTGAAAATCAGGATCTTCAGGATGACGTAGATGCAGAAACAATCTACAATATGCTCGAATCTGAAATTATTCCGGCTTATTATAATCATGATAGCAATGGATTACCGGTAGAATGGATTAGCTATATAAAAAATTCTCTTGTTAAGGTAGCGCCCGAGTTTACAACAAAGAGAATGATTGATGATTACTACAGGAAGTATTATTTTAAACTTTGGGAAAGATCAAAAAGATTGAAAGAAAATGATTACGCCGAAGCAATTGAAATATGTAGATGGAAAGAATCGATGATGAAGGAATGGGATAAGCTCGAAATTCTTTCATATTATCTCGAAACTCCTGAGGGTAATAGTTACAAGGCAGGTAAAACATATACGGGTGAAGTTATTCTGGATTGCAATAGTATTCCAATTGAAAACATTGGTGTTGAGTTTATTATTACGTCAAGAACCAAAACTAACAGGCGTAAATTTGTTGCATCAAAAGAACTGAAGTATGTGAGTTCGAGAGAGGGTAAACTGCTCTTTAAACTGGAGCTGATACCGGAGAAAGCGGGCACCTATTACTACGGACTAAGGATATTTCCGAAAAATGAAAAATTGCCTCACAGGCAGGACTTTTATCTTCTCAGGTGGATTGATTAATTTTCTTTACTGGCAACGACTTATAAACCAGGCCACAACGCGATGGAATATATAAGGGAAGTGTGTGAGGCTCACTTAGATGAGCCTCCATTCTCCTGGAGGAGATATATAGAATATCTCCCGTAACCCTGTCAAAGCCTCCGTAAGAGAGAGCATCTGTGTTGAATATTAGTTTGTACCTGCCAGTTACCGGCAGCCTGTAATCGGTATAAGATCTGTCAGGGTGGAAATTAAAGACGAATAGGATATCACCGCGAGTAAAGCATATTATTGAATCATTATTGTTTGAGTATACCCTGTTTATATTTGTATGGGAAAATAAGCGCTCATTCTTCGCAAAAGAGATCATATCCCTGTCGAAGTCGTTTAGATAATGATACCTGAGACCATTGTTGTCAACCAGGCTCCACTGTCTTCTGGCATGACTGTAACTCCAGTTATTGCCTTCCCTGGGAAAGTCAATCCATTCCGGATGGCCAAACTCATTACCCATAAAATTAAGGTAACCACTCTGCCCGGTCGATAAGGTAAAAAGTCTTATCAGTTTGTGCAGGGCAAGAGCCCTGTCAATTACTATATTCTCAGTACTCTTGGCCATGCTAGTGTACATCTCAGAATCAGCAAGCCTGAACATAAGGGTTTTATCGCCCACAAGAGCCTGGTCGTGTGATTCGCAATATGTAATAGTCTTCTCTTCAAGCCTGTGTCTGGTAAGTTCATAAAACAAGTCATCTACATTCCAATCCTCATCACGCTTCTCCTTTATTGTCTTTATCCAGTAATCGGGAGCTCCCATATTTAACCTGTAATCGAAGCCCAGACCGGCATATTCAGTTGGAGAAGCAGTGCCAGGCATTCCGCTCATCTCTTCAGCAATTGTTACAGCTCCCGGATTTAATTCATGTATAAGCGAATTTGCCAGCTTAAGGTAGACCAGGGCATCTTTATCCTGGTTACCATCGTAATACATATCGTATGAAGTGAAATTTCTGCTTAAACCGTGATCATAATATAGCATACTTGTTACACCATCAAAACGGAATCCGTCTATCATATACTCTTCGATCCAGTATCTGCAATTTGAAAGTAGGTAGTGTATAACATGGTCTTTACCATAGTCAAAACAAAGGGAGTCCCATGCCTGATGCAGCCTTCTTGCTCCCGTATGAAAGTACTGGCCAGGATCACCTGCAAAGAGACCGAGGCCTTCGTTGGTATTTTTTACAGAGTGAGAGTGTACCAGGTCGATAATTACGGATATTCCCAGGGAGTGAGCTTCATCAATTAAAATCTTTAACTGGTCGGGGTTTCCAAAGCGCGACGACACTGCAAAGAAATTTGAGACATGATACCCGAATGATCCGTAATACGGATGCTCCTGGATGGCCATTAACTGAATTGTATTATAACCATTGTCAGCTATCCTGGGCAAAACCTCCTTCCGGAACTGATCGAATGATGCTACTTTTTCTTCTTCTGACGACATCCCAATATGGGCCTCGTATATTAAGGGAGGCCTCCCGGCAGTATTGATTCTTTTATTCTTCCATTTATACTCCTTTTCCGGAAGCCAGTGTGCCGAGGTAAAAAGTTTGGTATCCTGGTCCTGAACCACCATCCTGGAGTATGATGGAATTCTTTCTCCCGATCCTCCTTCCCAGTGAACAGATAGTTTATAATAAGCCCCATTGCCTATATTGCCTTCGGGTAAACTGATCTCCCAGTCGCCTTCATCATTAATCCTCTTCAAGCTGTATTTATCCAGTTCCTTCCATTCACTGAAGGTCCCAATAAGATAGATTTTTGTTGCATTTGGTGCCCATTCCCTGAACACCAGTCCACTACCAGACCTGTGCATTCCGTAATAAAGATGCCCTGAAGCAAAATCACTGAGACTACCACTGCCACTGAGACAGGTTTTTTTTTCTATAAAAAGATCCTGCCACTCTCTTATTCTATCGTAATAGGGCTCAAGCCACTTATCATGTTTGTAAAAGCTGTCAGGCATATGTTTTAATTATTACTTATTTACTTCTGTAATATTTTGTAAGTATCAGACATATAGCTTTTTAAGCTAAGACCTATCTGTTTGCCAACAATAAATTCAAAGATACGAAAAAATGAAGAGCAATATTTTTTTCATAAGTGATGCTTTACTATTTTTGCAGTCCAGTTTACTTAGGTGAAAATTTATAAGGGATATAGTGATTTCAAGGCAGTTAAGCCCGTTGTTACCATTGGAATGTTTGATGGTGTGCATCGTGGCCATATAAGCCTTATCGACAGGGTGGTAGATCGTGCAAGGAGTATCCATGGCGAAGCTGTTGCCCTTACTTTCTATCCTCATCCCAGAATCGTATTGAGCTCGGGAGATAAGTCTCTTCGCTTCCTTACCAGCCTTGACGAAAAGGTGAGCTTGCTTGAAAAGGCAGGTCTTGAGCACCTCGTTATTATCCCCTTTACAAAAGAATTCAGCAGGCTGGATGCCTGTGACTTCGTTAAGGAGGTTCTTCACGACGGACTTAATTCAAGGAATCTGGTTGTGGGTTTTGATCACCAGTTTGGACACAGGGGTAAGGGATCTGCATCTACAGTTGGAGATTGTGCCTCGAAGTATGGTTTTAGCATGGAACGGGTAGAGCCCTACATAATGAATGGGATTCCTGTAAGCTCATCTTTAATAAGGGCTTTGATTCAGTCAGGGAAGCTGGAAGAGGCGAAGAGCCTTTTAGGATATGACTATTTTCTGAAGGGGAAGGTAGTGGAAGGACATAGAATAGGCAGGGCAATGGGTTATCCCACTGCTAACCTGAAACCGGATTATGATTTTAAACTTATTCCGGGCAGTGGTGTTTATGCAGTAGAGGTTGAGTATGAAAAGGTATTTTACCAGGCAATGCTATATATTGGCACCAGGCCTACACTTGATGAATCGGACGGAAAGATTAGTATCGAGGCACATCTTTTAAATTATGATGGAAATCTTTACGATAAATCAATCAGCATCCATTTCAGGCACAGGCTAAGAGGAGATATAAAATTTGCGAATAAGAATTTATTAAAGGAACAGATTGATAAGGATAAGAAAGATACTATAAGAATACTGAATGCCTGATTTTGGCAAACAGATGAGCTAGTAGTATCTTCGTAAATAAAAACAGGGAAATGATTACACAAACAGATACAATGGATTATAAGGTTAAAGATATAGGCCTTGCAGAATTTGGCCGAAAAGAGATTGAAATAGCAGAAAAGGAGATGCCGGGACTGCTATCTATAAGAAATAAATACAGTAAAGAAAAACCTCTTAAGGGAGCAAGGATAACAGGCTCATTGCATATGACAATACAAACGGCTGTCCTAATTGAGACCCTCGTTGAGCTGGGAGCTGATGTAAGATGGGCAAGCTGCAATATTTTTTCAACACAGGATCATGCAGCAGCTGCTATAGCTGCAAAGGGTATCCCTGTTTTTGCATGGAAAGGGGAAACTCTTGAGGAGTACTGGTGGTGTACTGATAATGCTCTGGCCTTTCCCGGTGGTAAGGGGCCGCACCTGATTGTAGATGATGGTGGCGATGCATCATTGCTTGTGCATAAAGGATTTAAGGCAGAAAACGACAGTTCAAACCTGGATATTACTCCTGAATCAAGAGAAGAAGCTGTTGTAATTGATACCCTCCGCAGAATTCTTAAGGAAGATCCTCAAAGATGGCATAGAGCAGTAAAGGATATGAAGGGTATATCTGAAGAGACAACCACTGGTGTTCACCGCTTATACCAGATGATGGAAGATGGCGAATTGCTCGTTCCTGCTATCAATGTAAACGACTCTGTAACAAAATCAAAATTTGATAATCTCTATGGTTGTCGCGAATCGCTTGCCGATGGTATAAAGAGGGCAACCGATGTAATGCTTGCCGGTAAGGTAGTTGTTGTATGTGGATACGGGGATGTAGGTAAGGGCTGTGCCAAATCAATGAGATCCTATGGCGCCAGGGTAATAGTTACTGAAATTGATCCGATCTGTGCCCTGCAGGCATCAATGGAAGGCTTTGAGGTAAAAACAGTGGAAGATGCTCTCCCTGAGGGCAATATATATGTCACTGCTACAGGTAACAGGGATGTAATTACAGTTGATCATATGTCGAAGATGAAAGACCAGTCGATAGTTTGTAATATTGGTCATTTTGATAACGAGATACAGGTTGATAAACTGGACGAGACAAGCGGTGTTGAAAAGGTGAATATTAAGCCCCAGGTTGATAAGTATGTATTTAATAATAATAACTCAATCTATATGCTTGCCGAAGGTCGCCTGGTTAATCTTGGATGTGCCACAGGTCATCCTTCCTTTGTAATGAGTAATTCATTCAGCAATCAGACACTTGCACAGATTGATCTCTGGCAAAAGAACTATGAAATTGGAGTTTATCGCCTGGCCAAGGAACTTGATGAGGAGGTTGCCCGCTTACATCTCGATCAGCTGGGAGTAAAACTAACTACCTTAAGGGACGACCAGGCAGATTATATTGGTGTTAAAGCCCAAGGGCCATATAAGCCTGAGCATTACAGGTATTAGGGCATAGGGCGTAGAGCATAGGGCATAGGGGAAGAGCAGGCTTAGTTATAGACCCTTACATTGCTGCCGTCAAAGCTTGTCTTATATATTTTCAGGGGGTATCTTGAAGGACCTTCTGTGGGCGATCCGAAACTGGGTAAGACATATTTTGAATTGCATTCAGGGCAGACAACAAAGATTTCGTTACTTACAGTATCTACTGCTACACTGAGACCATTATTTGCATAATCGTGCGGACATGTGCGATCGAAAGCAAAGAACTCATCCAGACCTGCCCTGTATAGAATTATCCCGTTTTTATCATAACCTGCAGATCTGTATCCGTAATTGTTTGTAAACTCATCTATCAGGACATAATTTGTAATAGCATTTAGAGAAATAAATTCCGGGTCGTTTAGATCAATGTAAAAGTCTACATATACATCAGGAATAACATCAATTTCAGACTTCTTACATGAATCAAAACCTGCAAGCAGTAGAATTAATATCAAAAAAATCCTTAATTTTGGACTTATGTCATTTAGATGATGCATCTTTTGATATGCTATAGTACTGATACAAACGTAATTTAAATTGCATTATTATAAAAATGATGTTTAATAGAAAAAGCAGCTTATTATTTCTTATAATAGCTCTTCTTTTGACCGGATCGCCTCAGGTAATGGCGCAGAAGACCAGGGGAAGTACCCGGAAGATTGAGAAAAGCATGGCCGGGAAGAAGCGCAAGGCTCCAAAGGAGGCGAAAATTAAGCAGCCTAAAGCGGTTACAAAGGCACAGAGAGCGCAAAAAAAGAAGGAGAATAAAAGGGATAAGGAATACAAAAAGGCTATTAAGAATAACAGGAGCAGGCATTTCGAAATTCAGAGTGCCAGTGTTAAGGAGCGGATGAAGCAGGATGAGAAGGAAAGAAAAATAAGAGACAGGGAACGAAAAAAGGCAGAGAGAAAGAGAAATAACAAGAAGGGGAGCGCGAAAAGAAAGTTTAAAAAGAAATAGCTTATATGGAAGATATAGGAGACATATTATTTTATATTATTGCTGCAGTTATTGGACTGGTAACTACCCTGGGACGTAAGAAAAAGAAGCCTGCCGGAGTTCCTTTACCAACAGAATATGAAGAGGCAGGTGATATAGAGTACCAGGATGAAGATGAGTTCCTTATGGAGGAAGATGCTCTTCCCGAAGGAGAAAAAATTATTTCTTATGAGCCTGCATACGACTATAACTTTGATCCCGAAAACGAAGGTAATTTTATTGAGCCCATAGCCGAAAATCTGGAGAGTGTGAAAAAGTCTCAGATTTCAGAACAAGAAGAGATCCTAAAAGAGGAAATTTCAGATGCTATTGAGGAGGAAGAAGATATTATCTCAGATTTTGATCTCCGCCAGGCCGTTATTTATTCGGAGATTTTAAAGCGAAACGACTACTAATAAGGATGTTAATGAATATTTTTTAGTCTTATATTAGCTAGTTATATTAATTTTTTGTATATATTTGCATGGTAAAGAGTTCCGCAATGGTCGGGATTCTTTTGTTTTTAATAATTAGGAGGATGAATAATGTCGGATAAAATATATTTGACTGAGGAAGGGTTAAAGAAAATTAAGAAGGAGCTTGAGCAGTTAAAGACTGTGGAGAGACCTGACATTTCAAGGCAGATAGCTGATGCCCGTGATAAGGGCGATCTGTCGGAGAATGCAGAGTACTCTGCGGCAAAAGAAGCGCAGGGCCTCCTTGAACTCAGAATTTCACAGCTTGAAGATAAGGTAGCTAATTCAAGGGTTATTGATGAATCAAGAATAAACACCTCTTCGGTACAGGTTCTTAACAAGGTTAAGATTAAGAACAGGAATAATAATATGGTAATGGAGTATTATCTGGTGCCTGAGAGTGAGGCCAACCTGAAAGAAGGGAAGCTGGCAGTTAACTCACCTATTGCAAGGGGTTTGCTGGGTAAAAAAGTTGGCGATATAGCTGATGTTACTGTACCTTCCGGCGAACTCTCTTTTGAGATACTTGAAATTTCTATGTAAAAAGTTCTAATATGGCAACAATTTTCACAAAGATTGTTAATGGTGAAATACCATGCTATAAAATAGCAGAGAACGATAGATTCTTCGCATTTCTTGATATTAATCCCCTGGTCAGGGGACATGCTCTTGTTGTACCAAAGCAGGAAACAGATTATATTTTTCAGCTTCAGGATGATCTTCTTGCGGATATGATAGTCTTTGCCAAAAAGCTTGCTCTGGCGATTGAAAGTGTAGTGCCCTGTAAGAGGGTTGGACTTGCTGTACTGGGACTGGAAGTTCCACATGCTCATATTCACCTTGTACCAATAAATAGCGAAGCAGATATAAGTTTCAGTAAAAAAAGAATAAAGTTAAGTGACGAAGAATTCAGTACGCTGGCTGAAGAGATCAGGAATAAAATACAATAAATCAAATCCCGAACGGGGGTTTTTATGTCTCGCGCGAATTACTTTATTAGAGTAGCTGACGATTTTTTGTCGCTTATCTTTCCACGCGTATGCCAGTCGTGTGGTGATCATCTTGTGCAAAATGAGAAGGTAGTATGCATAAATTGTCTTGCCGACATGCCTTTTACGTCTTATCATCTCGAGAGAGAGAATAATCTTGAAAAAGAATTGTGGGGAAGATGCTATGTTGAAAGAGCGACGGCTATGTGTTTCTACCGTCGAGGGTCAAGGGTTCAGCGACTTGTGCACAGATTAAAATATAATGGAATAAAGGATATTGGCATTTATCTTGGTGAGTACTATGGGAGTATATTGAAGAATTCCGGTTTCCTTGAAAGTATAGATCTTATTATTCCGGTCCCTTTGCATCCGTCAAAGATCAGGCGAAGAGGTTTTAACCAGAGCCTTGTTATAGCTACAGGAATATCTAATGCGAGTGGTATTGATATAGTAAATAATGTTTTGCAAAGGAGTTTGAAATCCTCAAGCCAGACGAGGAAATCAAGGGTTGAGCGCTGGGAGAATGTTGAGGGTATTTTTGAAATAACCAATGACAGTACTCTTATAAATATGCACGTTCTGCTGGTAGACGATGTTATAACTACCGGTTCCACAGTCGAAGCCTGTGTGCTTGTATTAAATAAAATTAAGGGAGTAAAAGTAAGTGTTGCTGCCCTTGCTACAGCTGTACAATAAATACTATTTTACCCTGCCCGGGTTTTTAGACATAAACTCTTTCCATGAGCCATAGGAGGCTGGACTTTCAGGTTTGTTACTCTGGTAAAAGTGGCAGAGGGCAGCAGCAACTCCGTCTGTTGCATCGAGCATAAAATCGTCACTTTTAAATTTTAATATTTGCATCAGCATTGCTGCAACCTGCTCTTTGGCTGCAGAACCAATGCCTGTTATCGATAGTTTAATCTTCCTGGGCGCATATTCTGTAACAGGTATAGACCTGTGCAGTGCAGCTGCTATTGATGCTCCCTGGGCCCTTCCCAGCTTAAGCATTGATTGAACGTTTTTTCCGTAAAAAGGGGCTTCAATAGCAAGTTCGTCTGGATTGTATTCATCTATCAATCCAAGTGTACGATCGAAGATATGCTTAATCTTTAAGTAATGATCACCAATTTTTCTCAGGTCAATAACACCAAGACTTATCAGGTGGGGCTCTTTATTTAGTATTCCTATTACACCATAGCCTGCAACCGTGGTTCCCGGGTCTATTCCTATTATTATCCTATCGTATTCCATACTCCTGTAAAGATATCAATTACCAGTGAAAGTGGTAAAGACGGATAAGAATAATGAATATTTCACTCCGCACTTCTCACTTTTGTCCCGTATTCTGATAAACCAGGCTAAAAATTATTATTACCAGTCCGAGCAGGGTTGTGTAATGGATCTTTTCACCGAGGAAAAGAGAAATAAAAACCAGCGATAGGAAGGGGGCGAGGAAAACCAGGTTCGATATACGATCTGAGCGTTCAGCTAAACTGAGTGCTTTTAGCCAGAGGAAGAAAGTTAGGCCCATTTCAAAGATCCCTATATATATACCAAGGGTTATACCTTTTAATGTAAAGCCTGAAAGATCACCCCTTGCCAGCAGGTAAATTAGTATATATATTGTAGCAAAAAAGAAATTAAGAAAGAGCTTTACTTCACTTTTTCGTTTATCTTTTACATTAAGTATAAAATATAAGGCCCAGAAGATACTGCTGCCCGCTGCCAGCAATACACCGACCAGGTTCGATTCTCCAGGGGCGAGGGGCTTGCCCTGTGAGCTGATCAGGTAGACCCCGGCAAAGGATATTAAGAGAGCAAGAAAGCTGCGTCCGGATATTTTTTGTTTAAGCAGGGGAACAGATAGGAAGACAAGTATTATTGGCCATATCATATTCAGCGGCTGAGCTACCTGTGCAGGAAGAAGAGAATAGGCTTTTAATAGAATCAGGTAGTAGACAAAGGGATTTATCATACCCAGTATAGCTGATCCGGCAAGATCTTTTCGTGAACTTGTAAAGATCTCTCTTATCGTGCCCTGCTGAAGGATAATAATGCCGAGTACAATAAGTGAACTGACTGCAGCGATAAGTAAGAGTCTGCCAGGGCTTAGCTCATTTAAAGCCAGCTTAAAAGCAGTCGCAATTGTTGACCAGAAAAATACAGCAAGGCCGGCAAAGATATATGAACGGCGAAGGTCTGACATTAATGCTAGATATGGTCAAAGCCGGTATAAGGAATAAGTACCTCAGGCACTGCTATACCCTTTTCAGTCTGGTTATTTTCCATTATTGCCGCAACAATCCTGGGAAGAGCCAGTGCGCTTCCATTAAGGGTATGAACAAGGCTGGTTTGTTTCTCGCCCTTCTCTTTAAAACGGCACTTCAGACGATTACTCTGGAAAGCTTCGAAGTTCGAGACGGAGCTAACCTCCAGCCATCTTTTCTGGGCGGCTGAATAGACTTCAAAATCATAGGTAAGCGAAGAGGTAAATGATATATCTCCGCCACAGAGCCTCATTATCCTGTAAGGAAGTTTCAGTTTTTTTATCAGCGATTCGACATGTTTAACCATCAAATCGAGCATCTCATAGGATTTGTCGGGATGAGATATTACAACTATTTCAACCTTATCAAACTGGTGCAGCCTGTTTAATCCTCGAACATGTGCTCCCCAGCTTCCGGCTTCTCGTCTGAAGCAGGGAGTATAGCCGACATTTTTTATTGGGAGCTGATCAACATCCAGTATTACATCGCGGTATATATTTGTTATTGGCACTTCGGCTGTTGGGATAAGATAGAAGTTATCAATTCCAACATGATACATCTGTCCCTCTTTATCCGGCAACTGTCCGGTAGCAAAACCAGAATCTTCATTAACCACAATAGGGGGGAGAACCTCATTGAATCCTGCCTTCTCTCCTTCATCGAGGAAAAAATTAATAAGAGCCCGCTGTAGTTTTGCGCTTTTCCCTTTGTAAACAGGGAAACCTGCACCGGTAAGTTTTGTGCCAAGCTCAAAATCAATAAGATCGTACTTTTTTGCCAGGTCCCAGTGGGGCAGTGCATTATCCTGCATCTCAGGTAATTCTCCTCCTTCGGCAACCTTAACGTTGTCATCTTCTCCCTTACCCGGGCTAACAGAATCATGCGGAATATTGGGAATCTGTACCAGCTCCTGGTTAAGACTGTTTTCAAGCTCTGCCAGCCTTGAACCAAGCTCTTTTATTTCCTCTTTTAGCTTAGCAGTTGTTTCCTTTGCTTTATTGGCTTCTTCCTGTTTCCCCTGACTGAAAAGTTTGCCTATTTCCTTCGAAAGCTTGTTCATTTCTGCCTGAAGAGAATCAGACTTCTGTTTTGTTTCCCGACGATCTTTATCGATACTGATTACTTTATCCAGTATTTCAGAGGCATCAAAATTTTTTATCTTAAGTTTCTTAACAAGCTCTTCTCTTTCTTCCCGGATTCTGTTGATAGTTAGCATGCTTAACAGTATTAATTCAGCCTTAAAAGTATAAAAAAACTCCTGAAACTGACCTATGGCAAGGAACAATTACAGGAGTAGTATTTTTTTTAAAAAAAGTATCTAGTCTTCTACCGGTTTAATGGATACAAAAGACTTATTATCTCTTTTTTTACGAAATTCAATAACACCATCAACAAGAGCAAAAAGAGTGTGATCTTTACCCATACCTACATTTTCTCCCGGATTATGTTTTGTTCCCCTCTGGCGTACTATTATATTGCCGGCTTTTGCAATCTGGCCACCGTACAACTTTACACCTAGTCTTTTTGATTCTGATTCGCGGCCGTTACGTGAGCTACCAGCTCCTTTCTTATGTGCCATAATATCTTCGTTTTATAGTTCTTTTTAACAGTTAATTACTTCTTAGCATCTCCGTCGGCCTTCTTTTTAGGAGCAGCCTTTGGTTTAGCAGTAGTAGTTTTCTTAGCAGCTGTTGCTTTTTTAGCCGTAGTAGTTTTAGCAGTTGTGGATGTAGCAGCTTTCTTAGCAGCAGGTTTTTTAGCAGCAGGTTTCTTAGCAGCAGGTTTCTTAGCAGCAGGTTTCTTTTCTGCCTTAAGCTCAGCTTTCGCTACGGTTTCAGCTTTAGGGGCTGCTTTCTTCTCAACCTTAGCCTCAGTCTTAGTCTCAGCCTTTGTTTCAACCTTAGCTTTAGTTTCAGCCTTTACAGCAGGTTTAGCTTTTTCAGCTGTCTTTTTTGGAGCACCTTTTTCATTGATCTTCAAAATTTCAAGCTGACTGAATTGCTGGCGATGACCGTTCTTTACCTTGTATCCTTTTCTTCTCTTCTTCTTGAATACGATAACCTTATCACCTTTAAGGTGTGTAAGTACTTTCCCTTCGACATAAGCACCGTCGATCAGAGGTTCACCAATAGTGATTTTACCCTCATCGTCGATTAACAGAACCTTGTCAAGGTTAATATCCGAACCCTCTTCATTTTCAAGGCGATGAACATAGATTTTTTGTCCTTTCTCTACCTTGAACTGCTGTCCGGCGACGTCAATAATTGCGTACATTTTATTTCTTTTATAAGTTTCTCCGGGAGGCGGACACTTAAGCCTCTTTTATAAGCCCCTTCGAATTGTTAAAAATTTCGGACTGCAAAGATAGAAAAAACTACTTTAAAACAAATGGAAAGACTTAAAAAGTTGATAAGCTCGATAAAGTTGATAAGGTTGATAAAGAATATAATAAGGGGAAGGTTAGGAATAAGAATATATTTATATTTGTGAAACAGGCAGCATTATGTATTTAGAAGGATATGAAGAAAATAAAGCTTAGCGTACTTGGTATTTCATACAGTCAGACACAATCCGGAGCTTATGCCCTTGTTCTGGCAGAGGAGGACGGCGAGAGAAGATTACCCATAATAATAGGTGGATTTGAGGCCCAGGCAATTGTGATCAAACTTGAAAACCTGAATCCGCCGAGGCCACTTACTCACGATTTATTTAAAAGCTTTGCCGATCTGGTTAATATTGGCTTGAAGGAAGTATTTATTCACAAGCTTGATGAAGGCGTGTTCTATTCGCAATTGCTTTGTGAAAACTCGGGAGAAGAGCTTATTATCGATTCACGTACATCTGATGCTGTTGCTCTTGCCCTAAGGTTTGAATGTCCCATCTACATCGATGAGGCAATAATGGATAAGGCAGGAATTGTAATCGAGGGTTCAGAATTTGAGGGTAATATTATGACCGACCCTGAGAGTTCAGAATCTGAAGAAAGACCCAGGAGTAATTATGATAAGATTCCTATGATTGAGCTGCAGAAACAACTTGATGAAGCCATAAAAAAGGAAGATTACGAAAGGGCTGCGGCTATAAGGGATGAAATTGAAAAAAGAGGTAGCAGTCCCTCTTAAAAGAGTTGCACAGGCTGTTTGTTGAAAAAATCAAACAATAATAATTGAATAATCATAAGGGATCGACTAATATTGCTGATCGTTATTTTCTTATTGACACCGCCTTAACCTAATTTATATGAGAAAAATATTTTTCATTCTCCTGCTGATCTTACCTTCCTTACTTTATTCTTCAGCTCTGGATAACAGCCTTCAATACCAGGAAGATACTCTTGCTATTGAAAAGTCAGATACTGCAATTATAGTTGAGATTCTTAGCTCGACAGAGCCACAGGCTGACCTGATACAGGCGGGTAATGTAATTGATCCTTCGATGAGTGGAGGTTTTAGTTTTATGACCCTTATAAGGGGATTACTGGGGATGTTTGTAGTCATTTTAATAGCCTGGGCCTTCAGTACCAACCGGGGGGCAATTGCCTGGCGCACAGTAATTATAGGATTGAGCATTCAGCTCCTTCTTGCTGTCGGCATATTGTATGTGCCTTTTATCAGGATTGCATTCGAAATTGCTGGAAGAATCTTTGTTAAAATACTCGATTTCACAAAGGAGGGCAGTACATTCCTCTTTGGATCTCTAATGGAAATGGATAGATTCGGAATGATATTCGTATTCCAGATACTTCCCACAATAATTTTCTTCTCAGCTCTGACTTCTTTGCTTTTCTACCTGGGAATAATACAGAAGATAGTTTATGGGCTGGCATGGATCATGACCAAGACAATGAAATTGAGCGGTGCTGAGAGTTTATCAGTAGCAGGTAATATTTTCCTGGGTCAGACTGAGTCTCCCCTTATGGTAAAAGCATATTTGCCTAAAATGAATCCCTCAGAAATAATGCTTGTAATGACGGGCGGAATGGCTACTCTTGCCGGCGGAGTGCTGGCTGCCTATATTGGTGTTCTCGGGAGTGGCGATCCGGTGCAGGAATTGATATTTGCCAAGCACCTTCTGGCTGCTTCGGTTATGGCAGCACCAGGGGCTATAGTTGTTTCAAAAGTGCTGGTGCCGCAGGATAAGCAGATAAATGAGGATATTGAAATTACAAGGGAAAAAGTTGGGAATAATGTTCTGGATGCAATCTCCAATGGAACAACAGAAGGTCTTAAGCTGGCTGCAAACGTAGCAGCTATGCTGCTGGCATTTATAGCTTTCATTGCGTTTTTTAATTATATCCTGCATTTATTTGGGAGAATAACCAGTTTAAATGAAGTGATTTCTAATGCTACGAATGGTAGTTATGACGATCTCTCCCTCCAATTTATTTTAGGCTATACCTTTGCTCCAATAATATGGCTTATTGGAGTTGGTTCTGAAGATATTACACTTGTCGGCAGGCTTTTGGGTGAGAAATTGATAATGACAGAATTTATCGCTTATATAAGCTTAGGAGATCTTAAGGAGGCAGGTGCTTTTGTACACAATAAATCCATTATTATGTCTACCTATATGCTTGCCGGCTTTGCCAATTTTGCATCAATAGGGATACAGATTGGAGGCATAGGATCGCTGGCGCCAAGCAAAAGGGTCTTACTGGCTAAGTTTGGTATGAGAGCTCTGCTTGGAGGAACTCTCGCCTCTCTTCTTTCGGCAACAATTATTGGAATGATATTAGGATAAAACTCCCTGCAATGATATTAAAGAAACTTTTTATTTCAGGATGCATCTTTCTGTTAATTCTTTCGACAGAAAATATTGATGCACAGGATCATAACTACTTTTCGCCTGATGGTAAACTCGAGCTAATAATTAATACCGATGAGGGCATTAGTTGGTCGCTAAAGTATAAGGGCGAGAGAATAATACTGCCCTCCTCTTTTAAGATGGAATTTGCAACAAGGACCATCCCAGATCCCGACTACAGGATAAAATCTTTTGAACCTGAATCGGTAGAAGAAACATATACACCGGTAGTTGCTCATAAAAATTCTGTAATAAACGACCAGCATACTCAGCTTAGTCTGGAGTTCAGAAAGGATTATAAAATAGTTTTCAGGTTATATAATGATGGACTTGCATATAGATTTGAAACTGACTTCAAACAGAATATGATAGTTCTTAACGAAAAATCCCTTATTAATTTCGTACCGGACAGTAAAGTATGGTACCCTCTTGAGGAAAGTTTTATGTCTCATAATGAGAGAACATATATAGAGTCTGATATTGATACTTTAAATGAAATGCATCTGGCCAGCTTACCTCTTCTTGTTAAAACAGGCGAGACGAATATCCTTTTAACAGAGACAGCCCTTGAAAATTATCCTGGTATGTGGGTAAGGGGACAGGGTGAGGGAGCCCTGGTTTCTGTTTTCCCCGCTTATCCTAAGGAAGAAACGCTTTCGTACGACAGGAATATGAGAGTGACAAAAAGATCGGATTTTATTGCCGAGACCAGCGGGCAAAGAGCGTATCCATGGAGGGTGTTTGTGGTAACTGATAGTGATGCCGGATTGATTGAGAGTAATCTTACCTGGCTATTATCTGATACATGCAGGCTTGAGGAAACAGACTGGATCAAGCCGGGCAAGGTGGCATGGGACTGGTGGAATGCCAACAATATTTATGATGTGGGTTTTAAGGCTGGCATTAATACAGAGACCTATAAGTATTATATCGATTTTGCATCTGAAAACGGACTTGAATATATAATTCTGGATGAGGGATGGTACAGGCTGGGTGATGTTCTTGATGTAGCTAAAGACATGGACATAAAGGAAATTTGTGACTATGGTAAATCAAAAAATGTTGGTGTAATATTATGGGTGGTTTGGGAGACGCTCGACCGTAAGCTAGATCAGGCGCTTATCCAGTACCAGGAATGGGGTGTAAAGGGATTAAAGGTCGATTTTATGCAGCGCGATGATCAGAAAATGGTAGACTACTATTATCGGATTGCCAAAAAGGCTGCAGAGTATAAGCTCCTCGTAGATTTTCACGGATCATATAAGCCGGCCGGATTAAGACGTACTTATCCCAATGTTCTTACAAGGGAAGGAGTAAAGGGACTGGAGCATTGTAAGTGGAGCAAGGATATTACCCCCGATCACAACCTTACTATACCATTTATCAGGATGGTGGCGGGGCCAATGGACTATACCCCCGGGGCAATGGTAAATCTCGAGAAACGAAATTTCAACCCTATGTATAGCCGCCCTGCAAGTCAGGGCACCCGTGTGCATCAGATGGCACTGTATATAGCGTATGAAAGTCCTCTTCAGATGTTAGCAGATAACCCTTCGAATTACAGGAAGGAGCAGGAATGTACAGATTTTATTGCCGATATACCCGTTGTTTGGGATGAGACCAGGGTTCTTGAGGCAAAAATAGGGGATTACCTGCTTGTGGCACGTCGTAGTGGATCTACCTGGTATATTGGTGGCATGACAGACTGGGAAAGCAGGGCCTTTGATCTTGACCTGTCTTTTATAGGCGAGGGGGATTATCATATTACCTTATTTGAGGATGGAATAAATGCTAACGCCTATGCCCAGGATTATATCAGGTCGGAGAGAACTATTCAGCTGCAGGACTTGTTAGATATAGAAATGAAGTCCGGAGGTGGCTGGGTTGCAAGAATAGTAAAGAGTAACAAATAATGAAGCAATATCTTGATCTGCTGGAACATGTGGTAGAATGCGGTATTAGAAAGAATGATCGCACCGGGACAGGAACACTGAGTGTTTTTGGGTACCAGATGAGGTTTAATCTTGATAATGGCTTTCCTCTTGTTACAACAAAAAAATTGCACGTAAAGTCTATTATCCATGAATTGCTATGGTTCCTTAGTGGTGATACAAATATCAAATACCTGCAGGATAATGGAGTAAGTATATGGAATGAATGGGCTGATAAGAATGGTGACCTTGGGCCGGTTTATGGTTACCAGTGGCGCTCATGGCCATCAAGGAAGGGCAATATTGACCAGATAGCCCGCCTGATAGATCAGATAAAGAATAATCCTGACTCCAGGCGTCTTATTGTTAGTGCATGGAATGTTGGAGACTTAGACAGTATGGCGCTTCCTCCATGTCATATCCTGTTCCAGTTTTATGTTGCAGACGGGAAGTTATCCTGCCAGCTTTACCAGAGGAGTGCTGATATATTTTTAGGAGTACCCTTCAATATTGCTTCTTATTCGCTCCTTCTGATGATGCTTGCCCGGGTAACGGGATTGGAGCCGGGAGAATTTGTGCATACACTTGGAGACGCTCATATATACCTTAATCATCTGAGCCAGGTTAAGGAGCAACTCGGTAGGGAACCAATGCCCTTACCCGAGATGAAAATAAACACTGAGAAAAAAGATATATTTAATTTTGTTTTTGATGATTTCACTCTTCTTAACTATGAGGCACATCCTCATATCAGGGGAGAAATAGCAGTATAAGTATGATTACAATTATCGTTGCAATGGCCTCAAACAGGGCAATAGGGAAGAATAATGAGTTACTCTGGCATATTTCGGGTGATTTAAAAAGATTTAAGATAATTACAAGCGGGCACTGTCTGATTATGGGCAAAAATACCTGGTACTCGCTTCCGAACAGGCCTTTACCCGACAGGAAAAATATTGTTCTTACCGACGATCCGTGTGAGTGTCTTGAAGGATGTGAGTCGGCATATTCAATCGAAGATTCAATCCAGAAATGTGATAAGGGTAAGGATATTTTCGTGATAGGTGGCGGTATGATCTATAAGCAATTTTTGTCGCGGGCAGACAGACTGATGCTAACCCTGGTTCATAAAGATTATGATGCAGATACATTTTTCCCGGAGATAGACCCTGACGAATGGCAGGAGACTGAAAGAGAAGATCATGGTCCGGATAAAAAGAATGACTTCTCCTATTCCTATATTACCTACTTGAGGAAGAAATAGCCTGACTTTTTTTATGCATGATTAAACCTTTTTGCTTCTGCTCTATCTAAATGACAGAAAACAGAAAAACTTATAATCATGAAAACAATCAAAAATTTATTATTACTGGCCCTCCTGCTTATTATAATGGGATCATGCCAGAAGAATACAACTCCAATCACAAACGAGGAGTTTGATCTTGCTGACGACGAAGCTGTACTGGAAGCAATCTTCGATGATGCTTTTTCATCCGCCGACCTGGCTTCTCAGATGCTTGATGGATTAAGCAAGGATGCTTCTGAAAAAAACTCAATTGTAACGCTTGCCGATTCCTGTCCGCTGGTAACAGTTGATCTTTCAGATGAGATGCTTAAAACTATTACAATTGATTACGGTGATGGTTGTGAAGGCTTTTACGACAGAGTGAGGTCAGGGAAAATTATTATTACAGTTAGCGGACCCCGGAAAGAGGTCGGTTCAATCCGCACCCTGAGTTTTGATAATTATTATTTTAATGGTATTAAGGTTGAAGGAACGCGCATAACCGAGAATCTTGGTCTGAATGAAAACCAGAATACAGTGTTTATGTCGACACTGACAGGCGGAAAGCTTATTTTTCCCAACGACACCGTTGTAGAAAGAGAAGCCACTCATTATCGTGAATTTTTAGCCGGTTATGATACCTGGAATATATGGGATGATGAGTGCCTTGTAACAGGAAGTGCAACAGGCATTAACTATCGCGGAATAGCCTATGATAATACTATCGTCAGTGCTCTCCACTGGAAGAGGGTTTGTCACTTCTTTGTAAGTGGTGTGATAGAGATAAGCAGGTCTGGAAATGAAGCTGTTGAGCTGGATTATGGGAATGGAGAATGTGATGCTCTTGCTACCCTGAGAAGGGGAGACCAGGAAAAAGAAATCACATTGAGATGGAGGCACCGCGTACTCAGATAAAATATTTATTGACTTATGTTTGTATTGACCGGTCTTTATGACCGGTCTTTTTTTATGTCAACAAATTTGCTTATAAATTGTTATTGTTATACCATATAAATTTATAAGCCAATGAAAAAGCTTAATAAGCTTATAGAAAATCTCGACCATGTCAGCACGTCACTTAGACTTGATGGAAGTGAAGAAGACATGAAGCTACTAAAAGGAATAATTAAAGAGCAGGTAACGAAGGACATGGATATAGCCGCTTATCACCTGGAGCCCGGAGATAAACCTTATGGAAGGAATATAATCTTTAATAATGGCAAAGTGGAAGTTGTTTTTCTTAGCTGGGGACCCGATCAGATTTGCGATGTTCACGATCATGGTGAATCGTGTGGAATAGTAAAGGTAGTAAAGGGAAATATTTCGAATATTATATACAGACCCGACAAAGAAACGGGTGAGCCAATCCACCAGCAGGAGGAATATATTGTCGATGATGTTTTTATCGAAGTTCCAAAAGGCTGCTGGCACCAGATGAAGAATAATCTTAATGAATTTACCTATACCCTCCATGTATATTCTCCGCCTGTTGAAGATATGCAGGTTTTTTACCAGGAGAAAAAACAGTTAATTACTGTAAATGAGGATTGTGGTGCATGGACAACTGAACCCGATAAGTACAAGAAGATAGTTACGCTAATGGCGTAACGCTCAACAGCGATGTTATCATCGCGTTCAAAATCTTTATCAGGAGGCTTTAAGGACCTTAAGATTTATCTTTTCGAGTTTTCTTTCTGCGTAGGCAGCTGTTACTCTGAGTTTTTTGCGGTTTTTACCGGGAAGTTCAAACATTGCATCTATCATTACAGCCTCGCAGATTGATCGTAGTCCCCTGGCTCCAAGCTTAAATTCGATTGCCTTATCAACAAGGTATTCCAGTGTATCATCTGTGAAACTCAGGTCGATGCCATCCATTTCAAATAGTTTGATATACTGTTTGGTAATGGCATTCTTTGGTTCGGTAAGTATCATCCTGAGCACATCGCGGTCGAGTGGATTAAGGTAGGTAAGTACCGGTAGTCGTCCTATAATCTCAGGAATAAGGCCGAATGACTTTAGGTCCTGGGGTGCAATATATTGTAGCAGGTTCTTCTTGTCAATATAATCCCTCTCAGCTGTTGCACCGTAACCAACGACCTGCGTATTGAGCCTGTTGGCAATTTTCTTTTCAATACCGTCGAAGGCTCCTCCGCAAATAAAGAGGATATTTTTGGTATCGACTGCTATCATTTTCTGTTCGGGGTGCTTTCTTCCTCCCTGGGGAGGGACGTTAACTACAGCACCTTCAAGCAGCTTAAGAAGACCCTGTTGAACTCCTTCGCCGGAGACATCCCTGGTTATGGAGGGATTGTCGCTTTTCCTTGCTATCTTATCTATCTCATCTATAAATACTATCCCTTTTTCTGCGGCAGCAACATCATAATCGGCATTCTGGAGAAGCCTGGTAAGCAGGCTTTCAATATCTTCGCCAACATAACCGGCCTCAGTCAGTACTGTAGCATCAACAATTGTAAAAGGGACATGAAGCATCTTGGCTATTGTCCTGGCCAGAAGGGTTTTACCTGTACCTGTCTCGCCAACAAGAATAATATTTGATTTTTCTATTTCAATATCGTCCTCATTCATCTTCTGTAACAAACGCTTGTAATGGTTATAGACTGCTACTGAAAGGTATTTTTTTGCATCGTCCTGGCCGATTACATACTGGTCGAGGAACTCTTTTATCTCGACAGGTTTAAGCAGCTTGATACTATCAATCTTAAAGTCTGATTTTGAGCCAAGTTCTTCTTTAACTATGCCATGTGCCTGCTCTATGCAATTATCACATATATGACCTTCGAGCCCGGCAATCAAAAGATTGGCTTCTTTCTTAGATCTTCCACAGAATGAGCACTTATCCATAACTATTATTTTGTCCTTTGAAGAACTTCGTCGATCATTCCGTAATCTTTGGCTTCCTGGGAGGTCATCCAATAGTCACGGTCTGAATCGCGTTCAACCTTTTCGTAAGGGTTTCCGGAGTGTTCGGCAATTATTTCGTATAGTTCTTTCTTAAGTTTCATTATCTCCCTGGCTGTTATCTCAATATCGGATGCCTGTCCCTGTGCACCGCCCATGGGCTGATGAATCATAATTCTTGAATGTTTAAGGGCCGATCTTTTACCAGTTGTTCCGGCTGTAAGCAGTACGGCGCCCATTGATGCAGCCATGCCTGTACATATAGTTGCAATATCTGCCGATATATATTGCATGGTATCGTAAATACCCAGTCCTGCATGTACAGAACCTCCGGGGCTGTTAAAGTAGATCTGTATATCCTTATCCGGATCGGATGAGTCGAGGTACAGGAGCTGGGCCTGGATAATATTTGCCACGTAATCGTCTATAGGCAGTCCAAGGAAGATAATTCTGTCCATCATTAACCTCGAAAAAACATCCATCGAGGCAACATTAAGCTGTCTTTCCTCAATAATGGTGGGGGATATATAACTGGAATGTATGGAACTGTATTGTTCCATTGTAAGACTGCTGATGCCCATCTTGTCAGCAGCATATTTTTTAAAGTCGTCTATATTGCTCATTGTTCTTTGATTAAAATAATTCAGATCAAAGATAGCAATTTATTGAAAAAAAGGACGGAAAGGTAGTATACTTAGTTAGAGAATAACTTACTGAATTCTTCTGTCGTGACTTTTTTAATGTCTATTTTCACCATCTCTTTAATCTCTGCAACGACTTTCTCTTCCACAACTTTATCTGCTATTTTCTTATAGTCTTCTTCTCTTTTTAGCATCTCCTTTGCAAAGTTGTCAATTTGCTCATCGGCTGCATAATAAAGTCCGTATTGCTGGAATTGCATCCTTGTGAAATTGCGGGCTTCTGCCATAAGATCTTCTTCTTCGATGCTGATTTCTTTCTCCTGTGCAATCTTATTTCTGATTAACTGCCATCTTAGATCCTGAAGGAAATTATCAAAATCTTTTTCTATTTCTTCTTCTGAAAGATCTTTATTTACCCTGCTAAGCCATCTTTTCAGAAATTCTTCGGGTAGATCAAAGCTGGTTTTTTCTACTGCCATTTTTCGGGCATCTATAAGGGCTTTATAATCGCTCTCTTTCTGTAGGTTCTCAGAAATTTCAGTTTCCAGCTTTGCCATAAATTCTTCTTCTGACTTAAGGACTCCTTCACCATATACCTTATCGAAGAGTTCCTGATTTACCTCTGCAGGGGTAAAGCGGTTAATCTCTTTTATGCTAAGCCTGTAAATGCCTTTTATATCTCCCACGGCATCTTTTTCTTTTTGAAGTAAACCTGCTATTTCATAATCGTTAGGATAGGCCTTTTTTATATCGAAATCTATTATATCACCTGCTTTACTGCCAATAAAAGACTTCTTTATTTTATCATCTTTAATCACACTAACAGATACTGTCGATCCTTCCGCTTTATTACCATTCTCGGCCGGCTCACCGTTTTCATCAAGTTCTACTATATCTCCTTTCAGAAGGTCTTCTTCTGTTACTTCCTCTCCAATAGAGTAGTCGCCGAATTTTCTTCTGTAGTTATCAAGAAAATCGTTCCTGATTTTTTCGTCTATTTTTATTTCGTAGTAAGGCAGTTTGTTTTTAGCAGAAAGTTTAATTTCAAATTCAGGAGTAAGACCTACTTCGAAGCTAAATGTGAATTCTTCCTGGTTCTCGAAGTCAATTCCCTCTTCACTTTCCACTTTTGGTAGTGGATCTCCAAGGATGTCCACTTTCTCTTCAGTAATATAATTATTAATACCTTCTGAAACGATCTTATTAATTTCCTCAACCCGTGCATTCAGGCCATACATTTTTTTGATCATCCCCATAGGCACTTTTCCTGGTCTGAAGCCTTTAATATTAGCTTTCTTTTTATAATCAATAAGCACTTCATTGACTTTCTCTTCGTAATCTTCTTTGACAACTTGTACACTTAGTACTGCATTCAGATCGTCAATGTTCTCCTTTGTAATATTCATTTTCAGAAATTTACTGTTTAGTATTAAAGACCGCTTTAACATAGATAAGCTCCTGCTAAAGCGGTCGGCAAAAATTTTGTGCGGATGAAGGGACTCGAACCCCCACGCCCGAAGGCACTAGATCCTAAGTCTAGCTCGGCTACCAATTACGACACATCCGCTTAGAAATCCGGCACAAAATTATAAAATATTTTGGAATAATCCAACAGTGAATATTTATCTTCTTAGTTCGAAGTTTTTGCCCAGGTACAAGTTTCTAACCTGTTCATCAGCTGCAAGTTGTTCGGAAGTGCCTGCTTTCAATATTCTTCCTTCAAAAAGCAGGTAGGCACGGTCGGTTATTGAAAGAGTTTCGTGAACATTATGGTCGGTTATAAGTATGCCTATATTTTTTGTTTTCAGGTGCGCAACTATTTCCTGTATATCTTCAACAGCAATTGGGTCAACCCCGGCAAATGGTTCATCCAGAAGAATAAAACTGGGTTTAAGTGCCAGTGCACGAGCAATTTCGGTTCTTCTCCTTTCTCCTCCCGATAGTTGTATTCCGAGGCTTTTTCTAATTTTGGACAGGCCGAATTCCTCAATAAGATTTTCAAGTCTTTCGGTTTGCTCTTCCCGACTGAAACCAGACATTTCGAGAACTGCCTTAAGGTTATCTTCAACGGATAATTTCCTAAATACAGAAGCTTCCTGCGCCAGGTAACCTATTCCAAGTCTGGCCCGCTTATAAACCGGCAGATTAGTTATATCCTTGTCGTCGAGAAATATCTTACCTTCATTTGCTTTTATCAAACCTACTATCATATAAAAGGAGGTTGTTTTGCCTGCTCCGTTAGGGCCAAGCAGACCCACGATCTCCCCCTGATTTAACTCTATTGATACTTTATCTACAACCGTACGGCTGCGATATCTTTTTACAAGACTTTCGGTATGTAGTTGCATAATATTACTCTTATTCCTTTTCTTCTTTTTTACTATTATCATCTGCAGTCCAGTCGTCTTCATTAAAACGTTTTTTCTCACGCCTTATTACCGATCTGGAAATCATTATTCCTATTTCATACAGAAACAGCAGCGGGAAGCATACCATTACCTGGCTGAATATATCAGGAGGAGTAATAATTGCTGATAAGGCCAGGATAACTACTACAGAATGCCTCCGATACTTTTTCAGGAAAGGAGGATCGATTAAACCTACCTTAGTAAGGAAGAAGGCCAGTATTGGTAATTGAAATATAAGTCCTGCAGCCAGGGTAATAGATGATACAGTACTTATATAGGATCTCAGGCTTATCTGGTTTGCTACTTCTGCACTTACATTATAGGAGCCCAGAAAATGCACAGAAAGGGGAACAATCAGAAAGTAGCCAAAGAGCACTCCCATAATAAACAGAAGTGATGAGAAGAAGACAGCGCCCGAAGCATGCTTTTGTTCGCTTGAATAGAGGGCCGGCTTAAAGAACATCCAGAATTCCCAGAAAATATAAGGGAAAGCAAGAATCACACCTACTATCATAGATACCAGGATGTGGGTCATAAACTGACCTGCCATCTGGATATTTATTATTTGAAAGGGTTTTGAATTAATGCATAGAGCAGGAGCATTTATTCTTTCAGCAAAACTGCAGAACATCCTGTTAGTCCAGAAATCAGGGTTCTTCGGTGCGAGTATTACAGTGTCGAAGACTATTTCGTTAAATATGAAAGCAACAATAGCAATCAGCAGAACAGCAAGGACAGATCTTACAATATGCCATCTTAACTCTTCGAGGTGTTCGAGGAAAGACATTTCCCCTTCGGTTTTATTTTTTCCCTTGCGACCCATTACCTAATTAAAATTGAAATAAGATTTAGAGCCAGTAAAGATAATCTACAATAAGCTAATGACAAAAGATAAAAGCTTATGTTATTTTCTATAAAACACTGGTAACTATTCAAAAAAAATGGTAATTTTAATAAATGTGTCAGGGTAGGAGCACATTTGTCGGTCTAATCTTATAATAATTACTGTTATCTTCTTTAAAAGAATGGGAAACAGCAGCGCCTTACATGAATATCTGAAACAGTTTTTTGGCTTTGATAAATTCAAGGGAAACCAGGAGGCAATAATAAGCAATGTGCTTGATGGCAATGATACTTTTGTCCTTATGCCAACTGGTGGTGGTAAATCGCTGTGTTACCAGCTTCCGGCTGTTGTTATGGAAGGTACGGCAATTGTTATTTCACCCCTGATTGCTCTTATGAAAAATCAGGTCGATGCAATGAGGAACTTCAGCACAGAGGATAATATTGCTCATTTTCTCAATAGTTCGCTTACAAAATCAGCGATTACAAAGGTCAGGAATGATGTATTGAAACAGACCACCAAGCTACTGTATGTTGCTCCCGAATCTCTTACTAAAGTCGAGAATATTGAGTTTCTCAAAAAAGTAAAGATTTCCTTTTATGCAATTGATGAGGCCCATTGTATATCAGAGTGGGGTCATGATTTCAGACCGGAGTACAGGAGGATAAGACCAATAATTGAGGAAATAGGCAGGGCTCCGATAATTGCATTAACTGCAACTGCCACGCCAAAGGTTCAGCATGATATTCAGAAGAATCTGGGGATACTCGATGCTATCGTCTATAAGTCTTCATTTAACCGGCCAAACCTGTACTATGATGTCAGGCCAAAGTCGCATGCAACCAAGGAAATAATAAAATATATAAAGGAGAATAGTGGAAAGTCGGGTATAATATATTGTCTGAGCAGGAAGAAGGTAGAACAGCTTGCAGAAACTCTTGTTGTAAATGGCATTAAAGCTCTGGCCTATCATGCTGGAATGGACTCTGCAACCAGGTCTGAAAACCAGGATAAATTTTTAATGGAAGAGGTTGATGTTATTGTCGCAACCATAGCATTTGGCATGGGAATAGATAAACCTGATGTGCGTTTCGTAATTCACTATGATATTCCCAAAAGCCTCGAGGGTTATTACCAGGAGACAGGAAGGGCAGGTCGTGATGGCTCTGAAGGACGATGTATAACCTATTATAGCTACGATGATATACAGAAGCTGGAGAAATTTATGCAGGGCAAGCCTATCAATGAGCAGGAAATAGGTAAACAATTGCTCCTTGAGACAGCCTCTTATGCTGAATCATCTCTTTGCAGGCGCAAACTTCTTTTGCACTATTTTGGGGAGGAGTATGAACCGACAAACTGCGAGGCATGCGATAATTGCCTGCACCCGAAGAAAGAATTTGAAGGTAAGGCTTATGTTGTCCAGCTATTAGAAGCAGTACTTATTGTAAATCAGAAATTTAAGGCAGATCATATTGCAAAGATATTGTCTGGGGAGGCCAACTCAGCTATTAAGTCCTACAAGCACCACCAACTTGATATTTTTGGGTCGGGTGATGAAAAGGATGAGAAATTCTGGAACATGGTGGCAAGGCAGTCACTAATCGCCAAACTATTAATAAAAGAGATAGAAAACTATGGTCTTCTGAAGATTACTGAAGCAGGGAGGGAGTATATTAAAAACCCCCATTCATTTATGCTGACCGAAGACCATGATTTTGGTGATTCTTCTGCTGGTGAGCCCAGCTATGGTAGTGGCACTGCTGCTGTTGATGAAGAATTATTTAGTATTTTGAAAGATATTCGCAAGCAACTATCCAAGAAAAAGGATGTCCCTCCCTTTGTAATATTCCAGGATCCATCTCTTGAGGACATGGCTATTCAATATCCGGTTACAATTGATGAGCTGCAGAATATTTCCGGTGTTGGTATTGGTAAGGCGAAACGATATGGTAAGGAGTTTGTGGAAGTTATTAAACGACATGTAGAGGATAATGAAATTATCAGGCCCCAGGATCTTGTAGTAAAATCTGTGGTAAATAAGTCGGGTTATAAGGTTTATATAATTAAGAGTATTGACAATAAAAGACGACTTGAGGATATAGCAGGTGCCAAGGGTATTGAGATGAGTGAATTGCTGACTGAGATTGAAACCATTGTACGTTCCGGCACCAGGCTTGACCTTAGCTACTATATTAATATGGTAGTCGACGACGACCACCAGGAAGATATATTCTCTTATTTCAGAGAGGAGGCCCAGAGTGATTCTCTTGAAGACGCTCTTGAAGAGCTGGGTGACGATTACGAGGAGGAGGAAATCAGACTTATTCGGATAAAATTTCTTTCTGAGCTGGGTAATTAATTCACTATAGTTCAAGTAATTTGTTGCTTTGCAACATCAATCTACACCATAGGAGGGAGTAAATTGCCAGTTTTACCGCTTCCCGTTTTGCAGTCTGTGTCACATTTAATATTTTAGCCCGTCTTTAAAGAAATATTTTCACAAATGATTTTAGAAACTTTTGAACTCAGTAAGCGATATGGATCAATCGTGGCTGCTGATGGTATTTCAATATCTATTGAAAAAGGAACCGCTTACGGATTACTCGGACCAAACGGAAGTGGAAAGACAACAAGCCTGGGTATAATTATGTCTGTTCTGAAGGCTGACAGCGGCTCTTTCAGGTGGTTTGGCAAAGATGCTCCTCATAGCGTATATAAGAATATTGGATGCCTGCTTGAGGTTCCTAATTTCTTACCATACCTGTCGCTGTATAAGAACCTGGAAGTTATTGCCCGGATACGGGAGGTCGACCTTTCTTCAATCGACAGGGCCCTGGATGAAACGGGTCTCCTTAACAGAAGAAAATCAAGGTTTGACACCCTGTCGCTTGGTATGAAACAAAGAATGGCTCTTGCATCGACCCTGCTTGGTGATCCCGAAGTTCTGGTTCTTGATGAACCTGCTAACGGACTGGACCCTGAAGGTATCGCAGAGGTCCGTAATTTGATACTGCAGCAGAGAGAAAACAATAAAACCATAATAATGGCAAGTCATATTCTTGATGAGGTTGAGAAAGTATGTAATTATGTTGGAGTTCTGAAGCAGGGAAAGGTTATTAAATCAGGTATTGTTGAAGACCTGCTGAGAATTGATGACCTGATTATTGTTGCCAGCGATACACTGGAAGAACTTAAGAACTTACTCGAAACTTCAGGAAAGGTTAAGAGTATTACCTTGAGCGGAAATAAGTTAGAGGTGATACCGGAAGATGGATTTGATACCGGGTCAATTAATAAACTTGCTTATGAGAAAGGTATTCAGATTACCGAGCTTCGGGTTAGAAAGAGTACTCTCGAAGAGCAATTTCTAGAACTTGTGAAATAAAAAATTTGGTGATGCAAAGAATAATAAAACTGGAATGGACAAAAGTATCGTCCTATAACTTTTTTAAAGCAATTATAATATTAACCGGAGTATTGTTTTTACTGGTATTGTTCGTTATGTCACGAATAGATATATCAGTTCCTGGCTTTTCCTGGAGAAATGTTTTTATGTTTCCAAATATCTGGCAAACTTTTACCTGGGTAGCCAGCTGGTTTAATGTCCTGATGGCTATTATGGTAATCGTAATTGCAGGAAATGAATATTCGAGCAGGTCGTTTCGCCAGCAGGTAATGAGCGGACTCAGTCGAAATGAATGGCTGCTGGGAAAGCTTAGCCTGGTAATTGGACTGGCATTGTTCGGACTTGTCCTTGTTATTATTGCAGGTGGAGTATTTGGATTAATATTCACCAATAACTTTGCCTTTGCCGACATATTTATGAATAGCGGAATACTGTTTGTATATTTTTTGCAGGCAGTTGGATATATGGTGCTGGCCCTTCTGTTTGTTACTCTCCTGCGTTCAAATGCCCTGGCAATAGTATTATACATGCTGTATTTTATAATTATTGAGCCTGTATTAAGGTTACTGTGCCCTGTTGAAGTGAGACCATGGTTTCCTGTAAAGATTATTAGCCGGCTTACACCCATGCCTGAATTTCTGCAGCTAGCATCATCAGGGGGACAGAATATTCCCAATGAATCGCTTAGTTTCGAGAATATAGGGATTATGGGTAAGCAGCTGTCTCAATCTACTAACCTGCTAATGGCCTTTGTTTACATTATAATCTTTGGCTTATTAACCTGGCTCCTTGTTAAGAAAAGAGATCTTTAGGCTGAGAGGTGAGAAGCGAATACTTTACCATTTTCCTGATAAGAATGGGCTTAGCAGTGTAATAATCAAAACATAAAATGGGTAGATCAGGCTTAATGGTAAAAAGGCAAGAAGCTTTTTTATTTTCCCCGGGTTTTCGGGGTATTCTGAAATAAGAAGTATCTCGGGTATGCACTTTAAGAGATATATTCCTGCAGCAAGAGCTAAATAGGAGGTGTTTATAAGAAGGAGAATTATTGCTGCTAAGAGGCTAAGGTTGCCAAGCAGGGTGGATAATGCAAGAAGTATGGTGTCGGGATCTTTATAAAAAATACCTTTACCTGCCCATCTGCTTCTCTGTTTTAAGAATAAACCTGGTTTGTCAGGCATTTTTGTTTCGACTCTTCCCTCACTATGGTTTAACCAGCAGATTTTATTCTTATTTTTCTTCATATAGTGCAGAAGGAACATATCATCTCCCGATGGAATATCCGGCCTGACTGCATCCAGGTAACCAGGTACACTTGATTTTCTGAAACCAAGACTTGCACCATTGCACATCAATGGATGTCCGCCTAATGCCAGTCCGCCCGTTACTGCCTGGAGACTATAAAACTCAAGATCTGAAAATTGGTTTATTAAACCCTTGCCTGTAAAAGTGTTTACCTGGCCGATTATGAAATCAGCATCTTCTCTAATATACTTCTCAGCAAATATTCTCACCCATCCCGGAGGTATTCGGCAATCGGCATCACTACTCAGAATTAATTCTCCGGTAGATTGATTCAGGGCTGTAGCTATAGCCTGTTTTTTACCCTTGCCGGAAGAAGCCAGGTAAGTTATTGCACCAGAGCTTTCAATAATTTTTGCAGTCCTGTCTACGGAATGATCGTCAACAATTAATATTTCCAGTTTTTCAGCCGGATAGTCCAGTTTACGCAAATCTGATATTAGATAGGGCAGGTTGTTTTCTTCGTTTTTGGCAGCAATAATTAGAGAAACTTTTGGGAGGTCCTTATCTGCTATGCTTCCTGAAGGGCATTCCTCTACATTTTTTCTGAGATTAAGCCAGGCAAACAGGATAATGGCAGAGTAGGGTAGTATAAGTAGAAGTAGCCAAAACATTTTTTAAGGTAAAAGTAAAAAGTAAAATACGACGAACCTTAGTAAGTCAAATTACACTGCGAAGCATTAGCTTAAATCATCTCCTCAAACATCTTATAATGCTCGCCATCCATGCCCATTGCTTCGTAGGTTTGCTGTGCCCCTACATTATCTTTCTCGACATAAAGTCTGAGTCCTGGAATATTTTCTTTAATAGCTGCTTCCTTAATAAAAGTGTACATATCCCTGAAGATTCCCTTCCTTCTCTGTTCAGGAATCACATATACACTCTGAAACCACCATATATATGAGTTACGCCAATCACTCCATTCTGGCGTGACAAGCAAAGAGGCCACCACCTTATTGTCTGCTTCAGCAATATAATAGGTCCCTTTCGAAGGATCATTAAATACAGCCATCACCCCGCCTGATATGGTTGAATGCTTAAGTTCCATCCCCTCGGTTTCCATTGCCATGTGTTGCTGGAAAGAAATTATTGTTTCGGCATCTGTCCTGTTAGCTTCTCTTATCTTCATATTATTAATTTGTCTGTTAATATATTTTTCTTCAGTTTTCCTCTATCTGAATAACAATTCACTCCTTTTACTCTTAGCCCTTTGCCCTACGCCTTCTATTTATATTCATCCCAACTCATTACTTCCATCTCATCAACTTTGATATCGCAGAATGCAAGGATAAATGCACTTGCCAGTCTTGCATTGGTAAGAAGTGGGATATTATAGTCTACGGCGCTTCGTCTGATTGTATAATCGTTGTTTAGCTCATCCTGTGACAGGTCTTTGGGAATATTTACAACCAGGTCGACAACTCTCTCTTTTATCAGATCGATAGTATTTGGTGACTTGCCCTTCTCATCGGGCCAGTAAGCCACTTCTGACTCAATACCGGAGTTAAGCAGAAATTGGTGGGTACCTCTTGTTGCATAGAGTTTATATCCTTTGGCTCTTAAAGCCCTTGCACTATTTAACAACTCTACTTTCGATCTGGCCGGACCGGTAGAGAGGAGTATTGCTTTCTCAGGTATAGAATAGCCAACTGATAACATTGATTTAAGTATTGCTTCATAGAAACTCTCTCCTATACATCCTACTTCACCTGTAGAGGACATATCAACTCCCAGCACCGGATCGGCTTTTGCCAGTCTTGAAAAGGAGAATTGGGGAGCTTTAACTCCCACATAATCAAGATCAAATACCGACTTATGTGGTTTCACAAAGTCGACTCCTATCATAACCTTTGTTGATAGCTCTATCAGATTTGTCTTCAATACTTTTGAAACAAAGGGCATGCTTCGGCTTGCTCTAAGGTTGCATTCGATTACTTTAATATCATTATCTCTGGCAAGAAACTGCATATTAAAGGGTCCGGAGATATTTAGCTCCTTAGCGATCTCCCGCGATATTTTCTTAATTCTTCTGACTGTCTCGAAGTATATTTTCTGAGGAGGGAAAACGATGGTTGCATCGCCTGAGTGCACGCCAGCAAACTCAACATGTTCGCTGATGGCATATACTAATACCTCACCCTCTTTGGCAACAGCGTCAATCTCTATCTCTTTCGCGTTCTCGATAAACTCCGACACTACAACAGGGTACTGTTTTGATACGCTTGCAGCAAGCTCCAGGAAGTGCCTGAGTTCATCCTTATTAGAGACAACATTCATTGCCGCGCCTGAAAGAACGTATGATGGCCTGATAAGAACAGGGAAGCCTATTCGATCTACAAATTCGTTAATATCCTCGACACTACTAAGTTCTTTCCAGTCGGGCTGATCTACACCCAGATCGTCGAGCATACTTGAGAATTTATGTCGGTTCTCCGCCCTGTCGATAGATTGTGGTGAGGTGCCAAGTATCCTTACACCATATCCATCAAGTCTCATTGCCAGGTTATTTGGGATCTGTCCTCCCACTGATACGATAACTCCCCTGGGCGTCTCGAGATCGATAATATCCATAACCCTTTCAAGCGAGAGTTCATCAAAATAAAGGCGGTCGCAATTATCATAATCGGTACTGACTGTTTCCGGATTATAGTTAATCATTACTGATCTCAGTCCTTCAGCCCTGATTGTATCTATTGCATTTACAGAGCACCAGTCAAATTCGACACTTGAACCTATCCTATATGCTCCTGAGCCAAGAACGATGGTCGATTTTCCATCATTTTCGTACCAGATATCATGCTCGGAGCCGCTATAGGTAAGATAGAGATAGTTAGTTAGAGCGGGATATTCGGCTGCCAGGGTATCAATCTGCTTTACATAAGGGATAATTCCCTTTGAGATGCGATAGTTTCGAACTTTTTTCATGTCCTCTTCTATTGCTTCAGCTTCGGATCCCAATATATGTCTGGCAAGCTGGAAGTCGCTAAAACCATAAATCTTTGCCTGTTTCAGAGTATCATCAGGAATCTCATCAAGTTTGTTATAGCTAAGAAGATGTGACTTTACCTCCATAATATTCTGAAGCTTGTACAGGAACCACTTGTCTATCTTTGTAAGCTCATGGATACGGTCAACATCCATCCCATTCTCAAATGCTTCAGCAATAGAAAAGATCCTCATATCTGTCGGTTCAGCCAGCTCCTTCTCCACATCTTCAAATGAGAGGTTTCTGTTTCCAACAAAGCCATGCATCCCCTGACCGATCATCCGAAGTCCCTTTTGAATTACTTCTTCAAAGGTTCTACCGATAGCCATTACCTCACCTACGCTTTTCATGCTGCTACCAATCTCATGAGAGACTCCTTCGAACTTATTTAGGTCCCATCGTGGTATTTTGCATACTATATAATCGAGAGCCGGTTCGAAGCAGGCGGTGGTTGTTTTTGTAACAGAGTTTTTAAGTTGGTGCAGGCCATATCCCAGTCCGAGCTTAGCTGCAACAAAGGCTAGTGGATATCCGGTTGCCTTGGATGCCAGGGCACTTGATCGGGATAGGCGGGCATTGACCTCTATCACCCTATAATCTTCAGATTCGGGATCGAGCGCATACTGTACATTACACTCGCCGATTATCCCAATATGTCTGATAATCTTGATTGACAGTTCCCTTAACTTATGATATTCCCTGTTTGTTAGTGTCTGTGAGGGAGCAACTACGATACTCTCGCCTGTATGAATTCCGAGAGGGTCAAAGTTTTCCATATTACAAACGGTGATACAGTTATCGTAGCGGTCTCGTACTACTTCATACTCCACTTCTTTCCAGCCTTTGAGCGACTCTTCTACCAGTATCTGAGGAGAGTAGGAGAATGCTTTACCTGCCATATGTTGAAGCTCATCCCTGTTTGTGCAGAATCCTGAACCCTGACCTCCCAGCGTATAGGCGGCCCTGATAATTATCGGAAAACCAAGCTTTTCAGAAGCTTTGAGTGCCTCTTCAACAGATCCCACAGCGATACTGCTGGGTGTTTTTACGTTTATCTCATCCAGTTTATTTACAAAGAGTTGACGATCCTCAGTATCCATAATGGCTCTTACCGGCGTACCGAGCACTTCGACACCATATTTTTCAAAGATACCCGACCTGTACAATTGAGTTCCGCAGTTCAATGCTGTCTGGCCGCCAAAAGAGAGTAAAACGCCGTCGGGCTTCTCCTTTATAATTATCCTTTCAACAAAATGGGGAGTTATTGGGAGAAAATAGATTTTATCTGCCAGCTTTTCTGAGGTCTGGACGGTGGCAATATTTGGATTAATAAGGACAGTTGTTACGCCCTCTTCCTTAAGTGCTTTTAGCGCCTGCGATCCGCTATAGTCAAACTCACCTGCCTCACCAATTTTTAATGCCCCTGAGCCAAGAATTAATACCTTCTTTATATTCGTCTTCATCTCTTCTCTGTTTTCGATTTGTGAGCAACATTTTTTTCAATCATCTCTATAAACAGATCAAAAAGAAAATCTGTATCTGTAGGACCACCTGAAGCCTCCGGATGGAACTGTGTAGAGAAGAAGGGTTTTGATTTATGCTTCATTCCCTCGTTGGTATCGTCGTTAACATTAATAAACATCGGGAGCCAGTCCTCACCCAGAGTTTTATTATCTACGGCAAAGCCGTGGTTCTGCGAAGTAATATATGCTCTTTCTGTCCCCACCTCAAGTACCGGTTGATTATGACTTCTATGTCCGTACTTAAGCTTATAGGTATCAGCACCTGAGGCAAGAGCCATCAACTGATTACCCAGGCATATTCCAAAGATTGGCTTATCACCATTAATAGAGTGAGCGATGTTTTCGATTGTACCGGTACACATCTTGGGATCTCCCGGGCCATTTGATATAAAGATGCCATCATAATCGAGCCCTTTATAGTCGAAATCCCAGGGCACCCTTATTATAGTAGTGTCCCTCTTCAGGAGATTACGTATTATATTATATTTTACACCACAATCTATAAGGACAATACGATACTTGCCATTTCCATACTCTTTTGGTTCTTCTACACTGACCTCAGCAACAAGGTTAACCTGGTTTGGATCATATAGACCAATCTCGGTACCTTCCGGCTCTATTTTGCCCAGCATGGCGCCCTTCTCCCTGATTCTCTTTGTGAGGGCCCTGGTATCTATACCGTAGATCCCTGGTATAGAGTTTTTCTCGAGCCATGCATGCAGACTCTGGCTTGCATTCCAGTGGCTATATTCAAATGAGTAGTCAGATACTATCAATCCTGAAATATGGATGGATGATGATTCATGAAATTTATAGAGGTCGTCCTCCTCCTCATCTCCAGGAGCGCCATAATTTCCAACCAGAGGATAGGTAAGACAGAGTATCTGTCCGCGGTAAGAGGGGTCGGTCAGACTCTCAGGATATCCCGTCATTGCTGTATTAAAGACCACTTCACCTGCTGAAGGGATTAACTTCCCGAATGACTTTCCTCGATAGACAGTGCCATCTTCAAGGGTAAGTTTAACAGTAGTAAAACTTCTCATGATATTTTCTGAATTGCTTTTTCAATATTGTTAAGGGCTGTTTCTATCGTTTTTCGTGGACAGGCAAGGTTCATACGCATAAAACCTTTTCCTCCCGGACCAAAGACTGAGCCTTCATTCATCCCTACACCTGCCTTATCTATAAAGAATTTGTTCAGATCGGCAGGTTCCATTCCCAGCTCCTTACAGTCGAGCCAGATCATATATGTTGCTTCAGGGGTGATAGCTCTTATTTTGCTTCCCGGCTTTCCCAGCCTGTCTATTACATATTCGATATTAGCCTGGAGATATTTCAGTAGCTGATTTAGCCATTCCTCACCATAGAGGTAAGATGCAATAGATGCCTCTGTCCCAAAGATATTGCCACCTGTAATATGCAGACTTTCAATTTTTTTATTAAATTTTTCACGTATTTTTTTATCTGAGATAATCATGGATGAGGTGGATAGGCCAGCCAGGTTAAATGTCTTACTCGGCGCTATGCATGTGAGGGTAATCTCTGCAATCTCTTCTGATAATGAGGCAAGCGGAGTGTGTTTATATCCGGGAAGGACAAGGTCTGAATGTATCTCATCACTTATTATTAAAATATTGTTTTCGATGCAGACAGCTGCCAGTTCCTTCAGTTCCTCTGGCTCCCAGGCCCTTCCAACAGGATTATGGGGATTTGAGATAATCAGTATTTTAGCTCCCCTTTCGGCTTTCCTGCGGAGATCTTTCAGATCAAAGTAGTATCTGCCTTTTCTTTCCAGCAGTTTATTAAAAAGCAGTTTTCTTCCATGATCCTTAACTGCCGTAAAGAACGGAAAGTAAACCGGTGGCTGAACAATTATTTTATCTCCTGGATTTGTATAGGCAAGGGTGCAGATATTCAGAGCAGGTACTATGCCAGGACTAAATGAGATCCACTCCTTTTCGATAGTCCATCCGTACCTTTTTTTAAGCCAGTCCAGGATTGAACTAAAATAAAGTTCTCCTCTTACTGTATATCCGAGAATCTCATGTTCAAGTCTTTTCTTTAAGGCTTCAATTATAAATGGAGGAGTTTTAAAGTCCATATCTGCCACCCACATTGGAATAACAGAAGCATCTCCAAATACTTCGGATCTTAAATCGTATTTAACGCAGTTTGTTCCCTGTCGGCTTACAGGTTCGTCGAAGTTATAAGTCATTTTCCCAGAGTATGAATCCGGGGTTTAAAGGTACGACTTTTCTGGTAAACGACGAAAGCCTTATTTACTTTCTGCTATCAATAGCCAACAGGGCAAAACTTGCCAGCCAGTGGCTACCTTCATAGTGTCCGCTTGTTATATCTGGCAGAGAGTGATTTATATGGTTATCTGCTATTGCAGTAAGATGGCTATACTCAGGAAGCAGGTTTGCAATACCATAGAGACACCATGCTCTGCTGAAATTTAGGCCATCCAGATGAGCCAGCTGTCCGTCGCTTCTATCTGTTACTATACCAGGTTCAAGATGATAATTCTTGTTCGACAGATCCGGAAGAAAAGCCTTAAGCCATAATTTGAATTCTTCCTGGTCGAGTACCCGCATCATAATATCTGCTTCTTCAAGACAGGGAGACAGAAAGTCATTGCCGCCCGGCTCCCAGCTCATCGGACAGTCGCGGTCGTAATTGTAGAAATCTCTTGCACGCTGATCAATAATAGCCAGTAACTCATCATTGCCTGATGTTACAGCATAGTCAAAGGCAAAAGTAAGACCAAAGGCTGTATTGGTATGTGTGCCAACTCTTATCGGGTAGTTTAGCTTTGGTAAAAATTCAATATACATTTTTGCAATCAGTTCTGCGAGAGGCGAAAGATTTTCTTCCAATTCGCGGGCAAGAGGGTCATTCCAGGTATGCAATTCTTCAGCAAGTTTCAGAAGCCAGGCCCATCCATAGGTTCTTTCAAATGTTCTGTTTTGCTCCTGCATAAAATATTCTATCTCTGTTTCAATGTTTTCTTTAGTAAGCCGCTCTGACAGAAGCTCTCTTACAGAAGCTCCTTTTTCAAGCTCGGGGAAATTCTTTGCCAGTTTAACAAGAGACCAGTGTCCGTGCACAGAAGAATGCCAGTCGAAACAGCCATAAAAGGCGGGATGTAGTTCCTGAGGAGGATTAAGATCCTCATCACTGTTTAATGTCTGATTAAGTTTATTTGGATATTCACGTTCGATACATTCAATCGGAAGATTTGCCAGCCTGTTTGCCTCGCTGAGGGATAGTGAGGGTATTACTGCTTCAGGCTTTGAGCTTTCTGTGGCTGCAGATTCTTTTTGCTTATTTTCCTTGCAGGCTACAAGGTTTATAACTATAAAGATAATCACTAGTTTCTTCATAAGAGATAATATTAAAAATATAGCTCTGGTTTAAGATTAATTTTTATATTTTTATGGGTTGAAACACCCAGGTACAATATTACCCTATTGTATCTGATATAACAACTGTGAGTGCATACTTTTTGTGCTTATAAAAATGATTTTTAACTAATTCTAATAAATAATGAAGAAAATAGTATTGGTACTGGTTCCCATCCTGATTATATCAATCGCTGCTATGGTATCGTGTAATAATCAGAAATCTTCGGATAATCAGAAAGAGATTAATCTGGAAGAGGTACAGGAGATTACTCAGGGAATAGAGGAAGCAGTTTATCCCCTGCCAACATCTGCCGAAGTAATAAAAATGCTCACAGAACTTGAAGTTGGATATATGATTGGAATATCAAATCCAACTGATAATGCAAAGAAATATGTTACGAGCAAAGAGAAAGCTATTAACATGGGTATTTACGGGGCTGATCTTTCCTATGCCACACTCTATAATATGAACCAGGATGTTATTAATTACCTGGATGCTATTCGCGTACTGGCAAATGATCTGAATATGGCCAAAATTTACAACCAGAGACTTTATGACGACATAAAGAATAGTTTTGATAACCGTAACCAGCTTGTTGAAATATTAACAAAAGCCTTTAATGGTACATACAGCTATCTTAATGATAATGATCAGCAGTCGCAGGCACTTATGGTTGTTGCAGGTGCATGGGTTGAAGGTATGTATATCACTACCCATATCTCTGAAGCTGTTTTTCATGTTGAGGGAATAGTAAAGGTTCTGCTTGAGCAAAAAGCATCTTTTGAGTTGTTCCTGGAGCTTGCTAAGCCTCATGCAGAAGATCCTTCAGTAAAGGAGATACTCGAAATGTTTGTTCCTATGACAAAAATATATGAAGGTATTGATACAAGTTTGTCTGTGAAGAATGTTGATGATATAACCAGAGAAATTGAGATACTAAGAGATAAGATGACATCTTAATAGAAATAATTGAGATTTGCCGCGAAACTTATCAGAAGGTAACTTTCGCGGTTTTTTTTATAACTTTTCCAAATGAGGGAACCTGTTCTTCTTGCTCTTGTACATATATTCGCTATCCTGTCGAATATGAATCCTGTTGGCATCTCGGCAAGGGGGAGAAAGATTTTGCAAAGTTACTTCAGGCGCTATTTAAATCCTGAAATTGAAGAGGAGTATTTTAACCTCTTTGAGGAAACCTACAGGTTTTACACAGAGGAACTTGCAAACCTGAGCGAGGAAAGTTTGTCTGGCGAAAGTTCTCTTATTACCTTTCAGATTACCAATATATGCAGGCAGATCAGAAAGGGTCTTTTCCTGGAGGAACGGATGATAGTTTTTCTGCAATTGCTTGAGTTTGTATATGAAGATAAGAAGCTGACCGAGCAGGAAAAGAAGGTAATTGACATTGTTGCCTCAACATTCAATATATCAAGCAAGGAATACGAGAATGCATTTGCTTTTATGCTGGGGGAGCATCTCGATGATGTAAGTACCGATTGCATTATGATAGCCGAGGGATGTGATGGAGAAGAGAGTGATTCTCACTGGTTTAAAAACAGGGATAAGTGGAAGAAACTTTCGATTGAAAACCTGAAGGGTACTCTGTACTTTCTCCATGTAGAAAGTATAGATGCTCTTATATTTTCCTATTCAGGCTCCCAGTCGCTCTTTTTTAAGGGAAGGTCTGTTGTACCTGGCAGGCCTTATCTTCTTGAACATGGTGTAAGCATTAAAGGTCGTGGCATAGGATCAATTTATTATTCGGGTATTATCAGATCATTTTACCGGGATAAATATCCTGATAAGATAGTTTTTGAAGGCAGGAATATCCGTTACAGCTTTAAAAAATCAGATCAGGGAGTCAAGAAAATGAGCTTCAGGGCTGATTCAGGTAATCTTATTGGTATAATGGGGGGTAGTGGTGTTGGAAAGTCGACCCTTCTTAATATTATGAATGGTAAGATGAAGCCCGACGAGGGGATGATAAGCTTTAACGGCTATGATATACATACTGAGTCTGAGTCGTTAAAAGGACTTATTGGGTATATACCACAGGATGATTTATTACTTGAGGAACTTACTGTTTACCAGAACCTTTACTATAATGCACGCCTTTGTTTTGGCGATTGTGGTGATGAAGAGATTATCAGGCTGGTTGATAAGGTTATATATGATCTGGAGCTCGAGGATATCAGGAATTTGCAGGTAGGTGATCCACTAAATAAAAAAATAAGTGGTGGCCAGAGGAAGAGGTTAAATATTGGCCTTGAACTGATGCGTGAGCCTGCTATTTTATTCGTTGACGAACCAACCTCCGGTCTGTCGTCTCATGATTCAAGCAAGGTAATGGAGCTGCTCAAGGATCAGACCAGGAAGGGACGCCTTGTTTTCTCAATAATTCATCAGCCTTCATCAGATATTTTAAAGATGTTCGACAGGCTATGGATACTCGATAAAGGGGGATATATGGTATATGATGGCGATCCTGTAGATTCGCTGGTATACTTTAAGACAGAAACATCGCAGGCAAATGCTGCTGAGAGTGAATGCAGGACCTGCGGTAATGTTGAGACTGAGAATATTCTACAACTATTAGAGAACAAGGAAGTTAACGAAGACGGATCGAGAGGAGCAGAAAGACAGGTGACTCCCAGGGAATGGTATGATAGATATTTAAGCACCATGGCCAGGAATTTTGATAATTCTACGCCGGCCAGGATATCCCTGCCACAAAGTAATTTTAAAGTTCCCGGGAAAATATCTCAGTTGAAGACCTTCTTCGAGAGAAACCTTTTAAGAAAAATATCTGATAAACAATACCTTGTAATTAATTTGCTGGAATCTCCTTTACTGGCTCTGATACTTTCATTTCTGTCTAAGTATGTAGGAGAAAATGGTTATATCCTGGCAGATAATAAGAACCTCCCTGTTTTTATGTTTATGGCTATTGTTGTTGCCCTTTTCGTCGGACTTACTGTAAGTGCCGAAGAAATATTTAAAGATAACAGGGTGCTTGAACGTCAGAAATACCTTGAGATAAGCCGGCTGGGTTATCTTAGTTCCAAGATAGTCTTTCTGTTTGCATTATCTGCAATACAAACACTATCCTTTATCCTTGTTTCCAATGCCATACTGAAGATTGAGGGAATGCTATTCCCTTATTGGCTAATACTATTTTCCTCAGCCTGCTTTGGAAATATGCTGGGTCTGAATATCTCGGCAGGAATGAAGTCTGCTGTAAGTATTTATATCCTTATCCCATTAATACTGGTGCCACAGCTATTGTTAGGAGGTGCTATGATTAAATATGATGATCTTCATCCTTCTATGACAAAGCAGGTTTATGTGCCTGTAGTGGGTGATATTATGACTACCAGGTGGGCGTATGAAGCTATTACAGTTGAGCAGTATAAAAGTAATCACTACGAGGAATTATTTTTTGAAGAGGATATGCTGATAAGCCAGAACGACTGGTATGCATCTTTTCTGATTCCTACGCTGGAGCAGAAAGCAAGGGAGTGCGAGTATGCTATTGATAACGAGGAATACAGGGCTCATTTTGAGAATAATTTGCAGAAATTAAGCCTGCATATTTCTGAGCTCTCGGAGTTATCAGACATAGATAACCAGGACCTGATCAAACACCTGAACAGTGATAGTTACGATACCCTGGTGGCCGATTTAACATTTCTTCGACTTGATTCGCTGAAATCTTCATTCAGGTCCAGCAGTCTCGCTGCTATTGCACGAAAGGATACACTAATGGTACGACTGGAGGCAAAGTATGGTAAGCAATACATTATTGACCTTATGGATAAGCATCGAAATACTGTCTTATCAGAGATCCTGCTAAACCATAATAGTACCAATAAATTGCTTGAAAGCGATAAAAGGATAATTCAGAAAGCCGATCCTGTATATATGATGCCTCTTTCGAATATAGGACGCGCCCATTTCTATGCCCCCTTTAAGATAATAGGCAAATATAAGATTGACACACTGGTATTTAATATATCGGTTATATGGATTATGTGTATTCTATTATTTATTACCCTATATTATAACTCATTAAAAGGTCTCCTTAAGCTAATGGAAGGATTATGGTTAGCCAGCAATATCAATAAAAGAGTGAGTTAATCTTCCAGGTCAGGTTGCTTATGTCGTTATAATAAGCTTATTTTGCGTTCGTTATGAACGAAGTAAGGGCAAAAAAACATCTTGGTCAGCACTTTCTGATTGATAAAACTGTGGCAGAGCGCATAGCTGGTGTGCTGCAGCTTAAAGATCTTAACTCTGTGCTGGAGGTTGGTCCGGGTACCGGTGTTTTAACCCGCTACCTTATGGAGAGAGATATAGATAAGCTGAGTGTTATTGAGATTGATAGTGAGTCGGTTCTTTATCTTAAAAGAGAAATACCCGGGCTAAATATAATTGAAGGTGATTTTTTAAAATACGACCTTGATAAACATAGCAAAGAACCTATTGCAGTAATAGGAAATTTTCCTTATAATATCTCCAGTCAGATCTTTTTCAAGGCTCTTGATAACAGGGATAAGGTATTAGAGCTGGCCGGAATGATTCAGAAGGAAGTTGCAGAAAGGATCTGCTCGGGACCAGGCAGCAAGATTTATGGGATATTAAGTGTGCTCTTAAAAGTGTATTACGATATCGAATATTTATTTGATGTTCCTCCGACAGTATTTAGCCCGAGACCAAAAGTAAATTCTGCTGTAATCAGGATGACCAGGAATGGCAGTAAGGGTCCGGGTTGCGATGAGCATATGTTAAAGGTAATAGTAAAGAGCACCTTTAACCAGAGGAGAAAGATGATCAGAAATTCTATCAGGAGCGCCTATAATATTGGCGATGCTCAGCACAGCTTATTCTCAAAGAGGCCGGAGCAGCTTTACCTGGAAGAATTTGTTGAACTGACAAACTGGGTAGAAGATCAAATTAGAAACTAAAAAATAATGCTTATGGCCAGAAAATTAGAATTAACAAGGGAATTTATTTCTGACCTTAAAGGTGCAATAAATGAGAATGCTGAGGAGAAAGCTCTTCACCTTATAGATAATTTTCATGCAGCTGATCTTGCTGAGCTATACGATGAACTTGATATAGAGGAGGCCCGTTATCTCTTCCTCCTTCTTGAAGATGAACTTGCTGCGGATGTACTGGCCGAGCTTGATGAGGACGACCGAGATAGATTCCTGAAGGTTCTTCCTTCGGAGGTGATTGCCCAGAAGTTTATCGATCATATGGACTCCGATGATGCCGCCGATATTATTGGTGATATGGACGAGGAGAAGAAGCAGGAGATACTTCTGCATCTTGATGACCTTGAACAGGCAGGTGATATTGTGGATCTGCTTGCTTACAGCGAAGACAGTGCCGGTGGTTTGATGGGTAAGGAGTTAATAGAGGTTAATGAGAACTGGACAATACTTACCTGTCTTAAGGAGCTGGGGCGACAGGCTGATGAGGTGGATGAGGTTTATTACCTCTACGTGGTGAATGATGATAATGTACTGCTTGGTATAGTATCTCTGAAAAAAATGCTTCTTTCAAATAATTCAGCAAAGGTTAAGACCATTATTGAAGACGATATTATTTCAGTAAAAACTGATACCTCTTCTGAAGAAGTAGCACAGATAATGGAAAAGTACGACCTCGTGGCTCTGCCGGTGGTTGATTCAATTGGCCGACTTGTTGGTAGGATCACAATTGATGATATTGTGGATGTTATCAGGGAAGAAGCCGAAAAGGACTACCAGATGGCTTCCGGTCTTATTGATGAAGTTGAATCTGGTGATAAGGTTTTAACGATTACAAGGGCCCGCCTTCCATGGTTGCTTATCGGACTGGTAGGAGGTGTTCTGGGAGCTCTTGTGCTTGGCAGGTTTGAGTCTAACTTAAAGATATATCCCGAAATGGCATTATTTATTCCACTTATAGCAGCCATGGGTGGGAATGTCGGAATCCAGTCTTCAGCAATTATTGTGCAGGGACTTGCAAATAATACCCTGCGTACAGACAGGACCTTTCAGAGACTGGCAAAGGAGTTTTTTGTTGCTTTGTTAAACGGCTCAATACTGGCACTTTTAATTTTTATTTATAATTTCTTTGTCAGCGATGCCTTTGCCCTAACAATTACAGTGAGCATTTCTCTGATCTCAGTGGTTGTATTTGCAGCACTTTTCGGAACGCTTATTCCACTTATCCTAAATCGCTATAAGATTGATCCGGCTCTTGCTACCGGGCCATTTATTACCACAATGAATGATATTATTGGCCTGCTGATATATATGCTTATTGGGAGAGGATTCTATGCCTTCTTTGCCTGACGGAGCTAAGAGCTAAGAGCTAAGAGCTAAGAGCTAAGAGCTAAGAGCAGAGGGCGGAATTCAGAATGCGATCTTCTTGAAAAGAATTACGTAATTAATTACTCTACGCTCTCCACTCTCTGCCCTCTGCTCCCTGGTTTTAGTTTCGTCAAAAACTATAGCCTATTGCATCTACAGGATTCATTTTTGCCGCCGAGTAGGCTGGAGCATATCCTGCAATAATACCTATTGATGCTGAAAGCAATATTGCCATCACGATATTTCCTGCCGTAAGATGTATATTAAGTTCGTAGAGGTAATTTATAAACTGGGTACCGATAAAAATCATAAGTAATCCCACCAGTCCGCCAATAACTGAAAGTATTATCGACTCGTACAGAAACTGCCAGAGTATAAAGTTTTTCTTTGCACCAAGTGCTTTCTGTATCCCAATAATATTAGTTCTTTCCTTTACCGATACGAACATGATATTAGCAATACCGAAGCCTCCAACCAGTATAGAGAAACCTCCTATTATCCAGCCACCTACATTAATCCCGGCAAACACACTTTCAAATCCCTGGCTAAGCAAGCTGGCCTTATTAACAGAGAAGTTATTTTCTTCTCCTGGCTTAAGGCGCCTGGCAGCACGTAATATCTGAATTGTTTCATCTGTAAGTTCCTGAACTGCAATTCCGGGCCTTGCTTTTACAATAATATTTGCTTCTGTAAATCTGTTTCTGGTATTAACAATGTTTTTAGCAAAACTTACAGGAATAACTGTTAGCTCATCCAGTCCGCTATCACTCAAACCTCCCTGTCCTTCCTTCTTGAATTTTCCAATTATTGTTGCTTTATGGCCTCCAATTGTAATTTGCTTGCCTATTGGACTTGCCTGGTCAAAAATTTCTTCAGCCAGTACTGCGCCAATTATTGCAACCGGTTTGCCCGAAGAACTTTCAAAAGGGGAGAAATATCTGCCATTTTCAATATCAAAGGTTCTGACACTTTCAAATTCGTGGCTTGTAGCCCAGAAAACAGCATTACTTACCTGTGTGTCGCGGTATTTTAATGTGCGATTAAAGAAAACGGAGTAATTTGCTGTTTCGGCTCTAGAGGACTTCCTTCTGATAGCTTCGTAATCGTCGATATCAGGCTGTGGCCACATTATGATATCCCACCATGCGATGTTAGGATCAAAGGACCAGGGCATTTTCTGAATATATATCACATCATCACCGAGTGATGCAATACTGTCTTTGATAGAACTTTCCATCCAGTCCAGCACCGTAAAAACCGATATAATTGCAAAAATTCCTATAGTAATTCCAAACAGAGATAGGAAAGTCCTTAACTTATTATTAATTATTGAGTTAAATGCAATGAAAAATCCCTCTTTTATTAACCTCAGGAAGACCATATTATAATTTTGCTACTGCTTGTTTTAACTATTCCCCATCAAATATACAGATTAATAATTGTAGTATAATAATAGAGCATTTTGAAATTTAGATAATACATTGGAAGACAACAAAAAAATATCTATTTTTAGGCCCTGTTAGGGTATTTAGGTTATTAATTGCAACTTCCTGATAATGAACGATAAGAAAATCTCCACTGCTCTGGTTTCAGTATACCATAAAGAGGGGCTTGAAAGAATTATTAAACACCTTGATAAGCTTGGTGTAAAATTTATCTCAACCGGGGGTACCGGTAATTATATATCTGATCTTGGCATTGATGTTGAACTGGTTGAGGATCTTACGGATTATCCCTCTATTCTGGGTGGACGGGTTAAAACTCTTCATCCTAAGATATTCGGCGGTATCCTGGCCAGACGAGACAATAAGAATGATATCGAACAGCTTGCTGAATATCTTATTCCAGAGATTGACCTGGTGATCGTAGATCTCTATCCTTTCGAGGAAACTGTTGCCTCGGGTGCAGGTGAAGAGGATGTTATTGAGAAGATAGATATAGGCGGTATATCGCTGATAAGAGCAGCGGCTAAAAACTTTAAAGACACTCTTATTATTTCGGGCAGGGAGCAGTATGACGAGTTCTATGATCTTCTTGAAAAAGGAGAAGGGGTAAGTAGCCTGGAAGACAGAAGAAAATTTGCTGCAGAAGCTTTTGATATTTCTTCCTCTTATGATAGTGCTATTTATTCATATTTTTCCGCTAAAACTTATGGCTCATCATTTAAAGAGAGTATCAGGGTAAGCAGGGAATTGAGATATGGAGAGAACCCTCACCAGAAAGGTACTTTCTATGGTCGCTTTGAAGATATACTTGAGCAATTGCATGGTAAGGAAATTTCATATAATAACCTCCTTGATATTGATGCGGCCGTTAATCTGATAGCTGAGTTTGAGGAAACAAGCTTTGCTGTACTAAAACATAATAATGCATGCGGAGCTGCTACCAGGGATAATCTAATTGATGCCTGGAAGGATGCTCTTGCCGGTGATCCTGTTTCTGCTTTTGGAGGTGTATTAATAACAAACCGCAAAGTTGATAAGGATACTGCAGAGGAGATAAATAAATTATTTTTTGAGGTTATTATTGCTCCTGCTTATGAGGATGCCTCACTCGAAATACTAAAAAGCAAAAAGAACAGGATAATACTTGTTTTGAAAGGCAGCCCCGATAGTCCGGCCAGCTTTAGAACCTGCCTGAATGGAGTTCTCTGGCAGGATAAAGATCTTAAGACAGAGACTATTGAGGATATGAGTCCTGTTACAAGCAAGATCCCTACAGATAAGCAGATGGAGGATTTGAAATTTGCAAATATACTAGTAAAGCATAGTAAGTCTAATTGCATTGTGCTGGCGGCAAACAAGCAGTTACTTGGAAGTGGTGTAGGAATGACATCGAGGATAGATGCCCTGAAGCATGCTGCAGAAAAGTCGAAAGCTTTTGGATTTGATCTTAAGGGAGCTGTTATGGCTTCAGATGCTTTTTTCCCCTTTGCCGATAGTGTAGAGATTGCAAATAAAGAGGGAATAAATGCCGTTATTCAACCGGGAGGTTCAATAAATGATAAGCTTTCGATAGATTATTGCAATAAGAATGGGATGGCAATGGTCTTTACCGGAACAAGGCATTTCAGACATTGATAATATTAATTTAATAATAATAATCTTAATGGGTCTATTTTCATTTTTAACACAGGAGATTGCAATTGACCTGGGCACAGCAAATACAATCATTATTCATAATGATAAAATAGTTGTTGATGAGCCGTCGATAGTTGCAGTTGATAAGAATACGGGCAAGCTGATAGCAATAGGAGAGAAGGCAAGACAGATGCATGGGAAGACCCATGAGAATATCAAAACAATAAGGCCTTTAAGAGACGGAGTTATTGCAGACTTTAATGCTGCCGAGCAGATGATCAGGGGAATGATAAAGATGATTAATAAGGGATCCAGTCTGTTTTCACCTACTCTTAAAATGGTAGTTTGTATACCATCGGGTAGTACTGAAGTGGAGGTAAGAGCTGTTAGGGACTCTTCAGAGCATGCAGGAGGAAGGGATGTTTACCTTATTTATGAACCTATGGCTGCTGCAATAGGTATAGGTCTTGATGTAGAAGCACCGGAAGGATGCATGGTTGTTGATATTGGCGGAGGAACAACAGAGATAGCAGTAATTGCACTTGGAGGGATAGTGTGTAATAGATCAATCCGAACTGCGGGTGATGGCTTTACTGCAGATATACAGGCCTATATGAGGCATCAGCATAATATTAAAGTTGGGGAAAGAACAGCAGAGGATATCAAGATTAATGTAGGTGCCGCCTTATCGGATATTGAAGACCATCCGGCAGACTATATTGTTCGGGGGCCCAATCTTATGACTGCCATGCCTATTGAAATTCCTGTATCTTACCAGGAGATAGCTCATTGTCTGGATAAATCAATATCAAAAATAGAAACTGCAATATTGGGAGTGCTTGAACAAACACCTCCGGAACTGTATGCAGATATTGTTAGCAAAGGAATATTTCTTGCCGGTGGAGGAGCTCTGCTAAGAGGCCTTCCCAAGAGATTAACCGATAAGATCAATATCCCGTTTAAAGTTGCTGAGGATCCATTACATGCTGTAGCCAGAGGTACAGGTGTGGCGCTAAAGAATGCCGACAAGTTCTCATTCCTGATGAGATAATAGGGGGTGTAAATGAGAAGTCTCTTAAACTTCTTAATCAGGTATAGTAATATAATTGTTTTCCTTCTCCTGGAGGTTGTTGCCCTATATATGTTGTCAAATAACGACGGTTATCATAACATAATGATCTCCAATAAGTTAATAGCCGCCGAGGGGTCTATCGAAAAGAGAATTACTTCTGTAACAGAGTATTTAAGTTTAAGATCAATAAACTCTGAACTTGCGGCCGAGAACCTGGAACTTAGAAACAGGCTCGAAAAGGTCTTCAGGGATGATGAGCAATATTTTACGCCGGTTAACGATACTGTCCATAAACAGCAATATATTTATACGAGATCGAGAGTAATTAAACAGTCTGCTAATAAGCAAAAAAACTATATTACCCTTGATAAAGGGAAAAGGGATGGAATAGAGCTTGGAATGGCCGTTGTCGGACCGGATGGAATAGTTGGGACCGTAGTAGGGACGAGTAAGAGGTTTTCGATTGTGATGTCGGTACTAAACCTGGATTTCAGGTTAAGCGCCAGGTTCAGAAAGAACGGATACTTTGGATCACTTGGCTGGGAGGGATTGGATGGCGATATTGTTTCACTGAATGAGATACCTCATCATGTTCAGATCGCAAGGGGAGATACAATAGAAACCAGCGGCTACTCTTCAGTATTCCCGGCCGGGATACTTGTTGGTCGTGTAAGGGACTTTGATGAGGGAGCAGGAGATTTCTATTCTATTGATGTTGAACTGGCAACGGATTTTCATAAAATTGATTTTGTTTATATAATCGGAAACCTGTTTAAGAATGAGCAGGTTGAACTGCAAAATGGTTTTGATGTAACTAAGAGATAAAGATAATGCTGAATGATATTGTAAAATATTCGGGAATTTTTGTTTTGCTTCTGTTGATACAGGTCCTGATAATGAATAATATTGGGTTCAGCGGATATGTAAACCCCTATGTATATCTTCTTTTTATTATTCTATTGCCTCTTGAGATTCCTGCCTGGTTATTACTTATAATTGCATTTTTCACAGGATTAACTGTCGATCTATTTACTGCAACAGCTGGATTACATACCTCAGCTACCGTTGCTGTTGCCTTTGTAAGGCCTTATATATTAAGAGTTATTGCCCCGAGAGAGGGATATGATCTGGGCGATGAACCAGGGATCAAAACCAAGGGCTTCAGATGGTTTATAATCTATGTTGTACTGATTGTTTTTATTCATCACTTTACGCTTTTCTATGTAGAGGTTTTCAGGCTGAACCACTTTCTATATACTCTGCTGAAAGTAATCCTGAGCTCTTTATTCAGCATATTGTTTATTGTAATAATTCAAGTATTACTAATAAGAAAATAGTGTGGCCGAAATAAAAGACAGATATACAAACCGCCGGTTGTTTTTTCTTTCAATTATTATACTTATCAGTATTATAATGATTGTTAAGCTGTTCAGCCTGCAGGTTGTAGATAAGTCCTATCGTATGTCTGCAGAAAATAATGTTATCAGAAGGGTAACACAGTACCCTGCAAGAGGCCTTATATATGATCGCAACAATGAACTCCTTGTATATAACCAGGCAGCATATGACCTGATGCTTATTCCGGGGCAAATGACAGCTATCGATACTGCATCTTTTTGTTCTCTAATTGGAATAAACAGGGAATCGTTTGAGAATCGCTTAAAAGAGGCTAAGTCATTTTCAAGATATGCACCTTCTGTTTTTTTGAAGATGGTGTCGGCAGAAACTTATGCCCGCCTGCAGGAATCGTTATATAAATATCCGGGATTTTTCGTACAGACCAGGACACTAAGAAAATATACTCATCCCTCTGCTTCACATGTTTTGGGCTATGTGAGTGAAGTCGATCCTTCCGATCTGCAATCAGATTCTTACTATAGGATGGGCGACTATATAGGAAGGTCGGGCGTTGAAGAATCTTATGAGAAGGAGCTCAGGGGCGACAAGGGAGTAAAGAGGTTTCTTGTTGATGTTCATAATCGTATAAAAGGATCATACCAGAATGGCAGATATGATTCTATTCCTAAGCCGGGCAAGGATATAAGGCTAAGTCTTGATATCGAACTACAGATGTATGGTGAAAAATTGCTTTCAGGAAAGAATGGCAGTATTGTAGCCCTGGAGCCTAAAACAGGAGAGGTGCTGGCTCTTATAAGTGCACCAAATTACGATCCTTCACTTCTGGTGGGTCGAATAAGATCAGATAACTTCAGGAAGCTTCAGTCGGATACATTAAAGCCTTTATTTAACAGGGCGCTTATGGCATCTTATCCTCCCGGATCAACATTTAAGCCGGTTAATGGCTTAATAGCTCTCCACGAAGGGGTTGTAACAGAGAATTCAGAATACTTTTGTGATAATGGTTATTATGCACCTGGCGTTCATGTTGCCTGTCACCATTTTTCTAGCTTTAACCTTACCCATGCAATTATGTCTTCCTGCAATGCCTACTTCTGTAACGCATTCAGAAAGACACTGGAAAATCCAAAATACGGGTCTGTTGCCGAAGCTTATTTGGCCTGGAGGTCTTACCTTGAGGAATTTGGTTTTGGATCGAAACTGGGTATTGATTTTGATAATGAATTAAGCGGATTTGTTCCCAGACCGGATTATTATAATCGATATTATGGAGAGGGAAACTGGAAAGCACTTACAGTACTCTCTTTATCTATAGGTCAGGGTGAACTTGGAACAACTCCTTTACAAATGGCAAATATGACGGCAGCGATTGCTAACAGGGGTTACTATTATACACCTCATATTATGAAAGATATTGACAGTTCGGAAGATCTTTTAGATTCCAGGTTCAATGAGAAGCATGTAATTAGTATAGATTCTGCGACTTTTGAGCCAATTGTTGAGGGGATGAGACTGGTTGTAAACGGAGATGAGCATGCTACAGCAAGGTGGGTTGCCTTAAGGGATATAGAGGTTTGTGGTAAAACGGGCACAGCCGAGAATCCCCATGGAGAAGATCATTCGATATTTGTAGCTTTTGCCCCTGCAGATGATCCGCAGATAGCTATTGCTGTTTATGTAGAGGGCACCGGTTTTGGATCGACATATGCAGCACCGGCTGCCACGCTTATGATTGAGAAGTATCTTAAAGGAAAGATATCAAACCAGTGGCTGGAAGATTTTATTTTAAAAGAAGCTGATAATAGTGGAGAGGAGAATTAATATCTGGAAAAGTATCGACTGGGTAACCGTGCTGGTATACCTGTTAATGGTCTTTTTTGGCTGGATAAATATCTATGCCGCGGTATATAATGAAGAGCACTCAAGTATAGTTGATCTTTCGCAGAGATATGGTAAACAACTGCTTTTTATCACAGCAGCGATAGTACTTGCCGTACTTGTAATGGTTGTCGACAGCCGGTTCTATCTGTTTTTTTCATATCTTATTTACGGGACTGTTATATTTTCTCTTATACTTGTATTATTCCTGGGTAAGGAGATTAACGGAGCCCGCTCATGGTTCGAAATAGGGGCATTTGGCCTTCAGCCTTCTGAGTTTGCAAAGTTTGCAACAGTACTTGCGCTTGCCCGCTACCTGAGTGCCAAGGGTAGGAGTCTTTTGAGCTTTAAAACGCTGTTTTTTACGATGCTTATTATTTTTATCCCGGGCATTTTTATTGCAGCTCAGCCCGATATGGGATCTGTCCTTGTATATTTTGCCCTGGTAATGGTGTTGTTTCGAGAGGGACTTTCGCCTTATCTTTTTATTACCGGAATTCTCGCCATAGCCTTATTTATAGTAACCCTGCTGGTTGAATCTTATATCGTATATGCTGTACTGACAGGGCTGGCAATAATAATCTATCTTTTGATGTCGAGGGATTTTCTCCTGGTATTAAAAGGGGTAGCCCTGGCAGGGCTTATCGGTGCCATTGTATACCTGGTTTTCAGATTTGGGTTAAATTCTGTGAGGGCCGATCATATTATGATTGCTTCGCTTATCCTTACAGGAGCTTCATATGCATATCATATATACAGGTTTAAAGCATATTCTTTGCTGGTACTTTATGCCTTTCTTCTGGGGAGCATGTTTTTTATTTTTACTGTAGATTATGCATTCAATAATATTCTTAAGCCTCATCAGCAAACGAGGATAAATGTTGTTCTGGGTATTGAAAATGATCCCTTTGGAGAAGGCTATAATCTTAATCAATCTAAAATTTCTATCGGTTCGGGAGGCTTTGCAGGTAAAGGCTTCCTTAATGGTACCCAGACAAAATTCAAGTTTGTACCTGAGCAGAGCACTGATTTTATTTTTTGTACGGTAGGGGAGGAATGGGGTTTCCTCGGAACAAGCTCTGTGGTTATCCTTTTTGCCTTTCTGCTTGCACGATTGATAATGGTGGCTGAGCGACAGAGATCTTCATTCTCGCGTATTTATGGTTATGGGGTGGTCTCTATTCTATTATTTCATTTTGTGATAAATATAGGTATGACTATAGGTCTTGTACCTACAATCGGTATCCCTCTTCCATTTTTCAGTTATGGTGGGTCGTCTCTCTGGGGCTTCACCATATTACTCTTTATCTTTCTCCGTCTTGATGCCAGCCGTAATGAATACCTGGTTTAAAATGGTATAGTAAGGCGATGAGATAACTGAATGTCAAATTCTTTCTCAACGTATTCGATTAGCTGTGGAAAGAACTCCATAAAATCATCATCGAGTGAGTAGTAATTTTTATTGAATGTTTTTATAGCATATCTTGCTTCATCCGGAAGGCTGGTACGCCGGCTCATAGCTTTTAAGACCTTTTTTAATCCACGGCTGGTTCTGTATGATTCAATCCAGTTATTGATTATAAAGAAAGGAATCCTGTCTTTAACCTTATCGGGCAGAATATCATAATTATTTACCATTGCCCGGTAAAACTGATAGGTTATACTTTCAAGAGGACGGCGCGAGAAGAAATCCCATTCCTTGGTCAGGAAATGGTCGTATAATATATCTGTTACCACACCCGCGTATTTATAATATTTCTTGGTGAATAAGAGTTTGCTTCTGTGTACAACAGGGTGTTTATCTGTAAATGAGTCTATATTTCTATGAATAATAATACCCTTCCTTATCTGTTCGGGGTATTTCAGATAGTCTCGACCTTTAACATAATCGCCGATATAATTACCGATGATTATCTCATCTGAATCACCTGAAAGATATATGTGGGCGAGAACATTCATCGGTCTTTATTAAATATTACGTTGAAATTACTCTTTTGTTTTTTTTCACCCTAATATTTTCTTTAACATATTTTGCGGTCGGCGTCGATTATTATTCAAGTATCAGTATGCCAGTTGCATGCAGGGCTTTACAAGGAATTAAAAAAATGAGTTAAATCATCGTAATTTAGGCTTGTAAGTTTTAAATTTGATATTTTGATATTATACGATATAATTTATTTATTAAATAATTTAGAAAGGAGATAATTATGGCGAAAAAAAATGTCATCATTGTTGGAGCTGCCGGAAGGGATTTTCATAATTTCAATACCTATTTCAGGGCTAATGAAGATTATAATGTAGTAGCCTTTACAGCTGCTCAGATTCCCGATATAGATGGAAGAAAGTATCCGGCTGAACTGGCCGGTGACCTTTATCCTGAAGGTATCCCAATTTATGCCGAGGAGAATCTACCAAGGTTAATTGATGAATTAAAGGTTGATGATTGTGTTTTTTCCTATAGCGATGTAACCTATCAGAAAGTTATGGGCGTAAGTGCAATTGTAAATGCTGCAGGAGCAAATTTTGTATTGCTGGGTCATAACGACACTATGGTTAAAAGTACAAAGCCTGTTATTGCCGTAGGTGCAGTTCGTACCGGATGCGGAAAAAGTCAGACATCAAGAAGGGTAATCGAATTACTTATGGCAAAGGGACTGAAGGTAGTTGCTATTCGGCACCCCATGCCCTATGGCGACCTGGTTGCTCAGAAAGTTCAACGCTTTGCCGAGGTAAGCGATCTTGCAAAGCATAAGTGTACTGTAGAAGAAATGGAAGAGTACGAACCCCATGTTGTAAGAGGAAATGTAATATATGCAGGAGTTGATTATGAGGCCATACTAAGAGCAGCAGAAAAAGATCCAAAGGGATGTGATGTTGTTCTCTGGGATGGAGGAAACAATGATTTCCCCTTCTATAAATCAGACCTTACAATTACAGTTGCCGATCCTCACAGACCAGGAGACGAGTTAAATTATTATCCCGGTGAGGTAACCCTAAGAATTGCTGATGTGGTTGTTATTAATAAAATGGACAGTGCAGCACCTGAAGATATTCAGACTGTAAGGGAAAACATAGAGAAAGTAGCACCCAAGGCGATAGTTGTGGATGGTGCATCACCAATAAAAGTTGATGATCCTTCTGTAATTAAAGGCAAGAAGGTTCTTGTAGTTGAAGACGGTCCAACTCTTACTCATGGTGGGATGAAGCTTGGCGCAGGTGTAATTGCCGCACGTAAATTTGGTGCAGCAGAAATGGTCGATCCAAGGCCATTTACCGTAGGTAAACTATCTGAAACATTTAAGATATATCCTAATATCGGAACATTACTACCTGCAATGGGTTATGGTGAGCAGCAGCTTAAGGATCTTGAAACAACTATTAACAATACAGATTGTGATTCAGTTGTTATAGGAACACCTATTGATCTGAATAGAATAATAAATATTAAAAAACCCAATACCAGGGTTTATTATGATCTTCAGGAAATTGGTAATCCTAACCTCGAAGAGGTAATCAATGATTTTGTTAAGAAACATAAGCTTTAAGAAGCAGAGTTTTATTAAAAAAGAAGGGACACAAATTACCGTGTCCCTTCTTTTTTGTACTATCTCAAATCAAGGCTTATTTTCCGAGCAGAGCAAACATATTTCTTTTATATGCTTCAACACCTGGCTGGTCGAAGGGATTTACACCAAGCATATAGGCACTTATCCCACATGATATTTCAAAGAAGTAGATCAGCTGTCCGATAGAATTTTCGTCGATAGCCGGAATTTCAATCTTTAAAACAGGTACCTTACCTTCAATATGTGCCATTATTGTTCCTTCCTCGGCTTTTTTATTTACCTCAGATATTCTTTTGCCGGCAATATAATTTAGCTTATCGGGATCATCTTCATCTCTGGGTATAACAAGTATTGCACCTGTCTTCTGAACAGACAGAACAGTTTCGAAAAGTATTCTTTCGCCATCCTGTATATATTGGCCCATTGAGTGTAGGTCGCTTGTCAGGTCTGCAGCAGCAGGGAAGATTCCTTTGCCATCTTTACCCTCACTCTCACCAAACAATTGTTTCCACCATTCTGCAATATAGTGGAGTCCTGGCTCAAAATTTACCAGTAATTCGACCATCTTTCCTTTACGGTAAAGCATATTTCTTAATACAGCATAGAAAAGAGCAGGATTTGATAGTGCATCCTTATTGTCCCTTGTTCTTACAGCCATATCCATTGCTCCCTGTAGAAGTGCTTTAATATCAATACCGGCTATTGCCATAGGCAATAATCCAACAGGGCTGAGCACAGAGTATCTTCCTCCAATATTGTCCGGAATAATAAAAGTCTTATATCCTTCATTTTCCGCTAGCTTCCTTAGTGCTCCTGTTTTTGCGTCGGTAATAGCAACAATCCTCTGGCTGGCAGTGGTTTTATCTGCAGATTTCTCCAGCAATTTTCTTAATAATCTAAAAGCTATTGCCGGTTCAGTTGTTGTCCCTGATTTTGAGATAACCACTATATTAAAGATCTTATTATTTAAATAATCAAGCAGGGATGCAAGGTAAGCTTCACTTATATTCTGTCCGGCAAAGATTATTTCATGTGAATCTTGTTTCTTGTCAAAGGGATTTTTCAGAGCTTCGATAACTGCTTTTGAACCCAGATATGAGCCTCCAATGCCAATAATCACTGTGATTTCTGCATTTTGTTTCAGTCGTTTAGCCGTATCCTGAATGTCTTCAATTTCATTTCTTGCATTTTCCGGCAGATTCAGCCAGCCGAGGAAATTATTTCCCGCACCATCCCCCTTTATCAGCGTCTGAAGGTAGATCTTTGATTCGCTTACACTTGTAATAATATCATCTTCGTCGATAAAAGTTAAGCAAGCCTGATAATCAATATTAATTTTCATCTTATTATTTTAATAATTTGGTCAGACTATTTATGGCATCTGCCGGTTTCATATCTCTGTATAGAATATTATATACAGCATCTGCAATTGGAATTTTAGCACCGATTTTTTGATTGATCATGTATATACACTCAGATGCATAATAGCCTTCAGCAACCATAGACATATTAAGCAGTGCATACTTCACCGAAGATCCTTTTCCCAGCATATTTCCAAGCATTCTGTTTCTGCTGAATTGTGAATACCCTGTTACCAGCAGGTCTCCAAGATAGGCCGAGGCAGTAATATTTCGTTTGTTTTTATAAACCTTGGAAATAAATTTTTTCATCTCTCGTGCGCTGTTTGCCAGCAATACAGCCTGGAAATTATCTCCATACCCTAATCCGTGAGATACTCCAATAGCAATCGCATAAATATTCTTAAGTACTGCTGCGTATTCAGTACCGAAAATGTCGTCTGAAATAACTGTTCTCAGATAGAACCCGCTAAGTAATGCAGCTACATCTTTTGCCTTACTACGTTTAAGTGCAGCAACTGTCAGATACGATAACTTCTCCATTGCTATTTCTTCGGCATGTGTTGGTCCCGACAAAATAACAAGGTTTTCGTAGGGTACATCGTATTGATTATGTAGGAAGTCACCTACAATTGTATTATTTTCAGGGACAATTCCCTTAATTGCCGAGCAAATGGTTTTTTCTGAGATATTCACACTCATATCTGCCAGCGTCGTCTTAAGGAAGGCTGAAGGCACAACAAATATTATTGTATCAGACGATGAAACAGCTTCATTTATATCATCTGTAAGGGTAAGTTTATCCATCTCAAAATCGACAGTGCTCAGAAATTTTGGGTTATGATGATGCTCGCGGAGGTGTTCTATTATTTCTGGCTCACGGATATACCAGGCTATTTTATTGCAATTTTCTGAAAGTAATTTTACTATGCCTGTCGCCCAACTTCCTGATCCGATTACGGATACTTCTGCGCTATTATTTGTCATTTTTTGGATTTTGCTCAAAGGTAACAAAAAAAGCTGTGAGGCATTTACCACACAGCTTTTAGCATAAAGGGATTATATATAGGATATTATCTTTTTATTACATCTCCTGCACTGGATGATCTTGCATCTACTTTATCCGGGTTGCCCCTGTATTGGATATCTCCTGCGCTGCTTGCTCTTGCATGCAACCTGTCGGTTACTGTAATTTTAACATCACCGGCACTTGAAGCTGATATATCGGCCTCTTTCACTGTTAACTCAAATGCTTTGATATCGCCTGCACTACTTGTACTTGCTTCAAGATAATCTGCTGTGCCGCTAAGAGTGATATCACCTGAGCTTGAAGTTGAAAGGTCAAGACTTTTTGCATAAACTTCCAGCTTAACGTCGCCTGCACTACTTGTACGAATTTTCAGATTCTCTGCATTTATTCGGGTTTGTCCTATTACGTCACCAGCACTGGATGCTCTGATATAGTCTACATCTTTCATAGTAACGTGAACAATTTTCTTCTCTGACCAGATAATATTTAGTCCCTTCTCAAATCCTACTTTTAATACACCATTATCAACTTCTGTTACGATATATTGCAGCAGGTTTTCATCAGCTTCAACTATAACCTCGAATTTATCTCCCTGAGAAAGATATATATCAATAGCAGTCGAAGTAGAAACACCTGTAAAGTCTTTTACAATTCGTGTTTCTGTTTTTACATCACCACTGCCCTTGAGCCTCTTTCTCTGTGCATTAGCAGTATTAAGTGTCCCCAGGCATAAAACTGCTATTAATAATATTTTCAGGCTTTTCATTTTTAAATATTTAAATTTAACATTTATCTAAAAGACAATAATATTTTATCATTGATGCATCAGAATAAAAAAAACCGGAAAGAATTTGTCTTTCCGGCTATGGTTTGTATTACTTATCCTAAAAAACTAAATTATGCTTTGTTTACATTTGCAAACCTCTTACTCACTTCATCCCAGTTTACAACATTCCAGAATGCTCCGATATAATCGCCTCTCTTATTCTGGTACTTGAGGTAGTAGGCATGTTCCCATACATCAAGTGCAAGCAGAGGAATACCTTTAATATTAGATAAATCCATAAGTGGATTATCCTGATTGGCTGTACTGCCAACTTCCAGTTTACCATCACCTGTTGTAACAAGCCATGCCCAACCTGAACCAAATCGAGTAGATGCAGCACTGCTGAATTTTTCTTTGAAATTATCAAAAGAACCAAAAGACCTGTCTATTGCTTCTTTTAATTGCTTTGACGGGGCAGTCTTTTCAGGTGTCATATTATTCCAGAAGAGAGTATGGTTATAATAACCACCTCCGCTGTTTCTTACTGAGGTCGGGAGAGATGATATTTTAGAAAATATCTTTGAAAGTGGCATATTCTCCATTTCTGTACCCTTTGTAGCTGCAATAAATTTATTATAATAGCCCCTGTGGTGCCTGTCGTAATGAATTTCCATTGTCATCGTATCGATATATGGCTCCAGTGCTTTATATGAATATGGCAATTCGGGGAAGCTGTGTCCTTCGAATATACCTTCTTCATTATATGAAAAGTCTATTCCTGATTTAGCCAGCAGTTTAGCGGGTATTGCTGTAGCGGCTATGCTTAATCCAATTGTATTTACAAATTTCCTTCGGTCCATAGTTATTAGCTTTTTATTTACTAACAAATTAATGGGTCAAAGGTTTAATTAATAATAATATAATGGTGTTAGCAATATTTAAGGAGTTTATTTAAATGCCTCAATTACAAAGTAATTCCAATAAGGAGTATATCATCAACCTGTTCATTTTCTCCCATCCAGCTGGCCAGGGCAGAATCGAGTATTCCATGTTGATCCTTCATTTCCAGATCGGAATTAAGAACAAGGAGTTCAGAGAGTCTTTTTTTCATAAATTTTTTATTTGACGGACCTCCAAACTGGTCGGCAAATCCGTCAGAGAAAAGGTAGATTCGGTCGTCTTTTTGTACTTTAATTATATTGTTTTTGAAACAGTCCTTTTTAATTTCCGATCCACCACCAATCGATTTTCGGGTTGCCTTATACTCAATTAATTTCTTATCTCTTACGATCCATAATGGGTTATGAGCTCCAGCATATTCAAGGGTCAATGTTTTATTATTATATGAACAAAGAGCAATATCTAATCCGTCAGACATCTGGCTTTCACTCTCGTGCCTTGCTGCGGTTTGACTGAGTTTATTGCATAGATAATCCAGTATTTCTGAGGGTTTTTCGATGTTTTGCTCATGTAGGGCCTGTTCGAGCAAACCATATGACACCATACTAAGCAGTGAGCCCGGTACGCCATGACCTGTACAGTCAATAGCAGAGAAATAAATCTTATCGTTTTTTGTATCTACCCAGAAAAAATCACCACTAACGATGTCTTTTGGTTTCTGGAATACAAAAAAGTCGGTAACATTTCCCTCAAATCCATTTCTTGAAGGAAGGTAAGATGATTGTAGATAGCGTGCATATCTTATACTATCTGTTATCTCCTTGTTTTTTTTAGATATTAATATGTTCTGTTTGTTGATTGTTGATTCGTAATCCTCAATTATCCTATTTACTACTAAAAAACCCAGAATTGACAATAGCAGTGCTGCAATAAAGCCAACGGGTAACATGAATTTCACAGAAGCTCTTGCCCTCTGGGCAATAGCCTCTGTGTCCTGGTGAACATTAAGCCTTAATGCTCTTTTTCCAATCGGTATAGAAGCTATAATATTAGTTCTGTTGCCATTTTCAAAATTTATAGTTCCCTTATAAATACTGTCAGGATCAAAACCAGCGAAGGAGCTAAGTTTTCGATTCTCTCCTTCCTCATATGAAATAATATCAAGATTCATATCTTCTCCTTTTTTCATTCCTGGGGCAGCAACAAGCTTACCATCGTTTTGACTTACACATATAAATCCTTTGTTTGGCAGCATTATTTCTTCACACAGGGTTTGAAGTTGGTCGATTAAAGAGTTGTCGCCATAATCGTCAATGGAGGATTGCAGGAAATTCAGGACTTCTTCACCAATCGCCTTGTTATCCATTTCTACCTGTTCTGTGATTGCTGCCTGGATCATTCCTCTTGTAAGTACTGTCAGTATTGAGAAACCTGTCAGAATAATAATAAATGTAGTAATTGAGACTACTATCTGTATTCTCTTATTCATGCTCGATTATTTTGTTATGAAGATATATATAATATTAAAAATGTAGAATGTCTTGATGCATAAATAAGTGCTGGTTGCTGAAACGATATATCTTAAGTATTTTTATAAATAAATATTGAATATATGAAAAAGAGGCATAAACTACTTGATGTAATAAGCAGATATAAAACTGTTGATTTATCTATTTTGCCTACCAGTATTAGTAAGATGGAAAATCTCTCGAGACTACTGGGGAAGAATTTATATTGCAAGAGAGACGATTTAAGCGGCTTTGCCTTTGGAGGGAATAAAACACGTAAACTCGATTACTTGATGAAGGATGCAGCTGACACAGGAGCAGATTGCATTGTTACTTTCGGAAGTAATCAGTCAAACTGGTGCAGGATGGCTTCTGCTGCTGCCTCTTATCTGGGTATGGAAATGTTCTTATTGCTTGATGGGAGAGAACCCGACAAAGCCAGCGGCAATCTGATACTTGATAAGCTTGTGGATGCCAGGATTGAATACCTTGATAGTTCTGACCCGGATGAAATTATTGCAAAGGCGCAATTAAAAGTAAGTCAGCTAAGATCTTCAGGACGTAATCCATATTATCTCCCCGTTGGTGGTTCTACACCGATAGGTACCCTGGGATATATGAATGCTTTCTTAGAGATTTTAAACTATTCTTCTGAGTCAGGAATAAGATTCGATAGTATTTTCTTAGCTACAGGCTCGGCCGGCACTCAGGCCGGTCTTGTGTGCGCAAAATTAATTGAAGGCTGGGAGGGTAATATTATAGGTGTTTCAGTTGGCAGGGAAAAGGCTGGACAGGAGCTGATCGTAAAGGAACTGGTAAAGGAAACACTTGATATGTGTGATTTCAGTTACGATAATAATCAGCTCGACAGGATTGTAAAAGTCGACGATAATTATTACGGAGAAGCTTACAGAGTGAATACTGAACAGGCAGGTGAAGCAATAAAGCTATTTGCACGATATGAAGGTATTTTTCTGGATGAAGTATATACAGGGAAAGCTGCCTCGGCATTGTTAGACTATGCAAGAAAGGGTAAAATCGCTGATAATGAGGAGGTACTGTTTATACATACAGGTGGCAGTGTGCAGCTATTTGAGTAGCCGAAAGAGACTTGCACATATATCTTTCTGGTATATCTCTGCCTTCAATATTTGACTTGCAATTAATAAAAATGTATCTTTCGTTTAGCCAGTATATTCTGAATAATTAAATTTCGAAGGAGGAATAAAAATGAGAAGGAAAAATTTGGCACTCTACTTATTATCCATACTTATGATGGTTCCTGGAAATATTAAGGCTCAGGGAACCTCGATAGCTATAAGCACTTCGTCAGAAGAGGCAAGAGAAACTTTTAAGATTGGCAGGCAGAAAAGAGAGAATATCCAGTTGGAGGCAGCCGAAATGTTATTTAAGCGTGCAATCGAGTTAGATCCGGAATTTGCACTCGCATATCTCTACAGGAGAGGACCAGGGGACTTTGATAAGGCAATGGAATTAATTGACGATGTTACTGAAGGAGAGCGATTAACTATATTGTATTTTATCGCGAATGAAAGGTATGAGTATAAGGATGCCAAGGATTATCTTGATCTTTTACTCCAGAAATTCCCATCATGCAAGCATGTTCACCTATGGGCTGGTTTGTTTTATGAAAATATACTTCTTAATTACCAGCTCGCCCTCGACCATTTTTATATCGCATCCCGCCTGGATGAATATTATGCTGCTCCTTATAACGAGATTGGATATCGTTTGATGAGGCTCGGTAATTTCGATAAGGCAGAGCTGGCATTTAAAAGGTATATCGCACTTGCCCCCGATTGCCCTAATGCTTATGATTCATATGCAAACTTCCTGATGAAACTGAGAAGATATGATGAATCAATTCAACAATATACGAAAGCTTATGATCTGAATCCTGATAAAATAGTTACAGTAGCGAGGATAGGTCAGAACTATGCCTTCAGGGGAGAGTATGATGAGGCTAGGTCATATTATCAGAAGTATTATGATATGGCGGGTAGCACAGGCCAGAAAGCAATAGCGTTAAATCTGTCGGCAGGGTCATACATAGCAGAGGGGAAGATCAAAAAGGCTATTGACGAGATGGAAAAGTATATTGAACTTGGAGAGGAGAGTGGTAGTAATATTGATATTATTCTTGGTATAGCTAATATGGGTTTTATTAACCTGGAAGTCGGAAATCAAAAAAAGGCATTAGAAGATTATCTCAAGGCAGATAAATTACTTAATAGCCTTGATATACCTGAATCAACAAGACGCAGATATATATTCAGCTCAATGGGCTGGCTATGTAAGGCTTATGCTGCGAACAAAGATTTTGAAAAAGCGGAAGAATATCTTATAAAGGCAAAGCAGATTGTTGATAAAACCAATAACCCGCTTTTTATGAGTGAGTATAACCTCTTTCAGGGCTTTATAAACCTTGAAAAAGGTAATTCCCAATCTGCCATAAATGATCTTTTGTTATGCAGTCAGGATGATCCATATAATATTTATACTTTAGCAAAGGCATATTCTCAAGCCGGAGAAATTGAAAATGTGCAGGAATATATTGATTTACTTGAATCATGGGAGAACTTCAGCCTTGAGTATGCAGTATCACTTGTGAAATCAACAGATATTAGTCCTGGCGAATAAGAACTAAGATTTTAAGTATCCCGGTAAAGAGAAGTAAATATTATTAACTATTAAAAGGTAATGCTTTATGAACTATTCTCTTTCCTGGGATCAATCCTTTCTTGAACCCGTAGTTACAATCGGACTTACATTATTTGGACTGGTAGGATACTGGGTAACAATTACAAACTCCTCTCTTGAATCAAAATTTATTAAATCACTCGGCGAAGAGAGGGGCCGGGTAGAGTGGGTTATGTTCTGGAGGTATGCCGGAGTGTTTTTCTTTGCCTTAGTTCCGGTAATTGTGGTTTTTTCTATTTTCTCCCATAATCTGGCATTTTATGGTGTCAGCTTTGTGAACCTGCCCGAGTCCTTATTGTGGATACTGGGCTTGAGTTTAGTTATTATTTTGATGCAGTCAAAGAGTGCACGTCAGCCTGAGAATGTTGATCAGTACCCACAGATCAGACTTAAGGACTGGACCATAGGACTGGTGATTAAGAATTCAATGGGCTGGTTTATTTACCTTTTAGCCTATGAGTTTCTGTACAGGGGGATATTATTATTCGGACTGATAGATGCTTTTGGTATCTGGCCTGCCATAATGGTGAATACTATTATTTATTCTCTGGCTCATATCCCCAAGGGCAACAGGGAAGCCCTTGCAGCAATTCCATTTGGCATAATACTATGTTATCTGACTATTAGAACAGAGACTATCTGGATTTCCGTATTTGTGCACCTTGCCCTTGCCCTTTCGAACGATTATTTTGCTCTTGCTGAGAGCAAAGTAATGCGTTTTGTAAGAAAAGCTTAAAAAGAAAGAGGGAAGATAAGCAAGCATCTTCCCTCTTTCTGTATTTAACCTAAAACCAACTATTTTAATTTTGCAAGGCTGGCCTCAATATCTCCGTCTGTGAGCTCATGATCATTTAGCTCTCCTGCGAAGTATTTATCATATGAGGCCAGATCGAAATGTCCATGCCCACTCAGATTGAAGAGAATGCTTTTAGAGACTCCTTCTTTGTCTGCCTTTTTTGCTTCATCAATGGCACCGGTAATGGCGTAGGTTGATTCCGGTGCAGGTATAATACCTTCAGCGCGTGCAAATAATACCCCGTTAGAGAAGCAATTATTTTGGAATTTTGACTGTGCTTCAATAAATCCGTCATTCAGGAGCTGACTTACAAGTACACCGGCCCCGTGGTATCGCAATCCGCCGGCATGAATTTTAGCAGGCATAAAATTATGGCCCAGGGTATACATATGAAGAAGAGGTGTTAATCCTACAGAATCTCCAAAATCGTACATAAATTTTCCACGCGTAAGTTTTGGACAGGATGCTGGTTCAACAGCAACCATCCTCGACTTTTTACCGGAGGTAATATTTTCTCTGATAAATGGGAAAGACAGGCCGGCAAAGTTAGAACCTCCTCCAAAACAGCCAACAACTATATCCGGGTAATCATCGGCTTTCTCCATTTGCTTAAGTGCCTCTTCTCCAATAATGGTCTGGTGAAGCAGCACATGATTTAGAACGCTTCCAAGTGAATACTTTACATCGGGGTTGCCAGCAGCTCTTTCAACAGCTTCAGAGATAGCTACACCAAGGCTGCCCGGCGAGTCAGGATCTTCAGCAAGTATTTTTCTTCCAGCTTCTGTCAGATTACTGGGTGAAGGTATTACTGTAGCATCATAGGTATTCATCATAAATTTCCGGTATGGCTTCTGTTCATAGCTTATCTTAACCATAAACACTTCCAGTTCTATTCCGAAATGTTGGCATGCAAAGCTCAGGGCACTTCCCCATTGTCCGGCTCCGGTTTCGGTAGTCATCTTCTTTACACCCTCAATCTTATTATAATATGCCTGCGCTATAGCCGTATTGGCTTTATGTGAACCAGCATAACTACCTCCCTCATATTTATAATATATCCTTGAGTTTGTCCCAATTGCTTTCTCAAGTTCGTAAGCCCTGAAAAGTGGACTGGGCCTGTAAGCCCTGTATAGATCGAGAACTTCATCCGGTATATCGATGTACTTCTCGGTTGAAACTTCCTGCATTATTAAGCCCATCGGAAAGAGAGGAGCAAGATCATCAGGTCCTATAGGCTGTAAGGTTCCGGGGTGAAGAGGTGGCTTTGGTTTATTTGGCATATCAGCCATGATATTATACCATTTAGTCGGCATCTCATTTTCGTTAAGCAGGAATTTCTTTTGTTTTGTCATGATTTTTTATTTTTATGGTTATTACTGATTTTCTTTAAACAAAAAAGGCACGCTGTGAACAGCGTGCCTCTCTTAAATATATTTTTGGTAAATTTATATAACGGCCTGATTCACAGCATTACTTATTATACTGTGCCACCACCAATTATTTAAATTCATTGTAATCATCGCCACAAATCTAGGGAATAAAAATAATATTCCAAATTTCGGTATATCTTTTTTTGGTTTTTTAACCATTGCTTTAAAATTGTCTTATTATGCCAGTAATGATTTACTGCTTAGCAAAAGAAAGGGCTTATGTAAATTATTAATATGATAATCAGTAATGTATAGGTATTAAAATTTGAATAATTAATTCAATATGCTAATTTTATAGGACTTAACTAAATTTTAATACTATGAGTAACGATTCATTTAATTTCGGTTCATTTATCAAGGAGTCTATTGATGCCCTTATCAAACCGAAGGAGTATTTTCCAACATTAAAAATAGATGGAGGCCTTGGAGGACCCGTAATTAAGGCTCTGATCTATGGTGCAATATCCGGCGTATTTGGCTTTCTGTGGAGCATATTAAATCTTAGTGCTGCAATAGGAGGATGGGGAAGTGCAATAGGAGTGATGGCTCTTATCTGGGCAATTATCGGTGCAATTATAGGCTTATTTATTGGTGCTGTAATAACACTTATTGTTTCTGCAATTTGTGGTGGTAATACTGATTATGTTGCAAATGCCCATGTTACAGCTGCATTAATGGTAATAATGCCTATAAGCTCATTTCTAGGAGTTTTATCCGGACTTAACCTGACTCTTGGGGTAATAATAAAACTCGCTCTTAATCTGTACGGAATTTATATGTTATACTTTGCTCTAGTTGGTCCTTTAAAGGCAAAGGAAGGATCTGCAAAAGTACTATCGTGGATACTGGTAGCAATAATTGCTCTTTTTATGGTAGTAGGAATATTTACCAAGCGAGCAGCAAATAAGTTTATGGACGACTTTGGTATTACAGATGAATTTATTGAGGAGTACTCGAAGGATGTAGAGAAGGGACTAAAAGACCTGTCTAAAGATCTTGAAGAGGCAATGGAAGATATGCCAGTAAAGGAAGAACAGGAAGCGGTTGAATAATAACTTTTCGAAAGTAATATTTTAGAGGGACGTGGATTACTGCGTCCCTTTTTAATTAATATTCTTCAGGAACAAATGTCTGTTCGTTCATGGGCGGTCTTATATAGCCGGTTTTATTCACTTCTGGCAACTCTATTTCTTTATACTTAATTTCTTCATATGGCACCATAGATAGAAGGTGCTTGATACAATTAAGCCTTGCCTTTCTTTTATCATCGCCGTTAACCACCCACCATGGCGATATCTTGGTGTCAGTATATGCAAATGTTTCATCTTTAGCTTTTGAATATTCAATCCATTTACTCCTTGAGGCAAGATCCATCTCACTGAACTTCCATCTTCTTAAAGGGTCTTCAAGTCTCTCCCTAAACCTGCTTTCCTGCTCTTCATCACTTACTGAGAACCAGTATTTAATTAGTATAATACCCGAATGGATAAGCATCTCCTCAAACCTGGGGCATGACCTCAAAAAATCCCAGTACTCATCATCGCTGCAAAAATCCATTACCCTTTCAACCCCTGTTCTGTTATACCAGCTTCTATCAAACAAAACCATCTCTCCCGCAGCAGGAAGATTTGCAACAAACCTTTGAAAATACCACTGCGATTTTTCTCTCTCCGTTGGTACTCCCAGGGCAACAACCCTGCATATTCGTGGATTAAGGCTCTGTGTTATTCTCTTTATTACTCCACCTTTGCCGGCTGCATCCCGTCCTTCAAATATTACAACGACTCTTAAGCCACGAGCTTTAATCCACTCATGCATTTTTACCAGTTCAATCTGAAGTTTCTCGAGTTCATCGAAGTAATACTTCTTTTTTAATTTGCCATTTTCTTTATGCGACTCCATGCTGTGTATCTTGCTGATATAAAGGTAAATGTATTTAAAATATTGCAAAAGTTAAAATATTATCAGATATATGTTCATTAATCAACAGTCTAGCATCGCATTTATCATAATATCAGAAGATTGGTGATTTTGTTCTATCTTGGGATATATCAATTAACATCGTATATGAAACTTCCAAAGAATTTTTACAATCCTGTTTCCCTAACCGGGTCCTTACTGGCTTCTGTAAGTCTTGGTATAATATTATTCTCATTAATTTCAATGCTGGTATTTGATGTTGGAGGATCATATATAGGTTTATTTATATATATCATTCTTCCTATATTCTTGATCTTAGGTTTAATATTGATACCTGTGGGAATGTGGCGCAGGGCAAGGAAGTTAAAACGTTCAGGAGCAGCTGAAGTCAAGAAAGGAATACGGATAGATCTTAATGATAAAAGGCATTTGAATGCCCTTGGAGTATTCCTGTTTGTATCTATTATCTTTCTTTTCCTTACCGGGATTGGAAGTTATGAAGCTTTTCATTACACAGAGTCAAATGAGTTTTGTGGTACTTTGTGTCATACGGTTATGGAGCCGGAGTGGGTGGCTTACCAGGAATCAACCCATTCGAGGGTTTCTTGTGTCGAATGTCATGTTGGAACAGGCGCCAGCTGGTATGTACGGAGCAAGCTTTCGGGACTTTACCAGGTATACTCTGTGATTTTTGATAAGTATCCTCAACCAATTCCAACACCTGTTCATAATCTGCGACCTGCAAGGGAGACCTGTGAAAAATGTCACTGGCCAAATAAGTTTTATTCCTACCGCTTAAGAAATGAGAAACACTTCCTTGCCGATTCGGCAAATACAGAATGGGATATCCAGCTGAAGATGAAGATTGGTTCTGATTATAGTGCAAAGGGACTGACCGAAGGGATTCACTGGCATATAAATTCAGATATTAAAGTTGAATATATTTCTTCGACTTACGACAGAGAATTTATTCCATGGGTGAGATATATTAATCTTGCGACCGGTGATACAATTATTTATAATGATATCTTCGAAACCCTTGATCAGGAATCACTGGATACTCTTGAAATAAGAACCATGGATTGCATAGATTGTCATAACAGACCTTCTCATAATTACTTGCCACCCCAGAAATTTACTGATTTATTATTGGCATCGGGAGATATCCCTGTTGAATTGCCAGAGGTAAAAACACTGGCTATGGAACTTCTTAATTCTTCTTACTACAGTAAAGATTCTGCAGAAATATTGATTAAGAGAAGGACTATCGAATTCTATAAGACAAATTATAAGGAGATATATGATAGTAATCCTGAAATGGTAGAGAAGGCATATGCAGGGTTTATGACTGGTTTTTCAAAGAATATATTTCCAACGATGAAGGCGAGTTGGGAAGCATATCCAAATCATATTGGTCATGTTGAGTTTAACGGGTGCTTCAGGTGCCATAATGGTAGTCATGAAAGCAATTCAGGTGATATTATTTCAAGGGATTGTAATCTTTGCCATACAATAGTCGGGCAGGGAACATCAGATAACTATGAGGTAACTTTTGTTAATAGCTCACTTGAGTTTAAACACCCCGTTGATATTGGTGAATCGTGGAAGGAGTATAGCTGTACTGATTGTCACAGCTAGCTCTATTATTAGTTTTAGGTTACAATTTCGATTGTCATTCTACCGCGTGCAATTCGACGTGCCATTCCTTTAAATATAAAGTAGTGGAAAGGCATTAGTAAAAACCAATAAAATCTCCCGTATACACCTCGCGGACGGTAGCTTACAACCTGTTTCAGTACACCCTGATCGCTTATCGAGAATTCAAGCCAGGCCTCTCCAGGTAGTTTCATCTCTGCATAAAGAAGCAATCTCCTTTTTTCAATATCGGCAAGAAGAACTCGCCAGAAGTCAAGAGCATCTCCGGCATGTATTTCGTATAAGTTAGTTCTTCCCCTTCTAATTCCTATGCCCCCTGCAAGCTTATCCATAAGACCCCTTATATTCCATGCCCAGGTTGCATAGTACCATCCTGTTTCACCTCCAATTGACCATATTCTTCCAAGGGCCTCTTCTACTGTATCTACAGCCTCTTCCTTAATAATCCTATATACTCCGTAATGGGGAACCTGGATAAATTCATGAACCTCATTTTTAAGTCTCCCACTTATCATAGAATCCTTCCAGGATGATATTACACTGTTTTGCTCAATTCTGGTAAAGGCAATTCGGATGGCTTCCTTATAAGTAATCAGCTCTATCCCAAACTTTTCGGCAAGGTCATTTTCTGTCCCGATAACCTCTACCTTCATACTGTCTACCAGGCTGGAAGCCAGTTTAAAAGATACAGCTGTAATTAAAAATAACCAGTAAGCCGATAACTTTCTTGTCATAATAGGTATTGGTATTATATACCTTTTCAGCTTACGCACTTCTGCATATTGAAGGAGCATATCCTTATAAGTAAGTATATCCGGACCGCCTATATCATAGCTTTTATTGTAACATTCCTTACAGAAAATGATTTTTGATAAAAATGATAATACATTTCTTATTGCGATGGGCTGCGATTTTGTCAGAGCCCATTTAGGAGCCAGCATAAGAGGCATTTTTTCAGTTAGGTCACGTATAATTTCAAATGAGGCACTTCCTGATCCAACTATTATTCCTGCTCTAAGCACACTAATATTGTAAGAGCCTTCAAGCAGGATCTCTTCAACATTTTTTCTGGATTGAAGATGCTTTGAGAGCTCTTCAGAATTTACTATACCACTCAGGTAGACAACGTGCTTAACTCCTGCATTATTCATATATTCCCTGAAATTAAGGGCAGCTCTTTTTTCAAGGTCGGAGAAGTTTTTTATCGACTGCGACATTGAATGTATAAGGTAGAAAGCTCCATCAATGTTATTCGGAAAAGTCTCAAGCTCAGGTTTGTCTAAAAAATCAATCTCCAGAAAATCAACCTTCTGTATTATATTATCAGGCAGAGATATTCTTTCAATATCTCTTACGCAGCAGGTAATCTCATAGCCCATATCGATTAATACCTGGACTAATCTCTTTCCTATATAACCTGAAGCACCTGTAAGTAAAATCCTCATTTTAAAAAGATAGGCAAATGCTGTAGTACCGGCAAGGTAATATGATAATAATCACAAGCTGCAGTACTAATGACAGCTTATGATTAAGTATATTATCTACAGCTTATTTTATCTTCTTCCAGGCACCAAGAATAGCTCCTGCTACGGTAAGCCCGGTTGTAGTGAATCCTCCTGTAATCCAGGGAAGGGCATATGGGTACTTAGAAAAAGCTCCCGATGTTTTTTCTGCAAGCAGAACAAATACAAAGCCTATCAGGAATCCATAAAGGGTTCCTTTTGCAAAGGAGTCTACTCCAATTTTAGTAAAGAGAAAGGCTAGAAGATATACTCCTGCAACAGAGGATATTATATTTGTTATCCAATCGCCAGCACCGGCGGGATCTGCCATAATAGTATCCATGTCAAGGCCTACCATCTCCATCCATGGCTCGCCAAAGAGAGGTCCGTACCATAGAAATCCGATTACAAACTGCAGGATGATTGCTACCCATACAGCGAGGTGATTAATTTTCAGGTTATTCATAACATTTCTATTCTGGGTTAATATAGATATATTAACAATCCAGGAGGATTTTTGTTGAGGTAGTTGCTCTTTATAATTTAAGCAGCCATATATTTAAGTGCCTCTAATACAAGGAATAGTGGCCATATAATGGCTTTTAGGAATCCTACTACTCCTGCCCCGAATGTGGCAGCATGGCCAATATAAAAAATAGCGGCACCCAGAAATCCCAGTCCGTAAAATGCACTTCCTGTGGCGTTGTTTTGTACTTCTTTTGCCATAGTTTATTCAGATTTTAAAGTGAATATTTCTATTTAATTATTTTATCAGGTAGAGACTATCAGGATAAGCATCTATTAGCCAGGCTTTGCCCTCACTGAATATCATGTTTTCTTCAAAGCCCATCCTGACTTCAGTATTATTCCATTCAGGTACAGATCCTGTGACATTGAATTCAAGTGCGTAGCTTGTGTTGTTATAAAGAGGGTGCTCACCTGATCCGGGCAGGAACTCCTGGTTTTCAGTCCTGCCGATGGTCATACCCGATCCATGACCAAAATAATTTACAGGATGTGAATACATTACAGGTTTTAGTCCTTCACTTTTACCGCGTTCAAGAGTCTTTTTAAGTATCTCATTTCCTGTTCTTCCTTCCACCATCTCTTCGAGTACAATCTCCTGGAATCTGAGTCCTTTTTTATATACCTCCTTAAGGCCTGCCGGAGCATCATCTTCGTCTATTTCACAAACGTATGCCAGATGTTGCATGTCGGTTGTCATGCCCATATATTCTATACCTACATCGCAATGCAGAATATCTCCTCTTCTTATGATATTGTCTGATCCATATTTTTCAATATTTTGAGGCGACCTTATAATGTCTAATGAAGGAAAGAACCAGCTATCAAGTCCCATCGAATTAATCTTCTCAACAATCCACCATCTTACTTCATCTCTTGATGTTACATCGGGTACGATTAGCTCGTTTGAGTAAAACTCTTTTATCAGTTCATGGGCAGTAAGGGCCATAGTTTTAAAGAAGCTGAGCTCCCATGGTGTCCTGGTCTCATACCATCCAATAACAACATTCTTGGCCGAGCAAAGCCTGTTCTGGTACTTTTTATCAAGCACATTGTACAGCTTTTCGTAATGAAAATGTGAAAGCCCGTTAGCGTGACTGAAATCATCTATTACAGATGGATCATAGTTAATACCAATATTCTTTGGGTCGCTTTTTCTTATATAATCAGCTACTGCTTCAAATTGTCCCTGTGCTCCATTAGTGCGATCATTGAAAATGCCTTCATAAAAATATCCGGAGGCGCCAGGTCCATGCCATGTGGCAGATAGCTTCTTGAAACCTTCTTTACTATTATGAAAAATTAGTATTGATAATCTCCTGGCGTCATCTCCCGGCCAGGTATTAAGTGTACGATATACAGGATCTGGGTCATTCTCGAAGCAAATAATTATCCACATCTCAAGACCTTCTCTCTCCATTATCCCGGGTAATACATTATTAACTTTCCATTCGAGGTTATTGTTAAAAAGCTCGGTTTGTTTCTTCATGGAAAGCACAGGAGGATAATCCTGGGCATTAGCGGCTGTCATGATCAAGATGCTGACTATCAGAGTAAATATGGATTTTTTCATTAGAAAGAGATTGTTTGTTAATTATATATGATTAAAGGTACTGATAAAGTTATCAAGATTCTTTTTAAAAAATGACAGATATTATATTGTTCCGAAAAGCCTGTCGCCTGCATCTCCCAGCCCAGGTACTATATATCCTTTATGATTAAGCTTTTCATCACGAGCGGCCAGAAATATATCCACATCGGGATGATCCTTTTCGATCTTCCTGATACCTTCAGGGGCACCTACTATGCAAACAAGTTTAATTGATAGGGCCCCCTGGTCTTTTAATGAGGTAATCGCAGCACTGGCGCTTCCTCCTGTGGCTAGCATTGGATCAACAACCATTATTGTACCATTCTCAAATCCAACAGGTAGTTTCTCATAATAAGGCTCAGGTTTCAGGGTTCCTTCATTGCGTGCAATGCCTATATGACCCACTCTGGCATCGGGTATCAGGTTTAATATTCCGTCGACCATTCCCAGTCCGGCCCTTAGAATGGGAATAATTATTATTTCCTTCTGCAACTGCCTGGCAATTGTTTCAGCAATTGGAGTTTGTACTTTAATGTCTTCCAATGGCAGATCACGAGATATTTCATAGGCCATCAGTCCGGCTATCTCGTTAAGATAGAGCCTGAAATTCCTCGTATTGGTATCTTTATCCCTCAGCCTGGTTAGTTTATGTTCAATCAGGGGGTGATTTAAAATTTTTACCATCTTGAAAAGTATATAAAGCTTTATTAGCTAGGGTAATTTACTGATTTATTTCTCTAATTTAAGTCCCATAATTTTCGCAACAATCCTGTTTTTGACCTTTTCAGGGATGAGATTAACTATAATCCAGTTATTAAGGGGTTTATTAACAACAGTATATCTTGTTCCCGGATTCTTCTTTTCAAATATTTTAATAAGTTTTCTGGAAAATACATCAAGGTCAAGAGAATCCCTCGGTACCAGGTCCTGCATATATTTATGCATATTTTTAAGGGGCTTGTAATAGTCTGTTTCAATGTACTGTTCAATTGTTTCTGTTTTGTTTTTTCCCCAGATAGCTGTTTTTATATTTCCTGGTCCCACCACTATAACATCAATGCCATACATTGCTAATTCGCCACGGAGGGATTTTGACATACCTTCAAGAGCGTGTTTGGCTGTTGCATACGGACCAACAAAGGGAAAACCTGATTTACCACTGGTGGAGCTGATCATCATGATTCTTCCGGGGGCCTTCTTATTATTCTTACCGGCACCCAGCAGGGGAAGAAAGGACTGCGTTACAGCCAGCTGTCCTATTAGGAGTACTTCCAGGTTTTGCCTCATCTGGTCGAGAGGGATATGCATCAGGGGAGCTCCTTCAGTAGCTCCTGCATTATTTATAAGACCTGTAAGATTGTCGTCTCCAATTATTGTCTTAACCCTGTCTGCCTCATCTTTTATTGTTTTACTGTCAGTTAGGTCAAAGATCAGAGCCTCAAAGTTGGGACCGAATTCTTTCTTAAGTCTTTCTGCATCCTCTTCTTTTCTGACACTACCAAAAACCCGGTAACCTTTTTTGATAAACTCAGTTGTTGCCCCGTAGCCAATACCTGTTGACACACCTGTAATTACTATATTATTCATTTAATCAGGTTTTTTGATTCTGAATTTTACTTTGAGATCTTCTGATAATTTTAATAGTCAGGGATACCGGAACAAGCCATGTGAAAAATGCCATAAGCCGGTTTTTAAACACAGGAACTGAAACGGTTTTCCCCTTATTCATTGCCTTGTATGCAATTGCGGCTACCTTTTCGGTGCTATCGGCAAGCAGCCCGAATTTCGGAGTCGGAACATTTGAAAGTGAAGCTCTTGTTTCTGAAAAGTTTGTCCTTGTTAGTCCCGGGCATACTGTTGTAATAGTTACACCTGTTTCCTTGAGTTCATTTGACAATGCCCGACCAAAAGATAGCATATAGCCCTTGGTAGCATAGTAGATATTCATAAGTGGCCCCGGAGTGAAAGCAGCAACGGAAGATATATTCATGATCTTCCCTGAGCCTCTTCCAAGCATATCTTTAGATATTAGCTTGATCAGATGTGATGGGGTATAAACATGCAGGTATATCATGCTTTCTTCCAGTTTCCAGTCTGTCTCACTGAACATGCCGCTTATTCCGAAACCCGCATTATTAATAAGGACTTCAATTTCTTCGTTCCTTACCTTCTCATATATAATTTGGGCTGCGCCTGCTATCCCAAGGTCCTGTATTATTGATCTTACATTGACGCCAAACTCTTTATGTATCTTTTCTGTTGCTCTTGTAAGGTTTTCTTCATTCTTATCTACAAGAATTAGCTGATAACCATCCTGTGCAAGCAGGCGTGCAAATTCGTAACCCAATCCTGATGCTGAGCCGGTAACCAGTGCAAACTTATTTGTCATATTTATACCTATTTCGCAGGTCTCTTAATTACTATTCTTTGGGTATGACAATATCCTCTCCCCATATATATTTTCCAAACCATTGCCAGTTATGCCATACAGCTGCAAGTCTTTCCTTCGGCTTTGTTATACCATGACCAAATCCTTTGTATACTACTAGTTTGGTATCTACACCAACATCCTGGAGTCCCTGATATAGCTCATAAGCATTTGGTATCGGCACCCTTCTGTCAAATTCGCCGTGCTGAATAAGGGTAGGAGTAGAGGCATTTTTAATATTAGTCATGGGTGAAGTTTTCCTATAGATCTCTTCATTATCCCATGGTGTTGCTTTAAGGTATTGCCTTGTAAACGGATGTATATCAGTGCTTACATAATAGGTTACCCAGTTTGATATTCCGGCACCCACAGATATCGCTTTGAATATGTCTGTGTTGGTTGTAAGGAAGGCTGAAATATAGCCACCCTGGCTCCAGCCCATTGATCCCATTTTATCAGTATCTATTATTCCCTGGCTGTCGAGATATTCGATACCTGAAATCACATCCCATGCATCACCAACACCAAGGTTTTCTACATTGAGCTCCCTGAAAGCCTCCCCGTATCCGGCAGACCCCCTGTAGTTAGGCATAAGAACAAGAGCACCTTTATCAAGCCATTGCAGAATTGGATATACATATGATGGCACTGGTCCGGGTGTTGAGATTCCTGTTGGCCCGCCATGGATATTTACAAGGAGGGGATATTTTTTATTGGGATCATAGTCCATTGGCTTATGGAGGACACCTTCTATTATTGTTCCATCTTTGCTCTTCCAGCTTATCACTTCAGAGTTTGAGACTTTCCAGTTTTCGATTTGTTTATTGAAATTGCTAATCTTTTTTGGATTCAATTGTTTCATTTCAGAAACGAAAATCTCGCTAATATTTTCAGCGTCAGATGCTGAAAAAGCTATTTTGTCACCACTCAGAGATAGAGTGAAACTATTTATTCGGGATGGTTCTGACAGCACTTGTTTTACAGTGCCTTTATTGGGGTCAAGCAAAAATAGTTTCCTTTCAGTTTTCTGGTTTGCAGTTCCATAGATTCCTTTTTCTTTCCATACCAATCCTGATAAATTTTCATCAAAATCTTTAGCCAGTTCTTTAAGGTTTTTACCATCTGTGTCGATCCTGAAATATCGGTTATTCTTGTAATAGTATGATGAAAGATCATCCACGCTGCTTGAGAAAAGTATCGATTTACTGTCTGGCGACCATCCTAAAAATCTGTCAGTACCCCTGTTAACTACGAGTGGAGTAATTTCTTTCGTTTCAACATTCAGGATTGAGATATCCGATTTTACTGAACTGTTGATTAAGGGATCAGGCTGATGATTAAAGACGATCATTTTTCCATCGGGCGACCATTCAAAACCACTAATTGTGAAATTTACACTATCTATAAGAGCTTCGGTTTCAGAGAACTTACCAATTGCACCAATTAAATCGGGATTAAAATCACATACCCATAGCCTGCTTAACTCAAATTCCTGGTCTTCTACTGCATACCGTCCATATTCTTCTTCTCTTGCTTTTGTCTCCTTCTCAGTATCAGGGCTTACGGTAAACGCAATTCTCTTATTGTCAGGTGACCATGCGAATCCTCCAACTCCCTGTTTTACATTGCTTATTGCTGAAGCTTCTCCTCCATGAGAAAACATTACATATACCTGGTTCTTATTTCCCCTGTCTGATGTAAATGCTATCCATTCTCTGTCGTACGACCATTGTGGATTATAACTGTCGCCATTCGGATTATTTGTTAGCTGGAAAGGCTTTTTACCATCTTTTGAGATCCATATCTCAGTGTCGTAACGATTTTTTTCCCAATCCACCTGTGTGAGTGTAAATAGAACATGCTGACCATCATAAGAAATAACAGGTCCTCCTGTTCCTTTCAGGGATAGTACCTCCTTAAATGTTGGCACTTTTTTGTCCTCCTGTGCAAGCAGCACTGTACCGGCAATAATTAATACTGCCAGAGATGTTATTATTCTTTTCATAAATTCGAAGATATTTTATGATTAACGTTTAAAGATAGATTATTCCATAGATAATAGGAAGTCATTAAGCTTGTAATAATAAAATCTCCACACAAGACTTTGTATGGAGATATAGATGCTTTGTTATTATAAGACAGCTATTCCAGATCCGGATGCTTATATTTGAATGATATGGCTTTATTTAGTTACAGGATCCTCGATGCATCTTACAGAAAACCCGCTCTTCTGGTTACTACTGCTGCGGTCAACATTGTTATATCCGTAATAAATACTTCTGAAAAATACTGTTCCGCTTCCTGAGTCAATTGTTGATGACCAGAAGTAGCCTGCCTTACTCAGATCCCCCAGGGTTCCATTATGGTTCCTGTAACCTCCGGGAAGGGCAGTGAATCCTGAATCATTGTTAGTATTAATATTTGTCGTGGTCCAGTGTCTTGTTCCTGCTTCCTTGAGATATAGAGCTGCTTCGGTCTGTCCTCCAAGGTAGTCTATCAGCACAGACCAGTCCTGGTCACTTGGAACGCTCCATCCCTCGGGACATAGCTTTTCGCTGTCTACAGTGTACCAGTTATAGAGTGCTCCATAGATGGAAGTATCGCTTTTTATTAAGCAGTAAGCAGGGCTATCCAGGTCGTTCCAGTCTGAGGCATCTTCAATATACGGGATATCTGTCCCATCATTAAGTTTCAGGGTCCTTAGATTTTCAGCCATCCAGGTTTGCGATCCTATCTCTATGGTTTTATAGATATTACCTTCAATATCAGTAAGCGAGCTATAGCTAGCGCCAGTATTAAATAAAATATAATTCTCGCTATTGCCAAGTGTGGTAAAAAGAGTATCATCGCTATAAACTGTTCCTAAGGAATTTACTGCCTTAAGCCTGAAATAGTATTCTGTTTCAGGTTCCAGCCCTGTAAGTGCAGCGGTAACGCTTGTATAAATATTTTTTTCCAGAGTGTCCGGGTTTGCCTTTATACTGTTTCCGTAATCTATTGAGTTACCATATTCAAATGTAACAATAGTTTGCAGGCTATTGGGTTTTACACTGCCCTTCATGCTAGCCCAGTTCTGGCCTATCATTGTTGCTGAAGCTTCTCCTACCGATGGTTCTGCCGGGACAATCTCAATATCCTTATCATCATCCTTTTTTTCACAGGATGTAAGAGATAATACAAGCAGCAGAATTGTAACTGAAAAGCTGAATACGACACCTATCCTTTTTACCATTATATACTTTATTAAAAGATTTGACCTTGATATTTTATACCGCTTATTTAGTAAGGGTAAGTCCATTATCAAATTACAATCACAAAAGTATTTTAGTTAGGCAATATATCCACATATTTTTCAATAAATAGTTATTTAGCCTGTGTTTTTTTAAAAATATCGCTTATGCCTTTATCCTGCAGTATAAAGTTTGAGACATAAGCACTATTCGTAGTGTAAACATGATTTATGCAAGGTTTGGGCTAATAATCAACCAGATAAAAAGAGAAAACCCGGTTAGGAAAATCAGGACGATGGCTTCATTATAGGAATTTAGTCTTTTTATCGCTTCCGTTTCTTTTGAGGCTCGATAAAAAAGAATTGGAATCAGGATGACCAGGGTAAGATTTCCAATAATTACTCCAACACCTGCTCCTGGCCAGTGCATTAATTTAAACAGTACGGAGATTCCAATAATGGTCATTCCAAACATGCCGACAAGGTTAGTAAGTCTTTGAGTAGAATCTTTAGCAAAACTGTTTCTGTCTATCATAAGAAGTGGCGAATAGATCAGAGCAAAGATCAGCAAACTTACTGCCAGGCAAATGCCTGCTCCAGGCCAGTGTTGAAACTTGAATAATACAGCAATAACAAATAGCACTGAAGAGATTACTCCCAGGCTTAAAGTAGATTTTCTCATAACTTAATATTGTTGTTTTAGTTAAAGTTACGAATTCCTCATAATATTGTACAAAATATAAGGGAGGATAAATACCGGAGGTAAATAAGCATCAATGCACTGCCCTAATTCCCTCTGTCTATTTTAACTATATTATGCATATCTATATGATTTTCTTCGTCGAGTGAATAGATCCTGAAAAAGGTTCCTGAATCATGAACATATTCATCATATTGATAACCCCGCAGATCATCGGTTAGAGTGCCACCATATTTGCAGCTTTCTTTAATTATCTTCTGAAGATCAAAATGAAGCTTGTTGGAAGGACCATAAGTCACTATATTAAGATCTATAGTAAATGTTTTCTTATTCTTTTTCTTTTCAACAAGAGATTTATCGAAGTAGTAATGCACCCATGATTGAGCACTATTGGCATCAGGGTTATAAGCATAGCCCCATGTCTCAGGCTTGAGCCTGCTTTTATAAGGGCTTACCAGAACAAAGTTGCTGGATTTAAGCGCTGTATGAAAACTGTCGTCCAGGGGTTTAGTTAGCCCATCCAATATGCTTTCAAATGAAATTTGTTGAGCTTGTCCGGCAACAGGGATTAAAAGCAAGACAGCCAGATATCCGAATTTAATGATCTTTTTCATCCTTTTAATTTATTTATGAGTATATCAAATCTATACTAAACAAAAGGCAAAGTCAAATTATTTTATCAATCATGGTATTTTTAATATTAAGATTTGCTATAGTATTTCGATCCTTAAGATAGATATAGTAAGACTCTAAGCTCCAAAACGTACTGGTAAATATGCGAATAATAAGCTATTGTTGAAACGGGATACTCATTTTATTGTTCACTAAAGCGTAATTATACTGCTGGATAAAGGCCCTTATTTTTTCTTCCATTTGCTGCTGTATGACAGGAAGCTGGCCTACAATATTATTTCGCAGCATGGTATCGTTCCGGAAATTGTATAATCCAAGAGTTTTGTCCTGCTCATCATTGTATTGTACTAAATAATCACCGGCAACGAACTGATAGGCATTACTTCGATAATTTATTACATAGGGCACGGAAAGACTGTCAAAGATGTTTCTTCCAAAAGCAAAATAGTCCTTGTCGTAGTTCAGGTAACCAAGGATAGACGGCATTATATCCAGGTGCTGAACCACTTCTTTGCTATCCTGTTCGGCCCATTCAGGGTGTTGAGGATGATAGAATATAATTGGTACCTGGTAAAGACCAAGGGCTGTACGGTACTCTTCGTGATAGGGATTGGCCTGGGTATGATCGGCTGTAATAACAAAGAGAGTGTTCTCGAACCAGGGCATTTTTGTAACTTTTTCAAAAAAATGTTGCAGCGACATATCAGTGTAATTAACACACTGGTGAAGTGGAGTGGGACCTTGTTTTAGTTTACCCTTATACTCTTCCGGTATCTTAAAGGGATGATGGGATGAAACAGAATACAGGGCGCCTAAAAATGGTGTTTGCATATCATTCAGACTATTGGCGAAGAACTCGAAGAACTTATCATCCCATATGCCCCAGATACCATCATAATCGTCATCATTATTATACTCAGTTTTCCCATAGTATTTCTCAAAACCTGTTAGATTGGCAATCGATTGAAAGCCCATTGAACCATTTGGGGCGCCATGAAAAAATCCGGTGGTATAACCTTTTCGTTTCAGGATATTTGCCAGGCCATCAATTTTATTTCCGCTGTAAGAGGTCAGAACATAAGGGGTTTTTATAGATGGCACACTTGCAAAAATTGAAGGCATTGCATCGATCGATTTTTTACCATTTGCAAAGGTATACCAGTATGTTTTACTCCTGCTAAGGATACTATCGATAAAGGGCGTGTAGCCTTCATAACCACCATTGAGGGATCCGATAAATTCTTTACCAAAACTCTCGAGTATAAAAATTACCACATTGTCATATTTAAATGCTAATGTGGAGTCGGGTGCAGCATGTACCGGTGTAAAAATATGGTCAAGCTCATCCTGGGTTTTAAAATAATTCTTTTGCTCATAAGAGACATTTCCAAGGGTCCGGTAAATAGCAAATGGTGTATTTAGTACTATACTCATCTCTCGTGGGAACTCTACATATTTTGCTGCGTTACTAAGGGTAATAGGGCGTGTACTGTGTTTAAATCCTCCCCTCAGTCCACCAATAACCAGAGTAAATATCGCCAGCATTAATATCAAACCTATAGAATAGTGGGCTATCCATGTACTTTTTATAGTTGTTATGCGGACTTTACCATAAAGTTTCACCATTAGGAAAATCATTACGAAAAACAGAAGAACAACAGGCCAGTAATCGACCATCGCATTTAAGAAAATAGCCATAATATTTCCTTCATTCTCAAACTCTTTAAGTATATGCAAAGTTGTCCTGCGAAGAGTGAAGGGGTAGAACATCATATCATAACAATTCAGCCACAGTATGAAACCATTGGTAATAAAGAACAAATACTTCATCGACTTTTTCGCCCATATCTTAAAGCGGAGGGGATTAGGGATGGAGAAAAAAAGCAGGTACAATAGGTTTGTATACAATATTGCTGATAGATCAAATTTTAAACCACCCCAGAGAATATAGGAGAATTTACCAAAATTCATTTGAGGGAAGAGAGAGCTATTATATAAATAGAAGGCAACCCGGCATACCGTAAATAAAAACATAATTGACAAAAGACGTAGTAGCATTTTTAATAAGGCTCCGTCCCTTCCAAAGTGATCCAGTATGGCTGGCTTAATTTCTTGTATAATAGATTTTTTCACTATCCAGATTCTATTAAATTCAGGTATATGTTTTCGAGCTGGCTCGGCTTATTAATAAAAGACAACTAAGGTATAAAAAACAAATGTCTGATTAAAACCTTTTCTTTTTGTCCTGAACTTTACAGTGCTATCCGCTGTTGAGTTTATCAGTATTGTCTCTTTGCCTGAGGTGTTGTATCTTGAGTTTTCAAATTATGCTTATAATGTTCAGAAAATCCTTCGCAGTCTTATTAGTGCTATTAATCTTTAGTGCCGCTTCTTCTGTTATTTCAGCACAGGAAGATAATATCGGTGATCGAATAACAGATACCCTTGCACTTGAGATTGATTTATTTGACAGTAGCGAGACTGCGTCAATCTCTCTAAAGTTTGATATTCGAAAATTCCTCAGAAACAAGAATGAGGATAAGTACATGGATGCAGTTTTAATATACAATTTTGGTGATTCAATTAATATAGAGAAGAATATTAGAGTGAAGCCACGTGGCAATAACAGGAGAGAGGTATGTCGCTTTCCGCCTATCTTGATAAATATCAAGAAATCGAACCTAAGCATTACATCGCTGGCCGATATAGATAAAATAAAATTCGTAACTCATTGTATAGAGTTGAAAGCCAATAATAACAATGTTTTGAAGGAATACCTGATTTACAAAATGTACAATCTCATTTCTCCGTATAGTTTTAAAGTGCGTCTTGCTAAGGTCAATTACATTGATACCGGTAGGAATAACAGGGAGTACACAGGATGGGGTTTCTTTATTGAGCCTGAAGAAATGCTGGCTGAAAGGCTTGAAGCATTTCCTCTGAAAACCGACTTTATGAGTTATAAGAACACTGAACCAGACATAACTGATATAATGTCGATGTTTCAGTATATTATTGGTAATGCAGATTATTCTATTTTGGGACGTCAGAATATAAAGATACTGAAGCTTAAGGACAATGATTTTCAATATCCTATTCCTGTGCCTTATGATTTTGATTACTCCGGCTTTGTTAATGCGAGTTATGCAATACCGGGAGATAATCTTGGTATAAATAGTGTAAGAGAAAGATACTTTCTGGGCCCCTGTCGTACTGAGGAAAGGTTTGAAGAAATAAACGATTACTTCTTTGATATAAAGGATGAGCTTTATTCTCTTATTTTGTCTTTTGAATATCTCGATGACAGGACAAAGAGGCTTTCTATCGATTATCTTGATCAGTATTATATGCAGGCCCAAAAGAATAAATACATTCAGCAGTATCTCTTAAGTACCTGCAGGGATACATTATAAGGGCTGGTAAAAAGAGTTATATAAAACGTATTTCTATCTCTGGGCCGTAAATAAGAGCCTCAAAGATACCCCTGAATAATCTGAGTATTATCTCTTCCGTTTTTTCAACAAGAATTAATCGTTCGAAAATAGTATTGTTTTTCAGCTTGCTCTCTTTGATCCTGATCATTGCTCTTATAGTTTCCAGTGCAGCTTCGATATCATTGTTATGGCTTTCAAGAAATTCTGTTAGCTGCCCAATATATTTGCCGGTCAGTTCTTTTCCTTTTGGTTCCCATGGGTTTGTCAGTCGCTCTGATATGCTCTTCTTCAGAATTATTGTTTTCATTAGATTTTGTTTTATTAAACAGTTATTTAACTGACTTAAATTAAGTTAGAAAACGATAATATTATTTAGTTGCTATAAGCTTATTCTTAATTTATGAATATTATTTATAAGGATACCAGCAAAACTAATTAATTATAACAAGCTCATAATTAATAATGTTTAATATCACTATATAATATACTTAAGAAAAATCACGCACTCCGCACCTCTCTCGGCTTCATGCACTTTGCCCACCCTCCGGCTTTATCTCTCTCACGCCAGGCTGATAAGTGGATCATCGAGGCTTAAATTTTTATGAGCCATAGCCAGTAATGGACGCGCTAAAACGTCGTGTGGGCATGCTTTCTCACAGAATCCTTCACAGTCGATACAGGCATCAGGCTTTCCTCCGGGGAGTTTCTTGTATTTCTGCATGGCCGATTTTTCTTCAAGCTTTGCAGTAAAATAATAGTTATAACGCAGGATAGTGTTTATTGGCACATTATACGGACAATAAGATTCACAAATATTGCATCCTATCCGGCATGTGACATTTGTAATAGCATTCCTAAACTCAGTCAAATGAGAGAGGGTTGAAGGTCTTAAAGGTTCATTTGCATATTTAATATGAGATTCCAGTTGGTTGAAATTTTGAAAATCAACCAGAACACTATCAACATCCTGATTATCTAAAACAAACCTGGTGGCTACATCACTAAGGTCTTCATCATTGCTAATAAGACCATTTGTTTCAAGATAAGTCTGTGCGTCCTTAAAGTGGTTTTTAAATTCTTCATAAGTAGATTTCCATTTTTCAGGAAATTCTTCATTATTAGCGATGGCTTGCTCTTCAAACCACTTAAACATATTATACATTTTAACCGGATTGGACTTCATCACAGTTGTAGCAATATTTTTCTCTTTCGCAGCCTTTAGCACTTTTTCTCCCTGTTCATAGGAAAGGTAATTATAGACCACCAGTAAGAGGTCAAATCTTCCGTCATTTATAGCACTGAGTAAAATATTCTCCATTGTATCTTCAGGATTTCCAGGAAAATATGAGCCATGACATGCAATACCACAAAATCTCACCCTTCCGTCCTTCTTTAGCTGAGCAAAAGCTTTATGAAATCCCTTATGATTAACCATTTCGCAGGATGTAGCACCCTGTAGTTGGAAGCAATCAATATAGTCAACCTTCAGGTTCTCCAGGCTTTTTTTGGCACTTGTAATAATCTGTTCTTTTGTCCCAAGTGAATCTGCATGAATCTTTGTAGTAATAAATAATTTTTTACGATCAAATTCATGTATTATACTGCCAATGTCCCGTTCACTTGCACCATAGTTGGGAGCTGTGTCAAAGTAGTTAATACCGGCATTGATTCCTGCTTTCAGTATTGCAGGATTTGTCGGCCTGCCAAATCCTATATTTGACACTTTGAATCCGGTTCGGCCAAGAGTACGGTAATCATTGATTATAAGTTTATCTGCATCTATATTAGGTTTAGGGGAGGAGAAGCTTTTCCCTCCTAATAATCCAGTTCCCAGGAATCCCAGTGATGAGTTTTTCAGGAATCTTCTTCGGTTCAATTTATTTTTGCTCATGTTTATGGATTAGTGGTTCAAAAACAGCATTGTAGTAGATTTCAGGATAGAAGTCAAGAAAATGTTAATTATGAGGAGGTTGATATAAGCTTGGTTCAGATCAAAAAGCCCCGGACTTCAGACTGAGGCTTTTTCGATCAATTTTTAAATAGCCGGCACACTATATTAGCGCAACAAACAGCTCTAAATTGGATGTTTTCAACTCTGGCAGAGATGCACATTCTCGCTATTCCTCTTCGACTTCAGGAATTGCAGGCGTTGGGGGTGGGAGTAAGGTAGAATGAAAGAATCTTATTTTCCAGATATCATCTATTTTGAGCATATAGTAGCTTTCAAGGAATTCCATATTTATATCCTGATCTCCAATTGATGCTGTTCCTGAAGTCTTAAAGCATGCAAGTGCATGAGTTTCGAAAATAAAAAATTCAACCGGATTTACTTCGAATTTGACGTTTGAATAAGCCATCTGCTTCATTCCTTCAATAGCCTTTGACATGTCTTCAGCTTTCATTAGCTGGGACATGTCGTAAGCGAAGAACTCATCACATGTAAAGGTTTTGAATTTTTCATAATCCATATCAGCAATAGCTGACAACATTGATTCAACAACCGTTTGAATAGCTAAGGATTCAGCATCTTTGTCAATTACTACCTCATTTGTGCAGGAGCTTGACAGCAGGATAAGGGCAAGGCTAAGGTAAAGTGATTTTTTCATTACGGTAAGTTTTGTGGTTAATAAACAGCAAGTTAAGAACTTGTCGAATGCAAGTCAAGAAAATCTTAATTATGAGGAGGTTGAGAAGGGTTTAGTCCTCATCCCTGATCCACTTTCAAACTGTCCCGGGCTGAATCTTGATCTGGTGTTAGAAAATTATCTGAGGGTAGCAGACATAAAGATCATTATTCCGGATAAAAGTGTTATCCAGAGACATATGCCGGTAAAGGCGACTGAAGGGAGCTTCTTTGCAATCCTGCTTCCAATCCATGTCCCAGCTATTAATACAGGAAGTAGAACAAGGGCAAATATTAATATTCTGAATGTTACAATACCTGATAATAAGTAGCTGATAAATGCTACCGTAGTGGTTACAAGACTATACCAGGTAAAAGAAAGCCTGAATCTTGTTTTATCAATACCGAGAGAGGTAAGAAAAAGAACCATAGGAGGGCCTATAATTGAAAATAAGCCACCAAGAAACCCACTTGTCAGTCCAGCTCCGATACGTGCACGTAAGATATTCCGGATTTTGAACCTGTAACCCGAAAGGAATGCAATTGCAAGAATTATAAGAACTACTGCTAAAACTCTTTTTAAAAAGATATCTGAAAAGGCAGGAAGAAGCATTGAACCGATTATAATACCAATTACTCCGAAGATGGGTATAATGATTTCATCTTTCGAATACTTGAAATCAAGGTTCTGGCAGATAATTATTACTGATGTTACAAGATTGAATATTGTAATTAACGGAACAAGAAACTTTATAGGCAGGAAGAAGGACAACAGTGGCATTGCTATTAATGCCAGTCCAAATCCTGTTGAACCTTTAACTACCGAGGCAACAAGAACAATAAAAAATATCAGAATCACCTGAACAGGTTCCATGGTTTGATTTTAACATAAAGTTATTCTGGAAAATTGGAATTTAGCTTTTGAAATAGCGAAGAAAATGTTAAATTGCTTTAGAAAGAGAATAATAAATTTATTATGACAAAGGAATCATTAATGTTGGATAATCTGAACTGGAAAATACTCGAAGAGTTACAGATTAATGCGAGAATATCATATAGTGAAATTGGTCGAAAAATAGGGCTTACGGGACCAGCAGTGGCGGAGAGGGTTCAAAAGCTTGAAAATGCTGGAGTAATTAAGGGCTACAAGGCCGATATCGACCTGTACAGGCTGGGTTATTCGCTGACGGCAATTATAAATGTAAGGATTAATGCTGGTAGTATTCATAACTTCCTCAAGTATCTTAAATCGCTTAAGGAGGTATATGAATGCAGCAGGGTAACCGGTTCAAGCAGTATGATATTAAAAGTGGCGATCAGAGAGCCTGTTGATCTTGAGAAACTGGTAAATAATATAATTGAATATGGTAGCCCGGAAACTTCAATTGTTCTTTCTACCCCTATTGAGCATCGTGTATTTAGCAGGTAGAATATTGCCTGCTTGAGATTAGTTTAGTTACACAAATCTCGCAGCGCGCACCCTGTGTGATTTATATTAGCGAAACAAACAAGCCCTCCTCAGTCTTTTCAACTTTAGCCAGGCCATTCTTTGTAAGTCCTTTTATCGCTTTATCCCACTTCTTGTTGCTGAGTCCTGTTTGTTCTTTTAGAGCATTAAGATCAATGGGGGAGTTGCCCTTTAAAAGATTAAACACCAACTTCTCCTCATCAGTCATTTCAAGATTTTCTTCCTCTTGACTTTTGACTATCGACTCTTGACTTTTCTTTCCCTTCGCTCTTTGCTCTTCGCTCTCTGCCCTTTGCTCTTTGCTCTCTGCTCTTTGCTCTTCGCCCTTTGCCCTTTGCCCTCCCTCCGGTCTCATCTGAGGGAAGAACAGAACATCCTGTATCGACTTCTGGTTAGTCATAAACATGGTAAGTCTGTCCATTCCCATTCCCATGCCGGAAGTGGGAGGCATACCATATTCAAGGGCTCTTACAAAATCCATATCAATAAACATTGCTTCATCATCGCCCTTTTCGGATAGTTTGAGCTGGTCCTGGAACCTTTCAAGCTGGTCTATCGGATCGTTAAGCTCGGAGTAGGCGTTGCATAATTCTTTACCATTCACCATAAGCTCGAACCTTTCTGTCAGACCCTCGACCGACCTGTGCTTTTTAGTCAGGGGAGACATCTCGACAGGGTAATCGATAATAAAGGTTGGCTGTATAAAGTTAGACTCACACTTTTCACCGAATATCTCATCAATCAGCTTTCCCTTGCCCATCGACGGATCAGTTTCGACACCCATCTTCTTGCAGGCAGCCCTCAGTTCATCCTCACTTTTACCGCTGATATCAAATCCGGTATACTCCTTAATGGCGTCGGTCATTGATAATCTTTTAAAGGGCCTTTTATAATCAATAACAACATTACCAAAAGGGACTTTTGTTGTTCCATGAAGATCAAGGGCAACCTTTTCTATCATTTCCTCGGTAAAATCCATCATCCAGTTATAGTCCTTATACGCCACGTAAATTTCCATAACTGTAAACTCGGGATTGTGTGTTCTATCCATTCCCTCGTTCCGGAAGTCCTTCGAAAACTCATAGACACCTTCATATCCACCCACTATAAGTCTTTTAAGGTATAGTTCGTCAGCTATCCTCAGGTAAAGAGGGATATCAAGTGCATTGTGATGGGTAATAAAAGGCTTTGCTGCTGCGCCTCCTGGTATTGGCTGAAGAATGGGGGTTTCAACCTCAAGGTATCCTTTTGAATTAAACAGCTCCCTCATAGACTGGAAAATCTGTGTTCTCTTACGGAAAACTTCCCTGGTTTCAGGGTTGATCACCAGGTCGACATATCTCTGCCGGTATTTCATCTCGGGATCAGTTACGGCATCATAGGTTGTTCCATCTTTCTCTTTTACAGCAGGGAGAGGCTTGATCGATTTGCTTAGAACTATCAGTTCTCTAACATGTACTGTTATCTCTCCCATCTGGGTTCTGAATACAAAGCCTTTAACTCCGATAAAGTCGCCCCTGTCAAGGAGCTTTTTAAATACAGTATTATATAGAGTCTTATCTTCACCGGGGCATATCTCATCCCTGTTAATATATAACTGTATTCTTCCTTTTGAATCCTGTATCTCTGCAAATGATGCTTTGCCCATTATCCTCCTGGTCATAATCCTCCCGGCTACAACAACATCCTCCAAGTTCTTCTTTTTCTCATCATAGCGTGATAGTATCTCGTCAGAAAAGATGTTTGTCTTAAATTCTGCAGCAGGGTAGGGATTTATACCCAGTTTTATTAATTCTGAAAGGGAGTTGCGCCTTATCTGTTCCTGTTCGCTTAGTTGCATATTGATCTAATATTTTTGCAAAAATACTTAAAAAATACAGTTGTTTCTCAATTCTTTCAGCTGACTATCGCTAAGTCCATCTGGTTCCATGCCGGCATTCTTACACATAAAGAATATTTTTGCTGACTTGGCTAGTATATCAATAATGTCGAAGGTTTCAATAATATCGTCTCCAATTGCAATAATTCCGTGTTTTTCCCATAATGCAACATCGTGATTTTTCAGGGCTTTGATTGTTCTGTCTGCAATAGTATCCGTTCCGGGTGTCATATAGGGAACAAGGCCTATCCCTTTTGGAACAAAAATCATGGTTTCGGGATGCATCCCCCAGAGAATCTTGTTTATCTTATCCTCATCGCAGTATTCTTTTAACTGGGTTAATGCGATAAGCTCGCTGGCATGTGTGTGCAGAACCACTTTTTCATCTGAATTCCGCTGCTTTATCATTCGGTGTATTTTAAGATGGGTGGGCAGTTCAGAAGTTGGCATAGGACGGTTAATATTTCCCTTTCCTGATATTAACCTGTAAGTCTCACCATCTTTATCTATATAGATTATCAGGATGTTATTTTCGGGCATTCTTGCAAGGTCCCTCATCCTTCCGCCCGTTCCTGTACTAAGAAACCAGCTTCCTCCCAGCTGGCTGCAGCAGCTGATTAATTTGTATTTTGGATATTCTTCGGGAATAATTCCAGCCCTGGCTGATATAAGATCAGTAATATTCACAGTGATGTTCCCTGCATTTCTTTCAGACCAGCCTCTTTGCCAGAGCATAGCGGCAACATCAGAAATGTTATCAACGATTTGCTCAATTTTAGTTCCAGAATTTAGTATATCCTTCATCCCGACAAAGGTATGCAAGAGCTAAGTATATTGCAATAACTGAATTTATATCTGTTTTTGACCTGCTTAAACAAAACAATATATTTGCAATCTAATAATCAAAGTAATAATAGTAATATGGATATAGAGGTGTTTTTCGAAGAGGGTAAGAAAGTTAACGCCAGGATCGGTAATCATATAATAAAAACAGATCAGAGAAGGGAAGGGGGAGGTGATGATAGTGCACCTGAGCCATTTGAATATTTTCTAAGTTCCCTTGCAACATGCGCGGGTATCTATGTAAAGGTTTTTTGCGAGCGAAGAGATATAGATACTTCTGAAATAAAGTTAATACAGAAGCATGATCTGGATCCTGAAACACATAAAATTACCGCGATAAATCTTGAAATTATTTTGCCCGATGATTTTCCTTTTAAATACAGGCAGGCAATAATATCAGCCGCGAATCAGTGCACTGTAAAGAAGACTATTGCCAATCCGCCTCCAATAAATGTCAGACTTTTTTAGAGCGGTTCAGAGTGTTGATAAATACTCCTTGACAAGCTTGATATTTAAGCTCATCCTGTGGTTCTAACGATATATTTTCTTACATTTGTTTAAGAAAGGAATAACAGTATGCCGGATAGTAATAGACTGAATAACAAGAGGTTGCCCCCGTGGCTTAAGATGCAGAGGGCGAGTGGACAGAACTATACCATGGTAAAAAGAGTGGTGCAGTTAAATGACCTTCATACCATATGTACAAGTGGGAATTGTCCGAATATCGGTGAGTGCTGGAATGCAGGTACGGCAACATTTATGATACTTGGAGATATTTGTACCAGGGCCTGTAAATTTTGTGGTACAAAAACAGGAAAGCCTTTACCTCCGGATCCTCTTGAGCCATTAAAATTAGCAGAGTCTGTAAAGAAAATGGGTCTTAAGCACTGTGTTATTACATCTGTCGACAGGGATGACCTGGCAGATGGGGGTGCATCATTCTGGGCCGAGACTATAAATAAAATCAGGGAAGAGAATCCCGGGATAACAATTGAGACACTGATACCTGATTTTGACGGTAAGCCCGAATCTATTCAAAAGGTAATTGATGCAGGACCGGAAGTTATTTCACATAATCTGGAAACAGTAGAAAGACTTACACCACAAATCAGGTCAAGGGCAAAATATGCCAGAAGCCTGTCTGTATTAGAGTATATTGGCAAGGCAGGGATTACTTCAAAATCGGGTATTATGCTTGGTCTTGGAGAAACAGAAGAGGAAGTTTATAAAACAATGGATGACCTGCGACAGGTTGATTGTAAAGTTTTTACATTAGGGCAGTATCTGCGACCCAGCTTTGATCATATGGAGGTCGTGGAATATGTTGAACCGGAAAAATTTGAAGAGTACAGGATGGCTGGACTGGAAAGGGGATTTGAATTTGTGGAAAGCAGTCCGCTGGTAAGATCATCATATCATGCTGAGAAGCATGCCGGCAGTAAGGTAAAATAATTAAATATTTTGAGAAGTGAATATAAGAGCCGTATTTGAAGATCTTGGATTGAAAGATTATAAGGAGACATGGGATTACCAGGAATATTTCTTCAATAAAATTGTTAAAAACAAATCAGCCGATAGTAAGCAGGAAGATATTAAGGGGCAGGATCTGGAGAACAGGTTGATTTTTGTTGAGCATCCTCACGTCTACACACTGGGCAAAAGTGGATCAAAAGATAATATGTTGCTTGATTATATCCAGCTACAGGCAAAGGATGCCAGTTTTTATAAAATTGATCGTGGAGGAGATATAACCTATCATGGTCCCGGCCAGATTGTCGGTTATCCTATATTTGATCTGGAAGCTTTCGGGTTGAGATTAAAGGAGTATATTTATAAACTGGAAGAGTCGATAATAAATACACTTGATGATTTAGGTATTAAGGGAGATCGTCTCGAGGGAGCAACAGGCGTCTGGCTTGATAAGGATATTGAAGGTAGAGCAAGGAAAATATGTGCCATTGGAGTTCGTGCAAGCAGATATGTTACAATGCATGGTTTCGCTTTTAATGTAAATACCAATCTGGAGTACTTTAACTATATTAATCCCTGTGGATTTACAGATAAGGGAGTTACTTCACTTCAGAAGGAGCTTGGGACAGAACAGAATTTTGGTGAGGTAAAGGAAATATTAAAGAGTAATATTTTGAAGGTGTTTGGGATTGAATTGACAGAACATTTGTAAAGGGATGGAAAAAAACTGGGTAATTAAGGAAAGAGGCGATTCGGTTGTAGTTAAGCAACTGATGAGAGATCTTGATGTTTCAGACTCTCTTGCCAATCTTATGGCCCAGCGCAATATCAAATCATTTGATGAGGCTAAATCTTTTTTCCGGCCTACCTTCGATCTGCTTCACGATCCATTCCTGATGAAAGGTATGAATATTGCTGTTGACAGAATTTCCTCGGCGATTGATAAGAATGAAAAAATTTTGATTTACGGTGATTATGATGTTGACGGAACAACATCTGTTGCCCTGCTATACTCTTTCCTGTATAATTTCTATACCAATATTGATTACTACATCCCTAACAGGAATAAGGAGGGATATGGCGTTTCAAAAATGGGTCTTGATTATGCCAGGGAAACAAATTGTAAGCTTGTAATTACTATTGATTGCGGTATAAAAGCAGTTGAGAAAGTAAAATATGCAAAAAGCCTTGGCATGGATGTGATAATCTGTGACCACCACCTTCCCGGGGAGGAGATTCCCGATGCAATAGCAGTACTTGATCCAAAGCAGCCGGGATGCAACTATCCGTACAAGGAACTTTCTGGTTGTGGTGTCGGTTTTAAATTTATTCATGCTTATTCCATTGTAAATAATATCCCCTTCGATGACCTTATTCCTTATCTCGATCTGGTAGCAGTCAGTATTGCCTCTGATATTGTTCCAATTACCGGAGAAAACAGGGTGATGGCTTATTTTGGGCTAAAGCAGCTAAACGAAAATCCCAGGTTAGGCATAAGTGAATTAATAAAGAGTTCTGAGCTAAAAAGAGATATAACTATTGAGGATGTAGTTTTTAAGATAGGGCCAAGAATAAATGCTGCCGGCAGGATGGAATCTGGTAGCAGGGCGGTCGAGCTGCTTGTTTCTACCGATATCAGGCTGGCATCAGGTATCAGCAGTGAAATAGCTAACTTTAATATAGATCGCAGATCAGTCGACAGGAATATAACAACCCAGGCATTGAGGATGATATCATCCGATCCCAGGATGGCAAATGCAAATTCAACAGTATTGTATAACCCGACCTGGCACAAAGGGGTAATTGGGATTGTTGCTTCGAGACTGATAGAAACCCATTACAGACCAACTGTTATACTTACCGAATCAAATGGCTTTGCTACCGGATCAGCAAGGTCGGTAATAGGATACGACCTTTATCAGGCAATAGAATCATGCAGCAACCTCCTGGAAAGCTTTGGTGGACACATGTTTGCAGCCGGACTTACAATGAAGAAGGAAAATATCCCCATGTTTATAGAAAAATTTGAAGAGCATATTTCATTAACTATTACTGATGAGCAGAGGGTACCGAGGGTAGATATTGACATGGAGCTTAAATTCTCTGATATTGATACGAAATTTTATAATATTCTTCAGCAATTTCAACCTTTCGGACCTGAAAATATGGCTCCTGTCTTTGTAACAAGAGGAGTATATGATACAGGTTCAGGAAGAGTTGTCGGATCAAGTGGAGAGCACCTGAAAATGGATTTATGTAGTGAAGATACCGGTACCAACAGCCTGTCTGCAATAGCTTTTGGTAAAGGAAATAAGGGCGATCTCATTAGCAGTGGTCAGTCAATAGATATAGCTTACACTGTTGAAATGAATGAGTTTAAGGGCAATAAGAACCTCCAGTTGAATATAAAGGATATAAAGTTATCTAGTCGTGAAACATGATCCTCACCTGGATTCTGTACTCCTTGAAAAATATTTCCTCTTTATTGTGCACATAATTACTTAGTGCATATTTAAATCTTATTGAGACGGGACTATCCGGGTGGTAGTCAAGAACAAAATAATTTCTGGTTCCCCTGCCAAATAATGCAGGTACAGAGGGATGATACAGCAAATCATCTTCCCATGCATATATCCTTGTATCAAAGCTCTCAATATAATAGGTATAATACCTTAGCATAATTGAAAGGGGACATTTCTCCGGGTCCAGCCTTATACCCTGATAGGCCATATATCCCTTTTTGCCTGAATGCGGTGAAGAGCTAATTTCACATCGGGCTGATAATTTCAATATTTTTGCCGGCCTTAGATCAATATGAAGCCTTGATGTATTTATTGATCTAATGCTACCCGTTTCTATTCCTCTCTCTATATCTTCATCGCCGATATAATTCTTATGCCTGTAAGAGTAGCGCAGAAGCATATAATCAAATGGTTCCCATGCTATTTCTGTCATATAACGAGTTGTTTCCGGGAACTCGGCACTTCGGTATCCATACCATAAATCTTTATGATTGATAAAGCCTGCTGAGAGATTAAGTCCTCGGGCAAGATCGACCATAATATTTGCCAGTAGACTTTTCCTGGAATTATTTACTGTTTCCTTTCCAAGGATATGGCCATGGAAAGAATTATAGGAAAGAGATGTGCTTGTATAGAGAATATTAAGCTTTACCCTGTCGGCAGGGATTAGTTTTAATCCCTGTATGAAAGCAAATCTTGCATTGGTTGACAAAGCAGCTTCGCCGTATAGATATAACTTACCCATCGATGCTGCATAATCGACAGCCATAACCATGTTATTTGTACCTCTGAAATCCATCCTTGACCCTGTACTGCTTATAGGATTTATGCTATCAGAGAATCTTGTCCCGGTAAGAGACAGTCCAAGATTCAACTGCTTGAAATTTCTATTCAGGTTAATCCCGGCTGAATATTCGTTTAAAACATCCTTCCTGGAGTTACCCGATTCAGTGTTATGTAAACCTGTATCATTTAGCGAGCGAACCAGGTATGTTGAATCAGAAAGCACCTCAATACTGGCATCGATCTTATTCGATGAGAGGTAAATATTGATATTTGTCTCGCCAATAAGCGATGAAATAGCCAGTCCCCTGAAGAAGTTGTTTTCGTCACTTGATGTATAGGGAACTATGCGGCTGGATCCTTTAATAATATTTGGATTTACTGGCGATACACCGGGGGAATATCCATGCCAAACAGTAAGTCCCTGCCCGAATCTTACACGGTAATCTCCAATAAAAAATTGTGTCTTTGAAGATTTCGACGGAAAGTGTAAATATGCTGATAGGAATTCGGGCCTGTTGTTACTGTCGATAATTTTTTCTCCCTGGTCCTTATCCACGGTGCAGCCCATTGTAAATTTTCCTGAGCGATGCATTACCCGGCTTGTAAATTTTAGATTTGAACCGGGATATTCCTGGGAGTTTCGCTTATTAAAGATTAATCCGTTGTTTATCCTGGTAAAATGCTTATCTGAATGCCTTGAGTAAAGGCTATTTATAACAATGTATTCGGAACAAAGACGTGCAAGATCACTATCAAAACCGGGTATATAAGCAAGTTCAAATTTGGATCTTATGGGTCCATTGACACGTATATAGTTTATTATACTTTTTATCTGAAAGGGGCTCAGGAAGAAAAGCCGTCCAAGTTCATTTTCGCTTGCCATATTTATATCTACAGGGTCAATGGCTAGTGCTGATATCTCCTCTGAGAAGTTTGCGGCCTCGAATTCTTCAAAGCCTATCTCAACCAGATATTCGAGATAATCGCTCAGGTTCCTGCCTGTATGTTCCTGCTGGCCAGCCGAAGGGAAGCTTATTGCGACCAGCATGGAGGTCACTATAAGATCCCGGATATTCATAGCCTTATCTTATAAATATTACCATTGAAAGAGAAGGAGTTAGTCCGAGATTCTCATGTGTTATAAATCCTAAATTACCCTGTAGAACAGATCCTGAATAACCAAAGCCAAAGCTAATTCCTGAAGGATTGCTCATAAGACCTCCCCTCAGGAAGAAATTTTCGTATGCCTTCAGCTCCATTCCGATCCTCAGATTGCTGTGGCCGGTATCTGAAGATTCAAGATCGATGGCCGTCAGGAAGGTGTCTGAGAAGAGATAGCCTGCACCAATAGTAATAATAGTCGGCATCTCAAGTTTTCTTATCCTGTCAGGGATTGGATTAAAAGTATGTAATCCAATAGATAGTCCTTTAACAGGTTTTACCTGGATTCCAATTTCGCATGTTAATTCATTGGTGTTTTCATAATCAAGCGCTCTCCTTGTTGAGAATAAATCGGCCTGAACTCCCACAGAGATAATTTTTCCTATTTTCATTCCATAAGCGAGGCCTGCCGAGTGCCTGCTATAGTCAGAATACCCGTAATATGAGTATAATGCTCCTAGAGAGCCATGCTCCGATGGCAGGATGAATCCAAAGGTCTTGTTACTTAACTCTGCCAGTCCAAATCTGTTATCCTGGTTGGCACCAATAGATAGTTTAGTCATATATGCCAGAGATGCCTGATTGTGGAACGAAGACCAGAAGCCTGTTGTTGCAGATGTTGCATATGCCAGTCCGACCTCTCTGGCACCCGCACTCAATCTGTATGGATTCTGAGAGTGAACAGCAACACTCATCAGAGCCACAATAGTTGTAATCATAAGTTTTCGCAGCGAGTTTTGATTAAACATTTTATTAATAAGTAATCAAACCTCAAGTTACAAAAAAGAGAGAACTTAATGATTATAAGATTGTAAGATTTTCAGATTTAAGAAATAATCCTAGTTGGTTTTATGCTTATATTTTACTGATTTCAGTTCCTGGTTGGCCTTAACAATTTTATCTTTAAGTCCTGATTTGTGCCTGGCAACTGCCTTAGCGATATTTTCATCTGATCCGGCAATTATCTGCGCGGCGAGTATCCCTGCGTTCTGGGCTCCATTAATTCCAACGGTGGCAACAGGAATTCCCGGAGGCATCTGCACAATGGCCAGAAGTGCATCAAGTCCCTCAAGAGAGGCTTTTATTGGTACTCCTATAACAGGTATAGTGGTCATTGAAGCTATTACTCCAGGCAAATGTGCGGCCATTCCGGCTGCAGCAATTATTACTTCGATACCTCTGCCAGATGCTTCCCTGGCAAATTTTTCAACTTCCCCGGGGGTCCTGTGAGCTGATAGCGCATTTATTTCAAAGGGTATTCCAAAATCGTCTAAAATGCCGGCAGCTTTTTCCATTACCGGAAGGTCGGAGGTGCTGCCCATAATAATACTTACTCTGGGATTCATTGTCAACTGTTTTTAAAATAGAAAGCTTACCCGGCAAAAATACGGTATATATTTTATATTTTCGCATAAATTAATTACCAGAGCAAACTACAGGGAATGGATTTAGTAAGAGTAATCGATAAGACCTTTAAACCTTTTATAAGCAGTAAGCAGATTGCAGCAAGAATAAAAGAACTGAGTGATAGTATAAATCTGGACCTGGAGGGAGAAGATCTTCTTTTTATAGGTGTTTTGAATGGCTCATTTATGTTTGTTGCAGATCTTTTCAGGTTAATTAAACTTGATGCTCGTATTTCATTTTTAAAGTTATCCTCTTATGATGGGATGGAGTCTTCAGGTGAGATAAGGAGGTTGATAGGATTGAATGAAGACCTTAGTGGCAAAACTGTTGTTGTAATTGAAGATATTATTGATACCGGCAAAACATTACAGGGAATTGTTAATGACCTGAATAATAAAGGTGCAAAATCTATTAAGGTAGTTACCTTATTATTAAAGCCCGATGCATATGATGGAGAGTATAAAATAGATTATGTCGGGTTTGAAATTCCTAATGACTTTGTTGTAGGTTATGGCCTCGATTATGACGGATTCGGTCGTAACCTTGATTCTGTTTATACCCTGGCGGAATAAATATATTTTTACAAGAGAAGAATAAGCAAAGATGGTAAACTTTTTAATTTTTGGTCCTCCCGGATCAGGTAAAGGCACGCAATCTGAAAGGCTTTCAGAGAAGTATAAATTAATCCATCTCTCAACTGGTGATATGCTCAGGGAAGAGATATCATCCGGGAGTGATCTTGGTAAGCGTGTTGAGTCAATAATGACTGCAGGTGAGCTTGTGCCCGATGAGATTGTAATTGAAATGATTGCAAAAAGGATTGATATTAATCCCGGTGTTACAGGCTTTCTGTTTGACGGTTTTCCCAGAACATGCGACCAGGCAAATGCCCTGGATAAAATGCTTTATGAGAGGGGAACTGAAATAACAAAAATGCTGGTTCTCGAAGTTGAACATGATGAGCTGGTAAAGAGATTGCTTGCAAGGTCCGAGCTGTCTGGCAGATCAGACGACGCAGACCAGTCTGTAATTGAGAACAGGATTGAAGTTTACAAGCAAAAAACAGAACCAGTTGCCAGGCATTATGCCGGGAAATCAAAGCTGGATACTGTATACGGAATGGGAAAGATAGAAGATATTTTTGCCCGTTTGTCTGTAGTAGTTGATAATTATTTATAGAGTCTTATGTCAGGATCAAACTTCGTTGATTATGTAAAAATATTTTGCAGATCGGGTAAAGGAGGAGCCGGATCTTCTCATCTGAGAAGAGAAAAGTATATCCCAAAGGGAGGTCCTGATGGTGGTGACGGTGGAAGAGGAGGTCATATAATACTGAGAGGCAATAAGCAAATGTGGACACTTCTTCACCTGAAGTACAAAAAACATATTTTTGCAGGCCATGGGGGGTCTGGATCTGGGTCTATGAAGACAGGTGCCGATGGCGAGGATATCTATATTGAAGTGCCCCTTGGTACTGTAGCTAAAGAGGCCGAATCAGGCGATATGCTATTCGAAATAACCGAAGACGGACAGGAGGTGAAATTGGTTGAAGGAGGGAGAGGCGGACTGGGAAATATTCACTTTAAGTCATCTACCAACCAGACGCCCAGATACTCACAGCCCGGTGGAGATATTATCGAAGGCTGGTATATTCTTGAACTAAAGGTCCTGGCAGATGTTGGACTTGTTGGTAAACCAAATGCTGGAAAATCTACTCTTCTAAGTGTTATATCAGCAGCAAAACCAAAGATAGCTAACTATGCATTTACTACTTTAACTCCAAACCTTGGAATAGTTGCTTATCGTAATATGCAGTCTTTTGTAATGGCTGATATTCCGGGGATAATAGAGGGTGCTCACGAAGGGAAAGGACTTGGCATTAGATTCCTGAGACATATCGAGAGGAACTCTATATTATTATTTATGGTGCCTGCCGACAGCAACAACATTATGGAGGAGTACGATATTCTCTTGAATGAACTAAAACAGTATAATCCTGAACTTCTCGACAAGAAGAGAATTCTTGCTATTACCAAATCTGATCTGCTCGACGACGAATTGATGGATGAGGTCAGGAACGAAATTAATATTACTCCTTATGTATTTATTTCATCTGTGTCTAACTTTGGTCTTGACAGGCTGAAAGATATGATATGGAATACCATGAATGAGTAAAAATTATTCTTATGCTGGAACGGCTTGATACCTCCCTCTTTTTATTTCTTAACTCCCTTCATACTAACTTCCTCGATAAGCTAATGTGGCTGCTGAGCGATAAGCTAATATGGCTGCCACTCTATCTGGCTATTATGATTATTATAATTTATAGTCAGAAGAACAGGGCGCTTCTGATTATTCCGTTATTAATATTAGCTGTAGTTATAAGCGACCAGGTTTCGGTTCATCTCTTCAAGGAAGTCTTTCAAAGACTCAGACCATGCCATAATCCTTCGCTTGAGGGCCTTGTGCATATAGTAAATGGTAAGTGTGGAGGCAAATATGGTTTTGTTTCCTCACATGCAGCAAACACCTTTGGTCTCGCCATGCTTTCTTCATCGATTCTTAAGCGAAGGTGGTACACAATAATGATAATCGTATGGGCATCTTTAGTGTCGTACAGCCGGATTTATCTGGGGGTACATTATCCAGGTGATATACTGGGAGGCGCACTGCTGGGAATATTAACAGGATATGGACTGTATTATGCTTACCAGGTAATTGAAAGGAGATATTTTTCAGGAAAAGACTTTTATTTAAAAAGGGACTAAGATGCTTGCAATAGACACAAAGTCAAAAGATCCGTTTTTCAACCTGGCCTGCGAGGAGTATCTGTTTCGAAATTTTAAGGAGGAGATACTTATTCTCTATATAAACTCTCCTTCAGTTATAGTGGGTAAACATCAGAATGCTTATGAGGAAGTAAATCTGAAATATATAAGGGAGAAAAATCTTCCTGTTATAAGGAGGATCTCGGGCGGTGGAAGTGTTTATCACGATGAGGGAAATATTAATTTCACTTTTATCCGAAACAGGGAGGATGGTAAGCAGGTAAGCTTTATTGAACATACCCGTCCTGTTATAAGCTTTTTGGAAGAGCACGGACTATCCCCCTACGTTGGTGGAAAGAATGAGATACGTGAGGATGGATTAAAGTTCTCGGGCAATGCCGAACATGTCTTTAAGAACAGAGTGCTGCATCACGGAACGATTCTCTTTTCTTCAGATTTGAGCTGTCTTAAAGATGCCCTAAAAAAGGGCTCTGGCAGTTATACCAGTAAATCAGTTCAGTCGAACAGAACAGTTGTTGGGAACCTGTCGAAAAGACTGACTGGGTTTAAGAATGCTGAAGAACTGATGATTTCCCTTGAGAAATATCTTGCTGGCAATTTTAAAGATGCGACGAGATATTTATTATCAGATAATGATATTATCTTAATCAGGGAACTAATTGAAAATAAGTACTCAACAGAGGATTGGAATTTTGGATACGGCCCCAGTTATAAATTCAAAAACAAATTTGATCATAAGGATCTGAGTATTTCTATAGAACTGGAAGTAAGGGATGGTATAATTTCTGCATGCAGCATTGAAGGCAGCACCAGCTGGGAAAGAATGGCAGGGAAGTTAAGCACTAAGAAACACCTTTTTTCGGTGATTTCTGATATAATCATGGTAAATCATCCCGGGATATCTGAAGATATTGTATATAACTTTTTTTATTGATGCTAGCAGATTCTGACAGAAGGATACTTAAAAAAATGGCTTATCTGGCCGACCAGGAAGGTATTATAAGAAGATACCTGAGAGAGCAGGGAGGATGGGACAGTCACCTCTTAAAATGCAGAGAATATATCACAGACAGGGTAAAGGCTCAGGCAATAAGTGATATAACAATACTGGGAAGCGGGTGGCTGCTGGATGTTCCACTCGAAGAACTGGCAGAACTATGCAATAGTGTTAGCCTTGTTGATATAAACCATCCACGCCAGATTAAAAGAAAAGTAAAGCAATTTAAGAATGTAAGATTGCTGAAAGATGATATTACCGGAGGACTTATTAATGAGGTATGGAAGATATGCAGGGGTGAAGCTGTAAATCTCGATTCAATCGATCTACCTTCATATAGTTTTGATTCAGATCCGGGTACACTTATTTCTCTGAATATTCTTACTCAGACAGATACCCTGTTAATCGATTATTTGATCAGGAATATTAATATGGATATCGAGGAACAAAGGAGATTCAGAAAAAGAGTGCAGGCCTCGCATCTTAATTTACTAAAGCCCTATCCGCACCTGTTAATAACAGATTTTGAAGAAGATATAATTGATATTGATACAGGAAAAATAATTGAGACAAGGCCCCTTCTATTTACTTCAGTACCCGAAGGAAAGAACAGACAGGAATGGGAGTGGGTTTTTGATAGCTCCGGCGAATATTACAGGCGCAAGAGGGTGTCTTTTAAAGTAATGGCTATAGATAATACAGAGAGATGAAAAAGGAAGACTTATTGAGATTCTACCACTTACGCACAGAGGAATATACAAAGAAAATTGGCCTCGGTAAAAGGCTTATGGCATGGCTTTCATTATTCAGGCTTTTTGTTTTTGCAGGGGGCATATTTCTGATAGTAGTCTTTTTTAAAGTAAGCATATTTGCCGGAACGATATCCATGCTTTCTTTAATTGCCATATTCGGCTTTATTCTTAAATATTCTGCAGACGTGTCGTGGAAGCTAAGATATCATACCAATATGCTCGAAGTAAACAGGGGTGAGCTAAGAAGTATTAATGAAGATTACTCCGGCTTTGGGAGCGGTTTAAAATATACAGATCCATCTCACGAATTTTCGCACGATATTGATATGTTCGGACCAGCTTCTGTTTTTCAATCACTTAACCGATGCTCGACGGAAAGGGGAGAGGAAGAGCTTGCGTCATGGTTGCTCAATCCTTTTGAACTCAGCACCAGCCTTAATCAGCGCAGCGAAGCTATTAGGGAGTTGTCAGATAAGACAGAATGGAGGCATAAGTTTTCTTCCCTGGGTATGATGAATCATACGTCGCTAAGTGAGACGGCCAGCTTTATGGACTGGATGAAAGAAAAGCCACGCTTTAGCAAAAGGATTTTTTATAGAATAGCCCCGGTATTATTCCCTGTTATAACTATTATATTATTTGCTCTCTGGGCATTCTCACTGATAAATATTGCCTGGTTTGTTCTTATGTTCATGGCAAACCTTTTCCTGATTTCATTAAATATCGGACACTTAAACAGGATACATGCAAAGCTTACAAAAAAAAGCTCCTACCTCTCGGTTGTAAGCCTTCTGATTGAGCATATACTTAGTGAAAAGTTTGAAGCAGAATACCTGAAAGTGCAGCAGGAAGGGCTTGAAGCAGAAGGAAGGTCGGCAGTAGATAATGTTAAGAGACTTTCACGGATTCTTAATTACTTTGATTCAAGGCTTAATATGATAATGGGAGTAGTGCTGAACGGTATCTTTTTGTGGGATTATCACTGTGTAATCAGCATGGAGAAATGGAAGAATAATATGTCAGAAAAGCTACCCGGGTGGTTCGATATTCTTGCTCGGGTCGATGCCATTAACAGCCTTGCTTTTTATGCAAATAATCATCCCGACTTCGCATATGCTGAAATATCTGAGGGTAAGCACTTTCTTAAAACAGCAAAAATGGGGCATCATCTTATTCCATCAGATAAGAGAGTATCAAATAATTATTTAATTCCAGCTGAGGGAGCAATAAATATTATTACCGGAGCCAATATGGCGGGCAAAAGTACATTCCTCAGGACAGTGACGGTTAATATGGTTCTCGCAATGGTCGGGGCGCCTGTATGTGCCGACAGCTTTGTTTTTACCCCTGCGCATATTTTTACCAGCATGCGCACAAGCGACTCTCTTACGGAAGAGGAATCATACTTTTTTGCCGAGCTGAAAAGGCTTAGGAGATTAATTGATTTACTGAGTACTGAAAAAAAGGCTCTATTTATACTTGATGAGATATTGAAGGGGACAAACTCAAAGGATAAGAGTGAAGGGTCACGTGCCTTTATTGAGAAAGCAATAAAGATGGGAGGCACCGGCTTAATAGCCACACATGATATTTCGCTGGGTAAGATGGAGAAGGATTATCCCGATAATGTTTCTAATTCGTGCTTCGAGATAGAGATAGAGAATGGTGATGTCAGGTTTGATTATACTCTCAGAGAAGGAATAACAAGTAAAATGAATGCTGCCCTGCTAATGAAACAGCAGGGAATTATATAAGAAGCTCGAAGTTGGGAGTGAGCTGGAGCTCGAACTTTTTATAACCTTTTGGCAATTGTTGAAAAATCGCTGTAAAACCAGCCTCTCTTTTCACTATATTTGCGCAAAATCCGATTATATGAGTGGTACATATTCAGAAGAGAACATTAAGACTCTTGAGTGGAGGGAGCATATCAGGCTGAGGCCCGGTATGTATATCGGTAAACTTGGAGATGGTTCGTCGCAAGACGATGGTATTTATGTGCTCATTAAAGAAGTCATGGATAATTCCATCGACGAGTTTATGATGGGTAATGGAAAGAAAATAGATATTACAATTTCAGAACGCGAGGTAATAGTAAGGGACTATGGCAGGGGCATTCCACTTGGAAAGGTAACTGACGTGGCCTCAAAAATGAATACCGGTGCCAAATACGATTCAAAAGCCTTTAAGAAATCTGTAGGACTGAACGGAGTGGGTATAAAAGCAGTTAATGCACTATCTAAATCATTTATAGTTAAGTCGATCAGGGAAGGTAAAATGAAGGAGGTTTCTTTTGACCAGGGCATACTGGTGGAGGATAAGAAACTTAGCAGCACAGATGAACCTAATGGAGTAATTATAAGTTTTTTGCCTGATAAGGAGATGTTTGGGAGTTTTCACTATATATCAGAGTATGTGGAGACGATGATGATGAATTATGTCTACCTTAATACCGGTCTGGTAATAAATTTTAACGGGGAAAAGTTTTTATCTAAAAACGGGCTTCTTGACCTGCTTACAGATAATATGAATAAGGAAGGACATTATCCTATTGTTCATCTGAAGGGAGAAGATATTGAGATCGCATTTACACATGGAACAGGCTATGGTGAAGACTATTACAGTTTTGTGAATGGTCAGAATACAACACAGGGTGGTACTCACCTTTCTGCTTACAGGGAAGCCTTCGTCAGGACAATAAGGGACTTTTTTAAAAAGGATTTTGATCCCTCTGATGTAAGGACATCTATTGTATCGGCCCTGAGCGTAAAAATAGAGGAACCTGTTTTTGAGTCACAGACAAAAACCAAACTTGGTTCCAAGGATATGTCTCCAGGGGGGACGTCGGTGAGAAACTATATTAGCGAGTTTGTTAAGAAGAGCGTAGATGATTATTTGCATAAAAATCCTGATACTGCACAGGCAATTCTGAAGAAAATACTTGATTCTGAAAAAGAAAGAAAGGCTATTTCGAGTATTAAGAAACTTGCGAGGGAGAGATCAAAGAAGGCAAATCTTCATAATAAGAAACTGCGCGATTGCAGGATACATTACGATAGTAATCACGACAGGAGACTGAATTCAACTATTTTTATTACAGAGGGAGATTCTGCCAGCGGTTCAATCACAAAATCCAGGGATGTGGAAACCCAGGCTGTTTTCAGCCTTAGAGGAAAACCTCTTAATTCCTTTGGCCTCTCTAAAAAGATAGTATACGAGAACGAGGAATTCAACCTTCTTCAGGCAGCCCTTAATATTGAAGACGGACTGGAGCATTTGAGATATAACAATGTTGTAATTGCCACAGATGCAGATGTAGATGGTATGCATATCAGGTTACTTCTTTTAACCTTTTTCCTGCAGTTCTTCCCTGACCTGGTCAGGAAGGGGCATGTGTATATTTTGCAGACCCCTCTTTTCAGGGTAAGAAATAAGAAGGAGACAAAGTACTGTTATTCGGATAAGGAGAAAGAAAGAGCGATAAAAACATTGGGTGTAAATCCAGAGATTACCAGATTTAAGGGACTGGGTGAAATTTCACCTAACGAGTTTAAACATTTTATAGGTAAGAGTATCAGACTCGAGCCTGTCAGAATGAGAAGGGACGATACAATTCGTGAGTTCCTTGAATTTTATATGGGAAAGAATACGCCTGCACGACAGGATTTTATAATTGAGAACCTCAGGGTGGAGGAAGATTTGATTGAAGCAAAGGCCTGAACCTATTAAAAAAACAATTGTAACCAGTAAGGAGAATGAGCGAGAATATCGAGGAGAAGAGAGATAACGGAAACGGAAACGGAGAGGATAAGAAATTACCTATTCAGCTACAGAACGTAACTGCCCTTTCGGGTATGTACCAGGATTGGTTTCTTGACTATGCTTCGTACGTAATTCTGGAAAGGGCTGTTCCTCATGTTTATGATGGATTGAAACCAGTGCAGAGAAGAATCCTCCATTCTATGAAGCGCATGGATGATGGAAGATTTAATAAGGTAGCTAATATTATTGGCCATACCATGCAGTTTCATCCTCATGGCGATGCTTCTATCGGCGATGCCCTGGTTCAGCTCGGACAAAAAGATCTGCTTGTCGAAACCCAGGGAAACTGGGGAAATGTTCTTACAGGAGATGGTTCTGCAGCACCCAGGTATATCGAAGCAAGACTGTCAAAATTTGCACTGGATGTAGTTTTTAATCCTAAAACAACAGAATGGAAACAGTCATATGACGGAAGAAACAAGGAGCCTATAACACTGCCGGTAAAATTTCCACTTCTCCTGGCACAGGGAGTGGAGGGAATAGCAGTAGGCCTGGCATCAAAGATACTTCCACATAATTTTATTGAATTAATAGACGCTTCCATCCTCTACCTTGAGGGAAAAGACTTTGAATTGTATCCTGATTTTCCAACAGGCGGAATGATTGATATATCGAGGTACTCAGACGGATTAAGAGGAGGAAATGTAAAAGTAAGAGCCAGGATAGAAAGAGTAGATAAGAAGACACTTGCTGTCAGGGAGATTCCTTTTGGTAAGACAACTACAACACTTATCGAATCTATTATCAAGGCCAATGAAAGGGGAAAAATTAAGATAAAGAGGATAGATGATAATACGGCAGGTGAGGTGGAAATACTAATACACCTCGCGTCTGGAGTATCACCCGACAAAACCATTGATGCACTTTATGCATTTACAGATTGTGAAGTATCTATTTCTCCTAATGCCTGTATAATCTCAGAAAGTCGTCCCGAGTTTTTGGGTGTAAAAGAAATGTTGCGAAGAACAGCCGACAAAACGGTTGAACTGTTAAGGAAAGAACTGGAAATAAGAAAAGATGAGCTGGATGAGGAATGGCACATGTCGTCCCTAGAGAAAATATTTATTGAAGAAAGAATATACAGGGATATCGAGGAATGCGAAACATGGGAGGCCGTAATAGAAGCTATAGATCTGGGCCTCAGTCCTTTCAAAAAGATGCTTAAGAGGGAAGTTACCAGGGAAGATATTATTAAGCTTACCGAGATTAAGATTAAACGTATATCTAAATACGACGTAAAGAAAGCTGATGAACATATTAAAGGGATTGAAAGCGAGCTCGACGAAGTATTAAATCACCTGGAAAATATTGTGCCTTTTAGCATAAATTACTACAGGCAGATAAAGAAAAAGTACTCCAAGGGACATGAGCGTAAAACAGAGATAAGGAGCTTCGATAATATTGAAGCAACCAAAGTTGTTGCTACCAATGCCAAATTATATGTTAACAGGGAGGAAGGATTTCTCGGCACATCGCTTAAGAAGGATGAGTTGGTTTGCGAATGTTCAGATATAGACGATATTATTGTTATTCTCAGAGATGGCACCTACAGAATCACTAAAGTTGCTGATAAACTCTTTGTCGGAAAAGATATTATCTATGTAAATGTCTTTCTGAAGAATGATAAACGCACAATCTATAACCTTGCATACAGGGATGGCAGGATGGGTAATGTGATGGTAAAAAGGTGCGCTATTACCGGAGCTACGCGTGACAAGGACTACACATTAACAAAAGGGACAGATAATTCCAGAATACTTTATTTAAGTGCCAATCAGAACGGGGAGGCCGAAACAATTAAGATTTATCTTAAGCCTAAAGCAAGGCTAAAGAAACTTACTTTTGAATTTGATTTTGGTGAGCTGGCTATTAAAGGGAAGGGCTCAATCGGGAATATACTTACCCGGCATTCTGTACATAAGATAACACTGAAGGAAAAAGGAGTATCGACACTGGGAGGACGAAAGATCTGGTTCGATGATACAGTTAACAGGCTTAATGCAGACGGCAGGGGTGCCTTCCTGGGAGAGTTCAGTGCTGATGATAAAATACTTGTAATAACAAAGAATGGCTGGTTCAGGATTACAAACTTTGATCTGTCCAATCATTTTGAAGACAATATACTCCTAATTGAAAAACTGAGGGATGATGTAGTTTATTCATCAATATACTGGGATGCAGAACAGGAATACTACTATGTTAAGAGATTTACACTTGAGCCAAGTGATAAACTACAGTGTTTTATTAATGAACACTCGGATTCGAAGCTGATCAGTCTTTCAGAGCTTGAATATCCCAGGTTCGAGATTATGTTTGGAGGCAAGCATAAAGAAAGAGAAAATGAAATTATTGAAGTAGCTGAGTTTATCAGTGTAAAAAGCTATAAAGCCAAAGGTAAGAGGCTTACAAACTATAGCGTAGACAATATTAAGGAGATTGAACCGGTTATAAAAAAGGAATCTGCGAAGATAGAGCAGGAAATAGAAGTTATTGAAGAGCCTGATCAGTCTGAAGATAAGAAAGACTCTTCTTCAGGAGATGATCCTGCCCAGATGTCGCTCTTTACGGAATAATTAATATACCATACCTATGGTAGTATATCTCATTGGATTTATGGGATCAGGCAAAAGCACTGTTGGTAAGAAATTATCAAAGCGTCTTGGCTTTGCTTTTATTGATCTTGACAGTGCAATTGAGTTAGCTGAGGGAAGGTCTGTAAGCGAAATATTTACCGACGAAGGAGAAAAATATTTTAGAAATATTGAAGCAGAATTTCTCAGGGGTAGTTCAAAAAAATCAGACACAGTAATATCTTGTGGAGGAGGCACTCCCTGTTTTAATGATAACATGGAGTTTATGAATAATGCAGGTCAGACTGTCTATCTTGAAATGACAGCAGCAGCCTTAATGAGCAGGCTTATTAATTCTCGCAGTAAAAGGCCCTTAATAGCCGGATTGGATAATAGTGAACTCGATCATTTTATTAGGAAGAGCCTTGCCGAAAGAGAAAAATGGTACAGGAAGTCAATGCACATTATTGATGGTCTTAATCCGAATATTACTCAACTAACTTCTCTTCTTCAATCTCCGGATCCTTATAATCTTCGATAGGATCAATTTGCAGGTATTTAGATAACCACCTGGTACCCAGTATAAAAGGTATTGTGTCAAGTAAGGCACTTACCATCTTAAATACGTAATTTGATAAAATCAGTATAATTATTGCATGTGCGGCCGTTTCACCGGGTTTAATAGATATTGCCTGATGGGCAAAAAACCACGAAATAATAATTACAGCTACAGAGTCTACCATCTGGCTGGTAAGAGTACTGCCGTTATTTCTCAGCCACATAGCTTTACCCTTTGTAAGTTTCTTTAAAAAGTGAAATACATGCACGTCTACAAATTGTGCTGTAAGGTAGGCTATCATAGAACCAATTGTGGCACCAAAAGTAAGCTTTCTGATAGTAAAAAATGTCCTCTGGGGGTCATCCAGATATGGCAGCCCATCCGGCCCCAGTTCAGGCAGGGGAGGCAGAATACCACCCAGCCATATGATTATAAGAACCCAGATATTTAGAATTAAACCTGTCCACACTACCATCGTAGCTCGTTTCTTGCCATATAGCTCGCTTATAAAGTCAGTGCACAGGAATGTAATAGGATAGGGTAGCACCCCAACGAAAACAACAAAGGGGATTGATCTATTAAACAACTGGAATGAAAGATCAATCTGTCTTGATATACCCAGTATATTAAGTATTGCAAGGGTTCCTAAAAAAAAACCGGAGAGTATTATAAAAACAACTTCCCTCCTTTTTCTAATTATCGGATCCGTAGTATCTGAGGCCCCAAACATATTCTAAAGTTATTCAAATAAAACTAAATTCAAAAATTTTGAATTTTAGTGCTTCAGTCTATTTATTCTAGAATTAATAATTAGGCGCTTTGAGCTATTTTATATTGAAAAATTATTGCTAAATTGGATTAATTTAAAAACCGGCCGGGATGGGAAATAATATCGCCAAGCTCTTCGGCATTGAAAAAGAAGAGAAGGGATTAATAGGTATTTTATTAATCCAATCCGTATTTCTGGGAACTTTTTATGGGGTTTTCAATATTACAGCTCACTCTCTTTTTCTTGCAAAATTTGACGAAATTCTGATGGCTCGGGCCTATATCCTTTCTGGTCTGGTGGGGATAGGACTTACTTATATTTATACTCTCTTACAATCTCGTTTAAAATTTAACAGGTTCTCAAATATGAACCTGCTTTTTGTTCTTCTGGTAACCTTATCACTATGGGCACTGATTAGCATTTCAAGCAGCGACTGGGTTATTTTTGGCATATTTATTATGATGGGGCCCCTTAATCTCCTGGCTCTATTGAGTTTCTATGGTACTACGGGCAGGTTATTTACGCTTAGACAGGGCAGACGCTTATTTGGCTTTGTAGACACGGGCATTGTTGTTGGTGTTATCATAAGTTCATTTTCAATTCCTGCTCTTTTAACTCTTAATGTTACTACTGCCAATATACTCCTGATCAGTGGTATCAGTATGTTTGCTGCTCTGCTTGTACAGATTATTATAGGTAAAAGATATTCTCAGGTAAGAGAAAGAACGGAGGCAAAGAAGGAATCAAGGGCATCTCTGAATCTTTTCAGGAAAGACCGATATATTATGTCAATGGGCCTCTTTATTGCCCTGTCTGTTGTAGTTGCATTCTTTATCCAGTATTCCTTTATGGCGGTAACCAGGGCCCGCTATCCTCTTGAGCACGACCTGGCTTCCTTTCTTGGTCTTTTCGAAGGTAGCATGATGGTCTTCACTCTCCTTATTAAAACATTTATTTTTTCCTATCTGATTAAGAACTATGGCCTAAAGCTTACTCTTGCTGTTGGACCGGTTTTGATTGGTGTTTTTGTAGTGATTGCCGTAATAATTGGTTCTACCATGGGCTATCTTCCTGAGACAGCCGGATTTATGATCTTCTTCCTTATCCTTGCCCTTGCCCGCTTATTTTCAAAGGCGATGAAAGACTCTCTCGAGACACCGGCGTTTAAAGTTCTGTATCAGACTCTGGGTGAGAAGGTAAGATATAATGTTCAGTCAGCCATTGATGGTACCGTTAATGAGATGGCTGCACTTGCTTCAGGGCTATTACTCACTGGCCTGGGAGCACTGTCCTTTGTCAAACTAATACATTTTTCATGGGTACTTGCTGCTGTAATCAGCCTGTGGCTGCTTAGCGCATTAAGGTTGTATGTTGAGTACAGGAAATCTGTCAGAAAATCAATAGATACAGTTGATAGTGATATTGAATCTGAATTATCAGATGTCTTTAGCGATTCGCAGGCAGGTTCAGCTATTGATGTGGCAAATAATTATTTTAAATATATAAGTGGGGATAGAGTATTAGAGAATATCGAAAGGAACACTTTTATCATGGATTCTGTTCTGAACTATGCCGAGTCGAATCCGAATACAGACCTCCTATATCTGTTTAAATTACTTATTGAAAAAGATTTTGGACCTAAAAAGAATGATAGGATAAAACAGTTATTTAAGAAGCTTAATGATAAATACAATAAGACAATCCCTGATATAAGTAACCTGGGTATTGAAGTGGAGAGAGCGGTCGACAGAAGATCGTATGTCAACTCTATATATGCTTCCGGAGAAGAAATAGTGCTTACTGATCTGCTTAAGCTGATAAGGGATAAAGATTATTTTGTTAGGAGAGAAGCTATTTTTATTGCAGGCAGAAACAGGGTTAAAGAGTTGCTGCCTGATATATGTGATAGCTTGAATATTGAAGAGCTTTCAAAGGATGCTTATTTTACGCTTAAAGAATTTGGTTCCGAAGCTTTTGAAGCGCTTAATACTCATTATTTCAGGTCTGCAGGTAATACCTTTGTCAGGTTACTTATTATAAGGCTCTTTGGCGAATCAGGTCATAACTCTGCTTGCCAGTTTCTATTGCCCAGAATATGGTCTGTACACCGTGACCTGAGAAAAGAAGCACTGGAAGGATTGCTAAGGTGCAATTTTACGCCAGACGAAGAAGAAAAGGACAAGATTATTCAGGAGATACAGGAAATCGTGGGCTTACTTACCTGGAATATTGCTGCCTCTGTAGCTATAAGGAAAGCAGGTGATATAAGCTTGCTCGAGAGCATTAAATATGAAACTGAATGGTGGAAATATTTTCTCTTCGGGCTTCTGTCGCTTATATATGAGAAAAAGTCATTTGATATAATAAGTTCCAACCTTCATAGTGGAACAGTGGAGAGTGTTAATCTGGCTCTGGAGATGATAGATATTGTTGTTGATGATTCAGTTAAGCCACGACTGACTGCATTACTTGATGTTGTAAGTGATGAGGATAAGCTCAAAAACCTATTTCAATTTTACCCAGGAGAGATTCCGGAGTATAGCGAACTGCTTATAGACCTTATAAATACCGATTATAACAGAATAGGAGTCTGGACTAAAACATGTGCGCTGAAAAGCCTGTATAAGGTAAGCGAGATTGATGATCCTGATTTTGTTATCGCTCTCCTGTTTAGTCCGAATAAGATACTGAGAGAAGAAGCATTAAGATATCTTCAGACAAAATTTGAAGATGTTTACGATTATTGCTCCTACAGGGTTCCCTTAAAATACCGCGATCATCTACGGACAATGGTTGATGGAGAATTAAGCCCGGAAGGGGAAATATTTAATAAAATTAGTTTTTTAAATAAGAGGCTGGGGAATGTGTCGATGGAGCTCTTAATAAGTCTGTCGACAAACCTGATCTTGCTGAAAAAAGGAGAAGACCCTGATAGTCATGGAGACAACTACCTGGTCTGGGCTGTTGGCGATAAAGAGATGGCACCTTTAATAAACTGGAAAGAGGCAGGTCGTATTATTCCGGATCAGCAGAGAGCTTACTTCCTTAATACTGAATCTTACTTCCTTGACATCAAGAGTATGGCTGCTGCAATTTTTGAGTGGCCCGAAGATGCACGGAAACTGATTAATTATTTGGAGAAAAATATTGGATAGAATGCAGGACAAGCAAAAGACTATATTCAGTCAGTTAATTCTCAATGTTATTATTCCAACATTGCTTGCCTTAATGGTGATGGCCCTTATTAATTTTACCAACACCAAAACTCTGATACAGAGCTCGAACAATGAGAAGAACAGGATTATATCAAATGAAATTACCGAGGTGCTGGAGCTTCAGGAGCTTGCTGTATCAATTATCGAGAAGAGTATGACAAGCAGGATGAGATCTATTTCTTCCAGCCTGGTAAATAATTATTTTTCTAATACCTCTAATATTCAAAATATAGACCTGCAAAAAATTAGCAGGGAGGTGCGACTGGATCCGGATATGGAGGATATCTACATTATCGACACATGCGGTTTAATTGTAAATACAACATTCGAGCCCGATCTGGGATTTAATCTTTTTGATCTGGGCAAGGACCATGAAAATCATCTCAGGCATGTTTTTGATACAGGTAAATTTGTTAATACAAGATTTGCAATCGAAGCCTCAACCAGGAAGCCGAGAAAATATACATACCAGGCAACAAACGATAGAGATTATATAGTTGAAATAGGAGCCTATTCAGAAGATGCTAACGAAGTCCTTAATAATATTGAGAGAATAAAGACAGATATTATTTCAAATAATATCGCTATAGTCGATCTGGAAATATTTTTTATGGCCGATACGATTTTTAGCCTTAATAATATGGCTAAATTATATAACCAGGCCAATATTTTGTCGCAGACCTTTGCCCGTAAGGATACCGTCTCAATTGCAGAGAAGTCAGGTAATCAATGGTATCATTACCAGTACCTCTATATGCCACGTCTTAATTCACAGCTCTATCGTGGATCTGTTATAAGGATTGTCTCTGATAGAACTTCTGAAAAGCTGCTTTTAAGACGCGAATTGATGAAGTTTATCCTATTATTTGCACTTACAATCATTGTTGTAACAGCTCTTATCTATCGCAAAACAAGAGTAATCACTTCACCTATTAAGAAACTTGTTGATAATGTCGACCGGATTACAGGAGGTCATTTAAGTGAAAGAGCTGAGGTAGAGGGGAATAACGAGATTACGCGTCTTTCTCAGAAGTTTAATATGATGATAGATGAGCTCGAGAAGTATTATAATGAACTCGAGCAGATGGTTAAAGACCGTACGGCGAAAATAGAAGAGCAGAAGAGACATATAATGGATAGCATTTATTACGCCAGAAGGATACAAACAGCTATCCTGCCGTCTAACGAGTACATAAATAACTGCCTGAAGAACAATTTTATTTTATATCGGCCAAAGGATATTGTAAGTGGTGATTTCTACTGGTTTTGTAAAACAAAGGACCAGATAATGATTTCTGCTGTCGACTGTACAGGCCATGGCGTTCCGGGGGCTTTTATGTCTATAGTAGGATATAACCAGTTGAATTATTCGGTAAATGTTAAGAAAGCAAGAACATCAGATGATATATTAAATAATCTAAACGAGGGAGTTATTGAAACACTCAGCAGTGAAAGCACTCATGAATCAAAGGTAATGGATGGTATGGATCTTGCTCTTTGCGTGTTTGACAATGAACTTAAGAATCTGCAGTTTTCCGGAGCAAATAACCCTCTTATTCTTATACGCGATAATGAACTTATCCAGTACAGGGCCGATAAATTTCCGATCGGTGCATACGACGGACAGTTAAAACAATTGTTTACCAGAGCAGAGATAGCTCTGAAAAAGGGAGATTGTCTTTATATTTATTCAGATGGCTATCCCGATCAGTTCGGAGGTCCACGTGATAAAAAACTAACAACTAAGAAGTTTAAACAATTATTACTGGATATCCATAATGAGCCTATGGAAAAACAAAAGGAATTATTAAATAATAGTCTGGAAGAATGGATGGGAGAGGGAGAGCAGATTGATGATATCCTGGTAATTGGTATTAAAGTATAACTCATTCAGCTATAGAGATCGCTACTATGGAAAAAAATAAATCAACAGAAAGAACCGGGCAAACCGCTTTTTTGAACCCCTTCCCCGGTCTAAGACCTTTTATACCTGAAGAAAGTGACTTATTCTTTGGTCGTGAGGGTCAGAGTGAAGAGATATTGACGAAGCTGAAGAAAAATAAATTTGTAACTGTTATCGGAGCCTCCGGCAGCGGTAAATCATCTTTAATCTATTGCGGAATAATACCAAGGCTAACAGGCACTAAAACAAGTAGCGACAAATGGAAGGTAATCAGCCTTCGCCCCGGTAATGACCCTATTGGTAACCTTGTTGAAGTGTTTGCCTCTTCTGCAGGTAAAGAAGATGATAATTTCCGTGCTGAAATTGAATCTACTCTGAGACAGGGAGATAGGGGACTTGATAAAGCAGTCTCAGCCCTTAATCTAAAAAAGAGTGAGAAGGTTCTTTTGATGGTAGACCAGTTCGAAGAGCTTTTCAGGTATAAAGATGCTCAGCGATCAGGATCTTTTACCAGTGATTCGGTACAGTTTGTTAATCTTATTGTAAATGCAATATCAAAATCGGGCCTCGATATATATGTTATTATTACGATGAGGTCTGACTTTATTGGTGAATGTGCCCATTTCCAGGGCCTTACAAGTCTTATTAATGAAAGTAATTACCTGGTCCCACATATGGCAAGGGAGAACTACCAGAAAGTAATTACCGGTCCGGTTGAGTATGCAGGGGCAAAAATAGACCCTGAGCTTGTCGATTTCCTCCTCGATGAAATAGGAAGCAGGATAGACCAGTTGCCTGTATTGCAGCATGCAATGATGAGAACCTGGTCGCACTGGAAGAAAATAGGCCATAAAGACATAGCTATTAGTAAAACAGATTATGACTCGATAGGCCAGATGAGTGAAGCAATGTCGAGACATGCAGATGAGGCATTTGAAGAGCTTGATCCAAGGGGTAAGGAGATCTGTGAGATTATGTTTAAGACCATTACAGAGAAAGGAAATGATAATAAGGGAATCCGTCACCCAACAAAGATTGAGACTATAGCTTCTATTGCAAGATGTACCCCCGAAGAATTATTTCCGGTGATTGACTCATTCAGGTTAGCCGGGCGATCCTTTCTTACTCCGGGACCCGGATTAAAACTTAGCTCTGATACAGTTATTGATGTTTCACATGAGAGCCTTATGAGGGTGTGGGACAGACTGTCTCAATGGGTTGAAGAAGAAGCAGCTTCAGTACAGATGTATCTTCGTTTATCTGAAGCCTCAGAACTTTTCCAGGCAGGCAAAACTTCGCTCTGGCGACCACCTGATTTGCAGCTGGCAATTAACTGGCGTAACGAAAATAAACCATCACTAACATGGGCAGAGAGATATAACCCAGCTTTCGAAAGAGCAATGGTTTATCTCCAGACAAGTGAAAAGGAATACCTTGCAGAGGAGGAGAATAAAATCATTGCCCAGAAGCGCCAGCTTAGAAGGAGCAGGATAACAGCTATAATTCTTGGTACAGCCGCTATTATATCGGTTTTCTTTATGTTATATGCCTTTGAAAGGCAGATTGAAGCCAATAAGCAGAGAAGAGAGGCCGAGATACAGAAACAGGAGGCTGAAGTACAGAAAATTAAGGCAGACTCAAGCGCATTGGTTGCAAATATGAACGAGCAGATAGCAAATGAAGAAAGTTTGCGGGCTAATGCAAATGCAGACTCTGCACGGTATAATGCCGCTATCGCCGAGCAGCAGAGATTGATTGCTGAGGAGAATGCAATAAGGGCAAGCCTGAGCGAACAGGAAGCTCTGAAACAGCAAGGACTAGCAGAGGAAAAAGAGAAGGAAGCTAACGAGAATGCCGAACTTGCCAGACTGGAGAAGGAGAGGGCTACACGACTCAGGATGGTGTCGGTTGGTAAAACAATGGCAGTTAAGTCTGTTCAGGCAACAGGACAGGGCGACCTGCAGGGCTTGCTGGCCTACCAGGCCTATCTTTTTAACAAGAGGAATGGAGGACTGGAGAATGATGCCGATATTTATATGGGGCTCTACCATGTTGCGAAAACATTTGGTGGTGCTAATTATAAGTCGCTCGAAGGTCACCAGGGTGCTGTAAGGAGTGTAGCTTTTACTGGTGATAACGAGACTTTATTTAGTTCAGGCAGCGATCGCCAGCTTATCAAGTGGAATCTTGCTGATGGAAAATCAGAAATAGTAAGCTCTGAAAATGAGATTATTGAAGTTATTGCTGCAAGTCCTGATGGTACATTGCTGGCAACGGGAAGCGATAATGCAACTATTAAGGTATATCCTGCATCAGGATCAGGTATGACTTATATGCTTGAAGGGCATACCGGCATAATTAAGTCTATAGTTTTTACACCTGATAATAAGTACCTCTATTCGTCAAGTCGCGACGGAAGTATGTTAAAATGGGATCTTAATACACGCGAATCAACACCTATGATAAGCGGAATAGAAACTATTATTTCTTTAGATATTTCTAAATCAGGCAAATATCTTGCAGGAGCATCTGAAGAAGGCATTGTCCATTTATGGGATCTGGATAAGGATATTGAGCTTGACCCCTTAATTTCCGAAAATGGAACAATTAATATAATCAGGTTTGATGAGGCAGGAACGCTTGCTATTGGATTCCAGAATGGATCGGTTGAATTATGGAATGTTGAAGGAGGAACAATAAATACTGTAATACAGGGACACAGCGCAACGATAACAGATATAAGCTTTAACTCTGCCTTCCCTCAAATGGCTACGAGTAGTATGGATAGTAAGATCAAAATATGGAACAGGGAAGATCTTACAGAGCCGCCTATTACCCTGGATGATAATAATGGCTATGTACTCACTATTTCTTTCAGTCCTGATGGAAAATCACTCGTTTCGGGAGCAGATACGAAAACTGGTACAGATAATCTTATGCTTAGACCAACACGTATCGATTATATGGTTTCGGATATTTGCAGCATATTAAGCCGTAATTTCACAGATAATGAGTGGCGTATTTATGTGGGAGAAGATATCGAATACGAGGAAACGTGCGACTCACAGGAACTGAGTATAAAAGTGCAGCAAAAAAAGCAAAACAGTCAATAATAAATAAGCATATACAGTTATGTTTAAGGCCAATTTAATTGCAACAATACTCTTTTTCACGACTAGCACTTCGTTTTTATTTTCACAGGATTGTGCTGTTAAACTAAGAGACGCTGAAAGTCTTTTTAATGCCGGCCTGGTAGAACAGGTTCCTGAGCTTCTGGCTGCCTGCCTGGAATCAGGATTTACAAAGGCAGAAGAACATTCAGCTTATCAGATTATTATCCGGTCTTACCTGTATGAAGATAAGATTGATATGGCAAAAGCTACCATGCTTGAATTCCTTAAAAAGAACCCCGAGTATAAGATAAGCCCAACCGATAATGCTGATTTTGTTTATCTATTTAATAAATACGATGTTAAACCGGTGGTTCAACTAAGTGGCAATATAGGAACCAACTATACCTTTATTTCAGTTATTGAGGAGAATTCAACTTCGGGTAGCCCTCTGAGTAAAGACTATGGCAATGAGACCTTCTCTTTTGCAGCCGGACTGGAAGCAAAAATTAGTTTTGGAAAGTACTTTGAATTTGGAGCAGGTATAGATTATAGCCAGGTTACATTCAGCTATAAAGAGCCCTTTCTTAATTTTTCAGAGGCCTACTATCCTGAGACACAAATAAGATTGGAGATTCCTTTGAGAGGCTACTACTATCCTCTGAGCTTTTCAGGACTCAGCCCTTATGTAAGTCTTGGTGCAGCAGCCTCTTTTAATGTTTCTACTGTAGCCAGTGTTAGTGCCAATAATACTGATGTAAATAATATTATTCCGCATACCGGTCCTGTTGAAAATCGTACAGAGAGCAGGCATTTTCTTGAGCCGCTTCTTATTGGAGGGATCGGATGCAAGTATAAACTTCCTATGAGCTATATCTTTATTGATATCTCTGCCAGACTGGGTACACTGAATCAATATAAGGAAGGGCTTCCAGCAAATTCGGAGTGGTTCTACTATTCTATAGACGATCAATTCAGGGTAAATAATATAAGGTTTAGCCTTGGATATACCTATATCTTTTATAAACCAGTCAGGAAGGGGGAACAATAATGAAAAGGCTAATTTATTTATTTACAGGCTTACTGATAATTGTTTCATCCTGCGAGAAGCCGGTTGACAGGGGTGAATTCGGAAATCCACTTCTCAGGTTTTATGGTGATGCCAAGGATGATATAGGATATAGCATAGCAGAAACAACAGGAGGATATATTATCTGTGGTAAACTAACTGTGATTGAACGTGGAATTAATGAGGCCGGGAGCACCGTTATTGTTGATGAGGATCCACAATTTGGATTAATTAAGACAAGGAGGGACGGTATACAGGAATGGGTATACTATGCAGGCGGAGAAGGCTTCGACGAAGGGAAAAAGGTAATTGCCCTGCCCGACGGCTCATTTATTTGTGCAGGTACTGCAACTATAACAACGGGAAATACAACTCACAGAGATATTTTAGTTACCAAAATTTCTTCCTCGGGACAGATGATCTGGGAAGAATATTACGGCGACGAGCAGAACCAGACAGGTGATTATTTTGATCAGGAATGTTATGACCTTATCAGATCTTACTCAGGGACAGGATACCTGATTGTTGGCTCAGATAATGACGATACCAGAGGAAATGATCCGGGCAAAAGGAATATGTACCTTCTTTCTGTTAATAGTGATGGTGGATATATTGACTCTTACTCTCCTGGATTTGGAGGTGATGAGTATGCCAGGTCTGTTTCAATAACACCAACAGGTAATTTCTTTGCCGTTGGTACAACCGATGAATCTACGACAGATACTCCCGGACAGTCAGGATTAAATATTATGACTATCGTTGGCTCATTCACAAATCTTAATCAATCCGATATAAAAGTATATGGCGGGAGTGAGGATGAATATCTTACTGATATTGTACCCTCAAATACAGGAAATGCTATTGTCGGAACCAGGGAATTCGGCCTGGATTCCAAAGAAGGACTTTTTGTTGATATGGAGGTCTACGGTACAATTCTGCCCACTACCCTTGAATTTTCAGACTTCGACCTGGAAAGTAATGTATTGGAGATACTATCTATTACCAGGCTTCCTGAAGGCGGTTATATGGCAGCGGGAAATACAGGCGGGACAGAACGGTCAGGAGATATGTTTTTTATGTTCCTGGATGACCAGGGAAATAATGTTTCCAGCCCGGAAACCTTTAAAACAGGTGGTACAGGTCTGCAATCGGTTAATGAAGCAATAATTGATTCGGAAGGTAAAGTGGTTGCTGTAGGTGTAAACAAGTATGAGAACAACTCACTGATCACACTGCTTAAGTTTGATCCCTGGGAATAGGAACGGATAATAAGAAAATCATGAAAAAAATAGTCACATTATTAGTCATAATATTTTTTGTGGGTACCATAGGTGCTTTATCACAAAGTGTAACTAATAGTACTATATCGGGCACCTTTACAGAATATAAAACACTTAGCGGGAACTATGATGTTGATACAGATACTCTGACAGGACCGGATATTACTTTTGAGTGGCTGAGCTATAACTCGGGTGGCACCGATCGAGTGGTTCTGGATTCTACCAGGCAAGAGCTGGTACTTGGTTCAATTTTTGTTGGCAGGAGGCTTAAATTTGTTGTAAACCTTACTAATTCATATGCCGATACCATTATATCAGATACAAGTGCGCTGAGTGTTCAAATCATTGCAAACAGTGTTCCTGCTGCAGCTAATGCAAGTATCAATGCTATATCAGGAAATATGAATGTTGGAAGCACTTTGCTGGCCGAGTATACCTATAGCGATGTTGATGACGATGCAGAAGGGGCCACCACTTTTGTATGGTACAGGGGTAACTCTCCTGCAACAGCAACAAATATAATTTCAGGAGCTACTTCCAGTACATATAATATCCAGATGGAGGATACCGGTAAGTATTTTAGGTTTGATGTTTCTCCGGTGGCAGCTACAGGAAATACAACATCAGGAAGTCCCGAAACCAGCAGTGCTTCGGCAAAGGTTAATAACGCACCATATGTGGATAATGTTTTTATTCCGGCCAGTGTAAGTGTTCTGTCTGATATTCAGGTGACCTACGATTTCCATGATCCTGACTCAGGTGATGGTGATGCCTGTACCTTTAGATGGTTTAAGGACGGGGTTGAATTTATTAATCAGTCTGATACCTATACAACTCTTGCAGAAGACCAGGGCTCGGGCTTCTATGTCATAATAAGGCCTGTCTCGGATAATGGTTATCCAAATACCGGCAGTGATGTAACAAGTGCCATCTGTACTGTTTTAGTGTCGGCTGTGCCCGAGGCAACAAATGTTTGTATAAAAGGTAACAGGTCAGATGGTGCCTGGCTTGAAGGTCATTTTACCTATATTGAAAACGGGACAGGCAATGAAGGTGATTCATATGGAGAATGGCTTGTTGACGGTGATGTTGTACAGGCAGGCTCAATGAAGTCTAATCAATCAAACTGGAGAAATCGTTACCAGCTAAATGGAGATACTGTGGATATAGAAGATATTGTATTCAGGATTACTCCAAGAAGGAGTTCAACTGTTGTTGGAGTTCCTGTTTCAAGTGCAGCCCTTGCAAAGATCTCAAATGTTGAAACAAATTTCAGTATAATTGAAGCACCGGTGATTATGGGAGCCTTACCTGAGCAGGGCGTTTTTAGCTCTAATGATGCTATTATTTATCTGAATGGCTCTGAATACACTTTTCATCCATCAGACACCGCACATTTTGACATAAATTCACCAATCCTTATTCAGCACAGGCTCGAAACAACATCAGGAGGATGTGTTCAGAAAGACTGGATAAGCTTTAATGTAAATGCTGCCACAACCTATTTTACCAACGACCAGGATGTATATTGCAGTACTAGCTTATCATCGGAGATAGACGTAGAAGGTCTTCCTGCTGATTATTTAGGTAGCGGCTTGTTTAATATTTCTTATTCTGATGGATATTCACGACCGGCATCATTTACACAGCTTTCAGATAGTAAGGTCAGGATATACCCTAATTTGATCCCACCCAGAACAAGACCCGGCGGACCAACAGCTAAGTTGTCATATAGCTATTTTGCAGGAACGTGGCCTGTAATTATTCAGTATCAGATAATTAAAGATATTTATGTTGATTCAATCGGGGTGTACCTTGCAATAACTAACGTAGATAACTCATACTGTGAGAACGATGACACAGTTAATATCGGCATTAAGGAATTTTTTCCCACAAATGGAACAGGATCGTGGGATTGCCTTACTACAGATATTCTGAGAAACGAAGATGTCTTTAGCGCTACTCTCGATCCTTCATTAAAATCAGGTGGAGGTCCGGAAACTATTCAGTATACCTATACTCTACCAGGCGGATGCTCGAAACAGGTAACAGCACCTCTAACTATACACCCCAAACCACAACTCGATTTTTCTATTTTTGATGGATGTATAGAAGATGATAAGGATACAACCAGGTTTATTAACAGTTCACCTGACCCTGGTCTTGTAGAAAGGTGGCTCTGGGAATTCGGAGAGATATTCCCTAGTATAAGCGAGGATTTTGAACCGGGATATATGTACAGAACTGAAGGTGAAAGGGATGTTACACTGATCGGGACAACATTTTATGGCTGCAGCGACACTCTTGTAAACAGAATCGGCCTGGGAGTGAAACCCGAAGGCGATTTTTACTGGGAGGATGACTGCTTTAATCCATCCCAGGATCTGAAAATATTTGACGACACTAAGCCAACTGCCACAATTGAGTCTTCTCTCTGGGATATTGCCCATTCAGGAGGAAATACTCTGATCCCTGATGTTCTAAATCCAACATTTCCTAAAACCCAGCCAGAGGTGATTACTGTAAACTACTACCTCTTTACAGCATATGCTGGTTGCCAGGATACGGTGACTAAAAATATTTATATTAGACCAACATATTCGCTAAACGACAGTGTTTATTATGAAGACTTTGAAGGAGCGAGTCTAGGCTGGGTGAAAGATGCATCGGAGATCAGTACCTGGGAACATAATATACCGAATAATCATACATTGCAGCCAGATGGACTGGCCTGGTATACAAATATTGTAGCAGATACAGCATTAGTATATTCCGCTGAAAGCCCCTGCTTTGATTTCCATGGACTGGAAAGGCCTATGATTAAGATGGATATTATTACTTATTTTGATGAAGGACGTGATGGTGCTGTACTGCAATATAAGGAGGGTAATGATCCTGTCTGGGAAAATATAGGAGGTACGGATTATGGTATAAACTGGTACAGGAACAGTAATATCTCCGGAAGACCCGGAGGATCTGTTGTAGGCTGGTCTCCGGAGGCAAAAAGCAATCTCTTCGTCGAAGCACGTCAGTACCTGGATGAGTTAATTGGCAAAGAGGACGTTAAGCTGAGAATATCATATGGGTCTGATGGCAATGCTCAGGATAGTAAGGGATTTGCCTTCGATAATATATGGATTGGAGAAAGATCAAGGAAGGTACTTGTGGAGCATTTTACTAATTATAATACTCCCGAGCTTGTTATTCCTGATAATGATCTTAATAACATTGTAAATGATGCGGGTGATGATGCGGTAAATATTCAGTACCATACTAATTACAGGGCGGGTGATCAGCTCTACCAGGATAATACAGCTGTGCCAAGTTCAAGAATGCTATTTTATAGCCTTGTTAGAAACCCGGTTACGATATATGATGGTGGAACCGGATCCTTCTTTGCTTCAAAGTATGAATGGCGTCAGCCCCTTGAATTCGCTACTATTAATGAACTAAGGAACCGGAGCCTGGTTGATCCTCTCTTTAATATTCAGATCGACACTCTGCCAAATTACAGGTTTAATATTTCGCTTAAGCCACTTCAGGATATAAGTGCAAGCAATATGACCCTCTTTATTGCAGTTGTTGCGAAAAAGATAACAACACTTACAGGGAGTAATGGTCAGACTGAATTCAGGAACGTACTCAGGAAAATGATTCCTGATGCCGGTGGTATATTATTGAAAAAGGATTGGTTTGCTACTGATGAGCAGGTAAACCTTGGTCCTTATTCAAGGAATATCCCGCTTGATTATGATATAGATAGCATAGAAGTAATAGCCTTTCTCCAGAATAATATAACCAAAGAAGTGTACCAGGCAGCATCCTCGGGTAAGCTGTCTGTAAATATAACAACATCAATTGGAATGGTCGGGTTTGAAGAAGCTACGTTTAAGATTTTCCCAAATCCGGCAAGCACAAACCTGACCTTCCTCTTTGACCAGGAACTTACGGCGAAATCAGAATTGAGGTTCTATAACAGTACGGGTGTGATAGTAAAAGAAGTTTTGCTTCAAGCAGGCAGCAGGAGTACTACAATCGATAACCTGGGTCTGCCTTCTGGTATATATATTGTAAAACTAAGTATAAATAACAGGCCTCAGGCTTACAGGAAGTTGATCGTTACGGGTCAATAGACTGAGCCGATATACAGGCATAATACATTTTTTATTACCTTTGCAGGGGGTGTGCTGATACACCCCCTTTTTATTTTATTACTAGATTTTTCTGGAGCATGGATAACAATAAAGTTTTGTTGATGATACTTGATGGCTGGGGCCTTGGAGATGGATCAAAGTCCGATGTAATATCAAGTATACCAACGCCAAATATGGACTATTTGTCCGCTAATTACCCCACTTCAAGGTTGTTTGCCTCGGGTGAGGATGTTGGTCTGCCTGACGGACAGATGGGAAATTCTGAAGTAGGTCATCTTAATATAGGTGCAGGAAGAATAGTCTATCAGGACCTGGTAAAAATTAATAAATCGATTGAGTCGGGTGAGATTTTTGAGAACCAGGTGCTCAAGGACGCCTTTATGTATGCCCGAGAAAAGGGTAAGCAGGTGCACTTTATGGGACTTATGTCTGACGGTGGAGTACACTCACTCGATAAGCATCTATATGCCCTCTGCGATATGACCATGAAGTATGGGATTGAGAATGTTTTTATTCATGCCTTTGGTGACGGCAGGGATACCGATCCAAGGAGTGGGGCAGGCTACCTTCGTAATCTGCAGACTTATCTTGGCAAATCAAATGGCAGGATTGCATCCTTTGTTGGCAGATATTATGCTATGGACAGGGATAAGAGATGGGACAGGATAAAGATAGCCTATGATCTTCTTACCGAGGGAAAGGGTAAAAAAACAAAAGATATTATTGATGCGGTGCAAGCTTCATATAATGACGGTGTTACTGATGAATTTGTAAATCCTATTATTGCTGTGGATGATAATGGAGAGCCTCTGACAACCATAAGAAAAGATGATGTGGTAGTATTCTTTAATTTCAGAAATGACAGGGCAAAGGAAATTACAATTGCACTCACTCAGAGAGATATGCCTGATCAGGGGATGAGCACAATGCCTTTGTATTATTGTACCATGACTCCTTATGATGCTAACTTCAGGGGGCTGAAAATAATATTCAACAAAGATAATGTTCACAATACCCTGGGAGAAGTTATTGCCAGTAATGGCAAAAAGCAGTTGCGAATAGCGGAGACAGAAAAATATGCCCATGTTACTTTCTTTTTTTCAGGAGGGAGAGAAGCTGTATTTGAGAATGAAAGCAGGGTATTAATTCAATCACCAAAAGTAGCCACCTATGATCTGAAGCCGGAGATGAGTGCCTACGAGGTAAAAGATGCTGTTATAAACGAAATAAATAAGAAAGAGCACGATTTTATTGCTCTTAACTTTGCTAATGGTGATATGGTAGGACATACAGGTGTTTATCAGTCTATTGAAAAAGCTGTAACAACAGTTGATGCCTGTGTTGGAGAGGTGGTTAAAAGTGCCAGGACAAACGGATATGAAGTTATTATAATAGCCGATCATGGTAATGCCGACCATGCTCTTAATCAGGACGGATCGCCTAACACCGCACATTCTCTTAATCCTGTTCCCCTTGTACTTGTGAGCGATCGTTTTAATAAAATTGACCAGGGAATACTTGCTGACGTGGCTCCAACAATTTTGAAATTGATGGGACTTGCTAAGCCAGCTGAGATGACTGGCAGGGAACTTATTTGATTCTGAACTATGTTATCAATTGATCATACAGTAATATCCATGAATCTCTTTGATAAGAAATTCTGCTGTAATCTTGAAAAATGTAAGGGTAGTTGTTGCAGGTATGGAGATTCAGGAGCCCCCCTTGAAGAGGAGGAGGCTGTAATCCTTGAAGAAATATGGCCCGTGGTTGAAAAATATATGCGACCCGAGGGGATTGAAGCAGTAAAGGAAAAGGGCACAAGCATGATAGATTCTGACGGTGATACTGTAACCCCTCTAATTGGTAATGATGAGTGCGCATATGCCGTTGTTGAAGAGGGCATTTTTAAATGTGCCATTGAAAAGGCATGGAGTGATAAGAAGATAAAGTTCAGGAAGCCGGAATCGTGTCACCTCTTCCCCGTGAGAATAAAGAAATACAAGGAATTTGACGCTGTTAATTACGAAGAGTGGAAGATATGTAAGCCAGCAAGGAAGCTGGGCGAGGAGCTTGATCTGCCTGTGTATAAGTTTTTAAGAGATCCCCTGATAAGAGTATATGGGGAAAAATGGTACAGGGAAGTTGAGAAGGCAGCGGAGGAAGTTAAAAATCTTAAATATAGATAGTTATTAATAACACTTTTGTAACTTTATAATAAATAATAAACTAATATAAAATGGAAAAAATAAGAAAGTATATTGAAGAGCACAAGGACAGGTTCCTGGAAGAATTATTTGAGATAATCCGGATTCCTTCAGTAAGTGCCAAAGAGGAACATAAGGGAGATATGTTGAAAATGGCCGAGCATCTTAAGCAAAGCCTTCTTGATGTAGGAGCCGATAAGGCAGAAGTATATCCAACAAAGGGTCACCCGGTGCTTTACGGAGAGAAAATGATTGATCCAAAATTACCCACGGTACTAGTTTACGGTCATTATGATGTACAGCCGGCTGAACCTTTCGAGTTATGGGATAGTAAGCCATTTGAGCCCGTAATTAAAGATGGTAAGATCTGGGCCAGGGGAGCAGATGACGATAAGGGACAGCTCTTTATGCATGTAAAAGCTTTTGAGTTAATGATGCAGACCGGGACGCTTACAACAAATGTTAAGTTTATGATTGAGGGCGAGGAAGAGATAGGATCTGCAAATCTTGAGATCTTCTGTAATGAGCATAAGGATATGCTTAAGGCTGATGTGATACTTGTATCCGATACAACAATGATTTCCAGGGATATTCCCTCTATTACAACCGGTTTAAGAGGTCTGTCATATATGGAGGTCGAAGTATGCGGGCCAAACAGGGATCTTCACTCGGGTCTGTATGGCGGAGCAGTTGCCAATCCTTGTAATATGCTAACAAAAATGATAGCATCACTTACAGATGAAGATAATCATATAACTATTCCGGGCTTTTATGATGATGTTCTTATTTCATCAGACCAAGAAAGGGCAGAGATGGCAAAGAGGCCTTATAATGAGGATGAGTATAAGAAATCTATTGATATCAACGATGTTGTAGGAGAAAAAGGTTATACAACACATGAGAGACTTGGTATAAGGCCAACTCTTGATGTAAATGGAATATGGGGAGGATATACTGAAGATGGAGCAAAAACCATACTCCCTTCTAAAGCCTTTGCAAAGATTTCAATGAGGCTTGTTCCAAATCAGGATTCTGAGAAGATAGCAGAGCTCTTTGAGAAGCATTTTATCTCAATAGCTCCCAAAGGAGTGAAGGTAAAGGTTAAATACCTTCATGGAGGACAGGCTTATGTAAGTCCTATTGATACTGTAGAATACATAGCGGCCAGTAAGGCAATGGAAGTTTCGTTTGGCAAGAAACCTATTCCAACCCGTAGTGGAGGATCAATACCGATTATCTCTGCATTTGAAAGAATACTTGGGATAAAATCAATACTATTGGGCTTTGGACTTGATGAGGATGCCATACACTCACCAAATGAAAGCTATCCACTTTATAATTTTTACAAGGGAATAGAAACAATACCTCTTTTTTACAGGTATTACAGTGAGATGAAAAAGTAACAATAATATATTGGATGCATTAAAAAGGGCGGCCCCGGGGCATGCCCTTTTTATTTTATATAAACATTAATAAGTTCCAGCCGGGTACCATTTACCTTAAGAATCTTAAGCCTGGCCGATCCTATGTCAATTACCTCGTTTATTTTTGGAATACTTCCGTGGTAGAAGAAGACCAGACCTGCCAGGGTTTCATAATCATCCTCTGCGGGGAGAGATAATTTGTATGTTTCGTTGATGTAATCGATTTCAATCCTTCCTGAAAATTGATATTCAGACTCACTAAGCTTCCGTTCTATTATACCCGATGAGTCGTGCTCATCCTCAATCTCTCCAACTATCTCCTCAAGTATATCTTCTATAGTGACTATCCCTGATGTGCCTCCAAATTCATCTACAACCAGGGCAAGCTTTTTATTTTCTTCCACAAAGATCTTCAGTAGTTTGTTTGCAGCCATGCTCTCCGGTACAATTGGTAATTGCTTAATAGCAGATCGAATGCTTTCCGGTTTTTTGAAAAGGTCGCGGAGCCTGAAGTAACCTGTAATATTATCTATTGTGTCTTCGTAAATCAAAATATTTGAATGGCCTGTATCAATAAAGGCCTGCTTTAAATCTTCAAGAGTACTGTTCACAGATAGGGCCTGTATCTCTGTTCGGGGTACCATGCATGCACGAAGCTTAACATTTGACAGGTCGAGTGCATTCTGAAAAATCCTGATATCCTGCTGCTCGAAATCAGAATCATTTTCCTCATCCGACACCTCATTAAATAGACTGTTAAGGTCGACCTTTGAAAAAACTTTTTCATCAGCCTTAACCTCAGCCTTAACACCAAGTAATAGCTTCAGGAGGAGATTAGAAAGCTTTATTACCAGGAAGGTAATGGGGTAGAAAAGAATATAGAAGATAAATGTAGGGAGGCTTAAATTATTAAGGAATGAGTTAGGAGCAAGCCTGAATATTGCCTTAGGCAGGAATTCTGCGATGATCAGTATTATCAGGGTCGAAACTATAGTCTGAGAAAAAAGTATCAGAAAGCTTGAGCTCAGGAATGAGCTAAACAGAGGCTCCAGCAATATTGCGATAAAGAGACCGTAAATTACCAGGGCAATGTTATTACCTATTAGCATGGTAACAATAAAGTAGCCGGGTCTGTCGGTAAATTTTTTTATAATACCCGATCCAAACCTGTTTTGTTTCCGGTCTATCTCAATACGAAGTCTGTTTGATGATACAAAGGCGATCTCCATCCCTGAAAAAAACGCAGATAGAATAATAGAAAACACTATTACTACTAAGTAATTCATGCAGTAAAGTTAATTATTTTTCCTTTGGTTGTGCCTGAACCATGCCATAACAAATGATGCAATACCCATTAAGAGAAGAAGGACAAATTTATCTCCATCGAGTACAATCCTGTTGTGTACTGAGGCTCCCATGCATAGTATCCCAATAACAATCCATGCTATCTCAAGAATTAAAAGACCTTTCTTATTCATCATCCAGATATAAGGTTGCTGTAACGTTTTTAATGGTCCATTTATTAAACCGGGGGTCAGATTCAAGTCCATAGCCTCTGATTATCTGATCCTGCTGTGTTATTTTGACAAACTTATCTGTATAAATAAGTTCCTTTCTTTCATCCCAGAATAAAAGCTCAGTTTCGAGCAATTCATTTTTTTCATTCAGGGCAACTACACTATCTCTTACTTCCCAGAGATGATCCGCTTCGTAGTATCTTCCAAAATTTGCTGATATGTGACCCGAGGGCTCATCCTGACCGTTGTAAAAATATACGATTATTCCTTCCGGAAAATCAGAATATGGCTTTTCCATTTTACCATAATACTTCATTAGAGGCGCTTCCATTCTTACCTGTAAAAGAGCAGAGTCGGTATAGGATGTGACAAAGTTTTCAGCAATTTGAGTGGGAGTATTTTCGTCTAAAGAAGTATTAACTATCTCGATATTATCCCGACATGAGAAAAACAATGCAGTTCCGGAAATCAGAACTGCAAAGTATATTTTATTTAATATGGAAGGGTATTTTTTCAATTACTCTTTTCTGAATCTTACTGTTGTAATTTCATTGATCCAACCTTCAACCTTATAACTTACACCTTCCTCAAGAATACCCATAAAGAAAAGCTCTTTTTTCTGTGGGAATACTTTCTCACACTGGCTGATTGCATCATTTACCCTTTCGGCCAGTGAAGGATCAATCTCTTTTGCTTTCCTGAAATAATCTACAGCTACCCAGTAAACAGCCTGGTTCTCCAGTTCGTTATCACTTATTTTCTGTCCGGCATAGGCATTCCCGATAAGCATATAGGCCGTACCATTTTGAGGATCCATTGATATAGCAGATTTTGAATAATCTCTTGCACCTTTATTATCTCCCTTGCTAAGCCTTATAGTAGCCAGCTTGGTGTAGTAGTTTGATTTCTTGAAATTATCTTCCTCCATGTCTATAGCTTCCTTATAGTAGAATTCTGCCTGCTCATAGTTGAACTTGTCAGCATTCATTTCAGCAAGAGAATAAGCTGCAAGAGAAGATTTTTCCTGGGTGTAAAGGTTCTCAGCTGCAACATAAAATAAATCTGAGTCATTACAACCTGCATCATCAAGAAGTCCAAGAACCTGTTTTAGAAGGCTAATATCATCAGGAGCAGCATTTACCTTATCGGTAAAAAGAGATATAAGGCCGTCACATGTTCCGGCTCCACTGGCTTTAAATATAGCATCGATATTGTCTTTTGCGCCTATATCTGCCGGCCGGTTAGCACTGGCAATTCTCTTATCAAGAATATCGCTTACTACACCGTAGTTATTAATTACTTCCTCGTTAGTGATCGACTCAGCATCAAACAACCTTTGAGTGGAGGCCATATATATCATTAATATATTTGGGTTTGTTCTGTATGGATCAAGATTTATTGCCTCTCCAAGGGTGGCGTATGACAATTTCAGCAGTTCAGGATCTTCTGAACCAAGATCCCATAAGTCGAGTCCAAGACGACCCTTTTGATAGGCTTCTTCTCCGAAATACTTTATTCTGGCATTGTATACCATTTCCAGTGAATCGATATATGCCTTATCTTTTGTCTTGTTATAAAAAGCTTTAAACATTCTGGTTCCATGAAGATGCATATTCTGCGAGGAACGTGGACACTCATAGAAGGCCTTCCTCCAGAAACTCATGGCCATCTCGTAGTTTTCCTGATTATAGTATGTCTTGTAAAGCGACAGGTTTTTCCTGCAATTCACACTATCTTCATTATGTCCGTACTTGCTGCCGTCTTCAATACCTTTTTGTGACATCATTGGTATTGTCAGAACCGAAAGTAACATGACCGTAAAAAACTTAAGTAAACTTGTCTTCATCATCTTATAATTTTATTAGTCGTATTTTCTTTTTATAAACCAGTAATCGTAAAAATTTAAACTTATTCCAAAGTTATAGAAAGTTTCTTTATGCAAACTTATTTCAGGGCCTGTGCCTCGTGAACCATACTCAAAATAAACATTTATTTTTGAATTACTTCGTCTTAATGGTAACCCTGCTCCAAAAGTAATGCCAAATTCTTGTATTTGTTCTCCATCAATCATTAAATGGCTATCTGAAATATGACCACCAAGCCTGTAGGCTACCCTATTTAGGAAGTTGAAATTAGCATTATAATTGGGAATATATTCAGCTCCAAAATTAATGGAATTGCTTTTTACAAAAAATGATTCCTGTCCCAGGAAAACCGCATTGGTCCAATCGGACATTGTATAATCAGCAGTTATTAGAAAATGGTCCTTTCTGCTTAGTGCCAGTCCGAGAGCTAATTTGCCCGGAAGAGTAATAAGTTCATCATCTGTGGACGAATAGGAAAGTGTGTCGTAGGAGTTCTGTGCACCTGTATAAAGGGCTAGTAAGTTCTCGCTCTGCCCTTTATAATTTCCTGTTGTTGAGTAGCTGACTCCTGCAGTTGCAATAAGATTATTTTTCATCTCAAGGTTATATTGAGCTCCCAGATCAAAATTAAAACCCTGGACCTGAACCATTTCGTTTGAGATATTATCGAAGCTATAACTATCGTCGGTAAAACGATATGAATTATTTCGATTAATAGTTCCAAAAAGAAAGGTCATATTTGCCCCTACAGATAGTCCGCCAACAGGATTTACCCCAAGCCCAAAAAAGAATTTATTAAAGCCTCCTGATCCCTTGTGAACCGCTTCTGTCTCTCCGATAATAGGATCATAATCAGGGTGATCTGAGTCTATAACAAGATTAATATTGTAATAACCCGAACTATATGGTATAATACCGGTTGCAAAACCTATTTTTTTACTTAATGGAAAGGCCATTATCAGGTGATGGAAATTCATGTCGTCGGACTGGTAGTTTTCTGTACCATCATTTAAAACTATTATCCTGTAATCGAGACCAAAATCAAATACAAAGGAATTTGTGTCAACATTGCAATATGATGCAGGGTTCTGGTAGCTAATATTCAAAGGATCGTTATAGGCAACACCTGTTCTTCCCATTCCCAGGCTTTTAAAGGAGCCAATGGATTCAAGTGTTCCGGGTCCAAGCCTTGAGTAAGGTGAATTGACAAGTTTCTGTCCTGCACTAAATTGTGCGGTCAGAAGAAAAAGTAGAAATATTTTTAAATACCTAAGCATTGTAATTTGCAATATAATTTAGACCCTCTATAACCAGATCCGGTGAATAATCAGCATCCTGCTTAATTAACCCGGACAACAACTCTCCATCACCGCCTGTAATGACTACTTTCAGTCCTTCAAACAAATTTTCAAAGGTGCGAATATACTCATTTATTTCGAAAATCAAGCCCTGTTGAACGCCTGATCGTATAGCATTTTCTGTACTGCTCCCGATTATATCATATTTATTATCAGGACTTACCAGAGGCAGCTTGCCGGTGAAAGCATTAAGCGATCTGAATCGCATTGACAGTCCCGGAGAAATATTACCTCCTTTATATATTCCGTCTGATAATAATATATCATATGTCACAGCAGTCCCGGCATCAATAAGCAAAACGTTATTGTTAGCATACTTATTGTATGCTCCAACTATTCCTGCTATCCTGTCGGAACCCAGAGTCTGAGGTGTAGAGTATTCAATCTTAATCGGAATATTTGTTTTATAGCTTAAGCTGATAAGCTCCATCCCATGAGATGCACAATAAGCTGAAAGTATATCACTGCTACCCCTGACTGAAGAATATATTATTCTGGAAATACCATATTTTAGTACCAGCTTATCCAGCATAAGCGCACTTAATTCTTCCGTATTCCGGATATACTTCTTTGTGCTTCCTTCGAATACCCCAAGCTTTGCCGAACTGTTTCCTATGTCAATTGCCAGTATCATCTTGCATGTAAAAATATTAAATCAGAAGCTCAGCGTCAAGTGTAATACTCATAATCTGTGTATTTTACAACATATTTTCATGAAATTGAATCATGCTGTCAAATATTTTTTTTGCATCCTGTATTGAGAGGATGTTCTTTATTGTAAGGCTCAGTCTTGTGTCGCTGTGTTTTACGCTAAACTTTGAGTATCGCTTGTTAACGTAATTTATTATCGATACAAATAATTTACTTTCATAAAATCCAGATTTTTGGTTCGAGGTAAAATGGATTACCATCATACTCTTTTTAAGGATTAACTTTTCTACTCCCATCTCCATAACCTGTCTCCTTAGCCTGACAAGGTTTAGTAGCTCTTTTGCCTGGGAGGGAAGCTCTCCGAACCGGTCTGTCAAGTCTTTTTCAAATTCCAGGAGTTGCTCTTCATCCTGAAGCTCATTTAAGCGCTTATATAGTCTTATTCTTTCTGAAATATTGGAAATATAACTATCGGGAAACATTATCTCCATATCCGTCTCGATATTGCAATCTGAAACGTAATTACTCTCTAATCCCTTAGCCTCTTCGCTTTCATTTGCCTGCTTAACAACTCCCTTAAGCTCATTATCCTTTAATTCGTTAATCGCTTCCTGCAATATTCTCTGGTAGGTTTCGAAGCCAATATCTGCAATAAAACCACTTTGCTCACCACCGAGAAGATTACCTGCCCCTCTTATATCAAGGTCTTGCATCGCAATATTAAAACCACTTCCGAGCTCTGAGAATTCTTCAATAGCTTTAAGCCTCCTTCGTGCCTCCTGGGTCATAATATTTACAGGAGGTGCCATTAGGTAGCAGAAGGCCTTTTTGTTCGATCTGCCAACCCTTCCCCTTAGCTGGTGCAATTCTGAGAGTCCGAAATGATGAGCGTTATTAATAAATATGGTATTTGCATTAGGTATATCCAGTCCGGATTCTATAATAGTTGTTGCAATAAGTATATCATAGTCGCCATGGATAAAGTCGTACATTATGTTTTCTACTATCCTTCCTTCCATCTGGCCATGAACAATAGCGCTCTTTACACCGGGTAGTATCCTGTTAATAATTGCCTGCACCTCGGTAATATTCTGCACCCTGTTATGTATAAAAAAGACCTGCCCGTTTCGGTTAAGCTCATATTCTATACCCTCCTTTATAATATCCTCATTAAAGCCGTGTAGCTCTGTTATAATAGGCATTCTGTTTGGTGGAGGAGTGTTAATTATAGAAAGATCGCGTGCTCCCATAAGCGAAAACTGCAGGGTTCTTGGTATAGGCGTTGCAGTAAGTGTAAGTGTGTCGACATTCGCCTTAAGCTTTTTGATCTTTTCCTTTACCGATACACCGAACTTCTGCTCTTCATCTATTACCAGCAGCCCCAGATCCTTAAATTCAATATCTTTTGCCACAAGTTTATGAGTACCAATAATAATATCAAGTTTCCCTTCTCTAAGCCTGTCTTTTATTGCTCTCTGGTCGGCAGCTTTTCGATGCCTGCTTATATAATCTATCTCAACAGGGAAATCCTTAAGTCTCTGTGAGAAGGTCTGGTAATGCTGCAGGGCCAGTATTGTGGTGGGGACAAGGATTGCAACCTGCTTATTATCGGCTGCTGCTTTAAATGCTGCCCTTATAGCTATCTCAGTCTTGCCAAATCCTACATCACCACATACAAGCCTGTCCATCGGGTGACCTTTTTCCATGTCCTCTTTTACCAGTCTGGTGGCAGTATTCTGGTCGGGTGTGTCGTCGTATATAAATGATGCTTCGAGTTCTCTCTGCATAAAGGAATCAGTAGAGAATGCAAAGCCTTCGACTGTCATTCTCTTTGCGTATAAAAGAATAAGATCTTTTGCAATATCTTTTACCTTTTTCTTTGTATTGGATTTTATCTTTTGCCAGGCGGCCGACCCAAGCTTGTATATCCGCGGCTCAGCAGAATCCTTGCTTTTGTACTTTGATATTCTGTGAAGAGCGTGAATGCCAACAAATAAAGTATCATTATCACGATAGACCAGCTTTATTGCTTCCTGTACCTTACCATTTACATCAATCTTTTCAAGTCCTCCAAAACGTCCTATACCATGATCAATATGTACTACGTAGTCGCCCGGGTTAAGACCGGTAATTTCTTTTATTGTAAGGCTTTCTCTCCGGTTAAAGGTTCCTCTTATCCTGAATTTATGATAGCGATCAAAAATCTGATGATCTGTAAAAAGAGCTATGCCCAGGTCATAGTCAGTAAATCCCCTGTGGAGATTAGTAATCTTACTTTCGAAACTTAATTCCGGATTTAGCTCCAGGAATATATCCCGTAATCTGGCTACCTGGGTCTCGCTTTCAGAGACAATAATATTCTGATAACCTGCCTCACTATTTTCAAGCAGGCGATCTCCTAGCAGTTCAAAGTTTTTATTAAATGATGGCTGAGGCTGGGTGTTGAACTTATAGCTTTTACTTACTTTTAAATGAGGACGTGAAGAAAATTCTATAACCCTGAAGCGTGCCAGCTCTGACTCAAGGTGTTCACCAGTAATTGCCTGCTCCCGCTTGCTTTTCTGCTCCTGCTCCTCTTCGTAAGACCACGAAGAGTTGTAAATAGAGCTAATCTTATCAAGAGTAAAGGCGAATTCATCAATCCATATAAGTGAAGATGGAGGAATAAACTCGGTGATATTCTCCTGTGTCTTTTCTATTGACAGATCCTGTACATTCGGAATAATTGATACCTCTGTAAGCTTCTCAATGGAGAGCTGATCATCAATATTAAAAGATCTTATCGACTCAATATCATCTCCAAAAAAGTCAATTCGATATGGTTTATCACCAGAAAATGAAAACACATCCACTATGCTTCCTCTTACAGCAAATTGACCTGGTTCATAGACAAAGTCTACCCGGGCAAAATTATATTCCGTAAGCACTTCCACAAGGAACTCAATGCCCAGCGGGTCTCCAATTTTAAGCTTAAGAGTGTTTTTCCTGAATACCTTCTTGCTGATAACCTTCTCCATCACCGACTCGGGATAACTTACAACAATACACTTTCTCTTTCCGGAGCCAAGATGATTCATTACTTCGGTGCGGAGTACGATATTGGATGACTCGGTCTGACCGTACTGGATGGATCTTTTATAGCTTGAAGGAAAGAAAAATACCAGCTCTTCTCCCAGTATGGAAACAAGGTCGTTATAGAAATATGCAGCATCCTCCTTTTCCGGAAGTATTATAAAGTGAGTTGTCTGAAGCGAATTAAAGAGCGCAGCTACAAGTAATGAGCGCGCCGATCCCGTAAGGTCCTCGACTGCAATATTGCCCTTCATGTCTTCTGCCAGGCTGGCTGCTAAGGGCTTGAAAATTGGATGTTTAAGGTATAACTTACCGGGATCAGATTCGTTCATTTAGAAAGGATGATAAGCTGCAAAAGTATATAAGATATTCGAGCTATGCCAGCATGTAATAGAGTAAAATAGTTTATATTTATATAAATAAAGACTGGCAATATGGGATCGAGAGGATATTTTCAACTAATAATTCTGGTATTATTACTCCTATTCCAGAGCTGTATTAACTGGGATAATGAATATGAGCCTCCCGATCCGGAGTGGTCGCCGGAAGAAGTAATGAAGCTGGCAGAAAACTCGTTCAGAGATCTGCATAATGTTATACAGGGCGATAGCAGCGTGGCACTGGCAATGGGAGTGATGGCCGATCATTTTACATGTAGATGGGATAATTTTGGGATGAAAGATTTTTCTCTTGAACCTAGGGTTACGTCTTTTGGTAATAACTCTGACTATGAATACTATTTTATTATTGATAACGAGTGGAACAAAATATATGAGGTTATAGCTGAAGTTAATTTTGTTCTTGAAAGGCTTTATGGAGGATTGTTATTTGGAGACGAAGGGGAGGATAACGATATGGTGGAAACCTTCTGCTGGTTTACCTGCGGTGTTGCTCATGGCTACCTGGGTCTGATCTTCGACCAGGCAGCAGTTGTGGAGTGGGACAGCGATGTTACCAGTCTCAGCCTTGTATCGTGGCAGGATATGATTGATGAATCGCTGGGTATGCTCGATAAGGCCATTACTCTTTGTGAAAGCAGGCAGTTTGTTCTTCCCGAGGAGTGGCTCGGAGGCCAAATAATAGATGCCGGGGGCCTGGGCCTGCTGGCTAATTCTTATGCAGCCCGAATACTGGCGTATGGGTCAAGAACAAGTGCTCAAAATGAAGCAATTAACTGGAATAAAGTACTGACTTACACCCAGAACGGTATAATTGAAGATTTTTCTCCTTTCCTGGGTTCAGAGTATGGCTGGTACGATAAATATACTACCTATGCAAGGTTATCAGGATGGGGATTTGCCGATATGAGGCTTGTAAATATTATGGATAAGGATTACCCTTCAAGGTGGCCTGCAGATAATGAATCATGGACCACACCCGACGGCCAGTGGCCTGGCGAACCGGCCCCGGGGGATCTTAGATTGGAATCGGATTTTTATTTTATGTCGACAAGTAACCTCCCTACTTTACCGGGATACTTAAACTCGCGTATAATATTCACGCGCTATGAGGATATTTTTATTGACAATGACCAACTTGGAATAGGTCCGAAACCTTCTTTCAGAGCCTGGGAGCTGAAACTTCTGGAGGCCGAAGCACTTCTCAAAACGGGAGACCAGGCTGCTGCCCTGGCAATATTAAATGATCCGGCCGGTCCCCGTAAGGCCAGGGGAGGGCTGGATAATGTACTACCTGAGGATGATATACTTCGTTATATCCTTGATGAGAAGGAGATTGAGTGCTACCTCACAGGCGCAGGAGTACCGTTCTACGATATGAGGAGGACCGACAGGCTGCAGCCTGCAACCCTTCTGCATTTCCCTGTCCCTTATAAACAGCTTGAATTATTTGAATTGCCGGTCTATACCATCGAAGCAATAGCAGATGGTGTAAATGGATCGGCCGGCGGATGGACGGGATGGGATGAATAATTAAGCAATAATTAAATCAAGGCTTATGAAAAACTTAAGGTATCCAGTGTTTTTGCTGGTTCTGCCTGTGTTTTTCCTATCATGTGCAGATCTGGATGTCGTAAATGAAAATGAGCCCGATTCTTCCTGGATCAATTCTTATCCTGATGCTTTATTCGATCTTGCCGGCATATCTTTTCGCACTATACATAATCAGTTACAGGAATACTCCGGCCAGTCTCTTAATATGGCAGCAATGGCTGATCATATTACCTGCCCATGGGGTATAACGCGGGATTTGTCTATGGAGCCCAGGGTGTTTTCATATGATAATAGTCTGAGCTACCCATATTATAGCTACCAGCTATTAACGCAGTGGGTTGAATCATATACTGCCATAAGTCATTCAAATTTTATTCTGCAGAATATTTATTATAACACCGGTGATATTGATCTGCCTGAAGAGGACATAGCTCTGCTGGAAGCATACAGTTGGTTCGTGACGGGCATTTCGCATGCTTACCTTGGATTAGTATTTGATAAAGCCCTGGTAGTAGAGTATGACAGTGATCTTTCTAATTACTTCCTTAAAAAATGGGATGAAGTTATTGATGCATCTCTCGAAATGCTCGACAGGGCTATCGAAACAGCTGAGTCTGCCAGCTTTGAAGTTCCGGTTGAATGGTTTGGAGGACAGGCTCTTAACAGTTCAGACCTTGCCCGCCTGTCGAGATCATATGCAGCCAGGATACTGACTTATAGCTCCCGGAGCAGGCAGCAAAATTTGGCGCTTGACTGGAACAGGGTATTGTTATATGCAAGTGGTGGAATTGACTTTGATTTTATGCCTGTTCTGGGAGATGAATATGGCTTTAGCGATTCTTACTGGACTTATGCTACTCTTCCTGGCTGGGGGAGGGTTGATCACAGGATTATTAATCTTATGGATCATGATTATCCGTCCAGATGGCCGGCCAATAATGAATGGGATCCAGGACCGGCAGATCCTGATGATGCAAGGCTTACAAGCGATTTTGAGTACCTGCAATCACAGGTCTTCCCTCCCAGCAGGGGATATTATAATTATTCGCATTACAGGTTTAGCAGGTATGATTACCTGAGAAATGATTCCTGGAATGGCATTGGTCCGAAACCAAGTTTTATGAAATGGGAGCTTCGGCTTATTGAGGCAGAAGCCCTGTTCAGGACGGGAAACAGCGCCGGAGCCCTGGCTATCCTTAACGATCCGGAGGGTCCAAGAAAAGTAAGAGGCTTGCTTCCTGATCTAACATCGGAGGATGATATCCTGCGTTATATACTTGATGAGAAAGAGATAGAATGCTATTGCACTGGTGCTGGTATATCATACTTTGATATGAGAAGAACCGATCGATTACAGGCGGGCACTCTGTTGCATTTTCCTGTTCCTGCCACTGAGCTGGAATTAATGCGACTGGCACATTATACAATCCATGCTTTTAATGATGGGATAGAGGGTTCTAACGGAGGATGGACAGGTTGGGATGAATAGACTTTATCCGTGATTTTTTATAAATTCTTCAACTTTTTCTACCATATCGGGAGATCCTACAATGTAGGGCACTTTCTGGTGGATTGATTCGGGTATAATCTCCAGGATTCTTCTTGTTCCTGTGGTAGCTCTTCCTTCGGCTTGTTCTGCAATAAAAGCGATAGGATTACACTCGTAAAGAAGTCTCAGTTTTCCATCAGGATAAGTTTCACTTTCAGGATAGAGGAATATTCCTCCTTTCATAAGGTTGCGATGAAAATCTGCTACCAGGGAACCAATATACCTTGAGAGATAAGGCCGTCCTGATTCAGAGTCTCTCTCCTGGCAATACTTGATATACTTCTTAACACCATCCCTGAATTTGATATAATTGCCCTCATTTATTGAATAAATACTTCCTTTTTGCGGAACTTTCATCGAAGGATTTGAAAGGCAAAACTCACCAACCGAGGGGTCCAGAGTGAAACCATTAACCCCATTGCCGGTAGTATAAACCATCATCGTTGATGAGCCGTATATAATATAACCTGCCGCAACCTGTTCTGTGCCTGGCTGGAGAAAATCTTTTTGCTCCGTTTGATTCCCTCTCTCGGATAATCTTCTGTAAACGGAGAATATAGTTCCAACCGAAACATTTACATCGATATTTGATGAGCCGTCGAGAGGGTCTATACATACTATATATTTACCATTGCGGGCAAACTCACTGGTAAAAGAAATAATATTCTGGTTCTCTTCAGAAGCAACTCCACAACATTCGCCACTTAAACGCAGTGCTCCCAAAAAAACTTCATCGGCATATACATCGAGTTTCTGCTGATCTTCGCCCTGTACGTTTACGTTTCCTACTTCGCCAAGAATGTCAACCAGTCCGGCTCTGTTTATTTTACTGCTTACCATTTTGGCTGCAGTACCAATATGATGAAGGATCCTGGAGAATTCACCTTTTGCAGTAGGATAATCTTTCTGACGGCCAATTATAAAATCGTCGAGAGTAATAATATTGTAACTTTTCATAAGGGAGCTTTCAGTTTAGGATTCTTATTAAATAATCAGGCCATCAGTTTTAGGTTCTTAAATTTAGCAATTGCGCGACAGAAAAAAAATTACCTTTATAATAATTGTGTAATAAAGTGATATTTTTGTCTAAAATTACACTGAATGAGAGTTTATAAGTTTGGCGGAGCATCTGTAAAAGATGCCTGGGGAGTAAAAAACCTTGGTAATATTGTCGGAAAAGCAGAGGGACCTCTTATAGTTGTTGTCTCTGCCCTTGGTAAAACTACCAACTCACTGGAGAGTGTTCTTTTATCTCTTCTGAAGGGTGATGATACCTACAGCTCAGAATTTCAAGACATTGCTGCTTATCATTTAACACTGGCAGAATCACTTTTTGGCCAGGAGGAGGCGAATTCATTACTTCTGCCCCTGATTAATAAGATTAAAAATGCTATGCCCGGGCTGATAGGTAAAGACTATGATCTGGCCTACGATCAACTGGTGTCCCAGGGAGAGATATTATCGACAAAGATTGTAGATAGGTGGCTAAATAGTGCAGGTATTAATTCCGAATGGATTGATGTCAGGAAGCTGCTAGTTACAGACTCTAAATTCAGGGATGCCGGTGTTGATTGGGAGGAAACAACAAACAGGATGAAGCCTGTTTTTATGGCAAATAAAGATAAAGTATTTGTTACGCAGGGTTTTATCGGGGCTACACTGAAGGGAGAAACTACCACACTTGGACGCGAGGGTTCAGATTACTCTGCGGCAATTATATCCAATATCTGTAATGCCTCAGAGCTCACAATATGGAAGGATGTGCCTGGAGTGCTTAATGCTGATCCGCTATGGATGGAGGATGCAAGGAAGCTCCAAAATATAAGTTATAAGGAAGCTGTAGAGATGTCTTTTTCAGGAGCTAAAATAATCCATCCCAAAACCATTAAGCCTCTTCATAATAAGTCGATACCTCTCTATGTAAAATCGTTTATTGACCCTGAGGAAAGGGGAACGATTGTGTCGGTAAATGAAAGCATCGACCAGGATGTGCCGGTTTATGTGCGTAAGGAAACACAGGTATTATTATCCCTTATTCCAAGAGATTTCTCCTTTGCAATAGGCGATAACCTGGGTAAGATATTCCAGGTTTTTAATAGCTGTGCTATAAAAACCAACCTTGTCCAGGCATCTGCTATAAGTGTAGCAGTATGTGTAGATGAAGAGAGGATAAAGATAGACAGGCTTAAATCATTATTGCATAGAGATTACAAGATACTTGTAAATGAAGATGTTGAATTACTTACACTCAGATACTATGATGAGTCGGCAATTAATAGATTAGCAGGAGGAAAGAAAATACTCTTAGAGCAGAGAACCCGCAAGTCTATTAGATTTGTTGTTAAGAAGGATTAAGTAGATGCTTGAACTATTCTCTAGTTCATCAATATTTCAAAGGCAGCCATATAACCCATGCCGACCCTGTCTTCAGTGCTTGTTTTATATCCGAAAACTATTGTTTCTACTTTCTTTTCGATTTTATTGTTGGATGGATTAAAATACCAGTCTTCAGTAAATTGAATCTTTCCAATATTACTTCTTTCAAAGTCCTCTTGCTTCTCAATATTCTTTATATCCCCGGGGCTTAATTCTTGACCGCTATGATAATCCCTGGCTTTAAGCTTGCCCGAATAAAGACTTTCAAATAGATTATCGATCATTTCATTGCCTGAATAACCTGCAACTTTCTCAATATCCCATTCATCATCAGTTTCGGCCTTTACTATTACATCATATATAATATTATCTGCCACCTTTATAAGTCCGGGCGAGATAGGATCTGTTACTCTGTCTGCACTTTCCTGCTTGCACGACAGGTTTATTAATGTAAGAATAGCAAGTAAAGAAATTAGTCTCATATTATCTTCTGAATTTTAATAATTGACCTGGCTGGCTGTCATAAATTCTTTTGCCATCCCAGACGGTATTACCATTAACAATTGTCCTTATTACCTTCGAGTTGAAGCTTATTCCTTCAAAGGGAGACCATCCGCATTTGTACAGAATATTATCTTTGGATACTGTCCACTTATTTTCAGGATCAACAAGGCAGAGGTCGGCTTTGTAAGCCTCTCTGATAAAGCCCCTGTTTTTAATGCCAAACAAAATTGCAGGATTATGGCACATTTTTTCGACTATCTTTTCGAGCCCGATAAGGCCCTGGTGCCATAGTTCTAGCATAGCAGCGAGAGAGTGTTGTACCATTGGTCCACCCGACGAAGCCTTTGTATATATGTTCTGTTTTTCTTCCAGGGTATGAGGTGCATGGTCGGTTGCCACAATGTCTATTTTGTTGTTTAACACTCCTGCAACAAGTGCCTGCCGATCTGCTGATTTTTTTATGGCAGGGTTCCATTTGATAAAATTGCCCCTTTCACCGTAGTCAGACTCAGCAAACCACAGATGGTGTATACAAACCTCAGCAGTGATCTTTTTATCTTTTAAGGGGAGAGTGTTATCAAATAGCTCGAGTTCCTCGGCAGTTGATATATGTAGTATATGCAACCTTGTTCCGTATTTCTTTGCAAGTCTGACCGCATATGAGGATGAAAGAAAGCAGGCTTCGCGGCTTCTTATAAGGGGATGATACTTAATCGGGATATCCTCACTGTACTCCTCGATATAAGCCCTGAGATTATTCTTAATTGTTTTTTCATCTTCACAGTGGCAGGCAACAAGTACAGGAGAACTCTGGAATATCCTCCTGAGACTCTCTTCATTATCAACAAGCATATTCCCTGTAGAAGATCCCATAAAAACTTTTAGTCCGCATACCTCTTCCGGGTTAATAGCTTTTATTTCTTCGATGTTGTCATTTGTTGCTCCGAAGTAAAAGGAATAGTTTACCGGCGAGCTGGCTGCTGCAATAGCTATTTTATCGGCCAGGGCAGATGCTGTAATGGTTTGAGGTATGGTATTTGGCATTTCCATAAAGGATGTAACGCCACCTGCAGCTGCTGCCCTTGATTCAGAATAGATGTCTCCTTTATGGCTTAGTCCGGGTTCCCTGAAATGTACCTGGTCGTCTATAATCCCCGGGAGAAGTAATTTGCCTTCTGCATCTATTGTCTCAAGATCGTTTATATCGGGAAGATTGTTATGTCCCCGGTAAATAGTTTCAATTTCTTCACCAGAGATAAGAACACTACCGGTAAATACTTCTCCTTCATTTACGATCTCAGCGTTTTTTATAAGTAATTTTTTCATCGGGAGAGGTCTTATTTTACTATTCCTTGACTGGTCGATTGAAATCTCTGAAGAAAGATCTGAATTTCATTTTAAGTACGCCCCATAGGGCTTCGTTAAATATGCCGCCGCTCATCTTTGAAGTCCCGAGCTTCCTGTCGGTAAATACTATAGGTACTTCAACTATCCTGAACTTAAACTTCCAGGCAGTAAATTTCATTTCTATCTGGAAGGCATAGCCCTTGGATCTGACATTATCAAGGTCTATGGTTTCAAGCACTATCCTTTTATATGCCTTAAAACCAGCTGTAGTATCCTTAACCCTCAGTCCGGTAACTATTCTGACATATATTGAAGCCATATACGACATCAAAACTCTTCCCAGGGGCCAGTTTACAACGTTTACCCCGGAGACATATCTCGATCCTATTGCCAGATCTGCACCCTCCATGCATGCCCCGTGCAGCCTTACCAGGTCTTTAGGATTATGAGAAAAATCGGCATCCATCTCGCAAATAATTTCATACTTATTCTTAATTGCCCATTTGAAACCCATTATATATGCAGTGCCCAGGCCCAGCTTTCCCTCCCTCCTTACAAGATGGAGGTTCTTATATTCTTCTTTGAGGCCCTCTACAATATCACCCGTCTTATCCGGCGAATTATCGTCGACAATTAGTATATCGAATGCCAGCTTTAACTTTGATACAGCTTCGATGATGGAGGCGATATTCTCCTTCTCGTTATATGTGGGTATTATTACCAGGTTCTTCCCCATTTCCATACTACGAAAATAGACAAATATTTTTTTGATTTTCAGTTTTAACTAAAATTTAAGATTTATGGCTTTAGTCGTGTAATGGTGTATTGGTGTAATGGTGTAATGGTGTATTGGTGTATTGGTGTATTGGTGTAATGGTGTATTGGTGTATTGGTGTATTGGAGTATTGGTGTATTGGTGTAGCAGGGTATAAGATTAGTGTTACAACTCTACAACCTTGATACTTTAAAACTTTAATACTTTACAGCCTTATAGCCACGCAATATTAGTTCTTGATTTGCAGTACGTTAGATATTATTTTATTTTAGGCTCTATTTTTTCTCAAAATATATTTGGCAATTAAAAAATCTTACTCTATTTTTGCACCCGCTTTTAGCGAAAACAAGACAGTTCTTTAAGATATAGTTTGAGGTTTTTTTCGGGACAGAAGAAGTTGGAAATAGCGAGGAAGAAATACCCGGGAAAAAATCTCAAATTTTTTTTGGCAAAGAGTCAATAAAGTTTGTATCTTTGTCGCCCCTTCTTTAAGAGAGGTTTTAATTAACCGGATATTGAACGGGTAAAAAAGACGCGAAAGCGAAGTTCTTTGAATATTTGAAGCAACACATCCAGGCTAAGACGAATTAACAGTCAATTTCTTAGCAATTTTTTTAAAGTTAAGAGCCATAGTCATTGAAGGATTCTTGTAAAGAGACTTAATAATTTTTTTTACAACGAAGAGTTTGATCCTGGCTCAGGATGAACGCTAGCGGGAGGCTTAACACATGCAAGTCGAGGGGTAACAGGTTGGAATTTCGGTTTCGATGCTGACGACCGGCGAACGGGTGAGTAACGCGTATGCAACCTACCTTTTACAGGGGGATAGCTTTCGGAAACGGAAATTAATATCCCATAACGCTGCACTGTGGCATCACAGAGCAGTTAAAACTCCGGTGGTAGAAGATGGGCATGCGTAACATTAGCTAGTTGGTAAGGTAACGGCTTACCAAGGCTGCGATGTTTAGGGGACCTGAGAGGGTGATCCCCCACACTGGTACTGAGACACGGACCAGACTCCTACGGGAGGCAGCAGTGAGGAATATTGGTCAATGGGCGCAAGCCTGAACCAGCCATCCCGCGTGCAGGAAGACGGCCCTATGGGTTGTAAACTGCTTTTCTGAAGGAAGAATAATTGCTACGTGTAGCGATACGACGGTACTTCAGGAATAAGCATCGGCTAACTCCGTGCCAGCAGCCGCGGTAATACGGAGGATGCAAGCGTTATCCGGATTTATTGGGTTTAAAGGGTGCGTAGGCGGGCTAATAAGTCAGTGGTGAAATCTCTCGGCTCAACCGGGAAACTGCCATTGATACTGTTAGTCTTGAGTTCGGTTGAGGTAGGCGGAATGTGTAATGTAGCGGTGAAATGCTTAGATATTACACAGAACACCAATTGCGTAGGCAGCTTACTAGACCGACACTGACGCTGAGGCACGAAAGCGTGGGGAGCGAACAGGATTAGATACCCTGGTAGTCCACGCCGTAAACTATGATTACTCGTTGTTGGCGATACACAGTCAGCGACCAAGCGAAAGCGATAAGTAATCCACCTGGGGAGTACGCTCGCAAGAGTGAAACTCAAAGGAATTGACGGGGGCCCGCACAAGCGGTGGAACATGTGGTTTAATTCGATGATACGCGAGGAACCTTACCTGGGCTTAAATGTAGAGTGCATTTATGGGAAACCATAATTTCCTTCGGGACTCTTTACAAGGTGCTGCATGGTTGTCGTCAGCTCGTGCCGTGAGGTGTCGGGTTAAGTCCCATAACGAGCGCAACCCTTATCACTAGTTGCCATCGGGTCATGCCGGGGACTCTAGTGAAACTGCCACCGTAAGGTGAGAGGAAGGTGGGGATGACGTCAAATCAGCACGGCCCTTATGTCCAGGGCTACACACGTGTTACAATGGTCGGTACAGAGGGCAGCTACCTGGTGACAGGATGCCAATCTCTAAAGCCGGTCCAAGTTCGGATCGAAGTCTGCAACTCGACTTCGTGAAGCTGGAATCGCTAGTAATCGCGCATCAGCCATGGCGCGGTGAATACGTTCCCGGGCCTTGTACACACCGCCCGTCAAGCCATGGAAGCTGGGGGTGCCTGAAGTACGTAACCGCAAGGAGCGTCCTAGGGTAAAACTAGTGACTGGGGCTAAGTCGTAACAAGGTAGCCGTACCGGAAGGTGTGGCTGGAACACCTCCTTTCTGGAGAGAGTTCTAAAATACTGTGGCGACTGTTAACAAGTCGTCTGGATGTTTGCTTTAATTATTATATAAACCTTAAAGTCCGAAGTAGGAGATTATCTTCACGCATAAATTAGTTGTAGAATTGAGACGTCGGATTTGAATTGAACGAGACAGTCCCATAGCTCAGTTGGTTAGAGCGCTACACTGATAATGTAGAGGTCCGCAGTTCAAATCTGCGTGGGACTACCAGGCTTTAAGGGGAATTAGCTCAGTTGGCTAGAGCGCCTGCCTTGCACGCAGGAGGTCATCGGTTCGACTCCGATATTCTCCACCACAGCCCTACGAAGCTTTACGCGAAGTAGGGACACTGTTTATAGAAGTTAACACGTAAGAGAGAGGATTTTATCCTTCTTCGCACGAGGCTTCGAAGGACAGCGAAGGTTCTTTGACATGATGATAGAATACGAGAATAGTAATAAATAGAATTACTCAAGAAAGTAAGTAAGAGTGCAAGGTGGATGCCTTGGCTCTCAGAGGCGATGAAGGACGTGACAAGCTGCGATAAGCTACGTGGAGGAGCAAATATCCATTATATACGTAGATTTCCGAATGGGGCAACCCACCAGGTTGAAGGCCTGGTACCACGCTTAGGCGTGGGGCAAACCCGGAGAACTGAAACATCTAAGTACCCGGAGGAGAAGAAAACAATAGTGATTCCCTAAGTAGTGGCGATCGAACGGGGAATAGCCTAAACCAATATTGTTTCGGCAATGTTGGGGTTGTAGGACCACAATATGAGACTATATTAAGAAATGGAACAATCTGGAAAGTTTGACCATAGGGGGTGAAAGTCCCGTACATGTAATTAATATACGATCTAGTGGTATCCTGAGTAGGGCGGGACACGAGAAATCCTGTCTGAATCTGCCAGGACCATCTGGTAAGGCTAAATACTCCTGAGAGACCGATAGTGAACTAGTACCGTGAGGGAAAGGTGAAAAGCACCCCGAACAGGGGAGTGAAATAGTACCTGAAACCTTGCACTTACAAACGGTCGGAGTCTCTGCCGCAAGGTGTGAGTGACGGCGTGCCTTTTGCATAATGAGCCTACGAGTTACTCTTCACTAGCAAGGTTAAGACTTTAAGGGTCGGAGCCGAAGCGAAAGCGAGTCTGAATAGGGCGAATAAGTTAGTGGAGGTAGACGCGAAACTTGGTGATCTACCCTTGGCCAGGTTGAAGTTCCGGTAACACGGGATGGAGGACCGAACCAGTTGACGTTGAAAAGTCTTTGGATGAGCTGAGGGTAGGGGTGAAAGGCCAATCAAACCAAGAAATAGCTCGTACTCCCCGAAATGCATTTAGGTGCAGCCTCATATTAGTTTCACAGAGGTAGAGCTACTGATAAGGCTAGAGGGCTTCGCCGCCTATCAACCCTTGACAAACTCCGAATGCTGTGAAATGATTTATGGGAGTGAGGCGTTGGGTGCTAAGGTCCAGCGCCAAAAGGGAAAGAACCCGGACCATCAGCTAAGGTCCCCAAATGTATATTAAGTTGAACAAACGAGGTGCGACTGCTTAGACAGCTAGGATGTTGGCTTGGAAGCAGCCATTCATTTAAAGAGTGCGTAACAGCTCACTAGTCGAGCGGTTGTGCGTGGATGATACTCGGGCATAAATATACTACCGAAGCTATGGATCACGCTTTAGGGCGTGATGGTAGGGGAGCATTCCAGTCAGCGTAGAAGGAGTATCGTAAGGTACCCTGGAGCGTCTGGAAAAGAAAATGTAGGCATAAGTAACGATAAAGGGGGTGAGAAACCCCCTCACCGATAGACTAAGGTTTCCTGATCAACGCTAATCGGATCAGGGTTAGTCGGGACCTAAGGGAAAGCCGAGAGGCGTAACCGATGGACAACTGGTTAATATTCCAGTACCGCCATATATTGCGATGGGGTGACGGAGTAGTGACAAGACCGCGTACTGACGGAATAGTACGTTAAAGGGTGTAGTTATAGGTTGGAGTTAATAGCTTCGACTTGATGAACCTGATAGTACCATTAGCCTTCGGGCGAGTGGATAGTGTCTGTAATCATACTTCCAAGAAAAACCTCTAAGCTTCAGATATATGGTGCCCGTACCGCAAACCGACACAGGTAGTCAAGGAGAGAATCCTGAGGTGCTCGAGTGATTCGTGGCTAAGGAACTAGGCAAAATAGTCCTGTAACTTCGGGATAAAGGACGCCACGCTGTAAGGCGTGGCCGCAGAGAAATGGCCCAAGCGACTGTTTATCAAAAACACAAGGCTTTGCAAAATAGCAATATGAAGTATAAGGCCTGACACCTGCCCGGTGCTGGAAGGTTAAGAGGGGATGTCATCTTCGGAGAAGCATTGAATCGAAGCCCCAGTAAACGGCGGCCGTAACTATAACGGTCCTAAGGTAGCGAAATTCCTTGTCGGGTAAGTTCCGACCTGCACGAATGGTGTAACGATTTGGGCACTGTCTCAGCCACGAGCTCGGTGAAATTGTAGTTCCGGTGAAGATGCCGGATACCCGCAACGGGACGGAAAGACCCCGTGAACCTTTACTATAGCTTAACATTGATTTTGGGTAAATAATGTGTAGGATAGGTCGGAGACTTTGAAGTGGCTTCGCCAGGAGTCATGGAGTCAACCTTGAAATACGACCCTTTATTTATCTGGAACCTAACCACGCTTTGGCGTGGGACAATGTTTGGTGGGTAGTTTGACTGGGGTGGTCGCCTCCAAAAGAGTAACGGAGGCTTCTAAAGGTACCCTCAGCACGATTGGTAACCGTGCGCAGAGTGCAATGGCACAAGGGTGCTTGACTGTGAGACTGACAAGTCGACCAGGTACGAAAGTAGAGCATAGTGATCCGGTGGTTCCGCATGGAAGGGCCATCGCTCAAAGGATAAAAGGTACTCCGGGGATAACAGGCTGATCGCTCCCAAGAGCTCATATCGACGGAGCGGTTTGGCACCTCGATGTCGGCTCGTCACATCCTGGGGCTGGAGAAGGTCCCAAGGGTTGGGCTGTTCGCCCATTAAAGTGGCACGCGAGCTGGGTTCAGAACGTCGTGAGACAGTTCGGTCCCTATCTGTTGTGGGCGTTGGATATTTGAGAGAACCTGACACTAGTACGAGAGGACCGTGTTGGACAGACCTCTAGTGTACCTGTTGTGGCGCCAGCTGCATTGCAGGGTAGCTACGTTTGGAAGAGATAAGTACTGAAAGCATCTAAGTACGAAGCTCGTCTCAAGATGAGATATCCTTTAAGGGTCGTTAGAGACTATGACGTTGATAGGCTGTAGGTGTAAAGGCAGTAATGTCAAAGCCGAGCAGTACTAATTACCCGTAAGCTTTCTGAGACTGTTTATTATTATTCTTGTAATCATCATGTTAATTTTTACAGGCATGGCGAATCGTTAAAAAAATGTCGGTTTGATATTTTTAGAGAGGAGCCAGGTAGAGCGGAGAGAGTCCGAATTTTACTTTTGCCTGAAGATCTTATGGTGGTTATAGCAACGGGGTTCCACCTCTTCCCATTCCGAACAGAGAAGTTAAGCCCGTTAGCGCCGATGGTACTGCGTAAAAGTGGGAGAGTAGGTCGCCGCCAACTTTATACAAAAAGCTCAGCAGAAATGCTGGGCTTTTTTTGTTTAACAGCCTTTACATCCCCTGCTATCTCTCTTTGAACAGGAAAGCAGAGAGTATTCCCCGCTATCACTGTAGTCTTTTTCAATACATTCATCAGGATTGCAGCAGGTATTGCAGGTTCGCTTATATACAGAGAAATCTAATAGCTCAACATCGCTCGAAATAAAGTTTTTCTTAAGAGCTTCTTTTTTCATAAGATCTGTGCTGAGGTATTTCTTATTGTCGTCTGAGAAAACCGTTGCCACAACAGCTTCAGGACCCAGTATTTCCTGGGCTAAAATTGTTCCAAGAAGGTTGGCTCCTGAAGATATACCTACAGCCAGTCCAAGTTCTGCAGCTAATCTCTGGGCCATAATTATAGCGTCTCCGTCGTCTACAGATATTATTTCGTCGAGAAAATTCATATTAATAATAGGAGGAATAAATTCATCGGATATCCCCTGGATTCTGTGCTTGCCTACTTTGAAGCCTGTCGACATTGTTGGTGAGTTTGAGGGTTCAAGAGGGAAAATCTTAACCTTATCAGACTTCTCCCGAAGGAATTTTCCTACACCCATAACTGTACCGCCTGTTCCTACTCCTGCCACAAAAGCATCAATAGATTTATTCCTGATCTTAAGCTGCCAGAAAACCTCAGGCCCTGTTGTTAAATAGTGTGTGTCTGTATTATATTCGTTTGAAAACTGGTGCGGTAAAAATCCGCCTGCAGTTTTTGATGCCATTTTATCGGCCATCTCAATACTTCCCAAAAAACCGCCCTTTTCTTTGGAAACAAGGTTGATAGTGGCTCCAAGACTTCTGATAAGATTAATTCTTTCACTGCTCATCCAGTCGGGCATAAAGATTGTTACAGGATGCCCCAGAGCTCGACCAACAGCAGCAAAGGAAATACCTGTATTGCCACTTGTTGCCTCAAAAATAGGATCAGATGGAGATAGAACACCCAGCTGGTAAGATCTATTGATAATATGAAAGGCAATTCTGTCTTTTATGCTGCCTGTCATATTGTGGTTCTCTGCTTTTGCATATATAGTGCGCAAACTGCCTTTATACTTTAAATTTATTGCAAGCAAGGGGGTGTTGCCAATCAGGGCACTTACCTGTGAAACACGCCTGTTAATAATTTTTTTCATGGATCTCTTTGTGTTGGACAACACAAAAATATTTAATATACAGCAAAGAATGGTTCTAAATACTGCTTAGATACAGGCATAAAAAAAGATGCCATTTCTGGCATCCTTTTTTATTATCTATATTTTATAAGTTACTAGTAGAACTTGTACCTCATGTCTTTAATCTCCGACTTGTCTTTAAGAGCTTCAAATGCTTCGTAGATAGCTCTTACCTGGAAGTTTGACGAGAGCCTTGTTTTTAAAACATCCCCGCTTTGTGCTGCCGGATTATCAATTACGCTGTTTATTGCAAGCACAAAAACACCGTTTTCTCCTTTGACTGGAGCAGAAACCATTCCTTCTTCCATGCTTACAGCTGTTGATATTATTGCCGGTTCTACTCCAGCTGCAGGAATAGAGAAGGAGTTAAAATTGATTGCTGTTGCCTCCTGGACATTTAAATTGAGTGCTGAGGAAATATCGTCAATATTATTAAGACCTTCTATCTTTGTTTTAAAGTCGCTAATAATTTTATCTCCTTTTTTATCCTTAAGCAGTACATACCTGATATCGCTCTCAACGCTTTCTATATCCGCATATCCCTCTTCGTTAACATCTGTACAATAAGCAATAATAAACTTATTGCCAAGCTCGAATACAGCCTGCTCATTCCTGTCGAGAATAATACTGTTTTTAACTGTTTCGAAAAGAGACATAATAAGGTATCGTGGCGACTCAAGACCAGCTACAAGTTTTTCCTCTGGTCCCAGATTACTCGCAATTTTCTTATAAATATTTGGATCTTCAGCTATTGCATTATTAAATTTATCATAGGTGTTGTTCATACCTGCAAACCTGCTGGCCTCTGAATAAATATTCTGATAGGTAGCTGAGCTTGGCTCAATACTCCTGTCAATTATACCCATATGATACTTCCTGGTAGATCCTTGCTGGTCGAGTATTTCAATAAGGTGGTAGCCAAAGGTTGTTTCAGCAATAACAAGCTCGCCTTTGGAATTTTCGAAGCATGCATTATTAAATGGCGTTACCATCTGTCCTTCTCCAAACCAGCCCAGATCACCTCCAAGTTGTGCCGAACCCTGGTCTTCAGAATTAATAATTGCCATAGTGGCAAAGTCTGTACCTGACTCAATAAGTTGCTTCAGACTGTCGGCTACTGCTCTGGTTGCTTCTCTTGTACCATATTTAGTGGTAGTAATAAGAATGTGACGTACATGTACAGAATCAGGTCTGTTTTCGACATCAAGTACTTTTGCCAGCTTATAAGTCTCGTCCTCAACATAGGGACCGAATACTTCGCCGCTTACTCCTTTAAGTGCAAGAGGTTTAATTATTTCAGGAATTTCATCAATAGTCTGGTAGAATTCAAAATGTCGTGTGTCAGACGAAAGATTAATAAACTGAACAGGATCATCACTTGTCTTAAATTCCTCAATATACTCCTTGATCTTTTCTTCAGTTTCCCTTATATCTTCCTCGGATGCCACAACTTCAAATTCCACATATTCCATGCTTCTGGAAGCATCCTGCAGGTAAGACTCTTTATTCTTATTATAGTAGTCCTGTACCTCTTTCTGGGAGATAGTTACTGCTGAATCTGCAAGAGATGAAAAAGGCTTCATAACAAAGCTGAAATCAACACTCCTGGAGTTAACCATTGACTCATACTCAACCTGCTTGCCGGTAACATATAGGGCCTTCGAAATAAGGGTACTGAGCTTTTCTTTTGATTTTGACTTTACAATCTCATCTTCAAAGTATAACCAGTAAGCCTTGGTTTGAGGGTCATATTCTGTAGCCTTCAGAAAGTTTACAAGAAATGATTTGTCGAGTACTCCCGTTTCCTGGTTTGCGAAAAGTTGCTGAACAATAGGATGTGGCTCATCTCCGAGAACCATATTGTCGACCTCGTCAGTACTTACTCCAATACCTATTTTATCCATCTCCTCACCGAGTAACTTATCTTCTATCATCTGATTCCATATCTGTTCTCTCATGGTTTCAGATAAGGCTTCTGTTATCTGTGTTGTACCAGACATCTTATATATCTCTGTGAGATTCTGTATCCTGGCATCAAATTCCTGATAAGTATAACTCTCCCCGTCAATTGTCGCTATTTCATAATACTTCTTTGCCTGTCTGTTTTGCCCCTTTCCGCCTCCAAGTGAGTCTGATAGAACAAAAACAATAATTGTGATTCCAATTATCACTGCCAGAAGTGCCCCGGCTCTTTCACGCATTGTTTGTAGAACTGACATCTATTTACTCTTTAATAAGGTTAAATCTTTTTTCAGGCGACAAATATAGCAAAAAAGAGTTGAATAAGTTGAAGAAGTTTAAAAGGTTTACGCTTAAAGAGATTACAGAATGAAAGAAGGGATTATTTATCGTCAAAATTTGATAATGAATATCTAAAGGGTAATTAGTAAAAAAGATATAAATATCTGTCTACCCTATAAAAAACAGGGGTGAGTATAATGAAATGTTAATAAAAAGTAAATAAGGCCCTGTAAAAAGAGGGGTATATTATAAAATATAAGATATATTTGCCAATAAAAATTAAAATTATGGCAGAATTAAGATTTAGTGCACTCAGGGAAGTATTTTCCAGGTTACCCCTTGAGGTAAAACGTCCGGAAGGCAAAATATCTGATTATTTCGGAATCAATGTTTTTGACCTTGATAAGATGGAAACTTTTCTTTCAATGGAAACATTTAAGTCTATTAAGGGAGCAATTGAAAAGGGTTCACCCATCAGCAGAGAAGTAGCCGATAGGGTTGCTGCAGGGATGAAATCATGGGCTATGGAGAAAGGAGTTACTCATTATACTCACTGGTTTCATCCGCTCACCGATGCCACAGCTGAGAAGCATGATGCTTTTATTGAAAGAAATGATCTTGGTGGCCTTGTAGAATCCTTTTCAGGTGAACTGCTTGTTCAGCAGGAACCGGATGCTTCAAGTTTTCCCAGTGGGGGAATCAGAAATACTTTTGAAGCTAGAGGTTATACAGCATGGGATATATCTTCACCTGCGTTTATTGTTGGGACTACCCTGTGTATTCCTACAGTTTTTGTTTCTTATACAGGGGAGGCCCTTGACTATAAAGCACCCCTGCTAAAGGCACTTTACTCTATCGATAGAGCTGCCGTTGATATCTGTCATTATTTTGATAAAAATGTTGATAAAGTAATTGCTAACCTGGGATGGGAGCAGGAATATTTCCTGATAGATGAAGCTCTTTATTATGCAAGACCCGATCTTATGCTGGCAGACAGGACGCTTATGGGTCATCAATCATCGAAGGATCAGCAATTAGCTGACCATTATTTTAGTTCTATTCCTGAGAGAGCTATGGCCTTTATGGAAGAGTTTGAAATAGAATCATATAAGCTTGGTATTCCTGTAAAGACACGACATAATGAGGTTGCTCCTAACCAGTTCGAATGTGCACCTCTTTACGAGGAAGCAAATCTTGCGGTCGACCACAATCAACTGATAATGGATATAATGAAAAGGGTGGCCCGGAAGCATAAATTCAGAGTGCTCCTACATGAAAAACCTTTTGCAGGGGTTAATGGCTCGGGTAAGCATAATAACTGGTCACTGGCCACAAATACCGGGGTAAACCTGCTTTCACCTGGTAAGAACCCCAAGACCAACCTACAGTTTCTTACCTTCCTGGTAAATGTTATTAAGTCTGTTCATGATAATCAGGATCTGCTACGGGCCAGTGTGTTGACAGAAACTAATTCTTACAGACTGGGAGCAAACGAAGCACCTCCTGCTATAATGTCGGTTTTTCTGGGAAGCTATCTTACAGGAATGCTTGACGATATTGCCAGGAAAGTAACCGGGAAGAAAATGACACCAACTGAAAAAACTGAACTAAAACTTGGTATCGGAAAAATTCCTGAGATCTTGCTCGATAATACAGATCGTAATAGAACATCCCCCTTTGCCTTTACCGGTAACAGATTTGAGTTCAGAGCAGTAGGATCATCTTCAAGCTGTGCTCCCCCGATGATAGCTCTAAATGCCTGCGTAGCAAATCAGCTAAGAGAATTTAAGTCTGAGGTTGATGCATTAATTAATAAGGGTATAAAGAAAGACGAGGCTATTTTTCAGGTTCTAAAGAAATATATTGTTGGTTCAACAGATATCCGTTTTGAAGGCGATGGTTATAGTAAGGAGTGGGAAATAGAAGCTGCCAGAAGAGGCCTTACAAATATAACCAGCGTACCTGAATCCTTAAGTAAATATCTTACAGTTAACTCAAAGAAGATACTGATAGATGGGGGTATTTTTACCGAGAAAGAGCTCGAAAGCAGAGTAGAGGTAGAGTATGAGAAATTTATGAAAAAGGTGCAGATTGAAGCAAGGGTGCTGGGCGATCTTGCAGTTAATCATATTGTTCCTACCGCTATTCGATATATGACCATGCTGCTTGAAAATGTAAATTCTCTGAAAGGTGTATTCAGCGATATTGAATATGAAAGACTTGCAGGGGCAAGAAAGGAAATGATCCTTACAATATCTGATCAGATCAGTCTTATAAAGAAACTTGTGAATGAGATGATTGAAGCCAGGAAGAAAGCCAATGTTATTAAAGATGGTAAGGATCAGTCACTGGCCTATGAGAATGAAGTAAAACCTTATCTAAATAAAATAAGATACCAGATTGATAAACTGGAGTTAACTATAGATAATGAAATGTGGCCTCTGCCTAAATACAGGGAATTGCTTTTTACAAGGTAAGGCAGAATATAATACCAGCGATATTTTTGCGTTACTTATCTGGGAATCTTGTTACGCACTACTTTAATTGTATTTGAGGAGTTATCCCTGAAATGATTACTTTTATATCGTAAAATGATTTATAATATGAAAAGATTTATTTCCCTGTTAGTATTTTTATTGCTTGTTACCGGTGCCTATGCGCAGAAGAGAAAAGCACAGAAGGCATATGATGCTTTTTCGGCAGGGGAGTATTTTGATGCCATTGATTTTTTTAAGGATGCTTTTTCCAAAACCAGAGACAGGGCTGAAAAAGCAGAACTTACATTTATGGTGGCCGAATGTTATCGTCTGACAAATGACCCCAAAAACGCAGAATCGTGGTATAAAAAGATATCAGGAAAGGATTATGCAAAACCAGATGCCACTTTTCTATACGCCGAGTCGTTAAGAAAGAATGGCAAATATGAGGATGCGATAGAGGAGTATAATAATTATAAGCGTTTGGTACCTGCAGATGCCCGGTCAGACCTGGGAATCAGGTCATGTGAACTGTCACTAGAATGGATGGATTCCCCTGAACCTTATGTAGTTGATGATATCAGGGATTTAAACTCCAGGAGGTCTGATTTTGCTGCCAGTTATGCAAGAGATGATTTTGGACTTGTATTTCTGACATCTTCTAGAGATGAAGCAGCGGGTAAGACAGATCATGGAGCAACTGGACAGAACTTCACAGATATATTTGAGAGCAGGCTGGATAAAAAAGGGAAATGGAGCACACCTGTTCCTGTGGATGGTATTAATACTGAATTTGAAGAAGGGGCTCCTTCCTTTACATCTGATTACAGGGAGGTATACTTTACAAGATGTACAGCTGGTAAGCGTGAGAATAAGGGCTGCCAGATATTAGTATCAAGGATAGAAGGAAATGGCTGGAGCGAACCCGAGAAGGTCGAAATACTTTCAGATTCACTTATTGCAGCTCACCCTGCTATTTCGCCAGACGGGCTGGAATTATATTTTGTATCAGAACTACCGGAGGGTTATGGAGGCAAGGATATTTATGTGGTAAGGAGGGAGACAGAAAACTCTGAATGGTCCAGGTATCAAAACCTGGGAGCTGATATTAATACCAGGGGAAATGAATTATTCCCCTATGTCCGAAATGACGGGACCTTGTATTTTGCATCTGATGGACATATAGGTATGGGCGGACTGGATATATACAAGGCTCAGGCTCAGCCTGATGGAAGCTGGGTAGTAGAAAACATGAGATACCCTATTAATACTTTTGCCGATGATTTTGCAATTAATTATATGGGTGATGAAGAGAAGGGCTTATTCAGTTCAACCAGAAAGGGTAGAGCTAATGATGAGATTTACACATTCGAACTACCACCTCTCAAGTTCAGTGTAAAAGGCCTTATTAAGGATGAGAAAACAGGTGAGGTAATTCCGATGGCAGGAGTGCAGCTGATTGCTAGCGACGGAACAACAGTAAGAGTTGAGTCGTCTGATGCTGGTGAGTTCAGGTTTATTCTTAAGCAGGATGTCGATTATATTTTTCTTGCCTCTAAACAGGGATATCTTAATGGTAAGGAAAAAGAAACAACAAGAGGTCAGGATAAGAGCCGTGAGTTCCTAACTACTATTGTTATGACATCAATTGACCGACCGATCGAGCTTCCTAATATATTGTATGACTTTGGTAAGTGGGATCTGCGACCTGAGTCGATGGTTTCTCTCGATAAGCTTGTTGAAACGCTTAATGATAATCCCAATGTTACAATCGAGCTTATGTCGCATACCGATTCAAGGGATACAGAAGAGTATAATATGGATCTGTCCCAGAAAAGAGCCCAGTCTGTGGTTGATTATCTGATCCAGAAAGGGATAGAGCCGGATAGACTTTTAGCAAAAGGTTATGGTGAATCAAGTCCAAAGGTAGTGGATGCAGAAATATATTCAGATTATCCCTTCCTGCCTCTTGATTTTATTCTTTCAGAGTCGTTTATCGAATCCCTGGCTAACGATGAACAAGGTGAAATTGCTCATCAGATAAACAGGAGAACAGAATTTAAAGTATTGAGAACCGATTATAATAGCAAGGATCAATAAACTATATTTCCAGGTAACCAAGTTCTGCAAGTATCTTTATCGTATTTACGATCGATAAGAGATCTGTTTCTCCACTTTTCATCTGAGCATCAAGCATTATTTTAATTTCGAAAGTATTGTAACCCTCCTTGCATAGTCTTAGCATCTCATTTATATCGATTCTTGTACTTACAGGGTACTTTTCAGAAAGATCACCTGCTTCAAGAAGGATGCTTCGGGCAGCACCATAACCTGCTTCCAGAAATTTTGGACTAAGTTTAGGGGAGATGCGGGACGCTTCTTTTTCTTCCCTGTTAAGTTGATACTGAGGTGTACCAAGACCCAGGATTGAAGCTTTTTGATTTGAATAGTAACTATATACCGATAAAATATTGTTGCCGATCTCATTTAAACCACTTTCGAGATTGAATATAAACGAGGCCGGGTCTTTTATACCCAGTTCATTTATTGTCCTGAGTGTAGCCTTTTCATTTAGTATAGCGGCTTCTATGTACCTGTATCCTTTTAACCATGCCTCCTTAAATGTTTCTTTGTCAGAGCTATCAAGTAAATCGCTGGCTCTTTGTAATTGCGACCCTATTCTTTCAGCAGAATTGCCAATAACTTCGCTGCCGATTTTAAGAGCCATCTCATTTTCTGCACTGGCAATAGTGTATGCAGCGGCTGCGCCTATTACGCATACCCTTTTTAACTGGGTTGGATCACATTTGTCAGCCCGGTCCTGCGAGGTGTGGTAGTAAAGGTCGGGCCAGGTGATCATCATTATGCCTGGTACCTGAACAGCAGGATCATTAAATACTTCATGATCTGACGATCCGTAGTGGTCGTCTACGCTATAGTAGAAAGGATCATCTGTCCCGCTTGGTGCAACTATGCTTTTTGTAAATCCGCCCCTGCCGGATAAAGCAAGTGCTACACGATTTGTGCTTCCAACAAAATCGAAGTAGTTTTTCATTACATCATTAATGTAATGTGGATTACCATAGGTAGTTCTTTGCATACACAGAAATGACTGGTTTTCTGCCAGGTTCAGTCCAACCATATCGAGGTTAATATTGCAAAGCGTTTTCTCCATCCTTGCTTTATTAGCGTTAACATAGGGTATGGTGCCTGAGTATTCCGGTACCCATATAAACCTGATACCTCTTAAGGGCTGCTCAATTATTCCTTCGTCGATCATGGTCTTTAGCATCCTCGCTATTTCGAGTATAGCCGCCGATCCGGATATATTGTCGTTGGCACCCTGTTTTACAAAACCTTCGAAAAGATGAGCAGAAAATATTATTTCTCCTGCAGAGGGGTCCCTTCCCGGTATTAAACACGATGTTACTTCCAGATTATAATCAAGCATCTGCGATTCTACTTTGGCGTGTACCAGAATCTCTTCGCCCTGCAGAAGCCTTGATTTTAATATTTCTCCTTCTCTTGGTGGCAGAAAGAATCCGAAGGTTTCGTTACTATCAGATCCGGCTCTCCCGCTAATACCTGTAATAGGAATTGCGCTGCTTACTTTTAATGGGCGTGGAGAGTTCAGAGAAACAATCCCAACTGCTCCATTTTTCACAGCAATATTATGAACAGACCTGGGACTTCCGTCACTTACTGCAATCTTCCCTTTTACGCCTGCCTTAAGAATTTCTTCTTCTGTACCATTTCCAACCCAGACAAGCTGAGCTTTTACATCACTTGTTTTACTTCCCTGGGCAAGCATAGCCGTTAAATCACCATAGTCTGCCAGTTTCGAAGTGGTCGGACTGACTTCCCATAATTCACCACTAATACCATCCCAGTATAAACCTCCCTCGTAACGATCAATAGTAATCTCGTCAAGTCCATATTTCTCAAGTTCTGACCTTACATAATCTGTTTCAAAAAAGTTGCCCGAATATTCATCTGCCGGTCGGTTATGATTGTAAGCCCCCATCTCAATAATATGGACCATCGCTCTTTCTCCGGAAGCTTCTCCAATTATTTGATCCATAATCTCTTCAGAAAGAAGACTTCTGTATACAGAGTTCTGACCTGATACAAATAATGATGATAGAATAATGGTCAGGATAAATGAGATAGCGTACTTGCTTTTCATATCGATTTTCAGATTTAATGGTTCAGGAATGATAGGTAAAGGTAGATAACTTTTATACACATGAGAAGCCGGCAATTAAGATTTTGCATTATTTAACATTTAGATATCTTCCATATATTTTACTAAATTTGCCCTCTGATTAAAATGTGATATGGCTAGCGGAACGCGATACGACAGAAGAGGGGTCTCAGCCTCTAAAGAGGATGTACACAGTGCTATTAAGAATCTTGACAAAGGACTGTTTGACAGGTCATTCTGCAAAGTACTACCGGATATACTCGGAGGCGATGAAAGCTATTGCAATATTATGCATGCAGATGGGGCCGGCACCAAGTCATCACTGGCATATATGTACTGGAAAGAGACGGGAGATCTCTCTGTGTGGAAAGGTATTGCACAGGATGCTATTATAATGAATGTTGATGATCTTCTTTGCACTGGAGTTACTTCGAATATCCTGCTATCATCTACGATAGGCAGGAACAAACATTTGATTCCGGGGGAAGTTATAAAAAGCATTATCGAGGGAACAGAGGAAGTTCTTGCAGAACTCAGGAGTATGGGGATTGATATACATCTGACAGGAGGCGAAACAGCCGATGTGGGCGATCTGGTTAGAACAATAATTGTTGACTCGACTGTAACTGCCAGGATAAGGCGTGATGAGGTAATCACTAACGAGGGTATCAGAGATGGAGATCTGATTGTTGGCTTATCTTCATCCGGACAAACAAGTTATGAGAGTGAGTATAACGGAGGCATGGGAAGCAACGGACTAACATCTGCACGTCATGATGTTTTTTCATCCTACCTGGCTGAAAAATACCCTGAGAGTTACGACCATAATGTTCCCTCTAAACTCGTATATTCTGGAACTTATAGCCTGATCCAGGAAATAGAGGGACTTGGGATCAATGCAGGAAAACTTGTTCTGTCACCCACCCGGACTTATGCTCCCGTAGTTAAAAGAATCCTGGACAGGTTCAGACCGGATATTCATGGCATGATTCATTGTTCAGGCGGAGGACAGACCAAGGTACTTAATTTTGTAGATAAGATACATATCGTTAAGGATAACATGTTTCCTCTTCCTCCACTATTCAGAATAATACAAAAAGAATCCGGGTCTGATTGGAAGGAAATGTACAGGGTCTTTAATATGGGGCATCGATTTGAGCTATATATCCCTGCAGATATTGCCCCTGAAATAATAAATATTGCTGCAGAGTTTAATCTTGATGCGAGAATAATTGGTCACTGCAACTGGTTCTCGGGCAGGAAACTTACAATTACCGATGAAAACGGTGTTTTTGACTATTAAATTTATCTATTCCCATGGCAAATAATATGATCCTTGATAAACTCAAGGGAGTAAAAGACAGGTTTGAAGAAGTAGGCAGGTTGATTAATGAGCCTGATGTGATTAAGGATATGGATCGTTATATCAGGCTAAATAAGGAATATAAAGAGCTTGAGCCTATAATTAATGCATATAATGAATATCATGATGTAGTTAGTAATATTGAATCTGCAAAGTCAATACTTGGTACGGAGAAGGATGAGGAGATGAGGGAGATGGCAAAAATGGAACTAGATGAACTTCTATCAAAATTGCCTTCTATGGAAGAAGAAATTAAGTTCTTATTGCTTCCTACTGATCCTGAGGACGAAAAAAATGCAGTTGTGGAGATAAGAGCAGGTACCGGAGGAGATGAAGCTTCAATATTTGCTGGCGACCTTTTCAGATTGTACACTAAATTCTGTGAAGATAAAAAATGGAAAGTCGAAGTAACCACTACCACGGAGGGCACAGTGGGAGGATATAAGGAAATCGTATTCAATGTTACAGGGAATGGCGTTTATGGAATACTTAAATATGAATCTGGCGTCCACAGGGTTCAGAGGGTGCCACAAACAGAGACTCAGGGAAGAGTACATACATCGGCAGCTACAGTTGCAGTTTTGCCTGAGGCTGGAGAGTTTGATGTTGTTGTTAAACCTGAAGATGTAAGGAAAGATACATATTGCTCATCAGGACCTGGTGGTCAATCTGTAAATACGACGTATTCGGCGATAAGACTTACACATATCCCTTCTGGAATAGTTGTTACCTGCCAGGATGAAAAGTCGCAGCTGAAAAACCTCGATAAAGCTATGAAGGAGTTGAGAACCAGACTGTATAACCTTGAATATCAGAAATACCTCGATGATATTTCTTCAAAGAGAAAAACAATGGTTTCCTCAGGAGACAGATCGGCAAAGATTCGAACCTATAATTATCCCCAGGGAAGAGTGACCGATCACAGGATAAACCTGACCCTGTACAATCTGCTATCTGTAATGGATGGTAATATCCATGAAATAATTGATAAGTTACAGATGGCTGAAAATGCGGAAAGGCTTAAAGAGAGTAACCTATAATCAATCCTCTTATGAATTCAAACCAACTTTTTGAGAATATAAAGAAGAAGAAATCTTTCCTGTGTGTAGGGCTCGATAGCGATATTCAGAAGATCCCCGGGTTCTTGCTAAATGAGAAAGATCCTGTTTTTGAGTTTAACCGCAGGATAATAGATGCTACGGCAGAGTATACAGTTGCCTATAAGCCCAATGTGGCTTTTTATGAGAGCAGGGGAGCAGATGGTTGGATTAGCCTGGAAAAAACCGCCAGTTATATTAAGGAACATTACCCTGATATTTTTATTATTGCTGATGCTAAAAGGGGAGATATTGGTAATACTTCCAGGATGTATGCAAGGGCTTTTTTTGAAGATAATAGCTTTGATGCCGTTACAGTAGCACCTTATATGGGAGAAGACTCGGTTACTCCATTTCTCACTTATAGCGAGCGGTGGGTAATTCTTCTAGCACTTACTTCAAATAAAGGAGCTGATGACTTTCAGTATCACAGCGAATCGGGAGAAAGATTATTTGAAAAGGTGCTCGCAAAGTCGTCAGAGTGGGGAAGTACTGATCAGTTGATGTTTGTTGTCGGAGCCACAAGGGCAGAGATGCTGGAAGATATAAGGAAAATAGTGCCGGATCACTTTCTTTTAATACCTGGAGTGGGTGCGCAGGGAGGTAGTCTTGATGAGGTGGTAAGATACGGGCTTAACAGCAGATGCGGACTGCTGGTTAATTCTTCGCGCGGAATTATATTTGCCGATAGCGGGAATAATTTCGATAAAGTGGCAGGAGAAAAAGCAGCCGAGCTGGCGAGTCAGATGGCAGATGCCCTTATCAGAAGCAAGCTGATTTAAATTTTATATTTCCAGGCCTAAATTTTATCTTTGTTATACTCGCTGTATAACAATTTTAAAGCTAATGACTGAACACTTCCTGCATTTCGTGTGGAAGAACGGCTTATTCGATCAGAACTGTCTGAAGACATCTTCAAACGACAGAGTGAAAATAGTTTGTCCCGGACAGTACAACAGGAATTCAGGCCCTGACTTTTTAAATGCCCGGATTATTATTGGTAATACTGAATGGGCCGGTAATATCGAGATACACCATCGTGCCTCTTCCTGGTATGAGCACAAACATAATAGAGACAAAGCATATAATAATGTTATCCTGCACGCTGTTGTAATTAATGACAAAAATGTTGAGAGGGCAGATGGAGGCAATATAGATACCATAGAAATGAAGATATTGCAAGGTGTTGAAGAACGCTATAACGCCTATATGAGCGAAGAAACAGTTATTGCATGCAGGTCAGATATTCAGCTCTTAGACTCCTTTAACATAAGACATGTTATTTTCCAGATGGCTGTAGAAAGGCTGGAACGAAAGTCTGGGCGGATCAGGTCTTTGCTGGACAGTACAAAGAACGATTGGGAAGAAGTTTTATACAGACTGCTGGCTTCAAATATTGGTCTGAATGTCAACCGTGACCCATTTATGCAACTTTCGACAAGAGTACCTTTAAGATTAATCAGGAAGCATTCGGATAGCATCCTGCAGCTTGAAGCTCTTATGTTCGGTCAGGCTGGTTTGCTTAATGTGGCTTTATTTAAGGATGAAGCTAATAATACTTACTTACAAAAACTGCAGAAAGAATATGCTGCCTTGAAGTCATTATACGGACTTAAGCCGATGGATCCATGGATATGGAAATTTCACCGGATGCGCCCGCTAAACTTTCCAACGCGACGAATATCACAGCTCGCAAGCCTGATGAGCTTTCAGGATGGGCTTTTTAGAAAAATATGTGAAGCAGATAATTACAAAGTCCTTAGCAGTCTGCTTCGGGCCGAAGCTTCAGCCTACTGGCGTACACATTATCGTTTTGGCGACAAAGCAGGAAAAATACCAGGAACCGGAGGTAAAAAACTTATCGAGATACTTGTTGTAAACAGCATAGTACCATTATTATGGTTATATGGGAAAATATATAAAAAGGACGAATTTTGTGACCGGGCAATAGATATGGCAGAATCAATTCCCCCCGAAAATAATCGCATTACACGACAGTGGAAGGATCTGGGTGTTGATGCCATTTCATCTTTTGAAACACAGGGCCTCATTGAGTTAACAGAGGAATACTGCAAAAATAGGAAGTGCCTGTATTGTCATATTGGAACTAAATTGATAAGTTTGAACAATGATTTGAAACCGCAGTCGGAGATGATACTGGGTGAACCCTTAAAATAAAATGGCAAAACACCGTTACGTACATAAGACAGCACCAATGATAAGATCTGCAATAACGGGCTTACTGTTATTGATATTTGTTGTGCTGTCGGGAACAACAGGCTATATGATAATCGAAAAATATTCGATTATTAATGCTCTTTACATGACTGTTATAACGATGGCAACAGTTGGTTTCAGGGAAATTTCAGTACTCAGCAATGCAGGAAAGATCTTTACCATATTTCTTATACTGGGAAGCTTTGGTATTTTTGGTTATGTTGTTACCATGGTTACCCGGTTTGTTGTTGATGGAGTATTTACACACTTTTATAAAGACAATAAAGTGAAAAAGAAGATAGACAGACTTAAAGACCATATTATTATATGTGGCTTTGGAAGAAACGGGAAACAGGCATCCTTAAGTCTTAAGGACCATGATGAGACTTTCCTTATTATAGAAAAGGACCCAGAGGTAATTACCTATCTAAGAGAGCATACTGAATATCTCTATATTGAGGGTGACTCTACACAGGAGGATATTCTCGAGCAGGCAAATATTGAAAATGCCAGAGCACTGATAACTACCCTGCCATTAGATGCCGATAACCTTTTTGTTGTTCTTACAGCCAGGCAAATGAACTCTAAGCTGGTAATTATTAGCAGGGCGTCTGATGATAATTCCGATACCAAACTAAAGAGGGCAGGCGCTACCAACGTTATTATGCCTGATAAAATAGGGGGGGCACGCATGGCACGCCTTGTTGTTGATCCGGACGTGGTGGAATTTCTCGAATACGTTATGATGGAACCCATGAGAAGCGGAGTTAAAATTGAGGAAATTTCATGTGAGGGCCTTGCGAAATGTTTCGCTAATAGGAGCATAAGACAGCTTGATGTTGCTAACAAAACAGGGGCTAATATTATAGGGATGAAAAATGGCAAAAAGGACTTTCTTATAAATCCGCCTGCAGATACTTTATTAACCGCTGAAGATCAGATATTTGTGCTTGGAACCAGGGCAGAAATATCTGCCCTTAAGGAATTAATATTAAGCGGTCAGATAAATTAATCCATTTTTACGCAACCTTCGGCATAGAATTTGCGTCTCTTTTATAGAGAAGCTTAGGTCTCCAATCGTTACTTATGAATAATTAATGATTGTCAATCCATCTAAATATAACGGACTGATAGATTGAATTTTATGTTAATGGCTTTGAGGGCTGAATATTTTTTTAGTATATGTTTGAATTTTTTGAAAAAAAAGCTATATCTTTGCGTTCCAAATTCAGGGAGGTAATATTAAGAAGTAATAATATTTTTTTGACAGATATGTACTTGACCACAGAAAAGAAACAAGAATTTTTTAAATCATACGGTACTTCGGAACTTGATACAGGAACAGCCGAAGGACAGATTGCCCTATTTTCTTACAGGATAGCTCATTTAACAGAGCACCTTAAGCGTAACAAGAAGGATTACAGCACACAGAGAGCACTTATTAAGCTTGTGGGTAAAAGAAGAAGACTTCTTGATTACCTGAAAGACAACGATATCGAGCGATATCGGGAAATCATAAAAGCGCTGAAGCTACGTAAATAATGAAATAGTAAAAGGCAATTAAGAATTGCCTTTTTTTATTAATATTTATGTACTTTCGTGACTTCAATAAAGAAAAAATCATGTATAAATTAGTAGAGAAGACTATCGATCTTGGCGATGGAAGATCGATCACATTAGAGACCGGAAAGCTGGCAAAGCAAGCAGATGGGTCAGTAGTTGTAAAGATGGGTAAGACAATGTTGCTTGCAACGGTTGTTTCAGCGAAGGAAGCAAGGGATGATGTAGATTTTATGCCTTTGTCGGTTGAGTATAAAGAGAAATATGCTGCACTTGGCAGGTTCCCAGGGGGATTTATGAAACGGGAGGCAAGACCTTCTGATTATGAGATATTAATATCCAGACTCGTAGACAGGGTACTAAGACCATTGTTTCCGGATGATTACCATGCCGAAACATTTGTAACTATCACACTTATTTCTGCAGACCAGGATATATTGCCTGATGCACTGGCGGGATTAGCAGCTTCTGCGTGTCTGGCCGTTTCAGATATTCCTTTCGGAGGACCAATATCTGAAGTAAGGGTAGCAAGGATTGAGGGTAAGTTTGTTATTAACCCAACAGCAACGCAATTAGTTGATGCTGACCTTGATATTATTGTAGGTGCAACCTATGAAAATATTATGATGGTTGAGGGTGAAATGAATGAGGTTTCAGAAGATGTTATGCTGGAAGCTATGAAGATTGCCCATGAAGAGATTAAGAAACATTGTAAGGTTCAGATGGAACTGGCAAAAGAAGTTGGTTCTCTTCAGAAGAGAGAGTACTCTCACGAGGATAACGACGAAGATTTGAAGAAGAAAATATGGGATGAGACTTATGATAAGTGCCTTAAAGCAGTACGTAATGTAACGGCCGATAAGCACGCAAGGAGCGAGGCTGTTGAGGCTGTCAAGCAAGAGTTTCTATCACAATTCACCGAAGAAGATGAGGTTAATACGGCACAGGTAGACAAGTATTTTCACGATGTTCATAAGGAGGCAGCCAGACAGCTGGTGCTGACAGACAAGGTTCGTCTTGATGGTCGTAAAACAGATGAGATAAGACCAATATGGTCGGAGGTTGATGCGCTGCCTGCAGCACATGGATCTTCAATATTTACAAGAGGTGAAACACAATCTTTAACAACAGTCACCCTGGGAACAAAGTTGGATGAAAAAATCATTGACACCGTACTCGTGCAGGGTAAAGAGAAGTTTACACTACATTATAATTTTCCGCCATTTTCTACTGGAGATGCAAGACCTGTAAGAGGTTTAAGCCGTCGCGAAGTTGGACATGGTAACCTGGCTCACAGAGCCCTGAAGAAGGTAATGCCCAGTGATGAGGAAAATCCATATGCTATACGGGTTGTATCTGATATTCTTGAATCAAATGGTTCTTCATCAATGGCTACTGTATGTGCCGGAACACTGGCTTTGATGGATGCCGGTATAAAGATAAGGAAACCTGTCTCCGGGATTGCTATGGGTCTGATTTCCGATAAGGAAACAGGGAAGTATGCTGTTCTGTCAGATATTCTGGGAGATGAAGATCACCTGGGAGATATGGACTTTAAAGTTACAGGCACAAGAGATGGTATTACAGCTACACAGATGGATATCAAAGTGGATGGCTTATCTTATGAAATTCTCGCTCAGGCCCTTGAACAGGCCAAGGTAGGAAGGATGCATATTCTTGATAAAATTGAAGAAACAATATCTGAGCCCAGGGAAGATCTGAAACCACACGCACCAAGGATAATTATGATTAAGATAGCCAAGGAGATGATAGGAGCAATTATCGGACCTGGCGGCAAGGTTATACAGGAACTGCAGGCTGAAACTGGAACTACTATTGTGGTTGAAGAGAAGAACGGAATGGGTGAGGTAAATATCTTTGGCGATAACAAAGAAGGGCTTGATGCTGCTCTTGCTAAGATTAATTCAATTGTAGAGGTTCCTGAAGTTGGTAAGGTATACAAGGGGAAAGTTAAATCAATCGTAGCCTTTGGGGCATTTGTTGAAATACTTCCCGGTAAGGAGGGTTTGCTTCATATCTCAGAGATCGAATGGAGAAAAATACCTACAGTTGAAGAAGTACTTAAAGAGGGGCAGGAAATTGAAGTTAAATTACTTGATGTAGATCCCAAGACATCTAAGTTAAAATTATCGAGAAAAGCACTTCTTCCAAGACCTCCTAGAGAGGAAGGACAACAGGGTGATGATCGTTCACATGGTAACAACAGGCCACCCAGAAGAGACAGACCCAACAGAGAAAATAATTAAGAATATATCCCGCCCTGAGGCGGGATTTTTTTTATTCTATACTTATATTTGTTTCTTTGTTTATCTTAACAATTTAGATGAATCAGGACTATAAGTATATAGTAATTGAGGGTAATATCGGCGCGGGTAAAACCAGCCTTGCGACAATGATTTCAGAGCAGTTCGGAGCAAAGCTGTTGCTGGAGAGATTTGCCGATAATCCCTTCCTGCCCAAGTTCTATGAGAACCCGACCAGGTATTCTTTCCCTCTTGAATTATCTTTTCTTGCAGATAGGTATCAGCAGCTGAAAGAAGAACTTGGACCAATTGATATGTTCAGCCCATTTACAATTGCCGATTACTACTTTATGAAGTCTCTGGTATTTGCCTCCTCAACTTTAGAAGAAGATGAGTATAAGTTATACCGGCAAATTTTTCATATTATACATAATTCTCTTCCAAAGCCGGATTTATATGTCTACCTTCATGTTCCGCCTGAAAAATTACTTAGGAATATTGAATCCAGAGGCAGGAATTATGAAAGTTCTATAAGTGCGGATTACCTTCTTAAGATACAGGAAAGCTATTTCGCATATTTTAAGCAAAATCAGAACTATAAATACCTAATTTTAAACACAGAAAATCTTGACTTTGTAACTAATGATAAGGATTATCGTAAAATAGTTGATGCAATCTTCGAATCTGATCACTCTAAGGGGATTAAGAGACTATTTTTTTGATAAATTTAGATATTTTTAAAACAACTAGTTTTTTTTTTAGTAGATTTGCACTATATCGTTGATTTGCACATAATAGGAATTAAAATTTAATATTAGATTACCATGAAAAAAATCAGAAGCTATTTTATTCTAGTTCTGGCTGTAGCTCTTCTTTCAAGTTGTAGCGGTCTGAATAAGATGAAAAAAAATGCCGGTCAGGTTAATTATGATGTTGTACCAGAGGTGCTTGAAACACATGGTGGTGTTGTTGAAGTAACTATTAAAGGTACCTTCCCTGAGAAGTATTTTGATAAGAACACTACATTAGAAGCTACTCCTGTACTTACTTACGAAGGAGGCGAGACAGCTTTTGAGCCAGTTAAAGTCCAGGGCGAAAATGTCCAGGAGAATAATGAGGTGATAAGATACACCGGTGGCAATTTTTCATACACAAATAAGGTTGAATTTGTTGAAGACATGATGATGTCAGATCTCGTTTTAAGAGTGAAAGCCGAAAGAAAGGGACAAACCCTTGATTTTGATCCGGTTAAGCTGGCAGATGGCGTTATTGCTACTTCAACGCTCGCTGAAGAGTATACTATGCCAATTATGATGAAGGATAATTTCAAGAGAATTATACCTGAGGATAAGATGGCCGACATTCATTATCTGATTAACATGGCCAATATCAGAAATTCAGAGTTAAAGTCTGAGGATATTGCAGCTCTCGAGAGCTACCTTGCTACTGTTAACGAGGATGAAAGAATGGAATTCATTAATATGGTTGTAAGTGCTTATGCTTCTCCCGATGGAGAACTTGATTTTAACGAGAAGCTATCAGAGAAAAGAGCTGAATCAGCTGAAAAGTATATTAAGCGTGAGTTTGAGAAGGCTAAAATAGCAGATGTTGAAAAAGAAGGTTTCGTTCAAAGTAAAGCTACAGCAGAAGACTGGGAAGGATTCCAGACTGAGGTTTCTGGTTCTTCGATCGAGGATAAAGATATGATCCTTAGGGTTCTCTCAATGTATTCAGATCCTGTTGTAAGAGAGCGTGAAATAAAGAATATTTCGGCTGCTTATGAAGTATTGAAAGATGAGATTCTTCCAAGACTCAGAAGATCGAAACTTATTATTAACGTAAATAAAATTGGTCGTAGCGACGAAGAAATTCTCGAAGCAATTAATTCTGATCCTACACAACTTAATATTGAAGAGCTTCTTTTCGCAGGAACTCTTACAGAAGATCCACAGGAGCAACTTAAGTATTATACAATTGCTGCCAATCAGGTAACCAAGTGTATCAGGGCTCATAACAATGTTGGTTATGTTAACCTGAATCTTGGTAACGTTGCAGCAGCAAAAGTTGCTTTTGAAAAGGCTAAGGCAATTTCAAATAATGATGTAGTTAAGAATAACCTGGGTGCGGTTGCACTGATGGAAGGTGATCTTGATACAGCTGAAGAGTTATTTACTTCTATGACAAGCAGTACTCCAACTTCAACATTTGGACTGGGAACAATTGCACTTGTTAGAGGTGAGTATGATAAGGCTGTTAATTACTTCGGTACAGAGGCAAGCACAAATAATGCTCTTGCTCTAACATTGAAAGGCGACCTTAACAAAGCAAAAGTTATGCTCGACGGAATGGAGATGTGCAAGTGTGGTACTCCTTCATACCTGAAAGCTGTTATTGGTGCTCGCATGGATAATAAAGATTATGTTCTTAACAACCTGCGCGAAGCAGTTGAGTTTAATGCCGATTGGAAAGCTTATGCTGCAAAGGATGTTGAATTTGCAATGTTCGCCGAAGATGAAGCTTTTAAAGCTATAATTCAGTAAGGTACGAACCTAGTATAAAAAAAGAGGGGTGCAATTTTGCATCCCTCTTTTTTGTGATCTATAATTTGCATTTACTGAATATCTCCCACAGAACTATTCCCGCTGAAACAGCTACATTAAAGGAGTGTTTGGTACCAAACTGTGGTATCTCGAGACAATAGTCGCACATATCCACAATATCCTGTGATATACCCTTTACCTCATGCCCCAGAATGATAGCATAGGAAGAATCTGAGCTATGCTTAAAATCCTGTAGGGAAATTGAATCAACAGCCTGTTCTATAGCAATAATGGTATATCCTTCTGCCTTAAGATAAGTAAGAGCGTCTTTAGTATTTTCATAGTATTCCCAGTCGACCGATTCAGTTGCACCAAGAGCTGTTTTATGTATATCCCTGTGCGGCGGAGTAGCAGTGATACCACATAAAATAACTTTCTCTATAAGGAAGGCATCTCCTGTTCTGAATATGGAACCGATATTATTTAAACTTCTTATATTATCCATTACTACAATAATCGGCGTCTTTTCTGCTTGCTTATAATCTTGTATTGATTTCCTATTCAGTTCGGAGTTTTTTAGCTTTCGCATAACATTGGATTTGATTACTAAATTAGAGAAAAAAACTGTAATTTGCCTTTCTTAAATATCAAGCTTTAATTCACCTTTTATTTGAAACATAATTGCTATGAATCTACATGAGTATCAGGGTAAATCAATCTTAAGAAAGTATAATGTCAGAACATCTGCGGGCTTTGTGGCAGCTACACCTGAGGAGGCGGTTGAGGCTGCAAATAAGCTTAAGTCAGACTTTGATTCTGATTTGTTTGTGGTGAAAGCCCAGATCCATGCTGGTGGTCGTGGTAAGGGTGGTGGAGTTAAAATAGCAAAATCTGTCGACGAAGTAAAAGCTCTTGCATCTGAAATTATAGGTATGCAGCTGCGCACTCCACAGACCGGACCTGAAGGGAAGGACGTTAAGAAAGTTTTAGTTGAGCAGAATGTTTTTTATCCAGGAGTATCTGAACCTGAAGAGTTATATATGAGTATTCTCCTTGACAGAAATAGTGGGAGACATGTTATTATGTATTCAACAGAAGGAGGGATGGATATTGAAGAAGTTGCAGATAAAACCCCCCATCTTATATTTAAGGAACAAATTAATCCTGCTGTAGGTCTTCAGGCCTTTCAAAAAAGACGAATTGCATTTAATCTTGGTCTAAGTGGAGATAGCTTTAAAGATATGCAGAAGTTTGTTGGCGGTCTATATAATGCTTTTCTTAATAGCGACGCCCAGTTGCTTGAGATTAATCCTGTACTCAAAACAAGCGATAATAAGATAATGGCAATAGATTGTAAGTTCAGTATCGACGATAGCGCACTTTTCAGACATCCTGAGATTGCTGAGATGAGAGATCTGAGCGAAGAGGATCCAACAGAGATTGAAGCAGGTAAATACAATCTTAATTTTATTAAGCTTGATGGAAATGTGGGTTGTATGGTAAATGGTGCAGGTCTTGCGATGGCAACCATGGATCTTATTAAGTTATCAGGTGGTGATCCGGCTAACTTTCTTGATGTTGGTGGAACAGCAAATGCCGAAACTGTTGAGGCTGGCTTCAGAATAATAATGAAAGATCCTGCTGTAAAGGCCATACTTATTAATATTTTTGGAGGTATTGTGAGATGCGACCGGGTAGCCAACGGAGTTGTAGAGGCATGTAAATCTATAGGGGAATTGCCTGTGCCCGTAATCGTTCGCCTGCAGGGCACAAATGCCGAAGAGGCCAAGGAGATTATCGATAATTCAGGATTGAAAGTGTTTTCGGCAATTTCATTCGCTGATGCTGCCGAAAAGGTAAGAGAAGTTTTGAACTAGTATTGTCAGGCAGGGAGCCTTGAAATTGGCATGGTCATACACCTTGCTCCACCGCCACCCCTTGATAGTTCGGATCCGTCTATCCCGATAACACATCTCTGGTACTTATCCGGGTTATGCTTTCCTGAAATAACTTCGCTTGCTTTAAGAATTTCAAACCCGTGTTTAGACATTTCTTCAAGAGTATGATTATTCCTTGAATATCCGAGTAATTTACCTGGGGCAATTGCAAAGAAATTAGCTCCGCTGTGCCATTGTTCTCTTTCCATTACCCAGTCGTCATTCTCTCCACCACATTTTACTCCATCCATCTCCATTCCGAGAGAATTAAGAACAGAAGGAATATCCTTAACGTCTTTAATTGAAGAAACCTTATGATTATCAATTTCAATATGTACTGTCTGGAATTTATTCATCTCCAGGATAAGGGGAGCAAATGCCATATATTTATCGTGATCAAGAAGGGTAAACACCATATCCAGGTGAATAAATGATTCGGGTGTATAAGGCAATTCCTGAACTATAATATGGAATTTCCTCTCAGAGTATTTCTTGGCAATTTCTATTACTGAATCAATTCCTTCAGTTGAAGTCCTTGCCCCATTTCCTATTATAATTATATCTTTTCTGGCCATTAGTATATCTCCTCCTTCGATACTAATTTTAGATGGATCATCACCAAAATCCAGAGGGTCAATAATACTTGTAGAAAATAAGGGGTGATGCATAAATATATTCTTCATAATCATTGCCTCCCTCTGCCTTACCTTACTGGCCATCCTGGAAATTAATATATGATTGTTAATAACAACAGCAGAATCGCGGGTAAAGAAAAAATTATGAAGAGGCCTCAGGTCATATTTTTCCTTGCTTAGGTAGCTGGTTAAATTTTTGCGGTCAATTTCAACACCTTCAACCAGCTTTCTGGCAAGCAGATCGTTTTCCATTAAACTTAGCCTGTTTCTTAGGTCTGAACAATTCCCGCAGGCACCTTTTAATATTATATCACGAGCATTTTCTGCTTCAAGTGTTTCTTTGAGTAAATCTACAACTTCAAAGGTTTTACTTACTTTTTTTAAGACACCACTTAGCTGTGCATACTCCTGCTTGGCTACAGGAAGATTTAAAATATCGCTATAAAGTGCTCTTTCAGCATTTTTAGGATTCATATTTTCCACTTCAAGACCTGGAGTATGTATAATCACACCCTCCAGTTTACCAATTTCAGAGTCTACTCCAATATTTGTTTGCATATCAAATAGTTAAATAACTATGCAAATTTAGTCAGAAAATACCTACTCTTAAAATGCCGGGGACGAAATATTGCTAGTCGCAGGATCCTTCTTTTTTATCAGGATCAATATTTATTGACTTATGTGATCCATCACAATAGGGTTTATTGGCTGATTGACCGCACCTGCATAAATATACTTCTGTACCTTCGCTTATCGTATTGTTTTTTTCATCGGTGATAGAATAGTTGCCGGATATTCTCATCGGACCATTCTTTATAAGTGTAATTACGGGTGTTGAAGCTTTTTCTGTCATAATATCTTTTTTATACTGTTCTGTGAGATCCATCACAAAATGGAGGAAGTTTGGTTCTTCCGCAGTTGCAGACAGATACTGTGCCATTAAACTTACTTTTTATACCATTTTCTCTTTCAAGGTAGAAGCTGCCGTTAACCACAAAAGGTCCGTCGTTCATTAGCCTGATTGATATTGCTTTATCAAAACCGGAGTCGTCGGTTAATAAAGTTTTCCTCCTGTTTTTAACGTGATTGGGATGTTCGTTGCCAATTTTATCATTTTTGTCCTGCTCATTATACTTCCATGTCAGAGCATCAACCGGACACCTGTCAACAACTTCAATTATTTCATCAGTACTTCCACCTTCCATACTTACCCATGGCTTCTTGCCTGTTCTGAATACTGTAGGTAATTCATTAATGCAGGTTGAAGCGTGAATGCATGAAGATGGCTTCCAGTAAACGGTTATATCTTTATTTTTATATTTTCTTTCTCCTGATTCCATAAATTCATCTTTTATTACTTAACAATATTTATGTGGATTGGTTGTAGTTGATCCTATTAATTTTATATTTTTACACCTGTCTAAATCAGGTTTTGATGTAATATACACAATATCTGTATTTTGACCTGAATAAGTAATCAAGGATTTTAAAATGACCCATAGTGGTTATTAGTATATATGTATACGTCTGCAATATTTTGTTTTATTAATACCTTTTGCTCAAAGTTATTTATTGAGGGAACTGTATATTTGATATATAAGGACATACAGCCGGGAAGTCTCTATATGATGCTTCTGGCTATTACCCTCTTCCTTGTGGCCATTGTCTTCCTTGCAAGGTATGCCTATAAAAGTAATCGTGCTTCTTATCAAAAAGACCTGGAAATAAAGAAACTTTCAGGCGAAATTTTTGCTTTAAGGGAAAAGAAAAGTCAGTTGAACTTGAGAATCGAGGAGATAGAAAGAGATCATGCAAACTCTGAAAAGTTATATGGTATGATGCTTTCTTCTGCTGAAGATGGAATTGCTTTCTATAATACAGACTGGGAGATGAAATTTGGCAACACTGCTTTTTATCGTCTTATAGGTCTTTCAAGTGAAGACTATCTAAAGATGAGCCCGGCACAACGTGATAGTTTATTATTGCACCCCGACGATATTGGCTACTCAGAACGAAGAGTAGAGGCTCTTGAGAAAAAAGATATTTTCGAAAGTGAATTACGCCTGAAAACAAAAGATAGTAACTACGTTTTCCTGCTGGCTAAATCAGTTAAGATTAAGAGCGACTCAGGTGAAATAATTGGGTATCTTTCTATTATTCGTGATATTACGTCTATTAAGATTACTCAGAATGAGCTACTTGTGGCTAAAGAGAAAGCTGAAGAAAGCAACAGGCTGAAGTCTACTTTCCTGGCTAATATCAGCCATGAGATCAGAACACCCCTTAACAGCATTGTTGGATTTGCAAATCTTCTGAATGATGTTTCCGATGAAAAGGTTAGAGAAGAATACCTGGGCTATCTTAATCAGAATACAGAAAGACTTTTGCAGATAATTAGCGATATAATTGATCTGTCGAGACTTGAAAACTCTGAAATAGAAATACATTATAATCCCGTGCGGATTAATAGCCTGCTTGATTTTGCTGAAAGTTACGCGAGAGATTTGATAGCTAAGTCTGGAAAGGATATTCAGCTTGAGATAGGAAGAGGGATCAAAGAACCCAGGGATGCTGTATACGCAGATGAAGTGTGGCTGAAAAGGGTATTTCGACATATTGTCGATAATGCGGTAAAATTCACCAGATCTGGCTCTATTGAAATTAAGTCAGCAATGGCAGGAACCTCAATGATGTTTGCTATAAAAGATACTGGGATTGGAATTAGCAAGAGTCATTTAAAATCAATATTTGAACAATTCAGACAGGAATCTGACGGTCATCATCGCCCATTTGAAGGACTGGGAGTGGGCTTAACGCTTACCAAACAGGTGGTTGAGGAAATGGATGGATATTTGTGGGTAGAATCGGAGAAAGGTACTGGCTCTGAGTTTTTCTTTACTATACCCTATCGTCCTGTCGAAAGTTCAGCTATCGAAACAGATAAAATTGATAAACTAAAAGAGCCCAGGGAATATAACTGGAAGGGCAGGAAAATATTGATTGCTGACGACAACGGGGATATACTAAAATACCTAAATCGAATATTATCAGATACAGGGGTAACGGTTCTACAGGCAAGGTCTGGAGAAGAGGCAGTTAAGCTTGTAAAAAGTAATGATGATATCGATCTGATACTGCTCGACATGCAGATGGAAGAGATGAATGGTCTGGAAGCTACGAAAGAAATCAGGAAGATCAGCACGACAATTCCTATTGTTGCTCAAACTGCCTTTATTTTTGAGGAGGAGCAGGATTTTATACTTGAAGCAGGCTGTGATGCATGTCTTATAAAGCCTGTCAGGAAGGAGCAGTTATACAGTGTTGTATCCAACCTGCTCGATGGCATTAACTGATCTTCTGTATTTCAGATCAGCTTGCAATCATTATATTATTGTTTTTAATAGTATTATTTTTATTGTTTATTAAGGATTTAATGAATAATACTTTTCTCTATGCCGATATAATTATTCCAGGGGCACTGGATGATACCTTCACCTATGCTACAGGTAGGTTCTCCGGCCGGAATCTGCTACCCGGATCAAGGGTTATTGTCCCTTTTGGCTCGAGGCGCCTGCTGATAGGTATTATTGAAAAACTTCACAATTCAAAGCCCGTTTTTTCCGGGGTAAAGGAGATTAGCGGCATCCCTTCTCTTGTGCCATCTGTTTCCGTTCTTCAACTGGATTTCTGGAAATGGTTAAGTGAATATTATATGTGTACAAGGGGCGAAGTTATGGATGCGGCTCTGCCATCAGGACTTAAACTTACAAAGACTTTTGAACCCGAAAGGTTCGCTCAGCAAAGGTACAAACCCAGACTGAAAGCCTATGTTGGACTGGGTTTTGAATATGATGAGGACAGGCTGTGCGCTCTGCTCGATAAACTTGAAAAGCCCTCGCCTGCCAGATACAGGCTGTTAACGTGCTTATTGGATAATAATTCAGCAGAACTGGATAAATACTTGTTTATGCCAAAAGATGAGCTTATCAAATTATCTGGGGTATCCAGCACAAGCCTTAATTCTCTGGTGAAAAGCAAGGTCTTGAAGATTGAATATATGGAGGAGGAGAGAATTGTAAGCAGAGAGAGCGAAATAGTCGAACCCTACAGTTTAAGTCCTGCTCAGAGTGAGGCAAAAGATTCGATATACGATTCTTTTAAAGAGAATAATACTGTCCTTCTCAAGGGCGTAACCTCTAGCGGTAAAACAGAAATATATATACACTTAATTAAGGAGCAGGTGGATGCAGGGAAGCAGGTATTGTATCTTTTACCTGAAATAGCCCTTACCAAGCAGATAATAAATCGCCTGAGAAGATTTTTTGGCAAGCAGATAGGGGTATATCATTCCGGGCTTAACGATAACGAAAAGGTCGAGGTATGGAGGAAAGTAAGCAATGATAATACTGAGAATCCTTACAATATAATATTGGGAGTAAGGTCATCTGTTTTTTTGCCTTTCGATAATCTTGGCCTTATAATTATTGATGAAGAACATGATGCTTCCTACAAACAGAAAAATCCGGCTCCAAGATACAATGCCAGGGATAGTGCAATAGTACTTGCAGGTATGCATGGGGCAAAAGTGTTGATGGGATCGGCAACTCCATCGATAGAATCGGTTTATAACAGCCTTAGTGGTAAATACGGCCTCGTAGAACTGAATAGTCGTTTTGGGGATGTCAAAATGCCTGAAATATTAATTGCAGACACGAAGGAAGCTTTTCGAAGGAAAATAATGATATCACATTTTACTCCTCAGCTGATAGCTGCAACTGAAAATGCACTCCGCAAAGGCGAGCAGGTGGTATTTTTTAAAAATAGGAGGGGATATGCCCCGCTTATAGTTTGTAATGAGTGCGGCTGGACACCTGTATGTGATGATTGCTCGGTTAATATGACCTATCATAAGGGGATAAATACCTTAAAATGCCATTATTGTGGCAAGAGTCATTTAAATAGTGGTAAATGTGGTAATTGTGGCTCAGACAATCTTCAGATGAAGGGATATGGAACCGAAAAGATTGAGGACGAAATATCTATGCTCTTCCCTGAAGCAAGGGTGGAGAGAATGGATCTTGACACAACACGCAAAAAATATTCGATCGACAGAATTATATCGAGATTGGAGGATGGGAAGATAGACATTCTCGTTGGAACACAGATGATCTCAAAGGGCCTCGATTTCGAAGGTCTTACTCTGGTAGGAATTCTTAATATAGATAATATGTTATTCTTTCCTGATTTCAGGGCAGGGGAGAGATGTTTTCAAATGATTGAGCAGGTAAGCGGAAGAGCAGGTAGGAGAGAAAGTCAGGGTAAGGTAGTATTGCAATCTATCGATCCCTATAATTCAATTATTAGGCAGGCGATTAATCACGATTACTGGGCAATGTATAAAAACCAGCTTGAAGAAAGGAAGGAGTTTTTATATCCTCCTTTTACCCGGCTGATTATTTTATATCTGAGACATCAGGACAGACAAATATTAAATTCTGCCTCCCATATGCTTGCTAAAATTTTACGGACTTATCATGATGAAAGCGTACTTGGACCTGAATATCCTGTTATAAGCAAGGTTCAGAAGTATTATTATATGACAATTCTAATAAAGATAAACAGGAAAAGGGGTGATATTGCAAGGCTTAAATTAATAATAAGAAAGGCAATGGACCATGTTACAGGCGTAAATAAAAAGAACAGGCTAAAAATATATGCTGATGTTGACCCTGTGTGATATCCGTAATTATATTATTTTTGTCGCTAGTCGTATAATTTATATATCTAATAATGAAAATTGAAGTCTCAAACGGGGAGATAGTTGATAAGCTTACAATAATCCAGATTAAACTTGAAAGGATAGAAGAAAAGAAAAAGATCATTAACCTGCAAAAGGAATATGATGTTTTGAACGCTGCTGTAAAAGATATTATAGCAAAAGATAATGAGCTTTATAAAAGACTTTATGAAGTAAATTGTAAATTATGGGATATTGAAGACAGAATAAGGGAGCTTGAAAAGGCCGGGCTCTTTGATAGTGAGTTTATTGAAACTGCCAGGGCAGTATATTTTACCAATGATGAAAGGTCTGTAATAAAAAAGGAAATTAATAAGTTGACCGGCAGCAACCTTATCGAAGAAAAGTCATACGAAGATTATAAATAGCTAAATATGGATCGTCAGACCATCCTTGTAATTCGTTTGTCAGCAATGGGAGATGCTGTTCTGACGGTTCCACTTGTAAGGGAGGCTGCCAGATCCAGAAAGGTAGTTGTCGTAACAAGACCCCTTTTTTCCAATTTCTTCGTGGGTATCGAGAATGTTATTTTAATAAATGCAGATACTTCTGGCAGGCATAGAGGTCTGGCAGGAATATTTAGATTATACCGAGATATTGAAGCTTCAGAGAGAGTTGATTTAGTAGTCGATCTTCATAATGTGATCCGCTCCAGGATATTATCATCCATTTACAGAATATCTGGCAGAAAAGTTTTTACGGTAAATAAGGGAAAGAAGGCAAAGCGAAGATTTATCAGGGATGGGATTGGAGAAAATCTGATTCATACAACAGAACGGTATAAAAGAGTTTTTGATAGTGCCGGTATTAAGATTGGTGATCTTCAGTTTTCGCTTCATTTGAACTGTCAGGTGATGAAAGAGCAGAGGCAAAGGCTTTTCTGTCTGCCCGCGAATATCAGAATAAGAGCTTTATAGCTATTGCACCATTCGCAATGCATCTTACAAAGCAATGGCCCCTCGAATCGATGAAAATATTACTTCTTGAACTGGCCAAAAGCAATAAGGTGCAAACCTTCCTTTTTGGAGGAAAAAATGATAGAGATAACTTATTTGAGCTGACTGCAGGTCTTGAGTCTTCTACAATAGTTGCAGGAGAGTTTTCTATCAGACAGGAACTGGCGCTTATTAAAGAAATGGATGTAATGATAAGCATGGATTCTTCAAATCTTCATATGGCAGCTGTATCGGGTATTAGTACTATTTCTCTGTGGGGGGGCACCCATCCTGCTATGGGCTTTGGCCCTGTCGGAAGTCAGGACCATTCAATAATACAAATTCCACTTGAAGAGCTAGCTTGCAGGCCATGTACAATATATGGGAAAGGTAATTGCAAACTGAAAGAAGAGAAGTTTAAGTGCCTGAACTATATAAAACCATATATGGTTCTTGATGAGCTAAGACGTATGGAAGTATTATAAAAGAAGAGTTTAAATCTCTTCTATTATCATTTCAATAGAGCGGATCATTCTATCCCATCCAAATTTTTTCTTGTCGCTTTTTATTCCTTCGATAAAAGCCTTCTCTCTGTTGTTTGTATAGAAATCATCAATTGCATCTGCAATGGCAGCAGGCTCCGGTTCAACCACGTATCCTCCTTTTTGGTGAGTTATAATTTCGGGCAGTCCACCTACCTTGGTTACCAGCATGGGCTTTAAGAAATGATAGCCAATCTGAGTAATACCGCTCTGAGTTGCAGATTTATATGGTTGAACTACCATGTCGGATGCACAGAACCAACTTGCAACCTCCTTATCGGGGATAAATTCCGATTTTATTATTATTTCATTCCCAAGATCTTTTTCGTCAATAAGTTTAAATATTTTTTCAGCGTCTGTATAAAACTCGCCCGCCACAAGAATTTTTATATTTCTTTTGCGGAATCTTGATTCTGAAAAAGCCTCGATAAGAAGGTCAAGCCCCTTATAATCTCGTATCAGTCCAAAAAACAGAAGGTAGTTATAATCAGGATCCAGTCCGAGTTTGTCTATTGCTTCAGTCCTTTCAATAATCTCCCCGTAATTATCATACACCGGATGAGGGGAATAAAGTCGGGGGACATTCGTGCTGAAAAGCTTAAGGTCGTTCATAACTGCATCAGACATGGCAATGAAGGCAGACTGAGATTTTACAAAGTAGCTGGTAAGAAGCTTATCGCCGGGCCTTTTCTCATGAGGAATAATATTGTCAAGGACTGCAATTACTTTTGAATGTTTATTTTTCTTTATTATCCTGGCAATAGTCCCAAGGCAGGGACCCATAAATGGCAGCCAGAACTTAAAAATTATAATATCATTATTTTCTTTTCTAATTTTTCTTCCAACCCGAATCCAGTTAAATGGAGAAATGGAGTTTATGCTTCTTTTAATTATAAGTTCTGGATTTTGCTTTCCTTCTGAGTATTGTGTCTTACCCGGGAAAAGAAATCCGGGATATTGCAGCTTAAAAGTCTCGATCTCTACATTGTGACCCAGTTTGCTATATTCGCTTGCAAGCCTCTCATTAAATGCAGCAATTCCACCTCTGTATGGAAAAGCAGGACCAATTATTTTTATTTTAGCCACTCTGGATTTAAATTTTGAATATCTGTAAAGATAAATATTAATTCTAAAGCAAGGGTTTCCATTTTTAGGGCAATGCAGATAATTATGGACTTTATTATTGCATATCACAAAGCATGAGTTAATTTTATAGCAATAATTACATATTTTTGATTCTCACTAAAAAATCATAAAGTGACAGGGAGAGAGAATAATAGCAGATCAGATAAGAATCCTGGAAGCAAATCTGATCAGGTGCTTACGAATTTCCGAACCTTTTTCAATACAATCGATCATATGCTTGGAGTAGTTAATCTCGATGGTATTTTTATTGAGCTTAACAAGGCAGGACTAAGCAGGCTAGATTATAATATGGAGGAACTGAAGGGGAAGGATGCAAATATAATTTTCCCGGAGGAAGTGCATGATGATATAACTGATAAATTTCAAAAAGTAAGAAGGTCAGGCAGAGGTACCTGGGCATATTCGCTTCTAACAAGAACTGGAGGATTAATACCCGCTGAAATTACTTTTCACAGGGGTATATGGGATGGTCAGGAAGCATATTTTATTCTGGCCAAAGACCTTAGCAGGATAGAAATGCTGTCAATGGCCAGGGAAGTATCTCTAAGGATATTAAATGAAAAATCCAGTGGCAATCCGGAATCAATAATTTTGAAGGCTCTCGAAGAGACTGTAAGACTTACCAGCAGCTATTTGGGTTTTTTTGGTTCTTATTCTGAGGAAGATAGGGTATTGAGCGATATCAGATGGGTTAAGAATGATATTTCTTTGCAGAACGAATCTCTACCAGATAATATAGATATATCTCACCGGAGAAATGTACTAAATAGGATAAAACCAGGTAAAGCGGTTTTATTGGAAGACTTAAGCAACAGTGATGGAGAAAACCTTGCCCCAGACTTTAAGAACGGTCTTCTTATGGCCTTGAATGGCAGTGATAATTCGAAGTATCTGGTTGGGCTTTCTAATAAGCAGGAAGTATATAGTGAACTGGATAAAAATATTATTTCCTTACTCTGGGATAATGTTGATTCGAAAATAGAGAGAGTATTTTCCAGACTTGAGCTTGTAGAAAGCGAGGCAGAATATAAGAATCTTTTTAATTCATCGAGAGATGCTCTTATTTTGTTTGATCTGGAAACGCAAAAAATTGTGCTATGTAATGACCAGACTCTCAAGATGTTTGGGTACAGATCTCATTCAGAATTATTAAGAAAAAAACCTCTGGACCTCTCAGCCGAATTCCAACCGGACGGGACAAGGTCGGCCGATGCCCTTCGTCAAAACATGGAAAGAGTAGTTAAAGATAAGATGGATATTACTAACTGGACACATGTTAAGAAGAATGGTGAAGAATTCCCAAGTGAAGTAACTATTTCTGAAATTACCTACCATGGGAGGCAAATCATCCTGGCAAATGTAAGGGATATATCTGATAAGATTGAAGCAGCCGCTGAATTAAAGAAATCTGAGCAAAGCATTAATCTAGCCATTAAGGAAGCAGAGCTTGGTATATGGGATTACGATGTATCAAGCAGTATGGTGCTTATTGGTAAAGGATTTGAAAAATTTGTTGGTGTTAAATCGGAGAATAAATCCATAGGTATTGATAGGTGGGTCAGGCTTATTCACCCTGATGATAACGAAAAAGTAAGAATTAATTTTGACGACCATGTAGCGGGTAAATCCCGGCACTACCGTTGCGAATACCGTGTAAAAGATAAAGATGGAATTTATAAGTGGGTGCTTGCCAGTGGTAGAGCTATTAGCAGGGATGATAATGGCAGGGCATTGAGAATTGTAGGTATCTTAATGGATATTGACAGTGCACGTATCCTTTCAAAACAGGTTGAAGATACCAGGAACTTTTTGCAGAAGATAATCTCCAGTATAGAATCAATACTATTTGTAAAAGATGATTCGGGGAGGTATATATTAATTAACAGGGCCTTTACCGAAAAACTTGGATTGAAAGAAAGTGAAGTCCTGGGCAAAACCAGTAACGAACTGAAAGTAACTGTAAAACTGGACACCCATCTGTCGGATGAAATAGTTATTAAACAGGGAGTAGAGCAAACCTATGAAGAAGAGGTAAGGTTAAGCGATGGTAAATTATATGATTATCTGGTAACAAAAATACCTGTGAGGGATAAAGATGGTTCAGTATATGCACAGGTAGGACTGGCTACAGATATTACCCATATTAAAAGTCTTGAAAAAGATTTGCGAAATAATGTATTTAGTCTTGATGCCGCGATTAATGGAACAGGTAATGGTTTATGGGACTGGAATCCAAAGACCGACGACCTGGTTCTTAACGACAACTGGTTTCAGATGCTGGGGTATACGAGATCATATTTCAATAAGAAATATCCAAAATATTGTTTTAAAACATTTGCTGATTTTATACACCCTGAAGATTTTGAAAATGTTGGTAAGGAGCTAGAGAAGCATTATGCAGGAGAAACAGATTATTACAGAACAGAGATTAGGATGCTTACCTCTGATAATAAGTGGAAATGGATCCTTGCATCAGGCAAGGTATGGGAATGGGATAAAGAGAATAATCCTGTGCGTATGGTTGGAATACATGTTGATATCGATTACAGGGTCAGAATAGAGGAACAATTGAAACAGGCCTTATTGAAAGCAGAGGAAAGCGATCGCCTGAAGTCTGCCTTTCTCGCAAATATGTCGCACGAGATTAGGACTCCGATGAATGGTATTATCGGCTTCCTTGAATTGCTGGCAAGTGATAATCTTGCACCACAGCAGCGCACCGAGTATATGAATATTATAAGGAGCAGCTCCATCCAGCTCCTGAATATTGTAAATGATATTGTTGATATCTCCAAGATTGAATCAGGCCAGATAAGCATTCACGAGACTTTCTTTGATATAGTACACTTACTGGAAAGATTGGAAAAGCAATATAAACCAGGTCTTGAAGAAAAGGATCTGTATTTTAATATTTATTGCAGCCTTGAAGAGGAAGAACGCAGACTCAAAACAGATCAAACAAAGCTGCAACAGGTACTCTCAAATCTAATCTCAAATGCTATAAAATTTACTAATGATGGAGGTCTGGAGCTGAGCTGTTCAAGAAAGGATAAATATATTGAATTCTGCCTCTCAGATACCGGCATGGGCATCCCTGAGAATATTCAGAGTATGGTTTTTGATAGGTTTGTGCAGGCTGAGCCCGAACTAAGCCGAATACATGAGGGCACAGGGCTGGGCCTATCTATCTGCAAGGCCTATGTAGAAAAGCTGGGAGGTAAGATATGGCTTGAATCGAGTCCGGGTAAAGGGAGCCGGTTTTTCTTTACGGTGCCCTTAGATCTATCCGCTCCTGAACTTATCGAGGGTGACGATTATAAAGAAAATGAAGAGGCTTTGAAAGGTAATCTGATTCTCGTTGTTGAAGATGAGATATATAACTACCTCTTTGTTGAGCAGGTTCTTCAAAACAGGGGTCTCAGAGTACTTCATTCACAGGATGGACTGGAAGCAGTAGAACATGTTAAGGAGAATAAGGATATTGGAATGGTATTTATGGATATACGATTGCCCGGTATAGATGGATATGAGGCAACAAAAAGGATAAAGGAGATCAGGCCCGACCTCCCTGTTATTGCCCTAACAGCATTAGCTCTTTCAGGTGACAGGGTAAAAGCTATTGAGGCGGGCTGCGATGATTACATAAAGAAGCCAGTTCTGAGTGATGAACTCCTGGCTGTTGTCGATAAAATATTTGCTAAGTAATCAGCTTGATAAAATTTCAGATATTTCAAGCATACTCCGATTAACATCCTTATGGAGTTTAACTGCTTTTCTAAAAGGAATAAGGCTAACGTCGTTATTCTGTAAACCAACCATAACGCTCTTTTGATCATCGGTTAAAGCTTCAACTGCAGCAAATCCAAGCCTTGAAGCTGTTACCCGGTCAAAAGCAGATGGCGATCCTCCTCTTTGCACGTGACCCAGTACAGTTATGCGAATATCATATTGGGGATATTTCTTTTTATACTTTTTTGCAAGAGCATATGCTCCACCATGTTCGTCACCTTCGGCAACAATTACCAGGTTGCTGGCCGATTGTCTTCTGCCACTCTGCATTAGCTTATCGAGCTTGGATTCATCCTCATGAGTCTCCGGTATAATAATAGCTTCGGCCCCGGTTGCTATTCCACTCCTGAGAGCAATAAAACCTGCTTCTGCACCCATTACTTCTACAAAAAACATCCTGGTATGTGCACTGGCTGTATCCCTTATTTTGTCGACCGCCTCAATAACTGTGTTTAATGCGGTATCATAACCGATGGTGTAATCGGTTCCATAAATATCGTTATCTATTGTCCCCGGAATTCCAACAAAAGGGATATCAAATTCTTCATTAAAGATCCTTGCTCCTGTAAAGGTTCCGTCTCCGCCAATCACAACAACTCCGTCAATCCCGACAGCTTTAAGATTATCATAGGCTTTCTTTCTCCCCTCTGCCTCCATAAACTCTTTGCATCTTGCCGTTTTTAATATTGTTCCGCCTCGCTGAATAATATCGCTCACATCGTCTGAGAATAATGGAACAAACAGGTTTTCAATCATACCCTTATAACCCTCCCTTATTCCTATTACCTCAAGATTATTATAAATAGCAGTTCTTACAACCGCTCTTATCGCGGCATTCATCCCGGGTGCATCCCCTCCTGAGGTTAAAACCCCGATCTTCTTAAATTTTGTCATAATTAAGTATTATATCTTACTATTTCACTCACAAAAATACGTTTTATAGTGAGTGTATTAATTATCCGTGCCGGAAATTAATTCGATTAATTTTTCGTGTATTTCTTTAATGAGCCACCTGGGGGTAGATGTAGCTCCGCATAAGCCAATAGATTCTTTATCCCTGAGCCACTCAGGACTAACTTCATCAAATGAAGTAATAAAGTAACTGGACTGGTTAACTTTTTTACATACTTCAAAGAGCATTCTTCCGTTTGAACTGTTGGTACCGCTTACAAATAGTATAATTTCATGCTTGCTTGCGAATTTAATTAATGCAGGCTCGCGGTTAGCGACCTGTCCACAGATTGTGTTATTAACCTTTAGCATGCCGGAAGGATCATTTCCTGCCTCACTATATTTAGTTCTTATTTCTTCAATTATTTGATTATAATCACTTTTGCTCCTTGTTGTTTGAGAAAAGAGCGTAAGGGGAAGAGAAAAATTTATCTTATCCAGATCATCAGGGCTGCTTAACAGAAGGGCCTCCCCATTTACCTGCCCGAGCAGACCATTAACTTCTGCATGTCCGCTTTTCCCAAATATTGCGACCTGTCCCTCGGTTTTTGAAGATTTAATCCAGGCTTTCTCAACCCTGCTTTGAAGCTTCTTAACTATAGGACAGGTTGCTTCTACTATCTCAATCCGGTTTTCTATTGCCGTTCGGTATGTATCAGGAGGTTCACCATGAGCCCGGATAAGAACCTTGCAGTTTTTTAGTTTTTTTAACTGTTCATGGTCAATTGTTATTAGCCCCAGTTTTTTAAGTCTCTCTACTTCAATCTCGTTATGTACTATCTGGCCGAGGGAGTATACTTTTTCTCCTGATCTAAGGGCTTCCTCCGCCATAAGAATAGCATTTTCGACCCCAAAACAAAAACCGGAACTCTTTTCAATCTCAATCCTCATCTCTTAGCTCCTTTAAAATAGTCTTAAACCATGCCATTTGTTCTTCGGTTGTCATATTACTATTGTCAAGTTCTCTCGCATCCTCAGCCTTCTTCAGCGGGCTTATTTTTCTTCCTGAATCGGAGCTGTCACGGTAGTTTATATTATCCAGAATATCCTTATATTCAACCTCCACACCTTTAGCCCTTAGTTCGTCGAATCTTCTCCTGGCTCTTATTTCAGGGGAAGCTGTCATAAAGATCTTTATATCGGCATCAGGGAATACAACTGTTCCAATATCCCGGCCGTCCATTACTATCCCTTTAAAAACACCAATCTCTCTTTGAAGTTCAACCATTTTTTCCCTTACCTCATTTATCTGGCTGATAGGACTTACGTACTTTGATATTTCCACATTCCTTATGGCTTCTTCAACGTTCTCATTATTCAGAAAAGTTTCATATATTTTCCTGTCAGCACTATATCTGAAATCAATATTTACACCGGGTAGGGCATTAATAATACTGGAAGTGTTAATGAGCTCACCATCAATCATATCGTTCCTGATCGCATATAATGTTACAGCCCTGTACATTGCTCCGCTGTCGATAAAGATATAATCAAGCTCTTTTGCAATCATTCTGGCAAACGTGCTTTTTCCACACGAAGAATATCCGTCTACGGCAATAATAAGCTTCTTTTTCATAGAATTGACTTTGGCCAAAGTTAACAAAAACCTTTTAGTTAGACTTCTTTATCGATCCGGGTTTAATCAGGACAGATATATTAGTAAGCGAAGCTGCAAGATGATACTTTGACCTGCTTAGGCTAAGTTCCATACCGGAAAGTTTTATTCCCGCTCCTAACGAAAACCCCACCGTGGATGATCTCGATGATACTGCCAGTTCTTTTCTTCGCATGTAATTGTAAGAGGTGGAAATAAAGAAATTCTCTGTTGGAAGGAACTCGGCTGAAAATATTAAGTGCCTCATAATATTCTCTGAAACCCCGCTGATTCCCTTATACCTTTCAATCATATTTTCATCCTTCATTTCAGACTCATGTATCATAGAGTATTTCTGAAGATGTCGTGCAGTTAAAGAGAATCTGAATGGTGCATGCTGTAGCCTGGCACTTACCCCGGCAATTATTTCAAAGGGCATACTCTCCCTGGTTCCCGAGTAACTGGTAATCTGGGCTCCCAGGTTCCTGATTGTTATACCGGTGCTGTACAGACCATTTCGACTCTGGTATAAGCCTCCGATATCCATTAAAATTCCGACCGAGCTATATTTATCAAGATGCGAAAATACAGGCTTGATATTAAGTCCTATATGAAACAGGGTGTCGATATTATACGACCAGATAAGATTCAGGGCATATTCTGAGGCCTTAAATGTTCCGGTAATTAAGCCACTCTGGTCGGCCTCATCGAATTTGCCATAGTTAAGATAAGTTATCCCTGCAGAGAAAGTGCCATAAGAGTCTATATGCTTTGCGTAGGAAGCATAACCATAATTTATTCCGGATAAGTAATTGGTATAGTTCAATGATATATTACCGGAAACATCGCTGTTAAGCAAAGCCGGGTTATAATAGGCAAGCGATGGATCATTCGACGTCAGAGATACATTCATACCTCCAAGAGAACTAACCAGGGCATTGGTGCTCAGGTTCAGAAATTCATAAGTGTTATCACCTCCTGTCTGAGCTATCACCCTTACTGCAAAGTTGAAAACCAGTATTACTATGTTCAGAATATATTTCATTGTTTGAAAAAGGATTAATATCCCTTCCATGACAAACGTATATATAATCTGATTATTCTACAATATCCTTAAAGATATGAGTTTGGATATATTCAACAATTACTTCAGATAAAGTTTTAGAGAATACCGGCCTTCTTACCGGATCTGATCTAAGCTCAAGGTCAATCTCAATTTGTATACCGTCCATTTTATTCCCGGACACAGAACTGTGCCTTTTTGTATTATATCCCCCGCTAAAAATGGGCTCACCAGTTTTTGGGTAGGGTGTCTGCAAACTTGGAACACATTTGAAGCCTCTGTTTTCAAGCATGGTCCCAAAACTTAACTCACCTCTAAGTAGCTCTACGTAAGACAATGAATTAAGGTTATTATCTATAAGGTGTCTCAGGCTACTGTACTCATAAAACGATTCATCATTAAGAAAGTCATCATCGAGTCTTAACTCTTCACCCGCAAGGAGATATCCTAGCTCTACTCTCTTAACATTGTGCCTGTGTCCATGCAGATCAATATATAAACCCTTTCCAAATTTATTTTCAACTTCAAATATTGCACTATCGATAAAAGAATGAAACTCATACCATGCTTTCTCAGCTATGGGATTGCCTAAAGCAGCTATTTCAATCCCCCTGTTAGGATCGAGCTTTCTCCTGTGCAAATGATTGATAACCAGATATGGGTAGTATCCTGTTTTTTCATATATATGTTCCCTGACGCTTAAGCCTATTTCCATAGTAAAAACATCCCTGTGCCCGGCACACATGGCACAATTTCGGTCTGGGATATCATCAGGTATCAGGTTGCCATCATGAGGGATAGAAATTACCAGAGGCATATTACCTTCAACGAATTCAACATAGTTATTGCTGCCCATTACTTTATTATATGGAGCAGGCTCCTGGGATATTCCAGTGCAGGGAATAAAAAGGATAATGATTGCAGCAGCCAGAGATGATTTTTTCATACAAATAATACTTAATATCAGGAAATGTTTATTGAATACAACTTCTTTTTCAAAAAGCGGACCAAAATAAATATATATAAGGATTTAAAGACTTATTTTGGGTAATATTCTCCCTATGTTTCAGTTAGAGAGATATTTGTAATCCTGAATGGGATTATTATCTCACCTTTGTGTTTGTCGGATTCTTTTTGCTCACTCTCTCAAAGTGTGCTTTTTTATCCCGCCGGCCTGTGATAAATCGACCCGATTTGGATTGCACAGCCCCGGGTAATATTATCGTAAATAACAGATAGATAGAGTGTTAAGGCTTTTGGCATGACATTTGGGTTACAGGTAGTGTACTTAACCTAATATGATCCCTATTCTATGAGCCTGGAGTTAATAATTCTCTTATGCATGCTTGCTACATTTGCAGTAAGCGTTTTTCTATTAAAAATGCCGGCCGGTGTGTCCCTTATGCTTGCAGCAATTATTGGAACTATTATAGCCGGAGATGGTATTCCGTTAAGACATTTTGTTGAGGGAGGCTTTGGATTCTTTGAAGCAATCCTGATTATATCTTCGGCTATGATTTTTATGAGAGTGATGGATGCAAGTGGTGCTCTGAAAGGTATAAGTGACGGGATATTACGTCTGTTCTACAGGAGTCCTACAATATTAATTATTATCCTGACCTTCTTCGTTATGTTTCCAGGCATGTTAACCGGCCTATCGTCAACATGTATACTGACGACAGGAGTACTGGCAGCTCCCATACTTATAAGAATTGGTATGCCCAGGCTGGCAGTAGGAGGTCTTATTGCAATGGCCGCAGTTTTCGGTGAAGTGGCTCCTCCGATAAGTATACCTGTAATGATAATAGGGGGAGGAGTAGATATGCCCTACATTGGTTTTACCGGGCCCCTGCTCATTGCTTCTTTCCCACTTGCAATAATTATATCACTATATTTCAGGTTCAGGTATCTGACTGAATATAATAAATCTGCAGTTGAATTATTTCTTGAAGAATCTAAAAAAAGCAAAATCAGCTTTTTTGTTTACCTTCCTCTGTTTTTTGTTATTCTTTATATGATAGCAGAAATTCGTTTTCACGAGTTTCTGCCTCATCTGGGTGTCCCTCTGATTTTTATGCTCGGCGCTATAATGGGGTTTTTTACCAAGAAAGGTATCAAGCCGATAAAAGTATCCAGAGAAGCACTCAGGAGTGCGATGCCGGTAATGGCTATTCTGGTAGGAGTCGGAATGTTTCTCCAAAGCATGGCTCTTACCGGTGTAAGAGGTTACCTTGCTGTTGTAGCTCTTAATTTGCCTGAGGGCCTTAGATACCTGGCTGCCACGATAATGCCATTTATGGGTTCTGCGTACGGCTCTGCATCGGTGATTGGTGTCCCGCTGGTATATGTTTTTATTGGTAAGAGTGCACTTGTTGTAACTGCAGCACTGGTTCTGATGGCAGCCCTGGGTGATCTTATGCCTCCTCCAGCATTGCTTTGCGCTTATTCTTCACAGATAGTTGAGGAAAAGAATCACTTCAAGATATTAAAAGTTTGCCTTATTCCGATTGCAATCTCTATGGCTGTTGGAGTTCTTATTCTTGTTTTTGCCCAGGAAATTTCAAACTTTATCTCATAATACCTATAAAAAATGATGTATATTATCTATACCATAATTCTTGCCTACATAACATTTATCGTAGCAATCGAATTTATTAAAGAAAAAAGGTGGAAGAGCAAGGTTGCCATGGCCATGGTTCTGATGATATTTATTCTCCGTCTCGCACAAATAAAATAGAGAGCTATGCTGAAAGATCATATATCAACAATCTTAATAACGATAATTTTTGCGACGGCTGCTATAATATCAGCAGTTGAATTCAGACGTATGCATCAACCTGATGATATCTACCCCAGTGAATCACTTACAAGGGTCGCTATGTTAAGTGACTACTTTGAAGGAATAAAAGGAACGGCAGGTGATACAGAAGTATATATATACGATAGCGGAGTACCGGGAGGTACAGCCTTTATTGGTGGGGGTGTTCATGCAAATGAAGCAGCTGCTTATCTGGCACCGGTAGTTATTATAGAAAATTTAAAGGTTGATAAAGGACGGGTCTTTATTATTCCAAGGTTAAATAAAAGTGCATTTACGTGCAGTGATCCAATGGAAGGATTTCCCACACATTACGAGATAGAAACAGAAGGAGGGTCCAGGGAATTCAGACTGGGTTCAAGAGTTACAAATCCTTTACATCAGTGGCCCGATCCACTTGTCTTTTCGCAGTATCCTTCCGGTCAGCAATTAAGTGGCTTTGAGACAAGGAATATAAATCGTGCATATCCCGGCAGAGCTGACGGGAACCTTAGTGAAAGAGTTGCATATGCAGTAGTTGAGCTGATAAAACAGGAAGGTGTAGATATAGCATTTGATATTCATGAGTCATCTCCTGAAGTCCCTATAGTTAATGTTATTGTCTACCATGAAGATGACGAAGATATAGCTATGAATGCAGTACTGGGACTTGAATTTGCAGGCTTGCAATTTTCTCCGGAGTTGTCACCTAATAATTTTCATGGTTTAAGTCACAGGGAGTGGGGTGATTATACTGATGCGATACCCTTTCTGATGGAGACAAGTAATCCTTCCATGGGACGTCTGAGAGGGAAGACAGATGTTGAACTAGTTTTAACAGGTAAAAGCGAAAATTATAAAAAAGCAAAGGAATCAGGGGCTCTCAGGATAGCGTACAGGGAGGATGCCGGCGAACCTATGGAACACCGCGTAGGGCGTCATATAACAGGTCTGGTAGAACTTATTAATGCTTATAATATGGCATATCCGGATAAGACCATTGAACTTTCAGGTCTTCCATCTTATGATGATTTGATGGTTAACGGAGTAGGGAAGTATTTACATAATTAAAAAATAATAAAATGAGAAAATCAATTTTTCGTATTGCGCTTTTGTTAGTGGCAATTATTTCAACATCAACTATTAAGGCTCAGAAATTTGAGCAGCCAATCTTGATTTCATCAGCAGGTCAGAGCGCTGATGTAAAACTTGTTAAAATGTTGGCTCAGAGACAGAAACTCGAAGCTAATACTGTTTTGATGGCTAAAGATTCAGACCTGGAAGGAGTGAAAACTCTGATTATTGTACCAGGGTTCAGTTCGAAAGGTCTTGGTGCCGCAGGCGTTAGTCAGCAGGAAGAGTATGAAAGGGTGGAAGCAGTAATTAAGAAGGCCAATAGCATGAATATACCTATTGTACTTATGCATATTGGAGGTAATGCACGTCGCCAGGGCCAGTCCGATGCATTCAATACCCTGGTCGCCGACAATGCTAAGACTATGATAGTTGTAAAACAGGCTGATGAGGACGGCTTCTTTTCCGACCTGGCTGAAAAGAATGATATTCCACTAACACTGGTTGAAAAGATTGTAGATGCAGCCGGACCGATGGCTGACCTGTTTAAATAAATTACATTATTAGATAACCAAGGCAAAACCTAAGCTAAATGAGAAAAAAAGTAATAAACATTATTCTGCTACTCGCTGTAATCTCCAGCCAGGCATTGTTTGCACAGTCTGCATCCACACCCAGCGGAAAGAAGGGTATGGTGGCGACCGCACATCCTCTGGCTACAGAAGCGGCCCTTGAGATGCTTAAAAGTGGAGGCAATGCCATCGATGCAGCTGTTGCTGCGGCATTTACCATAGGTGTTGTTGAACCCGACGGATCAGGAATAGGAGGTGGTGGAGGAATGGTGATATATATAAAGGAGACCGGAGAATCTTACTTTATTAATTATTATGGGAGGAGTTCTGAGAATGCACTGAGCATTGATTTTGTAAGCAGCAGGGATGCCAGAACAACAAAGGCTATTGGAGTACCGGGTACAGTAGGGGGCTTGACAATGGCACATAAGAAGTTTGGAACACTTCCATTATCTAAAATACTTGAGCCGGCTATTCGCCATGCTGAGAATGGTTTTGCCGTTGATGGAACTCTGGCAGGACTAATACTTGATAATATCGAGACTGTGAATTTAGACCCTGCTACAGCAGCTACGTTTACAGACGATGGTTTTCCAAAAATGGAAGGTGATATAATTGTGCAAAGGGATCTTGCGGAAGTGCTGAAAGCTATTTCTGAAAAAGGAAGCAAGGCATTTTATAAGGGTAAGTATGCAGATACCTTTGTAAAAACAATACAGGAAAGGGGAGGTGTGCTTACAAAAAAAGATTTTGCCACCTATAAGCCAAAATTTATAAAGCCCCTTAAAGGCACCTACAGGGGATTTGATGTTCTTGCTGCTAACCTGCCGGAATCCGGCATTACCCTGATACAGGGACTGAATATGATAGAAAATTACGATCTTAAAAATTCGGGTCATTTCAGCGAATCTGCACAAACCTTTCATATGATGGCTGAGACCTCGAAGTTGATGTATGCCGACAGGTATGACTATGTTGGCGATCCGGACTTTGTTAAAGTACCTGTAGATGTTATGATTTCGAAGGAATATGCCAGGTCAAGATTTAATACTATAAATCCAGACAAACTTGATCCTCCTACCTATAGGGAAACTGTGGCTGGTGATCCTATTAATTTTAATTCGGAGACTATGTCGGCATACGAGCCCGAACCGGAAATGATTGGTGGCCATACCACTCATCTCTCGGTTGTTGATAAAGATGGCAATGCGGTAGCTCTTACCCAGACACTGGGACTATTCTTCGGCTCTGCACAAACCATCTCGGGAGTTATGTTTAATTGCGCTATGACTAACTATTCGTATGTCAATAAGAATTCTCCCAATATTATTGATAATGGTAAACAATGCAGAAGTTCTATAACTCCTACTATTATACTTAAGGACGGGAGCCCTTTTCTTGTTCTTGGAAGTCCGGGTGCCGGGAGAATAATTGGAACCCTGTTCGAGCTTATTACAAATGTAATTGATTTTAAGATGGATGTTGCAGAGGCAAACCTCGCTCCTCGTTTTTATTGTCTTAAGCACGATGAGGTTCTTCATCTTGAATCAGGAATAAAACCCGAAGTAAGAGCAGAGATGGAGAAAAAGGGTCATAAATTAAAAGTATACGAAGGAATAGACCTCTATTTTGGTGGAGCACAGATGATATATGTTGATCCTGAAACAGGAATTTATTATGGATCGGCAGATAAAAGAAGAGGTGGAATCGCGAAAGGGTTTTAATTATTAAAAATAGCAGGATTAAAATATTATAGGAATATCGGTGATATAATTCAGTAGGTTAAAATATGATTCTTGCAATTGTCATACTAGCTGTTGCTATAAGCCTTCTGCTTATCGAAAAAAAGATAATCAGCAGGTGTGTGACATCATTACAGCTAAGAATTCATGTTAACGGAACAAGGGGGAAATCTTCAGTTACAAAATATGTCGCGGCAGGTCTTTCTTCGGCTGAGCCTGCCGTAATGGCAAAAATTACAGGGGTTACCCCGTCAATAATTTCGTCAGGTAAGGTTCAGGTTTTAGGTAGAAAAGGTGTTGCCAGAGTTCAGGAGCAATTCAGCATTATCAGGCTTGCTGCCCGTAGGGGCGTAAGATGTCTTGTACTGGAATGCATGTCAATTTCTCCTGAGCTTCAGCAACTTGAAAGCAGAATCTTTAAACCTCATTATTATGTTATTACCAATATAAGAGACGATCACAGGGAGCAAATGGGTAGCAGCCTGAGGCAGCAGGCTGAATCAATTTGTAATGCCATCCCTGTAAACAGCACCGTTGTCTGTACTGAATCGGAATTTATTGACCTTATTAAAGAGAAAGCTTTTAAAAGGCAGTCCCGTGTTGTTGTTGCCTCTTCACGAGGTTCAGGAGATAAAGAAAGACTTCCTTACGGGGTTTTTTCTGAAAACCTGGATATTGCCCTTAAGGTTTGCGAACTGGCGGGCCTGGATGTCAGGCTGTCAGAAGAATATATACTTAATTCGCTGAAGAATGAAGAACCTCTTTCCCATCTAATAAATACAGGTAAAAAGGAATTTATATTTCTGAATGGTTTTTCGGTAAATGATGTCGAATCTAGCGGGTCATTTATCAGATACTGGAAGGATAAACTTAATATTGATAATAAATTCTCCGTTCTTCTTAATACAAGGGCAGACAGACCCCTGAGAACAGATCAGCTTACCTCATGGATCAGCACTACGGGATCAGATATCGACTTGGTATTTATAAGCGGAACACATGCCAGGAGGGCCTGTAAAAAACTTAAACAATCGGGCATGGATGAAAAAAGAATATTTTCCCTTAAGAATAAGGACATTGGGAATCTTAAGAATAAACTGGATTCTTTGCTGGATGATGGTTCTTTTTTGGTAGGACTGGGAAATATTGGCGGTCAGGGGAAAATAATAATGGAGGAACTTATATGATTCTGCAATTATTTATACTTGGCCTGATTATCGGGTTCCTGTTTTATGAGTTAACAGGAATATCACCTGGTGGCGTTATTGCACCTGCATACCTGGCCCTGTTTTTATATGATCCGGGTAAAATAGCAATGACCTTGTTTATTTCCCTTGTTGTTTTTCTTATTATTAGATACCTCTCTTCTGCTACCATATTATATGGAAGAAGAAAATTCCTGATTGCTGTATTACTGAGTTTTGCTATAAAACTTATTATCGAAAATATTATCCAGCCCATGGATATAATGAAACTCGATCTTCAGTCAATAGGATACATTATCCCCGGATTAATAGCTAATGAAATGGACCGGCAGAAAGTTATACCAACACTGCTCGCTACAGGTATAGTTACACTGCTTGTTGTTCTATGCTCAATGCTTATTGTATGAAAGACCTGAATCTGAATATTAAATTACTTATAGCTCTTGCAGTACTTCTCGCCGGGACTTTCAGTGCAGATCGTTTTTACAGGAAGAAAATGCCCTTAAAACACACAGAGGAAATGCGTTCTGCTGCAGATCTTGCACAGGAATGGTTTAATATTATTCGCGACCTTAAACAGGAAAGGCGAATCGAATCCGATGCTTCTTCAAATGTGGCTAATAGTTTTATGATTGGTGACGAATGGTCCGATATAACAAGTTCCCTGGGATCACTTGAGGCAAAGGAAATTTCAACCAATCCGGATTTTGCAGCTCTTTTTGTAAGGTTTATCTATGAAGCAGGTCTTAAAAAGGATGACAGAGCAGGTATTATTCTGTCAGGATCTTTTCCTGCCCTTGCTGTTTCATGCCTTGCGGCTGTGCAGACAACAGGCATAGATGCCGTTGTGATGAGTTCCCTGGCGGCTTCAACCTATGGTGCAAATCAACCTGAAGTAACATGGATAGATATGGAGAATGAACTTATATCAAAGGGTGGCCTGAAATATAAATCCATTTTGGTATCCATGGGTGCAGATGATGATTCGGGATTTGGCTTATATGGTGATGGAAGAAATATCTTAATAAGGGCCGCAGAAAGAAATAATGTCGATTTATTTATTCCTGAAAGTCTTGTTGAATCGATAAAGTACAGGGTCTCTATTCTTAATGACAGTGAAATTTCCCTGCTGATAAATATTGGTGGTAACCAGGCCTCAATGGGAAATTGCAGCCATACCCTTGGTATTCCGAATGGGCTCAACAGGGAAATGCATATTTGTGATGATGAAGAAAGAGGTGTAATGAGCTATTTGAATGAATCAGGAGTTCCTTTTATAAATATGTTGAATATGAAAGACCTTGCGAGCAGGTTTGGTATTGATGGTGCACCAGGGATACAATACTCAGAATCTACAAACCTGTATAGCTCAACAAGTTCAAATAAACTGGCAATAGGTATTATATTAATTATATGTCTTATTCCGGTATGTTTCTTAAGCAAGGGAAGGGACCCTGGCAGGAAAGATATTTAATAAAGAATAGTTTTCATACTAAGTAAATATATATAAATAACACATTATGAACCTATTAACCTAAATTATTTTTATGAAAAAGTTAATATTTTTATTCGCCTTCTTTGCAGTTGCTATGCTACAGGCATACGGGCAAAGAGTGGTTACGGGAAAGGTTACCGACCCAAATGGTGATCCTTTGCCGTACCTGGTAGTGTCTGTTAAAGGTACCACACTTGTTGCTACCACAGACGAAGAGGGGAACTATTCTCTTAGTGTCCCCGAAAATACCGAAGCATTGATCTTTTCATTCGTTGGAATGGAAACTCAGGAAGTTCCTGTAAGAGGGAATGTTGTAAACTGCGTAATGCAGTATAGCGACCTCAGCGTCGGAGAGGTTGTTGTAACGGCACTTGGCATAACTAGGGAGAGAAAAGCCCTGGGTTATAACGTGCAGGAAGTCGGATCCGGCGAACTCGACAAAAGAGGTAACAGCGACATCGTAAACTCCCTGGCCGGTAAGGTTACAGGTGTTTCGGTCAGAAGTACCTCGAGTTCGGCTGGTGCCTCAACCTATATGACAATAAGGGGTGCCGCCTCTCTTACAGGAGATAACCAGCCATTGTTTGTTATTGATGGGATGCCTATAAACACTGATCAGTCCTACAGGGGTAGCTCAGGACAGTCGGGTACCTATACATCTTCCAGGAGTATTGACCTTAACCCTGAAGATATTGCCACAATGACAGTCTTAAAGGGAGGTGCGGCAACTGCTCTGTACGGATTACAGGCCTCTAATGGTGTTATAGTAATTACAACCAAGAAGGGTGCAGTAAACCAGAAAATGAAGGTAAGCCTGCATTCATCTGTTGGCATTAAAAAAGCTTGGAAGACGTATTCCTATCCAAAATAAATACGGACAGGGTATAAATGGAGACTGGAGATCACAATATGATGCTGCCTGGGGTCCGCTTGTCGATACATGCAGTTATTCACTGGATCCATCAGATTGGACACATCCCCTTATTGATGTTGATGGAGCCATCGTAAGCATGAACGATCCAAATGCAACAGGTGATCCGGTTAATGTTTATGACCAGTATGATTTTTTCCAGACAGGAATTAGTTATAATAATAATGTGAGTATTGAAGCCGGAAATGAAAATTCTTCCTATTATTTTTCAATTGGTAATCTTGAAGAGGAAGGAATTATTCCGACCAATACCTTTGGAAGAACTACTTTAAGGCTTAATGCTGATACCAAGCTTACTGATAAGATTAAAACCGGTGCCAATGTAATGTACGCCAATACCCGAAATAATCTTGTTCGTGAAGGAGGTACCTCATCTGGCCTACTCGGTCTTTACCGAACGCCGCCTACTTTTGATAATTCAGCAGGCTATAAGCTGCCCGATGGAACACAGAGAACCCACAGGGGACCTAATGGAAGTTACAATAACCCCTACTGGACAGCCTATGAACAGAGCAAGCTTGACAAGAATAACAGGTTTGTTGGTAATACCTTCCTTAACTGGGAACTTACCGATTGGTTAACATTCTCATATAATGTTGGTGTAGACTGGTTTCACAGGGGCTATGCTACAATCTATAATTGGAATAGTGTAGGGAGTCGTGATGGTAACCTGACTGAAAGAAGAGAGTTCCACTCTAACTTTAATTCAGACGTAATGTTGATAATTAATAAAGACATTACAGAAGATATAGGATTTAATCTTACTGTCGGACAGAATATGTTCCAGAAGAGCTACAATTATCTGACAGCATCAACAGATGGTCTCTCTCTTCCAACGCTGTATAATATTGATAATACAAGCGCCCAGACAGCGAGTCAGGGAACCAGCAAGTACAGAACTGCCGCTCTGTTTGCCGATTTAGGTGTGGATTACAGGAGTATGCTCTATATAGGTGCAACCCTGCGTAACGAATGGTCGACTACAATGCCGGAGGATAACCTGGATGCTCTTTTCCCATCTGTTAGTGCATCATTTATCTTTACAGAACTTGATGCCCTTAAGGATGTTTCTTTCTTAACCTTTGGTAAGTTGAGGGCATCATGGGCAAAGACAGCTAACATTGCCAGTCCATACAGAACTACATCATATTATGGAGTAGCAGGACCCGATGATTTTTATACCAGTGGAATAAGCTTCCCATTTATGGGCTATGCCGGCTTTACAGTTGGTAACACCATTGGTAATGCAGATCTTAGGCACGAGAAACAGACTTCTTTCGAGGTCGGACTGGAAATGAAGTTCTTTATGAACAGACTTGGACTGGATGCTTCTTATTTCTATAATGAAAACAGCGATCTGCTGCTCTCTGTACCTATTTCAGGATCAACAGGATATTCTTCTGCCTATCTTAATGCAGCAACCATGGAGAGTAAGGGTATTGAGCTGAGCCTGCACGCTGTGCCGGTGAAAATAGGAGATTTTACCTGGGAGTTTACAACTAACTTCACCAAGATGAAGAACCCTGTGACCGGACTGGCAAAAGATGTTGAATTTGTTCAATTGGAGGGTGATACAAAAGCTCAGATAAATGCCGCAGTTGGCTACGATTATCCTACAATATTCGGGTTTGACTTTTACAGGGATGATGATGGGAACCTGCTAATTAATGATGACCCCACTGATAGTCATCCTGACGGCTTCCCGTGGACCGACAAAACAAAAACCGTTGCTCTGGGCAAGGTAAGTCCCGACTGGACTATGAACTTCTACAATACCTTCTCCTTTAAAGGATTCAGCCTGGTTACCCTGCTTGATATCAAAAAAGGAGGATATGTAAATAATGGAACAAGATTCAGGCTTAATTATCATGGTCTTACGGAAGAAACCCTTGACCGTACAACACCCACAGTTTTTGAAGGAGTTCTCGGACACCTCGACGGAGACGGGAATGTTGTAACGTCAGGAGTGGAAAATACAATTGAAGTTGTAAAAGACCAGAGCTGGTACAGGGGCGAAAATGGATTTAGTGCCGGAGGTGCAGGTCGCTCAGGCTGTAGAAGACGCCAGCTGGATTAAGCTCAGAGAGGTAACATTATCATATTCATTTAATCAGAATGTGCTTGAGAAATTACATCTGTCTAACCTTGAATTATATGTTTCAGGAAACAATCTGCTGACTATATCTCCATATAAAGGCGGAGATCCTGAAGTAAGTGTTTATGGAGCCTCTAACGGACAGGGCTTTGACTATTTTGCCAGCCCGGGATCTTATTCATTCCTGTTTGGTGTTAAACTGTCATTCTAGTTAGCTTTGAACTTAAAAATTTAATAAAATGAAAAAACATATTAGATATACAATTTTAACATTGTTAATGTCGGTATTGGCTTTCACAGGATGCGATAAGTGGATCGATACAGATATTAACATTGACCCCGATGTTCCGTCAGAAGTTCCTGTCGAACTTCTGATGCCTTCAATGGAATCAGCACTGGCTTATCATATCGGTGGTAACCGGGCAGTCAAAACTTCGGCTATTTTTCTACAGCAGATTAATGGAGTTGCACGTAACTCCAATAGTGAAGCTAACTATTCCCTGTCTTCTACCGATACCGATGATATTTGGAGAAGGATGTACTACCAGGGAATGGTGGATGCCGTTAAGATAATTGAACTGGGATATGAACTTGACTCTCCTCATTATAGCGGAGCTGCAAAAGTATGCCTTGCAATGAGTCTTGGTACTTTAACCAACCTCTTTGGGGATATCCCATATACCGAAGCTTTCCTCGGGAGTGACGGTGTGCTTACCCCTTCATACGACTCCCAGCAGGATGTTTATGCTGCTATTGATATTCTCCTTAGTGGTGCTATAACAGATCTTCAGAGTACGGAAAATATCTTTGATATTGAAGGAGATCTTATTTATGATGGTAATACCGGCGACTGGATTAAGGCAGCTAACTCATTCAGGGCAAGATATGCTCTCTATCGTGGTAATTATGCTGACGCTCTTACCTATGCCGCCGCATCATTTGACTCTGGAGAAGATTTCAAACTTGGCTTTGGTACCGAGAATAATCAGTCTGGCCCTATTTATCAGTATAATACTACTTCTGCCTGGGGAGCTGATATAGTAATGGCATCAACATTTATAGATATGCTTAATGGAGTCAACGATCCAAGATTGCCATTTTATGCTGATCTAAGTGGTGGTGTCTACGTAGGTAGTACCCCTGGATCTGAAGATGATAATGTTTCAGACCTGGGAGATTATAACGATAGCCCTGATGCACCTGTATTATTTAGTTCGTATGCAGAGATGAAGTTTATTGAGGCAGAATGTTACCTGGAGCAATCTGTTCCTGATGCTGATGCAGCGGCTGATGCATATATTGCTGCCGTCGAAGCTTCTGTAGCTTACGTTACAGGAGGTGCCGACAACGAAGCCTGGCTTGATGCAAATATCAGGACTGAGACAGGAGCTTCAATCACTCTGGAGAAAATTATCACTCAGAAATACATTGCTATGTATTCTACTGTGGTACCTTATGATGATTACAGGCGTACAGGATATCCGGCTTTAACACCTGTAGCCGGAGCGGGAGCGATACCTGTCAGGTTCCCATATCCTCAATCAGAGATATCATACAATTATGATAATGTACCTATTGTCAACTATCAGACAGATCCTTTATGGATCTTTGATTAATATTTAAATATACATCCCTCAGTGGTGCAGACAAAGCGGTCTGCACCACTGATCAGGATGTTTAACACGGGAAAAGTGACACAAATGATTATAATAAGAAAGCTTCAGCTAAGCGCTGTTCTTTTTTTATTTGCTTCTATGTTTTCTATAGTAGCTCAAGTTAATAACAGCTATGCAGAACTGGATAAGATCCTTGGCCGGGAAAGTATACGTATTGTTATTACAGATTCAGGTGTTGGGGGACTGTCCGTTATGAGTGATATAGCCTCCAAATTAAAAGAATCGGGGAGCTTTAAAAGTGTGGATCTTATTTTTGCAAATGCACTTTTCGACTCAGAATCGGGATATAATTCCCTGCAGACGAGGGAAGAAAAAATTGATATGTTTAACAGGGTTCTTAATGGTATTGATGCAAAATATGATCCCGATCTGATTTTCGTTGCCTGCAATACACTGTCGGTACTGATAAAAAGTACCGATTTTGCATCAGGGAAAGATAATCCACCCGTTATTGGTATTGTTGATCCGGGAATAAAACTAATAAGTGACAGGCTTCAGGAAAATCCACAATCGTCGGTTATTATTTTTGGAACAGAAACAACTATTGAAGAAGGAACACATAAAAATATCCTGCTGGGGATGGGCTTTGATCAGAGCAGGATAATTAATACTGCCTGCCCGCAGCTTCAAAATTATATCGAACAGGATCCTTCAGGAGAGGAAACAGATTTACTTATTACCTTTTACTTGAGTGAAGCACTCGGACAGGTAGCAGACTTAACCCAGCCTGTCGACATAAGTCTGAATTGCAGTCACTTCGGGTATTCATACGATTTGTGGAAAAAGGCATTGGACGAGTACACAACCAAACCAGGACATATTTTGAATCCCAATAATACGATGGGTAACATACTTTTTACTGAGGAGAACAGGAACAGATTCAGTAATCCCGTGATATTGTATTCTGTTGTTTCAAAGGTAAAGCTTTTAAATGCTGAGGCTATGATCGGATTTTTTGAATCATCCTCTCCATCAATAGCAACAGCTATACGAAATTATAAGATCGTCGATGACCTATTCTGAGAATCGAGGATTTGAAATAGACTCTTTCATTATTGTTTGATCGCTTTTTACTAATTTGGTAAGCTGTATTAGCAAATTATATGAAGATACCCAGATTTAACAGGACTTTAATTAATTATACTATTGTCTTCACACTTGTGGTTGCAGTAGTTACTATACTTATATACACGGCTCTGAGCCGGCTGGAGGAGAAGCTGATAGATAAAAAGCAGGAGGTGTGCAGAACCTATCTTAATCACCTGTACGAGTCCGGGTCGAAAGAGATAAAAAGGCTCGGGGATGAAGGTCTGTTGAACAAAAGGGATCTTAGTCCGACCGAATCAAGGGATCTTGACAGCAGGCTGGTAAAAGTCTCGGAGAAACTGATGAATGACATTGATGGTCTTGAGGGTGGATTTTATCTTATTCTGCAGGATGAGTTTTATGGATATGCATTTCCTACTTCACCTCCTCCCATCCCCAAGTACGGACCCCCTCCCAGGTCATATAATATTATTAAAGAGCAGGCTCTGCATTCAGCTATGGCAGATACATTGATTATTGGCGTGCATTCGTTTAATGTTGCGGTATTTCCACTTGCAACAAGGGCTGTTTATTATGACTCAAGACCTGTTGGTGCCATATGGGTAAGGATACATATACAAAATGATTTACCGGTAATAAAACTGAAAAAAATAGTATATATAATAGCCATTTTTTCTGTATTTGGATTTGTTGTATTAATGATAATTTCACTGGTATGGGCAGGAGAGATAAGAGGGATTAAAAGGGAGCTGCAAAAAGTCGGAAAGAATCCCTCTTTCAGGCTTAAAGAGAGATGGGGGATATTTACTTATATTTCTCAAAGCGTGAACATTATGCTGGATACAATTGCAGATGAGAATACGCAAAGACAGCTACTTGAAAAGAAACTTATCCAGAAAGAGAAAATGGCATCACTCGGAAGGGTTATTGCGGGGGTTGCTCATGAAGTAAAAACACCACTTGCCATAATCAAAACAAGGATACAAATGTGGCAGAAAGATATTGAAAGTCAAACATCTGTGCCGGATCAAATATCCCCTGAGTCAATGCAGATGGTTATTGATGAAATCAACAGGCTTTCATCCCTTGTAAACAGGTTATTAATCTTTTCCCGTCCAATTGAGAAAAACCTGAAGTTAACAGATATTAATATTCTTCTCGAGGATGTACTGAATTTTCTGGATTATGAGAAAGCAGGAAGCAAGGTGAGGGTTATAAGGAAATTTAATCCGGATTTATCCCGTATTATGATCGATGAGAATTCAATAAAGCAGGTAATGATAAACATACTTAATAATGCTTATGAAGCGATGCCACAGGGAGGGGGTAAAATAACTGTTATTACGGACTACGACAAGGATAAAAAAAGTATAATTATTCAGATTCTGGATAATGGTGCAGGAATTCCTGAGGAATGCTTTGATGAGATTTTTGTACCTTTCTTTACTTTGAAAGATTCAGGAGCCGGATTGGGCCTGGCTATCTCAGATCAGATAGTTAAAGCTCACAATGGAGAAATAGCACTTGCAAATATAGATACAGGAGGTATAAAATGTACTATAAAATTACCCCTAAAGCAGTAATGTGATGGATGAGCGATCAAATGTAAAAGTACTGGTTGTCGATGATGAAAAATCGATGAGAAAAAATATTGCCGATTTGCTGGGTTCTTATAAATATGACATTATTGAGGCCTCGGACGGGAATGAAGCAGTTATTAGTTTCAGGGAAGAAAAACCTCAGCTTGTTATCCTCGATATTAATCTTCCCGGAAAAAACGGACTGGATGTATTGGAAGAAATGAAAATAATATACCCGGATACTCCGGTAATAATTTTTACTGCTTTTGGCACGAGTGAGAGAGCAATGAAAGCTATTAAGCTGGGAGCCTTTGACTACCTGGAGAAACCTTTTGAGCTGGATGAGTTTTTGATGATTGTAGAGAGAGCATGCGAGTATAAAAAGCTTCTTAATGAGGTTAAAAACCTCAGGAGCATTGTTAATGAGTCGGCAGGCCAGAGCACTTTAAATACAATCATAGGAAGAAGCGCCAGGATGCAGGATATATTTAAACTAATAGGAAGAATTGCCCCTTCAGAAGCAACTGTACTGATTTACGGCGAGAGCGGTACAGGCAAGGAACTTATTGCAGATGCAATCCAGAGGCATTCACTCAGGGCGGATAAACCCTATGTAAAAATAAATTGTGGCGCTCTTTCTGAATCTCTGCTTGAAAGTGAAATATTTGGACATGAGAAAGGATCGTTTACCGGTGCAGACGCTATGCGAAAAGGCCTTTTTGAAATTGCCGACGGTGGCACGGTTTATCTGGATGAAATAAACAGTATGCCACAATCACTCCAGATAAGATTGCTCAGAATATTGCAGAATCAATCTTTTTTCAGAGTAGGAGGAGTAAAACCCATAAAAGTTGATGTGAGGGTAATTGCTTCAGCCAACAGGGATATAGAGCCTGATAAAAAAGATAGTAAGTTTCGTGAAGATCTTTACTATCGGCTTAGTGTTGTCAGGATAAATGTTCCGCCCCTTAGAGAAAGAAAGGAAGATATTAATCTGCTGCTCGATCATTTTCTGTCTAAATACAGCCCGGATAAGAAAATGGTGCCTTCTGAAGAGACATATAAAATGCTTTACCGCTATAACTGGCCCGGTAATATCCGGGAGCTGGAAAACACGATACACAGTGCCGTTGTTACTACAAATGATGCAGTGCTTACAATTAATCAGCTTCCACTGCAAGATCATTACGGCAATAGCGAAATATCTTTACTGTCTTATATAGAAAAAGGACTGTCATTCAGAGAAACAATATGCCTGCTGGAAAGAAAGCTGATCGATGAAGCAATGGCCCTTCATGGTAATAACCAGACCAGAACAGCTAAGTATCTTAAGATGAACAGGAGACTCCTTTATTCAAAGATTAAAGATAAATAATAGTCATTTTATGAGACATAGATTTAATAAATATCCGCTAATTCTATTAATAGCCTTTCTCACAGGTTCTTTTTTATCAGCACAGAACTATGTTGAAGGGGAGTCTTATTTTGGCAGAAATAATTATATAGAATATATGTGTGGAGGCCTGCCATTAATTATCTCAGTACCCCATGGAGGATATGATACACCCGGGGAATTACCTGACAGAACATGCGGGACAACGGTGAGCGACTCCTACACTCTGGAACTATCGCAGGAACTTAGAGATGAAATATTTAAAAAAACAGGCAGGTATCCTCATATGATAATAAATCATCTGAAAAGGCTTAAGCTCGACCCTAACAGGGAAGTTTATGAAGCCACCTGCGGAAATGCCCTGGCTGAAATATCCTGGGAAGAATATCAAAAATTTATTGATAGTGCAAAGGTGATAGTAACGCGAGATTACCAGAAAGGGTTTTTTATTGACCTGCACGGACAAAGCAGTCATGGTGAACGCATTGAACTTGGTTACCTCCTTAGCGGCACAGAGCTGCAATTGTCTGATTTTGAGCTTAATTCATCAACATATGAGGATAAGAGCAGCATCAGGAGCCTGGTTGCAAATAATATTAATGGTATTACTTTCACGGAGCTTTTGAGGGGCGATCAGTCACTTGGGACAATGCTCGAGAACGAGGGATATACAGCCGTTCCCAGCCTGTATTTTGAATTTCCTACAGATGCATATTTCAGCGGAGGGTATAACACCGACCGGCATGGATCAAAGTCAGGAGGAATGATTGATGGAGTACAAATGGAATGCAACAGGGCCATACGTTTTAATGAGTACCAGAGACAGGATTTTGCATATGACCTTTCAACAATTGTACTGGCCTTCCTGAAAGAACATTATTTCACTAACCTTGAAGATTTTTATGACCCGGAACTGGGTGCTGATGATGTGATAAATCTCCCCGGAATTAGCATTTTCCCCAACCCGGTTAAGGATTTTATCCATATAAGTGTTGCTGATATCTTACAGGTGGAAATATATAATTTATATGGACAGGTGGTTTATTCAGAACTTATCAGTGGAGACTCTTATATATCGCTTTCGCATCTGAAAAAAGGGATGTACATACTAGTTGCAAGAAATAAAGGAGAAGTAATAGCAAAAGAGAAACTTATAATTAGTCTTAATAAATAAACTCAGGCTGTTTTACCTGCCAGAAATGATTTATTACCCTTTTTAGCCCTGCGTTTCCACTGAGAAAGAAACAGGCCTGTAATTACAATTATCATCCCAATAATATTCTGAATGGAAAACCTGTCCTTAAGGATAATAAATGCAAAAATTGCTGTAAAAACAGGAATCAGGTTCGAGAATACATTGGCACGGGTTACTCCGAGCTTTCTGACAGCAAAGCCAAATAAAATAAAAGCAGCGCATGAACCAAAAACTGCCAGCTCAACTATTGCAATAAATGATCTTGAATTAAAAACAAAATTCGTAAAAGAGTCTAATTCAAAAATAAGGATTACCGGCAGAAATAATATTGCACCGATAATATTCTGAACGTTAACTATATATATTGGATGATAATTGCCGGCGAGCTTTTTTAAGATCAGTGTATAGCCCGAAGCTGATACAACTGCCAGGAATAACAATGCAAGACCCCTTGGGTCAAGCCTGAGAGCACCGCTCCTGTCTAATACAAATATAATCACCCCGGTCAGCGAAAGTGCTATACCGGCATAGTTTATAAGTTTTAGTCTTTCTTTGTACAGAATCCATCCACCTACTGCCGCAAATATTGGTATGGTTGCAATTATCACAGAGGCAGTAGTTGAAGAAACAAAGGTTAAACCTATACTTTCTCCAATAAAATAAAGGAAGGGTTCAAAAAAGGACATAAGCAGAAAGAACTTCCAGTCTTTCTTTCTTATTTTCTCAAATCTGCCTGTTAAGTAAAGAAACAAAGAAAGCAGAACCACCGAAATAATTAACCTGCAGTAAATAATAGTAAGTGGCCCGTATGTTTCATTGGCTATCTTAAACCATATAAATGAGAAAGCCCAGAAAAGGGTTGCCAGAATTATGGAGCCATATGTTCTTATTATCTTCAATCTTATCTGATTTAAGGCTGCGAAATTACAGTTAAATATTAATACCAGGAAATTAGTTGTAATTTCTTATGCAACTAACTGTTCTGAATTTATCTAAATAAGTTTTCGAACAATATAGGCTGATTTCTGAAACAATATCTGCAAAGATCAGATATTTAGTTAGATGCAAGAATATCATTTTCGAACTACTGTATATAGCATTTATTTCGGATTTGCTAGTCAGTCAATTTTTTATATATTTGTTCGCTCTAAAGACACTTATTGATTTACTTAAGTTAATGTCTTTATATCCAATGCTTTATAAGAAAATATTCAATTAATTAAAAACTATATATTAATGAAAATCTTGGTTTGTATTAGTAATGTTCCTGATACCACAACAAAGGTAAAATTCATTGAGAACAATACTAAGCTTGATACAGCGGGTATACAGTGGGTTATAAATCCATGGGATGAATTATCACTGACCAGAGCCCTTGAATTAAAAGAAAAGCCCGATGCAGGGATTGAAAAGGTAACTGTTATTCATGTTGGAGAGCTGGCGTCGGAGCCTACCATAAGAAAGGCTCTTGCAATTGGGGCCGACGATGCCGTAAGAGTTAATGCAGATCCGGGCGATGCATACTATGTTGCTGCTCAGATAGCTGAAGTTGTAAAAAATGAAGGATACGATATAATCCTGTGTGGAATTGAATCAAGCGATCATAATGGTTCAACAGTTGGTGGTATGGTGGCAGAATTTCTTGATATTCCATCTGTTTCGGCTGTCTCTTCTCTTGATATCGAGGGCGGAGAGGCTGTAATTACTCGCGAAATAGATGGTGGTAAGGAAATTGTCAATGTTCCTACTCCATTTGTGGCGGTTGTACAGAAAGGTATAGCCAGAGAGCCAAGAATTGCGGCTATGAGAGGTATTATGATGGCAAGGTCTAAGCCAATTAAAGTGCTTGATCCTGTTGATGTTGATACGCTTACTCTTGTTGAATCATATTCCTTACCTGAAGCCAGGGCAGCATGCAGGTTTTTCGATGCAGATAAGCCTGGGGAGCTGATAGATATTCTGCAAAATGAAGCCAAGCTTATTTAATTTAATAATACGAAAATCACAGATATGTCAGTATTAGTTTATACAGAGAATTGGGATGGCAGGTTTAAAAAGCAGACTTTTGAAATCGTGTCATACGCTGCAACTATTGCCGAACAGATGGGATCGTCTCTTACGGCTGTTTCAATTGGTGAAGTTAGTGAAGACGAACTTCAGATACTTGGTAAATATGGTGCATCCAGGGTGCTTTCAATTAGTAATGATAAGGTAAAAGTGCTGGATAATAAGCTTTACACTTCAATTATTGCAGAAGTAGCTAAGAAAGAAGGAGCCAAAATAATCGTTCTTGCAAATAATAATCTGGGTAAGGCTCTTGCTCCACGTCTTTCAGTGCGTCTGAAAGCAGGCCTTGGTTCAGGGGTGTCAAAGCTTCCCCTTAGTCTCGATCCATTTACAGTTGTAAAACGTGCTTATTCGGGTAATGCTTTTACACAACTTGTTATTAAGTCAGATATTAAGATTCTCACTCTTGCACAGAACTCCTTTGATGTTAAAGAGAGCGGTGGAAATGCAGCTGTTGAGAGTTTTAGTCCCGATCTTAGTGAAGATCCGCTTACCATAGTTAAGGATGTTCAGAAGCAGGAAGGAAAACTTCTGCTAACAGATGCTGAAATAGTAGTATCAGGTGGCAGGGGAATGAAATCTGCCGATAACTGGGGCCCTCTTGAAGAACTTGCGGAAGTGCTTGGAGCGGCAACAGCATGCTCACGACCGGTTTCTGATGAAGGATGGAGACCTCATGAAGAACATACGGGTCAGACAGGTAAAATTATTGCACCTAACCTGTATATTGCAGCGGGTATATCAGGTGCTACCCAGCATATTGCAGGTGTAAGTTCTTCAAAATATATAGTTGCTATAAATACAGATAAGGATGCTCCGATTTTTGAGACTGCTCAATATGGTATTGTTGGTGATGCCTCAAAAATTTTACCCCAGCTCGTTGAAGCTGTTAAAGCCGCAAAGAATAAATAGATATATTTTCTGATTTCAGGTTCAGATTAAAAACCTTAACATGACAAAACAAATAGTTTTTGCCCTGGCGCTTCTCCTTACTCTTGGAGTCTTTACCTATACAGTGCTGAGGCTATTAAAGTTCTTTAGCTTCACCAGAAAAACTTTCCCTGTAAGAAATATCTGGAAGCGTACCAGAATAATGCTGGAAGTTGCAATAGGGCAGACCAAAATCTTCCGAAAACCTCTTATCGGCCTGGCTCATGCTCTTGTTTTCTGGGGTTTCCTGGTAATACTTGTTGGTAGCATAGAAATGATCGTAGATGGACTGGCAGGTACTGAAAGGGCTCTCGGTTTTCTCGGACCCCTATATACAATACTCTTTGCATCGGGTGATGTATTTGCCTTGCTAATAGCTTTTCTGATACTACTCTTCCTGGGTCGCAGACTCTTTATGCATATCTCAAGGTTCGAAGGCCTTGAGATGAAGAAGAGCTCACATATTGATGCCAATATAGCGCTGACAATGATTTTCCTGCTTATGGTATCTCTGGTGGGCATGAATGCCGCCTATGTTGCCTTGATGGACGCAGGGGGTGAAGATATATTCGGATATTACCCGGTTGGCAATATGTTTGCTTCACTATTTGCAGGTGCAGAAAGCATTCACAACTGGCATGAAATATTCTGGTGGAGCCATATCCTTTTGATCTTTGTCTTTGCAAATATGCTTCCTTATTCAAAACATTTCCATGTTTTCTTATCTGTACCAAACGTTTTCCTTTCACGTCTTGATCCTCTGGGAAAACTTCCAAATATGGATAGTATAACTAAGGAAGTAAAGCTTATGATGGACCCTGAAACAGCTTTTGCTGCCTCTGCTGAAGAAACAGCTGTTGAGCGATTTGGAGTAAAAGATGTTGAAGATGTAAGCTGGAAAAACTACTTCGACTCTCTGTCGTGTACACAGTGTGGAAGATGTACAGAAGTTTGTCCGGCTAATCTTACAGGTAAGCTTCTTTCACCACGTAAGGTAATAATGGATGTGAGGAGCCGAATGAACGAAAAGGGGCCCGGTATGGTCAAAAACGGGAAGGATTTTATTGATAATAAGTCATTATTAAGAGACTATATTAGTGAGGAGGAATTATGGGCCTGCACAACATGTAATGCATGTGCCCAGGAATGCCCGATAAATATTAATCATCCAACCCTAATTGTTGATATGAGACGCTACCTGGTTATGGAAGAGGCTTCTGCACCCGGCGAGATAAAGGCAACCTTCAATAATATTGAGAATAATGGCGCTCCCTGGCAGTATTCAAATGAAGACAGGATGCTGTGGGCCGATAATCTGGAAATAAAAATTAAAAACTGATATAACTGTATGGAAACTCGCGCGGTAAAAATTCCGGTGATGGCCGACAGATTTGCGGCCGGAGAAACGCCAGAGTATTTGTTCTGGGTGGGATGTGCAGGAGCATTCGACGACAGGTACAAAAAGGTTACAGCAGCATTTGCGAAACTACTGGTCTACCTCGATATAGATTTTGCAGTTCTTGGCAAGGAGGAGTCATGTACAGGCGACCCTGCACGGCGAGCCGGGAATGAGATGCTGTATCAGATGCAGGCTATCCAGAATATAGAGCTCCTAAAAGCCTATAAAGTGAAGAAGATAATAACAATCTGTCCGCACTGCTATAATATTTTCAAAAATGAGTACCCTGATCTGGGCGGGGAATATGAGGTAATAAACTACCTGGAACTAATCGATCAGAATATAAAGGATGGAAAGCTTAAAATAGACAGAAAAGCATTTGACGGGAAATCGATTACCTATCATGATCCTTGTTATCTGGGAAGGGCAAATGGTATTTACGATGAGCCAAGGACAATATTAAAAGAGCTGGGTAATAAAGTGCTGGAGATGGATAGGAACAGGAGTAAAGCCCTCTGCTGTGGTGCCGGCGGAGCACAGATGTTCAAGGAGGCAGAGAAGGGAGATAAGGAAATCTTTATCGAAAGAACAGAAGATGTGCTTAAAACAAATGCAGAAATCGTAGCAACCTCATGTCCGTTCTGTATGACGATGATGACAGATGGTCTGAAGTATAAGAACAGAGAAGAAGACATAAAAAACTACGATATAGCCGAAATTATTGTTGAGGCACTTGACCTGTAAAGAATATTAAAACTATAATCTATAAAAATGGAAAACAGAAAAGTCTTAAAAAGTGGTGAATTCCTGGTATGCGAAGTTGAGCCCAAGGATATTTTTATTCCTGAAGAGTACGACGAGGAGCAAAAGATGATTGCTCAGACATGTAAGGATTTCCTTGAGACCGAAGTCTACCCCGACCTTGATAACCTGGATAAGGGAGACAGGGAGTTGATGCTTAAGAAACTTAAGAGCTCGGGAGAATTAGGCCTGATGGGTATTTCCATCCCCGAAGAATTTGGTGGCTTTGGTCAGTCCTTTGTTACGCAGATGCTTGCTGCCGAAACAATAGGTGCAGCTCATTCGTTCTCAGTAGCTTTTATGGCCCACTGTGGAATAGGTACCTTACCTATAATGTATTTTGGTAACTATGAGCAAAGGCAGAAATATGTTACAAAACTTGCTACAGGTGAACTTATAGGGGCCTATTGTCTTACTGAACCGGGTGCCGGTAGTGATGCAAATTCGGGCAAAACCAATGCTACCCTTTCTGAAGATGAAAAACATTATATCCTGAACGGACAGAAAATGTGGATCACAAATGCCGGGTTTGCCGATATACAAATAGTTTTTGCAAAGGTCGATAATGATCGCGTGCTTAGCGCATTTATAGTTGAGAAAGATTTGGAAGGAGTTGTTGTTGGTCCTGATGAGCATAAAATGGGAATTAAGGGATCATCAACCGCCCAGATATACTATAACGATGTGAAAGTGCCTGTAGAGAATATGATAGGTAAGAGGGGAGAAGGTTTCCGCGTAGCTTTGAGCATACTTCATATGGGCAGACTCAAACTGGGTGCTAATGTTCTTGGAGCAGCCAAGAAGGCTATCAACGACTCTGTACAATATGCCAATGAGCGCAAGCAATTCGGGACTCATATTGCAAATTTCGGAGCTATTAAATTTAAACTGGCCGATCAGTTAATAAGAACTTTTGCGGCTGAATCAGCTACTTACAGGGTAAGTAAGGATATCGATGATCTTATGGCAAAATATAAGACAGAGGGTTGCGATGTCGGGCGAGCTGCCATAGATGCTATAGCTCATTATGCTGTTGAAGCAGCTTTGCTTAAAGTATACGGCTCTGAAATGCTTGATTATGTTGCAGATGAGGCAGTACAGATTCATGGAGGAATGGGTTACTCTGCTGAAATGGACGTTGAGCGTGGGTACAGGGATTCTCGTATTAACAGGATATTTGAAGGCACAAATGAGATCAACAGGTTACTTGTTGTTGATACTGCTATGAAGAGAGCCATGAAAGGTGATTTTGATATGTTTGGAGAGGCTCAAAAACTGGCCGGTGACTTAAATTCGCTTAAAGCTGAAAAAGCTGAGGGAGATGATTTCTTTAAGCAGGCTCTTAGCTATATCAGAAACTTTAAGAAAATAGCTCTTCTTTCAATAAATGCCGCATCTTCTGAATTTGGCAAGAAACTGGTTCATGAGCAGGAGATATTATTTAATATTTCGAATATTATGATGGAGATCTATGTGGCTGAGTCTATAGCTCTAAGAGTTAAGAAGATAGAGCAGATTAAAGGGTCTGCCGATCTTTACAGAGATATTCTTGATGTATATGTTTATGACGCTGCGGCTAAGGTCAATAAAGCTGCCAAAGATGCGTTTAACTCACTCACAGAAACTGAAAATATAGATAAGTACCTTGTAAAGGTTGATGAGCTGACTGCTGTGGCACCCGTTAATGTTAAAAATGCCAGGCGCAGACTGGCAGATAAGATTATCGAAGACAACAGCTATAAGTTCTAGGATAATATTTGTGCATAGGAAAACTTTCTTACTTGATGATTAAAAACTCTGATATGTTCCATACCAGCTTTAGCAATGTTTTGTTGATAGGAGCTATGCTGTTTCTTACTGCTTGTTCTACTGTTCCTCTAACAGGGAGGAGACAGGTTAATTTGATTCCTGAAACTGAAATGATTGCAATGGGCTTTAGTTCTTATAGTGAATATAAGCAAGAAGCCACTGTTTCTTCAAATATAAGCTCAAGGGAAATGGTCTCGACAGTTGGACAGAATATCTCATCAGCTGTGAATAAATATTTTTCTGATAATAACCTGGCTTCACGTTTAAGTGGATATGAGTGGGAATTTACTCTTTTTGCAGACGATACCCCTAATGCATGGGCTATGCCAGGAGGAAAAGTAGCAATATATGAGGGAATACTGCCTTTTACAAAAACTCCTGACGGACTGGCTGTTGTTGTTGGTCATGAAGTAGCTCATATAGTTGCAAGGCATGGTAATGAGAGAATGAGTCATCAGCTGGTTGTTCAACTGGGAGGAGTTGCGCTTAACGAAGCCCTTGGAAGTAAACCCGAAGAAACAAGAACTATCTTTAATAGTGTTTATGGACTGGGAGCCCAATTCGGTGCAATACTTCCTTTCTCAAGAGAACATGAGAAAGAGGCCGATAAGCTAGGATTAATTTTTATGGCTATGGCCGGATATAATCCTGAAGCTGCAATTGAATTCTGGGAAAGGATGTCAGGCAGTTCCGGATCTAAACCACCCGAGTTTTTAAGCACTCATCCCTCAGATGCAACAAGAATATCTGAAATGAAAGCTTTCCTGCCGGAGGCAATGAAATACTATAATAAATAGAGATCAGACCAGGGGGATGGTTCCTAACTATTCCCCCTGTTTTTGAAGCATGGCCTTCTAATATTTTTTTACACTCTAAGAGCTGTTCATAAATTATTGTTTGTCATATAGATCGATAAGTTCAATTCCTTTAATTTTCGTAAATTGCCAATATTGACATAGGTCATTTTTTTTTAAGATAAAGATCAATGCAAATCATGCCATCGAATCTTAGGAATTGCATTTACATTTTTTTTTATTGATATATATTTAACAATTGAAAATTCAAAGTTTTTTAAATCTATAATATCATAAGTATGAGAAATAAATTTTATATAGTCGCCGGTGTAATCATGGTGTTATTGCTGGGCTTAATGTCCTGCGATAAGCATCAATGGGACCCACCAAAATGGGACTATGATGTAAACGAGAGTCCGAATCCGGTCAGACCCAGGCCGATTGTTTATGACACTCATGTTGCACCTTTATTTGACAATAACGGGTGTACTTCAGCTTCCTGTCATGATGGAACTATACCTCCTGACCTGACAGCTGCTAACTCGGAGAGTGCCTTAGCATCATATATTAATGCAAGTGACCCTGAGAATAGTGTTGTGTCACTCCAGATAACCGATCCGGAGCATGGAGGTACATGGAACTACATGGATCTGTTTACCTTGCTAGATTGGATACACCTTCAACAGTAATAACTAACCGAACCTATTAATTATAGAAAATATGAAAAAGATATTATCACTTATGTTACTGGCAATGTTGACCTTGCCAATTTTTGCCCAGGAAGAGAATACTCCTGTTTATATGACCTTCGAGACCAGCATCCTTATGGATAATCAGACAGTTATGACTCCCTATAAAGGGATGATGGAATTCGAGATACATCACCGTTTTGATAAGATAACCAATGGTGCGAAAACCTTATTTGGTGTTTACTCACCAGCCAATATACGACTGGGTATTAACTATGGTATAACAGATAAGCTAATGCTCGCTGCCGGCGTCACTAAGGATAACAGCTACTGGGATTTCGCAGCCAAGTATGCAATACTTCAGCAAACAGAGTCAGGATCTATGCCTGTTTCGCTTTCATACTACGGCAATATTGGAGTTGAGGCACGTTCAGATGAATTTTTTGGACCTCCGGAGGAGTTTAAGATAACACATAAGCTTGCCTATTTCAATCAGCTAATTGTGGCAAGAAAATTTTCGGAGTCATTCTCAATGCAGCTTGCACCTACTTTTATCTGGTTCAATTCTGTCGAGAATGGTTATGAGAATATAAACTTTGGTTTGCATGCTGGTGGAAAATATACTATTGGATATTCACAGCATTCTATAATCTTTGAATATGATCATTTGTTCACTACACCTGATGTTGATGCAGATGGCGATGGAGAGGATAATTTTGCAGAGACTAAGCCTCAGCTGGCTATTGGATGGGAGAAAGGAACAGCAACGCATGCTTTCCAGCTCTTCTTTGCAAACTATAAAGGGATAGTTGGACAGAGAAATTTCGTTTATAATAAGAATGATTTTACTGAGGGAGAATTCCTGGTTGGATTAAATGTTACTGTAAGGTTCTAAATAAAATATAAATCAATCCATGAAGATCTTTTTAGCATTAATACCTATTCTTTTTTCTGTTAATTTCTTAACGGTTGATAATAGTCCCGTGATGCAGGATCCGGAGGAGCCTGTTGTAGTTGAAAAAGGCATCGCAAATAATGTTTATGCCGAGGATAACGAAGCCTGCTTCATCTGCCATGGGGAAGCTATATACCAACTTACAGATACGGTTCTTGGTGTGTCGGCAAAGCGAAACATGAGCCGGGATTATTATATTGACAGAGATAATTATTACCAGTCGAACCATTGGAGTTTTGCCTGCACAGACTGTCATTCTTATGAATTTAATAAATTCCCGCATACTACATATGAGAGGCTTGAAGAGCATTTTTCATGCACAGACTGTCATGCATACGATGAGGCCTATGCCCATTTTCAGTTTGAAAATATCGACCTTGAGTACCAGGAGAGTACTCATGCTGAAATTGAAGGCTTTTCATGCTGGAAATGCCATAATCCACATAGCTACGAGATAAATATTCGTAATACGGAGAATCTTGAAGCAACGATATTGTACGACAATAATATTTGCCTTGAGTGTCATGGTAATTTTGATAACTACCAGCTTCTTACAGATAGTAAAGAGGTGAATTATGTTGCCAACCACGAATGGCTGCCTAATGAGTCTCTGCACTTTGCTAATGTTAGGTGTATTGAGTGTCATACCGAGGTAAATGAGGATATGCTTGTTGCTCATAAGATTTTGCCAAAGGAGGAGGCAGTTAGGAATTGTACTGAATGTCATTCGACAGACTCAAGGCTTCTGACAACTCTGTATAAATATCAGAGCAAGGAGTTCAGGGCAGATGGCGGTTATATGAATGCTGTCATACTTAACCAGTCTTACGTTATAGGTGCTAACCCGAATAAAATTTTGAACCTGCTTAGTTTTATAATCTTTGGAGGGGTTATAGCAGTTATATGTCTTCATATACTAATAAGAATAATAAAGAAAGTTTAACATGGCAAAAAAATTATTTCTATACCCGGTCTGGATCAGAATATGGCATATAATTAATGCCTTGTTATTCCTTATCCTTATCGCTACAGGCATTGCAATACAATTTGCAGGTAGGGGAGGCGAAGTATCCCTGATACGTTTTGATCATGCTATTGCATGGCATAATACTATGGCTGTTATCCTTATCGGTAATTATATAATCTTCCTTCTGGGTAATGCTATGGGGACTAACAGCAGGCACTATAAAATTAAGCGGGAAAACTTCTTTAAGGATCTGATAAGCCAGGCAATGTTTTACGCCTTTGGAATGTTTAAAAAAGGAGCAAAGCATCCTTTTCCAGTTACGGAAGATTCCAAGTTTAATCCCCTGCAAAAATTATTTTATGTGCTGGTTATGTACCTGGGTATGCCCCTGCTTATTATTTCAGGTTTGGGATTGCTCTTCCCAGAGCTGCTTATCAAACAGTTCTTAGGTGTTAGTGGATTATTATTAACAGATATTTTACATATTGCAGTTGGCTTTTTCCTGTCAGTATTTTTAGCTATTCATATATACACATGCACTCTGGGAGATAAGCCGGGGACGCTTTTTAAAAGTATGATAAACGGTTACCACGAGGAGCATGATTAATTAATAACTATTAATCAGGCCTATGAACAAAAACGAGAAACCCGAAAATTCCAGGAGGAAATTCCTGAAAAATTTCGGTGTTGGAGTAGGAGCAGCTTCACTTGCTGGAGCAGGTGTGCTTACCGGAAGTAAATTAAGTGCTTCACCCGGGAAAAAAGTGAAAGTTCTTACAACCGAAGGCACACTTGTTGAAGTCGATCCGGAAGCTCTGTCTACTGTAAAACCCGACACTGAGAAAATGCGCGAAATAGCCAGGGAAGGCTTACCAAACAGGAAATTTGTTATGGTTATCGACCTGGCGAAATGTGCAAACGCCAGGAAATGTGTCGATGCATGCCAGGAAGGACATATGCTCGCTGAGGGTCATGAGTGGATGCAGATTTATTCGCTGCAGGATTCAGAGCATACATCACCATACTGGCTTCCCCGACCCTGTTTTCATTGTGACAATCCACTCTGCGTAAGTGTCTGTCCAGTAGGAGCAACCTATAAAAGGGACGATGGTATTGTGCTGGTCGATAGCAAGCGCTGTATTGGATGCAAGTTCTGCATGACAGGATGTCCTTACTCTGCCAGGGTATTTAACTGGGGAGACCCGGGAGTTGAAGTGCCCGAAGATCATATCTATGATCCTGAGCTAAATACTCCGCCTGTAGAAGGTACTGTTGGTAAATGCGTATTCTGCGCCGACAGACTGAGAGATGATATGTTACCCCGCTGCGTAAGTGCATGTCCTATGGGAGCAATATATTTCGGAGATCTTGTTGAAGATACTATTACCAACGGAGTCGAAACGATTCGCTTTTCCAGGACAATGGAAGCGAAACATGGATACCGGTATCTCGAGTCGCTCGGAACTCACCCGAGTGTGTACTATCTGCCTCCAACTGACAGACTGTTCCCTTATGAGGACGGGATGGATGCATTGGATGAATCAGTTAAGGAAAGGTATAAAAATGCCGGACCCCGCGGCGTAAAAAAATAAAAGCAGGCTATTATGATGGAAATTAATAATAAAAGTCTCGTGCGGGATCTGACATCCGAAATCGAGGGTACCTCTAAAAGATGGTATATAATATTTGGATTTCTTGTAATTGTTTTTGCAATTGGAATCTATGCGCTGGTTCTTCAGATCGATAAAGGACACGAAGTAACAGGGATGAGGGATAATGTAGTCTGGGGATTGTATATCGTTAACTTTATCTTTTTTATGGGTCTCAGTTATGCAGGGGCCCTTATATCAGGATCACTTCACCTTTTCAGGGCGAAATGGAGAGCACCTGTTCTCAGATTTGCCGAGCTTATTACAGTAATAGCCCTGTGTATCGGGCCTTTCTTTATCTTCTTCTGTATAGGAAGACTCGACAGGCTCTATATTCTTTTTACACACCCCAGAATACAGTCGCCTATTACATGGGACGTAGTGGCTATTATCACTGACCTTGTAGGTGCATTCCTTTTTCTTTATCTTTCTTTTATGGAGGATTTTGCAATCCTGAGGGATTCAAAAGATGTAAAGATGAAGGATTGGAAGAGAAAACTTTATCGCTTCCTCGCACTAGGTTACCAGGGCACAGAAAAGCAATATATTATTCTTAAGAGAGCCAAGGATATAATGGCTGCTATGATTATTGCTATAGCAATTATCGTATATTCCGTTCTTGCATGGATTTTTGGTGTAACACTTCAGCCCGGCTGGCACAGCACTATCTTCGGACCGTATTTTGTAATAGCTGCTGTTTTTTCAGGAGCAGGTCTGCTTATTGTGCTGATGCAGATCTTCAGGAAGATATATAAGCTTGAAAAATATATTACGCTGAAACACTTTATTAACATTGGATATATACTAGGTATAATAGCAGCTTTCTATGGCTATTTTACCTTTAGCGACTACCTTACAAAATGGTATGGTTCTGTTAAGATGGATAAAATCCTTATTGATAAGTTGTTTGAGGATTACTACTTCCTGTTTATCCTGGCCAACTATGTTGGAATTCTTGTACCAATGATTATTGTGGCTTTTAAGAGATTCCGGACAATAAGGAATATTGTTCTGGCAGCTATAATTGCATTGCTTGGCTTATGGATTAACAGGTATATAATAATTGTACCTACTCTCGAAACACCATTCCTTCCAATTCAGGACAATAGGATGGAGTTCGTTAAGTATGCACCTACCTGGGTAGAATGGGCGTTAACTGCGGCCGGAGTGGCTGTTTTTGGAATCTTCCTGATGCTAATATCCAAAATAGCTCCACTGATTTCAATATCAGATATGGAAGAAGCTGACGAAAATAATGAACTCTAAACAGCTATGGCTATGAAGACAAGAAATTATATAATTATACTACTGTGCCTGGCTGCTTTTGTTGGACCTGCGAGGGCACTTGCCCAGGACGAAGAAGATCTTATTATAAGCCCCTATATGGAGCTTAAATATCTTAAGAATACAAAAGGTCAGAGAACCCTTAATGCCAGGATTTATGACGCAACTGATTTTGGTGAAAAAGCTCTTCCTGGTCTTATGGTTAGTTTTTATACCAATAATAGAGACGATAAGGAACTTCTCGGTGAAGCTGTAACAGGTAAAAAAGGTATAGCCACATATATTGTTCCTGCAGACAAAGTACTGCCTGCCGATGAAGAAAATTTTTGGTGGTTCTATGCAGAATTTGAGGGTAAGGATAATATACAGATGGCCATGAATGAGGTTACAGTTACGGATGTTATCCTTGAAATGACTCTTAGCGAGAGTGAAGAAGAAGGTAAGATGGTGAATCTGGCTGCCTATACAATGCTCGATGGTGAAAAGGTTCCGCTTAGCGACGAAGAAGTTTATGTATTTGTACCCAGAATGTTCAGCTTTCTTACTATTGGACAGGCTTATTTTGAAGATGGAGTTGCCAGTGTTGAGTTTCCGGATGATATACCAGGAGATGAGCACGGTAAACTTGTTGTTATAGGCAGAATAGAAGATCACTGGCAATTTGGGAACGTTGAGAAAAGGATTGAGACAAACTGGGGTGTCCCTTCATCTCATGCAGTAGCCGAGAGCCACAGGGCTCTATGGACTCAGATTGCACCGCTATGGATGATTATTACCCTTTCAGTTATGCTTGCCGGCGTATGGGGACATTACCTCTATGCTATTATTTGTCTTTTCAGAATCAAGAAGGCAGGTAAGGGACTTGATGCTAATAAAAAGTAGTAACATTTAAGAACGAATAGTACAGTTAAGGCGTGATCTCTTTATGAGGTCACGCTTTCTTATTAGATAAGGCAAAGGGCAAAGGGCAAAGAGCTCCACCTTCGCTAGTTCGTAGCTTCGGTGGACGGAGAAAGAGCGAAGAAGTAAGAGGGAAGAGCAAAGAGGAAAGAGAAAAGAGGGGGGAGAGCAGTTGGGTGGAGGGGTGGTTGAGTAGATATGTAGACCAGATAAAAAATCTGATATCTGGAATCGAAAACTATGAACTTGCCAAAGGCCAGTGAATGATTAGAGCTCGGCGAAGCCAATCTTAGATAACTAAAAAAGGCCCTCCGAAGAGGGCCTTTTTAATATGTTTTGCAATGTAAACCTGCTTTTATTTTAAAGGGGATTAACAATCGCGTCCATTGCCTCGATTGAGTTAGCTAGAATAGCCCTTACATAAGCAGGGTTATGCATTCCTAAACTCTTGTCTTCAAGAATAAGCTGCCAGTTAAGATATGCTCCGGCTATATCGTCAGTGAAATCTCCGGTCATATTACGGCCATTACCTGGATCATAAATATTAACTGCGTCATCATCCAAAAGGTTTTGGAGAGTCATCAGGTCTGCCTCAACTTCAGCCATAAGGTCTTCCATTTTAGTTATCTGGCCTGACTGATCTGCATGACATGCAGTACATCCATTGAAGTTAAAGGTCTCTGTTCCGTGGTAATCATACTCCATGCTCCATGTATGTCCGCCAGCATCATTTCCATTTGCAGGAGTCATATGGCAGGTTACACAGGCGTTACCTACATAGTGAGCCATACTTGTAGGATATGCGGTCGATCCTACGATTTCGTAGAGTCCTTCACCAGCAACAACGTTGGCATTTGGTGAATGGTGTCCGCCCCATCTGTTTGAAGCAAGTGTAACACCTGAACCAGCAACTTCTGGCATTGGGCTTACTGTTCTTGACTGGTGGCATTTGGCACAAAGATTACCAGATCCCTTATCAAAAGTTCCACCCTGCATCAGAGCAAATGAACCTCCAAATGTAAGATCATAGTCACTAGCTGTGAAAGTTTCGTGAATCTCGTGGCAAGTAAAACAATTTGTGTTTTGTGGGTTTGTGTATGGTGCCTCAACAACGGTACCAGTTCCGTAATACTCCAGGAAGCCCTGGCTTACATGACACATTGCACAATCACCTTCAGTAAAATCTCTGTTTCCGTAGTTTGTGATTTCTGCCATAGCATGACCTGACATTGCATACTGGAAAGAAGCCAGTGAAATAGAGGTCGAGTTGTCATGACACTGAACACAGGTTGTTGTGCCATCTGCACCAACATCACCCTGCGGTCCCTGTGGTCCTTCCGGTCCCTGTGGTCCTGTTGGTCCGGCTGGTCCTTCCGGTCCTTCGCAGGAAGCAAAAGCAAACATCACTGCTGCAAGTACTAGTAATAAATAAGATAATTTCTTCATGGTTTTATTAATTTTAAAATTGAACAATAATTACTGTTAATTCGTTAACGCAATGTAGATATAATTAGGTATTGATGTTCAAAATTGTAATTGATGTTATACCTTTGTAATACGGATACTTTACAATGGCTTAATTGATAAATATCAACAAGGCAAATGTTATTGAGCATATAATAGCATGATAAATTATCCTGAAACAGCAGTATAATTACACCATAATTAAAGTCATACTGATATGGCAAATAATAATCTTTGTAACTGCGCTGACTGCGTTGTAGGGTGGAAATGTTTTAAGGGACTGGAGAAGGATCAACTTGGTTTTCTTGACAAGAACCGTTTTGAGGCTAGCTTTAAACCGGGTGAGAATATTTTTAAGCAGGGATCGCCTGCATCTGATGCTGTTTTTCTTTCTTCCGGGCTTGCCAAGTTGTATATGGAAGGGCAGGGTAATAAGAACTTTATCCTTAGTATAGCAAAGCCCGGAGAGATGATTATTGGTCCGGGTTTATATACAAACTCAAGGCATATTTTCAGTGTAACTGCCTTAAGCGAAGTCAGAACATGCTTTATTGATACAAAGTTCATTAAGGAAATGGTAAAAACTAACCCATGCTTTGCTGAATCTTTACTGACAGACCTGAGCTATGAAACACAAAAGAATATATATAAGCTTCTTAGCATGACACAGAAAAAGATGCCGGGAAGGGTGGCGGAACTGCTGCTTTACCTGGCAAATAAGATATTTGAAAGTGACAAGTTTAATATGATACTTACAAGACAGGAGCTAGCGGAAATGTCGGGTATGGCAAAGGAAAGCGTTGTAAGGATACTAAAGGACTTTTCTGATGAAGGTATTATTAGTTCAGCTGGTCACGATTTCGAGATACTTAAGAAAGATAAACTTATTATGATTTGCGAAAATGGATAAAAAAGGATTTAAAACAGAGTTGAAATATTTATTCTCGCCTGTCTTTACAGGCGCTTTATTTATAGTTTTCATTGTTGCAATGGCGGTTGCAACCTTTATTGAAAATGATTATGGTGCTGCTTCAGCCAGGCAGCTTGTTTATGGAAGCAGGTGGTTTGAGCTGATTTTCCTCTTAATGATAGTTAATATGGTGGGTCAGATCTTTACTTTCAAGCTTTATCGCAGAAGTAAACTTAGCGTTCTTGCCTTTCACCTGGCATTTATTATGATGATAGTGGGCGCGGCAATTACCCGGTATAATGGCTTTGAAGGAAGAGTACATATAAGAGAAGGACAAACTGTTGATTACGCGCTTAGCACAGATAAATATATGGGACTCCAGGTGGCAAACAGCAATGGAGATATTGTTTTTGATAAGAGTCAGAAACTGGCTGTTACCAGAACTTCACTGGGAGAGTTTTACAAAGATGGGCACCTTGATAATAAAAAGTTTGAAGTACGCTATTCAAGGTATATTCCAAATGCAGTCGAAACAGTTAGTGATATAACAGCAGGAGAGCCGATAATCGCAGTTCAGATCTCTGATGGTAAAAGCTTTAACGAGATGGTCTTTCTTAAGTCAGGTGAAGCATTCGTACATGAGAACCTGAGTATGGGATTAAATACCCTTTTGGATGATGGCCTAACAGTCAATGCAGAGAGCGCAGGCTTCTCAGTACTTGCTACTGATACGCTGTATGCAGTTAGCATGATGACCAGAGAAGAAGAAGCTTTCCCCCCTGGTAAGGCAATTGATTTCAGGGAGAAACTTATTTATTCTTTCAGGGGATACAATATAGTACCTCAGAAACTAAGTAAAAGCGCTGCTCTTTTACCGGTGCGTAATGATAATGATAGAATGAGCGGTAAAGATGCCTTTGAAGTAGAATTAAATTACGGCGGCGAAGTAAAGAAGGTCTATGTGTATGATATTTATAATGGTGAAGCCACATCAGCTATGGCTGAAATAGCAGGAGCACGTTTTAAAGTTTCTTACGGGCCTCGCAGGCTGGTACTACCGTTTTCTCTTAAACTTGAAGATTTTCTCCTCGAAAGATATCCCGGCTCATCAAGCCCATCCGGATACCAGAGTGATGTCATATTAAGGGATGCTGAAAAGGGAATAGAAATGCCGTATTCTATTTATATGAATAATATATTAAAGCACAGGGGTTACAGGTTTTTCCAATCTTCTTACGACCCGGATGAAAAGGGAACTATCCTTTCGATGAATCACGACCTTACAGGCATGCTTGTTACCTATACCGGATATGCTATGCTAATCTTTTTTATTATACTGTCGATGCTAAACAGAAACTCTGCATTCTGGAAAGTAACTCCTTCTCTCTGGAGAAATTCTTCATCAAAAATTCTGGGAATTATTGCGCTTTTATTTATCCTGCCAGCTTCGCTTAGTGCAAATCCATCGAAGATTGTATATAATAAGAAGAAAGCTGATGATTTTGGAAAGGTGCTTGTTCAGGATCAAAAAGGCAGAACCAAGCCCCTCTATACTGTCAGTACAGATATAATGAGGAAGGTTAGCCGTGAAAACACTTATAAAGGCATGAGTCCAATGCAGGTCTTCCTGGGTCTTACAACAGATTTCCAGAACTGGCAGGACGAACCACTTATAAAAGTTTCAAACAGGGAGCTGAGGTCTGCTCTGGGCATTACTGAGGAATATGTATCAATTACAAGCCTGGTAGATTTTAATGCAGGTACTTATGCCCTGGCGGGCTTGATCGATAATGTCTTCTCAAAACCGGAGGCCCAGAGATCAAAAATGGACAAAGAGGTTCTTAAAGTAGATGAAAGAGTTAATATAATTATGATGATCGCCAGGGGAGAATTCTTAAAGATGTTTCCCCTCAGGGATGGAACAAATGACTGGGGCACACCTTCTCAGGCACTGAAGAATGCTGCCAGCGAACAGGATAGTATTTATCTTAGCAATATTCTGTCTCTTTATACACAGGCACTGTTTACCGGGAAATCAACAGGAAATTATGCTGAAACAGATCAGTACCTTAAATCAATAATTGATTACCAGAGAGCATTTGCCGGCTACGAATTACCGAGCGAGAGCAAGGTAAATGCTGAACTTTTGTATTATAAGATGCTTATTTTCGAGAAACTGTTTCCTTATTATTCCGCAGTGGGAGTTATAATGTTGCTGGTTCTTATAATTATGATTATCAGGGGAAAAACAGGAAGCTCATTACTTGTTAAGTCACTGTCTGTACTTGTTCTGGCCGGATTTCTCTTCCATACTTTTGGCTTAGGTCTGAGGTGGTATATATCTGGTCATTCACCAATGAGCAATGGCTATGAATCATTGCTGTTTATATCGTGGGTAACTGTGCTTGTTGGTCTTGGCTTTGGCCGAAAATCATCTCTTACACTTGCCGCAACAGCCGTGCTTGCATCACTTACACTTATGGTCGCTCATTTAAGCTTTATGGATCCGGAAATTACGAATCTTGTCCCTGTGCTGCAATCTTACTGGCTCACTCTTCATGTATCAGTAATTACTGCCAGTTACGGATTTCTTGGACTTGGAGCTATACTCGGACTGGTCAATATGATCCTATATGCTCTGAATACGACCAGGAGTCGCAGACATGCTCTTACTACTATAGATGAATTATCTGTTATAAGTTACAGGTCTCTTACCTTTGGATTATATTTCCTGACAATAGGAACCTTCCTGGGTGCTATATGGGCAAATGAGTCCTGGGGCCGTTACTGGGGATGGGACCCCAAAGAGACCTGGTCGCTTATTACTGTTTTAGTATATGCCTTTGTTCTGCATGCTAAGAATATAAAAGGACTGAAAAGTATTTTTACCTATAATGTTATGTCGGTATATGCCTTTTTCTCGGTACTAATGACCTACTTCGGAGTTAATTACTATCTGTCCGGGCTTCATTCATATGCAGGTGGTGACCCTGTTCCGGTGCCGTCATTTGTATACTATACTGTAGCATCACTTATACTTCTGACAATAATATCATACCGTAAGTACGCGAAACTTACAGCGCGGTTTAAAGGAGTTGAATAAGACTCTCACGCCTTCTCGCTTTGCTTAAATTTGTGAGCGGCGAGGGATTACTTCAGAGTTTCAAAGCTGCTTGCCACAGGCAATTTATTTGAGATTCAATACCGGCAATGTTACAACTTCTCACTTTGTTCGAAGTTGTGAGCCGTAAGGGGGGTGCTTCAGACAAATCAGGCTGGTGTTGCTTTGCAACACAGCAGCTTTTTTTATTCTAAATGCTTACATATGCTAGCATCTGACGCTATAGAATAAAAAAAGGCTGCCACTAAGTGACAGCCTGATTTGTCTGGGTGGAAGACCGGGTTCGAACCGGCGACCTCTGGAACCACAATCCAGCACTCTAACCAGCTGAGCTACATCCACCATTTTCGGAATGCAAAGAAAATGCAAAAAAACCAAAGTGCAAAATTTTTAGTCCTCTTTGCCTGACACAATTTTCAAATACTATCTTTGTGTTGTCCTTTTGTATTTGAAGCATTGAGGGCAATCTCTTAAGCTATTGCCTGATATTGGACCGTGATAAACTAATATACTCTCTGATTGGCTAAAGTAAAGCTCATAGATAATGTATCAGGTTTACAGATATTTTCTCTGTTAAGATTCACAGTATTTTTTATCGTCAGCATTGTTTTTACAAAGAGTCATCTAACACCGGCAGATATCGGCGCGTGGGAGATGTTTATGTTTATAGCAAGCTTTCTCAGCTTTTTCTGGGTTACAGGAATTATCCAGTCATTATTATCCCTGTATAACCGAAACAGGTCTTTCAGAAGGCTGGGTGAAAACATAAGTGAAAAGTCGCCTGAATTTTTTAACGCCTTTATTCTTTTACTTGGATTCAGCCTGATTATATTTATAATGGGGCACCTAGTAAAGAGTAACTTTTCTGTATATGGGATTTCAGGTAATACCCCTTATATTAACCTGCTCCTATTGTATCTTTTTCTGAGTAGCCCTGTATGCCTTATTGAGTATATTTATCTTCTGCGAGGTAAGTCTTACAGGATACTGCAATATGGCCTATATACCTTTATTCCTCAGCTTATTTTTATTCTTCTTCCTGTAATGAGGGGTGAGGGATATCTATGGTCTATTTATGGTTTGCTGATAGTTACTCTTGTAAGATGGATATGGTTGATTATTATGCTCAGGAGATATGCCGAATGGAAGATATCTCCAACCTTTATCAGAGAGCATATGAAACTTGGAATGCCTCTTATTATTACCACACTTATAAGTGGTTCGGCACAGTATATTGATGGAGTAATTGTGTCTTCATATTTTGATGATCCAAGGATGTTTGCAATTTTTAGATATGGTGCAAAAGAGTTCCCTCTGGTACTTTTGCTGGCTAATGGATTAAGCAGTGCCATGCTTCCTAATTTTGGAACACGTTCTAAAATGAAAGACGCACTAAAAGAGATAAAGTACAGGTCAAAAAGACTTATGCATGTTCTATTTCCTGCTTCCATTGTAATGTTGTTTTTTGCACGCTGGCTTTATCCTCGCTTATTTACTCCGGATTTTATAAGAAGTGCAGATATCTTTATGATTTATCTCCTTCTGGTGATACCAAGGATGTTATTCCCACAGACTATAATAATAGGTAGAAAAAGAACAAGAGTGACCCTCTGGGCAGCCCTTTTTGAACTGGCATTTAATATTCCATTGAGTCTGTGGCTGGTAAAAGACTACGGAGCTGTGGGTGTTGCACTTGCTACCTTTGTAGTTTATCTTTTCGGGAGGATATTGTTAATAGTCTATCTCAGGTTAGAAATGAAAATAAAGCCCAGAGAATATATCCCCCTTACAACCTTTTTTATTTATACGGCAGCACTAATACTAATATTTGTTCTGATAGACCACCGGATAATAAATGTTTACTAGCCCGGCTTTCCTGATTATACTAAAATTAGCTATATTTACGCTCCATATTTTTATGGCAGTTAACACGTTTTTTCGTTCAGGATAAATACTAATACATGGGTAATTTAGAGAATTATTTCGAGAAATATAGAGCCAATATTATTGGTGCTGACAGTAGCTATGAATCACCATATGGTAAACAGCAAATAGTATATTTTGACTGGATCGCAAGTGGACGGCTATATGCTCCTATCGAGGAAAGGATATCTAAAACCATTGGCCCTTTCGTTGCAAACACTCATACAGAAACATCAGAAACAGGATCGAGAATGACCTGGGCTTACCACCATGCTCTTAAAACAATAAAGAGGCATGTTAACGCAGGGCCTGATGATGTAATTATCGCCGCCGGGTCGGGAATGACGACGGAGATCAATAAGCTAATCAGGATGCTGGGTCTAAAATGTTTTACCAACGACTTTGATCCCGTATCACTTGGAGATGACCGTCCGGTTGTTTTTATTACTCATATGGAACATCATTCGAATCATACTCCATGGTACGAGACTATTGCGGAAGTTGTTGTTTTACCTCCAGGCGATGGACTGATTGTAGATCCGGCTATACTGGAAGACGAACTGCAGAAATATAAAAACAGGACTATGAAGATAGGTTCATTCAGTTCCTGTTCAAATGTAACGGGTGTTCATATTCACTACCGTGATCTTGCCAGGATAATGCATCAGAATGGTGGAATATGTTTTGTTGATTTTGCCGCTTCAGCCCCATATGAGGAAATAGATATGCATCCTGCCGATCCACTCGAAAAACTTGATGCAATTTTCTTTTCTCCCCATAAATTTCTGGGAGGACCCGGATCTTCGGGGATACTTGTTTTTGATTCTTCACTTTATCATTCAAAAGCACCTGATAACCCCGGAGGTGGAACGGTAGACTGGACTAATCCCTGGGGCGAGTATAAGTATGTAGATGATATAGAAGCAAGAGAGGATGGAGGTACACCGGGATTTTTACAGGCAATAAGGGCTGCCATGTCAGTAAAATTGAAAGAGCAGATGGGTATAGAAAATATTCGTGCCAGGGAGAAAGAGATCGTCCCCAAAATATTGGGAGGATTAAGAAAGATTAAAGGACTGAAGATATTGGCTGATAATATCAGCGATAGACTTGGTGTAATTTCGTTTTATATCGAAGATATACACTATAACCTTATAGTAAAATTGTTAAGCGACAGATTTGGCATCCAGGCAAGAGGAGGCTGTGTTTGTGCCGGTACTTACGGACACTATCTGCTGGAGGTTTCGCACGATAAAAGCCGTGAAATAACTGACAGAATCAATAGTGGAGACCTTTCTGACAAACCTGGATGGGTAAGGATATCTATTCATCCTACAACTACTGATAAAGAGGTTGATCATTTTATAAGCGCTATTAAGCAAATTTCTGAGAATGTATCAGAATGGGCCAGGGACTATGATTATGATTGTCGCAGGAACGAGTTTGTTTTTAAAGGAGCCGAGTGCGAAGGAAAACGAATTGTAAAAGACTGGTTTAAGTTGTAATTAATTGTAATAAAACCTGTTATGGGTGTTGTTGAAGTAATCACAGGTAATCATAAAAAAGAGTTTAACGATTTCCAAAGGGATCTTTACCGGGGCAAAAAGTTCTGGATATCACCCCTTGACAGCGAAACCGAAGCTGTATTTGATCCTAAAAAAAATGCAGCATTTAGTAAGGGAGAAGCTATCAGATGGATAATTAAGGATAATAAGGGCAGGGTAATCGGACGAATAGCTGCTTTTATTGATGTTGTCAGACGTGATGTATATAAGTACCCTACCGGAGGAATTGGCTATTTCGAGGTAATTGATGATTATACGGTAGCTGAGAAATTATTTGATATTGCCCGTGAGTGGCTGGTTGAAAGAGGTATAGAGGCTATCGACGGACCAATTAACTTTGGCGAAAATGACTCCAACTGGGGATTGCTGATAGAGGGCTATGATATGCCGCCCACCTATGGAATGCCTTACCATATGAAGTACTACAAGGACTTTTTTGAAAGATATGGCTTTCAGAATTATTTCGATCAGTATAGTTATCTGAAAGATATCGCCGCTGTTGAGGTCTTTCCTGAGAGGTTTATGAGGATAGCAGAGTGGATATCAAAACGGCCGGGATATAGTTTCGAACATTTCAGGTTTGCCTCTGCTTCAAAATATGTAGACGATGTAGTGAAAATATACAATGCTACATGGGCTGAGTTTAAGGATGACTTTACACCTCTGGATGGTTCTGCACTCTATGATATGATTAGAAAAAGCAAGGCCTTTCTAGATGAAGAACTTGTATGGTTTGCCTATCATAATGATGAACCTATAGCATTTTTTATTCTATATCCCGATCTGAACCAGATTTTACAGCATTTTAACGGAAGAATGAATGCCTTCGACATTACAAGGTTTATTGTATTGAAAAAAAGAAAGGCAATGACAAGGCTAAGGGCATCAGCCGCAGGCGTTCATCCAAAATACCAGAACAGTGGAGTCGAATCTGCAATCTTCCTTCAACTTTACAATGTTTTTCAGAAGAAACGTCATTATAAAGAACTGGAGCTTTCCTGGGTAGGCGATTTCAATCCCAAAATGATCTCAATATATGAGGCTATTGGTGCTCAGAAATACAAGGTTCATACAACATACAGATACCTGGTAGACAGAAATTTGCCTTTTATAAGGTATAAAGACGAACTGCCAGAGAAGGTCGATAGCGAATAATATTATCCCGGGACCTTAAATTTATTGGGATATCTTTGCAAATTAAAATATGTTAGTTAATTTTGCATGCCCAAAATAGTGGTGAACGGATTAAAAAAAAGAAGAGAGATGAAAGAGAATATACATCCTGATAATTACAGATTTGTTGTCTTTAAGGACATGTCAAATGATACTTCATTTCTTACCAGGTCAACTGCGCCTTCAAAAGAGACAGTTAAGTGGGATGACGGTAAAGAGTATCCCCTTATAAAGCTTGAGATATCAAACACATCCCATCCTTTTTACACTGGAAAGATGAAGCTTGTAGACACAGCCGGTAGGGTTGATAAATTTATGAACAGGTATAAAAACCACGGATCGAAGAAATAATAAGAGTTATTGTTTGAAAACAGGAAGCCTCATTTAATGGGGCTTTTTTTATTTTATTCTATTTGATATAGCAGGTCATATTGTCCTGCCAATTTCTTTTAATTTATAGTTTATCAGGTAGATAAGCTGATGGCACAACAATTGCTTTAATCAGTGTGTTAGATAAATGAATGGTTTTTGTAAAACTATATGTAATTTTGGCATATTAGATCAGATCGTATGAAAAGTAAACTTGAGAAATCTCTGGACCTCTATGGGCTTAATGAGATGATGGATGATGATGGTGAGATAATTCCTATTATAGCAGATGGTGATGACACTGATATGACTGAAGATGAATTCCCGGGTGAGCTGCCAATACTTTCACTCAGGAACAACGTTCTCTTTCCTGGAGTTGTATTGCCTATATCAATTGGACGCCCTAAAAGTGTTAAGCTAATCAGGGATGTTTATAACGGCAACAGGATTGTTGGAACAGTTGCTCAAAAAGATCCTGAGGTTGACGATCCTGGATTTGATGATCTTCATAAGATAGGTACAATAGGCCAGATCGTTAAGCTGCTGGAGATGCCTGATGGCTCTACTACTGCAATTATTCAGGGTAAAAGACGTATCGAGCTTACCGAGCAGCTTACAGACAAGCCTTATATTATTTCGAAAATTAAATTACGTGAGGATATTTTTCCTGATGATAAATCCAAAGATTTTGAAGCCATCGTGGGTTCTCTCAAGGATATGTCGCTGAGAATAATAAAAATAAACCCTACAATATCGCAGGATGCATCTTTTGCAATTAAGAATATTGAAAACAAGACCTACCTTATAAATTTTATTTGCTCAAACACTAATGTAGGTCTTAAAGACAAGCAAAGCCTGCTGGAAGTTAATTCATTATACGACAGAGGTATTATGCTTCTGGAATTTCTAGTACAGGAGATGCAGTTGCTCGAACTGAAAAACGAACTTCAGTCTAAAGTTAAGAGCGACCTCGATCAGCAGCAGAGAGAATTCCTGCTTCTTCAGCAGATGAAAACAATCCAGAATGAGCTGGGTGATAATCCGCATGAAAAAGAGATAGCGGAATTCAGAAAGAAAGCTGAAAATAAAAAATGGGATGAGATTGTAGCTGAGACCTTCGAAAAGGAACTTGATAAGCTTCAGAGACTTAACCCCGCAGCGGCTGAATATTCAGTTCAGATGAACTATATACAGACACTGGTCGATTTACCATGGGGTGAGTATACCAGCGATAATCTTGACCTTGAACACGCCAGGAAGGTTTTGAATAGTGATCATTACGGTCTGGAGGAAGTTAAGGAAAGAATACTTGAGCACCTTGCTGTTATTAAGCTTAAGGGCGACCTTAAGTCACCAATTATTTGTCTTCACGGACCTCCGGGAGTCGGTAAAACATCCCTTGGCAAGTCAATTGCCGAGGCCCTTGGAAGGAAATACGTAAGAGTGTCGTTGGGAGGCCTTCATGATGAGGCAGAAATAAGAGGTCACCGAAAAACCTATATTGGTGCTATGCCCGGCAGAATACTTCAGAATATAAAGAAGGCAGGGACCTCAAACCCTGTTTTTATACTTGACGAAATAGATAAGGTTGGACAGGATTTCAGGGGCGACCCTTCTTCAGCACTTCTTGAGGTTCTGGACCCGGAACAAAATAGTGCCTTTCATGATAATTTCCTCGATCTTGACTATGACCTTTCTAAAGTCTTATTTATTGCAACGGCAAATATGTTAAATACAATTAGCCCTGCACTTAAAGACAGAATGGAGCTAATCGAAATAAATGGTTACCTGCTGGAAGAAAAAATAGAAATCGCACGAAGACACCTTATCCCAAAACAGCTGAGTGATCATGGAGTAAGGAAGCCGCAGTTTAAGATTGGTAAGCCTGTTATATCTGAACTTATTGATAAATATACAAGGGAGTCGGGAGTACGGGAACTTGATAAGAGACTGGCTAAACTTGTGCGAAGCAATGCTAAAGAAATTGCTTTTGAGAAGGATATAAATCCTGTAATCTCTAAAGAAAGCTTATTTAAGGTACTGGGGCCGCCCAGGTATACCAGAGATCAATATGCTGGTAATGAGCAAGCTGGGGTAGTTACAGGATTGGCATGGACAGCAGTGGGGGGAGTAATTCTTTTTGTCGAAACCAGCCTTAGCAAAGGTTCAGGTAAATTAACACTAACCGGTAACCTGGGTGAGGTGATGAAAGAATCTGCCATTATTGCTCTTGAATACCTTAAAGCTAACACCACCGTTCTCGATCTGCCCGATACTTTTTCTGATAAGTGGAACGTACATGTACATGTTCCGGAAGGAGCGATACCAAAAGACGGACCCTCGGCAGGAGTCACTATGGCTACGTCAATAGCATCGGCATTTACGCAGCGCAAGGTTAAGAAATTTATTGCTATGACGGGCGAAATAACTCTAAGAGGGAAAGTGTTGCCGGTTGGGGGAATAAAAGAAAAGATACTTGCAGCAAGAAGAGCAGGAATAAAGGAGATTATACTTTCTGAGGAAAACAGAAAAAATGTTGAAGAAATTAACGACCTTTATCTGAAAGGACTCAAATTTAGCTATGTCAAAACGATTATGGATGTACTGGACCTGGCTCTGCTTAAACAGAAAGTCAATAATCCTAAGACAATAATATAAATTCGGCAATATGCCACGTCTGATATCAGAACAAAAGGCCAACTTTGGTACAATGCCGGTCTTTATGACCGCCATTTCCACTATCCTGGGAGCAATACTTTTCCTGAGGTTTGGGTATGCAGTTGGAAATGTTGGTTTTATTGGTGTTATCGGAATTATATTGCTGGGTCACCTGGTTACCTTTCCAACAGCTATGGCTGTTGCCGAAATTGCAACCAACCAGAAGGTGAGAGGAGGAGGGGCATATTATATTATATCCAGATCATTTGGTATTAATATAGGAGCGTCTATCGGCCTGGCTCTCTATCTTTCGCAGGCAATAAGCGTAGCTTTCTATATTATTGCCTTCGCTGAGGCATTTGACCCCCTGATAAGTTTTTTGTCCAATAGATGGGATATAGTTATCCCCGATAAAAGATGGATTTCTATCCCCACTATGCTTCTTCTGTCAATACTCTTCCTTACACGTGGGGCAAACCTTGGGATGAAGTTCCTCTATGTTGTAGTAGCTCTTCTTTTTACTTCACTTGCTTTTTTCTTTGCAGGGAAAGGTCAGGCTCCCCCGGAAGTAGTTAACCTTGGAGAGAGAGTTGCAAACCCCGATAGCTTCTTTTATGTATTTATGATTGTCTTTCCTGCTTTTACGGGCCTTGCTGCTGGGCTGGGCTTGTCGGGCGACCTCAAGGAACCTCAGAAATCTATTCCAAGGGGAACCCTCCTTGCAACTGCGGCCGGTTTTTTTATTTATATCGCGGTTGCTTATAAACTTGTTATCTCAGCAACACCCGAAGATCTTGGAAATGATCAGCTTATAATGAGCCGGATTGCACTGTGGGGCCCAATAATACCCATTGGATTGGCAGCAGCATCACTCTCATCCGCCCTCGGGTCGATTATGGTTGGACCGCGTACGCTCCAGGCACTGGGAAATGACAGGATATTTCCTTCTAAAATAATAAGCCGATGGTTTGCTAAGGGTAAAAAGGGCTCTAACGAACCAATAAATTCTTCACTCGTTACTATACTGATTGCCTTTGCCTTTATTCTGGTTGGGGATATTAATTTTGTAGCCCAGATTATTTCAATGTTCTTTATGGTTACCTATGGTGCCATCTGTATTATTTCCGTACTGGAACATTTTGCTGCCGATCCGTCCTACCGGCCTACCTTTAAATCCCGATGGTATATTTCTCTTGTAGGGGCTGTTCTGTCTATCTGGCTTATGTTTAAGATGAATACTCCTTACGCCATTATAGCCTTAATGCTGATGGGCTTCTTTTATTGGATGATTAGCAAAACAGGAAGGGAAAGAAAAGGACTTGCCAAATTATTCCGCGGAGTTATATTCCAGCTAAGCAGACAGTTGCAAGTTTTTGCCCAGAGAGCCGATAAGGAGGATCTGAACTCTTCCTGGCGGCCTTTTGCAATTTGTATTTCGGCCGATTCATTTAAGAGACGAACAGCTTTTGATCTGCTTCGCTGGATTTCATACAGGCACGGGTTTGGAACATATATACATTATATTAAAGGTCTGCTTAATCAGGAAACAAACAGGGAATCGAAGGAGTCTGTACGTAAATTACTTAATCTTACTGCAGGCAGTAAAAGCAGGGTCTATGTCGATACTATTATAAGCCCGTCTTACACAACGGCCATTGCTCAGGTAATTCAGTTATCAGGAATCTCAGGTAAGGGTAATAATATGATATTATTTGAGTTTTCCAGGACGGAGCAAGAAAAACTGAAAGAACCTCTTAAAAATTATGACCTGATAAGTTCAACAGGCTTTGATACCTGTGTGTTAAGTACCTCTTATAAAGGATTTGGATACAGGAAAGAAATACATGTATGGATAAGCCCGAACGATTTTGAAAATTCAAACCTGATGATCCTTATGGCATATATTATCCTGGGTCATCCCGACTGGAATGGTGGCGAAATTAAGATTTTTGCCTCTGTTAAAGTACACCTGCTGGAGAAAAAGAAAGAGCAGCTCCTCGAGCTTATTAAATCGGGCCGACTGCCAATATCTGCCTCTAATATTCAGCTGGTTGACGCTGATGAGGATATGCATGATATTATTTGTAAATACTCTACCGATGCAGATCTTACAATAATTGGGTTTACTGGGAATGAATTAAAACAATATGGGACTGAAACTTTCGAAGGATATAAGGACCTGGGGAATATCCTTTTCGTTAATGCAAATGAGGATAAGGAAATAGTTTGATAATAATACAGAAAGATATGACTGATAAAAGAATTGCTTTGTTTCCCGGATCTTTTGATCCGTTTACCCTTGGACATGAATCTATTATTAAAAGGGCACTGGGTCTGTTTGATGAGATTATAATTGCTATAGGTCCGAATGCACTTAAAGATGGCTTTTTTTCACTAGCTAACAGGGAGAAAATGATCAGGGATATTTTTAATAGCTATCCAATGATAAAGGTTGAACATTATAAGGGACTTACTGTAGATTTTGCCAGGGAGAAAAGTGCGAGATATATTCTTCGTGGAATAAGAACAGCGGCTGACTTTGAGTATGAAAGAGCAATAGCACAGATGAATAAGGCAATGTATCCTGATCTGGATACAATAATGCTTCTTACAACTCCCGAACTTACACCGATTAATTCAACTATTGTAAGAGATGTTATCAGGAATGGTGGAGATGCATCTCCTTTTATTCCCAAAGGAATAAATATTGATGATTATTTGTAAGATATATGCTTTTCAATAACTTCTGAAAGCACATCCCTTATCGAATGCCACATATCTTTAATAATATCGTCGATTGAATCCCTTTTAATCCAGTCTGCCTGAGTAATACCCTCTTCCTGCTGGGGTATGGTTTTTCCATTACCTGAATAGTCAAATAGAAACCAGTATGTTTTCTTAAGGTAGTATTCCTCCCTGAATTTATAAACATGGTAAGTTGGCGACAACTCTGCAATAGTATTGCCACACACAATTCCACATTCTTCTTTTATTTCCCTTCGGGCACATAATTCTGGAGTCTCACATGGTTCAAAATGACCTTTCGGAGCATCCCATCTTTTATATCTCTTTATTAGCAGCAGGTTTCCCTTATTGTCTTTAACGATGCCACCTGAAGCTTCGAGAAAATGAAATATCTCCTTGAAAGATTGCCAGAGTGACTCTATATCGGCCGAATATATATTAAGAAAATTAATACTCTCGTCCGACAGGAAAGCAGATATTTGCTCAGAAAGTGCTTCCTGATTATTGTATTTATGTAATAAGCAGTAATTTTGCCTATGGTCGGGTTGACTGCTAAGAATAATAAACCTGTTATCTAAATAAATTTTATACATTTCTGCTATGAACAATAACTCAAAAATGGTTGCTGAATACCTCCTACAAATTAAAGCAATAAAATTAGAGCCGTCAAATCCTTTTACCTGGGCTTCTGGTTGGAAATCTCCAATTTACTGTGATAACAGGAAAACACTATCATACCCTGAAGTGAGAAACTATATAAGGGATGTCTTTGCCCTCAAAATAAGAGATAAATACCCCGAAGTCGACCTTATAGCAGGCGTTGCTACAGGTGCAATTGCAATAGGGATGCTGGTAGCCGATGTACTTAATCTGCCGTTTATATATGTAAGATCATCTGCAAAAGGTCACGGACTGGGTAACCAGATCGAGGGTAGCTATAAAGAGGGAGACAGGGTAGTTGTTATTGAGGATCTTATTTCAACCGGAGGAAGTAGCCTTTCTGCTGTATCTGCCCTCAGGGAAGCAAAGTGTGAGGTTATGGGTATGCTGGCAATATTTACCTACGGCTTCCAGAAGGCAGTTGATGCATTTCAAAAAGCCGCCTGCGAGTTAGATACCCTTTCCGACTATGATACACTGGCGGAACTGGCTGTTGAAAAGGGATATATAAGTAACGAAGAATTAAGTGCGCTTAAGGAATGGAGGATTGATCCTTCGGTATGGGGGGTTTAGTAAATATGGATAATCTATCAAAATTTGAGAGCCGGGTCGGTAAAATACAGAGTAACAGCAAAGCTGTATATACCTTCCTGAATGATATGCGAAATTTCGAGCAATTTTTACCCGAAGGTAAAGTTGATAACTGGCTTGCAGAAGAAGATAACTGCTCCTTCTCGGTCTCACCTGTTGGGGAAGCCAAAATCAGAATAGTTGACCGTGAGCCTTATATACAGCTTAAATATGAAGGTAATGGTCTGAACAATACCAATTTCTGGCTATGGGTCCAGCTAAAAGAGTTGTCAGATAATGATACCAGGGTAAAGATTACCCTCAAAGCCGATATTAAGCCCATGATAAAAATGATGGCCTCAGGACCCTTGAAGGACTTTCTTGAGAAGCTTGTTAAAGGGATGGAGGAATTTACAGCCTGGTAGTATTTAAAAACTCTATTTCTTTGAATGAGAATTCTCTGCTTTCTCCTTCTGGCAGCTCAATAATAAGTTGGCCAAGTTTATTCACACCTTTAATTTTTCCCTTTAAGGGCCCTTCGTTTGTTATAAAGCCTAACTCATCATTTCTGTGATATAGCCTGCTTTCATATGAACTATCTATTCCTGAATAGTCGCCGTCTTTAAGAGAAACATACCTGCTATTAAGCTTATTGCAAATTTCATCAAGAATTACCTGCACATTGTGTTTATTTTTGGTAATCTGTGTTAGTGAGACCGGATTAGGAATGTTTTCAGGAAAATTTTCCTGATTAATATTTAATCCTACACCAACAATGCTGGCCGCAATTTTTTCTCCGATAATGATATTCTCAATTAAAATACCTGCTATTTTGTCACTTCCATGGTAGATGTCATTAGGCCATTTTATTGAGAATTGGTCTGAGAAGCTTTCCAATGCATCTGTAATCGCCAGCGAAACTATCTTTGATATATAAAACTGCTGTTCGGGCAGAATGCTTTCCGGCATAAGTATTACGCTCATAATCAGATTCATAAAAGGCTCGCTGTCCCATATGTTATTACGCTGACCCTTTCCCTTCGACTGAAAACCGGCAGAAATTACCATCCCTTCATAAGCTCTGCCCTTACTAATTAATTCTGCTGCAACATCATTTGTAGATGACACATTAGCATGATATATTGTTTTATTCCCTATTATCATGTTATTCAGCTGTTTATCACCAAAATAGATTTGCTATTTATTCTAATACATCCTGGCGTACAGAATGGCACTGTAATTGTAAAAAAGATAATAGCTCAGCAAAAGTAATAATAAATGTTTGTACTTTCGTTGATGAATTTTTTCTATAATACAGTAAGAAGCTAGATGAGCAAAAAGAAAGATGATACTACGCAGCTTGTAGAGAATATAATTGAAGGGATATTTGAAAAGAGCGGGAACAATGTTGTAAAAGTAGGGATGGGCAAACTGGAGAGTTCAGTTTGTGATTACTTTATTATTACTGATGCACAATCCGGAACACAGGTAGATTCTATTGCAGAATCAGTGATTGCAAAGGTTAAGTCGCTCAGTGGTGAACGCCCCATACATAAGGAAGGATTGGATAATTGCTTCTGGGTTTTACTTGATTATGGAAATGTTATTGTTCATATCTTTATGGAAGAGTATAGAAGGTTTTATAACCTTGAAGGACTCTGGGCAGATGCGGAGATTGAAAATATTGTTGACAGTAAAAAAAATTAAGAGTTTTAAGAAATGGCAGAGAAGAGTAATAATAATAATCCCAGGCTGGGAAAGAATGGTCCAAAGGATGGTAAGGATGGCAAGGATGGTAAGCCGAAATTCAATTTAAACTGGATTCTGGCAGCCCTGGCCCTTGGTTTTATAGGGATAAACCTTCTTTTCGGAGGCAGAAACCTTACTAAATCTATGGAATGGGGTGATGTCGAGATGATGATTAATAATCGTGACATCGAAAGGATAGTAGTGGTAAATAAGGATAAGGCAGAACTATATCTTAAACCGGAGGCTGTAGAATCCGGAAGATACCCTGAAGCCTCAGGAGGGAGCAATCCCTTTAGTATGGGTCAGGTAGGACCTAATTTTATTTATAATATCGCATCTGTTGAGCTATTCGACAAGCAATTATCCGAGGTACAGGATAGGGCCGATTATTCACAGTCTGAGAGGATACATCCTTCTTATGAAACAAGAAGGAATTATATGGGAGATATCCTTGGCTGGATACTGCCATTTGTAATTATTTTACTTATCTGGGTGTTTATCTTTCGTAGAATGGCTGGTGGTGGAGGTGCTGGCGGTGGAGCTGGTAATATTTTTAGTGTTGGCAAGTCAAAAGCCCAGATCTTCGATAAGGATACAAATGTTAAAATTAACTTTAAAGACGTAGCGGGACTGGAAGAGGCAAAGACTGAAATAATGGAGATTGTCGATTTCCTTAAAAACCCCAAAAAATACACTTCTCTGGGAGGTAAAATACCTAAGGGAGCATTACTTGTAGGACCTCCCGGAACAGGTAAAACATTAATGGCTAAAGCTGTTGCCGGTGAAGCCAATGTTCCATTCTTCTCAATATCTGGTTCTGATTTTGTTGAAATGTTTGTTGGAGTAGGCGCTTCACGTGTAAGAGACCTTTTTAAGCAGGCTAAAGAAAAGGCACCCTGTATAGTATTTATTGATGAGATAGACGCCGTTGGAAGGGCCAGAGGAAGGAATGCTAACTTTGGAGCTAACGACGAAAGGGAAAATACCCTTAATCAGTTACTTACCGAGATGGATGGGTTCGGAACAAATATTGGCGTAATAATTCTGGCAGCAACAAACAGGGCCGATGTGCTCGACAGGGCTTTGCTCAGAGCAGGCAGATTCGACAGGCAGATTCATGTGGAATTACCTGACCTGAACGAGAGGAGAGAAATTTTTAAGGTTCACCTGAGGCCCATCAAGTTGCCTAAGAACTTTGATATTGATTTTATTGCCAAGCAGACCCCCGGATTTTCAGGTGCTGATATTGCTAATGTGTGCAATGAGGCTGCTTTGATAGCAGCCAGGAAGAATAAGAAAATGGTAGGAAAGCAGGATTTTCTGGATGCTGTAGATCGAATTATTGGTGGACTGGAAAGAAAGAATAAGATTATTTCAATTGAGGAGAAGAAAACTATTGCTTTTCATGAAGCTGGTCATGCAACGGTAAGCTGGTTGTTAAAGTATGCCAGTCCGCTGGTTAAAGTAACAATAATACCCAGGGGCCGAGCACTTGGAGCGGCATGGTATCTTCCCGAGGAGAGATCTCTTACCACCCAGGAACAGATTCTTGACGAACTGGCATACGCACTTGGGGGAAGAGCTTCTGAAGAAATAGTGTTTGGAAAAATATCTACAGGTGCACTTAACGATCTTGAGAAGGTTACAAAGCAAGCATATGCTATGGTTTCATATTTCGGAATGAGTCCTGAAGTAGGTAATCTAAGCTTCTACGATTCTTCAGGTCAGAATGAATATGGATTTACAAAGCCTTACAGTGAAAAAACAGCAGAACTTATTGATGCTGAGGCAAAACGTATTGTAAGTCAGTCTTACGAAAGAGCTAAAGAGGTGCTTAAGAATAACAGAAAAGGACTCGAAGAACTTGCAAATCTCTTGCTCGAAAGGGAAGTGATCTTCAGTGAAGACCTTGAAAAGGTATTTGGTAAAAGAGCCGGCGATATTGCTAAAGAGGCTGCCGAAAAAGAGAAGCCAAAAGCTGCAACGAAAGCTCCTCGAACTGCGAAGAAGAAAAAGGAATCTTAAAAACTGGCTGTTTTGAGTAACTTCCTGACACGAACATTAACAGGATTTTTTATCGTACTTATAGTAATGGGTGGAATAATAATTCATCCTCTTACTTTTATTTTATTGTTTCTTGCAATTATAGTTGGTTCGCAGATCGAACTCGGACGCATATTATTTGCAGGAGGCAATAATAAATACCTGCTTAAAAGCTTATTGATTTCCATACCTCTCTACCTTGCTGCACCCTTAATTGCAGCTAATATCTTTCCTGAATCAACTCTTCTACTTTTAGTATTAATAATTATACTGATTCTTATTTCAGAACTATATAACAGGGGTAAAGATCATTTTACGTCGCTGTCTAAAGTACTTCTGATAGTTGTTTACACAACTATGCCTTACATGTTTATGGCATTATCAGCTTTTGGTTCAGGTGATGGCTTGTCAGGTTTTTCTCCGGAATTGGTTGCTGCATTTTTTGTTCTGTTATGGATTAACGATACAGGTGCCTACCTTTTTGGAGTTGCATTTGGGCGACATAAATTATTTGAAAGAATATCTCCTAAAAAGACATGGGAGGGATTTGCAGGAGGAGCTTTGCTTACTATAATTGCAGCCTTACTCGTGGGAAAGTTATTGGGATCTTTTGAACAGTATTTCTGGGTAATGACAGGATTAATTGTCTCTGTTTTCGGAACATTTGGAGACCTTTTTGAGTCGCAGATAAAACGAGAGTATGGCATTAAGGATTCGGGATCAATACTTCCCGGTCATGGAGGCTTCCTCGATCGCTTTGATGGAGTAACATTTGCCTTTCCTGCACTCTACCTCTTAGTTACATTTTTTGGTTGATTCATAACAGTTGATTAGTTTTGTGCCTGATGAAAATACACAGGGAAGGATATAGTACATTATTATTTGTTGTAATAAGCTTGTTTGTTCTTAACATGGTCTTATTTCTGCTTGTCGGACTTAGATCATGGAGTATGGGTGCTGTTGTAGCAGTATCATTGCTTATAATGACTTATTTTACCCAGTTTTTCAGAAGCCCTCTTAGAATTATTGATAAAGACAATAAAATATTGTATGCCCCGGCAGATGGAAGACTTGTAGTAGTAGAGGAGACTATGGAGAATGAATATTTTAAAGATAAGCGCCTCCAGGTATCAATTTTTATGTCCCCTTATAATGTCCACAGTAACAGGAGCCCTCTCTCAGGAGAGCTGATATATTATAAATATCACCCCGGGAAATTCCTGCTTGCATGGCATCCCAAATCGTCTGAGTTAAATGAGCGTTCTACACTTGTTATAAGAAACGATCAGGGCACCGAGATTATGCTAAGGCAGATTGCCGGAGCAGTTGCCCGAAGAATAGTAACTTACCCGAATGTGGGCGACAGGATTGAACAGGGTGAGGAGCTTGGATTTATTAAGTTTGGGTCAAGAGTTGACCTCTTATTACCAATCGGCACAAAGATAGATGCCATCTTAGGTGATTCTATGCGATCAGGAATAACTAAAATATCATCAGACTTTTAATTAAAGCATTTAACATGAACAGAGTTGATAACAGGATACATAATGTAACGGATGATGTAAAATGGATAGGAATCCTTGATTATGAGATAGTAACTTTTGATATCGTTATGGAAACAGAGTATGGAACAACATATAATTCATACTTTATAAATGCCGAGAAGAAAGCTGTTATTGAAACGGCAAAGGAGAAATTCCATGATACCTATCTCAGGAAACTTAGCTCTGTTACCGATCCCTCAGATATAGAGTATATCATCTTAAACCATACGGAACCGGATCACTCCGGATCATTAAAGCATTTACTTAAGCTTGCCCCTGATGCTGTTGTTGTTGGAAGTGGAAACGCTATAAGGTACCTGAATGATATGGTGGGCACTTCGTTTAAGTCGCTTGCCGTAAAAGATGGAGATACGCTTGATCTTGGAAACAAGACATTAAGGTTCGTAGCGGCACCTAACCTTCACTGGCCTGATTCAATTTACACATATCTTGAGGAGGATAAGCTGCTTTTTACCTGTGATTCTTTCGGAGCTCATTATTGCAATGAGGAGATGTTTGATGATAAGGTGGGTGATTATAGTGATTCGTTTAAATATTACTTTGATGTAATCCTCAGGCCCTTCAGCAGGTTTATGCTTAAGGCAATTGAAAAGATAAGTCCGCTGGAGATTGATGCCATTTGCCCCGGGCACGGACCGATACTTAGAACCACATGGAAAGAAAAGCTTGAACTTTCAAAGAAATACGCTGAGGAATATCTTGATATTACGAGTGTTAAGCCTGTAAAAAATATATTGCTGATGTATGTTTCGGCATATGGTTATACCAGGGAGATGGCAGAAATAATAAAACTTGGACTCGAAGGAGTTCCGGATACTCAGGTTAAACTGCTTGATATTGAAAATATAGATCTTGGTGAACTTGAATCTGAAGTTGTAAAAGCTGATGGTCTTCTTGTTGGGTCTCCTACAATAAACCAGAATACCTTATTGCCAGTTTACAGGCTGTTTGCCGTAATTAATCCCCTCCGCGACAAGGGTAAGCATGCCGCAGCCTTTGGCTCATATGGCTGGAGTGGAGAAGCATCAGGTATTATTGCAGGCAATCTTAAGAACCTTAAGCTAAACGTTATGGATGAACTCGGTAAATTTAAGTTCTCACCTGACGAAGAAAAGCGTATTGAACTGCTTGCTTTTGGGACAAAATTCGCCAGCGAACTGGCTAATTGCGAATAAAAAAACCAGCAGTTTCCTGCTGGCCTTTTCTCCTATTCGTAAATTCTTATTTACTCAGTCTACGATATCTTTATATGTCTGTTTACTTTTGTGTCCTTTTGAGACTTTGGAATCCCAACATTCAGTATTCCGTCTTTGTATGATGCACTTATTTTCTCGGCATCTGCATTTTCCGGAATTGTAAAGTTTCTGCAAAATGACTGGTAGCCAAATTCCCTAAGGTTATAAGAGTCGCTAACTTCTTCCTTGCTTTCATTTTTTTCAGAAGATATCATAAGAGTATTCTTTTCTATCTCAATCTTAATATCTTCTTTCGACATACCAGGAAGTGCCAGTTCAATATTATAAGCTTTATCATCTTCCCTTACATTTACTGCTGGCTTAAATGTGCTTGCCGGTTTGAAAAATGTATCAAGATCATTGTCAAAAAAGTTCGACATATACATCGGTTTGTAAGTTCTTCTAATTGGTAACATAACTTTATCCTCCTTATTAATTAATTATTATTGTTTTATAAACTATTAATATCAATATGTATACCAGGGCAGCAAAGGTGCCATAATGGCAGTGTTGTCGAGTCAAAGACTGACAAAACGACATGTTGTTGTTCGGCAAGGTGCAAATTTGGCATTAGGATTATGCATTTTGCAGTGTTTACTTCTTTGTTTTTGTCGCCTGCGATCTGGTAGATTATTCTTATATTTAGTTCGCCTTATTCCAATCTGAAATTATATTATCAAATTATACAGTTAAGCACGAAGTTCGCGGTATGAATATTGTTCCTATAGAAAATTGGTTTGATAACTTTAACAGGGGTCCGTTTTTTATTGCCGGACCCTGTAGTGCTGAGTCTGAAAAGCAGCTTATGGAGATTGCCTCTGCACTAAGTGCAGGGATATCGCCGGCGGTATTTAGAGCGGGTATATGGAAGCCACGGACGCGTCCCGGATCATTCAGCGGAGTGGGCCAGAAAGGATTGAAGTGGCTGGCTAATGTGAAGCAGGAATTTGGTTTCCGTATTGCTGTTGAAGCGGCTTCGGCCAAGCATGTGGAGCAGTGTATTGAGGCAGGTATTGATATATTATGGATAGGGGCAAGGACTGTCTCAAATCCTTTTTCAGTAGATGAGATTGCAAGGTCGCTACAGGGTGTTGATATGCCTATATTTATTAAGAACCCTCTTAATCCTGATATTGATTTATGGATTGGAGCAATTGAAAGGATCTATGGTGCCGGAATAAGTAAGATCGCGGCGATACATCGCGGATTTTCACCTTTTGAACGCACCCTCTACAGGAATATGCCCAAGTGGGAGATACCCATTGAATTGAGAAGACGGATAAATAATATTCCACTACTATGCGACCCCAGTCATATAAGTGGTGATTCATCATTGGTATATGAAGTGTCGCAGAAGGCAATGGACCTTAATATGGATGGTTTGATGGTAGAGGTGCATTCCGATCCATCCAGCGCATTAAGCGATTGTAATCAGCAGATTACTCCCATCCAATATAATGAGCTTATCGAAAGGCTGGTAATAAGAAAGCCCCGGTTCGACGACCCGGGATTTCTGGATGACCTTGAAGAGCTCAGGAACCAGGTCGATTCAATCGATCACCAGTTTGTTGAGCTATTAAGTGAGAGGATGAAGATAATAGAAAGGATAGCCGAGTATAAGTTCAGTAATAATGTATCGGTTTTGCAGATGGACAGGTGGCTTGAGATACTTAAAACAAGAACTGAGCATGGAAATAGAGTAGATCTGGATACAAGGTTTATGGAACAGCTGCTTAAGCATCTACACCAGGAATCAATAAGGAGACAGACGGAAGTAATGATTACAAAGAAGAAGGCTGCAAACGGCTCAGCTGATAAGGCCGTGACTGATTGATACGGTAACGTAGAGAATAATTATCAGGGGTATAGAATCAATACCTGTCCCGGCTGCAAGCATTATAGTTAAAAGGATGAAAATAAACCTTAATTCATTTCCTTTAAACCTGAGGTGCTTTACCTTCAGTGAAAACATCGGGATCCTGGTAACCATTAGAACAGAAAAACAGAGAGTAAAGAAACTGAGCACCCATCTAGATGAGTAAAGAGTTTCTATAATCTGGCTTTCTGACAATTCACTTGTTATAATCAGTCCAATAATAAAGATAGCATTTGCAGGTGTTGGCAATCCTCTGAAAGAATCTGTCTGTGAATCATCTAGATTAAAAATAGCCAGTCTCAGTCCTGATAAAACGGGTATAATAATAGGAAGCCAGATAAGATAGTTTTTAAACTCTTCGGCGCCATTTCCTGTAAGTATAAGATGATGCATCATCAGTCCGGGAGCAACACCAAAACTAACAAGATCTGCAAGGCTGTCGAGTTGTACTCCAAGTTCAGACCCTGCATTCAAAAACCTGGCAGCCAGTCCATCCATAAAATCAAATACCAGAGCAACGCCAAGTATCCATGCAGCTATTAACACTTCACCTCTTGTAATAAATATTATAGCAATAAATCCGGATGCCAGATTTAATAAGGTCAGAAGGTTAGGAATATGCTTTTTCATTTAATCTTTGTTGCTGAAATAACCTGGAGAGTAAAATTAAGATAAATTTCAGGAATCTGGTCAATTTGGTTATTTTTACACATATATATATCTGAATGGAGCACCTTAAGAATCTTAAAATAGCAGTCGATTTTGATGGCACTATTGTTGAACATGAGTATCCTGAAATTGGAAAGGATCTTTTATTTGCTTTTGAGACCCTGAAGGAACTTCAGAAGAATGGAGCTCTGTTAATCTTATGGACCTTCAGGGCCGGGAAAGAATTGGATGAGGCAGTTGAATATTGCCTCTCTAAAGGGATTGAGTTTTATGCTATAAATAAGAACTACCCTGAAGAAGTTTATAATGAATCGATAAGCAGGAAGGTAAATGCGGATGTATTTATCGACGATAAGAATGTAGGTGGATTTAGGGGATGGAGTGAAATTTGGCAGGATCTGAGTCTGTACGAGATGCGTGAAAAGGAAACGGAAAGGTTACTGAACAGGAGAGGATCGCTATTTTCCAGATTATTAGGTAAAAGAAAAAGTTTGTGAGATGAAAATATCTTATTTAAGATTGTTTTTTGTGATAATGGTTCCTTTTGGGATTTTTTCAGGTTTTTCATGCAGGGGCAATAGCTCTGTTAAACCTGCTGAAGGAGGTAATAAATCAAATTCCAGTGAAGTGATGGTTGCGGCAAAACTGATAAAAATCGATAAGCCGTCGGATAACCAGAACTTTAAGTCGGGTGACGAGATTGAGTTTTCATTGTCGCTCCTGGGAGAGGAGCGACCAGACTCGATCCGACTTTATTACGACGGATCTCTGATAAAAACACTTTATGATGGACCATGGGAGTATAAAATAAGTACCGACCAGTCAAGGCTGGGCAGAATTCCACTTAAGGCAATTGCTTATTCAGGGTCTGAAAGGCCACATACTCTTACACGATTTATCCTTATGCTTTCTGATATTACTCCGACTACAGGGTCTTATCGAGTTATAAATACCTATCCCCATGATAAGGAGGCTTATACCCAGGGGCTGCTGGTCTATAATGATTACTTCTATGAGAGTACCGGTAAGGAAGGACAATCTACCCTGAGAAAGGTGGATATTGAAACAGGCGAGGTGCTGATGCAGCATAAGCTTGATAATAAATTCTTTGGCGAAGGACTGGCTTATCTGGATGGCAGGTTTTATCAGCTTACCTGGTTAAAAAATACCGGATTCGTTTATGATGCTGATTCTTTTACACAGATTAATACCATACACTATGATACCCAGGGATGGGGACTTACCACCGATGGGCATAATTTATTTATGAGTGATGGCACAAATAAGATTTATATACTTGAACCAGAATATTTTACCGTTATTTCATCATTTGAGGTCTATGATAATCAGAAAGCTGTATACCAGCTAAATGAGCTCGAATATATAAATGGCGTTCTCTGGGCAAATATTTTTACCAGCAACCTTATTGCCAGTATTGATCCGGCCACTGGAAAAGTACTTGCATACTACGATCTTTCAGGGATAATCGATAGATATGATAAGAACCTCGACTCTGAAGAAGTACTAAATGGTATTGCCTGGGATAGCGAAAATAAAAGAATGTTTATAACCGGGAAACACTGGTCAAAAATATTTGAGGTGGTTCTCAGGTAGCTTATGTGCTTGCATATATTGCACAGAGGCTTTTCGGGATAATATCAAAGTCGATCGGGCTATTACCAAGTGATTCGCCGTCTACTTCAAGATTAATTTCAGGATCAGATTCAATCCTGATTTTTTCTCCTCTAAGTGATATTATTTTAGGATGATCAAGAATGGATCCGTCGTATAACTTTTTAAGACTCCTTATAATCTCAATTTTTGTCATGCTTTTAATCACCGTTACATCGAAAAGCCCGTCATCGATTAATGCTTCAGGAGTTTGCATCATACCACCCCCTGAAAATTTACCGATTCCAATACTTATTGAGAAAGTATCATTTTCCGTACTCTTATCATTTACCTTGACCCTTGTATTTGTACTTTTGTAAGTGCCAAGACTCTTTAGCAGGGCAGAGTAATAGCTTGTTTTGCCTGATTTACCTCTTGATTTTTGATAATTGGTTCGGTCAACAACTGAAGCATCAAAGCCCAATCCGGCTATATTAGCAAAATACCTCTGTTCAGTGCTTCCGTTTATAGAATAAACTACCCTGCCAACATCCTGAAGCCTTGTCTTTCCTTCCTTAATTGCATCTATTGCTTTTTTATAATCCTGCGGGATATTATACATTTTACCCCAGTCATTGCCGGTACCTACTGTAATCATTCCTAGTATAAGCTCAACACTGGGGCAAGAATTCTGCCTGAAAATGCCGTTTACAACTTCGTTCATGGTACCATCACCACCTATGATAATTATCTTCCGGTACCCCGAAGAGATGCCTTCGTCCGTAAGCTCTGTTGCATGATATCTCCTTTCGGTAAACCTTACTTCATAGTTAAATCCACTGGCATCCAGAAGCTTCGATATATCTTCCCAGTCACGTCTTCCTTTTTTATTGCCTGCATTTGGATTTACTATAACAAGCCATTTTCTATTATCATTATTTTTCTCCATCCTTTAAAATTTGAATTTCTAAAGATGGTTATTTTTAATAGAAATGGAAAAGTGATGCTAATATACTTATATCAGGGTGTTAATAAAATGTTGAAAACCACGAAAAAATTGTTTACAATTACCATTGCCCTCAAAGAATGATCCCTGTCATATATATTAAATTTGAAGCTCTCGATAAAGGGAAAACTCAAATAAATTTTAGATGGCAAGAATTATATCATTGGCGAATCAGAAGGGTGGAGTAGGTAAAACGACAACAGCAATTAATCTGGCTGCGAGCCTTGCTGCTCTCGATAAGAAAGTGCTGGTTGTTGATTCTGATCCTCAGGCAAATGCAGGGTCAGGACTGGGTGTTGATGTCAGGAAGGTAAATACAACTATTTACGATTGCCTGATAGATGGAGCTGATCCCAATAAAGCCATTGTTAGTTGCGAGATTGACAATCTGGATCTGATCCCTTCAAATATTGATCTGGTTGGAGCAGAAATTGAGATGCTGAATATGGAAAGCAGAGAGAGCATATTAAAACAGGTCCTTGCCAAGGTAAAAGGCGAATATGATTATATGCTGATAGATTGTTCTCCTTCATTAGGGCTTCTCACAGTGAATGCACTTACGGCTTCAGATTCTGTTATTGTTCCTGTTCAGTGCGAATATTTTGCCCTGGAGGGACTGGGTAAGTTATTAAATACCATTAAAATTATACAGAGTAATCTGAATAAGGAACTGGAGATAGAAGGATTCTTGCTTACCATGTACGATTCGAGGCTGAGGTTGTCGAACCAGGTTGTAGATGAGGTAAGAAAACATTTCCAACAAATGGTATTCGAAACAATTATACAGAGGAATATTAAGCTGAGCGAGGCTCCCAGTTTCGGACAGCCAGCGCTATTATATGACGCCGAATCGCGGGGAGCGGTTAACTACCTTAATCTTGCCAGAGAACTTATCGGCAAACTTGACGGTGAAGGCTGAATCATTTAGAATAAACTCTTAAACCATTAGACTATATGGCACAAAAGAAGGCATTGGGAAGAGGACTGGGAGCACTGATTGATGGTGTCGAGAAAGAAGTCCTGGAGAAAAAAGTAGAGGCAAACCTGGAAATTGATATTTCTGCAATTGAATATAATCCCTTTCAGCCTCGTACTCGCTTTAAAGAAGACGCCCTGAATGAACTGGCTTCATCAATAAAACAACTGGGGATAGTGCAGCCTCTTACTGTAAGGGAGAAAGGAGATGGCACATACCAGCTGATTGCCGGTGAGAGAAGATTGAGAGCTGCTAAGATAGCAGGCTTAAAGACTGTCCCGGCCTATATCAGAACAGCCGACGACCAGTCGATGCTCGAGCTTGCCCTTGTTGAAAATATACAGCGAGAAGATCTCGATGCAATTGAGGTTGCAATTAGTTACCAGAGATTAATAGATGAGTGTCAGCTTACACAGGAGCAGCTGAGCGACAGGGTGGGAAAACAAAGATCCACGGTAGCTAACTACCTCAGGTTACTTAAGCTTCCGGCCGAAATACAGCTAGGGATAAGAGATAATCAACTTACCATGGGTCATGCACGGACCCTTATAAATATTAAAGATATAGATCAGCAGATTAAAGTTTATTACCAGGTGCTAGAAGAAGAATTGTCTGTTAGAAAGACTGAAGAACTGGTAAGACAGATGCAGGTAGAAAAACTAAAGGATCCTGCAAAAGCAACTAAAAAGAAGCAGCTTAATCAGGATTTTGAAGAACTGTCGGGTCACCTATCAAAAGTATTTAGCAGCGAAGTAGTTTTTAGAATCAACAATAAAGGAAAGGGCAAAATCGTTATTCCTTTTGAAGATTCTGATGATATGGAACGTATTTTGGCGCTGTTGGATAAACTTAACTCCTAATTTATTTATCTTTACCCGGTAATATTCCGGTATAAGAGCCGGGTTTGATGCAATTGAAACTCAATAAGCTAACAATATTATTATTGATCCTGTTGTTTATTTCTAATATTCAGGATTTGTCAGGGCAGACTGATTCTCTCGCTGTTGAGAAAGCGAGACCGGAGAGAGTGGTTTTGCCCGTTAAAGCTACTATGCTTGCTGCAGCATTCCCAGGCCTCGGACAGATTTATAACCGTAAATACTGGAAAATACCCGTAGTATATGCAGGATTTGGAGCGCTTGGCTATAGTATAGTTTTTAATAGTGCCAATCATACCAAATTCCTGGATGCCTACAGGGATGTAACTGATTTAGTAGTAGAGACAAATAGTTACTCTTTTGTTGAGTTTGGGGTTGATCCGGAGGAGTTCGACAGGGCTCTTGGTTCAGATAGCTTTAGTGCGGCAACAGAGTCATGGGTAAAAGACCAGTTACTGAATGGAGTTGACTATTACAGAAGGTACAGGGATTTGAGCTATATAGGGGTAGCAGTATGGTACCTGATAACTATTCTGGATGCCAATGTGGATGCAAACCTCTATGATTATGATGTAGGCGAAGATTTAAGTATTGTTGTTGAACCAACTCCTATTCCAACTGCCTATGGCAATTCTGTAGGACTGGGTGTACGAATAACATTTTAGAAGATTATTATGAAGAAACATTGGATATTTATTTTTGTGCTCAGCCTGTTTCCTTTGATGGCCGGGGCAGTAAACGATACAATTATTATTAAGAATGATAATAGCCAGGAAATTATTTCACTTAACCTGGACAGTCTTGTTAATATATGGTATATATCGAAACTTGTGGAACAGAATCAGTCAACAGCATACGATGCCCCACCACTTGTTGAATTTCCGGATTCTGTTTACAGGGAAAGACTTAAAGCAATTCCATCGCTTGTTAACCTGCCTTATAATTCAATAGTAAGAAATCATATCCATGTATATACTGGCAATAAGAGAGATAGGTTTGAAATAATGCTTGGGATGAGAGAATATTATTTTCCTATGATAGAAGATATATTCGACTCTTATGGACTCCCGACAGAGCTTAAATATATGGCAGTTATAGAATCTGCTTTAAACCCAAATGCCGTATCGAGAGTCGGTGCAACAGGAATGTGGCAATTTATGTATAGTACTGGTAAGCAATACGGACTAACAATTAATTCTGTTATTGACGAAAGGCGTGATCCTGTATTGGCTACTCACGCTGCAGCAAGGTATATTAAGGATCTATACAGGGTGTATAAGGACTGGGGACTGGTAATCGCAGCATATAATTGCGGTCCTGGAAATGTTAATAAGGCAATCAGGCGATCCGGAAACAGGAAGGATTACTGGGAGATCTACTACCGGCTTCCGCGAGAAACAAGGGGTTATTTGCCAGGATATATTGCGGCAACATATGCCATGACATATTATAAAGAACATAATATTGAAGCAATTAAGGTTACCTTTCCTGTGGTTACAGATACAATTATGGTGACAAGTGATATTCACCTTCAGCAAGTTTCTGAAGTACTGTCTATTCCTTATGCCGAATTAAAGACTCTAAATCCACAATACAGGGCAGGACTGATTCCTGGCTCAGGCAAAGCCATGCCTCTTACGCTTCCGCTGATCAAAACGGGTGAGTTTATTACAATGCAGGACAGTATTGCTTTATACAGGGCTGATCATTTTCTGAAACCTCAGACACAAACTGCAAGTCCGACCAGATCGACCTATATTCCTCCTGATATAAAAGGTAAGGCTAAACTTACTTATACTGTTAAGGAAGGAGATAACCTTGGCTATATTGCTAGCTGGTATAATGTGGGCCTTTCAAATATTCGCTACTGGAACAATATATATCGTAATACAATAAGAATAGGGCAGAAGATAACAATCTTTGTAGACCCGTCCAGAAAGGACTATTACGAAGCAGTAAATTCTTTAAGCTTTGAAGAAAAACAAAGCAGAATAGGCAAGAAGGTTACGGCCAGTGCAGAAATAACGCAGACAAATGTGCCACAGAATGGTGATTATATTTATCATACCGTAAGAAGTGGTGATACTGTGTGGGATATAGCTAAAAAGTATGATGGTGTATCTGTGTCTGAAATTTTGTCCTTAAATGGTATGAGCAGCTCAGGGAATCTTGCAGTGGGACAAAAAATAAAGATTAAAAGAAAGAGTTAACTTGAAAACCGAAAATTATCGGGACTAAAGAATGAAGCCTTACAAGACCCTTCTTATCCTCCTGGTCTTAATGGTTTTGCTATACGGGCCATCACTTTTTCAGTATGAGAGAATTCATCCTGGAGATTCTCTTTCGATAAAGCTTCCACAGGTAAACGATCTCTTACTTCCTCTGTCTTACCCTGAAGAAGACTTTGAACTTATTTATGATACGCTTTTTGTTAAAAGCCCTCATATTGGTGATACCATTAATATCAGTACATTAAATGTAATCGAAGATCCCGGATTATCTGATGTATTTCTTTCTTTAATCGACTCATTAGCATCTGGCGAGAAACAGCTAAGGATAATGTATTATGGCGATTCTCAGATGGAGGGCGACAGGATAACCGATTACCTGAGGAAAATACTGAGGGATGACTTAGGTGGATCTGGCCCCGGTATGTTACTGCCTGACATGCTTGTTCCCTATACAAGAACAGCCTATATAAGGTCTTCTTCTAACTGGTTTAGATATGATTATCGGGCCTTAAAGCAGAATGGTATAAGCCGCCCGGACCTGGGTCCGCTTTTGAACTTCAGTCGTTTCAGTACCGAAGGAAATGATACAAGTGCTGCCTGGATTAAAATAAGGCCCTCAACTACTGCCGATAACTATGCTAAGGAATACAAGGTCTTAAGGATTTTTTATGGCAGCCTAAAAGACTCTCTTAGTATAAATATTAAGAATGACAGAAAGATTATTTATAGTGGGTGGCTCTTGCCTACAGAGAATATTTCTGAGTTTCGTTGCGACCTGGCTTCTCCAGGCAGTATTGAGATAGACTTTAGAGGGATAAGCAGCCCTGATTTATATGGGCTTAGCATTGAGAGCGATAGCGGACTTGTTATCGACAATATAGCCCTCAGGGGAAGTGCAGGCATGGAGTTTACCAGGGTAGGAAAGGAGAACCTGAGAGAATCTTATCGACTTCTCGATCCTGATCTGATTATTCTTCATTTTGGTTTAAATGTCGTTCTGAATATTAAGGACGATTATACCTACTACGAGGAAAATATTTTCAGGCAGATAGAATATCTGAAAAAAATATATCCAGGCTGCAGGATACTATTGATTGGCGTAACGGATATGGCCAGGGAAGATGAGTCTGGCATTCATTCATATCCCAATATCCCACTTATCGTTGAAGCACAGAGAAGAGCCGCCTTAAGAAGTGAAGTGCTTTTCTGGGATTCATGGACGCAGATGGGCGGTAAGGATGCAATTGTTGAATGGAGAAAAAATGATCCTCCACTTGCATCAAACGATTATACGCATATCTCATATGAAGGGGGGCATCAAATTGCTGCCTTACTGTATGCAGCAATGACTAAAAGCCCTCCAGAACCAGATTCAAGCAGTTTCGATACAATAATTACTGTAAGTGTTGATACACTTATAGTGGAAAAGAATTACGGTCCACTTAGTGTATTAAGCAATTATGATAAAGATAAGCCACTTATGTTTACCATGACAGCTTTCTGGATCTTTATGCTGGCACTCTTATGTATCTATAGTCTTATTTTTAATAAACCCTTAATTCGGAATGCCTACCTGTTTTTGTTTAGTCTCTTATTTTACTATAAATCAGGAGGAATATTCTTTTCCCTTCTTCTTATATCAACAATAACAGATTATGCTGCGGGATGGATGATATATCTCTCTAATAAGAAGTATAAAAAAACTGCCTGGCTTGTTTTTAGCCTTTTTGTAAACCTTGGCATGCTCGCATACTTTAAATATACAGCTTTCTTTACAGGGGCAGTAAATACAATATTTGGTACAGATATACCTCAGCTGGACTGGCTTGCAGTATTGTCTAATAATTATATCGGAACCGGGTTTAATATAAATTCAATAGTTCTTCCTGTTGGTATTTCATTTTTTACTTTCCAGACAATCAGTTATACTATCGATGTATACAGAAATAGAACAAAACCCGTAAAAAATATCCTCGATTTTGGATTTTATGTTTCCTTCTTTCCACAGCTCGTTGCAGGACCTATAGTAAGAGCCTCAGAATTTATTCCACAGCTATACCAGAATTTTTCACTCTCAAAAAGGGAGTGGAGTCATGCCCTGCTTCTTATTGTAGCAGGACTGGTTAAAAAGATTGTTGTATCAGACTATATTGCTGTAAACTTTGTGGATAATGTATTTGCTTCACCAGCATCCTTCTCAGGTCTTGAGAATCTTCTGGCTGTTTATGGCTACGGACTTCAGATCTACTGCGATTTTTCAGGATATACAGATATAGCTATAGGTATAGCCCTGATGCTTGGCTTCAGGCTACCACTTAATTTCAACTCACCTTATAAAGCAAGAAATATTACTGATTTCTGGAGAAGATGGCACATATCTTTGTCGAGGTGGCTTAAGGATTACCTCTATATATCCCTTGGTGGGAACAGGAAGGGAAGGCTAAGAACAAACATAAACCTTCTTATTACCATGTTGCTTGGAGGTCTGTGGCATGGCGCTGCTTTCAGGTTTATAATCTGGGGTGGTTTGCATGGTGCAGGTCTGGTAATTCATAAATTATGGATGAGGATAACTAATTCTGATGAAAAAAGTAGCAGGCTGGCACGTATAATTTCAATATTTATTACTTTCAATTTTGTTTCTTTCTGCTGGATCTTTTTCAGGGCAGAAAATATGGAAACTGTCAGAATTATTTTAGATAGGATCATTACAGGTTTTAGTCCTGGAAATATTCTTCTTATGCTTGTTTCATATGCAAAGGTACTTACGGTTATGATCGCTGCATATATCATTCATTTCCTTCCGGTAAGAGTAAAAGAAGCATATCGTGGCTTATTTATTAGAATGCCCCTGCTACTACAGGTTCTGCTGGTTTATATTGTAGCCATAGCTTTATACAATATACAATTGACAGATATTCAGCCCTTTATATATTTCAGATTTTAGATTTACAGGTAGTTTTCGCCCTCAGATCCTTTAGTAAAAGGTGCTATAGCACGTGAGTAAATACCCTGGATATAGGCTATTGCCATTCCGTAGTTAGTTACAGGCACTCCCGCCTTTATTGCTGGCTGAAGCCTGTTATGAAGTTGCCGGCGGGTAATCATACAGCCCCCACATTGTATAACGAGAGAATAATCCCTGATATCTTTTTCTATTTTATCCAGTCCTGCTACCACGTCGAATAAAAGGTCTTTACCTGTATAGTTTATCAGCCACCTTGGTATTTTCACCCTTCCGATATCGTCGCATGAAACATGATGGGTGCAGGATTCAAGGATTAATACCCGGTCGCCATCTTTCAGATCGGCTATTTTTGGAGTACCCTTGAGGTAGGAGTCAAAATCGCCCTTATATCTTGCCAGTGCTATACTAAAGCTGGTTAATGGTACTTCCGGAGGTATTGATGAATCTGCCTTAACAAATATCTGTGAATCTGTAATTGCGAGTGCTGGAAGAATAGCTGTTCTGCTAAGGAAGGTATCCACCTCGCGTTCTTTAAGAACTATTGAAATAGCATCATTATCAAGAATATCTCTTATTGTTTGAACCTGCGGGAGTATTAATCTTCCCTCCGGGGCTTCGACGTCGATAGGTGTAATAAGAAGTACAAGGTCGCCCTCTGAGATAATATCACCCAGCAGACTAGGTATCCTGAGGGTGCTTTCCGGAATAGATTCTTTAATTTGCTTTATCAGGCTTTCGTAGCCGTTATTGTTGATAGTGGAAAAGAGAAGTACATCTTTTCCGGTCTTTTGTTTTATATCCTGGATGAATTTTTCGGATGGACTGCCAAGGTCAGTTTTATTATAAATAACGATATAAGGAATATCGCGCTCAATAAATCTATTCAGGATAGTGGCCTCAAAGATGTTCCATTTTTCCTCTCCTACTACCAGAATTGCCAGGTCTATGGTTTCGATTGTATTAATAGACCGATCTACCCTTTTGTCACCCAGCTCACCCGAATCATCAATTCCTGCCGTATCAATAAAAACTACAGGTCCGAAGCCGCTAATCTCAAATGTTTTTTTTACCGGATCGGTTGTTGTGCCGGCATGATCTGACACTATTGCAATATCCTGACCGGCCAGCACATTAATCAGGCTGCTTTTGCCAAGATTTCTTCTGCCATAAATTCCGATATGAGGAGTATTTTCTTTTCCTTTTGCCATCAGCAAATAGTTTCAGGCAAAATTAGCATATATTTTACTATTGACCTTCCTGCGGAAGCATGAATCTTTTTATCGGAGGCTGATTCTTAAATAAGATCCCTGCTCCCTGCTTTCGCAGGGACAGGCTTAGCAGGGATAAAATCCGGGATCTATTTAAAGGTAAATCTGATCTCATAACCGTTAAGGGATATCAGAGGCATAGCATCACTGACCTCCCCTTTATATGCTTCGTATTCCAGGCTGGAGGATTCCTTAATTTTGGTCTTTGTAGTCAGGTCTACATTTTCCAGTTCAAGATGGGGGTACTTTATACTGGCTAAAAACTTTAGATTCAGACTATTGTTAAAGATTGTCTCACACTTAAGATATTTGCCATTTAGCTCTAATAAACTAAAACCGGGGCCCAGTTCATCGATAAAGAAATCATCTTCGTAGCCTTCGTCCAGCCTGATTGATTTATCGAGGATGCCCAGCTTGTAATTTACATATCTTGATTTATTGATAATTAGCGAGTTTATTTTTTCTGATTCAATACTGCCTTCATATATATCTTTTACGAGTATATCTTTAACATTTTTGTTTTGAAAGTCTGTATATTTTGAAGTAATTTCCATATTGAGGCAATTATCTATTTCAAATGTCCCTTCGTAACTATCTATTATAACCTTTCCGGCTACAGTAGTTTTAAGGTCTGAATATTTAGAGTTTATATTTATATTGCCGCAGTTCTTAAAAGTAAATCTATCGGTGTATGAAGCAATTGTTATATCCTGAACCTCGCTTGAAGATATTTTTGAATATTTGGAGTTATACTGGCATTTACCTGCTTTTAAAGTTGTGATATCGCAATCGTATAGATCTGCAACAATATTTTTACAATTTTTAAACTCAAGGCTTGAGTATTTTGCACTAATCTCCATATCACCATTTATATCATCTGAAAATAGCTTGTCATTATAAAGGTTCAGGTTTAAATCGCCTTCTGCTTTATCAAGCTCAATATTTGAATATTTAGAATTCAGATCCAGCCTGGCGCTTATGGGCATCCATATCTCAGCTTTAATTTTAATATTTCTATAAAGAAGACTTTTCCCTCCTTTAAGTTTAAGAGTTTTTCTTCCCATAATATTAACGCGGGATTCCCAGAACCTGGTGTTATATACTACTTTCCCGGGAGAACTATCAAATTCAAGATTTTTAAGATAGCTATCAAGAGTTTTAGCATCTTCGCTATTTCTCATTTTAGCGCTTACTATCATCCTTAGTTCGGTCTTTTCACTGTCCCATGTATGAATTACCAGATCGCAGTCGTAATTACTTATAGTAAGTATTCCTTCTGCTCCAAGCTTATAGGACCATTTATAGCTTTTTTCGATATCGCTTCCTGTCTGAGCCATCAGTCCTGCCATTAATAACAGGAATAGGAATGACAGACTAAATCTCGGATTTATTATTTTTTTCATAATTATCGTATTTATTTGTTTCTACTATTATTCTCTCAAGTAGCTCTATCTTTCGCTCGTAGATATTAAATATTGTATTTACAACTCTTTCATTGTCGCCAAGTTTTTGAAGATCTTCCTGTGTTTCACTGTAGAGTTTATCCAGTTGTTTAAGTTCCCCCAGTATTGACCTAATAATATCGTTATCAGGTATGCTGGTGTTGTTTATTTCTTCCTTCTTATACTTTACCACTTGCATATAATTCTGTTCAATTTCTCCATATTGGCTGTTTATCTGCGAGAGGGAGGAGTTATTATTATTAAATGAGATCCCTATACTGAGGTCAATAGCTATATATGATAATGCAATTACTATTATTACAGAAGCTGCTATCCTTTGGAATTTTGCGCTTATCCTGATGGACCTTCCCTTTTTGCTTCTATTCTGTTCCGGTCTGTTCTCCTCCATCCTTCTCCAGATAGCTTCATCGTCGGGATATTCAACATCGAAAACACGACGGTTTTCTTTAAGATATTTTTCGAACTTAGTTGACATATACTTTCTCCTTTACGTTTTTATTCAGTATTCCAAGAGCTCTTTTATACTGGGTCCTGCTTGTCGATTCACTTATGCCCATCATTTTTGCAATTTCCCTGTGCTTATACCCTTCAAGAGCATGTAACACCAGAATTGTTCTGCCTCCATCTGGCAGGTTTTTGATTTCCCTGTGTACCACTACCGGGTCAATATCAGCAAACGAGTCGTGCTCATCAACATCTTCAAGTTTATAATCATCTATATCTTCATAATATATTTTCTTCTTTCTAAGCAGGCTCAGGCAATTATTAATTACTATTCTTTTCAGCCATGACCCAAATGAATTGGTATTTGCCAGGCTATCTATTTTTTCAAAAGCAGATAGAAATGATTCCTGGAGAATGTCTTCGGCATCCATCGTATTATTAAGGAATCTGATAGCGATATTGTACATTGCTTTTGAGTATTGTTTATATAAGAGGAATTGCGCTTTAACATCGCCTTCCTGGCACTTCTCAATAATATTTTTTTCCTTAGCGATCATCCTTTATTTCAGAGACGTAAGAATTAATAAAACGTTGGAAGAAAATTTTAAAAATATATCAAAGTATATCAGAGATTGTAAATCCAAGCTTAAGGAGGTTTGAAGGATCCATTATCTTATTTAGCTTTTCTTTGGATATTGCGCCTGTTTTTGTGGCGGCTTCGTAGATGTCGATATCTTCCTTTTTCATAAGCGCTGACAGTTCAGCAGCTTTATTATATCCAATGTAGGGGCTTAAAGCAGTTGCTATTGCCGGGCTTTTTAGCAGAGATTCCAGGGCAGCTTCTTTATTAATTAGCAATCCCTGGAACAGGAAATTTGCCATTGAATTATTGGCAGCAATAAGAAGTTTCAGAGACTCCAGGATTGCATGGCCAATTGTTGGCAGATAGGCATTCAGGTCGAGACAGCCCTGTCCGCACAGCGAACTTATAAGCTGGTCGTTCGCGTATATTTTATGTGCCGATGATATTACATATTCGGGTATAACAGGGTTTATCTTCCCGGGCATTATAGAACTTCCAATCTGTCTAGCAGGTATTGTAACAAAGCCTTTGCCCGAGATATCAGAAGATAATAATCTGATATCGTTTGATATCTTCTCCAGGTTTACGGCGTGTGCCTTCAATATAGCATGCACCTCCACCCAGCTGTCAAGATTTGCAGTTGCATCCTGAAGGTTTTCGCTTCTGCTTACCGGCAGAGATGTAATATTTCTGAGCTGGGGTACTACTTCCATAATAAAGAACCTTGGTATTCCTATACCTGTTCCTGTGGCTCCTCCTCCCAGGTTAACAACCTTAATTCTTTCCTTACACTTTGATACTCTCCACCAGTCGCGGGAAAGAGCTTCATTATATGTTGAGAACAGCGACCCGAATGTAGAGGGTACAGCCTCCTGCATCTGGGTATATGCAGTTCTGAGCTTATTTCTGTTATCAGTTTCAAGAGTTTCTATTATCTGCCTGTTATTGTTTATTTCCTCCTCAAGTGATTTCAGGAGGTTTATCGCTGCAATAGTCAGAGAGGAAGGAATAACATCATTTGTCGACTGGTAAATATTGGCCTCTTCTATCGGGTCTATAACAGAATATTCGCCGCATTCTTTTCCAAGGGATAAGAGAGCTGTATTGGCTATTATTTCATTGATATTCATGTTTATGCTCGTTCCGGCACCCCCCTGGAGACCGGGTACAATGAAATGGCCAAAGTAAATTCCCTCAGATACTTCGACTGCTGCCTTTTCAAGAGCATCAATTATTTTATCATCAAGTAATTTAAAAGGTACAGTTTGACCGTATTTTTCGACACTTGCTATCTTAAATTTGCGGTAGGTTCTGTAGCATGCCAGTTTAACCAGTCCGACTGCCTTATACCACTCAGAGTGAAATTGGATATCTGCCGGAAAGTTTTCTTTTGCTCTCAGTGAGTGGATGCCATAAAGAGCCTCTACGGGAATTTTTACATCTCCCAGTCTGTCGCTTTCAGTCCGGTTCATAGCCCAATATTTTTAGTCTATTACAAACTTAAAACTTTTAGTCAGACTATGCAATGACTACGAATAGTTTAGAGGTTTAGAGGTTTAGGGGTTTATGCCAGTTGTTAGTTGCCGAATCTGGTATTTACAACGTTATTGTAGATTGAACCAAAGGAATATGTTAATCCTACCGAGAAGGAGTATTTATAACCTGATTTCAGGGCATATTGCTGGGTTAGTATTTCATCCGTTGTCGCACCTTCAAGCCTCAGGTTAATCTGGTCGTGGATAATACTGGCACTTGTTCTGAAATTAACCGACAGGCCCTTATATATTCTATAGTCTATTCTTCCCCCGATTGTAAGATTATATAATTCAAAATCGTGCAGGTAATTAGAGTAGGTAATATATATATAACCATTTCCCCATTCCTTGTTTACTCCACCTGTAACACTCAGGCTATGTTTAAAGATTAATTCATCTGTTTTCAACAAGGTTGTTGTATCGGAGTAGTTATTATAAACCGATTGAACTCCATACTGCAATCTGACCTGGTGCTTAAAAGACTCTTCGTATGGGAATATATTATATTCTATCGCGGGCCCAGCTGAAATTGAATAATCGTAATTATTCTTTATGCTACCAAAAGCATTTGATCTTATTCCGGCCGACCATCTCGGGCTTAAGCTCTTTACAATTAGTCCGTTTAATTTCCACTCCCTCTGTATCGTTTCTGTTTCAAGAAGTTTATAGACTCTCTGGTTTAATTCATATTCAGCATCGAATTCAACCTTTAGCTCGGGGGTTACCCTGTCGGCCGAAAGAGAGGTCTCTATGTTTGAGTTGTTATAATTCTCATCCCTGTTTATTGAACCCGAGGCTCTCAGTCTGAACATCCAGCTATCCCATGGATCATCAGCCACGGTAGGGTTCAGTATTCTTTCGGGTACACCTTTATTCTCATAAATAATCTTAATGTTCCTTCCGATAGGTGTCCGGGAAACATATTGCATCAGTCCCATCGAAATGATTCCTGATCTGGCCACTCTTGTTTCATCACGTGTTTCATCAACGGGTGATATGAATTTCAGTTGGTCATCCAGGTCTTTAAAATCACCGCTTCCAATAAAATCGATTATATATTCACTTCCGCCACCCCCGTTGGTCTGTCTTCTTACCAGTATATGAACATCGGCATCATCCTTATTAGTAACATAATTTACATAAGGGATAACCTGTTTGATATAGTCTCTGTCGCACCAGGAGCAGTCAAGAAATACATTCAGTGCATGCTTCCTTAATTCTTCAGAACTTAAAGCGTCTTTTTCTTCATGAGCTTTTTTGCTTGTAAAGATATCCTGGGCAGACACAGCCAGGGGAGCTATTATAAGAATAACAAGTATTAGATAACGGTATCGAAGCATATTGAAAATTCAAATTTTTAATAATGCACGAAATTACCCAAAAAATGAGGGTCTCAGAAGTAACTGGGAGTTAAAAATTGTTAAGAATTTTTATATGTCAGATAAGAGGAATCAGGACTATTTTTTTGATACCGGATGGGCAAATGCCTGCACATCTTTTCCCCTTATTTCTTCCTGGCAGAGGATAATAAGCCTTTCAAGAACATTTCTGAATTCACGTATATTACCGGTCCACTCAATTTTCTTAAGTTCGCTGATAGCATCCTTTGTAATAATCTTCTTAGTCATACCATATTCGGAACATATAATGTCGTTGAAATGATCTGCGAGTAAGGGAATATCGATTTTTCGGTCTTTCAGGTCAGGTACATTGATCAGTATAACGCTTAACCTGTGATAAAGGTCTTCCCTGAAGCTGTTATTCTCAATTTCCTTACTGAGGTCTTTATTGGTGGCTGCAATAACTCTTACGTTTACCTGTATATCTTTATCTGAGCCCACCCTGGATATCTTATTTTCCTGGAGCGCGCGAAGCACCTTTGCCTGGGCTGAAAGGCTCATATCTCCTATTTCGTCGAGGAATATTGTCCCTCCGTCAGCCTGTTCAAACTTTCCTATTCTCTGTTTATGTGCTGAGGTGAAGGAACCTTTTTCATGACCGAAAAGTTCGCTTTCAATTAACTCACCTGGTATTGCTGCACAGTTAACCTCTATAAAAGGGGCTTTTGATCGACTGCTTTTCTCATGGAGCTGGTGGGCAACAAGTTCCTTGCCCGTTCCGTTTGAACCTGTAATAAGTACTCGTGCCTCTGTGGGTGCGACACGGTCTATCATCTCTTTGACTTTCAGAATTGGCTCTGATTCCCCAATAATTTCATATTTCTTGCTTACCTTCTTTTTCAGGACCTTTGTTTCGCTTATCAGGTTTGATTTTTCCATTGCATTTCGCATGGTAATAAGCAGCCTGTTAAGGTCAAGGGGTTTTTCAAGAAAATCGAAGGCTCCCTTTTTAATGGCATCAACGGCAGTATCAATATTTCCATGACCGGAGATCATAATTACAGGTATATCATGTGTGGTTTCCTGAATTTTTTCCAGTACTTCGACTCCATCCATGTTATCCATTTTTATATCGCACAGTACTACATCATAGTGACCTTCAGCAAATAAATCAAGACCTGCTATGCCATCCTGTGCAAGATCTACTATATGTTTCTCATATTCGAGAACGTCTTTCAGAGTATTCCTAATTGCTTTTTCGTCGTCTATTACAAGTACTTTTGCCATGGGTATTCTAGTAGTTTATTGGTTTAGTGGTTTAGAAGCTTAACTGTTTAGTTTCTAAACCACTAAACTATTTCATCCTTTATATCTGATCCATTTAATCATTTCCTTATAGCTCACTTTCTTTCCGTACATCAGTATTCCAATTCTGTATATTTTAGCTGCAAGATATACGAATCCGAAGAAGGTTGCTGCAAGAATAGCTATTGAAAGAACAATTTCCCATATAGGAACTTCAAAGGGTATGCGAGCCATCATCACGATAGGTGATGTAAAGGGGATCATGGAACCCCAGAATGAAAGTGAACTTTCGGGATTTTGCATAGTTCCCATGGCTATAAATAATCCCAGTATTATTGGCAGCATAACAGGAAACATAAACTGCTGTGTATCTGTTTCGGAGTCAACGGCAGACCCTATTGCAGCAAATATTGAGGCATATAGCAAATATCCAAAAATAAAGTAGAAGATAAATGATATAATTACAAGTGGCCAGTTGAAATTCATAATATTGTTATACAGCCTTACAAACTCAGGGTTATCGCTTATGTTACCCGTAGTTGAATTTTCAAGAATAGCTGCCGCTTCAGGAGATTGTTGCATCACGTTTTGTGAAACCATCTCTGTTAGCTGTGTATTATTTTCAGGTATTATAAGTCCTTTTACCACGAAGACTATTCCAAAGGTAAGCAGTATCCAGATTGCAAACTGCGTAAGCCCTACCAGAGCAATACCGATTATTTTCCCCATCATCAGCTGGACCGGTTTAACAGATGATATTATAACCTCGACAATCCGGTTATTCTTTTCCTCAAAAACACCCCTCATAACCTGCACACCATATAGAATCACTATCATATACATCATAAAGGCACCTATATATGCAAGGGCCATAGCTATACCTGTATTAGTCTCCTTTGTCTCTCCGCTTTCATTAATACGAATTGTCTGAACCTTAACATTAGTTTGTACGCTCTTTAGTATCTCGTCAAGATTTTCGATTTCGTACTGAGCCATCTTCTCGGTTTCGATATATTTTTCAAGCGATCGTTCTATATGTTCGGTAACATTAAGGGGAGGTTGCTTTGCCGATATAAGCTGGATAGCATTAGGAACATTTACGACTGTTGGAGAAATATAAAGTATCCCGTAATAACCTGCTTCTTCAAAAGTATCTTTCAGGCTTTCAATTCCAGCATCACCCAGGTAATCGAATTCCATGAATTCCGTATTGGGAATAACATTTGTGAAGAGGTCAGAACCATCTTCTATAACAGCGATTTTCTTAAAATCTTTATCATCGCTATCCATTATCAGAGCTGGTATTACCATTAATCCTGCAAAAAGCAGGGGAGTGAGAATAGTCATTATAATAAATGATTTCTTCTTAACCCTGCTGGTATATTCTCTTTGTATTATTATTGAAGTCTTTGACATAACACTTGATTTTATTATTTCGAAGGTTTTACATTTGCCTCGACAACCCTTATGAATATCTCGTTCATTGAGGGTAGGGCAGGATTAAAAGACAAAATATTACCTGCTTTAAGCATATCGCCAATAATCTTATTTTCGTTATTTACTGCTGCAGCTTTTATATGTAAGCTTGATTTGCCTTCTTTTTGTTCGTTAGAGAGTATTTCATAAGCAGAATTAATCTGAATATCGGTTTTCCCTTCAAACTCTATAATATATTCATTGGCAGCCCATTCTTTTCTGATGGTTTCGACGCTTCCTTCCAGTATCGATTTGGAGTTATCAATCAGAGTAATATGATCGCAGAGCTCTTCGACTGATGCCATATTATGGGTTGAGAATATTATGGTAGCACCTCTGTCACGCAGGTCGAGGATTTCCTTCTTAAGAAGATTAGCGTTTATAGGATCAAATCCACTGAAGGGTTCATCGAAGATAAGTAACTTAGGCTCATGCAAAACAGTCGTTACAAATTGTATCTTCTGTTGCATACCCTTCGATAATTCTTCAACTTTCTTGTCCCACCAGTCGATTATCTCAAATTTTGTAAACCACTCCTTCAGCTTTGATATAGCTTCACTCTTGGAGAGACCTTTTAACATAGCCAGATAAATAGATTGCTCACCTACCTTCATTTTCTTATAAAGGCCTCTTTCTTCCGGAAGATAGCCGATATTTATCAGATCTGAAGAGGAAAGCGGATGTCCGTCCAGGAATACACTTCCACTATCCGGAGCAGTAATCTGGTTAATTATTCTCAGGAGGGTTGTCTTTCCGGCGCCATTCGGACCAAGCAGTCCATATATACTCTGCTTAGGTACCGCCAGAGAAACATCATCAAGAGCCAGGTGGTTGCTGTATTGTTTTCTTACATTATCAGCTCTTAAAAGTGTCATAAGTTATAATTTTCAGGTTTATTTCTGTAAATATAATATAAATAGCCCTTACAGGGTGCTTCTGGTAAGGGCTATTATATATATAGCTTATTATTGTCGGTATATCAGTATTTTTGACAGGTGATATCTATTCAAAGTATGATCTCATCCTATCAAAAAACCCCTTATCTCCCTTACCTGGTTTGGGTGTAAACGATTCGGCACCTTTTATTTTCTCGATTAGTTTCTGTTCCTCAGCTGTCAGGATCTTCGGAATCCAGACATTAATGTTCACCAGCAGGTCTCCTGTTCCATAGCCATTAACATCAGGTATTCCCTTACCTCTGAGTCTTAAAATTTTTCCTGCCTGAGTGCCTGGTTCTATCTTTATTTTAACACTGTTTTCTACTGTCGGGATCTCAACCTGGGTGCCCAGTATTGCATCGGGTACACTAATAAACAGATTATATATAAGGTCGTTTCCTTCTCTAATCAACTTGTCATCATCTATCTCGTCTATCATAACAAGCAGATCGCCCGGTATACCTCCTCTTCTTGCCGCATTTCCTTTACCGCTAACGGTAAGCTGCATGCCATTCCCAACCCCGGCAGGAATCTTAATAGTTATGACCTCTTCCTTTTTTATCATTCCTTCACCAAAGCAGGTATTACATTTTTTGGTGATAATTTTACCTTCTCCTCCGCATGAAGGGCAGGTTGAGGCACTTTGCATTTGTCCCAGTATGGTGTTGGTAACCCGGGTTACCCTTCCTGCTCCCTGGCATGTTGAGCATGTGCTGAAGCTATTGCTGTCAGCCGCACCAGATCCTCCGCAGACTTCACAGGAGACATACTTTTTAACTTTTATTTTCTTTTCTACGCCTTTTGCTACCTCTGCAAGGGTAAGTTTAACCCTTACTCTCAGGTTTGATCCCTTATTTACTCTTTCTCTTGTCCTGCCTCCGCTAAATCCTCCGAAACCTCCGAAACCGCCAAAAGCATCCCCAAATATATCGCCAAAGGATGAGAAGATATCATCCATCGACATTCCACCTCCACTAAATCCACCGGCATTACCCATGCCGGCATGACCATACCTGTCGTACCGTGCTCTCTTGTTGTCGTCGCGAAGAACTTCGTAGGCTTCTGCTGCCTCCTTAAATTTATCCTCGGCCCCGGAATCTCCAGGATTCTTATCAGGATGATATTGAAGTGCTTTCTTTCTGTAAGCCTTTTTGATCTCTTCTTTGCTTGCACTCTTTGAAACTTCAAGTACTTCGTAATAATCTCTTTTTGACATCCTGTTTGTTTTTTGTGTGGAGTTTTGCCTTAGCCATCCACTCTTCCAATTATTAAAATCTTCTTTGCCCTGTGTCCTGGCTCTTAGCTCTTTCTTCGTCCGCCATAGTTCTCCAGAACTTTAATGAAGTTCTCCTGGCTATTCTCCTATCACAACTTTAGCATACCTCATAACCCTGTCGTTTAGATAATAGCCTTTTTGAATAACATCCACTACTTTCCCTTTTGATTTTTTGTCTGGCGCAGGAATTTTAGTAATGGCCTCATGAAGGTCGGTGTCAAATTCCTTGTTTAGAGCATCTATTTCTTTGACTCCGTTTCCCTTTAGAAATTCACTGAACTTTGAGTATATCAGATCAATGCCATCTTTCATCGCTTTGCAATCGCTAACTTCCTCCATAAGCTGCAGTGCCCTGTCAAAATCATCCATAACAGGCAGGAGGTTATTTATTATAGACTCACCTGCCGACTTGGTAAGATCCATTTTCTCTTTAAGTGTTCTTTTCCTGTAATTATCGAATTCAGCAGAGAGGCGTAAATACTTATCCTTTGCTTCTGCCAATTTTTCCTCGAGGCTCTCCTCAGTATCGGCTTTGTTGTCAGTATTTATTCCGTCCTCTTTTACCTTATCTTTTTTCTTAGCAGAGGATTGCTGTTCTGAATTAACTGAGTCCTCAGCATTTTCGTTGTTTCCAGCATCCTTGTTGTCTGCATTAACATCCTTAATATCAGCAGCTTTTGTTTTATTATCTGCCTTCTTTTTATCCTTCTTAGAATCTTTACTCGTAGCCATCAAAAATATATTTTTAAAAACCTACTCCAAGGGAGCAAATACTCTGCCAAGCATTATGTTTGGACAAAATGACAGAAAGTAAGACAAAGGACAAAAGACAAAAGACTAAAGTCAATGGGTAGCATCTTTAAGCCTGTTATTGGATGATTGGGTAATGGTGTGATGGGGTGATGGGGTGAGGTGAGGGAGGTAGAGAAAGAGAAATGGAGATTTAGTATAATTCTGCTATATTGGTTCCTAAATCAACAAAGATAATGAGTACTCTTAAGATTGCAGTTTGTCAGTATAGCTTATCCGGCAATATAAGTAATAACCTTGCTCAAAGTAAAAAGCATATTAAAAACGCTGCCCGGAGGAGGGCTGATCTTGTTCACTTTCCTGAATGTAACCTGAGCGGCTATGCAGGTGTTGAGTTTACAGAATATACAGAAGAAAGGAGGATAGCTCAAAATAAAGCACTTGAGGAGATTGCTGATCTTGCTGCTAATTTAAAATTATGGCTTATTGTTGGAGGCTACTACTTTGAGGAAGGTATGGATTTGCCGTATAACTCCTTATTTGTAATTAATCCTGTTGGGAAGATTGAGTGCAGATATGATAAAAGGTTGCTGACAGCTGGCGACAGCGGTGATGATGTGTACTATTTTTCAGCTGGGATAAGGCCTGTTACTTTCTTTTTAAATGGAATCAAATGCGGCCTGCTTATCTGCCATGAATGGCGTTATCCGGAACTATACCGGGAATATAAGTCAATGGGAGTGGATTTAATTTTTCAATCCTGGTATGACGCCAGTGTTGAACCCGATGAGTATAAAAAATCGGGCAGAGATCATGGCTCACTTATTATGGGTGCAGTAAGGAGCAGCGCTGCCAACAACTACATGTGGGTCAGCGGATCCAATGCGTGTAACAGGGAAAGCAGCCTGGGATCCTTCCTTATACAACCTGATGGAATAGTTATGAAAAAACTACCCAGAAACCGGGCGGGAATCTTAATTGCTGATGTTGATACTTCCAGGAAATTTATTGATCCTTCAGAATTTAACCGCTCCAGGTTCTTGTAAATAAAAAAGAGAAGATTCGAAGAACTTAATCCGGCCCTATTAAATTTAAAATCTATCTGGCGTCTGTACTCTCGAAAATTTTATCTGCCGAGCTGGCAATAAAGCCGGTATAGAGCTTTCCGGGAGATTTTTCAAATCGTTCTGCAAATTCATAGTAGCAGCAGGGAATATTATGACTTCCTTCTGTAAACTTAAGTGCGACCATGTCGGCCAGGGTTGATGATTGCTTAAGGAGCTGTTCACGGGTACCCTTTATTTCACCGCCCGATGCATTTAGCTTATATCCTTTTTCCTTAAGGAAAGTATTCAGTGATTCTATGCTATCGAAATTGTCAAGGTGGTTAATAAATATCGTAAAATGATTGGCCCTGAAACCCCACACATACATCCATGCTGCATATTCGGATTCCTCGAGTAGTTTGCTGTAAGTTTCAAATGAAGCTTTACCCCAGGGAACCAGTGCAAAGATAAGATCATCGGGTGTATTTATGGCAGCAAGCGTTTGTTCGGCGGCTTCTCTTGCTGTCGACTGTACAAACTCGCTAAAGTCGGCAGTAATTAATTCACTTATAAATACCTTTGGTGCCAGTGGATCTGAATTATGCTCATAGTGTTTTGCCCTGAGGCGTTTTGTCTCAAAGAAGTATTCTCCTTTCTCAACATATCCGGCATTAATAAAGGGAGCAGACAGAGCTTTAATATCTATCCCGGGAATATCATAGGTTCTGAAGGCAACATGATCGTTGACTATCTTTTCTCCGCGTTTTTCAAGCAGTGAGTGGATCTGGTTTGCACTTGGATTTGTTTCGCTGTACTCTTTCCAGAGCTTTTCAAAAATCAGGTTGTGGTTCATAGCGCAGTTTAGTTTTACATTATATTGTTATAATGCAATAGCGAGTGTTTTGTTCAATTAGGTTAAAAAAAATAAAGGGTTTCAATACCATTGGTCTCTAAACCCTTAGAGAAATATCCGGAGATTATTACTGAATAGCTGCAATTGCTTCCAGCTCAATTTTGAATCCAAAATGTAAATCTTTAACCGGTACAACTGCCCTGGCAGGTTTATGTTTTCCGAAAAAGTCTTTATATACCTCGTTTACCTTTCCCCATAGACTGATATCGGAGATGTAAATAGTACACTTAATTACATTTTTCATGCTTGTTCCTGCATCGCCCAGGATAGTATTCATGTTTTCAAGTACCTGCCTGGTCTGATCTTCAATAGAACCTGCTACCTTCTCGCCCGTAAAGGGGTTAATAGGTAGTTGTCCGGATATATATATCAGTCCGTTATGGATAACCGCCTGTGAGTAGTGGCCGCCCGGAGCAGGTGCATTGGGTGAATTAAAATATTGCATTTACAGGGTATTATTCGGTTCGTCTTATATTGGCTCCCAGGGCATTAAGTCTTTTATCAATTTCCTGGTATCCACGATCAATCTGTTCAATATTATTTATTGTACTCTCCCCATCGGCCGACATTGCAGCAATAAGCAGGGCGACACCTGCTCTGATATCGGGTGAGGTCATAGTGGTACCGCGCAGGTTTACTTTCCTGTCGTGGCCAATAACCGTTGCACGATGAGGGTCGCATAAGATTATTTGCGCGCCCATATCAATTAGCTTGTCAACGAAAAAGAGTCGACTTTCAAACATCTTCTGATGAATAAGTACAGAGCCCTTTGCCTGAGTGGCGGTAACAAGGAATACGCTCAAAAGGTCTGGTGTAAGACCCGGCCATATTGCATCGGCGATAGTCATAATGGATCCGTCGATAAATGACTCAATTACGTAATTATCCTGCTCGGGAATAAAAATATCATCACCTCTTCTTTCCAGCCTTATTCCAAGTCTTTTAAATGAATCGGGGATAATACCAAGATTATCATAAGAAACATTTTTTATTGTTAATTCAGACTGAGTCATGGCTGCCATCCCAATAAATGAACCGGTTTCTATCATATCAGGCAATACGGTATGATTGCAACCTGAAAGAGAAGAAACACCCTCTATATGAAGGAGGTTTGAACCAATGCCGTCTATCTGTGCTCCCATGCTCACCAGCATTTTGCATAATTGCTGGATATATGGTTCACAGGCGGCATTATAAATAGTTGTTTTACCTTCAGCCAGGGTGGCTGCCATAATAATATTTGCTGTTCCGGTAACAGAGGCTTCATCGAGATGAATATAGGCCCCTATTAGTTTATCTGTTTTTACTGAATAGAGACGTTTTTCTGCGTCGAAGTTAAAGTCTGCACCAAGCTTGCCAAAACCGGTAAAATGTGTATCAACCCTTCTTCGACCAATTTTATCGCCCCCCGGTTTAGGCATGTTTGCGTAACCCTGCCTGGCAAGTAGAGGACCCAGAAGCATTACCGAACCTCTGAGAGCGGAGCTCTTCTGGAAATAATCCTGCGATTGAAGGAACTTATTATCGATAGCTGCAGCTTTGAATGAAACAATATTGCGTGTTTCTCTTCTCACCTCAACTCCCATATCAGCAATCAGGTCGATAAGTTTATTTACATCCCTTATATCAGGTAAATTATTAATAGTGACTTTTTCGGAGGTAAGCAGAGTGGCGCATATTATCTGAAGCGCTTCATTTTTTGCTCCCTGTGGTTCAATACTTCCGGAGAGTTTCCTTCCTCCTTCAATAACAAAGGTGCTCATTAGTGTCTGCTATGATATTTTTTCTTTGATTGTTTTCCACCCTGCTGCTTAGTTTGCTTTTTCTTTTTAGGTCCTATAAGGTCCTTTACTTCCATAAGCCTGGTTCCTTCGGGTACCTTTAACTTATTTTTTGAGAGCTCTGATATATCCTTAAAGATTACCTCATCCGATACATTACCCCTGTTCCAGCCAGCAGCTGCCTTCTTCATCTGGTTGGCAATAAGAAGAACCAGAAAATCCCGTTTATCGTCTTCGGGCATTTCAACTGCCACATCAATCATCATTTCAACTACCCTGCCATAGTGAAGATACTTAACTTCACCCTCTTTATACTCGACCCTCTGGGGTTTTTCGTTGAGTTTTTCTTTTTCTGGAGGAGGGTATGGAGCATCAATATCGAGTTCAAACTGGGAGATAATTGAGATATGATCCCACAACTTATGATTGATATCCCCGTAATCTCTCAGGTGGGGGTTTAGGTTCCCCATAATCTTAATAATTGTTCTGGCTGCCCTATTTCTTTCATCCCTGTCTTCGATTGTTTTGATATAATCGATCATCTTCTGAACATTTCTGCCATATTCTGGCAGAGCCATCCTTTTTCTCTGGGTATTATAGTCGTGATTCATTTCTAGTTTATTAACGTGGATTTTGTTCAACCTATACTGATGATAAAAGAGAATATCTGATCATGCCAGTTAAGTTCAGTGCAAATCTAATCAATATACTATGAATGACCAAAGTAAAAAATGCTCTACAGGGTATTGATAAGTAATCATTAACATTAACTTTGTGCTACCTGAACAGATCAAATTAATACTCACCCTTTCTCTAATGAAGTATCGTATTTCTATTCTGCTGATATTTTTCTCTCTTTCAATTACATCTCATGCTACAGATAATTACCCGAAAAACGACAATATTGATGTACAGAACTATAGCTTCAATATCTATCTGTCAGATAGTTGCGATTTAATAAGTGGTGAGGCTGTAATAAATATTCTGCATAGCGGGAAAGGCTCTCAGATCCAACTTGACCTGGTTAATATAAATAAAGACCAGAAGGGTATGGAAGTTCAAAGTGTGCTTTCTGATGGCAAGCCTGTATTCTGGGAACACAAAAATAACAGCTTGCTTATAAAATTTGATAGAGAGAAACAAGATGGAGATAAGTCTATACTGCTAATTAAGTATTCGGGCATCCCGGCCGACGGACTTATTATTTCGGAAAATATGTATGGAGAAAGAACATTTTTTTCTGATAATTGGCCCGATAGGGCAAGAAACTGGATACCATGCGTTGATCACCCCTATGATAAGGCCAGGGTAGAGTTTATAGTAAATGCACCGGGCATTTATAAGGTAGTGAGTAATGGAAGACTTATTGATGAGACTACTATTAGTGATGGCAGAAAGCTGACTCACTGGAGAGAGGATGTTGCAATCCCAACAAAGGTTATGGTAATCGGAGTTGCGAACTTTGCATCCCAGCTGGCAGCTAATGTAAAAGGTGTTGATATATGGACCTATGTATTCCCTGAAAACAGGGAAGCCGGTTTTAGTGATTATTCTGTAGCAAGCGAACCTTTGAAGTATTATTCGGATCTTATAGGTGAATATCCCTATGAAAAGCTGGCAAATGTTCAATCCAAAACTATGTTTGGCGGTATGGAAAATGCTGGCTGTATTTTCTACTCAGAAAAGAGTGTTACCGGTAAAAACAGGATGGAAAGATTAATGGCACATGAGATAGCTCATCAGTGGTTCGGAAATTCTGTTACAGAATACGACTGGCATCATATATGGCTTAGCGAGGGCTTTGCAACATATTTTACTTCCTGCTATATGGAAGACAGATATGGCAAGCCCGCAATGGAAAGTTTAATGGGGGTTTCGCGTCAAAGAGTTATAAAGGCATATGAGAACGCTCCATTACCTATTATTGATACTACTGTTACTAATTTAATGAAATTGCTAAATGCTAACTCTTATCAGAAGGGGTCATGGGTTCTTCATATGCTCCGGGATGAGCTGGGCGATAAGGTGTTTTTTACAGGCATAAGAAGATATTACTTAAAGTTCAGGGATGGAAATGCTCTTACCAGCGATTTCAGGTTGATAATGGAAGAAGTTTCAGACAGGGATCTTGGTAAATTTTTTGATCAGTGGCTCATTCAGCCATCACTACCTGTTCTTGATCTGGAATGGGAGCATAGTCGGAGCAGAAAGGAAACAATTATTAAGGTGGTACAGGAGCAGGATGTATATATCTTTGATATTCCGCTTGAGATCGAAATTGTTTATCGTGGAAGGACCTTAAGGAAGAAGGTGAGAATAGATGAGAAAAATGAAGAAATAAAAATTAAAACACGAAGATCACCCGTCGAGCTTAAGATTGATCCGGATGTAAAACTTCTTTTTATTAATGCTAACTGAAAGCTGGCTTAATCTTTCTGACGACGTCTTATAAACTTTTTATTTCTGAACCTTGTAGCACTCAGCTTGTCATCCACACATATATGCCTTACTGCATCAAAACCGTAATCTTTGCAAACATTCCATCCTTTCTTACGGGTAAGGCTTATCTCATCATTAGCCAGAGGATTGCTAGGGTATATAAACCATATAATGCCATCTTCATAAAGATTCTGGACCGCATCAGGGAAGGTTCTGTCGACATCTTCTGAGGTTCCTGCAAAAATAATAATGAAATTATATAAAAACTTAGGGTCAATTTCTGAATCAATCTGGGTTCCCTTAATTTTCCTTGAAAATGTTTTTACGAAGCCAAGCTCCCCTTCAAGAATTAGTATCCTGCTGTCTCCTTTATAATTTAGCTTTGTAAGAAGCTTATCCATAGGACTATTTTATATTGACAGCTCAAAAGTAGAAAAATCTTTTATTATTCCCGGCTTAGTCATTTTCAAGAAAGTTCATGTAGTTCAGAAAAAGGTGCTACATTTGCTGTCAGAAGATGGGGTGCCTCATTCAAAACAGGCTGAGATCATACCCTTAAAACCTGATCCGGATAATGCCGGCGTAGGGATGGTGATTTACCTCAATCTTTTTTTTGTAATCTTTTATTTATGATGCTATGAAAAGGACTCTGTTGGTATCTGCTTTTTTATTCCTGAACATAATTATTATGGCCCTGCCGGATGATATAAGATGGAAGGTTTCAGGAAAAGTTCAAGACGAAAACGGACAGGCGCTTTCTGGAGCAACAGTAATAATATCAGACACATACCTTGGTGCGTATACTGATATTGATGGCGGCTTTGTCTTTAGTGCAGTCCCCCAGGGAGAATATATACTCAAGGTTTCTTATATAGGCTATAATACTTATCAGGGCGATATTACTGTGAAATCAGATACTGAACTTAATATTTCACTTAGTGTTTCAACCATTGTTTCTGATGAGGTTATTGTCAGAGGATTGAAAGCCTCTCAAACCACACCTGTGGCATTTACAGATATTAATAGAGAAGAATTAATACGGATAAATACAGGGCAGGACCTGCCTTATCTGCTGACACTTGTGCCCTCTCTAGTCGAAACATCTGAAGCTGGTGCAGGCATTGGGTATACGGGTATCAGGATCAGGGGAACTGATGCTAGCCGGATAAATGTAACCTTGGATGGAATTCCTTTGAATGACTCAGAGTCGCAGCAGGTTTTCTGGGTAAATACGCCCGATATCGTAGCCTCCCTTTCAGAGATACAGGTCCAGAGAGGAGTGGGAACATCAACAAATGGAGCCGCTTCGTTTGGAGGAAGTATAAATCTCACCATGGAGAACCCTTCAGATGATCCCTATGCAAGTATAAGTGCCACGATGGGATCCTTTAATACGAAGAAAACATCGATTAGACTTGGTAGCGGTCTGCTAAAAGACAGGTTTAAAATAGATATGAGATTCTCAGGAATAAACAGCGACGGATATATCGACCGGTCTGGTTCCGAGCACAGATCTTTAGTCGTGTCGGGATTATACCGACTGAAATCCAGTATAATAAAAGCTAATTTTATTCATGGTGAAGAAATTACCGGGATTAGCTGGTGGGGTGTTCCGGCCGACAGCCTTAAGACCAACCGTACATATAATCCAGCAGGAGAATATACCGATATCTATGGTAGAACGCAGTACTATTACGGCCAGAAGGATAACTATTCACAAACACATTTACACCTTATATATAACTGGCAGATTAATGATAAATTATACCTGAAAAGTGCCGGCCATTTTACACAGGGTTCAGGATATTACGAACAGTATAAAGAAGATCAGATCCTTGCCGATTACGGCCTGCCAAACTGGATAATTCACGGCTTAATTGAAGATGTTTATCTCGACAGGTCGGATCTTATCAGGAGGAAGTGGATGTATAATCATTACTATGGAGGCGTATTTAACCTTAATTATAAGGATGCCCGTATGGAACTTTCATTTGGAGGTGCTGCAAACAGGTATGTAGGTGATCATTTTGGCAGACTAATTTGGATGCGTTTTGCCGGTACTACCGAGATGAATCATCAATGGTATATAAATGGCGGTCAGAAGGACGAGTTTAATATCTACTCTAAGCTTAATTATCGGCTTAGTGATAAGCTAAGCTTTTATGGTGATCTGCAATACAGGAACATTGCTTATTATATATCAGGCAATGATGACGATCTGAGAGATCTTTACGTTTCGGAAAAATTTAATTTTTTCAATCCTAAGGCCGGTCTGTTCTATAAACTTAATTCACAAAATGATTTTTACCTTTCTTTTGCAGTAGCTAACAAGGAACCTACAAGAGCAAACTATAAAGATGCTGCTGGTGATGATTCTGCCTTCCCTGCTCCCGAGACCCTTTATGACTTTGAAGGGGGCTATGAATTAAACCTTTCTCGCATATCCGCAGGAGTCAATTTATATTATATGCTGTATAATGACCAGCTGGTGCCCACTGGTAAACTGAGTAACGTTGGTTATCCCATTATGACAAATGTTGATGCAAGCTACAGGGCAGGGATAGAGTTCTCTTTCGGAATAAAACCTGTAGATCTTATTGAATGGGCAGGCAGCATAACTCTTAGCAGGAACATTATAAAGAACTTTACAGAGTATTCTATTAATTACAATACTTTCGATTGGTCTGAAGAAGAAATTTCCATTTATCATGGGGATGTTAATATTGCTTATTCTCCCTCTCTTATTGGCTCAGGTATACTTACTCTTCATCCCTATAAAGATTTTGATATTAGCTTAATCAGTAAGTATGTTGGTATGCAGTATTTTGATAATACACAGAGCGAAAACAGGTCCCTTGATCCCTATTTTGTAAATAATCTCAGATTCGACTATTCTTTTAGTTTTGAGAAGTTTAGCGAGATAAGTCTCCAGTTTTTGGTAAACAATATTTTTAATAAGCTCTATGAAAGTAATGCTTATGGTGGCAACTGGTACGAAGATATGCAGGAGTATACATGGGCCTACTATTTCCCCCAGGCCGGGACTAATTACCTGCTGAGGCTGACAATGAATTTTTAATTAAATGGATTGGCTTACAGGATCTTACATTGAAATATTTGGTGCCATCACAGGTATTATATATGTTTTTCTTGAGATAAAGCAAAACATATGGCTCTGGCCTCTTGGCCTGGTAACATCAGCTATTTATATATATGTCTTTTATAATACCGGGTTTTATGCAGATATGGGTCTGCAATGGTATTATCTTTTTATTAGTGTATATGGATGGATAATATGGAGCAGGGAGCGCTCCTTCGATGCAGAGCAGATTGGGACTACAAAGCAGGGAGCAGGCAGCAATGAAGAGAAGAGGTTAATGGAAGAGAGAGAAGAGGAGAATAAAGGAGCTGGATCGAAACTATCGATAAGCAGAATAAGCTTAAGTATGGGATTGAGTCTTATAATAGTTACTGCGATTCTTTTTTTTATAATCTGGATAATTCTTGTGAAATTTACTGATTCAACTATCCCCGGATGGGATGCATTTACTACTGCTCTATCAATTACCGCCACCTGGATGCTTGCAAGGAAAATAATTGAACACTGGTACTTATGGATGATAGTTAATGTTGTATCAGTTTGCTTATATATTTATAAAGGCCTTTATCCAACAGTAATACTGTTTATTGTCTATGGTGTAATGGCTATTATTGGTTATCTTGAATGGAGAAAGGAGCTAAGATGGAAAAAGTAGTAATTCTTGCTAATGGGAAATTTCCTGAGTCGGACGTTCCCACAGGCTACCTGAAAAATGCTGATAAGATAATTTGCTGCGATGGAGCCGTGGAAAATCTCGTGGCTCATGGTCTGGAACCTGATGCTATCGTAGGAGATATGGATTCGATAAGTGATAAGCTAAAAGTACAATATTCAAATATTCTGCACCCCGACAGCGATGAAAATACTAATGATCTTACCAAGGCAGTTAAGTATTGCATAAGTAGAGGGTATACTGATATCGTGATACTTGGATCAAGTGGATACAGGGAAGATCATACCCTGGGTAATATCTCCCTTCTGGCTGAATATTCTGAATTCCTTGCCGTTAGGATGGTGACAGATACAGGTATTTTTGTACCGGTAAATCCGGGAGAGAGAATCAGGTCCTTCCCGGGCCAGCAGATTTCAATATTTTCATTCGTCAATAATACCAGGGCAGATTCGAGAAATTTAAAATATCCACTTGAAAAGCTTCTGCTGGATAAGCTATGGACGGGCACGCTTAACGAATGCACAGCTGACTTCTTTAGCCTTCAATTTGAAGAAGGTCCGCTGATAGTATTTCTTGCATTATAACACTTATTATCCATCACTAAAACCCAAATACCCGAACATCCGAATACCCGAACACCCAAACTTTTCCGCTCTTTAATTCTTATTATTATCTTTGAACTACCTAACTTAAATTAATTGTGATATGAAAAGAAATATTATTCCTCTTGTTATATGCATCGTTTTTCTTTTTCCGACATCAGCAGATGCGCAGGTAGGTAAATTGTTAAAGAAAAAATTACAGGAGGCCACCCAGGCTGCGGCTGATGAAAAGAAAGATGAGAAAAAGGAGAATGCTAATCCGGGCAAAACGCTTATGGGACTGCTTGGGGGCGGTGATGCTGCCTATGATGAGAATTACAACTTCACTGGCAGGATAATATTAGAAATGACAGTTTATGATGAAGATAGCGTAGAAGAATCGGTAATCGATTACTATTCATATTTTAATGAGACCACAGGTAATGCCGCTATTGAGGTTAAGCCGGTTTCAGGAGAAGCTTCGCAGTCGGGTATGTCGGTTATGACAATGGTTTTCGACCAGAAGAACAAAAGTGCAGTTATGCTTAGTTCCCAGGGCGATCAGAAGACGGCTTTTGTAACAGCTATGGATATTGATGAAGATATGTATGATGAGGAGATATATAATGAAGATGCGGAGGAATCTGATATTCCTGAATATACTAAAACCGGTCGAACCAGGACTATTTCCGGCTATAAGTGTGATGAATACACATATACTGAAGATGAGACCAGTATGAGCATGTGGATTACCAACGACCTGCACTATAAAGTCGATAGAAAACAGATGGAAAAGGCAGGAATGCCTGTGTGGTACGGAGGGAAAGACGGTATGGGGATGATGATTGAGATGGAATCTTTTGAGGACGAAAGGCTGGTAATGAAGATGCTTGTTAAAGATATCGATATGAATTACAGCAAGGCTGTATCAGTTGATGGGTATATGATAATGAATGTAGGAGGAGAAGGATATTAATTGCCCGGATAGAGCCTTTTTACTAAGTTCGCACTTGCTATTATTCCAGTACTCCCTTCAGCCGGTTTATCAGCTCAACCCTGTTACGTGAACCTGTTTTAATATAGATGCGATGGGAATGGTCTTTTACTGTCTGAATACTGATAAAGAGTGATTCGGATATTTCCTTGTTTGTAAGGCCCTTACATATTTCCTTTATTATATCTGATTCTCTGGGAGAAATTTCGTATTCCTTGCAGAATTCGGAAAATGTCTTATTTAGATTATTAGAATCCCTGAGTGGCTTGAGAACATTACTGTATCTAACAATTATCACCGTACCTGAGTGCAGTAGGTAGAATAAAAGTATAAAACCAAGAGCGTAATATGAGTCCATTCCGCTCAGATTTAATATCAGTAACTGGCCCGATGTAAGTAAGAGTATAAACAGTGAAAGGAGTAGAAGCTTCCTCCTGCTGATTCTTTTATTACCCGGACTAAAAACAATAAGCGATAAAGTTACACCTCCCTGTATAATAATTGACAGGCTGGTGTAAAATATATAGTAGAATAATCCCGGTTCGCTATCGGGTTGTGATATAAACCATATCAGGGCGCCAAATGAAATGGCCGAGAACATAATAAAGGTAATATTAAATGCAGCTCCTGTCTTCTTTTGCAATATCTCCCTGGCAAATCTTGAAAGCATATACCAGCCAAGAATCATAAACGGAAAGCCCTGAAGGGTAGCAACAGTCGATATACGTGCCCTGACTTCGTCATTTAAAAGTTCATCGAAATAAATATTGAATACCGCCTGTCCCCATAAACCGTAAAATCCAAATGCTGCCACAAAAACCTGGTAATATATCAGAGCTGCTGTTAGTTTTTGGGGGTAATGCTTCCTCATCTCAATTGCCAGCATTATTCCAAATGCCGACAGTCCTACTGTCAGACTAAATATTGCGTATGAGGAGTATTCTAGCATTAAGTAAAGGTATTAAACCTTAACAAAAGATTTAATTATTTATTACTGTCAAAACTAAGCACTACTAAAGTTATTAACTGCATACCTAAGTAGGAAAATTAGTTATCACTACTAAAGTATTAAGCATTTTCGTGTTACGCTTTATATATTTGATTCAGAAAATTTATCATGCTATGGAAACAAATAATTCAATTGACTCAAGACCATCTTTTGGCAGAAGCTTCGGGCAGGGAATGCAGGTAATGGGAGATAATTTTCTCAGGCTTCTCTTGATTATATTAGTAGTTGGCCTGGTTCAGGGGCCCTCGCAAATAGTAAGGATAAAAATTGATGTTGGCGGTTTTAATGTAGGAGTAGCCCTGTTTGCAGTATTTGCGTTGTTCTATTCCTTTCTTATAGTACCGGTATTTACATATGGAAGCGATATCCTGTTTGTTCATGCTGTCAGAAAGAAGGACATAGACTTTAACTGGCTGATAAAAGGTTTTACGGCGAATTACCTGAATATTATATTATCCAGCCTCCTTGTATTCGCACTGGTATTTATGGGAATTATCTTCTTAATTATACCCGGAATAATAATAGGCTGCAGATTAGCCTTTGTTTCCTACCTGGTGATGGACCGCAATCTTGATCCGGTTGCAGCAATTGAGGAGAGTTGGAGGCTTACAAAAGGTTATGGTTGGACCATCTTTGCCATGGGACTGGTTTCAATTTTTATCGTAATATTCGGATTAGTATTACTTATCGTCGGAATATTTCCTGCCATTATGTGGGTATCGAGTTCATTTGCAGTTCTCTACCAGGATATCCTTGAAGAAAAGGGAGAAGAACCTGTTTTATAGTAACCTGACCGTTACACTTTCAAAAAGAGGCTCTCCACGGAGAGCCTCTTTGAGTTATATTTCTATTCTAAGTTTAGCAAAACGCAGGAGGAGCTTTTTTTCTCCTACAGAATCGAACCTGACTAATGCAGTTGTATTTGGAGGCCTGCCATCGATCGAAATAACTTCGCCGGCACCGAATCTTTCGTGAGACACTCTTATTCCAGGCATTATCTTTTCTAGATCAGTTGTGTATTCAAAGTTTTCACTTTTACCCTTTACAGAGCTAATATTAGTAAGGCTTTTTTTGCCATGTGGTTTGTATTCTGGCTGTTTCTCCCCTGTACTCTTTCCGAAACTTCTCTGTGCCCTCGGTCTGTAGCTGTCTTTTGTAGTTGGTCTTGAAGCTACAGGACCCGGCAGCTCCAGGAATTCTTCATTAATCTCGCTCAGGAACATACTTGGTTTACAGATCTCAAGATTACCCCACTTATACCTGTTTTCGGCGTAGCTAAGGCATAGACCCTCCATTGCCCTTGTAATAGCAACATAAAAAAGTCTTCTTTCTTCCTCTATCTCCCTGTTTGTTCCCATTGCCATTAGCGATGGAAATAGATTTTCCTCCAGCCCGACGACATAAACCATCCTGTATTCCAGTCCCTTGGCTGAGTGTACAGTCATTAGTGTTACTTTGTTTATATCTGACTCACCATCGGTGTCCTGATCGGTAAGCAGGGCTACGGTTTCAAGATAGGCCTCAAGGTTAGCAGCTTCGCCATTAGTTTCGGCCGACTCCGTAAATTCCTTAACAGCGTTTAGTAGTTCCTGGAAATTTTCATACCTGCTGATTTCTTCCGGAGATCTGCCCTCACCGAGATCCCTCTTTATGCCAGCTTCAGATGAAATCTTCAGTGCAAGATCATAAGCATTCATGCTGGATGCCGATTGTAATATCCTGTTTATCAGTTCGGCATAGACTGTTATTCTTTTCCATGTAGCAGCGGTAAACAGTGATTGCCATTTGTCGGGGTGCGAGATAATAGCCCATGCAGGAATCTCATACTTATTGGCAGCCTCAAATATCCTGTCGATAGTTGTCTTACCAATACCTCTTTTAGGATAATTTATTGTTCTCTTAAGTGCTTCTTCATCTTTGGGATTTACTACCATCCTGAAATATGCCAGTATATCCTTAACCTCTTTTCTTTCGAAAAAGGACTGACCTCCATAAATCTTATATGGTACATTTCTTTTCCTGAGAGTTTCTTCAAAAATCCTGGACTGGGCATTGGTCCGATATAATATGGCAAAGTCGCTCCAGTTTAATTGCTGTCTTAGGCTACGGTCAAAAATATCTGATGCTATTTTAAATCCCTCCTCAGCATCTGTCATTGATCTTATTACCCTTATTTTATCTCCGGTACTCTTTTCAGAGAAAATGGTCTTTTTTATCTGCCCCTGGTTCTTATGAATAACGCTGTTAGCAGCCTTTACAATAGTTTTTGTTGATCTGTAGTTCTGTTCCAGTTTATATATTTTGTAGTCGGGGTAATCTTTTCTGAAGTTAAGTATATTTTCAATCCTGGCACCTCTGAAAGAGTAAATGCTCTGTGCATCGTCGCCCACAACACAGATATTACGATGACTTTCGGAAAGTTTATTGATAATTAAATATTGTGAATAATTTGTATCCTGGTATTCATCAACAAGTACATATCTGAATCTTTCCCTGTATTTCTGAAGCACTTCGGGAAAATCACGAAACAATATATTGGTATTAAGCAGTAGATCATCAAAATCCATAGCTCCTGCCTTAAAGCACCTTGCCGCGTATATTTTATAAATCTCTGCGAGATGAGGTGCCTTTGCAGACCTGTCTTTTTCAATTATTTCACTGTTTGATGAGTATGTAGAAGCGGTAATAAGATTGTTTTTTGCAGCCGATATTCTTGCAGCAACACCTGCCGGCTTATAAACTTTATCGTCGAGGTTCATCTCTTTGATAATAGTTTTTATCAGGCTGCGCGAATCGGTAGTGTCGTAGATAGTATAAGCCGAAGGGTAGCCCAGTTTATCGGCTTCGCTTCGAAGAATTCTTGCAAAAATTGAATGGAAAGTACCCATCCATAAATATCGGGCATTATTATATCCTGCCAGTGAAATAATCCTGTCTTTCATTTCACCTGCCGCCTTATTGGTAAATGTAAGGGCCAGTATAGATCCGGCTTCTACACCACTGTTTAAGAGATGGGCAATTCTATAGGTAAGGACACGTGTTTTACCTGATCCGGCTCCGGCAATAACCAGCGCCGGTCCGTCGCTGTTAACAACAGCCTGTTTCTGCGCCTCATTTAGTTCATCCAGGTATTCTAAAGACATTCTTCCACACTTATTAATAAGCAGCCAAAGTTAATAAAACAAGTTGTAAGTTTACCACATGTTTGGATACAGACTGCACATTTATTATACTTGTAAACTGTATAACAAATAGCACATATTCCCGTTAACCTAGAAGACCCATATTACTTGTTGTGAGAAGAATTTTTATACTCGTTTTTCTGTTTTTATCAGCCCTCTTATCTGCCCAGGTGACAGGTCCCGGGAGTAATGCGCTAAGATTTACTAACTATCTTAGCGGGGGAGAGAAGCATCCTGTATATATCTATTGTGCATCAGGTGGATCGACACCTTCTCTGCAGGCGAGCAGCCCCGGGGGTACAGGCCCTTTTGATTTTGAATGGACACAGTGGGATACCAATACATCAGACTTTAGCATTTCGCTGGGAACAGATCCTGGAGTTCTAAACTCTGACAGAACTCCTCTTGGGGAGGGAGGCTACAGGGTTAGAATTACAGATGGTTTTGCTTACGATACCTCACTTATTGCATGGATACATATTGATAATCCCTATTCGCTGGCAGAGCTTCAGAACAGAAGTTGTTACTATGTGGCATTAAATGGCACAGTTGCTAAGGATAATTTTGATTATTATGATATTATTAGCGGGCAAAGCATAGAACTACCCAATGATATAGCTTTTCTATGGTCTTCAGATCCTGTTTCAAGTATACCCTATCCGGCACTTGAAATAGATCCGATTACTTACGACCCGCCCCTCGAAGATGTTGAATATAATCTTATGGTTACAGACAGTTTCGGGTGCACCGCCTTATCTTCATTTAATTACGAATCGATACATGTTAAAGCTGAGTTTGAGGTCGATCCTGCTGATGGAGAGGCTCCTCTCGAGGTCTTTATAACAGATAAATCTATCAGGGCATTCGAATATACCTGGCGCTTCGGTGATGAGAGTATATCTAATGATCCAATCCCTCTTTCACATACATATTATAAGCCCGGCCAGTACACACTGAGATTGATGATAGAAAGCGACCAGGGATGTGTCGATTCTATGAAAATAGATAATATAACAGTACAGCCTTCATCTTTAAACATTACAAATGTATTTACTCCCGACGGAGATGGTAATAACGAGTTCTTCTATGTTGAGTCAAAATCACTCAGAAGAATAGATGTCCAGATTTTCAGCAAGTCCGGTAAAAGAGTTTACTATTTTAGTGGTGACGAGGATTCAATTAAGGACTGGCAGGGCTGGGATGGAAAGATTGGATCATCACCGGCCAGTCCGGGCATTTACTACTATGTAATCAGGGCAACTGGCTGGGATGATGTAGTATACGATGGAAAGGAACACAGGGGCTTTGTATACCTGTACAGGTAAACTGCTGCTGTCGCAGCGTTATTTATTGCTTCGCAACTTAATTTAATCACTCTGTTCGTGTAATTGGTAATTGTCTTAGGCACCGAAGGTGAAAGCTGAGCGACTGCATGGAGCAAATTACACTCCCAAAGGGAAGAAGTAAAGAGAGTATAGCGAACGAATTACAACCATGCTCCATGACCCGGATCGGTTTACCGACCATTAGTCACCATTCACCGATTTTATTTAAAATTTATCTATTAAAACTTTGGAAACCAAAAAAGTTTTCTCATTATTGTGCTCAAATTGAGATGAGAGATGGATTATACTAACAGGATAGCTGAAGAAGCTGAATCTCTTTTTATGAGATATGGGATCAGGGCTGTTACAATGGATAGAATAGCTCATGAACTTGGTATGTCTAAGCGCACGATATATGAGAAATTCAGTGATAAAGACAGTTTGCTCGAATATGTTATAAGAAGAAAGGCAGATAAGCAGAAGGAAATATTCTATCACTTAATGAATGAATCAGATAATGTGATAGAGGTTATTTTCAAAATTCTTGAGACTGCATTCGATCAAATGAGTGGGATGAATCCCAGCTATATGATGGATATTAAGAAATATCATCACAGGGTATATGACGCGGTATGTAAAAGAGGCGAGCTAAGAAATTCAGAATTAAGCCTGGCGATTCTTAAAAGGGGAGTCGGAGAAGGGGTCTTCAGGGATGAAATAAATATTGAGATTGTAAATGAAGGAATCCATGGCTTTATTGATTCTGCGCATTCATCAGATATCTTCCACGGTAACCGTTTTAGCAGAATGGAAATATTTGATAACCTGCTATTTAATTATATGCGCGGTATATCAACCGAGGAAGGAGTAATATTTTTAGAGCAATACAGAACACAATTAGGAATAAATAAAAATGGAAATAATAATGAAAAGTAAACTATTAGTTATACTGCTGCTTTTTGCATTTCAGCTACTGTCTGCCCAGGACAGTACAGAAAAACTAAGCCTTTCACTGGATGAAGCTCAGGCATATGCACTTCAGCATAATAAAATGATAAGAGCTTCAGGTATTGACGTACAGGCTTCAAAGATGGCTACCTGGGAAGCAATCTCGGGGGGTTTGCCTAAAGTGGATGGAAGTGCATTGTTTAATGATAATCTGAAGATCCGGACTACTCTTCTGCCAGGCGAAATAACCGGCAATCCTGCATTGGCTGGAACATATATCCCTGTCCAGTTTGGACAACAGTTTAATGCATCCTGGGGTGTGCAGGTTTCACAGCTGCTTTTTAATGCTTCATACTTTGTGGGAGTCCAGACTGCAAAGCTGGCAGAGAGACTGAGCGCAGAAAGCCTTGAAAAAACAGAACTTGATACAAAAAGCTCTGTAATAGCAAGTTATTATTTAATCCTTATATCCGAGGAATCACTACAGATACTCGATGGAAACAGGTCTAACCTGGATGAAACATTAAAATCCACAAAGGCCATGTTTAATGTTGGTATGGCAGAGGAGACAGATGTTGATCAATTGGCGAGCAATATCAGCATGGTAGATAATACCAGGAAATCTATGGAGAGGAACCTGGAACTGAGTTATAATATGTTACGTTTTCAACTGGGAATTGACCGCGACACTGAAATAGTTCTGAGCCAGACTCTTGATGACCTGCTTAAGGAGATTGATATTATGACTCTAGGCAGTCAGAATTTTAATCTTCGTGATAATATTGATTACAGGCTGCTTGGTAGCCAGGAAGAAATGTCGGAGCTGGCTGTAAAAATGCAGAAATCGACAGTACTACCTACTCTTGCAGGATTCTATCAGTACAACAAGGATGGTATGGGGAATGAGCTAAGCGAAATGCAATGGTTTCCAAATTCAATGATTGGAGTTCAATTGACTATTCCTATTTTCGCAAGTGGTGAAAGATACTCCAAAATAAAGAAGGCTCAACTTGATCTTGAGAAGGTTAGAACCAATAAATCGATGGTAAGCGACCAGCTTCTGATAACGGAAAAACAACTCAGGTACAACCTGATAAATGCTAACGAACAGTTCCAGAGCCAGAGGGATAATGTTAAGGTGGCTATGAGAGTATATAAAAGCGTTGAGAATAAGTATAAGCAGGGTGTAGCATCAAGCCTTGATCTGACACAGGCTAACGGTAATTACCTGGATGCTGAGAATAACTATATAAATGCTCTTATGAATCTTTTAAATTCAAAAACCGAGCTTGATAAATTATTAAACAACCTCTAATCATAAAACATAATAAAATAATATACAATGAGAACCAAGAAATTATTAACAATCGGAATATTATTTATGCTGATACTGGCCGGGTGCAATCCGCCTGAGGGTAAGCAAGGTAAAGTTGCAGATGGTGACGGGTTAGCAACTGTAGATAAAGCAGTTGTACCGGTTCGGGTAATAGATCTCGAAAAGATCAGTATATCCAGGACTATTGATTATAATTCAACCCTGGAGGCTTATGAAGAGGTATATATGGCTCCTGCACAACCTGGAAGAATTGAAAGAATTTACGTAGAGCCTGGAGACAGGGTAAGCAAGGGACAGAAACTCTTCCTTATGGATCAGACCCAGCTACACCAGACTAAAATCCAGGTACAGAGCATGGAGGTTGACATTAACAGGATGGAAGCCCTGCTTGAAACAGGGAGTATAACACAGCAGGCCTATGATCAGCTTAAAACACAGTATGATGTTAGCTTATCTTCCCTGGATTTCCTCGAGAAGAATACAATTATGTATGCTCCTTTCGGTGGAGTTATTACGGGTAAATATTTTGAAAATGGCGAAATGTATTCAGGCGCTCCAAATACACAGGCAGGAAAAGCAGCAGTATTAACACTGATGCAGATTAATCCGCTGAAAGCAGTTCTGAATATTTCAGAAAGCTATTATCCAATGTTAAAGAAAGGGATGAAGGCCACCCTTGAGGCAGATGTATATGCTAATGAGGAGTTTACAGGTACAGTATTACTTGTTTACCCTACAGTAGATCCTATGACGAGATCTTTCAAAGTAGAAATTGAGGTTCCTAATAATTCCCAGAAACTTAAACCGGGAATGTTTTCGAGGGTCTCCATGTTTGTGGGTGAAGAAGAATCTTTTATTGTTCCGGCCAATACCGTTCTTCAGCAGGAAGGAACGAATATCAGGTACGTCTTTGTTGAAAATAATGGCGTAGCAAAGAGATACAATGTTACCATAGGTAAGCGATACGATGAAATGGTTGAAATTATTTCTGAAAAAATCGCAGAGGGAGCAAAAATTATTTCAGAGGGCCATACCAAACTTATGGATGGTGATAAGGTGAAAGTAATTGACTAAAGAAAAGAAAGAATAAAATGAGTATATACGGTAATTCAGTAAGAAGGCCACTAACCACGATATTGATATTTGTTGCACTTATCGTAATGGGCCTGTATTCACTTACCAGGCTGCCGGTGGATTTATATCCCGATATGGAATTTCCATTCCTTACGGTATTTACATCCTATCCCGGTGCCTCGGCTGCTGATATTGAAACTAATGTTACAGAGCCTCTTGAAAGCTCACTAAGCACAATCAGCAATTTAAAGGAGATTACGTCAACATCAAGCGATAACACTTCAATCCTTTTCCTTGAGTTTGAGTGGGGATCGAATACGGATGAAGCTGCGAACGAGATCAGGGATAATCTTGATTTTGTAAGTCGTTTTTTTCCTGAAGATGCAGAAGATCCAACTCTTCTGAAGTTTAACTCAAGCATGATGCCCATCCTCTTTTATTCTGTTACAGCAGATGAAAGTTTTGCTGGACTCGAAAAACTACTTGATGAAAAAATTGTTAATCCCCTTAACAGAATAGAAGGTGTAGCATCAGTTGGTATAGCAGGTGCTCCGGGTCGGGAGATTTATATTAACGTCGATCCGGTTAAGATGGAAGCATATAATCTGACTGTTGAGCAGATCGGAAATGTTATGAGGATGGAAAACCTGAATACTCCTGCAGGTTTTCTTGAGATGGGCGAACTTGACTATCCTTTGAGGGTGGAAGGCGAATTTCCTGAGAGTGATGTTTTAAGGGATCTGGTTGTTGGCAGCTTTAATGGCAGTACTATTTTTCTCAAGGATGTTGCCGAAATTGTTGATTCGCAAAAGGAAAGTAAGGCTGAAGAGAGAATCAACGGGGAGCTGGGTGTAAGGATGTATATTCAGAAACAATCCGGGGGAAATACTGTAGAGGTGGCCAAGGAAGTGCGTGCTGCCATTGAAGAGCTAAAGGCAGACCTGCCTCCTGATGTGAAGATTGATACTATCTTCGATTCATCCGAGTTTATCCAGGGTTCCATAGGCAACCTGACCAGTACACTGATGTACGCTGGTATATTTGTGATTCTGGTTGTTTTGTTTTTCCTCGGAAGGTGGAGGGCAACCTTTATAGTAATTGTAACAATACCTATTTCACTGATTGTTGCATTTATTTACCTGTTTATTTCAGGAAACTCAATAAATATTATCTCCCTTTCTTCGCTCTCAATTGCTATTGGTATGGTAGTCGACGACGCGATTGTGGTGCTTGAAAATATAACAAAGCATATTGAGAAGGGAAGCCGGCCCAAGGAAGCAGCTATTTATGCGACAAACGAAGTATGGCTGGCTGTTATAGTAACTACACTGACAATTGTGGCAGTGTTCTTCCCGCTTACTTTTGTACAGGGATTAACAGGAATCATGTTCCGCCAGCTTGGTATGATTGTTACTTTAACAACCATAACATCCACAATAGCAGCTATTACTCTTACACCTACACTTAGTTCACTTATGCTAAGGCTTGAGAAAAAGGAAAAGAGTAATAGAAGACTCAGTTATGATAATACCATTAAGAAGTGGCTTGACAGGTTCGAGGGCTTCTATGAAGGTACCCTCAGGTGGGCTCTGCGTCATAAGGCCTTTACTGTTATTGTTTCCCTTTTAATATTTGTTAGTTCTATTCTATTATTGACCCAGGTTGGTATGGAGTTTATGCCTGAAGCCGACCAGTCTTCGATGAATGCTACTATTGAGTTGCAGACAGGTACCAGGGTAAGCGAAACAAAAGCACTTGCTGCAAAGATTGACAAGGTCCTTATGGAGAGATTTCCTGAGATTGAGCTTATCTCAGCATCAAGCGGAACAGATGAAGAGGCAAACTTTGCTACCATGTTTAGCACAACCGGAACTCATACGATTTTATATACTTTCTCCCTGAGTGATATCTCTGAGAGGGATAGATCGGTCTGGGATATTGCCGAGGCCTTTAGGGAGGAGCTTGATCAATTTCCTGAAATTGTAGATTACCAGGTGAGTACCTCAGATGCAGGGATGGGCGGTATGATGGGGAATAATATTGAGATGGAAGTCTACGGTTATGATATCGTAAGTACAAATAAAGTTGCAAATGAGCTGGCTGACAGGATGTCTCGTATTGAAGGAGCTACAGATATACAGGTTAGTCGTGACGATTCCAAGCCTGAGCTCCAGATAGTACTCGACCAGGCTAAGATGAGTCTTCACGGACTTAATACTGCTACCGTTTCGGCATCGATTAAGAATCGTGTCGACGGGATGCTTGCTACCAGGCTCAGAGAGTTTGGGGATGAATATGACGTTATAGTAAGATATAATGAAGATTCCAGGAACTCCATCAGCGATATCGAAAATATACCGGTAAGGAATATGCAGGGGCAGATGGTACGACTTGGAGAGATAGCAGAGATTAAAGAATACTGGTCGCCTCCAAATATTGAACATAAGCGTAAGGAGCGGATTGTAACGGTTTCTTCTACTCCGCACAAAAGACCCCTTGCAGCCGTTGCTGAAGATATTGACAGTCAGATTGCAGAGATGGATATACCCGCAGGAGTTTCAGTTGAATCATCCGGGGCGATTGAGGATATGATGGATGCAATGAGTGACCTGATGCTATTAATGGTAATGAGTCTTGCACTGGTTTACCTTGTTATGGCCTCACAGTTCGAATCACTCAGGATGCCATTTATAATTATGTTTTCAATTCCTTTCGCTTTTTCCGGGGTTGCACTGGCAATGTATGTTACAAACACTACTTTCAGTCTTGTGTCGGGAATAGGGGCAATTATGCTTATCGGTATAGTGGTAAAGAATGCCATCGTGCTGGTAGACTTTATTAACCTTATGCGAGACAGGGGCATGGAACTGTATGAAGCTGTTGCTGTATCCGGACGTTCAAGACTTCGCCCTGTTTTAATGACCTCACTGACTACTATACTTGCTATGCTGCCACTGGCATTGAGTACTGGTGAAGGTGCAGAGATATGGAGTCCAATGGGTATTGCAGTTATAGGAGGATTAGTATTTTCAACTCTTGTTACTCTTGTGCTGGTGCCTGTAGTATATATTATATTCTCACGAAGGGGTGAGAGAAATAAAAAACGCGGTAGCCAGGATGATTATGGCTTCCTGGAAGCTGATACAGCCAATTAAACTTAAAAGAAATGAAAGCAATATTTATAGTATATAACCAGGCACACACAGAAAAGGTCGAGTATATCCTTAATACACTTGGCATAAGCGGGTATACCCAGTGGACAGATATGAAGGGTCGCGGTGGAAGGGGAGGAGCACCTCACCTTGGCACGCATACCTGGCCCGAGATTAACTCAGCATCGCTCGTTGTAATAGACGACAATCTTGTACAGGAAGTGCTTGATGCAGTAAAGAAAATGGATGAAATAAATACAGATGTCGGTGCCCGGGCTTTTGTCTGGGATATTACGGCCTCAGTCTGACAGGGTCTTTAATTAAAAAAAGGATGCATTCAAAAAATGCATCCTTTTTTTTAATATAAGTATTTATTATTTGTTTTTACTTCTTACTCTGAGAGTTTAAGAAGTTAATAAGCTCTATATAATCCTCCTCCGACTTTAATTTAAGCTTCTTTTTGCCAGTGTAATTGTCAATAGTTTCTTCTATATCCTGAAACTCATTATATAAATCTTTTGGTCCTTTAATAGGAACAATACCTTTATCTTTTGATCCTATCATATATAAGGGTTTCTGCGGAATAAATGTTGGTTTTTTGGCTTCCTGGAATGCTCCAGTTTCTTCACCCTCTCTAAGAATAGTAATATGTTTGCAGTAAAGAGAATAGTTTCCCTCTCTTATCTTCTCCAGATAACCTTCCTGTTTTTCATTCTTAATTTGAAATCTTTGATAACAGAAAATATGATCCCCGAAAATGAATTCTGAAAACTGTGGGTTTTTGATGATTGCAAGAATCTCATTATTTCGATTGAATTCAAACTGGTCAGAATATGCATTATATCTCAGTAGCACATCCTTATATTCATTCCCGTCAGCCAGAATTATCTTCCCGGATTGGAATTCATCATTAAGATAGGGACTGCCATCATAGTTTATTTCATAGGCGGTTTTATTAATGCTTTTTGTATTTTCAAAGTCATAGTAAAACCTCTGGAAATCAATTTCCATTACCTGCGAATAGGCTGGTAATGAAATTATTGATAAAAGAAGCAATAATAAGAAAACTATTCTTTTCATGATTTTATGAGGGAGTTTATGATTAAAAGTCCTGGGTAAAAGTAGTTAAAAGAGCCAGGTAGTGATACTTATTATGATTTTTTTTGTTCTGAAAATTGGGGTTTTAATTAAAAATTTAAAATAAAAAGGGGTACCGTTTATACGATACCCCATCTATTTATCAATATTTTTTTAATGACTGTTACTATTCATCTTCCTGTTCAGCTTCGTAAGCCTTAATAACAACATCCTGTACATCGGATGGAACCTGGACATATTCGCTGAATTTCATTGAATACATAGCACGACCACCGGAAATTGAACTTAATGCAGTTGAATATTTATTCATTTCTGCAAGAGGTACCCTGGCTTTAACAACTTCAAAACCTTTTTCACTGCTCATGCCGAGGACCATTCCACGACGTCCCTGCAGGTCTGAAATAACATCACCCATCCTGTCGCCCGGAACCATAATCTCAACATCGTAAACAGGTTCAAGAATCTTGGCTCCTGCATTTTTGAAAGCCATGCTGAAAGCATTACGGCCTGCCAGTTTAAATGAAATCTCGTTTGAGTCGACCGGGTGCATCTTACCATCGTATACATAAACCCTTATATCACGGGCATATGATCCGGTAAGAGGTCCTTCTTCCATTTTTTCCATTAAACCCTTTTGAATGGCAGGCAGGAATCTGGCATCTATTGATCCGCCGACAATACAGTTAACAAACTCCAGAACACCACCCCATGGAAGTTGAATTTGTTCCTTATCCCTAACCGACATCTTTAAATCTTTACCCATAGCTTTAACCATAGTCTTGGGTTCGGTACCTTCCACATATGGTTCAATTATCATATGTACCTCTCCAAACTGTCCGGATCCTCCAGATTGTTTCTTATGTCTGTAGTCGGCCTGAGCAAGTTTTGTAATTGTTTCACGGTAAGGAATCTTAGGAGCCCAGAATTCAGTTTCAATCTTATATATATTATCAAGATGCCACTTCAGAATATTCAGGTGATATTCACCCTGTCCGGAAAGTATTATCTGTTTAAGTTCCTTTGAATATTCGATAAGAATCGTAGGATCTTCCTGATGCATACGACTTAGGGCTTCTCCCAGTTTCTCATCATCTCCTTCGCTCAATGGCCTGATTGCAGCTCTGTATTTTGGTTCGGGAAAAGCAATCTTAGGAAAAGTGCCCTTTGCACCCGGAGCATTGAGAGTATGATTTGTCTTGGTATTCTTCAGTTTCACAGCTGCACCTATATCTCCAGAATGTAGCTCAGAAACCTTTACCCTGTTTTTGCCCGCACAAACATATAATTGAGATAGTCTCTCCTTTGTTCCCGAGCTTTCGTTATTAACATCAAGGTTTTCCTTAACTGTACCAGAAACTACTTTAAAATAGTTAATCTCACCAATATGTTCCTCAATAGCGCTCTTAAATACAAATAGGCTTGTAGGGGCAGCCGGGTCACACTTAACTTCATTGCCATCTTCGGTAGTCCACGCAGGCATATCTGATGCCAGAGGAGCAACATTATTTATAAATTCCATTACGCGGTCTATACCCACGTTTTTCCTGGCTGCTGTACAGAACACAGGGAAGATACCTCTTTGAATTAGTCCGGCCTGGATTCCCTGGCGCATCTCGTCTTCTGTGAGAGTATCATTCTCGAAAAATATCTCCATCAGTGACTCATCATTTTCTGCTGCTTTTTCGATAAGTTCACTCTGCAGTTCTGTTGCCCGGTCAACAAGATCGGCAGGAATATCAACAACTTTTGCTTCGCCACCATCTTTCGGGTACTGAAGCATTTTCATCTTGATAATATCTATAATAGAATCGAATTGCGGACCTTCATTAACAGGAAATTGGATCAGTGTAACATTCCCACCGAACCTGTCCTTCATCATTTCGATTGATTTATCGAAATTAGTTTTTTCATGATCAAGTCCATTTAATGCGAAAATAACTGGTTTATGAGCTTTTTCAGCATGTCTGAAATGAATCTCTGTGCCAACCTCCACACCGTTCTGTACGTTAACCAGCATTAGGCTTGAATCAGCGACATGCAGCGATGATACAACACCACCAGAAAAATCGTCCAGACCCGGAGTATCGAATATATTTATTTTCTTATTTTGATATTCAGTGTAAAGAACTGTGGAAAACAATGAGTTCTCGTTTTCATGCTCTATCGGACGATAGTCTGAAGCAGTATTTTTCGCATCTACAGTACCTCTCCTGTCGATTACCTTGCCATTAAAAAGCATGGCTTCGGCAAAGGTTGTTTTGCCCGATCCGGAGTTACCAATAAGGGCGATGGTCTTATATTGACCGGCTTGGTAATTTTTCATGCCTAAATTCTCTTATTATTTTGTTATACAATCTGTTTTATTCTGTTTTGAGGGCACAAAAATACTATTTTTTTTCGAAAATAATAGTTGTTAAATGTTAAAAGGCTTAATGGTTTAATCGTTTAATGATTTAAGTGTTTAGGATATCTGACTAAGCTTACATGCAAAACATATACCCCACACCCCATAAAGAAGAATATTCAAAAATTTAGCACATAATAATTTGGTAAATAAAAACTAATCATCTATTTTTGCAGCCGATTTAAGAATCCAGGAGTACCGGTCTTTTTCTTCCAAATGTAAGTTTGTAAAAAAGAGATCATTAGAAAAAGGTCGGGAAGGAACCTGTAAATAACTTACGTTTTTCAGGTATATGTCGAAGCAGAGTAGCGAAAAGTATTAAGCTTTTCCAATGGCTTTAACACCCTTCTCCGGATATAAATTTTGAACAGAATATTTTAATATAAACTATTGTATATATGCCGACAATACAACAATTAGTAAGGAAGGGCAGGAACAGGCTGGTAGAAAAGAGTAAGGCTCCTGCTCTGGACTCATGTCCGCAAAGACGTGGAGTATGTGTGCGTGTCTATACTACAACACCTAAGAAGCCTAATTCAGCTATGCGTAAGGTAGCAAGGGTAAGGCTTACCAATGGTAAGGAAGTTAACGCATATATCCCGGGCGAAGGTCACAATTTACAGGAACACTCTATTGTTTTGATAAGAGGTGGAAGGGTTAAAGACCTGCCTGGTGTTCGTTATCACCTTGTTCGTGGAGCACTTGACACCTCTGGTGTTGAGGGTCGTACGCAGAGACGTTCGAAATATGGTGCTAAGAAGCCTAAGAAGTAATTGTTAATGATGTAAGAAGTCAGATAATGAGAAAATCAAGACCAAAGAAGAGGATTATTTTACCGGATCCGAAATTTAACGATCCGTATGTAACCAGGTTTGTAAACAATCTGATGTTTAGTGGTAAGAAGGACCTTGCATTCAAGATCTTTTACGACTCTCTTAATATAGTTGGAGAGAAGATGAAAAGTGATGATAAGTCTCCACTGGAGATTTGGAAGCAGGCTCTTGAGAATGTTACCCCTCAGGTAGAAGTAAAATCAAGGAGAGTAGGAGGTGCTACTTTCCAGGTTCCTATGGAGATTCGTCCAGACAGGAAGATAAGTATTAGTATGAAAACGCTGATATTGTTTGCTCGTAAAAGACCTGGTCGTAACATGGCAGAAAGATTAGCAGCCGAAGTAATTGCTGCTTACAACCTTGAAGGTGGAGCATTTAAGAAAAAAGAGGATACTCACAGGATGGCCGAGGCAAATAAAGCCTTTGCTCATTTCCGCTTTTAAATTATTGTACTCAAAGAAATGGTAAAGAGCCTGGAACATACACGTAACATCGGCATAATGGCCCACATCGATGCTGGTAAGACGACCACTACGGAGAGAATCCTCTTCTATACCGGTCGTACTCACCGTATTGGCGAGGTTCATGATGGCAATGCACAGATGGACTGGATGATCCAGGAGCAGGAGAGAGGTATAACAATTACCTCTGCTGCCACAACAGCTTACTGGAAGTACAGGGAACAGGATTATAAGATAAATATAATAGATACTCCGGGGCACGTGGATTTCACTGTAGAGGTTGAAAGGTCACTAAGGGTTCTGGATGGTGCTATTGCGGTATTTTGTGCTGTGGGTGGTGTTGAACCACAATCGGAGACAGTGTGGAGGCAGGCTACAAAATATGGCGTACCAAAGATTGCCTTTGTTAATAAGATGGATCGTGCAGGAGCAGATTTTTTCGGAGTGGTTCAGCAGATTAATGAAAGACTCGGTTCCAATGCTGTACCTGTTCAGATTCCAATGGGTTCTGAAGAGAATTTCAAAGGTGTAATCGATCTGATTGAAAATAAAGCTGTGCTCTGGTATGACGATGAGACCATGGGTACTCGTTACGAATTACAGGATATTCCTGAGGAGTTCAGGGCTGAAGCAGAAGAGTGGAGAGCAAAATTAATTGAGTCTGTAGCAGAAGTTGATGACTCTCTTCTTGAGAGATATTTTGAGGATCCGGAGTCTATCACAAGCGAGGATATGATCAAAGTGATGAGAAGATCCACAATCGATGGAATTGTAGTTCCAGTTTTATGTGGATCTGCATTTAAGAATAAAGGAGTGCAAAGGTTACTTGATGCAATCGTTGCCTACCTGCCTTCCCCGCTGGAAGTAGGTGCTGTAGAGGGCATTAATCCTAAGAATGATGAGCCCGATACACGTCAGCCCGATATTTCTGAGCCTCTTGCTGCACTCGCGTTTAAAATAGCTACTGATCCGTTTGTCGGTCGACTGGCCTTTCTGAGAGTATACTCTGGAGAGCTTAAAACCGGCGATATGGTTCTAAATATGCGTACCGGCAAGAGAGAGAGAATTAATCGTCTCTTCCAGATGCACGCCAATAAGCAAACACCCAGAGACAGTATATCAGCTGGTGATATATGTGCTGCCGTAGGATTAAAAAATCTTAAAACGGGTGATACACTGTGTGCAATACATAAGCCAATATGGCTCGAATCTATGGATTTTCCAGATCCGGTAATCGGTGTGGCAATAGAACCCAAAACACAGGCTGATATTGATAAGCTAGGTGTTGCTCTGGGTAAACTTGCCGAGGAAGATCCAACATTCCAGGTAAAAACAGACGAGGATAGTGGTCAGACCATTATCAGCGGTATGGGTGAATTACATCTGGATATTTTAGTAGACCGTCTTAAGAGAGAGTTTAAAATTGAAATTAACCAGGGACAGCCTCAGGTTGCATACAAAGAGGCCATAACCATAGCGGTTGAACACCGGGAAGTATTTAAGAAGCAGACCGGTGGAAGGGGTAAATTTGCCGATATATCGGTGGAATTGATGCCTGCCGATAAAGGTGTTTCAGGACTCCAGTTTATCGATAAGATTAAAGGTGGAAACATACCAAAAGAGTATATCCCTTCTGTAGAGAAAGGATTTAAACTTGCTATGGCCAATGGCCCTCTGGCGGGATTTCCACTCGAAAATCTGAAGGTTATACTTAAGGACGGTTCGTACCACCCTGTCGATTCTGATTCACTGGCATTTGAAATAGCGGCTAAACAGGCGCTAAGACATGCAGCTTCAAAGTGTAAACCAGTTCTGCTCGAACCTATTATGAAGGCAGAAGTTGTTACACCTGAAGAGTATGTTGGGGATGTTGTAGGTGATTTTAACAAGAGAAGAGGACAGGTTGAAGGTATGGAATCGAAAGCAGGTTCAAGGATTATTAGAGCAAAAGTACCGCTGGCAGAAAAATTCGGATATGTTACCGTACTGCGAACCCTTACATCCGGAAGAGCAACTTCTACAATGGAGTTTTCTCATTATGCGGAAGTGCCTGTAGAGACAAGTAAAAAGATTATTGAAGCAATTAAAGGAAAATTATTGTAAGCGATGAGTCAAAAAATTCGAATTAAACTGAAGTCTTACGACCATAATCTCGTAGACAAGTCTGCCGAAAAAATCGTCAAGACAGTTAAGTCTACAGGAGCAGTTGTAAGTGGTCCTATACCACTCCCGACACACAAAAGAATATTCACAGTACTTAGGTCAACATTTGTGAATAAAAAGTCGAGAGAGCAGTTTCAGCTTTCTAGCTATAAAAGACTGCTTGATATTTATAGTTCAACTCCTAAGACAATCGATGCTCTTATGAAGCTTGAGTTGCCTAGTGGAGTGGAAGTGGAAATTAAAGTGTGAAACCAGTAAAGAGTTACAAAAATGCAAGGATTAATAGGAAAAAAAGTGGGAATGACTTCTGTTTTCGATGAAAACGGGAAGAATATTCCTTGTACTGTAATTGAAGCTGGCCCCTGTGTAATTACCCAGGTCAAAACAGAAGAAAAGGATGGCTATAATGCTGTTCAGCTTGGTTTTGACGAAAAAAAGGATAAACATGCCACTAAGGCTGAAAAAGGCCACTTCAATAAAGCAAATACAACACCAAAAAAGAAACTTATTGAATTCACCGGTTTTCCGGTAAATAAATATAACACGGGCGACGTACTTACTGTTGACCTGTTTAACGATGATACATGGCTTGATGTACGTGGATGGGCTAAAGGTAAAGGCTTCCAGGGTGTTGTTAAGCGTCATGGATTCAGGGGTGTAGGCGATGCTACACACGGTCAGCATAATAGACTGAGAGCTCCGGGATCACTTGGTGCATCTTCATATCCTTCAAGAGTATTTAAAGGTATGAGAATGGGCGGACGTATGGGAAACCAGCAGGTAATGTCTATCAGCCTAAGGCTTATAAAACTTTTGCCTGAGAATAACTTATTAATTGTAAAAGGATCAGTACCGGGTCCAAAAGGTGGTTACTTAATTATTACAAAGTAATGGAATTAGCAGTAGTTAATATAGAAGGAAAAGAAACCGGAAGAAAGGTTAAACTCGAAGATTCAATCTTCGCAATAGAACCTAATGATCACGCTATCTATCTTGACAGCAAGCACTTTATGGCTACACTTAGACAGGGAACTCACAAGTCTAAAGAGCGTGGAGAGATTGCAGGAAGCACCAGGAAGATCAAGAGGCAGAAAGGTACGGGTACCGCTCGTTTCGGTAGTATTAAGAACCCTCTTTTCAGGGGAGGTGGACGAGTATTCGGACCACGACCCAGATATTATGGTTTCAAGCTTAACAAAAAGGTTAAGCAACTGGCCCGTAAATCGGCTCTTTCATATAAAGCCAGGGAGAAGAAAATTATCGTTCTTGAAGATTTTAGTTTTGAAACGCCAAAAACCAGAGAACTCGCACGTGTTGGCGCTAACCTAAATCTTACAGACAAAAAATCACTTATTGTTTTCCCGGAAACAAATAAAAATGTATATTTGTCATCTCGAAATTTGCAGGGTATTGAAATCGTAACAAGCGGAGAATTAAACACTTATGCAATTATGAAAGCTTCGACTCTGGTACTTACGGAGAGTGCAGTTGACGTTTTGCAGGCAAATTTTGGAAACTAGTAAACTAAGAGTAATGGAAATTTTACTTAAACCGATAGTAACGGAAAAAATGACCGAGCAGGGCGAAGATGCTAATCGCTTCGGTTTTGTCGTTGCCAAGGATGCAAATAAGATACAGATAAAGAATGCCGTTGAGGAACTTTATGGCGTTACTGTAGAATCGGTAAATACCATGGTATATGCCGGTAAGAGGAAGACACGTTTTACCAAGTCGGGTATGACTAAAGGTCGGACTGCTAATTATAAGAAGGCTATTGTAACTATAGCTGAAGGAGACACAATTGATTTCTATAGCAATATTTAAAGATTATGGCAGTTAGAAAGATCAAGCCTGTTACACCAGGTCAGAGACACAAAATCATCAGTGCATTCGACACTATAACAAGCACTGAGCCGGAGAAATCCCTACTCCGACCGCTAAAGAAAAGCGGAGGAAGGAACAATAGCGGCAGAATGACAATGCGATATATGGGCGGCGGTCACAAAAGAAGATATCGCGTAATTGACTTCCAGAGAGCCAAAGATGGTATTAAGGCTACGGTTAAATCGATAGAATACGATCCTAACCGTTCTGCAAGAATAGCCCTCCTGGTTTATGCTGATGGAGAGAAAAGATATATTATAGCACCTAACGGAATTAAGGTTGGCCAGGAAGTTGAATCTGGTAAGGGAATTGCTCCTGAAGTTGGAAATGCACTTTTCCTTTCAGACATACCTCTTGGAACAGTGGTTCATAACATTGAGCTAAAACCTGGTAAAGGCGGTGCTCTTGCGCGTAGTGCAGGATCATATGCACAGCTTGTTGCCCGTGAGGGAAAATATGCTACAATCAAGCTCCCTTCAGGCGAGACAAGGATGATTCTTGTTACATGCAGGGCAACTATTGGTACTGTATCAAACCCTGATCATAGTCTGGAGCGCTCCGGTAAAGCCGGTAGATCACGCTGGAAGGGACGTAGGCCTCGTACAAGAGGTGTTGCAATGAACCCTGTCGATCACCCAATGGGTGGTGGTGAAGGTCGTGCATCCGGTGGTCATCCAAGATCACGTACAGGTCTTCCTGCAAAGGGTTATAAGACAAGGAGTAAAAAGAAATACTCTGATAGGTATATTGTCGAAAAGAGGAAAAAATAAGAAGTCACAATGAGTAGATCTGTTAAAAAAGGCCCGTTCATAGATTTTAAACTTGAGAAGAGAGTTCTTGAGATGAACGACTCCAACAAGAAGACAGTAATTAAAACCTGGTCGAGACGATCAGTTATTTCGCCCGACTTTGTTGGTCATACAATTGCTGTACATAATGGAAATAAATTTATTCCTGTTTATGTAACTGAGAATATGGTTGGTCATAAACTTGGAGAATTTGCCCCAACACGTACTTTCAGGAGTCACGGTGGTAAGCAAAAGTAATAGTTAACGATTTGAAAATATCCTGACAAATGGGTGCAAGAAAAAGAAATACAGCCGCAAAGAGGAAAGAGGAAAAGCTAAAGACTTATCAGGCAGTTTTAAATAACTGTCCGACCTCTCCGCGTAAGATGAGGCTTGTTACTGATATGATAAGTGGAATGGAAGTAAATAAGGCACTTGACATGCTTAAGTTTAGCTCAAAAGAAGCTTCCAGAGCAGTTGAAAAACTTCTTCTGTCTGCCATTGCAAACTGGCAGGCAAAGAATGAGGGAGTTCGTATCGAGGAGAGTAATCTGTATGTAAAAGAGGCCTTTGTTAACCAGGGTCGTACATTGAAGAGATTGCAGACTGCTCCACAGGGACGTGCTTACAGAATTAGAAAGAGATCTAATCATGTTACTCTTATTCTGGATAGTATCAGTAAGGAAGTTGAAGTAGAAAACACATCAAATTAAGATAGATGGGACAAAAAGTTAATCCGATAGGTAACAGGTTAGGCATTATAAAGGGATGGGATTCTAACTGGTATGGTGGAAATGATTTTTCAGGCAAACTGGTTGAAGACACTAAGATTAGAGAATATCTCAATGCAAGGCTTGCTAAAGCAAGTATCTCAAAGATTATTATCGAGAGAACACTTAAGCTTATAACCGTTACTGTAAAGACCGCACGACCAGGTATCATAATTGGAAAAGGCGGACAGGAGGTCGATAAGCTTAAAGAGGAGCTTAAGAAAATAACTAAGAAAGAAGTTCAGATAAACATTTTCGAAGTAAAGCGTCCTGAACTTGATGCAACCATAGTTGCTAATAATATAGCTCGACAGGTTGAAGGTAAGATATCTTACAGAAGGGCAATTAAGATGTCTATCGCTTCAACTATGAGAATGGGCGCCGAAGGTATTAAGGTCTTGATTTCAGGCCGACTAGGCGGTGCCGAAATGGCAAGAAGTGAAACTTATAAGGAGGGCAGAATTCCTCTTCATACTTTCCGCGCCGATATTGATTATGCACTGGCTGAGGCTCTGACAAAAGTAGGGCTGGTAGGAATTAAAGTGTGGATATGTAATGGCGAAGTTTACGGAAAAAGAGATCTTGCACCTGATCTGACTGTTAAAACACAGAAAGGTGGCGGTGGAAGACAGATGAGGAAGAAAAGGAATACCCCCAATTAGTAAATTCAATAATATATTGAACGATGTTACAACCGAAAAAAACTAAATACAGAAGACGTCAGAAGGGCAGGATGAAAGGGAATGCCCAGAGAGGCAATCAGATTGCTTTCGGAACCTTTGCAATTAAGGGCCTCGACACAACCTGGATTACCGGTAGGCAGATTGAGGCTGCACGTCAGGCTATTGTCCGTCATATGAAACGTGAAGGACAGATATGGATCAGGATATTCCCGGATAAGCCAATTACTAAAAAACCTGCTGAAGTACGTATGGGTAAAGGTAAAGGTGCCCCAGAAGGTTTTGTTGCACCTGTTACGCCTGGACGTATTCTGGTAGAGATTGAAGGAGTTCCATTTGAGGTAGCAAAAGAAGCACTTCGACTGGGATCTCAGAAACTGCCTATTAAAACCAAATTTTTGGTAAGGCGTGATTATGTTCAAGAATAATAGTGTAGAGAAATGAAATCTTCAGAAATAAGGGAACTATCAACCCAGGAACTCCTGGAAAGAATCGACAATGAGAAGACTGCTCTTGTTCGAATGAAACTTAATCATTCAATTTCTCCTCTTGATAATCCAAATGTAATTAAGACATCGAGAAGGGTAATTGCAAGATTAATAACCGAACTCAGGCATAGAGAGTCTAATGAAAAACAAAATAGCTAGTGTCAACGATGGAAAGAAATCTTAGAAAAGAACGTGTCGGTGTTGTCTCAAGCAACAAAATGGACAAATCGATAACAGTTGTTGTAAAAAGGAAGGTTAAACATCCTGTTTATGGCAAGTTTGTGAACAAGTCAAAGAAATTCCTTGCTCACGATGAAGAGAATACATGTAACATTGGTGATACAGTGCGAATTATGGAAACCAGGCCTCTTAGTAAGAGGAAGGCATGGAGATTAGTAGAAATAATCGAAAGAGTTAAGTAAGATGGTACAGCAGGAAAGTAGATTGGCAGTAGCCGACAATACCGGGGCAAAAGAAGTCCTTGTAATCAGAGTGCTTGGAGGCAGTAAAAAAAGATACGCCTCAGTTGGTGATAAGGTCGTTTGCACCGTAAAGAGTGCCCTTCCATCAGGCGAAGCTAAAAAGGGTATGGTAACAAGAGCTGTTGTAGTTCGGACTAAAAAAGAGATCCGTAGAGCCGATGGTTCATATATTCGCTTCGACGATAACGCTGTAGTACTCCTTAACCAGGCAGATGAAGTACGTGGAACACGTATTTTCGGGCCTGTGGCAAGGGAATTGCGTGAGAATTATATGAAAATTGTATCACTGGCACCTGAAGTGTTATAATGCATAGAAAACCAGAGAGATGAAGAAAAAATTACATATTAAAAAAGGTGATACCGTTATAGTTATAAGCGGTGAATCCAAAGGTCAGCAGGGTCGTGTACTGGAGGTACTCAGGGATAAGAACAGGGCAATAGTTGAAGGTGTAAATATGGTATCAAAACATACCAAACCAAATGCTCAGAGCCCACAGGGAGGCATAATTAAAAAGGAGGCCTCAGTTCATATCTCAAACCTGCAACACGTAGACCCGGCTTCAGGAGGAGCTACCCGTATAGGTAGAAAACTGAACAGTAAGAACAAATTAGTTCGTTATTCAAAAAAATCAGGAGAGGAGATTAAGTAATGTATAGACCTGCTTTAGAAACTAAGTATAAAAACGAGATTGTCCCTGCTCTAATGAAGGAGTTTAATTATAGCTCCGTTATGCAGGTTCCCCGGTTGAAGAAGATAGTACTTAACCAGGGGTTAGGACAGGCTATTGCAGATAAGAAACTTATGGAGGTTGGTGAGAAGGAACTTACTGATATCGCCGGTCAAAAAGCGGTACAGACCATTTCATCCAAGGATATTTCAAACTTCAAACTCAGAAAGGGAATGCCAATAGGCCTTACTACAACTCTGAGAAGGGAGAAAATGTATGAATTTCTGGAAAGGCTGATATCCGTTGCATTGCCACGTATCAGAGACTTTAAAGGAATTAACAGTAAGCTTGACGGACGCGGAAACTATACTCTTGGTATTACCGAACAGATTATTTTTCCGGAGATAGATATCGACAAGATTATGAAAATAATGGGTCTGCAGATCACTTTTGTTACTTCTGCAGATACTGACGAGGAAGCTTTCGCACTGCTTAAGCACTTTGGTTTACCTTTTAAAAACATTAAAAATTAAATAGTATGGCTAAAGAATCCATGAAAGCCCGTGAAGTAAAACGCGCCAGACTTATAAAAAAGTATGAAGCGAAGAGAGCACAGCTTAAAGCTGAGGGTGATTATGTAGGGCTAAGCCGCCTTCCGAGAAACTCTAATCCTATCAGGTTGCACAATCGTTGTAAGCTAACTGGCAGGCCAAGAGGTTATATGAGGCAATTCGGTGTAAGCCGTATCACCTTCAGGGAGATGGCATCACAGGGCCTTATACCAGGTGTCAAAAAGGCAAGCTGGTAATTGTTAAATAAATAATTAAGAATAAAGAAAAATGACTGATCCAATTGCAGATTTTCTAACCAGAATAAGGAATGCTATCATTGCGGGTCATAAGGTAGTAGAGATTCCTGCATCAAATCTGAAGAAGGACATCACGAAGATATTATATGATAAGGGTTATATCCTTAGCTATAAGTTCATTGATGACGAGGTGCAGGGAACTATCAAGATAGCCCTTAAGTATCATCCTAAATCCAAGGTATCCGCTATTAAGTCAATAGAAAGAGCAAGTCGCCCCGGTTTGCGTAAGTATACCGGCGCTAACGATCTTCCAAGGGTGCTTAACGGACTGGGTGTAGCTATTATATCCACATCACAGGGTGTGATGACTGAGAAGGAAGCCAAGAAGCTTCAAATAGGTGGTGAAATATTATGTTATGTCTACTAATAAGGAGGAGGAATAGTAAATGTCAAGAATAGGAAATTTACCTATAAGCCTGCCAGCCGGAGTATCTGTAGATATCTCTGATACTAACCTGGTAAGTGTAAAAGGTCCACTTGGTGAACTGAGTGTACAGGTTAATCCTGACATCAAGGTGGAAAAGAAAGAAAATACACTCGAGCTTTCAAGATCCAGTGATTCAAAAAATCATAAATCACTTCATGGTCTGTACAGAGCTCTTATTAATAATACAGTGGTTGGAGTATCCGAAGGTTATAAGAAGGAGCTCGAACTTGTCGGAGTTGGTTACAGGGCCGAAGCAAAAGGACAACAACTTGAGCTGAGCCTTGGATATTCTCATGACTTTATTATAGAATTGCCTGTTGAAATAAAGCTTGAAGCTAAAACAGAAAGACGCCAGAATCCTATCATTACCCTTACAAGTATTGATAAGCAACTGATAGGTCACGTGGCTGCGAAGATTAGATCGCTTCGTCCGCCTGAGCCATATAAAGGTAAGGGTGTTAAGTTTGTTGGTGAGCAGCTCAGAAGGAAAGCAGGTAAATCAGCAAGTGTTTAATATTAAAAATTGAAAGATGGCCTTATCAAAAACAGATAGAAGAATAAGGATCAGAAGAAGGATCCGTAAGAAATTAGAAGGTACTGCCGATCGTCCAAGACTTGCTGTATTTCGTAGTAATACTCAGGTTTATGTACAGCTTATCGACGACACTGCCGGGAAAACACTTGTTTCTGCTTCATCAAGAGAAAAGAGCGTTGCAACAAAAGATAAAATCAAGAAAACCGAGCAGGCTGCAATGGTTGGAAAACTTATAGCAGAGAAATGTAAGGAAAAAGGTATTGAAAATGTGGTTTTCGACAGGGGTGGATATAAGTACCATGGAAGAGTTAAATCATTGGCAGATGCTGCCCGCGAAGGCGGTTTAAAATTCTAATGCGTTATGAATAAAGATATTAGAAATGTAAAGACTATCGACCTTGAGCTTAAAGACAGGCTCGTTAGTATACAGAGAGTTACAAAGGTAACAAAGGGTGGACGTACATTTAGTTTTTCAGCTATAGTGGTTGTAGGGAACGAAGATGGTATAGTTGGCCACGGACTGGGAAAAGCAAACGAAGTTACAACAGCAATTGCCAAGGGTGTTGAAGATGCTAAGAAAAACCTGATTAAGGTTCCTGTTGTTAATGGTACTATTCCTCATGAGCAACTTGCTAAATATGGAGGTGCTGAGGTTTTTATTAAGCCTGCTTCAGAAGGTACCGGAGTTAAGGCGGGTGGTGCCATGCGTGCTGTTCTTGAGAGTGTTGGTATACATAATGTACTTGCTAAAAGTAAGGGATCATCCAATCCTCATAACCTGGTGAAGGCTACATTTAAAGCGCTTCTCGAACTACGGGATGCAGTTACTGTAGCAGACCAGAGAGGCGTGAGTCTCGATAAAGTGTTTAACGGCTAGAAAAAATATATTATGGCTAAGATACGTGTTACACAGGTAAGAAGTAAGATAGGAAGGCCTAAGCGCCAGAAACTTACACTTGAAGCTCTTGGGCTTCGTAAAATGAACCAGAGTGTTGAGCATGAGCTTACTCCTCAGATTAAAGGAATGGTAAATGCAATAAGTCACCTTGTTAAGGTTGAAGAAATTTAGATGTTAAAATATTATTGATATACAAGATATGGACTTAAGTAACTTAAAACCTGCCGAAGGTTCCGTTAAAAAAGACAAGAGAATTGGGCGTGGACAGGGATCAGGTAAAGGCGGTACATCAACAAGGGGCCATAAAGGCCAGAAATCAAGATCAGGTTACTCAAAGAAGGTCGGGTTCGAAGGTGGTCAGATGCCATTGCAGAGACGAGTTCCCAAATATGGGTTTAAAAACGTTAACCGCAAGGAATATAAAGGTATAAACCTTAGTACTCTTCAGGAACTTGCAGATAAAAACAAACTCAAGAAAATAGATATCGAGACCCTGATCAACGCAGGCTTTATTTCAAAAAATACGCTTGTGAAAATTCTGGGTATGGGTACCCTTGAAACAAAATTAGAAGTTCACGCGCATGCTTTCTCTAAATCAGCAATTGAGGCAATTGAGGCTAAGGAAGGAACTGCAGTAAAATTATAAGGGAATGAGACTATTCGATACTATAAAGAACATTTTCAAAATAGAAGACCTCAGGGCTCGTATTATATATACACTGGGAATAATCCTGCTTTACCGTTTTGGTAAGTATGTAACCCTCCCCGGAGTCGACCCTTCTCAGCTGGGAAACCTGAGTGATCAGACTTCGCAGGGTATTATGGGATTATTGGATATGTTCTCGGGTGGTGCTTTCTCACAGGCATCTGTATTTGCTCTTGGTATAATGCCATATATCTCTGCATCGATCGTAATACAGCTTTTGGGTATAGTATTTCCATACTTCCAGAAACTGCAGAGAGAAGGAGAAAGTGGTCGTAGAAAAATGAACCAGTATACTCGCTACCTTACAGTTGCAATTCTTCTGCTACAGGGGCCCAGTTATCTGGTAAACCTCTCGCGTACACTTCCTGCAACTGCATTCGTTCTGTCGGGACCTTTCTTTAAGATTAGTTCAGTAATTATTCTTACAGCAGGTACAATGTTTGTAATGTGGCTTGGAGAAAAGATTACTGATAAGGGAATCGGAAATGGTATCTCGCTGATTATTATGATTGGTATTATTGCAAGATTGCCACAGGCCTTTGTATTCGAATTGGGTACCAGGATTAATGGATCGGGTGGACTAGTTTCACTCCTGATCGAACTGGTCGTGCTCTTTGCTATTATGATGGCTACTATTATGCTGGTTCAGGGAACAAGAAGAATACCTGTACAGTATGCCAGGCGTATTGTTGGAAATAAACAGTACGGTGGTGTCAGACAGTATATTCCGCTGAAAGTTAACTCTGCAGGCGTTATGCCTATCATTTTTGCCCAGGCAATTATGATGCTGCCTATAATACTGGCCGGTTATGCTTCGGCAGATAATGCTGGCTGGTTTGTAACTGCATTTTCAAATATGTATGGATTCTGGTATAGCTTTGTTACAGCTGTACTTATTATAGCCTTTACTTACTTCTATACTGCCATTACAGTAAACCCGGTCCAGATGGCCGAGGATATGAAAAAGAATGGTGGATTTATTCCCGGTGTTAAACCGGGCCGTAAGACGGTAGAATTTCTGGATACAGTTATGTCAAGGATTACCCTCCCGGGTTCTATCTTCCTTGCCCTGGTTGCAATCCTTCCTGCTATCGCGGTTAATTTTGGAGTAAGCGGGCCATTTGCACAATTTTATGGTGGAACATCTCTGCTGATCCTTGTTGGTGTAGTACTTGATACTCTCCAGCAGATCGAGAGCCACCTGTTAATGCGTCATTATGACGGGTTAACAAAGTCGGGCCGGATTAAAGGCCGGGCCGGAGCCGTTTCGGCTATGTAAGAAAAGACGTTCTTTGATGTTGCATCTTAAGACAACAGAAGAAGTAGAGCTATTGAGAGCCAGTAACCAGTTAGTATCACGGGCACTGGCAGAAATGGCAAAGATTATTAAACCGGGTGTAAGCACTCTGGACCTCGATAAGGTTGCCGAGGAGTTTATCAGGGATAATAATGCAGTGCCGGGATTTAAAGGTTATAACGACTTTCCCAATACACTGTGTACTTCTGTCAATGATGAGGTTGTTCATGGAATACCCTCTGATTATGTTCTCAAGGATGGAGATATTGTTTCGATCGATTGTGGGGTAATACTTAATGGCTATTATGGCGATAGCGCTTTTACCTTTTCGATTGGTGAGATTACAGAAGATAAACAACGCCTCCTGGATTATACAAGGGAATCGCTGGAAAGCGGTGTACGTGAAGCGATTGCCGGAAACAGGGTTGGTGATATATCTTTTGCAGTTCAGGCGAAAGCTGAAAGTGGAGGTTATTCAGTAGTTCGGGAACTGGTTGGTCATGGCCTGGGAAAACAGTTACATGAAGCTCCCGAAGTACCAAATTATGGTAGAAGAGGGAAGGGAACTAAACTGAAAGAAGGCCTGGTGATCTGTATCGAACCTATGATCAATATGGGAACTAGACATGTCAGACAGATGCGTGACGGCTGGACGATAAGAACGGCTGACGGAATGCCTTCAGCACATTTTGAATATGCTGTGGCAGTAAAAAAGGGAGAAGTGGATGTATTAACGACATATAAATTTATTGAAGAAGTCTTAAATAAGAAATAAGATATGGCAAAACAACCTTCAATTGAACAAGATGGAACTATTATCGAAGCACTATCGAATGCAATGTTCAGGGTAGAGCTCGAAAATGGTCATGTTATTACAGCCCATATTTCTGGCAAGATGAGGATGAATTATATCAAAATCCTGCCCGGAGACCGCGTAAAAGTAGAAATGTCTCCCTATGATTTAACAAAAGGAAGAATTACATTCAGGTATAAATAAGAAAAAACTAGCAATGAAAGTAAGAGCATCTGTTAAAAAGCGTAGTGTCGATTGTAAAATCGTCAGAAGAAAAGGACGCTTGTATGTTATAAATAAGAAAAATCCTAAGTTCAAACAGAGACAGGGATAATTTACTTAACTTTGCACTCAATTTTAATTTAAGGTATATGGCTCGAATAGTTGGTGTTGACTTACCAAAAAACAAGAGGGGTGAAATAGCCCTTACATACATTTATGGAGTGGGTCGGAGCAGCGCGCAGAAAGTGCTGACCGAAGCTAATGTCGAATGGGACAAAAAAGTTAGCGAATGGAACGATGACGAAATTAATAAGATTCGTCAGGTACTTAATGATAATTATAAGCTCGAGGGTGAACTTCGTTCAGAGACTCAGATGAATATCAAGCGTCTTATGGACATCGGATCCTACCGTGGTATCAGACACCGGATCGGCTTACCAGTCAGAGGGCAGAGTACTAAAAACAATGCCCGTACCAGAAAAGGAAGAAAGAAAACTGTTGCTAACAAGAAAAAAGCTACTAAATAAATAGATCATGGCAAAGAAATCAGGATCGTCGAAAAAGAGAGTAGTAAAGGTTGAACCCCTGGGACAGGCTCATATCCATTCATCATTTAATAATATTATTATTTCGCTTACCAATAATGCAGGTCAGGTTATCTCATGGGGGTCGGCGGGTAAAATGGGCTTTAGAGGTTCAAAAAAGAATACTCCATATGCCGCACAGATGGCGGCAGAGAGTTGTGCTAAGGTTGCTTATGACCTGGGACTGAGAAAGGTAAAGGTCTTTGTAAAAGGACCTGGATCTGGTCGGGAATCAGCTATCAGATCAATCCATAACAATGGAATTGAAGTTACTGAAATAGTTGATGTTACACCGATGCCTCATAACGGTTGTCGTCCTCCTAACAGGAGAAGAGTATAATCATAGCATAAATAGAATTAAAAACTGAAATAACTAGAATATCAATGGCAAGATATAGAGGACCAAAATCAAAAATAGCCAGGAAATTTGGAGATCCTATTTTTGGAACCGATAAGTACCTTGAGAAGAAAAATTATCCTCCAGGTCAGCACGGTAACAGCAGAAGAAGGAAGAAAGTTTCTGAATATGGCACCCAGTTAAAGGAGAAGCAAAAGGCTAAATATACCTATGGAGTTCTTGAAAAACAATTCCGTAATCTTTTTGATAGAGCATCATCAAGTAAAGGTGTTACCGGCGAGGTACTTCTTCAGCTTCTTGAATCGCGTCTCGATAACGTTGTGTACCGTCTGGGTATAGCTCCAACAAGAGCAGGAGCCAGACAGCTTGTAACGCATAAACACGTTACAGTAAACGGTGAGGTTGTGAATATTCCCAGCTCTTTTGTAAAGCCTGGTGATATAGTTGGTGTACGTGAAAAATCAAAATCCCTCGAAGCAGTAGTAGAATCGCTGGCTTCGAAACGTTACCTTAGCTCATCATGGCTGGAGTGGGATGATTCTCAAATGGTTGGGAAGTTCATGAATGTACCGGAAAGAAGTGATATCCCTGAGGATATCAAGGAACAATTGATTGTAGAATTGTATTCGAAATAGAAATAATAAGCTTAACAATATGGCCATTTTAGCATTCCAGAAACCCGATAAGGTAATAATGGTTGAAGCGGACGATCATTATGGTAAATTTGAATTCCGCCCACTAGAGCCTGGATATGGTATTACAGTTGGTAATGCACTCAGAAGAATACTACTTTCTTCACTCGATGGTTTTGCAATTACTAATGTGAAACTTGAAGGAGTAGATCACGAATTCTCAACACTTAAAGGCGTTATTGAGGATGTAACTGAAATTATACTTAACCTAAAGCAGGTAAGGTTTAAGCAGGTTACTGAAGGAATAGATAACGAAAAAATCGTTGTTACAGTATCCGGACAGGATCAGCTGAAAGCAGGAGATTTTAATAACTACCTGAGTAGTTTTGAAGTACTTAATCCTGACCTGGTTGTATGTAATATGGAACCTGATATAAAGCTTCAGATGGAGCTTACTATCAGCAAGGGAAGGGGATATATTCCTGCGGAGGAGAACGAGCCAGTTGATCCGGAGTTCGGACTGATTGCTATCGATTCAATCTACACTCCGATTAGGAATGTTAAATATGCAGTCGAGAATTATCGTGTTGAACAGAAAACCGACTACGAGAAACTGATTATTGAAATCAGTACAGACGGTTCAATTCACCCAAAAGATGCATTGAAGGAGGCAGCTAAAATACTTATCTACCACTTTATGCTCTTCTCAGATGATAAGATTACTATCGATTCTGATGAGAAACTTGCAAATGAAGAATTTGATGAGGAAGTACTGCATATGAGGCAACTGCTTAAAACTAAGCTTGTTGACCTCGATCTTTCAGTAAGGGCACTTAATTGCCTAAAGGCAGCAGAGGTTGATTCCCTTGGTGACCTTGTTAAGTTTAATAAAAATGATCTCCTTAAATTCAGAAACTTTGGTAAGAAGTCTCTTACCGAACTTGATGAATTGCTGGAGTCGATGAGCCTGTCGTTCGGAATGGACGTTACAAGGTATAAGTTGGATAAAGAGTAATAAACAGGTTAAGGAAATATAGAAATGCGACATCGTAAAGGTTTTAACCATTTAGGAAGAACAAGTGCTCACAGAAAAGCTATGCTTGCAAATATGGCCACTTCTCTTATTCTGCATAAGAGAATTACCACGACATCTGCAAAGGCTAAAGCTTTGCGTTCATATGTTGAGCCTCTGATAACAAAGTCGAAAGAGGATACTACACACTCAAGAAGAGTTGTGTTTAGTTATCTTAAAAATAAATATGCTGTTTCTGAATTATTCAGGGAAATATCCCCCAAGATCGTAGACCGGCCTGGTGGATATACCAGAATTCTGAAGCTGGGTAACAGACTGGGCGATAATGCTGATATGTGTGTTATTGAGCTGGTCGATTATAACGAGAATTTGCTCGAAGATGCAGCTAAGACAACTAAATCTACTCGTCGCCGTAGAGGTGCTAAGAAGAAGGAGGCTGTTGAGAAGGAGGCTGTTGAGAAGAAGGCTGTAGAGGCTGAGGAAGCTGTAGAAGCTGTAGAGGCTGAGGAAGAGGTGAAGGCTGAAGCGAAGCCTGAAGAAGAGCCTGAAGCTAAGACAGAGGAGAAGCCTGAAGAAGAGCCTAAAGCAGAAGCTGATTCAGGCGATAAAGAAGCAAAAAAAGATGCTTAAATACTAAGCTTTAATAGTATAAATGAGGGAGTGTGCCGATAGGATTACACTCCCTTTTTTTGTAAATTGCATTTTGAAATAGCAAAGAGGTAAGAGCTAAGAGTACCGCCGTCGCTCTGACGAGCTATGGCGGACGAAGAAAGGATGTAAAGGATTAGTTAATAAGAGCTTATCTCCAGGAAATAAATTATTAATTTTTAAAAATTAAGCTTATGGGTCAGATAATTAGTGTACACGCACGTGAGATTTTAGATTCAAGGGGAAACCCTACAATAGAGGTAGAGGTAGTTACTAATAGCGGATTTGTTGGCAGGGCTGCTGTCCCCTCAGGTGCATCGACAGGTGAGAATGAAGCTCTTGAGCTAAGAGATGGCGATAAGAGCAGGTATATGGGTAAAGGTGTTCTTAAAGCTGTAGATAACGTAAACGGAATAATTGCAGAAAATATCCTTGGTATGGACGTATCTGACCAGGTTGCTCTTGATAAAAAGATGCTCGACCTTGACGGAACTCCTACCAAAAAGAATCTTGGGGCAAATGCCATACTGGGAGTATCTCTTGCTGCAGCTAAAGCTGCTGCTGCATATCACGGGTTGCCACTATATAAGTATATAGGAGGCGTAAATACGGTAAATCTTCCTGTTCCAATGATGAATATTATTAATGGGGGTTCACATTCTGACGCTCCTATCGCATTCCAGGAGTTTATGATCCGCCCGGTTGGAGCTTCTTCATTTAGAGAAGGTCTAAGGATGGGAGCCGAAGTATTCCACACTCTTAAGAAAGTTTTAAAAGATAGAAAGCTTAGCACAGCTGTCGGAGATGAAGGTGGATTTGCCCCTGAGTTAAAAGGTACCGAAGATGCCCTGGAGTCTATCCTTAAAGCTATTGAAGGAGCAGGGTATAAACCCGGGAAAGATGTTACTATTGCACTCGACTGTGCTGCATCTGAATTTTATTCAGATGGTATATATGACTATTCAAAATTTGAAGGCCCCGATGGTAAAAAAAGATCCAGCAAGGAACAGGCCGAATATATCGATGAGCTGATAAAGAAATATCCTATTGATTCTGTCGAAGATGGTATGGATGAAGGAGACTGGGACGGATGGGTAATGCATACCAAACTCTCTGGTGATAAGGCTCAACTTGTTGGGGACGATGTCTTTGTTACTAATGTTGATTATCTTAAGAAAGGAATAGAACTTGGATGTGCAAATTCTATTCTTATTAAAGTAAACCAGATTGGTACACTTACCGAAACCCTTAATACAATTGAAATGGCTCACAGAGCCGGATATACCACAGTGACTTCTCATCGTTCAGGCGAGACCGAAGATTCAACAATTGCAGATATTGCAGTTGCTACATGCTCAGGACAAATTAAAACAGGGTCTCTTAGCCGCTCAGACAGGATGGCTAAGTATAACCAGCTCTTGAGAATAGAGGAGGAACTGGGTGATGTTGCTATATACGGATTTAAAAAATAGGCTTAAGGAGCTTGCAATTCTCTGCCTAAAGCCGACTATATCTTAATATTATTAGATTATTAACAATTGTTAATAACAGCTGTTAATACTGGGTTAAAAAGATCGATTAATTTTTCTTGGCATATGAGGAAACCTGGTATATATTTGTTCTACCAGATGAGCGATAAAAGGCGCTCAATCCAGATGGAAACAGGAAAGATAACTTAATTGAGATCAAGAAAGTTTCGAACGGACCTTCGGGTCTGCATCAGGTGAGAGCCGCGATCCGAAAGGAATCGCGTCCGGGAAGAGAGTCGCAAGACTAAAGAACGGACAGCCGGAAGGCAGCACTGTAACAGGTGAGGCAAAGAAGGTAAGGGTTTGAAAGACTTCGGTCAGAACAGCCAGCCATAATAACAGTAATCTGGCACCGAAAGTAACTTCGGTTAGTGGAGGTGAAATGGGGATTATTCGCAAGAATAAGCCCCATTTTTGTTTTAAATAAGGTCAAGGACATAGGACGAACGAAAAAGGGAGCTCAAGTATTAAGTCTCAAGCCTTTCCTGCCGGCAGGTTTCAACCTTTTCAACTTTTTCAACCTTTTCAACCTTCTTATTAGGTATATTTGCATATTAATATACTGCTATGCCATATAAGGGACTAAAAGAGTTTGTTAAAACACTTGATGCGAAAGGAGAGCTTCATCGAATTGATACATATGTTAATCCTGAACTGGAGATAACTGAGATAACAGACAGGGTATCCAAGACAGGAGGTAAAGCACTGCTTTTTGAGAATAACGGGACTGATTTTCCTGTCCTTATAAATATGTTTGGTTCTGTCGAGAGGATGAGCCTGGCTATTGGCAGGGATAATCTGGAAGAAGCCGGCAAGGAACTTGAACAGATATATAAAAAGGCAGGAGGACAAAACAAGAGCATTTGGCAGAAGATTAAGCTGATTCCATCTTTGTCAGGACTTATGGTTAGTATACCTAAAAAAAGAAAAGGAAAGGGTGAATGCCAGAGCGTAATAGTGAAAAATCCGGATCTTTCTTTATTGCCTGTTCTGAAATGCTGGCCCCATGATGGAGGTCCGTTTATAACCCTGCCAGTTGTACATACTAAAAGTCCTGTCTCAGGAGAAGTAAATGCCGGTATGTACAGGATGCAGATTTTTGACGGTCAGACAACGGGAATGCACTGGCACAGGCATAAAACCGGTGCAAATCATTACAATGAGTATAAGAAACTTGGTAAAAAGATGCCTCTTGTTGTTACCCTGGGCGGAGATCCTGTATATACTTACTCTGCAACAGCTCCTATGCCCGAAGGAATGGACGAATACATGCTCGCAGGATACCTGAGGAAAAAAAGAGTAAGGATGGTTAAGGCCCTTACCCAGGATTTGTGGATTCCTGAAGATGTTGATATTGTTTTAGAAGGATATGTAGATCCTTCAGAAGAGCTGGCGTGGGAAGGTCCTTTTGGTGACCATACTGGTTTTTATTCTCTTGCAGACTGGTACCCGAAATTTCATCTTACAGCGATAACACACCGCAAAGATGCAGTATACCCCGCAACAATAGTTGGCGTACCTCCGCAGGAGGATGCAGTAATAGGCCTGGCAACAGAAAGATTATTTCTATATCCTGTTAAACTTGCTCTGCAACAGGATATTATAGACTTCCATCTGCCTGCAGCAGGAGTAGCACATAACCTTGTCCTTGTAAAAATTGATAAACGCTATCCCGGTCAGGGACTGAAGGTAATTAATGCACTCTTCGGAGCTGGACAGATGATGTTCAGCAAGTTTATTATTGTACTGGATAAAGATTCTGACCTTCATGACTATAAAGATATTGCCAGAAGGGTAATTAATAATTGCGATTTTGAGTATGATATGATTGTTCAGAAAGGCCCACTGGATATCCTCGATCATTCGTCCGATAATTTTTCCTTCGGCGGGAAGATGGGTCTTGATGCTACCCTTAAACATACTGAAGAAATTAGTAGCAGGAAAAGAAATAGCTGGAAGAACGATATCCAGTTTAATACTTATCTGAAATTTGCAGGTAATAAAGCTGTGAGATCGATAAACCACGAGCTTGTCTATGAAAATATTCCAGTGGTATTTATTGGGGTAGATAAGGATTATGATTGGTTACCTGAGCTGGAGAAAATGATTATTGGTACAGAAGGCTTGATAGTATTTGTTCTTGATGCTAAAGTCGAACTGAATGATCTGTATATTTGTGCATGGCAGATCCTTTCCAATACAGACCCTGGAAGGGATCTAAGCAGAAGAGCTAGTAATATTCTTATTAACTCCACATCAAAAGCGCACAAAACAGATAATTTCCCAAGAAGCTGGCCAAACGTGGTTGTGTCTGATAATGAAACGATTGAACGAATAGATAAATTATGGGACGAACTCAGACTGGGCGATAAAATTACTTCTCCCTCAATCAGCTTAAACAGGCTCCTGCATAAAGGAGATGCTGAAGTAAGTAAGTAATTATTGTCTCTACAGTTGGTATACAGAAGATTATCGTTTAATTTAGATGCTTTAAGGCTTCCCTGTAACTGATATTGTTAAAGTGTCTGAATTAGCCTCTGTATATATAACATTTGAGCCGAAATTTCATATTATTGGTAATACCATATATCATTATATGGCCTATGCTGTCTGGTTCGGATTTCTGATATATATATTTGTTAAGTTCCAGTCCAGAAGCCTTATGCAGGCTCGTAAGTTATTAAAAGAAAAGGAGCTGGCATATAATGAGATAAAGAGGCAAAGAGAAGAACTTGAAAATAAGAACAGAGATATTACCGATAGCCTTGTATACGCCAGCTATATCCAGCAGTCACTTTTACCTTCAGAACTATATTTTAAAAAAGTGCTTCATGACGCCTTCGTGTTTTATCGTCCAAAGGAGATTGTAAGCGGAGATTTTTACTGGGTAAGGAAAAATTCGGATAGGATCTTTGTTGTTGCTGCCGATTGTACAGGACATGGAGTACCGGGAGCATTTATGTCAATGATAGGCGTAGAATTGCTGAATAAGATTATTATAGACCAGAAAATAACAAAGCCTTCAGAAGTACTTTCGGTTATGAGTAAAGGGATTGAGAGAACTTTTAATCGCGAGAAGGAAAGAGATAAAATTATGAAAGATGGCATGGATATGGGACTCTGTGTTATTGATATTCAAGAGAAGACACTCGACTATTCCGGAGCCTTCTTTCCTCTTTATATCATAAGGGAGAATAAACTAATTGAAATTAAGGGTAACAGGCTCAGTATAGGTTTGGATCTTGGTAATTCTTTTACAAATAATACTATTTCCCTGGAAGAGGGCGATGTGATTTATATGTTTTCAGATGGTTATACCGATCAGTTTGGCGGACCGAATAATAAGAAATTTATGTTTAGACGATTCAGACATCTCCTTCTTACGATTCATAATTTTCCAATGGAGGAGCAGAAAACTATCCTGAAAGAATCAATTGATTCCTGGAAACGAACAAACGATCAGGTAGATGATCTTATGGTATTGGGATTTAGACCTATAGAAAGGAAGCCTAAGAAGTAACAAAGCGGTTTATTATACTTATTAACTGGGAAGGTTGGAATGGTTTGCTTAAATAATCGTCCATACCCGACGAAAGGCATTTCTCTTTATCACCTATCATAGCATTTGCCGTAATAGCTAAAATAGGGGTATGCTGGCTTGTACTCTTTTCGATCTCTCTTATTTTTCTTGCAACGGTAATCCCATCCATAACAGGCAATTGTATATCCATAAGGATGATATCGTAGTTGGATTTACCAAAAAGGTCAAGGGCCTCTTTTCCTGTTTCAGCTGTATCAATATTTTTAACAAGACTTTTTAATGTAATAAGTACAATCTTCTGGTTTGTAGGATTATCTTCAACAAGCAGAATGTTAGCATCAGATAGTTTCTTATACTGTTTTGATTCTGTATTTAGTTCTTTTATCCTTTCTGCTGCCTTGCTCTGACCTTCTTCTTCAGGAGCTATTTCAAGAGCTAGCGTAAAAGAGAAAACCGAACTGGTATCTGATACGCTGGAGCTTATTTTTCCCCCAATACCGGATATCAGTTTGAAGGCCATACTGTCATTTAGGATCTTATTATCCTCGTCGGTGCTGAATCCGGGTATTCTTTCATCTGTTGTAATATTAACACCTACCACCTCCTTGTTCTTAAGCTTTTTTTCTTCTCTCAGCACAATGCTGACAAATGAAGGTTTCCCTTTCGCTAAAGAGATCGTACTGAAAAGATCCAGGAATATTTGCTTGATAGTTATTGGGTCTCCAAGGTAATTTTTACCAGGTGGATCCGAATTCTCAATCTGGAATTTAATATCATTGTCGGAATTGGCTTCGAATAATTCAACTGTGCTCGATATAGCAGAAAGAAGATTATATTTTATGTCCTTTCTGGGCACATAGGATATTTCCTGGGCAGACTTCATTGAAAGTTCGTTTACTGCTTCAACCATATTGGTTGTTGAAGCAATAAGTGTCTCAAGCATTTCCTTCTGATTACCTTCCGGGTTCGATTCCATCAGGTAATCAATAATAAAGGAAAAATTATTCAGGGGTGTCCTTATTCTGTGAGAGAAGGCAGAAAGGTACTCCTCTTTCTGTTCAATTACCTTCTGTATCTCGTATACTCTTTTATCCTGCAGATGGGAATCAATCTTATAATCCTGTACAATAACAAGAGCAAACAGAATTACCAGAGCAATACATATTATAAGAGGGATCGTTAAGTCAAGAAAGATAAATGCTATACCACTGATAGCAAGCACAATCATCCCAATAGATAATATGGACCTAATCATTTGCTTTTTGCTGGCTCCTGTTAACTTCGAAAGTGCTGAAGTGTCTCCCTCAGCTTTTTCCCGTTTTGATAGCATTTCCCGGATAATAGTTATTGACTAAAGGTAAAGATATGAAAATTCTTTTCAACCTTAATTTTAAAAGATTAAATTTGTTTCAGCGGTATGATATTTGAGGCTGTGAGTATTGTTTACAAATAAGAAGATGAGAAGATTATTATTATCATTGTTGGTTTTGACTCAGTATTTGCTACCTGCTATTGCACAACAGGATACAAGCAATCTTGTAAGGTATACTCCTGATTTCCGGTTTAAGGATGGTTTTTATGTGAGCTTTGAGCAGGTACAGAAGAACGATCCTATTCCAAAATCCAGGATCGTTACTTCGTCCGATTATAATTCGCGGGATTTCTTTAAGAATGTTGTAGAAAACGAGAGGATATACTTTTTTGATGCACTTGGAATCAGGCAGGAAATAGAAGTTTCCAGTTTATGGGGTTATTCCCGTAACGGGATTCTTTACCGGCAGCTGCAGGGAAATTTTCACAGGATAACTTTTGTAGGCAAGATTTGCCACTATGTAGCAGATATTACAACCTACGACAGAGGCTATAGTGGAGGCTATCCATACGGCCGTTACGACCCATATTACTACTCCGGGTATAATTCGTATAATTACTACAGCCCTTACGGCTACAATAGTCCATACAGGACAACTGCCAGAAACGAACTAAAACAATTTATAATCGACTTTGAGACCGGAAGTGAAGTAGAATATGAACCTAAGAATGTCGAAATTATGATTATGAAGGATCCCGAGCTATATGATGAATACCTTCAACTGCCAAGAAAGAAAAAGAAGCAGATGGCTTTCTACTTTATTAGAAAGTTTAATGAAAAACATCCTTTATATTTACCAAAAAATTAAGCAATGATAAAAAATATAATAGCAATACTGGGACTTAGTTTTATACTGGCTACCGGCTATTCACAGTCGCCTTTTCCTACACCTGAAGAAATAAAGAGTTTTTATAAAACTGAAACACTTGTAGTACTTGAAAGCACAATGTTCTCAACATATAATGCTTTTATTAAGAGCGCAATAAAGGAACACTGGGAGCTAACACCCTATAAATTTATATCGGTTGAAGAGTTTAATAAGCTGAGGGAAGATCCGGCTTATTCGTTTATTGTTCTAACAGAAACAAAATTTGATAAGGATAAGTCCGGCTCGGTATATAATTTTATTAACCTTCTGCTTGGAAAAGATGTTGGACGGATTGAGGATTTACCGGAAATGTGTGCTATTCCTCTTTCATTTGCAGGCGAATCAGATATGGAGTATGCTTATAAAGTTGGGATAGTCCTGAGATTTATGCAGGCACATGTGCGCCATCTTTCAGAAGATCCTTCAATAACAGGTAAAAGATACCTTAAGTACTATAACAGGTTTATACCTGAGCTGGCTGATAAGACAATTTTACTGTCAGAGAGTGATCTGGTAGAGGAGCTCAGGTCAGAATCTGTTATCAAAAGTCTTTATGATAATGATATCAGGCTTGTTAGTGATGATGAGATCAGGGATGCCATTATTAATAAGGAGGAAAATACCCTTGTCCTGCATATGGTCGGACCGGATAGCGACAGGGCAGGAGGGATGTGCTTTAAGATGCTTATTGGAACTGATAACGGTTTGATATATTTTTATGGCGAGCATCAAATAACACCTAAAAAGAGGAAAGGGCTGCTGGTTAATGATCTAAAAAGGATTGGGCGATACTAGTAATGCAGCGCTTAGATCAATATGCCGTCTTTAATTAAACAGGAATTATGAACGAAATCAGAGTAATACCCGAAAATGAACGAAACTGGGCTATGTTTTGCCATCTTTCAACCTTTGCAGGCATTATAATTCCTTTTGGAGGTATTATTGGCCCGCTTATTTGCTGGTCGTCAAAGAGGCATGAGTCAAGTTGGGTTGACCAGAATGGGAAAGCATCGCTTAACTTTCAGCTTTCTGTTGCACTCTATACCCTGATATGCATCCCTCTTATGTTTATTCTTGTTGGTTTCGTAATACTTGGAGCTCTTCTTGTACTCGAACTGGTCTGCGTTATTATAGCCAGCATAAAAGCATCCAGGGGGGAAGAGTACACTTATCCCTTAATGATACCCTTTATTCAATTGTAGACGAAGGAGAAACGACAATATAATCTTCCAATCTTCCATTCTTTTAAGTAGTTTTGCACTGTAACTAAAACAGTGCAAATGGCATCAAATTTATCCATCCCGAAAGGCACGAGAGATTTTGGTCCTGAAGAAATGAGCAGGCGCAATTTTATTTTTGACTCCATCAGGGAAGTATTTCGGAAATATGGTTATCAGCCTATCGAAACTCCTGCGATGGAGAATCTTTCAACCCTTCTGGGAAAATACGGGGAAGAAGGTGATAAACTATTATTTAGGATATTAAACAGTGGTGATTACCTTTCAAAGCTTAATAAGCATGATCTTTCAGATACTGAAAGTTCCATTCTTACACCCCTTATTACTGAAAAAGGACTCAAGTACGATCTTACAGTTCCCTTTGCAAGGTTTGTGGTTCAGCACAGAAATGAAATAACTTTTCCTTTTAAAAGATTTCAGATTCAACCAGTATGGAGGGCAGACAGGCCCCAGAAAGGCAGATATAGAGAGTTTTACCAGTGTGATGCTGATGTAATTGGAAGTAACTCATTGTACAATGAGTATGAATTGCTTCAGATCATAAACGAGGTGTTTGAGAACCTCCGTCTTAATACTATTATTAAAATAAATAACAGGAAAATATTAAGCGGTATAGCCGAATTAATAGGTGAGAAGGAAAGACTTATAGATATTACTGTGGCTATTGATAAGTTTGAAAAGATTGGTATAGAGAAAGTTAACGAAGAACTTTTACAGAAAGGAATACCTGAAGGAGCAGTTAACAAGCTTCAGCCCATACTCTTTCTGGAAGGCTCAAATTTTCAAAAACTAAATCAACTGAAAGAAATTCTGAAAAACTCTGAAACAGGATTGGAGGGTGTCAGGGAAATGGAAGAGCTTTTCTCTTATGCTGCCAACGATATTTTCTATCCCAGACTGGAATTAGACCTTCGCCTGGCAAGAGGTTTAAACTATTACACCGGTGCTATTATTGAGGTTAAAGCACTTGATTATAAAATAGGTAGTATATGTGGTGGTGGCAGATATGATGATCTGACAGGTGTTTTTGGATTGAAAGATGTAAGCGGTGTGGGAGTATCTTTTGGTGCCGACAGGATTTATGATGTTATGCTAAACCTGAATCTCTTTCCAGACAGGGCCAAAAATGAGCTTATGATACTCTTTATTAATTTTGGTGGAGAGGAAGAACTTTCTGCTATTTCTTTGTTAAAAGAGCTAAGGAAGGCAGGGATATTTGCAGAGCTTTATCCCGACCAGGCCAAGATAAAGAAACAGATGAGCTATGCAAATTCAAAGGGTATCCCTTATGTTATTATAGCTGGTGCAGAGGAGCTTATCAGTAATGAAGTTATATTAAAGGATATGCTTAGCGGTAGTCAGGAATCCATAAAAACCGATAAACTCCTTTCGCGACTACTTGAATTGAAAGATACCGACCAGGGCATTATCTCCTCCTAATTTCTTGCTGCTGAGATCTTCTGTTTCGTAGCTGTTCCAGTAGAATCTTATTAAACTGAGTTTCAGTCTGATAAATCATTATTACCTTGTAGGGAGGCAATATTTCCTTGAATTTCTTATGGTAGTTTTGAGTAAGCATGGCTTCTTCAACTGTATATGCTATTACTTTGTCACCACTTTCTTCAAGTTCTTTATCATCAAGATTTTTATAGTTCTGGTTCAGGTATTTAAGAAGATTATTTTTATCCAGCCTGATCTTATTTCGCCTGCTTACAAAATCGTTATACACAGGCCAGAACAGCTTAGCTTCCTCAGGAGAGAGGTCCATCCTGCGAGTGAAAAAGGCTATTTTCTCTGCCTCAATTCTTCCGGTCTGGTTTTCCTGTCCGAGTAGAGGACTGCCGGCAAATGCAATAATTATAATAGTAAATAATAACTTTTTCATAATATTATATATTAAAGATTTTCAAGTATGTCCTCGTAATTAATATTCTCTTCAATTAGGTAATCTATTATTTCATCCTCATATTGCTCATTCTCTGTACTACCTGAACCGATAGAGTATATATCTGCCAGATCAATATTTTCAAGCAGTGTAGTCTCGTCCATTTCTTGTGCAAGGTATTCAGTTATACCAATACTATCGTAAGCAGCGCCATCATTTTTAATATCAGGCAATAAGTACTTGAGTGTTGCATATGAAATAATAACAAGCAAAGCCATCGATGCTGCCAGCATCAGGTGTGGCCTGGCTATAGTAAAAAAACCTGGATCAGAGCTCTTTCCTTCAATTTTGCTTATGCCAGTCATTTTATCAGTCAGCTCCTCGAAATAGTTTTCCGGAACCCTGAACATCTCACTCTCCTTATATTTATTCTTATTGTCCATTACTACTTAGATATATTAAATCAAAAAAGGTTTAATCGTTTTTTAGTAAAGATTCAATTTTTTTCCTGGCCAGGTGATAACTGGCTTTAAGTGAGCCCACGGAGGTGGAAAGTATTTCGCTTATTTCCTCGTATTTAAGCTCTTCAAAGTACTTCATATTAAATACAAGTTGCTGTTTTTCAGGTAATTTCTTTATAGCTGCAAGAAATTTCCTCTGGCCTTCATCCCCATCAAACCAGGAGTCAGACTCAGGTGCATTCTTAAATATTGATTCAAGGTCTGCTCCATACTTATATTCTCTCTTCCTTTTCTTGAGAATTGAGAGAGCCTCATTGGTGGCTATCCTGTATAGCCATGTAAAGAGAGAGCTTTTTGACTCGAAATTATCCAGGTTCTCCCATACTTTTATAAAAGTGTTTTGCAGGGCATCGTCTGTATCAGCGTGAACTATCAGTATCTTTCTAATATGGAAATATAGCCTCTCCCTGTATGTTATAATAAGTAAGCTGAAGCCCTCATTCCTATCTTCGGAAAAAGTTTCAAGGATATATTTATCAGAGTTTATCCGGTTCACAGCAGGCTCTATATTGGATCTAGAATATTCTTAATGATGAAGATTTCCCGGACTCTATGCTAAATTTCCTGGTTATAGTATAATGTGATTGCTTTGAGTGCTGAGGCCTGTAGATAACCCTGTAGTTTCCCGGAAGCAGTATTACAGAGTCAGATTTATCTTCGGTCTTTATAGTGTAAACCCACCTTAGGTCATCGCCTTTTTCTTCAAATAATTCGCATACTCCATTATTATTTACCAGGAAGGTCATTATCCCGGGTTGAGGTAAGGTAACGGTAGTTAATTCACTCTGCTCAATTGCTACATTATATAAATATGTTATCGGTATGCTTGGTATTTCAAGGTCATAGCTACCGCATATATATTTCTTTTCATCAAACATATTTTGCCTGCACAGAGTTTCTGTTTTACCACTTTCCCTTACGATAAATTTAAGATCTCTGTACTGAAAGCCTTTCTTCTGAATCACCTTGAGTGATCCCCTGGGTGCATCTATTGCGGCAATATTATGTTTGCCGGGCGCCATTAATAGACTGTCGAGGTAGACCGGAGGTGTAGTGTGCACTTTTATCCTGTACTCAATTAATGGATCGATCCTGATAGTATCGGGGTTGCCCCTCTGGTTAATTGTATGAACAAAATTATATTTAATATTTCCCGAATTATTATTGAAGAAAGTCATCGGTATATCTGTTTCTGAAGGATAGCCAAATTCATCCATCAGGTTTACCTGCAGGGTAGTTTCGGTAAGAGCATGTGTTATAACAATATCTAGTACTTCTTCAAATCTTTCCTCGGTTGATGCATTATACACATTGCCCATGCATTCAAATGTCTTTTCAAACATCCAGTCCAGTCCTATTCCGATAACAAAAGGTTTTAACAAGATCCCTTTCTTCTGAAGTTCCATAGCAACTGCGCAGGGATCTCCATCGCATGCCTCAATACCATCGGTAATAAGTATTACAACATTTCTGCAGTTATCCCTTGGGGGGAAGTCACCGGCCGTGGCAGCCAATGAATTTGCAATCGGTGTTGTTCCCTTTGGCATTAGGGATGACATACGCCTTTTAATTCGGTAAGCATTATCCGGTGCAAATGCAACCTCTAACCTTGTGTCGTTGCAGTCCTGGGGAGGAACAACACTTTGATGACCGTACACCCGAAGGGCCATTTCAACATTCTGAAAAGTACTTAAACTATCTATTGTGCGTCCAAGGAACTTTCTGGCAATGTTTATTTTTTTATCAGTACCCCATTCTCCTGACATGCTCTGCGAGCAGTCAAGCACAAAAAGGATCCTTGTAGTTTCCTTTGTCTGATTTAATTGCTGGGCTTTAAGCAGCTGCCCGGCAAAGATCAGAAATGCCAGGCCGACTAATTTTAGATATTTCAAATTTCAGATATTAATATTTATCAAATTTATAAATTAAAACTGCATAATTGAAACCTTTATTGCATTTGCATCGTTCCATTTTTACTTACCTTTATGCCTTAATTACAAAGGAAACACAATAATGGCCTTGCAGTGCGGAATAATAGGGATTACAAATGTTGGCAAAACGACCATCTTTAATTGTATCTCAAATACACGTGGTGAAACTACAGCTTACGCTTTTAGTGCTACGAAATCAAATATTGGCTTAATACAGGTTCCCGATAAACGGCTGTATGAACTGGAAAAATTCCAGAAGACCGAAAAAATAATACCTACAACAGTCGAAATAGTAGATATCCCGGGACTGGCAAAAGGTTCAAATAAGGGAGAGGGTGTAGGGAATAAATTCCTGGGAGACATAAGGAATACAGACGCTCTGATTCATGTACTTAGATGCTTTGATAACGTTAACCTGCCTCATATTGATGGATCGGTAGATCCTATAAGAGATCTTGAAAATATCGATTTTGAGCTTCAGGTAAAGGATCTTGAGTCTGTAGAAAAAAAGATTGAAAGGCTCGCAAAGATTGCCAAAACAGGTGATAAGGATGCCAGGGCCGGAATTGAGGTTCTTAGCAGGCTAAAGGATTATCTCGAGGAATTTAATAATGCAAGAGATTTTGAATTTAAGGCCGGAGAGAGAATTCATATTGAAGACCTTTTTCTCTTTACAATAAAGCCGGTTTTGTATGTGTGTAATGTTGATGAGGATTCTGCTCTAAAGGGTAATTCATATGTTGAGAGGGTGAAGGAATTCCTTGGTGAATCAGGTTCTGAAGTACTGGTAATAGCCGGACAGATGGAGTCGGAAATAGCAGAACTTGAAGATGAGGATGACAGGGAGGTATTTCTATCGGATATCGGTTTGACCGAACCTGGTGTTAATAAGCTTGTAAGATCGGCTTACCGCCTGCTCGATCTTCAAACATTCTTTACGGTTGGCCCGAAGGAGATTAGAGCGTGGACTATCAGAAAGGGCATGACAGCTCCACAGGCTGCAGGTGTTATTCATTCTGACCTGGAGAGAGGATTTATCAGGGCTGAGGTTATGAAATATGAAGATTTTACAAGATTAGGATCCGAACAGGCCTGTAAGGAAGCTGGTAAGCTTTTTGTAGAAGGTAAGACTTATGTAGTTGGAGATGGTGATATTCTACATATAAGATTTAACGTGTAAGTTTATGCGAAAAGCCTGGACGATAATAGCAATTATCTTTATTACCTTTAGCATAAGTGCACAGGATAAGACAGATATAGCTATTCTCGAAGACCAGGTTTCAAGGTACGGTCAGGCTGTTATCAGGTTTAAATATACAGATAGGGAGCAGCTAGACCTTATCCCCCGAAACATTCCTGTTACAAGGGTAAAAGATTCTTATGCATGGGCAAAGGTATCAGCATTTGCATTAAAAGATATGGCTGCTTTCCCGTACCCCTATGAAGTAATTGAAAATCAGTTTGCCAAGGCTGTTCAATCAGCATTATCGGTCGGGGAAGCAATGAATTGGGATAAGTATCCTACCTATCAGCAGTATGATACAATCGTTCATAAGCTGGAAGAAGATTATCCCGGTCTTTGCCATGTTGAAGTAATAGGGGAGAGTGTCGAAGGTCGAAAAATATATGCCCTGAAGATATCTGATAATGTAGGCCTGGATGAAGATGAACCAGAGGTGTTTTATAGCTCAACCATGCACGGTGATGAGCTTGCAGGTTATGTTCTTATGCTTAGACTGGCCGAGCATCTTCTAATTAATTCAACAAATGGAGGACTTGAGCAGCAGCTTGTTGACAGCCTTCAGATTTGGATTAATCCAAATGCTAATCCAGATGGTACTTATGCAGGAGGCGACACGATAGCTTACTCAACCAGGTCAAATGCGAACGGTGTAGATTTAAACAGGAATTTTCCTGATGAGGAAGCAGCAATTGTACCCCCTCCAGGTGCTCCTGAAATTGGCGATATGGTAGACTTTATAAAAGATCATCGATTTGTTCTTTCTGCAAACTTTCATTCGGGAATAGAACTGGTTAATTATCCCTGGGATAAGTGGCTTGCACCGAGGCATGCTGATGATGACTGGTTCGGGAAAGTAAGCCGTAATTATGCTGATACAGTACATTATTATTCTTCCAACCAGTATTATTTCGACGACTATGATAATGGTGTTACACATGGCGCCTCGTGGTATTCTGTAAGAGGTGGCCGCCAGGATTTTGTCACATTTGAATGCCAGGGTCGGGAAGTTACCATTGAGCTTCATGAGCATGATAATACACTGGCTTCGCTTCTGCCTGTACTCTGGAACGATAATTACAGGTCAATGCTTAATTATCTTGCCAATGCATTCTATGGTATACACGGTAAAGTTGTTGATAATATAAGCGGTTTGCCACTTGAAGCTAAAATATTTATTCAGGGCCATGATACCGACAGTTCCCATGTTTATTCCGGAGCATTTAATGGAAGCTTTGTAAGGTTGATAGACGAAGGCATATATACAATAGCAATATCTTCAGATGGCTATGAAACACTTTATCTCTCCAACGTGCAGGTGAGCGATTTTCAACAAACAGCTTTAAATATAAGCCTGCTACCCGAAGGATCAGGCATAGACGATACTCTTATTGATAAAATTAAGATCTGGCCCCTGCCTGCAGAAGAAAATATTTATGTTAGAATACCTGAAGGACCCGGAACACAATATGAATTATCAGTCTATAGTATTAATGGCTCGGAAGTGATTAAAAAGGTAGTTAATATTAACCCGGATTTTATAATAGATGTTCCTGTGTCATTTCTTCCGGAGGGAATCTACGTTTTAAAGATAAAGCCCTCAGGCAGCAAAAAGATTCTTTCAGCAAAGTTTATCAAAAACTAAGATTTTCTGTAAACACCCCGTACCCCTCACCCACACCTTATACCCCCTATTTCAACTTTCATCCAAAAGAGTTACTTTTGCAGCTTAATTTAACGCTGATGCAGATTCTTTTAGCAATATTTTTGGGTGGTGGACTGGGTAGTGTGAGCCGTTATGCTCTTTCCAGGACAGTAACGAGCAATTTTACCAATATCAATCCCATGGGGACATTAATTGCTAATCTTGCCAGTACAATCATTCTGGCTTTGGTACTATATTTGTCTGCTGTAAGAGGTGGAATGTCAAGTACTGCAAAGGCACTTCTAATCGTTGGTTTTTGTGGTGGATTTAGCACTTTCTCAACATTCTCTTATGAGACTTTTGAGTTGCTTAGAAATGGGAACTATACTTTTGCGGTGGCAAATATCCTGCTTAGTCTTTTGCTGGGGCTTGGCGTTTTGTTTGTACTGGCTAAAAACATTTAATATACATAGCTATGATCAGATCCTTCTATATATTCTTCTTCGTTCTTATACTGATTAATCCGAAGATCCAGGCCCAGGGAGCTTATATTCCCCCTGATAAACCGAAGCTGGTAATTGCTATTGTTATCGAACAATTCAGATACGACTATATCGATAAGTACTGGGATAGTTTTAGTGAGAGAGGCTTTAAAAGACTGATTAATGAGGGGACTTTCTGTAAGAATGCATCATATAACTTCTTTTTTACCCAGTCTGCACCGGCTTATGCAACACTTGCAACAGGTACAGACCCAAGGGTACATGGGATAATTGCGGATAACTGGTACCATCCATTAAGAGATGAAATAGTTTATTGTACTTCCGACACTGATGTTGATCCTGTTGGAGGTAGCTTTGAAAATGGACTTCATTCACCAGTACATCTTTTACCCAGCACTTTTAGTGATGAACTAAAACTATCTAATGGGGGAAGGTCAAAGGTATTTTCGGTGGGACTGAAGGAATTTGCATCAATACTATCAGGAGGACATTCTGCCGATGCTGCTTACTGGTACGATGACCGAACAGGAACATGGATGACAAGCACACATTACCTGGATTCACTGCCACCCTGGGTAAATAACTTTAACGGGATGATGTTAAGCGACACTTACCTTAATGGAGAGTGGAACATTCTTCTGCCTAGAGATAGTTACAGGCGGTCACTATCTGACACAAATATTTACGAGGCAGGTATACAGGGACAAACATGGTTTCCCTACGACCTTAAGAAGATGAGTTCTTCATCCGTACTGGGGATATTAAATAAGAAACGCGATTATTCCCTTTTAAAAGAATTTCCTGCAGGAAACACCTTTACTTCGGATTTTGCAATCAGACTAATTGAGGAAGAAGGACTTGGTGAGGATGATATTACTGATTTTATTTCTGTAAGTTACTCTGTAACTGATAATATTGGTCATAATTTTGGACCTTCTTCGATGGAGATGGCCGATGCGGTAATAAGGTTTGACAGGGACCTTGCACATTTACTTGATTATATAACTGATAAGATCGGGAAGAAAAATGTACTGATCTATCTTACTTCCGCCCATGGAGTAGCTGAATCGCCTGATTTATTAAGAGATAAAAAGATACCTGCGGGACATTTTAAATACAACCAGGCTCTTACACTTCTGAAAAGTTATCTTAATGTTATGTATGGCCAGGGTAACTGGGTAAAGGGATACTATGAGAAACAGATCTACCTGAATCGTACCTTGATAGAAGATGCAGATCTGTCACTGGCTGAGGTTCAGGATATGGCAGCGCGGTTTATCACTCAGTTTAATGGTGTTTCATTTGCTGTAGCTGCAAATGTTATTGAAAATAATGACTTCAGGAGCGGCTATTATGGGATGATACGTAATTCCTACGACCCTGTCAGGTCAGGAGATGTGATTATTAATTTAAAACCGGCCTGGGTTGAAAATGGAAAGTATGTTACAAACCATAACTCACCCTACGAATATGATTCTCATGTTCCTTTGATATGGTATGGTTGGACTGTAAACAGGGCGTCTGTAACAAGAAAAATTAATATGAATGAAATCGCTTCAACTCTCTCTTCTTTATGCAGGGTTCAGGTTCCAAATGCCTGTGTTGGAGAGCCAATGATTGAACTTTTCAGATAATGGTATGTTTTTTGAATAGATACATATCAGAAATTAATATTTTCGTGTTTTAATCATTTGCTTATATTTGCAGGAATTAAAAAATGAAACTTAAATAAAATCAATAACTATGGGAGATTTTTTAAGGACAGGACTAAAGACTTTAACAATGCTGGCAGTTTTTGCCATATCCGTTAATGCTTTTGGTCAGGCTCAGATGTCGGATGTTGCAGACACTTTTAATCAGGGCGTACAAATGATGAAGATAAATCCTGACGCAGCAATAACTTCATTTGAAAAAACAATAGAACTTGCTGATCAGGTTGGAACTGATGAGGCAATGGAGCTTAAAATGCAGGCAGTTACTCAGATACCTAAGATGTATTGGGAATCTGCTAAGAAATTAGCCGGCAAGAAAGACTATCCTGGAGCTATCAAGAAGCTTGATTTATGTATGGAAACTGGTAAAACAGCCAAGGATACTAAGCTTGTAAACAGGGCAAAAAGCACTAAGTTAAGTATCGTCAATGTACAGGGTAATACTGCTCTTTCCAATGGTGAGTATGATGCTGCCCTTACTTATTTTGATACAGCCTTGCAGATGAATCCCAAATATGCTAAAGCATTACTGGGTAAAACGCTCGTTTATGATAAGACAGGCGACCTTGATAAAATGGAAGAAGCAGGTATTATGGGTATTGAAGTTGCTACAGCAGCAAGAGACAATAAGACAGCTGGTACAATACAACAAAAGCTAAGAAGCACTTTCTTTAACAGTGCCCAGGTTAAATTGCAGGAGGAAGATTTTGCAGGTGCTGAAAAATGTCTTGGCAGATCTGTGCAATATGGTAATAACAATGCTGTGGTGCACTATCAGCTTGGCCTTGCATATGAAGGACAGCAAAAGTGGAATGAAGCTATTGAAGAATTTAACAAGTCTGCTGAGCTTGATATGGGTACGAATGCAGAGAAGGCAAAGATTTTCTTTAAGCTTGGTGGCGCTTATGAAGCTGCAGGCAATAGTGCAAAAGCATGTGAGAGTTACAAGAAAGCTCTTCATGGTGAGTTTGCCGAAGCTGCAAAGTATAAGATTGAAACTGTTTTAGAGTGCGGTAATTAAATAGCACTCCTTACGATTATTTATAAGCCGCTATTGATATAGCGGCTTTTTTTTGTTTATTATTTATCGGCTTAGTATGTAAATTTATTCCGTATCTCACATGCTTCTTCAAGCAGAGTTGGATTTTCTACCGCCCCATTACCCAAAACTATTATATCTGCCCCTGATCTGAAGGCGGTTTCAATATCATCCGGTTTTCGTAATCCGCCGCCAACAATTATGGGGCTATCAATATTTTTCCGCACAGATGCTATAATTTCGGATGGAACAGGGTAATCTGCTCCACTTCCTGCCTCCAGGTAGATCATTTTCAAACCAAGCAGAGCTCCTGCAATTGCAGTTGCTACTACAATATCTGGTTTAGAAGAAGGGATGGCTTCTGTCTGCGACATATATTCAACTGAGGTTTTTGAGCCACAGTTTATTAATATATAACCAACTGAAACTATTTCGCTACTCATCTGCTTGAGAAGGGGGGCAGCCACTACATGATTGCCTATTAATAATTCAGGATTTCTGCCTGAGATAAGAGACAACAATAGAATTCCATCAGCATTGTCGTCGAGCTGAAGAAGATTTCCCGGGAAAATATAGACAGGTATATCTGATTTACTTTTTATTATATTAATTAGCTCTCCCGGCTTTCTGAATGTAAGACTTCCTCCAACGAGTATATAATCTACACCGCATTTGTTTGCGACCTCTAGTACTCTTTCAGGATTACCTCCATGGTGGTCGTCCGGGTCAATCAGCAGAGCTACTTTCTTGCTCTTATCTCCTTTTCTTACCATTGTAATTTTTATTTGTCCATACAAGAGCGTAATTTTCATACCTGGTGTAATGCAGGTCGAATATCTCATTTATCTTTTCTGAATGCACCTTCCCTTTTATATCACCAGAGGCTGACAGGTCGAAAGGATATATAGTTATGTTTTTCTTTATATTAATTCCCTCCTTGTCGCATATCTTATACAAGGCTTCCTTGGCGCACCAGTGAAGGTAGAGGTGATACCTTTTTTTGTCCCTGACCCTTGTTATCCTCTCCTTCTTATTAATAAATTTAAATGAAAGGGCATTTATATTTGAGCTCATATACTCCAGGTCAATTCCAATTTTTTCCTGTGTGCTGAGCATAATAGCCGTAAGTTTGTTGGAATGAGTTATACTGATAAAGTGAGATCCATCTTTGATAAATGGCTTATTATTCTTATTGTAAACTATTCTGGCATCAGGCCCGATTAATTCTTTTAACAGAGCACGCACACTAAGGAACTCAAGTCTGCGAGAGGTGCTTCTGAATGTTTTATATCTCCTTTTATCATTTTGGTCAAGATCGACCATTGAAAGAAGTGTTTTAAGATCTTCTTCAATCTTCCACACCCCCATCAGGGTAAATTCGTTTAAATAATGTTCAGTAATACAGGCCATTATCTATTACTGGTTTTCCAATCAAGTGTTTCAATAAGATATAAGACATCCTCCCTGAAAAATTCATTTACCGGAGCAAGAGAGTCTTTATCAGGTGCTGCATTAAAATAGAGCGACCCTCTCAGATAATGATTTATACTATCTGTAAGATAAAACTGCATTGAAGAAGCAGCGTTTCCCTTAATATTATATACAAGTCCGAAAACTCTGTTTTCATTATTTTCCCATATTCTTTCTTCTATCGCATCTGCTTTAACCGAATGCTTATAAGCCAGTTTATGAGCATCTTCAATTAAGAGTTCGAGATTATTTTCAACAGGCAGGTAGCTTAAATGAAGTTTTCCACCATAGTCAGGAAATTCAATATTAAACCAGCAGGGTTTATTTAGCCCTGGTTCTTTAGCAATCCTGCCGTAAACGGGATAATAAAAGGTGAAAGGGCAGGTCGAATCAAATAGTATATATTGCTTTTCTGGAAAATCTATCCGGAAATGACCCCTGGGTTTAGGAAATGATTGGTTTCGACATCCAATAATTAAGCACGGGAGGATTAAAAGGATTAATATGAACTTATTAATTTTTCCCATCTTCAGTATTTAATATACTTACTCGTATCTTTTTTATTCTCCTGCTGTCGACCGAATGAATCTCAAACATAAAATTTTCAAGAGTTACAGAAAAGCCTTTATCAGGTATTACACCTGCCATCTCAAGCATAAGACCTGCAAGGGTGTCAGATTCACCCCTTATATCAATAAAGGGATCGTAAGCAATATTAAGTACCTTGCAGAAGTCGTGTAGTTGTGTTTTGCCTTCAAATATATATTCATTTTCATTTAGCTTCTCAAAGGCTATATCAGTATTATCAGATTCGCCCGGTATATCGCCAACAATTTCTTCAAGAATGTCTTCCAGTGTTATTATACCACTTGTTCCTCCATATTCATCAATCACAATTGCCAGGTGAATCTTTTTTGTCTGGAACTCTTCCAGTAGTTCATTTATCCTTTTAATCTCAGGAATATAATAGGCCGGTCGAATAAGTGATTGCCAGTTAAAACTGTCAGGCTTATGAAGGTGGGGTAATAAATCTTTAATATATAATACCCCCTGTATATTGTCTATTGAAGCAGAGAATACAGGGATTCTCGAATACCCTGATTCTATTATTCCCGGAATTAATTCTTTAAAGGGAGTTTTAATATCTATGGCCATAATATCTATCCTGGGTTTCATTATTTCCCTTGCGTCGATATTGCCGAAATTTATTATTCCCTTAAGGATTTTTTCATCCTCAATATTTTTGCCCGATGCAATAGATATGGCATCAGATAATTCATCCTTGCTTAGCGGCGAGTCATGAGTTGAGCGTTTCAGGCTCTCAGATAGTTTTATTAATATCAGGCTTATTGGCATAAATGCCTTATCCAGAATAATCAGGGGGCCTGCCATTAAGGATGCAAACCTAAGATTTTGCTGAGTTGCATATACTTTCGGGATTATTTCCCCAAAAAGCAGCAGCAGGAATGTTATTACAACAACCTCCAGTACAAAGCCAAATACCGGGCTCGCAGAAAAATCAAAAATCTGTGAGCTAATATAAGCTGATAGGATCACTATACCGATATTGACGAAATTATTAACTACCAATATTGTGCTAAGTAAACGATCTGGTGTATCAATAAGCTTAATAACCCTTGCCGCACTTTTACTTTTGCTGCTTCTGAACGTCTCCCTGTCGGCAGGTGATAAGGAGAAAAATGCTACTTCGGATCCCGAGATAAAGGCAGAGCAGATAAGCAGCACCACAACAACCAGAGCCTCCATGATATGATAAATATCCGGACTGTTTACAATGATGTTGCTAAGCGTATTAAGATATTGAAGAGGGTCGTCTGTTTCCAATTGGAATATGTTTAATTAACACTAGAATGGCAGGTCATCATTATCCTCGCCACCTGTTACGAAGGGATCTTCATTTGTATTGTTTCCCGTGTTACTTTTCTCTGGCTTTGGTTGTGTTGCGACCTGTGAATCTTCTTCCGGCCTATCCTGAGATGCATCACTGCCAGCGTTGTCGCCTTTTTTACCAAGCATCTGCATATTATCGGCAATTATCTCAGTGATATACCTCTTGTTACCATCCCTGTCGTCATATGACCTGGTTCGGATCTTTCCTTCTATAAATAGCTGCGATCCCTTCTTTACAAATTTGTCAGCCACCTCTGCAAGACCTCTCCAAAGAACAATGTTATGCCACTCAGTTGTTGTAACACGTTCTCCGTCCTTACTCCTGTAAGTTTCACTGGTAGCAAGAGGAAACCTGGCAACTGCTACATTAGATTCAATAAAATGTACCTCGGGGTCTTTCCCTACATTGCCTACCAGTATTACTTTGTTTACGGCCATAATGTATATTATTCTATTTAGTAAAAATTCAGCACAAAGTTATGAAAAATTAGCAGTAGCACAATTCAAAATACAATAATTAGTTTCTAACTTATTTAAAGTCTCAAATATCACTGAAATGCTCAAGTTCAGAATTTTAGAAGGCAAAAAAAACAAAAAATAAACTTAAGAGTTTCATTTATATGAAATAATATTTTACATTTGCAGAGTTATTAAAAAATCTAGGAAATATAATAATTTGTTGAATTAAATAATTTAAAAATGACTAAAGCAGACATAGTTAACGAGATTGCCAAGAAGACTGGTATTGAAAAGGTTACAGTTCAGAGAACTGTAGAAGAGTTCATGGATGCGGTCAAAGAATCAATGGTAGCAGGTAATAATGTTTATCTAAGAGGTTTTGGCAGCTTTATTGTTAAGAAAAGAGCCAAGAAAACAGCGAGGAATATCTCTAAAAATACTACCATCATTATTCCCGAACATTTTATTCCGGCTTTCAAGCCTTCAAAATCATTCATTAACAAGGTTAAAAATAACCAGTAATTAAATAAGCTCTATGCCAAGCGGAAAGAAGAGAAAAAGACATAAGATGGCTACGCACAAGCGTAAGAAACGTTTGAGAAAGAACAGGCATAAGAAGAGGAAATAGTCGATCTGTTTAAAAAGCCATAAGCAAAATACTCTAAACCTAAAGATCATGTAAATCTTTAGGTTTAGTACATTTATAGAATATAAAAAGATATACTGATATATCTGTCAGGTGGTTAGTAAAGATATTATAATAGATTCAGGCCCGGACGACATTGCAATAGCACTCCTGGAAGACAGCAGGCTTGTTGAATTAAACAAGGAAAAGAAGAATCTCCAGTTTGCTGTTGGTGATATATATCTGGGTAAGGTTAAGAAAATAATGCCCGGACTTAATGCCGCGTTTGTTAATGTTGGTTATGAAAGGGATGCATTTCTTCATTATCTCGACCTTGGCGCTCAGTTCAGGTCGCTTAATCGATATTATACCCTTGCATTAAGTAAAAAAGGCAGGATACCACCGGTACATAAGTTTAAGAATGAGAAAGATATCGACAAGGACGGTAAGATATCTGATGTACTTACCAGTGGTCAGACTGTTATTGTTCAGGTAACCAAGGAGCCTATTTCCACCAAGGGGCCAAGGCTGGGTTCTGAGATTTCTCTGGCCGGAAGAAACCTTGTATTACTGCCATTCTCTGACAAAATATCCATATCATCAAAGATAGAGAGCGTTGAAGAAAAGAACAGATTAAAAACACTTCTTCAGAGCATTAAACCTAAGAATTATGGTGTAATAGTGAGAACAGTAGCCGAGGGAAAGAAGGTGGCTGTACTCGATTCAGAACTAAGGGCTCTTGTTAAGAAGTGGGAATCTGCTTTCTATAATATCAGGAAAGACGTATCCAAACCAAAGCTCCTTATTGGTGAGCTAAACAGAACAACCACCATATTAAGAGATATCCTTAATGTAAGCTTTTCCAATATCACTGTAAACAATAATGATATTGGTAATGATATTAAGCATTATATCAGAGAAATTGCTCCCGAAAAAGAAAAGATTGTGAAAGTTTATAGTGGCAAGGTTCCTATATTTGACCACTTTGGTATAAGCAAGCAGATTAAATCTCTTTTTGGGAAGACTGTATCCTTTAAGCATGGTTCTTACCTTATTATAGAGCATACTGAAGCCCTGCATGTTATTGATGTAAACAGTGGTAATCGGTCCAAGTCGGATAAAGACCAGGAGACGAACGCCCTCCTTGTGAATATCGAGGCAGCAAAAGAAATTGCCCGACAGTTGAGATTAAGGGATATGGGCGGCATAATTGTGATCGATTTTATCGATATGGTCTCTAATGAAAATAAGCAGGCCTTATTTGATAAAATGAAAGAATCCATGGCTGAGGATAGCACCAAGCATAATATACTACCACTTACCAGGTTTGGTTTAATGCAGATTACCCGTCAGAGGGTAAGACCTGAAATGCATATTACAACTGACGAGGATTGTCCGGTCTGTGGAGGTAGTGGTAAGGTTGGTCCGACCATCCTTCATGTCGATAAGATAGAGGATAACCTGAAAACTATTATTGATAAAGTTAAAACTCGAAAGTTTATTCTCAGGGCCCATCCTTTCGTTGCTGCCTACCTTACAAAAGGGCTCTTTTCAGAGGCCAGGAAGATGGCAAAAAAATATAAATGCTCGATATCTGTACAGTCTATACCATCATACCAGATCCTGGAATATAGATTCTTCGACTCTGAAGGCGACGAGATAGATATCAGGTAGATTGAACCTTTTAATACTCATCCCGGTTATTAATATAAATATTGCTTTACATAGTAAAGCATAATTTTTTTATATTCGCAGCTAAAATAATTTACTATAAAAATGAAGAAATTAGTTCTATTAATCTCAATAATTGCAGGTCTGCTTCCGTCACTGTCGGGACAGATATTTGATCCTGTATCCTGGTCATTTTCTTATGATGAACTTGGAGAAGGAAGGTATGAGCTGGTATTTAAGGCCACGATCGAAGAAGGATCTCACCTTTACGGGATGGATATTCCTTCAGGCGGACCAATCCCCACAAGTTTTTCTTTTAATGAATCAGACGATTATAAACTTGTAGATGATATTAAATCTCTTAATGAAGGTGAAGAAGTATTTGATACGGCCTTTGAGATGGATATCCTGTATTATAGTAACGAGGCTGAATTCAGGCAGATAATTGAGTCTGAACTGAAGTCTTTTTCAGTAGAGGGTTATGTTAATTTTATGGCCTGTGATGATGAGAGGTGCTCCCCTCCACAGGATGTTGATTTTAAAATTTCCATCTCATCAGGAGAGACTTCGGCTGTGGTTCAGCCCGCCGATCAGCTTCAAACAGATTCTGCAGGATCAGACAGAGGGCTGATGGGGCTCCTGATTGTTTCATTCTTTCTCGGACTGGCAGGTATATTGACTCCTTGCGTTTTTCCTATGATTCCAATGACAGTTGCTTTCTTTTCGCAGGACTCAGGTAAAAAATCAGGATCATTTGTTAAGGCCCTTATATTTGCCTTATCGATTATTCTTATATATTCATCTCTCGGTGTAATAGTTTCGCTTACAAGTGCCGGTGCCAGTTTTGCAAGCTCATTAAGTACGCACTGGATGCCTAACCTGTTGTTCTTCCTTTTATTTATTGTATTTGCAGCTTCATTTTTTGGGGCCTATGAAATAGTACTTCCTAATAAATGGGTTAGCGGAGCAGATTCAAAGGTTGATAAAGGAGGCTTTATTGCTGCCTTTTTCCTGGGACTTACTACTGTGCTGGTATCTTTTGCCTGTACAGGACCAATAGTTGGAGCTCTTTTAGTCGAAGCTGCCAGTGGTGATGTACTTAGACCAACCGTAGGCATGTTTGGCTTTGGTTTGGGATTTGCCCTTCCATTCTTTCTGTTTGCACTATTTCCCTCTATCATGAATAAACTGCCAAAATCTGGTGGCTGGCTTAACTCTATTAAAGTGGTTCTTGGATTTATTATGCTTGCTTTCAGTCTGAAGTTTTTATCAACTATTGATACAGTATACGGACTTGAAATACTGGGAAGAGATATCTACCTGGCAGTATGGATAGTGCTATTCTTTTTGCTGGGTCTCTACCTGCTGGGTAAGATAAAATTTTCCAACGACAGCGATCTTAAGCATATTGGAGTGTTCAGGTTTGTACTGATTATCGCTGTTTTCTCCTTTACAATCTATCTTGTTCCCGGATTGTTTGGAGCTCCATTAACGGGCATTTCATCCTTACTGCCTCCAAAGGAAACTTTATCAATAGATCTAACAAAAAGCACAGTCAGTCAAAATAGTATACCTGTTTCAGGGTCGACAGAAAGTGTAAAGTATGGTGATAAATTTGAATTGCCTTATGGTTTAGAGGGATACTTCGACTATGAAGAGGGAATGGAAGCTGCCAGACAACTAGGTAAGCCAGTATTCCTCGACTTTAAAGGTCATGCTTGCAGCAATTGTAAGGAAATGGAAGCAAAGGTCTGGTCAGACAGCAGGGTACTACAAAGACTCAGGGAAAATTTTGTAATTATTGCCCTCTATTGTGACGATCGCACCAAACTGCCTGAAGAAGAGTGGTATACTTCTTCTTTTGACAATAAGGTGAAGAATACTATAGGTAAGCTTAATACCGATCTTGAAATTAGAATGTTTGGAACAAATACTCAACCCCTTTATGTTATTGTTGATCATGATGGAAATATGCTTGGCGAAAAGATGGAGCATAATCTTAATATAGACGAATATATAAAATGGATGGATAATGGTTTAAGTGAATTCTAGCCAGTTTATTTACCGTATATAGAGAAGGGACGCAGTTTAATGCGTCCCTTTTTTATTACTCCAGGTTGATCTTTTTCAGTTAGCTTAACTGTCTAAAACGATCCAAATTTAAATGTAAGGTTATAAGTAAATCCTTTCAAAGCCCTGGCGTCTGCAGCAGCATTTGGATTATTTGCAAATTCAAAAGCTGCAGGCAACCTGTATGTCGCTCCTATACCCAATCTCATAAACCTGGTAAGGTTAAGTTCAATATCCAGCCCGGGTTCAATAATAATAAAACCTTCGTAATCTTCAACGAAGTTTGAATCCCAGTACTCATCATTATATGATACAAATGATACTCCTCCAACTCCCAGCAGCACAGGAAAGGCAAGGTGAACAGGCAATTTTGGAAATAAAATAGGTTCAAGGTATATGCCTCCGTATCCACCCGTTAGAAATACATCCTGATCGAGTCCGACATCATAATGATATTCGTTCAGGAACCCTGTGCCTCCAAACCCTATGGCAAATGAATGTTGAATAATCCATGATCCCCTTGCTCCAAACTGCAGAGCATTTTTTTGATCAATTGTAGAATATCCCATCCATATAGCTCCATATCCACCATTTGTTCTTCTCCTGCCGAAGAGAGTTCTGATCTCATCACTCTGCTGGCGCAACTCTCTCTTCTTTGCTTTCTTTATTTCTGTAGCCTCCACTTCCTGAGCCATTGAATGTGGAATCATAAATACGATTGTAATTATTATTATTGCTAACTTTTTCATATTAAATAGTTTAAGAATAACTTTAATCCTTATTAAAATCTGTATGCGAACGAAAGACCCAGGTCTCCCGGTTTTATTGTAACAAAGCCTGGAACCATTATTTCTACATAGGGTTTAAGGCTCAATCCTATAGTCATGGGCATACCTAAAAACCGATACTCAAGTCCGCCATAAACATCCGCCCCAACCACAGGTCTTATTCTTTCATATTCGAACTGGTATTTTCTTCCCAGGAAATATGTATGATCATTTACACTGAATCCAGCATGTCCGCCATAACCCCAAACCAGGTAAAGATTATCACTTATTTCGCTCATCGTCATTTCATAGGTAAGTCTCATCGCTGTTAGCCTTAAGCTGTTATTATCTGCCGAAAGCATAGCATAGAAAGACCTCTCTGCATTACCTGCAGTTACGAGATTTTGAAAATATATACCACTGTGAATTCCACCCCGTACTCCAATATGGTTTTCTGTAACCTGGGCATGAAGAGACTTAAATGATGTCAGCAAGAATACAGTTAAAAGTATTATTATGATTTTCTTATATGGCATTGCCTGCTTGTTTATAATTATTTTCTTTATTCTAAATATAAGGACACACCTAAAAACAATAAGTTGCAGATTATGTCTACATGTATTGATCAAATATTAATTTACCTCTGAGAAGCTTCAGAATTATTTTACCTCCTGGCTTTTCACTGCCAATTTCCCCATAATATAAATATTCATTCTTTTCAATATTCAGAGCCTCCTCCTTAATAAGCCAATGATCGGGTATCGAAGAGTTGCAATTGCTAAGGTTTGCATCAAAAGTAAAGGATGCTTTGGGACTGGCACTAAGGAAGACACCGGTAAATGATGATTCAATAGATATTAGATTAAAACTTGCCGGTATCATTTCTATATTAATATTTCCGTACCGGCTGGTCAAACTGACAGACTCACGCAGGATATCAATATTATAATCAGAGAAATAGCTGTTTCCCTTAAGACTTGTAAGTCCTTTTATAAAATAGCGGTCTCTCTTCGACTCGCCTGAAAGTTGTTCAATATCTCCGATATCTATTTTTGAGGAGCTACTGTTAATTACCAGAGATTCTGCCCTTGTGATATCCAGGTCACCGTATGATAATTCTATTCTTGCCTTTCTGAGTGAAGATATTGTAGCATTACAGAAATTAAGCTCAAAGCTTGAATCTCCTGTTAGGTCTTCTGCCTTCAGATCACCATTTACTATTGTAAGGTCCAGATTAGCACTGGTAGATTCCAGGTAAACATCCCCATACCTGTTGTCAATCTTTATCATCATATATGATGGAGCATAAATATAATAGTCTACCTGCAACCTGGATTCTGACGAAATTATATTATTGGTAAGACTTCTAACTCCTTCTATCAGGTTAACGGGTCCCTTTATAAATCTTGTTTCAGCAATTACAAAGTTGGGGGTGGATGTGAGCTTAAATGAAACACCGTCAATAAGCTTTCGTAACCTGGTGTTCTTTGAAGCGCTGGCATTCAATTCTATCCTGATATATACAGAGTCGGAATTATTCTGTGCAAGATGGATCTTACCATATTTATTTGATATGTCAAGAGTCATATTTTCATTTACTGAAAAACTTTTCTCCAGGATCCTGCTTTCAGAAACTGTTTGGGACTGCAGTAGCGAAGCAGTCGCTTGAACCAGAATTAATATCAGAAATAAAACTCTATATCTCATAGCTTTCCATATTTTCAAGATTAGAATTTTCTTCCCCAAGTATAAGAAGCATTTCTTCCAGGATCCTGATCTTAGCCTTATAGTTAAGGATAAGAGCATCAATTACTTCATCGTTACTAACATTATCCCTGAGGTCTTTTTTTATATTAAAATACAGTCTGTCGAGATTATCCAGTTCCATCATAAGATCTTCTGAAAGACCGGGGTAGTTAATAAGCAGAGGTTTTGCTTCGTCAATAAGGGTAGAAAATTTTACTGTATAATATCTTTCTGTTTCAGCCAGTTCACCAGACTTCTTACCCTGGGTTACATTGCCCGCCCCTGAAAAAATCAGACCGCTTGTTAGTATAACAATAAAAAAGGCAGCCCATCCGCTAAACCTGCGTATTCTTTGCGACCTGATAATATTTTGATTGTTCTGAATACGCTGCCATATTTCAGGATCAGGAGTAAGCCGATCAAGATCGGCCCTGTAATCAGTTATTTGTTTCTCTAATTTGTCCATGATAGTTTCTTCTCCATCAATAATTGTTTAAGTCTCAGCTTTGCTCTTAAGTATTGTGACTTGGATGTAGATTCGCTTATATCAAGTATGCTAGCTATCTCCTTATGATCGTAACCTTCGAGCAGGTATAGTGTAAGTACTAGCCTGTAGCCAGAAGGTAATTTCTGGATCGAATCAAATACTTTTTGCATATCTCCTTTCAGATCGGGATTATTATCTTCTTCTTCAAGGGGCTCATCTATAAAATCATCAGATGCAAACACGAGCTTTCTCTTCCTTAGCTGATTTATGCTTTTGTTAATAACAATTGATTTTATCCATGATCCAAAAGTTGATTCATACCTGAATGACTTGAGCTTTTTAAAAGCTTCTGTAAAAGATTCCTGAAGAATGTCTTCTGCATCTTCACGATTGTTCATCATTCTGTAGGCAAGGTTATACATAGCTTTTGAGTACTTATTATACAGGGTATACTGTGCAATCCTGTTACCTCTTTTACAGGATTCAATTACCGAATGGTCGATATTGGAATATACCCGGTTCAATTCTAAGTTCTTCTCAAGTTAAATGACAGATCAATACTGGAAAGGTTGCATTTTTCGCAAGTTTCTTATCGGCGCTGCTACAAAAGTAAGGATAAGTATAAGCAGGCTGATAAAAACCGAATACCTTAAGATAATATCTCCATATACAGAGTATATAGTAATCTTCTGACCGGGCTGTATATCTGATACAAGAACTCCCTCCTCCCACCAGGGCAGCGACTGTGTTATTCTGCCTTTCTTATCAATAAAACAAGAAATCCCTGTGTTGGCACACCTTGCTACTGGTCTTCTGTTTTCAATGGCCCTCAGTGAAGCAAACCACAAATGCTGTTTATATGCAGATGTATTATTCCACCATCCGTCGTTTGTTATTATTGCAATAATTCCTGCTCCTTTATTAATATACTGAGTTGTAAATTCCCCGTAAGCAGATTCGTAACATATCACCGGTGCAAGCTTAGTGCTGGTATTGGTATGAGTAAAAATGTCCCTTTCTTTCTGGATAGTATAACCCGACATAGTACCACCCAGATCAGGTATGATAATTTTTTCGAGGAAGGGTGGGAGGAAAGACACTTTCTTTTCGAATCCTGGAACAAGCTTCGATTTATGATAAAATGAAATAAGAGAGTCTGTACTTATATGAACAGCGCTATTGTAGAGCTCACTGTATTCGCTGCCATTGAAACTTTCAGTTGTTGTGGCACCAAGGATAATGTTCAGGCTGTTATATTTCGAAAAATAGTTCTCTATTCTCTTTATATACCTGTTACTTGTAGCCATCGATTCTTCGAAGGGATCATCAATTGCAGTTTCCGGAAATATTAGCCAGCTACATGAATCACTTATATGTCCGGATGTCAGGCTTAACATATTATCTAGCTGAGTTAAAAAAGGAAGGCTATCAAATTTGTGATTATAGGGATCGATATTGGGCTGAACAAGTACAATTCTTTCGGCCCGGGAATCCTCTGAAAATCTCGCGCCTGTTATAAGAGAAAATATTATGGGGATTATTATCATTAAAACAGACCCGAAGAGATTCCTGATAAGCACTGCCCTGCTTCTGTCAAGCTTTACAAGGGTGTTAAAAATTAACAGGCTTACCAGCAATACCCATAAAGTACCACCACCTGCACCTGTATATTCATACCACTGGACAAGCCCTGGATTTTTTCCGAAAACATTGCCGGTATTTAACCATGGAGAAATTATACTGATATTTAAACATAGGTACTCATAGCTTAGCCACAGGCTGATAAAACTTATCGTAGTTGTAAGCTTACTTGCTTTCAGGTATACCAGATATACCAGCATCAGGGTAAATGACATAAGGAAAGAGTGGGCAAGTATTGCCATTGTAGCCCCTGTAAATGATACTTTCCCAAGCCATGAGAATGTAAGAATGTTAAAGAGAAGAAAGCCAGGGAGCAAACGGCTAAAAACTTTAGAGCCTGTACTTCCATTAAGCTTTGCCCCGTAAATAAGTATCAGGAAAGGAACAAAAGCGAACAGCATCAGTACTGAGCTAATATGCTCAAACCATGCCAGCGACATTATAATCCCGCCCGTTAGCGATAGTATAAATGACTTATTTATAAGTTGATTCACCTTACAGTTTTACCTTTTTTGACCTCAGTGTTGCCAGGTATACTCCACCTAAGATGCAAATTACGGAAATAATCATAGAGGGAGTTAGCACTTCGCTGTCTATTATACCCCATAGTGTAGCAATAATAGGAATCAGGTAGGTTACTGACGATGCAAATACAGGATTAGTCCTGAGGATAAGTATGTTAAACAGTACAAGCGCAAGGCCTGATCCGAAAACTGATAATATGGCGATATATCCGAGATTTCTGAGCCAGTGTGCCGTCTGTACAGCATCTGAGAAATCAGAGATAAGCAGGTTAATACCTGCTATCGGTCCAATAAACAGGAAGGCAAGTGATGTAATGATCATCCCATTTATATTTTTTAGCTGGGCAACCTGGTTACTGCTTATACCATAAAACATGGTTGCCAGTACTATGTAGAGACCATATAAGTTGAAAGTAAATGATCCATTGTAAATAAGTCCGGCAGCGCCTATAAAGCCAATTATAATACCTAATACCTGGTGAGTCTTTGCCTTCCTGGAATAGAAAAATACTCCAAATAACAAGGTAAATACCGGTGTAAGCGAGTTTAGCATACCGGCTACAGAACTATCTATATTTGTCTGTGCAACAGGGTATAGGAATGCAGGGAAGGCACTGCCAATAAAACCAATGATAAGAAAGGAGCCAATATTGTTCCTGTTAAGCAATTTTATATTTTTAATTGCAATCGGCAACAGGAACACAAAAGAGATAAAAATCCTTAGAGATGCAATCTGAAAGGAATTAAATGATTCAAGACCTTTTTTAATTAAAATAAAGGATGTACCCCATATAAATGCAAGAAAAATTAATATCAGCCAGTTAAGAGCCTTTGTGCTTCTTCCCATAATGGCTGCAAATTTAGCACTTCAACAATGAAACAGAAAGAATGTGATACTTATTTTAAATTGTGATATTCGCCATAAAAATAATACCGTTTATCTATTCAGAGAAGCTGTTTATTAAAATAAATGTTGGATAATTGCATATTGCTTCATTTTTTTCTAATTTTAATACGAACAATTTAACCTGAAGCCTGCTCTTATGAAATCTATACTATCAGTATTTCTGGCTTTAATGTTTTCTCTATCTGTTTCAGGACAGGAGATTAAACAGCAGGTTGTTGCTTCTGCAGGTGGATATGATGTTTCTGGAGATAATAGTATCTCCTTAAGCTGGACACTTGGAGAACTGGCAATTGCTACTGTAGAATCAGGCAGTGGAGACCTTATCTTAACACAGGGATTTCAGCAGTCGATGCTGGTGATTGATATAATACAGAAGAATCCCGAACTTGGAGTTAAGGTAAGTGTTTTTCCTAACCCGACCAGTGAAATGGTAAATATCAACTTTTCGGCACCCTTAAGTGGCGAAACAGATCTTTACCTTAACTCAGCTGATGGGAGGCTGGTATATACCGGGAAGTTATTGCCAGGTGATATATTAAAACAAATAAATATGCAGCAATATCCCGGTGGTACTTATATCTTACGAATACAAAACGGAATAAAAATTAATATTTATAAAATTATAAAGCTATAGTTTAGCTTAAAGGCGCTTTTACTGTCCAAAAGCAATTTTTCCATTCTTTTCATGGCTGCCCCATTCATTCTGGATGGGGCTTCTTTTTAGTGTTATACAATAGGTTCATTTAACATTTTTTAGCACAGTTTTTATCTAATTTAGCCGCTAATAAAACACTTATGATATGAATAAAATAATTGTAGCACTCTTTGCCGCATCAATGATTCTCTACTCCTGTGCAGGAGATACTGAAGAGGCCCTTGTGAAAAAAGCAGATAAGATTCATAAATCTATTCTTACGGTCGACACACATTGTGATACGCCAATGCGATTGACACGTTCTGGTTTTGATCTTGGAGTCAGAAATGATGATGGTTGTGTCGATTTCCCAAGAATGAGAGAGGGAGGTCTTGATGCTGAATTCTTTGCTGTATATATCGGACAGGGTCCAAGGACCGAAGAAGACCATCTTAGGGTGTATAACAGGGCACTTAGCATATTTGATGCCATCCATGCTAATGTTGAAAAAAACTCAGATCAGGCTGAGATAGCATTAACTGTGGACGATGCCTACAGGTTAAAAAGAGAGGGCAAGATAGCCGCTTTTATTGGTGTTGAGAATGGATATCCCATTGGCAACGATCTGTCGAGGATTGAGGAGTTTTATAATCTGGGAGCAAGATATATTACTCTTTCTCATTCAAGTAATAACGATATATGTGATTCGTCTACAGATTCGAAGGGCCCCGAGTATAACGGCCTTTCTGATTTTGGTGAAGAAGTAGTTGCTGAAATGAACAGGCTGGGTATGATGATAGATGTTTCTCATATCTCTGATGAGTCCTTCTATGATGTTTTGGAAAGTACAAAAGCACCTGTAATAGCTTCACATTCATCTTGCAGGGCATTATGTGAAAGTCCGAGAAATCTCACCGATGAGATGATATTGGCATTGAAAGAAAATGGTGGGGTTATTCAGATCTGTATTCTCAGCAATTATCTGCGGCAGCCTGAGCCAAACCCGGAGCTCGACAGGATGCTTAAAGAAATCAGAGAGAAATATAATAATTTCGAGGATCTTACAAAGGAGGAGTATGATAAGGCCAGGAATGAGTATTATACAACAAGAAACAAATACAGGAAATATGCAACTGTTGCTGATGCTGTAGATCATATAGACCATGTTATTCAGATAGCCGGAATTGATTATGTAGGTGTAGGTACAGACTTTGACGGTGGGGGAGGAATAGAGAATCTTATGGATGTCTCTCAAATGAAGAACCTTACAATAGAAATGCTTAGGAGGGGTTACAGCAAGAAGGAACTTGAAAAAATATGGGGAGGCAATGCAATGCGGGTTCTAAAAGAAGTTGAACAGATCTCACAGAATCTATAAATATCTTGTTGTTATAAGATGTATTAAAATAATAAAAAGGGTGCCATTGGCACCCTTTTTTACCTTGTGATATTTAGTTTTGGATTCTTTTATCCTTCACTTTTGAGAACCTTAATACCTTCAGTATCCAGTTTGGAAGCTTTTTTCCAGGCGCTCTCTTTTCCAGGTTGATATACCATCCCAGTTTCTTAATGATTGGTATTTTAAGAGTTTCTACAAACTCTATCAATGTTCCATCAGGGTCTTCTATATAGGCAAAATGTCCAGCAGCTTCACCCATATCAAAACCATTTATATCGTGACTTGCCTTGCTGTCAACTGTAAATGCACATCCGCTTTCTTCGCATTTTTGCTTTAGCATATCCATTCCGGATACGTCATAACAGAGGTGGATAAAACCTGGATCACCCCAGTACCTGTCTTTGTATATTTTTTCCGGCGATCTGTCTACAGAGCTTATTAGTTCTATTACACTATTGCCAAGCATCCTGTGAAAGGCACCTGAAAAGGGCTTATTCCGGCTAAGCAGCACTCTTCTGAATTTACCATTACCCCCTGGAAGACAATTTAAATCTTCGAATGAACCTGTTTTATCATAAACCACTTTATCATAACCCAGTATATCAGAATAAACGACCATTGCTTTTTCGATATCGCTTACACCTATAACAGCACCATAAGATCCTCCGTTAACCTTTTTTTCATTCAGGAACCAATCATTTGCTTCAACAAACTGGAATATATTATTGTATGGATCTTTTATAAAGAAGGTCTTCCTTCCAAACGGGTCTTCCACAGGATCGCCAAGAATTGTTGCCTTGATATCCTTAAAATGCCTAAGGGCTTCATCAACGTTTTTCACCTTCATCTTACAGGCGTAAATACCAAGGTCTCCCGCCAGAATTTCATTGCCGGGATCTTTTGGTTGTCGACCCATATATTGCCATATCTCAAAACCACCACCGCTCTGCAGGTTCATTGCAAGAACAGCATGCCTGCTTCTTGGTTCTCCACCTGTATAAGGCAGCATCAACCTTGCCTCTGCTTCTTCCTCGAAAATTGGTACGTCCATACCAAAAAACCTGCGATACCACTCCCATGCCTCGTGCAGATTTTTTACTCCCACACCCATCTGCTGAATACCGCTTATCAAGTAACTGCTCATATTATTCTCTTATTATCTATATATATAACTCTTCAAAGCATATAATGTTTTACCTGGTCTCTATTTTGGATGCAATATTAAAAAAAATTGATGGAAAATACTTCCTGATATAAAGCATGATTAATTCGCTGCCACCTACTTTAATTTCACGTTTATTTTTTCTGATACCCCTGATTATTGTCAGAGCTGCTTTTTGTGGAGTAATTCCTTTATCCAGCCCAGGGTCCATTGTGCCCTGTTCAGAACCATCCGGTAAAAGAGCGTGCAACGATATATTTGTTCTTACTCTACCGGGTATTATTACAGATCCCCTAACATTATTATTTACATTCTCTAGATGGAGAGTCTCAATAAATCCGTGTATGGCCTGTTTTGATGCCGAATATGCAGATCTTAATGGAAATCCGAATCTTCCAGATATACTGCTTGTAGCTAGTATATGGCCACTTTGTTGATCTATCATATAGGGCAAAACAGCCTTGCTAAGTGCAATGGTTCCAAAATAATTGATTTCCATTATCTTCCTGTCGATAGATATGGGCGTTTCATCTACCCTGGCTCGCTGACTGATACCACCCAGATTTACAAGGTAATCTATCTTCTTAAGTTTCTTTATTTGCTGAGCCACCAGATCTGCAATATTTTCTGTGTCACCCAGATCAAAGCAGGCAATATGCACCCTTTGTTTTAGTTCACCACATTTTTCTTTTACTTCGTATAATTCTTTTTTACAATTGGACGAAGCTATTACTGTGGCTCCCTTTTTTACTGCCTCATAAACCAGTGCTTCACCTATTCCAGATGAAGCACCTGTTATCCATATTACCTTCTTCTCCAAAAACTTCATCCAGCTTATACTTTTAATAAATCCGTTTGTAGATCGCTATAAAGATTTGTTAATATCTTGTATTCCGGATTTTTCCTGTTTATATATTTTCTTAATCTGACACCTTCGCGTAATTTTTCCCATATAATAAAGTAGTTCCATGAAAGCCATCCAGCCGGCAGTATACTTAGAAGTACAAGTACAGGTATCAGCCATCCGGGAAGAAGTATAAATGCGATAGCCGCGTAAATTGGGACAAAGAGGATTGCCATTGCCAGCGAAATACCAAACCTCATACTCGACAAGAATTGCTCATCTTTAATATTCTTTAGTAATAAATTTGGAATACGATAAAATACAAGGTTTGTAATGAAACCATAAAGGGCAACTGGTGCGAGGCTTACTAAACCGAGGGTTGCCATTGCATGTGCAATATAAGTAGGCTTTGGCTTGTCGAGGTGATAGTATCCGATATTAAGGCTCCTTGCTATATTCTTAATTTTAAGTGCTTTGTTACAAATGCTTTTATAAAGTTGCGGATCTTTTTCTTCTGTTTGTTCAACCTTCCTTATCAGTTCTTTATCCCTGTATACCTTGGGATTTGTTGTGTCGCTGGCATATTTACCATTTACAATCTCCCTTAGCTCATCAATTGCTTCATAATCTTCTTCAGATTCAATATGAATCATCAGCTCCTTCATTCTTGAGGCTATTCTTTCGAGTAATTTATTAAGAGCCAGCTGTGGTTTTTCACCATATAGCTCGTGCAGATCGGCGAAGCCAAATGGTTTGCCATATATTACTGTAACAATCTGTCTGAATTTATAATAGTGTGAATATTCGACAGCAACAGGTATTATTTGTATATCCAGTTTAAAATCGTTAGCTGCCTCAGTCTGAAATGCAATTCGACAAATACCTTTCTTTAATTGCCTGAGTCGCCTGAAACCGGCATGATTCCCTTCGGGTAGTATCCCCAATCCGTTTTTGTTCTTTATAACATCAATTGTCTTAACAAAGATCTCATCATTTTGCTTTACAGTCTCAAATCCGTCTCTTATCCTGAACACGGGTAGCATTTTCATAGCATATAAGAGCCTGGCAACAAAGCTATTTTTGAAGGCACTGGCCCTGGTAAGGAATATTGGTTGTCCCTTTGCAGTAAAAATAAGGGCCAGGGGATCCATCAACGCATTCTGATGATTAATCGAATATATATTATGGGCCTTATAGTCGATATTTTCCTGTCCAACGCTTATTACCTTCCGATAATATACATTGTTATGCCAGAACCTGGCAATGGCTTTTAAAGTACTGTAAAAGAGAGAGTACTTTTCGATATTATGCTTTCCCATTTTCTTTTCTAAGCTCCAAATATATTAATCGCCCTTTTCACCTTTAAGTGGTATTCTAGACCATATACCGGCGGTTGTCAGCCCGGAGATAATATGCCATACACCCCACCAGGCTACTATTACAGCCATTCCTCCAATAGCGAGCTCGGGAGGAAAGATTTTCGGATTAAACAGCAATACCAGACCAAGTCCGGAATTTTGAATTCCGGTTTCAATAGTTATAGCCCTTCGGTTGTAGGGACTTACTTTCATCAGGCTTGCAAATGTGAAACCTGTAGCAAAAGCAAGCAGGTTATGTACAAGAACAAGTATAAAAATATACTTTATAAACTGAAGGAAGAAATCATAGTTGCTTTTGAAAAGAATAGCTACAAGTGCAAGAAATGCAACTATCGAAAATATTTTCATTGGTTTAAAAATAGCAGCTGTAAGTTTCTTAAACCGGTAATTCACAAACATTCCAAGTGCAAGAGGAATTCCCAGTATCAGGATAACTGTCTTGAACATCTCAAAGGGATCAATTCTTAGTCGAGGCAATAGCCCGGGATTCGAGTGTTCATAAACGTCCATAAATAAGCCCCCCCAGATAGCAAAGTTAAGTGGAGTCAGGATTATTGCGGATATAGTTGCTATGGCTGTCAGGCTTACAGATAAGGCAGCATTTCCTTTGGAGAGGGCAGACATAAAATTGGAGATGTTTCCTCCCGGGCAGGATGCAACAAGTATCATACCCAGAGCCATAGTAGGCGTTATTAAGTTTTTTAGTGCTATTGTAATCAGAAAAGTAAGAGCTGGCAACAAAATAAACTGTGACAGGAAACCTGTTATTACAGGTTTTGGACTTAGCATAAGCTTTTTAAAATGATCCAGTTTTATTCCGAGGGCCACACCAAACATCACAAGTGCTATCGTAATATTAAGTATAAACAGACCATCCTGTGAAAACCGTAGGTTTACGGTGTCCATTGATTGTAAAGTCTCTAGCATAGGCAATCTCTTTAATTATTTGGAAGCACCCAATATACGTAAAATATTATACCCTTTTAGGGGTAAAAAAGCTTATTCTTCGTTTTTGAATCTGTCAATATCCCTTCTTTCTCTTTTAGTTGGTCTTCCTGCACCGCGCCTGCGCTGACCGCTATTATAACCCGGTCTTATATCCAGTTTTTGCAATTCTTCTTCCGGTGTAAGGTTCTCGATAAAGTCTGCAAGAATTTTTGCCCCGACTCTTGATGCAGGGATATCGATACACCTGTAGGTAAAGATTACAGGCATTTTCTTTACTGTAAATATGTCTCCGGGTTCGATGGATCTGGATGATTTGACAGCTACGTCATTAATAATGACCTTGCCGCTTTTACATGCATCGGCTGCCTGGCTCCTGGTCTTATATATTCTTACCGACCAGAGGAATTTATCAATCCTGCTAGTTGAAGAATCACTCATTCTCGTCTTCCGGGAGTTGTCCGGATTTATTATAACGGGTCATAGTCAGTTCCAGCCCGATAAAACCGAATGATTTTATCATTTCTACAGCAAGGTCAATACGGTCTTTAATAAACACAGATTCCTCAGTTGTCCATTCTCCAAGTACATGATCTACCTGTTGACCTTTTCTGAAGTTATCTCCAATCCCGAACCTAAGGCGTGCATAATTGCCTGATCCAAGAATCCTGTTAATATGTTCAAGCCCGTTATGGCCTCCATCACCGCCTTTCGGCCTGAGTCGTATACTTCCGACAGGGAGAGCTATATCATCTACAATCACAATAAGATTACTGAGAGCTATCTTTTCTTTTTTGAGCCAGTAATTTACTGCATTACCGCTCAGATTCATAAATGTTGAAGGTTTCAGGAGTATATAGGATCGTCCCCTGTGTTTTGCACTTGCAACAAAACCATAACGTTGATCCTTAAAAGAAAAATTGGATGCATGAGCCCATGCATCCAATATCTTAAAGCCAATGTTATGACGTGTATTTCTGTATTCGTCTCCGATATTTCCTAAACCTACAACTAAATACTTCAAATCTAATTATTTAGAGCTTAAAGAGAGCGAAGATTTATTATTCAGAAGCAGCATCCTGCTTGTTCTCATCAGAACCTTCAGCAGTGGCTTCAGTTTGAGCTTCTCCTTCTTCTCCTTCACCTTCTTCGCCTTCTTCTCCTTCTTCTCCTTCAAGCTCAGATTCCTTAATTGCCATACGAGATGAAATAACAGCAACAACCATTGCCCTAAGCGGATCGAGAATTTCAAGGTTTTCATATGAGAGATCGTGAACCTTGATCGACATACCTATTGCCAGGTCTGTAATATCTATATCAAGAGCATCAGGCAGGTTTTTAAATGAACCCTTAACTTTCAGAGATCTTCTTTTAAGTCTTACTTTTCCGCCGGCTTTAATTCCAATAGATTCTCCTACTACATTTATCGGAATATTCATTGTCACAGGCTTATTTTCAAATACCTGGATAAAATCGATATGCATAACTGCATCTGTAACCGGGTGGAATTGTATTTCCTTGAGGGTAGATATATATTCTTTACCATCAATATCCAGTTTTACAATATATACACTGGGGGTATATATTATATCTTTAAAAATATTCCTGTGGGCATAGAAGTGTATTGTTTCTTCACCGCCATACATAACGCAGGGAATATTCTCTTCATTTCTGAGTTTCTTTGTCTCTTTTTTTCCAAGCTCAGTTCTCAGATGTGCTTTAATTTCAATAGTCTTCATTTGTCAATTTTTAATGTGCTACTTAAGTTTTCCAAAATGATGGAAACCTCCCATCACACGATGGACAATTTTCATATAAATTTCGGGCTGCGAAGATACGTTTTATAGCTTAAAAAACAAAGCCCATACTGATAGATTCGTTATGATAAACTGAATCTATAGTATCAGCAAACAATTTTGCCACAGAAACGACTTCTATTTTTGGTGATGGTTTAATTAGGGGAATAGAATCTGTTACCACCAGTTTTTCAATGGGTGAATTTTCAATACGCTCATAAGCCGGGCCTGACAGAACTGCGTGAGTGGCAAATGCGTGTATGCTATTTGCTCCCCGGTCTTTTATCATCTGTGCTGCGAAAGTTAGCGTGCCGGCAGTATCTACCATGTCGTCAATAATTACCACATCGCGCCCTTTTACCTCACCTATCATCGATATTTCTTCAACGACATTTGGTTTTTTCCTAAGCTTGTAACTTAAAACCATTTCAGACTGAAGGTGCCTGGAATATGCATTTGCCCTTTTCGATCCTCCCATATCAGGTGCAGAAATAGAAAGATAGTTAAGGTTCATTTCCTTAATTTTCTCAACAAACAGGGATGAGGCGTAGAGATGATCTACAGGCACATTAAAAAAGCCCTGTATCTGGTCGGCATGCAGGTCAAGTGTCATTACCCTGTTTACTCCGGCTGTTTCAAGAAGATCGGCAATCATTTTTGCTCCAATTGAAACACGAGGGCGATCTTTCCTGTCCTGTCGGGCAAGTCCAAAATAAGGTATAACTGCTATAATCTTATAAGCAGATGCCCTTTTCGCCGCATCTATCATCAACAGCATTTCAAGAAGGTTATCTCCAGGGGGTAATGTTGACTGGACAATAAAAACAGTACATCCCCTTACTGATTCGTCAAACCTGGGTTGGAACTCCCCGTCGCTGAACTGGGTTACACTGCTTTCACCAAGCTTTATACCAAGCTCTTTAGCAATATTTTCTGCCATATTGCGTGATGCCCTGCATGAAAAAATTTTAAGTGGTGATTTACCGTTCATGGTGCAAAGAAAAGAGGTGAGTTAAATTCGATTATAACTTGTGCAAAACTACTAAATTCAGAAAACTTTCCTCAGGGTTTTTCAAAATAATCGAGGCTTTTTTCAATATAACCGAGTAATTCATCCCTGCCTCTCTTATCCTGAGTCGATGTTATTATATGCGGTGGCAACTCTTCCCAGTTTTCCATAAGCCGCTTATTATGCTTTTCAACTACCTCCTCCAGTGCCAGTTTCTTCATCTTATCTGCTTTTGTAAATATCCTTGCAAAGGGCACGTATTTCATCCCCAGAAAGTTCATAAATTCAATGTCTGACTCAATGGGCTCATGCCTGCTATCGATAAGTAAAAATAGAGTCATCAGGTTTTTTCTGTTGAGGATATAATTCTCAATCATTTTTTTCCAGTCCTCCCTCTTTGTCTTTGATACTTTTGCATATCCATAACCGGGCAGGTCTGCGATATACCAGGTCTTGTTAATCAGGAAGTGATTAATAGTCTGGGTTTTGCCCGGAGTGGAAGAAGTTTTGGCCAGTTTAGACCGACCCGTTAGCATATTTATCAGTGATGATTTTCCCACATTCGATCTTCCAAGAAATGCATATTCGGGCAGACTGGGTTCAGGGCATTGAGATAAGGTAGTACTGCTTTTGATAAATTCTGCCGTGCTTATTGTCATTGTTGATCGAGTTTTTGAATAAATTTCTTTTCATTTATAATATACCTCTTGTGTACACCTGATCCCACTATCTCTTCTCTTTCACTTACTGTTACTTCGAAACTTAACTTCCGGTCACTAATATTAACAAGTGTGGATCTGCATACAACTTTTGCACCGGGCAAGCAGGCTTTGATATGATTTACTTCGACATGTATTCCTACAGTCCCATAAGCTTCGGGAAGATAATCCTGCACAAGCTCCATGGATGTTCTTTCCATAAAAGCAATCATTGCAGGAGTGGCATAAACGTCAAGCAGTCCCGAACCATAGTTTCTGGCAGTGTCGGCCTCCCTTACTGTTGTTTCCAGGCTTAGTTCAATACCTGTGATTAATTTATCTGTCATACTTACCTGAGATCGTTATAGGGTAATTTGATCCTTTTGGTAATAAGCTCCTTATTTCTGAATCTGGTCGTGTATTCTGCAACAACATCAACATAAGCTTTTCCTCCTGTCTCCTGTTTAAAGAGCTCCAGGTAAGCCATACCAGAGGAAGCCGTTATATCTTTTGCAAGTTCAGTGTTAAAAGCTCCATCTACAAGGCCACCTTTATAGAATTTTACACTGGTAGATTTATTTGAAAGTGCAAGTGTAATACTTACTACTCCATCGCTTATATAATCGCTGCTATTTATCTTCTGAACAGTAATTGAGGGTATATTCCCAACTTCAAGTCCGGTATCATAGTACTCCTTCAGACCCGGAGTTCTTAAGCCGTTGCGGTAGGGTATCTCTGCCATAATTCTACCATTCCTGTGATACTTGCTTTGTATACCGTGAATCTTATCGTTATTATAGGGGGTGGCCCTGTATACGTTTCCGTCTGTATAATACCACTTTGCAGTATCTTCCTTAAGGTTATTTTCATACCAGATTGTTCTTTTTAATCTGCCGTCGTCATAGTAGTTTTTGTTGAGACCTTCTTTTATACCATTTTTAAACGTAACTTCTTTCTTCAATATATCGCCTTCATAGTACTTCTTGACACCTGTAAAGTTCTCATCAGATTGTTTAGGTGCCTGTGTGGATTTATCGGCGCTATCTGTTTTTGATGTATTGCAAGATTGGAATGCAAGTACCAATATTATTATGATATAGATACACTTCTTCATTTAATTATTCTTATCCTTATTAATAAAATCTTCATCAATATATACCTCAAGTATGCCTGCCTTATCTGAAATTAATTTCAGGTTCTCAATAGAAGCCGGTATTAATACTGTCTCACCCTTATTAATCTCCGTTTTTTCAGAGTTATATTCAATTTCGGCTTTTCCATAGGTGCAAATATAGATTATAAATGAGTCATATTTTGAATAGTCTCTTTCAATACCTGATTTAAGCTTTATAAACCTTGTAGTGAAATATCGGCAGGCAAGAAGTTCAATAGCTTCATTATCAACAGGAACAGGCTTGTGATAATGATCGGTGGATTTATTATAATCTATTACGTCCTTTGCAAGTTCTCTGTGCAATTCTCTTGGTTTTCCGTTAAGATCTGCTCTATCCCAGTCGTATATCCTGTATGTTATATCTGAGCTTTGTTGAATCTCTGCAATAACTACACCACCTCCAAGGGTATGAACCCTTCCCGCCGGGATGCTAATTACATCTCCGGCAGTGGGGTGAATATGGTTTAGTAGCTTTGCCGGGTTCCCTCCCTCAATTGCAGCATTAAGTTCACTCTCTGACGAAGTATTTTTAAAACCAGCAAAAATATATGATTTGCTGTCAGCCTCCAGTACATACCACATCTCCGTCTTTCCATAGGCACTGTGCCTCTCCCTGGCTATCTCGTCTCCTGGATGAACCTGGAAGGAAAGTCTGTCGCTGGCATCAATAAGCTTAATAAGAAGAGGGAATTCCCTGCCGAATTTATTATAAATGGCCTCCCCCATAAGGTCTCCCATATATACCTCGGCAATCTCTTCCAGGTTATTGCCGGCAAGATAGCCATTGCTTACAACAGATAGATCGCCCTGCAGGCATGATAGCTCCCAGCTTTCACCAATCTTTTTATCGCTACTGCACTCTTTGTCGTATTTCGATTGAAGAGCACTACCTCCCCATACTTTCTCTTTTAGAAGAGCTTCAAATTTTAAGGGGTATAAACCAGCCATTGTTATAAGGTGTTAAAATTTATAATCTATTACCGATTTTTCTTTTGCAAATTGTCGTGCTCTGACAATAGCATCCTGGTGTTCTTTGCTTATGCTATAAGCTCTCAGCGATTCAAGGGAATCGAAGACCGAGTCAATAACAACATCCCATGCAAATTCAGATTTACTGATATTTATGCCAACCCTGTATTCTTTAACACATTCCAGTTCCTCAAGTGGCTGGAATATTGATTGTAAGCTCTTTGCTTTCTTACTTCTCTTATCAGCAGTCATTTTTTCGGTAAATCTGAACAGGACAATGTGCTTGATCATCGTTATTATTTGCTATTTTTGGTTCATATTCACCGACAAAATTAGCAAAATAATGTTGATAGTAGGTATTGCCGGAGGCACCGGTTCAGGAAAAACAACTGTCGTAAAAAAACTAATGGAGGCTCTCAACAAAAATGATGTAACCGTTTTGCCTCAGGACGCTTACTACAGGGATAACAGTCATCTTTCACTTGAAGAGAGACAAAAAATAAATTTTGACCACCCCGATTCACTCGAGTTCAGCCTTCTGGCAGATCATGTGGAGGAGCTATGTAAGGGTAATTCGGTGGAGATGCCTCAGTATTCATATATTACCTGTCTGAGATCAAAGGAGACAGTCCATATTGAACCAGCCCGGGTTATAATAATTGAGGGCATCCTGATTTTGTCTGACAGGCGCTTAAGGGATTTAATGGACATAAAAGCCTTTGTTGATGCCGATCCTGACGACAGGCTGGTAAGGGTAATTAGGAGGGATATTGCCGAGAGGGGCCGGGATATTTCCCATGTGATTGAGCGTTACTATGAAACGGTAAAACCATCTCATTTACAGTTTATAGAACCTACAAAAAGATATGCAGATATTATTATTCCGCTGGGGGGTGAAAATAAGGTAGCAATAAATATGCTTACTCATACCATGTTCAACTACCTGGGAATCGACCGTAGAAACAAGTGAGAGGGTAGGAATTTGGAGTGCTCCTCCTTCGCTCTGTGAGCTTAGTAGGACTGAGGGAGTGCGAAGTTCGATGTGGATGCTTAGAAATTAGAAATATTAATCCTGATATTATGAAACTGCTTAAAGACACAAATCCATCTAATGTGTTATTCCTTGATATTGAAACTGTTCCTGTGGTTCCCGATTTTGATTCATTGGATGATAGACTTGCCATTTTATGGGATAAGAAATCAGCATGGTTCCGTAAGGATGATGAACAGGCAGCTGATGTTTTTGAAAGGGCCGGTATTTATTCCGAATTTGGTAAGATTATTACGATTTCTGTCGGGCTGGTAACGGGTACAGCCAATAAGAGGTCAATTCGTTTAAAATCATTTTATGGCGACGATGAGCATAAACTACTTGAAGAGTTCGGGGTGATGCTAAATAATTTCTGCACAGGAAAGATAGCTCTCCTTTGTGCACATAACGGAAAGGAATTTGATTTTCCGTATATAGCCAGGAGGATGCTTATTAAGGGAATTAATATTCCATCAATACTTGATAATGCAGGAAAAAAACCATGGGAGATAAATCTGCTTGACACTATGGAGCTCTGGAAGTTTGGGGACTATAAGCATTATACTTCGCTTGATCTTATTACGACTCTTTTAAATATCCCTACGCCCAAAGACGATATAGACGGTAGCATGGTAGCTTCAGTTTACTGGAAGGATAAAGATCTCGACAGGATAATGGAATATTGTGAAAAAGATGTTATTGCCCTGATACAGGTTTTTTTAAAGTTCAGAAATGAAGAGATGGTGCCAGAGTCCAATATTGAGTCGGTTACTGGCAGGTAGGTTTATTCAATCATAGAATAAATAAGCTCAATAATTTGATCTGGTTTTTCAGCATGAATCCAGTGTGATGCATCCTCTACGGATATAATATCAGACCCCGGGAAGATTTTTCTGATATCACTGTAATCTGATTCTGGTATATAGCCTGAATTTAAGGCTCTTACAAATACTACAGGGAATCCACTTATAATGTTGTAATCTGCTTTGTTGCGGTCGAATCCGTCCAGTATATTGTCAATATTAATCTTCAGGTTTTCAGCATTCAATTTCCAACTGAAGCTTTTATCCTTAGCCCTGGTAAGATTTTTAAGCAGGAAAGATCTTATTCTAGGCGAACTAATGCTTTCAGAAAGCAATAAATCTGCTTCTTCCCTGGTACTAATATTTTTAAGAGGTAAATTATTAATAGCCTTCAAAACATTAAGATGAAAATCAGCTAAAGGATTTTGGTGTTTACTTGTTTTAAAAGGAGAAATATCTATAATCATCATTCCTGCAAGCATTTCCGGCCACTTTAAAGCATAGAAGGCTGCAGTTTTTCCACCCATGCTGTGACCAAGCAGCAGGAACTTTGTTAATTTTAGATCTCTTACCAGCTCGTTCAGGTCTGAACTCATAGACTCATAGGAGTGAACTATATTATGAGGTGATAAGCCATGGTTCCTCTGGTCTGGTATGATTACCCTGAAGTCTTTTGATAAAGCCCTTGCTATAGATACCCAGTTATCCGACGAACCATAGAGTCCATGTAAAATTATTAAGGGTATTCCGCTTCCGAATTCTCTGTAAAATAGTTTCATGTTTTGTATTACTGCTCTGTTGCCAGACAGCGCTTGTACATTTGAATTGTATTTTGAAGTCCGAAATACAGGGCATCAGAGATTAAAGCATGTCCTATCGAAACCTCTTTTAACCACGGTATATTACGACTGAAGAATTCAAGGTTATCAAGGTCGAGATCATGACCTGCATTTATTTCTAGTCCCAGTTCTCTGGCTTTTATCGCGGCTTTCAGAAAGGGTTTAATAGCCTTGTCGGGATCCTTTTTATACATTCTGGCATAGGGCTCTGTATATAATTCTATCCTGTCAGTACCGGTTGCGAGAGCAGCTTCAATATTCTTCAGATCGGTATCTATAAATATGGATGTCCTTATGCCTTTCTTATGAAATATTTCGATTATCTTTTTCAGAAAATCCCTGTTTGCGATCGTATTCCATCCTGCACTGGATGTCAGTGCGTCAGGCGGATCAGGAACAAGGGTTACCTGATGTGGCACTACCTCGCATACAAGTTTTATAAAATTCTCAGAAGGATAGCCCTCAATATTAAATTCAGTTTTTATTACAGGCCTTATATCTCTTATATCCTGGAGTGTAATATGCCTTTCATCCGGCCTGGGATGAGCGGTAATTCCTTCAGCTCCAAACTTTTCGCAATTAATAGCAGCCTGCAGGACATCTGGTATTGATCCGCCCCTTGCATTCCGTATTGTTGCGATCTTATTAATATTAACACTCAATCTTGTCATTGCCATTTTAGTTTACGATACAAATTTTCATATTGTAAATGAATAAAACAACTAAAGGTATTTTTTTATTAGTTTTGTTGTATATAATTTCAATAATAGGATGATAGCAAAAGAACTGATTTCGGAGGTTATACCTTTATTAAGTACCTCAGATACCGGACAGAAAGCACTGAACTGGATGGAGGTATTCAGGGTATCACATCTTCCTATTGTAAATAATGAAGAATTTCTGGGATTAATTTCAGATATGGATATTTACGATATAAATGATCCTGAACAGGCCATTGGAAATCATAAGCTTTCACTAATTAAGCCCTTTGTCAGGCTCGATCAGCATATTTTTGAGATTATCGATCTGGCAAGTAAATTGCGTCTAACAGTTATTCCAGTACTGGATAATAAAAATATCTACAAAGGTGTGGTAATGGCATCAGACCTCCTGTGGAAAGTGGCCGAGATGTCATCATTAAGAGAGCCAGGGGGCATAATTGTAATTAGCCTGCTACAGAACGATTATTCTCTTTCTCAGATATCTCAGATTATTGAGAGTAATGATGCAAAAGTTCTTAATCTTTATATTTCGTCTACAGCCGAATCTACAAAAATGGAAATTACAATAAAGCTGAATACAAATAATCTTGTGCCTATAATCAGAACATTTGAGAGGTATGAATATGAAATAAGTAACTGGCATGGCGATGATGATGAACTGGATCGTTTTTATTCTGACAGATTTGATTCACTTATGAGATATCTTGATGTATAAAATACAGCTTAAATGATAAAAAGTGTTGCCCTCTTTGGCTCTGATAATGGGCGTGTTACAAAGGAATACTGTACGCAGATAGTAAAGGAACTTCTGGAGAAGGATATAGTTGTCTATCTTCATGAGAAGCTGGCCGATAAAATAGATGATTCCTTTAAAAGCCGGGTAAGTAATTATTGTAATATTTATCATAGTAAAATCAGGCCCGACCTGGTCTTGAGTGTTGGAGGTGATGGGACCTTTCTTGAAACAATATTACAGGTCAGGGATACTATGATACCTATTGCAGGGATCAATGCTGGCCGACTTGGTTTCCTGGCTAATATTGATGAGTTCTCTTTATCGATCGATTCACTTATCAGAGGTGAATATAATGTGGTTGAAAGAAACCTTATTGAGTTGCTCGAACCGCATAGGATAATGGGCAGTTCTAATGTTGCCCTGAACGATATCACTATCCAGAAAGCAGATCTTAATATGATCTCAATTAAGGTTTATGTCGACAATTCATACCTTAATACATACTGGGCAGATGGTCTTATCGTTTCTACTGCCACCGGGTCTACTGCATATAATCTCAGTACAGGAGGCCCAATTCTGACTCCCGAAGCTGATAATATTATAATATCACCTTTATCGCCTCATAATCTGGCTGTAAGACCGATAATACTGCCTGGCTCAAGTAAACTGAAACTTATACTTAGCGGCAGGAGCCCTGAATATCTTGTTACCTGTGATTTTCGATCGGTAAGGGTACCCTTCTTCAAGGAATTATTAATTGCTCAGGCTGATTACAAGATCAGAACAATAAATCTTTCCGGAAGTGATTTCTTCAGCACTTTAAGAAACAAGCTTATGTGGGGAGCCGACCCTCGTAACTGATTAATTTTTATGTACTAATATTTAGGTACTTTAGTACTCTATTCTTATATTTGTCTAGGTAAAAAACAAACTCCGAAACCATGAAAAGGTTTTTTTTAGTACTCTTCCTGGTAATATTGATATACCCTGCTGCAAATGGGCAGCTCTGGAAACTCAGGCGCTATGAATTAACCGGAAGCTTTGGGACAAGCCAGTTTATGGGTGATATCGGTGGCTTTACACCAGGAGAAAATGCCCTTGGATTTAAAGATCTAACAGTAAACAATACAAGATTTTCACTTGGATTGGGCATGAGGTACAGGTTATACGATAAGTTTTCTGTTAAAATCGACCTTAATTATGGTTTATTGCACGCTACAGATGCAAAAGGATCGAATGAAGGGAGAGATATGGAAGCTACAACATCTGTCTTTGAACCGGGTTTAAGAGCAGAGTATTATATTTTGAAAAATAGTGCCGAGAGCAGTTATCGATTTACAAAAGGACAGGAAATATTTTCATCAATAATAGCAAAGTTAGACCTCTATGCATATGCAGGATTAGCCCCAATTGTCTATAGTGTTAATCCTAATGAAAATCTTCTGGCGGTAATTGAGAAGGATGGAGGCACAGCTCTTGGAATACCACTTGGTATAGGTGTTAATTACCTGGTAAGTCCAAATTCTCTTATTGGGATAGATATGGGTTACAGGTATACCACTACAGATTACCTGGATGGATATTCATCACAATATTCAGAGCACAACGACGTTTACTACTTCATGACATTTGTTTTTACCCACAAACTGAAAACATCAGAAAAAGGATTACCATCATTTAGGAAATAATTGTTCAGGAATCAGGAGTTAAATGAAAAGGTTTTGTTGGTTTATTCTTTTTTTTGTAATATTTCTATTGCCTCTTTCTGCGCAGAGGAATTCTGATTATGGCCTTTTTGGAGGTGTCTCAGGATATTATGGAGATATTAATTCAAAATACCTTATATATTCTCCATCTCCCTCTTTTGGATTAATCTATCGTTATAACTTCCATCCCCGGCAGGCTCTTAAAGCCAGCTTTTTGTATGGTGGACTAAAGGGTGATGATCTCGATTTTAATAATCAGTTCCAGCAAAGCAGGGCTTCTTCATTTACCAACTCGGTATTTGAGTTCAGCGCCCAGTTTGAGTTTAATTTTTTCCCTTACTCAACAGCAGGTAAATGGTGGGACTATACGCCATATTTTGCAGGCGGACTTGGTATTGCCTTCCTTTCATCTCCCGGACTTACATATATACCTGTTATACCAATTTCTGTGGGATTCAAGGCAAATATTTATAAAAATATGGGTTTAGAGGTCGAATATGGCTTTCGTAAAACTTTTTATGATAACTTTGACGGCCTAAATGATAATATTAATCCGGATGACCGGGGCTGGGCTCATAATAATGACTGGTATATGTTTACAGGTGTGACATTTACGTGGAAGATGTTTCATAACCTTGGAACTTGCCCTACCTATTATGATGTTAAGAAACCAAAAAAGAGACTTCGTTGAAAATGTCGCTCAGGGATAAGATCGATTTCGACCGTTTACCGGGACATATTGCCATAATAATGGATGGTAATGGTCGATGGGCCCTGCAAAAGGGTAAAGATAGGATATATGGACATAAGAAGGGAGTTGATGCTGTAAGGGAAATTATTGAAGTGGCTGCTGAACTGGGTGTAAAGTATATCACTCTGTATGCCTTTTCAACTGAGAACTGGAACAGACCATGGAAAGAGGTTGAAGCATTAATGGAGCTTATGGTTCATTCCCTGTCAACAGAAACCGAAAAGCTGATAAAGAATAATATCCGGCTGAAAGTAATGGGTGATATTGATCGTTTATCAGATCTGGTAAGGAAAAGCCTCGATGAAACTCTAAGACGCACATCCACATGCGAGGGGATGACCCTTATAGTTGCCCTAAGTTATAGCTCCAGGTGGGAAATAATCAGGGCAAGCAGGTTGATTGCTGAGAGTGTGAAAAAGGGTACGATTAAGCCGGAGGATATAGACGATAAATTATTTGAGACTAAGCTCACAACCAGTGGTATACCAGATCCGGAAATTCTGGTGCGAACAAGTGGTGAACTCAGGATAAGTAATTTCCTGCTTTGGCAGATAGCATATTCTGAACTTTACTTTACCGAAACACTTTGGCCTGATTTTGGTAAGGAGGAATTGTATAAGGCTATTATTGATTATCAGAAAAGAGAACGACGATTCGGAAAAACAAGTCAACAGGTACATGAAAAAGAGTGAATATATGAGGCGAAGAGGAATTAAGCTTGTGTTGTTTACATTACTGGCTTTGTTTGTTGTAAATGTAATGGCCCAGGAGAAAGTGGATATTGTAGATTACATGTATCCCGATGAGTATATAATAGGCGATATAACTGTTTCGGGAGTTAAATACCTCGATCCTAATGCAATTATCGGACTTTCTGGCTTACGTAAGTATATGAGAATACTTGTACCTGGAGATAAAATAACTACTGCTGTTGAAAAACTTTGGGATCAGGGCCTGTTTTCTGATGTTAAAATAACAATCACTGATATAAGAAGTGATACCATTGCCTTTGATATATTCCTGAGTGAGAGACCCCGTATTTCGTCTGTAAATTATTATGGAATAAAGAAAGCAGAAGCAGATGACATTAAAGAGAAAGTTAACCTGCTAAATGGCTCACAGGTAACAGAACATATACTCAGTAATACTGAGAAAATTATTAAAGACCATTTTATAGAAAAGGGTTTCCTTGCCACCGATGTAAGAATTGTGCAGAAGGATGATCCCGATCAGCCAAATAATGTTTTACTGAATATCCACGTGGATAAGAATGATAAAATAAAAATAAGCGATATTATTTTTGTTGGAAACGAGACATTCAAGGATAAAAGGCTGAGAAGGGTAATGAAGAATACCAAGAAGAAGAATATTAACTTCTTCAAAGCTTCAAAGTTTATTGACGACAAATTTGCTGAAGACAAGGAAAGTCTTAAAATATTCTATAATGATAATGGTTTCAGAGATTTCGAAATAGTTTTAGATTCAAGCTATGTTACCGATGATGACCGTATAGCAATGCTAATAAAGATTGACGAGGGGAATCAGTACTATTTCGGTGATATTGACTGGGTTGGCAATAGTATTTATCCCAAAGAATACCTTCAGACTGTATTAAATATTGCCCCTGGTGATATCTATAATACAACTCTATTGAACGATAGATTGTCTTACGATGAGGATGCTGTAAACTCGCTTTACCTTGATCATGGTTACCTTTTTTCACAAATCACTCCTGTGGAGAAACGTATTGTTGAAGATTCAGTAGATCTTGAAGTAAGGATATTTGAAGGTGATCAGGCCAACCTGAATAAGGTTATAATAAAGGGGAATGATCGTACAAATGAGCATGTTGTTAGGAGAGAACTATATACAAGGCCCGGCGACCTGTTTAGCAAGGCTGATATTATGAGATCTGCGAGGCAGGTCGCTGTACTTGGTCATTTCGACCCAGAGCAGATTGCCCCTATGCCTATTCAAAATCCGGCTGATGGTACCGTCGATCTTGAATATAATCTTGTTGAAAAGGCCAACGATCAGTTTGAAATATCAGGTGGATGGGGTGCAGGGATGCTTGTAGGTACTGTTGGTGTGAGGTTTAATAATTTCGCTATGCGGAATTTCTTTAAGGGATCTGAATGGAGACCATATCCCTCAGGTGATGGACAGTCACTAAGTATCAGAGCCCAGTCGAATGGCCGTGTTTACCAGTCGTATAATCTGTCTTTTTCAGAACCCTGGCTGGGTGGTAAGAAGCCTAACACATTTACTACTTCCCTGTACAGGTCGATGATGACAAACGGTACGAAAAAAGGTGAAGATGGCAGACAGGCAATGATAATCGATGGTGCTACAATAGGTTTTGGAAAGAGATTAAAGTGGCCTGATGATTTCTTTTCAGTTTATGCAGAAGCCAGTTACCAGCGTTATAACCTGGATAATTACTCGGTATATTCTTTCCTTTTTGAAAATGGCGTTTCTAATCTTCTTTCACTCACAGGAAGGATAACAAGATTCTCAGCCGGACCAAACCAGATTTATCCCAGGGGAGGTTCCACATTCAGTCTCTCCGTTCAGGCAACGCCTCCCTACTCTCTTATAGGAGGGAAAACAGACTATACCAATGCACCGGAAGAAGAAAAATATAAATGGATAGAATTCCATAAATGGGTATTTAAAGGAGACTACTATCTTGAACCTATCCCTGATGGGAAATTTGTAATCAACACAAGGGTAGCCTTTGGATACCTCGGACAATATAATAATACTATAGGACCATCTCCTTTCGAGAATTTCTACCTGGGTGGTGATGGTATGACAGGATATAGCTTTTACGGACGTGATGTAATTTCTCTGAGAGGTTATGAAAATGGATCACTTACTCCAAGTGTTGTAAGAGGAAACAGAGCGGTACCCTCGGGTAACGTTTATTCTAAACTAACATTGGAATTGAGATATCCGTTTACATTAAATCCCCAGGCTACTATATTCGGACTGATCTTTCTAGAGGCTGGAAACGCCTGGTACGAATTAAAGGAATATAATCCCTTTAAAATGCACCGTTCAGCAGGAATTGGACTGAGAGCCAATCTGCCTATGTTTGGATTGCTTGGGATAGATTATGGTTATGGCTTCGACCCTGTTCCTGGTCAGCCTGACGCTAACGGCCATCAGTTTCATTTTGTGATGGGCCAACAATTTTAAATAACTAAAAACATGAAATTATGAAAAAGTTAAATCTACTACTTATAACATTGCTGATTACAACATCAGCTACGTTTGCTCAGAAGTACGGCTTTGTTGATACAGAATATATATTGAATAATATTCCATCCTACACAGCTGCACAGGAAAAACTTGATTCTTTCTCTGAACAGTGGCAACAAGAAGTATCTGAAGTCTATGCCTCCGTTGAAAAAATGTATAAGGATTACCAGAATGACGCAGTCCTTCTTTCAAGAGAAGCTAAAGCTCAGAGAGAAGAGCAAATTATTAATATGGAGAAAGAAGCCAGAGAATTACAGGAGAGCTTCTTTGGCGTGGAAGGTGAACTTTACAAGAAAAGAGAGGAACTTATTCAGCCCATCCAGGATGAGATCTATAATGCTGTAAAAGAGATCGCTGTCGAAGGAGGATATGCTGTAATATTTGATACATCATCTGGCATGAATATGCTTTATACAAACCCCAAATATGATGTAAGCGACGAAGTACTTGAAAAGTTAGGTTATAAAAATTAATTAATTACATTTGCAGCAAATTGTATAATATAAAACAAGATACGATGAAAAAACTTATTGGTATACTGGCTCTTACAGTAGTTATTAGTTTCGGACAGGGAGTAATGGCTCAGAATTTTAAATTTGGCCATATTAACAGCGACGAACTATTTATGCTTATGCCGGAAAGAGATTCTCTTATAGCTCAACTGGAAGCTTATCAGACAGAGCTGGCAAATATGGAAGAGATTATGCAGGTTGAATTTAATAATAAGTATAACGATTATGTTAATACAGCCGAGAAGCTTACTGACCTTGTAAGAACTACAAAGGAAGAGGAGTTGCAGTCTATACAGGAGAAGATAAATAACTTCCGTCAGAGAGCGCAGCAGGATATGCAGCAGAAACAGGCTCAGCTTACTCAACCTGTACTTGAGAAAGCCGAAAAAGCAATTAAAGATGTAGCCAAAGCGAATGGTTATACCTATATTTTCGACCTGTCTCGCGGACCAATTATCTATTTTGATGAAGCAGTCAGTATAGATATACTCCCACTGGTAAAAGCAAAACTGGGAATAGAGTAATAAATAATTATATATATGAATGACCATCCCTGGCTGGGTGGTCATTTTTTGTTATGACAGAACTCAGGAACAAAGCTATAGGATTATTTGATTCGGGGGTTGGAGGACTGACAGTTGCAAGTGCAATAAAGCAGATACTCCCCGGAGAAAGCCTTATATACTACGGTGATACAGCTCACCTTCCCTATGGTGATAAATCGGCCGAAGCAATAATAGGCTATAGTAAAAAAATAAGCAGGTTCCTTCTCGATAATGATGCAAAAGTTGTGCTTGTAGCATGTAACTCTGCATCTGCATCGTCAATTAGTGCACTAAGGGAGGAATTTGGCAAGCAGGTAATACTGATAGATGTTATCGAACCTGTTGTTAATTATATCGCGTCAAAAAATTTTAAAAAGGTTGGTGTTATTGGGACCAAACGAACTGTAGAATCTGGATCTTATGATAAAAAAATAAGAGAACTCAGACCCGACCTGGAAATTGCTTCCCTCGCAACACCACTTTTTGTGCCAATGATTGAGGAAGGTTTTATTTTTGACGATATATCAAACGCTATTATTCGTAGCTACCTCTCCGATAAAAAGCTCGAAGGTATCGATTCTCTTATCCTGGGATGTACCCATTACCCGATTATCAGGAACCAGATAAATAAGCAGTTTAACTTTGAAGTGGAAGTTATCGATTCTGCAAGAGTCGTTGCGATGGAACTTCATAAAGTACTGGAGTCGCACGACCTGCTTAGTCAGAACCGAAAGTCCTCCGACAGGTTTTATGTGTCAGATTATACACCCTATTTTGAGAAGATTGCAAGGATGTTCTTCGAATCTGATATTAATCTTCAGAAGCTAAATATTTGGGATTAAGGAAGTGCCTGGAGTGCCTGGAGTGAGCTATAGTTGTCATTTTTGTGCCAGCTTTTATCTTAACTAACTTAGGGCACTTTAGTTCACTGCGGACTCAAATCACTCCTTATACCAATCCCTGTACATCTTGTAATTCTCGGCTGACCTGAGTGTCATTCTGCCAAGATCCTCCGGCTTATAGCCTTTTATTTTCTTTGCAGGCACACCAGCATACACAGATCCTTCCTCTACAATGGTATGTTTGGTAATAAGTGCCCCGGCTGCGATAACACTATTCTTTTTTATAAGGGCGTGATCCATTACAATAGCACCCATTCCAATCAGTACACCTTCTTCAATTGTAGCACCGTGAACAATAGCATTATGACCTATCGATACATTATCTCCAATAATAGATACTGAATCTTTATAGTTGCAGTGTATAATCGCTCCATCCTGGATATTTACTCCATTGCCAATCCTGATCGAATTTACATCTCCCCTGACAACAGCATTGAACCAAAACGTGCAATCATCACCTGTTTTCACGTCTCCAACAACCACACAGGTCTCTGTTAAGTAACAATTTTTGCCAAATTCTGGTGTAAAACCTCGTAAAGATTTAATAATTGCCATAAAAAAATATTTGGCATAAAGATAAAAATTTGTTTGCTAACCGACAATACATGTAGTTTACAGGGCTTTTTATATCTCTGTCCACTCAGTAAATTGACATCATAAAGAAACATGACCAAAATCATGTTAAAAAATTGCTGTAAAAAATGAGAATTCACAAATGAATTTCTTTAATTTTGCATAGTAATAGTTTCTGAATATCGAAAAAACGAATCAGAGTATAAAACACGCAAAAATGCATATGAAAATGATATTGTTTTCGTATGCATTATTTTTTAAGTAGTGCCCTATAATAACAAGAATTAATTATATAACTATGAGCAATAGTGAGCATGTAGTCGAAAAGGAAGAAGTAGTAATACGATTCTCTGGTGATTCAGGCGACGGTATGCAGCTTACTGGAACATTGTTTTCAAATACATCAGCTTTATTTGGTAATGATCTGTCTACTTTCCCTGATTACCCGGCCGAAATCAGGGCTCCACAAGGAACTGTTGGAGGTGTATCTGGTTTCCAGGTGCATGTAGGACATACAGAAGTTAATACTCCTGGTGATCTGGCTGATGTGCTGGTAGCAATGAACCCGGCTGCTATTAAAGCCAATTCCAAATTAATCAGTCCAGGAGGTACGATAATTTTTGATCAGGATAATTTTACCGAAAAGAATATCCTAAAGGCTGGTTATAAGGAGGATCCGGTGAAAGAGGATAAGCTGGATGATTATCATATTATTGCAGCTCCAATAACAACTCTGGTAAAGGAGGCTCTTAAGGATTTCGGACTGGATCCCAAAACTGTTTCCCGAACCAAAAACATGTTTGCCCTGGGAATGGTGTACTGGATTTTTGGCCGAGAATTAAAATATACAGAAGAGTTTATTGAGAAAAAGTTTAAGTCTCGTCCAAGTATAACCAAAGCCAATAAGGCAGTTTTGCTTGCCGGATATAACTATGGTGAAACAATTGAGGCTCTTACCCCAAACTACAGGGTTAACCCGGCAGAAATAGCTAAGGGTACCTACCGTAATATTAACGGTAATACCGCCACCGCATGGGGACTGCTTGCAGCAGCTGAGAAAGCAGGTCTTAATCTCTTTATAGGTTCTTATCCGATTACACCTGCTACAGGTGTTTTGGAAGAGCTTGCAGCCAGGAAAGATCTGGGAGTTAAAAGCTTTCAGGCAGAGGATGAGATTGCAGGAATATGTACCTCTATTGGGGCTAGCTTTGCAGGCCATCTTGCTGTTACAAGTACTTCCGGTCCTGGCCTGGCACTGAAGTCAGAAGCCCTGGGTCTGGCTATTATGACAGAATTACCCCTTGTTGTTGTTAATGTACAGAGAGGGGGGCCATCAACCGGGCTGCCAACTAAAACAGAACAATCGGATCTGATGCAGGCACTTTATGGAAGGAATGGAGAGAGTCCTTTAGTTGTTCTTGCTGCGAGCACACCTTCAAATTGTTTTAATTATGCATTTGAGGCAGCACGCATTGCACTGGAGCATATGGTTCCTGTAATACTTTTAACCGATGGCTTTCTGGCTAACGGAACCGTACCCTGGAAGATTCCTGAAATGAAGGATATGCCGCCAATAAAACCGCCTCTGGTTGATAAAAGTGCCTGTGATGAGTATATACCCTACGAACGTAATGAGGAGACAATGAGTCGCAAGTGGGCTATTCCGGGAACCTTAGGATGCGAACATCGTATTGGCGGACTGGAGAAGACTATAAAGGGTACAGTATCATATATTCCGGAAAACCATGAATATATGACAGAGGCAAGAGCCAAAAAAGTAAGAATGGTGGCTAATAAAATACCAGATATTGAAGTATATGGTGAGAAAGAAGGAGATCTACTTCTTGTAGGATGGGGAGGTACTTATGGGCATTTGCTAACAGCTAGCAGAGAGCTGGCAAATGAAGGATTGAAGGTTAGTCTGGCTCATTTTAACTATATAAACCCTTTGCCATCAAATACGCGTGAGGTTTTCTCAAAATTCAAAAAGGTGGTGGTGGCTGAGCTAAATGCCGGACAGTTTGTGAACTATCTGAGGATGAACTTTAATGGGATAAAATTTGAGCAGATAAACAAGATACAGGGATTACCTTTTACCATATCTGAATTGAAGGATCAATGTAAAAATTTACTGGAGGAAAAATAATGGAAGAAATAAAAATGCTGCATACTCCTAAAGACTTTAAAAGTGACCAGGAAGTAAGATGGTGTCCTGGATGTGGCGACCATGCTATATTGAGTTCGGTTACCAGGGCTCTATCTGAGCTGAACATTCCAAAAGAGAAATTTGCCTTTATTTCAGGTATCGGATGTTCTTCCAGGTTTCCTTACTATCTCGATACTTATGGTTTTCATAGTATTCATGGAAGAGCTTCCGCTATTGCCTCAGGAGTTAAAGCTGCAAATCCAGACCTTTCGGTATGGCAGATAACCGGAGACGGTGATGCTCTTGCGATAGGTGGAAATCATTTTATACATGCTATCCGCAGAAATATTGATATTAATATTATTCTGTTTAATAACGAGATATACGGACTTACCAAAGGACAATATTCTCCTACCTCCCAAAGAGGGTCTGTTACCAAAACATCTCCCTATGGGACAATTGAGGAGCCTTTTCAGCCAGGAGAATTGGTTATAGGCGCAAAGGGTAAATTTTTTGCCCGTACAATTGACGCAAATGTTCAGCTTTCTACCCAGGTATTTAAAGAAGCTGCACAGCACGAGGGAGCTTCAGTTGTTGAGGTTCTTCAGAATTGCGTGATCTTTAACGACGGAATTCATAAAGAAATTAACGATAGGGAATTTCGTGACGATCGTACAATTGTTCTTCAGCAGGGTGAACCTATGATCTTCGGTAAGAACAAAGATATGGGGCTTATGCTTGATAAGCTTAAGCTGAAAGTTGTTAAACTGGGAAATGGTATAAGCGAAAAGGATCTGCTTGTGCACGATGCCCAGGAAAATAATCCCGGCATGCATACTATGCTCGCGAATATGAGATACCCCGGCTTCCCCGTTGCACTTGGGATTATCAGGGCCGTTAGTGCTCCAACCTACGATATGGCAATGAAGGTTCAGATTGAAAAGGCACAGAAGGAAAGTAGTATCAAGAATATGGACGACGTACTCAGAAGTGGCTCCACCTGGGAAGCAAAGTAGTAGTTATTAGTTCGCTGCGCTCACCTTAGTGGTTAATAGTTATTAGTTCGCTACGCTCACCTTAGTGGTTAATAGTTATTAGTTCGCTACGCTCACGGAAACCAATAACCAATAACTAACGCTCTGCAAAGCAGAGCAAATAACCAATAACGCGACTCAAGGAGCAAATAACCACTAACGCTCTGCAAAGCAGAGCAAATAACCAATAACGCGACTACAAGGAGCAAATAACCAATAACGCTCTGCAAAGCAGAGCAAATAACCAATAACCAACTACTTCCGTCTTTTTCAATATTTAGACAGCAGTTAACAAAACAATTTGTTAATTTTAGAATTCCTGTAATTCTATATTAATTCTGCTAATGGCTAAGAAGCAAGATAATAATATTCAGATAAATGAGTTGCTTCATGAACAGAAGGAACGACTTAAAGAGCTGGCCTGTATAAACAGGACAACGGCGATACTTAAGGAAAGTAAAAAAATAGAGGAAGCTCTGCAAAAGATAGTATTGAAACTTCCTATTGCATGGCAATATCCTGAATATACTCATGCCAGAATCATTTATAACGATAAGATTTATGCAACCCAGGACTTTGATGAAAGTGAATGGGTTCAGAGTCAGGATTTTGATACCATTGAAAATAAGAAGGGATCAATAGAGATTTATTATTCCAAGGAATTTGAAGTTGAGGATGAAGGTCCTTTTTTGGCTGAGGAGAGAGATCTGCTGCTTAACCTGTCGAGCCTTATTGCTGGCTATATTAATAGCCACATTGCTAAAGATATTATTAAGGTACCTGAAAAGGAGCTCAAGATCGACCAGTATCCTGAAGCAAAGTCGGGAAGGAAATTGCTTCAACGATTTCTCGAAAGGCAGAATGCTGAGCGCGATGCTTTTCATGATCTGATGCCTTTTAAGGTAAAGGAAATTCTTCTGGTCGCTAACCTCTACGATGCCTACGCAATAGAGGGCGAAGGGCGTTTTGCAGAACACATACTTGGGGAGTATTACCAGCTTAACCTCACTAATGTACCAAGGGTAACCGGTGTTTCAGGAGAGGAGGAAGTATTTTCCAAATTAAGATCAAGGCACTATGATATGATAATTATTATGTTTGGTGTCGATAAGGAAAACCCTGTTAAGCTGGTTTCAAAAATAAAAAAGAAATACCCCTATATACCATCTTTCTTACTGCTAAGCAGTCCCTCGGATGTCCCGATAATTATTAAGCACCAGGAAAACGGACTTGTATTCGATGGGTATTATGTGTGGACCGGTGAATCAAAGGTTTTCTTTGCGATGGTTAAGTCGCTTGAGGACAGGGTTAATGCCGAAAATGATACAAAAATAGGACTTACACGGATAATTCTGCTGGTCGAAGATTCTGCAGAATACTATTCAAATTACCTTCCTATCCTATATACTCTGGTAATGGAGCAAACTCAAAGACTAATAGAGGATGTAAGTTCGGATGAGTTATATAAAATACTGAAGATGCGGGCGCGACCTAAAATATTGCTCGCAACAACCTACGAAGAAGCTATTTCAATATATGGACAGTTTAAGGAAGACCTCCTGTGCGTTATCTCAGATATGAGATTCCCCAAAGGAAATAAATTGTACGATAAAGCTGGCTTTGAACTGATTCAGCATGTAAAAAGTGAGCTGCCTAATATGCCAACAATGCTGCAGTCGTCAGATCCTGAAAATGTAAAGTACGCTCATGCACTTAAATCAAGCTTTATTAACAAGAATTCCGAGAGCCTTCTTGAAGATCTGAAATCATTTATAAATTATTACCTGGGATTTGGCCATTTTGTATATCGTGATAATAAAGGTCGTCAGATTGCTGTGGCCAAGTCAATGAAGGAGTTTGAGCAATACCTTAAAACCATCCCTGAGGATAGCCTGGTATATCATGCTATGAAAAATCACTTTTCACTCTGGCTTACCGCAAGGGGTGAAGTAAAGATTGCTAAGATAATCAACCCGATGAAGATCGGTGATTTTGAGAATCTCTCTGAATTGCGAACCTTCCTGCTTGATCTGATAAGGAAGCGAAGGCGGGAGCACGATAAGGGTAAAATCGTAAATTTTGAGGAATCTGCAGCACTCGACGAATCAAATGTAGTAAGCCTGTCCGGCGGATCACTGGGAGGTAAAGGGAGGGGTCTGGCTTTTGTCAATACCCTTATATATAGCTTTGAAGTTGGGAAACTGATGCCCGATATCAACCTTAGAAGTCCGATTACTATGATAATTGGTACAGATGAGTTTGATATGTTTATCGAAACAAATAAGCTCAGAAAGAAGATTAGCGAGATTAAAGATTTTTATGCTCTAAAAGAAGAGTTTATTAAATCGAATCTCACATTCACTCTGGAAAAAAAGCTGAAGTCTTTTCTGAAACTTATGAATAAGCCTATCGCCATACGTTCTTCCAGTCTCTTCGAAGATTCTATCAATCAGCCGTTTTCAGGGATATTCGGGACCTACCTCTTGCCTAATAATCAACCCGACCTGAATATGAGGATTAAACTGGTTTCAGATGCTATTAAGCTAGTTTTTGCCTCAATCTATTCGAAGAGTGCCAGGACTTATTTTGAAGCTATTAATTATAAAATAGAGCAGGAAAAGATGGCAATCGTGCTTCAGGAAGTGGTTGGTAACAGGTTTGATGATGCATATTACCCGCATATATCAGGAACTGCCCAATCGCATAACTATTACCCTGTAGCTCATATGAAACCGGAGGAGGGCTTTGCTGTTGCTGCAGTAGGATTGGGGCAATATGTCGTTGAAGGTGAAAGAGCTTACCGTTTTTCTCCAGCCTACCCTTCTATTGATATAGTATCACAGGCCGATATATCAAAAAACACACAGGTCAATTTTTATGCTGTCGATATGTCTAAAACCTCGATCGACCTGATGGAGGGTGAGAATGCAGGACTTATTAAGCTCGATGTTTCTGAGGCCGAGAAACACGGTAACCTGAAACATTGTGCCTCAGTTTATAATCCTGATAATGACTCTATAATTCCTGGGCTGGATAGCTATGGCCCGCGGGTAATAAATTTCGCCAACATACTTAAATATGATTATATCCCCCTGGCCGAGACTATAAGTACCATACTCGATGTAGTAAAAGAAGCTTTCGGTACCTCTGTTGAAATTGAATATGCAGTTGATCTGACAAAAGACGAAAATGGCAGAGCAAGCTTTTACCTTCTTCAGATAAAACCACTGGTTGGAAGTGGAGGAGGTTACAATATTGATCCTAAGAAAATAGACAGGGATAAATCTCTTCTGATATCAAATCATAGTATGGGTAATGGTAAAATAGAAGATATAAAAGATGTCATTTATATTTCCCCCGATGATTTTGATAACTCAAAAACTGAAGAGATGGCAATGGAGATTGATGAAATAAATGATATGATGATCAAAAAAGGGAAGAAATACATCCTGATTGGTCCGGGAAGATGGGGTACAAGAGATAAGTTTATAGGTGTTCCGGTAGTTTGGCCTCAAATATCACAGGCAAAGGTAATAGTAGAAGTCAGTTTACCCGATTTTCCACTGGATGCATCTTTGGGCTCACATTTCTTCCATAATGTAACGTCTATGAATGTCGGTTACTTTTCTATAAACCATGCCGATCCAGAAGAGCTTATCGACTGGGAGAAGCTGAAAAAGCAGAAGCTTATAAAAAAAGGTAAATTCTTTACCCACGTGTGCTTCGAATCAAAGATGGCTATCAGGATGGATGGAAAGAAGAGAATCGCAGTAATTGATTGTAAATAGAAGCTATGGCAATTATTGAGGGAATAATGGAACTCCAGAAGTATGACTTTAGTGATACTTCTTTCAACCTGTTGATGCAGAGAAGAATACATAAGGTTCTTATTATATGCAGCAATTATGATAATTATATGCTTGAAGAAGATGGGCGTGTCGATGAGCAGATCTTTAACGAATATGTTTCGCTCAACCTGCGCTACCCCCCAACTTTTCTGCAGACCGACAGCGTTGAGGAGGCGATGGAGATACTCGATAATGAAAAGATCGACCTTGTAATATCAATGCTTAACCTGAGAAACACTGATATATTTTCGCTTTCAAAAAGAATAAAGGATAAATGTCCTGAAATCCCGGTAGTTGCCTTAACATACTTTTCAAGGGAGATTACTCTGCACCTTGAAAAGGAAGATTTGAGTTATGTGGATTATGTCTTTTGCTGGCTTGGCGACGCTAGTCTCTTACTTGCAATTATAAAGATTATTGAGGACAGGATGAATGCTGAGTATGATGTGGAAGTTATCGGTGTTCAGACTATTATACTGGTGGAGGATTCAATCAGGTATATTTCAACCTACCTCCCTAATCTTTATAAAATAATTCTGGCCCAATCTAGAGATTTCCAGCAGGAGGCCCTGAATCCACACCAGAAGATGCTTAAAATGAGGGGAAGGCCTAAAATTCTCCTGGCTACTAATTTTGAAGATGCTATCGACCTTTATCAGAAGTACAAGTACAATTGCCTGGGTGTAATATCGGATATAAGCTATAAAAGAGGAGGAGAAAGAAATGTTAATGCAGGTATAGAGCTATGTAAGATTATTCTTGAAGATGATAATAATATGCCCTTCCTGCTTCAGTCATCTGATGCCGCGAGTAAAAAAATAGCCGATAAACTGGAAGTGGGCTTTATTAATAAGTACTCAAAGAGCTTATCTATTGAACTGCGCAACTTTATTATTCAAAACCTTGCTTTCGGACCCTTTGTATTCAGAAATCCTGAAAACAAGGAAGCTATTGGTGTGGCTACAGATCTGCAGAGTTTTCAGCAAAAGTTACTAAGCCTGCCCGTTGAGTCTCTTGTTTACCATGCAGAACGCAATCATTTCTCAAAGTGGCTTAATGCCCGTGCTTTATTTCCTGTTGCACAGATGTTCAAGTTTATTCAGAGAGAAGATTTTGAATCGGTTGAAGAGATGCGTCGATTTATATATGTAGCAATCTCAAGTTTCAGGCTTGGAAAGGGTAGGGGTGTAATTGCAAAGTTCGACAGGACTTCCTTTGATGAGTATCTTATATTTAGCCGGATTGGTGATGGGTCTATAGGTGGTAAAGCCAGGGGACTGGCATTTATAAATTCAATTATTAAGCGCTATAAGCTGTTTAATAAGTTCAAAAATGTACTAATTACAATACCGCGGACAGTGGTATTGAGTACCGATGTTTTTGATGAGTTTATGGAAAGAAATAATCTCTATAGTATAGGCTTGAGTGAGATGGGTGATGAAGAGATACTTAAGAGGTTTGTAGATTCTGAATTGCCAGGCTGGGTCTACCAGGATCTTTATGCCTTCCTTGCTGTTTCGAATAGCCATCCTATAGCTGTTAGGTCATCCAGTAAGCTTGAAGACTCACATTACCAGCCTTTTGCAGGAATATATTCTACTTATATGATCCCCAGGATACCCGAAAACAGTCTTATGGTAAAGATGCTTTCGGATGCCATTAAGGAAGTGTATGCCTCGGTATATTATCATAGCAGCAGGGCTTATATGACTGCTACATCCAATGTTATCGATGAAGAGAAAATGGGGATTGTTTTGCAGGAGGTCTGCGGTAACAAGCATGGAGACATTTATTATCCAACCCTCTCGGGTGTTGCCAGGTCTATTAATTTTTACCCGATTGGTTCAGAAAAAGCTGAAGACGGAATAGCAAATATAGCTATGGGCCTTGGTAAGCTAATCGTCGATGGAGGTGCTTCATTGCGCTTTTCACCAAAGCATCCCAAAAAAATACTCCAACTATCTTCTCCTGAGTCTGCCCTCAGGGAAACACAGAAGGAATTTCTTGCCCTGGACCTTAATGTCGATAGCTTTATTCCATCTGTTGACGACGGAGTAAATATCGTTAAAAAGAGAATTAAGGATGCCGAAAGTAAGAGTACCCTTAAGCACGTTGCTTCCAGTTATGATCTGCAATCTAATATTATCAGACCTGGAATAAGCCATCCGGGAAAGCATATTATTACATTTGATAATATATTGAAATATAATACTTTCCCTCTTGCGGAAATCCTTGATGAATTACTTGACCTGGGCCAGAAGGAGATGGGTAACCCGATTGAGATTGAATTTGCTGCTAATCTTGAGATGCAATCTGAGATGCCCAGGGTATTTAATTTTCTCCAGATAAGGCCTATAGTTGATAATGACCAGTCTTACCAGGTGGATATTGATTCGGTGAAAAAAGAGGATACAATCGTATATTCAGATTCAGCTCTTGGTAATGGTCTGATTAAGGGGATAAAAGATATTATTTATGTACGCCCCGAGAGTTTTAAGGCCGAGAATAATAAAAAGATTGTTACCATACTCGAAAACATAAATAACCAGTTTATTAAATCATCTGTTAATTATGTGCTTATCGGACCCGGTAGGTGGGGATCTACTGATCCATGGCTGGGCATTCCCACAAAGTGGCCACAGATATCACAGGCCAGGGTAATTATAGAGTCGGGACTCGAAAATTACAGGATCGATCCTAGCCAGGGCACTCATTTCTTCCAGAATATTACTTCCTTCAGGGTCGGATATTTTACTATTAATCCATTTATTAAAGATGGTCACTATAATGTTGAATTCCTGGATAAAATGGATGCTGTCTATCAGGATGAATTCCTTAGACATATACGCTTTGAGGAAGCTCTTGATATTAAGATTGATGGCCGGATACACAGAGGAATCATTATGCTTCCTCCCAAAAAATAGTGGCTTCAGGCCTCTGATTTGCCGTTAATAAGAGCTTGTGCTCCTTCAACCTGGACAGTCCGGTCGACTTTCTTAATCAATCCTGCAAGTACACTTCCCGGACCAACCTCAGTAAATAGCTTTGCCCCATCTGCAATCATGTTAAGGGCGCTTTGAGTCCATCTTACAGGCGATGTCAGCTGAGCTACCAGGTTCTCTTTAATAAGCTCCGGCGTATTTGAAGGCATGGCATTTACGTTTTGATAAACAGGGCAGATGGGATTGCTGAAATCAGTTTCATTAATAGCGCATTCCAGCTCAGCTCTTGCAGGTTCCATAAGTGGTGAATGAAAAGCACCACCAACAGCAAGCTTTAAAGCTCTCTTAGCTCCCTTCTCAGTAAGGATACTGATCGCCTTGTCTATTCCTTCAATACTTCCCGAAATAACTATTTGCCCATTAGTATTATAGTTGGCAGGTACCACTACTTCATCTATATTGTTGCAAACATCCTCTACGATCTTATCATCAAGACCAATAATAGCAGCCATGGTTGATGGCTCAATCTCACAGGCTTTCTGCATGGCCATGGCTCTTTTGGATACCAGAACAAGTGCATCTTCAAAGGATAAGGTCTTAGAGGCTACAAGAGCTGAAAACTCTCCCAGCGAATGACCAGCTACCATATCAGGTTTGAAATTGGCACCAAGAGCTACTGCCATAATTGTTGAATGGAGAAAGATCGCTGGCTGAGTAACCTTTGTCTGTTTTAGCTCATCATCTGTTCCTTCAAACATTATATCGGTAATTTTGAATCCCAATATATCGTTTGCCCTATCAAACATTTCCTTACAAACAGGATTGGACCTGTAGAGATCAGATCCCATACCAACAAATTGAGCTCCCTGTCCGGGAAAGACATATGCGTGCATATCTAAATTATTTTATTGTTTAAGTCGGCAAAAATAGTAATTATTCTCTAATGAAGTCTCCGCCCAATAATATGGAAGAACTCTTCCCTGGTCTGGAGGTTTTTCAAAAAACATCCTGTAAAGGCAGATGTTGTAGTTACCGAATTTTGCTTTTGTACTCCTCTAATCTGCATGCACATATGTTGAGCCTCAATTACTACAGCAACACCGAGGGGCTTTAGGGTTTCTTCAATGCAATCCCTGATCTGTACTGTAAGCCTTTCCTGGACCTGCAGTCTACGGCTATATGCCTCGGCTACCCTTGCAAGTTTACTGAGACCGGTTATCTTTCCGTTAGGGATATACGCAATATGTGCCTTCCCGAAAAAGGGCAGCATATGATGTTCACACATCGAATATATATCAATATCCTTAACCAGTACCATGTGCTGGTAGTCTTCTTCAAACATGGCAGAATTCAGAATTTCTACAGGGTCGTGATTGTAACCCTGGGTAAGGTACTGCATTGCCTTGGCTACCCTGATAGGTGTATCCTGTAATCCCTCCCTCTCAACGTCTTCTCCAAGGAGATCAATTATTTCTTTATATCGTTCAGCAATACTATTTGTCTTTTCGTCGTCCCACCTTTCAATCCTGACATAACCTTCGTCGGTAGGATCGCCTTTTCCGTTATTAACTATATCCATAATAAACTATTATAATAATGCATTTACTTATTTATGCAATTTTGTTAGCCATAGTACTCAATAAAATTATTCTCTGTTTCTTCTATCCTTACACAGTGAAGATCTGCACCTTCTTCCTTAATTACGGGTTCGAGAATATTCCATATCCCAATTACCAGGTTCTCAGTAGATACAATCTTGTTCTTCATAAAGTCAACCTGGGTATTGAGATTTTTGTGGTCAAGTTTATCAATAATGTTTTCTTTTATAATTTGTTTTAGCCTGCTCAGATTTATCAGGTAACCTATCTCAGGGTTAATATCACCTTTTACAGTAACAAAGAGTATATAGTTATGACCATGCCAGTGTGGATTCGAACACAGACCGTACATTTCTTCATTCTGTTTATCGTCAAAGTCGGGTCTGAACATCCTGTGAGCTGCACTAAAACGCTCTCTTCTAGTAAGATATACCATAAAACTACTAATAATTCTACTTAAGTAAGAATTCAAATTTGGACCTTTTTATCCGGAAAAACAATATCTTTATGAAATTGTTTTATTAATAATTCAGCAGTATTGAAAACCAGTATACTTATTACGGCGGCAACAGAAAGGGAGCTTTTAGCTGTTAAGAATCTTGATCACAGCGAGAATTTTGAGATCGATTTTCTGCTTACGGGAGTAGGCTCTGCTATAACAGTTTACTCTCTGATGAAATATCTCAGAAATAATAAACCCGACTATATTGTGAATGTTGGGATTGCCGGTTCTTTTAGTCCTGAGTACCTTATTGGTGATGCTCTTGTTGTGGCCGAGGATACTTTTGCTGACCTGGGTATTGAAGAAAGAAGCGGTTTTATGAATGTTTGGGAGTATGGGCTGATGGCATCCAGTGAATTCCCTTTCGAAAATGGAATAATATCTTGTGAGCCTTTGCTGGCTGATCTCCTGAGGCCATATTTTAAGATGGTTAAGGGTATAACAGTTAACACAGCCTCGGGAAATGAAAAAACTATTCAGGAATATATTGAGAAATATAAGCCTGATATTGAGACTATGGAGGTTGCTGCTGTACTTTATGTTGGCAGAATGGAAAAAATACAAGTAATTGCCCTGCGCACAGTTTCTAACTTAGTGGAACCAAGGGATAGAGAAAAGTGGGATATTGAAAAGGCACTCAAAGGGCTTGAAAATGCTCTTAGTCTTATTATGGAAAAAATAATTTAAGGATGAAACTCACACTGGCTTATTCAACCTGTCCGAATGATACTTTTATTTTTGATGCCCTGGTAAATGGGAAGATTGATACCGAGGGTCTTACTTTCGTCCCCGTGCTGGGTGATGTAGAAGAGCTTAATAAGCAGGCATTTAGAGGCGGTGTCGATATTACTAAAATATCATATCATGCATATGCATATATTGCTGATAAGTACAGGGTATTAAATTCGGGTAGTGCTCTCGGGCATAATAACGGTCCTTTGCTGGTAAGCAAGAGGGATATATCCTCCGATGATCTAGGATCTGCAAGGATCGCAATACCGGGCAAATATACTACGGCCAATCTTCTGCTCGGGATAGCCTGGCCTGGCGCTAAGAATACGAAGGAATATCTTTTTAGCGATATTGAGCAGCTTTTGCTTGACAATGAAGCAGATGCCGGCTTATTAATACACGAGAACAGGTTTACCTATAAAAAAAGAGGTCTTAGGAAGATAGCAGATCTTGGTGAGTTCTGGGACGGGCTCACAGGCTTACCGATTCCGCTTGGAGCTATTGCAATCAGCAGATCACTGCCCGATGATATAGCAATGGCAGTCGACCGTTCGCTTAGAAGAAGCGTAGAGTTTGCTTTCAATAATCCTGAATCTTCATTTGAATATGTAAGAAAATACGCTGTTACAATGGAAAAGAGCGTAATGCAGAAACATATTGATCTGTATGTTAATAACTACACCATTGCTCTCGGAGAGGATGGTAAGTCAGCAGTAAGAAGATTATATTCTGAAGCCTTTTCCAGGTCGGTTATTCCCGATGTAAGGCAGGATATATTTATTCCTTTATAGTAAGCCTGCTGAATATTGCTTTTTTCGCCAGTAAGGACATAGTTATTCCCCTTGCACCCAGGAATAGAATAAATGCAAGCCATAGTCCGTGGTTACCTATAATGCCGGATAAAATCCAGTATGAAGGAAAAAATATTGTCAGGGTTGAAATCAGCATTGCATTTCTCATTGCCTTACCTGCTGTTGCACCAATAAAAATACCATCCCAGAGAAAGGCCGAAAATGATACAAGAGGTATCATTATTACCCAGAAAACATAGGGCTGAGCATTTTCTCTTACTTCCGGCAGATCGGTTAGCAGACCAATTATCGCTTTACTGGCGAAAAGATATAGTAAGGTGAATAAAAGACTGATTCCCAGTCCCCATACAAAAAGCAATCTAATAAGCTTCTGTAGAGAGTCCCTGCTGCGTGAACCTATAAACCTGCCAATAAGGGCTTCCGATGCATAAGCAAAGCCGTCTATAAAGAAAGAAAAGAACATAAAGAATTGCATAAGCATTGAGTTCACTGCCAGAATAGTATTATCACCAGTTGTGGCATTATCTGCACTGGCTGATTTTGCTGTAAAAAACGAGAATACCAGTACAAGGCACATTGTACGAATAAATATATCGGTATTAAGCAGCATAAATTCCTTTAATTTGGCAAGTTTTAAGGCTGCATTTATGTTCCAGTATTTAAAAAGTTTCCTAAAGTATTTCCGGAAAAAAATAAGAGCCACAAGCAAACCAATGTATTGAGCTATTACTGTGCCATAGGCAACACCGTCAGAACCAAGCCCCAAGACCATTACAAAAAGAAAATTGAATGCAATATTTAAGGCATTGCTAACTATAGCAATTACCATGGGAATTTTTGCGTTCTGCATTCCGATAAACCAACCCATAAAGGCAAATTGAAGCAGGGTTGCAGGCGCTGCCCAGATTCTTATCCTGAAATAACTTGCAGCAAGCATCTCAACTTCTTTTTCACCCTTCAGAATATTAAAACTAAGCCATTCAACAGCTTGCTGCAGAACAAGCAAGCTTATGCCCCCGGCGAGTGCAATCAAAATGGCTCTTGAAAATACATTGATGGTTTCAGGGAGATCTCTTCTTCCGAGTGCCTGCGCTGTAAAACCACTCGTTCCCATTCTGAGATAGCCGAAGCCCCAGTAAATAAAATTAAAAATCAACGAACCCAGAGCAATTGCCCCTATATAGGAATCAGATTCAAGGTGGCCCATAAGGCTTATATCAACTATGCCAAGCAAAGGAACAGTGATATTACTTATAATGTTCGGAACCGCTAGATCCAGAATCTTCCTGTTCATTTAAAAGTGTTTTGTCGAAGATAATGATAAATTTAATTGTCTTCCGGGCATTTTATTTTGTTTTCTGATGAACAATTGCGAACTTGATAATGTTGGAATTGTATATACTATTAACCATTAAATACATATTTGAAATGATACATGAATTGCCAAAATTGCCTTATAAGATGGATGCACTGGCACCCCATATCAGTGAGGAAACACTTGATTTCCATTATGGGAAACATCATCAGGCTTATGTAAACAATCTGAATAACCTTGTTCCGGGAACCGAATTTGAAAACGCAGATCTGGAAACACTGATTAAGAAAGCTGATGGTGGCATATATAATAATGCTGCCCAGGTATGGAACCATACTTTTTACTTTAATTCTTTCTCAGCAGATGGTCGTCGTGTAGCAGGAGGGCAACTTTCAGATGCAATAAATGACTCATTCGGATCCTTTGAAAAAATGAAGGAAGAATTTAATAAGGCAGCTGCCACGCTTTTTGGAGCTGGCTGGGCCTGGCTTGCTATGGATGATAAGGGTAAGTTAACAATTGTTAAGGAGTCGAATGCGGGAAATCCTCTTAAATCAGGTCTGAGACCTATAATGACCTGCGATGTCTGGGAGCATGCATACTATATAGATTACAGGAATAAGCGTCCCGATTATCTGAAATCATTCTGGGAAATACTAGATTGGGATAAGATAGCAGAGAGGATATAAGATTTACGAACAGAAAATATAAAGTATTTGAAGAATCGTCCCAGGGGGCGATTTTTTTTTTAATTTTACAATATATAATAAAGAGGAGCATGAATATTTCTGAATTGGTAAAAAAGAACAGAAGCTACAGGCGCTTTAATGAGTCTGCCAGAATATCAGATAGAGAACTGATTTCCCTTGTTGATCTTGCCCGCCATTCCGCATCGGGAACAAACAGGCAGCCTCTTAAGTACCTGCTCTATAATAGTGAGTCTGACTGTAAACGAATCTTTCCTTTTACAAAGTGGGCAGGTTATCTTAAGGATTGGGATGGCCCTAAAGAGGGTGAGAGGCCTTCAGCCTATATTATTATTCTGGGCGATAAGTCTGTAGCTGATAATTATTTCGTCGACCATGGAATAGCAGCTCAGTCAATCCTTCTTGGCGCTACCGAGAAGGGATATGGAGGTTGTATGATCGCCTCTGTCGACAGGAAGGGACTTATAAATGAAATTGGACTGCCCGATCATTTAGAAATATTATTGATTGTAGCACTGGGCATTCCTGTTGAGAAGGTTGTTATTGAAGATATCAGAGATAATGATTTTAAATACTGGCGCGATCAGGATAATGTTCATCATGTTCCCAAACGCACACTTGAAGAATTGATTATTAAATTGTGATATTAATATGGGAGAAGGGAAATATTTTATTATTCTGGTAATTGTTATCTTGATTTCAGGTGATCTGGCAAAAGCACAGGAATCAAAGTTGAGTGAGCAAATATTATTGCACGGATTGGTAATGGATGCTTCGACTCAAAAACCTCTGTCTAATGTTCATTATATTATTAATAGCGACTTTGGAGGGGCAACCACAGACCAGGGTAAGTTTTCAATGTATATAAAACGTAATGACACTGTAGTATTTTCTTATATGGGTTATTCTGATTTTAATCTTAAACTTTCAGATACCCTTGTTGGTAATAGTTTTGTGGCAGGAATATTTATGGAGACCGACACACTTGCGATCGGAGAAGTAATAGTTTTGCCCAGGATGGGAGACCTTAGGTCAGAATTCAGAAATACAAATATTGAAGTTTCAGAAGAATTTTTAAATGCCAGAAATAACCTTGAGGTAGCTACCTACCAGGGATTAAATAGTGAAGCAGCCCTGGGAGATCCTGGATCCAATTATGAATTATTACAAAGGAAACAGATAGTTACTGCAAATGAGAGGGGAGGTATTCCTTCAGATAAGATGCTTGGACTAAATGTCTTTTCGACCATACCGGCAGCCATATACCTTCTGAAAAACGGACTGCCTGAAAAACCGCTGCCTCCTGAACCACACGTTTCAAATAGGGAGATAAACAGGATGATTGAGCTTTATCGGGAAAGTCTGCTTGAAAAAAGAGAAAAAAACAGGATGCCCTGAAAAGAGCACCCTGCATAAATTACCCTATAACATAAATTATTATCCTTTAACGAAGATAGCTTTCATAATAAGCCAGGCCATTTTAGGATTTTCTTTTAACCTTCTTGTAGAGTAGCCAAACCATTCCTTCCCAAACGGAACATATACTCTCATAGTGTGTCCTGCATCAAGTATACTTTGCCTGAGGCCGGGAGTAACACCATAGAGCATCTGGAATTCATAGCTGTCTTTGGGAACCTTGTATTTCTCTAACAGTTTGTATGCTCCTTCAATCAGAAATTTGTCGTGAGTGGCGATCCCCGGATATATCTTGTTTTGAAACATCAGTTCAAGGTCCTCAAGGAAGTGTTGATTTACTTCTTCATATTTCTTGTATGCAATTTCGGCAGGCTCCACGTAAATACCTTTGCATAGCCTGTAGTTAAGAGGTACTTTTTCAGAATTCAGATCAAGCATATCCTGGATGTCCTTATGAGTTCGTTTCAGATAAGACTGCAAAACTAAGCCCACATTTTCAGGAAATTCTGATTTGAGTTTTCTGAACAACTCAATTTCCAGATCAACACAGGTTGAATCTTCCATATCGACTCTTACAAAATTATTATAAGATGCTGCACTTGCAACAATTTCCCTGATATGACTATAACATATGTCTTTATCTATCAGCAGTCCAAAACTGGTAGGTTTAAGCGAATAGTTTCCGTCAATATTACTCTTTTCTGCAAGCTCAATAAGCTCCAGGTATTCCTTCTTGTTCGCCTCCGCTTCATCCAGATCTTTTATAAATTCACCCAGTACATCAAGGGTTACCTTAATACCCTTACTGTTTAATTCTTTTGAAGCCTTTAGTGCGTCTTCAATTGTTTCACCCGACACATAGGGCTTTGAGAATATCCATACAAATCTTTTAGGGAAGTATGGTAGAATCGATGCAATAAACTTATTAAACATTTAAGTATTTTTTTCTGGTTTTGATTTCAGACCAAAGGTAAATCATTTTAATATTAAGAAAATGACCTTTATCAGTAATGGAGATAATAATTATTAATTTGAAACATAAATTGACATAATTCGTTACATCTTCGTAGCTGATCTCTATTGTTTATAGAAATAAAACACATAATTTTAATTTTATTAACCAGAGTGCAACCATTTACACCTTATACAGGTCTAAAAAATGGTCCGGAAAATGATGAACGACCAACAAATATTATCAGGATGTAAAAAGAGGGAAAAAAGGGCGCAGCAGTGCCTGTATGACCGGTATTCCGGTATGCTCCTGGGTATTTGTGTCAGATATGCAAGTGATGTACCGGAGGCAGAAGATATTCTGCAGGAGAGCATGTTGAAGATATATCTGAATATTGGAGATTATTCCGGAGAAGGTTCTTTTATAGGATGGATGAGGAAGATTGTTATAAATACCTCGATTACACATTATCATAAGAATCTAAAGCATAAGAGATATGTTGAGATCGAGGAACTATATACAAGTGAGGCAGGTAAAGACGATCTCCCTGATACCCCTTTTACAGCCGGAGAGCTTAAAACAGTTCTTGACCAATTGCCCCATGGTTATAAGACAGTTTTTAATCTCTACGCGATAGAGGGTTATAAACATAAAGAAATAGCTGAGATGCTGAATATTGACGTAAACACATCAAAATCTCAGTATTCAAGGGCAAGGTCTTTTATACAGAAAAAACTGGAGAACTATAAATAGATTAAAAGATTAAAAGATTAAAAGATTAAAAGATTATAAGATTATAAGATTATAAGATTGAAGATGACGAATATGCAGTAATGCATCTTGTAAGTAAATAAAAAAAACAGCGCCGCAGTATTTGTGATTGGTATTAAATGAAAACGGATAAACCAGATAGAAGCATAGAAGAAATTTACAGGGAACAGTTCCGGAATTTCGAAGTAACTCCTGATAAAGGTTTCTGGCCACGTTTTGAGAAAAAATTAAGGTTCAAAGAATTTTTTAGATTTTCACCCGGACGGTTTAATGTTTTTTACCTGAGTGCAGCACTTGCTGGTATCGCTGCAATCACCCTGTCTGTATTGCTTAAAGACAGAAGTTCTGATCAGCCAGCCGACTCTGATCTTCTTATTAATAAATTACCTGTTGAGAAAGTAGAAAAGACAGACGTGACTGCCCATGTTGAGCCTAGTCAGCCAAGTAAAGGATCTGCAGATGCATCAAGCAAGGTTGTAACAATTACTTCCGACACGAAAATAATTAATGATACTTTAGCCAGCCATAAAAGAGAAGAGCAGCTTATTGAATATATAGAGATAAGTAATTCAAATATTGAGAAGGATATTATTGTTGGAGATAGCAAAATATTAAGCAAGGATAATCTTATTAAACCCTCACCATCGGCAAGCTTTGAAGTCGATATGATAAGTGGGTGCCTACCTCTCAGACTTAGCTTTACTAATCTGTCTTCCAGCTATGACTCATGCATGTGGGAATTTGGTGATGGCGGATACTCAAGGGAAAAAGACCCCGTCTGGATTTTTGATGAGGAGGGAAGATATACTGTTAAACTGCTTGTGTTTGGTAATAATGGAGAGCTTGCTTCAAAGACGACAGATATTGATGTTTATCCCCTCCCTCTAGCCAGGTTTGAAGTAAATACTGGCGATCCCATCCTGCCCGAAGAACAGGTAATGTTCTATAATTATTCTGAAAATTCGGTTAAATGGAAATGGGACTTTGGTGACGGACAAAGCAGTATGGATTTTGAACCCTATCACCAGTACGAGAGGTTCGGATCATATAGCGTCAAATTATATGCAATATCAAAGCATGGTTGCATAGATAGTCTTATTATTACCGATGCTTTTGGGGAGAACAGCTGTTATCTGAGATTTCCAAATGCCTTCGTTCCTAACGATGGTGGGCCAACAGGTGGTTACTATTCCAGCAGGACTGATATTGAATCAGAAGTTTTCCATCCCGTTTGGTCAGGTGTAACCGAATATAACCTCAGGATTTTTACCAGGAGTGGATTAATGATTTTTGAAACTAACGATATAAATATTGGCTGGGATGGCTACTATAAAGGACAAAAAGTTGATCCCGGGGTCTATATCTGGAAAGTCCGTGGTATATTTAAAAACGGCGACCCCTTCGTACAGGCTGGTGATATAACTCTCTTACCCAGAAGGTAATTATAACATAATATTAGTTTTAATATTTCCTGTGTTTAGTTAAGGAGAAAGATATCTTTAAGAAAAATACCTTTTAACGTAACATTAATAGGGGTAAAAAACGTATTAATGTTATAGTATATTAATATGATTTAACTATTTTCGTACTTAACTAGGCTTAACGAATCCGAATTGCAGAACTTGAGAAAATATATCTGGCTAATATTAGTTGCGGGCTTATCCACATTTAAAATATATGGTCAGGATCCGCATTTCTCCCAATTTTATGCGAATTCACTATACCTGGCACCTTCATTTGCAGGTGCTATTGAAGAAAATCGTATTTCGATTAACTACAGGAATCAGTGGCCTGCCATACCGGGAGTGTTCCACACCTATAGCTTTTCATACGATAGGTATTTGCCCAACTTCAAGTCTGGTGTGGGTGTGCTGGCAACCTATGATGTAGCCGGTTCAGGAGACCTGGCCCAAACAAATATAGGACTTGTTTATGCATACGATGTGCAGTTAAACCAGGAATGGCATTTCAGGCCCGGTATTAATTTCAAGTTTGCACATATTGGCTTAAATTATGGTAAACTGATATGGAACAGTCAGATAACTGCAGGGGGAATAACCCCTTCAGTAAATGTTCCTCCCTTCGAGAGTGTTGCAGATATCGATTTTGCTGCATCGGCACTCTTCTTTAGCGACAGGATATGGGCCGGCTTTACTGTCGACCATCTGCTTAAACCAAAAGTCTCATTATACGGAGATACTGATACGCGAATTCCGGTTAAGGTTAATGTGTTTGGAGGATACCAGATTACCAGAAGGGGCAGAATGTTAAGGAGTAATAAGTATAATGAAGTATTAAGTGTTGCAGCGAATTTTAAATATCAGGATAGTTTCTTTCAGTCTGATATAGGATTATACTATTACAGGGATCCTATTATCTTCGGTTTCTGGTACAGGGGTGTTCCTCTTGTTACAAGTCAGGCCGGAGATGCAATTATTGCACTGGTCGGATTTAAGACCAATGATGTACATATTGGATATAGCTACGATTTTACCATATCAAACCTGTTAGGTTCAACAGGGGGTGCTCATGAAATATCTGTGGTTTATGAGTTTATCACAACTACATTCGGAGCCAACAGGAGAAGGTTCAGGGCTGTTCCATGTCCCGAATTCTAGGGAGTTAGCAGGCTTAATCATTTGTATTTTCACAATTTATAAATTGATTAATTTTCTTATATTTGTGGCCTGTTAAGTTTAACCAATTTACTATTAGAAATGAAGAAGTTGCCTTTAATATTTAGTATTGTAGCTCTTGCCGCTGTTGCATTGTTATTTGTACTTGAGTTTACTGATAATGATGAAAAGAGTGGTGTGTCAGAAGACAGAATCGTTGAAAACGCACCTCAGGGAAGTATTGCCTTTGTTGAGATAGACTCAATAATCTATAATTTTAATATGTATTTTGAGCTGAGGGATGATCTGCTTGAAAAACAAGGAAGTGCTGAGGCAGAACTAAATTCAAAGGGTGCCAAATACGAAAGCGGTGCTAAAGATTACGAGGATAAAGTTCGTAAGGGTCTTGTAACCAGAGCAACAGCAGCACAGATGGAGCAGTCGTTATTACAGCAGCAGCAGGAGCTTGTAAACCTCAGAGATCAGCTGCAATATGATCTTATGGAAGAAGAGCAGGTAATGAACAGGTCAGTTCTGGATTATATATATAAGTATCTTGAAGTTTATAATAATGATAAAGATTATCAATATATTCTTGGTAGATCATTTGGCGGACCGGTTCTTATGGCAAATGAGGCAAATGATATTACCATGGATGTATTAAAAGGACTCAACGAGTACTACGCTCAGGAAAATAAGTAATAAGTAATGGGATTTGCTTCAGAATACCTGTCTGCCAGGGTTCTGTTCGCGCCTTTTATTTCAAGCCGACCAGACAGAAATACAGCTATTATAATTATAATTCCGGCCTATAATGAACCGGAGATACTAAGAACTGTAGATTCGCTTGCCCGCTGTGAGAAACCTGCTTGTGAAGTGGAAGTTCTTATTCATGTTAATGCCTCTGGCTCGGCTGGCAGAAAAGAGCTTGAAACCAATAAAAAAACTATTAATGATATCAGGAGCCGGGAGGAGGACAATAGTCTTCCTTTCCGGCTCCATGCTTTTGATACAGCAAAGCCCGCAATCAAAGGTTGGGGGGCCGGACTGGCAAGAAAGGTTGCAATGGACGAGGCTGTTCGTCGCTTTAGCTTAATAAATAAGCCCGAAGGTATTATTGTTTCTCTCGATGCAGACTGCCTGGTGGCTGAGAATTACCTGATCAGCTTGTATAGTGATTTTTATAAGATGCAGGAGAGAAGGGCATGCTCGATCTATTTTGAACATCCAATAAGCGGAAATGAATTCGGGGAAGATGTTTACAGGGCAATTTCAAATTATGAGCTGCACCTGAGGTACTATTACCAGGGTCTAAAATATAGTATGTTTCCAGAGGTATATCATACAGTTGGCTCTGCCTTAGCTGTAAGGGCAGAGACTTATGTCAGGTCGGGAGGAATGAACAGGCAGCAGGCAGGTGAGGACTTCTACTTTATTCAGAAAACCATCCCTATGGGGGGGTACTTTTATCTTAATAATACAGGGGTATACCCTTCACCACGACTATCAGAAAGAGTGCCTTTTGGTACAGGCCCGGCCATAAAAGATATTGTAAGCAATAATACCAGGGGATTCACATCATATAATCCACGATCATTTCTCTACCTGAGAGAGCTGTTTTTGAAGGTAAGCAGTCTGTATAATGCTGAAAATGATAAGGAATCACACGACCTGCTTGCCGATATAAACCCCGACCTGCTTGTATTTCTTGAAAAAGAAAATTGGCTCGGAAGGTTAAGAGAGATTAAATCTAATACCGCGAGCAGTGAATCTTTTGAGAAAAGATTCTATTCGTGGTTTAATATGTTTAAGGTCGTTAAATATTTAAACTGGATCCATAAGGAGGGCAGCCTAAATAAGGTAGATGTGACAGATGCAGCAGACACCCTTTTGAAACTAATGGGAATGGATTTTAAATCGGAGAGTGTAAGTGAGCTTTTAATCTACTATAGAAGCCTTGAAAGGTAGTTACTTCTTTTCCTTTTTATCTTCTTCCTCTGTTACTATAATAAAGATATCTTCATCATCCTTCTTCATATGGTATTCTTCGCGAGCAAATTTTTCCAGGTTTTCATTATCAGTTCTTAGCTCATTCAGCTTCCTCCTGTCTTCCTCAATCCTGTTAGTGTAATATTCCTTGTCGTTCTGTAGCTGCTTAAGTGCCCTCAGATCGTGAAATCGATCAATCAGGTTATTATTGTCAAAGAGAAGAATCCATACAATAAACAATACTACAGCAATAATATACTTATTCCTGAGGAAGCCCGGTAGCCTATCATATATTCTGCTTAATAGATTCTTCATATTACAAAACTACAATTTTTCCACCTTCCTGACTTCACCAACTCCAAAATTTAGCTCACTTTAGTCACTTTAGTTCACTCTAGCGCACTTCTTATCAACCTCCACTCATCAGGTAAAGCATCTGGACCTCATCCCCATCTCTTATTATAGCAGTACTGTAATCACTTTTCCTGATATACAGGCCATTTATTTTAATTACTCTCATTTTAAATGAGAATTTTTTTATTTCAAGCATCTGGTCTACAGTCATCTCTTCCAGATCAAAAGTCTCAGGCCTGTTATTTAGTATTATATTCATTCACTTCTATATTTTTTCCATTAGTATTTCAACAACAGCATTTGCCTGCATATTTGCTACAATACCAACCCTTGGAGCAAGGGGGGGATTATCCTCCGACACTTCCGACAGCTCATCCCCACATACTATAAGCTGTGCTCCAAGCCGTCTATCATGCAGTAAACTATTTTCACCGAATCCAGCCATCCCCGATCCCATTATAAGATATTTCTCAGGCCACTCAGACAAAACGGTATCAGCTAACATCTCTTTCATACCTGCATCGTCAAATGCTTCAACGATTATATCACAAGAGCTGTAGATTCTTAATATCGATTCAGGATCAAGTTTAATATCGTGTACCTCTGTATCAGTACCAAGCCCTATATTCTTTATATTTTCCTTAAGAGCAAGAACCTTTTTTACACCGACCTGACTTGAAAAATAATACTGCCTGTCAAGATTCCCTTGATCAACTATATCGAAGTCGGCAATTACCAGACTTCCTATCCCGGTTCTGGCAAGCGCTATAGCACAGTTCGAACCCAGTCCGCCAGCTCCTGCAATACCTACCTTGAATTTTTTGAGGTGGGAAAAAATTCTTTCTTTTTTCATATTCGATTATCCCTGCTAATATAAACTTTATCAAGATATTCCAGGAATCCCTTTGTACCCCTGCCTTCTGATATGCGATCGAAAACACGTCGGTCATTTCTTTTAAAAACTGATCCAAAAACAAATTTTATGTTTTTGTACTTAAACATTTCCCTCGATAAAATATTCGATGGCCCAAGTAAATATATGTCGCAGGACTCACCGGTCTTCGAAATCACCTCTCTGAAAGTATTATTAAAAATTGTTGTCCCGGTTAATATCATGGTATCACAATTTTTTGCTGCTCTGTTAAATCCTTTTATATCTGATAAAACAGTACTTTCTTTCTGTAAATCAAAAACTTCCAGGTCTATACCCTCCTTTGTAAATTTTTGGTAAAGGCTTTCGAAATATCCCACCATAATAATTTTGCCCTTCGACCTGAAATTTATACCATCGAATATATCAGCTATATCATCGTAGATCTCAGTGTAGTTATTAATAGAGTTAAACCATGCATTTAAAATAATCCTGTGTACAGGATTATTGATATCAGGTTTATTATGTAAAAATAAACCCTCATCCATTTTAGTGCCCAGCGTTGCACATACTCCTACATAACCATCGGAATTCATTATCCCAACATATTTTTCGCCTATTACCCACTCAGCAATCCTTGATGGCCTGAAACCATCCTTCTCAAAAAAATATTCAAGGGGCTCTTTCATTATTTTCATTTTTACAAAGTTATATTTAATAATCAAATTCCATACTTCAAATTCCACACTTCACACTCAGAACTTTATACTCAGAACTCCACACTCCGCACTTCGGACTTCTAAGTCGTTATGCAAGCTCTAACATATTGATATATGTCATTTTATCATCTATATTTGAATACTAATTTTATATCTGTTAATACATATTGTAATAAGAAATTATTAAAAAACATAAAACATGGATTCTCAAGTACTTAAGTCAAAAATTACTATCCTCAAGGAATGGTCATACGAATGGAAGGCTCTCAACAAGGGCTATACCGATAAAACTCTCTACGTAAATGTTGGCTCAGGAGACATAAAGGAAAAGATTGTTCCAGTTGATATGAAGGAAAAATTTATTGGTGGCAAAGGATATGGCCTGAGGTACTTATGGGATGCTACAAAGCCCGATACTGCATGGAATGATCCTGAAAATGAGATAATTATTTCTTCTGGTCCAATCGGTGGTATTACCCAGTACTCAGGTTCAGGTAAATCGCTAGTCGTATCGATATCTCCAACTACAAATTCTGTTATGGATTCGAATGCCGGGGGTTTCTTTGGCCCCTTCCTTAAATTTTCCGGATTTGATGCTTTTGAGCTCCAGGGTAAATCAGAAGAGGATGTTGTGATCTATATCGATGGCGTAAACCATAAGGTACAGATAATGACTATTCCTATGGAGAAGACAGATAGTCACATATTGGCTGAGACCTTTACAGAAATGTTTGCCGATGATGAAAAAGATATGAGGAATGTGTCGGTTGTATCTGCGGGTAGTGCAGCAGATAATTCTTTAATCGGAATGCTGAACTTTAGTTTTTATGATCCTAAAAGAAAGGAAGTGAGACTAAAGCAAGCAGGACGCGGAGGTATAGGTACAGTACTCAGGGATAAAAAGGTAAGGGCTCTTGTTTGCAGGTGCTCAGGGGTTAAAGGGAACCTGAATAATGTAGTCGACCTGAAAGCTATAATGGAAAGAGGCAAGAATTTCAACAGGGAGATGAGAGAACTTGATGATAGTCAGGCTCGTATGAAGCAGGTCGGAACAGCTCACCTTATGGAGATAATGGACGATCATGATCTTCTGCCTGTACATAATTATAAATTCGGAAGTCACCCTGATATTAAGAATATCGATTCAGCAGAGTGGAAGAGGAGATTTACCCAGGGTGTACCCGACGGATGCTGGATAGGATGTAATATGGCCTGCGCCAAAGCTGTCGATAACTACGTGCTCAGTACCGGTCCTTATGCCGGACAGACTGTTATTGTAGACGGACCTGAATATGAAAATGCAGGCGGACTCGGATCTAATTGCGGTATTTTTGATGCTGATTATATTATCGAGGCTAATTTCTATTGCGATACTTATGGAATATGCACTATTTCCTGGGGTACCTTACTCGCCTTTGTTATGGAATGCTACGAAAATGGCATACTAAACGAAGAGCGTACCGGTGGACTGAAACTAAACTTCGGGAATAAGGATGCCGCTATCGAACTTCTCCATATGCTCAGCCGGGGTGAGGGATTTGGAAAGATCGCAGGCCAGGGAATCAGGAGAATGAAGAAGATCTTTACTGAAAATGGATGGGGTGAACCGGAATTTCTGCAGGATATAGGCATGGAGAATAAGGGACTTGAATATTCTGAGTATATATCAAAAGAATCTCTCGCTCAGCAGGGAGGATTTGCTATGACAAATAAAGGGCCTCAGCACGATGAAGCATGGCTGATCTTTATGGATATGGTAAATAATCAGATCCCTACTTTTGAGGATAAAGCAGAGGCTCTTCACTATTTCCCAATGTTCCGCACATGGTTCGGCCTGGTAGGTCTGTGTAAACTTCCATGGAACGATGTTGAACCAGAAAATAATGGAGAAACAGACGAGCCTGCAAAAGTACCCGAGCACGTAGATAACTATGTAACAATATATAAATCGGTAACAGGCAGGGATTTTGATAAGAAAAGAATGATAGAAGACTCGGAAAGAGTATATAACTTCCAGAGAATTTTTAACCTCCGAAGAGGTTATGGCACAAGAAAACATGATGCTCAGCCTTATCGTGCTGCAGGTCCTGTAACAGCCGAGGAATACGAGTCAAGATCAGAACGCTACGATAAGCAGATGAAAGAACTTATTGGAGTTGATCCCAAAGGGAAAAGCACTGAAGAAAAGATGGCTATAACCCGTGCCTACAGGGAAGATCAGTATGAGAAACTGCTTGATGCAGTTTATAATAGAAGGGGCTGGAATAAATATGGTGTTCCGAAAATTGACTTCCTTAAGAAGATTAATATGGATCTTCCCGAACTGATCGAAGTTGTTAAAGATTATCAGGAGTAAGATAGACGAATTCCTGCATGCGCAGGTAATAAATAATTTCTATAGTGCTGTTATTAATTGACTATTAATAACAGCATTTTTTTACACCCTCCACCTACCATACCTTACACTTCTGAACTTTTTTACCCTTCCTCTTGCAACCGATATGCAAAATAAGTAAATTCGCCTCTTTACCAGAGCCTTTTATTCAAGTAACTTTCCTATGAAACAATTATTATTTATTATTATAGCACTGGTCTTTTTCCAAGTGTATGCATTTGCCCAGAAAGTTGATGCAATATCAGGAGAAACAATTAAGGCCTCAGAACTCAATCTCTTTCTTAAAAACGATTCAATAAGAGCCAGGTATAATAATGATGCCTTTGATAATATCCAGCCAATAAATCTCAAGGGCGAATTACCCGGGGTAGAGGGTGAAATACTAAACCCTGGCATTCCTTCAACAAAGAATTTGCTTCTCAGGTCGGTTACCGTCAAGGAATATGCCCCTTCTGCTAAGAGTGCAGAAGCCGAATTTGTGGGAGCCTTTCAATACTATGGATACTCACTTTGCGATTTGCTTAAGGACTTTGTTATAAATAAGAAAAATGCAGAAGAGTTTAAGCAGTCTACCGATTTATTTATTGTAGTGGAGAACGCTAAAGGAGAAAAAGCTGTATTTAGCTGGGGCGAATTGTATTATAGTGCCTCCGGTAATGATATTATACTCGCAAGCTCAGTTCAGCCTATATGGCCAAAGAGCATTGATGACAGGTGGGAGCTTCCTCAATATACCAAGCTGGTTGCAGCCAACGATTACCTTAGTGTCAGGAATATTGATCAACCTGTTAAAATAAGTATCCGGTCCTTTCCTGAAAGCTTTCCGGGGAGTAAGGGCCTAAAACCTGTTTATTCACCTAATATAAGGATTAGCGGACCAGGTATTAATTTCGTAATAGAGAAGCAGGAGAGTCTGAATAAGAATATTGCCTCCCATAAAACGGTCTTTTTTGGCCTGAGTCGCGGATTTAAAGGAGGACAAACTTTTTCCGGTACCCCGCTTTCAGATATTTTGCTGGAATCATACAATTTCAGTTCAGAAGATATAAGATCAGGTCTGATCGCCTTTGGAGCTAAAGATGCCTACAGAGTAGTTTTTTCAATATCAGAGCTTATTAACAGATGCGACATGGAAGAAACTCTATTAGTAGATGCAGGCGATCATGAAGATGGAAGGTTTATTATCAGACCGGGATCAGATTTCTTTGCAGACAGGCATCTGAAAGGGGCAATGCTGGGATATATTCTTTTCCTGCAGGCTAATGAATCTTATTAGATCATAAATGATATGGATAAATAAAATGTAAATTTGCATCTCACTTTAAATAACTAAATAAAAGAATAATGATAAATGTAAATGAATATTTTGACGGCAGGGTAAAGTCTCTTGCTCTTGAAAATAGCGAGGGTGCTGTAACCTGTGGTGTAATGGTGCCGGGCGACTATGAATTTGGTACTTCAACAGTAGAATATATGACCGTTGTATCAGGTAAACTCACCGTTCAGCTACCTGGTGAATCTGAGTGGAAAGATTATAGTGCCTTTGAAACATTTATCGTCGAGAAGGATAAGAAATTCAAGGTAAAGGTAGAAGAAACTACTGCCTATAAATGCCTGTATAAATAGTTTTTCAACCTTTAAACAGGGGCTGCTTGCAGCCCTCTAAACCTGTCTGCTACAGGCAGACAATTAAACCTCTTCTAAAATGGCTGGTTCAAAAGGATCAAAGTATTATAATGTTTTTCTGAAGTATCAACTGAACCTCGAAAGTACTGAAGACAGGATTATCCTGAACAGTGAAGGGTTTAAGCTGCTAAAGACCATTGACAGATTGAAATCGATAGTAGCCGCAGCTGAAGAGATGAAGATTTCTTACCGAAAAGCCTGGGGGATGGTTAATAAGGTGGAGAAAACACTTGGATTTCCTCTTGTTATAAAGAAACGCGGTGGATCAGATGGCGGACATACAGAACTGTCACCTGAAGGTCATGAGCTTATCGATGGCTATAGCGAACTAACCCGCTACTTTGATGCTGCAATCAGCGATACAACAAAGAAGTTTTTTAGAAAAATTAATAAGTAAATGAAGAGATTATTTTCCTGCCTCGCAGTACTGAGCTTTCTTCTGTCCTGTTCCAGCGATGGTTCAGGAAAGAATAAAGTAATTATTTTCCACGCCGGTAGTTTGTCTGTCCCATTAAAACAAATGGAGAGAGAATACGAAAAGCTTAATCCGGGAATAGATATTCAACTTGAGGGTGCAGGTTCTGTAGCCTGTGCCAGGAAAATAAGCGACCTGAACAGGGAATGCGATATTATGGCTTCGGCCGACTACCGGGTAATTGAAGAAATGTTAATGCCAGAGTATACTGATATAAATATTAAATTCGCCTCAAACTCGATGTCTATAGCATATACCGATAAGTCTACATTTTCTGATAAAATAAACCTGGATAACTGGTATGAGATACTGATGGATAAAGAGGTTATTTACGGACGCTCAGATCCCGATTCTGATCCCTGTGGCTACAGGTCTATTATGACAATGAAACTGGCCGATATCTATTACGGGAGAGAAGATATTACAGAAACTTTATTGTCGAAAGACCAGAATATGATAAGACCAAAAGAAGTCGACCTTGTTGCGCTGCTTGAAACCGGTGTTCTTGATTACTTTTTTATCTATAAGTCTGTAGCCTTACAGCATAATTTTAAGTTTATTGATCTTCCAGACGAGATCAATCTGTCTGATCCGGGGATGAGTAATTTGTATTCAAAGGTAGCAGTTGATATTGTAGGGAAGGCTCCCGGAGAATATATTAGTATGACCGGAGGTGAAATGGTATACGGTATTACCCTCTTGAATAATGCCCCTAACCGCGATGAAGCAATAAAGTTCCTTAAATTTTTTATTGGTGAGCCTGGTCGTGAGATTATACTGGCTAATGGTCAGGATGTGCTTGATGCGGATATTGATTTTATAGATGAGTTATAGCATTATTTTTGGAGATGAATACTAAAAGTACATTTCACTGGGTAATTATGATTCTTTCATCACTGGTGCTTTTGTTTATACTGGCACCTCTGATAGGACTTGTATTCCAAACTTCATCTTCTGAATTTTTTGAGACGGTAAGCGATAAAGAAGTTCAGGATAGCGTGTGGCTAACTCTTTCGGTTGCTTTTTTAACTACTCTCTTTTTTGCTCTGGGTGCTGTTCCATTTGCATGGATTATGGCCAGGTATAATTTTCGTGGTAAAAGAGTATTGCAGGGACTTATTGATCTTCCTGTTGTATTGCCTCATTCAGCAGCAGGTATAGCACTGCTGGGATTTATCTCAAGAGAAGGAGTCCTCGGAAAAATTGCGGAAATATTTGGTGTTAACCTGGTGGGTAATCCTGTGGGTATAGCACTGGCAATGGCTTTTGTCAGCCTGTCCTTCCTTATAAACTCGGCACGTGATGGTTTTGCTTCCGTTCCGGTAAGACTGGAAAAGGCAGCCTTAAACCTGGGTGCCTCGCCTGTAAAAGTGTTTTTTACAGTTTCATTGCCATTATCATGGAGGAGCATCGCATCGGGTTTTATTATGATGTTCGCCAGAGGTATGAGCGAATTCGGTGCGATAGTAATTATTGCCTATCATCCCATGACAGCACCGGTTTTAATCTATGAACGTTTTAATCAGTTCGGTATTGGATATGCACGCCCGGCTTCTTTATTATTTGTTATAGTAGCCCTGCTGGTGTTTATCCTACTCAGAATGATCTCGGCAAGAGGAAATTTCAGTCAGGATATTACTAAAGAACAGGAAGGATAGTATGCTCAGAATATCAGAAATATCAAAGAGCTACGGAAGGTTTTCCTTAGAGGATATAAACCTGGATATAGCCGATGGAGAATATTTTGTGCTGCTTGGAAGATCAGGATCAGGTAAATCTCAGCTGCTTGAAGTGATATCAGGTTTGCGTAAAGCCGATAAAGGAAGGCTCTTTCTTGATGGCGAGGATATTACAGACAAGAAAATTCAGGTGAGAGAGATAGGTCTTGTATTCCAGGATTTTGCACTTTTCCCGCACCTGAATGTGTTTGAAAATATTGCTTACCCATTAAAGATGATCGGCCTCGATCGTGATGAAATAGATACAAAGGTTGGAACAATAGCCGAAGAAGTTAATATCAGGCATATCCTTCAGCGAAAAACAGTATTCCTTTCAGGAGGAGAGAAACAGAGAGTGGCTGTAGCCCGGACACTTGTAAGATCACCTAAAATTATTTTGCTGGATGAACCTATGTCATCTATTGATACTCCGCTGAGAGATGATCTAAGAAGATTACTGCGTAAGATTAATAAGCGGGGAATGACCATTATGCATGTTACTCACGATTATCGTGAGGCAATTCGCCTGGCCGACAGGGTGGGAGTAATTCATAATGGTAAAATTATTCAGACCGGAGAACCAGAAGAGGTATTTAGTAAGCCGGTCAATAGATTTGTTGCCCGTTTTGCTGGTATACAGAACTTCTTTAAGGTGAAAATCGAAAAAGTTGGAGATGATAATATTGCAACAGGACTGGACGGATTTAGATTTCTTCTGTCACCCGGTGCTTATCCCTCAGACGGGATACTGATGATAAGAAGTGCCGATCTTAAGCTGTCTATTGAAAGTCCCGGATGTGATAATAATTGTACTTCCGGAATTATTAAGGAACTGAACCGGGCCGAGTATGGTTATGAAGCATTTATTGAAGCAGGCGAAACATTCTATGCAACCTTCAGTGAAGAGATACTCAATAAACTATCCCTCGAAACCGGTATGGAGATATATATCAGCTTTATGCCGGATTCTATTAAAGTATTGTAAAAATTAATTATATGATTTCATTTGAGAAAGCGCAGCAAATAGTGGCAGAACATTCTATAAAAATATCAACTGAAAAGATGACTTTTATAGACTCACTTGGCAGGGTGCTGGCTGAAGATATAGTAAGTGATATGGATATGCCGCCCTTCGATAAGACAGCCGTAGATGGATATGCCTGTAAAAGAAGTGATCTCGGTAAAGAACTGGAGGTAATTGAAACTATATCTGCAGGCTCGGTAGCACTTAAAATGGTGGGAGAGGGTGAATGTTCAAAGATTATGACAGGCGCTGCAGTACCGGAAGGAGCTGACTTTGTTTTTATGGTCGAAGATGCTGTCGAAGAAAATGCCAGGGTTAAGTACACAGGTAGCTCACAAAAAGATAACATAGCAAGGAAGGCTGAAGATATATCTGCAGGTGATATAGTTCTGAAAAGAGGCAGAGTAATAAGACCACAGGATATTGCCGTTATGGCAACCGTAGGTGCCACGGAGGTAGAAGTAAGCCAGAAACCCAGGATTGGGATAATAAGTACAGGAGACGAGCTGGTGGAGCCAGACCTGGTACCTGGTAAGGGTCAGATTAGAAACAGTAATGCCTACCAGCTGATTGCCCAGGTAATAAGGGCAGGAGCTGAGGCTGTGTATTTTGGTATAGCAAAAGACTCTGAAGAGGAAACATATAGTGTTGTAAGTAAGGCTATTGGTAGCTGCGATATTGTGCTTCTGACCGGTGGTGTGTCTATGGGCGATTTTGATTTTGTCCCTGAAGTACTGAAAAAGGCAGGCGTGGAGATAGTATTCGACAGGGTGGCAGTTCAGCCAGGCAAACCAACAACTTTTGGTGTTCATAGTACAGCTTTGGTGTTCGGACTGCCGGGTAACCCTGTTTCGTCCTTTGTACAGTTTGAATTATTTGTAAGACCTCTGATTGCAAGGTCTGTTAATTCAAACTGGACAGCAGCTGAGTTTTCGTATACCCTCTCCAAAGACTACAGGAGGAAGAGGGGTGAAAGACTGGCTTTTGTTCCGGTACTTCTTAAAGGAGATTCCAGCGTTGAAGCGGCCGACTATCATGGCTCGGCACATATAAATGCTTTGCCTGATGCAATAGGATTAATGAAAATACCAATAGGGATACTGGAGATAAATAAGGGAGATTTAGTGAATGTACGACAGATTTAACAGGAAAATTACTTATCTGAGAATTTCAGTTACCGACAGGTGTAACCTGAGGTGTAGGTACTGTATGCCGGAAGAGGGAGTAAAGCTCCTTTCTCATAAGGATATTCTTAGTTTCGACGAAATAACAGAATTTACCAGGGTAGCAGTGTCTAAAGGCATTAGCAAGGTAAGAATAACAGGTGGAGAGCCTCTTGTAAGAAAAGGGATTGTAGACCTGGTAAGTATGATAGCTCAGATTGATGGTATTAAAGACCTGTCAATGACAAGTAATGCTATTTTACTGGGGAAATATGCCCATGATCTCAAGAAGGCCGGACTCGACAGGATTAATATAAGCCTCGATACAATGGATAGGGAAAAGTACCACTATCTTACAAGAGGTGGCGATATTAATGCTGCCCTTGAGGGTATTGATGCTGCTGTTAATGAAGGCTTAATGCCTGTTAAGATCAACTGTGTTATAAAAGAGACTCATGACGAGCCCGATGCTCAGGCAGTAACAAAATATGCAGAAGAAAAGGGTTTACAGATAAGGTATATTAAGGAGATGAGCCTTTCCGGTGGGAAGTTTAGCATTGTTGAGGGCGGCGAAGGGGGCAATTGTGTTATATGTAACAGGCTCAGGCTTACCGCAAATGGAATGGTAAAGCCATGCCTGTTTAATAATCTTGAGTTTAGCGTTAGAGACCTGGGGTACAAAGAGGCTCTCAGACAGGCAGTTGATCAAAAACCAGAGTGTGGAAGTGTGAATAATACATCAAACTTTTATAACTTAGGGGGCTGAGCGTTAATAATTGATCCTGTGGATCAATTTAGCGAAGAGCCAGGATGAGCTGAGGAAAGTAAAAAGGGCAAAGAGCAAGGTGTGCATGTCATCCCGAGCGAGTAAGGCACAGCCTTACGACGAGGGATCTGTACCCAAAAAGAAAGAATTCATTATGAGTAAACTATCACATACTGATAAAGAAGGCAGAGCAAGGATGGTTGATGTGGGAGCTAAACCTGATCAGCTGAGAGAAGCCAGGGCAAGAGGACATATCACTCTTGCAGGTGAGACAATCAGGCTTATTAAGGATAATGAATTGAAAAAGGGCGATGTACTTACCCTTGCAGAAGTGGCCGGTGTGCAGGCTGCAAAAAAAACTTATGAGTTAATACCCCTGTGCCATAATATACTTATAGATAAGGTAGCAGTAAATGCCTTGCTTGATAGCTCGGGTGTAGCGGTTGAGGCAATATGCAGGTCACATGGAAAGACCGGTATCGAGATGGAAGCTCTGACGGCTGTAAGCATTGCCCTGCTTACTGTTTACGATATGTGCAAGGCTGTTGATAAGGGCATGGTTATTGATAATATTGAACTAAAAGAAAAGACAAAACATGATATTACCGAATAAATTTAATGCATTGGTTATTACCCTGAGCGACAGAGCTCATGCGGGTGAATATGAAGATCTTAGCGGTCCCCGTGTAAAAACTTTGCTCGACGAGTACTTTAAAACAATTAACTGGGATCTTGACTCAGAGATAGAGATTATTCCCGATGATGTAGCTATACTCCGACAGCTAATAAATGAGTCTTCACAGAGCTATAATATAATTATTACCACAGGAGGAACAGGCATTGGTCCACGCGACTTTACAGTAGATACCGTAAAGGACCTGCTCGATTTTGAAATACCCGGTATTATGGAGTTAATAAGGGTTAAATATGGTATGGAAAAGCCAAATGCCTTACTTAGCAGAGGAGTGGCCGGAATTAAGGGGAAGTCACTTGTTTATACTCTTCCGGGTTCTGTTAAGGCTGTTAATGAATATATGACAGAGATTCTCTCTAACCTTCAACATGCCATATTTATGCAATATGGAGTTGATGTGCACAAGAAGCACTAAAATTATATGCTGAAATTATTTCTTCAGTGTATTTACAATTTTGCTGCCAATCAGCCTGTCGTAGCGCAATGAAGGTTCGCTTAAATAGATAAGGATCAAATAATCATTTTCAGTTTCGAAATGATCGCTCTCAAATGATTTGTTAGCTAGCTTATTGCCATCAGAGTCCTTAACTAAGTAGATATAGTTGTACCATCCCTGCTTAAGTAGCATGGTGGCCTCATAACTATTTGTCTCCGGATTATATCTCATACGATTTTCATCCAGGTAAGACCAGTTAGCGAGCTCACCTGCAATGTAAACATCAGCATTCTTAAGGGGAAACGGACTTGGTAGTGTAAAATATACATATACGTAGTCGGCTTCAATATCGTGATCCCTTCCTTCCTGAATGGCTATATAATATTTCCCATTAAAATCCTGGTTATAAAAATACTGTCGCGAGGATCTGTCTTCGGAAGGCATCAGGTAGATATGATAGTTACCCATCTCATGCTCAACAGCCCTTACGTATTCTGTGTGGTAGCGTAGACTTTTAATATCAAAATACCTGAACTCACTACCGCCCTTAAATATGTTTTTACCTGAAAGATCATTAAATATTAATTTATTATTACCCAGGAAATCCGGCTTGATATTGGTCGATGCCTTATCCCATCTTCCATTTTGCAGAATAGATGCAAATACTGTTCTGTGAGGATCGCTTATTCTTAATCCGGTATAGTCGACATCAAAATCTATCTGCTGCCCGCTGCTATATTCAGAGGCCAGCTTTGGTCGCTGTGGCAGGGCTTTTATATCGCCGGCCTGTTCTGAAATCATAAATCTCTTTGTAAATACCGGCCTGTCGGGTTCGCCAATCGGATAAACCTTTACAATATAGTTGCCCGAATATTTAAAACTTATATCGTAGTTAGGAAAGCTAAGAGAGTAGTGAATATAATTTACCGTGGTATTAAACGACAATTCATAATCCTGGACCTGGTTTTCATAAAAGCCTTCCAGGTAATCTGCCTGTGCAATATCCGACTGCTTCCAGTCCTTATCACAGTGAATAAATGTATAGTAAAATGTTTCTATATCGCTTCCAAGCAGGTCGAAATGAAGTATAAGCTTATCATCCGAATTGAGGCTAATAAGAGGGTAAGATAAGTTCCACTCCGGCCGGTGTATCCTAACCGTTTTTATTTCCCCTGAATATACCCTGTCTACCAGGGTCTCGCTCTGTCCGCTGCTGGATAAGCTTAAAGTTAATGCAAGTGTAAATACTGCAATTATTATTCTCATAATCCTGCCTGTTCAAAAACAATGCCGTAATAAAGTAAAGGAAAAATGTTGAATTGTTATGAATTTAAACTTTCTAAACCACTTAAACCTTTTCAAACCTTTATAAACCTTTCCTATATTTGTCTGATAAATTTTTAGGCATGGAAAAAATAAGCAAGGCAATAAACGAGTCAAATGCATTAAGGTGGGGAATTTTAATCCTGGTGGGATTTATCCTGTCGGTTAACTATTATTTCTATGACGCCTTCTCTACCTTAAAGGATCTTTTAAAAGCTGAATTTGCGTTCACAAATACCGATTACGGACTCTTTGTTTCATTCTATTCCATCCCTAACACCTTCCTCTTAATGGCTGTTATCGGCGGAATAATTCTCGATAAGCTGGGTATCAGGCGCACAGGCTTTATGTTTGTGTTCTTTATGGCCTTTGGAGCTTTGCTTACGGCATATGGAGCCTCAGATTATTTTGGCTCTGGTGGTGTCGGGCATAAGCTTTTTTCTTCTTTCTGGACAGGTAAATCGCCCGAGCTGAAGATGATGTTGCTGGGAAGGTTCTTTTTCGGACTTGGGGCCGAAACAACAATCGTAGTAGTTAGTAAGATCCTCGTAAAGTGGTTTAAGGGTAAGGATCTTGCGCTTGCTTTTGGTTTAAAGGTTGGTTTCGGCAGGCTCGGGACTTTTGCTGCCCTGCAGGTCTCTCCGGTGGTGGCACGTGATGGAGCAAACCTTACAGGAGCAATCTGGCTGGCTGCTATTCTTGTACTAAGCGGACTTCTGGCTTTTTTAGTATATATGCTATTTGATGCAAAATATGACAGGGCAGTAGAAAGCGCAGATGATTTCGTTGCTGAGAAGAAAGAAAAATTTGTTATTAGCGATGTTTACAGACTGCTTACCAACAGGGCTTATATTTATATCGCTTTACTATGTGTCACTTTTTACTCAGCTGTATTTCCATTTATGGCATATGCGCCAGACTTTTTTGCAGATAAGTTTGGTCTTACAGATGTTGTAAGCGGAAGGATAACATCCCTCTTACCTCTGGGTACTTTAATATTTACACCCCTCTTCGGATCACTTATCGACAGGAAGGGCAGGAGTGCAACAGCAATGATTTTTGGCTCACTTACCCTGCTGATAGTGCACCTTATATTTAGTCTGACCAATATGATGCCATATATTCCTATGGTTATGCTCGGAATAGCCTTCTCACTGGTGCCGGCTTCAATGTGGCCAAGCATGGTAAAACTCGTGCCGGAAAAACAGATTGGTACAGCATACGGATTGATGTATTCAATCCAGAACCTGGGATTATGGGCTTTCCCATTGCTAGCAGGATTAATTCTCGATCGTACTAACCCGGGTAATCCCGAGGTGGCAGATTATAGCTCAACGATACTGATGTTTTCGGTACTTGGACTGCTTGGTTTATTTTTTGCATTTATGCTGAAAAGAGAAGATAAAAAAGGAGGATTTGGGATAGAGCTACCTTTAAATAAAAAACAATAAATGAATTTTAAATTTCATAAATCACTTATAGGAAGAATTGCAGAACTGCCCCGGGGAGAAATGTCAATATCAGGTGTGGAGGATGCAGTCGATCTGCTGGGAAATGCCGATTACCAGGGAGCTTATGCTATAATTGTTTTTAAAGAGGACTTTTCTGATGATTTCTTCACACTATCAACAGGTGTTGCAGGAGAAGTACTGCAAAAATTTTCTAATTACAGGATAAGACTGGCTATTATCGGTGATTTTACCAATGCAGACAGCAAGAGCCTGCGAGACTTTATCAGGGAGAGTAATAATACTGGACATATACTTTTTATGGACGACCTTGATGCTGCCCTTATTAAGCTGGGCAATAAGTAATAGTCTTTATACCGAAAGAAGAACTTGATATATCTTATAAAAAGGACGATTGCCTTATAGCTAATTGAGAAATTTTGGTTATTTTAACATCACCTCGGTATAACTATGTCCAGAGTAATTGCAATATTAGCGTTTCTGATATCAATCTCTTCTTCAGCTCAGGAGACCTGCAGGGGCATCCCCAATATCAGGAATTTTCCAAGGTCAGAATATAATGCCGGGACGCAGAACTGGGGTATCTGCCAGGATCAGAGAGGTTTTATATATTTTGCAAATAATGATGGACTGCTGTATTTTAATGGAGTTGAATGGAACTTAACGCGAATATCTTCCATTTCACCCTTAAGAAGTATTCTGGTTGATAGTAAGAATAACCTATATATTGGCTTAATAAATGATTTTGGTATTGTTAGGATGGAGGGCAGTGAGCTTTCAACATTTCAGAGCCTGAAGGATTTGATCCCCGAAGACTGCAGGGAATTTGATGAGATCTGGAAAATATATGAAGTCAGCGAAGGCATAATCTTTCAGTGTTATAAATATATATTCCTGTATACCGATAACTCAGTTAAGGTAATTGAACCTGAAAAGCGCTTTCAATTTTCTTATCAAGTTGGAAATAAAACATTTGTGCATGAACCGGGAGTAGGTTTATTTGAACTTACAAATGGGGAACTGGTAAAAATGTCCTGGTGGAAGGAGAGTGGTGATATGGAGATCAGTTCTATTATCGAACTGGGAGATAATAATTTGCTTATTGGTACAACCTATAATGGAATATATGAACTCAGGGAAGGACTTGTAAAGAAGTGGGAAACCCCTGTAAATAAATCGATTCTTAATAGCAGGTTATATAGTGCGGCAGAGCTTCCCGGTAATTTATTTGCTTTTGGAACTATACTGGACGGACTTATTATATCTGACAAAGAAGGTAATATTAAGTACACTCTGAACAGCAATTCGGGAATACAAAACAATACCGTACTGAGCCTATTTGTAGATATGAGTGATAATCTGTGGCTTGGTTTGGATAATGGTATTGATTATATTGAAATTAACTCACCCTTAAGCTATATCGGATCCAATAAAATCGGCACAGGCTACTGCTGCAGGGTCTTTGAAGGTAATTTATATCTTGGTACTAACCAGGGTCTTTATGTCAGATCACTGTCTGGCCACAGTTCAGATCTTGATTTTAAGCTTGTTGAAAATACAGCCGGTCAGGTATGGTCGCTTGACGAGTTTGCCGGGCAGCTGCTTTGTGGTCATAACCTGGGTACTTTTATTGTAAAGGGCACAAAGGCTGAAAAAATATATGGACAGGAAGGTGCTTGGAAATTTATGGTTATAAAGGATAATCCAGGACTTATTATTGGAGGAAATTATCAGGGACTTTCACTTTATAGACTGCTTAATGGTAAGTGGCAGTTTTATAAAAAAATAGTAGGCTTTAAGGAATCGAGCAGGTATATGTGCCAGGATCAGGATAACAATATATGGATAGGACATAGTGGAAAAGGAATTTTTAAGGTCAGGCTAAATGAGGAAAAGGGCGTATTATCAAGTGTTTTTTACTATAATTCGGACCATGGCCTGCCATCAAATGCAGGGAATATACTTTTTGAGTTTGAAGATGAAATATATGTTTCGACAAACAGCGGTATATTTGGATACGATAAACTGAGTAATTCATTTATTGTCTCAGAAAGGCTTAATAAGTTATTCGAAAACTCGGGCCGGATAAAGACACTCGTATCTGTTGCAGGAGGAGATAAGTGGTATATCGCCGACAAAGAGGCTGGCCTAATTACAAATATTGATGACAGAACAGCAAGAAGGATAACTGTTCCATTCAGTAAACTAACTGGTAAATTCGTTAATGAATTTGAGTTTATCTATCCATTTGATAGTGAGAATATTTTCATGGGCCTTGAGAATGGATTTGTTCATTTCTCACCCCTTGTACCGAAGTCATATAATAGTAATTATAAGACTTTTGTAACAGAGGTAGAATTACCATATTTAGACTCTACACTGTATCTGAGAGATTCAGAGATAGTGAGATCTTATGAGTTCCCATTTAATAAAAATTCTTTCAGATTTCATTTTGCAGCACCATTTTTTGAGAATGAGTTCCCTCTCGAATTTAGCTACTACCTCGAAGGTTTTTCTGAAGAATGGTCAAAATGGTCGATCGATACCTATAAGGACTTTACGACCTTGCGCGAAGGAAACTATATGCTGAAACTGAAATCAAGAAATGTTTACAGAGTAGAGAGTGAGCCGGATGAATTTGCTTTTACAATACTGCCTCCATGGAGAAGGTCGACACAGGCATATTTAATTTATCTGCTGTTTATTCTACTGCTGGCTATTTCTGTGATCAGGTATATTTTATATAGAGTTAAGCTTTCTCAAAAACTTCAGGAGGAAAAATACCAGCAAGATATGAGAGAAAGAGAAGATAGATTCCAGCGCGAAGCATTACTGGCAGAGAAAGAAATTATTGACCTGCGTAACGATAAGTTGCGCTCAGAAATGGTCTATAGAGATAAGGAAATCGCAAACCAAACAATGGCTATTATTGAAAAGAATAAATTTCTGAAAAGGGTAAACGAAGACTTAAATAGTATACAGGACTATGTAGTAACAGAAGCCGCAAGGAATAGAATCTTTGGTCTTGTAAAGCGGATCCGGAAAGAGATAGATATTAAGCATCAAAATAAGATTTTTGAAACCTATTTTGATGAAGCAAATGAAGAGCTCTTCAAAAGCTTAATGGAAAAGCACCCTGAGCTTACTCCATACGACCTCAGGCTGTGTGCATTTATAAGGATGAATATCTCAACAAAGGAGATTGCAACTATCTTAAATATCTCTTACAGAGGGGCAGAAGTAAGCCGCTATCGTTTAAGAAAAAAAATGCACTTACCTCGCGAAGTAAATCTTTCATCTTACCTGAGCAGCTTTTAATTCTGCAATATTAGATTGTAATAGAACTTAGTGCAGTGTGAATCGGCAAACACTCTGTTTAAGATTCCCCATTAATTAAGTATCTCAGATTTATGTTGTAGTGTTTTTGAGGTGTCACTCCTAGTCCCCTGTAGTGTTTTCGTAGTGTTCTGTTTTTAGGAGCCAAGATTATATTGTTCGATATTTGAGTTTTGGAGCATAAAATATCACTAAAAAAATAGATCTAAAATAAACTCAAATCTGATTTTTGTATGAAAATTACAACTTTCTTTCTTACGTTAACCCTGTTTTCACTTGGAGCATTTGCCCAGGAAATATCGAATCAGGGTGTATCTGCTATGACCATGGGTGATGAAAGAGCCCAGGAGGTAAAGGTCGTAAATTATGAAAATGGAGTGAAATTAGTTGTCGGTGGAAAGGATTTCATGATAAATGGAATAAACTGGGATTACTTCCCAATTGGCACTAATTTTTCCTACAGCCTCTGGAACCAGTCTGATGATGTTATCAAGGCTGCTCTCGATGCAGAGATGTCAATGCTTCGTAATATGGGTGTTAATGCGATCAGGCAGTACACAGGAGTACAGCCTAAATGGATTAAATACATCTACGAAAATTACGGCATTTATACTATGTTAAACCATTCTTTTGGTCGCTACGGACTTACTCTGGGTAGTGAGTGGGTAGCAAATACCGAATATGCAGATCCAAGAGTTCGCGAGCTTCTGCTCGCTGAGGTAACTAAGATGGTTGAAGAATTTAAGGGTACCCCCGGGCTGTTAATGTTCCTTCTTGGTAATGAGAATAATTATGGTTTATTCTGGGAAGGTGCAGAAACAGAGGATATTCCTATTGAAGACCGTAAGTCAACAAGCCGTGCACGTGCGATGTATAAGTTATTTAATGAAGCAAGTGTTGCAATGAAAGAAATTGACACTTCGGTTCCAGTTTCAATATGTAATGGAGATCTTCTCTTCCTTGATATTATTGCCGAGGAGTGTAAAGACGTAGATATTTTTGGAGTTAATATGTACAGGGGCGTGTCCTTTGGTGATGCTTTTGAAAGGGTAAGAGATGAATATGGTAAGCCTATTATGTTTACCGAATTTGGAGCTGATGCATTTAATGCTGTTGAAAATGAAGAAGATCAGTATTCGCAGGCCTACTATATGCTGGGAAACTGGAAAGAAATATATGAAAATGCTGCCGGACTTGGAAAGGCAAATAACAGTATTGGTGGTTTTACCTTCCAGTTCAGCGATGGCTGGTGGAAGTTCGGACAGACTAAAAACCTAGATGTTCATGATAACAATGCTTCTTGGGGCAATGGTGGTTATACCAGCGACTTTGTGGAAGGAGAGAATAATATGAACGAGGAGTGGTTTGGAATTTGTGCAAAAGGACCAACAAATATGAAAGGACTTTATGAACTTTATCCCAGGGCAGCATATTATGCCCTTAAGGAAGCTCATAAGATAAACCCATACCTGGAGGGTACAACATCACAAAAAATTAGTGATTACTTCTCTGATATAGTATTGATGGATGCAGTTGTTAAGGCAAGGGGTGATAAGGCTTCCTTGATTGGAGAAGAGTTAAAAAAGGTTCGAATAAGTGGAATGAGAGCCGAATTAACTACTTATAGTACAGGGGGTAAGCTTATTGCGACCCCAAAAGATCCAGTGCAGGGAGAAAGAAAATACCCCGATGAGCTTGGCTTCGATCATATGCAGTCTTATTATATGGAAATAGAAGCCAAACCTTCAGAGAGTATCCGGGCAAATGTATCTGTTAATGTCCTCGGGCATATAGCTGAAAATCCAATAGATGAGATTTTTTACGAAAACAGGGGTCGCACAAGGGAAGTAAATACCGACGAGGGAAACCTTAAACTATCATCTCTTGACAGATTACAAATATATCGTGCCGATTTTACATGGAACGCTAAAATGTTTAACCTTACAAGCTTCTATCGTACAGGTCATTATCACTGGGGATATGAAGGTGACTTCTTTGGCCTTTACCCCGAAGCTAACTATGGTCCTAACATAGATATATATAATGGTAATGCTCCATTTGGTATGGAGATGGAAGGTAAGAAATCGCTTAGCGGACTTAAGGTAGCTTTCGGACCCGAACTCTGGTGGGGAGCTAACCCGGCCGTACTTGTTAAGTATAGCAGGAGAGTGGGACAGTTCGATATTACCGGTATTTATCATGAAGATATAGATGAACAGGCTCCGGCAGTAAGTTCTTTCGCTATTCCCAGTCCGCCAACGAGGAGGACAACAATACACGTTAAGCGAACATTTGGTAAACTTGGTGTTGAAGTGGGTGGAATATGGGCCGGACAACCAAGGGTAGGAGAAACATTCCAGCTTGTTGAAGGAGAAGAAGGTAGCTGGACTGTATATGAAGACCAGATTAACTCAGGAGATACCTGGGGAGGAAAGATGAAAATAACATATTCCTTCGGACCGGTACTCTGGTATGCCCAGGGTGCTGCAATGGGATTGGTTGCAGGCGGAGGTGCTGATTATACAAGGACCTATACCGGCTGGAGACTTAAAGACAGCGGAAGTGGTAACCAGTATAACTTCTTATCAGGTTTTGCCTATACATATGGCAACTTCCAGTTTGCTCCTAACTTCCTCTGGCAGAAACCTATTATTGGCCCTATGCCAGCAGATGCACCTGCACCTGGCAGAGCAAGAAATATCCTCGACGATCCTTTTGCGGTAAGGCTTAACAGGGAGACCGTTGCAGGTGAATTCCTGTTTACCTACGACCCAACACCGGGTACATGGATGTATGAATGGGATAATGATATCGCAGAAGATGCTCCCTTTGCTATTAGCGCAGGGGTAGTATATCGCCATCACCCCACATCACAGGATGCAGCAATTGGTATACTGGCTAACGGACGTACTACCTTTGCATTCCCTGGAGCGCCACCCGCAAGAGACCTCTGGGAGGCTCATGCCCGCATCGTTTCCAAGATAAATCCTGAGTTTGGTCTTATAGCCAATCTCTTTGCAGGTGATGCTGAATCGAATGGTAGTGACGATAGGCTTATCAGAAGATATGGTGGTGATCTTCGTATGGTTTATAAAAAAGTTAAACTGATCTCAATGCTTAAGGTCAATGACTGGGGTCCATACGATTATCATCGCGACTTTAACCTGACCTATCCTTTGCAAATAAAGATAGATCTTTCAACAACAGTCTCTAAGCCAAATTGGTTTGATATGCCGGATACACGAATAGGTATCAGGTTTACAAACAGAACACTCGATCAGTATTCACCAAGGTACTGTCCTACAAAAACCCTGGATGTTAACGGCGCTTATGTCTGCGATCCATCAGTACCGGGCTATCCTAATGGTAACGAGTGGGAGATAAGAACTTATTTACATTTTAATATAGGCATGTAGCCTAAATAATTTGATGAAGATGAAAAACAAAAAATATAACTATTCAGTAATTACTCTTCTTACAGCGATTATCTTAGTATGGTCCATAAGCTGTAAAAGAGATTTTGATGAACTGGATCTGGCAAAATTCCCCAATACGCCTGAAGTATTTATAGACGGGTTTAGCCAGGGACTAAATTATGCCGCTTTTGGCGGTTCCAAGGTTACTGCTTTTGATGTAGATCAGGATGTGAAATTCTCCGGTTCTGCATCTATGAAAATTGAAGTACCAGATGCTGGAGATCCTGAAGGCGCCTATGCCGGTGGTGTATATTTTACCACTGAAGGACGTGACCTTTCTGAATATGATGCCCTGACATTCTGGGCAAAGGCATCCAAGTCAGCTACAATTGACCTTATTGGATTTGGGAATGACCTGGGAGAATCAAAATATTTGGTTTCTCAGCAAAGTGTTGCCGTAAACTCTAACTGGAAGAAATATATTATTCCAATACCTGATGCTTCAAGACTAACTGAAGAAAGAGGAATGTTCTACTTTTCTGAAGGACCCGAGGAAGGACTAGGATACACCTTCTGGATCGATGAAGTGAAATTTGAGAAACTGGGCACAATTGCACATAAACAGGCAAAGATACAGGATGGCATGGATGTAGTTGAGTCTACTTTCAATGGTCTTAAGATACCTATTGGTGGACTTAGCGTTTCTTTCAATATGCCAACAGGTATAGATAAAACTTTTTTAGTCGCTCCGGCATATTTTACATTTTCATCATCAAATGCAGGAGTAGCAACTGTTGATGCCTCAGGCATGGTTTCAGTTCTAAGTGCAGGAACAGCAGTTATTACTGCTAAATCTGGAGATGAAGATGCAGCAGGTTCATTAACCATTGAATCGGCAGGTGATTTTAATGGTGCACCCGATCCGACTCAGGATCAGGAGGATGTAATATCAATATTCAGCAATGCATATACCAATGTGCCTGTAGAATTCTATAATGGATATTGGGAACCATACCAGACTACTTTATCTGCTGACTTTACAGTAGGAGATGACGATATTCTCTATTATACTAACTTTAACTTTGTTGGTATACAGTTCAGTTCACCAAGTATAGATGCTACAAGCATGACACATCTGCATATGGATGTATATATCCCCAATGCAGTTGATCCGGCTGATAAACTTCAGGTTACAGTTAAAGACATGGGTGCCGATGGCACACTTGATGATGGAAATGATCCTTCAATAACATATGTTCTGCCTACTCCTATGGCATCACAGAGCTGGATTAGCGTTGATATCGACCTTTCTGGTTTACCAAGCAAGAGTAAGCTTGCACAGTTAGTTCTTGAAAACCTTGGTACAGGTCTTAGCGGATTCTACCTTGATAATATTTATTTATACGGTGATGGAGGAGGTACTCCTACTGGTCCAACAGAAGCTGCCCCAACGCCGCCTGCAAGGGATGCTGCTGATGTAATATCTATTTATGGTGATGAATATACAAACCTTAGCGGTACAGATTATCCTGATTGGGGACAGGCTACTGTTGTTTCTGATGTAGATATTGCTGGAAATACCACTTTGAAATTCACAGGTTTAAATTTCCAGGGATTACAATTTGCAGTTGCTCAGGATATCTCGGGAATGGAGTTTTTGCACCTGGATTTCTGGACAGCAAATTCATCAGCCTTAAATACTTTCTTAATCAGTACTGGTCCAGTGGAAACTGCTTATGCTCTTGCTGTACCAACCAGTGGTTGGACAAGTCTTGATATTCCTATATCAAGCTTCTCCGGTGTTGATCTGGCAGATATTATCCAGATGAAGTTTGATGGCAATGGTGATATATATTTAGATAATATCTATTTCTATACATCTGGAGGAGGAACAGGAGGTGAGCCTACTGAAGCAGCACCTACTCCAACAGAAGACCCTGCCAACGTGCTTTCGATTTATAGCGATGCATATACGGGTATTCCTTTCGATAATTTTGATGCCGGTTGGTGCGGAGGCGCTTCAGTTGAAGGTGTAACAATAGAAGGAAACAACACACTTAAGAAAATTACAGGTATAGATTGCCAGGGAATAGATTTTTCTTCCAACAGACTTGATCTGTCTGAATTTACCCATATACACTTCGATCTTTATACTAATGATGCAGACCTTACCGGTGATGTATTTAATGTTAAGTTGGTTGATTTTGCTGGTGGAGGTGGTGAAGCGTCTGCACTGGAGGTTAATATTAATACTGGCACAACACCTGCAATAGTATCTGGTTCATGGGTTTCTGTGGATGTAGATATTACTTCACTGGGTGGTGTTGTTGCAGGTAGTTTAACAAGAAGTGATATTGCTCAAATTGGAATTACAACTGCCAATTTAACCAACGTATGGTATGATAACATTTATTTTTATAAGGATGCTGGCAGTACAGCTACTGAACCAGCAGAAGCAGCTCCTACGCCTGATGAAGATGCAGCCGATGTAATTTCATTATTCAGTGACGCCTATACCGATGTAACAGTAGATACATGGAGAACCGACTGGTCGGCCGGTACACTTGAAGATGTAAGTGTTGAGGGAAATGCCGCCAAGAAGTATTCTGCTCTTGATTTTGTAGGTATTCTTACAGAAGCAAACCAGGTAGATGCATCTGGCATGACACATCTTCATATTGATATATGGTCAGCTGATATCACGCAGTTCAGCATAAAGCTTGTTGACTTTGGAGCTGATGGTGCTTATGCCGGAGGTGATGATGTGGAGCACCAGATTAATTACCCAAGCCCTGCACAGGGACAGTGGGTAAGTTATGATATTCCGCTTACTGATTTTACAGGCCTTACTACAACAGAACACATAGCACAGTACATCCTGGTTGGTCAGCCAACAGGCGCAACAACAATCTGGATGGATAATATGTATTTTTATAATGATGCTGGCGGAGCACCGGCGACAGAACCAACAACGGCAGCTCCAACACCTGATGAAGACCCGGGAGATGTTATCTCATTATTCAGTGACGCCTATACCGATGTAACGGTAGATACATGGAGAACCGACTGGTCGGCCGGTACACTTGAAGATGTAAGTGTAGCGGGGAATGCCGCCAAGAAGTATTCTGCTCTTGATTTTGTAGGTATTCTTACAGAAGCAAACCAGGTAGATGCATCTGGCATGACACATCTTCATATTGATATATGGTCAGCCGATATCACGCAGTTCAGCATAAAGCTTGTTGACTTTGGAGCTGACGGAGCATATGCCGGGGGTGATGATGTTGAGCACCAGATTAATTATCCCAGCCCTGCACAGGGACAGTGGGTAAGTTATGATATTCCGCTTACTGATTTTACAGGCCTTACTACAACAGAACACATAGCCCAGTACATCCTGGTTGGTCAGCCAACAGGCGCAACAACAATATGGATGGATAATATGTATTTTTATAATGATGGTGGTGGTAGTGGTGATACAGGCCCGACAGTGGCAGCTCCGACTCCAACGGCAGATGCTGCCAATGTGGTATCAATTTATAGTGATGCCTATACCGATATAGCATTTGATAATTTTGATGCTGGCTGGTGTGGAGGCTCTGCAGTTACAGGAGTTATGATAGCTGGAAATAATACCCTGAAAAAGAATGCAGGAATAGATTGTCATGGAATAGATTTTTCTTCTAATAAGCAGGATTTATCTACTTACACACATATTCATTTCGATTTTTACACTGATGATACTGACTTAACAGGAGATGTTTTTAATGTAAAATTAGTTGATTTTGGTGGTGGAGCTGCAGAAGCTTCTGCCTTAGAAGTTAATATTAATACCGGTACAACACCTGGAATAGTAGCAGGTACCTGGGTTTCTGTAGATATTGACATTACTTCTTTAGGAGGGATTGTAACAAATAACTTAACAAGAAGTGATATCGCTCAGATTGGGATTACAACTGCCAACTTAACTAATGTATGGTACGATAATATTTATCTCTATAAGTAGCAATAATTAGCTATAGCTTCAGTTTTTATAAGCTTGAAAATTGAAGCTTTAGCTATTTTTTAAAATAATTTGTCTTATGATAAAATCATTAAATATGAAATCACATAGTTTATTTTTTATTAAAGGTCTTCTGTTTATGGCAGTCCTCGTAGTCCTTTCAGGATGTGAGGATAATTCAGGTCTTGAAGATATTAACTATCAGCTTGTCTGGCAGGATGAGTTTGATACAGATGGTGCCCTTGATGATACGAAATGGGTTTTTGACCTTGGCGCTGGTGGCTGGGGTAATAATGAATTGCAGACTTACACAAATGATGCTGCTAATATTATTGTGGATGATGGTTCTCTTAAAATAACAGCTATTAATAATGGGGGCTCGTATACCTCGGCAAGAATCAAAACAGAGGGAAAATTTGACCAGACCTATGGTCGTTTTGAGGCAAGAATAAAACTGCCATGGGGACCCGGAATATGGCCGGCATTCTGGATGTTGGGAGCGGATATTGAAAGCAATCCATGGCCGAATTGTGGCGAGATAGATATTATGGAATATCGTGGGCAACAACCAAACCTGATTCATGGAAGCGTGCACGGTCCAGGTTATTCGGGCGGAGCAGCTATCACAAAAAGCTTTGGATATGAGAACAACAGGTTTGATGTCGACTACCACATCTTTGCAGTTGAGTGGGGATCAGACTTTATAAGGTATTATGTTGATGATACACTTTACCAGCAGATAAGGCCAGATGACCTTACGGGCGACTGGGTATTCGATAGCGACTTCTTCCTTATTCTAAATGTTGCTGTAGGTGGTGATTACGTTGGATTTCCAACACAAGATACACCTTTCCCACAAACTATGTATGTCGACTATATAAGAGTATACCAGGCTACGGATTAATACAAATTTTAATTATTAGTATGGCTGATTTCAATTAATTGAGTATTAATCTAGATATCTTGTCAGGCACTGTTTAAAATAGTTTGTGCCTGATAAGGTTTCCAAATCATAATTACATGACACATTATAAAACAGCTGCAAAAGACAGAGTTCCGTTTGTTCAGAAAGCTGCTTTTGGGGCAGGCCATTTAGTAAATAACTTATTGCCCGGGGCCTTAGGTTTTTTTATGTTCTTTTTGCTTACTGCTTTTGGCATGGATCCTTTGCTTGCAGGTTTATTAGGAGGCTTGCCAAGAATATTTGATGCTATTACAGATCCCATTATGGGTTTTATTTCTGATAATACAACCTCAAGATGGGGCCGCAGAAGACCCTATATCTTTGTTGGAGCCATTTTAAGTGGTATTCTTTTTGCAGTCCTTTGGCGACTTAATCCCGAGAATTCACAGATGTTTAACTTCTGGTATTTCCTCATCTTTTCGATGATCTATCTTATCGGAAATACAATGTTCTCAACCCCACTTATTGGTTTAGGTTATGAAATGACTTCCGATTATAATGAGCGTACCCGCTTAATGGCTTTTTCCCAGACAGTCGGACAGATTGCATGGATGATTGTTCCATGGTTTTGGGTTATAATTGCTGATCCTGAGATGTTTGCAACTCAGGCTGAGGGTGTTCACAAGATGTCTATTTATGTTGCAGGGGTATGTATGTTTTTGGGGATTTTGCCCGCCCTGTTTTGTAAAGGGATTGATTCATCTAAGATGGAAAACAGGAAGGAAATTAGCTTTAGAACTCTGCTTTCGAATCTGAAAGACTTATTTGCGGGAATAAAGCAAGTGTTTAAGAACAAACCTTTTGTGAAACTTTGTGGTGCCACTTTTTTGGTATTTAATGGTTTTCAAATGGTTGGAGCATTTAGCGTCTATATAATAGTCTTTTATATGTATAATGGTGACTATGGTGCTACTGGTACCTGGCCTGCATGGTTCTCAATGATGTCGGCTATTATTACTGCATTTATAGTAATTCCCATAATTTCTGCAATGGCAAATAAATTTGGGAAGAGAAAAGCATTTATTATTTCAACAATTATTTCAATTGTTGGTTATTTACTAAAATGGTGGGGATTTAAGACTGAATTAAATGATGCATTTAATCAGACCGGACTGGCTATGTTTCTTAATAATGTTGTTGCTTCTGTATTCGATTTTTTAAATCCAGTATTAGATAAATTTGGCATGTCATGGTTCAGCATTGATGCAAGCCAGGGAATACCATGGCTGATTTTCCTTCCCCTGCCATTTATTGCATTTGGTATTGGTGGTTTATTTACTCTTATGATGAGTATGACTGCAGACGTCTGCGATCTAGATGAATTGGAAAACGGTATGCCACGTAAAGAAGGGACCTTTGGCGCAATTTATTGGTGGATGGTAAAGTTGGGACAGGCTATTGCACTGGTGCTGGGCGGTTTAGTTTTAAAACTGGTGGGATTCGATCAAAACCTGCCTACACAGGCTGCTGATACAATGAACAAATTGCGTATTGCCGATATCTCGATTCCGGCAATTACGGCATTTATTGCCATAATAGTAATCTGGCGATATGATCTTACCGAAAAGAGAGCAAGAGAAATTAAGGATGCACTGGTTGCAAGAAGAGGGGAGCTTTAAAAAGGCAGGCCAAGCTTATTTGAGATAAAAAATTTTCAATTAAATATCAATGATGAATAGAGTCTTAAATCTTTCAATTCTTACTGTATATCTACTTATAATGAATTCATGCAATAGCAACGAAAGTCTGTTAAATACACAAAGAATATTGCTTACTTCCGAGAGTGGCGACAAGATTGCTGAAAAAGAAAATGTAGAATTTAGAAGGGGGCAGGCCAGTGGTAACCTTATTACGGTTTATCCCGATAATCTTAAGCAAACTATAGACGGAATAGGATCATCCTTTACAGAATCTTCTGCCTTTGTTCTTGCTCATCTTGATCCTGAAAGCAGGAAGGAAATAATGAATAAGCTCTTTGGCTCCGAGGGAGCAAACTTTTCATTGGCCAGAACCCATATAGGGGCCTGTGATTTTTGTGTCGAAGGAGAGTATTCTTATGTAGATAAAGTGGGTGATGTACTACTGGAATCATTTAGTCTTAAACCTGATTACCAGGGCTTCAGTGCAAATGATTATCCCGGAATAGTAGACGAATCATATGATTTACTTCCAATGATAAAGGAGGCTATTGATATTAAAAACAGCCAGGCAGATAAGGATCTCAGGATAGTTGCCTCTGCATGGACAGCGCCTTCATGGATGAAGGATATTGAGAATTGGTATATAAGCGGATCTCCTGAAAACAATTTCCAGGGAACAGGAGGTTCTCTTAAACCTGAATATGAGGAAGCGTATGCCAATTACCTTATTAAATATCTCGACTCCTACAGATCTGAAGGTGTTGATATATGGGGATTGACTCCCGTTAATGAGCCTCACGGAAATAATGGTCAGTGGGAAAGTATGCATTTTACTCCTGAAACACAGAATAATTTTATTAAGTCTTACCTGGGGCCAAAACTTGGAGAGGGAGATAACACCGATGTTAAACTTCTTATCTATGATCAGAACAGGGATGGCCTTGAACACTGGACAGATGTAATCCTTGCTGATGAGGAGACTTCCAGGTATGTTTATGGGGCAGCCGTTCACTGGTATGAAAGCACATTCAAGGTATATGAAGAGGTATTTGACAGGGTTAATGATAAGTTTCCGAATAAGGCCATCGTTCATACAGAAGGTTGTATTGATGATCTTGGAAAACCTGCACCCCAAGGTATTACTGACCCCGAAAGATTCCAGGAAAAAAACTGGTTCAAAAACGATTCTTTCTGGTGGAATATGAATGCTACCGACTGGGGTTACTCTGCAAGCTGGGAAGGTGTAAAAACTGAAGATCACCCTATCTACACACCTGTGCACCGTTACGCAAGAAATATTATAGTAAGTATTGACCACTGGCTACGGGGATGGATTGATTGGAATGTGGTTCTTGATCATAATGGTGGTCCTAATCATGTTGGGAACTACTGTGGTGCACCGATTATGATAAATACCGATACGAGGGAGGTATATTATACTCCTGTTTACTACGTTCTTGCACAGTTTAGTATGACAATAAGACCTGGCGATATAGCTGTGGGCACCTTAAAGTCTCTCGACGACCTGAGTGATGATGATCTGTATGCCTGCGCAACACTTAGCCCTGATAATTTATTAAGTGTACAGGTACTGAATACAACAAAAGAGCGCTTAATTTATAAGCTGCAATTGAAAGACCAGTATGCCGAAATTAGCGTTGATGCTAATTCTGTGCAAACAATTCAGATTCAGCTTTAAGAATCTATCTACCTTTGATCATCTGAATCAAACAAAAGGCAATGAATAAGAATGACATATACCTGGGAGAATCAAAACTGAAACATAAGAGTGATAATATTACCGGACAGGTAGTTGAATTTGAGGGGGAGAGTTATTACGAGATCACAAATTATGATCATATGCCCGATTTCTTTATGACTATCGTAAGCGACTCTGATCACTGGATGTATATATCAAGCAACGGTTCGCTTACTGCAGGCAGGAAGAATCGAAATAACGCATTATTCCCCTACTATACGGTAGATAAGATTCATGATTATAAGAATATAACCGGAAGCAAAACCACCTGTCTGGTTGAGCAGGACGGTAAAACAAAATTATGGGAACCATTCCACGATTTATCTGGAAAGATATACAGGCTGGAGCGTAAGCTCTGTAAAAGTATATATGGAAATAAGATTAGATTCGAAGAAAGCAATCTTGATCTTGGACTCTGTTTCTCCTATGAATGGTGTAATAGCGAGAAATTTGGCTGGATAAAAAAATCAAGATTAAGTAATATCGGCGAAAAAGATATTGCTTTTAGTATTATCGATGGCTTAAGCAATATCTTGCCCTATGGTATTGATTACGACTTTCAGAATGAATATAGTAACCTGCTGGATGCTTATAAAAGAAATGAGCTGCTTGAAGAAAGTAAACTTGGATTATATACCCTCAGTTCCATACCTGTCGATAAGGCTGAACCGAGTGAAGCACTAAAAGCAACAACAGTATGGTCGCTTATTCCTTTTTCAACTTCAGACTATCTGATTTCCGAAAAACAACTTGCTAAGTTTAGAAGCGGTGAAGCTATTGAAACAGAGACTGATATCAAGGCAAGCAGAGGTGCGTATTTCGTTAATCTGGAAAGCAGTTTGGAACGAGATCGTAGTGTCGACTGGTATATAGTTGCCGAGATTAACCAGGACTCAGCTGATCTCGCTAATCTCGAAGATCTGATAATAAATAGTAATTCTCTGGCGGAGGAGATTGAAAATGATATCAGGAAAGGAACGGCTAATCTTAAAAGAATTGTGGGAGGAGCCGATGGAATACAGCAGGGCAGGGATAAGCTGGTGCTGGCACGTCATTTTTCAAATACTCTCTTTAATGCAATGAGAGGGGGTGTGTTTACAGATTCTTATACCCTCGATACCAGAGATGTTATTTTGTATGTAGAACAGTGTAACAGGGTGGTTTATAACGCTTTTAAAGCTGATCTATCCAGTCTGCCTGTTTCAATGAACTATGCTGAATTAATACAGTGGTCTGCCGGGATAAAAAGTCCCGAGCTTGAAAGGATATGTTATGAATACCTGCCACTTACCTTCAGTCGCAGGCATGGAGACCCCAGTCGTCCATGGAACCAGTTTTCGATCGAGACAAAGAATGAAGATGGTTCCCAAAAACTTAGCTATGAAGGAAACTGGAGAGATATTTTTCAAAACTGGGAAGCACTGAGTCTTTCTTTCCCGGAATATATTGAGTCTATAATAAGTAAATTTGTAAATGCCAGTACTGCAGACGGATACAATCCCTATCGTATTGCACGTGAAGGGATAGACTGGGAGAGTCCCGATCCGGATGATAGCTGGTCGTATATTGGCTACTGGAATGATCACCAGATAATATATTTGCAGAAGTTCCTTGAGCAATCTGAAAATTATCATCCGGGTAAACTCGACGAATTACTGTCCAGGGAAATATTTGTATATGCAAATGTGCCATACAGGATAAAGACTTTTGATGAAATCATAAATAATCCTAAGGATACTATTGTTTTCGACTTTAGCTTGAATAAGCGTATAAATGAGATAGTTAAACTTAAGGGAGCCGATGGAAAACTCTTACATGGTCCTGATGGCAATATCTATAGGGTTAATTTGACGGAAAAAATCCTTTGCTCTCTACTGGCTAAGCTATCAAATTTTATTCCCGGAGCGGGCATCTGGCTTAATACACAAAGACCCGAATGGAACGACGCTAATAATGCACTTGTTGGTAATGGCGCTTCAATGGTAACTCTTTACTATATAAGGAGATTCCTTACTTTCTGGAAAAGAAAGTTTGAGCTGTCAGAAACAGAAAGTTACATGGTCTCAGTTGAGCTGGTAAAGTTTTTTAATAAAATATTTTCGCTGTTCAGCGAGAATACCGGGATGGTGAAAGAAGGTTTTACTCCTGATGACAGGTATAACTTTACTAAATCACTGGGCGTGGCAGGTAGTACTTACAGACAAACTATTTACGCCGGTTCATTCAGTGGCGAAAAAGAATTATTGAGCGTTTCTAAACTGCTTCAGTTTTTGAACCTGAGTCTCCTATATGTAGATGATACTATAAAAGCTAACAGGAGGGATGATGGTCTCTATCATGCTTATAACCTGATAAGTATAAAAGATAAAACTATATCTGTCAGGACCCTTTACGAAATGCTCGAGGGCCAGGTTGCTGTTCTTAGCTCAGCTTATCTTAACTCATCTGAAAGCCTTGAAGTACTGGATGCATTGAAGGCTAGCAAACTGTTCCGCCAGGACCAGTATAGCTACCTTCTCTATCCGAATAGAGAACTGCCACGATTTAAGGAAAAGAATATTATACCCGAAGAACAATTTAAAAGGTCACAATTATTACAGAAATTGGTAGAGGAGGAAGACCTTTCGATAATTAGAAAGGACAACAAGGGGGGCATGCACTTTAATGGAAATTACAGAAATGTAAAGGATCTTTTAGCTGCCCTCGACAGGCTAGACAGTACTAAGTTTTCTAAAGAAATTGAAAGCGAAAGAGAAGTCCTTTCTGATATATTTGAATCTGTTTTTGACCATCAGTCTTTTACAGGACGTTCAGGAACTTTTTATGGCTATGAAGGTCTTGGAAGCATATACTGGCATATGGTATCAAAGCTTCTGCTTGCCACGCAGGAATGTTATTTAAAGGGATATAGCAAACAGGACGACCCTGTAGTTCTGGGAAAACTCAAGGATCACTATTATGAAATAAAAGCTGGGATAGGGATATATAAATCGCCCGGGGTTTACGGTGCTTTCCCAACAGATGCTTATTCTCATACACCCACAGGCTCAGGCGCGAAACAACCAGGACTGACAGGTCAGGTAAAGGAAGATATTATTTCCCGCTATGGAGAGTTTGGTGTTCTTATTATTAATGGTAAAATAGCATTCTCGCCTTCCCTGCTTAATGAAAATGAGATTCTTCGCGATGAAGAAAGCTATGAGTATATTGACCTGGAAGGTAATAGTTGTACTATCGAACTGAAAATAAATCAGATTGCCTTTACTTATTGCCAGGTGCCGATAGTCTATTCTCCAGGTAGCACTCAAGAGCTAATTATAAAGTTTAATAATGGCTCTGAGGAAAAAATGGATGGAAATATTATCGATAAAGAGATATCTCAGAAAATATTTTCCAGGAGCGGAGAAGTGAGAAAAATAGAATATTATTTTAAGTAATAAAAAATAAAAATATGTCATTCAGAAGTGAAAAGTTACTATCTCTATTAGGAGAAGATTTTAGTAATAAGTCAGAAAAAGACCTGGTAAAACTGTTTAAGAACTACCTTGAAAATGGAATTCATGGTCTGTGTTTCAGTTCATATCTCGATGGACAGGAACCTGGTTCAATAATTACAGCAAAGCAAATACTGGACAGAATAAATATTATTAAGCCATATACCAGCTGGATTAGGACATTCTCCTGTACCGACGGCAATGAAGAAATTCCTGCTATCGCAAAAGAGAATGGTTTAAAAGTAATGGTCGGAGCCTGGCTGGGTGATGATAAAGAAAAAAATGAGCAGGAGATAGAAGGCCTGATAAAAGTCGTAAAGTCCGGAAATGCCGACCTGGTGGCTGTAGGAAATGAGGTACTATACAGAGAAGAACTTAGTGAGCAGGAACTACTTGATTATATACGCAGGGTAAAGGATGAGGTTCCTGAGGCACAGGTGGGATACGTTGATGCCTATTATGAGTTTGTTAACAGGCCGGCTATTACTGAAGCCTGTGATGTAATATTTACAAATTGTTATCCCTTCTGGGAAGGATGTCATATCGATTATTCCCTGGTCTATATGAAGAGCATGTACTACAGTGTTCTGAAGGCAGCAAAAGGGAAAAGAGTAGTTATCAGTGAAACCGGTTGGCCAAATATCGGTACAGCTTTCGAATCTTCTGAACCATCAAACGAAAATGCCCTGCGCTATTTTATAAATACGCAGCAATGGAGCCTAGAGGAAGGTATTGAGATTATGTATTTTTCTAGTTTCGATGAAAGCTGGAAAGTTGGTTCAGAAGGAGATGTAGGCGCCTACTGGGGAATATGGGATAAGGATGGTAATTTGAAATTTAGTAAGTAAAATTAATAAATGAGCAGATATAAAGATCTGGATCTAGCATATGGAAGGGCAATATGCTATTCGGGCTACAGGATGGGGCAGAGCCCCGATAAAGATATTCATCCTACATATGAGCAGGTTAAAGAAGATTTACTTATCCTGCATGGGAAATGGGATTATTTGAGGCTATACGATTGCAATGTTCATGCTGAGATGGTTCTGGATATTGTACGTAATGAAAAGCTTAACTTTAAGCTTATGCTGGGAGCATTTATTGTTGCAGAAATGAATAATTTCGGATGCCCCTGGGGAGGTATTTATCCTGAAAAAACATTAGAGCTTAACAGAGAGAAGAATCTTGATAATATTAAGAAGCTTATCAGACTTGCAAATGAATACAGTGATATTATCATCGCTACTTCTGCAGGAAATGAGGCAACCGTGGAGTGGACTGATCACTTTGTACCTGTAGATAATGTTATCGAATATGTGCGTATGCTTAAAGAAAACACTTCTCAGCCTGTAACATTCTGTGAAAACTACCTCCCATGGCATAACAGGCTGGAGTCACTGGCCAAAGAGGTGGATTTTATATCTATACATACTTACCCTGTCTGGGAACACAAGAATATTCATGAGGCAATGAAAGTTACGCGGCAAAACTTCGCCGGAGTAGCAGAGAAGTATCCGGGAAAACCCGTAATGATTACCGAGGCAGGATGGGCCACCAGTTCAAATGGCAGGGGAATTAGTCCTGCCAATGTAAGCGAAGAATATCAGGAAATATATTATAATGACCTGGTAAAGTGGTCGGAGGAAGAAGGTATAATAAGCTTTGTTTTTGAAGCTTTTGATGAACCCTGGAAAGGCTTTCCCGATGAACTGGAGCCTGAAAAACACTGGGGCCTTTTTTATGAAAACAGGAAGCCTAAGAAGGTGATGAGGTCATATTTTAAATGATCAATTCATGAACCGCACTATATTGACATTATTATTTATAGGCTCTTCGCTTATCTTGAATGCGCAGAAAGGTAATGTTATAGATGGATTTGAAGGTAATGGTACAATTAATACATGGTACGGCGACGCCTGCGAGATAATTATTGGATTTACTAATCCATACCGGGTCGGAATTAATCAGTCTGCTTCAGTGCTTAAGTATATTGATTCCGGAGGCCAGTATGCAAATGTGAGATTTGATGTCCCCGGTAATTTTGATTTAAGTGTTAATCATACCTTTTCTATAAAAATATATGTCCCCTCTGATGGATTAACTGGTAATCAAGCAAACCAGGTATCCCTTAAGCTTCAGAATGGAACACTTGCAGCTCCATGGTCTACACAGAGTGAGATTATTAAACCAATCGTTTTGAATCAATGGCAGACCGTATCATTTAATTTCGAATCGGATAATTATATTAATCTGGATCCCTCCTCTGTTCCACCCACAGACAGGATAGATTTTAACAGGGTTTTGATACAGGTAAACGGAGAAAATAATAATGACCATGTGCTGGCTTATATTGATGATATCTATTACGATGGGATGCTTGAAGAAGGGCCAGAATTTGATCTATTGGTCTGGTCAGACGAATTTAACACTGATGGACCGGTAAATACTTCCAAATGGTTTCATCAAACTCAACTGCCCCTGATTGGAGGCTGGTATAATGGTGAGTTACAGCATTATACTGACCGCATAGATAATTCGTACGTAGAAGACGGTGTATTGAAGATTGTTGCGAAAAGGGAAACGTTTAATGATCAGGGCTTTACAAAAGGATTTACTTCAGCGAGGTTGAATTCTAAATACGCGTTTGTATTTGGCAGAGTAGAGATACGAGCTAAACTGCCGTCCGGAATCGGTACATGGCCCGCTATTTGGACGCTGGGTAAGAATATTGATGAAGATGGTGGATATTGGGATAATCTAGCTTATGGAACAACTCCCTGGCCAGAATGTGGCGAAATTGATATAATGGAACACTGGGGTAGTAACCAGGATTATATCCAGAGTGCCATTCATACACCCTCAAGCTATGGAGGTACGGTAAATTTGGGTGGCAGGGAAATTAATAATGCTTCTTCTGAATTTCATATATACTCGATGGACTGGACTGAAGATAAGTTGATGTTCAGCGTAGATGGTATTGTACATTATACCTATATGCCAGCGCTAAGAAATGCAAGCACCTGGCCATTTGATAAGGAGCAGTATTTACTTTTGAATATTGCAATCCTGGGTAGTATTGAAGCATCTTTTACCAGTAGCGCAATGGAAGTGGATTATGTCAGGGTTTATCAGGAGAGTCCTGTCTCTGTCAAAAACATAAGGGAGGAGAATAAAGTGGATATTTTTCCCAATCCTTTCAGTGATGAATTGAATATCAGGTTTGAGAGTTTCGCCCAAAGGAATATGCTTGTTAATATTTACAGTATAGATGGTATTCTGGTAAGGAAATACTCTATGCCTGTTTACAACCATATTCTAAAAATTAATAAGCTTGGAGATTTAGCCAGTGGAATTTATATCCTGGAGCTTGACTCAGGCAGTGAAAAGCACTCCTTTAAGATCATAAAGAAATAGATGCCAGGGCAGCTGGCAGGCATTAATTCTGTATTATATCTTTTTTATCTTTGACGGCAATATGTCAGAGCAAATCAGGATAGGAGAAATAGATTGTATTCTTCAGAAGAAAAGGGTGAAGAATCTTAGCATCAGGATTATTCCCCCTGATGGCCTTGTTAAGGTTACAGTACCATTCGGAGTAAAAGATGCTGATGTCAGAAAGTTCCTGCTCTCAAAGCAAGACTGGATAAGGAAGCACCAGACCAGGCTCTCACAGAAGGATTTTGATAAGGCCCTGCAATTTGTTACAGGTGAGGAACATTACCTGTTTGGAAAAAAATATCCTCTCCTGCTTAAGGAAGATGCAAAAAGACAGGGAGTACATCTTAGCTCCGGGACTATAAATTTATTATGTAAAAAGGGTGCCGATCGCCAGGCCAGAGAGAAAATAATGGACAGGTGGTATAGGGATAACCTTTTGAATAATCTGCCGGTCCTTTTTGAAAAATGGGAAAATAAGATGAACCTCAGCGTAAATGAATTCAAGGTAAGGAAAATGACAAGTCGCTGGGGTAGCTGCAACCCTTCAAAAAAGAGGATATGGATCAGCCTGATGCTGGCAAAAAGAAGGCCTGAGCTGATCGAATATATTGTTGTTCACGAAATGGCACACCTGCTTGAGCGCGGACATAATAAGAGATTCTATGCCCAGATGGATAAATACCTGCCGGAATGGAAAGATCTCAGGAAGGAATTAAAATAGTTTAAGACTAATATCTTGGAGCTGCTGAGTATTTGGATTAATTTTATAAGCCATATTAAATAATATCTATGAAATCAATAATATTATCATTTACATTTATTTCAATGTTTTTGAGTCTGTCAGGACAGACAGCAAGTAACAAGGAGTATATTACATCCGGCGATCTTCAGGAATGGGTATCCTATCTTGCTTCAGACGCTATGATGGGAAGGGCTAACGGATCTGACGAGATGAAATCTGCGGCCCTCTGGCTTTCTGAGAGATTTAAAGAGTTTGGGATTAAAGAATTCAAGGATTATCCCGGGTATATCCAGGATTACTCTTTTTCAAGAAGGGGAGCTTCGATCAACGAGCGTAATATCATTGGATATGTCGAAGGTTCAGATCCTGAATTAAAAGACGAGTATATAATTATTACAGCCCACTTCGACCATATAGGTATAAGAAAGGGTGCTGAAGGAGATTCAATATATAATGGAGCCGACGATAATGCTGCTGGCACATCTACCTTGCTGGGTGTGGCAAAATCACTTAAAATAAGTGGAAAGAAACCAGGGAGGTCGCTTATCTTTGCAGCAGTAAGTGGCGAAGAGATGGGGCTGCACGGTTCAGGATATCTGGCTTCCAATCTTCCAGTTAACCTTGATAATATTTATACCAATGTTAATTTTGAGATGACTGGTCATTCAGAAGAGCTTGGCAAGGGATATTACTATATGACTGGTTGTTCTTATTCCACTCTCGACGACCTGGTTAAACAGTTCGGTAGAGATGCAAGTATTACCCTTATAGATACCATGGCCATTGCCGACAGGCTTTTCTTTATGTCGGATAACCTCAGTTTCTCAAGGTTGAAGCAGGAAGATGATATTATTTATGGAATACCCAGTGGCACCTTTGTAACGTCTTCCTTTGCCCCGCACGTTCACAGTCCTGTTGATGAAGTTGATCTATTTGATTTTGAGAATATGACAGACCTGGTAAATTATTTTTCTGAGATGGTATTATTCTTATCTCACTGCAGGGAGGAAATCGTGTGGACCGATAGTAGATTCAGGAAGCCAGACCATAAAGATCAGTAAAAAGGACGAGCCTGTAGATATTTTTCCTGTACGCGGTCATTTTTTTTTATGATTTTATAACAGGTTTCAAGGTGTTGTTTGGCATGCAAAAATTATTGCCAAGTATGTTTGTCGCCTTAACGAAAATTATGATATTTGTCATGTGCTTGTGTTAAGCAATTCACATTCGTTTATATTATGCAATTTTATATCATATTATTTAAATATTAAGAAGTCTGTATGTCTAAACAAATCAAGTTGAGAAAAGGACTTAATATCAGGCTTATTGGTAAAGCCGATAAGATACTGATTCCCGAGGAGAGGCCTGAGCTCTTTGCAGTGAAGCCAATTGATTTTCCCGGGTTGGTCCCCAAAATGAGTGTCAGGCCTGGCGATATAGTCAAGGCAGGTACACCGCTGTTTTTTGATAAGCAGAGACCTGAGGTAAAGTATACTTCTCCGGTGAGCGGTGAAGTACTTGACGTAGTAAGAGGTGAAAGAAGAAAGATACTTGAAGTAATTGTAAAGGCTAAGGGTGATGATAATGTCGACTTTGGAAAGAGCGATATTACAAAACTTAAGAGGACAGAGGTAATTGAGAAACTGCTTGCGTCAGGCTACTGGCCGGCAGTCAGACAAAGACCTTATCACGTTGTGGCAAATCCTGAAGATACACCTAAGTCTATCTTTATAAGTGGATTTGATTCAGCGCCCCTCGGAGCCGATTACGATTATATTATCGATCACTCTTCTACCGATCATTACACGGCCGGAATAGAGGTGCTGAAAACATTGACTGAGGGAAAGCTGCACCTTAATTTGAGTAAGAATACCACTTCTTCTATTCTTAAAGAGACAAAGGGCGTTGAGATTAATACTTTTTCAGGACCCCATCCTGCAGGTAATGTAGGAATCCAGATTCATCATATCGATCCTGTTAATAAGGGCGAAGCTGTATGGTATGTTAATCTCCAGGATGTAGTTGGTATTGGACGCTTATTTACCGAAGGTGTTTATGCTCCCGACAGGATAATAGCATTTGCCGGTTCAGAAGTAGAAAAGCCAAGGTACCACAGGATGCGCTCCGGAGCCTCAATATCCAACATTATTGATAAAAATGTTAAGGGCGATAATGTCAGGTTTATCAGTGGCAACCCGCTAAGCGGTACCAAAATAGAAGCAAATGGTTATCTGGGTTATTACGACTCTTCTGTGTCTGTTCTCCCCGAGGGTAATCATTACGAGTTCTTTGGCTGGATAACCCCCGGATTAAATAAATTCAGCGTTTCAAGAACATTCCTGACCTGGATGATGCCTGGTAAGCAGTACAGACTCGATACAAACTATAACGGAGGTGACAGGGCTTTTGTGCTAACCGGTGAATATGAAAAAGTACTTCCTATGGATGTGTATCCTATGCAATTACTTAAATCAATAATGACAGAGGATATTGATAAAATGGAACAACTTGGTATCTACGAGGTTGCTGAAGAAGATTTTGCTCTCTGCGAATTTGTCTGTCCATCGAAGACCGAGATACAGCAGATTATCCGCACAGGACTCGATACCATGCTTAAAGAAATGAGTTAATAATTAAAGTATTGCCTTGATAATGAAAGCGTTAAGAAAAACTTTAGATAAGATCAAACCCCACTTTGAAAAGGGAGGTAAGCTTTATATGTTTAACTCACTTTTTGGATCTGTTGAGGTTTTGTTCTTTGTTCCTGATAAGGTTACCGATAGAGGGTCTCACATCAGGGATGGATTAGATATGAAAAGGACAATGATTACCGTGTGGATAGCATTATTCCCGGCACTCCTTTTCGGAATGTATAATGTTGGCTTGCAATATTCACTGTCCAACACCTCCGTGGTGTCGTGGATGGCGAATACTGCCGCACCTGATTTTACAATGTGGCAGATGTTAATTTTCGGCCTGGTTAAGTTCATACCTCTATTTATAGTAAGTTTTGGAGTTGGACTGGGAGTGGAGATAGTATTTGCCAAGATTAATGGTCATTCGGAAGTTGCAGAGGGATATTTCGTTTCCGGTCTGCTAATTCCTATGATTGTTCCTATTGATGTTCCCCTATGGCAACTTGCCACTGCAGTAGTATTTGCAGTAATAATTGGTAAAGAAGTCTTTGGTGGCACAGGGATGAATATACTTAACCCTGCACTTATTGCCAGGGCATTTCTCTTCTTCTCCTATCCTAAATGGATGTCGGGTGATGTAGTATGGGTAGATAACCTTGTTAAGGGTGAAAATATTGTTGACGGATTTTCCGGAGCTACTCCACTGGCACAGGCTGCAGCGGGACATATAGGAGATATGCCCTCAGTTATGGAAATGGCGATTGGAACCATACCTGGCTCCATCGGCGAAACATCTTTTATAGCCATAATTATTGGAGCTGCCATCCTTATCTTTACAGGTATTGGAAGCTGGAAGATTATTACAAGTGTCTTCGTGGGTGGACTCGGAATGGGACTTATTCTGAATCTCTTTGCCGGCGATCATTCCTATCTGGCACTTCCTGCTTACTACCATCTTATTATGGGTGGTTTTGCATTTGGAGCTGTATTTATGGCAACAGACCCGGTAACCGGTTCACAGACAGAAAGGGGGAAGTGGATATATGGTTTATTAATTGGTATCCTTGCGGTGCTGATACGTGTACTGAATCCTGCCTTCCCAGAGGGCATGATGCTGGCAATCCTCTTTATGAATGTATTTGCTCCATTGATCGATCATTATGTGATTGAGGCAAATATCAAGAAACGACTAAAACGTGCAACAATAAAATAATCGATATTGTCATGAAAAATTTTAGTAATACATATATTTTTATTTTCGCGACAATAATGGTGGCCGTAGTCGCGCTGATACTATCTACTGCAGCTCTCCTGCTCCAGCCACTGCAGGAGCGAAATGCTGAAGTAGAAAAGAAACGAAGCATCCTTGCTTCTGTAGGTGTAGAAGCAACAGAGGCGGATGCAGAGGAACTGTACGATAAATATGTCACAAATACCTACGTTATTAATGTCGATGGAGAGAAGATTGAAGGCGACGCCTTTTCAATTGACCTGGTAAAGGAACAACGTCTCGATCCTAAAGATCAGAAACTCCCGATTTTTGTTGCTACTCTCGATAATGGAAGTTCTAGTTTTATAATGCCTCTCCAGGGTAAAGGTCTCTGGGGCGCTATTTGGGGATATATGGCTCTTAATGAGGACCTCCGCTCTATTTATGGTGTTACCTTCGATCATAAAAGTGAAACACCGGGACTTGGTGCTGAAATTAATACCAGCTGGTTCGAGGATATGTTTAAGAATAAAACAATTTTCAAAGGAGAAGAATTTGTTGGCATCCTTGTCCAGAAAGGTGGCGCCGACCCAAATGATATGAGCGCTGTTGATGCCATCTCAGGAGGAACAATCACAAGTAAAGCTCTTGAAGAGATGATTTATGATTGTATGGTGAACTACGTAGATTTTTTGAAAAACTATAGCAATTAAGATATGAGCGAAAAGAAAGAAAGAGAACCCTTGTTCTCATCGAAAAACCTGAAGCTGCTGACTGACCCTCTGGGTGATAATAATCCTATCACCATACAGGTTCTGGGTATCTGTTCAGCACTTGCAGTTACAGCAAAACTCCAGCCTGCAATAGTAATGGCAATATCTGTAATGGTTGTAATGGCAGTTTCCAATGTTATTGTCTCACTGTTCAGAAATCTTGTTCCACCACGGATCAGGATAATCTTCCAGCTTGTAGTAATTGCTATGATGGTAATCCTGGTTGACCAGGTTCTGAAAGCCTATGCCTTTGAAACAAGCAAACAGTTATCCGTTTTTGTCGGTCTGATAATTACCAACTGTATTATTATGGGTCGCCTTGAGGCCTTTGCCCTGGCAAATAAACCCTGGCCTTCACTGCTTGATGGTATTGGTAATGCCGCAGGCTATGGATTGATACTGATAGTAGTAGGATTCTTCAGGGAACTCCTGGGTGCAGGGTCTCTAATGGGTTACCCTGTTATGGAAAAGATAGGAATCTATAATACAGGTTACGAAGATAATGGATTTATGATACTTCCTCCAATGGCTCTTATTACTGTTGGAATAATTATCTGGATACAGAGAAGTAGAAATAAAGATCTTATTGAGGAGAATTAAAATCGAAGCATTATGGAAAATCTTGTAAACATATTTGTAAAGTCGATCTTTATTGACAATATGGTCTTTGCCTACTTCCTTGGTATGTGTTCATACCTGGCAGTATCAAAGACAGTTAAGACCTCTGTAGGCCTTGGTATAGCCGTGGTCTTTGTTCTTACAATTACAGTACCCGTAAATTATATTATACATAATTTTATGTTAAAAGAAGGAGCCCTGACCTGGCTTAGCCCTAAACTGGCTGATGTTAACCTGGACTTCCTCTCATTTATTATGTTTATAGCAGTAATTGCATCAATGGTGCAACTGGTTGAGATGGTGGTAGAGAAATTCAGTCCTGCTCTTTATGCATCGCTGGGTATTTTTCTTCCGCTGATAGCAGTTAACTGCGCCATACTGGGAGGATCTCTTTTTATGGTTGAGCGTGAATATGCCAATATTGGTGAAGCAACTGTTTTCGGACTGGGTTCAGGAGTCGGATTCCTTCTTGCTATTGCGGGTATTGCAGCTATCAGGGAAAAGATTAAGTATTCGAACGTTCCCGCTCCCCTGAGAGGACTGGGAATAACTTTTATTATTACCGGACTTATGGGTATTGCATTCATGAGTTTTATGGGTATTAAACTGTAAAATATTAGAATTATGATTTTAGCTACATCAACAATAGGTGTTATAACGATCAGTATAGTAGTATTCCTTCTGGTCATACTTCTGCTTGTTATGGTCCTTCTCTATGCAAGGGCTAAACTTATGCCCAAGGGAGATGTCAAGTTGCAGATAAATGATCGCGAATTAACAGTTTCCCCCGGTAATAACCTTATGTCAACTATGTCGGCAAATGGCATATTTCTCCCATCTGCCTGCGGAGGTGGTGGAACCTGTGCCCAGTGTAAATGCCAGGTTATTGAAGGAGGAGGATCAATCCTGCCAACTGAAACAGGCTTCTTTACCAGGAAGGAACAGCAGAATGACTGGCGACTTGGTTGTCAGGTGAAAGTCCGTGAGGATATGACAGTAAAAATTCCTGAAGCTATACTGGGAGTTAAGAAATGGGAGTGCGAAGTTGTCTCTAACAGGAACGTTGCGACCTTTATTAAGGAATTCGTAGTAAAACTGCCGGAAGGTGAAAGCCTGGACTTTCAATCAGGTGGTTATATCCAGATCGATGTTCCAAAATATGATATCAGCTTTAAGGATATGGATATCGAGGAGCAATTCAGGGACGAATGGGATAAGTTTAATATGTGGGACCTCAAAACCAAGAATACAGAAGAGACAATCAGGGCCTACTCAATGGCTAACCACCCGGGTGAAGGTAATATTATTATGCTTAATATACGTATTGCAACTCCACCGTGGGACAGGAAGAAAAACCAGTTTATGAATGTGCCTCCCGGACTATGTTCATCATATATCTTTACCCGTAAACCGGGCGATAAGGTTATGATTTCAGGTCCTTACGGAGAATTCCATATAAAAGATACCGATAACGAGATGATTTATATTGGTGGTGGTGCAGGTATGGCTCCCCTCAGGTCTCATATCTTCCACCTCTTCAATACCCTTAAAAGCGGGAGAAAAGTTAGTTACTGGTATGGTGCAAGGTCGAGAAGAGAGATCTTCTATGAAGAAGAGTTCAGGGCAATTGAAAAGAAGTTCCCTAACTTTACTTTTAACCTCGCCCTCTCCGAACCACTGGAAGAAGATAAGTGGGAAGGATATGTAGGATTTATACACCAGGTATTGTATGATAATTACCTCAGTAAGCAAGAGGAACCCGAGGAGATTGAGTATTATCTTTGCGGACCGCCTATGATGAATGATGCAGTGCTTAAACTGCTCTATGATCTGGGAATACCTGATGAGGCTATCGCCTTCGACGACTTTGGTGGATAATCCGGGTGACGTGGAAATGTAAACCACATAAATAGCTTATAAAATAAAAGAGGGACTGTTGGGAACAGTCCCTCTTTTTGTTATCCTGTAAGGATAGGGGAAAGGGGAATATGAAAATAATCTTCAGTATCAAATTTATAATATTCTGATCATATGGGAAAGTTGATTTTGGCGAAGTATCACTTTTTAAGGATGAATGATTATTTTATTTACAGCAATAGATTTAAGCAGGCGAATTATCTTAATTTCAGGTCCTATTATTACCTTTGGGGAAATTGACAGGGATGAAGATATACCATATATTACCAGTTTTTATAATAATCCTTTTAAATAGTTGCTCTCCGGAGCTGCCCGACTATTATAATATCAGGGGATTTGCCCAGGGAACCACATATTCGATTGTCTACGATAGTGGTTGTCGTATTAATCCTGAGCTAATGAAAAATGAAGTAGACAGCCTCCTCTTGCGTTTCGATTATTCACTCTCAACATACAATAGCAAATCACTAATATCAAATCTTAATAAAAACCTTGAAGTGGTTCCTGATTCTTTTATGATAGAGGTCTTTAACAAAGCATATGAAATTTGGAAGCTGAGCGACTGTGCTTTTGATATTACAATGGGTCCGCTTATTAATGCCTGGGGATTCGGTCCAGATGCCGGCAGAAAATTTAAACCTGAGATGCTCGACTCACTGATGAAGCTGGTTGGAATGGATAAATTAATACTCAGCGATAGCCTGATAGTTAAATCAGACAGCAATATGTATCTGGATGTAAATGCGATAGCACAGGGATACTCTGTTGATGTTCTTTGCAGGTATTTGCAGTCGCGTGGTGTTGAAAGATGCCTTGTGGAAGTAGGTGGAGAGGTAAGAACTATTGGCTCAAAATATCCAGATATACCGTGGAAGGTAGCAATCGATAAGCCGCTTGATAATAACCTTATCCCGGGTGAACAGGTACAGGCAATACTGAGACTGAATAATAAATCTCTTGCAACTTCAGGTAATTACAGAAAATTCTATGAAGTGGAAGGTGTAAAATACTCGCATACAATTAATCCTAAGACAGGTGCTCCCGTAAGGCACAATCTTCTTAGTATAACTATAATTACAGACGATTGTATTAGCGCCGATGCTTTTGCTACAGCCTGCATGGTAATGGGGCTGGAGAAATCTAAAGAGCTGCTGTCCAGATATGATTTCCTGGAAGCTTACCTGATATATTCAGATGAAAATGGAGAATTCAGAACCTGGTTTACTGAAAATATGGTCGATTATCTTCTGGAGTAATCAATGCTTGTGCGATCCGCAGGTGGCACATCCGGAATTTTTGTCAGATGGATGGCATCCAACATCTATGCTCTGTGCACAACTTATTCCACGTTTGGCCATTTCCTTATTCCTGCCTACATGGGTCTGCGGGAAACGTCCGTTCTTCTTAACTAAGATTCTTATCCCGAGAGCTGCAACAGAGATCAGAATAATTATAGAGCTTAACAATATTAACTTTAAAAACATATTTCCCTCCTCAATCATTAATAATAAGAGTCAAAAATAGTAAAACAATTTCAACCTTTTTATGTTTAAATGGTTATTTAAATAGAGAACAATAAAATCAACCCAAAATAATAAGAAATGAATAAGCAGGATAGTGGTAAACCACACTTTAATAAGACAGAAGTTCTTGCAGATTATAGATTGGCCAACCAGAGTAGAAGCCTGAGTGTGCTTGGAAGGAGAGAAGTGTTATCAGGAAAAGCAAAGTTCGGAATCTTTGGCGATGGTAACGAGATAGTCCAGATAGCCCTTGCAAAGCAATTTAAAGAAGGCGATTGGCGGTCCGGGTATTACAGAGACCAGACCTGGATGATGGCTATGGGTCTTTACGATGCCGAAGGATTCTTTCACCAGCTATATGGTAATACAGATAAAGAGCTTAATCCAGGTAATGGGGGAAGGGTATTTAATAACCACTTTTCAACCCCTAACATCAACCCGGATGGTAGCTGGAAGAAACTTACATCACTCAAAAACTCTGCAGCTGACCTTAGTCCTACTGCCGGACAGATGACCAGGTTGCTTGGACTGGCACAGGCTTCAAAATTATTCCGTAATGATAAAGAGATGCGGAAACTAAAGGATCTTTCGATTAACGGAAATGAGGTCGCATTCGGATCAATAGGCGACGCCAGTACCTCTGAAGGACCCTTCTGGGAGACAATTAATGCCGCAGGTGTACTGCAGGTTCCACTCGCAATTACAATATATGATAATGGCTATGGTATTTCTGTTCCCAAAAAATATCAGACTACCAAGGAAAGCATTTCTGAAGTATTGAAAGGATTCGAGAGAGAAGGTAAAGATGGTTCAGGTATAACAATTTTCAGAGGTAAAGGCTGGGACTATAAAGGACTGTTAAGCATGTTCGAGGAAGGTATTGAGCTTTGTCGTAAAGAGCATACACCTGTAATGTTCCATGTAGAGGAAGTAACTCAGCCCCTTGGACATTCAACATCAGGTTCTCACGAGAGGTATAAGGACGAGAAAAGATTGCAGTGGGAAAAGGATTATGATCCTATAATAAAGATGAAAGAATGGATCATTGAAAATAAGATAGCTACAGAGAAAGAACTCGAAAAGATTGAGGCAGAAACAGCTGAGGAAGCAAAGAACGCCAGAAAAGTAGCATGGAAAGCCTTCCAGGATCCTATAAAAGTTGAAAGAGATGCACTGGTAAAGCTGGTTACAGAAAAAAGCTGCAGATGCGAAAGCGGAGCAAAGGAAGAAACAATAGATGAAATAATTGCAAACCTGAAGGGGATAATGCATCCTATCCGTAAGGATAATTTTATTGCCGCAAGAAAAATAATGAGGAATGTTTGTGGCGATTGTAAAAAGAAGCAATCCCTCAGGGATGACCTCCATGTATGGCTCAAAAGGAACAGGGAAGATACCTACCAGAGATATAATACCTACCTCTATAACGAGAACAATAGCTCTGCCATGAAAGTTAAACCTCTGGCTCCTGTTTATAATGATAAATCACAGGAAGTGCCCGGGCGTGAGATATTAAGAGATAATTACGATGTGCTTTTTCAGAATAATCCAAAGCTTATAACATTTGGTGAAGATGCCGGTAAAATTGGTGGCGTAAACCAGAGCTTTGAAGGGCTTCAGAAGAAATATGGCGAATTGAGAATTTCAGATACAGGTATCAGGGAGGCAACGATACTCGGACAGGGAGTAGGACTGGCCCTTCGTGGTTTGAGACCAATAGCCGAAATACAGTACCTCGACTACCTTCTCTATGCAATACAGGGATTAAGCGACGATGTGGCATCAACTCACTATCGTACTGCCGGAAATATGGTTGTACCTGTTATAGTAAGTACAAGGGGGCACAGGCTGGAAGGTATCTGGCACTCAGGATCACCTATCGCAATGCTTATTAATTCGGTAAGGGGAATACACGTTTGTGTTCCAAGGGATATGACAAGGGCAGCTGGATTTTATAATACCCTGCTCGAGGCTGATGACCCGGCTATTGTTATTGAACCACTAAATGGCTATCGTCAGAAAGAGCTTAGACCAGAAAATATTGGCGAATTTAAGCTTCCTCTTGGTGTGCCTGAAGTACTCTACGAGGGTGGAGATATAACTGTTGTTTCCTATGGGTCGACCCTTAAAGTTGCAATGGATGCAGTTGAACAACTGAAGAGGCATAATATATCAGTTGAGCTTATTGATGTACAGACCTTGCTTCCATTTGATATTAACAATATGATTCTTGAGTCGGTTAAGAAAACCGGTAGGATCTTATTCCTCGATGAGGATGTGCCTGGCGGAACATCAGCTTATATGATGCAACAGGTACTGGAGAAGCAGAATGCATGGTATTACCTGGATAGTGAACCGAGAACTTTGTCAGGTAAGGAACATAGGCCTGCTTACTCAACAGATGGTGATTATTTCTCAAAACCATCGGCAGAGGATATCTTTGAGATTATCTATGATATGATGAGGGAGTCCTTACCTGAAGAATATCCTGAAATATTTGTTTAAAACTATCTGTTTCAGTTAATATCTTTTTAGAATTCAACTTACTCTTTTTTATATTTTGCGATCAATCGTAAAATGTGAAATATGAGAAAGTTAATTCTGCTGCTGCTGCTGACTATTATTTCGGCCAGTATTTCCCTTGCTCAAACAGGGCTTAAGGCATTCCTTCCAAAAGAAGATGAGATGGAAGGGTGGAGTATAAACACTAAGGTATCAGAGTATAAGGGAGAAGATCTGATATTTTTTGTTAATCGCGAAGCAGATCTATACCATGAGTTCGGCTTTGTGGAGGTTATGGCCACATCTTTTTCAAATGATCTTGGAGAAGAGCTTTCTTTCGAACTATATAGGATGAAAGATATTTATGCATCCTATGGGATTTATTTGCTTAAAGCAGAAGGGATGGAAGAGAAATATGATAAAGCAGGGAAAGATGCTTTTTTAGATAATAACTCTCTTGTTCTGTGGAAGCATCACTATATAGCCGTTATAAAAGGTGATTACTCAAGTAGCTCTGCCTCAAAGGGCATGGATCTGCTGGCTGATATAGTGGATTCAAGGATCAAAATATCTGGTAGATGGCCAACTATCTCACATACCTTCAGAGATAGCCCAGGTAATATTACTCTGCTACGTGGAAAGATAGGGCTGCAAAATGTCTATTACTTTACTTCAAAAGATGTTTTCAGGATCGAAGAGGGTTATGCAATAGAAAAGCAGGGTTTAACCGATATTCACCTCAAATATAGCGATAGCCATAAAACCATCCAGAGATTTGGTGAAGTGGCAGGTGTTCTGTCACGCGAGAAAAGATTTAGCAGTTTTGCTATGGTAGGAACTACCACTTTCAGAATGGTGGATGAGAATGGCAGCGATATAAGCGTAGAGGCAGAAAGTAACTACCTCAATATAAGGATTCAGAAAAATGTTATTAGCTCAGGGATGGAAGAGAATTAAAGATCTCTCCTGTCTTTTTCTGAAACAGGCTTGCTCTCGATGTCGCCTTCCTTTATTCTTCTTATCTTAATATTGAATGAGGCCATAAAAATACTCATCAGCGGACTTATAAGATTAAAGAATGCATAGGGCAGATACGAAAAAGTTGGTACCCCAAGTATGCTGCTCTGAGTTGCCCCGCAGGTATTCCATGGTATAAGTACTGATGTAACGGTACCCGAGTCTTCAAGGGTACGACTCAAGAGCTCGGGCTTAAAGCCCATATCCCTGTATGTCTTGGCAAACATCCTTCCCGGAACAACGATGCTCAGGTATTGGTCTGAAGCTGTAACATTAAAGAATAAGCAGGTGCTAACTGTTGCAGCAACAAGGCTTCCGGCATTATGAACAAATCTCATTATCGACTGAGTAATCCTGATTAGCATCCCGGCAGATTCCATAATACCTCCAAATACCATTGCCGTTATTATCAGCCATATGGTATTAAGCATACCGGCCATGCCCCGTGTCGAAAGAAGCTCGTTAACCGATTCGTTATCTGTAACTACCGATACATTGCCGAACATTGTCTTCATAATAGCTATATACGATTGCTTGGCAAAGTTACCGGTCACTGATGCAATCTCTCTAACTACATCGGGCTGAAAAATTATTGCAAAAAGTGCTCCCATAAGTGTGCCGGCAATCAGTGCAGGCAGAGGGGATACTTTTTTTATTATTATAAATATCAGGAAAGCAGGTACCAGCAAGAGAAGGGGAGTAACATTGAATTTTAATTCAATAGCATTTAGTACAGCATTTACATCGGTAGTGCTCGATTCTATATGGGTAGTAAAACCAAGAATAAGAAAAATTACCAGTGTTATAAGAATGCTCGGTCCAGTAGTCAGAACCATATACCTTATATGTGTAAACAGATCTGTTCCTGCCATGGCCGGGGCCAGATTGGTTGTATCGCTGAGTGGCGACATTTTATCACCAAAGTAGGCTCCTGAGATTATTGCGCCGGCAACAAGGCCCGGTTTAAATCCCAGTGTGGTGCCAATACCCAGAAGGGCAATGCCGATAGTTGCTATTGTCGACCATGAACTGCCGGTGGCCAGTGAAATAATTGCGCATATTATAACCGAGGCAAAAAGAAAGATTACAGGGTTAAGTATCTTAAGTCCGTAGAAAATGAGCATGGGAACAACACCACTTATCATCCATGTCCCTGCAAGCGAGCCAATTAGAAAAAGAATTAGTATCGAAGGCATGGCCGAGCTAATACTATTTACCACTGTAGTTCTTACATCAATCCATTTATGACCCAGGGATGAAGCCATTAATCCGGCAATAGTTGCGGCAAGCATAAGGGCAATCTGGTTCGATCCTGCAAGTGTATTATCCCCGAAATACTTTACATTCAGTGTAAGAAGGATAATAAGAAATATTATAGGGATGAAAGATTGAAAGAGCGTTGGTGTTTTTATGCTTTTTGCCATACCATTAATACATTTGAAAAGTTTGCCTAAGATAATGTTTTTCCATTTAACTCACCTTTAAACAATAGTCTACTTCAGGATGTTATTCAATATATGCTACTTGATGCAAACTAATTATTTGATTATATTGTATTGTATTAATAAGAAGAAATGAAAACCGAGATAGATCTGTTTACTATACGTCCTGAAGATAAGATTCCTGAGAAAGGTAAGCTGCTGATCTCAGAGCCTTTTCTGCCTGACTCTTTCTTTAATCGTACACTGATCTATCTTACCGAACATACAGAAAAGGGATCTGTTGGTTTTATTCTTAATAAATCAATTAACATTAAAGTAGATGATGCCCTGGAAGGCTTTACAGGCTGGGAAGAAAAGCTTACCATGGGCGGACCGGTTGCCCCTGATACCCTGCATTTTATTCATACCCTGGGAGACCATATCAGCGATAGTGTATGGATATCAGATAATATTTACTGGGGAGGGAATATTGATATCCTTAAGCAGTTAATAAAATCAGGCAAAGCCGATAGAGGACAGGTAAGATTCTTTCTCGGTTATTCAGGCTGGGGTGAGGGACAACTTGAAAAAGAGCTTAGAGAAAATTCATGGCTTATAGGTAATGTAGCAGGTAAAGCTGTTATGAGCTATAGAACTGAGGATACCTGGAAAATGGTTCTTAGATCTATGAATAAAAAATATAGCATCTGGGCCGAATTCCCTGAATCACCCGAAATGAACTGATTTTGCTCGCTGCGCTCGCGTTAATAGTTAATGAAGAATCTTAAACACCAGTTCCCTTAGCAGGTCGCCATTATCAGTTGTGGTATTTCCAAATCCCTTTGATTTCATATCAAATTCTCTAAGCAGGCTTATTGCCCTGACAGTTTTCTTTGGATTGTATATCCTTGAAGCCATTTCATATTCATTTACAAAATATGGATTGATCTTCAGTGCCGATGCCACGTTATTTCGCGATCTGTCGCTCAGAAAATGATAGTTAAGAAGCTTCTTAAAAAATGAGAAAAGTGTCGCTATGGTAACAGAGATATGATTATCCTTCTGGTTATGGCTGAAGTGCTGTACTATCCTGTTACATTTTTCAATATTCCTGGTTCCAATGGCATTCTGCAGCTCAAAATTATTAAACTCCTTGCTTATGCCAATCTTCTCTTCAATGTCTTTTGCAGTAATATGAAACTGTCCCTCCGGAAGCATAATCTTAAGCTTGGCCAGCTCATTTACTATTTTGCTGAGGTCTGTACCAAGATATTCTGTAAGTATCATGCTTACATTTCTGTCGGCCGTAATCTTATTGGCACTAAAATAAGTGTCTATCCATGCAGGTACCTGGTAATCTCTGAGTCTTTCTGAAAGGAAAAGTTCAACACCGGGCGATTTATTAAGGGCCTTATAGATCTTTGTTCTCTTATCCAGCTTTTTATACTTATAGCTTATTACCAATACAGTAGACTCGAGGGGGTGATTAATATAATTTTCGAGCAGATCGAGGTTCTTTAGATAATGTGCTTCTTTAACAATAATTACCTGCTGGTTCGACATCATTGGAAATCTTCTGGATGTCTCAATTATCTGCTCAACAGTAGACTCCTCGCCGTATAATACAAGCTGATTAAACGATCTCTCCGCTTCATCGAGGATATTTTCCTCAATATACTCAGTTATCAGGTCAATATAATATGGCTCATCACCATGCAGAAAATAGATATTCTTATATATCTTTTTCTTAAGGTTGCTGATTATTTGCCTGTACTGGTCCTGCATTTTTAAAACCTGAGATGTTTTACTGAAATAGCATTCTCCTTCACCTCCTGCAGAGTCTCAATACCAATCTGCAGGTGATTCTTAACATAGCGATCTGTAACTTCCTTATCGCTGGCTTCTGTCTTAATTCCGGTCGATATCATTGGCTGATCAGAAACAAGTAGCAGGGCGCCTGTAGGAATCTCGTTGGAGAAACCAACTGTAAAGATTGTTGCAGACTCCATATCTATTGCCATAGAACGGGTCTTCTGGAGGTATTTCTTAAACCGCTCGTCATGCTCCCATACCCTCCTGTTAGTAGTATATACTGTTCCAGTCCAATAATCAATATGCTTCCTGGAAATTACGGTGGCAAGTGCAAACTGGAGCTTAAAAGAGGGAAGAGCAGGGACTTCGGCAGGCAGGTAGTCGTTAGAGGTACCATCAGATCTAATCGCTGCAATTGGAACTATCATATCTCCAAGCTTGTTCTTCTTCTTTAAACCCCCGCATTTACCGAGGAATAATATTGCCTTTGGGGAAATAGCAGACAGGAGATCAACAATAATAGCCGCATTAGGACTCCCCATTCCGAAATTTATAATTGTAATTCCTTCAGCAGTTGCACTTGGCATATTTCTGTCTTTCCCATCTATTCCTACTCCAAACCGTTCTGCAAACATCTCCACATAATTCTGGAAATTGGTTAGCAGGATATATTTTCCAATTTCTTCTGTCTTCTTACCGGTATAACGTGGTAGCCAGTTTTCAACAATATCTGCCTTGGTTATCATAATATTTTATGCTCTTTGATTAACTGAGTATCTTTGTTATTATTACTTGAGATTTCAAAAATACAAAAACTAAGGTGAAAGAACTTAATCTCCCGGCTTATTCGTTCAGACTAAAAGATGAAAGCGAAGATAAAAAGCTGATTTTTGACGAAATCAGAAAAAAGTGGCTTGTTCTGACACCTGAGGAATGGGTAAGGCAACATTTTGTTAAATATCTTATTAGCGAAAAAGGATACCCGGCCGGCTTAATCGGCATAGAGGTAACTTTTAAGATGAACTCTCTGACACGCCGGGCAGATGTGCTGGTGTATAACCGAGTAGGCAATCCCATACTTATAGTCGAATGTAAAGCACCCGATGTGCAAATTGATAGCTCTGTGTTTGATCAGATTGTGGAATATAATTTCAAATATAAACTTGGCTACCTGGTAGTGACAAATGGAATAAAGCATTTTGCATGCACTATTGGAGGTACTGAAGTACCGGAATATGAATTCTTCGACTCAATTCCTGAGTATAATCAACTTATGTAACCTTATTTTCTGTAATTGATTTTTATGATAGATGTAAGCTGCGCCATAATAAGAAACGACGACGAAAAGATTCTTGTAGTCCAGAGAGGGCAGGGGACAGAGCATTCCTTAAAGTGGGAGTTTCCGGGTGGCAAGCTTGATACGGGTGAAGACCCTGAGGATTGTATTGTTAGAGAGATTAAAGAGGAACTGTCTCTGGATATAATTATTATTGGCAGACAGGATAGTGTTGAGTATGATTATGGTTTTAAGCAGGTAAGACTTTTTCCTTTTATTTGTGAAACATTAATGGATCTTCCGGTACTCTCTGAGCATGCCGCGTTTAAGTGGATCGAAATCAGCGAATTTGATGATATTGATTTTCTGGAGGCAGATATTTCTATTGCCAGATCTTATGCCAGCAGCAATAGCATGCAAATAACAGATAACAACAGGATAGATGAAAGCGATATACGGGAGGCTGATATAGAAGGAATAAGGGAGATGTTATCAGAAAAGACAGGATTCGGAGCAATAGACCTTATTGCAGATACAGCTCTTGTAAAACAATCTGTTTTGCGGATTCTTTTTGAACTTTTCTCTTGGAGAAAACCAAACGCTGGCCTTCAGATCATCATATACTCTGCATAAGGCAGAAGAGAAACGACCCGGACTGCTTAAGAATTATTATGGCAAAATGATAGAAGCAATGCCTTCCCTGCATAATGAATCAGTAATCAGGTCATTTCAAAATATAATTATTACGGCCGGAGTGAAGGATCTCAGCGACGGCGAACAGGGTATACTTGCAGATAGCTGCTTTAGCTGGCTTAACGATCCCGCCAGTGCAATAGCCATAAAAGCATATTCTATGGAGCTTATTTACCAGCTTTCTGAAATATATCCAGAACTTGCGATAGAACTCGTAGCCTCAATCAATAACAATATGGAAAGTGGCTCAGCCGGAGTCAAAGCCCGAGGCAGGATGATACTTAAAAAGTTGAGAATGAGTTGAGAATGGGTTTAAAAGGTTTGAAATTTCGAATTTCTTATTTCAAATCTTATATTTGGTCCAACACTCCCACACCCCTTCGCCCTTACCTCTTCGCCCTTACCTCTTTGCCCTTACTTCTTCGCCCTTACCTCTTTGCCCTTACCTCTTCGCCCTTACCTCTTCGCCCTTACCTCTTCGCCCTTACCCCTTCGCCCTTACCTCTTCGCCCTTACCTCTTCGCCCTTACCTCTTCGCCTTCCTAATATCTCCTCCTGATTTTGTCCTTATCGTTAATTTCGTTAGCATCCATCACAAAAATGCCTCCACCATGAGTGGCTATTACTAACATATTATCTCTGGGATGAATAATAAGGTCATGAACATACTCATAGGGAAGGTCTCCAAGAACCTGGTAAGATCTTCCGCCGGTGATGCTTATATATACACCTGCATCTGATCCAACATACAGTATCTCTGGATTAATCGGGTCCTCTCTTATTACATTTATTGGTCCAAGTGGAATATTGGCTGATATATCAGTCCATGTAGTCCCGAAATCTGTCGATTTCCATATATATACCTGGAAGTCGTCATCGCGACGACCTGATTGAGTAAGGTAAACCGTGCCTATATCATATTTCGATGCAATAATTCTTGAAACCCATTTAACAGGTATATTGCCCTTTCGAATATCTGTCCAGTTCTTACCCCCGTCCTTTGTCCTCCATACCCTGCCGTCGTCAGTTCCTACATAAATAAGTCCCTGTTTTAATGGAGATTCATCTATTGCAGTTATTGTCTGGTAACTGATATCACCGTTCTTTTTAGGATCGTTATAGCTCAGGTCCGTACTGATATACTCCCATGTTTGACCTCTGTCCTTCGACATTAATAGTCGTTGCATCCCGTGGTACACAATATCCTGGTTGTGAGGTGAGAGTATTGTTGGTGCAACCCACTGTCCCCTTAGCACCGGCTCATTTTTGTATGTATTTGGCAGTATCCTTTCGGAGGGAACATTCCACCCTGTGGCATTCAGGTAATCATAAACCTTTGCTTTCATTAGCAGGCCATAAAAGCCACTGGCATATACTGTATTATTATCATTAAGATCTATTGCGTGTGAGGTGCCTTCTCCTCCCAGGGTCCTTCCAAAATCATTTGCAGGTACCCTGTCACGGCCTCCGGAGAGATCAACAATACCGGTATAGCTACCGTGGTCCTGAATAGATCCATATACCCTGAAAGGTGTAGCCATATCATAGCTGATATTAAAGAACTGGGCAAGGGGTAGCTCACTTATAGGGTACTTAAACGTTTTGCCCTTATCATAGGAGATAGCCAGCCCTCCATCCTGGACATTCAGAAGATAATTGGAATTATTAGGGTCAATCCATAAGCCATGATGGTCGGAATGTGGCCCCCTCAGTGGTTTAAAGGTTCTTCCTCCATCAGTGCTCTGGTTTAGATTAAGCCCCATTGTATAAACTGTATTTTCATTATTGGGATCAACCCTTATCTGTCCAAATACCCAGCCATAGGTGCCAGAATGTCTTTCCATAAGCCTTTTCTGATCAGGGCTCAGTCCGCTTACTTTTATCCATTCATCCCCTCCATTATCAGTTCTATATATTGTTGCTCCTTTTATAGTGTTGCTTCCTTCTCGTCCGTAGGCATCTGTTTCACCTTCTTTTGCGAAATAGGCCACCTCATAATTGTCGACATAAGCATATAGTACCTCCGGGTTCGACCTGGCAATATCTATACCTATCCTGCCGAGATGATTTGGAGCAGGAAGACCATTAACGATCTTTTTCCAGTTTTTACCTCCGTCTGTAGATTTCCATATAGCACTGTTTTTGGTCGTTTCCCAGGTGCGTGGGTCACTCCATTTTTCCCTTATCCTTTCCCATGTTGTACAGTATAGAGTATTTGGCTTTTCCGGATCTAGAACGAGGTCATAAACACCGGTCATATCGTCAATATACAGAACCTTCACCCAGGTCTTTCCTCCGTCTTCTGTCTTAAAAAGACCTCTCTCCTTGTTGGCTGTCCATTCATTACCCGTTGCGGCAACATATACTATATCCGGATTTTTAGGATTTATCCTTATCCTTCCTATTGTCATTGTATTATTAAGACCCATATTCTCCCAGCTTTTGCCGCCGTCGCTTGTCTTAAATACTCCGCAGCCCGAATTTGAAGACCTGAAAATATTTGCTTCCCCTGTACCAAGCCAAACAACATCAGGATTGCCCGGGTCGATAGCTATATCTCCGATCGATGCTGTTGGAAGATCCTTTGTCATAAGCTCAAAGCTTGTTCCTTCATTTGTAGATTTCCATACTCCGCCCGAAGCAGATCCAATCCATATTGTATACGATTTGCCCCTGGGCATAAGCGCCTCAACATCAGTGCATCGGCCGCTAATATTGTTCGGACCTATATATTGCCAGTTTAATCCTTTGAAATCAGAATTTTCTTTCATTTCAAGGTAAGTAGAGAACATGTTTATCTTTTCTTCACCGCTAAGTATTGGCTTTTTGCTTTGAGAATAGATAGAAGTACAGATTAAGATTGTTATAGACAGGACAAGCAGCTTCTTCATTATCTTTATTTTAGGTTTGGAATACTAAGGGTAATGATTGTATTACAAGTTAGCAACTCAAACAAAAATATGCAATAAAAAAGAAGCAGGACACCTTTAAAAGGTGCCCTGCAACACAAAACCTAAAACTTAAGTGTAGTGGAAACTACGTGATATATAGAGTTATCTGACTGCGAATGCTATTTCGTAGTCTTTAACTAATTTCGGGAAGTAGACTGATATAAGTTTGATCTGATGAATCTCATCTTTTGCCGACTGGGATATTACTTTTTGTCTGAAATATTCAGAGCTGTCCAGGTACAGTCTTGAATCAGATATCCCGTCATCTGCATATTTCTTCTCAAGGAGGTTTACTCCGAATATCTTACCGTCGCAGTTATACTGTATAGATAAGTGATCAGATACAACGATTAATTTCCTGCATTTTTTATCGCTGTCATCAACTGCAATCTTTACTGTCATATCCGAATTTTCGTAAGACACCACGTACGTGGGTAGAATTCTTGCATCAACTATAAGGGGTGCTAAAGATTTTTCAATAACATACGCCCCGAGCTCATGATTTGTGTTTCCTTCGGCAACCGGGTCCATGGCCATTGAAGGGGAACAAATCAGTAATGAAACTGATAGTAGGGTAAGTAATTTTTTCATGGCTTCCTTTTTTTATTTATGCTTCTCAATATTCCTTTAGAAATCTGTCCATTTCTATTTTCCATTCATTATATAGACGACCTGTAAGCTATATTGTTGCACTATCCGATTGTTAAACTTTTTTAACAAAAGTTCTGAAGTTAGTCCGTTCTATATTGAAAGTGCCAACTGGTGGCATCTAGAGTGCGTTTTTCTTGTTCGTTCGAAATAAATTCCTATATTTATCCGCGAAAATATTTTCAACTAAACCAATATCTATGAAAAAGATTCTTTTGACAATTACCGCAGTCTGCATGACAGCCAGCCTTATGGCAGGTGGCCTGGTTACCAATACTAACCAGAGCGCTTCATGGACAAGACTGCAGGCACGTAATGCCTCACTTGGTACAGATGCAGTTTATTACAATCCTGCAGGTACTGTGTTTATGGAACCCGGGATACACGTGTCAGTAAGTAATCAGACAATCTCTCAGACAAGGTACATTAATACTAATTACCCGATCCTGAATGGTGTTTCCGGCAGCGAAACCAGGGAATTCGTTGGTGATGTCTTTGCACCTGTTTTTCCTTCTATCTATGCTGTATACAATACAGGTAAATTTGCAGTATCAGCAGCCTTTAACCCTATTGGTGGAGGCGGTGGAGCAACTTTTGAGGACGGAATTCCACGTATAGAGTATGATCCTGCATTGATTGCCTCTTCTCTATCCGGTGCGGGAGTTACAGGATATGATCTTGAATCTAGTTTCGAAGCAAGTTCAATATATTTTGGATACCAGGTAAATTTAGCCTATAAGATTAATGATATGTTATCAATTGCTATTGGAGGAAGAATGGTAACAGCTAAAAATACCTATAATGGTTATTTAAGGAATGTAAACCTGGATTATCTTGGAACACCTACAAGTGTTGCAGGTGTCTTTAATACACTTTCAACTAATGCTGGTGGAGCAGCAGCTTCAATTCAGCCTATTATTGATGGTGGTGGCGGTGGATTCGATCTTCCTACTCTTGTTGGAGCCGGACAACTTACACAGGCACAGGCTGATCAGTTAAGTGGTGGTCTTCAAGCTTTGGGAGTCGATCCGACTGGCTTGACTGCAGCCCAGATACAGGGTGCTTATACTGCAGCAGCTACAGATCTTGGTGGTAAGGCAGTTGTTTATGGCGGACTAATGGACCAGGAGGCTGATGTTCTTCAGACAGCAACAGGATTTGCACCAATAATCAGTGTGAATTTTACCCCTATCGAGATGCTTAATATTGCTATTAAGTATGAAGGTAAAACATCTCTTAAGTTTAAGAACGAAACAGCATCCGACTTTGTAACAGCTGTTGATCCTGTAACAGGAGCGCCCACAGCATCTATGTTCCCTGATGGATATGAGTATAATGCAGATATGCCTGCTATGCTGGCTTTTGGTGCAAGCTTAAAACCTATCGACAAGCTTATGTTATCTGCAGGTGCTACTACCTACTTTGATAAGGGTGTTGACTATAGCCAGGGCATGGATATTGAATTAATAGATAAAAACTATCTCTCTTATTCATTTGGAGCAGAATATGGTCTTACTGATGCATTAAAGATAAGTGCCGGTTATAGTGGTACATCTACAGGTGTAAATGATCTTTATCAGTCGGATATTACACACTCACTTAATACAAGTACTATCGGAGGTGGATTCCAGTATTCAATTGGCTCATTAATGGATATTAATGTAGGCGCGGCATTTACTTCTTATGCTGAGGAATCTTATGATAAAGTAAAAGCAATCCCCACCCCCCAGGTGGTCAGATAAACTTTATTGAAACTTACGACAGAGGAGTATGGATGCTTGCTGTTGGTGTTGATCTTCATTTCTAGGAAAAAGATTTACACAGAGTAAAAACGAATTTTACGAATAAAGATGCGGATCCTGATAAGGGTCCGCTTTTTTTTTCAGGCATAATTTATGTAACTTGCTTATAAGCAACCTAATTCAAAACATATAAGTCATAATATTATGAAGAAACTATTTGTTTTATTACTGACTTCTCTATATTCTTCTATACTTCTCGCCGGAGGACTTGTTACCAACCTCGACCAGAGCGCAATGTTTACAAGGTTCCAGTGTCGCGATGCCAGCCTTGATGTTGATGCAGCCTTTTATAATCCTGCCGGCCTGGTTCATATGAATGATGGTTTTTACCTTAGCCTGAATAATAATTCAATGGGCCAGCTGAAGATGATTACCACTGAGTACGAAAATCTTACAGATGGTCAAAAGGATTTTACTGGAAAGGTAGGTCTTCCTGTATTTCCTGCTACATATGCTGTTTATAAAACCGGTAGATTTGCATTTTCATTTGCTGCAAATCCTATCGGAGGTGAGGGCAAAACGAAATATTCGGAAGGGCTGCCCTCTGACGAACTGTACATGTCTGATGCAGTACAGGTAGTGAGGAATACGCTTACTATAGTAAATGACCTTGTTGTTGCGGCAACATCTGAAGATCGTAATTATGATAATATTACCGCTTATGAGCTGGAATTAGCTACAGAAACCAAGAATCTTATAATGGGCTACCAGGGTAATGTGGCTTTTCAGATTAACCCCTATATTTCAGTTGCTGCAGGAGCACGAGTGGTTCATGCGATTAAATGGGTTCGAACCGAGCTTAAAGATTATTTTATTGTCGGAAATAGTACATTGGGAAGTTTTAAGCTTAACCCCGCCGTTTATGCTAGAAGTCTCTCCTTTCTGCTGGACCCTATTGCCACTAATACACTCGATGACCTGGCAGATGAGGTAGAGCGAAGAGAGCAGGAAATAGAGACAGATGTAAGCATGTCGGGAGTAGGGATAACACCTATAATCAGTATTAATTATGCCCCGTCACTAAGCACTAACTTATCGTTTAAGTATGAGTTTAGAACGAACCTTGATATTCTGACTAAAGTAAATAATGGTAAAGATGGGTCTGGCGACATATATAAGGATGGATCTAAAGTAATAGCAGATATCCCCGCAATGTTATCATTGGGTATTACACGAATACCCGGCAACAGGCTTATGTACTATGCCGGGATACATTATTATTTTGATAAACCAATAGATTTTGACGGATACGAAAATATTAATATTGAGATGATTGAAAAGAACTCATATGAATTTGGTTTTGGGGCTGAGTATAAGATTAACAGTAAGTATAGAATCAGCTCAGGGCTACTTTTTACCAGACCGGGAGTTAATGCTGAATATCAGAATGAGAAGAGATATGCCATTCCATCAAATACTATCGGTGCAGGGATAGGATTAAGGCTGTCACCACTAATTGACCTGAATATTGGGGGTTCATATACCCTTTATAAGCTTACAGAAGCAAATTATGATTATTCTACTGAGGATGGGGAGCCTGCAACGGTTAATGTATCGCAGTATTATGATAAACGCACCTGGATATTTTCTGTTGGCGTTGATTTCCTTTTTGGCGAGCAGTAAGATTAAGTTTATTTCAATAAAGCCAGAAACTTCTCCTTATGAGGAATAATAAGGTTCTGAAGTTCAAGCTTTAATTCGATTGCCTTTTCTTCTTTCCCGGCTTCTTCGTAGAGCGATATCAGGTTAATATAAACTGATCCCAGTATCGGATTTCCCTTATCCTTAAGTGACACTTTTATTTCTTCAAATTTGCTTATTGCGGCATCCATCCTCCCGTTTTCTATATCCCTGAAGGCAATATTTATTTCTGTGTTTAATTTTATATCCAGGCATAAACCATATATAGCAAAACAGTTATCACTGCATTCCTCAATAATGTCCAGCCATTTAGTGTCTTTTGAAACAGGAGGGAAGCGCATTGTAATGTATTTTATTTCACCTACGCGACTGAATTTATATACCTCGGGACAAAGAGGAAGGCCACTTAAATCTGAAAGTTGTAATTTTTCGCCCTTATCGGTAGTAATATATGTAAGAGGATCTATACAATAATAACCTCCCTCGGCCAGGTTCTCAATACTGAGATTCAGCAGGCTTACGTCATCCTTAAGCTCAATATTAACAATTTCAAGAGTCATGGGGTTCTTTAATGCATAGTTAGGCTCAAAAATACTCTGAGCACTTAGCTCGCCAGCAGAGATTGCAATAAGTACAATTAATAATATAGTTTTTTTCATTATATCTCTATTAAATATCCATTAACAAATATTTCAAGCCTGCTCTCTTATCCCTTCTTTCTTAGCTCTTAGCTCCCTCACTATAGCAGTGAAACAATATTTCCTGCTCCCATCTCTACAAAATCCTTACCAAAAGCCTTTCTGAATAATTCAATCTGCCGCTCGCCTGTACAATGAGTAGCACCGCACTTTTGTACTCCGAGTTCCCGCATCTGTCTGATAATAATATCAATCTCACCATCCGATGCGTTCATTAAATGAAAACCCCCGAATACCATGTATATATTCTTTCCAAAGCTTACTTTAATACTCTCCAGCATATCTATTATCCCGGGATGTGAGCAACCCGTAATAACAACCAGGCCTTTGCCGGTATTCAGAACCAGTGACTGCTCGGGTATGGCTATACCCTGTACACCTGTTGTATAAAGCCCCGGGCATATCTCTGCCGGACCTGATACAGTTTCAATAGATTTGCATTCTCCCTTATACTGGTTTATAAATCTTTTTGAGAAGGTATTTGGTACAACAAGCTTAACTTCGCTGTTCATCGTAAGAAATTCGTGCAGGCCCCCGAAGTGATCTCCGTGTTCATGCGATATAAAAACCTCGTTAATCTTAGCCGGATCTAATTTAAGTTTCTCGAAGTTTTTCCTGAATATTGTTGGTTTTGTACCTGTGTCAAATAAAATGGTTTTATCTAAACCTTCCAGTAAGAGCGAAAATCCCCAGTCTGCCTCCAGACCTTCAGTAAAAACATAATTGTCGTAAATAACTGTGACATTGACTCTGCCCTCTATACCCTTGTCCAGAGATGTGAATATCTCACCGGAATACCTGGCCGGACCAGTCTGTGCAATACCCTTCAGTACCAAAGCAGATAAGAGAAGTAAGGAAATAAAAACTTTTATTCTCATGGTATTGTTTGTTTGGTTTACTGTAAAGGTAGAAATTAAGGTTTAATAAGTTTAAAATTTCTGTTTCTAATAAGAAATAGCAACTACCAGCTGCAATATCAACTATCCAAATCATTGTCGTAGAAGTCGGCTTATCAAGCAGGTATTAAATAAAGATACTCCAATATTATTATCTAGAGTCAATATAAATATATCGAAAAACGATAAATATATTTTGAAATACGATATATAGCATTTATATTTGTCAGGTAATTAATTTTAGAAAAAATGGAAAAATTTAAAGCACCCCTGAGTTTTAAGATTATTCATATCTTAAATGAAATAATTTTTTGGTTATTCAGCGGAGTAACTTTTCTGACCCTGGTATTTGCTGCTCTTGTACTGGCCGGAGTATTTAAGCAGGATTTGCAGTTGCATGTAAATTTACCAGTGGCTTTTGATAACGAGGAGATAGGTTATATTGTTGCTAACCAGACTCCCTCCAAGGTTCAAATAGTCAAAGCATGGGGAGATATTCACTATATCGATACACCGCTTGCCATAGCCAGACTGTATATGATCCCAATGATAATTGTTATCGGAATGATATTTTCCCTGCTCTATATTTTCCGAAAGTTTATTCGGAATGTTCGTAAAGGGATAATATTCGAGATCTATAATATTAAATTACTCCGGATACTTGCTATTGGACTGGTTCTATTCTGGATGTTCTGGCGAACATATGACTGGGTCTCAGGTGAGATTCTTGAAAAGCGTCTTCATTTTGCCACTATAGAATTCTCAACAGATATACAGGGACATAATTTTCTGGTAATATCTGCCCTTATTCTCTGGCTGCTGTCGCATATTTTTATCCAGGGGATGAAATTACAGGAAGAATCAAGTTTAACAATTTAATCTCATCCTATGTCTATAATTGTAAATCTCGATGTAATGCTTGCAAAACGCAAGATGAGCCTTACAGAATTATCTGAACAGGTTGGGATAACTATGGCTAATCTTTCTGTACTTAAAACAGGCAAAGCCAGGGCAATTCGATTTAGCACCCTCGACACCATATGCGAAGTGCTCGATTGTCAGCCAGGCGACATACTTGAATTTTATAAAGAAACTACCTGATATGTTTTTATAGAAGGCTTAAGGCGTAAGGCACAGGATCTGTGTCCTTCGCCCTTAGCCTATATATCGTATATATCAGTTTATTATTAATTCAATTTTTACTATCATTGTACTCTAAAAAACTATGAAAATTTAATTAATAAATAAAGACATGATTAAGAATGTATTTGGAATTTTGGCTATAGCAGCTATTATGGTTTCTTGTGGTAATTCTGCACAGGAAAAGAAGTCTGAGACTGAAGCAGCACCGGTTGCTGTCGAATTTGCAAGCCTGATTGAAACCCCTGCTGATTATCTTGATAAAGATATTACGATAGAGGGAAATGTAGTCCATGTTTGTGAGCACAGTGGTAAAAAGATGTTTATTGTAGGTGAGAATCCTGATATCAGACTTTTTATTACAGCAGGTGAAGAGGTTCCTGTATTTCCGATGGAATTACTTGGTAGTGCAATTTCAGTAAGCGGACATCTTACTCTGGTTGAGGCCGGTGAAAAAAAAGGTGATGGAAGTGGATCAGGCGAACATGCTGAAGAAGGAGGAGAGCATATGATTGCAGTTGATAAAGCTGAGGTAGCAGCAGAAGGCGAAGATTGTGAGACTGAAGCAGCAGTAGCAGCACAGCCTGTTCTTGCAGAATATGTTCTTCACTATAAGAGTCACAAAGTGAAATAGAAATATCATTATACCTTAAAAAGCCAGGCACACCTGGCTTTTTTTTATATGTTAACAAATGAAACTACGAAAACTTAACAGGGCTACTCACAGGGATATTGGTTATCTGATTGTGGGTATGACTCTAATATATGCAGTCTCAGGTATTGCGATAAATCATAAAAACGACTGGAACCCAAACTACATTGTTGATCAGAAACAGTTCACTACCGATATAAAGTTTGAACGCGATAGTCTTCTTGAAGAGAATGTTCAGATTCTTCTTTCTGATATTGGTGAAGGCAAGAAATATAAAACTTCTTATTTCCCCTCAGGTAATAAGCTTACTATCTTCCTTGTAGGAGGAACAGTACAGGTAAATACAATAACAGGTGAAGGTTATGCTGAGGTAGTAAGCAAACGACCAATTTTTTATCAGTTTAACTTTCTTCATTATAATCCAGGTAAATGGTGGAAGACATTTAGCGATATCTTCTGTATTGCTCTTATCCTGGTTACAGTTACCGGTATGTTTATAGCGAAAGGGAAACATAGTATTACCCGCAGAGGAGCCATCCTTACTGCAATAGGTATAATTCTGCCCCTGCTCTTTCTGTTTTTTATTTACTAAGCCGGGTACTGGTCTGATACTTTATAAAGCATTGTCAGCAGAACCTGACTCGGTCTGCTGCCCGAAGGACATTTAAACTTTTTTGACACCCCACTGTCAAATAATCATACACTTTCAATTTCCAGAAAGCCGATGTGTTTTTATATGCATCAGATAATAAGATAGATATATATTATGGCACAGCTATTGTCTCCCCTCTGTCAAACTAATATATATATACATGAAATCATTTTTCAATCTGCTTTTCAGGATTATCAGCAGAAATCGTTTATTTTCCTTCCTGAATATTGCCGGACTGGCAGTAGGGATGGCCAGCTTTATAATAATTGTATTATGGATAAGCGACGAACTAACTTATGACCAGTTTCATGAGAATGCTGACCAAATTGTCAGGGTAAAATCCTTTTTTAAACTCGGCGGGGTGGAAGAATATTCACCATATTGCCCGGCACCACTAGCTGAGGCCGCTGTAAGAGATTTTCCTGAAGTAATTAGCGCTGTTAGACTTAGATCCAATGGAAGTTATATAGTAGAATATGAGGATAAGGTATTTAATGAACCAGATTTTATTTTTGCCGATTCTACCTTCTTTAAGATATTCTCTTTCAAACTACTAAAAGGAGATCCTGATGAGGTGTTAAAGGTCAGGAATACATTAGCAATAAGCAAGTCGGCAGCAAAAAAGTATTTTGGTGATGATAACCCTCTTGGGAAGATATTAAAGTTAGATAACCGAATTGAGGGGGAAGTTACCGGAGTTTTCGAGGATATGCCATCTGCATCTCACCTGCATTTCGATTTTATTATCTCATTACATACAAGTGATGAGGCTAATAATGGAATGTGGTTAAGCAGTAATTTTCATACCTACTTTCTTCTTGCACCAAATGTGAATGTCAAAGATTTTGAACCCAAACTTGAAAGCCTTGTTGAGAAATACGTTTCAGAGGAGGCAGCAAAGGCCCTTGGGATGAGCTGGAGCGAGATTAAGGAATCAGGAACATCTCTTTCCTACTACCTGACTAATATGACCGACATTCACCTTCGGACAGATTTTGAAGGTGAATTTGAACCCGGAGGAAGCATTGCAGCTGTAAGGATATTTGGCATTATAGCATTGTTTATTATTATTCTGGCCTGTATTAACTTTACAAACTTATCAACTGCCAGGTCTCTTACAAGACTAAAAGAGGTCGGAGTAAGAAAAACATATGGTGTTTCTCGCAGACAGCTTATTAAGCAATTTAATGCCGAGTCCCTGGTAATAGTCATTATGGCATTTATACTTGCAATGGTACTTGTAGAATTGTCTCTTCCTTACTTTAATAATCTTACATCAAAGGAACTAACTCTATCTTATTTTTCTGTTGAGTTTTTAGTGGGTGTTCTTGGAATGATACTTATAATAAGTATCCTGGCTGGTGCCTACCCCTCATTATATCTTTCTTCCTTTAAGCCCATACATGTTTTAAAAGGTGATGTCGAGCTAAAAAAGTCGAAGTTCTCTTTCAGATCTATCCTGGTAATAATCCAATTCTTTATATCACTGGTATTACTTTCATCTACACTGGTTTTGAATAAGCAGATGGCTTTTATGCAAAACAAGGAGCTTGGCTTTGATAAGGAGCAGGTTATGGTTGTTAATAGCACCTACCTTATTCCACGCGCTCAGATCCGGTCGTTTAAGGAGGAACTTCAAAGACATCCCTCAATAAAAAGTGTCTCAATGTCAGGTTACCTACCTATTCCATCGAGCCGTAATAATTCATCTGTCTTTGCCGATGCGATCATTTCCAACGACATGTTTAGTTGTCAGAATTGGACAGTTGATATGGATTATTTGGAGACCTATGGCCTAAACCTTGTTGAAGGTCGTAATTTTTCAAAGGATTTTGCCACAGATACAATGGCATTAATTATTAACCAGACCGCAGCCAGAAATCTTGGTTGGGATGAACCAATTGGAAGGATAATTGGAGTCCCGGATAATTATAATGCGATTGACGAATTGACCTTACTGGAATATAAAGTAATTGGTGTAGTTGAAGATTTTCACTTTGAATCACTTCATCTCCCTGTTGAACCGGTGATAATTTTTCTTGGAAATAGTACCGGCAGAGCTTCTGTTCGCTTAAATAGTAGTATTGACGTACCTGCACTACTTAATGATCTTGAAAACACCTGGAAAGATTTTGCTCCCGGTCAGCCATTTTCGTATACATATGTTGACCAGAGGCTTGAGCAGCAATACAGGAGCGAGAAACAACTAGGTCAGATTCTTACTCTATTTACCATCTTCGCGTTTTTTGTAAGTTGTCTGGGTCTGATTGGACTTTCTGTATTTTCTGCCGAGCAGAGGAAGAAAGAAATAGGTCTCAGGAAAGTTAACGGATCAGGTGTTGGCCAGATAATCTGGCTTTTATCAACTGATTTTACAAGGCTGGTTTCAGTTTCATTTGTACTATCCATACCTGTTACAGTCATTATGATGAATAAATGGCTCAATGGTTTCGCCTATAAGACTAATCTTAGCTGGTGGATCTTTGCCCTAACCTTCATTATCACCTATGGTGTGGCCATGATTGCTATATTATACCAGTCCTTAAGAGCAGCTACATCAAATCCGGTTGATACCTTTAGAACAGAATAAGAGTAAGTAGAAAGTAAAAAAGGACCGATCGTAAAGAATTTGTCCGGTGGACAAATTTAGGGAGGAGCCAGGTAGAGCAAAGGAGGTAAAAGTAAAAAGGAGGTCGTGAACTGAGATCAGTCACCGATCTCCTTTCTTGTTTTATATTCCCTAGCCTCTTCGCACTTTGCCCTTACCTCTTCGCCTATTCCAGACTTCCTATTTCTTTCTCCACCCCTTCAAGTATCTCACACGACCTTACAAGTTCCTGCATTGTAGTGTGATCGGCATAGAGCGGCCTGTCTATATCAAGAAAATCAACATGTTTTCTTATTACTTTATGTGCCTTTTGTACTCCCTTGCCAAAGCCATATTCTTCTTTTCTGAAATCGAGTGCCTGTGCTGCTGCCATAAACTCAATACCAAGTATGCCGTAAGCATTATCAAGTATCTGGAAATTTTTAATAGCCGTATTCATTCCCATCGATACAAAATCTTCCTGGTCGGCAGCAGCAGGAATAGATTGTATTGATGCCGGGGCTGATAAGATTCTTTGTTCTACAATCTGCATATCGGCAGTGTACTGACTTAGCATCATTCCTGAGAACATCCCTGCACCCTTTGTTAGAAAAGCGGGCAGACCCACACTCAGTGCAGGATTGTTTAATCTGTTCATCCGCCTTTCAGACATTACACTTACCATGGTAATGCATGCACCTGCCATATCCATCGGTACAGCAACAGGTGATCCCTGGAAATTTGCCCCGGTAAGTTGTAAGTTCTGGTCTGGAAAGAAAATAGGGTTGTCGCCAACTCCGTTTAGCTCAATTTCTACCTGCGACCTTGCATAGGCCAGTGCATCATGTGCAGAACCAATAACCTGGGGCGTTGAGCGCATGGAATATGCATCCTGCACCTTGCATTTTACCCTTCCTTCTTTGAGATCTCCTCCGGCAACACACTTATTAATAGCATTTGCCGATCTTATTGCTCCCTTAAATCCCCTTACTTCATGCAATAGTGCATTGTAGGGTTTCATATTGGCCTTTAGCGCTTCGAGCGACATAGACGCAGCTATTTCAGCCTGCTTAAGCCAGTTATTGGCATCCACCAGCCATATAGCACTCATAGCAGTAAGCAGGTTAGATCCGTTAATGGTAGCCAGCCCGTCTCTGGCCTGTAAACCCGGCACTTCAATTCCTGCCCTGTCCAGTGCTTCTTTCCCGTCAAGCAATTCCCCTTTGTAATATGCCTTTCCTTCCCCCATCATAAGCAGTGCTATCTGAGACATTGGAGCAAGATCGCCTGATGCGCCAACAGAACCTTTCTGGCATACATAGGGTGTAACACCCTTATTCAGCATATCAACCAGTGTTTGGGTAATCACCAGCCTGTTGCCCGAGTTACCATGTGCATGAACATTCGCCCTGCCAAGCATTGCCCCACGTACATATTCAAGAGGAGCGGGGTCGCCTATTCCTGCAGCATGATTATATACCAGATACCTCTGGAACTCTTTTACCTGTTCGTCGTTCAGCACCACTTCAGAAAATTCGCCTATCCCTGTATTTACACCATACATTATCTCCCCGGCCATTATCTTTTTTTCGAGCATGGCGCGACAAATATTAATTCTTTTTATAGCATCAGAATGAAGCTCTACTTTCTGACCATGGCGAGCCACATTAATAACATCTTCAATTTTCAGGTCATTACCTGTAATAATAAGTTTATTCATGATAAAATATATTTCTATGATTGAGTAACAAGATTTTTGAACAGGCCGCTACAGCCTCTATAGCCTATAAAGCCTATACAGCCTTTACAGCCTCAATAGCTCCTAGATACAGAGCCCTGTACGATTTACCTTAATCTTATATTCCAGGTTCCAGTTCCTCATCTGGTTTGGATGGTTTCTCTATCAAATTTATGATTTTAGTTCCATACATACAAAACTGTTTAACATTCCGAACCTCAAACTTCGCACATCGTACTTCGCACTCCTGCTCCTTAACATATTCATACGACTTCAATAACTAAAAAAAATAATAACTTTGAGAGACAGTGAATAAATATCAGGATCTTAAATAATCTTAATCGATAATCTTTACGAAACTTAAATAGTATATAAATGAAAAAATCACTTAACCTGCTTGTTATCTTATTATTAAGCTTAGTTGTATTTGGGTCTGATGTCTTTGCTCAGACAGCAGAGGAACCTGCTCTCCTTACCTCATGCGGTCAGAGTCCCGGACCTGTGCGTCTGAAGATTTTTATGACCCGTCTTAAGCTGGATTACGATTATAACCTTATGGCTACGGCCGAAGACCTTATTGCCAGAAAGGAAGCCGGCAAGCCATATAAGACTCTTATAATTGTTACAGGTGCCAGTCTAAAGGGTATGGGTGCCGCTGGAGTATCTGTAGACGATGAGCTAAAAAGAACAGCCAGTCTGATTGCTGAAGCGAAAAAACAGGGTATAACAATAATCGGTTCTCATATTGAGGGTATGGCAAGACGATCTGCCGGAGCGTCAGCAGGAGATAACTCCGATGAGATGTCTATAGACGCTGTATGCCCGAATTCAGACTTCATGCTGATCAAGGCCGAAGGTGATTCGGACGGAAGGTTCACTAACATATCAAAAGGTAAGGGAATACCCATGATATCCTTTGAAATGAATAATGATATATCTTCTGTTCTAGAGAAAATATTTTCTAAATAAGCCTGGCTGTGAGTATGTATCTATCTGCAGGTTTGATTTTCGGCTTGATGGTTATTGTTTATATCATCGCCCTGAAATTTAAACTATCAACAGAACTGGCAATGCTGGCCGCAGCACTGGGTGGTGCTATGGCAGCCGGTCACTGGTTTCCTGTACGTCATATAGCAGAAGGTTCCATTACCTATATGGACATAAACCTGATCTTTATTTCCGCAACCCTCTTTATGAATATCCTGAAGGAATCGGGCGGAGTAGCTTTTGCTGTTAGGGGTATAATCAAACGCTTTCACAAAAGCAGGGTCATTCTTCTTCTTCTGCTTACCTTTCTTTTGCTGATACCCGGTGCTTTAACTGGTGCCGGCAGTGTTACAGTTCTGATAACAGGGGGAATGGTGGCCGTTGTGCTGAGCTATATGGGAATTAAGCGAATAAAGGTTGCAGCTATAATATTTCTTGTAGCCGGCTTAAGTGCTGCTGCCCCACCGGTGAGCCTCTGGGCAATGATGACCGCAGCCGGGGTTAATATGCCTTACGTGGGATTTTTCTGGCCCCTTTTAATCCCCTGTGTCCTGCTTGCTGTAGCAACGATTTTTATTCTTGGATGGCGTGGAAGCGATATAGATATTGATAAGGCCTTTGGTGAGCTTCCATTGCCTCCGGTAAAAATGAACTGGTGGAGGATAATAATACCCTTTATTGCTTTCTTCGGTTTAATCCTTATGGGAAGAAAATGGCCCCACGATACACCTGTCGTAGGACTGCCTTTAATGTTTATGATTGCAGCATTGCTGGCATGGGCCCTGTCACCCAAAAAACTCCAGATTCTAAAAATTTCGGCCGATACAATAAAACAGCTTCTGCCCCTTATAGGAACACTTACCTGCGTTGGCATACTGGTTCAGATTATGACTCTTACAGGTGTAAGAGGACTGCTGGCAATTACTTTTATTACTCTTCCCACAGTGCTGGTTATTGCCGGACTATTTATTTTCCTGCCGATTACTGAATCAGTACTTATGTATGGCTCTGCGGCGGTATTTGGAGTGCCCCTGGTACTTTTATTTAACTCTATCGGACTCGATCCGATAATATCTCTGGCAGGGATGAGCATAATATGGCCCCTGGGCGACGCTCTTCCTCCTACAGCAATAATTGGAAGGTTAACGGTGAATGTAGTAGGGCCAAAAGAGTCCTATACAGAATTCCTTAAAAAGTGCATCGTGCCTGCAATATTAATATGTATTGTCGGTACCTTAATGGTTGTTTTTAGCAGCGACCTGGGATTTTTATCAGGATTTTAAATTTAGAGATAATGGAATTATTAAACAGTATAATATCGCTAAGCTACTATGTCCTGGTGGCTTTTATCATCGCTTTGATAGTTTATAACCTTATCAAGTCTAAAGATTGGAAAGAAGAGGTTCTGCTTGTGATAATACTTATACCTTTTCTGCTCAGGATATTTTTATTAAAATAAGCTGCTGAAATGAAGATAAATGACATAATCAGAAAAACCCTTATTGGATGCTTTGGCATCATTATCATGATCCTCTCTGGTATTCAGTTTTATCAGCACAGACATATGCCGGAGCTTGTTGTGCTAAGCGATAATATAAGCCAGGTAAAAACACTCGGCGACTACTTCGATAAAATTAAGGGCAGTATAAATGATTGTAATATATATATCCTCGAAGGTGAAGAACCCGGGGGTACATTGCTTGTTCTGGGCGGATCCCATCCTGAAGAACCTGCGGGCAGGCTGGCATCGTGGATTATTGCCGAAAATGCAATGATGCAGCAGGGAAGGATTATTGTAGTAATGTCTGCTAACAGGAGCGGAACAACGGTAACACGACCCAGTGGTGCATATCCCACTTCCTATACCATTCCTACAGAATGGGGAGGACAGACATTTAGAATGGGCGACAGATGGTCCAATCCGCTCGATCAATGGCCAGACCCGGAAGTTTTTATCCATTACCCGAGCGGTCAGAACCTGGCCTATGTCGATATACGGAATCTTAACCGTGCATGGCCGGGCAGACCAAACGGGACGCTTACAGAAAAAACCTGCTTTGCCTTTATGAACCTTATTAAAGAGGAAGAGGTGGATATTGTTATCGACCTGCATGAGGCTGAGCTGCAATACCCCGTTATAAATACTATCGTTGCCCATGAGAAAGGACAGGACCTTGCTACTCTCGTATCTATGATGATTACCGATTTTGAAGGATTCTCTATAGGTACCGAATTTTCACCAAAAAATCTTCATGGACTGTCACACAGGGAGATAGGAGACCACTCTGATGCTATCTCACTGCTTTTTGAGGCTCCCGAACCCTTCCTCGATGCTACCCGAGGTATTACCGGAGTAAAACAATTGCTCGATGGGAAAGACGAATTTGTGGTTAAAGCCGGTGAGCATGGTCTCCTGTTTGCACCAATCGACGAAAATGGATGGCCTATAGATGTAAGGGTAGGTAGGCATACATCAACAATACTCCAGACAATGGAAAGCTGGAATGAGTTCTTTCCGGGAAAGGAAATAATCTGCTCAAATGTACCTCGCTATAATGATGTTATTGCAAATGGTGTGGGTGCCTACCTTAAGAACCCGGAAGAAGCTGATCAATCAAAGATTTATTACGAATAATATTAATTATAACTAAATACCTATAACAATGAAGAAGGCTCATCTTTTCAGGCAGTACCTTGCTATAGCTCTTGTACTGTTCTTTTCAGCACAGTTTACTAATGCCCAGTTTGTAGAGCTTACAGACGAAGAGGCATCATGTACAAGTATTATGGTTGGTAAGAAAGCTACTACCGACGGATCGGTTATTACAAGTCATAGCTGTGATGGTAATTATCGTACATGGCTTAATATTGTTCCTCATAAGAAATACGACGCCGGTACAACAAGAAAAATCCTATGGGGCACCATGCATACCGAAACATCATGGGATCTCAGGAATATTGTTGTTAAAGGTGAGATACCCCAGGTAGAAGAAACATACGCATATTTCAATGTCTGCTATCCGGCAATGAACGAGAAGCAACTGGCTATTGGAGAGACAACAATAGGTGGCCGTCGCGAACTCAGGAATGACGATGGTATGTTTGTTATTGAACAGCTTCAGGCAGTTGCACTGGAACGTTGTACTACTGCTCGTGAAGCTGTACAGCTGATGGGCGACCTGGCTATGAAATATGGATATGGTGACTCCGGAGAGTGCCTTACTGTGGCCGATAAAAATGAAGTATGGCACTTTGAAATTTTTGGTTCAAGTTTTAATTATGATGAGCCAAAAGCAGTATGGGCCGCCGTAAGGATTCCTGATGATCATGTTGGCGTATCTGCAAATATTCCAAGGATAAGTACCCTCGATCTGAAAAACAAGGATTATTATATGGCCTCAGAAAACGTAATATCCCTGGCTGAGGATATGGCTTATTATAATAAAAAAGAAGATGGTGAGTTTAAATTTTGGAAGGCTTACAGCGGAAGGGATAAAGCTTTTTCGATGAGAGAGTTTTTTATATTGAGCACTATGGCTCCCTCTCTAAAGCTTACACAGGAAGTGGATGAACTGCCCTTCTCTGTAAAACCTGATAAGAAAGTTAGCGTTGAAGATGTATTTGCATACTATCGCCAGACATACGAGGGAACTGAATTTGATATGGTTAAAAACCTTAAGGTTAAACCGATGGCACGCTACGGTCGCTCTGATGAAAATATTGAGGAATCAACAAGCCCCGTCGTAAGTAATTTTATGGGCTCGGATATGAGAAACCTGCTTAATACCCTGGAGCCGGGTGTGGTGGAGTCATACAGAACAATAGCTATCTCAAGATGTTCCTATTCGCAGATTATACAGTGCCGCGACTGGTTGCCTGATGAGATTGGTGGAGTGGCATGGTTCTCATTCGATAACCCTGGCGCCAGTCCTCGAATCCCTGTTTACTCTGGTGTATTATCATTACCCGAAAGTTTCGAAATAGGAGCACAGAAAAGGTTCCGTACCGACGCAGCAGCATGGCACTTCAGAAGAACAAACAGGCTTGCCGAGATTAAATGGGGACTTACACGTGAGTATATCGAAGGAGCAGTTGCAGAATTTGAAAAGAAAGCTCTTACTGAAATTCCGATGATAGATAAAAAAGCACTCGAACTTTATAATATGGATAAAGGAAAAGAAGTAAGCCTCGATAGCGATGGTAATCCTTTACCCTCAGAATACAGGCTCTTCCTTACTAAATATACTAACGACTTTGCACGTGCAGCAATGAGTAAATGGTGGGAGCTGGGCGATATGTTCTGGGGCTTTTATGCCAGGGGCTTTTAAAAGAGCAAAGAGCAGAGGGCAGAGGGCAGAGGGCAGAGAGCAAAGAGCAGAGGGCAAAGAGAAGAAAAGTAAAAAGTTAAAAGTAACACAAAACCTTATATACCATGAATAAGCTGAAACTAATATTATTATCACTTAGCTTACTGCTTGGCACAACACTTTCTGCTCAGTATATAGAGTCTGAGAGCTGTACAAGTGTTATAGTTGGCAAGAATGCTTCTGTTGATGGATCTACTATGACATCTCATACCTGTGATAGTGGTACCGACCGTACATGGATTAACCTTGTACCAGGGGCCAGTCATAAGGCTGGATCGGAAACTCCTGTTTTTCTTGAGCCTAAGAGAACAAGCGGTCCGAACGATCCTGATGCTATAGAAGCAGCTTATATTAAGCAGGTAAGAGAAACTTATGCCTATATAAATACTGCCTACCCGGTAATGAATGAGCATCAGCTTGCCATAGGTGAGACTACCTTTGGGGGTAAACGGGAACTTGTTTCAGATGCCGGACTGATTGACTGTCCAGAACTATACAGGCTTGCCCTTGAGAGAGCAAAAACAGCCCGTGAGGCAATAATGGTAATTGACGGACTGACAAAAGAATATGGTTATAATGATGTAGGTGAGTGTTTTACTTTTGCCGACCCGAATGAAACATGGCATTTCGAGATACTGGGACCCGGAAAAGATAAGATAGGTGCCGTATGGGCTGCAGTACGTATACCTGATGACGAAGTGGGCGTATCAGCTAATGCCAGTCGTATCAGAACTATAAATCTGGACGATCCTGATAACTATATGGCCTCTGATAATGTATTTTCACTGGCCGAAGAGATGGGTTACTGGAGTGCCGATAGTGGCGAAGAGTTTGAGTTTTGCTATATATATGCAAATCGTATGAGCATGGGATCCCGCCGCAGGGAGTGGAGAGCACTAAGTCTTGTAGCTCCTTCCCTTAATCTCGATCCAAATGGTGAAAATTTCCCCCTCTCTGTTAAACCAGATAAGAAGCTGTCTGTAAAAGATGTGCTGGCTATTTTCAGGGATTATTACCAGAATACACCTTTTGATATGACAGCCTCGCTAATGGCCCCCGATCGTCATGGTGAATATGTTAAGAGTCCGGTTGCTAATCCCTTTATGAGTAACGATACAAGGGAACTTTTCGGTGTAGCAAGAGAACGTACCATTGCCTGTCCAAGAGCAACATATGTACAGGTTACCCAGTCCAGAAACTGGTTGCCTGATCCTGTAGGTGGTGTTGTATGGTTGGGATATGATAATCCCTGCACAACTCCACATCTTCCTTTCTATTGCGGTATTAACGCTATGCCTGAGTCTTATATGGTAGACGGACGGAGAGGTTTCAGGCGGGATTGTGCATGGTGGGCATTCAGGCGGGTTAGCCAGCTGACATATATGCGCTACCAGCCAATGAGCAAGGATGTTGAACTTGTCTGGAACGATATGGAGGATAAGCTCTTTGCCGACCAGGAGGCCTTTGAAAAGAAAATAGCAGATCTGTATAAGAAGGATGTGGAAAAAGCTAAGGCCGAGCTTACCAGGTATTCAATAGATATTGCCGAAAAGGCAGTTGAAAGATACTGGATGCTGGGTGATGAGCTATGGGGTAAATATACCAACTACTTTTAGATACGTCCTCCTTACTATGACCTCCGAAGTTTTAACGACGGAGATAGATTTGCGACATATTCTTAGAATCGTAGACCAAGAATAATAATATCATCTACCTGGTCATTGTCGCCCTTCCACAGCTGGTAGTTCTCCTCGAGCTGTTGGACTTGCTTTTTCATTGGCATCTCGGCTATGCCTGTAAGTGTATTTTTAAGCTTCTTCGTGGAGTAGCGTTTATCCCTTGGACCTCCAAACTGGTCGTAATATCCATCAGAGAAAAGGTAAAGCGAATCTCCTTTTTTAATTTTAACATCCTGCACTGTGAACTTTTTTGCTTTCTCAAAGAAGCCTATTGGCTGCCTGTCGGCCTTATATTCTATAAGTTTAGATCCCGAGTATCGGAGCAGTGGATTAAAGGCTCCTGAATATTCAAGCTTCTTATTCTTACTGGTGTACTTACAAAGAGCTATATCCATACCGTCGCTTGATTGCTCATCCTTACCCTGCTGGTGGAGGGCAGAGATTATTTTTTCTCTCAGGGTATCAAGTATTTCTCCTGTATTTAAATCGAAGGTGCCCTCTCCGGTTATTTCATTAAGAAGTGATATACCTAGCATGCTCATAAAGGCTCCGGGTACACCATGACCGGTACAGTCAGCCACAGCAAAATAGAGGAAACTTTTGTTACCGGCTATCCAGTAAAAATCGCCGCTAACAATATCCCTGGGCTTAAACATAACAAAGTATTCAGAGAAATTATTTTCAAGTAAGTCATCAGCCGGAAGGATGGCTTCCTGTATCCGCCTTGCATAAGTAATACTGCTTGTAATTTCCTCATTTTGTCTTATTATCTCATCCCTCTGAACTTCAATCTGAGCCTTTTTCTTTTCGAGCTCGATTGTTCTTTCCTTTACCTTAATTTCCAGTATCTTTTTGTCGTGCTTTAATTTTCTCTGTCTAAGGTCAAAGAACAGCCATAGTAATCCCAGTGCAGCAAGCCCCATCAGAATAAAGAACCATGCTGTTTCAGTAAAAGGTGGCGTGATCGAAATAGAGATGCTTTTTTCTTCGCTTATTTTACCAAGTATATTTTTTGCACGGAGGTGAATTGTATGGTCGCCGGGTGGAAGGAATAAGGGAAATTCGGTGTTATAGCTCCATGCCGACCATGAGGGCATCCTATCCTCAATAAGAATCTGGTATTGTGTAGAAGTCTCCTTAATAAATTGTGGTGCGCTGAGCTGTAGGTAGATATCCTCTCCAGGCTCAAACACAAGATTGTCAAAATCGAAGACAGTACCTTCTTCATTATATACTTTTGAGATAAACAGCTTAAATCGCTTATCTGCCTCATCTTCTTCTGCAGGGTTTATTTCGTAGATGCCCTTTATATCATCAATTATCCAGAGCTTACCCTCTGATGCTAAAGATATCGATGAGATATTATCGAATAAGCTGATTGTTTTTGCAAGAGAAGAATTATCAGCCAACCGGTAATTTAAGCTGTACCATTCTCTGCCATCGAATATCCACGGGCATCCTGGTTGATTAAGTATATATCTCATAAAAATTGCACCGTCTTTTAAATCCCGTGTTTTGATATAGGGTATAAAAGATTCATCCTCATCAGAAAAGTATTGAATGCCCGAGTCAGTAAATAACATAAGCGTGTCATTTACATTATCAATAATACATTCTTCCTGGAACTCAGAATTATAATAATACCAGTAAGTCTCACCGTAACGACCATTTTCTAACTCTTCAAACCTGTAAACTATATTTAGTCCCCCGGCCCATATTGCCCCATTTTTATCAGCAAGCATTGAATATACGGGAGTATTATGTTTAAACCCTGAGCGGTTTATGTTCCATTTATCATCAGCATATTCAGCGCTATAGATCCCGTTGTCAGATCCGATAAATAGTTTATTTCCTGAATAAGTAAGTGCATTAACCGTCCTGCTGTCGTCAATCTTTATACCTTTAAGTCCTGTTACAGAAAACAATCCTGAACCTGATGCAACTATCAGTCCATGATCTGTAGCAATCATCCTGTTGCACCTTGTGTTTATTCCTTCTATCTTTCTGTATATCCACTCTATAGACTGCAGCTTGCTTACCGTCCTTTTCCTTGTCACCATCCTGGTCTCCACAGCCTGCTTTTCTGGCTGTTCAATGCTCCCTGCCCCGCCCTCCGTAGCTTTAGCGGAGGAGGGCTCCTCCGTACTTTCTTCTCCTTGCTTTTTCGAAAACAATCTCGAAAAAACTTTCCTCAATGGCTTCTTCTCTTCTTCCATTTGCTCTTCGTCCTTACTCTGTGCTTCAGAGCTCTGAACCTGCGTCGTCTGAGCACTTTTCTGATTATCGTCTGTCACTGACTCTTGCAGGACTGGCACTTTCTTATTTACTGCTTGTTTAACCCTGTAATACTCTTCAACCTCAGCGTAGTTTTTTACTTCGTCGAGAACATAAAGACCTGTATTAGTAGCCACATATAGCCTGTTATTATATTTTATCGACGATGTAAGCATACCTTCAAGACCTGGAAATCCTGTGAAATTTTGGACAGGCAGCCTTAGGTCTACTCTCGATACACCATAACTGTGAGCAAGCCATAGTCCCTCATTACTGTCACTGGCCAGGGCATATATTTCATCATCGGGCAGACCATTCTGGTAATTAATAAGATAAGCGACTTTAGCTGTTTTCTTATCTACAACCAGGGCTCCACCGTAAAGGCTTGAAAAGGCATAGTAATTTTCACCTACCTCAACTCCTCCGGCCAGGAGGTTTTCTTCCAGATAGGCAGTTTTATCAAAAGGGTATTCATAGTATTTAATACCATCAAACAGTGATAATCTGTTGTCGCTTGTTCCTATTAGTTTCTTGTCACCGGAGTGGGGCAGGGCAAATAATATTTCACATCCCTCAGTCAGGTAGCCGGTAACAATTGGAAATAAAGTATCACTGTCTATCCTGTGCAAACCGCTTCCGGCAACATTAATAAAGAGGTCATTATCTGTATATATTACTCCTGTAAAGGCTTTGCCTTCCCCTGCTATCCATTGCCGGCTTACTGCCTTGGCTTCCCTGTCATACTCAGATACAGATTCATCACCATAGAATATTATTATGTTTTTTTCAAAATGGATTCCCGTAACAATTCCCAGAGCACTTGTATCATTCGACAGGGAAATGTAAGAGTTGATGCCCCTTGAATCTTTTTCGAGGTATCCGAAAGTATTAAGACCTCCAATAAAGAGCTTGCCCGAGACAGTGTCAAGTGCTATACTCATTGGGGTTTTCGGTAGTTTTATACTCTCCCACCTGTATCCATCGTAGGATAGCAAACCGTGCCTGTTGGCAAAATACATTACATCCCTGCTGTCCTGGCATATGGCCCAGTTTTCCATATTCTGGTTCCTGCTCCCTTTGTAATGTGTAATAAATGGTGTGCCTTCCTGAGACATAAGGCTCAGCGGGAAGAGTATAATCCACAGAAATATGTATTTTTTCATAGTATTCCTGAATAATATGGTAAATATACTAAATAGGCAGATAATAGGCCGGGTCTTTATTAATAAGACGGAATCTGTTTATATTTGAACATACAAAATACCTTTGGCATGGATAATTTACGAAAGATTTATATACTGCTGATAGTCGTAATAACGGTCGTTGTCCTTATTCTGGCTCAATCAATTATTGTTCCCTTCGTTCTGGCTGTTCTGTTCTGGTTTATGGTTAGAATAGTAAGGGGATTGCTGATCCGGGTAAAATTTATTGACAGGCTGCCTATGTGGTTACTTACCAGCTTTTCTACAATAGTTCTTGTAGCTCTTATAGGTTCCTTTATAACTTTGGTTACAAGCAATATACAGCAGCTAACAGAGACTTTGCCCTTATATGAATCAAATATAAATATGATTGTTGACGGACTGAACAGTAGGTTTAATATGGATATACAGTCTGCTGTTACCGAGTTTACTTCTGATTTTGATTTTGGTAGTATTTTATCTGATATTTTCTCGGCTCTGACTTCCATATTTGGTGATGTTTTTACTGTTTTGATAGTACTGCTTTTTATCCTGCTTGAGGAACCCACCTTTGAGAGAAAATTAAAAGCTATGTACCCCGATGAAAAGAAATACTCTCATGCTAAAAACATGATTAAAAAAATCAATACTTCTATAAATGGCTACCTTGCGGTTAAGACTCTAACCAGCTTTCTTACTGGTTTTTTAAGTTACTTTGCCCTTCTTTTTATAGGAATTGATGCTCCTTTATTCTGGGCCTTCCTTATCTTTTTACTAAATTATATACCCACCATAGGATCATTGATAGCAACTTTATTCCCTACCTTCTTTGCAATGCTTCAGTTTGGCGATATCACACATGCCATCCTGGTGATATCTATTGTCGGTGCTATACAGCTTGCTGTGGGTAGTATTCTTGAACCCAGGCTTATGGGCAGTTCACTAAATATAAGTCCCCTTGTAGTTTTCCTTACACTTGTAATATGGGGAGTTATATGGGGTGTTGTGGGCATGCTTCTAAGTGTTATTATTACGGTTATTATAATAATCGTACTGGCCGAATTCGAAGCTACCAGGCCACTGGCTATTCTCTTAAGTCAGAAAGGTACTGTTGGGAATAGTGGGGAGGAGTAGTTGAAGTGCTTGTAGTGTTTTGAGGGTTTTTAAAGTTTATTATCTTGTATATATTTTGAAAATTTCTGAGTATGGAAAAAACGGATAAGGAGATTATTCTGGATATTATTTCACAGGCCTTTGTAGAGAATCCCAGAACGCAGGCCATGATGAAAAAGAAAGACCCTGAAAGGTCTGTAAGGCTTATGGCTGAATACGCCTATGATCTGGTTAGCGGTTTTAATGGGATCTATCTGTCGGCAGACAAAACCACGGTAATCTTTTTTTATAGGATGAGTGACTTCAAAAGGGGTTTTGTGGGCACACTAAAGTATGCATGGATGTTTCTCAGGGCTATCAGGCCCTCACAACTTATGCCTACCGTGAAAAGGGAAAAATATATTAAGGGCCGCCGATTTCCTTACGACGATTATATTTATGTCTGGTTACTGGGCAGCGTACAGAGCAAGACAAGTATCCGCGGGTTGGTAGATATCAACAATCACCTTATCGAGCGTTCGAAGGAATATGGACTACCGATACTTATTGAAACGACTATTGAAAAAATCCTAAAGCTATATAACTATGTCGGCTTTGAGAATTACGATATGTGGCACGACAAAGATGTTGATATCAAGGTCTGGTTCCTTAAGCGCGAACTGCCTCCGGCTAAATAATATTAAAAAAGCCGGTATTTAAACTTTTTTAAATACCGGCTTCTATATCTAATCCGCTCCAACACACCCTTGCACCCCGTACCTCGTACCCCGTACCTGGTTCTTACTTCTTCCCCGACTTATCAGGAAATGGTGGTATAGGAGTTATCTTCTCGGTCCACTTACTTATCTCATCAAGAGCAACTTCAATGGCTTTATCAAGCTGGAAGTCATCTCCCTGGTATAACTTAGCAGGATCGTTCTCTATAATAATATCAGGGGTAACACCTTCGCCTTCAATCACAAACTTGCTGCCATCTTTGGCATAAGGCCCGAACGATGGTGTAATAAGCGATCCGCCGTCTATCAGTGGCTGTGCACCGCTATAACCTACAACACCTCCCCATGATCTTGTACCTATGGTCTTACCCATTTTCAGCTGCTGGAAGCGATACGGAAAGAGGTCTCCATCAGAAGCAGAGTATTTATCCATCAGTGTAACTTTTGGTCCAAGGTGCATGCCTGACGGGGATGTTGATCCCTCTGTCTGACCGGTAGAGTAATTAAGATAGGTAAGCGGTCTCATCAGCCTTTCTATTATCATAGGTGATACATTACCTCCTCCATTGCCTCTAACATCAATAATAAGTGCTTTTTTATTTAGCTGTGGGTAGAAATACTTTACAAACTCGTTTAGTCCGCCAACGCCCATATCGGGAATATGTATATAACCTACCTGTCCGTTTGAAATCTTGTTTACATGTTCAATATTATCCTGTACCCAGTTATAATAATAGAGACTGGCTTCACTTGCTATTGGTTTAACAAGTGTAGTACGAGCTCCTTCCATCTTTGGTTCGCTGTTAACTGTAAGCTGAACTATCTTACCTGCCTGTCCTACCAGCATAGAGTAAATATCACTAAGATCCCTGGTTGATTTACCATTTACTGCAACAATAAAATCACCCTCATTCACATCTACTCCTATATCCTGGAGCGGCGATCTGAGGCTGGAGCTCCAGTTGGCTCCTTCCAGTATCTCCATTACTCTGAAATAGCCAGAACCCTGCTTTTCAAGTTTTGCGCCCAGCAGTCCCATAGGTATCCTTTCAGGCATTGGTCTTTCACCATTGTTTACGTAAGCGTGACCCACGTTCAGCTCACCAACCATTTCGCCGATAAGATACGAGAGGTCTGAGCGGTGAGCTACGTAAGGAACAAGTGCCCCGTATTTTAGCTTCATTGCATTCCAGTCAACCCCATGCATATTTGGTGCATAAAAGAAATCGCGCATATGTCGCCAGCTCTCATCGAATATTTGTGCCCATTCTTCTGCAAGATTGACTTTAACTTTCATATTAGAAAGATCTATTGCTTCGGTAATCTTAACAGGACCTGACGGAAGGTTCATTACCTGGTAACTTCCCCTGCTGCCAACCAGTACCTTCTTATCATTTGATGATATTGTAAATGATAATCTGTCTCCCAGCTCTGTTTCTTTTTGCTTATCAAGGTCATACATTTTTGTTTTTGCTCCGGCCGACCTGGAGGACATCATCATATAGAAGACCTTGCCTTCTGTAGCAGTAACATTAAAATAATTACCTGGTGTTACAGGAAGGGCAAAGATTCTTTTAGCAATACCATCCACATCAACTTTCATTGTCTTACTATCTGTGGCAGTCTTAGGAGGTGCATCCTTGCTTTTTTTGCCTTTTTCAGGTGTTTCTGCTTTTTCTCCTTCAACCTTCACCTCGTCATTTTCAAAACCAAATGGCGATTTTGTATCTTTTGCAAGCGTGGCCATATAGATTTTGTCCATGTCGCGGTATGCATGGTTCCATTCTGTATTGCTATAGGTAGGATTGAAATCACGTGAAGACGTAAATACCAGGTACTTACCATCTGAACTAAATGAAGGGTTATTCGAATCGTACCATCCATCTGTAACATCGTAAACCTTCTTGCTGTCTACATTGTAGAGTCTTACCCTTGTAAAATCTTTTTCGGGCTTAGTAAATGCTATCCACTTGCTATCCGGACTCCAGTTAAAACTGAAATATGGAGAAACGGTACTCTTTGCAACCTGGCTTACTTTCTTGCTGGCAATATCAATAATATTAAGCTCCATCTTCTTGGTATTATAGAGTATCTTTTTGCCATCGGGCGACCACTCATAACCGAAGATATAGGTATTGCTGTTTTTTGTAAGCTGTATTGGAGCCTCGCTGCCATCATGTTTAATCATATATATCTCGAATTCACCCGTAGCGTCAGATATATATGCAATATATTCACCATTTGGTGAGAAATCAGCATTTTGCTCGTGTACTCCTGATGTGGCTGTTAGGTTTCTGGTTATTCCGTGCTCTGCTGGGACTGAGAATATATCACCCCTGGCACTGAATACAACCCTTTCACCATTAGGGGAGAGGTCGCCATTACTGATGCTCTTGCTGGCATCTTTTATTTCATCGCGTGCATAGATCTTATCATCGGCAATCCTGATAGTTATTTTTTCAGTATTCCCGTTGCCAACATTGTACTTATATATATAACCACCTTTTTCAAATACTATATTATCCTTCGAGTTGGATGGAAACTTAATATCGTAGTCGGTATAATCTGTAATTTTTGTAGTCTCCTTTGAATCGGTATCGTAAGCAAAGAGATTCATTGTACGGTCACGATCAGAAAGGAAGAATATCTTATTTCCTATCCACATAGGGATAATCTCCTGCGTTGTGGTATTGCATATCTGATCAACCTCCCCGGTTTTATAATCGTATACTCTTATATCATCGGCCATACCACCCTGGTAGTACTTCCATGTCCGGAACTCGCGGAACACCCAGTTAAAAGCAAGCTTTGTTCCATCGGGAGAGAAAGAACAAAAACCTCCATCATTAAGAGGAATTTCTCTTGGTTCGCCACCTTCCTTTGCAACAAGGAAGAGCTGACCTCTGAAGTCGTTAAATGACTGTTTTCTCGATCTGAAGATAATATCTTTTCCATCGGGCGTCCATCCGATTACCAGGTTATTCGGACCCATACGGTCGCCTATATCATCACGTCCCAGTGTGGCTGTATAGGTAAGTCGGGTGGGCACACCTCCTTCAGCAGGTATAATAAACACTTCTGTGTTACCGTCATACTGACCGGTAAAGGCAATCTGCTTCCCGTCGGGAGAAAACCTTGGGAACATCTCATAACCATTGTGAGTTGTCAGCTTTCTGGCAGTTCCGCCATCAGCATTAACACTGTAGAGATCACCACCATAGCTAAAAACCACCTGGTCCTTGCTAATTGTCGGAAATCTTAATAAGCGCGCTTCATCATCCTGTGCGTATGCAAATGAGAAACACATCAGGCCTGCAAGTACCAGGCTTAGTATTATTCTTTTCATATTATTTTGATTTGAGTTTATTTCAAGAGTTAAAAATAGTAAAAGCTGCTCTAACAAAGTGTTAATAGAATATTAAATTAATACGATCTTACTTCCGGATTTAGCTATTTAGAGCTAAAATTTCAGTCTGAGAATTAATCCGAGGTGAGATCGTTAGATTTTGATTTAATAGCATGGCTGAATTTAGCAAAGGCAACAAATACAACGCCCCCAATTATATTACCCAGGGTTGCCCATATTTGTATATGCAAGTAATCACCCACTCCGATGTTCTTGCTTGTGAGAGCGGCCGTAAAAACTTCAATGGAGCCAACAATTGAGTGATGCAGCCCGCCTATTCCTATTACGGCTGTAATTAAAGTAATTATTAATATTTTGCTTATTGTTTCCTGGGAGGCAGTTACCAGCCACGATAGTAAACCCATTAACCAGCCAGCAAGAATACCGCTTCCGCCTATTATATACCATGGATGTCCTGTAAGCTTAAGGGCAAGAGCTTCAAAGGCTCCCGGATCGACAGCTTCCAGCCTTTCGGGTAGTATGGCAAGTATGCTTCCAAAAAGATAACCACCAAGAAGATTCCCAATATATATTACAAGCCATAAAACAAGTAAGCTCTTTATACTTACGTCCCTGTTAAGGACAGGCAGAACAGCCAGGGTAGTATGCTCGGTAAATAATTCCGATCGCCCTATTACTACGAAGATAAAACCGAGTGGATAGGATAGGGCCAGCAGAACATCCAATATAGAAGGACTTACAACACTGTTAAATTTTGTATACACTGCAGCCATCAGGAATACTGTAAAACCTACCTCTAGCCCGGCTGATATAGCAGATAAAAACAGATCACGGTTTGGTCGTCGGTGCTCATGCAGAGCCATCTCAATCTGCTCGTCTAGTATTTGTTTTGCTGTCTTCATCTATATCTTTTTTTCTTCTGCCAGTATTTATATGCAAACCCGTTAACTTTACTAATCTTACATCATCTTAGCAAATAAATTAAGCTATTTGTTCATTTACTAAAGCTTATTCTTTATTTCTTACCTTTTTATAAGCCGAGTAAAAGCTTGTTGAGGCAAAAATTACTGCATAGATACCCATAATAATTGTTGCCAACACAGCTCCTTCAAAGGGATTAAAGAGCAGTGTGCCTCCTACCAGGATTGATAAAATCGCAGTAAATAATGTTACAGGCCTGGAAGCTAAAAGATCTCTTAATCTAAACCACGACGATAGCTGGATAATGCCAAAGAGAGTAATAAACAATCCTACAAGAAATATAAGAAGACTGGCAGTGACTTTAGGATAGGTAACTATCAGTAAACCAATAATCGCATATACAAGCCCCTGTCCAAAAAATAACTGCCAGAAAGATGATTTTCGTGTGAGTGAAATAATTATAAGCACTATCCCGGCAATTATTGCAAGTGCCCCAAGGTAGGTGGCTATTGCGCTTATTGCTTCTGCAGGGTTCAGAAATATAATTGCAGCAATGGCCAGGGCTACAATTCCTTTTAGGACTTCCCATCCCCAGCTCTGGTTAATAATATTATTCATAAGTAGTTACTTTATTAAAAACACTAAGTTAACCATAAACTACCACAAAGCCATCCCGCATCCGCCTGCTTACACTTTATGTACTCCAGTCACTCTAGCCACTCCAGTCACTTTCCGGCACAATATAGGCACTTTAGTCACTTTTTACTACCTTGCAATCTTAACCAACAAGCCAAATTTTACTTCTATGAAAAATTCTTTATTAATAAGTATGCTCATCCTTGCTATAATTACAGGATGTGCGAGCGACAAAACAAAAACGGATGATCCGATGAAAGCAAAACTTGCACAGTTTGAAGAGGTTACGCTGAGCACAGACCTTAGCTGGCTAAGTGATAATGAGAGAGAAATTATTGGTATCCTGATCGAAGCCGCAGATATAATGAACGATGTCTACTGGACACAGGCCTATGGTGATAAAGATGCCCTGCTCGAAAATATCGACAGCGAATATGCCAGAAAGTATGCTCTTATACATTATGGTCCGTGGGACAGGCTTGATGATAACAAACCTTTTATTGAGGGAGTGGGACCAAAACCAGCAATGGCACAGTTTTATCCAGAGGATATGACTGTTGAAGAATTTGAGGACTGGGATAGTCCCGACAAGACCAGCCTTTATACCCTTGTTCGTCGTGATGCAGAAGGGAATCTTATTACAGTACCTTACTCTGAGGCCTATAAGGAGCAGCATCAGAAAGCAGCCGGGCTTATGCTTAAGGCTGCAGCACTGGCAGATGATAAAGGACTAAAGGCTTACCTCGAGGCCCGCGCAGATGCCCTGCTTACAAATGAGTACCAGGCAAGCGATTATAAATGGATGGAGATGAAAGAATCTAATATTGATTTTGTGGTTGGACCAATTGAGAATTACGAAGATGCTCTCTTTGGATATAAGGCTGCTCACGAATCATTTGTGCTGGTTAAAGATCCGGAGTGGAGCGCCAGGCTGGCCAAGTATAACTCAATGCTGGTCGACCTTCAGAAAGGTCTTCCTGTAGCAGATGAATATAAGTCTGAAATGCCGGGTACCGATGCAGATATGAATGTTTACTATGCTCTTTACTATGCCGGCGATTGTAATGCGGGAGGTAAAACCATAGCTATAAACCTGCCCAACGATCCCGAGATTCATGTAGCTATAGGTAGCCGTAAACTGCAACTCAGGAATTCTATGAAGGCCAAGTTCGATAAGATACTTCTGCCAATCAGTAAGATGCTTATTGATGAGAGTCAGCAGAAACATATCACCTTTAATGCCTTCTTTGAAAATACTACTTTCCACGAAGTGGCTCACGGTATGGGCGTGAAAAATACTATTACAGATAATATCCCTGTTAGGGAAGCTCTTAAAGAACAGTATTCAGCCCTCGAAGAGGCCAAGGCCGATATAATGGGACTTTACCTTGTTACAAAACTATATGAGATGGGCGAGATAGATAGTGGTGAGGTAATGGATAACTATGTTACCTTCTTTGCCGGCATCTTCCGTTCCAGTCGCTTTGGAGCAGCCAGTGCTCACGGCACAGCTAATATGTTTAATATGAAATTCTTTGCCGACAGGGGAGCCTTCGTTTACCAGGATGATGGCACCTATATGGTAGACTTCGAAGTTATGAAGGAGGCTGTTGTAGCTCTTGTTGAAAGGATACTTACCGTACAGGGCGATGGCGACTATCAAGCAGCTAAGGAGTGGATCGAATCTGATGGCGTTATGAGCGATCAGTTAAAGGCCGATCTTGATAAGGTTAATGCCTCCGGTATACCTGTCGATATAATCTTTAAGCAGGGTAAGGATGTGCTCGGACTATAGTTAAAGTAAATTTTACAGACCTTAATCTCTTAAGAATGAAAAAAGTTGCCACCCTCGTCATATTGATACTGTCAATCATCGGGATTGAGAGGAGTATGGCCTGTACCTCCATAATAATAAGTGGAAAATATACCGCAGATGGACGACCCATTATGTGGAAGCATCGCGACACCAGCAGCGAGAATAATAAACTTATCTATTTCTCGGGACAGAAGTACGACTATATAGGTATGGTTTCTACCGAGACAGAGAATAAAAGTGTATGGATGGGTATGAACAGTGCAGGCTTTTGTATAATGAATACAGTATCATATAATATTAACAATGGCGAAGATTATGATAAGGGATATGGTGAAGGTGAGGTAATGGCTCTGGCCCTTTCAAGCTGTGCTACGCTCGAAGACTTCGAAAAGCTGATTATGAGCCTTGACAGGCCCAGCGGACTGGCAGCTAATTTTGGTGTTATAGACGCAAATGGCGGAGCTGCATACTACGAGGTGGGAGATGAGGCCCTGAAAAAGATTGATGTAAACGACCAGGGTCTTGCCCCGCTGGGTTATATTGTCAGAACTAATTATTCGGCAAATGGCAATCCGGATCTGGGACAGGGCTATGCGCGATATATCACCGCTTCAGATGTGTTCCTTAAGAGTGCCATGCAGAACGATCTTACAGTAGAGGCTATTCTGAGGGTTGCAGAACGTAATCTTGTTAATGGATATACCGGCGATAACCTGCTCCATCTGGCTACAGGAGAAGATGAAGTAAGGATGGTTCATTTTAAGGATAATATAGCGAGGAAGTCATCAACCTCATCTGTTATATTTAAAGGGGTGACAAAAGGTGATGATCCTATGGCCACGCAGATGTGGACAGTAGGAGGGTGGCCCCTGGCAGCTCCTGCAATACCGGTCTGGATGAATAAGGAGAAGATTTTGCCTTCACTCTTAACAGCTCCTGGGGGGCAAAATGCAGCCCTGTGCGATATGGCTCTTGCTGCAAAAAGTGCTGCCATGCCAATCAAACGAGGTCACGGACAGGACTATATAAATATTAATAAAGTATATAACACTGATGGCAGCGGCTATATACAATGGGTGGTTCCTCTCGAGAAAGAGATCATGGAGCTGGCAGAAGCACATTCAAAGGGGTGGAGCAATAAGGATATACCATCCTCAAAAGAACTGAAGCTGCTATACGGGGAGATAGAAAAGCTTATCGTAAAAACATATTCTGAAAAAGGAATGAATTTATAAGTAGCATAATATTAACTTAAGTTAATTACTGTATGTGGGCCCTGAAGTAGATCAGGGCCCCATTCTCTTTATTAAGGCTTTCGAAACGGAAGTCCAGTTCTGTAAATATCTCCTTTAGTTCCTGCTTTGAGTAGAGCTTACCACGAATCTTCACTTCAGGAGCCTTCTTCTCGGGTAGTGGTATTGAGCAGAATAAATACCCACCGGGTTTTAGTAATCTTCTGGCCTCAAGTATAAAGTCTCTGATATTATCGAAGAAGTTTATCGAAAGGTTGCAGATGCATATATCAAATTTATTGTTATCAATCGGAATCTGTGAGGCGTCACATATATAAAAATCAGCCTTTGTAAACTTATGTTTATTGAATTTTCTGGCAGCTATGCGAAGCAGACCGGCACTTATATCTGTCCCGCTATAGTTATTATCGCAGGGCAGAAACTCGACTGCGTTACCACTGCCGGTAGCAATCTCAAGAATATTTTTCAGGTGAGTATCTGTAAACTCCTCTTTCAGAATATTTAAGTGTTTATCGATTGAACCATTGAATTTCTTGGGGAAGATCGATTTTTCCATTATCCTGTCGTAGAGGAAGGAAAACATATCACCTAACCATGGTTTATATTTAATTACTTTACCTTTCAGGCCTGTCATATAATATATTCCCCTACGTTTTTTCAGTTTCCCCGGAGCAGGAGTAGTTTTTTCTGAATTCATTGTATCTGTTTGATTAGAACGAATACGAATTTAAACATATTGATGGTAAATAGATATGTTTCTTGACAGAAAGTAAATAATTAAACAGGAAACCGGAGATCGGAAACCGTTAGCCGGGCAGAGCTAAGGGTTCAAAACTACCGAGCTCAAGACTCATCTCTGTTTTCAGGGATATATTTCGTAACTTACTGTCCATAACTAAAATTAAACCATAATGAAGAGCATCTTATTATTTTCCAGGTTGATTCTGATATTGTTAATTGCAGGATCATGTAATCAGTCCTTAAAAGTTGTAGCACCCGAAAAGGTGGGTATGTCGTCAGATACACTGGCTCTTGCGGCACAGACGATAAGTGGCCATGTGGAAAGCGGAGATCTTGCAGGAATATCTGTTATGGTAATTAAGGATGGTAAGCTTGTGCAGAGAGATAATTTTGGATATGCCGATATCCGGAACAAGATGCCAATAGAGGATAATACGATCTTCAGGATCTATTCGATGACCAAGCCTGTTACAGCCGTAGCCCTTATGACTCTCTATGACGAGGGCAAGTTCGAACTGGATGATATGGTATCTGAATATATTCCTGAATTTGAAAATATGATGGTTTACAATAGCGAAGCATCTCATTACCTCGATTTCCAGGAGCAGGAGATGACAATCAGGAATCTATTAACCCATACCTCAGGTATACCTTATGGATGGTCTCCAAATTCCTTTGTTGACTCGTGCTACAGGGCAAATAATATTATGAGCTGGGATACTACAATAGCATTTATGGTAAAGCAGATCTCAGAACTGCCGCTTAAGTTTCAACCCGGAACAAAATGGGAATACGGACTCTCTATTGATGTATGTGGATACCTGGTAGAAGTGCTTTCAGGTATGCCGCTGGATGAGTTTTTCCAGGCAAGGATCTTTGATCCATTGAAAATGGATGATAGTGGTTTCTTTTGCCCTGAACAAAAGCATAACAGGCTTTCCGAGGTATATTCTCGTACGCGGGATGGAGATCTGATACAGATAAGCGACTCTGTATCTGATGTTTTCAGAAGACCTGTTAAGGCCTTCCTTGGAGGTGCAGGGATGGTCTCAACCCTGGATGATTATTCGCGCTTCTGTCAGATGCTATTAAATGGTGGTGAGCTGGACGGAGTACGTATACTGGAGGAAGAGACTGCCGGTCTGATAATGTCAGATCAGCTGCCTGAGGGAGCTGTCTATGGATCTGATGATATGGGATACGGACTTGCCGGGCAGGTAAATATTAAAAGTGGTGAATATAGCTGGTCTGGCGCTGCCACAACAAGCTTCTGGATTGATCCATCAAATAATCTTATTGTTCTTGCTTTTGCCCAGCTTATGCCAAGCAACTATGCACCGGCAGGTGAATATAAGGATCTTGTTGTCAGGTCAATTATGAAATAGTAAGCCAGGCCGGTCTGATCCGGCATACTCGTATACATATTTAGACCAGGTTCAAAAAACTATTACTGTTTATCGAGGTAGAAATTAAAGTCTTCTTCTATAGAGATAATTTTAATGCCGTCTCTGATGGTAGCCGACTCTGAGTCTCCACACCATTTTTCTATCTGCCTGTCTAATATCTGGTATTCAAGCATTACATTAACATCATTCCTTTTAAAACTCTCGCCAATAATTGATTCATTCGAGGGTTTATATTCATGATCACCGATTGTTATAAAAAATCCACAGCCATCTACTGCATATTCGCCTGTCCAGTTGAGTTTACCGGGACCTGTAAGAATTTCATTATCCTCTCTTTCACATGAAGAGAAGAAGAGTGCTATCAATAAAAATCCTGTTAATAATAGTCTACTCATTATTTTTTTGTTTAGTACAATATTGCTTTTCATACTGCTTGGTTTGGTCATGGTTTAGCATCAAAAATTATGCCTGAATATTATCGCAGGCAATACCCTGAGTATAGAGCAAGGGATTATAGATGAAACCAGGGAAATAATGGCTATGGAGCTGGTGCAGGATTGATACTCAATGAGTAAAGGCTTAATGAGTATATTTATTATATTCCCTTTCCAGAAGATTTCGCTTGATTTCTTTTCCGTGACCGGGTAAAAATAATTCACAGCCGCTTGATAGCAGCCTGTTCCAGCTCTTAATCATTTCAGGCTGATCATCAGCAAAGGGTGGAAATACTGACTTTTTAAAGATACCAAACAGGGTGTCGCCGACAAGGGCTATTTCATTATCTACCAGTATGCTGACAGATCCTGCTGAATGGCCACTGCTTGAAATTATTTTAATATCCAGTCCGCTATCCTTAAAATCATAATATTTATCTATAGTGATATCAGCTGTGAAGGGTTTATATTTCAGACTTTTAAGATTAAGCTTTGTTCCAATTCTCACGAATAATTTTGAAATAGCCAGGGTGCCCTGAGGCACAGGAGTTATTCCGCATTCTGTAAATTCCTTTTCATGCTCGCTAATAATTATTTTGCATCCATAATCATTTTTTATCCTGGCAGCATTCTGGCAGTGGTCAAAATGTGTATGTGTCAGAATTAAATAATCAATTTTAGTATTGCCTGGTTTAAGTTGCCTGATATGTTTAACAAGAGCCCGGTATGCAGAGCTCATTCCCGTATCAACTAAAATATTACATTTCTCACTTACAATTAAATAAGCATTGCTTCTTCCCGACAGGACCTTAAAGATATTATAGCCACTTTTGCTTTTCCAGCTTTTCATTCCTGATTATTTATTCTTAGAGTACTCATCTACTATCTCCTGCGCAATCTGAATATCTGATTCTGATATCATTACCTGTACTCCTTCTGAACTTATTGGTTCAAAGGCATAGGAGTTAATAGTTGTGTTTTTAAGAAATGAATTAATTTCTGCCATTTGCAGTAAGCTTCTTACTATCTCTGCTTCCCACATTTTTCCGGAGAAAACTCTTATCATCCTCTCCTTATCTCTACTTTTGCTGTCGTCCTTCATCTTCCTGATTTATAGTAAGGTTAAATCTTATATTTGGAAAGCCAAGCCCTAAGCTTAGTAAGCCGTGAAGTGTTGCGAGTGGCAATATAATAAGTCCTGATAGTTGCATTCCCAGCTCGTAAAACAATGAACTGTCTTTATATGCCCTTCCCCTTAGCCTTGATAGAAATGCACTAAAGGGAATACCATATACATTACCTGCCAGTATAAGCTGTGCTGCCGATAGGATTATCCCTGCTTTTTTAGTGCCGTATTCATTAACAATTGTGTCGTAAGCATATTTATCGGGAATACCTTTCGAATCAGCAAAGTGTTGGGCAAACACTATTGCTTTGGCTTCTTCAGGCCTTATATATTCTCCATCGCCGGCTAAGAAGCTGGATATTTCTTTATTGCTCATACCCTGGCGAAGAGCCATCTTCGTGTGCTGATATGAGCAGGCAGCACAGCCATTAACCTCGGTTATAGCCAGTTGTATACGTTCAATAAATTGCTTATCAACTATCTTGCTCTTACTATTGCCTTTTAGTTTTACAAGTGCTCCCGGAACAAAAACGAAGGCTCTGTACAGTTCCCTTAGATTGAACTTTCGTTTATACTTAACTATTGAAACAAAGGATCTCGGTAAAACAATATTCTTTCCCATTATTAATTTTTATATGGCGCTATGCGCAAAAACCCTGCCGCATAGTATTTTTTTTCTTTAGAGGCTCAGAATAAATTCTGCTCCTGCTTCGGCATGTATCTTACTGGTATTGAAAACAGCTATCTTAAGATCTTCCTCCTTAATCATCAGGGGAAACTCCGTGCAGCCCAGTACTATACCTTCTGCACCCTTATCTGTCATAGATCGAATAAGATCTAATACATACTTTTTGGATCTGGCTACAATATTTCCATAAGTAAGCTCCTGCTGTATTATTCGATGCAACTCATCAATGGTATCCCTATTCGAAGGAGTAAAAACTTCAATTCCCTTATCACTTATTCTCCTGGTAACAAAGTCCTCCTCCATTGTATATTTTGTTCCTAAAAAGCCAACTCTTCTAATTCCCCTTAAACCAATTGCCTTTGCTGTCGCATCTGCAATATGTAAGATTGGGATATCAAGCTGCTGAATTACATTATCGTACACTTTGTGTGGAGTATTGGCGCAGAACATAAGCATTTCTGCCCCTGCATTTTTAAGACTCCTTCCGGCATTAATAAGCATATTTGCTATTCCTGTCCAGTCTGACTCCAGCTGATATTTATGTATCAAAGACTGGTTAAGGGTGTAAACCAGTAATGGCGGATTTGTATTATCTCCAAAATGCTTATTTACATATTCATTTATATACCTGTAATATTCTATTGTCGAATGCCACGATGTTCCTCCTATCAGTCCGAGTGTTTTCATTTATTGCTTTTTAACCTTAAAATTCAAGTATATCACCTGTCCTGGGTGCTTTTGTTCCAAACTCATGGTAAAAGGCGCAGAGGGCAGGCAGGGCAGTGCAATGCGATGGATAAACATGCTTTACTCCATTCCTTTTAAGGTAACTAATTGTCTCTTTTGTCTGCCGGTTATTCTCCTTGAGGTGGAAGCCACCAATAATGCCATAAAGCTTATCAACTCCGCTCGCCTGTTTTGCGTGCTCAAAAGTGTTTATTACTCCGGAATGGCCACAGCCTGTAACAATAAACAGCCCCTTATCCATTACCAGCGCCAGTGCACTGTCGTCGGGCACAAAGTCAGGTGTGCCGTCTTCAAAGGTGAAGCCCGTGGTGCGCGATTCATATTCCGAATTTCGGGGTATGCTTCCCAGAAAATATATCTTATCGCTTATCATATATGGTTCATTGCTTCCTATATGCTCAAACCTGTTGAGCAATTCTTTTTTTGTCTCCCCCAGTCCTATATATTTTTCACCCTTAGAGCCATAACGCTTAACAAAACAGTCGGGGTGACATAAAAGAGTACCTCTTTCCATAAAGCGAAGTCCGTTCCCATGGTCATAATGACCGTGACTTAATACTATAAGGTCGATATCGTCAAGGTCGATATTCATTAGCTGTGCATTCTGCAGAAAGAGCTCAGACTGACCGGTATCAAAAAGGATCTTCTTTGAGTCGTGCTCAATCAAATATGATAGCCCATGCTCTGCCTGGGTATAGGTACCGGGACTGTTTTCGGTCAGGATTGAAATTCTCATAATATGGCTGGTATCTTTTGAGACTTAAAGATAAGGAAAATAAAAAGACAGTAAACAGATAGTCTTCTGGCTGTAGCCATAGCTTTTGGCCACAGAATTAAGAATAAATGTGAAGTCTTTTTCTGATCTCTCAGATAAGAAGTAAAGAAAGTTTAAAGTAATAAGCATCTTAGAGCAGCGTAAAATATTAGAAGTATTAACTTCGCGTAAATTGAAATGCATAGATGAACTATTTTTCTGCGGAGAATCTTTCAAAATCCTTCGGCGAACAAATCCTTTTTGAGGGACTTACATTCGGATTGGCACGTGGTGATAAGACTGCTCTTATTGCCCGTAACGGGAGTGGTAAAACAACGCTCTTAAGGATATTGATGGGTAAGTTAGATTCAGACTCGGGTGAGTATACTTTTCGCAGTGGCATAAAAAGGGCCTTCCTGGAACAGGCGCCCGATCTGGATGGTGCACTTACTATCGATCAGCTAATCGCAACTACGAACACACCCGTTCTTGCAGTAATAAGGTCTTATGAAAAGGCTCTGGATAAGCATGCAAAAGATCAGAGCCCTGAGGCTGAAACAAAGCTTCAGCTTGCTACAAATGAGATGGACAGGGCTGATGCATGGGATTATGAAAGACGTTTAAAGCAGCTGCTCGATCTGTTCAGGATAAGTAATACAGCACAAAAAGTATCTGAACTGTCAGGGGGGGAGAAGAAAAGACTGGCTCTGGCCATGATACTGCTCGATAAGCCCGATATGCTTATTCTGGATGAGCCAACCAATCACCTCGATATAGAAATGATAGAATGGCTCGAGATCTACCTGTCGCAGACAAATCTGACCCTGCTAATGGTTACTCACGATCGTTACTTCCTCGACAGGGTTTGTAACCGTATTATCGAAATAAGCCAGGGAAAGATGTTCCATTACCAGGGAAATTATGGACTCTTTCTGCAAAAAAGGGCAGAGAGGGAGGAGATTAGCAGAACTGAATCAGAGAAGGCCGGCCAGCTAATGAAGAAGGAGCTGGAGTGGCTTAACAGGATGCCTAAGGCACGCACCGGTAAATCAAAAGCACGTATTGATGCTTTTGATGCTATAAAGGAGAGGGCCAATATGTCAGGAGACGAGGGTGAGCTAAGATTAAGTGTAAAATCACCACGGCTCGGATCAAAGATACTGGAGCTTGATAAGCTTAGTAAGGCTTATGACACAACAAAGATACTCGATCATTTTAGCTATAAATTTGCCAGGGGAGAGCGGCTTGGTATAATAGGGAGAAACGGGACAGGCAAAACAGCTTTTCTGGATATTATCACCGAGGCAGAAGCTTTGGATCAGGGTACTATTGACAGGGGCAAGACAGTACAGCTTGGCTATTACCGCCAGATGGGTATGGAGTGGAGAGCCGAGCAGAGAGTTATCGATGCGGTAAAAGATCTTGCCGAAGTAGTTGCACTGGAAGATGGCCGTACAATATCTGCATCGCAGTTTCTTGAGCATTTTATGTTTAGCCCTGAAGCACAGTACAAAATGATCTCCAAGCTGAGTGGAGGAGAGCTGCGCAGATTGCACCTGCTGACAGTATTGATAAAAAATCCTAATTTTCTTATCCTTGATGAGCCCACTAACGACCTTGACCTGTTTGCACTAAACAGACTTGAGGAGTTTTTACTGGCGTTTAAGGGCTGTCTTGTTATTGTTTCGCACGACAGGTATTTTCTTGATAAACTTACCGATCATATCTTTATTTTTGAGGGTGAGGGTGAGATAAAAGATCACTACGGAACATACTCCAGCTACAGGCAACCCAGAGAGAGACTGGTGCTTAAGGAAAAGAGCGACAAAAAGTCCAATGCCAAGAGGCAGAGTAAGCAGGCTGTAAAAACAAAGCTTAGCTTTATGGAGCAGCAGGAGTATAAGCAGCTGGAAGCAGATATTGAGGATATGGAGAATGAGAAATCATCACTTGAGACTGAACTTAGCTCCGGTGGACTGCCTTATGAAGTACTCGAAGAAAAATCAAAGAGAGTAGCAGACCTGATCGATCTTATCGAAGTAAAACTAAATCGCTGGCTCGAACTGGGACAGTATGTAAGCGACTGAGGGAGACCTGGGCCTCTTTATATTTATCTCCTGTTCGGAATCATATTCTCTGCTGGCTTAAAGAATACATCCTTGCTTACATATCTGATATCTTCAATAGTGTAGAGTGCCCTGGGGTTTAACCTTGATATCATATCTATAAGCTGCTTAAGCTTTTTCCTGCTCACTATCACGTATATTACAGCTACATCACCAAGATTGCCTGTTGCATCAACCGAGGTTGTACCATATCCCTGTTCGCGTAGTTCGAGGATAAGATCATCAGCTTCTCTTTTAGTTATAATTCTAACCATCTCATAGCCCAGTGCCAGACGCTCCTCTATAAGCATACCAACATAATTGCCGGTTGCAAAGCCTCCTGCATAGGCAAAATAGCAGATCCAATTATCAAGATTCTCAACTATCCTTGTAATGGCAATAATCCAAATCAGCACCTCAAAGAATCCTGCAATGGGAGCAATTTTTTTATATCCCTTTGCAACGAGGATAATTCTGACAGTCCCAATAGAAACATCCATGATCCGTGCAACAAAGATCATTAAAGGAAGTATAACAATATCAAACAAGTTGAAATCGATAAAAAGAAGATGCATTACGTATTATTTTTTAGGTAATGCAAAGTAAATACTTAATTTCTCTTTTTCCACATTGTTTTTGCAGTTGCACAAACTTTATTGTCTTTCTGTGTCTTCATGGTATGAATAAAAGAGTTCTTATAAATATCTCTTTCAGTAAATGACATTATCGTATCACCATATTGAGCCTCGGATATAAAGCGACCATCAATAGAGTGTAAATAATAATTTTCAGTAATTTCTTCTGATAATGACTCCGATAGCCATTGCATATATCTTATATTATTAAGATGCAGGTTGGTGTCGACATCATATCTGTTCACTTTAAACTCATTGACAGGCAAGGATGATTCAAGTGGTAAAATCTTATTTTTAATATTGTGTTCTATACTTTTATCACTGCAGAAAGACCATCCTTCTAAAATTGAATCAAAGATCTGTTTAGGTCTCCTCCTCTTAATATCATAAAAAAGCCATAAGCCTTTCGATTTCCCTATAATATTCATCTTCTCATCATAAATAATATTCTCCCTTATTCCCTTAACCATTGAATATTCAGAAAGCCAGGTTCTAATTATTATTTTTTCATTATAAGTCGGATAGCGGTCAATTGTCATTACTCCGGAAAGCAGAACCCATCCTATATTTTGTTTTTGGAGGTCGTACAAACTATGATTAATTGAATGGCAGTGAGAGGCAGCGGCCTCCTCCAGTAAAGTTAGCATACTGGTAGACGAAGCCTGTCCATAAGCATCCATCTCGAAATATCTCAGCTCAAATTCTTTATCAAAATAATTTTTCATTTCTTTTTATTTTAATGTTGATGCTAAATTATCTGAGCGCACCTGAAGTGAAAAATTCATGTGATATATACCCTGGTTTTGAGGCTTAAGGGAGGTGTTTTGTGATATGGATTATTTATCGTTGCCGAATCGCATTCGTCAATCCATATCTTCAGCTGCCTTCTTTACCTGGAGGAGGTACTGGCGGGAGACAGCAATTTTATCCTTGTATTCTTCCATCTCCAGTTTAAAGCCATCGCTTGAGCGATGTAACTTCTTAACAAAGTTAAAGTTAACTATGCTGTTTCTGTGACAGCGAATAAAGTTCTCGTATTGCCCCAGCTGGTCTTCTACCTTTGTAAGAGTTGTTCTAAGAAGTTTCTTCTGCATGCTGCTTTTTTCCATAAAATAAAACTCAACGTAGTTTTCTGCCGATCTGAGAAGAATCAGGTCGTTAAGTTTGAGTTTTAGTTTTTCTGTTCCTGCCTGGGGAGTAAAAATTAGAGTGATATCTTTTTGCAGACCCGGCAAAGGCTCAGTTATACCATTCTGATCTGCCGAGTCAACTTTGTATTTAAGGTCGTTTAGCTCATAGCTAAGCATATTTATAATCAGCTGAAATAGTGTTATTATGGCGATCCTGAATACTATGAAGATCGATAAATTTATATGAGCCACATAACGCAGGTAGAATGAAAATGCTACTGTATTAAGTACCCAGATAAGTAGCTCGAAAATAAGTAATACATTTAGCTTTCGCTGGCCGAGTCTGAGCGAAAGCTTATACCAGGGCACAGGGATATGAACAAGGGTATAGCTCAGGAAGGCAATCCCACCAAAGCCCGCAATTAAAAGTATGTAATTATTAAAGTCGTTTTGTTCTATCCCGAAAGGCTGGAAGAAAAGAATAAATAAGAAAAATCCGATTGCTCCCCAGATAGCAAATATTAACCTCCTTCTGAGCGTGAAGATATATGGATATTTCTTATTAAGGAGGCTTGTCATCTTATAATACCTGGTTTATGATGCTAAATTAATCAAACTTATTTTAAATGAAGCATCTGGCTAAAGGCAAAGGGCAAAATAAGGAGGAAGAGAGAGAATGGAAGCTGGAGAAAAGGAGTGGATTTTAGTAGTTTTATTATCTTTATGGAACATTTGGTACTGGCGAGCTCAACGGATTCGCTTCATCAATTTAACTATTAAATTTAAAAAAATGTCTGAAAACTCTTACGATCTGAAAGTGGCATATGGCCTGATAAAGAAAATATATTTTGCAATCCTGGCGGGACCAATATTGTTTCTTATTGTAGCTCTGCTTATTACCGAGGGTGCTGTCTCATCTGCATTTGATATTCAGGAGCCCTTAAATCTGGCGCTAATTATTATCACCCTTATGTCAATCCCTATGGGATCAATGATATCGCGAAGAGCATTTTCTGCAGTTAAGCCTGAAGATAATACCAGGAAGAGGATGGCCGCTTTCCAATCAGGTATGATAATAAGACTTGCCACTTATGAAGGAGTAGAGTTATTTTCCATTGTTGTCTTTATACTGACCGGAAATATACTGGTTCTGTTGTTTGCTGCAATTTCCTTCGCCGGAATTCTTATGACATATCCCAGGCCATCATATATAAGGCAGACTGTCGGGGTAAATGAGGCGGACCTTCTTTAATAGCAAAGAACTAATTTTATACTAAATTTGATCTGTATTCGTCTTATTATAAAACAATACAGTCAGAAAAAATGAAATAATGAGGATTAGAGTATTATTTATAGTTATCCTGTTGGGCACGCTGATGCAGTTGTCCCATTCGCAGGAAGGGGTGAAAACCTTATTTGGAGAGAATGATATCCTGGCTACATGGTACGGGCAGGCTGAATTTGGAATATCAGACTTTGAAGGAAATAAGTTGCTGCTTACTTCTGTAGAAGGAGGAACCATGCTTAACGGGATACTTGGACTGGGTATTGGTGTAAAGGCCAATGTAAACAATCCACAATATGCTAACCTCGACGAAGAATATGATGAAGGTATTTTTAAAACTGTTTACGGCGGCTTGATTATTACGCCTGTTTTCTATGGTAATAATATTGTCCATTTTTCGACACCTCTTCTTATCGGAGGTGGTATGGCAGGCTATCTGACTACCCGAAAATATACAAGCATAACATCAGGCGGAGATACCAGGATGAAGAGACGGGTTATCGACTCCCAGAGCTTTTTTGTGCTGGAACCATCTATTGTTGGAGAATTGAATATATCGAAAAAGCTCAGGTTCTTTATGGGAGCTTCCTACAGATTCGCTCCGGGCATGGAGATGATTTATACCAGCGGCGGTGAATTTAACGGGATCATACTTAAGACTGGTTTTGTTATAGGGAAACGCTAAGGGCTAAGAGCTAAGAGCCAAGGGGTACAAAACCTTTAAGCTGGTAAAATATTTTTCTGAATCTTATTCTGATTGAAGTGCAGTAACCGGGTTTTGAGTAGCCGCACTATATGTTTTGGCAGATATCGTTAGCATAGTAGCTATAAACATTATCAATACGGCTGTTAAAAGCATATAGATAGTAATATCGGTAAAGTAATCCCAGATACTGTCGAGTAGTATTGCCGAAAGATAATAGCCCGCAGCACAGCCAATAATTGATGCTATAAGCAGTATAATAATAAATCTACGGTTAAGCAGCGTAATTAATTTCAGAAGAGGCGCGCCAACAACATTCCTGATCCCAATTTCCTTTGTCCTGTGTAGCACACTTAAAGATACCAGAGAATATATGCCGATAAGTGAAAGTATCGTTGCAACAAGAGCAAGGAACATATTTATTTTTAATATGCTCTCGTTAATATACTTTTCTTCTTCCATCATTTCTTCCTGGAACATTCCCTCGAAAACATAGGATGGAAATAATTCCTGCCATTTCTCTTTGAGGAATTCTTTTACTTCAGCCATATTTTCAGGCGATGTTCTTACTACAAGACTATAATAGGTGTCGCTATGGGTGACCTTGAGTATGGCCGGCTCAACAGACCTCCACACTGCAGCCAGGAGGTAATCTTCGACCACGCCAATAATTTGCAGCTCTGTAGTGTCGTTAAGGATAAGTACCTGGTTAATAGGATCATCCATTCCGAAATCCTTTACAAATTGTTCATTAACAATTATCGATCCCTTACGATCGGCATCCACCCTGAGAGGATCAAATAATCTTCCTTCCTTTAGTCTGAGACCTACCGCCTCTGTCCATTCCGGACCAACATCCAATACATCGACTTCTACCTGTAAATCCCTGTATTTAAGAGCACGACGGTACATCCCGAATCCAATATGCTGCTGGGTCCCGGCAGCAACCGAAACCAGGGGATTATTTTTTACAACATCCCGGTAAATGGTGTAATCTTCAGAGTGAAGAGGAACAACAATCAGCCTGTCTTTATCATAACCCATATCCATGCTCTGTTGAAACTCTGAATTTTTAATAAAAACAATGCCCATGATAAGAGCTGCTATAGAGATTGAGAACTGAAGTGTAAGAAGTATATGCGAAACCAGGCCAGTTTTTCCAACACGTGTCTGAGAACGTAATATATCTACCGGGTTGAGCCGGCTTATATATAAAGCAGGATATACCCCGGCCATAAATCCAGTAAGCAGGAGGAGGGCAAGAAGGAAGAAAATAAAGTTCCAGTGACCGGACATTGACATTGTCAGTGTCATATATTCCCACAGACTTCCATAGGCAGGTACAAGGAAGCGTCCAATGGCCAGACCAACAAGTGTTGCAAGAGAGCAAATAACAAGCGACTCGAAGAAGAACTGAGCAATAAGTTGTTTCCTGAATCCGCCAAAGGTCTTCCTTAGACCTATTTCTTTTAGCCTTCTGCCCATGGTCGCAATCGTTGTGTTTGCAAAGTTAAAGCAGGCAATAAGTAAAATTAGAAAGGCCATTATAGGCGGTGCCAGTGTCGCTGCGGGATGCAAACCGGGGAAAAGACCGACTGACCAGAGTTCTCTCGAACTGTCACCAACATCTTTCAGAGCAATAAGTCTGAATGCTGTGATAAGAAAGTCTTCTCTTGCTCTGTTTTGCTGAGGCAGATAGCTGTTTATTGCTTCAATTACATTGTCTATTGATGCTTCAGGACTTATTTGCAGGAATACTATATTAGCAAAGACCCTCCAGTCTGTGTCGTTAATCTGATACATGCTGAGGAAATTGTCTGTATGAGTCAGTATATCAAACCTGAAGCTTGAATTATCCTGGCAATCTTCAAATACACCACTTACCGTATATGTGTATTCCAGGTTCGAATCGTTTATAACTGAGACTGATTTTCCTAGCGGACTATTATCACCAAAAAGGGTTTTGCTAAAGGACTCACTTATTAATATATTATTTCTTTCTGCCAGGCTCTCCGAATTGCCTTCAATAAGAGGTATAGTAAAAATATTAAAGAACGAAGGGTCTACATATGATATACTACGATTGAATACTTCTTTACCATGCTTTACCGGTGAGTAGGACCTAAATATTCTTGTAATGTCTTTTAGTCCAGGTACTTCATCCTTAATCTCAAGTGTAAGTGCTGCTGGTACCAGTCCGTATTCCTGGCTTCGTCCCTCCATATCACGAACAGAGATTAGCCTGTATATCTCGTTAAAGTTTTTATGCTGACGATCGAAATTATAATCAAAAGAAAAATTGAAATATGCCACTATGCATACTGCAATTGCTATACCCATGCCCAGGATATTGATGGCTGCATAAACCCTGTTCTTATATAGGTTACGCAGGCTTATTAGGAGGTAGTTCTTGATCATACCAGGTTTTATTCTTGAAAAAAAAGAAAGGTATGAAAAAAATTGCATCTGAGCCTGGTGGAGCAAAGAGCAGGTGGCTCTTCGTCGCTCCGAAATTCAGGATAAAGGTGGAGAACTATTAAGTTTTTGCTGCTTTATCAGGCAATTACTTCAAGTCCGTGACTCCTTATATTAGCAATACTTACAACCAGGTTACGGCTGATTACAAAGCGTTTATCGCAATCATAAAGCAACTCATCGTCAGTAGTCTCCAGCCCGATAAGTACCTTTACAAAGCCTGCCTCCGCCATCATATCCATTAATTCTTTGTCTTCGGAAATATCAGAAGATACTTCGGTATTGAATGCGAAGGGCTTATTATGTATTTTATTCCATTCTGTTAAGGCCGGCAGCAATTCCTCCTTTAGCTTAACAGTATTGCATCTAAGCTTGTTAAGCAGAAATAAGATGCTTCCCCTGTAGCCTGTACGATAGATATTGTCGAGTTCCAGAATAACCTGGGCCGCATTCTTTGTCCTTTCATTTTTCTCACTATCCATCGGGTAGGCCCTTGAATATTCAATAGCCAGCTGCGTATACTTACTGGTATTTAAAAGATTGTAATCGGGTATGGGCGACAGACTCAGATCTGCAAATTCATTGCTATGGTATAGCCTCCATGGCCAGTTGGCATCGAAACCCTTAATAAATTCAGGTATAGTAAGCTCAAGCTCATTCAGTAAAAGGTGGTCTACGTGGTTATACCTTTCAAAGTTTTTAGTAAAATGCTCTCCGCTGGCTATTATCTTTCGACCATCTGTCTGACACCTTGCAATAAGCTGATCGGCCGATTCAGCCTGATCAGAATTAGCATGGATATAAACATAGTCAGCCCATTTCAATTTCCTGTCTCTTAGTTTTTCAATGTTCAGGTCTAGCACTTTCTTCTTCCACTCTGATGGGAACATTGCTGCTGCTGTTAAAATAGACAGGGGAGGAGTGGCTGCCTTTTTTGCTGAAAACATCAGCCTTATATGCTTGAAACTCCAGGATGTGTCCGGCATCTCGGGGTGGATAAATAATATATTCATTTTATCGGGTTTTTATGTTTTCGGCTAAATTATCTATTTGGTCGAAACGCATAAAATAAAAGGGATAGAAGCAATTTATTTGATGCCGGATATCAAAAAATTGTGACTATTGCCGCTTATCTGGGATAAATACTATTTGTCACAGACCCTTCTCCGGGGAGCTGCTTACTCCCTTCCTCCCGCTTTTATCGGATCTTCCTCGTAACCAAGGTCCTTCCAGTTGAGTCTTTTGCTTCCTTTTGTTGAGTGACAATCTGTGCAATTAAGCGACTGACTGGCAGGGGCCACCATATGGTTTATCGGCCAGTACATCTCAGTCTCAATAAAGCTGTGCCTGCCGGAGTAGGGCAGGTCTATTTCTCTCATCCCTTCTTTTGCGGCTGTATTCCAGTTAAAGGTAGACCAGTATCCACCTGCACCAAATAGCTTTGGTACTATCAGATAATTGTATCTAGAATCGTAAATCTGTTTTCCTCTCATCACCTTAAAAGGAGTGATCTTAGCTCCCATATCATCAATAGTGCCTGTAAGCTTGTTTAACTGCACTACTTCGCCCGGGGTAACTTTATCACCATAGGCATAATAATCTGCCTGACCATTATGCCACCTGTACTCAGGTGTTACATTCTTTTCCCAGGTAAAATCACCTTTCTTCTTATCATAGACAGGCATACCGAGCTCGTCTTTTGTTACTTCCTTATTCTTACCTGCTGTCGACCAGTCCCACCATGTTTTGGTTGGTTCCTCACGGGCAAAAGTGGGTATATGACAGGTCTCACATGCTACAGCAGAGGTGTGATCATTTACAAGTTTCCTTCTGTGCGGACTATCACCATGGCAGCCGGCACATGAGATATGATTTTCTCCCATAGCAAGTGAACCATGACTGGCACCCAGGATATTGTGATTTTCTCCGGAGTGACAATCTGAACATGTAAATCCTATCCCTCCCATATGTACATCAAGTTCAGGAGATGGATTAAGCATGCTGCCATCCATATCGCCATGTTTTACTCCTGTCCCACCACCACCATTAAAATGACAAATACTGCAATTATTGATGCCGGTAGGGCCTACGCTTTTTGCTACGGCAACAAGATCAACAGATGGATCTGGCATCCCTGCCCCTGTTGGTGTTTTCTTGTAAGTCCCTGTTTGATCATGACAGATAAGACAGTCTATATTATTACCGTCGCTGAAATCAAAGCTGTCGTCCTTCCATCCATATCCTATATGGCAGCTGGTGCACCTTGGCTCGTTTGAGCTTACAGCGATGCAATAGTTATTTATAATATTCTTCTTTCCTACCCATTTATTATCCTTATCTGTTATAAGTACATCATTGCCTGCCCAGGTCCAGTGCCTGGTTCTCATAATATCTTTATCCAGACCTTCGTGACAGAGAAGACAGGTCTCTGTTACCTCCTGGGGTGTATTAAATGGTCCGTCAATAAGCTCAGAATGATCAACCTGGGCAACCAGGGTATGGCCCAGGAAAAGGCTAAGTATTAGTATTGGTATGGTTTTCATGGTATGTTTATTTAGACTAATTAAGAAGTAAAATTAGACAAATACGGAAAATACAGATGAATATTGACATGTTTTTCGACATAGGCAGCCGTTGAGAGGCAGTAAGAGTATGAAAGATCTAATTTTATTATTGTTTTATAAAAAAGACCTGATTTGGTCTATTTACAAGCGCAGTATTATTATTTTTATTAACTACTTAGCAGAGTGTTATATGCTTTTATGGTTTAAATCATTTATTCCTCCCTCGAAATGGCTTTTCCCGGTGATTATCCTCCTTGGAATATTTACCGGTCTGGGGCTATTCTCTTTTCATTTATCCAGAGCCCCCTCATATCTGAGTGATAAACCCGAAACATGCACCAACTGCCATATAATGTCTCCCCAATATGCTACCTGGTCTCATAGCTCTCATCGTGAGAACGCTCATTGTAACGATTGTCATGTTCCTCATAATAATGTAGTTAATAAGTATTTTTTTAAGGCAAAGGATGGGCTTCGCCATGCTACTATATTTACATTGAGAAGAGAGCCCCAGGTTATATTTATCAGGAGCGAGGGAATGGAAGTGGTTCAGCATAATTGTATTAGGTGCCATAGCTCCCTGCTTACCGATAGTAAGTTATTAATGAGAACCAATCTATACCAGCACGAGAGGACGGAACGAAAGTGCTGGGAATGCCATAGGGAAGTACCGCATGGCAGAGTAAACAGTATTACCAGCACACCCGGCGCCAGGGTACCTTTACCTGGCAGTCCTGTTCCAGGCTGGTTAAAAGATCTAACAGCTAAATAATTAATAATATGAGTTCAATAAGAGAATCTGTTCAAAAAAGGCCATGGCTGGCCTGGCTGCTTTTTGTTTTTACTGTAGTTTTTGTGTTTTTGCTCGGTCTGCTTGCTTCATCTATTATTGAGAGAAGGGCAGAGGCCGTTTTTGCCTATACGCCTACGGTTGATGTAGGGCAGTTCGACCCCAGGAATAAGGAATGGGGCAAGAATTTCCCGAGGGAATACCAGTCCTATTTAAACATGGCTAAAAGTAGCTTTCGCTCTAAATATAATGGCTCAGCAATGATTGATATGCTGGAGGAAGATCCCAGGCTCGTGGTTTTATGGGCCGGATACGGCTTTTCGAAGGATTATAGTCAGGGCAGGGGACATTATTATGCAATTACCGATATCCGCTCTACACTCAGGACAGGGGCTCCTGTTGACGGTGAGCCAAGCCCTATGCCTAATACCTGCTGGACATGCAAGAGCCCTGATGTGCCTCGGGTAATGAATAGTCTTATTGAGGAAAAGGGTGATTTCCAGGAAGGTGTGGCTGCATTTTATGCCGGTACCTGGGAAACCTTAGGTCATGAAATAGTTAACCCGATAGGTTGTGGCGACTGCCATGATGCTGAAACAATGAACCTGCGAATAAGCAGGCCGGCGCTGATTGAAGCCTTTAACAGGATGGGAAAAGATATAGAGACTGCAACTCACCAGGAAATGAGGTCCCTTGTTTGTGCCCAGTGTCATGTAGAGTATTATTTCAATAAAAATATTGTGGAAGGATCTCCCTACCTGACCCTTCCCTGGGATATGGGCTTTACAGCAGAAAATATGGAGGAGTATTACGATAATATTGAGTTTTCAGATTGGACACATCAGCTTAGCAAAGCCCCCATGCTTAAGGCTCAGCACCCGGGTTACGAAGTTTATATGACAGGTATTCATGCCGAGAGGGGTGTATCCTGTGCCGATTGTCATATGCCTTATATGAGTGAAGGCGGTTTAAAGTTTACCGATCATCATATTCAGAGCCCTCTGAATAATGTATCTAACTCTTGCCAGGTCTGTCACAGGGAAGAGACAGAAACACTTATTAAAAATGTATACGATCGCCAGGACAGGATAATAGAAAGCAGGGATAAGCTGGAAGAACTTATTGTCCGCGCTCATGTTGAGGCTGCAAAAGCTTGGGACCTGGGAGCCAGCGATCCGCAGATGAAAGATATCCTTATCGATATCCGTCATGCCCAGTGGAGATGGGATTATGCTGCTGCCAGTCACGGTGGCTCTTTCCACTCTCCTCTTGAGATTGGCCGTACTATTTCCAGCGGCATAAGCATTGCACAGGAAGGCAGGATAAAGCTGGCAAGACTACTGGCCTCCCTGGGATATAACGAAGAAGTTCCATACCCTGATATTTCCACAAAAGAAAAGGCCCAGATTTATATTGGACTCGATGTTGAACAACTAAAAAATGAAAAGAAAAAATTCCTTGACACGATAGTACCTGAATGGCTGAAGCTGGCTGAGCAAAGAGAGGCTGGCTACAGTAAGGAATTATTATAGAGGGCAATTGTATCTTATGATTGATTACCCCTGAAATAATATGTTGAAATTCTCAATCAATTCATTTATTTACAGGCACTTTATCGACAGGATTCTTTCAGGTGCCCAGAAATATATAATTTCAAATCTTAAGGCCTCCGACAGGGTATTGGATGTGGCATGCGGCACCGGGTCATTATCAATGTCAATGGCCGAAGTGGCTCAAAGTGTTACGGGTATTGACCTCTCCGAAGAGCTGATTGAGCTGGCTCGCTCTACGGCAGCTAAAAGAGATATCAGCAATGTGCTCTTCAAAGTGCAGGATGCTTCCGATCTGTCGTCCTTCTCTGCCGACTCTCTCGATCTTGCCGTAACTTCAATGGCAATTCACCAGTTCGATCCCGACCTGGCCATAGCTATTCTGAAAGAGATGAAGAGAATTGCAGGCAAAGTAATTATAATGGATTACTCTTATCCCCTGGGCTCGGCTACTTCAAAATCTATAATATATCTTATTGAGTGGATAGCTGGTGGTGATCATTATAGTAACTTCCTTAAATACAATAAGCTGGGCGGACTAGATTATTACCTCTCCGGGGCAGGTCTTAAGCTTAATTCTGTCTTAAAGAGTACATCAGCCTTCAGAGTCGTCTACTGCAGCTAAAGGTCCTTAAGAGCCTGATCAGATAGCCTGTCAGCCAGTCAGATACTGCCTGTACCAGGCCGCGACTGCTTAAATAAATTGTTTAGTGAAGAAAGGTTATATCGCCAACTTTTGTAAATAGGGCACCGTCGGCATAACGGCCGCTTACTTTCCATACATATACTCCCTGAGGTGCAAGATTACCATTACCAAAGTAACCATCCCAGCCCTTATTTATATCGTAGCTTTCGTAGATCAGTACTCCCCATCGGTTAAAGATCTGAAGCTGGTACTCTGCAACGTTTTCAAAGAAAGGCCTGAAAACGTAATCCATACCTTCATAAACACCCGGCCTATATTCTCCACCTGTCGGTCCTGAGCCATTCCATCTGAATACATTGGCAAAGTTAATATCTCCATCCAGCCACTTCACTATAATAGGTGTTTCAAGTTTGGTAGAATCGATACATCCGTTTTCTGAAGTAACAGTAAGTGTTACAATATATTCGCCGGGCTCCTGGTACTGATGCCAGGGATTCTCTTCGTCAGAGCTCTGTCCATCCCCAAAGTCCCACTGATGAGTATAGTCGTAAAAGCTATTATCAGAAAAAACTACAACCTGCTTATTATTAACAACAGTAGTAGGGTAGGCGCTAAAGATGGCAGAAGGATTCTGGTAAACCCTTACAATACCATTATGCTCCGACTGTCCCGAGATATTACTTACTCTCAGGTTTACTAAATAGTCTCCCGCAACATAATATGTATGAACAGGATTTTCCTCACTCGAGTAAATGCCGTCACCAAAGTCCCATGTGTAATAACTGGCATAGAGACTCGTATTATTAAATGCAACGCTAAGAGGCGCACATCCTGTAGAGTCAATCTCAAAGTTGGCCTCCGGCATCTGAGGAAGGATAACGCTAATATGTATTGTGTCTATGGCCATACATCCCCATCTGTCGGGTATAGTCTGGTAGTATATGGTATGTGTGCCTAGTCCGGCCAGGGCAGGATTAAAAATATTGCCCGATAAACCAAAACCCGACCAGATACCATCTTCAGGACTAGCATTCAGAGTAAGTGGCGGACTATCAATAAATTGTGTACCAGGATGATCGATGCTTATATTGGGGTTTGGCATAACAGTTATTATCGTGCTGTCGGAATCCCTGCAATCTGCATTGGCAATTTCATACCTTATAAGGTGAGATCCTGTGCCGGCAATAACAGCATTAAATGTATTTCCAACAACACCGGGCCCAGACCAGAAACCTCCCAGGTCCTGGGCTATAAGGGTAATTGGCGGACTGTCATTACATAAGGTGTCTACCGGACTTATCGTAGCATCTGGTGTGGCAACAGTAATAATGGTTTCATCAAAATCGGTGCAGCCATTAATATCAATAATGGTATATGTTACCGTATGATTACCTGCACCTGGTAAGGATGGATTAAAAACATCCCCTACAACTCCCGGTCCAACCCATATACCGCCGGGCTCGCGTGACTGGAGTGTAAAAGGAGGGTCTGATGAACATACTATTCCACCAGACAATATTGTTGCATCAGGTATGGGAACCACGCTGATAGTAATTTCATCAACATCGGAGCAACCATTAGGATCTGTTATATTGTATCTTATAATATGATCTCCCGGCCCTGCTATCTCGGGGTCGAAGCTGTTGCCCGACACTCCTGCGCCAGACCATGTGCCACCCGCATCGGCAGCACTAAGGATAATAGGATCTGCATTGGCACAGAGATCACCCACCGGGCTTATCGTAGCATCGGGATAGCCTACAATAAGTATAATAGCACTTGTTTCTACGGGGGGATGATCGCCATTAACAGGATCAAGAGGCGGACCCGGGATATTTGGGTCATCGTAGGGATTACAATAATTCCAGTTGCGCAATGTTACTTCAAAGTACTGCCCTATGGCTTTATCGTTGGCAATATTTATAACATCCGACCATACTCCCGAAGCCGTAACCGGTCCGTTTAATGTTATTACATTGTCGGTATATGGAAAAGCTCTTAATGTTCCCTCTATTGTAACATCCAGTCCTGTCATAGTATTATCGCTGCCATAGATCCATTGCACCCACCTGGTATTTACATTAGGATTATCGAGCTCCTGAGGTGGCACACAGTTAAAGCGTGTGAGGTCCTGGAAGCGTACATTATCGCCGGTACCGAAACATATCGGGTAAATATCAGGAGATATATGCATCTCACCTCCATTACTATCGTCGTTATCCCATACAGTTACTATCTGCTCCTGCGACGAGGAGGTGCACAGAACACCGTTTACAATAAGTGTTGCCCGTGGATTATAATTACACACATCGCCAGCCGAAGTATAGGTGGTAGCAGATGATGCCTGAAATACACCAGGTGCAAGCTCAATGGCTGGTATCGTTTCAACTGTTCCATTGTCCCAGTCGTACCTTATACTTACATCGCTGCCGGCATCGTTTACACCGGTATAACTAACAAACCATGTTGCAGTAACAGGTGAGCATAATTTATCGGGTGTAATATTGTTTGCCTTCGACAATATTGAGCAATCCTGAGCTGATATATTCAGAGACAGCCATAGCATAATTATTATGTAAATAATTATTTTCATATTCCCCCTTTTGTAATAAGCCCCGTAGCCCCCTTATACCTGCCATGCAGAAAACATGCTTTTTTGATCTTAGTACACCTTCCCCCGAATGGAGTACTTTTTAATCTGGTATATTAATACGGGATAACAGGCTTAACACTATTTTTAACGTGCATAAACAAAAACTGTTGCACTTCGACCTGCATATTTAATAAAGAACTATATAAAAGTTCATCCTTTAGACTTGCTGCCCGTGCGTAATATTTTTGATGCTTAGGTCCTTTATTTATAATGAATCTATTTCCGCATAAATTTTATAATCCTTAAATTTGAAGCCTATTTCAAATAACCTGCATCAGGTGTTTGAATTATAAAGAAGGGTGGAGAGACCAGGCTCTGATAAACCCTGGCAACCTTCTCGCAAGGGAAAAGGTGCCAAAACCTGGCCCGCAAGGGAAATAATAATTTAAACAGGATTATATGATTAATTCATTTTTTCTACTCACTTTAAAAGTATCTATAGGCCTTTCTATGCCTATGTGCATGTAAACCAGGTTAATTCACTGATTGATATTATCATAATTAGCCGTCCTTAACAGCTGATGACCGGTCTGGCATTCAGACAATCGGCTACTAATCACTATTAGCATTTTATAAATAAAAAATACTGTTAAAAATGAAAACAGTCAATGAAATAAATGACAAGATTAAAGCGCGTAAGGCAGTTATCCTTAGCGCTGAAGAATTTAAGGAACTGGGAGAAAAGTATGAAGCTGAGGAGTTAAGCAAAAAGGTTGATGTGGTAACTACTGCCACTTTCGGCCCCATGTGTTCGTCCGGAGTATTTATCAACTTTGGTCATTATAATCCTCCGATAAGGATGGAAGAGATCTGCCTGAACGATGTTCCTGTGTATCCTGGGATAGCTGCTGCAGATGCCTATATAGGAGCAACATCGGAGTCTAGGTTCGACCGAACTTATGGTGGAGCTCATATTATACAGGACCTGATAGAAGGGAAGGATGTGCATCTTGTTGCCAGGGGAAGGGGCACGGATTGCTACCCCACCAAGAACGTCGACATGATGATTAATAAGAGCATGGTTAACGAGATGATAATGTTCAACCCAAGAAATGCCTACCAGAACTACCCGGTAGCAGTAAATACAAGTACCAAAACTAAATATACCTATATGGGTACCCTGCTTCCATCACTGGGTAATGCAAACTATTCGACATCCGGTGAGCTTAGTCCACTGCTTAACGATCATAAACTCGAAACCATCGGTATAGGGACAAAAATATTCCTTGGAGGGGCTGAAGGTTTTGTTGCTTGGAATGGGACCCAGTTCTCTACTGCAAAACCAAGGAATATTCACGGTATTCCGGAAAGCAATGCGGCCACACTAGCTGTTATTGGTGATGCAAAGAAGATGAGTGGGAGGTATATTCAGGCTGCATACTATGAGAACTATGGCGTTTCGATTTTTATAGGCATAGGCGTTCCGATACCTGTACTTAACCCCGGTATTGCCAGAGCTCTTATGATTCGTAACAGAGATATCGAAACTACAATTGTTGACTACGGAGTACCGGAACATCCTGCCCTGGCAAAGGTAAACTATGAACAACTGCAGTCGGGGGAGATAGAGCTTAATGGCAAATTGATTAAAACAGCACTGCTCTCAAGCATCTCAAGGGCCAGGGAGATTACAGAAACATTAAAAGCTTTGATTATCGACGGCAGGTTCCTTTTAACAGAAAAGATAGGTGACTTACCCGAAGAAGCGAGCCTTAAATCATTGATCTAAATACTGCAATATGAAAAAGAGATATATACTACATTTTTTACCCGAATCGATAAATATTCCGGTAACCTACACCCTTGCCAGGGAGCTTAAATACCAGCTCGATTTCAAGAGAGAAGGCTGTGTGGCTTGCGGGGCCTGTACCGCAGTTTGTTTTTCGGGCGCTTTGAGCCACAACAGGCCTGGTTGGGAATTGAACTTTAAGCCTGAGCTCTGTGTAATTTGCGGCCTGTGTGTTAAGGCCTGTCCGCTTAAGCTCTTTAATATAGATTATAATAAGCATGTATGAACCAAGAACATACAGGGAGAGGCAGGTGAGCAGCCATATTGATTTTTTTACAGCAGGCCTTATGGAGACTGACTTATGGATTGGTGTTGATAAATGCTCGTTCAGGGAAGATATGATCGATTTTGTGCATAAGGAAGTAGCGGGACTAAGATCAATTCTGCTGGAGTATGGGCGAGAGCACGGGACCTTCTTTAGCTCTCTGGCACCCCTGCCATATGATTCGAAAGCACCACTGCCGGTACAGGAAATGTTAGCAGCAGGTATTAAGACAGCGACAGGGCCGATGAGCTCTGTTGCCGGTCTCTTTGCCAGGCATGTTGGTGATTCGCTGAAACATAAATACCAACTGCGAAATGTACTGATTGAGAATGGTGGTGACAATTACTTGCTTATAGAAGATTTTGATGTTGATATGCCTATTATTAGCGGCAACTCAGATCTCAGTGGCAGGCTGGGTATAAAGATAAGGAGAGAAGAGGCCAGGCTTGGCGTGTGTACCTCCTCGGGCCGGCTTGGCCATTCTTTTAGTCTCGGCAAAGCCCACTCGGTTACCGTGCTTAGCAGTGATATTGCTCTGGCAGATGCCTGCGCCACTAAACTATGTAATATGGTTCAGACAAGGCCAGATATCGAAACAACCCTGGAGTTTGCAAAAGATATAAAGGGTCTTAGATCCTGCATTATTATTATGGATGATACAGTAGGTATAATAGGCGATTGCGAAATATTGTCCTTATAAAAAAAATACGTATTTAAATACGTATTTTAATATGTATTTTCTGCCTTAAACCTGAGTACGCTTATTAGCTATTTCCTTCCACCTGCTTCTTCACACGGACTGGTGGGTCTGTTTTTGCCGTTGCCTGATACTGGTTCCCTGTCTGCTTCGATACATATCGACCAATGCCCCATTGAGCCTGGATTAGAGGTACTTACGCTAACTACAAGATTACCCTTAAAAAGATAGTCTTTTCCCGGGCTTAAGTTAAATACTTCACCTTTCACTATAGCATATCCTCCTCCTCCTATTGGCTTAAAGTATATACCCGTTGCCGGACCGGAGTAGCTGAAATTGGCATTTTTCAGATCAGATCTGTTGTATGTCCCTGATGGCGTAAGCAGACAAAACTGCCAGTCGGAATTGCCAGGATTTATCCTTACACCTACAGGTTTTTGTTCAGTGGTGTTAGTAACACTTGTTACCGGGGTAATCTCTGTTACGGGAGTAACTACAACAGTCTGAACAGTATCTGTTACAGGAGTCACCACAACAGCCTGAACGGTGTCTGTTACAGGAGTCACCACAATAGTCTGAACAGTATCTGTTACAGGAGTCACCACAACAGCCTGAACGGTGTCTGTTACGGGTATTACGTTGCCTGTGCTAATGATATCTGTTGTTTGGATGGGATCTGGTACTATGATGGTCTTTTTATAAGTTATACTAGTTTTTTCCTGTGCGGTACCTGAACTGTTGGTTCCACTTACCAGCACCTCATTAAGCCCTTCCTTTAATCCTATATTTAAGCTTATAGTACCATCGCCGGCATATGAAAAGAAGTTGTTTTCGGCTCCGTTTACCAGCACTTTAATATCCTGCCATTCTTTTACATTAAGTGCCCTGGCCTTTAATGAAAAAATGTTTTTATCTACAGTAAGCGGCCTGGGTGGATTTATAAAACTTATTTGTGGCAGCTGGGTATTCTCTCGCTGGATAGTGGTGTTTTGAGTTCTGTTTGCCCGGTTTTGCCTGCTGTTTTGATTTGTCCCTGTTAGCTCCTGCTTAACTCTTGTGGCCTCGTTAGCTCTTGTGACCTCGTTAACTCTTGTAAGCTGGCTTGTCCTTGCAGGCAAGCTAACTGCGCCCTGTATATTACTAACTGCAGGCCTGCTTATATTGCCATCTTCCCTGTAAATAAGCACTATCTGATCAGATGCACTGCCTTCATTATTTTTAGCGCTGATCGAAAGCACGCATGTGTCATTTAGCATATCAACAACAAGCTCTATCTTTTTATACTCTGGTAAAAAGTCAAATGCTGCTTTCTTACCATCCAGTTCCACACTTACATCTTCCTTTTTAGCAATCCTCATATACCTTGCGGTAACATCTACTTTTTTGCTGCTACTTATAAAGGGATCCCTGTATGGTATGGTGATATCTACTTCGGGCATCTTAGGTGCTGCTGCCGGTATCGCAGATATTCTTTCTGGCGTAGTCCTGACGGCTGTGCTTGGGCGTGGACTAACATTAACTGAACGCGATTTAGCAGATCCGAACTTCCATCTGAAGCCAATGCTTGTATAATGGTTCATATCCATTGTTGATCCATCAATTACCTTAGAATCAATATCCAGGCCGGTAAAGCTGTTATCTTCACTAAGTGAGAAGTTTACCTTATGACCTATACCAAGAGAGAAGCGTGGAGAAAACTGGTAGCCCAGGAAGATGCCGGCTGTAGGCAGCAGGGCTGCTTTATTATTAAGCTTTGTTTCAAACGAGCCATCACTAAGATTCTTCAGGTCATCAACTATCTTACTTCGTTGGGCCAAAGGATCAATTCCGGAGAAATCGTAGGCCAGGTTATCCGGGTCAAGCAGGTCTGTGGATGTTAATCCGTGACTTACTCCTGCACCCACGAAGCCCGAAAAAATTATACCTGTCCTTTCCCTTAGCCTGTTAAGTGTTAGTCCGAGTTCCAGGTCGTAAGAAAAAAAGTTATATCTGAGATTACTGTAGGTATTGTCTGTATTTTGATTGTGGTCCCATGCCTTGTTTTCACCGGCAAGGAAACGAAACTTCCAGTCGAGAGCCAGAAAGGATCCTTCTTTGCTGTATAAACTGCTGCCCAGGGATAAATCTAAACCTGTCCCCATCGAATTAGCTATATCAGATTGCTGGAAGCTTGCACCGGCCCCAAAGCCGATTGTAAGGCCACTGCCGGTATTATATGTCGCGTTCTGTGCGGTGATCTGCTTAAATGATAATATAAACAGTATTGATAGTACAAAGCATATCCTGGACTTTTTCATTATTATCTGGCTTTATTGATATTCTAATAATCAATAAAGATATAAAAGCACAGCTAAGAGAGGCAGGATGTCACCACTTAATTATGCCTATCTCAGCTGCTAATAAACTCTTATCTTAAAAATCTTATTGAAGCAGGAAAGAGATTCCTGTATTTTTCTGATACAAGTATGCCTGCAATAAAGGTGTAAATAAAGTTAAACAGAATCATGGCAAGGGGAAAAAGCATTATCATGCTGTTTGTTTTCACCGCTGCAATATTTCTGCTGACAAAGAAAAATTTGGGAATTATAATTGCCATTGGAAGTATAGTCAGGATTGACCATGTAACCTGCCAGTTAATAAGGTTTATGGCATAGGCCGAGAGGTCTTTTACCTTGTCTTTTTTTCTCATCCAGAAAATAACGGGAAGTATAATATTAGCAAGAGGAATAATAATAAAGAGGAGACTTGAATAATGCATTCCCCTGATATAATTATAATTTATCTCAAGGGAGTGATCAACCAGTTCGTCAATACTTATATCAAGTACTTCAGCGATTCTCTTCAGTGTGTCACCATGTGGATTGGTTCCCTCTTTTTCTATTCTCTGGAGTGTTCTCAGGCTTATGCCTGCTTCCTCTGCCAGGGTCTCCTGCGAAAGCCCTTTTGCCTTTCGGAATTCTGTTAAACGTGAGCCTAAATCTTTCATAGCATTTTTGTTTTTGGTTATGGCTCAAAGTTAATAGTCGCGCACTACGCTGATAGCGCCGAATATATGACATTTTTACGACACTTACGACCAATCACTCAGCTAACAGGTGTTTGAGAAATGAAAATATAATACTTTCTAAGCTGGATAATAGGATCTGATATCTCTAAAGCTTACAAGCAGGCCTCTTCTTTCATCCCATAGTCTAAGCTTTAATGTTCTTAAACTAGGTATAAATGTTACCGGATTTATTGTTTTAAACATCTTATTTCCCCGGTGACATTTTTCAAGATTATAATTAGGTATCATAGGGCTTAAATGATGAATATGGTGAAAGCCTATATTACCGGAGAACCATTGCAATATTTTCGGAAACTTGAGAAAGGAGCTTCCTTCGAGCGCTATCTTACTATATTCCCATTCTTTATTACGGGCCCATATAACTCCTTCATATTGATGCTGAACATAAAAGAGCCATACCCCGGCAGTGCTAGCCATGTAAATTACAGGAAGCTGAATCAGAAGGAAGGCTTTCCAGCCAAGCAATAGCATTAAAGCTCCTACATATATAAGCATAAAGAGGTTAGAAAGATATATGCTCCTTCTTTCGAGCCTGTTCATATCCTTCTTGGTAAACCTGAAGGAGAGAACAAAGAGGAGGATCGGCCCAATCACCAGGAGAATAATGGGATGGCGGTAAGTCCTGTATATTATTTTCTTTTTTCGGGGCAGCTTAAGGTACTCATCAACAGTAAGTGTCCATACATCACCAACACCCCGCCTGTCGAGATTACCTACCGTAGCGTGATGCTTTGCATGATTCTGGTGCCAGCGGTCGTAGGGCGTAAATACCAGGCTGCCAAGTATTGTACCAACAATCCTGTTGGCCCTGGCTGACTTAAAGAATGAGCCATGTCCGCAGTCGTGGAAAATAATAAAGGCCCTTACAAGGAAGCCTGCTGCAAGTACCGATAAGCCGAGAGTAATAAGATATGAAATCTCCAGCGAGAGATACATAAGGTACCAGAGTAGAATATATGGCACTAAAGTATTAACAAGCTGCCATATGCTCCTGCGGAGATCCGGCTTATTATACTTTTTGACCACTTCCCTCCAGCTACTATCTGCCCTCTGATTACCCATATTGTAATAGTATATATTTACTATGCAAAGTTACCATGTTCTTAGCTATAAGTCAATTTTAAATTTATTTACTTAAACCTGACTTGCCTGAGAGCAGGGCTGTCTAAATGCCGGAGAACTAATTATGCTTCAGGTTTTCAACCGGGTTTCTGTTTAAGGTCTTCCACATTGCAAGGGTGGTAGTAATAAGAGCAACCAGCAGCGCAATAGACAGCGATATTACAAAATAAGCAGGGTCTGGTTTTACACTGTAGGCAAAATTACTCAGCCATTTGTTCATCAGGATTACTACAAGAGGTATGGCTATAATAAAGCTGATGCCTGTTTGTATAAGTAACTTTTTATAGGTAAGTATCAGGTTATCCTTCAGTTCTGCACCATATACCTTTCTTATTGTAATTTCCCTTGTCTTTTTCTCAACAGAATGGTAGGCCAGGCCGTATATGCTTAAGACAGACAGGAGAACAGTAAGTAATAAAAAGAAGCCGATAATCCTTACAAGAGTAAAATCGTCGCGGTAGAGTTCTGCAATTTCATCCTCAAGAGATAAATATGTAAAAGGCCAGTCTGCAGCCAGTTCATCGCAGACAGATTCAATAAATGAAATAGTTTCAGGATTACTGGATTCGGAGAGTTTTATAAAAATATATTTAAGAGCACCATAATTACCGGGATTAACATTAAAGATATGAGGCATTATTTCCCTGTGAAGTGATACATGGTGAAAGTCTTCAACAACACCTACTATTTCACCTCTTACACCCCACATTGTAATATATTCACCAACGGGGTTCTCGAAACCCAGCATCTTTGCCCCGGCCTGGTTAATAAGATATTTACCCTGATCTGTCTCAATTTCGTCAGAGAATAACCTGCCCTGTATTGCCTTCATCCCAAAAAGAGCAGGGTAATTTCTCAGGCAGATTGAAAAACGAAAATTCTCCTTGTATTCTGTTGAGTTTTTTACCCATTCAACATTGCTCTTGGAATCTTCATCATAAGGGATTGATTGTCCGAGAGTTACTTCCATAATACCCGGGTTTGATTCCATCCTTTCGAGGAAGGTCTCGAAATTATCCCCAATACCCTCGTTCATCGGTATGCTTATCACATTATCGACCGAGAAGCCCAGCTCCTTGTTAACAGAATAGTTTACCTGGCTTCTTATTACAAAGGCAGATATCAGAAGAGTTATGGTAAGAGTAAACTGGAGTATAACAGTTATAAGAATAAATAAGCCCTTTCTGCTGTCACCGAATTCTCTCTTTTCCGAGTTTATTGTCTTGCCCCTCAGAAATATCGATGATGGATATACCGAAGCCAGTCCAAGGATCAAAAATACAGACGCAAAAATTCCAGGCAGGATAAGCGGATTGTGGGTGTAACCAATCTCCAGGCTGTGACCGATAAAACGCTCCGACCACATCAGGCTTATCTCAGCCAGGAAAAGCGAGATAATAGTGGCTATAAATGCAAGAATATATGTTTCTGTTAATATAATAGCCCTCAGGCTGCTGCCTTTTGCTCCAAGTACCTTTCTTACACTTGCTTCATTAATCCTGTTTACATAGTTTGCCGATGCCAGGTTCATATAATTCAGTGCAGCCATTAGCAGAAGGAGGGCAGCAATGCATGAGAAAATAAATACCTGCTGTTTGCCTTTAAAAGTAATATAGGTTTTGCTGATGGGAATAAGCTCAATGCTAAAATTATCTTTCAGGTTATAGGGATTATTATCAATAAAAAAGCTGCTTATCTTTTCCTTGAAATTTTCAAGGTCAATACCCGGCTTAAGCAGAAGATACGAGGGGTCTCTCCAGTTCCAGTCAGATGAAAGATCTCTCTGCTCAGGAAGAAAAAAATCAAAATTAAAGAAGGTATTTTCAGGAATTTCAACCACACCCGTTATTGTCAGGACAGAATGATTGTTCATTACCACTGTCTGACCCACAGGATTTATCCCTGTGTAATATTTATCGGCAATCCTGGAGCTTATTACTACAGATTCAGGCCTTCCCAATAATTCATCCGCACTGATATCTCCAGTGTTAAAATCAAAAATATCAAAAAACTGTCTGCTTACCATCACCACATCAGGTTCATATGCTTTAAGCTGCCTGTCTTCGCCGGCAAAAAATTTAAAAGAATAATTAGATGTGGTACTTAGTCTGCGAACATAGGTAAATGCATCTATTTCAGGGTTGGTGCTCGCAAGTGTTGGGGCAATTGCGTAGGGCGTATTTGGATCGAGTATCCCGCTAGGGTGCTTTATGATTAAATGGTAAATCCTGTCTTTCTTATCGTGAAAAGAGTCGTACGACAGCTCCTGCCTTACCCAGCTGAGTATTATTATAAAACTGGTAATCCCGATTACCAGTCCGCAGAGGTTAATGACTGTAAAATGCCTGTTTTTTAAGAGTATCCTTAATGAAACTTTCATAACTATTTTTTCTTCAGGCTAACCAAAATATATGCCAAATACTGTAATACGCAGATATACAAGCATATATGAAGTTGTTTTATCTCTTTCTCAGTAATATAGTGTATTAATATTGTACAATATATAAGAAATTAATATATTTATATTCAAAATGTAGTAAAATAATACATGAAAAAGGGAAAGGTACTTATCGTTGATGATAATATAAACATACTTACGGCTCTTGTGCAATTGCTTGAACCTGAGTTTGAAAGGGTTATCAGCGTGGATGATCCGGAGCAGATACCCGGTGTTTTACAGATTGAAGATATCGATGTAGTATTATTGGACATGAACTTTGATCAGGGTAGCAACAGTGGTGATGAGGGTATTTACTGGCTTGAAAAGATTCTTGCAAAGGATCCTGATATAGTTGTGGTATTGATTACAGCTTATGGCAGTATAAACCTGGCTATAGAATGTATAAAGAAGGGAGCTCTTGATTTCCTTTTAAAGCCATGGGATAATGATAAACTACTGACTACCATTAAATCTGGACTTGAATTAAGACAGTCGAGGAAGTTGGTAAGAAGCCTCAGGGAAAAACAGAGTCACCTTAATGAAATACTACTGTCTAAAGACAGTGATTTTATTGGTAACTCAGAGCCGGTCTTAAAGATCAGAAAAATGATAACCAGGATTGCCTCATCCGATTCAACCGTGCTTATACTGGGTGAGAATGGTACTGGTAAGGAACTTGTTGCCAAGGAAATTCATAAGCAGTCCGACCGAAGGGATGAGGTTTTTGTTCATGTTGATATTGGAGCTGTCCCCGATACTCTTTTTGAGAGCGAGCTCTTTGGTCATGTAAAAGGGGCCTTTACCGATGCATCGAAAGACAGGGCAGGAAGATTTGAGCTGGCATCGGGTGGTACTATTTTCCTTGATGAGATTGGTAATCTTACGCCTGCCCTGCAGGCCAAGCTGTTATATGTGCTGCAGAACAGGGAAGTTACCAGGCTGGGATCAAATAAAGCTCTTAAGGTAGATGCCAGGATAATATGCGCTACCAACAATGACCTGGTAAAGATGATCGAGGAGAACAGGTTCAGAGAGGATCTCTATTACAGGATAAATACAATAGAAATTCTTATTCCTCCTCTAAGGGAGAGGAGGGATGATATAAAAATTCTTTCAGATTTCTTTCTTAAGGAGTTCAGTAGTAAATATTCAAGGGACGATATTTATTTTTCTGATTTATTCCGTGAATACCTTATGTCACAGGAGTGGCCGGGTAATGTGAGGCAGTTAAGGAGCTGCATTGAGCGGGCAGTCTTGCTTTCTGAATCGAGTGCCATTATGCCTGAGGGATCTTCTGCCGACACAATTACCGCCAACACCGGAGCAGGAGAATCCAGGAGTCTTCTTGAGATTGAGAAGGAAGTATTGAAGGAGGTCTTAAAGAGAAATAAGGGAAATATAAAGAAGACTGCCGAAGAGCTTGGGATAGCACGGTCGACAGTATATAATAAACTCAGGTTAAAATGAATAGCATAAATACCGGCTTAAGGAGAAAAATAATGATTACTCTCCTGCTAAGGATACTAATCCTGGTTTTTACCACCCTGGGTCTGGTCTTTCTGCTAAATAATATACTGGGGAGGGAGATGCTTTTTACACTGATTGTGGGTGGTATTTTAATTATAATCCAGATAAAGAGCCTTACTGATTATGTACTGAAAATAAACACCTCCCTGGTGCAGTTTATCGATTCGGTTGGTAGCCAGGAAGATATACAGTATAAAAGCGATAATCCCCAGATCTCAGATTTTGAATTGCGTGTAAACGAGCTTAAAGAAGATATTGTCAGAAGCAGGTTTGAAGGACAGAAACAAAAGTTCCTTTTAAAAAATGCCATCGATGAGATGGAGCACAGCCTTATCTGTATTAAGAATGCTCAGGATATTATTTTCTATAACAGGGCTTTTAGCGAACTGGTGGGAGGTGCAGGATTAAACAGGATATCAGACCTGGAAAAGATATACCCTGAACTGGGAGTTTCTATTAAAGAACATAAGCCGGTGGTGCCCGAGATTATTAGTCTCAGGGGATTTAAGGCCTCACTCAGGTGCAGGGAGTTCAAGATAGATAAGGATAATATCAGTCTTTATTCAATCCAGAATATTCAGCAGGAGATAGATAAAAATGAGATTGAGTCATGGGAAAGGCTGATAAAGGTTCTTACTCACGAAATTATGAACAGCCTGAGTCCCATTATTTCTTTATCAAAGTCAATGAAGGCCTCTATAAACGACAGAGAAAGGATAATTACGGGTCTTAGCACAATTGAAAATACAGGGGAGGGTCTTATTAGTTTTATTGCCGAATACCGTAAGCTTTCAGATATGCCAGCTCCCGAGAAGGAAGTTCTTAAGATAGATAATTTATTCAGGCAGCTGAGCACTCTCTTTATACAGGTGTGCCAGGAGAATAAAATTAAACTGGAGATTAATAAGGACAGTGAGGATATAAAACTTTACGCAGATAAATTTCAGATGGAGCAGGTGCTGGTAAATATACTTACTAATTCCATCGAGGCTTTATCTGGAACGAAAGATGCGACAATTAAACTTTCAGCCCGCTCATATCCGGGGGCTACTGAAGTAGTAATTGAGGATAACGGACCGGGAATACCTGAAAAAATAATGGATAAAATATTTATCCCCTTCTTCTCTACAAAGAAAAAGGGAAGCGGAATAGGCCTTAGCCTGTCAAAACAAATCCTTACCAATCATAATGCTGTTATAAATATTAGCTCGGATCCAGGCATATACACCAGGTTTATTATTAAGTTTCCTGCAAACTGATTAGAGGAATATAATAATAAGCATGATATTAAGAGTTATTGTATACACGAGCTATCATGTACCAGTTAGATGCAGGTAGTAAAATAAAAAAAGCGGAAGTATGAAACTTCCGCTTTTTTATGTGCATTTATATTTTCGCTGAATAAATCAGGTCTAATATTACTGAGGATGTACGTTCTGAACAATCTTTGAGTTAGCATCAATTTCCCTTTGTGGGATAAGGAATGTCCAGAAAGGATTGATACTTGGCCTATCCTGCATCATACCATCAAGGTAGAGGTTAGGATCTGCTCCTGAAGTAGTAAGGTCAAGTTCTTCGTCGTTCCTTATCATATCGAAATATCTGAAACCTTCGAGGAATAATTCAAACCTTCTCTGAAGAAGAATCTCATCGATAAGTGCCTGTCCTGTATTAGCTGACAGTACATATGCTTCATCTCTTTCAGAAACCAGGTCAAATAATACCTGTGCAGCTGGTCCGTCTTGTCCATCGCGTGCAAGTGCTTCAGCCTCGATCAGGTACATCTCTGCTGCCCTCATATGGACTACATCTCTTGGATCAATGGTAGGTCCATTATCCTGGTAGAGCTTAATGTGCATATAGGGAACCATATTGTGAGCGGTTGAGTTATTAACAATAGCTCTGTATACGGTAACTGAATCATCAAAAGCAGCTTCGCTAACATATCTTCCTGCATTTGCTCCTTCGTCCCAGTCGTCAAAAGTACTAGGGCAATTAGCAAGAATCTGATCCCTTCTGTAGTCTGTTGGAGACATTAGAGCATAAAGATCATGGTTCATAAATTTAGGATTACTCCTGTTTTGTGAACCGTTGAAGTTGTTAGCACAATAGTAGAAGTATGAGTAGTAATATGAAGTTTGATCCTGAATCACATATGATCCCCACATCCACTCAGAGTTAACGGTACCAAATCCAGCCTTATAATCAGCTTCGCTCATTAAGCTATAGTTCTGACGTGCTGCATTAGCTTGTGCTGCTGCATTAGGCCAGTCACCTTTGGTTAAATAAACCCTTGCTGCTATACCATGTGCAACATCAATATTCAGGTGAGACTCATCAGCTCTAGGTGTTGCATCACCGAAATATGTGATAGCATCTGTAATATCACTTATTATCTGGTTATAAACTGCTTCAACTGTAGCACGCTCAAGTCCTTCGTAAGGAGGCTCTGTAGCTGTCATAATTGGAACACCAAGATCTGTCAAGGGGTTTCCAATCATATAACCTTTTGCAAAAAACTGCACCAGTTGGAAATGTGCCCATGCCCTGTAGGTATAAGCCTGACCCAAGATATTATTTAGTTCTTGTGATGGGTTCAGATCAGCGGCAGCATTGATAATGTTATTAACAGATCCTATTTTATTATAATAGGTCCACCACATAAATGATACTTCACCTGCTGTGGCACTATTGTTCCTTGTCCACTGAACACCACTTCTATGCCATCCGTTACCTGAAGTAGAGTGCAGCGCATCACTTGATCCGAATTCTGCAACAGGAATCATATATTGCTGACCAGCGTATGTACTATGTAGTCCATTTTGACCATACATAGACCGGTGGATACCGTTCATTGCCAACATCATATTCTCAGTTGACGAGAGTGCTATCTCGTTCGAAACAGCATCAGTTGGAACGGTTTGTAAGAAATCTTCTTCACATGAGCTCACGCCCAGGATAATTGCGAAGATTAAAACGAACCTTAAAATTATATAATTTGCTTTCATTTGTATATTCTGTTTATTTTATGATAAAATTAAAATTTCACATTTACGCCTATAATAACAGATCTACTTGGACTGTAAGCAAAGTCGCTTGATCCTCCTGAGAAGTTATAAGTTGGGTTAAGTCCTTCTCTTGCAGTAAACATATATAGGTTTTCGCCGGTAGCAAATACGCTTAATGAACCAATTCCCCAGTTATTAAGAACTTGTCTTGGTACGTCATAGCTTAATGTTACACTTCTTACATTCAGATAATTTGAAGAAATCAGGAAGTAATCTGAAGTAGCATATAAGCTTGAGTTAGAATACTGAAGTCTTGGAATGTCAGTATCTTGTCCTGGCTCTGTCCATGAGTTCAATACGTCTGGGTGCATAGCTTCTCCTGGAGTTGCTCCCATCATACCCTGGTAAATTCCATCAAGCATCTGTCCGCCTAATGAATAAGTAAGCAGTGTACTCAGGGTGAATCCTTTATAAGAGAAATTATTTCCGATAGATCCTTGAACATCCGGGAATGCTGAAGCACCAACATAACCATATCCAGCTGAGTTATAGTCTTTAGTAAGTACAGGTTCGCCGGTTATTTCGTCATAAGCCAGTTGAGTACCAATTACATTACCTTCATCATCTTCTACATTTTCCCATACGTGGAATCTTGTTGCTCCATCATCAGGGTCAACATCGTAAAACTTCCTTAGATAGAAATCATAAATTGAATGTCCTACATCCCATCTTTTTGTTCCATTGATAAATGGCTCAGGAATAGATGTAATCTCATTTCTGTTTGTAGAAGCCATAATACTAAGGTTCCACCTGAAGTCGTTAGTTCTGATAACGTCTCCGTCAAGTTGAACTTCAAGACCTCTGTTAAATAGAGCAGCAATGTTTCTTGGCTGGTCTAAAAGACCCATAGTTAATGGAAGAGGCATTTCATAAAGAAGGTCGTCAGACTTTCTGTTATACCATTCAACACTACCATTTAACCTGTTATACAGTGAGAAATCAATAGCTAAGTCAAAGGTTCTGTTAACCTCCCATGTCAATGCAGTGTTACCTACAGTCTCCCAGCGAATACCAGGACTAGTTGCATTTGGATAAGTTCCATAAAGAGCCTGGTAACCATAAGATCCAATGTTGTCATTACCAACTTCACCGTATGATGCCCTTAGCTTAAGGTTATCAATCATACCAAAGTTGCTCATAAAGTCTTCTTCGCTTACTCTCCAGCTACCACCTAATGAGAAAAAGTCACCCCATCTTACTTCTCTGGCAAATGCAGATGAACCATCCCTACGATAAGAACCTTCAATATAATACTTGTTGTCGTAGTTATATTTCAGATTACCAAAGTAACCTTCAGTTCTGTTAGTAGTAGTATAAGTATAGTTTGAAGAAGTATTTACAAAGTTATTCAATTCATAAATACCTGTAACAATAAATTGGTTTTTGAAACCTCTCTGGTAAGTATACTCCCTTGAGAATGATTCATGTCCCAATAAAGCTGTGAAATTATGAACTTCGTTAAAAGTTTTTGAGTAGTTAATCAACTGGTTAAAGTTAACTGAGGTTCTTGTGTACCTAGACTCATCCATCCTTGCAGTTGGAGCACCATCACCAATTTTTGGGTTCTCATAACCTTTGTACTGATAGTTTTGAATATCAATATTGGCGTTAATAGTTGCAGTAAGTCCTTCCATAATAGTAAATGTGGCAAAAACTCTGTTACCAGCATTGTTTCTCTTATAGCTATCGCTGTTCCAGTTTAATTCTGCAATTGAGTGTCTTCCCTGGTTAATTGGCCTTGAGTGAAGTCCACCATCATCAAACTGCTTCTCACCTGCACCGTCAAGAATATATTCACCGGTTGTCTGGTCTACCAGGTATACAGGATAAATAGGAGCAGTCATTCTTGCATTCCTGAATGGGTTTGCATAAGTTGCTGAGTTTGTAGTACCAACGTCACTGTTAATAAGTGAACCATAAGTATTCGCACCAAGTTGCAACCAGTCATTAACTGTATAGTCGATATTTAACCTTGTGTTAAAACGCTCATAGTCAGACTTAATAGAATAACCTCTTTCGTCAAGGTAACCCAGTGAGTAGAAATAACCTACTTTGTTGCTACCACCAGAAACGTTTAAGTCGTAGTTCTGTCTGTAACCTTGCTGTAATGCAGGTTCGTACCAATCCAGGTCAGGAAAACCAATTTCTGCACTTGGATTAATTTTACCATCAGTTCCTACAATCTGATCGTTGGGTGTTCCAACAAAAGGATTATACCTTAACTGAGAATAAATATTAGTATAAGCATAAGCTCTTCCGTCTTCTATTGTAGCATCATTTCCTGAATGAAATCTTGACTGTGCAAAAGCTTCAGCCTGAACTTCATAGTAATCAAAAGCATTAATAGAAGGATAGTAAGGCAGTGCCTGTCCGATTAAACCACCCTGAGCTTTAAAGCTAACATTCATATTATCACTACCTTTTTTACCTTTTTTGGTTGTAAAGATAATAACACCGTTTGCAGCACGTGATCCATAAAGTGCAGTTGAAGAAGCATCTTTAAGAATTGTCATCGATGCAACGTCGCTAGGGTTAATACTTGAAATAGAACCTGAGTATTCAGATCCGTCAAGTATAATAAGTGGATAAGCAGAAGTGTTCAATGTTCCTACACCACGAATCCTGATGTCTGGTGAGCTACCAGGCTGACCTGAACCAGCAGTAGTCTGTACACCGGTTGTAGCACCTGTTAGTATCTGTGCAACAGAAGAAACAGAACGTCCTTCTATCTTCTTGGTGTCAATTGTTGCAGCCGAACCAGTTAATGATTCTTTCTTTGCTACACCATATGCGACAACCATTACTTCTTCCAGACCAAGAACGTCTGGCTCGAGAGTTGCATTGATAACAGAACCTGAAATCGGCATCTCCAGTGCTTTCATCCCAATAAAGGAGAAAACAAGAGTGGATGCGTCAGAAGGTACATCCAGTACGTACTTACCGTCGATGTCTGATGTTGTACCCAATGTTGAGCCTTTAACATATATCGACACTCCGGGTATTGGCTGGCTGTCCTCCGCTGAAATAACCGTACCGGTTATTTGCCTGGTTTGAGCCTGTATCGCCAAACTACACATGAGTAGTAGTACCGACAAAATAATCTTAGTTTTTTTCATAGAAATAGGATTTAAGATTTAAATAGAATTAGGATTTAACATTTATATAATATATTGATTTGCTAGTAATAATTCGCTTTAGGTTATACTATGGTTTAAACAGCTAACAAATATACCTTTAAATTTGTTATCTGTGCCTGCTTTATTTAATAATATATATCACTTCAGGGAAGCAATTGTTCCATCTAACCTGCAATTTTAAACAAATTTTTGAAAACACAAAAATATTCGATTGTTAAAATTTTAGCGCTAGATTGCGTAAATCCATATACCTATATTATTAAAAATGTATGATTTAAGACTGAAATATGGGTCAAAAATATCGTCTTAATGTTTTAAAACAGCTAGTCCTGCGGCCTCTCCCGGCCATCTCTGTGCTCCATAAACCTTAAATATGCAGAGTAAGCTTTGCGAAGGACATAGCCCGTCAGCTGGCAGCCAAATCGAAAATTATATCCCGTCGTAAACCTTTCTATATATTTCTTGTTTAACAAATATAGGATAAAGATAAACACTATAGATATATACTTGTAAAACTGTATCGCCATGAAACTACTCGAAAAAATACTCGTCCCCGCTGAACCTGAATACCCTCGATAACAGGCATATGGAAACTGCTGCAATGCTGGCAGCCAGGTTTAACTCCGAACTGATACTGGTAAGCGTACTGCCCGATGATGCAAGGAAAGATTCGGTTAAGCACATGATAAATAAGCATATAGAGGCTTCGCTTGCTGAGATAGCAGACCTAATGAAAAGTAAGAAGATCAGGACTGCCACACGGATACTCTACGGAAATACCTTCGATAAGATTATTTCTTCGGCCGAAGATGAGAATGTTAACCTTATTCTTATCTCTAATAATGTAGAAAACTCAGCCAACAGGTATAATATCGATGTTGTTGCCGAGAAACTGATTAGAAAGTCCCAAAAGCCGGTATGGGTGGTAAAAGAAGGTAGCAGTGATTTCCCAAAAAAGATACTCTGCTCAGTCGATTACTCCGATGCATCGGAGAGGGCCCTGAATAACGCTATTAAGATAGCGCGGACCTTTAAATCCGATCTGCAGATTATTAATGTGCTTGAGCCTATGGACATAAGATATTCTCCCAGGTATAAGGTTGACTTCGAGCAGGAGAATAAAAGGATGGAGCTTGAAAATCAGAAGAGATTCGATGAGTTTCTGGAGAAATTCAATTTTACCGGTATAGCTTTTCATACAAAGATACTCAGGGGTATGCCCGATAAGGAAATCCTCGATTATACAGCTCAGAACAAGGTCGACCTCCTGTTTATGGGTGCAACAGGGAAAACATTTATGCAGCGCATCCTTCTGGGTAGCGTTACAGAAATAGTAGTGCGCGATCTTCCATCATCAATGGTTATAACAAAAACTGAAAATATTCTGAACCTGAAGATCGACGCCGATATATCTGAGATCGAAAAGCATATGACTAATGCCGAGAAGCTGGCCGAAACAGGTTACTTCGCCGAAGCAGTTGAGCAATATAAAACAGCCCTGCAGATAAATGATCTTCATATACCTGCCCTTACTGCCCTGGCAAAACTATACGATAAGATAGGTGAGAAGGAGTCGGCCGAATTATTCTATAAAAAAATTGATGAGATATTAAGACGCCTGTGGGACAGGAAGATTGAGCTTGAAATAAGAAAATCTTTGAAACTATAATAAAGCAATCATGAAAAAAGTACTTATACTATCCATACTTCTGCTAATCGGATTGGCTTTATCACAGCTGCTTCCTCTTGTTACAGATAACTATTCCAGCCTGAGCCATATTATTAAGCTTGGTACAATTATCTGCCTTGCCTTTATTATGATACATGTTGGTTATGAGTTTGAAATACGAAAGGACAAAATAAGGGAATATGGCTACGACTACCTGATAGCTTTCTCGGCAGCAACCCTGCCCTGGATCTTTGTTACCCTGTATTTTGTTTTTGTAATTACTCCTGAGTCTGCACGTACGGGACAAACATGGATCGAGTCACTGCTGGCAGCTCGTTTTGCCGCACCTACTTCGGCAGGAGTGCTCTTTTCAATGCTGGCAGCTGCCGGACTGGCATCTACATGGATGTTTAAGAAAACCCGCATACTGGCCATCTTCGACGACCTTGATACGGTTATGCTGATGATCCCCCTGCAGATGCTGATAATCGGTTTTAAGGTGCAGCTGCTTATTGTACTGGTGGTTATGTTTTTGCTTGTATGGCTTGCCTGGAGATACCTTAACGCCCTGCGTCTGTCGATACGCTGGAAAAATGTGTTGTTTTACTCCATACTGATTGCCGGTAGTGCCGAGCTGATATACTTTATGAGCAAAACCATCGATAGCACGGTTGGTGTGCATATTGAAGTATTGTTGCCTGCCTTTGTGCTTGGTTCAATGATATCAAAAAATCATAATCGTATCCGTGCCAGTAAAGAAAGTAAAGATAGCGAGGGAGAAGATATACTTGAGCTTAAAAGCGAAAAGAAAGTATCATTTATCGTATCCGCTGTTTTTATGGTGCTGGTCGGATTGTCAATGCCCATGCTTGAAGGTGTGTCAAACGACGATGCAAAGGCCAGTACTGTCGATAAGGAAATTGTAGATTCATATCTCAGGAGCGGCGATGATGCAAGTAACATAAACCTGGCCGGCAGAGAATCAATTGATTGGGGACTGATATTATTTCATGTACTTATTGTAACCATCTTAAGTAATATAGGAAAAATAGTTCCTGCCTTTGTATATCGTAACGAAGCCGGCTGGCGCGAACGACTGGCTGTGGCAATAGCCATGTTCCCCCGGGGTGAGGTAGGGGCAGGGGTGCTTATTATTTCATTGTCCTATGGTATTGGCGGAATGATTGTTACAATATCAATGCTTTCGCTGGCATTAAACCTCCTGCTGACTGGATTATTTATTCTGATGGTTAAGGCGCTGCTAAGTAAGAGTCCTAAAACACAGCAACAATAAACATTTGTTAATTCTCAGTGTTTTTTAATTATGAAAGCTGCTTATCTTAAATCATATGGCAAGAAGGACTCTATGCAGTTCGGTGAATTGCCCGACCCGATTGTAAAACCGGGTACATTGCTGGTACGAATTAAGGCCGTATCGGTTAACCCGGTCGACTGGAAGATTAAGAAGGGTTTACTTAAGATCCTTAAAGGTTCTAAGTTCCCTATGATTATAGGTGCCGATTTTGCAGGGATAGTCGAAGAGGTCGGACCGGGTGTTGAAGGTTTTGAAAAGGGTTATAAGGTTTATGGCGCTATATCAGCATTTTCAAAAAATCCCGGGGCCCTGGCTGAGCTGGCTCTTGTCGACCTTAAATATGTGCGAAGCATGCCCTATTATATGACCTATAAGCAGGCTGCCTCACTGCCCATTGCTGCTCTTACGGCAAGTAACGGACTCCGAAGAACGCATACGGGTAGGGGAACCAGGGTGCTTATTAACGGTGCAACAGGCGGCGTGGGTCATTTTGCTGTGCAGATGGCAAAGGCAATGGGTGCTAATGTTACAGCTACCTGCAGCTTTCCTAATATTAAACTGGCAAAGGACCTTGGTGCTGATGAGGTATATGAATACAGTGGCGATAATACTATTCCTGAGGGTACGCGCTTTGATTCCATTGTCGATGCCTGGGGAATGATGCCTTATAAGGAAATCTACCGCCTTCTTAAGAAGGATGGTATCTATGCATCGCCACTTTATATGCCGTGGACGGTATTTGGGGCTATGTATGTACGACTGCGTTATGGCAGGAAGATGACCTCAGCAAATATGCGTACCTATCCCGAAGACTACGATGAGCTTGAAGAATATATAAAATCGGGCAGCCTCGTGCCCCTTATCGAAAATTCCTTCCCTCTGGAGCAGTCAGCCGAGGCCTTCGATAAAGCCGAATATGGCCGTCCACGCGGAAAGGTTATTATTGAGATTGATTAGCTTTAAGGGTCTGCTGAATTCCCAGCGTAGGTAGTTGTTTAAGCTTATGATAATTCAGTGTTGCTTTAATGCACTGCTTTAGCTCCTTTTTAGGGATATCATCATCCAGCTTAAAAACTATAGCCCTGTTTCCCTCAAAATTAAAGGTCTTATTAAATACTATCCTGAAGGATTCAAGCAGTTTGGATGTACATTTAAAATACATGGCATACTGACCTGGTGCTTTGGACTTCCAGTCCATCCTGAGCGTGCTTCCGTTTTTGGTAAGATAGCTTGGCTCACCCCACTTAAGTGTTTCTTCGAGCGTATTAACTTCATCCATTTCTTCAGCACATTCCAGTACCAGCTCCCTTAGTGATAACATTTTGCTACGCACATGCTCAGGGTAATTATCAAAAACAGAGCTGACTTCAGGATTTGTCTTTAATACAAAATTTTTCATCTTAAAAATCTGGCTTTATTAAGCTAAACGAATAAAAAAGCCTTTCTGTTCATAAATCAAAGACCTCGCACCCCAAACCGCGCACTTTCCTTACACTCTAAGACCCTGGTCTTTTGTCCTTCGTTCTTTGTATGCTTTAATCTTATGCCTCATATTGCTACAGATTCTTTTTTATCTAACTTGCGGGCTGATCTGTAAGCAGAGGCTTACAGCATGCAGGCGAAGAGATAAAATGAACTAAATGAAAAGCAAAGTCCCATACCTGATAATTGTCTTTCTTGTAATTTACTTGCTAATAAGGTTCTCCGGAACTAGCAAAGATGAGATGCCTGGCAGTATGCAGTTTTACCCGGAATATGCTGATTCGTCGCTGATCAGACATACCTACTATTCGCTTATTTACAGCGAACAACATGAGCAGGCTGAGTGGGTGGCCTATTGTATAAAGCCTGCTTATATGGAATCTAATTTTACACGAAGAGATATATTTCGTGAAGATACTCTTGTTCTTAGCTTTACAGCATCTGACAGGGATTATTATAAGTCAGGTTACGACAGGGGACACCTTGTCCCTGCAGGAGATATGACCTTTGACAGTATTGCTCTTGAGGAGTCATTTTACTACTCAAATATATCACCCCAGCTGGCAGGATTTAACCGGGGGATTTGGCGAAGCCTTGAAACACATGTCAGGAGCCTGGGAGAAATTTACGATTCGTTATTTGTATTTACCGGTCCTGTATTCTTTGCAGATATTTTACCAATTGGGGATAATGATATCTCGGTGCCTGACTATTTTTATAAGATAATAGTAATGTTTATGGGAGGCACAATAAGCAGTGCATCATACCTTATCCCGCACCAGCAGGGACTACCTTCATACGATGATTACCGGGTAAGCATAGATTCCATTGAGACCCTTACCAGTATTAACTTTCTTCACGGACTGCCACCACGACTTGAAAAAAGGCTTGAGCGATAATAGTCTTACCGGCAGAATTCATTTTCTGTTCTGCAGTAATCTTTACGTATGAATATTATTTATGAATTTTGTATTTGACTAATTTGCATTTATGAAGCCACCTGTTTTTCAACAAAAAGATACAATAAAAAAAGGTGATCTCATGTTGGAAGAATACCTATATTAATCTTCCGAGCAGACAACATCAATGTCACTAAGGTCATTAATGTCCTTAGTTATTAAAAAGAGGCTTCTCCTGATTCATGGTCTTTTAAATGCGCCTTATTAAGGCTCTAAAAGGAATCATAAATTTTTACTAAACATGCCGAACTAATTATAACATAGATCAACTTTAATTCATGGCATAGTTCATTAAATTAACTAACTTTGATTAGTAGTCAAGTCCCAAATGCAATGTCTGATGTTCACAACAAGAAAACCAAAGCCTATATACCATGGGACAGGCAAGAATACAAAGCCAGAGCTTTTGGTCAGAAGATTTTTATTTAAGGAAGGATTCAGATACAGAATACATGTTTGTCAATTGCCAGGTAAACCTGACATTATTTTGAAAAAATATAAAGCTGTAATTTTAATTAATGGATGTTTCTGGCACGGTCACGTAGGTTGTAAATATCGGTCTTTACCTAAAACCAGATTTGAATGGTGGAAAATAAAATTGAAGCAACCAGAAAGCTTGACCAAAGGAACATATGAATTGGAGAATTTAGGATGGAGAGTTCATACAATCTTTGAATGTGAACTTAAACCCCAAAATATTGAATCTACATTAAAAGAATGCCTAATATTTATTAAAAATGAAAGTACCCATAATTGATATATTTGCTGGTCTCCGTGGATTAGGTGAAGGATTCAGCGCTTACAGGGATAAGGAAGGAGCAAAACTGCTTTAAAATTGCTTTTCTATCTGTTGAGATGGAATCTAATGCACATAAAACATTAACCCTGAGAACAGACAATTCAGTTTTGAAGATGTCCCAGAAGATTACTATGAGTTTCTCCGTGGAAAAATTAGTTTGCAGGATCTTTTCTCAAAGTGGCCTGCACAGGCAGGCAAAGCTCAGGAAGAAGCCTGGAAAGCTGAATTGGGCAGCTCTGAATATCCTGATAGCGATGTAGACAATCGTATACGGATAGCGCTGAACAACAGCAATGAATGGTTGCTTATTGGAGGTCCTCCTTGCCAGGCTTACAGTGTTATAGGGCGATCAAGAAGACAGGAAACAATCCTTGATGAGAAGAAGGGATTCAAGAGTTGGTCTTTATAAACAATATCTACGAATTCTTGCTGTCCACAATCCGACATGCTTTGTTATGGAAAAAACGTTAAAGGGACTACTCTCAGCTGAGACAAAAAACAGAGGTGTATTCTCCGGGATACTCCAGGATTTGCAGGATCCTGTCTCAGCTTATAAAAGTGAGTATAAAACTAACAAGATCAGATTTGACATGTCCTGGCTACAGATTATACTCGTTGGCAGTAAGAAAATCTGACACAGACTTGTTTGCAGAACCAATTTTCACACCAAAGGATTTTGTAATCAGATCGGAGGATTACGGGATCCCTCAGTCCCGTCACAGAGTAATTATCCTTGAATAAGAAAAGAACACGATATAATACCTGATATATTAGCAAAAAAAGAGGAGGTAACTATATCAAATGTTATTAAAGGGCTACCAAAAATCAGAACTGGAGTTTCGAGGGAAATTGATTCTGATGATAACTGGATTTCTATTATTAAAAAAATTACTGACTATAAGCTTTGTTTCAAATAATGATAATGTTGAAATTAGAAGCAATTAAACGAAATGCTACTTTATTGAATCCCACCTGCTAAAGGGAAGTGGTCTAGAGTTTATCAAATCAAAAAGTGTTATAGCTAATTTCGCAGGCGATTGGTTCCTTGATGAAAGAATTGGAGGAGTATGCAATCATGAATCGAGGTCACGATATTAGGGGGGATCTGCACTGCTACTTTTTTGCATCAAATTTTACTCTCTCCCCGAAAGGTCTCTCCTAAATTGGAAGACTTTCCGGAGATATTATTACCGAACCACAAAAGTGCTAGATTAAATGGATCTCAGAAAAAAGGTTTACTGATCGGTTTAGAGTCCAGATTTGGAATATCGGCTAAAACAATTACAAGTCATATCTCGAAGGATGGACACTATTACATTCATCCGATCCTTTACAATGCAGAAGCCTTACCGTTAGAGAGGCGGCAAGGAGTGCAGACGTTTCCAGACAATTATTTTTTTCTTGGTCCGAGAACTTCACAATACATCGGTGGGAAAATGCAGTACCTCCATTACTTGGCAAATAAGATTGCTAATATAGTGATGGATATTTTCAAAGAAATAATATGAAAAAGATTACCAGTATTCCAGATGCACCCAGAACTTTTAATGCACTTCGAGCCTTGGTTACGATTTGAATCCCTCAGTTGCAGATATGATTGACAACTCAATCACTGAAAAGTTAAAGCCAATAATATCAATGTTATTTTCTGGCTTAATTCAGACTATGAGTTGATTCTTAGAGTTGCTAGATGATGGAAAGGGTATGAGTGATACTGAACTACAGGAAGCAATGAGGATAGGATCCATGGAGACTATAATGCTGGAGATCTGGGTAAATTTGGTATGGGAATGAAGACAGCATCTTTAAGTCATTGCAATGTTTTACTATAATTTCAAAAAAGAAAAAACACAACATATCGGTTATTCCCTGGAACTTGGGCTTTGTGAGAAAAGAACACTCCCCGTGGGTTCTGAAACTAGAAGCTGGATGAGAGCAAATAGACGAAGCATTAAGAAAAAGAGGACCTGGCAATAGATATCAGTGGTACTATTGTTCTGTGGGATGACCTTTTCTTACTAGATAAAGATTATCAATTCATGCAAGGCCATAAATTGGCAGAGAATTATCAGATTTCGTATTACTGAAAAATTGAAGACTCCATCTGTGTGAATGGTATTTCACAGATTTCTTGACACTCGATTTTGAAATTGGCGAGAGGTTGAAATTACATTGTAATAGAGATCCATGAACTTCCTGGATCCATTTTGCAGAAACGAAAACGCGACAATATCCATGTCATCTTAGACCAGACCTAAAGCAAATTTACATTAAAGACGACAAGGAACCAGGAGGTATAGGGCATATATCCTACCCAATCAGGAAGTTTCTCAACGAAAAGGGCATGGAGTGAGGCAAAGGGGTGTTGTCATGAATGATTCACATAGGATATTATATCTATCGGGCAAATCAGATGATAAGATTTGGGGATGGCACGGTACATTGTCCAAAGATGAACATATCAAGTATGCCAGACTGTCATCAGATATAGATCCTGGCCTTGACGATGAGTTTCGGATAACAGTGAACAAAAGCAAGGTAGAATTTCCGGAGATTCTGTTTCAGCACTTGAAAACCAGAGTTAATCCAACTGTAACAAGAAAAAGGCAAAAAATGAATATAACAAGAAGCCAGAACCAAAGCAGTTGTAAATAAAGTTAGGTACAACAAAAATCTTGATTCTATTACCTAGACTCTGTTATTTGAGAGTAGCATTCAGACTGACTATGACAGCACTAAACCAGGAGCCAAGTCAAAGTTAATAATCCATCTGGTACATGGCTGTCAAATAAGATGAATGAGTTCCTAAGTATGGCGAAAATAAGGATTACGAGATTGTATCGGATCATATTGAATCAGGAGAATTATGGAAGATTGTCTGCGACCCAAATAACAGGTTCAAAGTCATTATTAATTGTACACATCCGTTCTATTTAAATATGTACAGTAAAAGTCCTAATAAGGAAGCTACTGCAGCACTTGATGCCTTGCTCTTTTCTTTAGCAATTGCTGAGTTGTATAACAAGAATGATAAGAACGCTCATCTGCTGGATACATTCACAGTATGTTCAAAAGCCCTAAAAGACTTACAGAAGAAAAAGCTATATAACTTAAGCGGAAACTATTTATATCGAACAATTAGTACGGAATCTTGTGGCCAGATTTGAACATATTGGTCTCGAAAAATTTGACCTAAAAAAAGGAGTTGGATCAAATCAACATCCTGTCACATATAGTCCAATTGATAGCGAGGATCTTGATAAAATAGAAAAAGGTTTCCTTGACAAAATACATTTTAAAAATCCAGAGATGGTGCGATTCTGGTTCCGGTCTCAGTAGTTGAAGATCCAAAACTTCACGAAGAATGGTACAGTGAATGGCTTGAAGAAAACAATGATAGCGAAGGATTATACTACTGGTCACGCCTGGAGGATTATATTTCTGAACAACTAAGCCGAAAGTTAGGTCCTGAAAAAGCCGGAAGAATTGTAAAATCGATAGATACTTCAACAAGTACTATAGTAAGTAAGCTTTCTAACCCTAGAGGCCAGGTTTCAATTATATGGGACTCGTAGTAGGATATGTGCAGAGTGGCAAAACAGCTAATTTTACAGCTTTAATTGCAAAAGCCGTTGATGCAGGATATAAATCCATTATTGTTCTGTCTGGTATTCATACTGTTTCAGAAGGCAGACCCAAATAAGATTAGATAAGGAGCTAACCGGAATGAATGATATGCGTGCATTGATGAGTCATTTATACTGGAGCCATCTGACATCAAAAGGTGGAATAGGATCACAACTGCCAGAACCAGGACCTGGCGAACACAAAGTGGTGTTCAAAAGGTGAGATTTGGGAGAATTTGACACTGTCAATGTTGATCCTTTTGATTCAATCTGTAACAGATCAACGCCTACTATAGCAGTCGTAAAAAAGAACGTTTCTGTACTGGACAAACTACTGCATTATATTAATCAGTCCTCAAAGGATAACAGGGCGAAATTGCCAATGTTAATCATTGACGATGAGGCCGATCAGGCTTCGATAGATACAAATTCAAATGACCCTGACCTGGATCCAACAAGTACAAATGAAAGAATCAGGTTAATTCTCAAGCACTTCCCACGTAAAGCATATGTAGGTTATACTGCCACTCCATTCGCTAACGTGCTGATTGATATGTCCTCTGATGATGCATTGCTGGAAGATGATTTGTATCCCAGAAATTTTATTGTATCTCTTCCTGAGCCAGATGATTATTTTGGATCATCAATAATTTTCCGGGGTAGACCTCTCTGATAACTTTGTAAAAACGTTCATGATGATGCGACTACACTTATCAGCAGCGGATCTATGTCTGAAAATCTTTCAGATGCAATTGATCAATTTCTGCTTGGTTGCGCAATCAGAAATCTCAGAGGAGACAGATTGAAACCTATGAGTATGCTGGTTCATGCCTCACATAGAATCCATCATATGCAGTTTCTTAACAGCATCATTATAGAGTACTTAGATAATCTCACAGGACGATATTGGAGCAGGTCGTATGGCATTGATCTTAAGAGTCAGTTTAAATCCATGTGGGAGATCTTTTCAGCTGGATTGTTCGGAGATAAATTCAGGGCTTGGATCAGAGAATCTGCTTCCTGACTTTGATTTAATCTGGGAAGAATTGGGATTGGTACTGGAAATGGTTAGGACAGGTTGAAATGAACAGCTCATCAGACGATAGTCTGGATTACTCTTCAGGAGAGGAGATAAAAGTGATGTGCACTGGTGGAAATCAGCTCTCAAGGGGCTTAACCTGGAAGGTCTGATGACAAGCTATCATCTTAGAGCTTCAACATGGTATGATACACTTTTACAGATGGGTCGCTGGTTTGGTTACAGAAGTGGCTATGAAGATTTGACCAGAGTCCATGCAACACTTAATATTTGGAGTTACTTTGAGCATTTGGCTTTGGTGAAGAGGAGCTTAGAAGTGAGATTTACAGGTATGAGGAATTGGATATGACACCAATACAGATGGCAGTATCAATAAGAGCTCACAGGAATCTTAAAGTAACAGCTAAAAATAAGATGGGTGCAGCAAGACAGAAGCAATCATCATTTAGCGGATCATTAAATCAGACCATCTAGAATTCCACTGGATCAACCAGATTTATTGAGTAGCCAATTAGATCTTGGTGACTCATTCATCTCACTACTAAATAATGAATATGGATTTAAGTACTCGAACGATTTGGAGCTCATATCTTAAATTCAAAAGATTTCGGGAGATATGTCTACACTGAATTTTTGAGCGACATTTTTTTGCAGCTAGAGAGCAAATCGGAGGCTGTGACTTGATTATGAGAATTTACTTTGCTACGTGTTCAGAAGAATTAACGATCATCCTTCAGAATTGAATGAGTTGGAGCGTTGGAGTTATATCTAATCGGAGAGCAACTAATCAAAAGCAGCAATTATACATATATGGTGGTCTTGAAATAAATAAGATCCAACGGAGCAGAAAGGAAAGAGACAAGAGGATTTAATATCGGTGTTTTGACAGAGCCTCAAACATCTGAGTATTGATTTGGATGAGAGTGGAGAAAGAGACGTACAAAATTCATTATTATTGATTCACTTGGTCTGTAAAGACAGTGACGGCTAAAAAATGGATAGATAATCCACTACCAAATCAGAGGATTGATTTGTTCAGAGGAGTCGAAAGTGAAATAATTGATCCCTTGGGTATTGCCACAGTCCTTCCTAAAAGTAATGTTGAACCAGATAGTTATATTGGACAATGAATTACAAATATTTGAACAGCAGCACTTGGGATACTTGAATCTACAGACGATATGAACTCTGGTTTTAAAAGTGTATTTCTTACTGACATTGACGATAGCATAACAGATTATCATATTTTTTTAGATCATACAGGAAATCTTCACTTTGGAATTGCTGTCAGTAACAGTGATGCATAAGAGATTATCGATCCCAAAATGTGAATAGAATCAGGATAGAGTATAATCTATATAGTATGCTGGACAGCTCAGTGAGAAAGTTTATCGATTTATGTTGCTTCAAAAAAGCAATTTATTGCTGAGTTCACTGCATTGGTGAAAGAGATACTGAGAACTATTTTTCAAGGGGCGCATCACTCGATTGTAGCTGTCAATAATACCACCAGAAACTTTAAGTCATTTTGGTCTACTATGCCTTCCATGAATACTCTCAGAGGATAAGCAGGTTGGATTAATGTGTGAACTATTTATTATTGAAACGACTAGCTGATATAAGTCCTCAACTGGCATTAGATTCATGGAAGGTACATTTAGGAATCCACATGAATTTGTTATGGCAAAGGTTCTGGTTAAAGTAAAAGGGTACAAGAGATGACATCCATTCTCACATCATCAATGGACTGGCACAACTAGAACCATTGCCTGGTAAATATTTGTACCTGTTTTCATATAAAGTTTCTGTATCTGACGCTGACAAGTCATTTTGCTTGCAATCATTGATCGAGAATATTGCTGATGAATATTTCACGTCTGACTCAGATCAGATCATGACATATTTCAAATTGCTGGCAAATGCTGGCTATAGTCCTGTCTTTGAGTATGAATACAGTTTACTATCAATCATAATAAATTTCAAAATATGATTGAACATCTTTTTCGGTACAATAGATGTAACATCCTTTCATCCCCCTGCTCATAAGCACCCGGTATATATTCCTTACATATGAGCCGAAGTTCTCTTTATCCCTTTTTAGAGTAGGATCCCTGGTTGCATCTATATCGGTAACGAGTGACTGAGTATCACTATTAAACTTAATATCAGGTCCGATAATTACACCTATATAGTCAAACTCAAATCCCTGTGCTGTGTAAATACAACCTACCTGTTCGAAGCCTTTCTCTTTAATAGCCCATTGATGCCATGGTGGATAATCTCCGGCATACTGGTCGCCCTTGGTTTCCCATGGCATTTCAAATGATCCTATTTTAACATCATTAACCAGAGACCCATCTGTTCCTGGATTATTCCAGGGCCAGCAAAACCCTGCAACTAGTCTTGAAGATCCGGGTTTTTGTTTCTCTTTCTTTTTTAATTCTGAGTATAATGCATCAGGCGAATCAAAAATTCTGAATTCAAATTGGCTGCCTGTATTTAGAATTTTTTTCTCATCATTGAATCCAAGAGCAGACTCCAGCCATAGTAGATAATCATTTGAACCCATACACCTGAATTGAGATACCAGCTCAACTTCATCTACTGTGGCGCCCATTCTTTCCGCTGCTTCCAATATTAGTGATGAATGGCCAATTTCGAGATTTCTAACACTTTGCTTATCATCGATAAAGAATACTGAAGTCTTCGCTGATCTGATTATCTGGTCAACCTGTGGTAAATCAGACCTGTGCTCTGGAGGCATATACCTGTGAGTATTTTTCTTTTCCAGGCGGTGAGCCTCATCAACAAATACGACATCCAGACCACTTTCCTGGACTTTTGCAGGGACCAGGAAATACGGATTAATAAACAGGTTTTTTGCCTTGCCTCCGACAAGCTTTTGCAATCCTTCCCTGAAAGGTTTCGATTTACAAACGAAGAGTGATGTTAAGCTTCTTTTGGCTACTTCTGCCAATAGATTTAGCGCTATTATGGATTTACCGGTTCCTGGTCCGCCCCTTACAATCACCACAGATTTTGCACTATCTTTTAATCCCTGCCTGACTTTACCCCAGATCAGGTTCTTGGCCACGAGCTGTTCGTTCAGAAGGGAATATTGCTTGCCGTTAAGGATAACATCCTTGGCGTTATCCATAAGCTTCTTCGATGGCTTTAACCTGCTGTTCATGAATCTGTTAAAAACCTCAGTACCTTTTCCTTCAGCAAGCTTACTTTTTAGCTCGTTAGCGAGTTCTAATATATCCTCCTTTGCAATATATTTTAAATTCGGTTATAAATTTTTTTATATATATTATCGAATAAACCTGATTCATCCTCCCGGCTATAATTATGACAGTAAGCACAGCTGTACAGCTTCAGTGATGGTTCTTTTTCAAATTCTTCAACAAAATCAAGCAGGTAGTTATGGTATCCTTTAACCTGCTGGGATGGGTGAGCTACAATCCTGTTTCTCCCTCCGGTATAAGTTTCCACATAGTTACCCTCAATTTGTGTTGCATCCACCTTGCTCCATTGTTTTAGCTCAATAAGGAAGATGTTCTGCTGACCGTTGCCCTTTCCAAAGAGGAGACAATCAATTCTACTCTGCATATTATAGGGGACAGAGTATTCCAGTGCAATGTAATTTTCTTTAAGTTCTGCTACTTCGAGTAAGTCTCTTACCCTTGATAACGAATTCTGCCAGGATACATACTCGGACGCACCGGCATGTCTTCCATTAAATGAGTAAAAAGTTATCATCCATTAAATCAGCAAGTTGATTCAGCCGGTTTAATTGAATAAAATCATCACTTGTTCCCTTATATATCAGCATTATTTACAGATCAGTATATTTCTTTGCTGTTCCTTTAGATTTTTCTACTGGATATTTAATTGAATTCCTTGATATCTTATTTAGTACTATTTCTTTTATATCAAATCCATGTTTATTAGCCAACAGAAATGAAAAGGCAAAAATATCTGCTAATTCCTCTTTGATTTTTTCTTTATCAACTTCTTCAGATTCCTGGATAGTTTTCCATAGAAATAACTCATTTAATTCCGCCGCTTCAATTGCTATCGCTGTAGCCAGGTTTTTGGAATCATGGAACTGTTCCCAGTCTCTATCATCTCTGAATTTAACAAGAGTATCGGTGATTTCTTTTATATCATTCATAGTGGGTGTGGAAATTGACTTATTAAGCATAAAGATAGGAATTGGCATAAAGAAAACGAAAGCAAAAGGGAAATGTATAAATACCCGGATATCATAAAAGGATACGACTGAGACTATAATGGAAGCAAAAATTCGTGACCAAACCTATTGATTATAACGCATGTTAGGTGCTGGCATTTTTTTGTTTAAACTTGTTTGGTTTGGTTTGCTATTCTATTGTTTCTTGCCTTTATAAAATTCATGACACCTTTTTTATATAAAAGATATTCATTACTATCTGAGAATGTTGGAGGAGTCTCGAAGTCATCAAAAGGTAAATAGAACTTTACAGATTTATTTTCATTAACCAAATCATCCAATAAGAAGAATTGGATATAGCCATCAAAATTGTCAAATAATTCGAAGAAGTTTCTATAGATCGTCAAAGTGTTATAAAGAGGACTTTTTTGTTCCAAATAAAAGCGACGAATACATTCTAAGGTTAAATCGAATCGGTCATCAATTAAACTATTTACACCACGTGCTTGATTGATTGTGTGATTCCCATCAATTCTTCTATTCGGAAAAATAGTGTAAGCTCCTATTGTAGAGCCTGTATTGAAAAGTTCATCAACCTCGTTTGGAATTTGATTGGTTAGCCAAAGCTTTCGCTTATGATTTCTGTAAGAGTGTGTAATAGCATCGCTACCCAGAAAAAATTCACCCAGTTCTGATTTATGATATAAATATGAGTCATACTTACTATCAGATAGTTCGAAGAATTTACCATTTGGCAAAGGCTTGCTCCATAAAAGCTTATGGTATTTTCGAAGAGTAGGGCTGGTACTGTCAGGATCCCCGCCTCTTGCATCGGAATAGAAATTAAAACTTATATCAATTGTTTCTTTTCGCATCCAACTTATATTGTTCTATTGAAAGTAGAATGTTTTTAATCATTATTTTCCCAAACATTGTAAAATTACTAGTACATAACGGTTCGGCTATGTAGCAGTAGCGTCCAGTGGGCGCTATGCTTATAGGCAGTGTTGGGCACAGTTTTTTCTTTTAAATGTCCTTCGTTTCAGAAAGCTTTTTTCAAATCCAAACCGGCAGTGCTTATTTTAGTCTCCACATTAAGGTTATTTCTTTCTTTGAACTTTTTCATAGAACCTGTCGAGCATTGTAAGTCTCTTTTCAAGCGATTTCTTTTGATTAGCTCCTTGTTGGGTAAGCCTGTCAAATCTCTATCATTATCTGATTGACTTGATCATATGGTAAGTCTCGTCTATTATGCTTTCTCAGTTCATGGAAAAGTCTAAGGAATCTAACTTTTGTTGATTATTCCCATTGCCTCTTTTAGTAAAAACATATAGTACAGCGGTACCATAGACTTTGATCTAAGTAGTTCATCCCCATCTTCAAAATATTGTGCAAGTTGATTGAGATTATTGTCCAATCCTGAAAGACTGTTGTCTATTTCATCATTTTGCTCTTTGTTTTCCTTGATCAGTCTATCAAGGGTAGTTTTGGTAAATGACTTGAGATCGGGAGAAGATTCAATAAGCACAAGTTTCGTATACAAGTCGAAATGTTCTAATCTTTTATTTGAGAACGCGACTTTATGGTGAAAAGTCCAACTGCTGAGTTTTATCAAGAGCATATTGAACTAGGTATCCACCATAAGATTTTCTCCTTTCAGAATTGTTTAAGGGTACACCTTCGTTTAATCGTAAAAAGAGCTCATCGATTCTTTCTCTCTCATCAGTTTCAATAAATACGAAGTCAAACTTGTAAAACAGAACTTCTTCAGCAATCCACGGATATCTGTTCTCAAGTTGAGAGAAACTTAGGCCCTTTAAATCTATTTCAGGAGATTTGAGGAACACGAAGTTTTGAGAGATTCTGATTTTGTCAGTAAGAAAATCTTCTACAGCTTCATTATTCTCTGTTTTCCGTCAATTATTGCCAAAAGTTTTCCGGATTCGTTTATTTCTCTTGAAGAAGATGCTAAGTAATGGAAATAGATTTTTGGAATATCATAGCCATTGATGATTGAGTCTATTAGCAATTGCTTTTTGTCTTTCGACCATAATTTTCCGAAACGTTGGTAATCTGGATTTTTGTCAATCTTGTCTGACCTTAAAAGCTCAATTATGGTTTTGACATTACTTTTTCCGATTGACGAGTATTCTATCTTTTCAAACATTGCTTACTTCTTAAAAGGTTTAACAATAGATTTAGCGATAGAATCTAGTCCTGGAGAATAACTGTCATAAGTGAAAGACTTCCTAGGTTTTCTAGTGACTGTTTCATTTCAAAAAGCTTACCCGTTTTAAGGGTGATACTTTTAAGAAATTCATCCACATGCTCATAGTCTTCAATTTTCTTGTCTAGCTTAAAGGGAAATAAAGTGAAGGTTCCTTTCTGTACAATTATTCTGTCGTTGTTCAGAGGTCCAATAATGGCAATTGGTAAGTTGTTGCTTTTGTTTTGACCTACTCCAAATAAATATTGCTGGTCTTCACCAATGAATGGAATTGGGTTGTTTTCATCAAAATCTATTGCGGTTATTCTTTTATTAAGTTTCTCTGGATTAAGACAATATACCACGAGATCCTTATTGTCATCTGCGACTATTTCGAGATTTTTCAATGTGAACGTTAAAGCAACAAGCGGATGTGCAGTCCAATCCATTAGTCTTGTTGGTACACCATAATGTTGCATCAAAAACAGCCATTCCCAATTATACCTCTAAATATGTAGTGTGTGTTTACGACATTGCTTGTATTGCAGAAGCTAAGATAAACAAATTGATGGGGATTCGATATGTTATGGGGCAGGAAATATCTGGAGACGAAGGACAAAAGACGAAGGGCGAACGGTAACCTGTTAAGAACGTTTAAGTAGTTTAAGTGGTGAGGGTTGATTATTCTGTACTATGTCTTGAGATTTTAGGTTTTCTTAATCCATAAATCATAAATCCAATTCCCACTATTGTGAAAGGAATACTTAAAAGTTGTCCCATGTTAAGTGCCATTCCTTCTTCAAATCCTACCTGATTCTCCTTAACAAATTCGATTAGAAATCTGGCTGAAAAAAATAAAACTCCACCGAGCCCAAAGAGGAATCCGCTTCTAACTTTATCTCTCAACTTATTGTAAAGGAGCATCATGATCGCAAATATGATAAAATATGAAATCGCTTCGTATAATTGAGCCGGGTGTCTTGGTACCTTGTCTACTTGTTCAAAAATTACACCCCACGGCTTTGAAGTGGGCATGCCGATAATTTCAGAATTCATAAAGTTTCCCAGTCTTATAAATCCGAACAACACCCCTGCAGAGACCGCAATTAAATCCAGGGTATCAATCATTGAGTGCTTAGTCTTGCGGGAATAGAAATATATAGCAATCAGTACTCCCAGTACACCACCATGACTAGCTAATCCCTGATATCCGCTAAATTTTATTCCGCCTTCAGGAGGAAAAGTAATCGGCAGAATCATCTCCAGTGGATGAGATAAATAATACGAAGGTTCGTAAAATATACAGTGTCCTAAACGTGCTCCAAGCAGAATGCCGATCGTTCCATAAATTGTCAACTTTTCCAGATTTTCAGATGGGATATTTTCTCTCTTAAAGATCCTATCTAAACAATAAATACAAAGAATCAATCCACTAACAAAGAGTAGTCCATAGTATCTAACTGATATCCCAAAGATATTTACCAGCTCGGGGTCTGGGTTCCAGTGAATATAGTTTAGAATCATCCGCCCTGACAAAAAATTGTTAGAAGAAGAAACATGACGAGTCCAATAAGAAACCTCTGTAATTTAAGATTATTCGTATTCTCTGGCTTCTCAATAAGAGACAGAATTTCATTTGAGTCTAAGTGCTGAACAGCATTTATAATCTTCAGTTGCTTCCAGGCTATTCTAAGATTGTTTAGATGCATGATACTCCCTGTTAAATTTCGTTTTTAATTGAGACTTCACTCTATTGAAGCGAGTTCCAACGTTTGTTGGTGACAAGCTTAAGATCTCAGCAATTTCTTTGTTCTGATAGCCTTCAAGATGCAATACCACAATTGCTTTGTCAATATCCTTTAATGATTGCATAATAATAAAAAGTAGCTCAATAGTATCGTCGGCTTTTGCAGCGGAAATGTATTGGTGGTGTAAGTCAATTGGTTCGGCACTTACAGATTTCTTCTCTTTTTTGATCTTAGAGAAAATTGTATTAAGGCTTACCCGGTAAATCCAGGTACTGATTTCAGATTCTCCACGAAATGTATCGAACGATTTCCAGAGTTGAAGAATGATATCCTGAAAAGCATCTTTTTGGTCCTCATTACTTCCAAAATATATTTTACAAAGGCTTCTGATAGTTCCTCTGTTTTTATTTAATATTTGGATGAAGATTTGCTTTCTTAATTCCATTTCAACTCTTCCTTTATTCTATTAGTAGCAATATCTCAGGAAATGTCACAGTCGGATGTTGTTTTTTTGTTATGAGGTGTTGGAAATACATATTAAAATACGTATTAAAATACGTAGTTATTATTTACCCAGGGTCTTATCTTCGAATAAAATGATAGGTTATTGTTCCTTTCTGAATTACAGCTGCATCTGGTTTTCTGTTGAATTTAGTAGCCATGGCAGCCTCTCTGGCAACCCGCAGGAAATAATCTTCCAGTGTGGTTGATCCTTTAACTCCGGCAACTGCCTGGGTAACATTCCCATTTCGGTCGACAGTTATCTCAACAACAACTATTCCTTCACTCCGACTGTCATATTTTGGTTTTGGTAGTGATAGGGCCTGTCGTCCTGCAAGATCATAGGATATACCTTCATTACCCGTTCCACCACCTTCACCATATTTGTTTACGCCGACTGCTCCTGTTTCAACTCCCTGGTTGCCTTCACCACTGTATTCAATGGGGTCTTCTATGTTACCTTTAAAGAAATCGTTTATTATCTTTTTGTTCATTCATTTGTTGAAGTTCCTTTATTCGTAGCTGTATAATTTCCTTCTTCTGGTGAATAACCAAAGCTGGATTTTAATGTATACCTTACTGTAATGATATTACTGTTCTTTAATATACTTATCTGCTCATTAGTCAAATAATAAACAGATGAAGCAATTCTGTCAACGAAATCATTTTTGCCGCTGTCATTACAGGTAATTACTTTTCCATCTTCTAGGTAGATGATGAGTTTTTCTCTAATCAGAACTTCGTCTCTGGGTTTAATACTAGCTATTAGAAGAGCTTTTGATCCGTCCCTTGCAAATATGACTTTTAGATCATTCGAACTAGAATTAGATTGTAAAGAAATAGCTTCTGTACATGGATAACTATTTTCACCAAAAAAGAATAGATTTTGTCCATTAATTTGAAGCGTGAAGAATACTGATATGCTTAGAATAAATAGTAACTTATTCATAGTTCAATTATTTAGTATTTCTAATAAATCTATGTTCTCAGCCTGGTTTGGATTGTCTCACCAAGTTATGAATATTGATGCAAAATTCATAGGAGTCTTTTAGGAAATATATTGGGACGAAGGACAAAGGACCAAAGGGGTGCGAGGTTCGGGGTACGTGGTACGAGGTGGGGGGAGAGAAGGGTGCAGGCTGTAATTTTTATTCTGAATCCGGAAGATAGCCCCAGTATTCTAATTCCTTATGATCTTTTACTTCTCGTGTTCCTCCATCATAAATAAGTACTATCCTTGATGAGACATCCAAAACGTTTCTATAATCATGGTCTGTGATGATAATTCCTTTATCAGCAGATTTACTTTTTATAAGTCTTTTGATTTCATCTTTATAAATTGGTGCTACGCCATTAAATGGTTCATCAAGTAGCAGATATTCTGCCTTTGAATATAGAACGAGCAGAATCTCAACTAATCTTTTCTGACCTCCCGATAACTGATTGGATCTTAAATCTAAAATATCTGCGATAAGATTACTGTTCCTGAATTCTTCCAGGTCAATAAAATCCTGGTAAAGCTGCATTATTTTTGAAATAGTGATATTCTTAGGCAAATAATTATCCTGTGGCAGATACTTAATAAGTGATTGAGCATCAGACAGTGTTCGTATTTGCTTGTTGTTTATTCTGACAAATTTGTAATCTGCATTAAGGGTCCCGAATATTGTTTTTAGCAGTGTCGATTTCCCTGATCCATTCCTGCCAACCAGGCCCAGTATTTCACCTGTTTTACATGTAATGTAGACATCTGTAAGTACCTGATTGGTACCATAACTTTTTAAGATACTATCAGCATGTAACATAGCCAGAGAATAATTGTAAGTAATATTGCAATAACCAGACTGATAATAAAGGTTGAGATCCATAAGCTAATTCTATCAAGACCCAGATTATGATAGAAATAGTATTCATTCCTATTCTTTATTTCATATGTAAAGTAATGCATCAGGAGTGGAACAAATATGTAGGCCAGCCCAATAGAGGTAACTAAAAAGCTACCGTTCATATACATGTTATACAATCCAAACAGAACAGATAGTGCTAATGATGGCACAATTAGCTTCTTATAAAATTCCCAGTATGCCCTTATTTTTGACATATAATGTAATAATGATCAATTATAACGCTTAGCGGTTGGCGATTTAGTATTATTCTATAGTTATTGAATGATTTATTGTGGTATTATCTTTTTTGATGAATTTCAGTTCAAATGTACCAGCCTCACTTGATGAAAACTCATATTCAATCACCATAGGTACTGCAGCTTGAGTGCAAAATCCATCAGTAGTATAGCCAAATGCCTTAATCAAGAAACTATTCCTATGTCTATCCGATAAAAACTCAGTAACCATATCACAGCCGCTTGATGTTGGGTAAGTTACATCTAATGAAATTGTTTGATTAATAGAGCCTGTGGTTGGTCCTTCAACCTTTAATATATCCCAATGGTGTAAGTCTTCTGTAATATCTAAAGTATACTTCTCACAGCCTACCAGGGTTAGAATAAATAGTATTGAGATAAAAGCCATTCTTTTCATAGCTAACTTGTCATTAATATTTTAAGAGCCACAAATTATATACCATGTATGTGTATTCGTTTACCGCTATATACAGTACCGCTGTCCAGGTATTCTAAATTAGGTAATTTGGTTTTACTTTTCAAATCTATACTTTCTAATATGCAGTTCTAGTGGCATTGGATATGACCGATTGTTAGGCAAAGTTGATTATTCGGTTTTAATCATGTTTAATGTATAATTCAGAATAGAATCATTTTTATCTTCAATATAAATATCAGGTTTAAGTCCTCCAGAGGTCATTTCTCCACTTGGTCTTATATATCTTTTTGTTGAACACCAAACCCATAATCTGCTATTGGGTAAATCAAATGGAACAACATCCCCAAACTCATTAACTTCAGAATGTGTTTCTTCCCCAACAATTTTTCCAATATTATAATCTTTAAATACGGTTGCAAATCCCAATGCTGTTGAACCTGTATAGTAGTTTATCAGCAAATAAACATTGCCCTTATATCTATGAGGGGAATTCATTGGATTTTTTAAACCTTTAATATCATTGTAAATTCCTCCGATTGGTGTGTTATAATAATCTCGTAAGGTTTTTATAGATTTGATAAAAGGCCTAAACCACCATGAAAATACACCTTTCATATAAATACCATTCTGCTCGCTACGTTTTATTTGAATTTTCGAACTTCCTTGATATGGTTTATCGTAAATATTTGAAATTAAATAATCTGCAAGATAGGAATCACCGCCTGGGTTATTTCTAATATCAATTATCAGATTAATTACTGAATCTTTTTTAATCTTATTGAAAATGCTATCGGTGAGCACAACAAATTCGTTTCTACCAAGAGCAAAATAATTTATTTTAAGGTATCCTATCTGTTGATCATAACTTTGATATGTCATCGTGTTTTTTGAATCTTCAAGAATTATATCAAGACTTTCCTTATTATCTATACCTTTTGATTTCTCCGGAAAATGAATATGAGTATGATTATCTTTCAATAATCTTACAAATGGTTCTAGTAGTTGAAAGAGTTCGTCTCTGGTTGTCTCCTGTTTAATCACTTGTTTGATTGAATCTCTGCAAGAATAAAAATTAGCTTCTGATATATAACTATATGGATTAGGATGAATCTCCTCAATACTCTTAACCAAGAAATCTATGTCCTCAAAAACCAGTTCTCTGGAAAATTTTTCATCAATTATTGTCGAGTCAATTTTTATGTGTTGAGAATAAAAATATTCCATTGAATCATTTCGTGTAAGTTGAAATCTTGTGGTTGAAGTAATTATTACTAAAATGATTATTAGTATAATCCCCGCCAGAGATGTTTTTAATACTATTCTCCATAGTTTTTTCATCGTAGTAAATTGTAGTAATCTAAGATTTAACTTGAAACGTGTGTTTTTTAATTTTGCCTAACGGTCAGCGCTATGTGCAGTAGGTGGTGGCGGCTATAGTCCGCTGTGGTATGTGTATTTGCAATGAAACTTTTCTGCCAGACACTTTCCTGTCATACCGATGGTCGTTTTGATTGGTTGTAGTTAAACTGGTTTTTATTACTTGTAAGATATTATTTATTCTTTTGATTTTCTGGCTAAATGGTACTTGCAAATACCATGACAAAACCTATTGTCACATGACCGCACTTTAGTGGTAGGGTTATTTATATTCTATTCCATGTTTTTTAAGTGTTTCTTTCAAATAGCCTATTGAACCTACTACACCCAAATTACCCTCTGCACCTGATATTATACCAACCAAGTGCCCGTTTGAATCAATAACAGGAGATCCACTCCGGCCACCAGGATCGACATCTTTGGTTATTGTTGTGGTATAATAGAAATTACCTGTATTTTCATATATTTTCATTTTTATTAATGAGGGTAATTTGGTTGATTGATTATGAGCCCAGCCAACTGAATAGACAATATCATTCTTATAAATCGGTTTAGAACGCAACTTCAACGGAAAGATGTCATCGGTATTAATTGAGTTTATATCAAAAATAATCCAGTCTCTACTCTTCAGAGTATTGAAGGCTCCGATTATTTCTTTGTTATCCTTATTAAGTAAATCTCCTAAAGAGACATATTCTTCTGGTACACCTTTAGGATAAATGATCCATTCCTTAAAATTTCCACCAAGATCAATTGAATTTAATCCATTGTTTTTGAAGACTAAAAACAAATGTTTGCATGTTACAGCAAGCGTATCATAACCAGTATCTATGAGGAATGAGTTTGCCAGATCCTTATATGTAGTATCTTGAAACTGAATCGTATTAGTTAGTGCGATGAAGGGCCACTCGGAAATAGGTTCTGTAATCCATTCTTCTCTTTGTGTAACTTCTTTTTGATTTTTGCAGCAAATTACTGTTGTTACTATCAATATGAGCAGATATGTTCTTTTCATAGTTCTTTTTTTGCCTTACCACTAAGTCAGTTATATATTCACTATTACACTTATACTTCTAAATATGTGTTAGATGTTTATGACAATGTTTGTATTGCAAGACTAAGATAAAGATATTGATGGGAATTCGATATATTTTTATGCAGAAAAGAGCCAGGCTGAGATGGTTATGCCATGGCTAGCCTGGTGCAACTATATCAATGAAATTATTAACTTTATCTGATACTGTACTCAAATAATTGCACTATGTTTAGATTAATCCTCCTTATTAGCATATTTCTTGCACCTGGTTTTGTGTCAGGGCAGATTATTGACCTTACAGAGATTGATAGTGCCCAACTGGCAAGCCTTCAATCGCTGGAGTTGATAAAGGATAATCTTTATAAGATGAATTATAAGGCTGATTATTATTTCGAAGATTTCAGAAATAAAGGCATTGGTGATCTTGATATGGATGAGTTTGTTGAGAGATATCTTGATACAATCCCCGGGTCTGACTTATGGTCGTGTTCGGCTTTTATGGTTACAAACCAGAAGAATGAAGTTATTGTTGGCAGGAATTTCGATTGGGAGGATATTCCCGGTATGATCCTCTTTACAGAACCTGATTCGGGCTATAGATCTGTTTCAATGGTCCCGCTAGACCTGATGATAAATAAAGAGGCCACTACCCCAGCAGATAACCGAAAGCTGCTATGGGCTCCTTATTTTCCGGTTGAAGGGATGAATGAAAGAGGCCTGGTTGTTATTGAGCTTGCCGTTGAAGGAGAAAAGGTAAAGGATGAAAATAAGATCTCCTTGCTGAACCTGCATTTAATAAGGTTAGTGCTTGATAATGCGGCAGACCTGGATGAATCCATCGAGCTGCTGAATAACTATAATAACACTGCCAGTAACAGATCTCATTTCTTTATTACTGATTCCACAGGCAGCTCTGCGGTGATTGAGTATATTAATAATGAGATGGTAGTTAGTAAAAACCAGAATCCGTGGCAAGTTGTTACCAATAACATTGTTTATAAGACCTCTGAAAAACGACTTAGTAAAGAGTGTGGCAGGTATAGCTTTATGTCACAGTTTCTTTCCTCTAATCACAGGGCAATCTCAGGTGTTGGGAGCATGCAATTATTGAGAAGTGTAACAGTGGATAAGGTATATTCACCACTGTTTGGTATAACATCATCTACCCAATGGTCTGTTATATATAATATCAGTGAACGATGTATTGATGTGGTTTCCAGGAGAGATTTTCGTAATCAATATCATTATGAGCTGAATATTAAGTAGAAGGATGTTAGCTCCTGACTCCATTGTCTCCGGCGGCGATAGAAGCGTGGTGCGTGCGTCGATCTGTGTGACCCTGCAGCTGTATCTGGCTTTGTCCATTTAAATTATTTGTGGTGTTCTTAAAATGGCTTTACAACTCAGTTATTTATTTCTTAGTTTGATGTAATGATTTATAATTTCTTCAATATTTCCGGAAGGTCCTGGTGCTTTTGCATCAATAAAATTTCCACTTTTATCAATCAGTATAAACCTCGGATTTGAATTTACGAGATAGTCTTTCCCAAACTGAGAATTCCATCCATTTGCAAAAAGCTGTATTCCTTTTAAGTTCTTTTCATCCATTGTCTTTTTCCATAGTATTTTATCAGAGTCATATGAAATTCCTATAAAGACAATTTCTTGTTCATCAAACTTCTCCATAAGTTGTTGAAGCATTGGAAATTCCTTAAAACAAGGACTGCAATAAGAATTCCAAATGTCAATATATACTAGTTTCCCTTTGAAATCCTTAAGAGATACCATTCTTTCATCAATATCGGGAAAAGAAAAGTTTGGGGCTGGCATTCCAAATTTTAATTTTTCAAGTTTGGAGTAATACTTATTTATTGTTTCCCTGTACTTCTCATTATTGCAATTTCTATTGAAATCAACTATCAATTTTCCTAGCTTATTAATTGGAGTTTCGTTTAAGTGTACATCCATTATCCGATATAATGCATAACTCTTTGTTGCTGGCTCTTTAATAGTATTCATCGCATATTTGAATGCTATCTCTGTAAAGAGGGTATCCTGGTTGATCCTATCTTTATGCTGCAAGCCAATGCTTTCGAAATAGGTATATAAGAATTCCCGATAAGAATCCAGGTGCATAATATCTATGTCATTAAAATTAACTTTCGCCAGATAGCTATTAAACTCATCATTAAGGGTTTGTTTTTTTCCGGTTAAAAATTTATGGTCCCGGTAATATCGGTTCTTTTCAATGGATGCTTCATAAAGTATTCTATTTTTCTCCGTTTGGATAAATAAGTCATCTTTAACCTTTTCAGAACTAATAAAATCCGCCAATCTTTTGTTTTTTAAACTAAATATGGAATCTATACTTTTAATAAATTCCATAGGTGGCAATGAGTAAATTGAATCAAAGTCTATATTCTTGTATATTGACTCCGAAAAAGGGACATCACTTAAGATATAGTTGCTTAATAAAACCCCATTCCCGGAAAATGATTTATCTTCTGAATTTAGAAAGTCAGAGGATACAAGAATACTGTCTCCTGGTTTAATAAATACATCTGTTGAATAATCTTTAATGATTAACTTGTAGTATCCGGAGGAGGGTTGGGGAAATGAGTATACTAATTTATTATCAGTTATTCTGGGTGTGAAATAGTTATCATACGTACCGAAACTTACTTCATTTGATGAATAATTTGTTTCTATGTCTATTACTACTATGGTGTTTTCAGTCTTTTGAGAACATGAAGAAATCACCAATGATAGTAAGGTTACTAAACTCACTGTAATCTTTCTTATTGATATAATTTTATGCATATATTACCACTTATGTGTGTTGTAATCTGAGTCAGCTTGCATGTATTGCATAAGCTAAGATAAACATATTGATGGGAAATGTATATGGGCTTTTGGCAGGAATCATCTTTAATGAAAGTAAAAAGATTGAAGATTTAACGAAGGAGGATTATTCTTAACTTTTCAAGCAAATATTCTTATTTGTAGTATCAGGATAATAGGCTTATATTAGTATTTGATGTTGCAGTAACTTACTGAATAAGTGATCTTGTTGTTAATATTTAAGATTAGTACAATTAACTAAATTACCTGGGAGGGCGTACCTTATGGCAGATAAACATTCAATTCAAAGACGGAAATTTTTAAAGATTTCATCGGCTGCAGTGATGGCCGGAATAACCGGTAAGCTAACAGCTAATCAATGGCAGGAAAGATTATCAGCAGTTGAAGAAGCTGCACGCAAAGTTGGAACACTGCCTCGAAGAAAACTGGGCTATAGTGGGAGAGAGGTCTCAATTATGTTAGGAGCCGGTGATATGGAACCATTATCCACCGAAGCGGGGATACTATGTGGAATGAATTACTGGCATAAAGCTAATAGATGGATGAGAAACGGGACGCCCGACTCAATTTTAAAGAACAGGGAAGCTCACTACTGTCAGGTTACAGTAGATCGTGTTGGTGGAGACCATTACCAGGGTCATCTTGATGAAGATGAGCATTATGCCTTTGTTAAGGAGGCTTTGAAACAAACCGGCCTGGGTTACTTTGATGATATGCAGCTACATTATGGCTATCACAATACAAAAGAACTTAAAAATGATCGAAGCTTTATCCGTGCTTTTGACCGGCTGAAAAAAGAAGGTCTTGTAAAGCACCTCTGTCTTTCACAGCATAGTTATGCAGGAAATTCAAGAGTGCCAGACGGACAAAGTGCCGCAGAGATTCTCACTGCTGTAGTTGAAGACGGGCTTTATGAACATGCCCAGTTTATGTATTCATATGGTGACGATCCTGAAATGAATAAATTTATAGAGTTTGCCAAAGAAAAGAATTTTGGCACCATTGCTATGAAGACCGCAAGGGGTATTGGGAGAATGAAGGATGATGAGACCTTTATGGGCAAGCTGCCGGAGGGTACATCACCACATAATGCCCTGGCGCGCTGGCTAACAACCAAAACAAGTCTTGATGCTGCTGTTATACGAGTTAAGAATTTGGATGAATTTGTGGATACATATTCGGGTGCCGGAAAAGAATTGCGTGCCGGAGACGCACTGGCTATCGGTCTAATGACAGCGCAGGCTGACAATACAGCTTGCCGTCTTTGTGCAAAGTGCCAGCCCCACTGTCCCCAAGGTGTGCCGATTACTGAGATTCTGCGCTTCGAGCGCTATGCAATGGACGATCACGACTGGAATAAAGCAAAGAAACTTTACGCAGATCTTCCGAATAAGGGAGATACATGCGTTAGTTGCGGAACTTGTGTAGAGTTCTGTCCACAGAATCTTAAGATACCTGAGAAACTCGCGCAAGCACATATTATTTTGGGCTAAGCTCTTATTGCTCCGGTAATAAGTATGCGTTTGTAAATTATCTATAGACGATTCCTGGGTATGAAAACCAAAAACTGGGAACCGGGTAAGGAGCTAAATACCCTGGAGATAAGTCGGTCCTCTTTAGACCAATTTATGCAGATGATCTCAAATTTAATGAAGTCAATACAAGACAGTGTACGAAGTATAATCCGGAATATTGGATAATTAAGATAAAACTGGCTGACTACTAAATCGCTCCCTCTCGTCTCGAGTAATAGGGGAGATCTCAGGATGACTGCACCTGAGCTTGCGTTTATTCTTTATTAGAAGAGTATAGGATAAACGTATGGATTATCACTTATCGCTAAAAACTTGCATTAATTCCTAATGAGAATATTCTTGGGCGAGGATAATAATAATCAGCCCCATCTACTACTTCAGGGTCTTGTCCGCTGTAATTGGTTATAGTAAGTGCGTTTTGAATTGATATATAAGTGTAAATATTAGTTTTATTCTGAAGGTTCTTAAAATTATAGCCAATGCTAAGATTGTCGAGTTTAAAAAATGATGCATTTTCTACGAAGTAATCGCTGCTAAATTGTCGTGAAATAAAGTTTGTATTATTCAGAGAAGTGAGCTGATTTCGCCAAAAACCCATCTGGTATATTTGATCGTATGATGAACTGGCCGATAGTCTATTATAGACATAGTTCCCTAGATTAAATCTGGAACTGACAGAAACATCTATGTTTTTGTAATTGAATAGGAAAGATAATCCCATCAAATAATTTGGGACTGGATTTCCAAATATATACTTATCCTCATTATCACCATTAATAATTCCACCCTCACCAGATAAATCAACATACATACCTTCAATCGGATCCCCATATTCATCATATACTTGCTTATTGACAAAAAAAGAAAATGCAGGATACCCCACTCTTGTTATCTGAGTTTGTCCTGAAAAGGTATCACCATATAGTATCCCTAAATAGGATGGATCGGGATCAGGGAGTATCCTGGTGACTTTATTTTTATTATAGGATATGTTTAATCTAAGTGTTAGGTCGATTTCTTTTTGGGAAACAGGCTTAAGGTTTAATGAAAAGTCATATCCTCTATTCTCAATCTCAGCACTATTTATTAAAATAGTATTTGAAAAATTGCTTCCGCTGGGTACAACCATATTAACTAAAAGGTTTTCAGACTTAATCTTATAGATTTCGAATGTTCCTGTGATCCGATCCTTAATAAATCCAAAATCAAGACCCAAATTTATATTCCTTATGTGCTCCCATGAATCATTAAGGTAATTGTTAGTTTTTGAATTGTTTGCCACAACAAAGGGACCTATACCTAAATTTAATTTCAAATCTGATATGGCATTTACATTTTTTATAAATGTTTCTTCATTTATCTGCCAGGCAAATAAGAATGATATTGTATTGTTCCTATCAATAAATCTTGAGTAGTCTTCACTTCTGGCAATAAATGAAAGCAAATACTTGTTCATAAATCCATAGTTCATACGAACAAATAAACCTGACATATACATTTTGGTGCTATAGTAGCTGCTATCGGCAAGTTGATATGGATGTAAATCATCTACAATACCACGAGTATAATTTTTTTCTTCATCAGTGAATCGTTGCAATGAATATCCTGCCAAGGCATCAATTTTACTATTGGATTTTACGAAATCTTTAATGTAGTTTAAAGATATGTCAAGCTGCTCATTCTTTTTTTTGCTGGAATAATCAGTTAGAATTCCATTTAATTGCCTTGTAAGTGTCCTGGGTGAAGAAACTGGCCGGTTGTTATGGCCATCGATATTGGAATAATCAGCCCCAAGATTCAGATTCATCCTGAATTCATTGGTTTCGTCATTAAAAACCGGGAGTTTATAATCAAGCTGAATATTTGCTAATAAGCGTTGATTAACTGATTTGTTATCAATCTCCAGGGCCTGTTCTACCGGGTTTGGAGTTCCTAGAATTGCACCATAGGTTTCCCATTGAAAATATCCATTTGAATCTTGATTACCATCCATTATTGATTGAGTTGGATCCATAAAGATGGATGAACGAATAGCATTAACATCGCCGAAATTATGGTTTGTGTTTAAGCCTTTAATGTAGATATTTACCTTAAGGTCATCTTTCAGAAAAGCAGGATTCAAATTGATCGAACCAGTATATTTATCAAGACCCGTATTTTTCAAAATACCATTCTGATCAAGGTATCCGATTGAGATCCTGTAAGGTATTTGTTTGTTTGATCCGGAGATTGTAAAAGTGTGACTATGAGAAAAGGATTTTGTAAATATCTCCTTTTGCCAATCGGTATTCGCAGAACCTAAATAATCCAGTGAATTGGGGTCAAATAAATCTGTATGGTCTTGGATTATTTGCTTTAGCTCATTACCAGTATAAACCTCGACAAAGCTAAGCGGAATTGAAAGAGCAAGATTTGTTTTGTAGCTTACACTGAACCTATCAGCCACTTGTGCTTTTTTAGTTGTAATTATTATTGCTCCATTGGCAGCTCTTGAGCCGTATATTGCTGCTGCAGAAGCATCTCTCAAAAATATAAATGACTCAATGTTATTAGGATTTATTATTGACAATTCATTGTTTAAGATTATGCCATCAACAATTATTAAGGGAGCATTACTTTCATTTAAACTGATAATACCTCTGTTAATTAATGTAAAATCCCTACCCGGCATACCATTATTTGAAGAGACTGATAATCCAGGAACTTTACCAATTAGAAGTTCTTCCGGAGATATAATAAAACCTTTTTTAAATTGGATGGAATCAAGTAAAATTATAGAACTTATATAATCACTCTTATCAATAAATCCGTACCCAGTATTTACTTCTTCACCAGACTGAATCCCTAAACTATCCCTGACAATTTGGATTACGCTTCCAATCTGCCCGGATACAGGGCTCAGGACAAGAAAAAGTAACCAAAAAAGTAAGCTATATTTTTTTACAGTAAAACTCAATTATCTTTTTATTATTCTTCTAAGGTTTTGCTACTGGAACCTTAATGGCTTGCCTTAGTGTTTTTATAATATGTAAGCACAAAAGTTGTTTCTTCAGTTATCCAGCTTGAAGTTTATTCCGGCATTAATTCCGAAGACAGTCAGTCTATGCGTGAAACCGGAGTTTGCAAACGGGAGTATGTTATAAACTCTTAGTTCTGGTCCAATTATAAGATCTGCCTTCTCATTAAGAAGATATCTCTTTTCAAAGGCGAGTGCAAAACCGATACCCGATTGATTGTCTAGTATCAGATCATCATCGTAATTAAGCTGGAACTCTATTAAGGGATTAAATATAAGATGGGTTTTATCATTTATTTCAAAGCTTGAAAGAAGCTTAAACACAATAATATTGATCCTGTCTACCTGGCCTCCAAACTCACCGGTATTCATATTTGGAGTAAACTCGGCCTGAGAGTACTGATAGCTTAATCCAAAGCCATTGTTTAACCTGGAATCACTCTTAAAATAATAATCTGCGGATGTGTTAAATCCCGCCTTAAACTTTTGTCCCGGTCCACCCGTTACCATCAAATAATAAGGGGCTATACCTATCGTTGGTGCTACTTTAACATGTATATCCTGACAATATAGAATAACTGTTAATTGAATAAAAAGTGATGTCAGAAGAGTATGTTTCATAATGACTAAGTAAAACGTATTATAAGCAGGTCTTGTCCATAGGGCCTTTCTGTGCAGATATATTGATCGATAGAATAAAGACCTTTTTCGGGAGCATAGAATTTATTTTAGCTGGTTTGAATTGCATAGGCTAAGATAAATATATTGATGGGAAATGTATGTGTTTTGGGTAGAAAAGGATATTAAGAAAACGGGAGGATGCTAAGGGCTAAGAGCAAAGAGCATAGGGAAGAGGTGAGTTATGAGAAATGAGTCGATAGTCAATTAGTTTATTTTTGTTTCGCACTCCAGGCAGGCTGTACGATGTACACTTAGTGTTGCTCCGCAGGAAGTGCAGCTTCTTCTTTTGGATTCGAAGGCCAGAAATTCATCAATACCTTTTTCTTTTATTATTGAGAGATTCTCGTAGAAGCTGGTATTGTATTTTGTGCTATATCGTTTTTCAAGTTGTTTCATCCTTCTGCAGGGATATTTATCACATTCGTAGCAGAATTTAGACCCGGTCTCTTTTAGATAGGAGCATTTCGGTATAATGCACCTTTGACCAGATACTGATTTATCTGCAGATAGTACTCTACAGCCCGGACAGCTGTTTTTTTCTCGCAGGAAAGCTATACATGTACCGCAATTCATCCCACAGGGGGCTATTTGTGACTTTTTGAATCTTACTGAAGTACTCATAGTGTGCTTTAATGTTCGATAAGTCCTTTATGCATTATCAGACAACTAATTTAGCAAATGGTGTTTTATCATATGTGTGGCTCGTTACTTTCTTTTCCAGTAAGGTTTAATAATTTTCCCTTCTTTATGACTTAATACCAGAAGAATAATTGTTGCTATAAGACAAAAAATAGTTGCCTGTATCGAACCTTCCGGTCCGAATTGTCCACCCGTAAACCATTCTGCTCCTTCTATTCTGGAGCTTATTAATGTTTTTGAAATTTCAGTTCCTGATACATTTGCTCCGAAAATAGCAGATTGCGTAAAATTCCAGGCAAAGTGAATTGCAATTGGGAACCATAAATTTCTTGAATAGATATAAGCAGCACCAAGTAATAAACCTGCTTGTATTGCCAGTCCAATCCCTGCACTTAATGAACTGTTTGGATTGCTTATATGCATTGCTCCAAATATAAGAGCCGATATTAAAAGAGATATATAACTGCCTAATTTTTCTTCCGGGATTCTAAATATTATGCCTCTAAATAAAGTTTCTTCTATAATAGCAGAAGTTATGCCCAATGTTAAAGGTGGAAGGATAAACAAAATAGGATTTACAGATAGAACAGAATACCCGCCTTTTAGGTAAATCACCAGGATTGTCAGCGATTGCAGGATTGCACCAATGCCAATTCCAATCGATAAGTTTTTAATAATACCTTTCTTTGAGAATTCTGAAATTTCTCTCTTTTCATAAAGTTTGAATAAATAAGTATAAGAGATTATAGCAAGTATTGCAGTAAATATTCCTCCGATTAGATCTTTCAAATCTTTACCAATACCTGTTAAGTCTAAGATTCTTTGAATCAAAAGCTGTCCAATTCCGATAATTACTACACAAACGATAAATCCGATTATTATTTTTGTCAGGGGAAAGTGAAGAATTTTTTGTCCTACGCTTTTTTGGTTCATTCTCTTTATTATTTCAGATTAATATGATCTTTTTCAATAAGGTTAACTCAGTTTTATGTAAAGTGATGCTTATCCCTGAGCTATGGATATATATGTTGTTAGTTTGCCTGTATCACATAAGCTAAGATAAATATACTACTCTTCTTTTATGCAACGTATTTGTCTCCCTTCATTTACTTCATATTTAAGTGTGTCGACCATATGGCCATATTTACTATTTGCTATTGGCTTACTTTCCAGATACCTGGCTAGCTCCAGATAATCATCAATAGTCCCGGCCCGCCATCCTACAGGGCATAATTTATTCGTTGCTACTGCATATCCATTATATACATATCCATAAGAGTTCTTTAATGTGGCGGTAGTAATACGAAATGCAGCAATTCTGGTAGAATCAAAAACGATATCTCCATAGATCCGTGGTATTTTCTCGCCGTCATTATACCTTTTGTTCTTAATGCTTGGTAGCGTCCAGGTCTGATTACCCAACTTAACATATCTATAACTAATATTATTTGCCTTATCCTTAAGTTCCATCTCATTAGGATTAATACGTCTGACGCTAATTTTTGTCGGCTCTTGCGATTGAAGCTGAATTAGGTGAAACAGAATGGCAATAATGAGGTATATTCTTTTAGGCATATACTTTTTTATTTGTTAGTATATTATTTTTCTATGGAGAGTGGAGATACTATGGTCTTCATCATTCCTGTCTGTTACTACCTGATATTTGTTTGATAAATCTATAGCCTAGAGATAATCTCAGAACCCTGTTTTTTGTTATTGTACCATTTTCCTGGTAGGTAGAAATATTAGATATGCCCCTATCATATGATACTCCCAATGAAACTCTATTTATCTCAAATCCTCCGCCGATTGATAATCCGAGATCGAGCCTCTTCAGGTCATTATTATACTCATTATTGCCCCAGCTTATTTTTGCAACAGCATAGTCGCTTTCATCGTAGTAATCAGCTTCGGCTACTATCTTCCCGCTTAGTCCCAGGCCGATATATGGTCCGGCCGCAAAATATGCCTTTACTCCTTCATCCAGGTCGCCTGAAACCTTTAATAACAGTGGTATCTGAAGATATTTCAGATTGGCCTTTACGAGGATATTTACAGCGTATATTTCGGTCTCATATTTAGCCCCTTTCTTTGTTAGGAGCAGTCCGGATTCAAATGATAAATTATCATAAATAGGAGTACTGGTAGTGAAGCCAAAATGAAAACCGGGATTTTTTTTATATTTATCACTATATACTATATCAAAATCTCTTTCAAAGAGGGATGCCATATTTAGTCCGCCCGTTAATCCAATGGTCGTTTGAGCACTGGCTTGCAGGCAAAACAGGCTAGTCGCTAAAATCAATAGTAAATTAATTAGTTTTTTCATATGACTTCTATTACAGTCTGTAGCCCACTCTGAGTTTAGCTTTCAATTAATTAAAACCAACAGAATCGTGCTTATTTCTCGCATTGCTGATTGCAAGGTAAACATATTGCTTGAGCCTGCATATGTTTTTAGGCAGGAAAAATAGGGGAAAGGGTTCGGGGGGAAAGGATAGAGGCTTACTTGACTTCAAAAGTAAGGGTGGCCCAGTTGGATTCGTAATCCAGTCCCTCTTCCTGGCTTTTCTGCATATATATAGATGCAATATACCATTGTCCGATGTTATCAAGTGTAAACGAGACTTCACCTTTATCATCGGTTCGGAGTTGTTCTTCTTCGGCAACGGTATCTCCCATAAATTGTCTGGAACTAACATGTACAACCTGATCAGTAAGGATCTTACCATTGAAGAATAATCTTAACGATATCCTGTCGCCAACCTTTAGCTTATAGGGATTGTTTAGAGGTACAAACTCAATGGGGTAGCCAAGGACGGTATTATAGTCTTTCGTTAATTCTTCTCCAACCTGCAGCAGGGCCTTAACGTGCTTTGAGTACTTTTCTACTGCAGATTTATCAGAAATACCCCTTTCTTCACGATCTCTTATAGTACCACTCAGTCCTTCATGCTCAAGGTACTCTGTAAATTCGACTCCATTTAATTCAATATTTTCTGGCAGTGTGGATATTCCTGCAACATAGGTGCCTGCATTCCCGGTTGTAAGCTTTAGGAATGTAACATTCCCCTTATCATAATAATCATTATCCCCGGGAATAAAATTATAGTCTGGTCCGGTTACACGGGCATTAATAATCCTATCCCTGGTAATGGTGTTCTCGCTTGTATCAAAAGTGCCGTTAAATAAAAACAGCTCTGCTTTTTCATTTTTATCTAAAAAATATGTGTTTGTCTTAAGAAACAGTTCATGTGATGTTAATAAGAAAAACAATAGCAAAAGAGGAAATATTCGTTTCATGGTTATTTGGATTTGGGCGTAAATTTAGCAAGAATTTATAAATATTACGAAAACGGAAAGACAAGGGAGGAGGTACAGGGTAAGGGGTGAGAGGTATGTAGTAGAGCTCAGATTATTGCTAATCAGCTTATTCATCCTTTATGCAACGAATACTCATTCCATGATGTTTAGGACGTATATTTATAAAAGAGTATGAAGGATTATCCGGTAGAGCGGGTGAGTTTAATACTGTAAGGTGCCATGAAAAGTCATAACGAGTATCAGGGTCACCTTCATCAACCACTTTAGTTCTACTCCACCAATTTGCTGACTCTCCAATCTCCAAAAATTCAGCATCACGGGTCCCGCCAGGAAGGGCTGAAAAGCCATAGATATCAGTTCCATTATATTCATATCCCCATCCGGAAGTAGCTTTCAATGCTCTTCCGCTTTCATGTTGGCCTCCTATATATGTTATTAATTCATTTAATTCATCCAGATCTGGAACGTGCCATCCGTCAGGGCACAGCTTTTCTGTTTCAACAGCATACCAATTATATAATACTCCGTAATCATTATCTATAGCGAGATCTCTATCGTTATTATACCAACAAAAGGCTGGCGATGTTAAAGAGAACCATTCATTATCATCGGTAATGGTACTTAGTGATGTGCCATCATTCAGTCTTGTGGTTTTGAGGTTTCTGTTCATCCAAACTTGAGACCCGATTGTAACTGGATTGTAATGATTACCGTCAATATCAATAATGGTGTTTTTATCCAGCTTGTCCTTAGAGCATGAGTTTAATCCGATACTAAAAACTGAAACTATGATTAATACAATTATTTTATTTCCTTGTTTCATATATGATTTTGTGCATTCTTAATCCCGCAATATATATTGTTCGACCATTCCATACAAATGCATAAGGTTTAATATTTATCTGCTTTTGAAATTGATTTATATCAGCCACTAAGCCATTTCATGGCTGCATCTTCAGTGGAAAAGACCTGAACATTAAATCCAACTTTAGCATTAGCTTCACTCTCAAAGAGCATTGAGGCTGCGACAGAATAGGGCTCATCAACGACAAGGGCCTGCTTTTTACCTCTTACAATATTTTCTATTTTTTGCATAAAAACCATAATCTCAGGCAAAAATTCAACAGGTATCTCAAACTTTCCTCCCCTGTAGTCTGAAAACAGATTATATTTTGAAACGGTAAACTCCTCTACGGCCAGAAACTCAAACCAGGCCTTCTCTATATCCTCAGCATAGATCACACCAGAATGCCTGTAGCGTATCAGTTTAAGATTATGATCAATGCTAATTGAATATTCTGATTTCAACTTTTATATGATCTTAATTTAAGATTTGACCTATTATATTCTTGTATTGCTGATACAAGATATAAATATTGATGAGAATAGCATATGATTTTTGGCAAGAAAAAATTATAGTTAGAAAAATATACCTCTCAACTGCGAGGTTTATCTTAGAAAATATGTTGTAAAAGAAAAAATCTCAATCATTGGATTGAGATTTTCTTTTGTAGTGACTTGTCTTGGTATTCTGACTACTTGCTTTTTTTCTTTAGCTCGTCTAAAAATTCTTTGGCATTGTCTCTGCCACCCAGTCCAAATGCTAGGGCCAGGCTTAGACATACGGCTCCGAAAAGAATTATAAAGGCGCTGGTAACGATCTCCTCTGCAATATTCAGCTGACCCAGTGTTACAAAAATAGTCAGCACAATTATTGAGTAGTAAGTAATCTGACTAATCAGACCTGAAGTCTTTTCCTGCATCCCTGCCAGCGAAGTTTTGACTATCTGCGAAAACATTCTGGCCAGGTAGATACCGATAACCAGGATAACAATAGCCACAATAATATTCGGCAGATACAACATTATCTGGTTAAATAATGTAGATGCAACGGTGAGGTTAAGACTGTTCATTGTTGCTATAATCACAATAAGCATTAGAATCCAGTATATAAGAGTGCTTATAATCCCTATAGAGTCGGATTTTGAGCCTCCTTCCTTAAGAAATTTATCAATGCCCGTCTTTTCAGTCAGGTAATTGAACTTAACCAGCCTCAGTAATTTTATTATGCCTCGTTTTATTAGCCTGGCAATAATCCACCCGATAATTAATATCAGGAAGGCTCCCAGTATCCTTGGCAGAGATACGGCTATTTCATTTAGAAATTGCTGAGAGCTGTCGATGAAGAGATTTAATTGTTCTTTCATAGTTAAGAATATTTTGGTTATAGAAAATTTACAGAAAAGAATGGGAGTCGGGTAATTTATTGAATTATAATTCGTTAATGGGCCCCTTCTGGTAGTTTCATATTACATCAATATACAAAAAAATACGGTCAATCGCAAATAAATATTAAGCAGACCGGTATTTACTTGCTCCAGTTCTGCAAAAAGATAGCAAACACTCGCATAGCGAGCTTCTGACGTGTACGCTAAAAACAGAAAACCCCCTTTCGGGGGTGTTTGTTTTCTGAGTGTTCGTGGAGCTGCGGGGAGTCGAACCCCGGTCCAGTCAAGGAGACCATATGCTTTCTACATGCTTAGTCTTACTTGGTTTTCGAGAATGGCAAGGTGCAAAACAACCAAACTATTCCTTATCTCTTTAAAGTTTCGCCTTCAGGGAAGAGAACCCATCCAACTAGCCCTGAATTGCGTGCGCTTCCTGATCGGGTTGGTACTGGGCATCACCGCCCGGGAAACGTCTCGTTCCAGTACCTGGTACCGGAATGTGCTTAACTTACTGTTATTCGGTTACGCTGCGAGAGCAAAATTATTTTCGCCAATTAAAAAAGTTGCAACACTGGATTATAGAGTAGCGCTACCACACTCTGCATGCTTACATACCACCTCATCTTGCTGTCAAAACCAGGTCAGCCCCAATTATGACCACCTCGGCAAATATTGCCTCGGTGGAGGCGAAGGGCATAGGGCGAGGGCAAAGGGAAAGAGACTCCCTGCTCCTTGCTCCATGCTCGATGCATATTCCGTGCAAAGATAGTACAAAAATTGGACCAATGGATTGTTAGTTTTTCGTAATTTTGTGTTTTCCGAGTAGTAAACTAAACTTTTATCAAGCAATGGACAGAAGATTAAGAATAGGAATCCTTAGAGAGACAAAGAATCCTCCCGACAGAAGAGTCCCGCTGACTCCTTCACAGATAATTGACCTTCAGATAGAATACCCTGATGTTGAGTTCTTTGTGCAACCCAGCGATTATAGATGCTACTCGGATGAAGAATATCGCTACCTTCAGATTCCACTTAAAGAAGACCTTGGTGATTGCGATATACTGATGGGTGTTAAGGAAGTGGAGAAATCAACCTTTATCCCGGGTAAAACATACCTTTTCTTTGCTCATGTGGCTAAAGAACAGCCCTATAACAGGGAAATGCTTCAGCGGATGATAGAGGATAAAGTAAGACTGATCGACTATGAATACCTTACTCAGGATAATGGCGCCAGGGTAGTCGCCTTCGGTCGATGGGCAGGTATAGTTGGTGCCTATAATGGCTTGCGGGCAAGGGGTATAAGGACAGACAGATTTAATCTTAAACCCTGTCATGAATGTCACGATCTCGAAGAAGTATGGGCCGGACTTAAAATGATAGACCTGATACCAGGACTCAAAATACTTGTTAGCGGAGATGGTAGAGTAGGTAACGGTGCTATGGAAACTATTCGCCAGACTAATGCCGTTGAGGTGAGTCCCGATGATTTCCTGAATAAAAAATTTGATGTTCCCGTTGTATGCCAGCTTAGTCCGGGTGACTATGTAAAACATAAGGAGGGTAAAGCATTCGATCTGCATCACTTCTTCGCTTATCCCTCTGAATATGAGTCTACCTTTAAAAGATATACCAGGGTGGCCGATATTTACGTCGCTTCCCACTTCTGGGATCCCGCATCTCCTGTTTTTATTGATGGTGATGACCTTAATGATAAGGACTTTAATATTTCAGTAATAGCTGACGTGAGCTGCGATATTGACGGGCCAATAGCTTCAACAACAAGGGCTACAACAATTGGCGATCCTTTCTATGGCTTTAATCCTGTGTCAGGAAAGGAAGAGCCTGCCTTTAAAAATTCTGGAAATATTACAGTTATGTCGGTCGATAACCTGCCGGGCGAATTGCCCCGGGATGCATCGGCTGATTTTGGGTCTCAGCTCTCTGAATTTGTGCTGCCTGAGCTGATCGAAGGAAAAAGAAAGGGTATGATCGAAAGAGCAACAATCTGTGAAGAGGGCAGACTAACCAGCGAATACGCTTACCTGAAGGACTATCTTAAAGGCTAAGAGGAGGTAAGAGGTAAGAGGTAAGAGGTAAGAGGTAAGAGGTAAGAGGTAAGAGGTAAGAGGTAAGAGGTAAGAGGTAAGAGGTAAGAGCCAGGGAGAATGGTAACAGAGGAAGCATTTTATGCTTTTTTAACAGTCTGATTTATACCAGTAAGAATCATTGCTTGTAAATTGTGGACGGATAGAGGAGAACGGAGAAGTTGAGGCTGATTTGTTTTCCGCTGATATACGTGAACCATCAACTAAATACTTTTTATATGAAAAAATTGCTGCTACTGACCATGCTTGTCATGATCTTTTTTAAAGCTGTACCCCAGAACAATTTTCCGACTGTGGGTATAAGCGATGAAAGAATGGAAGTATATGGTCTTACCAATGCAAGGATAGTGGTTGACTATAACCATGTGCTTGAAGATGCTGATCTGCTAATTGTAAAAGGAAAGATAGTTAGTATAGGCAAGGATCTTACCTTTCCAAAGGGGACAATAGTCCGCGACCTAAAAGGTAAATATATTTATCCTTCATTTATCGATATCTATTCGTCCTATGGCGTGGAGCAGGAAGCACGCTCTCAGCAAAACCCGATGGCCGCATTTATGAGCGGGGCGCAGCGTGGTGGCCAGCCGGCCGAGAAACCCAGGGTGGCCGACTACTGGAACCAGTCGATTCATGAGAGCTATGATGCTGTGGGTGATTTTAAGGTCAGTCCCACTGAAGCAGCAAAGTGGAGGAATGCCGGCTTTGGTACGGTGGCAACATTTAATAATAATGGTATAGCCAGGGGCACTTCTGCCCTGGTTACACTGACAGATAAGAAGGCTCAGGAAGCAGTTCTTTTGGATAAAGCATCTTCTAACTACTCCTTTAACAGGGGCGCCTCGGAAGATTCTTATCCAACAGCACAGTATGGAGCAATAGCCCTGCTGAGACAGTTTTATATGGATGCCGACTGGTATGCCAGCCTGCCTGAGGGATATTTCTATGATGCCTCTCTTGAAGCCCTTCAGAAAAACAGATCCCTGCCCAAAATATTTGAGGTAAGTCAGAAATATGAGGTTCTTCGTGCAGATAAGATTGCCGATGAATTTGGACATAAATATATTATTAAAGGTGGCGGAGATGAGTACCAGGAGCTGGATGAGATAAAGAAGAGCGGTGTTGCGATGATCCTTCCCCTTAACTTCCCCTCTGCCCCTGATGTTAAAGATCCATATATCGCTCTATCAGTACCCCTGAGCACACTTAAGCACTGGGAGATGGCTCCTGCAAATGCAATGATGGTAAATAATGGAGGTATTGAGTTTGCTTTTACTGCCAGCGGACTGAGTACACAGGATGATTTCCTGAAGAACGTGCGTAAGTGTATTGATTATGGACTTAGTGAGGAAGCAGCCTTAAAAGCCATGACCTACACACCGGCAAGCATGCTGGGCGCCGATAAGCTTGTGGGATCCTTAAAGAAGGGCATGCTTGCCAACCTTCTGATCACGTCCGGTAATATTTTTGATGATGACTGTATTATTTATGAGAACTGGGTAGACGGTACTCCTTATGTAATAAGCGACATGAGCCTTCCTGACCTGTCGGGTTCATATAAACTTAATATTGGCGATGCTTCGTACGATATGATTGTCTCCGGTAAACCAGATAAGCCTGCCATAAAGGTTAAAGAGGGCGATAAAGACCTGAAGAGTACCATTGTTGTTAAGAATAATCTTCTTACCATCTCCCTGACAACTGATAAAGGAGTAGTAAGATTATCAGGTATAGCCGACGCGGCAGATTTAAAAGGTGATGTGGTTCTTGCAGAAGGTAAACTCGACAGATGGATTTGTGAGAGATTAAGTGAAGCGGCTGCTCCGTTAAAGAGACCGGGACGGGAAAAGGAGAAGCCTTCCTACGGTAAGATTATTTATCCTTTTGTTGCCTATGGCTGGGAGGAGAAGCCTGTACAGGAAGATGTATTATTTAAGAATGCCACTGTTTGGACTAACGAGGATGATGGTATAGTCGAAGGATGCGATGTGCTGGTTAAAGATGGTAAGATTGCAAAAGTAGGAAAGGACCTTAAAGCAGGTAGTGCCAGGGTAATTGATGCTACAGGGATGCACCTTACACCCGGTATTATGGATGAACATTCTCATATTGCCATGGCTGCAAGTAACGAAGTGGGCCAGGCCATTACTTCTGAAGTAAGAGTAGCTGATATAATTGATCCCTCCGATATGAGTCTGTACAGGCAGCTCTCGGGTGGAGTTACAGCTGCACATATCCTGCACGGATCAGCCAATCCTATTGGTGGACAGTCGGTGCTTATTAAGCATCGCTGGGGATCATCAGCCGAGGATATGAAGATAGAGGGACAGGTTGGTTTCCTGAAGCATGCACTGGGTGAAAATGTTAAGAGAACAACAACAAGGTTTCCAAATACAAGGATGGGAACCGAACATATAATAAGGGATGCTTACCAGAGGGCACTCGAGTATAAGGGCGAATGGGATAAGTATAATGCCCTGTCGGAAAAAGAGAAAGCAGGAAAAATTGCTCCAAGGAGAGACCTTGAGCTTGATCCTATAGTTGATGTTCTTGAAAAGAAAAGTTTTATTACCTGTCATACCTACGTTCAGAGCGAGGGTAATATGATAATGAAACTGGCTGAGGACTTTGGCGTAAAAGCTCATACCCTTATTCACTTTAACGAGGGCTATAAAATTGCCGATAAGATGGCAGAGCATGGAGCAGCCGGATCGGTCTTTTCTGACTGGTGGTTCTATAAGTATGAGGTTTATGAAGGCATACAGTACAATGCAGCAACTCTGTTGCAACAGGGAGTACTTACCTGTCTGCATTCAGATAATGCAGAGCTGGCAAGACGACTTAACCAGGAGGCTGGTAAGATAGTGAAATACGGAGGTATAGAACAGGAAGAAGCCCTGAAGCTGGTTACTCTTAATACAGCAAAGATACTTCACCTTGACGATCGCATGGGAAGCATAAGGGAAGGTAAGGATGCTGATCTTGCACTGTGGACAGATAATCCACTCTCGGTATATGCAAGGGCTAGTAAAACAATGGTGGATGGTACTATTTATTTTGATGAGGAAAAGGATGCTGAGATAAAGGTAAAGATTGATGAGGAGAGGAACAGGATCATTCAGAAAATACTTAAGCAATCCGAAGCACCTCCTGCCGGAAGAATGCCGTCAATGACCAGAAGGGGAACCAACTAAATCTTAGAAACCATGAAGAAAATAATATTATATATAGCATTTGTTTTTGTAGCTGTAAGCTACCTGCAGGCCCAGGTATTGCCTGTTGTTGCACCTGAACAGCATAAGCCTGTAATGATTAAGGGGGCAACAATACATACCGGTAATGGTGATGTGATCTTAAATGGTGTAATTGCCTTTAACAATGGTAAGATTACTGCTATAGGAAAAGATGGTGAGACAGATATTGAGTCTGCCGAATATAAGATAATTGATGCCAGCGGTAAGCATATTTATCCGGGACTGATAATGACAGGTTCTGACCTGGGCTTATCTGAGATAGGTGCAATAGATGTTACACAGGATAGTCGCGAAAATGGAACAATCAACCCGGGTGTGCGCACCCTCGTTGCTTATAATACCGACTCTCATGCCATTCCCGTGGTAAGATCCAATGGAGTATTACTTGCACAGGTAGTGCCTTCAGGCGGACTGCTGTCGGGTACTTCCAGCGTGATGCAGCTTGATGCATGGAACTGGGAAGATGCTGCCTATGCACCTGATAATGGTGTGCACCTCAGCTGGCCCAGGATGACACCACAAACAGGAAGAAGATCAATGTTTATGAGGGGAGGCTCAGGTGCTTCATTCGAAGATAGCTTTAAGGAGCTGGATAAATTGTTTGTCGATGCCGCTGCCTATGCAGAACTGGAAAAGCCGGAAAAAGTGAACCTCAGGCTTGAGGCCATAGAGGGACTCTTTACAGGTGAGCAGATTCTCTTTATCGAGACTTCAGATATACAGGGCATACTTGCTTCCATTAATTTTGCGAAGGATAAGGGAGTAAAGAAAATAGTTCTTGTAAATGCTGATGAAGGTGCCTGGATGGTAAAGGATTTTATTAAGGATAATAATATACCCGTGGTGCTCAGTACTATACAGGCTATGCCGGCCTATGAGCATAGCGATACAAGACTGCCCTTTAAGCTGGCTAAAATGTTTTATGATGAGGGAATATGTGCCGGTATAACATTCCCTTCGGGAGCAAGTGCTTATAACCTGCCTTTTGCAGCCGGACAGGCAGTGGCTTACGGACTGACAAAGGAGGAGGCATTGCAGATGATTACTCTTAATAATGCCAGGATACTTGGAATCGACGATCGTACAGGAAGCCTCGAAAAGGGAAAGGATGCAAATATTCTTATATCGACAGGCGATATACTGGATATGATGACTAACGATGTGGTGCAGGCTTTTATTCAGGGTAGAGATATCGACCTCGATAATAAGCATAAGATGCTGTACAGGAGGTTCCAGGAGAAGTATAGATAAGGCGAAGGGCATAGGGCAAAGAAAAATTGTTAACTTGCTTTCAATATGATCTTATACTTATTATCAGGGATATTTTTTATCATCATCCTTCTGTTCTTTTTACCGATTAAGGGAAAAAGATATAAGAAGGCTGTGCCTGTGAGGCATTTGGATGAGAGGGATACCATGTTTTCACGTAACGAGATTAAACCGGGCGAGAAGAACTTTGATGATTATTATGCCATGCGACCCGAAAATATGGATCCGGATAATAAATTCAGATCCAGACCCGGACTCTTAAACCAGGGTACCAGCTATTATAATAAGATGGCTTTTGCAGCTGCACATGCCTCTTTTGAGGCGGTGGAGGCATTCTTTGACCTCAGGTCAAATAATGCCGGCAAAGGGCAAAGGGCAAAGGGCGAAGTGGAAGAAGAGAAGGGGAGAAAGGGAGAAGAGGAGAGAGAGTTGAGCATATTTATGAAGGGATGGGCGAAGAAGATGGGGGCTCATAGTGTTGGTATTGCTGAGATGAAGGATTATCATTTCTATACCATCGGCGGACGGAAGGAAAGATATGGCAGGCCTCTTGAGAATAAGCATAAATATGGTATTGCTCTTACTGTTGAGATGGATTACGAGCTTACCATGACCGGGCCGCAGTCGCCAATAGTAATGGAGTCGGCCCGTCAGTACCTTAACTCGGGTATGATAGCCACCCAGCTTGCACTTACATTACGAAGTCTTGGCTACGAGGCAACCACACATATAGATGCAAACTATGATGTGATATGTCCGCTGGTAGCAAAGGATGCCGGGCTTGGAGAGATTGGCAGGATGGGCCTGCTTATGACACCCGGCCTGGGGCCAAGAGCACGTATTGCAGTTGTAACAACTGATGCTCCTTTACATGCAGATATACCTACTCATTCGGATTCAGTGATTGATTTTTGCACTAAATGCAAGAAATGTGCTCATGTTTGTCCCTCTGCTGCAATTCCAACCGACGACAGGCAGCAGCATAAGGGCGGACTGCACTGGCAGATCGACCAGGAAGCATGCTTTACCTACTGGTGCCAGGCAGGAACAGACTGCGGCAGGTGCATGGCCGTTTGTCCCTATTCTCATAAAAGTAACTGGCTGCACGACTTTGCCAGGTGGGGCATAAATAATAATTTCTTCTTTAGACGGATTGCAGTGAGACTGGATGATGTCTTATATGGCAAAAAACCAAAACCGAAGCCTGCTCCGAAGTGGATAGAAGAGTGAGATAAATCCCTTATGCATAATTCATTTTTGCTTTTGCAAATTTCGGGGGTTTAGGCTAACTTGATAATCTTTTATCAATGTTAGACCTAAACCTAAAACCAAATGAAGATTCATCGCTTTCTTATTGCCACTTTATTGGCTCTTGTATATTTATTTCCATCCTGTAAGAACAGTAAAACCACAATGGATGTCCCTGATTTAAGGGCACAGGAATATATTGTTGGTTATACCTCCGGTACTATTAAGAGAGACCAGGAGATTATAGTAAAGTTTACCAAAGCTGTAATTGATGCCGATAAGGTAGGTAGCCAGGCTGATGCTAAGGTTTTTTCTCTTAGTCCGGCTGTAAAAGGCGTGCTTGAATGGGATGATGTAAATACTCTTGTCTTTACCCCTGATAATAATTATGAGTGGGGTAAGGAATATACTGCAAAGCTTAACCTGGCCGAAGTCTTTGGCAGGGATGTCTTACTTAAAGAGTTTGAATTTAGCTTACTTACCCCATCAAAAAACTTTAGCGTTGATCTTACCGGTCTTTCTCTGGATGACGAAGGTGAAATGAATTATTACCTGGAAGGTTTTATATCTACATCAGGGGAGTTTGAATACTCCGAAGCCGAAGCCATTATTAAGGCCGATCAGGAGGGCAAGAGCCTGGAGATTGAGTGGGAGCACCAGGATGATGGAACAGGACATGTCTTCTATATAAGAAATATAGAAAGAAATGAGGCCAGGTCTGTCGTTACGGTTAGCTGGGATGGAAAGGCTGCAGGGGTGAATCTAAAAGGCAGCGAGAAGATTGAGGTGCCCGCAATGAATGAGTTTAAGCTGACCTCGTGGAGGGTAGTTAGCTCACCATCACAGTACCTGATGATTGAGTTTAGCGACCTTATAAATAAGGATATTGAGCTTAACGGCATGGTAATGATAGATGGCAGGTCTGCACAAAGGATATCCAGAACAGGTAATGCCCTGAATGTATTTACTACAAGTAAATTAACTGGTAATCATAGCATTACAGTTGATGGTGCCCTTACAAATGCCTTTGACTTTAACCTTGGTGAGGATATTCAATTTAGTGTTGACTTTGGCGGAGTGAAGCCCGGTGTAAGGTTAAGAGGTGATGGGGTAATATTGCCCCAGTCAGACGGACTGATATTTCCTTTCGAGGCTGCTAACCTGAAGGCGGTAGACCTGCGGATAACAAAGATATTTTCTAATAATATTCACTACTTCCTGCAGGATAATAATCTCGACGGTTCTTATCAGTTGAGCTACTTCGGGCGACAGATAATGGCAGCGAAGGTTGATTTGCTAAGTGAAAGTAAGATGATTGATTACGGAAGCTGGAATGCTTTTAGTATTGACCTTGCAAATTATATCGAGGTGGAGAAGGGAGCTATCTACAGGGTGGAGATAGGTTTCAGGAAATCATATTCACTTTTTCCCTGTGATAATGATGAAGAGGCAGATAAATACTATTACCCGGTTGAAGAGGAAGGGTCATATCCGAGAAGCGAGTATAGCAGTGTTTATTATGACAGATATTACGATTGGCAGAACAGGGATAATCCGTGTATGCAGGCCTATTATTCGCCCGATAAATTTGTTACCAGGAATATCCTTGGATCAAATTTCGGGATTATTGCCAGTAGGGATAAGGCCGGTAAGGTTAATGTAGTGGTTACAGACCTTTCGACAGCCATGCCTATAGCCGATGTGATGGTAGATGCATTTGATCTCCAGAACCAGCAGCTGGCTTCAGTAAAAACAGATAATGATGGTTTTGCTGATTTTAGTTCAGATCGTAATCCCTTTCTCCTGGTTGTGTCTAAGAACGATGAGTTTGGTTACCTTAAGATGACGGATGGCAGCGCCCTGTCGATGAGTAACTTTGACGTGTCGGGACAGTCGAGCATCTCAGGTACCAAGGGTTTTATTTACGGCGAAAGAGGGGTATGGAGACCAGGCGACTCAGTATATGTTTCGTTTATCCTTGAAGATAAAATGCAGAGCCTGCCGAAGGGACATCCTATCCTTTTTGAGCTTTACGATACAAGAGGTCAGCTGGTGAAAAGGATGAGCAGGACAAAAAGCGACCGGGTAATTTATCCCTTCTGGTTTACAACGGGTGAAGATGATCCTACCGGCAACTGGAACGCAAAGGTAAAGGTTGGTGGAGCAGAGTTTAATAAGCGAATAAGGATAGAGACGGTTAAGCCAAACAGGCTGAAGATTAATCTTGATTTTGGAGATGAGATACTGCTTGGCGGAACAAATCATTTAGCTAAGCTTGAATCAAGGTGGTTGCACGGCACACCTGGCAGTGGACTAAAAGCACGCATTAATGCTACATTCAGGGAGATTGGTACATCCTTCGAAGGCTATGGGGATTTTGTCTTTGATGCACCTTTTGGCAGTCCTTACTTCCCTGAAAAAAAGGTGTTCGAAGCCGATCTGGATAATGAGGGTAAGGCTGATGTAAGCTTCACCTTTCGGGCTAATGATGATGTAAATGAGATGCTGATGGCAACATTTATTACACGTGTCTTTGAGTCGGGTGGTGATTTTAGCATTAACCGCATCACTAAAAAGATCTCTCCGTTTAATAAGTATGTCGGGTTCGACATCCCCTGGTCGGATGAAAGATATAAAAGACTTAATACTGATGAGGAGCATATTTTTAATGTAGTAAGCCTTGACCAGAATGGGAAAAAAGTAAATGCTTCGGATATAGGTGTAAAGGTTTATAAGCTGGATTGGAGATACTGGTGGAGCAGGAGCGGAGAGAACCTGGCCAGCTATAATGGCCGCACCTATCATAAGCCAGTTTATAGCACAAAAATAAATTCTGTTAATGGCGAAGGCTTATTTAAGTTACAGGTGCAGAAGGGAGCATGGGGAAGATACCTTATCCTGGTAGATCTTCCCGGAGCGAATGTGGCCGGTAAGGTTGTATATTTTGACTGGCCCTGGGGCAGGAAGCAAAGTGCCGGTGGTGCTGATATACTGAATGTATCTACAGAAAAAGATTCTTATAATGTTGGCGAAGAGGTTATTGTATCTTTTCCGGCAGGTATCTCGTCCAGTGCCCTGCTTACACTTGAAAATGGATCAAAAGTATTGCGTCAGCAGTGGATAAAGGACATTCAGGAAAATACTACATGGTCCTTTAAAGCCACAAGCGATATGGCTCCTAATATTTATGTGCATGTAAGCCTTATTAATCCACATGCAGAAACAGCTAACGATTTGCCAATAAGGATGTACGGTATTGCTCCTGTAAGCATAGAAAATCCTGAGTCTCATCTTAATCCACTTATTGAAATGCCTGATAAGCTCAGGCCTGAGCAGGAGTTTACAGTGAAGATAAGTGAAAAGGATGGTAAGGCTATGGAATATACCCTTGCCATTGTAGATGAGGGCCTGCTCGATCTTACAAACTTCAGAACACCAGATCCCTGGCCGTCTTTCTTTAGCAAGGAGGCCCTTGGTGTAAAGACATGGGATATGTACAGGTATGTTCTGGGTGCTTACGGTGGTGAGCTTGAGAAGATGTTTGCAATAGGTGGTGATGAGGCAGGGACCGATAATTCTAAAAATGAAGGTAAGCGCTTTGAGCCGGTTGTAGAAGTAGTGGGGCCCTTTGTCCTGGCTGCCGGAAAGAGCAGGACTCATACACTTAGACTGCCTCAATATATTGGATCTGTAAGGGTTATGGCGGTGGCAGCTAGTAAAAAGGCTTATGGTAATGCTGAAAAGTCGGTTCCGGTAAATAACCCGGTGATGGTTCTGGGTACCTTACCCAGGGTGCTGGCTCCGGGCGAGAAGATAAGTGTGCCGGTAGCGGTCTTTGTTATGGAAGAGAATATTAAAAAGGTAAATGTAGAGATAGAAACATCAGATCTGCTTCTGCCCCTGGGAGAAACGGCTAAGATCCTCGAGGTAGACGGACCGGGTGAGTATGAGATGGAATTTAGCTATACGGTGGCTGCCACTACAGGCAAGGCAAAAATTGATATTACAGCCAGCTCAGGAAAAGAAAGTGGTAAGCATGAAATATTTATTGATATAAGGAATCCCAACCCACCGGAAACAAAGGGAGAAATTAAGAAGATAGAGCCGGGTGCATCCTATGGTGTATCGATGGATGCTTTTGGAACACTTGGATCTAACCATGGGAAGATTGAAGTAAGTGGTATTTTGCCATTAAACCTGGAAAAGAGACTTGGCTACCTGATGCGCTACCCTCATGGCTGTATTGAACAAACAGTTTCGGCAGTATTTCCTCAGCTCTACCTTAAGGACCTGAGTGAAGTGGGTGAGGCAAAACTATCGGAGGTAAACAGCAATATTATGACAGCCCTTGATCAGATGAGACAGTTCCAGCTTGGAAGCGGGGCTATGGCATTCTGGCCGGGAGGTAGCTACGAGAGTACCTGGGGCAGTATATATGCCGCACATTTTATTGTTGAAGCAGAAAAGGCCGGCTATGGCATACCGGGAAGCGTAAAAAGCAGGCTTATTGACTGGCTAAAGAGTAGCACTAACAGGTATCGTTTTAATACTTCACAGCCTTATGAGCAGGTGAGCCAGGCCTATGCTCTCTATGTTCTTTCACTGGCCGGAGAGCCGGCAAGCGGGGCCATGAACAGGCTCAGGGAAAGAAGTGATGATCTTGAGTTCCTGGCAAGGTGGTATCTTGCTTCGGCCTACATACTTTCTGGCAGAGAAGAGGTTGGTATTGAGCTATCTGACCTCAGGGACCTCTCGCCAAAAAGATCATATTACCAGATCTATGGCTCTGCCGACAGGACTAAAGCAGTAATTCTAAATACCTTAAGCCTGCTTGGAAAAGACGAAGAGGCCTTCAGGGTGGCAAAAGAGATATCAGATGCTCTTGCTTCGGGCAGGTGGATGAACACCCAGGCAACAGCCTGGAGCCTGATGGCCTTATCTGAATTCTTTGGCGAGCAGGATATTAGCGAAGCTATAGAATACAGCCTCTCAGTTGATGGAAGCAAGAAGAAGCATAGCTCACGTAAGGTGCTTGATGAGTATGAGATTAATAACGATAAGAAAGGTGGTGCTGAAGTAAGCGTGGAAAACACTGGAAATAAACCTGTTTATGTGTCTTTTGCATGGACAGGCACACCTATTGATTTTTCCAAAGAGTCTGAAAACAGAGGTATAGAGTTGCGTATTGAATATAAGGATAAATCCGGACGAATAACAGATCCTGCTTTGCTGGCACAGGGTACTGACTTTACTGCAGAAGTGTATATAACAAACCAGTCTGCAGTAGATGTTTATGACCTCGCCCTGACGCAGATATTTCCGTCTGGCTGGGAGATTATCAATACCAGACTGTTTGAAGGAGCTGCCGTTGAAGATAATAGTCCCTTCGATTACAGGGATATACGCGACGACAGGGTATATACCTACTTTAATCTTCCGCGTGGTAAAAGTTATCACTATGTAGTGAATTTAAGTGCCTCATATGAAGGTGAATATATTCTCCCGGCAACTGTTTGCGAGGGCATGTACGATAATGATTTCTTTGCAAAGACTGCCGGTAAGAGGGTTAAGGTTATAAAGCAATAAGGAACAGATTATTAGATCAATGAGCAGTGGAGGAGGCATAAGGAAACGGCTTATACGGACTTTATTATATGTAGTAGCCGGCTTTATTTTTGTGTTGTTAATTGTGGCTCTTCCCAGGTTCGATAAGCCACTATCAACAGTAGCCAGATCGTCTGATGGTCGCTTGTTGGGAGCTCATATAGCTGCTGATGAGCAGTGGCGTTTCCCTTCATCTGTATCGTTGCCTGATAATTATATCAGGGCCCTGATCAACTATGAGGACAGATGGTATTATTATCATCCCGGAGTAAATGTTCCGGCTCTTTTCAGAAGTCTTTTGCTAAATATCCGGGAGGGAAAAATTGTAAGTGGAGGAAGCACTATTGCCATGCAGGTAGCACGACTGAGTGGTGATAATCCCCCCAGGACCATCCCTCGTAAGCTGCTTGAGATCTTTATGGCTCTTAAGCTGGAGCTAAGGTATAGCAAGACGAAAGTGCTTGAGCTCTATGCAGCAAATGCTCCTTTTGGAGGCAATATTGTTGGTATAGAGGCTGCTTCGTGGCGTTACTTTAATCGTGAAGCCAGTGAGCTGTCGTGGGGCGAAGCAGCCCTGCTCGCAGTTTTACCAAATTCACCCTCATTGATCTATCCGGGCCGGAACGATGATCTTCTCCTGGATAAACGCAATTCCCTGCTGTCACTTTTGCAGGCCAGGGGAGAGATAGATTCACTTACTGCAGCACTGGCCATGGATGAGCCTCTTCCCGCTGCTCTTTTCTCCTTGCCGCGATATGCCCCGGCAGTAACAAATATTGTACGACAGGATGAAAACAGAAAAAGCCTTAACACGACGATAGACCTGGATATACAAAAACAGGTAATTGAGCTTACCAGAAGAAATATGCTCGATAATGCAGATAATGAGATTCATAATATTGCAGCTCTTGTTGTGGAGATTGAAACGGGCAGAATAATTTCATATGTAGGTAATTTAAGCGATCAAAGATCTCTTCATTCGGGGGATGTAGATATGGTCAGGGCAAACAGGTCGACAGGAAGCATACTAAAACCCTTTCTTTATGCTGCCATGCTTGAGTCGGGAGATCTTACCCCTCATATGCTGGTAAGGGATGTACCGGTGGAGTTCTCAGGTTATTCACCCAAGAATTATGACCTGGAGTACAGGGGTGTGGTTAAGGCCTCAGAGGCTTTAAGCAGATCGCTGAATGTCCCTGCTGTTGAGATGCTCAGGGTATATACACCCGACAGGTTTCTTCATCTCCTTAACGGACTGGGATTTACAAGCTTTAGCTACGATGCCGATCACTATGGTTTATCCCTGATTCTGGGTGGGGGCGAGGCAAACCTGCTTGAACTAACCGGAGTATATGCGAGAATGGCATTTTTGCTAAAGCATTATGAGCAGGGTAAGCAGGTGATGCCAAGGTATAATAAACCATATTTAGTGGAGGATGCCAGGTCAGGAACCATCATAGATCCCCTTCCGCTATCAGCAGGTTCTATATGGTGCACCTTTGAGGCTATGAAGGAGGTAAACAGACCCGAGGCCTATTCGGGATGGAAGAATTTTTCTTCTTCAGAGAATATTGCATGGAAGACAGGTACCAGCTTTGGGTACAGGGACGCATGGGCTATTGCTGTCAGCCCTGACTATGCTATCGGTGTGTGGGCAGGTAATGCTGACGGGGAGGGGAGAACGGGGCTAACTGGAGTGGGCAGTGCTGCCCCTCTGCTCTTCGATATAGTTGATCTTCTTAATCCTGATAGCTGGTTTACAGAGCCCATGGGTGATATGACCTATATAGATATCTGCGCAGAAAGCGGACACAGAGCATCTGCAGCCTGCCCTGATATAGTGGTTGAGCCCGTGCCAATAAAGTCACTTACTGCTGTAGCATGTCCCTATCATAAAGTTATTCACCTTACAGAAGATGAGACTTACAGGGTGAGGCTTGATTGCTATTCGGGTGGACCGGTAATTGAGAAGTCGTGGTTTATACTGCCACCCGGACCGGAATGGTACTATAAGAAAAGTAATTATGATTACCGCGATCTGCCTCCTATGCATCCTGACTGTGCAGGATATTCTGATCTGCCGCAGATAGAGCTTCTTTATCCGCGTAACCTGAATGGTATTTATATTCCACTTGAGAATGACGGACAAAGAGGAAGGGTAGTATTTGAAGCAGCACACAGAAAGAGCAGAAGCAGGCTATTCTGGCATCTGGATAATACCTTTATTGCTGAAACAAGCATAGTTCACCAGCTTGCCCTTCAGCCATCACCAGGCGAGCATACTCTCACTATTGTAGATGAAGCAGGTAATACACTGGAGCTGGAATTCAGTGTGATATAAAATAAATATGGAGAACACCCTCTTATCTCAAGGGGCCGTCGTGTCTTTCGCCCGACCAGGTACCACTAAAGCCAAGTGAAGAGTTTGACCAGGTGCCACTGGCTTCTGTATCGGTAAATTGTCCTGTAAATAATGTGCCGTTTGAGGCCGATCCTGCTGTTGCTGTAAATTCACCCTCGGGAGAAATAGTACCAAGCAGTTGGAATGAGGCAATAACTACAGACGAACTTGCGCCACCTGTAACATCACCATTTGCATCGATTTCGGCCCACCAGGACCCGCTATCATCCTCGCCAGTATAAGTTCCTGCCCATGTTCCAATAAAATCATTAGTTTCGGGATCGTCTTTTTTACTACATCCGCTTGCAATAACAGAAATCACTACAATAAGTGTCAGAAACAATTTTTTCATATGTCGCTTGATTTTTGAGATAAAAAATAATATTCAGTAGTAAAGTTTTATTAGCCACAATTACAGGGTGCTGTCTTTCTTCAGATACTCATTTCGTGTTGATGAGTTACGATTAATTAGTTCACCGATAAAACCTGTCATAAAGAGCAAAGTACCTATCACCATAGCAGTTAGTCCTATATAGAAGTATGGACTGTTGGTAACCAGTGTCGCTCTTAAGCCAGCTTTAATATGCACCAGTTTATTTATTCCAAGGTAGGCTGCCAGGGCAAAGCCGGCAATAAACATAAGCGATCCAAGCATGCCGAAGAGATGCATAGGACTTTTACCAAACCTGGTAATAAAACTTATTGTAAGAAGATCGAGGTAGCCCTTAATAAACCTGTCGAAGCCATACTTGGTAACTCCGAACTTTCTTGCCTGGTGAATAACTACCTTTTCTCCGATATTGCTATATCCTGCCTCTTTCGCAAGCATGGGTATATATCGATGCATCTCACCAAATACCTCAATGCTTTTTATAACATCCTTACGATAGGCTTTTAGGCCGCAGTTAAAATCATGTAGTTTTATCCCCGAGGCCTTTCTTGCCGTGAAATTATATAGTTTGCTGGTGCTCCTCTTTATAAAGGGGTCGTGACGCTTCTTTTTCCACCCCGATACCAGATCGAAGCCATCTTCTTTTATCATACGGAAGAGTTCGGGTATCTCATCAGGGCTGTCCTGCAGATCGGCGTCCATTGTAATTACGACATCTCCTGTGCAAATCTCAAAGCCGGTATGCAGAGCTGCTGCCTTGCCGTAGTTTCTTCGGAAGCTGTGTCCTTTAATGCAGGAGTTGGCCGAGGCAAGCTTTTTAATTACCACCCATGATGAGTCTGAGCTGCCGTCGTCAATAAACAGCAGCTCGTATGTTAGCTTGTTGGAAGAGCAAACCCTGTCGATCCAGGATGCCAGCTCTTCAATAGATTCTTCTTCGTTAAAAAGTGGTACTACAATAGAAAGATCCATGCCCTATTCTTCAATAGCATCGTCTATAAGAGGATTGCCCTCCTTACGTGTGAATATACTTACAATAAGAGAAAGTACTGTTCCCATAAGAACTCCGCCAAATATACCTGATATTGCCATAAGCCATGGCGCCATAAATTTGGCAGACATTTTCAGAGATTGTTCTATCATACTTTCAGGAACACCCTTTTCGAGCATTTTTATTTCTGTCATTGCCAGCATCTTATCAGTAAGACCCGGGTCAATGTATGAGTAAAGGATGAAAGTGAAGGCAGCTGTAATAATGCTGTAATAAAGCATTATAATAACTCCGGCGCCCAGTGAGTGTCCGTATGTAATAAAGCCATTTTTGTATTTGTCGCGGTAGGATCTTATCCCGAGGACTAAACCAGCAATTATTACAATAAAAAATACATAGCCCAGAGTCTGATTTAGTGATTGATCAATAAACCAAAGGAATAGAGTCCATACTATTCCCAGTAAACCAAGAATAAGTCCTGTGTTAAGATTTGCTTTCCATATTGATACCTTGTTTTCCATGACTTGTATTTTAAGTTTTAAAAATGTCGGAACTACCTTTTTCTGGTGTGAAAACAAATATAAAATAAAAAAATTCAAAACGCTTACTGATGGCAAGTGATTTATTTTTTGTTAGCTAAGTAAAAGTTGCTATTTTTGTGCGGGGTAAGTCTTGTACGACCAGCTCCTACTGAACTCCCCCAGGGCCGGAAGGCAGCAAGGGTAGGTGGTTGTAGCGGTGCGATATAAGTAGCTTACCCTTTTTTTTATTCTTTTCTCCCTGATGAGAAAAGAAACAAATTTGTGGATTTACTCCAACACCCCTTTGCTCTTACCCCTTTGCTCTTAGCTCTCAGCTCTTACCCCTTTGCTCTTCGCCTCTTTTTCCATATATTTGACCCTTTAATATTACGCTATGCTGATAAAGATATATGAGTCTAATCCGAATTCACGGCATATCAGGAGGGTTTCTGATTCGCTTGAGAAGGGTGGGGTAGTAATTTACCCGACTGACTCGGTATATGCGATTGGCTGTGATATAAGGTGTAATAAGGCAATAGAGAAGATCTCAAAGTTTAAAGGCTTTGATCCCCGGAATCCAAATATGTCGTTGCTTTTTCACGATCTCTCTCAGCTGGCTGAATATACTATTATAAGGGATAATAATATTTTTAAGCTGATAAAGCGAAACACTCCGGGTCCCTTTACCTTTATTGTGCAGGCTAATAACCAGATACCAAAGCTCTTTAAAAATAAAAAGAAGACCGTTGGTATACGGATTCCATCAAACCAGATTGTACTTGACCTGATAGCTGATCTTGGCAGTCCGCTTATAACAACATCGATACACGATCCAGACGAAATAGTTGAATATACTACCGACCCTGAGCTTATCTACGAGAAATACCGAGACTTTGCAGATATAGTGATTGATGGAGGTTTTGGCAATAATGAACCCTCCACTGTTGTTGATTGCACCGGAGATGAGCCACTTGTTGTAAGAGAGGGAATAGGGGTTCTGGAGTATTAGCAGGCTTATCTTTTATAGAAAGCACCCTGCAGAAGCACAAGCACAGTAAATAGTTCGAGCCTTCCCAGCAACATAAGAAAAGAAAGAAACCATTTTCCAAATACAGGGAAATGTGCATAATTCGTTGCTGGCCCCACAGCACCCATGCCCGGTCCGATATTTCCCAGGGTAGCAGCAACAGCACTTAGCGAACTTACAATATCATATCCCATAACAGATACTACCAGGGCACTAAAAGCCGTGATAATAAGGTAGAAGACCATAAAAGCCTGCACATTATATATTATCTGCTGTGGTACCATTTTATGATTAAGCCTTACCGGTATCACAGCATTGGGATGAATAAGTCTTCTGAGCTCCTGTCGGCTGTTTTTTGCCAGTACCAGCAGTCGAACCATCTTAATACCTCCGCCTGTCGATCCTGCCGATCCGCCGGTAAACATTAATACAAATAAGAACAGGACCAGGAAGGGCACCCACAGACAGTAATTTACTGTTGCATAGCCTGTTGTAGTAACTATAGATACTACCTGGAAGGCAGAGTCGCGGAACGATTCTTCTAGTGGATGGTCGTGATGGAAGTACAGAACAGTCCCACCTATTACAGTTGCTACAAGCAGTACAGATATATAGAAAACAAACTCTTCGTTCTGGATAATCTTTTTAAATTTTCCGTGAAACCCCAGGTAGGCCAGCGTAAAGTTAGTCCCCGCAATAATCATAAACCCGGTAATAACATAATGTATATACGGAGAATTGAAGGCTGCAATACTTGCATTTTTTGTCGAATAGCCACCTGTTGCCATTGTTGTAAAAGAATGGTTTACTGCATCAAAGAGGTCCATTTCGCCTGCCCATAGCATTATTGTTTCAGCAGCTGTAAATATAAGATATATAGCCCACAGACGTTTGGCAGTATCTTTTATCCTGGGTCTTAACTTATCGGGTGTTGGTCCGGGTACCTCTGCAACAAAGAGCTGTATATTACCCAGTTTAAGAAAGGGCAGGATGGCTATTGAAAGAACAATAATGCCCATACCCCCAAGCCATTGTGTCATCGATCTCCAGAAAAGTAAGCCATGTGGCAAGGCTTCAATATCAGTAAGGATGGATGCACCGGTGGTAGTAAAACCGGACATGGTTTCAAAAAATGCATCGGTATAGGATGGTATTTCGCCACTTAGAACAAAGGGTAGACTTCCAAAGACTGAAAAGATAATCCACGAGAGGGTGACAATCATAAAGCCTTCTCTTTTGCCCAACTGTTCGCGGTCTGATTTGAAAATAATTGATGTAACCAGTCCTGTTAGCAGTGCAATGGCCGAGGAGGTAAGCAGTGCCATGGTATCTCCGTCGCCGTAGATAGCGGCAACCGGAACAGTAAGTAACATACAAATCCCCAGTAGAAAAGTCAGCAGTCCAAGAATCCTGAGTATTACTTTACCGTTAAGCATTGAATATTTTTAAATAAAAAACTTAGATACTTTTTCAAAGGCTTCGGGCAGCGTAAATACAACGATGCGATCGTTGGCCTGTATATGGGTATCTCCTGTTGCAATAAATGGTTTGCCTCCTCGTGTACCTCCTCCAACAATGGCTCCCTTGGGGAAGTTAACAGAGTGAAGTGGTGCCTTTGTTATTTTAGATCCGGAAGGCACCTTATACTCAAGTACTTCAGCATCTGTACCTGTCATACACTTTACCTGTGTAACATTCGGATTGGTAGTATGCCTGAAGATCCTGCTGGCTGCCGATATTTTTTTATTGATAATGGTATCAACACCACTGTTTTCTGCAAGATTGATATATTCAACATTTTCAACCTCTGCGATAGTTCTTTTTACACCCAGTCTTTTGGCCAGGAGGCAGGATAAAATATTTGTTTCTGAATTACCTGTAAGGGCCACAAAGGCGTCCATTTTCTCAATACCTTCTTCAACAAGAAGTGCAGCATCCCTGCCGTCTCCTTTTATAATAAGGGTATCCTCAAGCTCATCAGCCAGATCGATGGCCTTCTCGCTGTCCTGTTCTATCAGCTTAATATTGCACTCTTTCTGGATTGAATGACAGACCTTGCGTGCAATACGACTTCCACCAAGGATAAGAATATTCTTGGCAATAAAGTTCTCTTTACCTGAGAATTTCATCATTTCCTTGATGCCTTCTCTTGTCGAAACCACGTAAACCAGATCGTTCTCCTGGAACTCTTCATCTCCCCTTGGGATAATGGTTTTTTCAAGTCTTTTTATTGCTACTGCCCTGTACTGTGAGAATTCAGGTGATGAAGCGACTTCTTTAAGAGTATGATGCACTACAGGTGCATTTTTTTCCAGTTTCTGGACATAAAGAGCAAGGATGCCCCCAGAGAATTCCATAAATTCAGTTGTACCTGTTTCATGAAGCAGTCCGAGTACTTCCTTGGCTGCAATTAATTCGGGGTATACCATCGAGTCAATACCCAGAGATCTGAAAAACTCCCTGGTTGTATGTTCGAGGTATTCACGGTTATCAATTCGTGCTATTGTTTTAATGGCACCCAGTCTTTTTGCAAGTATAGAAGCAGTAATATTTGTATCCTCTGAGTGAGCTACTGCAATAAAAAGATCGGTTTTCTTACCTAGTGTTTCCCTTAGGAGGTTAACAGATGTGGCCGATCCGAGGGTAGTAAGCACATCGCAATTTGCATCAATAGGCTTAAGCCTGCTTTCCTCGGTATCGATAATAACTATATCGTGGTTTTCGTTGCTAAGCATCTTTGCCAGATGGGTACCAACTTCGCCAGCTCCTGCAATAACAATCCTCATTACTGATTTAAATTTGAGAACAGGGCAAATTTAAGAAAACGGAGTAAGTTCATACTATTTTTTCGCTAAAAAATAGTATGAACGGTCTAAGTGTTTAATGGTTTTAGTGTTTAGCCGTTCTTTTTATTGCGAATTTAAACCTTCAAACTCCCACTTCCTTTTCAGATAGAGCTTATCCAGTCGGCGATAGAGTAGAGCAGTTTTGTTTCAATTGTAAGCAGGCGGGCAAGGATATCGCTGATTATTAATGATGAGGGAACAGTAAGCAGCAGCAGACCCGTTATTATTATCATAAATGCTAGTGGGATGGCCAGAATATTTGTAAAGACAGAAAGTATGGGTACAGACCTGAAATAGTATAAAACAAAGGGAAGAGTACCGGCCTGGGCAAGCAGGGTAAGGGATATAAGCGACCATAATTTTCTGAGTAGCAGGCCTGAAAAGTTTATCAGGCCATTTATCTTGTTAAAGAATATAAGTATTGCCAGTACAGCTGAATAGGATAGCTGGAAGCTTACCGAGAAGAGGATAAAAGGATTTGCAACAAGCAGGATAAAGGCCGATGCAAAAAGCGAGTTAAGAGGCTTAACATGCCTGCCGATATATTTGCCTGCAAATACAAAGGTGAACATTAGTGAGGCCCTTGTTACCGAAGGAGAAAGACCTGAAATAAGAGCGAAGGTCCATACCGAAAATATAATAAGCAGGAGGTTCAGGTGGCGCGACCTTAGCCGAAGTATTTTCAGGAGTCCGCTTATTATAAGCATAATAATCCCTACATGTAAGCCTGAGACTGCCATAATATGGCTTATACCGGCACCACTGAATTTATCTCTTATTTCTTCATCCAGCTGATCTTTGTATCCCAGTGTAAGAGCAGAAACAATAGCCAGTGATTGAGGGTCGTCGAGCAGGGATGAATATTTTGCCAGTAGCTTATGCTGGATGGATGCTGATCGCTGCTTAATCCCCGGCGAATATTTTTCAGTTGTGGTATAGCTGTCTGCAAAGGAGTAGAATTTATAAGATATGTGAAGCATATACCTGCTATAATCAAAATTGTCGAGGGTGTCAAAGTCTTGTATTTCTACAGGAGAGAGCTTAAGTTCAAGCAAGGTACCTGGCCTTATATAAGCTACTTCGCTTTCGGGTGGAAAGTAGAGCATTATCTTTGTGCCCGCCCTGTATTTACCCTTAGAGCCAGGGACCATTATTGATGAGGGAACTTTGATTGATTTATCGCGTGGCACGGGCTTTTCATCAACCCGTACGGTGTATATGCCCTGCGGCGCCTCTGTACTGGCAAGCATATTATATTTCTGTGAATAGAGGATGTAGCCTGATGTAAGCAGGAATATATTAAGGATTATTCCATATGCAAGGGATTTAAAGCGGTCGTCGGAAAACCTGCTTGCAAGTATAAGAGCTATTATCAGGGCTAATAATATAGAATAGGGCAGGGTATAGCCTATATAGTATCGCAGCAGTATACCCGCCACAAGAGGAAGAGTAAATCTTACAAAAGGGATCTCTTTATACAGCACAACATTACAGCTAACTGTATAAAGTTAATAAAATGGGATGAATTATTTATTTGGCAATCGCGGTTTTATAGTCGACATCGAATTTACCCTTGCTCAGTCCGGTTAATTTGCCCTTAAGCATTCGCCTTCTGATGGGACTTATCTTATCAGTAAAGAGTATACCATCGAGATGATCGTATTCATGCTGAATAATCCTGGCCCTGAATCCTTCCATTACCTCGTCGTGAAACTCCCAGTTTTCGTCGTAATACTGGATCCTTATCCTCGATTCACGATCAACATCTTCCCTTATCTCAGGGATGCTCAGGCATCCTTCGTTCATAGGCACAACAACACCGTCTTTTTCGGTTATATGAGCATTAATAAAAACCTTCCTGAAGCCTTCCAGCTCGGGCTCATCTTCGCCGTAAGGGGTACCGTCAATAATAAAGATTCTGAGGTTCTTACCTACCTGTGGAGCAGCCAGTCCCACGCCATCGGCCCTATACATTGTCTCAAACATGCTATTAATCAGTTCATCCAGGTTCTTATAGTCCTGATCGATATCAACTGATTTCCTTCTCAGTACGGGGTGACCGTATACATATACCGGGTAAATCATTTTCTTAGTTAACTATTTTTTTTATTACTTGCCTGCTGCAGGTAAGACTGTAGTATCAGTGATGCACTTATCTTATCTACATTAGACTTATTCTGTCTGTCGCTTTTTTTCATTCCTCCGTCTATCATTGCCCTCATTGCTATGGATGAAGTAAACCTTTCGTCCACCAGGTGCAGAGGAAGGTCTGGAAAAATTTTCCTGAGACGATTAATAAACGGATCTATATATTTAACCGAATCTGAGGGCTGATTGTTCATGTCTCTGGGGTAACCAATAACAAGCGCTTCAACATCTTCTTTTTCGGTATAGTCCTTTAAGAACTTCTCCAGTTCATTTGTGGGAACTGTGGTAAGCGGACCGGCAATGGTCTGAGTAATATCTGTAACGGCTATCCCGCTTCGTTTTTTACCGTAATCTATTGCCAGTATTCTCGCCATGGCGCAAAGATAGCTATAAAGGTTTAAAAGTTTAAAATATCTTTAAATCTTCAATCTTATAATCTTAAAATCTTATAATCTTATAATAAAAAAAGGCTGATCGTTAAATCAGCCTTTTTTGGTATATAGAATAAGTTTTTAATATTCCATTTTTGCAAGACGCTGGTAGGAATTATATCTCCATTTTGCATTTTCCTCGGCTGCGGCAAACAGTACTTTTGCTTCTTCGGGGAAAGATTTCATAAGTGAAGTATATCTTACCTCTGACTTAAGGAAGTCCTGGAACAGGCTCCAGTCGGGTTCCTTGGAATCAAGTTGGAATGGATTTTTACCTTCCTTCTCGAGACTGGGATCGAACCTGAAATTATGCCAGTATCCACTCTTAACTGCATCGCCTGACTGGGCCTGTGTTTTACCCATACCTGCTCTTAGTCCGTGGTTAATACAGGGTGCATATGCAATTATCAGTGATGGTCCGGGATAGGCTTCTGCTTCCCTGATGGCCTTAAAGTACTGAGACTGGCTTGCACCCATTGAAACCTGGGCCACATAGACATAACCATAGGTCATTGCCATCTGTCCGAGATCTTTCTTACGAATTTTCTTACCTGAGGCAGCAAACTTGGCAACTGCTCCTACAGGAGTGGCCTTTGAAGCCTGTCCGCCTGTATTGGAGTATACCTCTGTATCCATAACAAGGATATTTACATCTTCGCCTGAGGCAATAACATGGTCGAGACCGCCATAACCTATATCGTAAGCCCATCCGTCGCCTCCAAATATCCACATTGACTTCTTAATAAGATATTGTTTAAGCTCGATGATTTGCTTGCATTCAGGGCAATTTTCCTTCTCACATGCTTCTATAACGGCTGCTGATGCTGTTTTGGATCCTTCGGCATCTTCTTTAGCATCGATCCATGCATTGAAAGCTTCCTTACATGAGTCTGCCACTCCTTTTTCGATAGCAGCATTCATAAGTCTTTCAATCCTCTGGCGAAGCTTGTTTATACCTGTTGCCATACCAAATCCGTACTCGGCGTTATCTTCGAAGAGTGAGTTAGCCCATGCCGGTCCGTGACCATCTTTATTAACGGTATAGGGAGTAGAAGGAGCTGAACCACCATATATTGAAGAACAACCGGTTGCATTTGCAACAATCATCCTGTCGCCGAAGAGCTGGGTAATAGCCTTGATATAAGGAGTTTCGCCGCAACCTGCACATGCACCTGAGAATTCGAAGAGGGGCTGAGCAAACTGACTGTTTTTAACAGTTTTGGCTTTATCTACCACAGTATCTTTATAACCAACTTCCTCGTGCATATATGTCCAGCGATCTGCTTCAGCAAGCTGTGTATCGAAAGCCTTCATTACAAGAGCTTTTTCCTTTGCAGGACAAACATCGGCACAGTTTCCGCAACCGGTACAGTCCATCAGGCTAACCTGTATCTTAAATTTATACTCTTTGGTAGCGCCTATGCCCTGTATAGTATTTGTTCCTTCGGGGGCAGCTGCTGCTTCTTCATCTGTAAGAAGGAAGGGGCGAATTGCTGCGTGAGGACAAACATAGGAGCACTGGTTACACTGGATACAGTTGTCGCCAATCCATTCGGGTGTCCATGTAGCAATACCTCTTTTTTCATAAGCAGTAGTTCCTGAAGGGAATGTTCCATCTTCTCTTCCAACAAATGCACTTACTGGCAGGTCGTCGCCTTTCTGGTCGTTTATAGGCTTACATACATTCTTAATAAAGTCAGGAAGTGAGTTATCTTCCTTAATCGCTTCAACTTTTACATCCTTCCATGAAGAAGGTACATCTACCTTTGTTACATCGCCTCCGCGATCAACGGCAGCATAGTTCATCTTAACTATATCTTCACCTTTTGATCCGTATGACTTAACAATGAATTTCTTCATTTCGGCTACTGCCTGGTCGTAAGGAATTACTTCTGCCACCTTAAAGAAAGCAGACTGCATTATAGTGTTGGTTCTGTTACCCAGCCCGATCTCTGTTGCTATTTTTGTGGCATCGATAATATAGAAATTGATATTATTTTCGGCCATATACTTTTTAAAATAGGCAGGCATATGCTCATCCACCTCATTGGCGTCGAACGGAGCATTAAGCAGGAAGGTACCACCTTCTTTCAGACCTTTTAGCATATCGTACTTCTCGAGGTACTGGCTAACATGACAGGCAACAAAGTCGGGTGTATTAACCAGGTAGGTCGAACGAATAGGAGTATCTCCAAAGCGAAGGTGTGATGTTGTTATACCACCTGATTTTTTAGAGTCGTAAGCAAAGTATGCCTGGCAGTACTTATCTGTTGATTCGCCAATAATCTTAATTGAGTTTTTATTTGCACCAACAGTACCATCAGAACCCAGTCCGTAGAACTTGGCAGAGTAGAGGAATTTATCGCAAACATTTATCTCAGGCAGAGCCGGGAGTGACTTAAATGTAACATCGTCGTTAATACCCAGGGTAAACAGGTTTTTGGCCTTATCTATATCCATATTCTGGTATACAGACATTATCATAGCCGGCGTGGTGTCTTTTGATGACAGACCGAAGCGTCCACCAAGGATTAGAGGTCTTTTCTCCTTTTCGTAGAACATATCCCTTATATCAAGGTACAATGGTTCTCCATTTGCTCCCAGTTCTTTTGTTCTGTCGAGAACAGTAATCTTCTGAACAGTGTCGGGAAGTACATCGAAGAAATATTTTTCTGAGAAAGGACGATAGAGATGAACTGAGATCAGTCCGACCTTTTCACCTTTTGATAATAGATAACCAAGTGTTTCTTTAATTGTTTCGGTAACAGATCCCATAGCAACAATAATATTTGTAGCATCAGGGGCGCCGAAATATGTAAATGGCTTATATTCTCTACCTGTTATTTTTGATACTTCGCTCATATAATCTGCAACTATATCAGCCAAAGGCTCATAGAATGAGTTAACAGATTCTTTGGCCTGGAAATAGATATCAGGATTCTGCGCTGTACCTCTTGTTACAGGATGCTCAGGATTTAGTGCATTATCGCGGAACCGTTTAAGTGCATCATAGTCGATCAGATTCATTAAATCTTCATTCTCAAGAACTTCAATTTTTTGAATCTCGTGTGATGATCTGAAACCATCGAAGAAATGCACGAAGGGAATCCTCGACTTAATTGACGAGAGGTGAGCAACACCAGCAAGATCCATAATTTCCTGGATACTGCCACTGGCAAGCATTGCGAAACCGGTCTGACGGGTTGCATAAATATCGCTGTGATCTCCGAAGATTGAAAGAGCGTGTGCTGCAACAGACCTGGCGCTTACATGAAAAACTCCCGGTAATAACTCACCGGCAATCTTATACATATTAGGTATCATAAGCAGCAGTCCCTGTGAAGCGGTAAAAGTAGAAGTAAGAGCACCCGACTGCAGTGATCCGTGCACTGCACCGGCAGCACCTGCCTCAGATTGCATCTCGACTACTTTAACTTCTTCGCCAAAAATGTTTTTTCTACCATTTGCAGCCCACTCGTCAATATTTTCAGCCATATTAGACGATGGAGTGATTGGATAGATACAGGCAACTTCACTGAACATATAAGCTACGTGAGATGCAGCCTGGTTTCCGTCACATGTTATAAATTTCTTTTTTCCCATTGTTTTATTGGTGTTATATATTTAACAGTTATTAATATTATTTACTGGTTAATGGATAGAAAATATTTTATTCACTATTCATCGACACCAGGAATTCTTCATTTGAATTGGTTTGACGTAGCCTGTCGCGCAGGAATTCCATTGCTTCAACTGAATTCATGTCGGTAAGGTAATTACGAAGCACCCATATTTTATTAAGGGCTGTCTTTTCGATCAGAAGATCTTCACGACGGGTGCTTGAGGCAGGTATATCAATTGAGGGGAATATTCTCCTGTTTGATAATTTCCTGTCGAGCTGTAGTTCCATATTACCGGTACCTTTAAATTCTTCAAAGATTACATCGTCCATCTTTGATCCGGTTTCGGTAAGTGCGGTGGAAATAATAGTTAGTGATCCGCCATTCTCGATATTACGTGCTGCTCCGAAAAATCTTTTTGGTTTATGAAGTGCATTTGAATCGACACCACCTGAGAGAACCTTACCTGAGGCAGGAGCAGTTGTATTATATGCCCTTGCCAGCCTTGTTATTGAGTCGAGCAGTATTACCACATCATGACCACACTCAACCATTCTTTTTGCTTTTTCAAGCACGATATTGGCCACCCTTACATGCCTGTCGGCCGGCTCATCGAATGTTGAAGCAATAACTTCTGCATTAACGCTTCTGGACATATCGGTTACTTCTTCAGGACGTTCATCAATAAGCAGTACCATAAGGTATACTTCGGGATGATGCTTGGCAATTGCGTTTGCAATTTCCTGGAGTAATACCGTCTTTCCTGTTTTTGGTTGGGCTACTATAAGTCCTCTTTGTCCCTTTCCAATAGGAGAAAACATATCCACAACCCTTACAGAGATTGTTGATTCACCCGGTGAACAAAGAGTGAATTTCTCATTAGGGAAGAGGGGTGTAAGGTAGTCGAAGGGTACCCTGTCGCGAATATAGTCAGGGCTTCTTCCGTTAATAGATTCAACCTTTATCAGCGGAAAATATTTTTCTCCTTCTTTTGGAGGTCTGATTGTTCCTTTAACAGTATCACCTGTTTTCAGGCCAAATAATTTTATCTGTGATTGCGACACATAAATATCATCGGGTGAATTCAGGTAGTTATAATCTGCCGATCTGAGGAAGCCATATCCGTCGGGCATTATTTCAAGTACTCCTGTATTGCTTATAATACCTTCGAACTCAAAGGTTTTTTCTTTGGGTTCTTCTCTGACCGGTGGACGCTGCTGATCTTTTTCGTTCTGCCTGGGACCATCTTTGTGGAACCTCTCACGATCGCCACCCTGCTGTTGTCTCTTGTTATCTGGGGTATGCGTTTTTTGCTGTTCAGGTTTCTTTTCTTCCCGTTCCGTTTTAGGCTGTTGCTTTTCAGAGGCAAAGCTCATATTGGTCTGTTCTGCTTCTCTTTTGTCGTTCCGACTGTTATCGCCGCGTCGCTGCTGAGGCTTTTCATTGCGAGGTTTCTCATTACGAGGCTTCTCATTACGAGGCTTTTCGCTGCGAGGCTGATCGTTCTGCTTCGGATCTTCCTTTTTCTCTTCGTTATCCTGTTTCTGGGATCTCTTTTCAGCCGATGCCTTTACATACTTATCATCTGATTTTGTCCTTGGACGTTTATTTCTTCTTTTTGCTGCTTCGTCAGCCTCCCTTGAATCAGGAGATTTACTCTTCCTGGCGGAAGAGTTGCTGTCGGCGGCCTCTTCGATTGCCTGTTGATCAAGAATAAGGTAGATCAGATCCTGTTTGCGATATGATTCTACTTTTTTGATCTTAAGCTTTTTAGCTATATCCTTCAGGTCAGGAAGCAGCTTTTTGTTTAACTCAAGAATGTCATACATAATTAAAAATTATAGGAAATATTGTTTGAATAAATTTGATTCAGAACTGTTTTTGAATTTTCTGCAGCAGAGTTGTCTGCAGTTTAGCAAAGAGTTTGTGACTCAAGCCATAATTATGCTGCAATATTACGCAAATACTCAATATTATACAAGGTTCTGCTACTAAAATATTGATATTGTCCGGGCTATGCGGTGTAACAGGGTATAAATAACATAAAATGAGACAGATATCCATAAAATTTAGAATCATTTTAATTTATTGATGCATTGTTCCTACGTATTTTTTTATTATAATTGTAGTTACACCCTTCAAGACCACATCATTGGGAGCCAGATATGCGCCAGTTAAAGATTACTAAACAGGTCACAAATCGTGATACACCGTCACTGGATAAATATCTCCAGGAGATTGGAAAGGTAGATCTTATTACTCCCGAGGAGGAGGTCTCTCTGGCCAGACAGATAAAATCAGGAGATAAGGATGCACTGGGCAAACTTGTAAAATCAAATCTTCGTTTTGTTGTTTCGGTGGCAAAGCAGTACCAGAACCAGGGAATGAGCCTTCCGGATCTTATTAATGAGGGTAATCTTGGACTTATCAAGGCGGCTCAGAGATTTGATGAAACGCGTGGTTTTAAATTTATTTCATATGCCGTTTGGTGGATAAGACAGGCCATCCTGCAGGCTCTGGCAGAGCAGGCAAGGATAGTACGACTGCCTGTAAATAAGATCGGATCAATAAATAAGATTAACAGGGCATTTGCCCGTCTTGAGCAGGAGTTTGAACGTGAGCCGTCTGCCCAGGAGCTGGCCGAGGTACTCGAGATGGCACCCGAGGAGGTAAAGGAAGTATTAAAATCAAACGGTCGTACCGTTAGTATGGATGCGCCGATAAGTAATGAAGAGGATAACAATATGTATGATGTTATCCAGAGTGATGATAATCCAAGTCCTGACCGGCAACTGATAAATGAATCTCTGACCTATGAGATAGACAGGGCACTTAGCACTCTTTCGCCCAGGGAGTCGAAGGTTATAAAGCTATATTTTGGCATAAGTATGAAGCATCCTCTTACCCTTGAGGAGATAGGAGAGGAGCTGGGATTAACCAGGGAGAGGGTTCGTCAGATAAAAGAAAAAGCTTTAAAAAGAATACAGTATACTACTAGAAGTAAGATATTAAAAACTTATCTTGGCTGATAATTTTTAGATAGTTTAAATGAGTCATTTAGTTTCCCCGTCGCTGCTTGCGGCAAATTTCGGAAATCTTGAAGAGTCGATAAGCCTTGTTAATAAGAGCAGGGCAGACTGGCTTCACCTCGATATTATGGACGGAGTGTTTGTCCCGAATATTTCCTTTGGTTTTCCGGTAATAAAGTATGTAAAAAAATTGAGTACACTCGATCTCGATGTTCATCTTATGATTGTTGATCCTGACAGCTACCTTGAAAGGTTCAGGGATGCTGGTGCTTCAGTGCTTACTGTTCATTACGAGGCTTGCACTCATCTGAACAGGACCGTCAGTGAAATCAGAAAGCTTGGGATGAAAGCTGGTGTCTCACTTAACCCGCACACACCCGTTTCTGTATTGAAATATATATTGCCTTATATCGACCTGGTTCTAATTATGACTGTTAATCCGGGATACGGGGGCCAGTCGTTTATAGAAAATAGCTATGATAAGATCAGTGAGCTTCGCGCTATGATAGATAAATCGGGATCCAAGGTTCTGATTGAGGTCGACGGCGGAGTTGATACAGCTAATGCAAAGAGACTTATTGATACCGGCGTTGATGTGCTTGTTGCAGGTAGTTCAGTTTTTGGAGCAGAGGATCCGCTGAAGGCTATCGAAATCCTAAAAGGTAAGTAGTAATCAGCTAAACCATAAGTCAGCACCCATCACTTTATCTTACCAGATATTTCAATATCCCATCCAGATCATCGGCATCGAACCACTTTATAGCTTTATCGCGTGACCACCAGGTAATCTGTCGTTTTGCGTACCTGCGGCTGTTGCGCTTTATTAGCTCAATAGCTTTTTCGAGAGATATGTCCCCGTCAAAGTAGCTGAATAGTTCCTTGTAGCCAACCGTATTTAGAGCGTTAAGATCCCTAAGATGGTAGAGGCTTTTTGCTTCCTTCTCAAGCCCATTTTGCATCATTCTGTCGACTCTTGTCTCAATTCTCCGGTAAAGCTCTTCCCTTTCCATTTTAAGTCCCACCTTAAGGATATCAAAATCTCTTTCCTTCCCTTTATTTAGCAGAAAGGAAGAATAGGGTTTACCTGTAGAACCATAAATTTCGAGGGCACGCAGTATTCTCTTGTAATTACGGATGTCTGTGCTTGCATAATATTCAGGATCAAGAAGCTTTAGTTCGGCACGCAGAGGGTCTATACCTTCTTTTTCGTACCTGTGGAGGTAGTGCATTCTAACTTCGGGTTCAACCTCAGGTATTTCATCGATAGTGCCGCATACCGCGTCGATATAGAGACCAGACCCCCCGGCCATTATTATACTTTTATTAGAGATAAAAAGATTTTGGAGCAAAGCGATGGCATCTTCTTCAAAACGACTGGCACTATAATAGCTTTCTACAGAAATATGCCTGATAAAGTGATGTTTTACCTCCTCCAAATCTTTTTCGGAAGGTACAGCAGTACCTATTGACATTTCCCTGTAAAACTGACGCGAGTCGGCTGAGATAATTTCTGTATCAAGGTGCCTGGCAAGTTGTATTGCGATATCGCTCTTACCTATACCGGTAGGACCAAGGATTACTATTAGTAAATTATGCATATTTTACTTACTGCCACTGCCGTGGTTTAGATGTCGTCGAAATCGTCAATATTTTCAATGTCGTCAAATTCAGGCAGCTCATCGTCGTCTTCAATTATTGTATCATCCTCGTTAAGGTCGTCAACATCAATGGTGCTGGATGAAAAACCATTCAAAATAATCTGTACCGGGGGTTTTCCCTGCGATTGGACACAGATAGGATATTCTCTGCCAACTATTACAGCTACCTCTCCAATACATTCTATAAATAGCGTTCTTTCGTTGAAAAGGTCAAAAATATAGAGGAGTTTTTGATTATCATTTATTATAACATCATCGATTATAATCTCTTCCATCGTGGTAGTATTCGACCCCATATCGACGAGGGTAAATTCCTCCTCTTTTTCCCACTTATTAGTGGCTGTAAAAAAGCTTGCAAGCTGCGAGCTGTCATATTCAAGCTCTTCCTGTATTGCCCTGTGAAAGTCAAGCAGGGTATTGTTTTCATCAAGTTCAAACTCCCTGCTGAACGACTCTTCTTCTCCCGAAATAATTACAAATTTATAGATCATCTTATAGCTGATTTCGACGTATGCAATGTAGTAAATTTTCGAAAAAAAAATTATAATTCAATTTTTTTTTCGAAAGGTTTATTATGCCAGCCTATCGGCATTCATAGTTGAAAAGGTTGATAAGGTTGAAAAGGATTAGAATATGTTGAGACTGAGTTTGACTGAGTTTGACTGAGTTTGGATATTACATCAAAAATCAAAAATCGTTAATCTGGCACTTAAATCAAGATATATTTAGTAAGAAGTCTATCGTATCTATTCCATCGGCATAGTCATTAAGGGTGGGGTATTGTGCTGTGCCAAAGGGAGTATGTCCTTTGCCTACTATGGTCTGGATCTGGTCGGGGTTTAAAGATAGCTCTGCATCTACCTCTTGGGGGTTTTTATAGAATGAGTAATAGAGTACGCTTACGGGGGAGCTATATCCATGGTCTTTCTTAAGCAGCAGATAATCAAGGTCATGGTATTCTGTCTCTTCCGTAACAAACAGTGCCCTGTTATAATAATAATTATTGCGATAGGGTTCGGTATTAATATGGGAGGCATATTCCTTCCAGGCTGCAGCAAGCCTGTAAATGTCAAAATTAAGGGGAAGATAGAGTCTGGAAACATTTCTGCAGCCGAGACCATAATAGTAGAAGACATCCTTGCCCAGATCCTTTAATTCGGTATCGCTAATTTCGGAATAAATAATAGCAACACTAGATCTATTATTTCTAAAGATATGCGGAAGCTGTCCGTAGTTATACTCAAAGTATCGTGAAGTATTATTACTTCCCGTTGCAATTACTGCATAGGGGTCTTCTATAGTATCTTCATTTAAGATTATAAAATCTTTAAAACCAGGTTCCAGTTTAAGCAGAATAGAGCTTATTGCCTTTATTAATTCCGAGTCTTTAGAGCTGCTTTTTCCGACAAGGATATTTCCTGTAATCAGTACGCAGAGAAAGTCGTGAAAGCCGACCAGTGGAATATTACCCGCCATAATTACCCCGATTCTTTTCGGACTTTCGTTATAATCATTAATATGATAGGTTTGCAACCATGCAGTAAGGCTTTCACTGTTAAGCAGCCTGGCGAGGGCAGAGATGCTTTCAAAAACATAGAAAGGAGTGAACCAGCTATTGTTGGATTGCTGTCTCTCGGCCAGCAACCTGAGGCTTTGGGCATAATCTCCGGCAGGCTTATCGAGACAGGCCTCCATCATTATTTCACCCAGTCGGCTAAAAGCCTTAATTCTTTTTGCAAGCCTTAAACTCATCCTTATCTCTTTCCTGCAAAATTACATTAAAAAATAAAAGGCTGCCCAATCGGGCAACCTTATTCATTTTTTAGATTAAAACAGCTTAATTAAGAGCAAACTTTACCTGTACAACAAATTTCACTCGTACGAGTTTACCATTTTGTTTACCTGCTGTCCAATTGGGTGATGATTTAACTACTTTTAAAACTTCTTCGTTTAATTTGGAATCATCAGATTTTATAACTTTCACATTACTTACAGTACCATCTTTCTCAACAATATATTCTGCATATACTTTTCCCTCAATTTTTTCTTTTTTAGCTATCTCAGGATATTTTACATTTTGCATTACCCAGGTTCTGAAAGTATTAAAATCTCCATCTTTGAATTTTGGCATTTCATCAACTTTCACAAAAATATCATCTTGCTTTTCCTGAGCAGATGCATTAAAAATATTGCCGGTGAAAATTGCAAAGATCAGTCCTGAGAGCATGATGGTACCAACTCTTTTTTTTATTTCAATCTTTTTCATGCTTATATATTTTTAGTTGGTAGGTTGGTATTATTGCAACTGGAAGTTTACAGTTATAGCGAATCTCACTCTTACCGTTTTTCCACTTTGTTTTCCTGGAGCCCAGAGTGGGGATTCGTTTACTACTCTGAGAGACTCATTATCCAGGACTGGATCAACACCTCTCATAATTTCTGCATTTGTTACGCTTCCATCGGGTTCAACAACAAACATTATAAATACTTTTCCCTGTATGCCATTTTCCACTGCAATTGCTGGATAATGTACATTTCGTTGTACCCATTCGCGGAACTTGTTTAGATCTCCACCCATAAAGGTTGGCATTTCTTCAACCACAACAAAGATTTCTTGTTCGCTAAATTCTTCGGCAGATTTAAAAGCATCCTCAGGGGCAGCCTTTTCGGCTTCGATCTTGCTCTCTTCATATACCGGATTGGTATCTTCCTGCGAGCAGGAGAAAATAAAGAAAAGCAGTCCTGCAAGCGGCAGTATAAGCAGTAGCTTCAGGCCTGCCACGTTTCTGGTTTTTTGTTTTGTCATCATGATTATTCGTTTTTTGATTAGAGTTTTGTTGGCAAAGGCATTCTGTATTGTAAAGAGTTTTGTTCTGAAAACCTGGTTTAGTAAGAGGCGGGTATAAGAAAGGGGATTTTCTCCTGCATCTATCATTCTGGCATCGGCCTGGTACTCATGTATAGCCTTTAATGATCTGGTATACAGATATACAAAGGGATTAAACCAGAAGATAATTTGTATTATCCTTATAAAAATAAGGTCGGCAAAGTGTTTATGATCGATATGCTTTTGTTCGTGTTCTTCGATTCGATGCTCGTCTGTACTCTCCAGCTCTGTTGACAAAAAGATATATCCAAAGGCTGAAAAGCCTGAGATATTATTAAAGTCGGTATATATTTTTTTTGATCCTTCTGTTCGGCCATTTCTGATTATACTATAAATCCTGGCAACATAGAAGAGCGAAAGGGAGAGACTGAATACTACACCCGAAAGGTAGATTACCAGGGGGATATTTCCATAAAACCATGCCGAGATATTATTTGCAGGCGTAACTGTAATTGTTCCCAGATCAATAAGCGCTGCTATTTCGCCCTGGAAGCCGGCTAATGTTGAAGATGGTGCGATACTTAATCTGATAAGTGGCAATATCAGAGAAAGGCTTAGAGAGATAATCAGGTAGGCCCTGTTCCTGGTATAATGAGTGTCGTTGCTGAGCAGCAGAATATAGGCAATATACAATACCGCCATATAGGTAGTAGCCGCTATAAGATATTGTAGCATTATTTCTATTTTTCAGGTTTTTGTTTTGCTATTTCTTCTTCCATTAATTTCATAATGTCTTCCATCTCATCGAGCGACATAGATTTTTCGCTGGCAAAGAAACTTACCATATTCTCGAAGGAGTTGGCAAAATATTTTTTTACAAAGGAAGACATATGAGACTTTTTATACTCATCCCTGCTAACAAGAGGGAAGTATTCGTGAGTTCTGCCATAGGCCTTATGAGTAACAAAACCCTTATCCTGAAGGATCCTTACTATAGTGCTTACAGTGTTGTATGCCGGTTTTGGCTTCTTAAAGTGTTCCAGTATATCTTTTACAAATCCCTTTTCAATATCCCAAAGTATTTGCATTACCTCCTCTTCAGCCCTTGTTAATTCTCTCATAGTTTATTTGCGTCAATATTTATACCGTAAATATACAACGAAATAATTAGTTATGCAACTAAAAAGTTAATTTAATTATCGATTTGAGATTATTTTTACAACTTAGGAGGCTGGAATGTATATTTATTGTAATTTTAAAAAAAAGCTATTTCGTCTGATATTATGAAGAGTGGAGCATTATTTCTTGAGAATCTACGTATTTCGCTAAGGGCAATAAGATCTAATCGTCTGCGAGCTATTCTTACCATGCTAATAATTGCCTTTGGTATAATGGCACTTGTTGGCATTCTTACTGCCATAGATGCCATAAAGGGTTCTCTAACCAACCAGTTTGCAATGATGGGCGCAAATACTTTTACCATTACCAGCAGGGGTTTTAATGTTGTTATTGGGTCGAGTGAAACAAGGGTTAAGAATCATGCCCGGATATCATACCGTGAGGCAATGGAGTTTAAGGAGCGGTTTCAAGAGCCTGCAGTAAGTTCAATATCGGTTACTGCAAGTGGAATGGCAACAGTTAGTTACAGGGATGAGGAGACAAATCCGATAGTACAGTTGCTGGGTGTAGATGAGAATTACCTTGATGTTGCAGGTTATGAAATAGAAAGTGGAAGAAACTTTATAGGCAGTGAGGTAGGTATGAACAGGAGCCTGGCGGTTATCGGAACCGACCTGGTAAGGGATCTTTTTATTGATAATGAAGATCCCCTGGGCAAGATAATTAATGTGGCCGGTGTAAAACTCAAGGTAATAGGTGTTTTAAAGTCGAAGGGAGCCAGCATTGTATCGAGTGATAATGTTTGCTTTATACCGGTAACAACTGCCCGGCATTTTTTTAGTCGGCCAAATATGACTTACAGCATATCGGTTATGCCCATACGGGGAACAAGTATGGAAATGCTGGAGAGCGAGGCTGAGGGGCTCTTCAGGATTGTTCGCGGACTTGATCCAAGGGATGAAACTGATTTTAATTTATCAAAAAGCGACCAGATAGCAGATATGCTTATTGAGAATATAAAATTTGTTACTATTGCTGCTACACTTATAGGATTTATTACTCTTTTTGGAGCTGCTATTGGCTTAATGAATATTATGCTGGTATCGGTAACTGAAAGAACACGCGAGATTGGCGTACGTAAAGCCCTGGGTGCAAAGACGCTGGTAATAAAAAGACAATTTCTATATGAATCTGTTTTAATAAGCCAGTTTGGAGGTATACTTGGGATACTTTTCGGCTTGTTAATAGGAAATATAATATCCTCACTTCTTCAGAGTAGCTTTATTGTTCCATGGAGATGGGTTCTGGGGGGAGTGGGACTTTGCTTTGCAGTAGGAGTTATTTCGGGGTATTTTCCCGCTGTAAGAGCTGCAAAGATTGATCCGATTGAGGCATTAAGGTATGAATAAAATATATTGGTAATGGAAAGTCAGATTATACAGGAACAGACCAAGAATTGCCCGGGCATTAAATACGAAAAAGAGGCTGATACTCTGTTTATTAATGGAAGATCTATACCTGAGAATCCTGAGAGTGTATTTAAGCCGCTGCGCGACTGGGTTGTAGATTATTTTCGATCATCGGAGTCTTTAAGGATGTCGATTGTACTTGAATATATTAACAGTGGTTCATCAAAACACCTTATAGAGATACTTAAGGTATTGAAGCAGTACCAGGATGATGGTAAGGAAATGATGCTAACATGGTTCTATGAAGAAGATGATGAAGCAATTATGGAGCTGGGTGAGCATTTCAGAGATACCTCAGGACTGCCTATAAAGATCGAGATGCTGATTGATTAGAAGGTTCGGGGTACGGGGTGTGTGGTACGGGCTTAGAAGTTGACAATCTCCAAACAAAAAAAGGCATCCTTTCGGATACCTTTAAATATTTAGTAAAGTTTAAAACTTTTATTTAGTCTACCAGTTTCTCAACCAGGTCGACTACTCTTACAGAATATCCCCATTCGTTATCATACCAGGAGAGAATCTTAACCATTTTACCATTTACCATAGTGCTTAGTGCATCGAAAATAGATGAATGGGGGTTATGAATTACATCAACCGAAACAATTGGGTCTTCGGTATATTCCAGAATACCTTTCATCGGGCCTTCAGCAGCTGCTTTCATGGCTGCATTAATTTCCTCTACTGTTGTTTCAGTCTTAAGCACTGCAACCAGGTCAACAAGCGATCCGGTAGGAGTGGGTACCCTTACAGCCATACCATCCATCTTACCCTTTAGTTCGGGAATAACAATTCCAACAGCTTTTGCAGCACCTGTTGTTGTTGGTATCTGTGAGACTGCGGCAGATCTTGCTCTCCTTAGGTCTGAATGTGGAAGATCGAGGATAACCTGGTCGTTAGTATATGAATGTATGGTTGTCATAAAACCCTGTTCTATGCCAAATTTGTCGTTCAGTACCTTTGCAACAGGTGCAAGGCAGTTTGTGGTACAGGAGGCATTCGACACACAATGATGTTCTGGTTTGAGGTCATTATCATTTACACCCAGAACGATTGTTGCATCGATCTGATCTTTGGAAGGTACTGTAAGAATAACTTTTTTCGCACCGTTCTTTAGATGATCGCCATAGCCTCCCTTTGGGCTTTCTTTCGATCTGAATACGCCGGTTGACTCAACTACAACATCCGGGGTTTCAAGCCATGGAATTGATGCAGGACTTCTTTCAGATGTCACTTTTATCTTTTTACCTTTAATAATAAGGTATTCGCCTTCGTATGACACACCTTCAAATCTACCCTGAGTTGAATCGTATTTCAGGAGGTGAGCCAGTGTTTTTGTGTCAGTCAAATCATTTATACCAACAATTTCTATACCAGGCCTCTCCAGTGCAATCTTAAATACATTTCTACCAATCCTGCCAAATCCGTTAATGGCTACTTTTATTTTTGACATAACGTTAAAATTATTAAGTTAAAAAAAGAGAAGATACAAAAGTATAAATATTTGAGGTGCCTGACAATAGGCCGCTCAATTTTGTTTACGGAAAAACAAATTCTGGAACTTTGCAGAACCGGGATTAAAGGGGTCTATAATAATGCCCATCCGGTAGCTTACAAACAGTGTAAAAAAGATGGCATTATTATCATTGGAGGCCATCATCGGTATTTTTCTTGTATAGCCTTCGAGAGTTGCTCCGATTTCTATGGCATGAATTATTTTATCCTCCTTACTGTATTCAAAGTTAAAACCTCCCTTGGCATATAATCCAGGTGTTATTTTTGTTTCATCCAGTCCCTTAAAGAATGATGCCCTGCTATAAATATCGGAAGGGTCGTGAGTATATATATCGAAGGTTTCCTGTTTTAGCTCGTATGTAATTCCACCCACAGAATATATAACATTGTAGTAGATTGGCTTTGATAGAATGAGGCTGGCTCCGCCGATATAAAAGTATCTTATTGCCACACCACCCAGGTCGGCTTTTTTAAATATTTCATGTTGCTGGCCGTAGGCTCCCCTGAGAGAAAAGGTATTATTAAGTTTTCCATACACGAAACTGCTTCCTGACTGAAGATAGGGGCTGACAAGCTTAATTTCCCTGGGGTGTTTTAATGTGCTTAGTTCGAATTCAACCAAAGTCTTATTTAAGAAATCGACTCTTTTTCCTTCGCGATAACCTATACCAAATCCGTTGCTGTTAATGGATATAGAAAAGGTTCTTTCATTTCTGTAGAACACCTTTTGTTGCTCATCCAGTTCGCCCTGAGCCCTGACAGAAACAAATGCAAGTACTAATAATAGAGATATTGACAGCAGCTTTTTCATATCCTGCTGAATTGAGATATCAAGTAAAGAATGGAATTAACCTACGTATTCAGTAGTCGAGTCTGCTTTACTGTAGGCCGGGCAATTTTCTTTTCCACATGAGCTAAGTACCAGAGCGAGAACAAGGACTACCGCGCTTATAAGTGCAACTTTTTTCATAATTTGAAATTTTCTAAAAACAAAAATAAACTTTTCAGCTAATATACAAGCTTCGTACCAGAATTAAATTACAAATAATTTTTTTAAAAAAATAAGTGACCTGATAATTAACATAATAATCAGGCCACTTAAAAGATCATTATCTGCAATAACATGCAGACCTGCAATCTTGTTCAATTAATTTATTCAGAGCACTGGAAATTCGCCCATTGCCCATTTAATACCAACACTCTTAAGTTCATTTTTAAAGGCTGGTATTTCATTATCAAAGATTTGCTTCAGTTTAGCATACTCTACCTCAAATTTTTCTTTTGCGATATCGTACTGCTCAACCTGGGATCCCATTACTCCATGCTCTGCTCCGCTGTTTGCTGATATTGCAAATCTTGCTCTTGCTGAGATAGTAGGAGTATCTGAATCTGCTCTTGCAAAGCCTCTTGCACCGCCTATTGCGCCTACCAGATCAGAGATCCTTTTTTCCAGATCACTTGCTTTCACCATCAGTGCATTTGTATTGGCAGGTGTACTCATTAGTTCAGTTTTTACCTGGGCAATGTTGCTTACCATTTCGCCGGCGTAGCTGCTTGTAGTACTTATTAGCATATTCAGATCGGCAGCCTTTTTAAGGAATTCAAATTTTGCCTTATAATCGGGAGTGCCCAGTGCATTATTATCGAGGGTGTTTACTATAAAGCTTTTCGACTCGATAAGTGTGGTATAAGATCCATTATAAACCTTCTCCATCTTTACCATATAGGTTCCTGGAGGTACTGATGGGCCTCTTCTTTGCAGGTAACTCATATCCCATGTAAAGGATGATATTCCCTTCCTGACGGGTCTTTCAATCTTTCTCATAATATTACCATTCGCATCGCTAATGGTAAACAGAAGTACCGGTGACTCTTCATCGTTCTCAGCCTGGAGCTCTTCTGGTGTTGGGAATTTAATTTCCCTTCCAGCGTTTTCTGCTGCTCTCTGTGCTTTCATTCTCTTCTGCTTAAGCGTCTCGTAACCTTCTTTCAGGCTGTACCTGATTGTAACCTCAGGTGTTGGATTGGGAACTGAAAAATGAACTTCACCCTGGTAGTTAGTATTAGATGCAGGATAATAAAGCAGTCCGTCTTTAATATCAAAAATATGAGCATCCTTATTAACTACACCATCCTTAAGGGTCCTGATAAATGAATAATCTTCAAGAACATAAAATCCTCTTCCAAAAGTTGCAACAACAAGGTCGTTTTCTCTTTTCTGGATGGCCAGGTCTTTTACATGTATGGTTGGTAAACCATTTTTAAGCTGCATCCATTTCTTTCCTCCGTCAAGTGTAAGCCATACACCCCATTCGGTACCAATAAATAAAATATTAGGATCGACATGGTCTTCCTGAATAGCATAAATTGTACCTGAGGGCAGGTTACCTGCTATTGATGTCCATGTATTACCCTTATCAGTACTTTTAATAATATAGGGTGTAAAGTCGCTGCTGTTCTTTCTTCCGTCGAAACAGGCATAAACTGTATTGGCATTATGCTGTGAAGGAAGCACATAATTAACAAAGGTCATATCAGGAACTCCGACAAAGCTGCTGTATTTCTTCCAGTTTCCTCCATCATCTTCTGTGATCCAGATTAATCCGTCGTCGGTTCCTGCATAGATCATTCCCTTTTGCAGAGGTGATTCTGCAAGTGCAAAGATATTACCAAAGGGTGAAGTTGACATATTTTTTGCAACTGCTTCAGGTGGCCATATCTTACCCATCATAGGTAATTCGTCCATGCCAATCTGCCTTGAGAGGTCAGGACTTATCTCTATCCATGAGTCTCCCATATCGGTACTCTTATGAACCTTATTCGAAGCAATGTAAATTGTCTTAGCATCGAAAGCACTGATAAAATATGGTGTGTTCCAGTTAAACCTGTATGTTTCATCTTCCTTAGGCTGGGGCTTGATTGAAACAGTATTTCCTGTGCGCTCATCATATCTCCTTATACCAGCATACTGGGAAGAAGCATAATGAAGATCTGGGTATCCGGGTATTGGAGTAGACAGGTAACCATCACCTCCGATTGTGTAGGTCCAGTCGGAATTTACAATACTTCTTCTGAGGGTGCGCGATGGCCCGTACCACGATCCATTATCCTGGGCACCTCCATATATATTATAAAAGGGAAGATCATTATCAACTCTTACGTGGTAATACTGTGTAATTGGAAAGTTAGACTTAAAGATCCAGTTTTGTCCCCTGTCCCAGCTTTCGTATATACCACCATCACAACCTGCCAGGTAGTAGTCGGTATTATCAGGATCGACCCAAAGGGCATGGTTATCTACGTGTTTGTTTTTTTCGCCCAGGGCCTCCCAGCTTATTCCTCCATCATTGGTAACCATGTTTCTTACATCCATGGATATTACCCTGTTCTCATCAGCCGGATCAACATATATCTCGTTGTAGTATTGTGGACTACCGGCAACCATATTACCCATTCTTGTCCAGCTCTCGCCAAGGTCGACCGATCTGTAAAATCCTCCTCCGTTTCCGGGAAGCTCAATAATAGCGTAAATAATATCAGGATTGGATGGAGCCATTCCGAGTCCAATTCTTCCGACATCGCCTGAAGGCAGGCCACGGCCTAGCTTCTTCCATGTTTTTCCGGCATCTTCTGACTTATAGATTGCAGATTCCGGACCACCGTTGATTTTTGAATATACTCGTCTTTCTCTCTGGTGAGTTGTAGCATATATAATATCAGGATTACGGGGGTCAATCTCCATATCGGATACTCCTGTATAAGGTCCGCTCTTAAGAACCAATTCCCAGTTTTTACCGCCGTCGGTTGTTTTATATAGTCCACGGTCGCCTCCGGGTCCCCATACTGGTCCCTGTGCAGCAACGTAAACAGTGTTACTGTTACGAGGATCGATCATAATTTTACCTATATGTTCTGAATTTTCAAGACCCATATTGGTAAAAGATTTTCCTCCGTCAGTTGTTTTATATACTCCATCGCCATATGCAAGGTTTCTCTGAGAGTTATTCTCTCCTGTACCAACCCATAATACGAAGGGGTTATTGGGATCTATGGCCAGAGCTCCGATTGAAAAAACCTTCTGGTTGTCAAAGATAGGTTTGAAGGTTGTTCCCTTATTTTCAGTTTTCCATAGTCCGCCTGCTGCTGTTCCAACATAATATTCAGATGGGTTTTCCGGGTTAACAGCAAAATCAGCAATTCTACCTGAGTAGCTTGCAGGTCCTACTGACCTGAATCTCAGCGTACCCAGATCGGCGCTGCTGGCACCAGATCCCTGTGTTGGCTGAACATCCGGTGCCTGCCTGTTTCTTCTTTGAGCCTCAACAGGCTGAACAATAAATAATAAGGCTGCTACCATCATTAATGATATAGCAAGCCAGCGTTTTAATACAATTTTCATGCTATCGTAGTTTTTAGATTAAGTTCTATTCTGTAAATCTACAGAAATATAAGAGATTTGGAGTACATAGAGGGTTGTTAAAAAGCAGATTTAAGAATTTTTAAGATGTATGCTCAGAACCAAAAATTTATTTAATTGTTTAACAGTTGGATCAATAGGAGAGATTATGAAAAATTCAATTGTATTTTTGTTTTTGGGAGCAAGCTTAATTATATCATTAAATATGAACGGACAGCAAAGTAAATTCTACAATTTTTTAACACCATTTGAAAATAGTGTTATTAACGATAAAGCAACTGAGATGCCTTATACCGGTAAATATACAGACCATAAGGAGAGTGGTACCTATATTTGCAAACAGTGTGGTGAAGCACTTTATAAGTCTGAGAGTAAGTTTGATTCCCATTGTGGATGGCCCAGTTTTGATGATGAAATTGATGGCGCGGTAAAGAGAATTCCTGATGCCGATGGTAGCAGGACTGAGATCGTATGTAGTAATTGTGGTGCACACCTCGGTCATGTTTTCACAGGAGAGGGTTTTACGCCTCTTAATACAAGGCATTGTGTAAATTCAGTTTCGATGGATTTTGTACCTGCAGATCTCGATAAGGGAAGGTACGAGACAGCTATCCTTGCAGGTGGCTGTTTCTGGGGGGTTGAATATTACCTGCAGAAGGAAGCAGGCGTTGAAACAGTTTTATCAGGATATATTGGGGGACATGTTAAAAACCCGACATATAAGGAAGTATGTACCGGTCAGACCGGTCATGCCGAAGCTGTTAAGGTTGTTTTTGATCCGGATAAAACTTCGTACGAAAGAATCGTGAAGCTCTTCCTTGAGATCCATGATCCGACCCAGGTTGGAAGACAGGGTCCTGATGTAGGAGATCAGTACAGGTCAGGAATATTTTACCTGAATGAAGAGCAAAGGAAAACAGCAAACGATCTTCTCGGACAGCTATCTGATAAGGGCTATAAAATTGCCACTGAAGTAAGTGCTGCATCCGAATTTTATGAGGCCGAGAATTACCATCAGGATTACTACTTTAATAACGGTAAAATGCCTTATTGTCACGCTTATACGAAGAGGTTTTAGGTAAGAGGTAAGAGGTAAGAGGTAAGAGGTAAGAGGTAAGAGGTAAGAGCTGGTCTATAGTATTCCAATAGGTCTCCGGTTTCCGTTCTCGGTTCCTGCTTTTGTCCCTGGTATTTAGTCCTCTACGGCATAAATCCCTGCTTTTTAAGCACCTCAAGAAGTACATTTGAGAAATGCTCATTATCTGCTTTCTTATACCTGATATCTGTAAATACCTGGGCGAGTGTTTCTTTATCATTCTCCTTAACAAAGAGTTTTGAGTCTTCTCTGTCCTCTTTGGATGAGTAAATCTGATCTATATCAGATGCTGAATAGTCTTTGTATTTTTCATTGTGTACTATCGCAGAAAGAGGAAGCCTGTCTACCTGTTCTGGGTCTTCGTCAGGCCATCCAAGAGTTATCGTCGTAATAGGTACTACACCTTTGGGAAGCTCGAGGATATCAATAATTTTATCAGCTGTATAAGTAGTTGTTCCAAGGTAGCAAATACCAAGTCCCTTTGCTTCTGCGGCAATGCATAAGGTCTGGGCTGCAAGCAGCGCATCAATAGATGCTGTTATAAACGAGAGAAAGTTATCGTAGCCTGGTTCAGCATTTCTCTGCCTGCACCACATATTAAACCTGTTAAAGTCGGCACAGAATGTAAGGACTACCGGGGCGTCCTTTACCATGGGCTGATTAAAATGACAGGGGGCCAGCTTAGCTTTCATATTACTGTCTCTGCTGACAATAATACTGTAAACCTGCATATTGCCAGTTGTGGAGCTACGACTGGATGCTTCAAGGAGTTCGTTTAGCAGTTCTTCCGAAACATTATTTGTATTATACTTTCTTATAGTTTTTCTATTGAGTAAGATCTCTTGCATCGCTTAAATAATTTTTTTACAAATTAAGTTATTTCGAGATTAATCTTGTCTGATAAAAGTCACAAAAAAAGGGCGTAACTTCTTACGCCCTTATATATTTCAGCTATCCTTATTCGAAATCGACACCAAGCTCATCGGCTACCTGCTTAAATTCATCCCTGACAGCAGGTACAAGTTGAATCCCTTCCTTCATTATTCTTTCTTCAGCTTCTCTTTCTACATCTCCCGGGATTAGTACTTTTTCCTGATTCTCGACGGTTTGTGCATTTCGGAATATATTTATCCAATTATCCATTCTTTCCTTGAATTCATCTGCCGGCATAAATCCGTCTATTCTTAAGGCTCCAAAGAAATGGCCTGTTCCCAGTCCAACGGTTTCCTCTCTTCTTGGCAGATATGTTGCAACAGGAGGTATAAAGGGGCCAAAGTTAGCACCACTTATTACACCGGAGAGGATATCAACCATTGAACCCAGACAATATCCCTTATGGCTTCCGTGGATGTAATCTCCTCCGAGTGGGAGTATTGCTCCTCCATCCCTGAGTATCGAGGGGTCAATTGACGGGAAACCATATTTATCCTGCACGTAGCCTATCGGTAGTTTTTCACCAATCTTTTCTTTAATGGCTATTTTTCCCCTGGCTACCGGGGTTGTGGCAAAGTCGGCTACATATGGAGGCTGTGTTTTCGCAGGTACGGCCATCGCAATCGGGTTTGTTCCAAGGAGGCGGTCGATAGACCATGTAGGTGCAACAGAGGGATTAGCATGGGTAAGGCATATGCCAATCATATCTCTGTCAAGGGCCATCATGGCATAGTATCCTGCAATTCCAAAATGGTTTGAATTTCTGGTAGCAACCCATCCGGATCCTACCTTATCGGCCTTTTCCATTGCCAGTTCCATTGATTTTTTAGCAGCCACCATGCCAAAACAAAGGTCACCATCAACCACAGCTGTTCCTGGTGTTTCGTGTACAACCTTTATATCAGGATTTACGTTGATACGTGATTCTTTAACCAGCTGGAAATAGGACTTGATCCTTAAGAGTCCGTGAGACGAAATAGATCTGAGCTCAGCTTTTAGAAGAACATCAGTGATAGTATGAGCATCATTTTCAGGACAGCCCATTTTTATAAGGATGTTTTTCGTTACATCGAAGAGATAGGTATACGAATACATATTATATAGATTTGATTAATATTTCAAAAACTATTTTCTGTGTACAACTGTAGCACTGGCCTGCGAAGTTGGCATTATAAGTACATCATTAATATTAACATGTTCCGGTAAAGTTGCACAGTAGTAAATTACATCTGCAATATCGTCGCCTGTAAGTGGCTTCATACCGTTATACGGAACTTTTGCCTTTTCTTCGTCTCCCTTAAACCTTACAATAGAGAACTCTGTGTCGACCATGCCGGGAGCAACATTTGTAACCTTGATATTATTCTTTACCAGGTCTATCCTCATGGCCTTAGATAGTGCATCAACGGCGTATTTAGTGGCACAATAAACATTGCCGTTTTCGTATACTTCCTTACCTGCAATCGATCCTATATTTAAGATATGTCCTTTATTTCTTTTAACCATCAGCGGGGATATAATCCTGCTCACATACAGCAATCCCTTTATATTGGTATCAATCATTCTTTCCCAGTCATCTATTACTCCATTATCGATATGCGATAGTCCTACTGCAAGGCCTGCGTTATTAACAAGTATATCAATATCTTGCCACTCATCCGGCAGATTGCCAAGCTTATCTTCAACCTCGCTCAGCTTACGAACATCGAAGTTAAGTGAGAGAACCTTTATATTGTATTTTGATACTAACTCTTTTTCAAGTTTATCGAGCCTGTCTTTCCTTCTTCCTGTAATTATCAGCTTATAAGAATTTTTTGCGAATATATGGGATGTACTGAGACCGATACCGGCAGTGGCACCAGTTATTAAAACGATTTTATTCATAGTATGTGATTATTTTACTTTTTGTAAAAATAGTCATCTTTTACGAACCTAAAAAAATAAATATTTAGCGCCTTTATCAATTATGTCAAATTTATAAGGATGGCATCCGATTCGATTAAACTTTTATCTTTGCACTTCTTAAAGTGATATTTATGGGCAAAAAGCACGAGGTGAGGTCTATGTTCGATTCGATTGCCTGGAGATATGATTTCTTAAATCATTTTCTCTCTTTCGGAACGGATTTTTTTTGGAGGAAAAAAGCTGTTAATGAGATATATAAAAGGATTCAGCCGGATCATATTCTGGATGTAGCCACCGGGACTTGTGATCTGGCCCTTGCTGCTCTGAGATTGAAACCGGAGTCAATAACGGGGGTGGATATCAGCCAGAGGATGCTTGAAGAAGGGAGAAAGAAGATTCATAAACGGCACCTTGAAAATAAGATAACACTGGAGTTGGCCGAGAGTGAAAACCTGCCCTTTAAGGATAAGAGCTTTAATGTCTGCATGGTTGCTTTTGGAGTGCGCAATTTTGAAGATCCACTTAAAGGATTGGAGGAGATGAACAGGGTACTGACACCCGGAGGAGTGATTATGGTTCTCGAATTCTCAAAACCCAGCAAGTTTCCATTTAAGACTATTTACTATTTCTATTTTAAGAGGGTATTGCCATTGTTTGGGAAAGTATTTTCAAAGAACATGGGAGCATATAACTACCTTCCCGAGTCAGTAATGGCTTTTGCCGAGGGAGATAATTTCCTGGAGATGCTTGCAACAGCAGGCTTTGGGGAGCTGGGGCAGAAGAGACTTACAGGTGGAGTTGCTACAATATATACAGGAAGGAAAGAGGGTGAGGGAGTGATGGGGTGAGGGAGTGATGGGGTGAGGGAGAGAAGGAGTGAGGTTTTATGTTGAAGGGAATAGGTTCTGAGGCAATATAAAAGTAAAGAATAAGTTTAATATATTTGGACAAAATTATTTATCGATATTCAGGTGAGGGTGTTTAGCAGATATATTTTTCTGGTTCTCTTGCTGGCTGTAAATCTGAAGACTTATGGTCAGCAGCAGAAACCAAAGAATTCATCTACATACGATGATAAAGTGCTGCATTTCGGGTTTAGCCTGGGATTTAACTCCTTTGATTTTAATACAACAAAGTCTCAGGAATATTATGCCATTGATTCTCTCTACCCTGAAGTAAGCTCCCTGCAACCAGGGATAAATATCCAGGTGATAATCGACTATAAACCTTTAAAATATTTTGATATAAGATTCCTGCCCGGTGTTTCCTTCGGACAGAGGAACCTTATATATTACAAGAACCAGGAATTGTATGATGACGGGCAGAAGCTTGAGTCATCCTTCCTTGAGTTTCCTCTGCTGCTTAAAACCAAGGGCGACCGGCTGAATAATTTCAGACCTTACCTCGTGGGCGGTTTTAACTTCAGATATGATCTTGCAGGAAGAAAAGAATATGACGATGAGGAAGAAATATATCTCAGGTTGAAGCGGCCAGATTTATATTATGAACTGGGTGCGGGAATGGATATCTATCTGCCTTTTTTTAAGCTTGCCATTGAACTGAAAATGTCGACAGGCTTAAGTGATGTTCTGGTGCATGAGCCGGCGCAGGGCTATGCTCAGTACGCAAATGCCATAGAAGCCCTGCACTCACGGATATGGGTGCTTTCTTTTCATTTTGAATAAGTTTCTTAAATTTTTCTTCTTAGAAATTCGCTGCATATTATTGCCGCAGATGTGGCAACATTAAGGGATTCTATCCCGGGACCGGGTGTTTGTCCCGATGGTATAAGAATCTTTTTTGAAACAAACCGGATCAATTCTTCCGAGACTCCTGTTGATTCATTTCCAAATAGTAGTATACTATTATTATCAAGATCCTCTTTATACATCGATTTTCCATCCAGAGTGGCAGCATAGATATTAATCTTTTTTTGGGAGGCCTGCTCCAGGAAAGCAGGAAGATCAGTATAATATATGTCGGTACGCAGGAGTCCGCCCATCGTAGCCTGTATTACCTTTGGATTAAATGCATCGACACAGTTTTCTGAGCAGATAATGTTTTTTATACCAAACCAGGCTGCGGTACGGATTATGGTACCCAGATTACCGGGGTCCTGAATAAAGTCCAGCGCCAGCGATAAATTGCCCTCTATATCAGCTTTAGATAATTCCTTTTTTTTGCTCCTTACAAGGGCCAGTGAATTATGGGGACTGGTAAGTGAACTAACTTTTTTTAACTCCGCATATCTTAACTCAATAATGTCGCTTATTCTTTTAAGCTGAGCTCCGGGTATTGAAGCTAGCCACTCAGGTTTGCCGGCAAGCAGCGTAATATCTTCACCTGCTTCAAGATATTCCCTGACAAGTTTGTCGCCTTCTATTACGTACAGACCGGAACTATCCCGGTATTTCTTTTTATGTAGCGAACGAATAAGTTTAAGCTGCTTATTACTTAACATATTTCCGAGTTTACCTTTTTAGATTATATTGATGCTAATTATTAATATATTTGCGGAATAGCATTCTAAGTTTTGAAGTATTTCACACCAAATATAAATAATAAGCACCTATTAGCAGCAGGGAGCCTTTTAATTATTATGCTTTCCTTTGGCTGTAACCCTACAAAATATATAAGTGAAGAGGAAAGCCTGCTCGATAAATCTGATATTAAGATTGATAATAATAATATTAAAAAGAGCGATCTGAGTCCTTATATAAAACAAGCTCCGAATAAGAAGATTTTTGGCGCCCGCTTTCACCTTGGACTTTATAACCTGTCGAATATTGAAAAAGAAAAATGGCCGCATGCCTGGCTCAGAAGGATAGGAGAGGAGCCGGTTGTTTTTGACCCTTTTACTGCTTCAAAATCATCGGAACAGATTGAGAATTACCTCTTTTCAAAGGGATATTTTAATGCCTCTGTTGATGCGGATTATTTTATTAGAAAGAAAAGGGCAAATATAGTATACGATATAAGTGCCCGCGAGCCTTATCGTATCAGGAATGTAAGTTATAATGTAAAGGATACCACCCTCCGTAAATTTATATATATGGATTCGATAAACTGTATTATCGATAAGGGTGAGACTTATGATGTCGATCTGCTGCAGGCCGAACGACTCAGGCTTGAAAGGTTGATTAAGGACCTCGGTTTCTACGGTTTTTCGCGTGATAATATAAATTTCAGGGTAGATTCGACTATAGGCAGCAGAAAGGTTGATATTCAATATATTGTTAAGCTGGCCGAGAAAATTGGTCCGAATAACAGGATAATCGAGAGTCATCATAAGCGCTACCGGATAAATAATGTATTTATTTATCCCGACTTTGACCCCAGGGCTGCTCTGGAGAACAGGCAGGGATATTTTTCTATGCTGGATACAAGCTTATATAATGGCTTTTACTTTGTTTCAGACCGTAGTGTGCCCTCGGTAAAGAACGATGTTATAATACAATCCTTATATATAAAGCCGGGGGAGCTGTTTCAGGTGACAAATATGGAACAGTCGCAGGGCCACCTTAGTTCGCTGCAGGCACTGGGAAGGGTTAATATAAGATACTATGAAACAGATCCCCAGATCACAAATGAGAGGGGAGAGATAATGCTTAATTGTGTTATACAGATTACACCGGTTGTTAAGCAGGCCTACAGGATTGAACTTGAGGGAACAAACTCTGCAGGAAATCTGGGAGGTGCGGTTAACCTGGTTTATCAGCATAAAAACCTCTTCAGGGGAGCAGAGCAACTGAATATGAAAATAAAGGGCTCTTATGAAGCTCTTGAAGAAAAGATATCGGGTTCCAGAAGTACACAGGAATATGGTTTTGAGTCCTCACTTACCCTGCCCCGTTTCCTTTTTCCCTTCCTGGAAAGCGAAAAGTTTATAAAGAAATATAATCCAAAGACAAGTATACAGACAGCATATAACTATCAGAAAATGCCTGTGTACACAAGAACAGTAGCTAATGCTACCTTCGGATATAAGTGGAAATCAGGCAATTTTAAGTCCCATAGTATTAACCCACTTCAGCTAAACGTTGTCAATCTCCCTTATATAGATCCTGAATTTGAGATGGATATTGATACTTCATCCTACCTGGCATATAGTTATAAGGATATAATGATAGTAGGCGGAAACTACACCTACATATTTAATAATCAAAACATTAATAAGGCAAGGTCTTACTGGTATATCAAGTTTAACGGCGAGCTTGCCGGTAACCTGATGGCGGCAGCTTTCAATGCCGCAAAAAGCGAAAAGACAGATGGTAGTTATACAATATTTAATCAGAATTTTGCCCAGTATTTCAGAGGCGATATTGATATAAGATATAATCGTACCCTGAATGATGTAAGTTCAATTGTATACAGGGCTTTTGCCGGAATAGGGATTCCATACGGAAATTCCGAAGGGATGCCCTTTGAGAAACAGTATTTTAGCGGAGGTGCTAATGGCATCAGGGCCTGGCAGGTAAGGTCGCTTGGCCCGGGATCTCATATCCCCTCCAATTCTTCATTTTATAATTCAACGGCAGATATTAAGCTTGAACTAAATATCGAGTACCGCTATAAGCTATTCTGGATACTGGAGGGTGCAATGTTTCTGGATGCCGGTAATATCTGGACATATAATGTAGATGAAAACAGGCCCGGAGCAAACTTTGAGTTTAACAGGTTTTACAAGGAACTTGCCGTAGGTACAGGTATAGGCTTGAGGTTTGATCTGAATTTTATTATACTGCGTACAGACCTGGGTATGAAATTAAGAGACCCGCAGTTAGCCGAAGATTCAAAGTGGATTATGAGTAATCGCGATCTGAGCTGGCGCGATGATTTTAACCTTAGCTTAGGTATAGGTTATCCTTTCTAAGGCGCAGAGGGCAAAGAGCGAAAGGAAGGACTAAGAGCGAAGAGGAAGAACACTAAACCACTTCAACTTATTAAACTCATTCTAAACTCATTCTAAACTTATTTTCAACCTATTCTTAAACATTTGCATATAAGAACAATTCTACCGAATTTAGACGGCTTAATTTTTGGTAGAATAACTAATAAATAATAAGATGGCTAATATTGAATTACCGGGAAGAGATGCTTTTGGAAGCAGAATAGGAGTGATAGCTGCAGCTGCCGGATCTGCGGTTGGACTTGGTAATATTTGGAGATTTCCATATGTGCTTGGTGAAAATGGAGGAGGAGCTTTTCTGTTGGTATACCTGGCATTTATTCTTGGTATAGGATTCCCTGTAATGCTTGCCGAACTTACCATAGGAAGAAGGGCCCAGAAAAATGCACTTGGGTCTTTTAAGAAGCTGGCGCCCGGTAAGAGGTGGTACCTGATAGGATTGATGGGTATTGTATCGGCCTTTTTAATACTTGCTTTTTACAGTACCATTGCGGGGTGGACTCTTGAATATCTTGTTCAGGCCATTGGAAATAGCTTTAGCGGTAAAAATTCAGAGCAGCTTAAGAATTCATTTGAGACCTTCCAGTCGGGTACTTTCAGACCAATTTTATGGCAGCTGGTATTTATGTTCCTTACTGCATATATTGTTTTTTCCGGAGTTAAAAAAGGAATAGAGAAATATACTAAAATACTGATGCCCCTTCTTATTGTGCTTATCCTTGTAATCTGTGTAAAATCTCTTACCCTGGATGGAGCCCGCGAAGGACTGGAGTTTTTATTTAAGCCTGATTTTTCGAAAATTACCTGGCCTGTGGTTCTGGATGCACTTGGACAGGCTGCTTTTTCACTAAGTATTGGAATGGGTACTCTGATAACCTATGGATCGTATATCAATAAAAAAGAAAACCTTCCTGTAACAGCCCTCCAGGTAAGTGCTGCCGATACGCTTATAGCAGTTCTGGCAGGGGTGATGATCTTCCCGGCAGTATTTGCTTATAATATTGATCCGGCTGAAGGATTCGGACTTGTATTTATAGTACTGCCTAATATTTTCGCCCAGATGGCTGGAGGTCATATATTCTCAATAATTTTCTTTCTTCTGCTAACTATAGCTGCTCTGACATCCACTGTTTCTGTGCTGGAGGTTGTTGTAGCATATTTTTCGGAAGAGCTTAATATGTCTAGAAAGAAGGCTACGATTATTGGCTCTATAGCAATATCTTTTGTCGGACTTTTTGCCACCCTGTCGTTCGGGCCCTTAAAAAATGCGGTTTTCCTGGACCGGACAATCTTTGGATGGTTTAACGAATTATCTGCAAATATTCTCTTGCCACTCGGAGCTATACTAATAGTTGTATTTGTAGGATGGTATCTTGGAAAAGATATTGTAAGGGATGAGATCACTAACTCTGGTACACTTAAGGTAAGGCTGTTTAAGGTGTTTATGCTGATAGTGAAATTTATTGCGCCAATAGCAATAGCATTTGTATTCCTTTACGGACTCGGACTTCTGGGCAATAAGATTTAATTAAGATCTGCCTAAAGCTAAGTGATGATAGAACCTGCAGGGATCAGCGACAAAATAAATCAGGCTTTTGGCCCTGTGGTGACTATACTTGAGAAAGTGTTTTTCTGGGATCCGGTAAAAGCACTCGGGATAAATATAGAGGCCGATGTGCCTATCGTGGTATTATGGCTTGTCCTGGGAGGTATTTATTTTACTTTCAGGATGAAGTTTATTAATATCAGGGCCTTCAGGCATGCTTTTGGCCTTCTGCGAGGAAAATACGATAAACCTGGCTCCAAAGGCGAGGTAAGTCATTTCCAGGCCCTGACTACTGCTCTTTCTGCCACAGTCGGACTGGGTAATATCACCGGGGTGGCAATTGCCATTACAGTCGGTGGCCCCGGGGCAACCTTCTGGATGATACTGGCCGGTTTTTTTGGTATGTCTCTAAAGTTTTCGGAATGTACACTTGGATTAAAATACAGGCATATCGACGAAGATGGAAAAGTGTCGGGAGGCCCGATGTACTACTTAAGCAAGGCATTAAAGAAGAGAAGGCTAGGTGTGCTGGGTAAGGTTCTTGCAATTTTCAGTGCGGTAATGATGGTGCTGGCTTCATTCGGTGGCAGCAATATGCTCCAGTCTAACCAGAGTTTTGTCCAGGCTGCTACAGTTATCCCTGCACTTGAAGGATCAGGGTTCTGGTTTGGGATAGGTCTTTCATTGCTGATTGTAATCGTTGTCTTCGGTGGTATAAAATCAATAGCCAGGGTAACATCAAGGCTGGTTCCTTTTATGGCAGTGCTATATGTAGGTGCCGCCCTGGTAATAATATTTATTAATTTCAGACTTATTGATGATGTATTTCTGTTGATTATCAGAAGTGCGTTTAACCCTGTTGCGCTTAAGGGAGGTATTATAGGTGTAATTATAACAGGCTTCAGGCGAGGAGCTTTTTCAAATGAGGCAGGTGTGGGTTCTGCTGCCGTAGCACATGCTGCAGCAAAAACTGATGAACCTGTAAAAGAAGGTATAGTGGCCATGCTTGAACCATTTATAGATACGGTAATAATATGTACTATGACCTCCCTGGTGATTATCTTTACCGGCTTTCATGCATCAGGCACGGGACTTGAAGGAACAGAGCTTACATCTGCAGCCTTCGGATCAGTCTTTCCCTGGTTCCCCTATCTACTGGTTATTGCTATACTCTGTTTTGCCTTTTCAACCATGGTTTCCTGGTCGTATTACGGTCTTAAGGGATTTAATTTTCTACTGGGCAAATCAATACGCAGGCTTACCGGAAGTAAATACCTTTCAAACTATATCTATTATACTTTTTTCCTCTTCTTTACTGTTGTTGGAGCATCATCATCACTTGATAATGTAATTGCATTCTCGGATATGATGGTTCTTACAATGGCCTTTCCGAATATTATAGGACTTCTTATCCTGGCTCCAGAAGTAGCAGGCGATATGAAGAATTATATGACGCGCTTGCTTAAAGGAGAGATTACAAGGTATTCATAGTGGATGATATTTTGTATCTTGCAGTGTCTCACTGCTGTAATATACTATGAATCTAAAAAAATTGCTCTATGGTCTTTTAGGCTATTCACGAGGCGAAAGAGTAGGTTCGCTCGTACTTATTATGCTGCTAACACTTATAATTATATTCAGGTTTGCAGATATACGAAATAAGGAAGTACTTCTTAGCCCCCAGATAAAAGAGGAATCTGAAATATCTTTACCCGATACTTCCTGCCTGTCCGAGCCCTTTGAGTTTGACCCTAATACTGTTTCATTTGATGAACTTCTTGAACTCGGACTCACAGCAAAGCAATCCAATACATTGATCTCTTACAGGAATAGTGGTGCTGTTTTTAATAGCCCTGGTGATTTCAGAAAGGTATATGGTATCACAAAAAGCAGGCAGGACAGCCTTATTCCGTATATAGTTATCCAGCAAAGGAAACAGGCTCTGGTCGCAGGGAAACCTGAAGCTGTACGTAAGACTTATAGAGAGGAAGAAAGAAAGATTGAAATACCCGCAGAAAGAAAAGAAGAATTATTTATCCCTGTAGAACTTAACAGTGCAGATTCTGCACGAATAGTATTAGTGCCAGGTATAGGTAAAGTATTGGGTCCCAGAATAATAAAGTACAGAAGTCTTCTGGGTGGTTTTTATAAGGTGATGCAGCTTTCGGAAGTATACGGACTTGATTCAGCCGAAATACAGGATATGCTGCCATATATAATACTGGATACAAGCCTGATTATTAAAAAGGATCTTAATTTGGCCGGATACGCTGAGCTTTTAAGGCACCCATATCTTACGGAGCAGAATACCCGGGATATTTTTAACTACAGGCAATATGCAGGCCGCATATCATCTTTAAAAGACTTGCTTCGCAACAGAATTCTTTCAAAAGAGGAAATCGCTAAGCTCGAAAAATATTTTTATGTAAGAGATACTGCTATTATTGATCGCTGATACTTGCTTTTGACTCTTTATTTGATTAAATTTAGAGAAGCTAAAAACATAAAAAGAAGGATAATTATGGTATTAGAGGACAGTGGTTAATTTAATTGTAAAAATGTTTTGAGAAAAAGAAGAGAGTTTCTATCTTTGCGGCTCAATAAAAACAGAGAATAAAATTATGATAATTGTTCCGGTAAAAGAGGGTGAAAACATCGAGAGATCATTAAAGAAGTTCAAGCGCAAGTTTGAAAAGACTGGTGTAATACGTGAACTGAGGTCTCGTCAGGCGTTTATTAAGCCTTCGGTACGTCGCAGGGAAGAGATCAAAAAAGCGATTTACATTCAGCAGCTCCAGCAGGGAGAAGAGTAGATCTCGGGGTTGTTTTTCCATTAACCATATTTAGGGTTCCTTTATGAAACATAAGGAATCATTTCTTGAATATCTTCAGTTTGAGAAGCATTATTCTCAACACACTGTCAGTTCCTACAGGAACGACCTGAGACAGTATTATCAATTTCTTTCAACACACAGGGGTAGTAGTGATCCTTTGGCGGCCGAGGGCTCAGATATCAGGGCATGGCTTGTAAGTCTTATGGAAGCAGGATATTCTTCATCCTCTGTACATAGGAAGATATCCGGACTCAGATCTTTTTACAGGTATTTGAGAAGGGAGAAGTTAATAACAGGCGACCCGGTTGATAAGGTTGTTTTACCGAGGAGGCGTAAAAAGCTTCCGGTTTTTGTTGAGGAAATCTCTCTTGAAAAGCTTCTGGATACTTATGACTTTGGAGATGATTTCTCAGGCCTACGCAACCGTACCATTATTGAGATGCTTTATCTCACCGGGATGAGGAGGGCTGAATTAATTACACTTAAGGACCTTGATTTTGATTTAAAGGGTGGGAGTGTAAAGGTTACAGGCAAGAGGAGTAAGGAGAGGATAATACCCCTTGCCGAATCATTTTTAAGAAATATTGAGAAGTATATATTATTAAAAAATGATGTCGGGTTTGAGAACCATGAGGGGTGGTTTTTTGTTACAGATAAGGGGAACAAATTATATGATAAATTCGTTTATAATATAGTTACCAGGTATCTTAATCTGGTTACCACGGTAGAAAAGAAAAGTCCTCATGTTTTAAGGCATACATTTGCGACACATATGTTAAATCACGGAGCCGATCTGAATTCAATAAAAGAGATTCTTGGTCATGCCAATCTTTCGGCTACACAGATTTACACGCATACAACTTTTGAAAAATTAAAAAGTGTTTATAACCAGGCCCATCCAAGGGCTTCAAAGTAAGGAGGAATAGCTATGAATATCCAGATCCATTCAGTTAAGTTTGATGCAGACAAAAAGTTATTGGATTTTGTATCAGGAAAAGTTAATAAGTTGAAACAGTACAGTGATGATATAGTAAGTGCCGAAGTGTACCTGCGCTTAGACAATGATCAGGAAAAGGAGAATAAACTGGCTGAGGTAAAACTGGAGTATCCCGGCGGACCACTTTTTGCAAAAAAGCAAAGTAAGTCTTTTGAGGAGTCGATAGACCTCGTGATTGACGCTCTGAAGAAGCAGATTACCAAGCAGAAAGATCGTAAAAGAAGGTAACAATCTTTTTTATAAAAATTTGTATCTTTTTTCTTTGTTCTTCCCAGATAATATTAATACATTTGCAAACCGATTTTTGGGGTATATTTTTATGTTTACAACCGATATCGGAGGAGTTCTTTAAAATTGCCGATGTAGCTCAGTTGGTCAGAGCAGCTGATTTGTAATCAGCAGGCCGGGGGTTCGAATCCCTTCATCGGCTCTTGGATAGGAAATTAAGTGTATGTCTGTGCCAGGCATATCTTATATTTGGGGAGATACCAAAGTGGCCAACTGGGGCAGACTGTAAATCTGCTGTCGCACGACTTCGTAGGTTCGAATCCTGCTCTCCCCACAATTTTTGGAAACAGATCTTACACTTATTTTTTAATAGGGTGGAAGAACCTGAGATCGATGAAAATTAAGCGGGAGTAGCTCAGTTGGTAGAGCATTAGCCTTCCAAGCTAAGGGTCGCGGATTCGAATTCCGTCTCCCGCTCTAATTTTTGCCGATGTAGCTCAGGGGTAGAGCGTTTCCTTGGTAAGGAAGAGGTCTCGGGTTCAATTCCCGACATCGGCTCATAGAAGAAATTGAAAGTTGAATAGAATTTTAAAATTAAAATACGTTAGGAGTTATGGCTAAAGAAAAATTTGATAGGTCCAAAGCGCACGTAAATATCGGTACTATTGGTCACGTAGACCATGGTAAGACTACGTTGACAGCTGCAATAACAATGGTTCTTGCAAAGAAGGGTCTGTCCGAAATCAGGGATTTTGACTCAATTGACAATGCCCCTGAAGAAAAGGAAAGAGGTATTACTATTAATACCGCTCACGTTGAATATACAACTGAGACCCGTCACTATGCACACGTTGACTGTCCGGGACACGCTGACTATGTTAAGAACATGGTTACGGGTGCTGCACAGATGGACGGTGCTATCCTGGTTGTTGCTGCAACAGATGGTCCTATGCCTCAAACACGCGAGCATATCCTTCTTGCCCGCCAGGTAAACGTGCCTAAGATTGTTGTTTTTATGAACAAGGTTGATATGGTAGACGACGAAGAGCTACTCGAACTTGTTGAAATGGAAGTTCGCGAACTTCTCGATTTTTACGAGTTTGATGGTGACAATGTACCTGTTGTTCTTGGATCTGCACTTGGTGCACTTAATGGTGAAGAGAAGTGGGAAGATAAGGTAATGGAACTTATGGATTATGTAGATAATTACATTCCAATACCTCCACGTGATAACGAAAAACCTTTCCTTATGCCTGTTGAGGATGTATTCTCAATTACAGGTCGTGGAACAGTTGCAACAGGAAGAATTGAGACTGGTGTTGTAAATACCGGTGATGAGCTTATGATGATTGGACTGGGTGCCAACAAGCGTAAGACAGTTTGTACTGGTGTTGAGATGTTCCGTAAGATACTTGACAGGGGTGAAGCTGGTGATAACGTTGGTCTTCTGTTACGTGGTGTAGATAAGAATGAGATCAAAAGGGGTATGGTAATGGCAGCTCCCGGATCAATTACACCTCATACAAAATTTAAGGCTGAGGTTTATGTTCTTAAGAAAGAAGAAGGTGGACGTCATACTCCATTCCATCAGAAATATCGTCCTCAGTTTTACCTGAGAACACTTGACGTTACTGGTGAAATTACTCTTCCTGAAGGAACAGAGATGGTAATGCCTGGTGATAGGGTTACTATCCAGGTTGAACTTATTACTCCCGTTGCAATTAACCAGGGTCTGCGTTTTGCTATCCGTGAGGGTGGAAGAACAGTTGGAGCAGGACAGGTTACTGAAATAGTAGAGTAATTTATATAACTCTTAATATATCTGCATAGAGGGGGTGGATGCACTCCCTTTATTTCGGTATACGGGTGTAGCTCAGTTGGCAGAGCACTGGTCTCCAAAACCAGGTGTCGGGAGTTCGAGTCTCTCCTCCCGTGCTAAAAATGTATTAAACAGGAAATGAAAAAAATAAAAAGGTACTTTCAGGAATCTTATACCGAGCTGGTTCATAAAGTTACATGGCCTACCTGGAGTGAACTGCAAAACAGTACTACAGTGGTTATGATAGCTTCAGCAATTATTGCACTTGCTATATGGCTGATGGACTATGCTTTTGATAATATCATGACGTTTGTATATCAGATATTATACTAAACGAATAAGGTCGAAATGGGTGAGAATGTAAAAAAATGGTATGTCTTACGTGCCATTGGTGGTAAGGAAAACAAGGTAAAGGAATATATCGAGAGCGAGATTAACCGTCTTGGTCTCGAAGATTATATCTCCCAGGTGCTGATACCGAAGGAGAAAGTTTACCAGATCAGGCAGGGTAAAAAGATAAACAAGGAAAGAAATTTCTTTCCCGGTTATGTTCTTATTGAAGCTGCTCTGGTAGGGGAGATACCTCATATTCTCAAAAACATCCCGAATGTTATAGGATTTCTGGGTACGCAGCAGGGTGATCCTGTTCCTCTGAGAAAGAGCGAAATAAACAGGATACTTGGGAAAGTTGATGAGCTTGCTGCAAGTGATGAAGAAATAAATGTGCCCTTCTTCGTCGGAGAAGCTGTAAAGGTAGTAGACGGACCGTTTAACAGTTTTACCGGTGTTATCGAAGAGGTAAATGATGAAAAGAAAAAGCTTAAAGTGATGGTTAAGATTTTTGGTCGTAAAACACCACTTGAACTGAGCTTTATGCAGGTTGAAAAAGAAAGTTAGGATTTATTAATTTTAAGATATTGGTAAGCACGACACTTATAATGCTTCCTGAGTGGTTACCAAGCTCTCGCGTAAACTAAGCAAAGTAAATTATGGCAAAAGAAGTTGCTGGTATTATTAAGCTACAGATCAGAGGCGGCGCAGCAAACCCATCTCCACCTGTAGGCCCTGCACTGGGTGCTAAAGGTGTGAATATTATGGAGTTCTGCAAGCAGTTTAATGCGAGGACCCAGGATAAAGCTGGAAAGGTTATCCCGGTGGTTATTACAGTTTATGGTGATAAGTCTTTTGATTTTATTACTAAAACACCGCCGGTTGCTGTACAGCTATTGGAGTCAGCCAAACTCAAGAAGGGTTCTCCGGAATCCAACAGGGAAAAGGTTGCAACAATCTCCTGGGATCAAGTAAAGCAAATTGCTGAAGACAAGATGGAGGACCTGAACTGTTTTACAGTTGAGTCCGCTATGAGAATGGTAGCAGGTACTGCTAGAAGTATGGGAATCCTTATTAAAGGACAATTCCCGGGTAGTAACTAAAATTTATGAGGATAAAATGACTAAACTTACCAAAAATAAAAAGTTAGCCCTGGAGAAATTTGACAGGGGTAATCTTTACGGTTTGACTGAGGCTTCAAGACTGGTGAAGGAAATAACCAGCACCAAATTTGATGCATCGGTTGATATCGATGTAAGACTAGGTATTGATCCCAGAAAATCTAACCAGATGGTTCGTGGCGTTGTTTCGCTTCCCCATGGTACAGGTAAAGAAACAAGGGTACTTGTTCTCTGTACACCGGATAAGGAAGAAGAAGCAAAAGCAGCCGGAGCCGACCATGTTGGTCTGGACGACTATGTCGAAAAGATTAAAGGTGGATGGACAGATATTGATGTGATCATAACCATGCCTTCAGCTATGGGTAAGGTCGGTCAGCTTGGTAGAATACTCGGTCCACGTGGACTGATGCCTAACCCAAAAAGTGGTACTGTAACCATGGAGATTGGTAAGGCTGTTGAAGAAGTGAAGCAGGGTAAGATTGATTTCAAAGTTGATAAGTATGGAATCATTCATGCCTCAATCGGAAAAGTTTCGTTTACTCCGGATAAGATTGCAGAAAATGCTAAGGAATTTATTGCAACAATTGTTAAACTGAAACCTGCCTCGGCAAAGGGTACTTATATAAGGAGCATTTTCCTTTCAAGTACAATGAGTGCAGGGATTAAGATTGACCCTAAAGGTCTGGATGATAATTAATTAAAGGAGGAATAATGAAACGTGAAGATAAATACACTATAATAGACAGCCTGACCGAGAAACTGGATGAGTACAGTCACTTTTACCTGACTGATACAGCCGAGTTGAACGCTGCTGATACCTCAGCCCTCAGGAGGAAGTGTTTTGAGAACGGTATATTAATGATCGTTGTTAAAAACACCCTGCTTAAAAGGGCATTGGAAAAATCTGAAAAAGATCTTGAAGAACTTTATGAAATTCTTAAAGGATCTACGTCTGTAATGTTTTCAAACACCGGAAATGTTCCTGCAAAACTTATTAAGGAATTCCGTAAGAAACATGACAAACCTGTATTAAAAGCTGCGTTTGTTGAAGAATCTGTTTATATAGGTGAGCATCAGCTTGAGGCTCTCGTTGCAGTTAAATCTAAGGATGAACTGCTTGGAGATCTTATTGCTCTGCTTCAATCACCTGCTAAAAACGTGATCTCAGCACTGCAATCAGGTTCGGGCACCATACATGGTGTTCTTGAAACACTCTCACAGAGAGATAATTAATTATTAGTAATATCAAATTTTTTAAATATATTGAAAATGGCAGATCTTAAAAAGTTGGCAGAAGAGCTAGTTAACTTAACTGTTAAAGATGTAAATGAATTGGCTGGTATCCTTAAGGATGAATATGGTATCGAGCCAGCTGCAGCTGCAGTTGCAATAGCAGGACCGGCAGCCGGTGGTGAAGGCGCAGCAGCTGAAGAGAAAACTGAATTTGACGTTATACTGAATGCAGCAGGTGGTCAGAAACTTCAGATTGTAAAACTTGTGAAGGAACTTACAGGTCTCGGACTTAAAGAGGCAAAAGCTGTTGTTGATTCTGCACCGGCTCCTATTAAGGAGGCTGTGACTAAAGACGAAGCTGAAGCACTTAAGAAACAACTTGAAGAAGCTGGAGCTGAAGTTGAACTTAAATAAGTCTTACCTACTATAGGTTACCAGGTTTAGTCCCGAGCAAATCGGGACTAGGCCTTTTTGTCGTTTAATAATAAGTTCACTTAATTCCTTTATAAATGTCCGCGAAAAAAAGTAACAGAATAAGTTTTGCTTCCATTAAAAATCAGCTGGAATATCCTGATTTTCTGGAGATTCAACTAAAATCTTTCCAGGAGTTTTTCCAGATGGGAACAACTCCTGAGCACAGGAAGAGAGAAGGACTGCACCGGGTTTTTGATGAAAATTTTCCAATTAGTGATACACGAAATAACTTCATTCTGGAGTTTGTTGATTACTTTATTGACCCTCCACGTTATACTATCGAAGAGTGTATTGAACGTGGCCTTACCTACAGTGTGCCCCTTAAGGCCAAACTGAAACTTTATTGTACAGACCCCGAACACGAGGATTTCGATACAGTTATTCAGGATGTCTATCTGGGTACGGTTCCCTATCTGACAGACAGGGCAACTTTCGTTATTAATGGCGCAGAGAGAGTAGTTGTTTCTCAGCTCCACAGGTCCCCGGGTGTGTTCTTCGGCCAGAGTGTACACGCTAATGGCACTAAACTTTATTCAGCCAGGATTATTCCGTTTAAAGGTTCATGGATAGAGTTTGCAACCGATATTAACAGCGTTATGTACGCTTATATCGATCGTAAAAAGAAACTCCCCGTAACAACACTGCTAAGGGCAATAGGTTTTGAAAGTGATAAGGAAATTCTTGAGATATTCGGCCTTGCTGAAGAGCAAAAAGTATCCAAAACAAATCTAAAAAAATTAATCGGTCGCAAACTGGCTGCAAGAGTACTTAAGTCATGGTTTGAAGATTTCGTTGATGAAGATACAGGTGAACTTGTATCGATCGAACGTAACGAAGTAATTCTTGACAGAGAGACAGAAATTCTGGCCGAACATATCGATCTGATAGTTGACTCCGGTACAAAGGATATACTTGTACATCGTGAAGATCAGAACGTATCTGACTATGCAATAATATATAATACACTTCATAAAGACCCCTGTAATGCAGAGGAAGAAGCAGTTCTTTATATTTACAGGCAACTAAGAAATGCCGAGCCACCTGATGTTGCAACTGCTCGCGACGTAATTGATAAACTCTTTTTCTCTGATAAGAGATATGACCTTGGTGAAGTAGGTAGGTACAGGATCAATACCAAACTTGGATTGAATACTGATAAAGATGTAAAGGTTCTTACAAAAGAGGATATCATTGAAATTATAAAATATCTTATAGCACTTATAAACTCAAAAACTGATATCGACGATATCGATCACCTTAGTAACAGGCGTGTTCGTACAGTTGGAGAGCAATTATATAATCAGTTTGGAGTTGGACTTGCCCGTATGGCCAGGACAATAAGAGAGAGAATGAATGTAAGGGATAACGAGGTGTTTACTCCTGTTGACCTTATTAATTCAAAGACCCTTTCATCAGTTATTAATTCCTTCTTCGGAACCAACCAGCTGTCGCAGTTTATGGATCAGACCAACCCACTGGCTGAGATGACTCATAAAAGAAGAATGTCGGCACTGGGACCGGGTGGTCTGTCTAGAGAGAGAGCCGGGTTTGAGGTTAGGGACGTACACTATACTCATTATGGACGTTTATGTCCGATTGAGACTCCTGAAGGTCCAAATATCGGTCTTATCTCATCACTCTGCGTGTATTCAAAGATAAATAATCTCGGATTTATTGAAACTCCCTACAGAAAAGCAAGCGAAGGGGTTGTAGACCTTACCAATAACGGTGTGGTCTGGCTTAGTGCAGAAGAAGAAGAGCAAAAAGTAATTGCCCAGGCAAATGCTCCTCTTGATGAAAAAGGGAAATTTATTAACCCAAGGGTTAAGGCCAGGTTTGAAGCCGATTATCCGCATGAGGAAGCAGGTAAGGTCGACCTAATGGACGTTGCTCCTAACCAGATTGCTTCAATTGCAGCTTCGCTTATTCCATTCCTGGAGCACGACGATGCCAACAGGGCACTTATGGGATCTAACATGATGCGTCAGGCTGTTCCTCTTATGAAGCCTGAAGCACCTATTGTTGGTACCGGTCTGGAAGGACAGATGGTAAGGGATTCAAGAATCCTTATGGTTGCAGAAGGAGATGGTGTTATTGAATATGTTGATGCAGAACAGGTTGTTGTAAGGTATTCTAGGACTGATGAGGAGAAATTTGTAAGCTTTGATGATGATGTCAAAACCTATAAACTTCCCAAATATCATAAGACAAACCAGAATACCTGTATTAACCTGATTCCTATAGTCAAAAAAGGAGATAAAGTTAAGAACGGACAGGTTCTGACCGAAGGTTACGGAACCCAGGATGGCGAACTTGCACTCGGACGAAACCTGAAGGTGGCATTTATGCCCTGGAAGGGTTATAACTTTGAGGATGCAATAGTTATATCTGAAAATGTGGTTCAGAACGATGTGTTTACTTCTATTCATATCGACGAATATCTTCTTGAGGTAAGAGATACAAAAAGAGGTATAGAAGAACTTACATCTGATATTCCTAATGTTAGTGAGGAAGCTACCAAGGATCTTGATGAGAATGGATTGATAAGAATTGGAGCACATGTTAAGCCGGGCGATATACTTATTGGTAAGATTACTCCTAAGGGAGAATCCGATCCTTCACCTGAAGAAAAACTGCTTAGAGCGATATTTGGTGATAAGGCAGGGGATGTAAAGGATGCATCACTTAAAGCCGGTCCGTCGCTCCATGGTGTGGTTATTAATAAGAAACTGTTCTCCAGGTCTGTTAAAGACAGGAAATCAAAGGCAGTTGAGAAGCCCCTTATTGAAAAGATCGACGCCGAATTTGAGAAGAGCGCTGAAGACCTTAAGATGAGGCTGGTAGATAAACTGTTTATACTTGTAAATGGTAAAACATCACAGGGAGTAAAGGATTATCTGAATGTAGATATTATTCCTAAGGGAACAAAGTTTACTCTAAAGCAACTGCAGGAACTAAACTACCTGTCGATTAATCCTAACAGGTGGACAACAGACAAGAAGAAGAATGAGACAATCAACCAGTTGCTTCATAACTATCAGATAAAGTATAAGGAAATTGATGGCGTATTTAAGCGTAAGAAATATAATATCAGTATAGGTGATGAACTGCCTGCAGGTATTGTAAGACTTGCCAAGGTATATATTGCCAAAAAGAGAAAAGTAAAGGTTGGAGATAAAATGGCCGGACGACATGGAAACAAAGGTATTGTTGCCAAGATAGTGCGGGCCGAGGATATGCCATTCCTGGAGGATGGAACACCGGTTGATATTGTTCTTAACCCTCTTGGCGTGCCTTCGAGAATGAACCTCGGGCAGATCTATGAAACTGTTCTTGCATGGGCAGGAAAGGAGCTTGGACTGAAGTTTTCAACACCTATTTTTGATGGTGCTTCAATTGATGAAATTACCGAGTATACCGATAAGGCAGGTGTGCCAAGGTACGGTAAGACATATCTCTATGATGGCGGAACAGGTCAGAGGTTCGACCAGCCGGCAACCGTTGGTATAATTTATATGCTTAAACTTGGCCATATGGTCGACGATAAGATGCATGCCCGTTCAATCGGACCTTATTCACTTATTACTCAGCAACCTCTTGGAGGAAAGGCTCAGTTTGGTGGACAGAGATTTGGTGAAATGGAGGTATGGGCACTTGAAGCCTTCGGTGCAGCCAATATTCTGCAGGAGATACTAACTATAAAGTCTGACGATGTGATCGGTAGGGCTAAAGCTTATGAGTCAATTGTAAAGGGAGAACCCATGCCTCAGCCTGGTATCCCCGAATCGTTGAATGTATTATTACACGAATTGCGTGGATTGGGACTTAGTCTCAACCTGGACTAATAAGTGTTTTATAGTAACTTGATTTTTTTGATTTTAATAAATACATCATATGTCATTCAGGAAAGAGAATAAAACAAAACCCATCTACTCGAAGATCACTATCGGACTCGCCTCACCGGAAGAGATTCTGGATCGTTCAAGCGGTGAAGTACTGAAGCCTGAAACAATTAACTATCGTACCTATAAACCGGAACGCGATGGTTTGTTTTGTGAGCGAATCTTCGGCCCGGTTAAAGATTATGAATGTCACTGTGGTAAATATAAGAGAATTCGTTATAAAGGGATTGTTTGCGACCGTTGTGGAGTTGAAGTTACCGAGAAGAAGGTGCGTCGTGAAAGAATGGGGCATATTGCCCTCGTTGTACCGGTGGCTCATATCTGGTATTTCAAATCGCTCCCTAATAAAATTGGCTATCTGCTTGGATTACCAACCAAGAAGCTCGACTCAATTATTTACTACGAGAGGTATGTGGTTATTAACCCCGGTGTTAAAGCTGCCGACGATATAAATTATCTTGATTTTCTAACAGAAGAAGAATATCTCGATATACTTGAGACTCTGCCAAAAGAAAACCAGTATCTCGAAGATAGCGATCCCGATAAATTTATTGCAGAAATGGGTGCCGAAGCCCTGAAACAGCTTCTTTCAAGACTCGATCTTGATGATCTGTCGTTTACGCTTCGTCATAAGGCCAATACAGAAACATCACAACAACGTAAGAATGAAGCTCTTAAGAGACTTCAGGTTGTTGAAGCCTTCAGGGCATCCAAGAGTGTTAATAGGCCGGAGTGGATGATTATTAAGGTAGTTCCTGTAATACCTCCTGAACTGAGGCCGCTTGTGCCGCTGGATGGAGGACGTTTTGCTACAAGCGACCTTAACGATCTGTACAGAAGGGTTATTATCAGGAATAACAGACTTAAGAGACTTATAGAAATTAAGGCTCCTGAAGTTATCCTCAGGAATGAAAAGAGAATGTTGCAGGAAGCTGTCGATTCACTATTCGATAATTCAAGAAAGGTTAATGCTGTTAAAACAGATGCTAACCGACCCCTGAAATCGCTTAGTGACAGCCTGAAAGGAAAACAGGGTCGTTTCCGTCAGAACCTTCTTGGTAAGCGTGTCGATTATTCAGCTCGTTCCGTCATTGTTGTCGGACCGGAGCTTCAGCTACATGAGTGCGGTTTACCTAAAGATATGGCAGCTGAGCTGTATAAGCCATTTATTATCAGGAAGCTGATAGAACGTGGAATAGTAAAAACAGTTAAGTCTGCTAAGAAAATAGTTGATCGAAAGGACCCGGTTGTCTGGGACATACTGGAGAATGTACTTAAGGGACACCCCGTTATGCTTAACAGGGCACCTACACTTCACAGACTGGGTATACAATCGTTCCAGCCAAAACTTATTGAAGGTAAGGCTATCCAGCTGCACCCGCTCGTATGTACTGCATTTAATGCCGACTTCGACGGTGACCAGATGGCTGTGCATTTACCGCTTGGCAATGCTGCCATAATAGAGGCGCAGATATTGATGCTTGCATCTCATAATATTCTAAACCCGGCCAACGGTGCTCCTATTACCGTTCCTTCTCAGGATATGGTTCTGGGACTATATTATATGACTAAGTCGAGGAAATCCTCCAAGGAATATCCCGTTAAAGGTGAAGGCCTTATATTTTATTCACCGGAGGAAGCGAATATTGCTTATAACGAGGGAAAAGTTGAGCTACATGCTCTTATAAAAATTAAGGTAGATGACCTTGTTAATGGAGAGAAGGTTAACCATATGGTTGAAACAACTGTTGGAAGGGTTATCTTTAATGAACATGTACCTGAAGAGGTTGGTTATATCAACGAGCTGCTAACCAAGAAGTCTTTAAGAGATATTATTGGTAATGTACTTAAAAAATCAGGCACAGCTAAAACAGCTGCTTTCCTTGACTCAATAAAGCACCTTGGTTATACAATGGCATTCAGGGGAGGATTATCCTTTAACCTTGATGATGTTATTATTCCAGCTGAAAAGACCGCATTGGTTGATGAAGGATATAAGAGCGTTGAAGAAGTTCTTGCGAATTATAATATGGGATTTATTACCAATAATGAAAGGTATAACCAGATTATTGATATATGGACCCATACAAATGCAAGGCTTACACAAACCTTGATGAACCAGATATCAACCGACAGGCAGGGATTTAATTCAGTGTATATGATGCTCGATTCCGGAGCACGGGGATCAAAGGAACAGATCCGTCAGCTCTCAGGTATGAGGGGACTGATGGCCAAGCCTCAAAAATCAGGTGCTTCAGGCTCTGAAATTATCGAGAACCCTATCCTTTCTAACTTTAAGGAGGGACTATCAGTTCTGGAATATTTTATTTCTACACACGGTGCCCGTAAAGGTCTGGCCGATACAGCTCTTAAAACTGCTGATGCCGGTTACCTCACAAGGAGATTGGTTGACGTCTCACAGGACGTTATTATAACAGAACCCGACTGTGGTACCTTAAGAGGACTTGTTGCAACTGCTATTAAGAAGAATGAGGAAGTTGTAGAATCACTCTATGAAAGAATACTCGGACGTACAACTGTGCATGATATATACCACCCGATTACCGGAGAATTAATTGTAGAAGCAGGTATTGAGCTGGATGAAGATATCGCTTCAAAAATTGAGGAATCTCCAATTGAGCAGGTCGAAATAAGATCGGTTCTGACATGTGAATCGATTAAGGGAGTGTGTGCTAAGTGTTACGGACGTAACCTTGCAACAGGAAAAATGGTACATAATGGTGAGGCTTGTGGTGTTATTGCCGCCCAGAGTATCGGTGAACCTGGTACCCAGCTTACCTTGAGAACCTTCCACGTCGGTGGTACTGCATCAAATATTACGGCTGAATCGAGTATCGTCGCCAGATTTGATGGAGTTGCTGAGATAGAAGAACTTCGTACCGTTACAAAGAATGATACTGAGATTGGCAAGATTGAAATCGTAATTGGCCGATTAGCAGAGCTAAGAATAGTTGATAAAAATACAGGGATCGCACTATCGACACATACAATTCCTTATGGTTCTAAACTTTATATTAAGCCAGGGAAATCTGTTAAGAAGGGTGATCTGATATGTGAGTGGGATCCTTTTAATGCAGTAATTATTTCGGAAATTGCCGGAAAAATTGCATTCGAGAACCTTATCGAAGGAGTTACCTACCGCGAGGAGTCTGATGAGCAGACAGGATTTAAAGAAATGGTAATTACCGAAACAAGGGATAAAACCAAGAACCCTATTGTTAAGATAACCGATACAAAAGGTACGGCACTTAAGTTGTACAACCTTCCTGTTGGTGCTCACCTTGTTGTTGATGATGGTAAAAAGGTTGAGTCGGGAGATATTCTGGTTAAGATACCAAGAGCAGTAGGTAAATCTGGTGATATTACCGGTGGTCTTCCACGAGTAACCGAGCTTTTCGAAGCACGTAATCCATCTAATCCGGCTGTGGTTTCAGAGATTGACGGAGAGGTGTCATTCGGTAAGATAAAGAGAGGTAACCGCGAAATAATTATTCAGTCTAAGACCGGAGAGACAAAGAAATATCTTGTTCCTCTGTCTAAGCAGATACTTGTACAGGAGAACGATTATGTAAGGGCAGGTATTCCTCTATCTGACGGAGCAACCACTCCTGCTGATATTCTTGCAATTAAAGGACCCACAAAGGTCCAGGAATATATTGTAAACGAAATACAGGAGGTATACAGGCTGCAGGGTGTTAAGATCAACGATAAGCATTTTGAGATTATTGTAAGACAAATGATGCGTAAGGTTGAGATTAAAGATCCGGGTGATACTAAATTCCTTGAGAAGCAGGTTGTCGATAAGCTTAATTTTATGAATGAGAATGACTGGATCTATGACAAGAAAGTAGTTGTTGATCCGGGTGAATCTCAGACAATGAAAGCTGGACAGATTGTTTCTGCCCGTAAGCTCAGGGATGAAAATTCACTTCTTAAGCGCCGCGACCTTAAGACTGTTGAGGCCAGGGATGCGATTCCTTCAACATCAAGTCAGGTTCTGCAGGGTATAACCAAGGCAGCACTTCAAACTACCAGTTTCTTCTCGGCAGCATCATTCCAGGAAACAACAAAAGTTCTGAATGAAGCCGCTATTAACGGAAAAGTTGATAAGCTGGAAGGTCTTAAGGAGAATGTTATTGTTGGTCACCTTATTCCTGCAGGTACAGGAGTAAAAGACTATAAAAATATGGTTGTAGGTTCGAAGGAAGAGTATGAATCTCTTGTGGGAGGAAATGAAGAAAAAGTCGAAACAGAAATTGTGGAAGAAGACCATAAATAAAAACAATGTCATGGCTGAAAATGTAAATAAACCAAATCAGATCAGTATTGAGCTTAATGAGGAAGTATCGCAGGGAACTTATTCTAACCTTGCCGTTATTACTCACTCGTCATCTGAGTTTGTTGTAGATTTTGTCAGGATTATGCCGGGAGTGCCCAAGGCACAGGTTAAATCAAGAATTATCCTGACCCCGGAGCATGCAAAAAGATTACTTAATGCTCTCCAGGACAACATAGGTAAGTACGAAGCGGTACATGGCAGAATAAAAGATGTCCAGGGCTCGGGACCGGTTACACCAATGAATTTTGGTGGTCCTACTGCCCAGGCCTAGTATTATTAAAAACCTGCCTCATTTTGTGGCAGGTTTTTTGATACAAGAATTACAATTATATTTGTAGATATAAGCACAGAGATATGAAGAACTTATATAAATCATTTTTTATTCTTATTGTTCTGTCATTAACATTTCTCGGATCTTGTAAGAAACAGGTACGCTGCGGTTGTGATGGAGATATGATTAATTCATTTGTTGAAATGCCGGTTACTATTCAGTACGACGCCGAGAATAACTCGGCTCAGTTTACCTTTGAAGGTAATCCGATGGCGACATATTATTTCTGCAATCCCACCGAGATGATGACTGAGCTAAGCAAGTATGAGAGTGGTTCTAAAATTCTTATAGATTGTCAGATATTCTATGAGTGTAATTATATGATGCAGGCAAGTAATTCATATTACTCATATTATCAAGCCTATATGGTGAAGGTTGATAAAATTCAGTCTTCACTTTATGGTAACGACAAGTAGCTCGTCGGTACCGACATAGCCGGTACCTCCTCGATTCCAGGATACCGATTCCTGATTCCTGATTTCAGTTTTATTCCGACTGGAAGTACTGTGGTTGCAGAAGCAGGTCATCTATACTTTTACCCGGGTTAAAACCAATATATTTCAGATCAAGAACCGAAAGGCTTAAGTTTGTCTCAAACGAAAGCCTTGAGCTCGGCGAAGCCAATCTGGATTCGTTAATCTTGAATCTTATATCAGGCCGAAGGCCGTGGTTCTCCATTAGATTCTCCTGTTCCTTTTTTGTATCTTTCTGTCAAATTCATATATTATTGACTGAAAGTGTTACAATAATAGGAGCCGGTAAGGTAGGAAGTGCACTTGCAATAGCATTTTTTCAATCCGGAATAACTATCGACAGGGTAATATCCAGGACGGCTGACTCTGCCAGATCTCTTGCTCTTATTACAGGTGCGTCGTGGAGCATAAAAATCTCCGAGGCTATTGGTTCAGATCTAATAATATTATGCGTGCCCGACAGTGAAATTGAAAGTGTCTGTAAAGAGCTGGGTGATATTTCCAACTCAATAGTAGTACATACTGCAGGAACATCAACCATTGATGTTCTTAAATCACTAAAATGTAGTGGCAGGGGGGTATTTTACCCTCTTCAAACTTTCAGTCGTGGACGAGAGATAGATATAAGCATTGTTCCTTTTCTTGTTGAAGGTGAAAGCAATTCTACGGAGAATATTCTTTTCAGTCTTGCTGAGTCGATATCAGACAGGGTCTTCAGGCTTCGCTCTGATGACAGGAAAATGATTCACCTGGCTGCGGTCTTTGTCTCGAACTTCGTAAATCATTTACTTCTCGTGGGTGAAGAGTTAAGCTCGAAAACAGAACTACCTTTTTCTATTTTGCAGCCCCTGATTGAGGAAACAATTTCAAAGGCAATGGAAATTGGCCCTTTGTCTGCACAAACCGGACCTGCTGTAAGAAATGATCTTAATACTATTGAAAAGCAGATTGATTTATTATCTTTCTATCCTGAATTTTCAGAGATATATAAGGCTGTTACCCGGTCGATAATTAATAATAAAAAGTGATACTGGCATGAGTAATTTTAAGGAAGATTTGCAGAGAATTAAAGCTTTTATCTTCGATATTGACGGGGTCCTTTCAAAACAGACCATTTTACTGGATAATGAAGGAACACCGATGAGAACTGTTAACCTCCGTGATGGCTATGCCCTGCAACTGGCAGTAAAAAAGGGATACAGGGTGGCAGTAATTTCAGGAGGCAATTCTTTAGCATTTGAAAAAAGATTAAATTCACTGGGCGTTTCAGACGTTAATCTTAACTGCTCCGATAAGAAAGAAGTTTTTAGCAGCTATATCAAAGAAAACAATCTTAATATAGAGGATGTACTTTATATGGGGGATGATATACCCGATATCGAAGTAATGCAAATGGCAGGAGTAGCCGTATGTCCATATGATGCCGATAGTGAAATAAAGGAGGTATCGCAGTATATTTCCGACAAAGTAGGAGGAGAAGGATGCGTAAGGGATGTAATTGAACAGGTTATGCGCTTACATGGAAAGTGGATGAATAATGGTGCCCATTTATGGTAAAGATTATACAATTACTTAAGCTGGTAAGAGTCCAGAATCTCTTTATCGTTGCTCTTACCATGGTTCTAATGCGATATGCAATAATTGAACCTATACTTAGCATTCTGCCATTCTCCGCACTTGGCAGTACTGAAGCCGAATCGATGGTACTACAGTTAAACTGGTACGATTTTATGATACTGGTTCTGTCTACTGTGTTTATTACAGCAGCGGGCTATGTAATTAACGATTATTTTGATATTAAAACCGACCTTGTAAATAGGGGTAAGGTTATTGTTGGAACTCTTGTAAGCAGGAGAAAAGCTATGATGTGGCATAATATTTTGAATGCCCTTGGAATTGCCGGAGGCTTCTATGTCTCTTATAAGATTGGCTATTTTTGGCTTGGTATTTTTTTCCTGCTGGTGTCGGGTCTATTATATTTCTATTCTGCTACATATAAAAGGCAGCTGCTGGTGGGGAATATTATAGTTTCTTTACTAACCGCGGCTGTCCCCTTTATGGTGGTAGTATTCGATATGGCTCCTGTATATGCATATTATTCGCAGATTGCCAGCAATATGCCTTCTTTAACAATACTATTGTACTGGGTAGGCGGGTTTTCAGTCTTTGCCTTCCTGGTGTCTCTTACACGTGAAATTGTAAAAGATATGGAGGATTTTGAAGGTGACAGAGCCTACGGAAGTAACTCTCTACCTGTTGCTATGGGACTGAGAGGTGCAAAAATTGTATCTGTTTCTCTGGTTGCCTCTATTGTATTGCTGCTCCTATATGTGTGGTACTTCCACCTTAATGACCTGGTAACTATTCTTTATATATCAGCAAGTTTAATACTACCGCTGGCCATTGCTGTGTATTTTATAATAAAAGGAAGAGATCAGCGCGATTTCAATATTGCCAGTCTCTGGATAAAAATAGTAATGCTTTCAGGTATTTTCTATTCTGTTATAGTATACCTTATAATTAATAAGGAGGTAATGCTTTAAAATGATTTTCGATGATTTAAAGGCATGGAATATTATACTTGCATCTTCTTCACCCAGGCGTAAGGAGCTGCTTGAAAATCTTGGACTTGAATTTAAGCAGGTAAACTATCGCTTTGTTGAATCTTTTCCTGAAAATCTTGGCCGGGAAGAAACTGCGGCATTCCTTGCAGCTCAGAAAGCTGATTTAGCAAGGACTAAGATAAAGGATAATGAGATCGTTATAACTGCAGATACAATTGTCTGTTATGGTGACAAAATTCTGGGTAAGCCGGATGGGAGAGAAGAAGCTATTGAGATGATAGGTGAACTATCAGGTAAGAAACACAGTGTAATAACAGGTGTTTGCATACTCACTACTACCAGGGAATTATGTTTTACTTCTTCAACAGAAGTTGTGTTTGCCGATCTGGACAGAGATGAAATTGAGTATTATACAGATAATTTTATGCCCTACGATAAGGCCGGTGCATACGGAATACAGGAATGGATCGGATATATCGGAGTAAAAGAGATCAGGGGTTCTTATTTTAATGTAATGGGCCTGCCGGTTCAGAGACTTTATAAGGAATTAAAGAATTTTTTAAAAGAGTTAAATAACTAATAAACAAACCATTATGAAGAGGATTTTACTAAGCGTTTTTATAGCACTGTTTCTGCTCAGTCCTTCAGTCAGGTCTGACGAAGGGATGTGGATACCCATCCTGATTGAGCAGTTTAATATTAAGATTATGCAGGAGAAGGGTTTCAAACTTACTGCAGAGGATATATATAGTGTTAACCAGGCCTGTATGAAAGATGCAGTAATGATTTTTGGTGGAGGGTGTACTGCTGAATTAATATCAGATAAAGGACTGCTAATAACCAATCATCATTGTGGCTTTAGCAGGATACAATCTCATTCAAGTCTTGAGCACGATTATATAACAGATGGCTTCTGGGCAATGTCGCAGGATGAGGAACTTGCTAATCCCGGATTATCTGTAACTTTTCTAAAGTATATGGAAGATGTTAGCGATAAGGTAAAAGAAGGAATTAAGAAGAAAATGACCGAGAGTGAAAAGGCCGAAGTAATAAGTAATAATATTGCACGTATTGTTGCGGAGGCAGTGGAAGGTACTGATTATGAAGCCTATATACGACCATTCTATATGGGCAACCAGTACTTCCTTTTTGTTAACGAGATATACAGGGATGTTAGGCTTGTTGGTGCCCCTCCGGCAGCGGTAGGCAACTTTGGCAGCGATACTGATAACTGGGTGTGGCCCAGGCATACAGGCGATTTTTCACTTTTCAGGATTTATGCAAATAAGGATAATAAACCGGCTCCGTTTTCAGTAGATAATGTTCCTTACAAACCTACCTACCATTTTCCTATATCATTAAAGGGTGTTCACGAAGGTGATTTTACAATGGTATTTGGTTATCCGGGATCTACCGAGCAATATGTACCATCGTATCATATTGATATGCTTATTAACCACGTTTACCCGAAGATGATCGACCTGAGAAGCACAAAGCTTGATATTATTGTGGCTGATATGGAAAAGGATCCGGGCGTAAGAATACAATACGCATCAAAGAGGTCGGGTATATCAAATTCATGGAAGAGATGGATAGGAGAGAAGTCGGGCATGACCAAACTTGGGACAATACAGAAGAAAGAGGATTTTGAGGAAGGCTTTTCCAGCTGGGCAAATGCAAACAAGAAAAGGGCAAAGAATTATGGAAATATTCTTTCAGAATATGAAGGACTATATAAAGAATTTAAAAACTACCGGCTGGTTAACAGCTATACCAGTGAGATCCTTGGTCGCAGTGGAATAGAGGCGATTTCATTTGCCGGAAATTTCGGAGCTCTGGCTGACCTTAAAGATGATCCCGACAGGGATAAGGCTGCAGAGAGGGTTCTTAACAGGCTGTCAGGCAGGATTAGTACTTTCTATAAGAACTATAACCTGCCTACAGACAGAAAGCTTTTTGTGGAGCTGATGAGTCTTTATGGTGAAAATATTGAGTCAGATCTCCAGGCAGATTATTATAAGGAACTGAGCAAAGAATGTAATGGAGATTTTGCATCGATAGCTGATAAGATATATTCAAAGAGTATTTTCACGGATGAAGAGCGCTTAATGTCTTATATCGAGAATTTTGATTTTAGTAAACTTAATATATTAAGTGAAGATCCTCTTTTTAAACTTGCTCAATCAGCAAGTGAGGTCGTAGAAACCAGTATAAGGCCTGAATTTAACAGGCTTCAGCAGGAGATATCTGCCCTGAACAGGGTGTATATGACTGCCCAGCTTGAGTATGCAGGCGATAAAGTTTTATGGCCAGATGCCAACTTTACGCTGAGGGTGTCTTATGGTAATATTGGGGGTTATGACTCAAGGGATGCTGTATATCACACTCACTATACTACATTGAAGGGAATAATGGAGAAGGATAATCCTGAGATATACGATTATAATGTTCCTGAAAAGCTCCGAGAATTATATCGCAGCAAGGATTATGGAAGGTATGCACAGGATGGAGAGATACCTGTTTGTTTTATTGCGAATAATCATACAACCGGTGGTAACAGTGGTAGCCCGGTGATAAATGGTGAAGGTCATTTAATTGGTGTTAATTTCGACCGCGCATGGGAAGGAGTAATGAGCGACTTTATGTTCAATCCCACCCAGAGCCGTAATATAAGTCTTGATATAAGGTATGCTCTTTTCCTGATCGATAAGTTTGCAGGAGCAGGCTACCTGCTAGACGAGATGACGCTTGTTGAATAAGAAGTGACTAGAGTGCCTAAAGTTATAAACTCTAGGCACTTTAGTTCACTTCCAACTTCTTCTATAGCCATTCCTCCTTTAATATATTGCCCTGGATTCCAGCAACCATTAGTTTTACAGGGACTTTCCTTTCGGCCATTGCCAGTGCCTGTTGTACCATTTTTAGTAATCCGCCACAGCATGGAACTTCCATTATTAAAAGGGTGATGGTATTAATCTTTGAATTATCAATAAGAGTCCTGAATTTATCTATATAAATATCAGTTCCCTGGTCTAGTTTCGGGCATGCAATAACAACAGTTTTTCCCTTAATATACTTGCTGTGAAAGGCAGCCAGCGAAAATGCAGTACAGTCTGCTGCTATAAGAAGGTCGCTATTCTTAAAATATGCGGCATTTGGGTTGATCAGGTGCATTTGTATGGGCCAGTGGCTAAGAGCCGATTCTTCTTCTTGCACCATTCCCAAACCAACTATCTCGGGTCTGTTAAACTCCTGTGGTGCAGAACTCTGGCATCCACAAGCGGGGTCCTTACTCTGCTTATTGTCGTTTTCTTTATGTTCTTCATTCATTACCCTTGCAAGTATTTCATTTATATCATGCTTAATATCTCCTTTATGTGCTTTAAGGAAGTCGATTCCCTGATTTAGAAATACCGTCTCGTTATGATCTTTCAGGTGAGTTAGGTGGGCAATAATAGTATTTGTACTCTTCTTTACCATATCCTGCATTACCTTGATCTCGTTATAGGGAGCTGCTTCTCTTTTTTCAATTGTAATAGCCCCTTCCGGGCAATGGCCAATACAGGCCCCCAGTCCATCACACATAAGATCACTTACAAGTACTGCCTTGTTATCAATTATCTGCAAGGCACCTTCGTGACAGTTAGGAATGCATAATCCGCATCCCGTACAAAGGTCCTCATTTATATTTACCATGTCTCGTTTCATATTATACAAATTATAATTTAGCTATCAAATATAGGTCTTGTTTATTGACCTGATTAAAAAGATGATATATGGGAGCCAGATAAATTAGTTATCTTCCGACACGGATACTGACCAATAGGATTTAACTAAGCTTGTGTGTAGGTGATGGGAGCATTATTGTTATTGTTGTTCCTCTGTTTTCTTCGCTATTAAAAATTATTGAGCCCTTATTTATATTGATAAGATCTTTGCATAACTGCAAGCCCAGACCGGTACCCTTTTCATCATCCGTTCCTCTCTCACTTTCAACAATCTCATTCCCCTGTATTTTATCAAGTTTTTCCTGGCTAATACCAATCCCGTTATCTTTAATCTTGATATATATCATTCCGTCTTTGATTGTAGGTTCCTCTACAGATACATAGATAGATCCCATCCTTTTTGTGAATTTTAAAGCATTCGATAAGAGATTTCTTATTACTATGTTAAATAAGTCCTTGTCGCATATGGCTATTGGATTTCCTTTATGCGAATAAGTCATCTTTATCTTTTTCCTCTCGGCTGTTTCATTCAGGAGGTTAAAGTTTTCAAGTACCAGGTCGGTAAGATTTATATGTTCGGGCTTGTATTCTATCCTGTTATACTGCTGTTCGCCCCAGATAAGAAGGTTTTCTATAAGGTTTCCTGCAAAGTCTGCCTGCTGTGAAATAGAATTAATTACACTGGACTGCACTTCAGGATCATTATTGTTCTTTAGGTGTTCAATCATCATTGAGAGGTTGAGCACAGGTGATTTAAGGTCGTGTGCAATAATCGAGAAAATTCTGTTTTTCGTAGCGATTGTTTTTTCAAGCTCACGGTTTTTAATATCTGTAACTTTCTTTTGTTCCTCAAGCTCTCTTTTCTGGTTTGTTAGTTCAGTAGTACGTTCAATAACTATATTTTCAAGATTCTTATTTACAAATTCAATCTCATCAAGAAGCTTCTTCTCTTTCTGCGTCGATTCATACCAGCGGTAGATTAGGATTATTACCTGGACCAGGACAAAGAGTATCAGGGCATAGTTAAGGATATATTCGCTGATAATAAATATCCTTCCGGCCGAGACTAAAATATCGTTTACTACCCCGAGGAGCAATGCACCGAATCCTATAGCAAGTAGAGTCTTATAGCCTCCTTCATTAATAGCAGCTATGAGGCTTCTTATCATATAGTATCCAAGTACCAGCACAACAACCGGCATATATAGTAACATTGTGTATGAAAATACTGATACCGGTGTTGTTAGTGTAAGCAGGGTAGCTACAATAAACAGTACAGTAAGAGCAGTACTGATCCATGGGATAATCTTGTCTTTATAAATGTAGTAGAAATACCACATTGCAAAAATTATCGCTAAGAATGAACCCAGGTATTCGATCCTTATAAGCCATCTCCAGTTTATATCGAAGAAGTAGAGTATGTCATAGCTGCCTGTAAAAATGGTTCTTATTAGTACACCAAAAGAAGCGAGGGCAAAATAAAGCAAGGTGCGATCGTTCCTGAAAACAAGAAAGAAGAGAAGGAAGAAGCCGAAAAATGAGAGAAGCATACCATTGGAGATATTTTCGATAATATGTGCTCTCTTAACCTCGAGATCAGCAATGTCTTTCTTTCCAAATTTCATAGGAAGCCAGAATCCTCCCCTTCGATGGTGGAAGTTGGAAACATTTATTACTATCTCGATGGTATCCTTATCGGGTATCATGTGATAGGTATATGGTTTATAAGCTGCCTTGGTAGTCTCTGCAGTATTCCCGGGAACGCCATTTGCATTTACATACTTACCATTAAAGTATATCCTGTAAGAGGAGTCAAAAACAGGAATAATAAAACTTAGTTCCTGTTGGACACTATGAGGTATTAGTATTTTCAGGCGGTATGTTGCATAACCTGTTGGGCCGATGTTGGGTATTTCTTTTGAGTAGTCTGTCCAGTAAGAGGGAACAGTTACATAAATATCAGGACTGATATCCCTGTTTTTCTTAAAATCAGCTGGTAATAAATGTTTTTCCCAGTAGAATTCCCAGTCGCCATTAAGATCAGAAACTTTTTCGGGCAGCCCACTATACCTGAGGTCAAGTACCCCGTTTATAATTTCAGGTGACTGAGCTGCTGCATTAGTTACGGCCAGGCCCAGAGATAAGAATAATAATAGGTGTTTGAGTCTCATATTATAGTTTCCGAAGATAATAATGTCTTATATACTAAACGAATTCAATGATAGGTGATCCTTTTACAAGGAAATCACCATGTTTGCATTTTACTCTCTTGATTTTGCCACTGCGTTCGGATAAGATCTCCTGGTAGTTGGTCCCCGATTGGATATAACAAATTCTCTGTCCTTTATGAACAGGATCGCCCGCTGTCAATTCAAAGGTCTCATAGGGAATGTAATCGCTTCCACCTACATAAAAAAGTATTACACCATTATGGGTAGAGTTAATCATTTTACTATTTGACCTGGGACTGCTTTGCTTAATGCTATCTTTTTCTTCTCGTTTGGCTTCCAGTTCTTCTTCGAACCTTTCTCTGGCGATACCTGATTTATAATCGCGATACTGTCTTTCATGCATCGCAAATTCGAGCAATTCCTCGTCATCTTTTCCAGTATCCCAGTTATTATCTTTCATCTCTTTCCTGAAATCATCGAGTACATCCGGATAATTATCCTGAGGAACACCCGTATGGAATGATTTTCCTTCTTTCTCAGCCAGTTCAATAATTTCAGGATCTAGTTCACCAGGAAGCTTACCTGATTTACCGAGTATCATATCCCAGGCATTGTTATCTATCATTGAGAACCTTGGTTTTCCATTTGTTTGCTGAATAATATTCATCAGTGCAATATTCTTTACATACTGACTGAAAGGAGTTACCAGTGGTGGGTAGCCAAGCTTTGGCCAGATAAATTCTACTTCCTTAAATAATCTTACAAGTAGTTCATCCTCCTTTATTGCTTTATTCCCATTTGCTTTAAGGGTGTTATTAATACCCGCGTGCACACCCTTAAGATCTGCCATCATAGAACCCATCATTCCACCTGGGAGACCACTTCCAATAAGCAGGGACGTCATCTGCCTGTTACGTTTATCAATAAAGTAACCCAGGAAATCATCAATAAATTCCTGTGTTAATGATCTTACTTTCATATAGGCATCCATATTGATATCAGCCACATCAAAGCCTGCGTCTTTAAGCATTGCCTGAACAGCAATAAGGTCGGGATGAACCATTCCCCAGCTAAGAGGCTCCATTGCCACATCAAGATAGTCGACTCCGGCGTGCGCCACTTCGTACATTGAAGCTACCGATAGCCCTGGGCCAACATGTCCGTGGTATTGTATAATGAGTTCCGGGTATTTCTTTTTTATTGCTCTGACAAGTTTCCCCAGCATTGCCGGTCTTCCAACACCTGCCATATCCTTCAGGCAAATTTCGTCGCATCCGTATTCAACAACCCTGTCTACTACACCTATGTAATAATCTACAGTATGTACAGGTGAGTAGGTTATTGAAAGAGTAGCCTGCGATTTCATCCCTGACTCTTTTGCAAATTTCACAGAGTTTTCGAGGTTACGATGATCATTCAGTCCACAGAATGATCTTGCAATATCCACACCCTGAGCCTTTTTAACACTGAACATAAGCCTTCTTACATCGGCAGGAACAGGAAACATTCTTATTCCATTCAGGGCCCTCTCCAGCATATGTGTTTCAATACCAGCTTCATTAAAGGGCCTGGTCCATTCGCGGACAGCCAGGTTTGGATTTTCCCCATATAATAATTGAACCTGCTCAAAAGCACCACCATTGGTCTCAATCCTGTCGAAGCAGCCCATTTCAATGATATAAGGAGCGATAAGCTTAAGCTGATCTACCCTGGGTTGATACTTTCCTGAGGACTGCCACATATCCCTGTATACAAGGCTGAATTTAATCTTGTTCATCATAGTAGAATACCATCTGTTTTGAAAGATTATAAAAGTACTTATTTATGAGAATAAATCTTAAGGATTCTCCAAAAAAGGAAGCAGGCTGCCGAGAGACAAACCTGCTTCACAAAACCTAAAACTTGATTGTAGAAGAATCTACTCAGTTAATATATTAATCTATTTAACTGCAAATAAAAAAATGATAAACTTAAGTTACTTTCCATGACTGCGTATTACCTCGTTATTCTTCTACATGGATCACAGAAAATCTGTCCTGTTTTGACTGTGATTGTTTACCATTTATTATATAGACGATGAAGTTAATAAGTTGTTGCATAGTTGTTGCACTTATATGTGTTAATATGTGTTAATATAAGGTTAATGTAAATGTTAAAAATTGTGTATATAATCAACCTGCATAAGGTTTTTTTTCTATCTTGCCGAAGATTATAGTTTATGCTCAGTAAGTTAACATATCGCTTTATGTTCAACAGGCTTGGAAAACGCCTTTATGAGTGTCGTATGTTATACAATATGTAGAAGGACATAGCTGCATTTTTCCTATGCAGAGTCTTCTTTTCCGATCCCCATATTATTATTTCTGAAACAGATGAATGGATTAATTTTCAATATTAAAAGGTTTGCAATACACGACGGCCCCGGAATCAGGCTTACTTTCTTTATGAAAGGTTGCCCTCTTTCATGCTGGTGGTGTCATAACCCTGAAGGTATATCACCTGATATTGAGAATATTGAGCGCATAGACAGGATAGGGAACAAGGAGTTCAAGGTAAGAGAAGAGGTAGGTTTGAGCTATAGTATTGATGATCTTGTTAAGCTTGTTCAAAAGGAGAAGGTGTTTATTGAAGAGTCGGGAGGAGGAATTACATTTTCAGGCGGCGAGCCCCTGATGCAAAGTTGCTTTGTTATTGAGGCACTGGGTACTTTCAGGCAAATGGGAATCCATACCAGTCTCGATACCTCGGGTCAGTGCGACCCCGGTATAATAGAGTCTGTAATTCCATTAACTGATTTATTTTTATTCGATATTAAGCATCTTGATGCTGAACTTCATAAGAAATATACCGGGGTATCAAACAGTCTTATACTTTCAAACTATTCCAGGATACTTGAAAGCGGAACAGATGTTTTTATACGAATACCTATAATACCTGGTTTTAACGACGATACCAGACATCTGAGTAATTTAAAAGACTTTATTATCTCCTCTGACACAGGTAATATTAAGAGAGTAGATCTGCTTCCTTATCATAAAACAGGATGTTCAAAATACCGCAGGTTTGGTCTGGAATACAAAATGGATGGTGTCGAACAGCCATCTGATATAAGAATGAATGAATTAAAGGGCTTTTTTGAAGAGCCCGGATTTAAAGTTAAAATAGGTGGATAATATGAAACTGACCAGCAGAATATCTAAGCTCAGGGATCAGAGTTTAAATGCAATAGAGACTCTATCAGCCGAGCGTGCACAGCTGATTACTGAATTTTACGAAAGCGATGCATCAAGGGAACTGCCTGCACCCATAAAAAGGGCAAGGGCCTTTGAATATATACTCTTAAACAAAAGTATATGTATAAACGAAGGGGAGCTGATTGTAGGTGAGAGAGGACCATCGCCAAAGGCGACCCCAACCTACCCGGAAATAAGTCTTCATTCAATTCAGGATCTGGAAATTCTCGATACAAGGGAGAAGGTCTTCTTCAGGGTGAGCGAAGAGGTAAAGGATATATACCGCGATAAAATTATTCCTTTCTGGCAAGGTAAGAGCAACAGGGATAAGATAATGCAGTCGATGACAGCTGACTGGCTGAAGGCATACAGGGCTGGCTTGTTTACCGAGTTCCAGGAGCAGAGAGCCCCGGGGCATACTGTACTGGGTTATAAGATGTTTAAAACGGGTTTCCTTGATCTTAAAGAGGAGATTAAAGAGAGCAGATCTAAGCTTGATTATTATAATGATAAAAAGGCTTTTGACAGATCAACAGAACTGGATGCGATGGAGATTGCCTGTGATGCTATTATTGCATATGCAGAAAGACATGCCTCTGAGCTTGAAAAGCTTGCCGGAAAGTGCAGGGATGGAAAAAGGAAGATAGAATTATTGGAGATGGCCAGGATATGCAGAAAGGTTCCGGCCCATGCACCTGAGAGCTTCCATGAAATGTTGCAGCATTACTGGTTTATTCACCTTGGCGTAGTAACTGAGTTAAATCCCTGGGACTCTTTTAATCCGGGCAGGCTCGATCAGCATCTTAATCCTGTTTACGAGAATGATATAGCGGAAGGCAGAATTACAAAGGACTATGCATATGAGCTGCTTGGCAGTTTCTGGGTTAAATTTAATAACCATCCTTCACCACCAAAGATGGGTGTTACAGCCCAGGAGAGTAATACTTATACAGACTTCTGCCTTATTAACCTGGGTGGACTGAGCCCTGAGGGAAGTGATGCAGTTAATCAAATGTCTTATATCCTCCTCGATGTAATAAAGGAGATGAGAATCCTTCAGCCCAGCTCAATGGTCCAGATAAGTAAGCTTAATCCTGATAAGTTTATCCGTAGAGCACTTGATATAATAAAGACTGGATTTGGACAACCATCGTGCTTTAATACAGATGCTATCGTGGAAGAGCTGCTTAAGCAGGGTAAGTCTCTTATTGATGCCAGGAATGGTGGCGCATCTGGTTGTGTGGAGACAGGTGCTTTTGGAACCGAAAGTTACTGGTTAACAGGGTATTTTAACCTTCCCCGGGTACTTGAGATTACACTTAATAATGGAAGAGATCCTCTTTCAGGAGATAGGATAGGTCCTGAAACCGGAGATATTTCATCATTTTCTACCTTTGATGATCTTATGATTGCTTTCAGCCAGCAGCTGAAATATTTTGCAGATATCAAAATAAGGGGTAATAATGTAATAGAGAGACTGTTTGCAGTCAATTTGCCAGTACCCTTTCTCTCACTTCTGATTGAGGACTGCATCTTGAATGGCAGGGATTATAATGATGGTGGCGCAAGATATAATACTTCTTATATACAGGGCGTAGGTCTTGGGAGTATTACAGATATGCTGAGCTCTCTAAGGTATAATATATATGATAATAAGAATTATACATGGGCAGAGCTGCTTAAAGCATTAAGAGATAATTTTGAGGGTCACGACAGGCTTCAATATGATCTGATTTATAATACCCCCAAATATGGTAATGATGATGACTACGCCGACGAGCAAGCGCTCAGGGTATTTGAAATATTCTATGATGCTGTTAATGGCCGTCCAACACCCAGGGGAGCTGTTCATAGAATAAATATGCTTCCTACAACCTCCCATGTGTATTTTGGAAGCGTAATAGGGGCTATGCCCGACGGCAGGTCGGCATTTGTCCCGCTTTCTGAGGGAATCTCACCCTTCCAGGGGGTCGACAGGCTCGGACCAACAGCAGTTCTTAAATCTGCCTCAAAGATTGATCATCTGAGAACTGGAGGTACACTGTTAAACCAGAAATTCTCTCCCCAGTTTTTTAAGGATGATGAAGCCTATGATAAACTGATTGCCTTAATAAGATCGTATTTCAGACTTAATGGTCACCATATTCAATTTAATGTGGTTGATGCCGAAACATTAAGGGAGGCCCAGAAGAATCCGGAACTACACCGCGACTTGATAGTGAGGGTAGCAGGTTATAGTGATTATTTTAACGATCTTGGTGAGGACCTGCAGAATGAGGTTATAAGGCGTACAGAACATGAATCAATTTAATTATCAAGAAATAATACTATAAATATGTTTTCAAAAGAATTATATATCGCCAGGCGTAATAAGCTAAGAAAGAGTGTCGGTTCCGGTCTGATATTATTACTCGGGAATGACGAAAGTCCGATGAACTATGCAGATAACCCTTATCATTTTCACCAGGACAGCACATTCAGGTATTTTTTCGGACTTGATTTTCCTTCACTGGCAGGTATTATTGATTGTGATTCAGGGGAGGATATCTTATTTGGTGATGATCTGAGTATTGAGGATTTTGTTTGGATGGGACCTCAAGCAACTCTGAGGGAGAGAGCTAGTCCCTTTGGCGTTGAAAAGACTGAGTCGTTGAGGAAATTACTTGACTTACTATCGGCCAATCTGGGCGGTGCCAGGAAGATACATTTCCTGCCTCCTTACAGGCCTGAAAATAAGATTAAACTTTTTGAATGGTTGGGAGTGCTTCCAGCTGAAGCACAGCATGAGTTCTCACTCGAGCTGGTAATGGCCGTAGTAAACCAGAGGAATTATAAATCACCCGGGGAAGTAGAGGAAATAAGAAAGGCTGCAGATATTTCGGTTGATATGCACACTGCCGCAATGAGGATGGCTCAGCCCGGTGTAAGTGAAGCTGAGATTGCTGCAGAAGTAAACAGAGTTGCCGAAGCAGCTGGTGCAAGAATATCCTTTCCTATAATAGCTACCGTTAATGGTCAAACGCTTCATAATCATTATCATGGCAATATACTTAAAAAGGGAGATTTGTTTTTACTTGACTGTGGTGCCGAAGTGGCATCGGGCTATTGTGCCGATCTTTCAAGTACTGTACCGGTAGATAATAAATTTACTGCTCTTCAGAAGGATATTTATAATCTAAGCCTCGATAGTCATAATACTTCGATTGCCATGCTAAAACCTGGCATAGCCTTCAGGGATATATACCTTGAATCGGCACGCGTAATTGTAAGAGGGATGAAAGATATGGGCTTAATGAAGGGTAATGTTGATGCTGCTGTGGACAGCGGAGCACATGCACTTTTCTTTCCCTGCGGACTGGGTCATATGATGGGCATGGATGTGCACGATATGGAAGATCTTGGCGAGGTATATGTGGGCTGGGACGGTAAGCCCAAACCCACACAGTTTGGGATTAAATCGCTTAGACTGGGCCGTAAGCTCGAACCGGGCTTTGTTCTGACAATTGAACCGGGAATATACTTTATTCCAGAACTGATAGACAGCTGGATGAAGGATGGCCATAACCAGGACTTTATTAATTTCTCTAAGGTAAATGAATTAAGGACTTTTGGAGGTATTAGAAATGAGGAGGATTTTCTGATTACTGATAGCGGCTACGAGCTTTTGGGTAAACCAAAACCAAAGAGCATAGAAGATGTAGAAACGGAGACAAATAGGGGGTGAAGAACCATGGAAACCGGAAACCGGATAAAAGAAAAGGGTACCAGTATGATATTGGCACCCTTACCTCTTAGCCCTTACCTCTTCGCCCTTCGCTCTTACCTCCTCTTAGCCCTTCGCTCTTACCTCTTCGCCCTTCGCTCTTAGTCCTTGGTTTCACTAAACACCTTGGTTGCTGTGGCTACTATACCTGCAACATCGCTCAGGTTACTTGGGAGAATCATTGTATTATTTTCTTTTGCAAGCTTTCCAAATTCTGTAAGGTACTGCTCGGCAATTCTCAGGTTAACGGCATCCATCCCATTTTTATCGCCAATAGCTTTTGCAATGGCAGTAAGTCCTTTAGCCGTTGCAGAGGCGACCTGTTCAATCTCTGATGCACGTCCTTTGGCTTCGTTGATCCTTTTCTGCATCTCACCTTCAGATCTTTCTATATCAGATTGTTTCTCACCCTGGGCAACATTTATTTTTGCCTGTTTTTCGCCTTCTGATTCTGCTATAGTTGCCCTTTTCTCCCTTTCAGCCCTCATCTGCTTTTCCATTGCATCTTTGATACTCTGAGGAGGAACAATGTTCTTTACTTCGTAGCGGGAGACTTTAACTCCCCATGGATCGCTTGCCTTATCAACAGCGTCTACAATGGAGACATTTATTACGTCACGTTCCTCAAATGTTTTATCTAGCTCCATTTTACCAATAACACTCCTCATGGTGGTCTGGGCAATCTGGATAGATGCAAATCTGTAGTGATCTATACCATAAGAAGCTTTCATTGGATCCATAACCTGCAGGTAAAGTATTCCATCTACTTCAACAGAAATATTGTCCTTGGTTATACAGGTCTGAGATGCAACATCAATTGCCTGTTCTTTAAGTGTGTGTTTGTAGCGTATCTTATCGACAAAGGGGATAAGAATATGGAAGCCTGCAGTAAATGTAGTGTTGTATTTTCCCAGTCTTTCTATAATATAAGCCTGTCTCTGGGGTACTACTTTTAGCGACGAGACAATAAGTATAAAGATCAGAAAGACGATGCCAATTAGTAAAATTGTACTTGTATCCATAAAATTAGTTTTTTGGTTTAACGATTAAATTAATACTGTCTTTTTCGGTAATGATAACAGTCTGTCCCGATTTGATATCCTGATCAGACCTGGCTGTCCATGGGGCTCCTTTAAATTCGATACGGCCCTTTGATCCTTTATTGATATCATCTATAACGATTGCTTCTTTGCCAATAAATTCATCGTCCAGGATATCAGGAGAGCTTCCTCCCTGGGTGAAGAATTTTTTTGTAAACATCTTTCTTAACAAAAGAAGCGACAGAACCGAGGTGATAGAAAATATTATTATCTGCAGATCAAGTCCAGGGTTAGCCAGAAGGCAGATCAGTGATGTTACCCATGCACCGAACCCGAAGAAAATAATTACAAATCCCGGAATTACCAGTTCAAGCAGAAAAAATACCAGTCCAAGTAAAAACCAGAAAAGATCGGGTCGCATAAAAAATTCTGAGTCCATAGTTTTGTGTTTTAAGTTTATTTTTCCTAATCAAGCTTGATTATTAAGTTTCATACTAAATATACGAATACTTCAGTAATCGGGGTTCATTATAACAAGGCTAATATGCAATTGGCCTATCTCCCGGGGTAAAAGGCCCGCGTGATTCGGTGAATAGCATTTACCGTGAATAATTTCCAATTCACCGGATATTTTAGTATATTATAGAGCTGAGATAAGCTCCTGTGGTCGATAGCTTCTCATCCGGTACTCCGGGATATCTTTTATGAATTTTGATTATAATCCTGTTTTTTCCTAAATATTTTGCAGCCCGATGGATAAGTTTATTTCTTATTTTGATAACAGGTATCGCGAAGTTCTGCAGAAGAGAAATCTTGCGTCCTGCGGACCAATAATTACACTCTCAAGACAAACCGGCTGTGATGCAATAGCTACAGCAAAGAGGCTTGTTACTATTCTGAATGACAGGTATAATACTGATAAATGGCACTGGGTAGATAAGCAGGTACTGACTGATGCGGCAAGACGTCTTAAAACAGATCAGGGAAAGGTTGAAAACTCGATGAAGAGTTCCGGATTCAGTGGTATTTCAGAGATGATTATGGCAATCTCTGGAGAGTATTTAAGTGATCTTAAGATTAAAAAGGCTGTCAGCGATGTAGTACTTTCTATATGCAACGAAGGTTATGCCATACTGGTTGGACGTGGGGGAGTCTCTATAACAAGGGGTATCCGCAGGGCCCTGCATATAAGACTTGTTGCTCCTTTTTACTGGAGGGTGGAAAATATTATTAAGAAGAGGCAATATGGTATTGAAGATGCCGAGGAATTTGTTGTTGATACCGATGAAAAGAGGTACAATATTATTCTTAATTTCCTGGATAAAAAGCCTCTGAATATCGATTATCTTTTTGATGCTACAATAAACAGAAGCTCATATACAGTAGATCAGATTGCGGATCTTATTTTTTATCATTATGATATGAGGATAAAAAGGATTAAATCAGAAGGAGATAATCCTGGTCGGGATCTTAATAGCACTTATGGATAAAAAAATGCCACATCCCTTGTGAATGTGGCACTATATTTAAAGATAAACTTCTTTTTACTCACCATATGAGATATGATCGACAGCGCAGGATCCAATCTGCTTAATATGCTTTCTTACCCTGTTATCGAGTGATCTTTCATATTCTTCCCAGTTTGTAATAGTTTTTCTGGCAACACCTGTTTTAATAGCTGCTTTGGCAACTGCAATAGATACCTTAGAAATTAATCGAAGATCGAGAGGTTTGGGAATGATATATTCTCTTCCAAACTCGATGCTATCTACATTGTAAGCCCCAACAACTTCGAAAGGAACAGGTTCTTTTGCCAGGTCAGCAAGAGCATATGCCGCTGCAAGTTTCATCTCCTCGTTAATATCGGTTGCATGTACGTCAAGTGCTCCTCTGAATATAAATGGGAATCCAAGTACATTGTTTATCTGGTTAGGATAGTCTGAACGACCTGTTGCAAAAATAAGATCATCGCGTGTAGCCATTGCATCTTCATATGAGATCTCCGGGTTTGGATTGGCCATTGCAAAAACAATCGGATTTGGCGCCATAGATGCAAGCATTTCCTTTTTAAGTACACCGGCAACAGATAATCCCAGGAAAAGGTCTGCGCCCACACATGCTTCTTCCAGTGTATTTATGTCTCTGTCGGTTACGAAAAGCTGCTTATACTTATTAAGATCCTTACGTTTTTTATTAATAACACCCTTACTGTCTACCATTACAATATTCTCTTTCTTAACTCCCAGTCCGGCATAAAGTTTGGAACATGATATAGCACTCGCACCTGCTCCGTTCACAACCATCTTTATCTCCTCAATCTTTTTACCAGATATCTCAAGGGCATTTAGTAAACCAGCACCTGAAATAATTGCTGTTCCATGCTGATCATCGTGGAATACGGGGATATCCAGCATTTTTTTCAGTCTTTCCTCTATCTCAAAACATTCGGGTGCCTTAATGTCTTCCAGGTTGATACCGCCAAAGGTTGGTGCTATCTGCCTGCAAAATTCAATCATTTTTTCGACATCCTTTTCATCCACCTCTATATCGAATACATCTACATCGGCAAATACCTTGAACAGAAGTCCTTTTCCTTCCATTACCGGCTTTCCTGCAAGTGCTCCGATATCTCCGAGTCCAAGTACAGCTGTTCCGTTTGAAATAACAGCAACCAGGTTGCCTTTTGCAGTATACCTGTTGGCATCTTCAGGGTTGGCTTCAATTTCCTTGCATGGAAAAGCTACACCGGGGGTGTAAGCCAGGCTTAGATCAAATTGAGTGTAATACGGTTTTGTTGCTATCACTTCGATTTTACCAGGGCGGTGAATCTCGTGATACTTCAGTGCATGTTCTTTGGTTACTTTTGGCATGATTTAGTATGTTTTTGATTGTATAACTATAGGTTCATTATATTATTTAACTCTCTGCTTCTATTTTCGGGGATATAAATTATATCACCTGTGATAATTATTCCTTCGAGTACTCTGATAAACTTTCTATTGGCATAAGTATAAGCTTTATATCCAAGAGCCGTCAGAAAATTATTTATAATATCAAAGTTAGCTTTTTCCAGTTCTATTTGTATAAGTGGATTGAACTTTTCGATTAACTTTTTAAAACCGGGTATAACTTTTATCTCGTGACCCTCAATATCACATTTTATATAGTCAAGCCGCTCGAGCTCACCGAATACAGATTCTGGTGTCTTTCGAATAACTGAGTAGGCTTCCATATCCTGCAGCTTGTTTTCGTCGGATATTATTTTTGTAAGTCCATGCCTGAACTTTTTACCTGATTCGATGCCCATTGCTGATTCTCCTTCGCTGTCGCTTAAGGCATATGGTATATAGTCAATATTATTATACTTCCTGGTATTAGTTTTAAGGATATCCATATAGAGTTTTACCGGCTCAACTGCGTATACCCTACCATCACTGCCTGCCTGCTCTGCAAATATCGAAGTATAATAGCCGAGGTTAGCTCCTATGTCGATTATTATATCATTTTTACGAATGAATTTTTTTACCAGATAATGAGTTTTGAATTTTTGAAATCCAGACAGGATACCTGTCTTATATAATGCAAGGAATGACCTGCTAACAGTCTTGAGATATAGGCTTTTACCCAGTATAATATATAGTAAGCGCCTGATCAGATTCATTCTGTTTTAGGATAAATGAGAATCATTTATAAAAGTAGTATTTATGTATCAGAGAAAGAAAGAAAAAGTGCCGTCTTTTTATGCCACTCAACATATGGTAGCGAGCCAAGTGTAAATTACCGGACCAGGAATAAATACTAAGGGCATAAAAAAAGTGCTCCGGTGGAGCACTTTTTGAAATAGAGACGGTATTATTAATATTTGTCGGTAAAATAATTACAGCCTTAGATAAGATCGGTTTCAACCAGCTTTCCAAGTATGTCGGCATATGGAACCATAAGGTAATTCTTACCTTCAAATTCCAGTTCTGTACCTGAAAATGCCTTGTAGAAAACGACATCACCTACACTTATCTCAGGCTTATCAATTCCGCTTAACGCGATAACTTTTGCATGTTGAGGCTTTTCTTTCGCAGTGTCAGGTATAATTATCCCAGATACCGTAGTTTCCTCTTTTGCTTCAGCTAGTTCCAGCAGAACCTGTTGGTTTATTGGCTGCAATTCTTTCATTTTTAATTGTTTGTTTTGGTTAATAATACTTCGTCTATAGCTTTCTTAAACATCTCCTTTGTTGCTTCCGGAGTCTGACCAATTCCGCTGAATATCTGCGGCAGTCCTTCTTCAGGACAGAGCAGGAATGTTGGTATGCTCTGGATTCCAAAAGCAGCTGCAAGTTCCCTTTCTTTCTCAGTATCGATTTTGTATACGTTTATCTTGCCCTCATATTCAGCTGCCAGTTCTTCAAGAATGGGACCTGCAATTTTACAGGGCTGACACCAGTCAGCGTAAAAATCGACAATACATGGTATATCACCTTCAAATTTCCATTCTTCAGCACTTTCCTCAAAGTTGAATACTTTTTCAAGAAATTCTGCCTTGGTGAGATGAATCGCTTTTTCATCACTTTTTTCTTTTTCACTTCCCTTTGCCTTTGCCTCATTTCCTGAACATCCAAGTAGCGAGAAGCTTAATATCAGTGCAAGAAGTGGTGTAATTAGATTTTTCATATTTATTGATTTAATTGTTTCTATAATATTTGTTTTACCTTCCTATTTCCAGAAGCCGGTCTATTCTTGTTTTATCAAAGCCGATAATTATTTCTCCGTTTATATCAGTCTGTGGCACACCCTGTTGCCCACTTTTTCTTACCATTTCTTCTGCAGCTTTCTGGTCGGATGCAACATCTATATCAGTGAATACTATCTTATTTTCCCTGAGGTAATTTTTAAGTGTTGTACACCATGAGCAGCTGCTAGTAGAATATACAGTTATCCTCTTTGCCGGTTTTTCATCTTTTACAGTCTTTGTTGATCTCTCTCCCGAAAACACTGAGTGGTAAAACTCTTTTCCATTACAACCTTTGTAAATTGTAATAAGCCTATCATTTGAAAACTTCAGCAGTGAAGGAACACTTTCTATGTTATATTCGGGATGAATATCTCTTACAAGTGTTACGTCTGCAATAAGTACTTCAGCAAGTCCCTTTACTTCCATATCAAGGTCCTTCAGATTACTAAGAGCACATTCACTTTGGGCGGCTCCTGCTTTATATAGCAGAAGATAGTTTACCGGTTTTCTGGCTAATTCAAGCTTTAAATCTTCTTTATTCTTAATATTTTTAGTATTCATATTTTTTATATCAAAGCATCCACATATATACATATATCATGCCATTTAGGGTTGAAATGAATTTTTGGCAGTTAGCTTGAAATATTGTCATATATCGCATTTATAATAAATGAAACAAAATATCTGTTCTTGTGTTATATTTGCGAACAAAATATTCAGGAATGAAATATATATCATTAAGATTAACAGTATTACTTATAATTTCCTTAATCGTCTCGTGCGACGGCGATAAGGAAGCTTATAAAATTACCGAGCTAAATATAAGCTTTGATAAGAATTCGATCCTTAATGATAATATTGATGCAGCAGCTGTTAAAGTGCTTGATCAGAATGGTGCTAATATAACTTCTAAGGTTAATATTTATGCCGGAGGTAATTTAATATCCGGACCAGATATTAGATCGTCAGAGGCTGGAACTATCGAGGTTTATGCCGAGTATGAGGATATTGTAAGTAGCACATTAGTAATTTCTGTTGTAGAAGATGCCGGCTTAAAATATGAGAGGATGGTACTGCTGGAGCAATTTACAGCCACATGGTGTGGATTTTGCCCGAAAGCTATTTCGGCAATAAAGAATGTTAGTATAACAGGCGAAAATATTGTGCATGTTGCTTATCATATGCGGGATAGTGATCCTTTTCAATATGTTTATAACTCTAATCTCGAAGAAAGTTTTGGAGTGGTAGGTTTTCCGGCCGTTTATGCAGGAAGGGAATTTTTCTGGGATCTTTCAAATACCCAGCTCAGACAATTATATGATGAAGTAAGGGTGGGTTTATCTTTGAGCTATACAGGCGATGATAGCGGTATAACAGCTACTATAGATGTAAGATTTGGTAAATTATATAGCGAATCTTTATCCATTACAGCCTATCTGATCGAAGATAATCTTATAGCAGATCAGGCTAACTATTCTACTAATGATCCAAATTCGTCATGGTATCAGCTTGGATCAATAGTAGCAGGTTTTGCTCACGAAAATGTTATGAGGCAAACCCTTACAGATATGTTTGGAGACCAGATCCCCGGTGATGCAATAGATATCGGATCTGAGTACAGGCTTGTACTTGAGAATAGTAATCTCAATATTACTGATCTTAATAATTCCAGTCTGCTTGCCTTTGTCTCTTATGCAAGCGGTCCTGAAAAAAATAAGGTTATTAATGCTATTTACTGTGACTTTGGTAGTACGGCCGAATCTGAGTTAATAGTCGAGTAGATTTTCTCAGAACGATGAAGTAATCCCGATATTGATTCCCTTATATGCAGGTATTAGCCTGCAAACACCACCTGAGCATACAAAGCCTTCCCTGTTTCTACCATAGGCAATATTTATCCTGAAATAATTATTACTATAGCTTAGTCCTCCATTAAAATAATGGGCTTGCCCGGTAAACTGATAATCGGTCATATCAGAGATGAATAGCGACCAGCTTGGAGCCATATTTAATTCTGCAAGCATGGCGATCCAGTTTCCATGATCATCTTTTGTCCATAAATGCTGCACCTCTGCTCTTACCGATATTGTTCTGGTAAGTCTGTACAGAAGATCCGAAATAATAATCCTGGATTTAATCAGCTTATTATCGCCTCCTTCAATCACCCCTTTATTATAAAGAATCTGCTGGTAGGCAAGTTTGGTTCTGAAATTTTTGTTCCATTTTCTTGAGATTTCTAAATTCAGGTCTCCATAATACTTGTTTTTAGCCATATAGGAAAGCAGGTTTTCTTCTGAAGAATCATTGTCAATGCCTCCTGCAATAGCATAGTTGAACCTGAGGTCTGTTCCTGATCTTATTTTGTAGCTAAGGTCAGCCTGAAGCGATAATTCGCCTTCAGCCTGGGTCGAATAAGGATAGAGGTTTGATAATAAATAAGTATACTGGCGACTGTTGGAAGGAAGATAGTTTATATTTGTATAAGCGTCTGTTACCAGTCTTTGAGCCTGAAAATTCATATTGTTCAGATATCTTGAAGCAAGATATATTCCAAATCCCTTTGCTGAAAATGAAGAATTTATTGTAAATGCCTTACCTCTGTCTTCTGTGAATAAATTTAGCGCATCCGGATCCTTTGATTTATGTACATATTCTGAATACAGAGAAATTCGTCCAATCGACAGATTTATCCTGGTGTTTATTGCATTGACAGTTGAAGGAAAGTTACTGTCAGGACCGGTATATGGCTCATATTTGCTGACAAATCCTCCACCAATTATATAGGTATTATCTGATTTGAATATTTTGTCAATTCTGATTTCACCGTCGAGCCCCCTCAGATAAGAATCAGCATACTCGTTAAATCTTCTGGATTTACCGTATATACCTTTAACATATAACCACTTCGCAGGATTTAAGCGCACACGCACACCATCGATCGAGTTATTCAGTCCGAGGGCTCTTTCTTCGTAGGCCCTGAATGAAAGTCCGCTTCCAAATTGTTCGTAGAAATTTCCGGCTGTAATATCAATAAATCCTTTTTTAAAATTTAAAAACCTATGACTGATATAATTCCCTTCATACTGGTAGGGAAAACCCTGAAGAGGAGGCATATATGCTTCATACTGGAGCCCGGCAGTGAAAGGTCCGTTTCTGTACTGTAACCAAAGATAATTGTTAGATGCAAATGGGTCCTGTGGTGCAAGCAGATTCAGAACATTATCATCATTATAAATATGAATTGTGCTTGCGAAGCTTCCTGATATGGTTCCCTGACCTGTCTGAGATTGCAGAGACAATGCTGTTAAGAATAGTGTAATAAATAGAAGAATGCTAGTTCTCATTGTTGTACCTTAAAATATCTTCAAACATAAAGTCTTCATCGCCGGGGAGGTAGCCTGAATGCCTTTTTACTACCTTCCCCTTTGTGTCGTAGATGCAGTAAAACGGGATATCCGTAACATTCAATGTCCTTTTGAGATCCTGATTTTCGTCTAAAAGTACGACGAATGGCCAGTCCCTTCCCCTTACAAAACTCTTAACAGTTGAAGATGTCCTTGAATCATCAATACATATTGAAACAAGATTAAAGTCTGCCTGCTCACTCCAGTCTTTATAATAATATGCTATATTATCCAGTTCATCGATACATGGCTTACACCAGGTAGCCCAGAACACAACTAATGTGGCCTTATTGTTATCATTAAAGTCTTTTAAGTTAAAGGTCTTTCCTTCGGTACTTGTCAGGCTTATATCAGGAAGACCTGTTTGAGAAAACATCTTCAGGGGAAATGACGATAAGAAAACTACGAGAACAATTCTTAAGATACTTCTGATTATTGTATACATAAGCACAGCATGGGTTCAAATTTTTTTGGTGAAGATAAATAATTTTTAATATTCGAGTGGTAGGGTATTTCTATATAAGTTCGGTTAACTTTATGGTATAAATATAGATTTCTATCTCAATCTGTGTAATCTAAAATATTTGTTGATATGCGACTTAAAAAGAATATTGCTTTAAGTGAGTCAGGCTTTGTGTTCGATCCTTCGTCAGGCGATTCGTACTCACTTAACGAGCCGGCCAGGGAGATTGTTCTCTTGCTTAAAGAGGGATCTGACCTGGAGGCTGTAACAGCCTATATGACAGAGAATTATGAAATTGACAGGGTAAGCTTTGAAAAGTATTACTTTGATTTTGCAGGTATGTTAAAGCAGTTCAGATTAATTGACGAAGATGAGTAGACTGGATCTAACAATAGCAGTAACAGGTCTGAATAATACAGACAATCCTGGTCCGGGCATCCCTGTAATAAGGGGTATAAGGGATTCAGATGAATTTAATCCCCGGATAATTGGGCTTGCTTACGAAAATCTTGAACCTGGAATATATATGCACGATATTGTCGATAAAACATATCGTGTTCCTTATCCTTCAGAAGGATCAGATATTTTAATGGCAAGGATAATGGAAATAAACAGGCGTGAGAAAATTGATGTTTTAATTCCAAATTTTGATGCCGAACTGATTGCTTTCATGAAGGCGGAAGAAAAATTAAAAGAGGCTGGCATAAGAACATTTTTACCCACACTAAAACAGTTTAATGAAAGGGAAAAAGCAAACCTGCCTGACTATGGTAAGAAGTATGGTGTAAAGGTCCCTTTCAGTAAGCCAATAACATCTATCAGGGATATTGAGGACCTTGGTGATGATTTTGAATACCCTGTAGTAGTTAAGGGGAAGTTTTACGATGCATATATTGCCAATAACCGCGACCAGGCGGCTCTCTATTATTCTAAGCTTAGTTCAAAATGGGGCTTACCCGTTATAATACAGGAGTTTATTACCGGAACAGAGGTCAATGTAGTAGCACTGGGCGATGGTAAGGGAAATACCATTGGTGCTGTTCCGATGAGAAAGCAATATATTACTGATAAAGGTAAAGCTTGGGCCGGAGTAAGCCTCGACGACTCAAGTTTGCTCGAACTGACCGATAAAATTATTGGTGAGTCAAAATGGAGGGGTGGCATGGAACTGGAACTAATCAGGTCTGATAAAAATGAACTTTACCTTATTGAGATAAATCCGAGAATACCTGCATGGGTTTATCTTGCAGTAGGAGCAGGGCAAAACTTACCGGCAGCTCTTGTAAAATTGGCTCTTGGCCAAGACGTAAAACGATTTGAAACTTACGAAACCGGTAAGATGTTTATTCGCTATTCTTATGATATGATAACAGACATGTCGGAATTTGAAAAACTGACAATGAACGGAGAACTCTAAAATAAAAAAGATGAAAAAACAATTTGAACGTCCATATATAAAGAAATTAAGAGCCGGGATGCCAAGTAAATTTGGTATGTCGGTACATTCAGAGCCTCTTACTCATATTGATGATGTGCCTGTGATCGACATGATCAAAGAGCATGGATCTCCGGTTTATGTGATATCTGAGACAACAATACGTGATAAGTATAAGCAGGCCTATGATTCTTTTAAAAGCAGATATCCCAAGGTTCAGTTTGCCTGGTCGTATAAGACTAATTACCTCGATGCTGTATGTCGTGTTTATCATAGCGAAGGCTCATGGGCAGAGGTTGTTTCTGGTTTTGAATATCAGAAAGCGCTTGCTAATGGAGTAAAAGGGTCACAGATAATATTTAATGGTCCTGATAAAACAGAGGACGATCTTAAACTGGCAGCTGAGAATAACTCACTTATTCATATCGATCATTTCGACGAATTATATACCCTGATTGATATAGCTGAGAAGAACAATCTTAAACCCAAGGTGGCTATAAGGGTTAATATGGATACCGGTGTTTACCCGATGTGGGATAGATTCGGATTTAATTATGAGAACGGCGACGCCTGGGATGCCATTAACAGGATAATGATGAATGGTAAGCTTGAGATGACAGGTATACATACTCATATTGGCACCTATATGCTTTCAGCCAATGCATATGCTATTGCTGCTTCAAAGCTGGCAAACCTGGCTTTCAGGATAGAACGTAAGTATGATTATTCCCTGAAATATATTGATTTAGGAGGAGGATTTGCTTCTTCAAACACTCTTAAAGGTGCTTACCTTCCGGGTAAAGACACTGTACCTTCTTTCGACGATTATGCTGAAGCAATCTCCGGGGCACTACTGAATTCGGAAATTAACCCATCCCGGCTGCCCACACTAATACTTGAAACGGGAAGAGCATTAATTGATGATGCAGGTTATTTACTCGGTACAGTACTGGCAAATAAAAGGCTTTCAGATGGACGCAGGTCTACTATTGTTGATATTGGCGTCAACCTTCTTTTTACCTCTTTCTGGTACGATCACGAATTCTACCCTGCCAGTCCGACATCTGATCACCTTGAAGAAACAACTATTTATGGTCCGCTCTGTATGAACATCGATATTCTCAGAGAGGCTATCGCATTTCCGCTCCTTAAGAAGGGAGATAATTTTGTGATAAAAAGGATAGGTGCATATAATATGACACAGTGGATGCAGTTTATTACAATGCGTCCCAGAGTTGTAATGATCGATACAAATGGAAAAGTGAGTGTAATAAGAGAGCGCGAAACTATAGATACAATAAAATCGAATGAAAGATTGCCTGAACATCTTAAATTGAATGACTGATACTATTAAGATATATATTAAAAGCTTATTCAACAGCTACTCGCAGGTCTTCTTTTCTGACAACAGGACTTTTGCGGCAATATTGATAATAGTTTCGTTTGCCGACCTTTATGCTGGACTGCTGGGGCTTCTTGCTGTGATTGTAACAAATCTTATAGGTTTTTTAATGGGCTTTGACAGGCAGACGGTTGCTAAAGGTTTATTTGGTTTTAACAGCCTTCTCGTCGGACTAGGACTGGGTATATATTATGCTCCTGGTCCTGTTCTTATACTTATTATCATTCTTTCATCAATCTTAACGCTTTTTATTTCTGTTTCTCTGCAGGGTGTAATAGGGAAATATGGCCTTCCTTATCTGAGTGTCCCCTTTATTATCGCGGCCTGGCTGCTTACTCTGGCAGCTCGTGAGTTTGATGTTCTGGGTATCAGTGAACGTGGTATATATACTGTAAATGAGATATATACCCTTGGAGGAAATAAGATGGTAGCCCTCTACGAATGGTGGAATAATATTGAGATAGCAAGGGCTCTCAGAATTTATTTTATAAGCCTGGGTGCAATATTATTCCAGTATAATATTCTGGCTGGTATTATTATATCACTAGGATTATTGTACCATTCAAGGATCTCATTTACACTCTCTTTACTGGGTTTCTTTACAGCTTACCTGTTTTACGGAGTTACCGGTGCCAGTATTACCGACCTCAACTACAGTTATATCGGGTTTAACTATATACTTACATCAATCGCCCTGGGGGGATTTTTTATTATTCCCTCATGGAAGTCATATTTATGGACTATTATACTGGTTCCCCTTGTTGCAATACTAACTATCAGTATGTCGTCTGTTTTCAGTGTATTTGCCTTACCCATTTTCGCATTGCCTTTTAATATAGTTGTATTGCTCTTTCTCTATGTTCTTAAATTCAGGGTAAAACCATCTCATAATCTTGCTGAGGTAGTCATTCAGCAAAACAGTCCGGAGAAGAATTTGTATTCTTATGTTAACGATATCGGCAGGTTCAAACCCAATATGATAAGGACCAATCTTCCTTTTTATGGTAAGTGGGAGGTTTCTCAGGCCCATGATGGAGAAATTACCCATAAGGGCGACTGGAAGCATGCTTGGGATTTTATAATAACAGATGACAAAGGACTTCAGTTTAAATCCGAGGGTAATGAGCTGGCAGATTACTATTGCTATAATAAACCAGTTACAGCAGTTGCCGATGGAACCGTTGAGTCTGTTGTGGATAACATACCCGATAACCCTATTGCAGTGCCCAATACCAGAGAGAACTGGGGTAATACGGTAATTATAAAACACGATAACTTTGTTTACTCTTCGCTTAGTCACCTTATACCTGGTTCTATAATAGTTAAAGAGGGTCAGAGGGTGAGACGAGGCGAGAAAGTTGGCCTTTGTGGATCTTCAGGCAGATCTCCTTATCCACATCTTCATTTTCAGATGCAATATAGTCCGTATATAGGTTCTAAGACACTAGACTATCCTATTGGTTATTATCTTTTAAGTGAAAATAATAGCTTGAAATTACGTAACTATAGCTATCCTGCAAAAGGTCAGAAGCTAATGAATGTTGAAACAACAGACCTGCTCTCAGAAGCTTTTAATTTTGTGCCGGGAAGGCAATTTAACTATGCTGTCGTCTCTAAGGGAGTAAAATGGGATGAGAAGTGGGAAGTATTTACAGATGAGTACAATAATTCATTTATTATGTGCAGCAGAGATGCTTCGCTTGCCTACTTTGAGAATGACGGAAATATGTTTTTATTCAGGCACTATGAAGGCAGGAAAGATAGCTTTCTCTACTGGTTTTATTTATCACTCTACAGGGTGCAGCTGGGATATTACGATAAGGTTGAAGTAGAGGATGATTATCCTGTAAACCTGTTTTTCAGGAAAAGAATATTGTTTTTTCAGGACTTCCTTGCTCCATTTTTTAAGATACTCCGATCAAGATTCAGTCTTGATTATAAAAGTATTGACAGCGAAATATCTCCATCCAGAATAGTACTCGAATCAAGAACCGTAAACACTGTTGGGACTTTTATTACCCGTGAAATAAGAACTAATATCGAGATCAGTGAAGGTGGCGTAAGTAAAATTAGCATTAGCGGTAAGGGCATAAATATTGAAGCAGAGTGCAAAGATTAATTATTATATTATTGTTTTTTAGTTTTTTCGGGTCGCTTAGAGGCCAGGAAAGGACTGACTTTTCCTATTTCGACAGTCTCACTTATAAACAATACGAAGACGGACTCTGGAAAGAGCTTCAAGAGAGTGGAAAGAAAGCTCTCAGTCTTGGATACGACTATTACTATATAAGAATGAGGATAGGGATTAGTTACTATGAGAGGAAAAGTTATTTAAGTGCAATCAAGCATTTTAAAAAAGCTCTGGAGTTTAATAACAATGACCAGATTGCAACAGAGTATTTATATTATTCTTACTTGTTCAGCGGAAAATACAACACTGCAGATGCCTGGACAGGAATGTTCAGCGAAGCTCTATCTCAGAAGACTGGTATAAGTACAGCCAAAACAAACAGCTTGTCAGTAGATTACCTATACAACCGGTCGGAGTCAGAAGATATAATTAACTATTTCTTAAATATAAATGACATTGTAGAGCCAGGGAACCTTGTTATTCCGGTAAGTTTTTCAAATTTTGGGGTAACAATGTATAATAGTCTGAGACCTGGCTTTAAATTAAAACATTCACTCTCATATTTGTCCAGGGAAAACAGCCTGTTCACAAATGATGAAACAGATTCATATCCGGATTACAGGCAGAAGGTAAAACAGGTGCAGTATTTTCTTTCTGCCATTGCTGGCAACAAATCAGCTTTGTCAATCACACCATCGGTATATTACATATTTACATCATATCCCCTGGTAGGTTTTAGCACCAGCGGTACACGCACCATTGCCTACCTTATCCCGGTAAGAGAGAATAATATCGGTGGTGGTGCAGAAATTAGTTTGACTGCCGGTATTATCGACCTTTATCTTAATGGCTATGCTTCCCGACTGGGATCACGAAATCATTTCCAGGCGGGATCGGGCATAATTTTTTACCCTCTTTCAAATAACCATCTCTATTTTGGTGCCGGGTACAATATAAAAATGTCTGAGCTTGTTACAGCTTACGACAGGTCATTCGTATTTAAAGCCATGGCAGGGATTTCGGCCAATAACAAATTTTATATAGATTTTACAATGCTAGGCGGTGAGATCCAAAATTATGTTGATGGTAGCAACCAGGTTGTTTATAATGGAATAAACGAAATAGACAGGATTATTAAGGCCGATATAAGCATCCCCGTAAATAATTCGGGAGTTTTATTCTATCTGGGCACAAGATATACAACTGAGTACACAGCCCGGATTCCCACTGACTATACTTACAGTACATCATCAGAAAAAAGATTTAATTCATTATCATTTATAGGAGGATTATCATGGACATTTTAAAAGCTAAAACACTTGTAATTTTATTATTCATTTTTTCAGTTAATGCATCGGGCCAGAGTTTTGTAGAAATCAAGGATGCCTTCCAGAAAAGCTATATCCAGGAAGCAACAGGAGATTTCAGTGCGGCTGCAATATCCCTTAAAGAGGTGTATAATGAAAATTCATACGAGATTAACCTGCGACTTGGATGGTTAACTTATCTTTCAGGAAATTTCACTGAAGCAAAAGCCTATTACAATAAGTCTATTTCGCTTATGCCATATGCAATAGAGGCAAGGTTTGGTCTGGTATATCCTGCTGCAGCAATGGGTAACTGGACAGAGGTGATTAAACAGTATGAAAAGATCCTGGAAATATCTCCCAATAATTCTATTGCCATACACAGGCTTGGACTTATTTATTATGGTAGGGAAGAATACGAAATAGCCCGAAAACAGTTTGAGAAGGTAGTTAACCTATACCCATTCGATTATGATGGATTAACAATGCTGGCATGGTCGAACTTTAAACTGAATAATATGCGTGAAGCTACAGTACTGTTCCAGAAAGCCCTGCTTAATACACCGAATGGCAGTTCAGCCCTTGAGGGACTTAACCTCCTGAAATAGATTTTATCGGCCACACTATTGTCTTCTGAATTCCCAATTCAGTCTTTTGTAATATAGCTGTAAAAAAGAAGTAGCTTATGCTTGCAATTTGCCTTAAATTCATGCAAATTGCATGCTTAATCCTATTCCGACAGCTAATATTAGAGACGCAGTATTGGTGTAATAATCCGCTTTAAATCTGTCAGAAAGAAACTAATTAACGTTATGAAGAAAACACAATCAGGGAGGCGGGACTTTTTAAAAAAGAGTATTGCTGCTACCCTGGCATTTACTATTGTGCCACGCCATGTCCTTGGCGGAACAGGTTTTACCGCTCCCAGCGATCAGCTAACAAAGGGTATAATTGGTGTTGGAGGAATGGGTCGCGGTCATATTCCATATGAAGGAACCCGTGTGCTCGCTGTTTGCGATGTAGATACAGAACATATTCAAAAAGCACTGCAGATAACAGGCAGTGGAGTAGACACATACAGGGATTTTAGGGAGATGCTTGCCAGGCCCGATATAGATATTATTCATATTGCAACTCCGCCTCACTGGCATGGTATAATGTCGAAAATGGCTGCTGAGGCAGGGAAGGATATATGGTGTGAGAAACCAATGACACGTACCATTGGTGAGGGAATAGAAGTTGTAGAGGCAGTGAATAAGTATGGTAGGATGTTTCGCCTGAATACATGGTTCAGATTTAAAGACCAGTTTTACGGACTGGGCACCACAGTTAAACCATTAAAGAAAATCGTTGACAGTGGCGTTCTTGGCTGGCCCCTGAAAGTTACGGTAAGCGGACATACAGGCTATGACTGGAAATTTTATTGGAGCGGTAAGCATAATCTTGAGCCACAGGCGATACCGGCTAAGCTTGATTATAATTTATGGCTTGGACCCGCACCATATAAACCATATAATGTTGAGCGGGTTCATGCCAATTTCAGAGGCTACTGGGATTATGACGGGGGAGGCCTGGGCGATATGGGGCAGCACTACCTCGATCCTGTACAGTACCTGCTGGGAAAAGACAATACCAGCCCCAGGTATATTGAAGTTGATGCACCACAGCAACATCCTGATGCAGTAGGGTCGTGGCGTCGTATAGAATATACCTACGATGATGGATGCAAGATTATCCTGGATGGGGCAAACAAAGATGCTGATGCTGCCTATATTGAGGGTCCCAATGGTAAAATTTTTAAAGGATTCAGGTCAGATATACCGGATATCCAGAAACTGGTATCTTCCCTCCCTGAGCCTGAGCCGCAGATCATCAGCTTTAGCGATTCGGTAAGAACAAGGCAGAAGTTTGCCCTGAACGAGATAAATGGACACAGGTCATCTACTATTGTTAATCTTGGCATTTGTGCAGTAAGACTGGGCAGGAACCTTGAATATGACCCTGTAAGACAAAGGTTTATAGATGATGACGGGGCCAATAGGCTTATTTACCAGCCAATAAGAGGTCCGTGGACTATTTAGTAATATTTTAAGTGAAACCAGTAATGAAAAGACTTTTAATACTAACACTTGCACTTTTATACTCATTCTGTGCTTTTAACCAGGATGTAAGAACACTTGAAACAAAGGTAGCCGATATTCTCGCCCGCATGCCTGTATATAACCAGGATGAGCTTCTTAAGCATATGGAGCTTATGACTGATATAGGCGAAAGTGGATGGGTGAAGGTTTGCTCCGGAATTAAAGAACCTGGTTCAGGAAATGATACCCGCGAAAGATTTCTGGTAGAATCCTACAGCAGGTATTTATCAGATGGTAACAGTACGGAAATAAAAGATAAGTGGGAAGAAAATTGCATAGAGTTTATTAGCACTTCAGAGGGTCTCAATACTAAGAGATTCTTTTTCAGTCAGCTAAAAATAGTTGGTGGACAAAAAGCCTCGGACTTTTCATGTTTATTTATAGACGATCCAGACCTTGCTGAGTCGGCACTGGCAGTTATTGCACTTACAGGAGATAAGGAGGCTGAAAGCAAACTGGCAGAGAAACTGAAAGACAGAACTATCAGTACGGCTGCTTCAATAATAAATACCCTGGCCCTTTTTAAATCTGATCTGGCAATTGACGAGTATATTTACTGGTACAATACTGGTTTGCCCGATGAAAAGAAAGCAGCTCTTTCTGCACTTTCTCAAAGCGGACAGCCGGAAGCTTATAAGACCCTGAGATCGGCCGCCAGGCTGGCAGCTTACTTATGGGAGCCCACATCTGCGCTTGATGCCTACCTGAATTATGCATCTGAGCTGTCCCACAGGGGAGATAAAAAGAGGGCAGTAAAAATTTGTGATGAGATAATTAAGAATTCAGGCAATAAGGCTATCCAGTTTAAGTCGGCCGCTCTATCACTGAAAATTAAGATTGACACTATAAATGCAGCAATATTAGTTGTCGATAATTTTGATAATGATAATATTCAGTACAGAAATCATGCCCTGGCTCTTGCACTTAATATTGAGGGAGATAAAGCCGATAATGCATATATAGCAGCAATATCAGAAGTGGATAATAAATATGTTCCTGGAATTATTCATATGCTCGGGGAGAGGGGTAATGCAAAACTTATCCCTGTTGTCGAAAAACTATTAGATAATGCCGACAGGGATATAAGGATGGCTGCCCTTGAAGCACTGGTTTCTTTGGAGGGCAGTGATGCTTCAACCAGGCTTATTTCATATATGCACTTATATACTGATATAGAAGATCAGGAGAAGGTATTTTCATTATTTTCTACCATAGCAGACTCCGAAAGATTGGACATGATAGCTGATGCCTATAATGAGTCGGCTGAGATAACTAAAGCCTTTTCATTGATGTTGCTGTCGCAGGGCGGCGACAATAAGTATTTTAAACTGGCCATGGAGGAAACAGCTTCCGATTCTGAGCTGGTAAGGAATGCTGCTTTTGTGTCGCTTAAGAATTTGGTTACAGAAGATAATATCCCTGAACTTATAGAATTATTAAAGCAGCTTGAGGAAAGGGCAGAAATATTACAGCTTCAGTCTGCTCTGGTAAGTGCTGCAAATCAGCTGACTGATAAAGAAAGTAGAGCAGATCTTCTTATTGAAGCAGCATCTGACCCGATTTTGAAGATGAGACTAATCCCTGTTTTTAAAGGTATTGGCGGAAGCAGGGCCCTGGCGATGGTGCTTGATAATTTTTATAATTCAGATGCTGGATTAAAAGAAATATGCTTTGATGCACTTGCCGGTTGGATCGACCACTCAGCTTCCTATGCTCTCTTTGATATTTGCAGTTCTGACGATAAAAGTTACCTGAGACCAGCCTTTGAAGGTTATATAAGGCAGGTTACCAGTGCAGATATTAGCGGGGAGCAGAAATTACTGCTCTTGCGAAAAATTATGCCATATGCAGAATCACCTGATATGAAGGTAAAGGTGCTGACAAATATATCTGATATCCATAGCCTGCCTGCTCTGATGTTTGCCGCACAGTATTTCGACGACAATGTTATTAACCAGGTAGCAAGCAGATCGGCCATGCTGATCGCCCTGCCACCTGATAACGGAAGGCTTGGATTATACGGTGATAATGTAAGAAAGGTACTGGAAGATATTATTGACCTTATTAAAGGTGAAGGAAGTGAATATGATATCAGCCGGATAAATAAGTATCTCGAAGAAATGCCTGATGATAAGGGATTTGTATCAATGTTTAACGGTAAGGATCTGAGTGGCTGGCAGGGACTGGTTGAGGATCCTGTTGCAAGATCGAAAATGACTAAGGCAGAGCTTGCCCGCAAACAGGACGAAGCCAACCTGAAGATGAAGGATAACTGGAGCGTCAGTGATAATGCCATATGGTTCAGTGGAAATGGGGCTAACCTTTGCTCGGTAAAGGAATATGCTGATTTTGAGATGCTGGTTGACTGGAGAATAACCAGGAAGGGAGACAGCGGGATTTATTTACGTGGTTCACCTCAGATACAGATATGGGACACTTCAAGGGTTGAGGTGGGAGCACAGGTTGGCTCAGGAGGACTTTATAATAATGTAGCTAACGAAAGTGATCCCCTGGTGGTGGCCGATATGCCGGTGGGCGACTGGAATACATTCAGAATCGTAATGATTGGTGAAAGAGTAACGGTATGGCTAAATGGCATACTGGTGGTTGATGATGTTATTATGGAGAACTACTGGGATAGGTCAATACCCATATTCCCATCGGGAGCGATTGAACTTCAGGCTCATGGTAATGAGCTTGCTTTCAGGGATATTTATATAAGGGAGATTAACAGTACGGAATATAAGCTTACTCAACTTGAAAAGATGGATGGTTTTAAGGCTCTTTTTAACGGGAGTGACCTTGATAACTGGGTTGGTGATAAAACATCATACGTGGTTGAAGATGGTATAATCACTGTAAGACCCAACCAGGGCTCAGGTGGTAATTTATATACTGCTGATGAATACGGTAATTTTAATTTCAGGTTTGAGTTTAAACTTACCGAGGGAGCAAATAACGGACTCGGGATAAGAGCTCCCCTTGAAGGAGACGCCGCCTATGTGGGAATGGAATTGCAAATACTTGATAACAGGGCCGATATCTACGCGAAGCTTGAACCCTACCAGTACCATGGATCGGTTTACGGAGTTATACCTGCAAAGAGAGGCTTTCTGAAACCCCTTGATGAGTGGAACTCGGAAGAAGTAATAGTAGAGGGTAGCAATATTAAAGTAATATTGAATGGCGAAGTTATTGTAGACGGCGATATAGCTGAGGCTCGTGACAAGGGGACAATGGATCATCGTGATCATCCCGGCTTAAAACGTGAAAAAGGGCATATTGGTTTCCTGGGTCACGGATCGGTAGTCAGTTTCAGGAATATAAGGATTAAAGACTTGGATTAAACTACATATTTTTATCTATGGCATTGAATTACATATGGATAGGCTTTTTCCTCCTGGCATTTATTTTTGCTCTCGGGCAGTTGATTTTTACCGGCAATACCGAGGTTTTTGGCGAAATGGTAAATGCTACTTTTTCGAGTGCTAAAACGGGTTTTGAAATATCTCTGGGATTAACAGGTGTTTTAACACTTTGGCTGGGCTTAATGAAAGTTGGCGAAAAGGGAGGTGTTGTAAAAATCTTCTCCAGGCTGGTTGGTCCTTTTTTCAGGAAACTCTTTCCTGAGCTTCCCGAAGATCATCCGGCTTACGGGTCAATAATGATGAACCTGGCTGCTAATATGCTTGGTCTGGATAATGCTGCTACACCAATGGGACTAAAGGCTATGAAGGAGATGCAGGAAGTAAACAGGGAGAAGGATGTAGCATCAAATGCACAGATAATGTTCCTTGTTCTTAATACTTCCGGTCTTACTATAATACCCATAAGTGTAATGGTATACAGGGCACAGCTTGGTGCTGCAAACCCGGCCGATATATTTATACCAATACTGCTGGCAACATTTTTTTCAACGCTTGCAGGCATGATCTCCGTGGCTATTGCCCAGAAGATCAACCTGCTTAACAGGACAATCTTACTCTACCTTGGTGGTATGACAGCTATAATAGTTGGTATCATCTGGTATTTTAGTTCTCTCCCTCGCGAGGAAATAGCCAGCATATCAACCTTTGCCGCGAGCTTTGTATTATTTTCAGTAATAGTGTCTTTTATAATCCTGGCCATGATAAAAAGGGTGAATGTGTACGATAGTTTTATAGAGGGAGCTAAGGAAGGCTTTGGCATAGCAATTAAAATAATTCCTTTCCTGGTAGCCATTCTTGTCGCCATCGGTGTATTCAGGGCTTCCGGAGCTTTCGATCTGATTATTGATGGAATAGGTAAAGCTGTTGCCTTTTTGGGATTTGACACAAGTTTTGTGGATGCCCTGCCGACTGCCTTTATGAAACCATTAAGCGGGGCAGGAGCAAGGGGAATGATGGTTGATGCAATGACCGTTCATGGTGCTGACTCATTTGTAGGACGTCTTTCCTCAACCTTCCAGGGAGCCACTGATACTACTTTTTATATTATTGCTGTGTACTTTGGGTCGGTGGGTATAAAGAATACACGTTATGCAATTACCTGTGGCCTGATAGCAGATTTTGCCGGTATAATTGCGGCGATTTTTATTGCCTACCTGTTTTTTGCTTAAGACTGATTGCCTGAATAGAAGGATCTGTACCAGGCAATAAAATCTTTTATTCCTTTTTCAATTGGTGTGGCCGGATTAAACCCGGTTATTTTGATAAGATCGTCAACATTGGCCCAGGTAGAAGGAACATCACCTGCCTGCATGGGTCTGAATTCCTTAATGGCCTTTTTACCAAGTTCATTTTCTATAGCCTCAATAAAGTCCATTAGTTTTACGGGAGAGTTGTTTCCGATATTAAATAGTTTGTAAGGTGCGGTTGAGGATGCCGGATCTGGTTTTAGCCCCGACCAGCCCGGATCTGGCTTAGCCTGGATATCAATAAGTCTCTTAATAGACTCCACTATATCGTCAATATAGGTAAAGTCGCGCGACATATTACCATTATTGTTAATCTGTATGGCTTTACCCTCAATTATGGCCTTTGCAAAAATAAATAGAGCCATATCAGGCCTGCCCCATGGGCCATATACAGTAAAAAACCTGAGACCTGTAGTTGGAAGAGAGTAAAGGTGACTATAGGTGTGCGCCATAAGTTCGTTCGACTTCTTTGAGGCAGCATATAGACTAATCGGGTGGTCAACATTATCGGATGTTGCAAATGGGAGGTCCTCATTTAATCCATATACGCTTGAACTGCTGGCATATACCAGATGCTCGATCTTATTATTGCGACAGCACTCCAGTATATTAGCAAAACCTGATATATTACTATCAATATATGCTCTGGGATTATCAATACTGTATCTGACGCCGGCCTGGGCTGCCAGATTAATAACTTTTGTGATCTTATTGGTACTGAACACTTTCTCCAGTGTATCATAGTCGTTAAGATCGCACTTAATAAAGCTGTAGTTTGGGTAGACAGAACTCTTTTGAGGCTGTCCGTATTTAATTTTGCGGTGATCTATTCCCTTCTCATTAAGCCTTCCGTATTTAAGATTTACATCATAGTAATCGTTTATTATATCTAAGCCGACTACATCATATCCTTCTTTGATAAATCTTCTTGAGAGGTGAAAACCAATAAATCCTGCTGTTCCTGTAATTAAAATGCTCATAACTATCTTCCTATTCCGTAGTATTCAAATCCCATCTCTATAAGGCTCTCTTTTTCGTAAATATTCCGTCCGTCGAAAACCTTCCTGTCCTTCATCACTTTGTGCACTATCTTCCAGTTTGGATTTTTAAATTCATTCCATTCTGTAACCAGAACAAGGGCATCAGCATCTATAACACAGTCATATGCATCATTTCCATAAGTAACTGAAGCACCTATCCTACGTTTGCTTTCATCCATTGCTACAGGGTCGTAGGCAGTAACGATGGCACCTGCTTTGTTGAGACTGTGTATCAGGTTAAGCGCTGGTGCCTCCCTCATATCATCAGTATTTGGCTTAAATGCCAGTCCCCAGACTGCAATCTTCAAGCCCTTAAGTTTATTATTAAATACAGTCGATATCTTATTAAACAATACCTCCTTCTGAAGTTCATTTACCTCGTCAACTGCCTTCATTACCTTTAAACCATATCCATATTCTTCTGCTGTACGAATTATCGCTTTAACATCTTTTGGGAAGCATGATCCGCCATAACCTGCACCGGCATAGATAAACCTGTTCCCTATCCTTGAATCAGAAGAAATTCCACGCCTTACCATGTCTATATCGGCTCCAACTCTTTCGCAGAGATTAGCGATATCATTGATGAAACTTATCTTTGTTGCAAGCATTGCATTGGCAGCATACTTTGTAAGTTCTGCCGAGGGTATATCCATATAGATAACCGGGTGACCGTTCAGTACAAAGGGCTTATATAATTTTCTAATTACTTCAGCAGCTCTATTTGAGTCGGTTCCGACTACAATTCTGTCTGGCTTCATACTGTCATTTACGGCATCACCTTCTTTTAAGAATTCCGGATTTGATGCCACATCAAATTCTACCTTGGAGTTTCTTTTTTTAAGTTCCCCGGCAATTTTTGCACGTACCTTTTCAGCTGTTCCTATTGGTACCGTACTTTTAGTAATAATTACTGCATAGTTATTCAGGTTTTTCCCAATCTCTTCAGCCACACCAAGTACATATTTCAGGTCGGCACTTCCATCCTCATCAGGGGGTGTTCCAACTGCTATCATAATTGCTTCCGAGCCCTGTATTGAACTGGCAAGGTCTGTGGTGAATTTGAGTCTGCCGGCACTAACATTCCTCTGCACCATTGGCTCCAGGCCCGGTTCATAAATAGGGATAATGCCCTTGCTAAGATTATCTACTTTAATACTGTCGATATCAACACAGGTAACATTTATACCTGTTTCTGCGAGGGTGGTTCCTGATACCAGTCCGACATATCCTGTACCAATAAGTGTTATATTCATTATATCTATTGCTTTATCTCAATGTAAATTTTGTATTTTTTATGTAAAAATAATACTAAATACTATCTGATAACAGTGTTTTAGATATTTGTTACCTATATCATCATCTCAGATCTGAAAATGGTAACTGCGTTTCCGGCAATCTGCACCCGGCCCTCATTCATCCTTACCCTCAGGTAACCTCCTCTAAGCGAAGCCTGGTATGAAGTAAACTCACTTTTACCTGTTTTTTCTGTCCAGAAAGGTGTTAAAGCACAATGGGCCGATCCGGTTACAGGATCTTCGTTAATGCCCATTCCTGGGACAAAGCATCGAACCAGAAAATCAATCTTCTCATTCTTTGTTGGCGATGTGATAATAAGGTTGGCATATTTTGCAGCTTTAAGCTTTCCAAAATCAGGTGCTGCATTTATAAGCTCGTTTTCATCTTTTAGCAGAGCCATATACCAGTTAGAATCACACTTGTAAAACTCACTCGGACTTAGTCCTGTAGTTTCTTTAAAATCCTCAGGCAGGGTTTCTTTTTTGTAATTATAGACAGGCAAATTCATAACTATCAGGTCATTAATAGTCTGAACACTTAAGATTCCGGCCTTAGAATCGAATTTTAATATAGTCTCAGGCGGAACAATACCCAGCTCGTAGATTATGTGTGCAGCAGAAAGAGTGGCATGACCACAGAGATCTATTTCTGTCTCGGGTGTATAAAACCTGATCCTGAAACCATCATCCTGTGGTGATAGAAAGGCTGTCTCAGATAAATTCAGTTCTGCGGCAATAGCCTGCATATAATCTTCAACAAGTTCACCCGAAGTAATAAATACGCCTGCAGGATTACCCTTAAAAGGCTCGCTTGTAAAAGCGTCGACATGATAAATAATATTATTCATTCTTTAACTTATGATCTATTTATGTAAATTTAGAAAACTAATATAGCTATTGAGGGTGACTAAATAAAATATTGGGCAAGCTCATTCCTGATAAGTTTATTAATTGCTATTAAGGCCAGGTAAAGAATAGATGGGTAATAAATTTCAAATAGAAAGAGTTCTAAAAGAATATGATCTTGGTCGTATCGAAGCTATAAATGATCAGAGTCATGGTTATGCCAACAGGAATTATGGCGTTAAATGCTCTAATGGACAGATATTTGTCAGGTTTTGCGACCAGCAGGTGATTGAGAATATTAAGCAGGAAATATTACTGATGTCTGTCCTTAAAGAGAATAACTTTAAGACAGCGTACCCAATCCAGAGAACTGATGGAGGCTTTATTTCTTTCCTGAACGACGTACCAGTTGTAATATATGAATTCTTACAGGGTGAATTGCCAGAGCTTAGCGAAGATGTTGTTTCCCAGATTGCCACAGCAGTTGGTCTTTTATCTTCTATTCAGGCTCCGGGGGAGCTTATTAAGAAAAACGCAATATCACTTAGCGATAGCAGGGAGATAATCAGATCTGAAGCCTTTCGGAATACTCCTTATGCTGATGTAAGTGAAAATTTTGTTTCCTTATTTAATAAGCTGGAAGATAAGCTTTTAGTAAAATTACCACAGGGAATAGTACATGGAGATGTTTTTCCGGATAATACTCTTTTTGATAATAATAAGCTGGTCGGACTAATAGATTTTGAAGAGTTTGCCATTGATAATCTGCTCTTTGATGTGGGTATGACAATAAATGGTTTTTGTTTTGATGGCGTGGACTTGAAAAATGAACTATTAAGGGCTTTTATCAGAAATTATAATGGTATTAGAAAACTTACTGAAGAAGAGATTAAGTATCTGCCCTATTATATTTGCTGGGGTGCTTTAGGTATGACTTCTTGGCATCTTCATCAACTCCTTTATCGGAGGAACAGGGAGCAGCTTAAAAGAGTCAGGTTATTGCTTGAAAGAGCGCGCCTGGCAGAAAAAAACAGGAATCTTTTAGAAGATGAGATTGTTTCACTGTTTTAATTATTTGAATCTACATTGTAAAGCATGGATTTTAAAAAACTAAGAGCTTTGTCGCCCGCTCAGGGAATTGGGACAATAGAAACCATTGATATGCATACAGAGGGAGAGCCCCTGAGAGTAATTATTGGTGGACTGCCTCCTATAGAAGGTGCAACAATACTGGACAAAAGGAGGTACTTCCGCGAACATTATGATAGTTTAAGAAGAACCCTGATGTTTGAACCAAGAGGTCATGCCGATATGTACGGTGCAGTTCTTACTGAGCCTGTAACAGAAGGTGCTGATTTTGGAACTTTCTTTATTCACAACGAGGGATACTCTACAATGTGCGGCCATGCTATAATAGCACTTGTAAAGCTGGCTCTTGATTCGGGTTTTATAGACAGGAAGGGAGATAATCCTGTTGTAGAGATTGATGCTCCTCCCGGTCGTATCAGTGCTGTAGCCAGAAGAAACAAGGGTATTGTAGAGGAGGTATCTTTTCGTAATGTGCCGTCGTTTGTCCTGTATCACGACAGTGTGGTTGATGTTCCGGGCATTGGCAGAATAGAGTTTGATCTGGCTTATGGGGGAGCCTTTTACGCATTCTGCGAAGCCGCTCCATTAGGATTAAACCTTGAGGCTTCTGACTATAATAAACTGATCGATTATGGAAGAAGAATTAAGAATGCCATAATAGAAAATTATAATATTGTTCATCCCTATGAAGCTGACCTGGGTTTTCTTTACGGAACAATATTTGTCGGGGCTCCCTACAGTCAATTAAACTGGAGCAGAAATGTATGTGTATTTGCAGATGGTGAAGTAGACCGTTCACCAACAGGATCAGGTGTTAGTGCAAGGGCGGCGCTTCATTATTTCAGGAAGGAAGTTCAGATAAATGAAAAGGTTAGCATAGAGAGTATTCTCGGTACTACTATGGATGTTGAAGTAGTTGATACCCTGGAGTATGGAAATCATAAAGCTGTGATTCCGCAGGTAACAGCTAGCTCTTATTATACCGGTAAAAACAGCTTCTGGATTGATAAATCAGATCCCTTAATTGATGGTTTTATATTCAGGTAGCTAGCGAAGGGCATAGGGCAAAGGGCGAATCGTTCAGTACGAGTCCCGAATTACTCTGGATGAGTGCTCCTAGCTCGCTGAAGCCCGGAGGGCTGAAGCAACGGTAAAGTGCCGGGGACTCAGGGAAAAAATAAATGTTGATGATAAACAGTTCGATGGAATAGAAATCATTATTGTTTTGTCTAAGGTATAGGTTAAACTAAAAAATTAGAATTATGAAATCAATAATGAGAATAGGACTGGTTTTCTTTATGTCGCTAATGGCTACGGGAGTGTTTGCTCAGGAGCGCGGACAGCGACAGGGCATGGGCAATATGGATCCTGAGGCTCAGGCCAAGCAACAGCTCGAACAGCTTAAGAAAATAGTGAAAATCGAAACGAAGGAAGAAGCAAAGCTAAGTGAGATTTTTCTTAAGTCCGCCAAAGACAGACAGAAGAAAATGACAGAGCTGAGAGATGCCGGAGATCGCGAGGGAATGAGAGATGCGATTGATAAGATAAACACAGCTCGTGATGAAGAATTGAAAAAGGTCCTGGGCGAAAAAAGGATGAAAACATATCTTGATGAGTTGGAAAAACTAAGGCAGGATAGAGGTGGCCAGCGCAGGCTCTAATTCTCCGACACTAATTGTATTAAAGTAATTTCAGGGGGCATGCCTATTCTCATTGGAAGAGAAATGGTTCCAAGCCCCCTGTTTACGTATAAAAAATTATTATCAGCCCCATAGACCCCGTTCCAGGCAGGATATAGAAGGGATGCAGGACTCCACTGGAAAGATCCTGTTTTAAAGCCCAGTTGCATGCCATGGGTATGTCCAGAAAGTGTCAGATTAAGCTTATCGCTTTCCTGTAGCTCGTAGTACCAGTGATTGGGATCATGGCTCAGAAGGATAGTAAAATCAGCCTTCTGATCACCAAGAGCCTTTTCAAGATTTCCGAAAATAATATCAGGTATCTTTCCGGTACTTATAACACCCGCAATCTTTAACCTTGCATCTTTAATCTTTAATATAGCACAGCTATCCTTAAGCTGGATGTAGCCCGACTCAAGAAGCAGGGAATCAAAGATATGTACATTTTGTTCCCGGTCTGTATCGTTGTAAAAAGGATGATAGGTACCTGCATCATGATTGCCGGGTATGGCGAAATTTCCATACCTGCTTACCGATTCACTTAATATATCGGTAAAAGGAGCCATTTCATTCCATGCTATAGTTACAAAATCTCCTGTATTGATTAAGATATCGGGTTTAAGCAAAGAGATCTCTTTTAGTATATCCCTCAGGCGCTCTTCATTCCGATAGAAACTGCTCAGGTGCATATCAGAAATATGCACTATTCTGAACCCTTCGAGATCTTCAGGAAGATTATCATATTTAATATTTACCTCTTCGATCCTGAAGTTGAACCTGCCAATCAGGGTTCCTGATGTAACAAGCAGGATAGTAAGCAGGGATAATATTATACCGCTGTAATTTACTTTTTTGGCCGCTGATGGGAATCTCGACTTAATAAGATATGCAAGGTTGGAAAAAACAACAACAATAATCCTCGGTATAAAAATCGCTGCCATGAAAAATCCCATAAGCATAAGTCTTGAGATATTCCTGTTCTCAGCAAAGTCACCCTTCCAGAACAGTATAACAATAAATAAGATCCATATACATAAACTCAGAATTAGGTGGATCAGCTTCAAAGCTTTAAGCGCTCCTTTTCTATTCAGAATGCGGCCCTTCGAAAGAGTGATAAACGATAGTATATCTATCGCAAGAATAATTATGATATTTATAATAATAATCACAGCACAAATTTCAGAAGCAAATATAAAAAAGATATGTTTAGATGTTTTATAATAATTATATCTTGCACAGGCAAAGCTTAATATTTCGAGTATGCCCGAGGTTAAATTTTATGGATGTGATTACGATAAGGGACCTGCTCCCACCTATGTTATTATAGGAGCATCCTATTATGGACAGTGGCTTTTTGTTAAGAGTCGTAAGAGAGGTAGTTATGAGCTTCCTGCCGGGCATATTGACAGTGGAGAATCAGCTTTTGAAGCTGCTGCCAGGGAATTGATGGAAGAAACAGGAGCAGGTAAATTTATTCTTGAGTGCATTAATACTTATTCGGTAGCAGATAAGGATGTTCTTCTTCTGGGTAAATTGTTTTATGCAAATATACTCGAACTCGCTGAAATAGAAGATACTGATGAAATAGAAGAATGTATTCTGTCATCGCTGCTGCCTGCTAATCTTACATTCCCGGCAGTTCAGGAAGAATTATTTAATAAGCTGGAAGATTTTAAAAGTAAAAAGTTAGACCTTGATTAATCCTTTTTCGAGTTTTATTGTTATAAAATAAACAAATAATGGATAAAATGAATATACTACCCGGTAAAACAGTTGAAAGACTTAGTGAGTACAGGAGGAATCTTCTCGGATATCTTAATAGTGGTAACGAATATATTTTTTCTCACGAACTGGCAGCCTTATTGCATATCACGGCTGTACAGGTGAGGCGTGATCTTATGCTTATTGGTTATACCAGCGTGATGAAGAAGGGTTATGATATTAAAGAATTAATAAAGACGATTGGTAATATTATTGATTCTGAAAAGGGACAAAATGTTGCGGTTATAGGCCTCGGTAATTTCGGGAAAGCTATCAGCCATTATTTCAGGGGTAAAAGATCCCAGCTAAATATCGTTGCAGCATTCGATATTGATCCCGAAAAAGTTGGTACCGACCATTGGGATGTAAGCTGCTATTCAATGGAAGAAATGGAAAAAATAATTGGAGAAAAGAAGATTTCAATAGCCATATTGACGGTTCCCCCTGAGCATGCCAGATCAATAGCAGAAGATGTAATCAACTTTGGCGTTAAGGGTATTCTTAATTTTACAACAGTTCCGCTTAACATGCCATCCAATGTGCACCTTGAGGAATATGATATGATAACATCCCTTGAAAAAGTTGCATACTTCGTAAAAGAAGGCGGCAGAAGTAATTAGCTTACTGTCAGCGCCGGAGATCCTCAGTAATCAACCCGACCTTATTACTTAGCCAGGCTCTTATAATATTTAATATTTATGACAAATTTCATAGGTTAGATTCTCGCGTCAGCTATCTTTGTCGCTGGAAATATTCTGTAACACTATATCTGTCAGTCCAATGAAGTTTAATCCGGAAAAACTAAAAATAAAGGATCAACGAATGCAGCCATTTATTGATCCGGATGAGATATGGGACCTGATTAATAAGAGTCACCCTACTCCCGAGAGAGTCAGAGAGATAATTGCTAAATCGCTGGACAAGAACAGACTAACACTTGAGGAGACGGCTGTTCTTGTTAACACAACTGATCCTGAATTAGTTTCTGAAATTAAGGCTGGTGCCAGGAAGCTGAAAGAAAAGGTATATGGAAACAGGATAGTTCTATTCGCTCCTTTATATGTAGGTAATTATTGCAGTAATAACTGTAAATATTGCGGATTTAAGTGCAGTAATACTGATGCCGAGCGTAAGACACTTAGCGATAAGGAAATAAGCAAGGAGGTTCAGGCCCTTGAGGATAATGGTCAGAAAAGGTTAATCCTGGTTTATGGTGAGCACAAAACCTACACCCCCGAATTTATTGCGGAGAATGTAAAGCTGGTTTACAGTGTAAAAAAGGGCAGGGGAGAGATACGACGTGTTAATATTAATGCTGCACCCCTCGAGATAGAAGGGTTCAGAACAGTTGCTGAGGCAGGGATTGGTACCTATCAGGTATTTCAGGAAACATATCATCCTGAAGCCTACACCTGGTACCACCCATCTGGTAAAAAAGCTGATTATAACTACCGTCTGACCTCTCTTGACAGGGCTCAGGAAGCAGGACTTGATGATGTGGGTATTGGTGCTCTGTTCGGACTCTACGACTGGAGATTTGAGGTCCTTGGTCTGGTCAGACATACAAATCACCTGGAAGCCTGCTATAATGTTGGTCCGCATACTATCTCCTTCCCACGATTAAAGGATGCTGCCAGCCTGGATATAGATGATAAATATGAGGTGTCTGACGATGATTTTAAGAAGCTGGTAGCCATTCTTCGGCTGGCTGTACCATATACCGGACTTATACTTACTGCAAGGGAAGATCATGATGTTAGAAGGGAAGTTTTGCAATACGGTGTTTCTCAGATTGATGGGGGAACCAAAATTGAACTGGGAAAATATTCTGATATAAATAATGAAGATCAGAATCTGAATCGTGAGCAATTTAAAATTTCAGATGAGAGATCACTGGCGGAGGTTATTGACGAGCTGCTGGATGATAATTTTTTACCATCCTTCTGCACTGCCTGTTACAGGCTGGGAAGGACAGGTGAGCATTTTATGGAGTTCTCTGTTCCCGGATTTATTAAGAGATGCTGTTCGCCTAATGCCATGCTGACTCTGGCTGAATATATCGAAGATTATGCTGGTCCCGAGCTGGCAAAAAAAGGCTATCTGGCTATTGAAAAAGGTATCCAGGACCTTGATGAAGCTATTGCAAGTAAAGTGAGAGAAAGACTTGACATGATTAAAAATGGTGAACGAGACCTATATTTTTAAATCTATTCCATATGATAAGACTTATTGCCATTAAAGTTGTTGATCGTATAAAAGAGTCGGGTAATACTCAAAAAGTATTGACCGCTCATTCGGATATTATTCTTAGCAGGCTGGGATTTCATGAGTTAAATGAACAGGTTTGCAGCAGGGAGGGTTTTATTGTACTGCAGGTAAGAGACGATATCAATGCATATAATAGTTTTAGGAACGACCTTAACAGTATCTATGGTATAGAGATAAAAGAACTCTTTCTCTGCGGGAAGAACGATCATGAGGATAAGGTTCCGGAAAGTGCCAGAGTAACTCTTGCTGCAATCCTAATCGAAGACAGGAACGAAGTAGTTAACAGGATTCAGAAAGTTCTTTCTCTATTTGGTTGCACCATAAGAACCCGTATGGGAATAAATCTGGCTAATGATCGGAAAGAAGGATTGATTATCCTCGAACTATTAGGATCTGTATCCGAGATAAATTCACTTCTGCAGAGGCTTTCTTCAATAGATGAAGCATGTACCGGTTCTATCTGGTTCGACTAGGACAGTCTAAGGATTCTGTTTTCTATTTTGCCAGCCTATAGAATATATTCCTTTCCTTAAAATATTCAAGGATAAATTGAAGGTGCCCATCTGTTTTACCAATAAATTCAGGTGGATTAATACCGGGACTGTTAAACATCCCCTCAAGCATAAGATTGGCAACTGCAGTACATGTATAACCTGTTGTACGTGCCATTGATGTTATTTTATTTTCAGAATCGTATCTGTCGAACAGATTATATACATATTTAACAGGCTCACCTTCTTTGTTGCCCTCGATGGTAATTCGCATTATTGTGAATTCTTCTTCACCCGGCTTTAATTTCCAGGCAGGAAACATCAGTTTCGCTGTAAGGTCTAATGGCTTAATATATACTCCGTTAATCTCTATCTCCTGCTCACTGAAAAAGCCTGCTTCCCTGAGCATCCTCAGGTATTCAATACTACCTGGATACCTGAGTGTCTTTTCTATCATATTGGGAACAGGTATTGTAAATAGGAGCGATCTCAGTCCATCCGAATTCCAGGATTCAAGAGTTCCTATCTCATCAAATTCGATCAGTTCAGGGTCTGAGAGAGCTTCCCGGGTAACTATCTCTCCGTTTAACATATATCTTGCTGGCCTGGTATATTCCTCAATTACATCACTGGGAGAAAAAACTGCCTTGTATTGCCAGGGCCATTCCCTTTTAAAGGGTAGCCCTCCTACCAGGCATTCAAACCTTTTTACATCGATTTTATTAGAATAATGTCCCAGGAGTATATTACTCATTCCCGGTGCTACACCACAGTCAGTTACAATAGTGACACCCTTCGATTTAGCAAGCCTGTCCAGTCCGAATGGATCCTCGGGGAAGAATGATATATCAACCATATCTTTTCCTGCTTCAATAGTATGTTTTACCGATTGGTATCCCATAGACCCGGGTAGAGCTCCAATAACGAGGTCCTGGTCTCTTACCAGGTCTTTTAATATAGCTCCATCAGAAAGGTCGGCACTTACAGCCTTTACCTTGTTGAGTCCAGAAAGACCTTCAATATTTTTTGGATCAATATCTACCGCGCTAATTTCAAAATCAGGAGCCAGGTCTTTTACTATTGCAGAACCAACCAGTCCGGTTCCAAGAACAATGATTTTCTTTTTCATATTTTTACATTTTGGAAGCAAGATACAAAAATCCACTCTTTGAGTTTATTATTGATAATCATGTTCTAGAACAATGGCTTCCACTGGCAAGGTGTAATATTTTTCTTAATATTGCAGGTTAAACACAAAATCTTGCATTCATGAAAAAAGTATTTACACTCCTCTTCCTGGCCATGCTGCCATTATTTGCCGGAGCCCAGGTAAACCTTGGTTACTATCTTCCAAAAGACATTAACTATGATCAGAATATCATTAAGCCGGAAGAGTTTGCCGGTCACCAGATTGGAGAATGGCATCTGACACACGATAAGCTATATTTTTATATGCTTAAGCTTGCTGATGTTTCTGGAAGGGCATTCTGGGAGGAATATGGTAAATCACATGAAGGCAGACCTCTTGGTAATCTTGTAATTAGCTCAGAAGAGAATATAAAGAATATAGAGTCTATTCGTAAAAAGCATATTGCTCTAAGCGATCCTGCAAAGTCATCAGGTATTGATATCTCTGATATGCCAGTGATTGTTAAACTTGGCTACGGAGTACATGGAAATGAGTCAAGTTCTCAGAATGCTGCGATGCTGATGGCCTATTATCTTGTTGCCGGAAATGGTGATAAGATGGATGAATTACTCGAAAATACCATAGTGCTTCTCGATCCCTGTCTTAATCCTGATGGCTTTAACCGTCATGCAAGCTGGGTGAATATGTACAAAAGTAAGAACCTGAATCCGGATGAAAACTCGATAGAGTTTAGTGAAGCATGGCCGGGTGGAAGAACAAATCATTACTGGTATGATCTTAACCGCGATTATATAATGCTTCAGCATCCTGAATCTATTGGTAGGGTAGCCGCTTTTCACAGGTGGAAGCCAAATATTAATACCGATCACCATGAGATGGGTGCCAGCTCAACATTTTTTTTCCAGCCCGGAGTGAGAACAAGGGAGAATCCCCTTACCCCAAAAGAGAATTACGAACTTGTAACTGAAATAGCTGAATACCATATTAAGCATCTCGATGCCATAGGAAGCCTGTATTATTCGGAAGAAGGCTTCGACGATTTCTATCTTGGTAAAGGATCAGCATATCCCGATATCCATGCTTCTATTGGAATTCTTTTCGAGCAGGCAGGCGTAAAAGGCCATCTCAGGGAAGTTCCCACCGGTCTTATTTCTTTTCCATTCGCTATAAAGAACCAGGTAACTGTTTCATTGTCTACCCTCGAAGCGGGTCTGAATATGAGACAAAAGCTACTCAAGCATCAGGTCGATTTTTATAAGGATGCAATGGATATTGCCTCAGGTGATAAGGTTAAAGGGTATATTTTCAGTGATGACGGTGATGCTGCACGTGCTGCGCACTTTATGGAGAACCTCCTTCGTCACCAGATCAATATTTACAGACTTACTAATAATATTACTCTTAACGGGACACAGTTTAAGGCAGATAATTCTTATGTAGTGCCCCTTGACCAGCCTGAATACAGGTATATAAAGAGTATGTTTGAAACGATTTCAGAATTTAATGAAGAAATTTTCTATGATATCTCTACATGGACTCTCCCCATGTCGTTTAACCTTCCTTATGCGGCATATGGAGCATCAAGGTTAACAGACGGAATAAAGGGACCACGAGTGCTACTTCCCTTATTCCCCGAAGGAAGTCTGCAGGCAACCAGAGATGCCAATGCCTATGTTTTTGAATGGAAAGACTATTATGCTCCCAAGGCACTTTATATGTTACAGAAAGCAGGTATAATTGCTAAGTTAGGAAAGGGAAAGTTTACTTATGATGATGGAGAATTTACTAAGGAATTCAAGGAAGGTGCTATTATGGTCCATGCCTTTGGTCAAATCTTTGACAGGGATGGCTTATATGACTTTATGAAGGATGTAGTAGCAGAATGCGGTATCACTGTTTATGGCATGTCGACAGGTCACACAGTTTCAGGTATCGATCTTGGCAGTAATGATTTCCCTGTGCTTGAGAAACCGGAGGTATTAATGTTTATAGGAGATGGATCAAGCAGCCGGGATGCCGGAGAAATATGGCATATAAGCGATATCAGGTTTGATATGCCTGTAACAATGGTAAATGGCGACAGACCAGTCGATCTTTCAAGATATAATGTAATTATTCTTACCGGATCGGGACTCTCTGATGCCGTTTCGGATGCTCTCGCAGAGTGGACAAGAAGGGGAGGGACCTTAATTGCTTTAAAAGGTGGAAATTCATTTGTGTCAAGATCAAAACTGGCTAATATTGAAGATATTCCATCCGCCAGTCTCAATCCCGATAATTCAGGCAGTTATGCCTTGCGCAGAGCTGATTATTCACACCACAGGATACCAGGGTCTATTTTCGAAGTTAAGCTTGACCTTACACATCCACTTTGCTATGGTTATCAGAGGGATATCCTGCCTGTATTTAAGAGCGATGCCTCAGCCTATAATCCTAACAATGATCCTTATTCTAATCCTTTTAAATATACCGATAAACCTTTCCTCAGTGGCTTTTCTTCTGAAGAAAACATCGACAGGATAGCTGGTTCGGCATATGTAAGCGTACATTCATCAGGAAGGGGCAGGGTAATATCGCTGTATGACAATCCTAATTTCAGGGGTATATGGTACGGTACAACCAAGCTGTTTATGAATGCAATATTCTTTGGTAAAGAAATATAGTGATAAGTTGAGATAGCTGCTGTGCAGCCCAGAGTTGATAGGGATTAAGCCAATTAAACTCAGTTTCAATTCAGTTTCAAGCTTTTTGTTTTTTCCTTCGCTGTTTATAGTGGAGTGAATCGCCCCATTCGCCGTATCCTATATCTGCATCGGCCAAATTAAGCCTGGCTTCGAGGCATCCTTTGCAGTCTTCAGCTGCATCGTCGGTACAGGGCTTATTCTTATACAGGGCATAGCTGTCGCGATAAATCCCCGGGGTAATATTTGGCATTATAATATTGGCACCTATCTTAATAGCTTTCTCCCTGCCCAGAGGGTCAATAGCCTGAAGGGCGGTTGCCGCAGCTATATTAATGTCTTTCATTAGTATTCGGAGAGATGCTATCATCTTAAGAGAGAGGTCGAACCTCTCCTGCAGGCTAAGTTTATTTTCAAGGCTTGCCAGGGGTGTGTTTTCATGTTCGATATAGGGCCCCATGCCAACCATATCAATATCCATATCGTTTATAAAAAGAAGATCCTTTGCCAGTTGCTCGATTGTCTGCCCTGGCAGTCCTATCATTACTCCTGTGCCGGTTTGATAGCCTGTAAGCTGCAGTAAGCTGAGACAATTTACTCTCCTCTCGTAGCGGTGAAGATTATTATCGGGATGTATTTTAGCATATAGTACAGGATCGCTCGATTCTATCCTTAGCAGATACCTGTGTGCACCTGCTTCAAACCATTCCCTGTAGGTATCCTCCGACTGCTCTCCCAGCGATATAGTTATACCCAGTTTACCATCAGATACTTTCTTAATTCTTCTTAGCAATAATGAAATTCTCTCAGTAAAAGCATCGCTCTCCAGTTCTCCCGATTGTAATGCAATAGAAGCGTAAGAGTTTTTAAGAGCAAATTTTGCTGCTTCAATTATTTCATCGTCAGACAGATTATACCTCTGGGCTTCCTTATTACTCCTTCTGATTCCACAGTAAAGACAATCCTTTGCGCAGATATTTGAGAACTCTATTAATCCCCTGTAGTAAACCTTATTACCAACATGTAAGTGTTTAATCTCAGCTGATTTTTCAAACAGTATTTTTCTTTCAGCTCCTGTTGAGCTTAACATCCTAGTTAGATCAGCCACTGTAAGTTCTGACTTATTTAAAATATCTGTAAACGACTCTTCCATTATGCAATAATATGAGTACAAATATACATAGAATCATATCATAAATACTTAATTAAATCATTGTTTCCCTCCCTCTAATTTCATACATTGCCTGAGGATTAAAAACTTAATCAATTGAGTAAATCGGGAAGTAAATATCTCTATGTAGTTGCTCTTAATGTAGCTTGGTTGAAAATATTTGGAGGCCTGTAATGTTCTTTAGTATAGTTAGTTATAACTAAGTATATTAATACTGTCCACTTCAATACCCAACCACAAAATCCCAAATATCATGATAAATAAGCACTTAATAAATCCTCGCAGCATAGTTGTTGTTGGCGGCTCGGAAGATCTGTCAAAACCGGGTGGAAAAGTACTCAGGAATATAATAAATAGTAACTATAAGGGCGAGCTCTCTGTACTGAACCCCAGGTCTGATATTGTGCAGGGAATAAAATCCTACCGCGACAGCAGTGAGCTGCCCGGGGTGGATCTTGCAATACTTGCAGTTGCTGCAAAATACTGTAAGGATACAGTTGCTGAGCTGGCCTATAAAAAATCGGCCAGGGCATTTATTATTCTTTCGGCCGGCTTTGGTGAAGAGAGTGAGGAGGGAGCGAAACTCGAGAAAGAAATTGTGACGATTATTAACGAAACAGGCTCCTGTCTGATAGGGCCAAATTGCATAGGAGTACTTACCCAGAATTACAGTGGTGTTTTTACAGAGCCGGTGCCCGCCCTTAACCCTAAAGGGATAGATTTTATTTCAGGATCAGGAGCAACAGCTGTATTTATCATGGAGTCGGCAATACCTAATGGAGTTTCCTTCTCAAGTGTGTTTTCTGTTGGAAACAGCGCCCATACTGGTGTAGAGGATGTTTTGAAATATCTCGATGAAACATATGATAGTCAGAAATCATCCAATGTAAAGGTTCTCTATATAGAAAGTATATCAAAGCCCGATATCTTATTGAAGCATGCTTCATCGCTGATATCAAAGGGCTGTAAGATAGCGGCTATTAAGGCAGGCACTTCCGCTGCAGGAAGCAGGGCTGCATCATCTCATACAGGAGCAATGGCTAATCCCGACCTTGCTGTTGATGCTCTTTTCAGAAAGGCCGGTATTATTAGATGTTATAGCAGGATGGAGCTTGCTTCAGTTGCATCTGTCCTTCTGAATCCTCTGCCCAAAGGACGAAATCTTGCTATCGTTACCCATGCAGGAGGTCCTGCGGTAATGATGACCGATGAACTTGCAAAAGGAGGTCTGGATGTGCCGGCAATAGAAGGTCCGCATGCAGACAGGCTGATGGAAAAACTCTTTCCTGGTTCTTCGGTATCGAACCCGATAGATCTGCTTGCTACCTGCACGGCAGAATTACTCGGACATGCCCTGGATGCATGTGAGAATGATTTTGATAGCATCGATGCAGTTGCTGTTATTTTTGGCAGTCCCGGCTTATTTCCGCTGGATGATATCTATGAGTTGCTTGATAAAAGGATGAAGCGAATGAAAAAACCTGTTTACCCCGTGTTGCCATCTATGATTACTGCAGGCAGAGAGGTAAGAGATTTTATAGCCAGGGGTCGCATTAACTTTCCTGATGAGGTTGTTTTTGCCTCAGCCCTTTCAAAGGTTATGAACATGACCTGCTTCGAAGCAGGCAATTCAGAGACTGTTAGAGACAGAGACAGGATAAGGGAGCTGGTAGATAAGTCGGGTAACGGATACCTTTCTCCCCAGCTTACCTCCGAATTACTCGATGCAGCTGGTATCGAAAGGGTTCACGAGGCTGTCGTATCAAAAGTAGACGAAGCCATTGATGCCTTTATATCATTTAATTCTCCCGTAGCAATGAAAGTTGTGGGTCCTGTTCATAAATCAGATGTGGGTGGTGTTGTTCTTGGAGTAAATAGCACTGATAGAGTAAAAGAGGAGTTTAACAGATTGATGTCTGTGAAGGATACTGAGGCTGTACTAATGCAGCAAATGGCTGAAGGAACAGAATTGTTTATAGGTGCAAAAAGGGAAGACGGATTCGGACATCTGGTAATGGCCGGACTCGGAGGTATATTTATTGAGATTATGAAAGATATCAGCAGTGCTCTTATTCCTGTCTCAGAAAGCGAGGCAGATGCTATGATTCGTTCTCTTCGTGCTTACAAATTGCTTGAAGGAGTAAGGGGAAATAAGGGTGTTGATATTAACAAATACAGGAAGACTATTCTCAGGGTCTCTGCCTTACTGGAAGTAGCTCCGGAGATATTTGAGATGGACCTGAACCCACTGCTTGGTTCTTGTAATGGGATTATAGCAGTTGATGCAAGAATCAGGATAGAGAAGGATAATGGTTAATGGTTATTGGTTCGCTTTGCGAACGTTAATGGTTATTGGTTCGCTTCGCGAACGTTAGTGGTTATTGGTTCGCTTCGCGAACGTTAATGGATAATATTTTATGAAAAAATCAGATTTCGGAATAGTACTGTTTATTGCATTATTATTTTTACCCTTTGTAATATTTAACAGTGCTTACACCTTTTATAAGGATGCATATGCCAGCTTCCCCTTTATACTTAGTTTCCTGAAGTTTGCGCTACTGGCAACAATAGGAGAGCTAATAGGCCTTCGTATCCGGACTGGCTATTATTTCAGGAAGGGTTTTGGTGTTTTGCCCAGGGCTATCGTCTGGGGCTTTCTAGGAATGACCATACAGGCAGCTTTTCTGATTTTTGGCAGCGGAGCACCAAGATTGCTTGAATTTATTGGTGTAGAAGGAGCAAGTGCTTATATGCAAGGTCCCCTGGGCTGGGGTAAGTTATTGTCGGCCTTTAGTATAAGTTTTTTTCTGAATATTTTTTACGCCCCGGTATTAATGACTGCTCACAGGATAACAGATACTCATATTGAAAATACAGGAGGGACTATAGCAGGATTGTTTTCAAGGATGGATGTAAATAATATATTAAAAAGCATTGACTGGAAGATGCATTATGATTTTGTTCTGAAGAAAACAATCTTCCTGTTCTGGATCCCGGCACAGGCTCTTAATTTTCTGATGCCTGAAGAATTAAGAGTTCTTATAGCCGCATTTTATGGGATTATTCTTGGTGTGATCCTGGCTTTTGCAGCGAGGAGTAAAACTGATCTATAACACTTTTTATTGATAATAGAATTTGTATATTTAGGGTTCCAAATCGATATGTCTTAGATGATGGAATTAAAACATAAGAAACGAATTATTGTAATGACTTTGTCTATTTTTTTCGGACTATTGGTTCTCGATCTTATGCTCTTGTTTAACGCAGGATAATATAAAGGGGTGGCTCAAAAAAGCTACCCCTGTTTTTTTATAATAATTAAATAGTATTTATGAGTCAACTGCCTCTGTCTAAAGAAGTAATTGAGAAGAGAGTTTCTGAGATTGGAATTCGAAGCCTTGGCACAGCAAGTATTCGGGAAATTGTTAAGTTGGCAAATCAACTTGAACGTGACTCAGGTGAATCATATATCCGTATGGAGATGGGTGTTCCTGGTTTAAAGGCACCATCGATTGGTATTGAAGCAGAGAAGAAGGCTCTGGATATGGGACTTGCATCGCTTTATCCCAATATAGAGGGACTGAGAGAACTTAAGAGCGAAACAGCACGCTTTCTTAAATTATTCCTGGATATTGATGTACATCCAAAGGGATGTGTTCCAACTGTCGGATCTATGATGGGCGGAATGGCCAGTTTTATGGTTGTTAATCGCAACGATGCTTCAAAGGAAGGGACACTGTTTATTGATCCGGGTTTTCCTGTGCAGAAGGTACAGGTAAAAATTCTTGGTCATGATTACAGGTCATTTGATGTATACGATTACAGGGGAGAGAAATTAAGAGATAAGCTTGAGTCTTATCTGGAGACCGGTAAGGTATCCAGTATTCTTTATTCAAATCCAAATAACCCTTCATGGATATGTCTTACCGAAGAAGAATTGAAAATAATTGGTGAGACAGCCAGGAAATATGATGTGGTTGTTATTGAAGATCTTGCTTACTTTGGCATGGACTTCAGAAAGGATTATTCAAAACCGGGTCTGGCTCCTTATCAGCCTACCGTAGCTAAATATTGTGATGACTATATCCTCCTGATCTCGAGCTCTAAAGCATTTAGCTATGCAGGGCAGAGGATAGGAATGATGGTTATGTCTGATCATCTCTATAACAGGAAGTATCCCGATCTGCTAAGATATTATAATTCTGATATGTTCGGTCACTCTGTTGTCTTTGGTGCTCTTTATGCCCTGTCAGCCGGGGTAGCACAATCGGCCCAGGCCGGATTGGCAGCACTGCTTAAGGCAGTTAATGATGGTGAGTACAACTATATCGAGGATGTAAAGGAATATGGAGAGAAAGCTAAAATAATGAAGCGTATGTTTCTCGAAAAGGGCTTTAAGATTGTATACGATACTGATATAGACGAACCAATAGCAGATGGCTTCTATTTCACACTGGCCTACCCCGGAATGAATGGAGACACACTTATTACTGAATTTTTAAGATATGGAATAAGTGCGATTAGCCTTGGTATTACCGGAAGTAATCACGTGGAAGGAGTGAGGGCATGTGTGTCGATGATACCCAGGGAGATGTTCCCTCAACTGGAGGAAAGATTAGAATTGTTTTATAAAGATCATAGTAAATAATATTAACATCATAAACAGATTGATATGGCCAAAGTTAAAGGATCAATTGTAGTAGATACTGAGAAGTGTAAGGGATGTGGGGTTTGCGTAGTAGCCTGTCCAACAGAGGTTATTGCACAATCGCCAAATGTAAATGGCAAGGGCTATAATTATGCCGAACCAGTAAACCCTGATGCATGTATCGGTTGTACAAATTGTGCCGTTGTTTGTCCTGATGGAGTAATAACGGTTTATAAAGTAAAAGTTTCATAAAATATTACATCATAATGGAAAAGGAATTAAAATTGATGAAGGGTAACGAAGCGATTGCAGAAGCTGCAATTCGTGCAGGTGCCGACGCCTATTTCGGTTATCCTATCACACCCCAGAGTGAGGTACTTGAGTATCTTATGACAGAAAGGCCTTATGAGCGTACCGGCATGGTTGTTTTGCAGGCCGAGAGTGAGGTTGCCGCAATTAATATGGTATACGGCGGAGCAGGCTGTGGTAAAAAGGTAATAACATCATCCTCATCACCAGGCATTAGCCTTAAGCAGGAGGGAATTACCTATATAGCCGGAGCTGAACTTCCCTGTCTGATTGTTAATGTTGTAAGGGGAGGTCCAGGTCTTGGTACAATACAGCCCGCACAGTCTGACTATTTCCAGTCAGTTAAAGGAGGAGGGCACGGAGACTATAAACTTATTGTTCTTGCCCCGTCTTCTGTCCAGGAAATGGCCGACTTTGTTGAACTGGGATTCGAACTGGCCTTTAAATACAGGAACCCGGCTATGATATTGTCGGATGGAGCTATCGGACAGATGATGGAAAAAGTTTACCTTAATCCTCAGAAAGAAAGATCGCAGGATCTTCCAGAATGGGCCACAACAGGTAAAACACCCGACAGAGAAAGAAATATAATTACATCTCTCGATCTTAATTCGCTAAAGCAGGAACAGTTTAATCATAAGCTGCAGGAGAAATACAGAACAATCGAAGAGAATGAAGTAAGATTTGAAAAATTTGATTGTGACGACGCTGAGTATCTTCTTGTTGCCTATGGAACAAGCGCCAGGGTTTGTCAGAAGGCAGTTCAGCTTGCCAGAGAAGAGGGAATTAAGGTTGGTCTGCTGAGACCTATCACTCTGTTTCCATTTCCATCTAAGGTGATTAACAAACTGGCCGACCAGGTAAAGGGTATACTTACTGTGGAAATGAGTGCAGGTCAGATGGTGGAAGATGTAAGACTTTCAGTAAATGGTAAAAAGCCGGTTGAACATTGGGGAAGAATGGGTGGTATAGTGCCGACTCCCGAAGAAGTAGTGGAAAATTTGAAATCTAAAATAATAGGAGGTTAAGTGATGGCTGATAATATTACAAGTGCAGAGATTATTAAGCCCGAGAACCTGGTATATTCCAAGTCGAAGGTAATGACCGATAATGTTACCAGCTACTGCCCGGGGTGCGGACATGGTACCACTCACCGGATAATAGCTGAGATAGTAGAGGAAATGGACATCCAGGCCGAAACTATAGGTGTTGCACCTGTGGGATGCTCGGTGCTAATGTATAACTTCCTTGATCTTGATATTCAGCAGGCAGCCCATGGAAGAGCTCCAGCTGTAGGAACTGCCATAAAAAGGCTGCTCCCTGAAAAGTACGTATTTACCTACCAGGGAGATGGAGACCTTGCTGCTATAGGTACTGCGGAGACAATACATGCATGTAACCGGGGTGAAAATATACTGATAGTGTTTATTAATAACGGTATTTATGGTATGACAGGCGGACAGATGGCTCCAACAACCCTTGAAGGAATGAAGTCTTCTACTTCACCTTATGGAAGGGATGTTCAGATGATGGGTAATCCTCTGAAAATGACTGATATTGTAGCAACATTGCCTGGTACATATTATGTTACCCGTCAGGCTGTCCATAAGCCGGGTAATGTAAGGAAAACAAAGAAAGCTATCAGGAAAGCCTTTGAATACCAGAAATTAAACAGGGGAACCTGTTTTATTGAAGTTGTTTCAAACTGTCCTTCAGGATGGAAGATGACTCCTGTTGAGTCTAATAAATGGATGGAAGAGAATATGTTCCCTTTCTATCCTCTTGGTGATTTAAAAGTACCTGAAGAGTAGAATTTAGAATTTTTAAAACTGAATCTTATGACCGAAGAAATAATAATTGCAGGATTTGGAGGACAGGGTGTTCTTTCAATGGGCAAAATAATGGCTTATTCTGGTATAATGCAGGATATGGAAGTTAGCTGGATGCCATCTTACGGACCTGAAATGAGGGGTGGTACAGCAAATGTAATAGTTATATTAAGTGAGGATAGAATCAGCAGCCCTATAATCCGTGTTTTCGACACAGCCATTATTCTCAACCAGCAATCTATGGATAAATTTGAGAAGGCAGTTAAGCCCGGCGGTACATTAATTTATGATAGTAACGGAATAAGCAGACATCCTGAACGTACTGATATTAATATTTACAGGGTTGATGCAGCCGAAGAGTCAGCCAAGCTTGAGAGTACTAAGACATTTAACATGATAGTACTGGGTGGATTTCTTAAGGTAAAACCTATTGTTAAGCTTGAGAACGTTGTACTGGGACTTAAAAAATCTCTTCCTGAAAGATATCACCATATGATTCCTATGAATGAAAATGCCCTTAACAGGGGGATGGAAATTATCAGGAAGGTTTAAGTGGTTGAAGTGGTTGTGGTTGAAGTGGGTTTAGTGGTTGAAGGTTTAGCGTTTAGCGTTCTTCCTCTTAGCCCTTAGCCCTTAGCCCTTAGCCCTTTGCTCTTTGCTCTTTGCCCTTTGCTCTTATTTATAAAAGTTCATTTCATCAATGTACTTCCATACAGCAGGAGGGAGGAAATGACGTACATCCTTTCCGGCGGCTATGGATTCGCGTATAAAAGTACCCGATATTTCCATCAGGGGAGCTTCAACAATATTTATCCTGGCATTCTTAACAAGTCCTTCAAGCTCAGGAGGGTAAGTCCCGTGTTTTTCTTTTCTTGGGTAGACATACAGACTGTATCTGCTGATTAGCTCGTCCACATTTTTCCATTTATGTAGTGTGATCAGATTATCTCCACCCATAATAAGAGCAAAGTCCTTTCCAGGGTATTTTTCATTAAGCCAGGTCAGAGTATCAATTGTATAGGATGGTTGGGGCATCTTTGTTTCAATATCTGAGACAAAGAGCCTGTCGTCATTCTCTGTTGCCAGCTCTGCAAGACGTATCCTGTGGTGATTGGCCAGCAGGGAGGATTTTTTTTTCAGGGGATTGTGCGGACTTACAACAAACCATATCTCATCCAGGTCTGAATTTTCGACCATATAGTTTGCAATTGCAAGGTGACCGATATGGATGGGATTAAATGATCCGAAATAGAGCCCTGTTTTCATATTTTGCTTATTTATCTTCTAAGAAGGACCTGACCTCAAGGATTGCCTTATTGCAGGCTTCTTCAAGTTTATCGTTAATAATTATTAGATCGAATTCGCCCGAAGAGTTTATTTCCTCGTTTGCTTTTCTAATCCTCATCTCAATATTTTCACTACTATCTGTGCCCCTGCCTTCAAGACGTTCCCTTAGTTTATCTATAGAGGGGGGCATAATAAATACAGAAAGGGCCTGCTCGCCAAAGATCTTCTTCAGGCTTATACCTCCCATAACATCTACATCAAAGATTACATGAGAACCCTTGGTCCATATTCTGTCAATCTCAGACTTTAAGGTACCGTAATAGTGATCCTTATAGACTTCTTCCCACTCAACAAATTCATTATGCCTAATCTTTTCCCTGAATTTTTCAGCTGTTAAGAAGTAATAATCCTTCCCATCTTCTTCGGTAATGCGCTTTGCCCTTGAAGTAGCTGATATTGAGAATTCAAGATTTAGACCGGTTGATATAAGGTGCCTTACAATGGTTGTTTTACCAGATCCGGAAGGAGCAGAGAATATGATTAATTTGCCATCCATGATGTGTAGATTCAAGATTATAAGATTAAAGATTATAAGATATTAAGTGATTGTTCTTTAATCTTTTCGAGTTCGTCCTTCATTCTTACGACCAGCTTCTGTATTGCTGCATTATTTGCTTTTGAACCAATTGTGTTTATTTCTCTGCCTATCTCCTGGCTGATAAATCCCAGTTTTTTACCGTTTGATTCGCTGCCAGATGCCGTCTCGACAAAGTACTCGCAATGGTTTTTAAGTCTTACTTTTTCTTCATTTATATCCAGTTTCTCAAGGTAATAAATAAGCTCCTGCTCAAAGCGATTCATGTCGATATCTTCTACGCCAGACTGTTTCTGTGCTGCCATCAATCTTTCTTTAACAGCTTCGATTCTTTCCTTCTCGAATGGTTCAATCTCTTTCAGGAGCTTCTCAATATTTTGTATATGAGCACTTATATCAGCAAGAAGAGCTTCTCCTTCTGCAATCCTGTAAGTGTCTACCATTTTAATTGCAGCTTTAATTAGTTTTTTCAGAGTCTCCCACTCATCATCAGAAAGTTGCACTTTATCAGACCTGAGTGTTTCCGGTAATCTCATTATTATCGACAGAAGCTGATCAGGGCTGTCTATATACAGTTCGCCTGCTACTTCGTTTAACTGGGCGTAGTAGTTTTTAACCACTTCCTTATTTATTTGGGGAACGGCCTGGTCGCTCATTATGTCGACATATATAGAGAAATCAACTTTTCCCCTTTCGAGTTCTTTGCTGAGCATATTTCTTATTTCAATCTCTTTTTCTTTGTACAGCCATGGCATCTTAACATTTATATCAGTCTGCTTGCTGTTAAGAGTCCTTATCTCAATACTAATTTTTTTCCCGGGTATATCGGCATCTGTTTTACCAAAACCGGTCATTGAACGGATCATAGTTTAATTTTTAGTAGAATACAAAAATACTAAGAAATTGGGAAAGAGCATCCTCCTTCGTAAAGACTTTGGATAGCAGACAGTGCAGAGGCCTGAACTTGCTTATATCAGGAAATATTTGCTTCGGGTTTTATTATAACCTTCTTTTTCCATCGCCCTGTTGAGTAATAGGTCCATGAAAGAATTAAACCAATAGCCCAACCAATTGGGAACGACCACCATATACCCTGTTCTGTACCCATATGCTTCGAAAGGAACCATGCTACCGGTAATCTTACAAACCATAGCGACAGTAATGTAAAAATCATAGGCAAGATTGTATCTCCCGCTCCTCTCATTACCCCGTTAAACATAAACATCATTGCAAAAAGGATATAGAAAAGACTTACAATAGTTAGATATTCCTTTCCAATTCTTATTACCTCGGTGTCGCTTGTAAATGCTCTCATAAAATAAGTTCCAAATAGTACCACGATGGCTGTGGTTATTATTGTAACGATTATGGTTATTCTTACAGTAGCGATAAGTCCTGTTCTTACTCTTTCAGGTTTATTGGCTCCAAGGTTCTGACCCACAAAAGTAGCAAGTGCCTGTGATAGTATCATTGCAGGAATAACTGCTATTGCATCGAGTCGGCTTGCTGCTGCATAGGCGGCTATTACATCTGTGCCAAATGAGTTAACTATTCCCATAATTGCCAGCATGCCAATAGAAACAAAGGTATGCTGTAGTCCGGCAGGGAGTCCAATCTTATTGCCCAGTTTAAATATTTCTTTATCAAATACAAGGTTCCTGAAAGAGATCCTGATAAGATTATGATTCTTATTCAGATAAATAATGGCTGTAATAAAAGCACCGCCCTGTGATACGATTGTTGCAATTGCAACTCCTTCAATACCCATTTTAAAGACAACTATAAACAGTATATCGAGGATAATGTTTGTGACAGTGGAGATAATAAGAAATACCAGAGGTGTCATTGAGTCTCCCAAACCTCTCAGTACTGCACTAATACCGTTAAAACCAAAAAAACCAACCATACCAAGGAGGTAGATATTGAGGTAGCTGAGTGCCTGTGGCATAATTTCTTCCGGCAGGTTCAGAAGCTTAAATATTTCTTCGCTAAATAGTATTCCAACTACGGTTGTTGCGATCGAAGCAAAGAAAAGGCTTATAAACATAGTGTCAACAGCCCTTCTTACCTTATCGTAATTTTTTGCACCAAAATATTGTGAGATAATGATAGTAACCCCCATGGCCAGGCCAATTATCATAGATATCAGTACAAATATAACCGGAAATGATGCTCCGACGGCGGCAAGTGCTTCTTTCCCAATAAAGTTACCTACTATAATACTGTCTACAACATTATATAACTGTTGGAAAACGCTACCAGCCAGCATTGGCAGGGCAAACTTGAGAATAAGTTTACTTTCCTTGCCAACGGTCATATCATTCATAAGAATTCCTTAGTGTGAATATAGAGTTCGCAAAAGTAGTAAAAATACTTTCTTATCCTTCTAATCTTAGAATCTTATGATTTTATAGTCTCGCCAGTTTTACTGTAAAGTGTCTTAAGAGAGGTGCTTCTTCGACAATTTTTACTCCCCTGGTAATATTTTCCCTGTTATTGCAGACATTTGAAAGAGCCGCTATTATATAATCCATATGCCTGTACGAATACACTCTTCTCGGAACAGCCAACCTTACAAGCTCCAGGGCCGGGTACCTGTTTTCCCTGCTTAGTGGATCACGGTCGGCCATTATTGCTCCAATCTCTACTGCCCTTATTCCTCCTTCCAGGTATAATTCTATTGCCAGTGTCTGAGCAGGAAACTCATCCCTTGGGATATGAGGATATATCTCAAGTGCATTAACAAATACAGCGTGGCCTCCTACAGGTTCCTGGATAGGTACACCATTATCCATCAGTCCTTTACCAAGGTAAGCTAGCTGTTTGATACGTGATTCAAGGTATTCAAATTCTGTTCCTTCTATTAGTCCCTGTGCCAAGGCATTCATATCACGTCCTGACAAACCACCGTAGGTGATATATCCCTCGAACATAATATTAAACTGGGAGGCAGACTTGTAAATGTTTTCATCTTTCAGAGCAATAAATCCTCCCATATTTACAATAGCATCCTTTTTGGAGCTCATGGTCATTCCATCTGCATAAGAGAACATTTCTCTAACAATTTCTCTTACAGTTTTTGAGCTGTAACCTTCTTCCCTTGTCTTAATAAAGTATGCGTTTTCAGCAAACCTCGCTGAATCGATAATAAGTAGTGTTTTATATTTTTTTGCAAGCCTGGAACTTTCGCGTATGTTTTCCATACTAACAGGCTGTCCACCTGCTGTGTTATTTGTGATTGTAAGAATTATAAATGGTATTCTGTCTGCCGGGTATTTATTAAGAACTTTCTCAAGCTTTTCAAGGTCAACATTGCCCTTGAATGGATGTATTGCTTTTGTGTCGCCTGCTATATCGCAGGTGCAGTCGACTGCTTCTGCTTTTCTGAATTCAATATGACCTTTTGTTGTATCAAAGTGTGAGTTTCCAGGTATTTTGTCTCCTTCTTTTACGAGTACCGAAAATAGTACATTTTCAGCTGCTCTTCCCTGGTGCGTGGGGAGAACATATTCAAATCCTGTAATGTCGTTTATCGTAGTTTTTAACTTTCTGAAAGAGGATGCTCCTGCATAACTTTCATCTCCAAGCATCATCTCCGACCACTGGCGATCACTCATTGCTCCTGTACCGGAATCTGTAAGCAGATCTATATATACCTGTTCAGATTTTAAGTTAAATAGATTATAATCTGCCTCGGCAATCCACTTTTCGCGTTCTTCTCTGGTGCTTTGCCTTATAGGCTCAACCATTTTTGTTTTATAGGGTTCAGCATATGGTAAATTCATACTTTTTGTAATAATGAGTTAGGAAAAAATATTATAGAAATAGTTGGCTGATAGCCATTTAAGAAAGATGGCAGGCGAATACGTCCCTCTTTTTGAGGTTACGGTATACTTCTTCTTTCCTAAATTCCGTTATATTGAATAAATGCATTAATTTTGGCATTACTTTTGCAAAAGTATCCACATTTATCGAATATTCAATTTTAAGCGACCAAAAATCAGGATGAGGAAGTACCGTTTCCGGAAAATATTTTCACTGCTGTTTATTTCAGTATTTTTTTTAAGTGTTTATTCTGCCCGTGCGCAGGAAGCAGCAAAAATCGATTCATCTTTACTTAGAGTAGATACTTTATCAGTAAAGGGTGAAACTGAACTTATTGATACTTTAGAATCTCCATCAGTAATTGATCCCCTTCTAAAGGAAGAAGGTATCTTCACACCGGAACCAGATATGGATCTTATTCTTAGCGATAATATAGATCCTCAAAAACTCGATTCACTTATTAAAAGCAGTATCGGTAAGATTAACTTTTCTGAGAAAGAGGCAATAGGATATATAAACAGGTGGTATAATGATATTTCTATCTGGAATAGTCCAAATGATCCTTTAAGGAAAGCAATGGGAAGGTATTTATACGAAGCAACTAACGACCAGTTCTATATCTCAGAATGGTATATTAATGCTTTCGAGTGGGATAATATCAAAATACCAACAAATGAATTTTACCTGTGGGATACGCTTCATATTTATTTTCCTCTAAAAGATACATCATTTGTTTCGTCTGTTTCAGATTCGAGTGCTGTTTCGGCCGATTCTATAATGAAGAGGACCATCAATACAAGGAGGGATAGCATTATTCTTATCTTATCTGATACCCTCAGAGAGGTAATCAGTGCCAACCAGGCTTTCCCTTTCAGATATTATGATAATCCTATGACTGGCGATTCAATCCAGGCCGCAATGGATGCCTTAAGATTATATACCCATAATAGGGATTCATCAAAAATTATTTTTACAGGTTCCAGAAATTCTGAATCGCTCTGGCTCAGTAATTACCCCAGGCCTATGACAAGGCTCTGGCTGATGAATGAATGGGGCGAGGAGATGTCTATCTGGCTTGGTAGTCCTTCACGCGATTCTGTAAGTGTGATCGTTGAGAAAGGGATACATTTCAGAAGGCCTAATATTGAAACTAGGATAGCAGATGCAAGGGTGGGAGTGGAAAAATTCGATCCAACCGCTCTTGCCGATCCAAAGAAGATTGTGATAATACCCCAGTACTGGAAATTTAATTCTGAAGCCTCTTTTGTATTTAACCAGGCTATAATAAAGAACTGGACAAAGGGTGGTGATAGTAATATTTCAACCCTGCTCGATATTACGGGAAGTGCCAATTATACCAATAAGGAGCAGAAGATGACCTGGAATACTACGGGCCGTTTTAAGTACGGCCTTATTATGTCTGAGGGATACGGAGATAAAAAATATGATGTAAGAAAGAATACCGATATTATTGATATATCGTCAAAATTTAACAATAAAGCCTTTGGAAAGTTTGACTTCAGTGCTACAATGATATTTAAGTCGCAGCTTGCAAAAGGCTATGACTATCCAAACGACTCTGTAGTTATTTCCAAGTTCTTTAACCCGGCAACATTAACGGTAGGACTTGGACTGGATTATAAACCGAATAAAAATACTTCTATAAACTTTGCTCCGCTGTCTTATAAGGCCACCTTTGTGCCCGACACCGCACATATTGACCAGACAAAGCATGGATTGAGCGCAGACCAGAGATCGAAGCACGAGCCTGGAATGAGTATACAGATACAGCATAAAACAAAGCTATGGGATATGGTTAACCTGTCTAATGAAATCAGGTTGTTTACAAACTATATACATAATCCACTTAATATTGATATAGACTGGGAGTTAATTGCTACAGCCAAATTAAACTACTTTACCGATGTAAGGCTAAATACCCAGTTAATATATGACGACGATACTTTGATACCTGTAACGGACGATGATGGGGATCCGGTACTGGATAATGAAGGCAATCAAAAGAAAGTGGCCAAGATTCAGTTTAAGGAAATATTTGGTATATCTATTATATTCACATTCTAGAGCTGCTTCTGGAAAATACGGAAGGTCTTAGTTATCTCTGCATCCAATCGTTCGTACTCGGCTCTCATTCTACTGTTGCTCTCCAGTACAAGGTGACTGTCAAGAGTAAGCATTTTGCTACTGCTTGCCGCTTCCAGTATTTTTGCTCCCATTATTGCATCTATTCCTCTTCCCCTGTATTTTTCTTTTACACCACCCAGAAGCATAAGAAGCTCTGTGCTCTTTTTCAGGGATCTAAGTATATGTATAAATCCAAATGGAAACAACCTGCCCCTTGCCTTTAGCATTCCACTACTTAAATTAGGCATTGCGATTACAAATCCGACCAGCTCATTTCCCATCCGGGCAGCTTTAATAAAAGCCGGGTCGAGTATGGCTAAGTACCTTCTTGCAAACTCTCTTTTTTCCCGGTCGCTAAGGGGGACGAAACCATATATCGACGAAAATGTATCGTTCATCACCTCCAGTACATCAAGTATATAAGGCTTAATTTCCCTTTTTGTTTTAAACTCAATTATTTCGATTCTTTCCATCCGGGAGGCCCTTTCAATTATTCTCATGTAGAGATCGGGCAGCTTATCAGGTATCCTGGCTACATATTCCACAAGGTCTATCTCGGTAGAATAGCCTTCCTTTTCAATCAATCCGGGTAAATATGATCCATTGTTTGGCGCCGCAATAACAGAAAGGGTGTCAAAACCACTTATCTGGCAGCCCTGGGGATCCTTGTCAGAAAAAGCATAGGGTCCAATAATTCGCTTCATTCCCTTATCGCGAGCCCATTTCTCGATTGCTTCTATCAGGCTGTGTGATATATCTTCTTCATTATAACACTCCAGAAAGCAGAACCTGGCCGTTTGTTCCCCTTTTATCTGGTTATACTTTTTGTTAATAAGTCCCATTATCCTGCCAACAGGCTCAGAGTTTCTGTAGGCAATTAGCTGGATATAATCACAGTAGGAAAATGATTTGTTCTTTTTAGGATTAAGTAATACCCAGTCGTCGCTGAACAGGGGAGGCATCCATTCAGGATTGTCTTTATGTACTTTTTCTGGGAGGTAAATAAATCTCTTTAATTCCTTCCGGGACTTAACTTGCTGAATAACAATATCTTTCATATATAAGACCCCTCAAATGGGCTGACTAATATAGCAATAAATTGTTTTTGATGTCAGGAAGTGAATAAAAAGCATGTTTTCTTGAACGTTAGCTGCTTCGTCAGCCATAGCTCGAAGAGCGACGGCATGCTCCCCATGCTATACTATATACATATCTGCTACAGCGAAAACTACAAATACCAGTCCTGCGTAGCTGTTTATTGTAGCAAAAGCCATATTGATACTTTTGCTATCACCGGGGCGGGCTACAAGATGTTCAATAAGCAGTAGAATAGCGAATATTAGTGTCCCTGCGAAATAGACTATACCTGCATCGCTAATTAGCCCTATAAGTAAGGCAGTAAGTACACTGAGAAGGTGCAGGACTGAAGAAATAACAGAGGCGCTTTTATTGCCAAAGCGGGAGGGTATTGAGTAAAGCTTATTTGCCGCATCAAATTCTGCATCCTGTTGTGCATAGATAATATCAAAACCTCCTACCCAGGTGAGTACCATAAGGCCGATAAGGACGGGCACTGTTTCAAAACTGCCACTCACAGAAATATAAGCACCTACAGGCGCCAGTGCGAGAGCAAGTCCAAGGAAGAGATGGCTATATGGTGTAAATCTCTTAGTAAGGCTATAACCAAGTATTACCAGCAGAGCAACAGGGGCGAGAAAAAGAGTAAGCCTGTTAATAAAACCTGCTGCAATAATAAAGAGGACTGAATTAAGAATTATAAAGATCAATGCTGCACTTGATGATATTACACCGGCAGGTATTTCTCTTTTTGCCGTTCTGGGATTAAGCCGGTCTATATTTTGATCAGCAAACCTGTTAAATGCCATAGCCGCATTTCTTGCAAGTACCATGCAAAGTATTATTAGTAGCAGGACTCTGATATTGAATTCATTATTACTATCAGAAATACCCAGAGCAAAACCATATAATGCGAAAGGCATCGCAAAAATAGTATGGCTGAATTTAACCAGGGAGAAGAAACTTTTTACGCCTTTAAATATTTCAGTCATCAGCCATTAATTTTTGATAGATATTATAATGTTCGTCTTTAAAAAGAACAAATATTATCCTGTGTGGTTCGCTGTTTTTTGATATAAATCTTCTTGCTTCCTTAATTGCAATATTTGCAGCCTGTTCGAAAGGGAAACGGTAGGCTCCAGTCGATATGGCAGGGAATGCTATCGTTCTGATATTGTTCTGGCTTGCTAATATTAGTGAATTCCGGTAGCTTTTTGCCAGTAGCTCATGCTCATTCCTGTGACCACCCTTCCAGATCGGTCCAGGAGTGTGAATTACGTGCTTTGAAGGCAGATTATATCCCAGGGTGATTTTTGCTTCACCTGTCTGGCATCCATTAAGTAAGCTACATTCCTTTAGCAGATCAGGGCCTGCAACACTATGGATTGCTCCGTCGACACCGCCACCTCCCAGCAGGGAGTTATTTGCTGCATTTACTATTGCGTCGCAGGCTAATTTGGTAATGTCTCCCCTAATAATTTCTATTTGTCCGCCCGGTTTATCTGATTGTTGCATTTATTTCATTTGAATAAACTCTTATAAGCTTATTCATTACCTTATCAATTGTTTTATCATCCAGGGTTCGTTTATCATCTCTCAGGATAAATTTCATTGCATATGACTTTTTATTTTCCCCGAGCGAATTATCTTCATAAACGTCAAAGAGACCAACTTCCCTTAAAATGTTTTTTTCTGTTTTAAATGCAAGATCCTTTAAGTCTGCAAATTTGATATTTGAATCTACAAGGAGGGCAAGATCTCTTCTAACTGATGGGAATTTAGGAAGTTCCCTGAAACCTGGCTTTTTATTTTTTATTATCTCCATTATCCTGCTCCAGTCGATAGATGCATAAAATACATCCTGTTTGATATCGAAGACTGCTGTAGTTTTTCTGCTGACTTTCCCGAGATGTGCCAGGGATTTTCCATTTAAGCTGTAAGTAAGTCCCTCACTGAAGTAAGCCTTATCAGCATTATTCTCCTTTAAACTATTCATATCAGCCCCCGCTTTTTCAAGTATCATATCGACGGTCGATTTTAAAAGGAAGAAATCGCTGGGAGATGATTTTATATTCCACGAATCCAGTGACTGATCACCTGTAATAAACAGGTCCAGATTGTGCTTCTCTTCAAAGTCCTTAACCATTGAGGCATCGGGAGTTTTTTTTGTATAGCAGTTACCGAATTCATAAAACCTGAGCTTATTATTCTGCCGATTAATATTTCTTTCTATTGCGCTTAAGCCACCATATAGAAGAGTTTGTCGCATTGCATTCAGATCGGAACTAAGCGGATTAAGCAGCATAACCAGTCTGCTGCTGTCGAAGTCAGGATTATCATCGTAGAGGCTTGAAGGAGTAAGTGAGTTAGACATAATCTCCATAAAGCCGTAGCCCGAGAGCATATCTGAGATACTGTTAACAATAAGCTCGTTGTCGGGCTTATCAATATAGCTTAGAGTAGAGTTTACCTTATTTCCTGTTACAATATTATTGTAACCATAAATTCTCAGTATCTCCTCAATTACATCCGCTTCCCTGGTAACATCTACACGATAGGATGGAACAACTAAATCCAATCCCTCGGGTGTTTCAGAAGTGATTTCAAAATCGAGTGACTCAAGGGTTTTCTTAATTAGCTTCCTGTCTATCTTATTGCCTATTAGCCTGTTAATATTTTTGTAAGTAACTGTCAGGCTTTTTCTTTCAATCTTTTTCGGATAGATATCAATAATTTCGGAAGAAATGCTTCCTCCTGCTAGTTCCTTTATTAAGAGGGTAGCTCTCTTTAATGCCCAGATAGTATTTTCATAATCGGCTCCTCTTTCAAACCTGAAAGAGGCATCAGTATTTAAATCATGTCTTCGTGCGGATTTTCTAATTGATACGGGATTAAAATATGCACTTTCAAGGAAAATATTTTTTGTTTCGAAATTCACGCCAGAGCCTATTCCTCCAAATACACCAGCTATACACATTCCTCCCCTGGCATCGCAAATCATTAGGTCTTTCTCAGAAAGCTCCCTTTCAATCTCATCCAGGCTAGTAAACTTAGTCTTATCTGGCAGGTTCTTTACTATTACCCTGCCTCCTTCAATTTTATCGGCATCGAAAGCATGCAGAGGTTGTCCTAACTCATGTAATACGTAATTTGTAATATCTACAATGTTATTTATAGGACTCAAACCTATTGACCTTAACCTGTTTTTAAGCCACCCGGGAGATTCCATAACCTTTATATTGCTTATTGTTATGCCAGTATAGCGGGGACAATCGTCGGTGTTTTCTATAAGAACAGGAATAGTATTGTCTGTGTTATCTATCTTAAAAGAACTGATATCCGGTTTAAGGGCAGATATTGTTTTTTGAAGGTTAAAATACGCAGCAAGGTCCCTGGCAACACCATAGTGAGAAGCACCATCAATTCTGTTAGGTGTAAGTCCTATTTCAAATACCGTATCTCTCTCTACCGTGAAATAGTCAGCCCCCTCAGTACCTATTACAGCATCTTCAGGCAGAATCATTATTCCCTCATGTGATGTACCCAGCCCCAGCTCGTCTTCGGCACATATCATTCCCTCAGAGATTTCGCCGCGAATCTTTGATTTTTTAATTGTAAGTTCGTTATCATCAAAGCGTAACTTTGTCCCGACAGTTGCAACCGGTACTTTCTGTCCTTTAGCAACATTAGGAGCTCCACATACAATGTAAAGAGGCTTATTCTGTCCTATATCAACCTTAGTCAGGCTTAATTTATCTGCGTTTGGGTGCGGATGGCACTCCAGTACTTCACCTATTATAATGCCTTCCAGACCTCCCTCAATCGATTGCCAGTCGTCCATTCCTTCAACTTCGAGGCCAATATTGGTGAGTATTTCAGAAAGTTCGGCAGGACTACTGTCTATATCCAGGTATTGCTTAATCCAGTTATAAGAGATCTTCATGGTTAATTGTAGAGATTTGTTATGTCTTGTGACACAGCAAAAGTAAGTAATTTTAAAAAAAATATTCAGAACTTAATTTAGTTTATTCCGGGAAGGTGGATTTGTCTATCTTTGTGTACTGCGTCGAAAGACTAAAGACGCACGATAGAAGGCAAAAGGCTATCGAATGAATTGTAAATATTGATTTAAGAATTATGAAAATCGAAAAGGGAGACAGGTTAATTTTACTTACTAATGATGATGGTTTATATGCAGCGGGACTAAAGACCCTTACTGCTTTAATGGAAGAATTTGGAAAGGTTGTGGTAATATCCACAACTGAGAGCAGGTCGGGTATGTCGCAGGCACTTACTGTTAAGATGCCAATCAGAGTTAAACTCCTTGATGAGACTGAAAATAAGCGAGTATATGCCTGTAGCGGCACACCAACAGATGGTATTAAGATAGCTATTAACCGTTTACTTGAGCGGGAGCCCGACTGGGTTGTTTCGGGGATTAATCACGGATCGAATGCCTCGGTAAGTGTAATTTATAGCGGAACGATGGCCGCGGCAATTGAGGGTTGTCTCTATGGCATTGATTCTGTTGGATTCTCATTAAATAGCTTTTTATCGGGAGCTGATTTTGAACCAGCAAAGGATATAGTGAGAGAAGTTATGAATTCCCTTGTTGAAAAGTCATTACCGAAAGGAGTTTGTCTAAATGTAAATATTCCTGCTCTTAATGGAGATGATATTAAGGGTATAAAGGTTTGCAGGCAGGCCAGGGGTAACTGGCGTGAGGAATTTGAAAAAAGGAAGGATCCGATGGGTAAAACCTATTACTGGCTTACAGGAGTCTTTCAGAATCATGAGCCTGAAGCTGAAGATACAGATGAGTGGGCAATAGCAAATGGCTACGTATCTGTTGTACCTGTATCTGTTGATATGACTGCTCATAAAAATATTGATGAAATCCGAGAAAGATTCTAATAATGAAGCGTATAAACATACCAGACAGTATGTCGACCGGTTTTATAAGCGGCTTTATTTTACCCCTGCTTGTCTTTATCGCTGTATACCTTTTTACCTCGGGGGAGAGTAGTTTTGTTGATTTTGTCTCAAGGATTCACGACAGGGATGTGGTAAGCCATTTTATCAGCTTATGTGTTTTTCCAAATGTATTTGCCTTCCTCCTTTTTAACCGACTCGATAAAGACAGATGTGCAAAAGGTGTGCTGGGGATGACAATAATCTGGGCTCTGACTGTGTTTTTAATAAAAATGATCTGATAAATGAGGTATTTTATTGTTTCAGGTGAGGCATCTGGCGATTTGCATGGTTCCAATCTAGTCAGGGAGTTAATTAAACATGATAGTGAGGCCGATATTGTATGCTGGGGAGGAGACTTAATGCAAAAGGAAGGAGCCAGGGTGCTGATGCACTACAGAGACCTGGCCATTATGGGTTTCTGGGAAGTTCTTATTAATCTACGAACCATTCGTAATAATCTCAAGCTATGTAAGCAACAGCTACTTGATTATAAACCTGACGTGGTAATATTGATCGATTACCCTGGCTTTAATCTCAGGATTGCTGAATTTCTGAAGGGTAAGGTCGATAATGTATATTACTATATTTCTCCGAAGTTGTGGGCATGGAAAGAGTCAAGGATAAAGAAAATCAAGGCTTATATAAACAGGATGTATGTGATCTTTCCATTTGAGACTGAATTTTACGCAAAGCATTCTTATCCTGTTAAGTATTTTGGCAATCCCCTTGTTGATACGGTTGAAAGAGAGCTTAATTTAGCCGGGGATAAGGATGATTTCTTCAGCAAATATAAGCTGGAAGATAAGCCTATTATTGCTTTGCTTGCCGGAAGCCGGATTCAGGAGGTCAAAAAGATTCTCCCTGAAATGGTAAAAGTATCAGACTATTACCTGGATCACCAGTTTGTAGTAGCCGGTGTTAAGACAGTATCAAAGGAGATTTATAATAAAATAATCGGAGATTCCGGTGTAAAGGTGATTTATGATGAGACCTATCCACTGTATAAGTATTGTGAAGCTGCTCTTGTGGCATCAGGCACTGCTACTTTGGAAGCTGCCCTGGCAGACGTGCCTCAGGTTGTTTGTTACAGGGCATCATGGTTTTCTTATCTGGTAGCAAGGGCATTTGCAAATATCAGGTTTATATCGCTTGTTAATTTAATTATGGGCAGGGAAGTGGTAAAAGAGCTTATCCAGGATAAGATGAGCAGCAGGTTAATTGTTAATGAATTAAATAGCCTTTTACCCGGAGGATGGAAAAGAAAAGTAATAAAGGATGATTATGCAATACTAAGATCAGAACTCTCTGGTAAGGGAGCTGCAGGCCGCGTGGCCGAGGATATATATAACTCTCTCAGGCTTGTAAATAATGTCAATTAGGTTTCTTCTCACTCTTATATTAGCATCTTTATTTATAAATGCAGAAGGGCAGGTACGAATCAGTTTATTCTATGGAGAGGATTGTGAATCTGTTATCCTTAGAACTTACGACCATCACTACGATCTGGTATTGAACGGACAAAAATCCTTTACCCTTATGCAGGGTGAAATATTATTTATTTGCAGGGCAGGCGATAAGGTAGCAGTAAACAGAATCAATCAACCAGGCTATCTTGCTGACAGCATACAGGTCTTATCTAGGACAGATAGCGGGTTTGTTAACCTGCTTAACCAGCAGTTAAAGAATAATGGAGATTACAAGGGGGATTTTACTTTCAGTTCTTCACTTGGTAAGCTAAAAATAGTCAATACTCTTGGTATGGATGACTATATCGCCGGTGTGGTACAGGCTGAAGGTGGATATAAGGGACATCCGGAATATTTTAAGACACAGGCACTAATAGCACGCACCTACGCCTACCTGCATATGGGGAAGCATGCTGATGAAGGCTATGATCTATGCGATGATGTGCATTGCCAGGTCTATCACGGCAGATCTGTTACTTCTATTATTAATGATGCGGTTAAATCAACTAAAGACCAGGTTATTACTGATAGTGATTCTGCCCTTATACTGACCCCTTTTCATTCGAATTGCGGAGGAGAGACTGTTTCTTCTGAGAATGTTTGGTTAAGTTCATCGCCTTACCTTGTTTCTATATTTGATCCTTACTGCGCCTTTTCAAGAAATGCCGAATGGGAGAAAAGTATTCCCAGAAATGATTGGCTTGATTACCTTGAAGAAAAAAGTGGCAGTAGCGTAAATCCCACTGAGGAATTTATATTTACACAGAAAAGCAGGATGCATTCTTATCGATATGGAGAAATAGAGATCCCGCTTAATATAGTACGCTCAGACTGGAACCTGAGATCAACATTTTTCTCAATTTCAGAAGATGGCGATACCTTGCATTTATCAGGAAGAGGATACGGACATGGAGTCGGTTTATGCCAGGAAGGAGCAATGGTTATGGCAACAAGGGGTTTTAACTATAAGCAAATATTGAATTTCTATTATAACAGGGTTTATCTTCTGAATATTAAAGATGTTAAGCTTAATAAGGAAGAAGATTTATCTTTTTAATTAATTTTACCGGGAAATAGCGAAGCGGATGTTTGAGATTTTTAAAAGAGAAGTTGGTGGTTTTTTTTCTAGCCTGACAGGTTACGTGGTTATAATTGTTTACCTGCTTATTAATTCCTTGTTTATGTGGATACTTCCGGGTGAATGGAATATTATCGACAGCGCTTACGCAGGGATGGACACTATGTTTATTCTCTCTCCATGGATATTTCTCTTTCTTGTTCCAGCCGTTACAATGCGAACAATTGCCGAGGAGAAGAGGAGTGGAACCATGGAAGTTCTTCTATCGAGACCACTGAGCGAAAGACAGATAATTTATGGTAAGTTCTTCGGAGCTGTTGCCCTGGTTTTACTGGCTATGTTGCCAGGTCTTATTTATTATATTTCTGTTTATTTATTGGGCGAAACACCTGGGAATCTTGATACAGGAGGAACATGGGGAGCTTATATAGGACTTTTCTTCCTGGCATCAATATATGCAGCATGCGGCGTATTTGCTTCATCAGTAACTGATAACCAGGTCGTTGCCTTTATTATGGCCGTACTTATTAGCATATTAATGTATATAGGATTTGAAACATTTTCTCTTTTTGAAGGATTTAATAAGGCAGAAGCCTTTATTTCGTCCCTGGGTATAAATGAGCACTATAAATCGATGAGTCGTGGCGTGATTGATATAAGGGATGTCAGTTATTTTACTATAACAATTGTTATTTTCCTTGAATCAACACGACTGGTACTGCAATCTGCTAAATGGAAGAAGAATTAAGACTGATTATGAGCAGAAAAGTAAAACATATCAGCGAATTTGTTAGTATTATAGCTGCACTTATTATTTTGGGTCTTCTTGTATCCTTAATAAATTTAAGGATTGATCTTACTTCAGAGAAAAGGTATACTCTGTCTGAGCAAACCAGGGAAATTCTCGGTGAGCTGGATAATGATATATATATACAGGTCTTTCTTGATGGAGATCTGAGGGTTGAGTTTTCGAGACTCAGAAGGGAGCTTACTGCCAGGCTTGATGAATTCAGACTTGCTTCCGGTAAAAAAGTGGATTATCAGTATATAAATCCCTCTGGGGCAGACGATGCGGAAGAAAGATACCGCTACCAGATGTCGCTTATAAACAAAGGTCTTGTGCCGGTTACAATAATGGCTGAAGATAAGGAGGGTGCACAATCAGAGAAAATAATTTTCCCCGGGCTGATAGTAAACTACAACGGGATAGAAATGCCGGTTAATTTCCTGAGAAATAACCCGGCACTGCCTGCCGAACAGAATTTAACTCACTCAATAGAAGGCCTGGAATACGAATTGATTAGTTCTATTGCCACAATTACTTCAGATACTATTCATCGTATAGCCTTTATCGAAGGTCACGATGAGCTTGCTGAGGTCGAAGTAGCCGATCTTACCCTTGAGCTGGCTAAATTCTTTACAATCGACAGGGGTACTATCAATGGTGTGCCCGGTATACTTGATGCTTATTCTGCAATAGTTATCGCTAAACCGGAAAGCCCTTTTAGCGAGGAAGATAAACTCGTTATCGATCAGTATGTTATGAATGGAGGTAAGGTTTTGTGGCTGCTTGATGAGGTGGCGGTAAATACCGATAGTCTTGCCGCTGGTGGCAGTATGGCATTTTACCGGCCACTTGAAATAGAAGACCAGTTATTTAAATATGGTGTCAGGATCAATCCTGTTATGGTTCAGGATCTGGATTGCCAGATAATACCGGTAATAAGTAGTTTTGATGGTGCACAGCAGCAGACAATTCATGTAGAATGGCTATACAACCCACTTCTATATCCCTCCTTAAAAAGTCCTGTAACCAGGGCAATTAATAAAGTAAGGGGTGAGTTTGTCAGTTATATTGACACAGTAGGAGAAGGCACTCAATTGATCAGGAAAGTCTTGCTTGCAACATCACCGGCCAGCAGGTATGTTAGTCCACCCAGACTGATATCGATATCAGAGTTCAGGGAGCGACCTTCTGCAGAGCTTTTTACTAAGTCCTACCTCCCTGTAGCTGTTGCAATTGAAGGAGTATTTCCCTCCTTATATGCCAACAGGGTAAGTACTTATAATGAACGGCCGCTCCTTAAAAGCAGCGTGGCTAATAAGATGATAGTTATAGCAGATGGTGATATTATACGGAATGGTGTAAGGAGGGAAGGAAATCATCTTATCCCGCTCACTCTTGGGCAGGATCGTAGCACTCAGCAAATATATGGTAATAAGGATTTCCTTGTAAATGCCCTTAATTACCTGGTTGATGATAAAGGTATAATGGATCTCAGGTCGAGAGAGCTAAAACTAAGGCTTCTCGACAGGGAGAAAATAAGTGATGGGAAAATATTCTGGCAGCTGATCAACACCCTTGGACCTGTTATCCTTGTTGTTCTTTCCGGGATAATCTATACAATATTAAGGAGAAAGAAATACTCAATCAGGAAGGTGGCATGAGAAAAATTATCGGCATACTTCTGGCTCTGCTCCTGATAGTTATTGCCAGTATCCTTGTTTTTAAGGTACGTGTTCCCTTTGGCAGGGAAAATTCCGGTTTCTCGGTCGACTGGTTAGAGGATATTAAATCCATAACAATAAGCGATAAGGAAAACACACTCCTTTTAGAGAGAAGCAGTAAAGGGTGGGAGGTAAATAAGAGTTTTGTGGCCAGGAAGTCGGCAGTTGATTTTATCTTAAAGAATATTGAAGGTCTTGAAATCAAATCTCCTGTATCTGATGAGCTGTACAGTAAACTGGTTGATACTGATAAGCAGCCGCCTCTAAAAGTCAGGATAACAGGAAAAAATAAAAGCTTAGAATACCTGATTTATAAAAGTTCCGACCCTTTATACAGCAGTATATTCAAGAAGACAGTTAAATCAAAGCCATTCTTTGTAAACTTGCCCTCTTATAGCATCGACCCTGGCAATAGTTTTGTTACTGACGAAAAATACTGGATGCCATATCATATCTTTAATCTGGAACCGGATATTATCTCTTCAGTAAGTATTATATATAAAGACCCTGGTATGGACGATATATCTATTGTTAGGGGGGAGAGTAAGAACAGCTTGTTTATTAATGGAAAGGAATCACTGCAGGCTAAGCAGGATAAGATTCGCAGGTATATTACTTATTTTACTTTTGTTCCTTTCGAAAACTGGGCTTTTGATCTAAAACCTGAAAATGTAACAGAGCTTATTAGCAGTGAACCAGAGATACTTATAAAAGTTGGTCTGACTTCTGGTAATGAGGTAATTGCACGTTTATGGACAAAGATGCTTAAGACAGCTGAAGCTAATGTTCCAGATACAGACAGGCTCTACGGAACAATAGATGGAACAGGGGATATTTTTATTGCCAGATATTTTGATCTTGATCCCTTAATTAAAAGTGCAGAATATTTTATAAGCGACTGATTATTTATTTGAGGATAATGGTTTTTTTTACTAATATTGGTAATCAGTACAAAGAGAGTAACAATCTTACAATTATAACATTTACAGAAGCTTGTAACTCGTCTTTTTTTGCTATTTAAATTTAAATGAACCAATAATATGAAATTTGTTGTATCAAGTACGGAACTTCTGGCTCACCTGCAAGGAATTAGTAAGGTAATCAGTACAAAAAATACTCTCCCGATCCTGGATAATTTTCTTTTTAAACTGGATGCAAATACTCTGGAGATCACTGCATCAGACCTGGAATCAACACTGATTACAGGAATTAAACTGGAGAATACTGATGGGGAGGGTAGTATAGCTATTCCAGCTCGAATTTTACTTGATACCCTTAAAGAGTTTTCTGAGCAGCCTCTTACCTTTGAGATTAATCTCGACAGCCTGGCAGTAGTTATCAGTTCTGAGAAAGGTAAATTTAGTATAGTTGGTCAGAACGGGATAGATTTCCCTGTCCTCCCGGCAATAAAGGAAGACAAGAAATTCTCCTTCAATATCGATTCGGAGATTCTGTTATCCGGCATAAGCAAAACACTTTTTGCAACGGCTGATGATGAACTGAGACCTGTTATGGGAGGTATTTTTGTTGAAGCAGGGACAGACGGACTTATTTTTGTAGCTTCTGATGCTCATAAGCTTGTTCGTTATAAGAGGGCAGATGCAAAAGCTGAAGAGAATTCATCATTTATACTGCCAAAGAAACCTGCCTCACTGCTTAAAAATATTTTGCCAAAAGAAGAAAACCCTGTTGCTATTGAATTTGATGATAAGAATGCATTTTTTACTTTCTCCGCTTATAGGGTAGTTTGCAGACTGGTAGAAGGTAATTATCCGAACTACAATTCTGTAATACCATCAAATAACCCCAGGAAGGTAAGAGTCGACAGAATAGAACTTTTAAATACACTGAAGAGAGTTTCTGTATTCTCCAACCAGGCCAGTAACCTTGTTAAACTCGAGCTTACCGGTAACCAGATAAAGGTTTCGGCACAGGATATAGATTTTTCAATATCTGCTTACGAAAGAATTAACTGCCAGTATGAAGGAGAAGATATGGAGATAGGGTTTAAGTCAGTATTTATGCTCGAGATTCTGGCAAATATTTCATCACAGGATGTAATTGTCGAACTTGCTGATCCGACCAGAGCGGGACTCTTCCTGCCATCTGAAAATGATAGTGAATCTGAAGATCTTCTTATGCTCCTGATGCCAATGATGATAAACGCCTGAGAAAAGACGAAAGGCGAAAGGGCTTAAGGAATAAACTTTAGCTCACTTTAGTCACTTTAGCTCACTTTAGTCACTTCCCATATGGAACTAGATTTAAAACGACCAATAGCTTTTTTTGACCTTGAGACAACAGGTGTAAATGTTGCCAGCGACAGGATTATCGAGATATCAATAGTAAAGGTAAGTCCGGGAGGTGATGAAGAGTGGTTCACAAAGAGAGTTAACCCTGAAATGCCAATCAATCCATCGGCAACTGAAGTGCATGGAATAAAGGATGAGGATCTTAGGGATGAGCCTACTTTTGCAGAGATAGCCAGAGATCTGGCCCACTTCCTGGAAGGTTGCGACCTTGCAGGTTATAATGCAATTAAGTTTGATATTCCTGTACTGGCAGAAGAATTTTTAAGAGCAGAAGTTGATTTTGATCTAAGAAAAAAGAAGTATGTAGATGTGCAGGTAATATTTCATAAAATGGAACAGAGAACTCTTTCTGCTGCTTATAAGTTCTATTGTGATAAAAGCCTCGAAAATGCTCACAGCGCAGAGGCCGATACTGCAGCTACCTATGAAATACTTAAGGCTCAGCTTGATAGGTATGATAATCTAACTAACGATATAGATAAGCTGTCTGAGTTTAGCTTCTATAAGAAACATGCTGATCTGGCAGGCAGGATTGTTTACAATAAGGAGGGAGAAGAGATATTTAATTTTGGCAAGCACAAGGGGAGGCTTGTCGCTGAAATATTAAAAGAAGAACCGGGATATTATGCCTGGATGATGAAGGGCGATTTTCCACTCTATACCAAAAAGATTCTGACCGAGATCAGGCTCAGGTCTTTTAATCAGAAATAAATAAGTATACCGATAATGAAAATTATTTGTATAGGTTTAAACTATAAGGATCACGCCAGGGAGATGAAAAGGAAACTCCCATCCAGACCCCTTGTTTTTATTAAACCGGATTCTGCGCTTATAAAAAATAATAAGCCCTTTTTTATCCCTGACTATGACTCTGATATTGATTATGAGGCTGAACTGGTATTAAGTATCAGCAAGGTAGGCAGGTCAATTGCTCCAGGCTTTGCTCATCGCTACTTCGACAAGATTACGGTAGGTATCGATTTTACAGCTCGCGACCTACAGCAAAGTCTTTCCGATGAGATTATGCCCTGGTCTATATCAAAGGGCTTTGACGGCTCAGCTCCACTCGGTAAGTTCGTGCCTGTCAGTAACCTGGATATGGAAAGCATTTCGTTTAGTCTTGAGAAAAACGGGGAAACCGTTCAATCGGGATGTAGTACTGATATGATATTCAACTTTGCAGATATTATATCATATGTTTCCAGGTTTTTTACCCTTAAGACTGGCGACCTTATCTTTACAGGCACACCTGCCGGAGTCGGACCTGTTAGTAAAAACGACAGGCTGACAGCCTATATTGAAGGCAACAAAGTACTGGATTTCAATATTAAGTAAGCTCTACTGTTTTAGCACATGATCTTATTTCATCCATTAAAGAATGCAGATCACTGATTGTAGTCTGTGGGTTTATAATAGTTGTTCGTAACCAGACTTTTTCATCCAGCTCAGCCTGTACAATATAAAATTTACCTCCTTCTAATATCTTTTCCCTTATCAGGCGGTTAATATGGTTTGTGTCAGTATTTGAATCTCCTTTCAGATATCTGAAGCATACAATATTAGATTCAGGTTTTACTATGCACTCAAAATCATCAGAGCCTGAAAGTGATTCGTAAAACTCAGAGGCAAGGCCATACATTCTATCGATATATTTTCCAAAGAACTGATCGCCATAATACCTGAACATAGAGTATACATGTAGACCAAGAGAACTCTTTGTACATTCCAGTGTTCGCTTTGCCCCGTTAAACCAGTCTTTTTCGTGAGTCTTATCGAAAAGGTAGGAAGCCTTCTGAGCAAAAGTTTCATACGAACGCTCTCCATCCCTGAATAATACACAGGTATTTAGTCCGGGGATTAAAAACATTTTATGAAAATCAATTATCACCGAATCAGCTCTTTCAATACCTTTAACAAGGTGCCTGTACTTATCAGACATTACGGCCCCCATGCCATGTGCTCCATCTACGTGAAGCCATAAATTATTACTTTTACAGAAATCGGCTATTGCCATAAGATCGTCGTACGAGCCTGTAGCGGTTGAGCAGGCATTTGCTACAATTCCTATAACATTCAGTCCTTTCTGCGATGCTTTAGCCAGTGTCTCTGGCAGTAATTCTGTCTTTATCCTGAACTTTTCATCTACTTCTATGCCCACTGTTGCGGCATCGCCCAGGCCCATTATTTTCAGGTTTCTTGAAATACTGTAGTGCGATTGTTCTGAAACAATAAATGCAGGCAGACTGCCCTGTTTTACCCCCTCGCTCCATATATTATAGGAGGTCTTAGCCTGGCGGGCTGCAAGTAATGCCGTAAGATTTCCAGCACTACCACCATGAGTTAAAAAACCATCGGATTTTTTATCAAATCCAATTATGGCTGAGATATGACTTATAACTGCCTTTTCCATTGCAGTATTCGCTGGCCCCATCTCATAAACAGCCGATCCATTGTTCAGGAGTCCTGCAGTAAAATGGGTTAGAGAGGCCAGGGGCAATGGAGATGTGCATTGATGTCCTATATAACCAGGGTGGTGAAGGTGATTGGAAGACTCAATAAATTCGTCAATAATTATTTGAAGATCCTGCTCTGGTCCCTCTTCAAGCTTTTGCAGGAAGTAAGAAGAAAGCTTATCAGGATCACTGAGCGGAAGAACAGGGTATGAGTCTCCACTCGAAATATTTTCAAGATATTCTGCCAGCTTATCGACTATCTTGTGTCCCTCTTCGCGGAATTTAGCAGAATCAAATTCTTTCATTGGCTTATTTACTTACAGGCAACTCCTTCTTATTAAGCAATCTTGTTACCGGGTATAATCTATTCCATTTTTCTATTTCTGATGCATCAGTGTTTTCGTAAAGAAATTGTAACTGTGCTATCGGATCGGCTGCAAATTCAGGATTACCCTCTTTTTTTTCATTAAGGAGAGCCTGTAATTCGTCGTCATCGTCAAGCAACTCGTAGAGGTGACTCTCAAATCCCCATATGGAGTAGAAATCGTGCGATTCCAGTATTGGGTCAAAATAATTCCAGGCAAAGAATGAATTCGGAGCATGTGGTTCTAACATCTCCACAATATATTTATTGGCGTGCTGGTTTACTTCCACCACGTAGTCGCCTTTATAATATTGCATATTTTGAATTGCTGTGTGAACCTCAACATCGTTGTTAATCTTATGCCCCTGCGTTGCCCTTGTAGATGCTTTTACCTGGTCTATGTAATAGCATTCGACCTCAATACTAACATCTTCAGAAAGCCTGTATGACTCTATGCCATTATTATTAAACTTCTCAATAACTTCCTCCCAGGCCTGGGGTACGATATATGCGTATGGTTTTTTAACAGACAAAGATGGGTCGTACTTTGTATAGTAGGGAATAGTATCTTCCCAGGGTTTCTGATGATCATAATGGCCGGATCTCCTACCTCTGTTTGTTCCATCTTCGTCCATAACATACTCATATCCCTTGAAATTTAGTTTCTCTTTGTAATCTGTATCGATTTTCCATGCAAGGTTGAATAGCTCCTTGTTCTTTACCAGTTCATCGGCTTCATCTTTTGTTCTTCTTATTTCTTCGCTATTTTCACTGCTAAATTTTACCAGCTGTGTAAGAAAATCAACAACAGATCTGACACGATCGGGGAAATATTTATATACCAGGTTTTCGGTCATAAAAGAGTAGCAATTAAAAAGCGAAGTATACCCTGTTGAATAATAGGGATGGTCATTATAGCTTACTATGCCGTTTTTTATATCCCCAAATCCCATTGTTGCAACGTAAGGAATCATTCCATACTCTGAGTTTTCTTCCATTCCTTTATATAGAGCAGGGAGCATCGTATCTTTAAAATATAAGCCCATTTCGCCTTCAAGTTTACTGTGGAGAGTAGCTATCAGTGTAAGAGTGTACTGATGATCTGAGCCATTTGTTGTATGGGTATCAAGAAATACATCAGGGTTCAGGTAGGTGAATATCTTAGCAAAGGACTGTGCATTACTGGTTTCCTGTTTTGCAAAATCACGGTTAAGATCCATGTTTTTTGCATTTCTTCTTCGTCCTTTATAAATCGGGCCATCCTGATTCATCCTGTAATACTTGCTTCTGTCGAGTGCTCCACCAATATTGTAAACAGGTATTATTGCAAGAACTGTATTGTCGAGATACTTTTTCAGATCGTTTTTGCCTGAAAGTAAATCCCACGAAAATTGTATACTCGCATCTATGCCTTCGGGCTCCCCTGGATGAATACCATTATTAATAAAAACAATTGTTCTACCTTTCTTTCTTATCGATACCGGATCGAAGTCACCATCTTTTGATATCATAAACAGGTGAAGTGGTTTGCCGATATCAGTTTTTCCAACAACTGTTAGACGAGCCTCACCGTATGCATCAGCAAGTTGCTGGTAAGCTGATATTACCTCGTCATATTCAAGACTTATATTCTGATCATATTTAAGTTCAATATTTACCTCTTTATTATCCGAACAGCCTGAGATAACGCTAATTATCACCAATAGCAGAAATATTACCCTCTTCATAGTAGTGTGAATTTAGTTTCTGGAAAATTACGAAAAAATCGAAGTATCAATAATAGATACTTTATACTTCTACAGCATAGATAAAAAGCGGAAAATATAACTTAATCAGGAGCCTATCATTTTTTCAGCCATATCGAGGATAGTAGTGTCGTTAAGAGTAACAACACCTCCGTCGGGACCCTGCTCAATATTGATTCCTGCGCTTTCGCCTCTGTCATAATTCCATCCGCCAAAATAGTTTCTTACCGTATCTTCACTTAATTCGAGCTCGGATGCTATTTTTTTTACTCCTCCCGTAGGTAGCTGATCCTTGATTTCCCTGAGTTTATTGAAAGTTATTGTACGAGTCATACCCTAATACTTTTACTGTTAAAAAATCCTTCCTCTTCAAAGATAATAAATCTAGTTAGGAGCTACAAGTAAAATCGGCGTGTGGGGTACGGGGTATGTGGTGCGTGGTACGAGGTGCGTGGTGCGTGGTACGTGGTACGTGGTACCTTTTTACTTATTACTTATAATATCCTCTGCTCTGACTGGCTCCTCGCTAAATTAGCCCACAGGGCTAATTATTAACGCTCGGCCCTCTTATTCCTTTGTCATCAATCTTATCCAGATCCCTGATAATATAAACATCATAGTCTCCAAGATAATCAAAGCCGTTCTTTGAATATAGATTTATAGCTTTGGTATTTGTGTTATGTACCTCCAGCTTTACCTGGTATCCTTTTTCTTTTACGTGCTTAAGAGATTCTTTAAGAAGTATCTTAGAAAGACCCTTTCCCTGGAAGTATGGAAGTATCCCAAAGTGGTGGAGATGGATTCTTCTTCCATCAAAGGTCATCCATGATGTTCCGATAATTTCACCAGAATTATCATCACTTAACAGAATCATCCTTCCTCCAATTTTTATACTATCTTCTATATTTTTCTCATTGTCACCTCTTTCTGCTCCTCCCATACCTGTCTGTAACCAGACATTCTGGACTGCATTATAATCTGCGGCTGTGTAGTCTCTGGTGCTGAAACTTTCCATTATTCTGATTTAAGAACATATACCTGTCCCGATTCCTCTCTTTTAACAATAATCTTTTCTCCTTTCTCTATATAGGCGACTTCAGATTTGGCATCATATATCTCTCCGTCTACCATAACCTTACCTGAAGGTCTCAGTACGGTATGAGCAATACCAGTACGACCTACAACGGATTTTAGTTTACTAACATCAACACTTACATATCCCTGGTCTGTTTCCTGTATTTTCTGCAGAGCAAAACGTCCGAGTAGCCTGTTAGATGTAAGCATTTTTTTACTTCCCCATATTGAGAGTATAAAGGCACTGAACATAGAAAAAAGTACAATGGCAAATGCAGCTATTACGGTGTTGCCGGCAATAGGAGAAGGACCAAACCTGAAATTAATTTTATCTATCATACCAAAGGTCAGACCTGCTACTATACCTGCAATTCCTAGGACTCCTGCCAGGCCGAAGCCCGGTATGGCAAATACCTCAACTGCCACAAGCACAATACCGGCAATAAAGACCAGTACCTGCCAATTTTCAGCAACTCCTTCAAGGTAGAGAGGAGCAAAATAGAGTGTGGCTGCAAGTATTGCCGCTGCCAGTGGAAACCCAATGCCGGGTGACTGCAGCTCAAAATATATACCTCCAATAACAACCATTATAAGGAGGCCCGATACTACAGGATTAATAAGAAGCTGAATTATTTTTTCCATTACACCTGGCTTAAACTCCTTAATATCATAGTTTGTAATGCCTGCCAGTTTAAGTACTTCCTCTATAGATTTTGCTTCTCCTTCGCAAAAACCAAGTTCTATTGCTTCGAGTGTTGTAAGTGTTAGTACGCTTCCGGTATCACTCACACCTTCTACATATACCTTCGGATCAACCATCGATTGAGCAATATCAGGATCTCTATGCCATATCCATGTTGTATCACCGTTTTCTACCACGGGAACCTTACCATGAGCTTCTGATGTAGATCTCATCATGCTCCTCATAAATGACTGGTATTTGTCAGGCACCTGTTCGCCCGTCTGGTTTACCACTGTTGCAGCCCCAATATTACCACCCGGTCTCATATAAATACTATCACAGGCAATTGAAATAAGAGCACCGGCAGATATTGCCTGGTTGTCTATAAATACTAATACCGGAACAGGATAGTTAAGTATGGCTGTCCTGATGGAATCTGCCATATCAACCTGACCGCCATAGGTATTCATATGGATAAGTACATAATCGGCCCCGGCCTTTGTCGCTTCATTAAGGCTTATCTTTGTGGTTCTCCATATTGGAGCCGCAATAACCTTCTTAATATCATATTTGTAAACTAATACCCTGTCGGCCTCCTGAGCCATTGCTCAAGGCCAATACAGCACATAATAGAATAAATGCGGCAAGTATCTTTTTCATATTCATTGTTTTCGTTATACGTTTTTCTCTTCTCTCACCCCATCACTCCCTCACTCCCTCACTCCCTCACTCCCTCACTCTCTTTCACTTCCTCAATATAGCCAATAAAAGTCTTCATCGCCATCTTTTTTTCATCATCCAGCCTGTAATCGATATTAACTGTAAGATATTCCTTTAATACTTCAGCCGGCATTGTGCTAAAGTCTTTATACTTAATAATTGCCTTGTCGATATTTTCAATTCCGAATTTGAGGGCCTGGTTAAAGCGCTGGATAAAGGTCTTGTCCAGCTTTCGGTTAGATACCCAGCAGGCAAAGACAAAAGGCAGTGAGCTTAGATCCTTCCACTCCGAAGAAAGATCCATCCTGTACTTATATTTATCTTCGAGATCAAAGCATTGATCGCCTATAATTACCAGTCCCGATCCATTGGGAATATCTGAGAAAGAGAATTTATCATTTGTATTTTCCCAGTTAAACTGTTTCTTCCAGTGCTTTAATGCAAGTACCCTGGCAAGAGCTACAGAGCTTCTTGACCGATAATCCAGGTAGATTGTATCTATCTGATCAAGCGGAGTATCGCTTACCAGCAGGACAGTCCTAACCGGGCTCATGGTGCCTATACAGTAGTCGCTTATTATCGTAGCATTTTTGATATTTGCAATTTCAGCCACAGGTACAAGACCAATGTCTGCTTCTCCCTCTTTTAACTTCCGGGCACATTCTGCCGGGTGATCTATTTCAATGCTTGCAAATTCTTCTATGCCCGATTGCCTTAGTCCGTAGTTTAACGGGAAAGTGTTGGCATACCTTATTGCTGAAATTCTGAGTTTATCCATCTGCTTCAGTCTATTCGCTTCGTAAATGCCCGAAATTACGAAAATTCAGTTTTTTTTCACCTCTTAAAGTAGTAATTTTACGGCTGCTCGAAGAATTGTCAAATCAACTCAATAATAATGGATCTGAATAAACTTAGTGCTATATCACCTGTTGACGGAAGATACCGGGATAAGACAGAAGAGTTATCGGGCTATTTTTCTGAATTCGGACTGATTAAGTATCGTCTTAAGTCCGAGCTGGAATACTTTATTGCCCTTTGTGAGTTACCACTCCCGGGGCTAAAAGAATTTGACAGATCAAATTTTGATAAGCTCAGGTCGATTGCCGACGACTTATCGCCTGAAGGAGCAAACAGGATAAAGGAAATAGAATCGTTTACCAACCATGATGTTAAAGCTGTTGAATATTATCTAAAAGAGCAATTCGAGGAACTCGGTCTGTCATCTTATTCGGAATTTATTCATTTCGGTCTTACTTCCCAGGATATTAATAATACCGCAACACCTCTTTCTATAAAAGATTTTTTTATCCATGTTTATAAGCCACTTTTAATTAAAGTTAGAAACAATATAGATACTCTTGGAGAAGAGTGGAAAGATATAGCTATGCTTGCCCGCACACATGGTCAGCCCGCTTCTCCGACCCGGCTGGGCAAGGAAATGAAAGTATTTGTTGCCAGGCTCGACAGTCAGCTCAAACAGGTGGAGTCGGTTCCATGGTCGGCTAAGTTTGGTGGTGCAACAGGAAATTTTAATGCACATGTTGTTGCATATCCTGATATTGATTGGAATAGTTTTGCCGATAAGTTTCTGAGAGATGCACTCGGATTGGAAAGATCATATCCTACAACCCAGATAGATCATTATGATAACCTTGCTGCCTGGTTTGATTGCATGGCCAGGATAAATACTATATTAAGCGATTTTGCAAAAGATATCTGGACCTATATATCATTTGATTATTTTAAGCAAAAGATTGTAAAAGGAGAAATAGGATCCTCCGCTATGCCCCATAAGGTAAATCCTATTGACTTCGAGAATGCAGAAGGGAACCTTGGATTTGCCAATGCTATCTTTAGACACCTGTCAGGCAAGTTGCCGATTTCGAGGTTGCAGCGCGACCTTACCGATTCGACCGTGCTAAGGAATACAGGAGTGCCAATTGCACATAGCTTTATTGCTATAAAATCATTGCTTAAAGGAATGAGTAAGCTAATTGTAAACACAAAAAAGATTGAATCCGATCTTGATAATAACTGGGCTGTTATTGCTGAAGCAATACAGACTATTTTAAGAAGGGAAGGCTACCCAAAGCCCTATGAGACACTGCTTGGCCTTACCCGTACCAACGAAAAGATTTCCCGCGAGGTGCTTCATGCTTTTATTGATACTCTGGATATTGATGGGCGGGTAAGGGAGGAGCTGAAAGCTATTAGTCCGTTTAATTATACAGGAATATAACTATATCAGATGAAGAGATTTAGTACCCTGATATCATATATTAAGCCTTATAAGTGGTATGCTGTTCAGAATGTTGTTTTTAATATACTGTCTGCATTCTTTGCTCTTTTTACCTATTCACTATTCGGACCTTTTTTGAATATTCTTTTTGACAGGGTTCCCGAAGTTGCGAAACCCGGATCATTTGAAATGAAAAAGGAGTGGTTGGATTCATTTCTGTATTTTAATATAAATCAGTATGTAGAACGCTTTGGTGATGCCGGTGCACTTATTGGTGTATGTATCCTTGTTCTGATTGCCAGTTTTCTCAAAAATGTTTTCGTATTTGCAGGCAATAATGCACTGGCCTATCTGCGTGCAGGATCTACTAGAGATATCAGGAGAAAAATTTACGCAAAGGTATTAAGGCTTCCCCTCTCATATTTTACAGAAGCAAGAAAGGGAGATATCCTTACACGGATATCAAATGATGTTCAGGAACTGCAGATATCTGTAATGGGTTCTCTGACAATGTTAATGAGGGACCCTATTACTGTTCTGATCTTTGTTATCTACCTGGCATCAACAAGCCTTAAACTTACAATGTTCGCACTTATCCTGCTACCCTTGAGTGGCTGGCTAATCGGTAAAATTGGGAAGAGCCTGCGTATTACATCTTTTGCCAGCCAGCAAAATCTTGGCAGGCTTCTATCGGTAGTCGAAGAGACTCTTTCAGGTTTGAGAATAATAAAGGCATTTAATGCAGAGGATAAGATGAATGCTCAGTTTGGTAAATCCAACGAGCGTTTTACAAAATTACTCAGGCGTGTAATAAGAAAGAGATATCTTGCCTCACCTGTAAGTGAGTTTCTCTCAATTACAGTAGTCCTTGTTGTGCTATATTTTGGAGGAATGCTGGCCCTGAGTGGAACAGGTGAAATTTCACCTGATGAGTTAATAGTTTTCCTTGCTGTCTTCGCCATGTTAATCCAACCGGCAAAGAATATAACTACGGCTTATCTAAGTGTCCAGAAGGGATATGCATCCCTTGACAGGCTGGATGGAATCCTGTCGGCTGATGAAAAAATAAAGGAGAAAAAGGATGCAAGATCAATAAGTTCTTTTGAGAAGGATATCGTATTTGATAATGTAAGCTTTGCTTATGCAAAGGAGCCTGTTCTTCAGGAGATATCACTAAAGGTTAGAAAGGGAGAGATGGTAGCAGTTGTTGGTAAATCAGGGTCAGGCAAATCTACCCTTGTCGATCTGCTACCCAGGTTTATGGATGTTGATAAAGGTTGTATAAGCATTGATGGTATCGATATCAGAGATTTGAAAATTGAAGATTTACGAAGCCTGATGGGGGTAGTAAATCAGCAGGCTATACTGTTTAATGAATCGTTCAGGGATAATATCGCTTTTGCCAGAGGCAAGTTCAGCGACGAAGAGATATGGCAGGCAGCTAAAGTTGCAAATGCAGAGGAGTTTATTAAGGATTCTCCGGGTGGACTGGACTATATTGTCGGTGAAGGTGGTAGTAAGCTGAGTGGGGGTCAGAGACAGAGAATAAGTATTGCCAGGGCCGTGCTTGCTAATCCGCCAATACTTATACTTGATGAAGCTACATCAGCTCTTGATACTGAGTCGGAGCGTGTGGTGCAGGATGCCATAGATTACCTGATGCAGAACAGAACATCAATAGTTATTGCCCACAGGCTTTCAACTGTGCAAAGAGCAAGCTATATTGTAGTAATTGATGAAGGCAGGATTGTTGAGATGGGTAAGCATGCTGAGCTGCTAAAGAATAAAAAGGGAGTTTATTATAAACTTCATAAGATGCAGGAAATAGGGTAGAATATAAGGCCTATAACTTAAGGCATAGGGCCTAAGATAAACTCATCACTCATAACTTTTAATGTATAACCATGGATAAAAAGGTAACAGAAAATTTCTTTGTACTTGCTTTGAATGCTGAAACAGGTTATTACAGGGTTAATGGCAACTATCTCAGCTATGGAGTGCTTGGAGCAATGTTGATGGATCTGGCTCTGGCCGAGCGAATAGAGCTTGATGGAAAAGATATTAAAACCAGAGAAGGAAGTTTTACCGGACTGGCTGTATATGATAAAATGCTTGATACAATCCGTTCTTCTAAAAAATCCAGAAGCATAAGGTACTGGCTTAGAAAATTTGCTTTTAAGGCAAGCTGGTACAGAAAAGAAATGCAGAAGATACTGGTTGATAATGGTACTCTGAGGATGGAGAGAAAGAGATTTATAGGAATTCCCTACTCCCTTTACTTTCCTGCTAATATGCCTGCTACTGAAAGGCTTATTCTTAGGATTAAGGATATAGTTTTATATAATAAGCATCCCGAAGAGCACGAGCTGATGTTTCTTGGACTGGCATATGCATGCCGGATGCATCGTAGTATGTCAAAAGATATAATAGAAAGGAAAAAGATCAGAAAAGCGCTTGTTAAGTACATTAAAGAAAATCCCCTTGCTTCTGATATAAATAAAACAATATTGGAGATGCAGGCTGCTATAACCGCCAGTGTTTCGGCCGCGGTTATTGCATCGTCATCTGCAGGTGCGTCAGCTGGCAGATAGCTATCCTCTCTGTCCCCTGCAACATTTATATTTCCATGCAATAATTATTCCAGGGCTGGGATAGATTTATTATTAATATACAAAGGAACTCTATCAGTATAATATCTGAGTGTCATTACAGTTATCTGATTTTTTTATGGCATCCATCATTTTAAAATATCTTCCGTCTTTACTGAAACTAACCAGTACAAATCAGAACCAATGTCATTTAAGATTTCAGGAATATTAAAGATTATAAAGAAGATTAAGGGTATAGTGCTGCTTAATATGGCGGCATTATCGCTTGGACTGCTGAGTGTTATTTTTATTGCAATCTGGGTAAGTCATGAATTGAGTTTCGATAAATGGGTGGAAGATTCAGAAAGGATATTCAGGGTAGAGGCCCTTATGGATTTTACCGGTGAACCATTTGTATGGGCAGATACTCCTGCTCCTGTAGTTGAGTCTCTTTTAAATGATTATCCGGAAGTTGAGGCAGGCGTAAGGATAAAAAGGGGATATAAAGCCTCTCTGGAAATAGGAGAAGAACTGTTTATATCAGAGAATCTGTATTATGCACCGGGTAGTTTTTTTGATATTTTTCCACTGAAGACCCTGGAGGGCGACCCCCGCGCAGCACTTGATGAGCCCAATGCAGTTGTACTGTCAGAGCGGATAGCCAGGAAATATTTTGGCGACACAGATCCTATAGGCAAGCTTATTATTATTGATAATAAAGACGAAGTAGTTGTAAAAGGAGTAATTGAAGATACTCCCTCCAGTAGCCATCTTGTATTTGATTACCTGGTGTCAGATGACGTTTATTTTAAGACTGTGAAGAATCAGGACGATTGGGGACAGTACAATTACTATAATTATATCAAATTAAATGAGGATGTAAGTGCTGAAGGTCTTAACACCAAACTGGCGACCTACCTTGAAACAAAGAGGGAAAACTCCAAAGGTAAGTTCTTTCTTAATCCCCTTGAGCGTATTTATCTGTATCGGAACCCGGGATTCAATTCAATGATATATCCAGGCACAAGCAAAGGTCCTATATCAAGAGTAATATTATTTGGACTTATTGGGATTATTATACTTCTTATTGCAATTATAAATTTTGTAAATCTTACAACTGCCTTCTCAAGTCGTAGATCAAAAGAGATAGGTGTTAGGAAGGTTAACGGAGCAGGCAGATTAGACCTGCTGGGAAGTTTATTCGGTGAGTCAGTTTTCCAGACTCTGTTATCTGTTATTATTGCTCTGGTAGCTGCAATTCCTCTTTTACCTGTCTTTAATGCTATAAGCGGGAAGCATTTTATGGTAAGCGACCTGTTCAGCCTCGGAAGTATACTTATTTATTTATCTATAGCTATGCTTACGGGGCTGATAGCCGGCTTCTACCCTGCGCTAATACTTTCTTCTTTTAAGCCTGTGAGAGTACTTAGAAATAATCCTGATGACCTGGCTATGGGAGGTAGATTCAGAAAAATACTCGTGCTGCTTCAGTTCGTTATTACAATACTATTTGTTTTTTGCATTATCGTGATAAACAGGCAGATAAAATATATGCAGCATATCGATCTTGGGTTCGACAAGGAAAGAGTTATGGTGTATACTACCCATGAAAAATACGATAAAGTAAAAGTGATTTCAGAGGAGATAGCCAGGTTGCCGGGTGTTGAGAAAGTTGCACTTGGAGGAAATATTCCCGTAAATATGGGTAACTGGAGTACTTTCTCAGAATGGGATGGAAATAAAGAAGGTAAGACGCTGAAATTTCATATGATGCAGGTTGATGATAACTATGTCGACCTGCTGGGATTTGAGTTTGCTGAAGGGAGACCATTATTCGACGGACCTCCACGGGGTGAGGTGCTTATCAATCAGGCTGCTGTTCGCGATATGGGCATTGAGAATCCACTTGGAAAGACTATTACCCACTCTTGGGAAAAGAAGCAGTATAAGATAGTAGGGGTTGTGAAGGATTTTCACTTCAGGAAACTGAACGACAAAATAAAACCGGTATTTATTTATAAGAATAATAGCTGGTGGTCGGCAAAAATATTTATTAAGCTCTCAGCCGGTACCGACTTCAGTATTATAGAGAGGATTTCATCACTTGTAAAAGAAGCTTCTCCTGCCTATCCATTGAATTATATTTTTCTTGATGATGAAATTACCAGCTGCTATAATGATGAATTTCGTTTAAGCAAGCTTATAAATATAGCTACTGCATTCAGTATAATCATATCCTGTATAGGATTGTTCAGCCTGACTGCTTTTTCAATTCTGCGAAGGCAAAAAGAGATAGGAGTCAGAAAGGTACATGGCTCAGGAACAGGAAGACTGCTATATATACTTAACCGGGAGTATTGGATACTTATTATCCTGGCCACTGTTATAGCACTGCCTTCTGGTCAGTTTATAATATCGCGCTGGCTTGATTCATATGCCTATCATATAGATATTAAACCGCTTTATTTCATTATTACTTTTTTGAGCATACTGGTAATAGCAACAGTAACTATTTCATTCCATACTGTAAAAGCTTCAAATCTTAATCCTGCAGACACTCTGCGTGACGAGTAATAGATCAGAAGTACTGTGTGCACTTCGCTCTTCGCAATATATTTTTGGTATATTTGCGCTTCTTAAGTGCATCTAAGTGAATATTACCGACCGGCTATCATATAAGAAAGTATTCCTGTTCTGGGGACCACTTGCCCTTACGTGGCTTATAATGTCGTTCGAACAGCCTTTCCTTATCTCTTTTATTGCCCGTCTGGGAGAAGCAAAATACAACCTTGCAGCCTTTGGTATAGCTGGCTCGTTTGCACTTATCGTTGAAGCACCCATAATAATGCTTATGACTGCGTCAACAGCTCTTGTAAGAGGGAGGCATTCGTACAGGAAATTAAAAAGGTTTACAGATATCCTGAATCTTTCGATAACCATTGTGCAGCTAATAGTATTAATTCCTCCGGTTTTTTCTTTTATAGTAGAGGATGTGATGGCGATACCATCCAATGTAGCACACCTGGCTCATATATCCTTGTTATTATTCCTTCCATGGGCAGCTTCAATAGGTTACAGGAGGTTCTACCAGGGTATATTGATAAGAAATAATCTAACCAGGCGAGTCACCTACGGAACACTTGTAAGATTAATCGTAATTGTTATTGTTGGTGTCTTCTTGTATTTTTCCGGAATTAGCGGGGCCTATGTTGGTGCAGCGGCAATGTCAACAGCAGTATTTTTCGAAGCAATAGCTACATATATCATGGCTAAGCAGACTGTAAAAAAACTCCTGGATACAGAGGATCCGGTTGATGGAAATTCCCGCACAGGAATGAGCCTCAGGTCAATCTCGAAGTTCTATTATCCACTTGCGCTTACATCTGTCTTATCACTAGGCGTGCACCCCTTTGTAACCTTTTTTCTCGGGATGAGCCTTATGCCCGTTGAGTCACTGGCCGTCCTGCCCGTAGTAAGTGCACTTGTATTTGTCTTTCGAAGTGTAGGCCTTTCCTACCAGGAGGTAAATATTGCCCTTATTGGTGAGAACAGGCAGAATTACAGGGTGCTCAGGAATTTTGCACTTGTTCTCGGACTGGGCGTAACACTTGGATTGTCCTTATTGGCTTTTACTCCTCTTGCTAATTTATGGTTTATAAATGTCTCAGGATTAAGTTATGAACTTGCCGAACTTTCTTATCTGCCTCTGAAAATAATGCTCCTTCTCCCGGCCCTTACCGTATTGTTAAATTTCCAGAGATCTACGCTGGTAATAGTTGGCAGGACAGGACCTATATCAAAGGCAACAGCAATAGAGCTTGTAGTAATTGTATCAGTTTTGCTGGTATGTGTTGTCTTCCTTAATCTTATAGGAGTGCTTGCAGCTTCAATAGCATTTGTTACAGGCAAAATAGCTTCTACACTGTATCTCTTTCCCAGGCAAAGACTAGTTTCAAAAGGCTGGTCCACCAGGTGATAGGGGAGCAAAGGACAGAGAGCAGAGAGCATTTAAACTCACTCTCAACTTCTACTTACCATCAGGATTAAATATTTAAGAACATATTTTTGGTTTAATAAGTTTCGACCAATTGTACAATTTGTTCATAATATCTACATTAGGTTACTAAAACCTAAAACATTTTGAAATTATGACAAGCAACCAGGATGGAAACTCTAATCTGACCGGCAATAAGAAGAAGATAGATGATATATATAATAGCTGGGAATTTGTAGGGCTTGATGAGAGTGGCCATAACACTTACATGCCACTAAGCCGTAAAGCGATTAAATACAGTAAGTCTGTGCTTTCTGAGCTTAAACAATTACAGACTGATGAAGAAGAAGATGGCCATATTGCTTATATAAAGAAAGTGCTCCGAAGTGCAATGAAAAGAAAAACAAGGGCATCGTGGAAGGTGATTATTATTGTACTTATTCTGGCTGGCTTATGGGGCTGGCAGCTTGGTGCATTTACAAAGCCTGGAGAAAACATTATTGATAAGGAAGGAGAGGAGCTTGCCGAATTTATTAATACCAGGATGTTCGTGATAAAGCGTGATATAGATGCAACTATTAATTCGCATATCCCCGAGACCAAAGCTAAGATCAAGGAGCAGGAAGCAAATATTAAAGCCGGTATTTCTGATAAGAAGATGCTGAAAGAAGCAAAGCAGCAGCTCAGAAAGGATAAGAGATATTTAAAATCAAAGGACGACTTCCTGGTTGAGAAAACAGCCCTCTATGAAAGAAGAAAGAATATGACTCCTGAAGAATATAAAGCAGATTATATAGCAGTTTCAGAAAAGGATCAGGTAGATGCCTGGATTACTATGGGGATCTGGCTGACCATGATAATTCTTTATATCTTAAGTTCGCGAAGGCCATATTTTCTTTTCTGGAAGAATAGCTATGAAGATGGTACTCTTGCTACTGTTGATGATATGGGTGCAGCGGTCGTTAGTTCATCACTTATAAGTTCAATGGTAAATTTCGATTCTAACAGCACCGAATACGTAAAATGGTCTGATGGGTCTGTTACCCGTGAAGCAAACCTTACGGGAGGAGGTATAGGAATTATTTTTGCTGTTGTGGTGGTAATGTTTTATGCAATGTTTATTGTTATTACTCTTCCGCTAAGAATAGTCTGGAACTGGCTCAGAAACTATGTGTTCTATTTTTAACCAGGAATAGCTGGTCGAATATAAAATTTGATATCTGAGGTTTGATCTTCAATTTCAACCCGGGCTCAACCCAATTTCAACATACCTCTCGGGATTAAGCTCCTTCTTCGCCCGCCATAGCCTTTGGCGAAGGCGGGGTTTCACTCAGTCGTGATCCCTAAAGGGAGGAGCCTCAAAGCATTTAAAGTAAAACGCCAAAAGGCGTTTATTTTCTGAGGCACAGCACCTTATAAATGCAGGCATTTAACGGTTCTATGCCTCAGAAAAACAAAAACCCACACTTTCGTGCGGGTTTTGTCTTTATATGCTTTGGCGGAGAAAGAGGGATTCGAACCCCCGGTACCTTGCGGTACAACGGTTTTCAAGACCGCCGCATTCGACCACTCTGCCATTTCTCCGCCGCAAAGATAGTAAAATTTTTATTTCACAAAATGTTTTTACAAGTTGATATATATTAGCCTGAAAAAAATTAAAATGGCATGCTATTCTTTATTGTAAAAAATGCTCATTTCGTGGAAAAATGGGCTTTAAAGTTTGGTTTTCGTTTAAAAAAAAATATATTTGTATTCAAATAAGTTAAATTTTTAACTAACCATAAAATTATTTACCATGACGAAAAAGGAATTAGTAAATGCAATTGCTGAGAATGCAGGATTATCAATGAAAGATGCTAACGAAGCTCTTAACTCATTTGTAGGTGCTTTTGGTGACGCTATGAAAAAAGGAGAAAGAATTCAACTTCCGGGTATGGGTACTTTTAAAGTAGACACAAGAAGTGCAAGGGTTGTTCGTAACCCACAAACTGGTGAGAAGCTTAATGTTCCAGCTAAGAAGGTAGTAAAATTCAAAGCAGCTCCTGGACTCAGCAGCGAGCTTTAAAATTTTTTAGAACGATTGCTAAGAGGGGGTGGCTTGCACACCCCCTTTTTTTATAGTATGTCACAGACCGACCTTATATCCTTTCTGGAAGGCTTTGTTACCCGGGAACGAGCCTTATTGTTTGATAGAATAGTTGAACAGCGAACAAGGTATATTACTGTTGTACTGGAGGATATCTACCAATCACAAAATGCCAGTGCAGTACTTAGAACCTGTGATTGCTGCGGTTTGCAGGATGTTCATATTATAGAAAATGCCAATGAGTATACAATTAATCCTGATGTTGCCCTCGGTTCAGATAAATGGCTTGATATGTACCGCTATAGTGAATCTGAGAATAATACCCTTGCGGCCTACAGTAAACTGAGGGAGCAGGGCTACAGGATAGTTGCAACCAGTCCTCATAAGGATGATGTTTTTCTTGATGATTTTGATATAGGCACCGCTAAGGCTGCCTTTGTTTTTGGGACTGAACAGAGAGGTTTGAGTGATATTGCAATAAGTAATGCTGATGAATATGTAAAAATTCCTATGTACGGCTTTACAGAGAGCTATAATATATCAGTATCTGCCGCAATTGTACTCAGTAATTTAACATCCAGATTGTTTAAATCGGATGTCGAGTGGCGACTGACAGGTGAGGAAAAAATCAGCTTAAAGCTCAAGTGGCTGAGACAATCAATTAAAAGTTCGAAACAGCTCGAAAGAGAATTTCTTAGTCGTCTTAAGTAAGAGGAGTAGATATTAATTATTTTTTCCTACTTTTGGTCTTAACCTAGACTGATAAAGATTAGAAATGAACTGCATTATCGTTGATGATGACAAACTATCCTGTAGGATTATTTCCGAGTTCGTTAGGAAATCTTCATTCCTGAACCTCGTGGGAGAATATAATAGCGCAGTATTTGCTCGTAATGAACTGGTAAAAAGGCCTGATATTGATCTTATTTTCCTCGATATTCAAATGCCTCAGATGGATGGTTTTGATTTTATAGGAAGTATTGAAAGGCCTCCTTCGATTATTATGATTACCGCTAACGAGAATTTAGCAGTTAAGGCATACGACTTTGATGTAATCGATTACCTGATTAAACCGGTTAGTTATTCACGCTTCTGTAAAGCAGTTGATAAGGTAATCAGATACCAGGATAAATCTTTCGGGGATAACCTGGGAAATCAGGAAATTTTTATTAAAAAGGGTTCAACTCTTGTAAAAATTAAGCTCGACGATATAATACTGGTAGAAGCCCTGGAGAATTACGTTGTTCTGCATACAGGTTCTGAAAAATATACAATTCATTTTACTATGAAGGCTATAGAGCAGCAACTTCCTTCATTTCTGTTTGTCAGGGTTCACAGGTCATATATAGTAAATAAAAGTCGTATTGTTACTATCAGGGATAATGGGCTCGAAATAAGTGGTTATTCTGAAAATAATAATACTGTTCCAATAGGAAAATCTTATCGCGACTCTTTGCTCAAAGAGATAAATGTGATGCTAAGATAAATATATCCAAAGATGTTATCTGAAAGGAATCTCTTTCTTAAATATGTGGGACAAACATCTCGCGATCCGCTCTTGTTGGAAATTGAAAGAGCTGAGGGAGTATGGTTATATGGCCATGATGGAAGGAAATATCTCGACCTCGTATCTGGTGTCTCAGTAAGCAATATAGGGCATTCACATCCCCAGGTTATTAAGGCCGTTAAGGAGCAGGTAGATAAGTATATGCACCTTATGGTTTATGGTGAGATGGTCCAGACCCCCCAGGTGAAATATGCAGAACTACTGGTGGATAATATGGGGGGCAGCTTTGAATCGGTATATTTTGTTAATTCAGGTTCGGAAGCTATTGAGGGTGCAATGAAACTTGCTAAAAGGTATACAGGGCGAAGCAAAATGGTATCCTTTAATAAGTCTTATCATGGAAGTACCCACGGAGCCTTAAGTATCCAGGGCACCGAATTTTACAGGAACGCCTACAGGCCGCTTTTACCCGATATGTATCAGGTGGATTTTAATAATCCAGACTCTTTAAGAGAAATTGATAACAGAACTGCTGCTGTTATTGTAGAACCGATACAGGCCGAAGCAGGTATTATTATCCCTGAGCTTGTCTTTCTGCAGGATCTTCGTGAACGTTGTACACAGACAGGCGCACTTCTTATTTTTGATGAGATACAAACAGGATTTGGAAGGGTTGGTGATCTTTTTGCAATGAATAAATTTAAGGTATATCCCGATATAATTGCCATTGCAAAGGCTATGGGAGGAGGTTTACCTCTTGGAGCTTTTATTTCATCAGCTGAAATTATGAATACCCTCTCGCATAACCCGGCTCTCGGACATATTACAACATTTGGAGGACATCCAGTTAGCTGTGCAGCAGGAATGGCCGCTCTAAAAGTTATTCTTGCTGATAAGCTTCATCTTGAGTCGAATAGAAAGGGAGAAAGATTTATCAGCAATCTTTCCCATCCACATATAAAGTCAATAAGAGGGTCAGGTCTCTTCCTTGCCCTGGAGCTTAAATCACCCGCCCTGCTCGATAAATTTATGGAAAACAGTCTCGAAAACGGGATGATAGTAGATAGATTCCTGTTTTGTGATAACGCTTTCCGAATTGCGCCTCCACTTACCATAAGTGATAAGGAGATCGATCTGGCGAGCGAAATGGTCTTAAAGGCGCTGAATAATATTTAGACCCTTTTGTCTTTTGTACTAAGTCTTTAGTCACTTACCGGTGTCAATATTTCCTGATTTGATAAATGGGCCAATGCTTATAGTGACGAATTGTCATAAAAGCAGGCTTGGCACATCCTTTGAATTGTAGGTGCAAACAATCAATGTCAAACATTAAAATAATATAAAAGATGCAGAAAGGTAAAATTGGAGTAACTACCGAGAATATTTTTCCAATAATTAAGAAATTTCTCTATTCAGATCATGAAATTTTTCTTAGGGAGCTTGTTTCAAATGCGGTGGATGCAACACAGAAGCTTAAAACACTGGCTTCAGTAGGAGATTACAAGGGTGAAATTGGGGATCCTACAATCAGGATCGACCTTAATAAAAAGAAGAAAACTTTAACTGTATCTGATAAGGGTATTGGAATGACTGCGGATGAGCTGGATAAATACCTTAACCAGATAGCATTTTCAAGTGCGAATGATTTCCTTGATAAATACAAGGACCAGGCCAATGCAATAATAGGTCATTTTGGTTTAGGCTTCTACTCATCATTTATGGTCTCTGATAAGGTTGAAGTTCTAACAAAATCGTGGCAGGAAAATGCAAAAGCCGTAAAATGGATCTGCGATGGAAGTCCTGAATATTCAATAGAGGATGCAGAAAAAGAAGATGTTGGAACTGACATCATTTTACATCTGGATGATGACTCAAAAGATTTCCTTGAAAACAGTAAGATCGAGGAGCTGCTTAATAAGTATTGTAAATTCCTTCCTGTCGAAATTGCTTTCGGAAAGGAACAGGAATGGAAAAAGGATAAGTATGTTGATACTGATAAGGATAAAATCATTAATAATACTCAACCGGCGTGGACAAAAAAGCCGGCCGAGCTGAAGGATGAGGACTATTCTGCATTTTATCGTGAATTATATCCTGCTGGCGATGAACCTTTATTTAATATTCATCTCAATGTTGATTATCCTTTTAACCTTACAGGAATATTGTATTTTCCTAAGATTAAAAGCAATATAGAGATTCAGAAGAATAAGATCCAGCTATACAGTAACCAGGTATTCGTAACAGATTCAGTCGAAGGTATAGTACCAGAATACCTCACACTTCTGCACGGTGTTTTAGATTCTCCCGATATCCCGCTAAACGTTTCGAGAAGCTATCTTCAAAGTGATGCAAATGTTAAGAAGATATCAGGACATATTAATAAGAAAGTTGCTGAGAGATTAAGTGATATCTTTAAGAATAATCGCGATGATTTTGAGAAGAAATGGGACGATCTAAAGCTTTTTATCGAGTATGGAATGATTAGCGAGGAGAAGTTTTATGAAAGAGCCTCCAAATTTGCGCTTTTTAAAAATACTGATGGTAAATACTTTACATTTGAGGAGTATGAGAATATTATAAAGGAAAACCAAACAGATAAGAATAAGTCGCTTGTTTACCTTTATTCGACCGATAGCGACGCGCAATATTCTTATATATCAAAGGCAAAGGAGAAGGGATATGATGTACTGCTGATGGATGGTCAGCTTGATACCCATCTTATTAATCACCTCGAAAGTAAATTTAAAGACAGCCGCTTTGTCAGAGTCGATTCAGATGTTGTGGATAAATTGATTGAGAAGGATGAGAAGATTGAATCCAGGCTCTCAATGGAGCAGCAGGATAACCTGAATGTGCTATTTACAAGCCAGCTTTCAAAGGAGGATCATTTTGTAGTTCTTACAGAGCCTATGAATGAAACAGATGCACCTGTAATTATTACTCAGTCTGAATTTATGAGAAGAATGAAGGATATGTCTCAGATGGGTGGCGGTGGAATGAACTTCTATGGAGATCTTCCTGATTCGTATAACCTTGTTGTAAATTCTAACCACCCGGCGATTATTAATATTGCAGAAGAACTTGATAATGAATTTGGAGAAAAGATTAAGGAGCATGATAAGAAGATAAAAAAAGTAAATAGCGACAAGGAGAAAGAAGAAAAGTCTCAGGGTGATAAGAAAGAAGAGGAAATAACCCAGGCTGAAAAAGATAAGCTTGAGAAACTTAACAAGACTCTAGGTAAATATGAAGAAGCTAAAAAGAAAGACCTTGAAGAGTACGCCGGTAAAAAGACGCTTATTAAGCAACTGATTGACCTGGCTCTTCTGTCTAATAATATGCTAAAGGGAGAAAAGCTGAGTAAGTTTGTAAAGCGGTCGATCGATCTGCTTTAGACTAGGAGCAAAGAGCTAAGGGCTAAGAGCAAATAGCAAAGACAAAGGGAATTCTGGATAGGATTCCCTTTTTTTATTCGGAGTTCGGCTCTCGGCTCTCTGCCCTCTGCCCTCTGCTCTGCCTGCTTCTTACATCATCCGTGCTACCTCGCTCTTCAGGTAGTCTATCGCTACCTTTGTAGGCTCCTTATCCATTTCCATAACAGACTCAAGAAGAAATTTACTGAAATCAGAACCTGATGCTTTTGGTGGAAGTTTTTCAGCGCTGGTATTTATAAGTTTTATTGTGTTAGTTTTAGCATTCTTTAAGATCTCCCATAATTGGGGTGTCACATAGATCTGCTGCGACAGGTTATGGTCATATTCAGCCCTTATTGTAGCTAGAAGAGCTGCTTGGAGGGTTTTAGTATCAAGCCCAGCTTTATTGGTTCTCATAATAAGCGACTCAAGCGAGATTCGCTCGAGGAACAATGTTAAACGCTCATATGCCTGCAATCTTATGGGCGTGATAGTTTTGGAATTAGCAAGAGCAAGCTCGTTTCTTCTTTTATCCTGTTCATTTTTAAAGCTTTGTTTTATTGCAAAGTAAGCAGTAATTAGAACAAACAAGGCAGGAATTGTTACCAGTAAAATATCTTTTGCAATATCCATCTTTTGTTATTTTGGTTATTAAGTACAAACCTATAATAAATAATTGTAAGATTATAAGATTATAAGATTTGAAGATTGTAAGATTATTATTAGCTTGATGCTTTTTCACACTTTGCCTTTAGCTGCCTGTCATTTTCCTGCCCTTCAACATACTCCGGCTAAGGTTTTCCTGTATTGCTGTAAAAAATTCAACTAAACTGCTAATTTTGCTTTTCTTACTATTAAAAAAACCAAAAAATGGAATATCTATCTGATCGACTAAAATCTTTATCTGTTTCCCAGACCCTGGCGATGGCCCAGACGAGCAGGGAAATGAAGGCAAAGGGTATTGATGTTATAAATCTGGCAATTGGAGAGCCTGATTTTCATACTCCTGATGATATTAAGGAAGCCGCAAAGAAGGCTATCGATGATAACTATACTTCCTATCCTCCGGTTCCCGGATATGCAGATCTCAGGGAAGCAATATCTGTAAAGTTTAAGGAGGAAAATGGTCTTGATTATTCACCTGATCAGATTATCGTTTCAGGAGGTGGAAAACATTCCTTAATTAATGTAATACTCACTATTGTAAATCCTGGCGACGAAGTTATAATACTTGCTCCTTACTGGGTTTCGTATTACGATCAGATTATCCTGGCCGGAGGCAAACCTGTTATAATTAGTACTACCATAGATAACGATTTTAAGGCTACCGCTGCGGAAATTGAATCGGCTATAACGCCAAAAACCAGGGCAATACTATTTAATTCACCTTCTAATCCCACCGGAATGGTCTATACCAGGGATGAGATGGAAAGTATAGCCCGTGTAATAGAAAAGCATAAAGGTGTATTTGTACTCTCAGATGAAATTTACGAGCATATTATTTTTTCCTGCGAGCATATTAGTATGGCTTCCTTCGATTTTATCTACGACAGGGTTATTACAATAAATGGAGTATCAAAAGGTTATGCCATGACAGGTTGGAGGATAGGTTATATTGGAGCTCCATTGTGGATTGCCAAGGGAGTTAATAAGCTTCAGGGACAGTTTACCTCAGGCGTATCATCAATATCGCAGAGAGCGGCCCTCGCAGCTGTAACTTCAAAGACAGATTCTAAAGAAAGGATGAGAGATGCATTTCTTAAGAGAAGAGATTTAGTTTGTGGCCTGCTGTCGGAGATAGAAGGACTTAAGGTCAGAGTTCCACAGGGTGCTTTCTATGTATTTCCGGAAGTAAGTTATTTCCTTGGCAAAAGTGATGGTGATAGTAAAATAAATGATTCTACTGATCTGGCAATGTATATCCTCGAAAAGGCTCATGTTGCAACAGTAGGAGGTGCCGGTTTTGGATCTCCCGACTGTCTGAGAATTTCTTATGCGGCATCAGACAAAGAACTTATAGAAGCAATAAAAAGGATTAAAGAGGCACTGGCCAGGCTTAAGTAGCAGAGCTACCTGAATATCGAATAAGGATTGCCTCCGGGGATCCTTTTTAGCAGCCAGTACCCAGTAGCTAGTAGCTGTTATAAGAAACCACATCATCAATGCTTTTGCGGCTCTTTATCCTGCTTGCTTTTGCCGGATAACCAAGTGCTATAACAAGTTCTGCCCTTCTGTTTGAAGGGATATTCAGAACTTTTTTAATCTCTTTTTCATTAAACCAGCCCAGCATACAGCTTCCTAGTCCTTCAGCTGAAGCCTGGAGACAAATATTTTCTGCAGCGATACCAATATCAATCATAGAATAATCTCTGTTCTTTATCGTTCCTCCAAGCTGTGCAATAGCTTTTGATTTTTCTCTTACTATTACAATAAATAGAGGTACCTGGTCGGTAAAACGGTTAAATCCAAGCTCTTTTGCCGAGGATGCAGATGACACTTTTTTCAGCAATTCCGGCTTATCTACCACAATAAATTTCCAGGGTTGTGAATTACATGCCGAAGGGGCTAATCTGCCTGCCTCCAGGATACGATCAAGCTTATCTTTTTCAACCTTTTTATCCAGATAGGCTCTGTCGCTTTGCCTGCTGCTAAACCTTGCCAGCATCTCTTCACCATTAGTCATATTCTTATATTTTTTGATATAGCTTAATCTTATTTTTCTTTGTGTCTTTTCCAGAGAAATTTATTTTCTTCTCCTTTTAGAAGTTTTACAATATTCTTTTTATGGGTAAGTATTATTGCAATACCAATCAGTATCGAGAATATCTTAAATACCAGTGAGGGAGTATCAAATAAAAACAGGAGAAAAATCGGGAAAGATATACCGGCCGACATTGAGCTAACCGATACATAAGCTGTAACTAGCAGAACAAGCAGGAAGACAACAAAGCAGGATATTGTAACAAATGGATTTAAAGAGAGAAGTACACCAAAGGTCGTTGCCACTCCTTTTCCTCCTTTAAACCCTGCAAACACCGGGAATATATGTCCGACTATCGCAATGGATCCGCAAAGTATTTGCAAATTTACAAGCTCAGGAGATCCGATATCTGAGATCCTGAATATTACTGGTAAACTTGCTGCAAGCCATCCCTTTCCTATATCTATTAATAATACTGGAAGACCGGTCGACCAGCCCAGAACTCTTATGGTATTTGTAGCTCCTGCATTCCCGCTTCCGTGTTCGCGAATATCAAGCCTATGAAATAATTTCCCGGCCCATACTGCTGTTGCAATAGAACCCAAAGCGTAAGCTGCAAGGCATACAAGAATAATATTCCCTTTATCCACAATTAATTAATTTAAAGCACAGGACCATGCTTCATCATTTCCTTTATCTTATCGTTATAGGTAAATTTATGGAAATTCTTGATAAACCTTCCGGCCAGGTCTTGTGCGGCTGCTTCCCAATCTGCCTCTTTGGTCCATGACTTACTGGGGTCAAGCAGGTTTGTGTCGACTCCCTCAAGCTGTGAAGGTATTGAGAGATTGAAAATCGGTAGTTTATGAAACTCGGAGTCATTAATTGAACCATCCAGAATAGAGTTAATAATCGCCCGTGTAGGCTTAATGTCTATTCTTTTTCCAACTCCATAAGGTCCACCCATCCAGCCAGTATTAACGAGCCAGGCATCAGCTCCGTGCAGCTCCATTTTCCTGATCAGCTCTTCTGCATAGACACTTGGATCAAGCAGCAGGAAGGCAGCTCCGAAACATGCTGAGAAGGAAGGAACCGGCTCTTTGATTCCCAGCTCTGTACCCGCAACCTTTGCAGTATAGCCACTTACGAAATAATATCCTGTCTGTCCCTTTGTTAGTTTAGCAACAGGGGGTAATACTCCGAAGGCATCGGCAGTAAGGAAAATTACCTTGCTGGCATGACCAGCCTTTGATACCGGTTTAACAATATTGTTTATATGATATATTGGATAAGATACTCTTGTATTTTCAGTTTTCGAGGCGTCTTCAAAATCGATTTCGCCATCTTCTTTTACCACAAGATTTTCAAGTAGTGCATCTCGTTTTATTGCATTATAGATATCGGGCTCCTTTTCTTTGCTAAGATGTATGCATTTTGCATAACAGCCTCCTTCAAAGTTAAATATGCCATCATCATCCCATCCATGCTCATCGTCTCCTATTAAGGCTCTGTCCGGATCTGTCGACAGGGTTGTTTTACCTGTGCCTGATAATCCGAAAAAGATACCCACATCACCATCTTTACCTACATTGGCAGAACAATGCATTGCTGCGATCTTCTGCAGCGGAAGGTAGTAGTTCATAACCGAGAAAATTCCTTTTTTCATTTCACCGCCATACCACGATCCACCTACAACAGCCATTCCCTTTGTGAGGTCAAAAAACACAAAAGTGGTTGAGTTAAGCCCCATCTCTTTAAAATCAGGGTTATTTGTTTTTGAAGCATTCAGGAATACAAAGTCAGGCTCATAATCCTTTAGTTCCTCTTCGCTGGGCCTGATAAACATGTTCTTAACAAAATGTGCCTGCCAGGCTACCTCCATAACAAATCTTACCTTTAGTCTTGTAGTCTCATTTGCACCGCAATAGCAATCCACAACATAAAGCTTCTTGCCTGACAACTGATCAACCGCAATCTTATGACATTTATCCCATGTTTCCTTATTGATAGGTTTATTATCAGACACAGTTGCTTTATCCGAATGCCACCATACAGTATCCTTTGTCTTATCGTCTAACACTATGTATTTATCTTTAGGCGACCTGCCTGTATATATACCAGTATCAACAGAGACGGCTCCACTTTTTGTTACTACACCAAGCTCAAATCCTTCCAGTCCGGGTTTTGTCTCTTCATTAAACAATTGTTCATATGTAGGATTATATACAATTTCGCTTACGTTGGTGATACCATATTTTGCAAGTGCTTCCTTAGTGATCATAGTTATCTTATTTAAATGAATATATAGCTTATCAAAGGTAATAAATATAGAATAAGTTTAATATAAATTAATATGTTGTAGATCAATATCAGCTATTTGAGCTGCAATACTGCTTCAGTGGCTTTGAACAATAAGCCGGAGAACTTGTCTTATCTTAAACAAGAAATTTAAAAGACATGAAAAAAATTATTTATTATTCGTTTTCGCAACTGCTTGTTGCATTTATATTTACAGCAGTGCTATCTGCACAGGATTATAAGGTCAATACAGCTAAGACTGTAGTAAACTGGGAAGGCTCAAAAGTTGTTGCTAGTTCTCATGAAGGAAGCATCCAGATAAAGTCAGGGAACCTGATTTTGAAGGAAGGGCTAATTACATCAGGTATGGTCGTTGTTGATATGACAACTATTGTTGATACTGATCTGGAAGGTGCAATGAAGGAAAAACTGGAAGCTCATCTTAAATCTGATGACTTTTTTGGCGTCGATAAATTTCCTGAGGCAAGCCTTGATGTGAAAGGAACTGAAAGAATTGACGACAATAAAATAAGGGTAAATGCTATGCTTACCATAAAGGGACGTACCAATCCTGTAAGCTTTGAAAGCACTGTGTCCAAGGTAGGTGATGCCATGATGTTTAAGGGTACTGTGGAAATTGACAGGTCACTTTATGAAGTCAGGTTTGGTTCCGGTAAATTCTTCGATAATCTTGGAGATAAGGCTATAAATGATATCTTTACTCTTCAATTTGAGCTTCTCCTTGAAAGATAGTGGAGAGGCACTATTTTTCTAACTAACCCGAAGAATAATTATGGATAAGAGTATTAAAGGAAGCGAGACAGAAAAGAATTTACTAAAAGCTTTTGCCGGCGAATCACAGGCTAAAAACAGGTATGAATTTGCAGCAAAGGTTGCTAAAAAAGAAGGTTATGAGCAGATTGCGGCTATATTTCTTGAAACGGCAATGCAGGAACAGACTCATGCCAAGAGATTTTTTAAATTCCTTGAGGGCGGTGGTGTTGAAATAACTGCAATGTATCCGGCAGGAATAATTGGAACAACAAGTGAGAATCTGGAACATGCTGCAGAAGGAGAGCATGAGGAATGGGCAGAGCTATACCCCGAATTTGCGAAGGTTGCAGAGGAAGAAGGATTTAAGGAAGTCTCTATTGCATTTAAGGCTATTGCCAAAGCAGAGAAAGTTCATGAGGACAGATATCGTAAATTACTTGAGAACCTTATGGGTAACAAGGTCTTTGAAAGAGAAGATAAAGTATTCTGGTACTGTAGAAAATGCGGTTATGTCCATTTCAGTAAAAAGCCTTTGAAAAACTGCCCAGCCTGTCTGCATCCATACAGTTATGCAGAAATATTCTCGGAAAACTATTAGATTGAAAGATTAAAAATTAAAAGATTATAAGAAAAATAAAGGCGTGGATAAGTCCACGCCTTTTTTATTGTTCTATTAAAAATCTTCAATCTTAAAATCTTAAAATCTTATAATCTTATAATCTTAAAATCTTGTAATCTTTAACCCTATATTTATCTAATATTTGCCTGTGCAGCTGCCAGTCTTGCTATCGGAACCCTGAAGGGCGAACAGCTAACATAGTCCATGCCAACAGAGTTGCAGAATTCAACTGAGCTTGGTTCACCACCATGCTCTCCACAGATTCCTACTTTAAGCTTTGGATTAGCACTGCGACCCTTTTCAGTACCCATTCTTACAAGCTGACCAACACCTTCCTGGTCGAGGACCTGGAAAGGATCATTCTTTAGTATTCCTTTTTCAAGATAAACAGGAAGGAATTTACCTGAATCATCACGTGAGTAGCCAAAGGCCATCTGGGTCAGGTCGTTTGTTCCAAATGAAAAGAATTCAGCATGCGCAGCAATTTTATCTGCTGTAAGCGCTGCCCTTGGTATTTCTATCATAGTACCTACCAGGTAATCCACCTTGATACCCTTTTCTTCAAAAACTTTTTCAGCAGTATCTCTTATTATGTTTTCCTGAAGCTTAAATTCCTCAACTGTTCCAATAAGCGGAACCATTATTTCAGGTCTGGCATCTACTCCTTTTGCCTTCAGGTTACAGGCAGCTTCGATAATTGCTCTGGCCTGCATCTCTGTAATCTCCGGGTAGGTATTTCCAAGTCTGCAGCCACGGTGACCAAGCATTGGATTAAACTCATGAAGTGATTCTACTTTTGCTTTAACATCTTCGACAGAAATTCCCATCTCTGCTGCCATCTCAGCCTGGTTCTCTTCTTCGTGGGGTACAAATTCGTGCAGTGGTGGATCAAGCAGACGAATAGTTACTCCATAACCCGCCATAGCTTCAAGAATGCCTTCGAAGTCATCTCTCTGGTAGGGGAGAAGCTTCTCAAGAGCTTTTCTGCGGTCAATCTCATCGTCGGCAAGAATCATCTCTCTCATTGCCATAATTCTTTCACCTTCAAAGAACATGTGCTCGGTACGACAAAGGCCAATTCCTTTTGCACCAAAGTTTCTTGCTATCTGTGAATCATGAGGGGTGTCGGCATTCGTCCTTACATTCATTCTGGTATGCTTATCGGCAATCTCCATAATTATTCCGAAATCACCACCCAGTTCGGGGTCTATTGTATCAACTTTACCTTTATATACTTCTCCTGTTGTTCCATTAAGTGAAATCCAGTCTCCTTCATTAAATACAAGTCCTCCCGCTTTCATTGTCCTGGCCTTATAATCAATCAAAATACCACCGGCACCTGATACGCAACATTTACCCATTCCTCGTGCAACAACTGCAGCATGTGATGTCATTCCGCCCCTTGCTGTCAGGATTCCCCTGGCAATATTCATTCCTTCCAGATCCTCAGGAGATGTTTCAATCCTTACAAGTACAGATTCTTTATATTTAGCAGCTTCGTCGGCAAAGAAGACGATTCGGCCTGTTGCAGCTCCCGGAGAAGCAGGAAGACCTTTTGCAACGGTATTGGCAGTTTCAAGAGCCAGCTTGTCAAAAACCGGATGAAGTAACTCATCAAGCTTATTTGGTTCCTGGCGCAATAAAGCTGTTTTTTCATCAATTTTTCCTTCGGCCAGAAGATCTATAGCTATCTTAACCATAGCAGCTCCTGTTCTTTTACCGTTTCTGGTCTGAAGCAGCCATAGCTTACCGTCCTGTATGGTAAACTCTAAATCCTGCATATCAGAATAGTGATTTTCAAGAGCCTTCTGGGTATTTAATAGTTCTTTGTAAACCTCTGGCATAACTTCTTCAAGTGAAGGAAAATCTTCTTTTCTTTCTTCTTCACTTACGTCAGCCAGTACTGCCCATCTTTTAGATCCTTCGAGAGTTATTTGCTGTGGAGTACGTACACCTGCAACTACATCTTCGCCCTGTGCGTCAATAAGGTACTCTCCGTTAAAAATATTTTCACCAGTAGCCGCGTCGCGGGTAAAAGCAACACCTGTTCCGGAATTCTGTCCCATATTTCCAAAAACCATTGCCTGTACATTAACAGCTGTTCCCCATTCTGCAGGAATACCGTTTAGCTGACGATAATATATTGCCCTGTCGTTCATCCAGCTGTCAAATACTGCACATACTGAACCCCATAATTGCTCCCATGGATCTGTTGGGAAATCTCTGCCAGTCTTCTCTTTTACTGCTTCTTTAAATCTGCTTACAAGATTCTTAAGGTCTTCAACTGTCAGTTCATTATCGTTCATTACTTTGCGCTCTACCTTCATTTCCTCTATGATCTCTTCAAAGGGATCAACGTCTTCCTTCGATTCAGGTTTCAAACCAAGAACTACATCACCATACATCTGAACAAATCTTCTGTATGAGTCCCACGCAAATCTTTCATTTCCTGTTTTATTTATTAATCCGATAACTGCGTCATCGTTCATACCCAGGTTAAGCACTGTATCCATCATACCTGGCATTGATACCCTGGCACCAGACCTTACAGAAAGAAGACAGGGGTTTTCTTTGCTTCCAAATTTAGTCCCCATAATGGATTCAATATTTGAAATAGCAGCTTCAACCTCTTCCTTCAGTAGCTCTACTACCTTCTCCTGTCCATATTTATTGTACTCGGTACATACTTCCGTTGTAATTGCAAATCCCGGGGGTACCGGCACTCCAATAAGGTTCATTTCACATAAGTTCGCTCCCTTACCTCCCAGCAGGTTTTTCATTCCTGCATTACCTTCAGCTTTTTTATCGCCGAAAGTGTAAACTCTTTTAAGCTCTGACATAATTCTATTATTAATTCAATTTATTTTACGTTCAAAATAAGTCGCAAATTTACAAAATAAATAGCAAAATATTAAAGATTCATCAATATTTTATTGATGATCTAAAGATCAGGAAATCAAAATATTAGAGAGGGGAATGCGAAAAATATAAATGTTTACGATTGTTTTACGCTGTAGCCCAGTGATTCAATCTTTTCTTTCAGTTGAGAGAGGTCAAACAACTTCCCTTTTAGTGTTAGTTCTCCCGATTTGAGATCTGCATCTGCAGATTCCACACCTTCTATGCTCATTGATGCGTTTTCAATACTTGACTTGCAGTGATTACAGGTCATACCTGTTACAGTAATTTTCTTAATATTATCCATATTGACATCTGTAGTTAAATTTTCAGAAGTATTTTTTCTACTCTGTATTTTTCTCTGTATATATCCATTGATAATAAGTAATAATAGGCTTATAGCAGCTATATAACTTAACCAGGGAGGGAGGATATTGTGCTCGTGGTTCATTACATGTTCTGGTATTCTAAACCATTCAATGGGAAGCAGCTTATTAATAAGTGTACCAAATATTAATGCTCCGCCAATTATGGATATTAGATAGCTATACAGAGCTTTCTTTCCAAGAACTTTGGCGATCATTGTTATGGTTGCTGCATTTGTAGCCGGCCCGGCCATCAGTAATACAAGTGCTGCGCCGGGACTAAGCCCTTTAAGCATAAGGATGGCAGCTACAGGAACTGATGCAGTTGCACATATATATACCGGTATGGCAGCTACCAGCACAATTAACATCTCCAGAAAATCATTACTTACTTTACCGGCAAAAAAATCATCCGGTATAACTACTGCCATAAGAGCAGCTATCATTAAGCCTATAAGCAGCCATCCCATAATATCCTGCAGGAATTCAACAAAGGCATAGCGAAACATCTCTTTTATCTTTGGGAAAAACCCGGAGGGCAGTTTTTGATTATTAGATTCTGCTTCCCGGTCATCCTCTTTATCCTTCCTTGTGATACGATTTGTCAGTAAGCCGCCTCCAATACCTGTAAAAAGGGCAATAAGAGGCCTTAGTATTGCAAAGGGGAGTCCAAGAAGAGAGTAGGTAACCATTATAGAATCTACTCCTGTTTGTGGAGTTGAAATAAGAAATGAGACTGTCGATCCCTTTGATGCTCCATTCCTGTAAAATGAAAGTCCCGTAGGTATTACTCCGCATGAGCAGAGAGGTAAAGGTATTCCGAGAATAGAAGCATTTACAATAGCACCACGCCTGTTCTTACCCATATATTTTTTTACCTTGTTCTTCGGAAAAAGCAGGTATAGTATTCCGGCAAAGAGAAATCCCAGGAGGAGGTAGGGCGACATCTCAGCTGTGATAAACCATAGTTCATCCAGAAAGTGCTTGATAAATATTAAAACTTCTTTCATGACTTCATCTTAATAAGTCGGGAAAGCACTTAATTGTTCAATGAAAATTCTGTTTATTTACCTGATCTGGGATGATGTAAATCGATAGTCTTCTTAAGGTAGAGCCTGTCAATATGCGTATATATTTCTGTAGTAAGAATTGATTCGTGTCCCAGCATTTCCTGAACTGCCCTTAAATCGGCCCCTTTCTTAATAAGATGTGTGGCAAAGGAGTGTCTGAAGGTATGGGGGCTGACATTTTTCCTGATGCCGGCCAGGGATGAAAGATTTTTGATTATTGTATATATCATCTCTCTTGTAAGTCTTTTTCCCCTGCGATTTAGAAATAATATATTATTGTCGCTTATTATCTTAAGGCTGTTTCTGTCTTCCATATATTTATTAATTTCCCTTATCACGGTATTATTAAGGGGTACCAGTCTTTGCTTATCTCCCTTGCCTGTTACCAGGATATACTCTTCCAAAAAATGAAGATCCGTTAATTTTAAATTTATTAGCTCAGACACTCTCAGTCCGCATCCGTATAATGTTTCAATAATTGCCCTGTTCCTTTGTCCCTCTGCCTTGCTGAGGTCAATAGAGGCAATTATAGAATCTATCTCTTCTTCTGAAAGAACTTCCGGCAGTACCCTGCCCAGCCTTGGGGATTCGATCAGAGTGGCCGGATTTTCTTCTATCTTCCCCTCGATTATCATATATCTGAAAAAGCTTCTGATACCAGATATTATTCTTGACTGTGTCCTGGGGTTGTCAATATTTAACCATATAATAAATGCCTTAATATCATCAAAGCTAACTATGCCCGGAGCTTTTGAGTTTAGTTCAGACTCCGAGAATTTTTGAAGAAGAGCCACATCATGCATATACGCTTCAATTGAATTTTCAGAGAGAGACTTCTCAATCTTCAGAAAAGATTCAAATTCCTTTGTAACTTCCAGCCATGTATCATCCCCGGGCTTATTCATTCAATAAGTAGTATTAAGTTTATTTTACAAATTTAGCAACATTATCGTCCCGCTAATTTAAGGAGTGTATTTTTAGTATCTTTGTTTATTATTTGTAACAATTCCTTTTATGCTAATAACAATAATTAATGGTCCTAATTTAAATCTTCTCGGGAAGAGAGAGAGTGATATTTATGGTGTGGAATCTTTTGATTCAGTCCTTAAATCACTTAAGTCAGAATATAAAGATATTGGTTTGAATTTTTTCCAGTCCAATATTGAAGGAGAAATAGTTAATCACTTACAGGATTCATCTGTCGATAGTGATGGAATAATCCTGAATGCCGGAGGATATACTCATACATCAGTTGCTATCAGGGATGCCGTTCTTGCGATTGAAACTCCTGTTATTGAGGTGCATATAAGCAATATCATGCAGAGGGAAGAGTTCAGGCATACATCCTTACTTTCTTCGGTCTGTTCGGGGACAATGTTTGGATTTGGTATAAGAGTTTACGAACTGGCCGTGGAGGCTTTTATTAAAGAAATATTATAATACAATTTTAGAAATGGATAGAAAAAGGACCAAGGTTGTCGCCACAATATCGGACAAGAGATCTGAACCCGAATTTATCAGACAGCTTTATGAGGCAGGTATGGATGCTATCAGGATTAATACGGCACACCAGGATATCGAGACTACATTAAGGGTAGTAGAAAACGTAAGGAAAGTATCAGATAAGATACCTTTTTTACTCGATACCAAAGGACCTGAAGTAAGGACAACCAAATGCGACAGTGATATAATTCTTGAGAAGGGACAGGAGATAAAGATTGTTGGTGAACCTGATGTTCATTCTACTTCAACCTGTATATCGGTAAGCTATAAGGACTTTGCCAGGGATGTACCTCTGAAATCAAATATCCTGATAGATGATGGCGACCTTGAATTATATGTTAAGTCTAAAGATGGCAATACCCTGATATGTGAGGTTATGAATGATGCCCCCCTGGGCTCAAGGAAAAGTGTAAACGTTCCCAATGTAAGAATAAACCTTCCTTCACTGAGTGAAAAGGACAGGAGGTATATCGATTTTGCAATTGAAAATGATATAGATTTTATAGCCCATTCCTTTGTAAGAAACAAACAGGATGTACTTGATATACAACAGATACTGGATGAGCATAAGAGTAATATAAAGATAATTGCCAAGATAGAGAATCAGCAGGGTGTCGATAACCTGGATGAGATTCTCGAGCACGCCTATGGTGTTATGGTAGCACGGGGCGACCTGGCAATAGAGATACCATACGAGCGCATTCCTGGTATCCAGCGTAAAATAATAAACAGGTGCATAAAGAAACGCAAACCGGTTATCGTGGCAACTCAGATGCTTCACTCCATGATACATAGTCCACGTCCAACCCGTGCCGAGGTAAGTGATATAGCCAATGCAATCTATTCTCAGACCGACGCAATAATGCTAAGCGGTGAGACTGCTTATGGAAAATATCCAGTTGAGTCTGTCAGGATTATGTCGAGGGTTGCAAAGGAGGTCGAAAAGAATAAGGTAAAGTTCCTGGAACTTCCTTCAGGTAATCTTACTGGTGAGGTGTCGGCTTATCTTGCAAAAGTTGCAGTAAAAACCGCATCAAGGGTTGGGGCAAAATGTATAATTTGTGATACGGTAAGAGGCCGTACAGTAAGGAATATGTCGTCATTCAGAGGAATAAATTATGTGATGGCACAGTGTTATTCGCCCAGGACAATGAGAGAACTGGCACTTTCCTACGGCGTATATGCATCGCTCCAGGAAGAGCATAAGTCTTCAGATATGTTCCTTAAAGTGGCACTGTCGGGACTTCTCGAAACAGAGGACCTGAAAGATGATGATATGATTGTAGTTCTGGCCGGAAACTTTTCAAGAGGAACAGGTTCTTCATATATCGAGGTAGGTTCTGTTGAATACCTTAAAGAAAGAGCCGGTCAGGTCTGATTGAATGGTCTGATTTTTGAGGTATTTTAGCGTTTTAAGAATATTAATGCTTAAACTATTTTCCATATTAATTACTCTGTTACCTTTTCACCCGGTACATGTCTCTATGTCAAGTTTGTACCGTGATAATGAGACAGATCAACTTGTTCTATCAGTCAGGATGTATACCGACGATCTTGCACTTGACCTTTACCGCTTATATGATGCCGAAGGCACATATTCAGAATTAGATCATCTTTTTATTTTTACCGGTTCAGATTCATATTACGAAAAATATATTAGTGAGCATCTTACAATTAGCTCTGATGGCGATAATACTGACTTAAAGCTTATAAAGAAGGAAATTCTTGATCTTGAAACACTGCTGTACTTTTCTGTTGATATTAAAGAAAAAGAACAAGGGAGAATAAGCGTTGTAAACAAAATACTTAATGGTTTATACAGGGACCAGGTAAACCTTTTTATCCTGAAGCTAAATAACAGGGAAGTTGGAGTAAAATTCACAGCCTCCAAAACTGAGGAGATATTTGCAGGGGAATAAACAGTAAGAAGATTCAAATGAAGAAAAAAATATTAATATTATTACTTATTGTCCTTACAGCAAATTCCTATGCTACACATAACAGGGCAGGGGAGATTACATACAGGCAGATATCTGATCTGACTTACGAGATTACTATAACAACATTCACCTATGTTCTTAGCCTTGCCGACAGGGATTATCTTGAAGTTGACTGGGGCGATAATACAGCCTCAATAGCAGCCAGGGTTGAGCTGCAGCAACTTCCAAATTATTACCAGAGGAATGTATATAAAGTACAGCACACATATCCCGGTTCAGGAGTATATAAAATTGTGGTCCAGGATCCTAACCGTAACGATGGTATAAACAATATCCCTAATTCAGTAAATGTTGTATTTTCGATTTCTACTGTATTGCTCGCTGATCCCAATATTGGTTACAATAATACTCCTACTTTATTAAATCCACCTTATGATAAGGCAGCTCTCGGACACAGGTTTATTCATAATCCAGGGGCCTTTGATGTGGATGGCGACAGCCTCTCTTACAGACTAACCGTGTGTACCAGGGAAGATGGTATACCTATTGAAAATTACTCATTACCACCTGCTTCAAATGAGTTTTATATCGATTCTCTTAACGGAGACCTGATATGGGATGCTCCGATTGAGCTTGGACGATATAATGTGGCAATCGAAATTAGCGAATGGCGAATGGGATATAAAATAGGAACGGTTGTGAGGGATATGCAGATAGATGTTTATGAGACTGATAATAATCCGCCGGTAAATGGTTTTCTTGACGATTTCTGTATCGAAGCAGGTGATTCTATCGAGTTTGATATAAGTGCCAGCGATGAGGATGGTGATATAATGACTCTTCTGGTAACTTCAGGCCTTTTTACTTTTGATAATTGTATACCCTCCTTCGATAGTATTTCTATAACTCCGGGATCGGCAACTTATAGGTTTAAATGGGTAAGTTGTCATGGTGCTGTACGCGACCAACCCTATGATATTCTTATTAAATCTGAAGATAATAATCCCGATATTGAATTATTTGATATTGATAATTTCAAGGTAAAAGTTCTTGGCCCCTCACCGCTTCTTATCAGTGCAAGTCCTCAGGGTAAGTTTATTAATCTTACCTGGGGCAGCTACAATACCAATATAATCAAGGGATACAATATTTATCGCAGTGTTAATCCTACATCTTTTTCTCCAGATTCTTGCACCAATGGTATACCGGAATACCTCGACTTCGAGCTGGTGGGCTTTGCCTCTGGCTATAATACTCTTAACTATACCGATACAAACAACGGAAACGGCCTTGAAAATGGTGTGCAATATAGCTACAGGATAGTTGCTGTTTATCCAAATGGGACAGAGAGTAAATCATCAAATGAGATCACAACATCCTTAATTTCAGGAGTTCCACTTGTTGTTAAGGCCAGTGTGCTCGAAACTGATGCTGCTAATGGTAAGGTGCTGGTCCAATGGCTAAAACCCGACCAGCTCGATACTATTCCTGCACTCGGGCCTTTTGATATTCTTATTTCACGATCTGAAGGTATTACGGGTGATAATTTCCAGCTAATAAAAACATTTAACGATCTGAATGATACAACTCTGCTTGATTCACTGATAAATACTGTCGACCAGGCATATATTTACAGGGTGGAACTATATAATAATGAGGCAGGTAACGAGGGATTTATAGGCGACCCGGGTATAGCATCGACACCTTATATAGTATTATCTCCGGGTGATAAAAAGGTTAATATCAATATTAGTTTAAATGTTCCATGGATCAATACCGACTATACCATTTACAGGTACAATGACCTGACAACAGCCTGGGATTCTATTGGTACCAGCAATCAGCTTAACTATGTCGACTACGGCCTTATTAATGGTCAGTCGTATTGCTATTATATCAAGACCTCCGGCAAGTATATGAGTGCAACTCTTCCAGATAGTATTATCAACCTATCACAGCAGGCCTGTGTGCTTCCCTATGATAATGAGCCACCATGTACACCCGACCTGGAAGTAAGTACTAACTGCGATGAGCTTTATAACCTGCTCGTATGGAGTTTTGATGACCCCCTGTGTTTTGCCGATATTGAAGGCTACAATATTTATTATAAGGGGGATTTTGGTGCCAGTCTCGAATTTCTTGATTCAGTTCCTGAAACCGACACCCTGCATTTCAGGCATGACCTGAACGGTCCGGATCAGATTGTTGCCGGCTGCTATGCCGTATCTGCTTACGACAGCAACGGCAATGAAAGTCCGAAATCTATTACCATATGTGTTGATTCGTGTAACTTTTACGAGATACCCAATGTCTTTACTCCTAATGGAGATGGTAAAAATGATCTGCTTATTGCAAAGACATCGGGATTGATTGAAAAGGTTGATTTCAGGTTATTTAACCGTTCCGGAATTGAGATATTCAGAACCAGTGAACCCCGGCTCGACTGGAATGGAACATATAAGGGCTCACTTGTAGCACCAGGTGTATACTTCTACCAATGTGATGTGACTGAAAGGAGGATAAGCGGTCCCGAACAGTACCACCTTTCGGGGTTTATTCATTTAATAACTGAAAAGGGAGCCAAACCTGTAATAATAGAATATTAAGCATTAATTTATGAAGATAAAAACATTGATACTGCTTCTTCTTTTCCTGCTTACGATAAGTATCAGGGCACAGGATCAGACTGCTAATATCAGGAAGGCTGCAGCAGAGTTTAATAAAGGTAATTATATATCTAGCTCGCTAATATGCAGGGAGGCACTTTCAAATAGCGAGGATTACAGACTCTATCTTATACTCGCCGATGCACAAGGTGCCCTTGGAATGAGTGCAGAAGCCGAAAGCTCTTACCAAAAAGCATCATATATCGCTCTGGGAGCAGGGGATCTGGGTCTGGCTCTTATTTATGCTGACAGAAATGATCCGGAGAAACTTGTCTTTTATCTTGAGAAACACCTTAGATCGCCATTTAAGAAGTCAGAATCAGAGCTAATGCTCAACCAGCATTTTTCTTCTTTCCAGACTACTGACGAGTGGAAGAACCTGTGGAAACGATCATGGTATACTGGCCTGGAAAAGGGTCTTGAAGAAGCTGATTACCTGGTAAATAATGGAAGGTTGGAAGAACTGGTGAGCCTTCAGAACAGGCTTATCCCGGTTTACAGGGATGAAGCAGCAATGATATACCTGGAAGGTCTGGTTATGATTACTACAGGCGATAATAAATCAGGTCTTGAAAAGATCAGATTAGCCCTGGATGAAGGATATAATAAGCCCGATGCCTACCTTAATTTTATCGATGTTTTAATAAAAGAAAGGAGATTTACAGAGGCAGTTAATATAAGTGAAAATGCGAGTGATCTTTTCCCTGCAGAATCTGAGTTTTTACTGAAGCTTGCCGAATCAAACAGGCTGGCAGGCGATAGGGACAGGGCCGCAGAGATTGCAGAAGCATATTTGGATTTATACCCGACAAGTGAAGATGGCCTTTCATTGGCTGGGAAAATACTGAGAGAGAAAGGAAGTTATTCAGATGCGCTTAAATACTTTAGCAGAAGCATAGAGCTTTTTCCCGGAAATGCCGATCACTATATCGACAGGGCAGACGTATATAGCCTAACAAAAACATGGCAGTATGCTATTTATGATTATTCCATGGCACTTGATCTTAAACCAGATGATGCAGATGCATATTATAGAAAAGGAACTGCATTACTAAATACCGGAAAGCTGGAAGATGCCTGTCGGGATTTCCGTATGGCGCTGAAATATGGCAATAACAGAGCTGCCTCAGAGATAAATAAACACTGTATCCGTTAGTTTAAGGCTTCGAAAAGTCTCCTATCTTGCATTCTTAAGAATCTTGTCGTACAATTCTTTGGGCTTAAAGGGTTTTAATATATAATCGTTAATATTAAGACCTTCAATTTTATCTTCATGTTCAGACATAATAGCCGCGGTAAGTGCAACAATTGGAATTGTGCTAATTTCCGGTTTTTCAGAGGATCTTAATATTTCGGTCGCCTCAATACCATCCATTTCGGGCATATGCAGATCCATTAATATAAGATCATATTCGTTTTTATTAATCATGTCGATTGCGATCTTTCCGTTTTCGGCATGACTCACTGTAATGCCCCACTTTGTAAGGAACTTATTTGCAACAAAGAAATTTATCTTATTGTCTTCTGCTATAAGTATTTTTTTACCAAGCAGTTGATTAAACTGTTCTTCTTCTGTTGTCTCCTCTGGTTTGCGTTGCGAAGTATTTTCTGACAGTATGAATTTTAAGTTGAAACTAAAGGTAGATCCTTTACCCTTTTCACTAAAAACCTCTATTGTACTGCCCTGGAGCTCTGTAAGTTTCTTAACGATCGACAGGCCTAAGCCTGTGCCTCCATATTTTCTGGTTGTATCCTCTGAGGCCTGTGTATAGCTTTCAAAGATAGTTTCAAGTTTATCTTCCGGTATCCCTATTCCGGAATCACTAACCTCAAACTTCAGATCAATATTTTTTTGGTCTCTTTTTTCTTCCTTTATACTTAGCTTAACTGAGCCTGAAGAGGTAAATTTTATTGCATTTGAGAGCAGGTTTGATAATACCTGGTTTAGCCTTATTGGATCGCCAATAATTTCATCTGGCATATTTTCAGAGCGCTCAATATCAAATTTTAATCCTTTCTCATCAGTTCTGAAAGAGTAGGTTCTCTTTAGATCGTTTAAGAAATCTGTCAGACTAAATAAAGTTTTTTCAAACACTATCATGCCAGATTCCATCTTATTAAAATCGAGAACATCATTTACCAGTGTCAGCAGGTGATTACCGGAAAATCTCAGTGTTTTGATATACTCCATCTGGTCGCTTCTGGGGTTGCCCTGCAGGAGTAAATTTGTGATTCCTATTACTTCGTTCAGCGGAGTCCTGATTTCATGACTCATTGTAGACATAAATTGCTGCTTTAACCTGGCAGCTTCCTCTGCTTTCTTTCTTTCAATCACCAGGTTAGCAAGCATCTCCTTTCTTTGAATCACAAGGGCAATCTGGTTTCCAATCAGATTTATGGCTTCCAGGTCGTGATCGGTAAATACTGATTCATTCTCATAATCCTGAAGTACCATGGCCCCTATTATCTTATTCTCAATTGTCAGAGGCACTCCCATCCAGACCTTGCAAGGTGTTCCTACCAGATCGATAACCATTTTCTTTTCCAGCACCTCAATATCTTTTTCTTTTAGTAAGGATGGCTTGCCCTCTCTGATAAGCCACCCGGTAAGGGTTCCTTTAATAGGAACCATATCGAAGGCGTCTTTCTCATCTGTATATAATGGAAGGTTAAGTGTTTGATTCTTCTCATCATAAAGCACGATGTAAAAATTCTTTGTTTCGTAGAGCTTACCTATCTCATTTTTAAAGATTGTAAAAATGTCCTGGAATTCTGTTTGAGTAAGTGCTACATTTGAGATATTCTGGATTACCGCTTTCAGGTCGCTCTCTCTCTGTTTATCTGAAATATTTCTGTAGATTGCAAACAGTGAGGTAGTACGATCCCTGAAAGAGACAGGTTTTATAAGAAGAGAAACAAATATTTTTTCACCACTCTTCCTTTTCCTGTATGTTTCAACTGATATAGTTTCATTTTTGCATGCTCTTTCTGTAAATTCTCTTCCCTCATCAGCAATATCTTCAGGGATCAGCAGTTCGTCAATATTACTGCCAATGCATTCTTTTTCAGTATATCCAAATTCTCGTATAAACTCCCTGTTAACCTTCTCAATAGTACCATCCTGTGTGGTCCATACAATGCTCTCGGGAGCAGATTCAATAAGCGTTTCGAGTTGAATCTTTTCTTTTAATATCTCATCCTGAATCTTTTTCTTTTCGGATATATCGGTCAGAACGCCCCTGTATCCAAGCAGTTTACCTCTCATATCGTAAATTCCTGTTGTATGTGAAAGTACAGGAAGTTCTTTCCCTGCAGAGGTATATGCTATATACTCGTTTGTAATAATCTTCCCTGGCGCATCAATCATTTTTAAATTATCAAAAACTGCCTTAAGATCAGATTCTCCGAATAAATGTCTTATTGAAAGGCCTTTTTCCATGTCTGCACTGGTATAGCCAAAGGTTTCAAGCCCATTTGCGTTCGAATATGTAAGCTTGCCCTTAAGATTGATTTCAAAAACACCATTCGGGATCATATCAGCAAAACGTTCAAATACATCCCCTTGAGCAAGCAGCTCTTTCTCTCTTGACCTTTGAATTACTCCTGGCTCCCAGATAAGAATAACTTCGCCTGTATTAAGCCTGATACCAAAGTAATAACCCTCGTCTTCTTTCCCGAAATCAAGTATGGTTTGTTTATTAGGCTGACCCGATACTACTATTTTACCAATGAGCTCTAGAATTACATCTTTATTTCTAATATCCAGTCCACGCAGGTCTTTGCCAATTATGTTATCCGGATCAAAATTTCTGAATTCACGCGAATCCTTATTTATATATTCAATAATTATTCTTCCCTTTATATCGGGATTTACTACCATTACAAAATTTGTGAGCGACTCAAATAATTCCCGTAGTCTCTCAAAAGTCTGATTAATTTCCAAATCTGATAATTCAGATATATCAACAGGAGTGTAACTTGTCAGAAGAAATCTTTCTTCTCCGATAAAAACAGGCTCTGCTGAGAATTTAAAGTCTATGGTTTCGCCGCTTTTTGTATTAATACTTACAATAAAATCCTTAACCTTCTTAAGTCGTGGAAGCTTCTTGATAAATTTATTGCTTTGAACAATGCTCGCGAACAGGTCTATTTCATCAGAACTTTTCCCAATAATATCTTCCCGGCTATAGCCAAGTGTATCCAGGAAGTTCTGGTTTACTTCAATATATTTTCCATCAGACAGGTTACTTATTGCCATCATCTGGGGCGTAGACCTGAATACATCTATAATCCTCTTCTTGCTTTCTTCAGATGCTTTCAGTTCAACGATTGTTCTTTCTAGCTGAGAGTTCTGTTGCTTGAGTGAAGCAATATCTTTTCGCAGATTCTCAATTGAGTCTTGTATATTCATATTGCTTAGATAATCAGTATTGCGAATTAATGTAAAAATATATTAAATAGTTATAATCTCAACTGTCTTTGCTATATTTTGAAATGTAATACTTGCAGAAAGTCCTCAGTCCGCATTCCATACATAGCGGGGTACGGGCTTTGCAGATATACCTGCCATGCAGAATAAGCCAGTGATGGGCAAGGGGAATCAGGTTTTCAGGGATGTTTGCCATTAATTGTTTCTCAACAGCCAGTGGGGTTTTGGCATTGCTTGCCAGTCCAATTCTCCTGGATACTCTGAATACATGAGTATCGACTGCCATGGTGGGTTTGTTGAAGATTACAGAGGCAATTACATTTGCTGTTTTTCTGCCCACTCCTGGTAATTCCTGAAGTTGATTTAAATCTGAAGGCACCAGGCCTTTAAACTTTTCTGTTAGCATCATCGACATTCCCTTAAGGTGTTTGGCCTTATTGTTGGGATATGAGCATGATTTAATATAGTCGTATATTTCTTCCTGGCTGGCTAAAGCCATATCATTAACCGACGGGTATTGTGAGAAAAGTGCGGGAGTGATCTGGTTAACCCTCTTATCGGTACATTGCGCTGAGAGTATTACTGCAACAATCAACTCGTAGGGGTCCTTATACACTAGTTCTGTTTCAGCTACCGGTCTGTTTTTCAGAAAATATTCAATAGTAAGCCGGTATCGCTCCTTCTTAGTCATAGCTGTCTTTGCAATTTATGATTTCTTAGCAGAAAAATAGAATTTTTCTTTGGAAATAAAGATATGAAGTATACATTTGTTGTCATCAAAACAGAGAATATGCGCCATAACACTTATAACTACTCTTATTATTACTTCCTTACTGCAAGGGATTAAGGGCTGTTATATATAAATATAATTGTTAACGAGTCCCTAAAGGGACTTTTTTTTTGCACTATGATTAACTACAGGACATATTATTATTACTACTACTATTACTATACTAAGGGGTAATTTCTTATTAATATATTGATAATGAATAATATCCCGGAACAACCGGGATTTTTTTTTAAATTATGATAAAAGCAGCTGCAAGATTAAATCACATCAGCGAGTATTATTTCTCTACCAAGCTGAAGCAGATACGGGAACTGAAATCACGTGGAGAGGATATTATAAACCTGGGAATTGGCAATCCTGATATGAAACCTTCTGAAGAGGTAATTAAAAAGGCTATCGAAACGATCTATTCAGATAATGCTCATGGATACCAGCCTTATAATAGTATTCCGGATCTGCGCCTTGCTTTTAGCGAGTGGTATAGAAATATATATAATGTTGAACTTGATCATAATAAGGAGGTTTTGCCCCTGATGGGTTCAAAGGAAGGTGTAATGCATATCAGCCTTGCCTTCCTTAATAGTGGTGATGGGGTTCTGGTACCTGACCCTGGCTACCCTGCCTATGGAGCTGCTGCAAAGATATGCGGTGCCAGGGTTATATATTATAACCTTACTGAGTCCAATAACTGGCTTCCGGACATGGGGGAGTTAAGTAATATGGATCTTTCCGGCGTGAAAATTATGTGGGTTAACTATCCCAATATGCCTAGCGGTAAAGTTGCACCGGCAGCTGCACTGAAAAACCTTATTGAATTTGCCAGGAGTAATAATATACTGCTTGTAAATGATAATCCCTATAGCCAGATTCTTAATCCTCAGCCTCTTAGCTTACTCCTTTTTGATCCCTTAAAAAAACACTCTATGGAGCTTAACTCCCTGAGTAAAGCCTTTAATATGGCAGGATGGCGTGTGGGTGTGCTAGCCGGCTCAAAAGAAAATATCTCTAATGTGCTGAAGGTAAAGAGCAATATTGATTCAGGGATGTTTCTTCCAATTCAGATGGCTGCCACTGAGGCTCTTAAGGCCGGAGAAGAATGGATGCTTAATTTAAACGAAAGCTATAGAAAAAGACGAGAGATAGTATATAAGATTTTAAACAGACTGGGATCTCCTTACCGTGACGGGCAGGCGGGTTTATTCGTCTGGTCTGGACTGCCAGAGGGATATTCTTCAGCATATGATTATTCAGATTATCTTCTTGAGAGATATAAAATATTTATTACCCCGGGGTCTGTATTTGGAACAAACGGAAGGAAATATATCAGAACCTCCCTCTGTTTGCCCGATCAGGAGCTGGAAAGGTGTTTGGAAAGAATTACATTAATAGATTAAAAAAGAAATTATGAGCGACGAATTAAACCTGGATAATAGTCAGCTTTGCTGTCATGATAAGAGGCCTTTGTTAATATCAGGACCGTGTTCTGCAGAATCAGAAATACAGGTTGTTGAGACAGCAAAACAGCTAAAAGATATTGGCATCAATATCTTCAGGGCCGGGATATGGAAGCCCCGTACCCGTCCGGATACTTTTGAGGGCATGGGTTCCATCGCTCTTCCCTGGCTTAAACGTGCCAAAGAAGAGACCGGTGTATTAACAGCCACCGAGGTTGCCAATGTATGGCATGTGAAGGAGGCTATAAACCATGGGGTAGATATACTCTGGATAGGTGCCCGCACAACTGCAAATCCTTTTGCGGTACAGGAGATTGCTGATGCTCTAAGGGGCTATAATATACCTGTATTTGTTAAAAACCCGATAAACCCCGATATAGAGTTATGGATAGGCGCCCTTCAGAGACTTAACAAGGTAGGTCTTAAGAACCTTATTGCAGTTCACCGTGGATTTAGTTACTATGGTGATAACTCCTACCGCAATCCTCCACAATGGGAAATACCTATAGAGCTAAAAAGAAGGATACCCGAAATTCCTATAGTAACAGATCCAAGCCATATATGCGGGTCGAAAGACTTATTGTTTAATGTCTCTCAAACTGCTATGGATCTTGATTTCGACGGCCTCTTTATCGAAACTCATTATAAACCTTATGAGGCGCTGAGTGATAAAGATCAGCAGCTGACTCCGGCGGAGCTAAAGGATCTGCTCGACAGACTGATACTGAGAAGTCATGATGTTAAATCATCTCAGCAGCTGGAAGGTCTCGAAGGACTTAGAAGGCAGATTGATCAGTGGGATGAGGAATTGCTTAGGGTATTAAGAAGCAGGATGGCAATTTCAGAAGCAATAGGTGCATATAAGAAGAAAGAAAATATTACAATTTTGCAAACAAACAGGTGGTCGGAAATACTCGAAGACAGGCTGCGCAAAGCTCAGGCCCTCGGTTTAAGCGACCAGTTTATTATTCAGATTTTTAAGCAGGTGCACCAGGAGTCTATTAACTTTCAGAATAGAGTAATGAATTAATCTTCCGGAATTTCTACCTTTAAGCTTAGAAACAGAGCATAAATGACAAAACTCAATTTTTCACTTAGTGGCCGGATATCTGATATCTATATCGGAGAAAACTGGGCAGGGGTAAGGGAGCTTATCCCTGCCGGACAAACAATTATTATTACAGATAGTAATTTGTCAAATCTTTACTCGGGTGAGTTTCCTGACTGTCAGGTCCTTACTTTATCTCCAGGTGAGTCTTCAAAAACACTACGGGTAATCGACCAGCTTATTCATGAATTGCTTAAACTGGAAGTCGACAGATCATATTTCCTGCTTGGTATCGGAGGGGGAGTTATATGCGATATAACAGGTTTCTTAGCTTCAATTTATATGCGGGGAATAAAGTTTGGCTTTGTCTCCACAAGCCTGCTTTCACAGGTAGATGCCAGTGTAGGTGGTAAAAATGGGGTAAATAGCAGCAGCTTTAAAAATGTAATTGGATGCTTTACACAGCCAGAATTTGTTATTTGTGATACGGCTATGTTGCAAACTCTTCCCCCAGAAGATTTTAAATCAGGACTTGCCGAGGTTGTAAAATATGCCCTTATAAGAGATAGTGCTTTGTTCAGTATTCTGGAAGAAGATAAAGCAGAACTTAATGCTCGTAATATTGAATTAATGAACGATGTGGTAAGCAGGTCGGTCAAAATAAAAATGAAAATAGTAGAAAATGATGAAAGGGAAGAAGGGGAGAGGCGTCTGCTTAATTTTGGCCATACCATCGGTCATGCTATAGAAACTGAAAGCGGTCTTAAGCATGGATTGGCTGTTGCCAGGGGAATGTACCTCTCATCACTTATCTCCTACGAAGAAGGCTACTTAAGTAAGGACAAATTTACCAGAATAGCATCCCTTTTAAAATCGCTCGAACTTGTGCCTGATACCCCACAGCTAAAAAGGTCCTATCTGGATATGGTAAAGAGGGACAAGAAAAGGGAGAAGGATATAATACATTTTGTCTTGCTGAAGGATATAGGGGAGGCCTTTGTCAGGGATATGCTACTTAAGGATCTTGTTAAATGGATGGAAAATAGATTATAATATGTTAAGCCTAATTAATCCCTCTGATATTTCGGGTTCAGTTTATTCAAGGCCCTCCAAGAGCTCCATGCAAAGAGCTGTAGCAGCATCCCTGCTATGTGACGGACTCTCACTAATTTCAAATATATCAGAATCAGCCGATTCTCTATCTTCCCTTAAGATGGCAGAGTGCCTTGGGGCTAAAATCATTAGAGATGGAAATACTCTGCAGATTAGAGGAGGCTTAAAGCCTCTGTGCCACGAACTGAATTGTGGCGAGTCAGGTCTTGGAGTAAGGCTCTTCTCTGCTATCGCGTCCTTATGCGAGGAAGAAATTACTATAAGCGGACAGGGCTCTGTTTTAAAGCGGCCCATGGGAATGATTGAAGATTCCTTGAGATCCCTGGGTGCAAGGGTGGAGTCTTCATCAGGCTTTCTACCGCTTAAAATACAGGGACCAATATATGGAGGAAGGCTGGAAATAGACGGGTCGCTCAGCTCGCAGCTTATAAGCGGATTACTATTTGCCCTTCCCCTGCTGACTGAAGACTCAACCCTTGTTATTGACTCTCTTAAGAGCAGGCCGTATATCGACCTGACTATTAACGTACTGGAGTCTTTTGGTATTAAAATTGAAAATAGAAATTACAGAGAAATATTTATAAAAGGAGGTCAGGTATATCTTCCTTCTGCTTACAGGGTTGAGGAGGACTGGAGTGGAATATCCTTTATTGCGGTTCTGGGTGCAATATCAGGGAGTGTTACAATTAAGGGCTTATCACTTAGCTCGGTTCAGTCTGACAGGATAATAATTGATTTTTTACGTAATGCAGGGGCAGAGATTATTACACGCGACAATGAGATAACAGTTTCTAAAGCCAGGCTTAACCCTTTTGAATTTGATATCTCCGATTGTCCCGACCTGGCCCCACCTCTTACTGCTCTGGCAGCATATTGCACAGGTAAGTCGGTATTAAAGGGGACGGCCAGGCTGGTAGCAAAAGAAAGTAATCGCTCTGAAACCCTGAAAAAGGAATTTGCAAAACTGGGCGTGGAAATAACTGTTAGGGAGGATTCGATGGAGATTTATGGAAAGAATAAGATTAAAGCTGCGGAAGTTGAATCTCATAGCGACCATAGAATAGCAATGGCTCTCGCAATTGCAGCAGCCGGTGCGGATGGACAGGTAATAATAAACGGCTCAGAAGCCGTAAGTAAATCTTACCCCGGGTTTTTTGATGATGTGGCGAAACTGGGTCTTGATGTTGAACTAATAAACCAACAATAATATGAATACATTTGGAAATATATTCAGAGTCTCTTTATTTGGAGAATCACATGGACCATCGGTTGGTGTGATAATAGATGGATGCCCTCCCGGTATAGAGGTAAGCGTAGAAGAGATGCTCGAAAAACTCGACAGAAGAAAACCGGGTGCTAAAGGAACAACTCCAAGGAGTGAGCACGATATCCCCACAATTATGTCTGGAATATATAAAGGGATTACTACCGGGTCTCCTATATTAATTTCAACCAATAATAGCAATAAGCTTTCTTCCGATTATGATAAGTTAAAGGATATTCCTCGACCGGGCCATGCTGATATGACTGCAAGGATAAAGTATGGTGGTTTTGCCGACCCCCGGGGTGGAGGGCATTTCTCGGGAAGGCTTACATGGGGCATAGTAGTGGCAGGACTTATTGCAGGTAAAATACTTGGTAAGCTTGAAATAAAGGCCAGGGTAAGCGAGGTTGGAGGCTCGGAGAAGATAGAAGAAGCAATAGATTCTGCTCTTGCTGATAATGATTCTGTGGGTGGGATTATAGAGTGTTCGGTAAAAGGTATTCCTGCAGGTTTGGGTGAGCCTTTTTTTATGTCGCTTGAATCTCAGATATCGGCTATCGTTTTCTCTGTGCCAGCAGTTAAGGGCATTGAATTCGGATCTGGCTTCAGATCAGCGAGTATGAGAGGCTCAGATCATAATGACATGATAATTAGTACGGGTGGTAGAACGTCTACAAATAACGCCGGAGGAATAAATGGTGGTATCAGTAATGGAAATGAAATATATTTCAGGCTTGCTGTAAAACCAACTTCAAGTATTTCAAGGCCCCAGAAAACTGTTGATCTGGCAAAAGATAAAATTGTTACGCTTGAGGTTGAAGGTCGTCACGATGCCTGCATAGCTCTCAGGATGCCCGTAATTATTGAGTCTGTAACTGCTATTGCCCTTGCAGATCTTTTATTAATAGACAGAGGGATAAACGGTGAAAGGGAAAAGCAATAATGATTGAAAAAATATTAATTGCAGGTGCTGGTAAAATGGGTTCATGGCTGGCAGAAACACTTTGTCTTGATTACCAGGTAGGTGTATATGATACCAACGCAGATAGTTTAAAATATCTCTTTAATACATACAGGTTCAGAGAAGCGGAAGAGATAGAGGATTTTGAGCCACAGCTGGTTATTAACGCAGTAGGGCTTAAGCAAACCAGGTCTGCTTTTGACCGCATTATGCCCTTTCTGCATAAGGATTGTATCTTATCCGATATCACTTCGGTAAAGAACGGATTGGAAGAGTATTATGCAAACAGTGGGCGGAGGTTTGTATCAACTCATCCCATGTTCGGTCCCACATTCGGTAATATCAGAAACCTGAGCGGACAGAATGCAGTTATTATTAAAGAATCTGATCCTGACGGAAAGAGATTTTTTATGGATTTCTACAGGTCACTTAAATTAAGAATTTTTGAGTATAGCTTTGTTGAGCATGATCAGGTTATAGCCTATTCCTTATCTGTTCCCTTTAGTTCTACAATAGTCTTTTCAGCCTGCATGAAGAAACTGGAAGTTCCCGGTACAACATTTAAGGCTCACCTTGACATTGCAAGAGGCTTACTGTCTGAGGATGACGATTTACTTAGCGGTATTTTACTCAATCCTTACTCAATAGGTAAGCTACATGAGATTATGAAAAGGCTGGAAGACCTTATCTTAATGCTTGAGAATGAGAAGGAAGATGAGCTACATCAACTATTCGACAGGCTACGCCTGAATATAGAGGCAGGTTCTTAATTATTTTATCTTTGAAATTACCAGAACCTTTCTTGTGTGGTCGCTAACACGGAAACGCTTATCGATCCTGTATCCGGCAATCCAGAATATTTTTCCTTCCGATAAAAATATACGGATATCTTTTTTTCTTATCAGGGCTATTTTCTGGTCAATAAAAAAATCACTGAGTTTCTTTTTGCCCTCCATCCCGAATGGATAAAACCAGTCGCCTTCTTCCCAGCCTCTTATTATAAGGGGCAGCTTTACCAGGTCATAATCGAGGTATGCTGTATTTTTATCTCCGCTTATTTTCAGACCTTCTGAGTCGACCACTTCAGTGATATATCCGGGAATGCTTCTAATATTGTTAATAATCTGTGTATCGGATGTTTCCTTGTCTTCCCCTACTGCATCTGAAATAAGTAATTCTTCCCTGTCTCTGAGTATGCTGTGACTCCCTGTTGTTATGCTTTTACCAGGTGATGAGGAGATAAGTTTATTAAGCTCGCCAACACACCTTGAGCCTATTCCGAAGTCTTTAAATAATTCATATAAATAAAGTTCAAAGGGCTCTAGCTCTAATAATTTATTAATCTCTACCGATATAATATTCTTATGAACAACAAAAATTCTTTTTCTGACATCAGTTATTTCTTTATCGACCAGCTGCTGTGTTTCATCCAGACGTCTAATGGTATCTTCCATTGAAGAATAAAATGAAGGATTCAGCTCATTGAACAGGGGGATGATCTTATGTCTGATCTTGTTTCTCTTGTATTTTGTTTCAATGTTTGTTGAATCTTCCCGGTAAGTGATCTTATTATCTGATGCATATTTTTCTATTTCTTCCCTTGATGCATGCAAAAGTGGCCTGGCCAGCCTTCCGTTCACTGGTTTAATTCCAGTAAGGCCCTTAATCCCTGTTCCCCTGGTTAGATTAATAAAGAAAGTCTCAATTACATCATCATAGTTATGGCCCAGTAGAATTGAACTAAAATTATTTTCGGATCTTAATTCCTCAAACCAGCTATACCTTAGTTCTCTTGCAGCCATCTGGATTGAAAGACCCTTTTCTTCAGCGTATTGTGAAGTGTCAAAATTTATTGTAAAAAACGGTATTCCAGAACGCTTACAATAATCCTTAACAAAAGATTGGTCATTATCAGCTTCCTCTCCCCTGAGTGAAAAGTTGCAATGAGCAACATTTATCTTATAATCAAGCTTCCTGAAAATATCCAGCATAACCATAGAGTCAATACCTCCGCTTACGGTCAGCAGGAGTTTACTGCCTTTTTCAAAAAGATTATGCCTGTTTATAAAGTCTTTAGTGTTTTCGAACATTGCTCTATTCAGTAAAAAGAACTTATGCAAAAATAACTTTTATTTAATAATATGGCTGGCTTCGCCTGACTATCACCTATAGTATATTAATCCGGGAGAAGTTGGGTCGAAGTTTTTGGATTCCAGCAACTTTTCTCCGGTAATATCCAAATTCCTCATGCTCGAATAAGGAGGACTGAGAGGGAAGTAGCTAAACCTGAACTGGATTGTCCTGAAGATCAGGTTATCATTCCTTATTCGCAGGCCCAGGCCTATTTCAGAAATTATATTGTTGTCTGTTCTGAATGCATCTTTACCTGTAAATATTCCTATATCGGTAAATCCGTAAAATGCAAAACGAAATCCATATACATATATAGGTGTAAATGAAATTGTTTCAAGGTTCAGAATAAGTCTTTGGTCGGGTCTGATAGTATCGTTGGAAAATCCTCTAATGCCCGTATTGTCTTCTATCCTGAGATATTCATTGTCGTATCTATTGAAACCCCTTGTATACCTGAGGTTGGCAAAGTACCTGAAGCGATATTTCCCCACGGAAGAAAGATTCGATATATAATTTGCTTCCAAATCCAGAGCTCCCTGTTCTACGGATTCACCATCATGGAAAAAACCCAGCTGGCTATTTAGATATAAATAACCCATTTTGCCAGGGAAGTTGGCCATAGAGAGGCCGACTCCGTAATAATTCCTATCCCTGAACTCATTATTTTCCCTGCCGAAAGTTAACTGGAAATTGACACCGTAAGCAATATCCTCAGTTCTTCCGTAATTATATATCAGGCTTGTTTTAAAATAATCCTGCTTAACCAGGGATACAGACCCAAGGAATACCTTGTATTTTTGTAATGAATAATAGGAGTTGCTTGTTATCTCAGGTCTCCTGAATACATTATTGTTGATATAACGTCCTGATATAATAAGTCTTGTCATACTTGTCTTATCGATCATAAATGATCTGCCCAGCCATATATCAAGGTTATTAAACTCTATTTTTTCACGTGTTTCAAGAGTATCAAGGTCGCTGGAAGTATATGTTTCCCGCATATTGAAACCACCAGCATATTTTGTGGTCGCAGAAATAAACTTTCGGTTCAGACTAAGATCATAATACTCTTTGCCAAGTGCGTTTGAGTAGCTTGCAGATGCATCGATCAGCGATTTAGAAATATTCCTTACCTTGTATGAGAGCTGGTACCCAAATCCATAATAATCCACATTATAGTCGTATGGGAAAGAGATAATAAAATCGTGTCCCAGTCCAAGAAAACTTCTTTCAAATAAATCGAGAGTGCCTGATTTAGCTGACCGGATATCATAACTGAGCCCCAGTGAGTATACATCCCTGGTAATTATGATTATATCAACCATTTCTTCGCTAACCGGTATTACAATTATTCTGGCGTCGTCAATAAATTTGAGCTTCCTGATAATCCTCTCCGACTCGCTCAGGTCAAAACTTGAAAAGCTATCTCCCTCTTCGAACATTAGATAGTTTCTGATAACAAACTCTTTTGTAAGTGGATGTGTACGGTTCAGAAATTCAGAGAATCCGCTTGCAGCTTCAGCTTCTGGGTCGTTAATACTTGTTCCGAAGGGGTCAAGCCTTTTTATACTTATCTTCCTTATTACCTTGCCATTGCTGTCGCTGTAGTCATCTGTAGCTTTTACTCTGCGATCCTGGTAATTCGCATCGGGCGGAAGAACTATGGCAAGATCGTAGAGTCTTTTTGTAAATTGTCTCCTCTGGGCCTTGGCCTGTAGTGAGTCGTAAAATACTTTTGTTTTCTGTATTGCTTCAGGGTCGTCAGGTAAGAGCGTATTTGACAGGTATAATATTGTATCGTGAGAAAAATGATAAAGACTATCATAAAGAAAGACGTATGATCCCTTCTTTACTATAAGTGGAACAAGAGACGACCTGGTATTCTGCGCTAGGGTAAAAGGGTAAATAAACAGAAAGCCGACAATAAATATTATCGCTTTCTTTCTTCCTACTGACCAGTATTTTTTACTCTTGATCAGCATAGTACTTTAGATATTAAGTAATTTATAAAGTTATTCTTCAAGGACATCGTCCGAATTAAACTGGAAACCAAGCCTTTTACCGGTAACCAGTTTTGAATATTGGATTTTCGTTTGCAACTGTCCTACAGATGCAATCTTTACAGTGTCGTAGGGAGGAACAAGCAGGTCAAACTCCAGGGAGTATTGCATGGCTGTAAAGAGAATTTTCTTTAGCGACTCCCTTCCAAGTTCTTCATTACCATAGTTTGAGAACAACATGCCCATCTGTCTTTTTCCTTCAACAAAGTACTGATTCTCCCTGTTTATAAATATCCTGCCTATAAGGTATCCCAGGTCCTCCATCCGTGTATACTTAAACGAATCTGACAGAAAATTATATATATTAATAACACCTGAATAAGAGTTGTTATGATCCTTCTGAATGTACTTTGTTTTCCATACCGGATGATCGCGATCGAATTCAAATACGTTTGAGTGCATACTGAATACCAGTATGTCTCCGGCAACTTTTAGAGATACGTCAAATTTGCCGTTTTCCTTGTAAACCAGTCTTACTCTTTTATCTGCTCCTTCCAGTTCGTGGTTAAACTCCCTGGTTATCGCTGCCAGTAGCTTTTTAAGCTTAGTAAAGGCTTCAGATGTATTATCAAAAACATTTTGCTTCAATACAGATTTTTCCTGCAGCGTTTTTATTAATTCCTTCCTTTTATCCGGAGCGTTCATAGTATATTACTTAATGTAGAGTATTAATATGCTCTGGCAAAGATTACTCTTTTATTTGATGGTTTACCAGAATAGATGCATTTACCTTCTTCTTCCACTGCATCGAATGGAATAACCCTTATTGTTGCTTTTGTTTCTTCCTTAATTCTATCCTCGGTTTCTGCTGTACCGTCCCAGTGAGCAGAAAGGAAGCCCCCAAGTTCGATCCGTTCCTTAAACTCCTCCCATGAATTCACTTCGAAAATATTATCATCTCTGAATTTAAGTGATTTTGCGAAGATGCTTTTTTGAATTTCCTTCAGCAAATCAGCAATATAGCTTACTAGTCCGTCAAGTGCAACTACTTCCTTTGAAAGAGTATCACGACGGGCAAGCTCTACAGTGCCATTCTCAATATCCCTGGGTCCTATTGCTATCCTGAGCGGAACTCCTTTTAATTCGTATTCTGCAAATTTGAAACCTGGTTTATGAGTGTCGCGCTTATCATATTTTACAGAGATACCTGCTTTTACAAGGTCTGATTTGATCTTTTCGGCTCTTTCTGAAATTTGATCCAGCTGACTGTCTCCTTTATATATAGGTACAATTACTACCTGGATAGGAGCCAGGTTTGGAGGCAGGACCAATCCGTTATCGTCGGAATGAGCCATTACAAGTGCTCCCATTAACCTTGTTGATACACCCCATGATGTTGCCCAGACGTGCTCCAGCTTTCCTGTTTTATCAGTAAACTTAACATCGAATGCCCTGGCAAAATTCTGACCCAGGAAATGAGATGTTCCTGCCTGCAGGGCTTTCCCGTCCTGCATCAATGCCTCTATTGCCTGAGTTTCGACGGCTCCTGCAAATTTTTCAGATTCTGATTTTGTTCCCTTTAGCACCGGTATGCCCATATAGTTCTCAACAAAATCCGCATAAAGATTGCTTATCATTCTTGTCTCATCCTCAGCTTCAGCCCTTGTAGCATGGGCTGTGTGTCCCTCCTGCCAGAGGAATTCAGCTGTCCTGAGAAAGAGCCTTGTCCGCATTTCCCATCTTACAACATTAGCCCATTGATTTATCAGTAAAGGCAGATCGCGATAACTCTGTATCCAGTTCTTGTATGTATTCCAGATTATTGTCTCAGAAGTTGGCCTTACAATAAGTTCTTCCTCCAGCTTTGCTTCAGGGTCGACTACAACACCCTTTCCATCAGGATCGTTTTTTAGCCTGTAATGCGTGACCACAGCACACTCTTTGGCAAATCCTTCAACATGCTTAGCTTCCTTGCTAAAGAACGATTTGGGAATAAAGAGTGGGAAATATGCATTCTCATGACCGGTCTCCTTGAACATTTTATCAAGTTGGGCCTGTATCTTTTCCCATATTGCATACCCGTAGGGTTTAATAACCATACATCCTCTTACAGCAGAATTTTCAGCCAGATCTGCTTTGATTACCAGGTCGTTATACCACTGTGAATAATTATCTTCCCTTTTTGTAATAAAATCTGCCATCTGCTTTGGTATGGATTTTGTAAATAGTATATTAAACGAGCAATTTTAGTATTGCGCAAAGTAAATAAACTTAGTGATAATAAAAAAACGGGAGGATGTTATGAAAGCAAAAATTTTACTCGGAACAATAGCAGGACTGCTGGCAACAGCAGCTGTAGCAATGGCCGCAGATCTTCCTGCAGATGCAAGCTACGACAGATACGGTCAGCAGCTTGTTGTAACCAAGCACTACAGGAACTATGATTATCATTATGCGTCCAGAATCAACAGGTTCCATAAATCATATACTTCATTTAGCTTTTATTCTCCTGTGTATACAGACGGGTACTGGTATACACACCAGCCTGCTACCTGGGGAGTAAGTATATATGCAGGCGGAAGTGGATTTGGATACGGATATACTTATGGCTACCCTGCTTATTACGGTGGATATTATGATCCATGGTTTAACTACGGATCTTATTACGGAGGATATAATGACTACTATCCATCTTACGGATATAACAGCTGGTACTACGCTCCAGGATATAATGTAAGGCTTAAGTACAGAGTACACAACCACTACTACGCTTACAATAACTATCGTTATACCAGGAATTATAATAATAACTACAGGTATTACAGCGACAGGCATTACAGGAGTACAGCAAGCAGATACCCTGCAAGGGCAACTCAGACATCTGGCAGAAGGATTACAACAAGTAGCAATACACGGGCTACAGCACCTACTACCAATACAAGGAATACCAGGGTCAACCAGACACGTGAGGTAAATAACCAGCAGAGGAACAATACCGGAAATACTAACAGGGTTAATACTAACAACAGGTATCAAAACAGGAACCAGAATACCGGAAATAATCAAGGTAGAGTTGTTAACAGGGTAAGTAATCCTGGCACTTCGAGAGTTAATACAAACAGGGCTGCTACCAATCAGGGCAGTACAGTAACAAGAACACAGACAAGTACCACTCGTACTCAGGTAACTACACCTGCCAGGACTAACTCAAGAGCTACAGTAACTACACCTGCAAAGACTAATTCTAATCAGGGCAGGAGTGTTAGCAGGACCACTACCACGCGAAAGGCTGTTAAAGCTCCGGCAAAAACAAACTCCAGCCGGACTACTAAAGCTACAAATAGCCGGACCAAGAGCTCTACAAGTAAAACAACGAAAAAAAAAGGCAGACGTTAGTCTGCTTTTTTTTATTAAATTAGACGCTGACCCAGATATGCCTGCTGTTCTCAGACTTCAAAAGCTCTCAATATTTGGTATGATATTTGATATATTTCACATAGGATGTAAATTTAGGAGGTAATGATGAAAACATATTTATACATAGCAGTTGTTTCAATTTTTCTACTGAGCTCATGTTCAACGGGCTTGTATGTTAGCGGGGAATATGATGATTTATACTATACGCCCTCAGATAATGTACAGTATGTTCAACCGGCTGATATACCGGTAAATGCATATCAGTCTATTGATGCAATAGAAGACGAATACGCACTCGATACTCTGGTAGCTGATGAGTATGTTGAAGCTGATAATTATATTGATGATCAGGCATATTACGACGATTCGCAGGGTGCTTTTGATTATTACGATATGTCGTATACTTCACACCTGAATCGATTCTACGGTAATTATTTTGACCCTTACTGGAGGGATCCTTATTATTTTAATATTGGATATCCCTACTATAGCATTTCATTCGGATACAGACCATATGGCTATTCTCCATATTATTACAATCCGTATTATTCGTACTATGATAATTACTTAAACCCTTATTACGGCTTCTACACAGGATTTTACGGTTATTCACCATATGGCTATAACAATTACTATATGGGCTCACCTTATTATGGCTTTAATAATGGCTATAATATACTAAGAAGCGAAAGATATTTTAATACTACTAACCAGCGAAGAAGAAGCTATAGCACGCTAACACGAAATTATGCAGCTTCCTCAAGCTCTAAAGTGACTTCTGTCAGCGGCGACAGAAGAGGTACATCTTCCGGTACAACAAGGAGTGTTTCTAGTGATAGCAGGAGAGCAAATACACAGTCAACATCTGTTAATAATGCCAGTAGAACAAATACGACAACAAGAAGTCAGGCAAGAACTGGCACCAATGTAAATGCACAATCTTCAACTTCAAGAACATCTGTACAAAAGCCAGTATATAATTCAACACAGAGAACATATAAACCAACATATAATAATCCGAGGATGACCACCAGGCCGTCTTATAATAACAGGGCTACTACTACTACAAGACCAGGCACAACAACGAATGTTAGAAGCAACACAAGGAGTTCAATAAGTGTCCCCAACAGGTCGTCATATAATAATTCCGGATCTACTTATAACCGGAGCCGAACCTCTGTTACACCTTCAAAAAGTTATTCCTCACCTGCCAGAATTAATAGCTCATCAAGCAGGAGCTCTTCAAGTCGCGGATCATCAATAGGATCGTCCGGATCAAGATCATCAAGTTCGTCGGGAACAGTCAGATCTTCCTCAAGCGGAAGCTCATCAAGGTCTTCAGTAAGCAGGTCAAGTAGCAGCAGCAGTAGCAGTAGCAGATCAAGTAGCAGTAGCAGATCAAGTAGTTCAAGCAGCAGAACTGGAGGTAGAAGGTAAACAGGCTTATTATTTAAAAATTAATTAATCTATTGAATGATTATTTTGGTCTTCCCTCAAACATGGGAAGTCTCAGGAGAGTACGTAAAAATTTATAAGAATGAAAAGAATAATTATTATACTCAGTTTTATCATCGCTACCATCACTTCAATGAATGGTCAGTCGATAGATGAGGCTTTAAGATATTCACAGTTGTTCTATGGTGGAACAGCAAGATTCCAGTCAATGGGAGGAGCTTTTACATCTCTTGGGGGCGACCTGTCTGTTTTAAACATGAACCCGGCAGGACTGGGAATGTTCAGATCGACAGATATAAGTTTCACACCCCAGATGTTCTATAATAATTCAACAAGTGAATTTGGTGGAAAGCAGAGCTTTGATAATGCTTACGATTTGAATATTAGTCAGTTTGGAATAGCTACTCCGCTAAACAGTGGAGGAGGTAGCAGCGGACTTGTTTCATTAAATTTTGGATATTCCTTTTCAGTTACAAATAATTTTGCAGGTAATGCCATAATTCAGGGTGAGCTGGAAAATAGTTCCATGGTCGATTATTTTATGGAATATGCCCAGGGAATAGATTACCTGGAGCTTGGCGGAACAGAAGGAATGTTATTCGATGCATTTATGATTGATACCTTAGCCAATAACCTTAGTTCATACGGATCTGTTTTTTCAAACTATGGAGCAGATGCAAACTCAACCTACGGACAGGATGTAAGAAGGATTATTTCGTCTGAAGGCAGAAGTAAGGAACATTCATTTAGCCTTGCTGCTAATTTCAGCGATAAGATCTACCTTGGATTTACTTTTGGAGTAAGCTCCGTTTACTCCATATATCAATACGATCACCTGGAGACAGACAGGGAAGATAATATTCATCCTTTTGATCAGTTCCAATACCAGGATTATGTCGAAACCGAGGGTAAGGGCTACTCTGTTAAGCTTGGGGCTATTATACGTCCACTTGAGGCACTAAGACTTGGATTTGCGGTTCATTCTCCTACTGTATATCGTCTTAATGAATATTATTTTGATTACCTGTCCGGGTCGAAGGATGATGGTTTCTTTGATGAATTCCAGAGTGATAACTTTAGCTTCTCATATACCCTTGTCACACCTTTAAGGGTTACTACAGGAGCCTCGCTCCAGCTTGGTAAAAAGGGAATAGTGAGTGCTGACTATGAATTTGTAGATTATAAGATGGCCAGGTACTCAAAAGCATCCGACGATTATAATTACTACCAGGAGAATCAGGATATAAAGAGTGTTTATGATGTGGCACATAATCTCCGTTTAGGTGCCGAACTCAGGCTTACTTCTTCGATATATCTCAGAGGAGGATATGCCCTCTATGGCAGCGGATTTGCAAAGGGTGAAGATAATCGTGATAATTCCTATAACATTCTTTCAGGTGGTATCGGCATTAGGCAGAGTAATTTTTATTTCGACGTTTCATATGCGCACAGAAGTAATACCAGCGACTATTTTATGTACCAGAGTTACAACCTTGATCCTGCCAGTATCACCTACGACAGGAATATGATTTCGGCAACAATTGGATTTAAGTTATAAAAAAGAATAAGATATATCTCAGTGAAATAAGGATTCCATCTACCGGCAATCCTTATTTTTTTTATATCCGCTGAGATAGCTATATGCTTCCGGTCCGGTATTAAAGACCAGGTCGAGGATCGACAGGTCAGGAATAAAACCATTGTCTACACTGAATACCTGGAAATATTCGGGAAAGCATTCAGTAAATTGCCGATCGTGCTTCTTGGGATGAATAATAGTTCTGAGATCCCTGTAAGCTGAGGGCTTGCCAATATATGTTTCGGTGGGAATAATATTTTTATCAAGCTCAAGCAAGTCGAGGAGTTTGTCAAGTATTTCCATATTGAGATCAAGAAGGTAGCTATGCTTTCTCATAATAATTTCCCTGATCTCATCAATATAGTACTCGTAGAAGGCAGATGAATTATAGGCTGTCTTTAATGCCCTGAGATGATTTTCCTGCCAGGGTTTTGAGTAGTCTATTCTTAAAGATGATATTTTAACTTTATGAAAACTCCCTCTCTCCACCGGAACAGTAAGAATCTGTAGCCCGTTGGGTGAATAAATCTTACACCTGTTTCTGTAGGTCTGTTTTATATAGTTTTCTTCTACCTCGATATATATATTATCTGCCTCTCTCAGCTTGGCAAAGTACTGTATTGGAGGGAAATATGCAGTGGATAATAGTATATCGTTTGATTCAGATGGCATATAATCTAGAGGCGGTTAATTATACTGGCATTAAAACCGGCACCAAAACCATTATCAATATTTACTACGCTTACTCCTGAAGCGCAGCTTGTTAGCATGGCAAGAAGCGCCGATACTCCAGAGAAGTTTGCTCCATAACCCACGCTGGTTGGAACAGCGATAACAGGAGAATCAACCAGTCCGCCCACTACACTGGCAAGTGCACCTTCCATACCGGCTATAACAATAACTACCTTGCTTTCCCTGATAAGAGGTAGTTTATCGACAAGCCTGTGTATGCCTGCTACGCCTGCATCATAGATCCTGTTTACCCTGTTTCCCAGCAGCTCTGCAGTGACGGCAGCTTCCTCAGCAACAGGATGGTCTGAAGTTCCTGCAGTGATAACAGCAATAGGTTTATCCTGCATCTTAATATCTTTATTGACAACACTTATTATTCTGGCGTCCTCATACCATACAGCTGAGCTTATAACTTCCTTTACTGAATCAAACTTCTCTTTACTTGCCCGGGTACCGATAATATTATCGCCATTTTCTGATATATGTTCGAATATTCCACTTACCTGTTTTATTGTTTTTCCTTCGCAATAAACAATCTCGGGATAACCCGTTCTTAATTCGCGTTGATGATCAATCTTTGCGTATCCAAGATCTGAGTAAGGGAAGTACTTTAGTTTCTCGAGTGCATCATCAATCGAGATTTTTTCTTCTTTTACCTCAAGGAGCAATTTCTGTAATATCTCTTTATCCATTCAACAGCTGTTTTATTTATTTTTATTTATAATATTCAGACTACCCATTCTATATCCGTCCAGGTCCAGACTAATATATTTGAAACCAATATTCTTTAGTTCCTTTGTTATTTTAGTCCTGATCTTATCGTCGCAAAGGTCCTTGATATATTGCGGGAAACATTCCAGTCGTGCCACTTCGCCATGAACCCTTACCCTTGTTCCGGGAAAGCCAATATTTTTTATATATAACTCTGCCTTCTCTATCCTGGAAAGCAGATCTTCATCTACTATAACATCATGCGGAATTCTAGTAAGCAGACAGGCATATGCAGGTTTATTCCATATTTCAAGACCCCACTTTTTCAGATGCTCTCTTATTTCAGCTTTAGATATTCCTGATTCCAGTAGTGGACTTATTATCTTTAACTCTTTAAGAGCCCTCATTCCCGGTCTGTAATCGCTGGTATCATCTGCATTACTTCCATCAACGATAATATTGAAATTATTAGTTTCGGCGTATTCTTTTATTTTAGAGAAAAGCACCTTCTTACACCTGTAGCACCTGTCCACAGGGTTTGAAATAATTGATTCCGCGAAAGGCAGATTAATTACCTCATGATTAATATTATACTTTTTGCAAAAACTTAGAGCTTCATCAACTTCCCAGCGAGGTATATATGGAGTTTTTATTGTAAGGGCTTTTACCTTAAGTTTAAATATCCTGGCCAGAGTATATAAAAGAAAGGTACTATCTACACCGCCTGAAAAGGCTAGCAGTATAGTGTCAGACTGTTTAAACAATCCCTTTAAGTTCTCTATTTTATTATCTGAGGTCAATCCTTTTTCTTTCTTGCCGATTCTGAAACAAGAGCATAAACTTCCTTTAATGGAATATTTTCCCTTAGAGCAATATTATTGCAATCATCAAATTCTGGTTTTGCAGTAATCATCTCACCTTTGTAGTATCCGTATTTCATTGTAACCTCCCCGAGAGGCGTATTAATTTTCTCAAATTGCCTTTCGAGTGATATTTTTTCAACTGGCATTAATCTTAAGCCGAGGGTTGTTGAATAAGTAAACAGTATCTTCTTTACTTCTTCTATTTTTTCATTATGTGTAAGTACAGACACCTTGATTCCAGGTCGGCCCTTTTTCATAATGATCTGTGCGAGAAACACATCAGAGGCGCCTGCTTTAAGAAGTTTCTCAATTAATGGATTATACCATTCCGGATTCATATCATCGATATTGCATTCAATAATGGAAGAGCTTCCTCCGTCTCTTTTTTCATCATCTTCTTCTCCAAGATAAAGCCTTAAGATATTTGGTCTGGAATCATTTATTTTATGTCCGATCCCATATCCCGACGAAAGGACTGTGAGTTTATTTTCCATACCAAAAGAGTCTCCAAGACTTTTTAAGATTGCTGCACCGGTGGGTGTGCATGCTTCGAAATTAACTCCTCCCGTAGTAACAGGTATGCCTTTTACTATCTCGGCTGTTGCAGGTGCCGGAACAGGAAGATTGCCATGAGCACATTTTACAAAGCCTCCACCCAGCTCAAGCCTTGAAACTATTACCCTGTCTACCTTTAACTTATTGTAGCATATTGCCGCACCCACAATATCAATAATTGAATCTATAGCACCCACCTCGTGAAAATGTATCTTTTCTTTAGTGGTATTGTGAACCTTGGCTTCGGCCTCGGCAATAGTCTCGAACATCTTCATGCTTAACTGCTTAACCTTAGCATCAAGCTTGCTCTCTTCAACAATCTTTGCAATGTCTGAGAGATGTCGGTGCGCCTGATCCTCGATGCTTTGTTTTACCGTAACTTTTGTTCCATAAATACCATGTCTCTGGTCTGTCTCAACAATCAGCTCCCAGCCCTCAAGATTTAGCTTATTTAGTTCATTTATTAAATACTGGCTCTCGATACCCAGATCAATCATTGCAGCCAGGTTCATATCTCCGCTTATCCCGGAGAAACAATCATAGTATAGAATTTTCATATATCAGATGTTATAAAACTGGTACTAATATAGCACTTAGCATACGAATATGAATAAAAATATTGTATTTTGCACGCAGTAATAATGTTAGCACGGCGAGCTTTCAATTTATAAATATTGACTATGAAAAGGAGAGATTTCTTATTAAAATCGGTAAGTGCAGGCCTGGTGGCAGGTGCAGCATATTCGCTTGGTGGGTATAATAAGCTATATGGCTCAACTCCGTCGATGCAGATTCCTGATCTTGTTGCTGTAATGGGTGGTAGTCCTGATTCAATGTTTGATAAAGGGATAAGTGCCCTAGGCGGAATGACAAATTTTGTTCAAAAGGGGCAGACGGTTGTTATAAAACCAAATATGGCATGGGACCGGACACCTGAGCTTGCTGCCAATACCAATCCTTTACTTGTAAAGAGGATAGTTGAACACTGCATTACAGCAGGAGCAAAAAAAGTTTATGTTTTCGATAATGCAACCCATAACTGGGTTAAAGCATATAAAACATCAGGTATTGAGAAAGCTGCTAAAGCGGCTGGTGCAAAGATGGTTCCCGGCGACTCTGAGAGTTATTATCAGGAGGTTTCAATAAGTGGTGCAAAGGTTTTAAAAACAACCAAGGTTCATGAGTTGCTGCTGGAGTCTGACGTTTTTATTAATGTTCCTGTTCTTAAGCATCATTCATCAACGAAAATGACCGCTTCCTTAAAGAACCTGATGGGTGCAATATGGGACAGGAAATGGTGGCATTCAAATAATCTTCACCAGTGTATAGCCGATTTTGGCCTTTATGAGAAAAAGCCAGCTCTGAATGTTATTGATTGCTATAATGTAATGATGAGAAACGGACCACAGGGTGTTTCAGCCGCTGATGTAATGAATATGAAGGCACAGATTTTATCAAGCGATATGGTTGCTGCAGATGCTGCCGCGGCCATGATGTTAAAGAGAGAACCGGAACAGGTCGATTATATTCCTCTTGCTTATCAGTTGGGTATAGGAGAAATGGATCTTACAAAATTACAGATCAACAGGATCTCAATGTAAATTTACTTAGAAATGAATAGTCCTCTTCTAAAAAAGATCAGGTTCTGGTTTGCTATGCTGGTCCTGGTTTTGTTTTTTCTGTCATTTATAGATTTTAGATATATAATTCCGGAGAGCTGGTATGGAGTATTGCTTTTTCTGCAATTTACTCCATCGCTGTTGAAGTTTTTAGACGCCCCTTCGCTTCTTGCAAGCGGGTTTATAATTGTGCTGGCCCTTACTGTTTTTACCGGTAGATCATATTGCTCATTCCTGTGTCCTCTGGGTATTTATCAGGACGCTGTAAGCAGGGTCGGAGGGAAGGTAAAACGAAAGAACAGGAGGTACGGATTTAAGAAACCTTATACCATTTTAAGGTATTTACTGCTGGCCCTTACAATAATTTTTGCACTCTTAGGATCTGTGTGGCTGGTAGCATTATTAGACCCATACAGCATCTTTGGAAGGTTTGCAACATACTTCTTCCAACCCCTTATCCTGAGCCTCAATAATGTTGTTGCATGGGTGGCCACAAAGTTTGATTACTATGATATTTTTAAGGTAGAATATATAAAAATCCCTCTGGCTGTATATTTAATACCACTGACTTTCCTGAGCCTTGTTACTTTTCTGTCCTTTACCAGAGGTCGCCTGTACTGTAATACAGTATGCCCCCTGGGTACATTGCTTGGTCTCTTATCAAAGGTCTCAATATTCAGGATCACTATTGATGAGTCATCATGTACTCATTGTGGTAGGTGCGCCGTTAATTGCAAGGCATCCTGTATTGATTTTTTAAATGAGCATGTTGATGAAAGCAGGTGTGTAACATGTTTTAATTGTCTTACTGTATGTCCTGATAATGCCATAAAATTTGGCTTACCTGCAAGATCAAAATCGCAACCGGCCAGGTCTGAAGAAGTAGATAAGGGTAAGCGAAAATTTATTGCAGGTACTCTTGCTGCACTTGCTGCGGCAACGGGCATAGCAAGAGCACAGGAAGTTCCTGGCGAAAAAAAAGCTCCTGTTCCGACAAAGGAATCGACTGTAAAAGAAAATAAAACCTATCCTGTATGTCCTTACGGGGCAGTTAGTCTTGAACATTTCAATTCATATTGTACTGCATGTTCTCTCTGTGTTAATGTTTGTCCTGAACAGGTAATAATACCTTCATTTATGGAATACGGCCTGGCTGGTATAATGCAACCCAGGATGGATTACCATAAGAGTTTCTGTAATTTCGATTGCACAAGATGTACCGAAGTTTGTCCGACAGGTGCTCTGCTGCCTCTTACCGTCGAGGCAAAAAAGCTTACCCAGATTGGCAAGGTCACATTTATCAAGGAAAACTGTATTGTAGAAACTGAGAAAACTGACTGTGGGGCCTGTTCAGAACACTGTCCAACCAAAGCAGTTACAATGGTCCCTTTCGAAGGTAATCTTGTTATTCCTGAAGTTAATAACAAACTTTGTGTGGGCTGTGGAGCATGCGAATATGCCTGTCCGACCAAACCATTTAAGGCAATATTTGTCGATGGTAATGCGATCCACCAGGATGCTGAGAAGCCTGCTGCTGACTCGTTGAATATAAAAGAAATGGAAGAATTTCCATTTTAAGTCAGAGCTGACAGAATATTTGTAAGCAGTTAATTTTATTTTCAAAAAAAGTCCTTAAATATGACTTTTATCTGCTTATATTAAGCAATATTAAGCTTAATTTTGCAAAACGTAAGTAATCAAAAAGTTTTATGGAACCAACACATATTGAACATATTGGTATTGCCGTAAAATCCCTGGATGAGGCTATACCATTTTATGAGAACATTTTAGGTCTTAAATGCTATAATGTTGAGGAGGTAAGCGACCAAAAGGTGAAAACCGCATTCTTTAAAGTAGGTGCTACCAAGATTGAATTGCTCGAATCAACTGATCCGGAGGGGCCGATTGGTAAGTTTATCGAAAAGAGGGGCGAGGGAATACACCATCTGGCTTTCGCTGTAAAGGATTTAAATAAAAAGCTTGAAGGGCTTGAATCCATGGGAGTTAGACTTATAGACAAAGAATCGCGAAAAGGAGCTGAAGGCCTTGATATTGGTTTCTTACACCCAAAGTCCACATTTGGTGTACTAACAGAGCTTTGTGAAGATAATTCAGCTAAATAGGAAAAATCCATAAGAGATGAGCAGACAGGATAAAATAAAACAACTTATAGATCTTCGTGAACAGGCCAAACTTGGTGGTGGCGAAAAGCGTATTGAGTCGCAGCACAAGAAGGGAAAGCTTACCGCCCGTGAAAGAATTGATATTCTACTTGATGATGGTAGTTTTGAGGAGTATGACATGTTTGTAGTGCACAGAACGGAAGATTTTGGACTGGGTGATAAGAAGTTCCTTTCTGATGGTGTTGTTACAGGCCATGGTACTATCGATGGAAGGGTGGTTTATGTCTTTTCTCAGGACTTTACCGTATTCGGTGGCTCTTTATCAGAAACATTTGCAAACAAGATCTGTAAGATTATGGATCAGGCAATGAAGGTTGGTGCTCCTGTAATTGGTATAAATGATAGTGGAGGGGCAAGGATACAGGAGGGTGTAAGGAGCCTGGCGGGTTATGCCGAGATTTTTCAACGTAATATTATGGCTTCCGGAGTAATACCACAGATTTCAGCAATATTTGGTCCCTGTGCCGGCGGTGCTGTATATTCTCCGGCTTTAACTGATTACATTATAATGAGCGAGGAGAGTAGCTATATGTTTGTAACCGGGCCAAAAGTTACAAAAACAGTTACGGGTGAAGAGATCTCAACAGAAGATCTGGGTGGAGCAAGGGTACACTCAAGTAAGTCGGGTGTGGCTCATTTTGTTTCCGAGGATGAGGAGGAGGGATTATTACTTATACGCAAACTGCTCAGTTACCTTCCTCAGAATAACCTTGAGGATCCACCTCTTTCAGATTGCAAAGATCCTATAGATCGTCTTGAAGATGATCTGAATCTTATAATACCTGAAAATCCTAACCAACCTTATAATGTACGCGATATAATATATAAGATTATTGATAACGAAGAATTCCTGGAAGTACATGGTAATTTTGCAAAAAATATTGTTGTAGGTCATGCCAAGTTTGATGGTATGCCTGTTGGTATTGTTGCCAATCAGCCCAACTTCCTGGCAGGGGTTCTTGATATTGAGGCATCCAGGAAAGCTGCAAGGTTTGTGAGATTCTGTGATGCTTTTAATATTCCTATTGTGACACTAGTTGATGTACCGGGATTTTTACCGGGAAGTAACCAGGAATATGGTGGTATTATTATTCATGGTGCCAAGTTGATGTTTGCTTATGGCGAAGCGACTGTTCCAAAGATTACTGTGACCCTTCGTAAATCATATGGTGGGGCCCACTGTGTAATGTCTTCAAAGCAACTTAGAGGCGATATAAATTATGCATGGCCATCTGCAGAAATCGCAGTTATGGGCCCACGTGGAGCAATTGAGGTACTTGAGGGAAAGAAAATAAGTGAGATAGAGGATATAGAAGAAAGAAATAAATATGTTGCTGAGAAAGAAGAGGAATACCGCGATAAATTCGCCAACCCTTATGAGGCTGCAAAATTTGGTTTCCTTGATGATGTGATTGAACCAAGAAATACCAGGTTCAGGATAATCAGAGCACTGCGTACGCTATCCACTAAGAAAGATCCCCTTCCATTAAAGAAGCACTCAAATATACCTTTATAAGTTTATACAATGCATAATGCAATATTACTAATACCAGCACTGAAAGGCATCGATAATGAGGCTGGAATAATTGTAGCTATAGGATATACAATAGTTTTTGTTGCTCTTATAGTATTATACCTGGTTTTCAGATATCTGGTTCCACTTATTTTAAAGATAAAGCTATACAGGAGAGCAGCCAGAGAAGGAAGATATCTTGATGATTCCGAAAAGACTCATATGACAGGCGCAGATAATGCTGCTATAGCTACAGCACTTTATTTATATTTCAACGAGCAACATGATTTTGAAAGTAACATTATTACTATAAGGAAAGTCTCCAGGGCATATTCTCCCTGGAGCTCGAAGATTCACAATATGAAAAACCTTCAACGCTAATTAAGGGATAATGAAGAATTACAAATTTACTATCAGCGGACATACTTACGAGGTCGATATTTTGGATATTGATGATAACCTGGCTAAGATTGAAGTTAACGGAACACCATATATGGTTGAAATACACCAGCAGGCCAAGCAGCAGAAAACACCTACCCTGGTAAGACCTGTATTGAAGGAGCCACATAAAAATATAGAAAAAAAAGAAGCAAGCTCCAGGCTTGCAGTAAAATCACCTCTGCCTGGAATTATCCTTGAACTGGCAGTTAAAGAGGGAGATATGGTTAAGAAAGGCCAGAAACTTGCGATTATGGAAGCCATGAAAATGGAAAATGAGATAAAGGCAGAAAAGGATGGTGAAATAGTCTCTGTTAAAGTTAGTCAGGGACAATCAGTTCTGCAGGATGAAGTGTTAATTGAAATTGGCTGATATAATGAAGAGGTTTATAACTGTAATTGCAATCCTGAGTGTTCTAAGTATAGCATGGACAGCCTTTGTAAAACCTGAAAAGGATTCCGGTAGAGACAATACCTCAGACATGGTTGAGAATATATCTGTCGGTTCACAGGATGTTGAAACGGATAATCCGGGATTGTCGGGACTGAAAAAATTCTGGGACTTTTCCGGGTTCAGGAATGCTACAAAGGGACATCTTATTATGATAGTAGTAGGATTGTTCTTTATTTTTCTTGCCATAAAGTATGATTATGAACCCCTTTTGCTAATCCCGATTGGAACCGGAATACTGATTGGTAATATTCCCTTTTACCAGGATGGTGGTTATAACCTGCAACTGGGTATATACCAGAGCGGAAGCGTAATGAACTACCTCTATTTCGGAGTATTAAAAGGAATATACCCTCCATTAATATTCCTGGGAATAGGGGCTATGACCGATTTTTCATCCCTCTTGTCTAATCCCAGGCTTATGATCCTGGGTGCTGCTGCTCAGGTAGGTATCTTTATTACTTTCCTGGGAGCACTTCTATTTGGTTTTGCTCCTCCCGAGGCTGGCGCTATTGGTATTATAGGCGGAGCCGATGGCCCGACAGCTATTTTCCTTTCGTCAAGGCTGGCCAATGGTATTAATCTTCTGCCAGATGGTACTACCGTGAAGAACCTGATCGCTCCGATTGCTATTGCAGCCTATTCATATATGGCCCTGGTACCGGTAATACAACCGCCAATAATGAAACTTCTTACCTCCAAGAAGGAACGCCTGATAAGAATGAAGCCCCCAAGACAGGTTTCAAAAGTTGAGAAAATAATTTTCCCGATAATTGGCTTGCTTCTTACAGCCTTTATTTCGCCAAGTTCACTTCCCCTCTTAGGGATGCTGTTTTTTGGCAACCTGCTTAAGGAATCAGGTGTTACTAAGCGACTTGCAGAAACAGCAAGGACTTCAATGGTTGACATTGTAACAATATTGCTTGGTATTACCGTTGGCGCATCAACCCAGGCAGATGTCTTTCTGTCTCCCGACTCTATGTTTATTTTTGCCCTGGGAGCAGTTTCATTTATTATAGCTACTGCGGGGGGACTGCTATTCGCAAAGTTTATGAACTTATTTCTTAAGGGTGATAACAGGATTAATCCTCTTGTAGGTGCCGCAGGAGTATCTGCAGTACCCGATGCAGCCAGGGTTGTTCAGAACGAGGGTCTTAAAGCCGATCCTACAAACCATCTGCTTATGCACGCTATGACACCCAATGTGGCCGGTGTAATAGGATCGGCAGTGGCAGCCGGTATTTTATTGAGTTTTCTTGGATAAACTGCTTCTTATAGCTAGGTTTGAAATATTCTCAAAGAGATTATTATGAAAAATAAAGTTTCAGTAAAAGGTAATTCCGGGCCAAAGGTAAGATCCGACTGCGAACTAAGGCTTTCTATTACAGGTAATAATAGTAATAAGATTAGCATAGAATCAAAGGTGTCGTCAATGTATGGCCGATCCATTAAGGTGCTTATTGAAGATATCCTTAAGTATTACAATATTACAGGTGCAGAATTGAGTATTATTGATTCTGGTGCTCTTCCTCTTGTAATAGCTGCCAGGCTTGAAGCCGCTATAAAAGAATTAGTTGATACGGATAAGGAATATCTGCCGGAGATGATAGCTGAAAATATGTATCCTAGCGAATATTCACGTTTCCGTTTTAGCAGGCTATATCTGCCCGGTAATACTCCCAGTATGATGCTAAATGCGGGACTGCATTCACCTGATGGTATTATACTTGACCTGGAGGACTCTGTTGCACCTGAGAAAAAAGCAGAGGCCAGGTACCTGGTAAGAAATGCCCTTAGATCGCTTAACTTCTATGGAGTAGAAAGAATGGTTAGAATAAACCAGGGTGATCTGGGTCTTACTGACCTCAAATATATTATACCTCATAATGTCCACCTTATTCTGATTCCCAAGTGTGAGAGCGCGGAATCTTTAGTAAAGGTAGACCAGGAGATACAAAAAATAAAAAAACTAAATAAGATCGAAAACCAGATTTTCCTGATGCCAATTATTGAAAGTGCACTGGGAGTCGAGAATGCATTTGATATTGCTGGAGCAAGCAAAAATGTTGTAGCAGTGGCAATCGGACTGGAAGACTATACAGCCGACCTGGGTGTTCAGAGGACAAATAGTGGCGAAGAATCACTCTATGCCAGAATGAGACTTGTAAATGCCGCCAGGGCAGCGGGTGTGCAAGCAATCGATTCGGTATTTTCAGATGTCTCTGATATGGATGCATTAAAACAAAATGTACTTAGATCCAGGGCTCTTGGTTTTGAAGGAATGGGTTGTATTCATCCACGACAGATCGAAATTATTCAAAAAGCTTATGCGCCTGATGATGTCGAGATTGAGAAAGCAAAAAGGATAGTTCTAGCTTTTAGAGAGGCTGAAAAACAGGGACTTGGTGTAGTATCACTTGGATCAAAGATGATTGATCCTCCCGTCGTTACAAGAGCCTTAAGAACCATTACTCTTGCTGAGAAATTAAATCTATTGCCCATAGACTGGGATTTGGTAGATAAGACTTAACTTCCTTATAGTAAATTTATCATGAGCAATAAACTTGTTAAGAATGCACTGGGCAGAGAGGTTGTAACAGAATTAAATGGGGAACCTGCTATTCCATATATGGGGATAGGTAAATATCGTCCTGAGAAACAAAAACATGCACCTAAAATTTACAGCTGTGCCGATTACCCTTCTGATGGTAATAAACAGCTAAAGTCTATTAAGGAAGCACTTAAAAAGAGTGGTCTGAAAGATGGTATGACTCTTTCCACTCATCATCATTTTAGGAATGGAGACCTGATTGCAAATATGGTTTTTGATGCAGTTAAGGAATTGGGTATTAAAGATATAAGGTGGTTTCCATCAGCTTCTTTCCCCTGTCATGAACACCTGATTCAGTATCTTGAAGATGGTACCATCCATCATATTGAAGGCAGTATGAACGGCCCCCTGGGAAAATATGTTTCTGAAGGCAAAATGAAAGGCACAGGTATCCTGAGGTCTCATGGAGGTCGGTATCAGGCCATTCAGGATGGGGAGATAAAAATTGACATTGCTATTATTGGAGCTCCTACAGCAGATCCTTTTGGAAATGCAAATGGCTTATTTGGCGATTCGGCATGCGGATTGCTGGGTTTTGCCCTGGCTGATTCACAGTATGCTGATAAGGTTATTGTTGTTACTGATAATATGATCGAATTCCCATGTGTACCATGGCAGATACAGGGTAATTACGTTGATTATACGGTTGAAGTTGAAAAGATTGGTCTGCCGGAGCATATAATATCAGGTACAACAGTTATTACTAAGTCTCCCGACCGCTTATTGCTGGCGGAGATGACTGCAAAGTTTTGTGATGAAACAGGTATTATAAGGGATGGCTTTTCTTTCCAGAGCGGGGCAGGAGGGACCTCTCTTGCCGTAGGAGAATTTTTTAAGCAGATTATGATAGAGAAAGGTATTAAGGCCCGCTTTGCAAGAGGTGGGAGTAATAAGTACCTCGTGTCGATGCTCGAAGAAGGTCTGGTAGATTATATACTCGATGGACAGACTTTTGACCTTGATGGCGTTAATTCGATGGCTAATAATCCCTCTCATGTATGGACCAGTCCCTTTACCAGCTATAATTACCATGGCAAAGGAAATTTTGCCGGCATGGTTGATGTTGCTATTCTCGGAGCAACAGAGGTAGATGTTAACTTCAATGCCAATGTAGTTACTCACTCAGACGGATATCTCTTACACGGGATCGGTGGATGGCAAAATTGTCTTTTCTCAAAAACTGTAATACTGCCTCTGCCTCTTTTCAGAGATAGAATTCCTGTTGTAATAGACGAAGTTACTACCCTTTGCGGTCCTGGAGAATTAATCGATGTAATTGTTACTGAAAGGGGAATAGCTGTTAATCCACGAAGAAAGGATCTCCTTGAAAAACTTAAAAATACAGACCTGCCTCTGAAAACAATCGCTGAGCTCAAGGATGAGGCAGAAAAGATTTGTGGCCGACCGGAGAAAGCTGAACTTTCTGACGATATTGTAGCAGCTATAAAATGGGTAGATGGTACCGTTATTGATGTGGTAAGACGAGTAAAAGTTTAATAAAAATATAGTTATAAATAAAAATGTAATATGAAGAAGTGCGTTATATGTGGATATGTTTATAATCCCGAGGAAGGAGATCCTGTAGGAGGAGTAGTTCCGGGTACTGCCTTTGAAGATATTGATCCTGAGTGGAAATGCCCCTTATGCAGTGCTGGTAAAGATGAGTTTGAGGACTTTGAGTATTAGACTGTTTCTTTATTGACTCCTGTCTCAGGCATCAGGAATATTCTGGATTACATCCAGTAGCAAAGTCCAGAATTTTTTAGTTGTCTCAATATCAATTCTCTCCTCAGGAGTGTGTGCTCCCTTTATGGTTGGTCCGAATGAAATCATATCAAGACCAGGATTCTTTTCAAGGATTAATCCACATTCGAGCCCTGCATGAATAGCTCTTATCACTGGCTCTGTATTAAACATTCTCCCGTACGATTCAGCTGTTATCTTAAGAATTTCAGAATCAGTATCAGGTTCCCATCCAGGATATCCGTCTGAATGATTAACATCTGCATTACATTCTTTAAATATTTTTTCAAGGCGTGATGCAATTTTTCTTTTAGCATCTTCACTTGAACTTCTCTGGCTTGTAACAACCTTGATAAACTCGCCATCCATCTTTACAGATGCCAGGTTAGTTGAGGTCTCAACAAGGTCTTTCATGGCTGGAGACCATGCAATTACTCCATGCGGACATTTATCAAGTGCTTTTATAAGATTATTCTGAGCCAAGCTGTCTATAACAGTTCCATCGCCCTTAATAGATTCTATACCAAGAGATAAATTAGCTTCGGTTGAAGAGAATTCATTCTTTAATTTGTTCTCTAACTTGCTGATCGAGAATTTTAACTCATCTAAATTACCGCTGGTGTAAATTACTGCAAATGCTTCTCTTGGAATAGCATTTCTCAGGTTCCCTGCATCAAATCTCGAAATGCTTATCCCGAATTTTTTATCAAGTTCTTTTACTAGCCCAGTAATTATTTTAACCGAGTTGGCATAGCCATTATGTATCTCATCACCCGAATGGCCACCATGCAATCCTGTTACTGATATATTAAAGGCCGCTTCCCTGCTATCGGCTTTCTCCCTGGTGTATTTAAATTTTGCCACTGTATCTATACCACCTGCACAGCCAATAAAAAGTTCACCTTCATCCTCAGAATCAAGGTTGAGTAATATTTTACTTTCAAAAAAACCTGGCTCCAGGTTTATAGCTCCCGTCATACCCGATTCCTCGTCGACAGTAAAAAGAGATTCTATCTTTCCACTCCTGATCCCAGGATCAGTCATTACCGCCATCTGAGCCGCCATACCGATACCATCGTCAGCTCCAAGAGTAGTAATCTTTGCCGTTACCCATCCGTCTTCAATAATAGGGATAATTGGATCTTCTTTCCAGTTATGAATAGTATCTGCATCTTTCTCGCCAACCATATCCATATGACTCTGGAGTACAATTGCTTTCCTGTTTTCATAACCAGGATCGGCCTCCTTGGTAATCAGAATATTTCCGACCTTATCTTCTTTTACCTTTAGCTTGTTTTTACTTGCAAAATCTTTTAAGAAGATACGAATCTGTTCCTCATCTTTTGACAGACGGGGAATTTTACATATTTCTTCAAAATAAGACCAGACTATTCTGGGTTCTAAGTGATTGATTACCATTATTTTATGCAGACAATATCAGAGGTTCTGAGAATATGAAATCTAAGTTACAAAAAAAAGATAATTATTTTTACTTATGTATGTATTATGTTCTTTGAAGGTAGTAAAAAAGTTCTTATTTTAAATCCCGAAATATTTAAATAATTAAGCGACTGACTATTATGAGCAAAAGAAAGATTGTTTCATTACCTGGCGACGGGATAGGAGAAGTAGTATTACAGGAGGCCATCAGGGTTCTTGATGCAGCCGGATTTGAGGCCGAGTATATCCATGGAGATATTGGCTGGGATTACTGGTGCAAGGAAGGTAATCCATTACCTCAGAGAACCATTGATCTGATTGCTGAGCACAAGATTGCCCTTTTTGGTGCTATTACTTCCAAACCAAAGGATGAAGCTCTTGAAGAGCTAGACCCTAAGCTGAGGGATAAAGGCCTTGTATATGCCAGCCCCATTGTTGGGCTAAGGCAACATTTTAACCTCGATATTTGTCTTCGTCCCTGTCGTACCTACAAGGGAAATCCGCTTAACTTTATTAAAAGGGGGAAAGACGGATCTCCTGAAGAACCATTTGTTGATGTTGCAATATTTCGTCAGAATACTGAGGGCTTGTATGGTGGAGTGGAGTGGACCAATCCTCCCGCACAGGTTTATGATGCACTTATGACACACCCAAAGTTCAGGAAGAATTTTGGCAGCGCTCCTGTTGAGGAGATTTCTATATCGACTAGAATTTTTACGGCCAAAGCGACGGAGCGCATACTTAGAGCTGCTTTTGAACATGCCAGGAAGTATGGTTATAAATCAGTTACCGTTTGTGAAAAACCAAATGTGATCAGAGAGACATCGGGTATGATGCTGCTTAAAGCAAAGGACTTGCAGAAAAATGAATATTCAGATATACAACTCTGGAATACTAATATCGATGCCCAGATGATGTGGTTAACCAAGAATCCTGAAGACTACGGGGTTATCGTTGCCGGTAATATGTTTGGTGATATTGTTTCGGATGCTTTTGCAGGACTTATTGGTGGTCTCGGCTTTGCATGTTCGGCACAATTTTCAGCCGATGGTATTGCTGTTTTTGAACCGACACATGGATCTGCACCCAAGTATGCAGATTACAGTACTTCAATCGTAAACCCGATTGCTATGGTTGAGTCTGCCTGTATGATGCTCGACTATATTGATGAACCGCAGATAGCCAGCAGGATAAGGGAAGCTGTAGCACAGGTAGTTGAAGAAGGAAAGGTAAAAACCTACGATATGATGAAAATGACCGGTAGGGAAGATGTTATTCTTAATGGAGCTGCATCAACAATTCAAATGGCCGAGGCTATTATTTCAAAACTGAAATAAAGAAATATACCTATGAAAGCTGATATCTATAACTTATGGCCAGAGCTTGACTGGATAAAGGATAAAGACTTACGTGAAAAAACGGCAAGAACATGGGAGCTGGCACTCGAGCGGTCTGTATTAAATGCTGATGATCTTAACCGGATTCCATTTACCCTGCTGTGCGGACCTGATCTGAAAGTTAGTTTTATGGCTCATAAAAGATGTGTTGTTCATGTAGCATGGGAAAGCGGAGCAAAGATGAACGAGTTTTTTAAGGATGAGCTCCCCGTTGATATGGACATTCTTATTTCGGGAGCTATTCTGGCTGATGTAGGTAAACTACTTGAATATGTGCTTGATAAGGATGGAAATGCGGTACAGGGTAGCTATGGGAAATATCTGCGACATCCTTTCTCCGGCGTTTCACTGGCTGAAGAATGCGGACTCCCACCTGAAGTATGCCATATAATTGCTGCACATGCTGGTGAAGGAGATCATGTTAAAAGAACAACAGAAGCTTATGTTGTTCATCATGCAGATTTTATGACCTTTCTTCCTTTTAAAAGCAGGCTTATTATTTAAGCCTGCTTATCCAAGTTTCATTCTTTCGACAGCTTCAATATTTGTTTCATTTGTTACTGCTTTAGCAGAAGGCGTATACAGGAATTCGATAAGGTCTGCATACTTCTCTGTTACCTTTCCTCTGATAACTTTTACCGTTGCGTTTACAAGACCATTTTCTTCGGTGAATCCTTCATCAAGAACGCCAATGGCAGCAGGCAGCCATCTCTGAGGGAACATTTTTCCATATTTTCCATTGCTTCGGTACTCATTCACCTCTTTCTCTATAAGCATAAGCACAGCTTTCTGACCTTCATCAGAATCTGCAGTAAGCCTCTTATCATCGAGATAAGACTTTAGTGCGTGCTGGTTTGGAACAATTAATGCAACGGTATATGGCTTCTGGTTATTGCTTAAAAGACATTGATCAATGTATTTTGACTGTTCCATTATCGCTTCTTCTATGCTCTCGGGGCTATATTTCTCACCATCATCCGAAATCAGAAGACTTTTAAACCTTCCAAGTACATAAAGAAAACCATCCTTGTCGAGGTACCCAAGATCTCCTGTATGTAACCATCCATCCCTGATAACCTCTTTTGTAGCACTATCATTCTTCCAGTAGCCATGCATTACATTGCCACCTTTAATTACTATCTCTCCGCTTTCACCTGCAGGTAGTGTTTCCCCTTCCTCATTACATATCTTTATTTCCATATTGTTTACAGGAACACCTGAAGAACCTAGCTTGTGCTTGTGCTTGGCATTGGCCGAAATAACAGGTGAAGCCTCAGAAAGACCATATCCCTGGAAAACGGGTGCACCTATAGCGTAGAAATATTTCTGCAATTCCATATCAAGCAAGGCTGCCCCACCAACAAAATATTCAAGTTCGCCACCAAAAATATCTCTTATTTTACTGAATATTACTTTATCAAATAACTTGATAAGCGGCAGTTTTATTTTTTGTAAACCTCTGCCTTTATTCCAACCCTCTTTATTGTATGAATAGCTTAGTTTTAGTCCGGCCTCGAACAGGAAGTTTGTAAACTTACCCTTTTCCTTTATACCCCTGTCAATATTCTTCCTGAAGTTCTTGGATACAGCCGGTGCACTCATAAGAATATTTGGTCTTATTTCTTTTAAGCAGGATGGCAGATTACGCAATGTCTCAAGGGGTGTTTTGCCTCTTTTAACCGATGCTATACTTGCACCCTTTCCCATAAAAGCGAAGATTCCGGTTGTATGCGCAAAAGAATGGTCCCACGGTAAAAAGAGCAGTGTTTTAAAAAAGGGAGGTATATCAATAAGGCTATAGGCCTGGTAAACATTGGTAATGTAGTTTCCATGAGTAAGTATTATACCTTTTGGATCGGCAGTTGTGCCAGAGGTGTAGCATATATTTGCGAAATGATCAGGAGTAATTGACCTGTAAAACTTCTCAAACTTTTCTTTATTCCCCTTTTCTTCCAACCAGTTACGGCCAAGTTTTCTTATTTCATTAAAATGAATCTCATTTTCAGCATATTCCTCGCGTGCCTCAAAGTAAATTATCTTTTCAATACTTTTACAGTCGTCAATTACTTCCATCAGTTTTTGAGCCTGAATAGATGAGACCATAACAAAGCGTGAGTCTGAATGATTCAGACGGAACTTAACTTCGTCGGCATTTAGCTTAACTGACAGGGGTACATTTACTGCTCCAATATAGAGCATTCCCAGCTCTCCTATTACCCAGCTGTTGCAACCTTCTGAGAGCAAGCTGATTCTGTCTCCTTCTTTAATGCCCATTTGCAAAAGCCCTGCAGCAAACTCATGAACCTGTTTCCTTGTTTCCGCATAGCTTGTTCCTTCGTATTTATCATGTAGTTTTTCCCATAAGTAAACATTATCTGGATACTTCTCGACGTTCTCTTCACAGAATTGAATTATAGATTTCATGCTTGGAAATTTTGCTTGGTTCTTAATCTTCTAAGATAAATAATTTTTTTGTAGATATTGTCAGAGAATACTTTCAACTGTACTGAGACGTTAATATTTTGTATATTTGTAGGAATAATACCTAAATAAGGATTTTTAACCTAAAATCAACAAAGATGCGTAACATACTGATTATTGCTGTCGCAATGCTATTATCGCTTTCATCCTGTAAGTTTATCAAGAAGAAAGGCTGGTTTGGTACAAGTAAGGCTGATACGCTTGTTGTATGGCAGGCAAAGCAGGATTCTATCAGGGCTGCCGACGCTATGGAACTGGAGATAGAGAAGATGAAGATACTTGAACAGGAAAAATTAGATTCTCTACAGGCTATTGCTGAGGCACAAATGGAATGGGAGTCGCGTTTTAAATATCATATTATTGTAGGTAGCTTTCTTACACCTGAATATGCTAACGACTACCTGGCTTATTATAAATCAATGGGCTATAATGCTACGATTGTACCCGATCCTAAAGGTAGGTTTAAGCTTGTTTCAGCAGAAGTTCATGAATCTATTTCTGAAGCAATTAAAAGACTGTCAGCCTACCAGGATACAGTTGATTTTGAGTCCTGGCTCTTTATTAAGAATTAGGATCTGAAAATTGTCTGTTCCCTGTCGGGTCCAACAGATACCAGAGTTATTGGAAGTCCGGTCTCTTTTTCAATTAGTGTTATATAAGATTTAAGGGCTGAAGGAAGCAGCTTATATTCCCTTATAGCGCTTATATCTTCACTCCATCCCTCTATTTCAATAAACTGTGGTGTTCCTGAAGTTTCGTGATCAAAAGGTATTTCTTCACTGATTTCTTCGCCATATTTAAAGCCTGTACATATTCGTATAGTATCGAAACCTGTTAGTACATCAGCCTTGGTCATAAAAAGCTGAGTAACTCCATTTATCATACATGAATATTTCAATGCCGGGAGGTCAAGCCAGCCTGTTCTTCTGGGTCTTCCGGTTGTAGACCCGTACTCAAAGCCCTGGTCTCGTAGTTTCTGGCCAAGTTCGTTCTCCTGCTCGGTAGGGAAGGGGCCACTTCCTACCCTGGTGCAATATGCCTTGAATATTCCAAATATTTCGCCTATAGATCTTGGCGAGACACCCATCCCTGTACATGCTCCGGCACTTATGGTATTTGATGATGTGACATAAGGATAAGATCCAAAGTCAATATCCAATAGTGTACCCTGAGCACCTTCTGCCAGTATCTTCTTTCCGGTGTTTAGCTCGCTGTTAATTAAGTACTCACTATTACTTATTCTGAACTTCTTCATAAGCTCAATACCTTCAAACCAGCCCTCCTCATATTCACTTAACTTATATTCAAGATCATAATTTTTAAGAATATTCTTATGTCTCTTGATATGCTCGTTGTAGATACTCCTGAAATTGTCCTTAAGAATATCACCTACCCTGAGACCGTTACGACTGGTTTTATCAGTATAGGCAGGTCCGATTCCCTTAAGTGTTGATCCTATCTTTAGTTTGCCCTTCGACTTCTCATATGCCGTATCGAGTATCCTGTGTGTCGGTAATATTAAATGTGCCTTGGATGAAATTACGAGCTTATCAAAAAGATCTGAAGACTCAGATTCCAGGGCCTCAATTTCCGTTTTGAAAACAGAGGGATCAAGAACAACACCATTTCCGATAATATTTACTTTACCAGGATGGAATATTCCCGAAGGGATGGTATGTAGAATGTATTTTTTGTTATTAAATTCAAGCGTATGACCTGCATTTGGTCCTCCCTGGAATCTTGTAATAATATCATATTCAGGAGTTAAGGCATCTACTATTTTTCCCTTTCCTTCGTCTCCCCATTGTAAGCCCAGCAACACATCTATCTTGTTCATATTCAAATGTCTAATATTAAAAAAAGAGTCAGCAAAATACGCTTTTTTTTCCTTAATTTCTATTTAAATAGTATGTTGTTAATAACTAAAGGACGAGGACAGATCCTATTCGGTTTCTTCGGAACTGCCTTTCTTTACCCCGTAAATGTATAGTGAGTGGTAGAGTGGTTTAAAGTCATTTAATTCACAGGCGGTATTAATAATTTCATGGATCCTTGGATCACAGAATTCAATAACTTTACCCGATTCGGTATCAATAAGATGGTCATGCTGTCCGCATTGATAGGCTCGTTCAAACTGAGCAATGTTTTTTCCAAACTGATGCTTAATTACAAGGTTACAGTCGAGCAAAAGGTCAATAGTATTATACAGAGTGGCACGGCTCACCCTGTAATTCTTATTTTTCATAAAAATATAGAGAGACTCTATATCAAAATGACCAGTCCTGGAATATATTTCATCCAGAATAGCAAAGCGCTCAGGAGTTTTTCTGTGACCTTTCTTTTCAAGGTACTCCGTGAATATCTGCTTTACTGTTTTTCGTGTCTCCTCACTAATCATATTTAGTCCAGATTAAGATAATAAAATTAATTGTTTTTTACTTAAATCCCAATTAGCGGGTGAAACAATCTAATAATGCGATTTAGGAGAAATTTTCAATTCTTTTAACGCTATCCACGCCTTTTATATTAACAAGCTTAAGAATCAGGTTGTTAAGGTCTTTTGTATGATGTACGTACAGGTCTATAGTTCCTTCGAAGATACCATCGTGAACGGTAACGTTTACATTTCGCATATTAACATTTAGTTCGTCAGATATTATGCCGGTAACTTCGCTAACAATACCTATGCGGTCTATACCGCTTAGCTCTATTCTTGCCAGGAAGGATACAATCTTATGAATGGTCCATTTTACGGCTACGAGTCTGTTTCCCTCACTCGACATTAACCTGATAGCAACAGGACATTTGGGCTTATGTATTATAATTGTATTATCTGTAGATAAATAACCCACAACCTCATCTCCGGGGATGGGCCTGCAGCATTTTGCAATCTCGTACGACTGGCTATTATCATCTATACTTTCTCTGATCAGGTAGGGCTCACTCTTATCTATCTTAGTAATATTGTCGCTACTTTTCTTATCAGTTTTCTGGAAAGCAGCAAGTTTGAGCTCCCAGTACTTAACTAACTTATTGCTCGGGTTTTTTCGTACAATTTTCTTTAGATTATCCAGGGAGATAGAGTCCGATCCAATCTTATTATACAGATCTTCTTTCGTTAAAATATCATAGGCGGGAAGTAGTTTTTTAAAGATATCCGGACCGGATTTATTGATACCTATTTCTTTTAGTTTATCGTCAAGTATCTTTTTACCTTTCTCATTAACGCTCTTTATCTCTGCCTTAAGTGATTGTTTAATAGCCGATTTTGCCTTAGCCAGAATTGCAGAATCAAGCCATTCTTTTGCCGGGTTTGATTTTTCACTCGTAATAATCTCTACCTGGTCGCCACTTTGCAGAATCGTATTAAGTGGCATAAGCTTATAATTAATCTTGGTACCAATAGCATGATTGCCAACCTCAGTATGTATTTCATATGCAAAATCAATTGCTGAGGCTCCCTTTGGCAGGGTGATAATATTCCCCTTGGGAGTAAATACCATTATCTCAGATGAGAAAAGGTTCATTTTAAACTCATCAAGAAATTCTATTGGATCCTGATTGGGATTGTCAAGCATTTCCCTGATCTTCTTAATCCATTTATCAAGTTCGCTTTCCTGCGAAGGATCTCCCTTATATTTCCAGTGTGATGCATATCCCCGTTCAGCAAATTCGTCCATCCTGCTGCTCCTTATCTGTACTTCTACCCAGCGGCCATGAGGTCCCATAACAGTAAGGTGAAGTGCTTCGTAACCATTTGCTTTTGGTCTGCTTACCCAGTCTCTCAGCCTGTCTGGCTTTGGCATATAAATATCTGTGATTGCCGAATATATATTCCAGCAACTTGTCTTCTCAGGGATATTATCCTGGGGCTCGAACACTATCCTGACGGCAAGAATATCATATATCTCCTCGAATGGAACATTTTTGGTTTGCATTTTTTTCCATACCGAGTAAATAGACTTGGGTCTTCCTGTAATATCAAATTTAAGTCCTTCAGCCTCCAGTTTTTCAATTATTGGAAGAGAGAAACGATTTATCATAGACTGATTTCGCTTCTCGCTATGCTTCATTTTTCTGGTAATCTCAGCATAGATCTTTGGGTGACGATATTTTAAACTTAGATCCTCCAGTTCAGTTTTTATTGAAAAGAGGCCAAGCCTGTGCGCCAGGGGAGCATAGAGGTAAATAGTTTCACCGGCAACCTTCATCTTTTTTCTTTCGGGCAGAGAATCAAGAGTCCTCATATTATGCAGCCTGTCTGCAGTTTTTATAAGTATTACTCTCAGGTCGTCTGAAAGAGTTAGCAGCATCTTTCTGAAGTTCTCAGCCTGAAGCGAATTGTTCTCATTATTATAAGTCCCTGATATCTTCGTGAGTCCGTCAATTATTGAAGCAATTTTTTCACCAAAACGCATTCTTATGTCGTCGAGGGTATACTCTGTATCCTCAACAACATCATGCAATAGTGCGCTTGCAATTGATTTTGCACCAAGTCCTATCTCATGATTTACTATTTTGGCTACTTCAATAGGGTGGATAATATAGGGCTCACCTGATCTGCGGCGCATATTTATATGAGCTTTATTGGCCAGATCAAATGCTTTGGCAATTAATTCCTTATCTCCCGGTTTATTACACCTGAGAAGGTTATTAATAAGTGATTCGTATTCGCGGTTTATCAGCGTGAAATCTTCCTCCGTGAATATATCTTTCTTCCCCATATTGTTGTTTTACGCCGACTACAAATATAAATATTAATAAGGCAATCTAAATACTTAAAATCGTCAATATTAGTTAAAAATGATAGTTACAGTCCCTTTTCTGGTAATTTCCTTTCCGCCGGGAGTGATTAGCTCAATAAACCAGAAGTATACATCTGGCTGGAGAGCTTTGCCACCATGTTTACCATCCCATTTCTCAAGGTAATCGCTACTGCTGAAAACACTAATTCCTGACCGTGTTTTAATAAGCAGACGATATTTCTTTGGAGTGAAAGGGATAAATGGATAAAAGGTATCATTAAGCAGGTCTCCATCGGGCGTAAATGCATTTGGAACAAAAATTTCAAGAGCTGTCTCCATGCATGCGATCTGTGAAAAGCTGCTATGATTACTTGTATAGGGATTACTATCTTCAAGAGCTTCAACCTGGTAACAAACATTATCGCTATTATTCTGGTATGCAAAATTATTCATATGATCCCTGAATATTGTATCGCCCTCAGTATTTGACCCGATAAATATCTTTTCACCGTTTATAATACGATAGATCCTGTATTCTGACAGCGACCCCCTGTAATCCAGGTATTCCCTCCACTTTATTTCAATCTCTTTCTGGTCGACCGACAGCAGGGTAGGGCTTGCTGTAATAATATTAGAGCTTACCAGAGAAAAGTTACAATAGTTAATTGCTGAAAGCCTGAAATATATTGAGTCTTTTTCCAGAGACCCTGCCTGTAATACTATATTGCCCGTGTTATTGTTAATATCCTGGAGCGCGGTAAACGGACCCTCAGGGCTGGCTGCCTTTTCGAGTCTGAATAACTCTATTTCCGAATCTGCATCATAGGTAAAAGAAAGTTGGATGCTGTTGTCTTTGTCAACGATTGAGTAGTCTCCGTTAATCCATAATGGAGGCTTTATTATATCGGTTTCAATACATGATTTGTTGGATGAGGATATTCTGTCACCTTCTATATTTGTCACTACACGAAAACAGTAGCTATGCCCTGGTTCAAAATTTTCGTAAGTGAATGTTGTGCTGCCGGCCGGAATGTCTCCACTAAATGCCTCTGATCCTCCATCAAGTGACACATAGATAGAATATCCACCTATATCGAAGGGAAAATTATTGTATTTATTCCAGCTGAGAGTTATTTTCTGTTCACAGGTGTCCAGCTTTGTAAGAGCATATACTGTACTCAGTGGATTGGAAAGCGGACTAACATTATCAGATGAGTCGAGGGCAGCTATCACATACTCCATACTGTAGCTGTTTGCAAATGCCTTTGTGAAAATATAGCTGGTAGCAAAGGGGTTAAATAATGTATCTACAGGCTCACCCTGTCCTTCACTGTAGGTGTATATTACATATGCAGCTACATCCGGAGATCCGCCAGGTAGCCAGTACAGGTGCGAGAATCCATTGTCCGGATCCACACTTACGAGTGTAAGCTGAGGTGAAACCGGACTTTCATTATCCTGTGCCCTTAGATTAGTAAGAGATGCCAGAATAAGAATAAAGGCAAAGCCGGGAATATATTTAATAGCTTCTTGCATATCACAAACTTAATCAAAAAAGTATCCTCTTCACTCTTAATTTGTTTCTATATTTGTAGCCATGATTAGAGGAGAGTTTATTGATAAATTCCTTAACTGGAGAAAAAGAAAAGTCCCCGACCAGGCATTTATACTGATTCTGAGTGTGATTGTTGGGTTTTTAGTAGGTTTTGCTGCGGTTATAATAAAAAACCTTGTTCACTTTATTCAGGAGCTTGTAAGAAAGGGATTCACTTTCGAAGGATATAATATTTTCCTCCTTATTTTACCTATTATCGGTGTCTTTGCAACAGTAATCTTTACCAGGTATATTCTGAAGCGAAACGTTGGGCATGGCATACCCAGCGTACTGTACGCCATTTCGAAAACAAATGGAAGGATTAAGCCCCATAATATGTTTTCTTCTATTATCAGCAGCGCTTTAACAGTTGGATTTGGTGGGTCAGTCGGACTGGAGGGACCAACGGTTGCCACCGGTGCGGCTATTGGTTCAAATGTTGGCAGGTATCTGAAATTAAGCTACAAGCAGATTCTTACCATGCTTGGTTGTGCCTCAGCAGGAGCAATGGCGGCTATCTTTAAAGCTCCTATCGCTGGAACCATTTTCGCTCTCGAAGTGATAATGTTAAACCTTACAATGGCATCACTTGTGCCCCTGCTTATCTCGAGCGTAACTGCAGCACTTACTTCATATCTTTTTCTGGGACAGAATGTGCTGTACAATTTTACCCTTGCAGAGGGATTTTCAATGTCCGATACACCCTTTTATCTTTTGCTTGGCCTCTTTACGGGCCTTGCTTCAGTATATTTTACCAGGATGTACATTTTTGTTTCCAGGAAATTTGAAAAAGTTGATGGATGGGGAAATCGATTGCTTGCCGGAGGATTGCTTCTTGGTGTAATGATATTTCTTGTACCATCACTTTATGGTGAAGGATATTCCGGAATTAATAATGCCCTTAACGGTAATTACGATTACCTCTTCCAGGATTCACTTTATTCAGGTTTAAAAGATAATTTTTTTGTGCTTATCGGTGTAGTGGCCTTTCTTATTATTTTTAAGGTTGTTGCCACCTCCGTTACATTCAGCTCAGGAGGTGTTGGAGGTATATTTGCTCCTACCTTATTTATGGGTGCACATGCAGGTTTACTATTTGCAGTTGTAATTAACAGGTTTGGCTTCGACCTTGAAATTAGCAACTTTGTTCTTGTTGCCATGGCCGGGATGATAGCCGGCGTTATTCATGCACCCCTTACAGCAATATTCCTTATTGCCGAAATAACCGGAGGTTATGCACTTCTTATGCCACTTATGATTACTGCTACGATTTCATACCTGGTTACACGTATTTTTGTTAATAACTCAGTCTATACATATCAGCTTGCCAAAAGAGGAGAGCTTATTACTCACAATAAGGATAAGGCTGCCCTCACCCTGATGGATGTAGGTAGTATGATAGAGACCAATTTTAATACTATTAATCCGGATGCAACTCTGGGTGAGCTGGTTGAAGTAATATCCCATAGTGTGCGAAATGTCTTTCCGGTAGTTGACAAGGATAAAAACTTTCTTGGTGTAGTCTGGGTTAACGATATCAGGCATATAGTTTTTAAACCCGAATTATACGAAGATACTTATGTAAGGGACCTGATGTTTATGCCTTCACCAACGGTTTCGTCAGGAGAATCAATGGAAGATGTAGCCTATAAATTCCAGACTTCCTCTCACTATAACCTGCCTGTTATTGATAATGGCCGCTATGTAGGTTTTGTTTCAAGGGCAAATGTGTTCTCAGAGTACCGGTCTATGATCAAGAATTTTATGGAGGACTAACAGGAGTGCTAAAGATGAGGTTTTCAATATTAATCAGAAGATTTCTTAAATGGAGGGTCGAGAATATAGATCACAGGAGGTTTCTCTATATTCTGAGCTTTGTAGTAGGACTACTCAGTGCTCTTGCTGCCGTAGTTCTGAAAAACAGCATTCACTATATAGCCAACTTCCTTACCACATGGTTTGATGGCTCCTGGAATTACCTCTACCTTGCCTACCCGCTTATTGGTATTACTCTTACCTATATTTTTGTAAAATACATTGTAAAAGATAAAATAGGTCACGGTATCAGCCGGATTCTCTATGCAATGTCGAGGAAGAACAGTAAGATTAAACCTCATAATAACTGGACTTCCATTGTGGCCAGTTCTCTTACAATCGGCTTTGGTGGTTCTGTGGGAGCAGAGGCCCCGATTGTACTTACGGGTGCATCAATAGGATCGAATATCGGCCGCTTAATGAAGATGAATTACAGGAATGTAACACTTCTTGTAGGATGTGGTGCGGCAGGCGCTGTATCAGGTATTTTTAATGCCCCTATAGCCGGTATAGTATTTACTCTGGAAATATTAATGCTCGACCTTACTGTAGCCTCGATTGTTCCTTTGCTTATTTCATCTGTAACAGCTACCACCGTATCATATTTCCTAATGGGTAAGGGTTCAATGTTCGACTTTACCATGACTGAATCATTTAACCTGGGAACAATTCCCTGGTACTTAATACTTGCATTCTTTTCAGCTCTTTTATCACTTTACTTCACGCGGTCAACGATGTTAATTGAAGGCTTGTATGATAAAATTAAAAGTGAGTATCTGAAGCTAATTACGGGTGGACTTATCCTGGGAGTACTGATTCTTTTACTGCCTCCTCTTTATGGAGAAGGATATACCACAATCAATTCGCTGCTAAATGGCAATACCGATGATTTGTTTAAAAATATTATTGTACTGCCCGGATTGGATTCCAAACTATGGTTTATTCTGGTATTTCTGACAGCTCTGAGTCTTTTTAAGTCTTTTGCCAGCAGCTCAACAAACGGGGCAGGGGGCGTGGGAGGTATTTTTGCTCCTTCTCTCTTTATTGGTGGAGTTAATGGCTTTTTAGTCGCGCGCCTCATTAATACCTTTTTCGATACAGGGCTTTCAGAGAGTAACTTCACACTTGTTGGTATGGCCGGGGTAATGGCGGGAATAATGCATGCACCACTTACGGCAATATTCCTTATTGCAGAGATAACCGGGGGCTATGGACTGCTGGTTCCAATTATTATTACTTCAACCCTGTCTTATATGATAGTAATAAGGTTTGACAAACACTCTATATACCATACCCGGCTTGCCCGAAGGGGAGAATTGCTTACCCATCATAAGGATAAGGCAGTTCTGGCACTAATGGACTGGAGCAAGGAGATTGAAACCGATCTGCTTACTGTAAGATCTACAGATACTCTTGGTTCACTGGTTGATGTAATCTCACGATCAAAAAGAAATATCTTTCCTGTTGTCGATGAATACGGCATACTTGAGGGTGTTGTCCTGCTCGACGGAGTAAGGGAAATTATGTTTAACAGGGACGAGTATGAAGATACTATTGTAAGCGATCTTATGATAATGCCACCTTCTTATATCGATAAGACAGATAAGGTGGAAGAAGTGATGAATACCTTCAGAAAGACCGGTGCATGGAACCTTCCTGTTCTCGACGGAGGAAAATATATAGGCTTTCTGTCTAAATCAAGAATATTCAGCACCTACAGGGAACTCTTAATGGAAGTATCGGAAGATTAAAAAAAGTCCGCCTTAATAGACGGACTTTCTTATTATCTGGTGACTCAGCTGAGTCTCGAACTCAGGACCCCATCCTTAAAAGGGATGTGCTCTACCAACTGAGCTACTGAGTCTCCTGTTTACCTTTTATAAAAGGCGATGCAAAAGTAATTAAATCTTTTAAAAATTCAAACCCTGCTTATTTAAATATCAGATTTATTAGACTTATCAGCCTGATGATCATGAATATCTATAAATCATTTATTTTTCGATATTTTTTTATTGCTTTGAGAATCAAAATATTCCTCTCTTAGTAGCGCATAAATAATACTATCTTTTATAATGTCATTCTTAATAATGTTTTTTCTAAAAAAACCTTCTTTTCTGAATCCTACTTTTTCAAGAGCCCTGTGTGAGGCATGATTGTCTCCATAGGCTTCGGCATACATCCTTATCGTATCGAAGTTATTAAAGATATAACTGACTATTAGTGATATCGAGGCTGTTGCTATTCCTTTACCCCAGTATTCTTCAGCCAGCCAGTATCCAATCTCTACATTTTTCCTGTAAACATCATCCTTAAAAATGGCTCCAATACTCCCGATGGCCAGACCGTCAAGATCAATGGCAAATAGTTTTGCCGACGGATCGTCATTTAATGTTGCCTGGATATAATTATTTGCATCTTTAAGAGTGTATGGGAAAGGGAAGGCATCGCGCAGATTATCTGCAATCTTTTTATTATTTGCAAAGCTTGCCAGCTGAGGAGCATCAGAAAAATCCCATTTTCTGATAATAATACTTTTTAGTTTTTCCATATTATTTTGTACTGCATATCTGATCGGCCAGTCCTATACCTGCTTCTTCATATAGATTATAAGCAAAATCAACTCCTTTCTTCCTTAGGTCTTCGAGTTCATCGTCGTGTCTTCCTGTTGCGTAGATTCTCCCCTTATAGTTGACAGATCTTAGTTTTTCTATGGAGAAAATATTTGATTTATGGTCTTCCATACAAAGTACAACCATTTTGACCTGCTGTTTTTCTTTTTGCATCTCGTTAACCATCTCCCAGAATTCGAGGTCTGTTGCATCATCCTTTATCACTTTTCTGCCCTGCAGCGAATGCATTTTAACAATTTCTGCATCATAGTCCAGTCCCAGTACTTTCTGACGATGTATTTCTGCCAGGTGATCGTACGTAGATGTTCCCAGTTGCCCCATTCCAAAGATAAGTATCTCGGCATCACCTATATCGATGGTTCTGTCATATACCAGCCTGTGCTTGGTCTCAAACCTTTTCAAAAAGGATCTGATATCTGAATATATTTTATGCGAATATGAGTTCAGTGGAGACGATATCACAAAACTCATAGAAAGTGATATGGCTATAATGCCAAGCCATTCGGGTGATAGCCAGCCTCGTGAGGCAGCAACAGCAGCAACAATAAGTCCGAATTCTGAATAGTTTGCAAGGCTTAACGATGCAAAATACGAAGTACGTGCCCTAAGTCCGTAACGTGTAAATACCAGGTAATTAATAATCACTTTAAAATTTATTGCAAGAGCAATAAATAATGATACCACAACTAAATTCACAGTAAGATTTACTTTTAACCCTATAGTAAGAAAAAAACCAATCAGGAAAATGTCTTTAAAATTTAACAGGGATCCAGCCATCTCCTTTGCTTTTGGATGACTGGCAACAAGCATTCCCAGCACAAGTGCTCCCAGGTCGGGTTTTAATCCTACAAGCTTAAACATCTCTGCACCTGGTATAAGTGCCAGGAAAAAACCAAATAACACCAGTAATTCACCGTGACCTATACGGTTCATTATTATAAAGGCCAGCGGTCTTATTATAAACAGGGCAAGAGGAAGGGCAAATACCAGCGGACCGGGTAGCTTTTCTGAGGCTGCCACAAGGAATATTACCGCAATAAGATCCTGTATAATCAGGATTCCAATGGCAGTTATGCCGTGAAGCGAATTATTTTCCCCTCTTTCGTCAAGAACCTTAACTGCAAAAACAGTACTCGAAAAACTAAGGGCGAAGCTAATTATAAGTGCCTGTTTAATAGTTAATTGACTTAAGTGCTCGATATCGGTAAGAGCAAGCAGTAAGAGTATTATACTAAATAGAACTGTTAACAGAGACATCTGGACAATACTGCCTGTGCTTACTTCCGGCCTAATAAGGTTTTTAATTTTGATCTTCAGCCCGATAGTAAATAGTAGCAGTGTTACACCAAGATCGGATATAACTTCCAGGAAATGTCCGGATTCAATATCCAGAAGATTAAGGAGAAAACCAGCAAGAAGGTAGCCAACCATTGGCGGTAAGCCGATAAGGCTTATCATAAAGCCCAATGCGAATGCTACTATAATCCAGATAGGATCCATTTCGGGTTAGTTAGTACCTATTTCCCTGTACAGCAACTTCGAAGCCTTTATCCTTAATCTGCTTTATGGTCTCTTGATTGAAAAGGGCCGGGTTGCTGTGGTTCAGGTGTATAAATTTAATTTTATTTTTTGTTTGCATTGCTTCTTTACTGAAAAGAGCCATTGTTTCAACGATAAAGGGATGAGGTATCTGGCTCATCTCTCTGCCTGGTAACTCAGCATCCGAATAAAAGGTGCCGTCAATAAAAGCAATATCTGCCTTCTTTATTTCTTCAATAATATCCTTATCCCATTTATTCCATTTATCAATATCAGGAATAAATAAATAGCTTTTTACTCCTGAATTTATCATGTATCCGCATGTTTCCGAAAACTCATCCCTGTGTGGAACCTCAAATAGTTGGACCCTGCTGTTTTCCGAAATACTTATACCGGTTCCAGGTTTAACTTCACTGATCGCTATATTATTCAGGCTTACCAGCTGACTCCATGGACCGTTATCCTTAAGAAAAGCAGCCATACGGGGAAGCGCATATACCGGTACATTGTCTGAATTCATCGCTTCCTTGCCTAGCTCCATCAGACCGGTATAGTGTCCTATATGAGCATGACTTACAAAGATTGCATCAGGCAGGTAATTATATTTCCCACCGGTAAGTTCTTTGAAATACTGGATCTGATCGCTCATATCCGGACTGGCTTCAAAGAGAAACCATTTTTTACTCGATGGTTCAACCAGGGCCAGTGAGACAACAAAGCGCTTTAATTCGGGATTTTCCCATGCTGCATTACAACATTCCTTCTCACATCCCAGATGAGGATAGCCGCCATCCTGGGCAAGTCCCAGCACTACTACATAGGGGTCCTGTCCCCATGCTGTTGAAGTACAAAAAAGAAAAGCAATACAGGTAATGGTAAAGCGTAAGATCCTCACTTTTTAGATTTTTCCCAAAGTTAGCATTTCTGAGCACAAAACTCAAAACCCCGAACCACGAACCACGAACCACGCACCCCGCACCCCGCACCCCCTTACTCCATCATATAAGGGTAGCGGTATTCCTTAAGCGGAATAAAGGTTTCTTTTATTGTTCTGGGACTGACCCACCTTGCGAGGTTAAATTCGCCACCGGCCTTATCGTTGGTGCCAGATGCTCTAGAGCCTCCAAAGGGTTGAAGTCCAACTACTGCACCTGTTGGTTTATCATTAATATAGAAGTTACCTGCAGCATATCTTAGTTTATTACATATTCTGGATGCCGCTATCCTGTCCTGAGAGAAAACAGCTCCTGTAAGGCCGAAGGGAGAAGTTGTGTTACATAGCTCTATTGTTTCGTCCATTTCACTGTCCTTATAAACAAATATTGTAAGCACAGGACCGAAGATCTCTTCCTCCATTGTTTTAAAATGAGGATCAGTAGTTACTATTATAGTAGGCTTTATAAAATATCCTTCGCTCTTATCATATTCTCCTCCGGTAAGTATATAGGCCTCATTACTGTTCTTCGCATATTTAATATAGCCTGTAATTGATTCGAAAGCTTTTTCATCAATAACAGCATTCATAAAATTTGAAGGATCAGTTACGTCACCAAGTGTAATTTCAGATACAATATCTACCAGTAGACCTTTTGTCGTCTTCCATAAAGATTCTGGTACATACATTCTTGAAGCAGCGGAACACTTTTGTCCCTGGTACTCAAATGCACCTCTTACCGCATTAAATGCAAGCTCCTCCGGGTCGGACGATGGATGAGCAAAAATAAAGTCTTTACCACCTGTTTCGCCAACTAATCTCGGGTATGATTTATACTCTGTAAGGTTATCGGCTGCCTGAGCCCACAGGCTGTTAAATGTTGCGTTTGAACCAGTGAAATGGATGCCTCCCAGGTCGTAAGACGACATTAGCTGTTTGCCAATCTGTGAACCCTGGCCCGGCAGGAAATTAATAACTCCCCCCGGTAGTCCTGCTTCCTCAAGTATCTTCATTAAATAATAGTTTGATAGGAGGGATGTAGTGGCAGGTTTCCATACCGTAGTATTTCCCATCATCACCGGAGCAGTGTTAAGGTTGACAGCAATAGAGGTAAAATTAAAGGGACTTACTGCGAAAATAAATCCTTCAAGCGCCCTGTATTCCATTCTATTGAGCTGGTTGAAGTCTGATTTTGGCTGTTTCTTATAAATATTCCCTGCATATGAAACATTATATTTCAGGAAGTCAATACTTTCACAAACAGCATCAATTTCTGATTGATATATATTTTTACCCTGCCCCAGCATAGTTGAGGCATTTACCCTCGACCGGTATTTTGTAGCAATAAGCTCAGCTGCCTTTAAGAGTATTGAAGCCCTTATCGTCCATGGCATATTTGACCACTGGCGGTGAGCTGATTTTGCTGCCTCTATAGCAAGGTTTATTTCTTTCTCACCTGCCTTATGATATATAGCAAGTTGTTTACGGTGATTATGAGGTGCAGTGACAAAGCCAGTATTTCCTGTGCGTATTTCTTTACCTCCAATTATAAGTGGAATCTCAATTATTTCGCTTTCCTGGCGCTTTAGCTCATTTTCAAGGGATATTCTCTCCTTACTTCCTTTTAAATAATCAAGTACCGGTTCATTTTCTGGTACGGGAAAGTTGTATATAGCGTTATTCATTATAAATAGTTTTGCAGATTAATTAATAACTTTCAAGCCTGCGAAAGTCCTTATCTACAAAACAAAAATCTAAATGAAATGTTTGAAAAGTTCCGATGGATCTTTTCGCTTTCTTTCCTGTAAATCCCTTTTCTTTAATTTTTCATCCAGTAAGTCAGGCTTTGCAGGATAACCAAGTGCAATAAAGCTTGCGGGCTCAAAGTCCTCAGGCGATAGATTGAAAGTAGAAAGAGTTTTATCAATATCAAAGCCACCCATCTGGTGAGCCTGTAGCCCCAGATCTGATGCCTGTACTGCCAGGAGAGTATTTGCAGCACCAGTATCGTGCATAGCATGCCTGTTAGCTCGCTTCTTATACTCGAAGTTCTTATTTGTGAGGCTCAGTATCAATACAGGCGCATCTTTTGCCCATTCCCTGTTTCCTTCAACAAGACAATCCAGCATAAGCGCAAATCCTTCTTCACCCTTAAAAGAATAGTAGTATCTCCATGGCTGCTCATTCATGCTCGATGGAGCCCACCTGGCTGCTTCAAATATTGTATTTAGAATATCAGTACTTATATCTTGATTGCTGAAACCAACAGGACTCCACCTGTTCCTTATTGCTGTATTAATCTTCATATTAAATATTGATAGTTAATAGTTATGCCAAAGATATAACTATAGCTCCTAAAATAATAATTTAGCAGAGTACCTTAAAAGAGGCTGCGTAATGATTACAGGCTGAGGGATGCCCCTTCTTATCTTGCGTTTGCTGTTTTTACAACAAGGTTCCGTCCGTTGTGCTCCTTTTCGTTTAGAGCCTCAATGGCCTTAAGAGCATCTTCGTCAGCTGGCATTTCTACAAATCCATAACCTTTTGATCTCCCTGAATACCTGTCTGTAATTATTTTTACCGATTCAACTTCTCCATATTCAGCAAATAGTTGTTCCAGTTCTTCTTCTTTGGTCTGGAATGAAAGATTAGCAACAAAAATATTCATAGCAGTCGATATTATTGTACTGAAATGATCCCAAATATAGTTCGAAAGGACTCTTTTCAGTGATTTCTTAGGCTAAGGTATTACTTTTTTATAAAATATTTTAAATTTTTTTTGCTTTTTCTTTCGAATAAAGCCTTGTTTATGAGGATGTTGAGATTTTTGTGAAAATTAATGTTTAATAAAAAGATAAAAACATTAAACAAAAAGTAACTAAGAGATGTTTATTCATCAAACAGTAACTTAAAACTTAAAATAATGAAAAAATTAAATTTTATTCTAACGGCAATGCTTCTTATAGGAGCCACATCTTTTACATCTTGTGAAAAAGATGAAGAAATGGATGATCCTAAAACCATAGTTGACATAGCAGTCGATAATGGTTATAATGTTCTGGCTTCTGCTCTTACAAGTGCAGGTCTTGTTGATGACCTACAGGGTGTCGGACCATTTACAGTATTTGCTCCGACGGATGCAGCTTTTAATGCAGCTGGTATTACTACATCCAATGTTGCTCAGATTGAAGGTCTTGAAAATATACTTAAGTACCATGTTGTATCAGGTAAAGTAATGTCAGGAGATCTAAGCAGCGGAGATTTGACTATGTTAAGTGGCGCTACTGCTTATGTAGATGCTATGGCCCTTACTATTAATGATATTAGTATTGTAACTCCTTTCGATCTGGAAGGTAGTAACGGTGTAATTCATTCTATAGACGGAGTGTTGATGCCTCCTAAGAATCTTGTTCAGACAGCTATCGAAGCTGGTTATAATGTTTTGGCAGCAGGTCTTGTAGCAGCGGGTCTTGATGATGATCTTCAGGCTGCAGGTCCATTTACAGTTTTTGCTCCAACAGATGCAGCCTTTAATGCTGCAGGTATAACAGCAGAGAATATTGGTGATACACCTGGACTTGCTGAAATTTTACTTTACCATGTATTATCTGGAAATGTTACTTCGGGTGATCTTACAACATCAGATGTAAGTACACTAAATACACAGAGTATTTCTATTGATGCAGGTGCATTGACAGTTAATGGTATTGCAATTACTTCTCCTTTTGATGTAGAGGCGACTAACGGAACTATTCATACTATTGATGGTGTTTTAATTCCTGCTTTCGACCTTGTAACTTCAGCACAGTTTTACGGTTATAATACTCTGGCAGCTGCAGTAATAGAAGCTAACCTTGTTGATGCTCTTCAGGCAGCAGGTCCTTTTACAGTATTTGCTCCAACAGATGAAGCCTTTGCAACAGCCGGTATAACTGCCGATAATGTTGATATGGTCGATAACCTTTCTGGTATTCTGCTCTATCATGTAATTTCAGGAAATATTACTTCAGCTGATCTTTCTTCAGGTGAATTTGAAATGCTTTCCGGAAAATATGCAACTATTGATGCCAGTGCTTTAACGATAGACAATGCCGGTATTATAAGTCCCTTTGATGTAAATGCTACAAATGGTACTATACATACAATTGATGAAGTTATTATACCTGCTAAAAACATAGTTGAAGCAGCTGAAGCTACACCTGATCTTTCAATTCTTGTATCTCTTCTGGAGAAATATCCTGCAGTAGTTGATGCACTGAGTGATGAGACTGGTACATTTACAGTCTTTGCACCAACAAATGCCGCATTCGTAGAGTTACTTGGAGTAATTGGTCAGTCATCGGCTGATAATATCCCTGAAGATATACTTCTTTCAATTCTTCAGTACCATGTTCTTACAAGTGAGGTATATGCTGCAAATCTTAGTGATGGATTAACAGCAACAACTTTAAACATGGAGGATATTGTAGTAGCGGCAGATGGCAACTCATTTACTATCAGTGGTGCTGCAATCAATACTGCGGATGTAATGACAAGTAATGGTGTTGTTCATATTATGGATAATGTACTTGTTCCTCCTACATCAGCCATGTTTGTAAATACAATAGTTGAACCCGCCTATTTTAATAAGGATTTTACGACTCTTATTGCAGCGGTTAAGGCTGCTAGTCCTTCTATACTTGACGCTCTTATTGAAGCAGACGGACTTACACTTTTTGCGCCAACAAATGATGCTTTCGTAGCAGCCGGGATAACTGAACTGCCTGACCAGGCTACACTGGATGCAGTTCTTACTTACCATCTTGTACAGGGTGTTGTAATGAGCGACGGCCTACCTGCAACATCTGTTGCTTCTCCTGCAGCGATTACCACATTTGGTGGATCTGATTTCTACCTTAGTAATAAAGGTGACGGAGTATTTATCAACGGAAATACCCAGGTAACTGTTGTTGATATTGATCCTGCAGCCTCAGGTTCAAAAGTAGCTATGAATAATGTAGTTCATGTAATTAACAGGACTCTTGTTCCCCCAAGTCAGGATATAGTTGCTATTGCTATTGCAGGTGGATTTACAGAACTGGCTGCTGCACTTACTGAAGCTGGTTTAGTTAGTACCCTCCAGGGAGATGGTCCATTTACAGTATTTGCTCCTACAGATGCAGCTTTTGCTGATCTTTATGCAGCGCTTGAGGTGGCTGGACCAGAGCAGGTAGAAGATGCATTGCTTGAGGCAGTTCTGCTCTATCACGTACTTGGATTAAGGGCATTCTCCAGTGATCTTGAAGATGAGCTTATGCCAACAACTGCAGGCGGATCTGCATTCACAATTAATGTTTCTGAATCAGGAGTATCAATTAGTGATGGTGGAAGCTCTGACGATGCAAATGTTACAGGAGTTAATGTTCTTGGAACAAATGGTGTAATACACGTTATTGATAAGGTGTTATTGCCTGCTACAAAATAGAGCTATTGAGCTAAAACAAAAAAAAGAGCTGATATACAGCTCTTTTTTTTGTTTAATAATTATTTTTATATTTAAAACATATTTCCAATGTATATGGCTGATTATAACATAAAAGATCTGGAAAAATTATCTGGTATTCTTGCTCATACAATACGGATATGGGAAAAAAGATATAGTATTTTCAGTCCCGATCGTACCCCTACCAATCGAAGGAAGTATTCAGACGATGATTTACGACGAATAATTAATATATCCATTCTTAATAGAAATGGCTTTAAGATTTCGAAAATTGCTGCATTAAGTGATAGCGAGATTGAAGAAAAGGTAGCTTACCTCTCAACAGATACCAGCCAGACAGGTACCCAGATTGAATCATTAATAATTGCGATGATTGAGCTTGATCAGCGCAGGTTTAATGATGTTCTAACCAGGTCGGTATTGAGCATGGGGCTTGAAAATACTTTCGAAAATATTGTTTTTCCCTTTCTTAAGAGGACTGGCACCCTGTGGATAACAGGATCAATTTCGCCTACCCAGGAGCATTTTGTATCGAATATTATCAGGCAGAAACTAATTGCTGCCATCGATTCTCTCTTTCATGAAATTAGTCAGGATAGCAAAAGAGTGTTGTTCTTCCTGCCCGAAAACGAACTGCATGAACTTGGTTTATTGTATCTCACTTATCTGGCCCATAAGTCAGGTCATAATGTTCTCTACCTTGGACAGCTTACCCCGTTTGAATCGGTTGAGTATGCTGTGGAGGCATGGACTCCTTCTGTAATTGTAACAGGAACGTTAACATCTTTTGCAAATATTGATGAACATGATTTTATTACTAAGCTTGTCAGGTCTTTCAGGGATAAAACTATAGTACTTACAGGATTGCTTGCCTCTGTTAAGGATATCAGGCTGAAATCAAATGTATATCAGATTACTGCTGCCAGCGAGTTTGTGGATATTCTTAACACTCCTTTAAAGTAACAGTGCCTATATAATTACTTTACTCTTACTACTATACCACTGGCTTGCAGTTTACCTTCTGTTGTAAACTTTCTTCCGGTCTGATATTCTGTATCGCTTGAGTAGATTTGAATATAGTACAAACCTTTTTTATTAAACTTTATAGGGAATTTATACCAGGATCCAGTTCTGTAAAGTCCTGTATTCCAGGGTTCTATCTGGAGTGCGATTTCATCTGTAAAATCGTTGTAATAAGATCTTGATGCTATTTCTCCCGGGGAGAGGGGTGATGGATCTTTCTCATAATATGCCACAAGCAGATTAAAAAAGTATCCCTCAGGAGGCATTGCTTTTATTGTAAATTTCTCACCTCTTTCAAGCTCTGAGGGAATATCTTCAAAGCTGTAATATCGCTTTATATAGAGCTCATAGTATCTGAATTGCTTATCACCTGCATAAAAACCCAGTCCGACGTAGTTCTGATTTTTATCAATAACAGTTTGTTTATGACCATCATCAGGTTTCTTCTCTGCCATAAATGAGGCATGATCTTCTTCCATCCTTTGGGAAATAGCCTCTGGGGTGTTGTTAAAGCGACCGCTTGTCGTCTGGCCGGACGCATTCTCAGAAACATGATCCAGCCCTCCTGCAAATGCATAGCGGTGATAAGGTTTCTCTCCTTTTAAGTTCCAGTGTCCGACATAATTATTTAGTGCTGCCTCTTTGCACATCTTATTTGCAATCCGGCAGGCCAGTATATCCAGTTTTAACGGTGCTACTCTGTTTTTTATCCGGCTTCTGTTTATTACATCCAGCTGCTTTATCTTAAGCAATAAATCGTCGTCAGAATCCTTATATTCCAGCAGCCTGTCTTCATTTTCATTTTGCTGGAGATAGTCATCATCGTAGCTTAGCTCCTGGCTTATATCCCGATCCTGGAATATCTGAACTTCACCGATGATTATAAATAGTAGTGCCAGAGTAATTCTTAGCATATTAATTTCCGGTTCTAACTTATATTATGATATGATCAGAATTTAATTTCAAGTGCAAGTTCGTAAATTTTTGTTATTGTGCCGCCTGTTTTGTTCTGATCGAAGTTGAAAAGAACCTTATTCTTCAGGAAGCGGTAGGTAATACCTCCGATAATTGTTTCCTGTATCTCATCAAATTCCTGGTGCGATACAAAGTTGTCGTATCGGGAGAATATTGAAATAGCTGAACCAGGGATAAATATTTCACCAAATAGCGAGTATCCGTTATTTTTAAATGATATGCCTGAATCATCTATATAGTCGTCGCCATAACTTCCCTTTCCTCTGTAATATGTTGCCAGCAGCTTATGGTATTCGCTTTGCGTCGAAAGGTAGAATAAATTCATCCTGTAGTCGCTTTTATTTGACTCAGTATTTGCCTTACCGTATGATAATGCATATGATAGCTGTAATCCAGGTAAAGATTCAGCCAGCGGCCTGAGAGTAAGCCTTCCCTCCAAAACCTTATTATTGTTTATTTCAAAAGCATGGTAACCGCCTCCATTGTACAGGCCTATCGAAAAAGAGCCCAGCCTCCCTGGATAATCCTTACTTACCCTGTTTTGGTAATCTTTATCAATCTCACCGCCAAGTAATCCGGCATAGGTAATACCAAAGCCTGCAGAACTGGTAATATCGTATCTGTCGACAAACATCTTTCCCTGTACTCTGTAAGCATTTAACTTCTGTTCAAAATCCAGCCATGGTCTGTGTACCATACCAAACTCAAAATATGTATTTCGAAGAGCCTCGATATTTTTTAGCTCGAGCATCAGATAGAGGTATTTTAATCTCATCTCCACATTGCCAATATCCCCACCTTCTGAGTCATTAGTAATATCCTGTGTATAACGTACTGATATTATATCATTCAACCTGGTCTTTATTGTAAAGTAGCCTCTTTTAAGGTTAAATGAACTAATTTCAGTCTTATTGTTATAGTTGAAGCCGAGGAACCACTCACCTGATATTGTTGTATTCTGAATAATGGATTGAGCAGTTTTTTCAGTTTCCTGCGCTAAAGAAGTCAATGAAATTATAAGTACAAAGACCGAGAATGTTATTGCCTTTCTCATAGTATGGGAAATTTATAGAAAAGATCTTATAATTATGAATCGTCGATTTGCCGGTCCAAAAATATTAATTTATGTTAATCGATTTAGCTATGGTAAATTAAATAATTGTTAACTTATTTATATAAGTTTCTGCTTGATGTAAGTAAGAACAGGAGCATGTCCCGGTCGCTCTTTCGCTAAATGAAAAAATTTAATGAAAATATATAGCATGCGTTCAGGCTTCCTTCGCCAATCAATATTCCGGTCAGACATTTCCAGAAAGGAATTTTAAGTGAGCTGCTTACATATATTATCAGGTCGGTAGGAACAACAGGGAAAAAGCTCCATGCCGCAATTATTGGTAGTTCTTTTCTCTTCAGGGCATTTCTGATTTTCGTTATTTGCTTAGGGTATTTATTCTCAATCCATAAATCCAGTCGCAGGTATTTTGTAAAATAATATACAATTACCGATGATGTAGCTATTCCAATAAGGTTTATAAGATAGGCTTCAGCAGGTGGAAATAAAAGAACCCCCGCTACAGCAAAGGGGGTTGAGGGTATAAAGGTCAGTCCGATAAAGGTGAGAATAATAAGGTAAATGCTAACTACCATTAATTTATTGTCGCCGACGTACTCTTTTAAAAACGAAATATCAAAAATATGCCTGTTAAAGAAGTAAAGGCATAAGGCAACTATTACAATTGCTATCCAGGCGAAAAGCGTCTTTTTCCTTACTTCTTTTTTTCCCATTTTTAAATATAATAATAAAAAAATATTACCCTGCCGGCATTTCCTCCTATAAGCAGAACCTGTAATAATACTTATTATCTCTTAGTCATTTTTTGAAGAAGAGATATGGTTTTTTCTGTTGTGCCGTCTAGACCGATTGAATATGGCCAGTTTCCATACATGGCATTAGGCAGAACTATGTAGATGCTTCCAAAGTCTTCACTGCTGTTTAAAACCTTCTGGTCTCTATAGTATCCATAGCCGCTGTCCGTATAGAAATCACCCAGGTTATCGCCTGCCAGGAGAACTATATTATATCCCTTCTGGCGAATAATGTCTCGCCTGGCTTCCTTATTGGAAGGATCCGGATTATCTTCTGATACGGCAAGCCTGAGCAGTATGCTTTCTTTATCTGACTGGGGAAAGCCTTCACTTAGCAGGTTATTTAATGTTGCCTCAAAAACGTCATTGTTTTTTCTGTTACTAACATAAAATATCTTAAAGCCCAGTGAGTCTGCGTGCTTAAGGAAATTTACTGCGCCCGGAACAGCATCTGCATTAGCTTCATTACACCATTCATTCCATCCTTCGGGATATAAAAAATTCTCTACAATAGCCCTGGCCTGGTAGGGACTGTTATCCAGAACAGTTTCATCAATATCTACAATTACTGCCAGCCTGCTTATATCACTGGCCGTGTCGGCTATACTATTGAGCCTTGCTTCTGCAATATTAAAGGCCTGTATTGTAAGGGCCTTGTATTCTGCAGAATAATGGTTGTATAATACTGCCATTGCCAGTGAATAGTCTTCCCTGAGAGCATTATCTTTTGCCTGATTCAAAGGTGAACAGGATGAAAGGCTTGCAATAAGCACAGTTAGTAGGAGAGTATTTCTCATAATTTATTTTCTTTTTGTGAGATAAAAAGATTACAATCTTCCACCTTTAATTTCTGGTAGCTATGTCTTATATTTTTAAATCCTGATTTATGGAGAAGGTTTTCTACTTCTTCTTTAGTATAAAAATTAAAATACTTCTCGTTGTAGGCATTCCTGAGCATTACTTCCTTGCTGTTTACCGCCAGTATAAAATGACCTCCGGGTTTTAATTTATCATAAATCTGCTCTAGATCTTTATCCGGATTTTCCCAGAAATACATTGTGTTAAGTGATAGTACTGAGTCAAATTCAGACGACTTAAAAGGCAGATCAGAACTGTTAGCCTTTAGCAGGACAAGCTTTTTATTTTCGATATAAATATGGTTCCTCCTGCTGGCAGCACGCACCATTGTGTCTGATATATCTATTCCTGCCAATGTCTCAAGCTCTGTTTTACTGAAAATATCCTCTATGTGTTTTCCCCCGCCAAAACCAATTTCAAGCATACTGCTGCCTGTTAATCCCTTCGCTTCTGCTAATACATAAGAGTACATTTGCTTATTTCCTGCCGACATAAGGCCGGAAGTTATTAAGCCACCCAGGCCTCTGGGATGACGCAGCTGACGGCTGATTATCTTCTGGATCGTAAGCCTGGTCATAGCTCAAGGAGAATCTTACCACCAGACATCTCTTCCCTGTATTTTATAAGAGCAGAGTTTATTTCTGAAAGCCCGATCTTTTCTTTTACCAGAGGCTTATGCGATGCTGACATAAACGCTTTTACCCTCTTGGTGTGACTCAGAAGCTGAATTATTGATTTACCTGAGATCCAGAGAGGAAGAGAGAAGCCCTCAATAGTTTTGCCATGCTGCAATATATCCCTCGAATCAGAGCTGAATGATTTATCAGACAGGTTAGCGTACATAATTATACGACTGCCATCCAGCGATTCTTTAATAAAAATCTCTGTTTGCTCACCTCCTACAGCATCAAACAGTAGTTTTGCATCAAGTTCTTTTAGCACTTTCCTGAGATTTATAATGTAATCACTGTCGGATGAATTGAGAATATATTCAGCTCCTGCCTTTTCAAGAATGCCGAGCTGATTGTTGTTCCTCACAATATTTATTAACTTGATCCTGTTCGACTTACATAGATCAACCATCATTAAGCCCAGCGAGCTGGCAGCAGCGTTATTTACAATCGCTTTGTATTTTCCCTTTATTGCTATATCAAGCAGAGCCAGAGCGGTCATTGGATTAACAATAAGCATTGATCCGCTCTGGAGATCAATGTTTTTGCCTAAAGGGATGCATTTGCTAGCATCTGTTACGATATACTCTGCCCATGTACCACCCTTGCCTTTTGGCGAGCAGGCAACATTCTTTCCTGCCCGCATCCTGGGTAAAATCCCTTTACCTGCAGCTACAACTGTTCCGCTTCCTTCAATGCCCGGAATAAAGGGATATTCGGGCAGGGGAGCAAGTGTTCCTCTTAACTGGCTTAGATCAGAAGGGTTTACAGGTGAAAACTTCATCTTTACCAGCACCTCACCTTTACCGGGTTCTGGTATTTTTACATCTCTTAATATAAGATCTTGTCCCGGACTGTCCTGGAAAACAGCCTTCATATGCACAGGAAGAGATTTTTTCATATTTATTCGGGCAATGATAAAATAATTTAATTCAGGGTTTTAAATAGTTAGATCCAGCTTTCTTCTGGTATTTTAAGCTGCAATGCAGCCACCCGGTACCAGATCCTGGTAACCCTGTTATCTTTTATCTCCAGTATCTTGTATTCAATCGATACAAACATATTATCCAGCTTGTAACTCTGACCAATTTTAATACCTGTACCCTTGGGATCATCAAGAGGAATATATTCTGTTATAAATAATGGAGTACGCTCGGTATTGCCTGTTATCCAGAGAGTTTCCCTTTCAGAGTTGAAGTCTATTTCTATTTTAAGACCATTTATCAGGTCAATTGTTTTTTTGCCTTTGGTTAGTGCTGCAGAGTTACTTGCCTGTTTTGTCTGGCCATATGTAAATAGGCCTGTCAGGGTTATAAGAGCCAGTATCAGAGCTGTTCTTTTCATGGTATTTGTATTAGTCTGTCCGTTCTTTAGATAAGATTTATTGCAAATTTACTAATGTTTTTGATTGTCTCCATATTTATTGCCCTCTAAGCATAAATGAACGCTTTTTAATCATTTAATGGTATAAATCAATTATTTATATTTACCTTTGCATCGATTTATTATCCAGACTGTTTTAGTTTTTAGGTATTAAATCATCGTCGAATTGTACGAAAGTACATTAGGCGGGAATTTTTTGTATTATAAATTTAAATTTTAAGAAGTGAACATTTACGTTGGTAACTTGCCTTATTCAATCGGAGAAGATGACCTACAGGGAATCTTTGGTGAATATGGCGAAATCGAATCTGTAAAAATTATTACAGACAAGTATTCAGGAAGAAGTAAAGGCTTTGGATTTGTTGTTATGGAAAACGATGAAGAAGCAAAAGCTGCAATCGAAAATCTTAATGGTAAGACTGTTGATTCAAGAGAAATAACAGTTAACGAAGCAAGACCCAGAAAAGACAATTTTAGTAACAATCGATAGTTTAGAACAATGAAAAAAGGAAAAGTAAAATGGTATGATGAAGTCAAAGGTTTTGGCTTTATTGAAACCGAAGAAGGTGACATTTTTGTACACCGCACAGGACTTTCAAGCTCTCTTTCAAGATTAGAAGAAGGACAGGAAGTTGAATTCGAAACCCGTCAGGGTGACAAAGGTACTGTTGCATTTGATGTAACTGCACTCTAATTAAGCTAACTATTTTTAGTTAAGATACAATGTTTATAGCCCCCGTCCAGACCAGGTCTGTTCGGGGGTTTTATTTTTGTAAATAACTTTACTGGAGATTCAGCAGTATTTTATCCAGTCTATCCACAAGCAGATCGACATTCTGCCTGTTAAAGCAGAGTGGTGGTTTTGATTTTATAACATTGTCGTAGGGACCATCAGTTCCCGTAAGAATAAAGCTCTCCTTTAAACCGTTTTTTACAATACGAGCGATCTCTGTTGCAGGCTTACCGCTTTCCAGCGTAAATTCTATGCCAATAAACAGACCGGAGCCTCTTATATCTCCTATTACTCTATGTTGCCCGGCCAGCTGAGCAAGACTATTTAAGTAATACGAGCCTATCTCTTCTGCATTTTGCTGAAGACCTTCGTTCTCTATAATGTCCAATACTGCTGCTGCTGCTTCGCATGAAACCGGGTTACCTCCAAAGGAGCTAAAGAATTCCATCCCGTTTGCGAATTTATCGGCTATTTCTGTTGTAGTAACTACCGCTCCTATGGGATGACCATTAGCCATTGGTTTACCAAGTATTACCATATCAGGAATAACATCATGCATTTCAAATCCCCAGAACCATCTTCCCAGTCTGCCAAATCCAATCTGTACTTCATCCGAAATAGTTAATATACCTGCTTTCTTAAGGTAGGGGTAAAGTGTTTTTAAATAATTTTCAGCCAGTGGTACCTGACCTCCACAGCCCGAGATAGGTTCAGCTATGTAGGCTGCAGGTGTTTTTCCTGATTCAGTCAGACTCTTAATTATGGATATGGCCCGGGCAGCATGCTCTTCGCCTGAAATATTAGAAGTATATGTATTTGGGAGTGGTAGTTTTGTAATACCTGAGGGTAAACCCCTTCCTCCTTTGCCATCAAATTTATACGGACTGATACTTATTCCGGTGCTTGTATTACCATGGTAACCATGATCCATTACCAGTATCTGATCTCTTCCTGAAAAATTTCTCGCCAGCCTTATTGCAAGATCTGAAGCAGCACTACCTGAATTTACAAAGAAAACCTTGTTGAGTCTCTCAGGAAAAAACTCCAGTAAGGCTTCTCCATAATCCAGGAGTGAATCATACAGGTACCTGGTGTTTGTATTGAGTCTTTCTGACTGCCTTGATATAGCTTTAGCCACATAGGGGTGGGAGTGACCAACATGGGGGATATTGTTATATGCATCAAGGTAGGTATTTCCTCTTTTATCGTACATATACTGGAAGAGTGACCTGTCCATATATATCGGTTTGGCGTACGACAGAGAGAGAGCTTTACCTGTTATCTTAGATCGTCTTCTCGTTGCCTTCTCCTCTGAGTCAGGTCCGGATAAGGGCTCCATACCGGCAGCTCCCAACATGGTATTGATATAATTTATATCTGAGCTTTCCTTCCACCTGCTAAGTAATTCAATGGCTGGCTTTTCGCTTATAAGAATATATTTATTGTCCTGTGATTTTGCTCTTTTTTCAGCAGAGTTGCATATTGAAACACATAATCTTGTGCAAATAAGGTCGGGCAGAAGCATTAATTCCCGACGCTCTAAAGGCACTATTTTGTTAAAGCCCTTTATTAGTTCAACAATACTATCTAAGGGGTCGTTTTTGCCCATCATTATATAGGCTGCTGCTATTGCCACTTCATTTATCAGGGGGGAAAAACAAAAATCCCCGAAATCAATAAAGCCTTTTATCTTAGATCCGGAGGATAAGATATTGTAATCGTTAAGGTCGCCATGTATCAAACTATGCCTTAATTTATGAATCTCCGGCAGTACCCTGGTATGGAAGTTGTTAAAATAATAATCTACATGCTTCTTTAGGGACGGGTCTTTGATATATGCTGATTTTTCATAATTGATATGTGCATTCTTCAGGTCCCAGAAGTTAATGCGCGACTCAATATACTTGCTTTCCTGGTCCTCCAGGGCACGATGCAGTTTACCAATGCATTCACCGAAGTCAAAGAGTAAATTATCATTCTGATCCAGATCACCAATAAATTCACCTTCAATATATTTTAAAAGTATGGCCTCATTATCAGCAATCTTTGTAAAGATATTGCCCTTTATATCTCTGTGGGCTACCGGAATATAAAAATCCAGTTTGTCTTTTATTGCTTCCAGTATTCGGCTTTCTTCCTTTGCAATACTAAGCTCTTCATGGTCTGAATAAATCTTAAGAATATATTTATTGTCTTTATCATCCTCAAGCAGGTACTTTTGGTTTGAGTAATTGATATCTCCATCGAGTTTTGTGACAGATGCAGGAATAAATCCGTAGTTTCTTTTTATATCTTCGATCATACTATATCAGATTTATTGGTATAGGGCTTCTTCTGCAAAGAATAAATATAGCTAAAACTGCTCGAAAATTTTATAGTATCTGGCTTCAGTCAGTTTAGTGCTAAGACTGATGTTTTTATTGATCTCATCCCTGAGCTGATGGTTCTTAATTATATTAATTGACTTGTCAATTTCATCTGACAGAACAATATCCTCCTCAATATGCGGAATACTATCCCTTATATAATCGTGAAGCATAGCCATTAGCTCGCTTGATTTTAATGGTCTGTGATAATCCAGTGCCTGGGCAGCGCATAATAGCTCAATACCAAGAATCTTTTCTACATTCTCAATAACCCTGAGTGCTTTGCGTGCACTAATAGACCCCATACTTACATGGTCCTCCTGCCCGAGTGATGTTGAAATACTGTCTGCGCTTGCTGGGAAGCACAGGCTTTTATTTTCGCTTGCCAGAGCTGCAGAAGTATATTGAACAATCATAAATCCTGAATTGATGCCGGTATTTTTCATAAGAAGCTTAGGCACGCCAGGCGTATCTCCGGTAAGAGAAAGGTAAATTCTCCGGTCAGATATATTTCCAATTTCAGAGGCGGCAAGACAGGCATAGTCTAAGGGAAGGGCTATAGGCTGACCGTGAAAGTTTCCTCCACTGATAGTATGATCTTCACTAAAAATTATTGGATTATCTGTTACTGAATTTATCTCGGTCTCAATAGTTTCCTTAAGGTGTAGCCAGGCATTCCTTGATGCCCCATGCACCTGGGGGATGCACCTGATGGAGTAGGGATCCTGGACCCTGGTGCAATTTTCGTGAGATGCTACCACCTCAGAACCGCTTAGCAGGTTTTCTATGGTCGAGGCTACATGTATATTACCCTTATAAGGCCTTAGTTTATGAAGTTCGGCTGAGAATGGTTTGACAGATGCCAGAAGTCCTTCAATCATCATAGCTCCAATTATATCTGCATTAAGAAGGGCATTGTGCATCTTATCAAGTATAACTATTGCATAGGCAGACATAAATTGTGTTCCGTTAATCAGGGCCAGCCCTTCTTTCGGACCCAGTACAAGAGGAGATATACCCTCACTGCTCATCATCTCGCTGGCACTGACTTTCTTTTCATGGTAGCTTACATGTCCGAGTCCAATAAGTGGTAAAAAGAGATGTGCAAGCGGAGCCAGATCACCAGAGGCTCCGACCGACCCCTGTTCGGGCACCAGGGGTATAATATCATTCTTAATGTGCCAGTCAATCCTTTTTAAAGTTTCCAGCCTGATTCCGGAGCTTGCCTGTGCAAGTGAATGAATCTTCAGTATCATCATCAGCTTGGCTATCTTCGGTGGAACAGGGTCTCCTGTACCAACACTGTGGCTTTTAAGTATATTCTCCTGTAACTGCAGGGTCTCATCTTTAGATATCATAGTAGTACAGAGAGGTCCGAAGCCAGTATTAATACCATAAACAACTTTGTTGCTCCGGGCAATATTCTCAACAATCCTGGCACTCTTATTAATCTCATCTTCCCTTTCTTCTGAAATAATCCCGGCAATTTTCCCCTGGCAAATATCAAGTGCTTTGCCTGCAGTCAGATGATCTTCGCCATATCTGAAATATTTTAGCTTCATCACGTATCCGTATATAAGTTTATATACAAAGCTATGATATAAATTATTATGATAAGACTAAAATTGTCATATTTGGGTAAATACTATAAAGTGTTTTTTTTCTGTTTCTCCTGCTCCTGTATTTTAATTAGCTGTTTTTCCAGTTCTTTTTTCCGGGCTTCAAAGCTCTTCATTTGTTTATCAAAGTTTTTCCTTTGATCTATTTCGATATTTCTAAGGGATTTTTTGATCTGCTCCATTGATTTTTCCATTTCTTTCATGATTTTTTCATGGTCAATTTCTTTAACTCCCTCCATAGACTCAATCATCTCCTGCTTTATCTGTTCAATATCAATATTCCTGATTTCTTCTATGGCTTCCTGCATCTCAAGCTCAATCTTTTTCATATCAGTATCCTTAATCTCTTTTAGAGACACTTCGATTTCAGATATAGCATCCTGTATCTCAAATTCGATTTCTTTTATGTCGATTTCCTTTATTTCTGCCAGGGCATCTTGTATTTCAATTTCCATGCTCTCCATGTCCAGATCATCAATTTCACTTAATGCTTCCTGGATTTCCATCTCCATTTCTTCAAAATCTATATTCTCAATGTCTGCCATTGCTTCATCTATATCCACCATGGCATCATTTATATCAGCTATAGCATCAACTAAATCTGACCTTGTCTCCTCAATTACCTCGCTGTAGAGCACATAATCCGAGACTGGAATATCCTTTCCGTCTACAAGCAGTTTGATAAGCTCACCATCTTTAAAGGTAAATGTGGCATCCTTTTCTTTTTTATCTATAGGGTCAATAATTGTACGTGTTACCTTGCCCGATAATTTATTTGTATCCTGTATTGAAATTAAATCCGGCTGCCTTTCCTGTGTGGCTGGAGAAGCTGCTCTTTCACTTATATTCGTGATTGCTTTATCCGAATAATCTACTCCCGGGCGGGAGGTAAACCCGCTTAGTACTAGCATTCCTGCAATAATGAATATGCTCATCAGGGCAGAGGTCCATTTATCAGTTCTGTTAAGTTTATTATGTTTCATCTTAGTAATTCTTTTTATTCTGTTTAACAAGTTTTTATTATTCCCTGTAAAGGCAACAGCGGGGCTTATTCCTCTGGATTCGAGTTCGCTGATGCTTAAAAGTGCTTTTATATATGTTAGCTTTTCATCGCTTAGATCCATTGCAATATTATCGCAGACTATTTCCCGTTCATTTCTTATTATTGAAGATATCCACCATATGGCAGGGTGGTAAAAAAGTATAATTTCTATCAGCGACTGAAATATATTTACCAGGTAGTCGTGCCTCCTTATATGAGCCAGTTCATGAGCAATTATGGCCTCTACCTGCTCGTAGGGAATTCCTGCCAGGACTCCTATGGGTAATAGAATCACGGGTTTCAGTATGCCAATGGTAAGCGGAATTTTATGAAATACCGATTCTATGATTTTAACCTTTCTCCTTATTCCCAGTTTATCTTTTAGCACCTTAACAAGAGGTACAAGTCTGCTTATTTCTTTGTCCTGACAACTCTTTTTTTGTTTGCCTGCGTAAATTATCCCACCGGTAAATCTAAAGGCCATTACCAGCATTCCAATAAGCCAGAATATTGTAACAGTATCGTAGTTTCTGTTTAAAAAGTTGATAATAGCCTGGTTAATATCTGTCTTAATATTTCTTATGTCGCTAGAATACTCTGTTAGATCTGTTTTGAGAGGAAGTATATCCGTTATATATTCAAGCTGTGAGAGCTTCTCGTGGGTGTTATCTCCTGCATTTTCTCTTGTCTGTGAAAATACCAGTGGCAATATAACAACTATGCTTATAAGTGCGCCAAGAGAAATATTGTACCTTAACCTGGCAGATGCCCTGCTAAGTATATTTAATGTAATAAAAAGTAGTATCGATATAAGAGCACCAATCCATAGAGAGTGGAAGATAGTCCACCCTATACTATAGAGGAAATCTTCTGAAATATATTTACTTATTAGTTCCATTCTTTCTCTCCAGTTTCTCAATAAGTTCCTTAATCTCCCTCAGCTCAGATGAACTTGCATGGTGATTACCCAGGGCCTGCATTATCAGGGAAGAAGCCGAGCCTTTAAAGGTGTTTTCCAGGAACCTGTTAAGTAATAAATTCTGGGTAGCTTCACGACTTACCACTGCTGAGTAAATATGGGTTCTTGAATCAGTCTCCCTTTCGACAAGACCCTTCTCGGTCATTATCTGCATTATTTTGAGGGTCGTTGTATAACCAACTTCCTTGCTGCGCTTTAAGAGCATATTTACCTGCCTCACCGTCGAAGGTCCTTTTGCCCATAAAATCTGAAGTATTTCAAGTTCAGATTCAGTTGGCTTAATTTGGATTCCACTCATAACTACGAATTGTTTCGTATCAAATATATACGAACATTTTCGTATAAGCAATTATTTTAGCCAGAATAATGTTAATGAGAATGTTAATCTTTTTTAACAGAAGGATGGGAGGGCCTGTTTATAGCATAAACTCTTCCGAAATTATTAATAATCCAGGTAAGAGAGGAAGACTCTGATAAGCAGTACGCTTCGTAGCCTGAGGGAGTGAGCCGGATAAGGATATTTTTGGCTATCGTGCTTTCTGTAAATTTATTAATTTCTTTTAGTGAAGAGCTATAATATCCCTTGTTGGCTGCATATTCTCTCTCAGCATAATAGAGTTTTCTGAGTTCCCATTTTATTTCTTCATCAGGGTTCTTAATAAAGTCAAGCTTATCCTGACCCACCATGGATTCTGTAAACTGTAGGTATCCCCACATCTCCGGATAATGCATATTTATAAGTCCCTGGGGCGACCACACCCAGTTCGATTCGGGATATATCTTGCCGGTTTCAGGGTCAATATCCTTACTATATACGCCATTTACGGCTGTGGTTTTCCAGTTTACCCTCGAAAAGTTAAGCCTCCACTGTCTTCCTTCCATAGGTAAATTGCCCCACTCTGAAAGTACATCAAGGGGAATTGCAATTTCAAGAGTCCATTTTTCGTCAATATCCGAAGGGTCGTTCAGGCTTCCGTAAATTTTTACGGCACTTTTTAAGCCTGAAATATCCCAGGCATCAATTACCCTGCTGTCTTTATCACGATATGGTTTGGTTAATAAGAGGTCCCAAACTGTATTCAGAGCATTTATCTCCAGCTCATAATAACCGTGAGTATCACCATCCGGATCAATAAAAACCTCGAAATCGTTATCATAAAAGATAACGGTATCTCTCTGGTGCAATTTTGCCTGTATATGGGGTTCATAAATTTCAGCCCCAATATAGAGGTATTTATTATCCCATAGCAACCTGGCCCGTGTATTGTACAGGGGAGCAGGTTTTAAAGATCCTTCAATATCAACAAAATCAGAGGTCCATTCTGCCTGCTGCCAAGATTCTTCCTCCAGTAATCCATCTATTAATAGCTTATTTGTTTTATAGCATATATATGATTCAGGCTGGAACTTTATACCAGGCCTTTCTACTTTTGTAATATTATGATTAAATCGTGCGAAGTCATTGTTATCCATGTTATTGCATCCGCTAGAAAAAACGATTATGGAAAGTAGCAGAACAATAAGGGTAAATAATCTGTTCATATTAATAAGGATGTAAGAGGGTCCGGGATCTTAAGATAACTAATCTATATGCCATTTTATAAAAATAGTAATTTACATGTATATTTGTTTATATTTGGCTCAAATGACCTGCTTACTCTTTACCAGTGAACAGAATCTGAAAATTTATAACTAAAAAAAATACATTATTATGAAGAGGGATACTCTAATATTTGATCTGATCGAGAAAGAAAGGCAACGTCAGATTAATGGAATAGAATTAATAGCTTCAGAAAACTTTGTAAGTCCCCAGGTACTTGAATCTATGGGCTCGGTTATGACTAATAAGTATGCTGAAGGATACCCGGGAAAGAGGTATTATGGAGGATGTGAGATTGTTGACCAGTCTGAACAGATTGCTATTGATCGCCTGAAAAAATTATACAATGCAGAATATGCTAATGTACAGCCTCATTCCGGAGCTCAGGCTAACATGGCTGTTTTCTTTACAGTACTTAAGCCAGGCGATACTTTTATGGGACTTGATCTATCTCACGGTGGACACCTGTCACACGGATCACCGGTTAATTCATCGGGAATGATGTATAATCCCGTTGCTTATGAGGTTAAAGAGGAGAGCGGGCTGGTTGATTATGAAATGATGGAAAGGGTTGCTCTTAAAGAAAAGCCAAAAATGATTATTGGTGGGGCATCGGCATACTCAAGGGAATGGGATTATAAGAGGATGCGTGAGATCGCCGATAAGGTAGGCGCTATCTTTATGGTAGATATGGCTCACCCTGCTGGTTTAGTAGCTGCAGGCTTACTCGATAATCCGCTTGAATACGCACATATTGTTACTTCTACTACCCATAAAACTCTTAGAGGACCTCGCGGAGGAATTATTCTTCTGGGAAAAGATTTTGAAAACCCATGGGGCGTTACAACACCCAAAGGCGAAATAAAGATGATGTCGGCCATGTTAAATTCTGCCGTTTTCCCGGGAATACAGGGTGGACCGCTTGAGCATGTAATCGCATCCAAGGCTGTTGCCTTCGGTGAGGCTCTTACTCCTGAATTTAAGGTTTACCAGGCTCAGGTAAAGAAAAATGCCTCTGTAATGGCACAGGCTTTTGTGGATATGGGATACAAAGTTATCTCCGGAGGTACCGATAATCATTCAATGCTTATAGATCTCAGAACCAAGTACCCTGAAATAACAGGTAAACTGGTTGAAAATACCCTTGTTAAGGCACATATTACTGTAAATAAGAACATGGTGCCCTTCGATTCAAGATCTCCCTTCCAGACATCTGGCTTAAGGGTTGGAACTCCTGCAATTACTACAAGGGGAGTCAAAGAAGATATGATGGGGACAATGGTTCAGCTTATCGACGATGTTATTGCCAATATCGATAATGAGGCTATGATCAATAAAGTCGGAGACAAGGTTGTTTCACTGATGAAAGACCTGCCTCTCTTTATTATGTAAGATATAAAGCTTATATATAATAAAGGATGGCTGCAGCATTTTGCAGCCATTTTTTATGCCTTTCAGGTATGTTAAGCAGTCAGCGCATACTATCTTTTTTAAAAGGTGTTTTCATAAATATTCTTACTTAAAAAGAATTTAATATATTTGCACATTAATCTATAGCAGACTTTCGAATGAGTTCCAGAAAATTATTCTTTGTAGTGGATGATGACCCATTCATTAATCAGCTCGTTGTTAAAAGATTTAATTCAGAGAATGTTCTCGTTGAATCTTTTGAGTACGGGGAAGACTGTCTCAAGTCCATTGATAAGAATCCAGACCTTATTATTCTCGATTATTATTTCTTTAAATCCGGAGGAGAAGTTCTAAATGGTATGGAAATCTTTGATGAAATCAGAGAAGTAAATGAAGATGTTCCTGTAATTATGCTATCAGGACAGGACAGGGGTGATATCGTTCTTGAACTGGCCAGGAAGGGAATAACCGATTATGTAATCAAAGATAATTCTTTGATTACAAATCTGGAGACCGCCATTAAGGAAATACTGGGCTCTGATATTTTCTGATTTTATGGAATGGTATCTCTACCCTACGATCATCGTGGTGGGAATTATTGCAGGATTTATAAATACCCTCGCCGGTAGCGGCTCCTTACTTACCTTACCTTTACTGATGTTTATCGGATTACCCGCAAATGTTGCAAACGGCACAAACAGGGTTGCAATTTTTATGCAGAATCTGGTTGCTGTCGGCTCCTTTAAAAAGCAGCAGGTATTTAAATATAGTGAAGGTATATGGCTGGCTATTCCGGCTACCATTGGAGCTTTTGCAGGATCTTTGCTTGCAGTTAATTTCAATGAGCATATCCTTGAATTATTTATAGGCGGACTTCTTGTTTTTATGTTTTTTGTAATACTCCTGAAGCCCGACAGATGGGTTAAGGAGAAGGCAGGGACAATTGATGGAAGGCCACGCTTCTGGAGGCTGATTATATTTTTCTTTATAGGAGTATATGGTGGATTTATACAGGCAGGTGTGGGTTTCTTCCTGCTAACAGGTTTAATCTTCGGGGTAGGAGCCGATCTGGTTAAAGCCAATGCTCTAAAAGTGTTTATTGTGCTGACCTATACCTCGGTTGCCTTACTCGTATTTTTTCTGAATAAGCAGGTAGACCTTAAAATTGGATTAATACTGGCTCTTGGAAATATGATAGGCGCCTGGATTGGCTCGCATAGTGCAGTTAGCTGGGGACCAAAATTTGTACGAGTTGTTCTGCTTGTTGCTATCTTAATTGCTTCACTAAAGCTTCTGGGGGTAATTGATTTGATCTTTTAAATAGCGAAGGGCAAAGGGCAAAGGGCAAAGGGGTAAGAGGTAAGAGAGTGGGAGAGTAATGGGGTGTTGGGGTGTTGGAGTGTTGGAGTGTTGGAGTGTTGGAGTGTTGGAGTGTTGGAGTGTTGGAGTGTTGGAGTGTTGGAAATACATATTAAAATACGTATTTAAATATGTATTTTATAAAGGGCTAAAGACAAAAGGCTCAGGACTCAGGGCTCAAGACAGTCTACCAGCCTAGAGTCTAAAGCCTGTAGCCTGCCTAGCCTACCAGCCTACAGCTTACCAGCCTACAGCCTACAGCCAACAGCGCCTAAAGCCTACAAGCCAACAGCCTAAAGCCTAAAGCCTCAGAGTCTTATCTTAGAATAAAATGATAGGTTATCGTTCCTTTTTGGATTACAGCAGCATCAGGTTTCCTGCTGAATTTCGTAGCCATGGCAGCTTCCCTGGCAACTCTCAAAAAGTAGTCTTCAAGTGTGGTTGATCCTTTAACTCCCGCGGAAGCCTGGGTTACATTACCGTTACGGTCGACTGTAACCTCCACTACAACAATGCCTTCGCTCTGGCTGTCATACTTGGGTTTTGGCAATGATAGAGCCTGCCTGCCGGCCAGATTGTAAGATATACCTTCGTTACCCGTACCACCTCCTTCGCCGTACTTATTAACCCCGACTGCGCCTGTTTCTACACCCTGGTTGCCTTCTCCTCCGGCTATACCCTGGTTTTCGCCTGTGCCTGAGCCCTCGGCATTACTAAGGGCATTCTTTGTGCGATTTATAATATCTTGCCTTCTGCGTTCCTCCTCTTCGGCCTTCAGCTTTCTTTATGCTATCAGCCTTTTCAGCCTCTGCCTTTGAGCCTTGCGGCTTCTTTAGCCTTCGCCTTTAATTTAGCTTCAGCCTCTGCCTTAGCCTTTGCTTCAGCCTCTGCCTTTTTACGTGCTTCTTCTACCGGATCGGGCTTTTCAATCTTTTTTTCAACCACGGGTGCTTCCTCAAACTCCTGGGTCATATTCTCTACCTCAGCTTCTGCTACGGCCTCTGTAGTTTCGCTAACTTCTTCAACAATCTCTGCAACATTATCACCGGCACCTTCTTCCTCTGTCGCAGATAAAGCGGACTGGGAGCTTGATGAAGATGGTTCAAGAAGACCTGAGCCTGTTTCATCATAGCCGAAATTCACAAGTATTCCTTCTTCTTCAGGTAAGGGGAGAGGTGTCTTGAATCCAGATACTATAAGAACGACCACAATTATTACATGAAAAATAATAGTGGCAATAATTCCCTTTGTTCTTTCAGTCGGGAACTTATAGAGGTCCTTATTTTGGCGTTGTTGCTGCAATTAGTTTATACTTATTATTCTTACATATATTCATTACCTGGATAACATAATCCCATGGAACTGTTTTATCAGCATGAAGAGATACATAAACTTCTTCGTTTGTGCCGATAATCTGTTGCAGTTTACTCTCAAGATCCTCAAGTGCTACAGGCTGATCTTCTACGTAAAACTGCAGATCGCGGGTAATAGAAACAGTGGTCAATGGTTTTGCATTGGCCTGATTCGCTCCTTTGGGAAGCAGCAGTTTAAGTGCTGTCGGATGGATAAGAGTTGATGTTATCATAAAGAATATAAGTAACAGAAAGACTATATCCGACATCCCTGCCATACTGAAACTTACACTTATTTTATTTCTTGATTGAATAGCCATTGTTATCTATTTTGCTGGTTCGTTAAGAATATCCATAAATTCGCTTGAAGTGGCTTCAAGCCTGAATATTACCTTTTCAACCATTCCTACCAGTATATTGTAGGCGAAATATGCCAGTATTCCAACTGCAAGTCCTGCTGCAGTTGTTACCATAGCTGTATAAATACCATTACTCAGCAGCGAGACATCAATATTATTACCGGCATTAGCCATATCATAGAAGGCCTTAATCATACCGATTACTGTGCCTAAAAATCCTATCATTGGTGCTGCTCCTGCTATAGTTGCTAGTGATGGCAGTCCTTTTTCAAGCTTATAAACCTCCAGTTTACCTACATTCTCGATGGCGGTATTAACATCATTAAGGGGTCTGCCTATTCTGCTGATTCCTTTCTCAACCATGTGGGCTGCAGGGCTTTTACTCGATTTACACAGGTCGGTAGCAGCTTCTATTTTGCCATCATATATATAGTCCTTTATGCGATCCATAAAGTTCATATCTTCCTTGCCTGCTTTTGATATAACATACCACCTTTCAACAAAGATATAGATGGCTATTAGTGACAGAAGAAGTATAGGTACCATAACCCAACCACCTTTTAGCATTAATTCACCAAACGACATGCTTATTTCGTTTCCTTCTTCGAGCAGTACTTCACCTTCCTGTAGAGCAATATTTAATAAACTCATTTCAGATCTTCTTTTTAGTTAAACAGTTATTATAGAGCTTTGTAATTATGGCTGGGTGCCATACTTACATTGCCGAAGTTATAAAAAAAACGAGATATAATGTTTTGTATTATATCTCGCTTTATAATTTATTTGTTAACAGCTGTTTTTGCCAGTCTGCTATCAGGTGTATTTTAGTGTACCACCCATATCTGTGCCTGTATCCAGTAAGCACCTGCACCTGCAAGGTAACCGATTATTGCCAGCCAGCTGATCTTCTTCATATACCAGATAAAGTCGATACGCTCAAGACCCATAGCGGCAACACCTGCGGCCGATCCTATAATCAGCATACTTCCACCGGTACCGGCACAATAGGCCAGGAATTCCCAGAATAATCCATCCTGTACAAAGAATTGCATATACTCGGGGTTTGCAGCGACCTGTAGCATTTCAGGGCTGACGGTTGGATACATTCCCATAGCACCTGCTACAAGGGGAACATTATCAACGATGGCTGAAAGGGCTCCGATAGCAAGGTTTATTGCAAAGATATTACCAAGTTTCTCATCAAGGAAGTTCGCAAGCAGACTTAGCTGTCCTGCAGATTGAAGACTTGCAACTGCAAGTAATATCCCCAGGAAGAAGAATATGGTTGGTGTATCTACTTTCTTTACTATATAAAAAACAGTTGTCTTTCCTCTAATCACGTCAGGCTTATTTCTGTGCATAATCTCAGTAATCAGCCATAATACTCCAAGACCGAATAGCATTCCTACATAGGGTGGGAGGTGGGTTAAAGTTTTGAAGATAGGTACATTGATCAGTGCGCCCACACCCAGTATAAGGATAAATAATCTCTCTCTGTATGTTGTGTAATCTTGCTGCGATTCGTCTACTTTAGGTCTTGTAACATTCCCTTTCAGGATAAAGGAGAGAATTATAAGAGGAATTATAATACTAACAAGACTTGGGATAATAACCCTTGACATAATTGCAAATGTTGTAACCTGACCACCGATCCAGAGCATAATAGTTGTTACATCACCTATAGGCGACCATGCTCCACCTGCATTTGCTGCCACAACAATAATACTTGCAAAGAACCACCTGGTCTTTTGATCATCAATCAGTTTTCTCAATAATGCCACCATCACAATTGTGGTTGTCAGGTTATCAAGAGCCGCCGACATGAAAAAGGTAAGGAATCCAAGAATCCAGATAAGTTTAACTTTACTTGTGGTAGTAATTTTGTCAGTAATAACCTTAAATCCCTGGTGCTGGTCAATTGTTTCAACTATTGTCATCGCTCCAAACAGGAAGAAAAGTATTTCAGCTATTTCAATAAGATGATGTCCCAGCTCTTCTTTTACAAAGTGACTTGTGCTGTGAGCCGTTTCAACCGTCTCTGCATAGGGTGAGGTAGCAAAGCCTATCTCGTCCATAGTGGGCTTGATATGGTGAACGAATGTCTCTGCCATCTCTTTTATTTCCGTCCAGGATGGCGAATAACCAAGACTCAGTATCTGGTTAGAGAACAATGCGTATACTGCCCATAGAATTGAACCAAGTAGCAGGGCTGATGCTGCTTTTTCGACTTTGATTGGGTGCTCCAGTGCTATCATCGTGTATCCGATGATAAAGAGCACAACCATTGCAATAAACATAGGGATTAGATTTTAAGGTTTTGTACTAGTAAATAATAATAAAGACGATATTAAAATTATGTGACAAAAATAGTTTTATTTTTGATAAGTACAAGCAATCATTTTATAGCTATAGAACAAGGTATTAGTGATATATTCACAATGTTCATACAAGATTTTTATATAGCTAAATCACTTGTCTGTTATACTTATATCATCTTCCTTCTTAATGTCCTTATTCTTTCTCCGAAATATATCCCTGAATTTGTTAAACTCCTGCCTGAAGAAGAAACCAAAACCCTGTGTATATGGAGCTGTCTCGTAAAGAATGTTATCATTCGAGCGGTTAAATACCTTTAACCTTACCTTTTCTGTTAGTTTAACTTCAACATCGAAGTCGCCGCTTATGTCTTTTGTAGAAGAACTTGCCTCCTGGCCTGCAACATCAAAGTTTCCGTTGATAGTTACCCGGTCGTTCAGAAGCTGTGTGGATAGTGCTACCTCTACCTCCTGGGTACTTATTTCATTTCCAGGTCTGTAGGTAAAACCAATATCAAAATCATTGCTAATCTGTGAAAGCCAGTTGCTGAGCTGGTTGGATAGCATTTCCGTTGTTGTAACTCCCATTGCAGATGCTCCTGTTGTAGTTGTACTTGCAGTGTTAGCATATGAGGGGTCTGGGTAGAAGCTATTCATTACAAGAAGGTATAGGAACTGCCGACTCATATCTTCATCACTGTTAATGGCATTCCTGAGGTTTGTCCTGGTTTGCTCATCTGCAGTGGGTAAATAGATATCGAAGCCAATTATCGGGTCTATCAGCTGACCTGTCATATTAAGATGGCATTCAACAGGTATCCTTTCCATATAATTTGGATCCTGCAATAGCTCAAACAGAGATGCTTTAAGCTTATAAATAGCTTTTATATCGACAGTAGAATTTGCGAGGTCACCGTTCCAGACAATTGAACCACCATTTTCAACTACAAATCGCTTAGAGAAAATATTTCCCAGTGTTAAAAGATAATCTCCGTCTTCAATTGTGTAGTTGCCATACATCGTAAAGCTACCATCTTTATCAAGTGAGAGATTTAGATTGCCGGTGCCACGACTTCTCATAACATCTCCCACACTGGCATCAAATACCAGCTGAATCTCAGCTTCCTGGGTAACATCCAGGTTAAAGTTAAGTCCCATTTTTGAACTTTCTTCGGGCATTCTGATAGGGAGTGCAATCGATCGCTTCTGAGTACTGTCAACCACAGCTTCAGTAAAAGAAATAAATGTGTAGTCAGATACTTCCTCGCTTGAATTCAATGGTATAAATATTCTGGTATTTCTTTCCGTTCTTGCCGATATATCAAGATCCAGTCCCTGCTTATCACCATCAATATTTATTGTGCCAGATGCAAATGCTGTTCCGTAGAAAATATCATTGTCCTTCTGACGGGTATCCAGCACCCTCATATTTTGAGCATCTATCTTAATATCAACATCAAAATCCTTAAATCCAGTATGAGAAACTGCTCCATTCAGTATGGCAAGGTTGCCACGGTCGTCTTTAACCTCAATGCTATCGAATACGTAGCTCTGATCTTTAAGAATAATGGAGTCGGAGAAACTGAACCTGGTCTGCAGATAATCAATTATCATTGATGTATTTGCTGCCATAACTTTTCCGTTAATCAGCGGAGCTGAAGGATTCCCACTTATTGTGACAGATCCTGTACCATACCCATTTACGCCGGAGGCAAAGCTGAATAATACCAGGTTTAATATATCAAGGGGCATATTATTAACCTCGGTAAGGAGGTTCATATCGCTGTTTATAGGATCGTAATAACCGTTTAGTCCAAAGGTCTGGGCACCGTTAATACTATTAAAAATAAGGATATCTGCAACCTTACTCATATTGTCCCACTGACTTACCAGTGTTACATCTCCATGTTCATGCTCATTGGTTTTAAAGGAGCTTATTGTAAGGTTTGATTCAAACATAGGGTTGTTGTAAATATCAGTCAGGAGAATGTTGCCGCCAATATTTCCGGCTATCTGGAAATCAATCTTATCCTCTTTTGTCGCTACATCCTGTTTCTTTATATGATTCAGAACTGAAAGATCAAGGTTATTGAAATCCATATAGAGAGTATCAAATATATCCTCGGATATCTTACCATTAATACTGAAATAGTCGTTATTATGATTTACAAGCAGCTTACCAACGCTTATTGCTGATGAATCTATTTCAAAGACCGAGCTGCTGATGTTCCATTTATTATCCCTTATATCAATTGAGGTTGGTAATACAGAGCCGACAAATGCCAGCTTTCCATTTTTTACATTCATTAATTCTCCGTGCATGGCTATCTCTCCACCTTTATCCAGGCTACCCTCATTATTCCATGCAATTTTAAGATCAATATTGTCTGGCATTGTGCTGATATTGAAGTGGAGCGAATCAATATCTATTCTGTTTACAAGGTTAACTTTAGAGCTTCTAATTTGTAATTCTGAAATGCTGTCTCTTGCCTCTGCCTTAAGGGTGTAATCAACCAAGGAATTATTATCATAAATAATATAGTCTCCTTCAGCATTCATGGTTAACCTGTTATCAGGAAGTAGTTCACCTGTTATATGTGTTCCAGGGGCTATATGAAATCCGGTCCTGAAGAATTCGTTTACCCTATCGTTATTTTTAAAATCGATGGAGTAGGTAAATCTTTCCTGCAATTTATCTACAGCTACAGTATCATTTTTTGCAAGCGATGGTGCCAGCCTGTAAGCAATATTCTTGATACCCTTACCAATGGTTGAGATATTATAGTCGCCATATAACTCAGCATCAATAATATCGGTTCTTAACTCAAGCTTGTAAACCTGGTTTTCTTCAGAAGCTTTTAGTCCAACATCATATAGTTCCAGTTCCTCTCCAAATTTTCTAATCCTGGAGTTTAGCATTCTTAATTCTCCTGACAGATTATTAATATTATTCCCAATAATATTGGCTGTTAATAACATAGATAAATTTGACGTTGAGTCATTAGGGTCAATATTCAGGGCATACAGATCTGCGTTAAGCAGGTTAAGAGAAAAATCCAGCTCCGGTATTGTATCGCTGAAATCGAATCTTCCAAGCAGGTTCATATTGAGCTCCTCGCTATTCGAATTAACCGATCCGTCGAAGGTGTTTTCTGTAAACAATCCGTCTATTTCTATATCGCGATATAGAAATTTATTAAAATAAAGACTGTCAACTGAGCCTTTCAGGTTGGCCCTGAATTTATTGAATGATTCTGAGAAACCGTCTATTTCAAAAGCTGCCGATGCTTTTCCAAACAATTCGGGTGATCCGGTAAGCTTCCCAATATCAGCTCCATCAATTTCAAGTGAACCGGTGTATATAAAGGAATTTTTCTTATCCGGTTTAAATTTTATATCAGTTGAAATATTTCCAAGGTCACTTTTGAATTTACCATAGGTAACAAAATCTGTCAGAAATCCTGTGAAGTTACCCACAAAGGAAATATTACCTAATCTGCGTGCTTCTTCTCCCAGGTCTATATACCCCTTGCCAGGTATATTTATATTTTCAATTTTCGAAGTATGGCTTGTAAATTCCTCAATATCAATAAACATAAAGGTATTATCGATCTCCGGTAAGCCAGACATATCAAAATCCAGAACCAGTTTTGTGGTGTCATCAAGAGCAAGCTTTAGATTTCTCCCTTTTAGTTCGTTAAGTGTACCTCTTAAATCTCCTGAAAAGGCTATTTCTTCTCTAAAGCCCTTCAGGTCCGCTAAAAAATATCCAAAGTCTGCCAGATTTACCAGCGAACTATTGATTTTAAGACTAAGGTTACCGTCCCTTATAAAACTGAAATTATCATTTCCGGAGTTAATATCTATTCCAAGTATATCTGAGTTAATAAAGCTGTTGCGTGTCCTGATTGTCGGATCAATAAAGTGGATATGATCCGACCCTATATCTACCTGGGTAAACATATTGATCAGCTCAAAACCTTCTTCTGTACTGAATGAGAATTCGGAAAGGTTCAGATCAACCTTTTTCCATAGTTTTTCAAGCTTGTCGATAGTAAGATCAAGATCATGTAATTTAATATTATTTATATCAATTATGCCTGAAGCTTCAGAGGGCGGACTGCCATCTGTATAACTTAAAGTTCCGTTACTTATCTTTATCTGGTTTATTGATAGCTCTTTATTTCGTTTGGCCGTATCTTCAGGAATAATAAAATCAATGTAATACAGAATATTTAGATCGCCGGCAGAGTCTGGTTTTATTTTAATAACCGGATCTTCAACATTAATTCTTCCCAGGCGAAGGAGGCGCTCCTTCTTTTTAATTCTGCGTATACCTGCATTTACTCTGGGCGAATATATAAGGGTGTCTGAGGAGAAATCTCTTATAAGTAAATCGCTGACATTGATCCTGTTAAAATAAGAAAAATGGATATAACTGAATTCAATCTCACCCTTTATCTTTTCAGATATCCTGCTCATAAATTTTCCACCAAGGTAAGTCTGTACCGACGGGATCTTTAACATAAAGAAAGCTATCGAGGGCAAAAAGACAAACAGGAAGAAAAGTATGAAAGTATATTTATATATTTTCTTAATTTTGGCCATTATTTGTTAATCCGCAAATCGCATTCCAAAAATAGACAAAAAATCGAAGAAAATTTTAAATGTCTGTCACTATACTTGCCATAGAATCATCATGCGACGATACATCAGCAGCAATACTAAGAGATGGCTATCTGCTTTCCAACCTTATTGCCAACCAGGATGTGCATAAAAAATATGGTGGTGTTGTTCCGGAACTGGCATCCAGGGCTCACCAGGCAAATATTATTCCTGTTGTTGATCAGGCTATAAGGCAGGCAGGCATAAGAGAGAAAGATATTGATGCAGTGGCTTTTACACGAGGTCCGGGTCTGCTCGGATCATTACTTGTAGGAACATCATTTGCCAAGGGCTTCGCTATTTCGAGGCAAATACCTCTTATAGAGGTTAACCACCTCAGGGCTCATGTCTTTTCACACTGGATAAAGCTCGAAGGTGCTGAAAATATTATTCCGGAAACACCCTTTCTATGCCTGCTTGTATCAGGAGGCCATACCCAGCTGCTTATTGTAGATGAAAGTATGAAAATTACTGAAATAGGCTCCACAATAGATGATGCAGCAGGTGAAGCATTTGATAAGTGTGCAAAAGTGATGGGTTTACCATATCCTGGAGGTCCGATGATCGATAAGCATGCCTCCATGGGAAATCATGCTGCTTTTAAATTTACAAAACCTCGCATATCTGGTCTGGATTATAGTTTTAGCGGACTTAAAACGAACTTTCTTTACTTCCTGAGGGATAATATCAGGACTAATAGCTCTTTTATCGACGATAATATTGATGACCTATGTGCTTCGATACAGCATACAATAATAGATATACTGTTTGATAAACTGATTAAGGCAGCCCATAAAACAGGTATTAAGCATATTGGTATAGCCGGAGGTGTTGCTGCCAACTCTGGATTACGCAAAAGACTTACAGGGGAGGGAGCACGCAGGGGCTGGATAAGCTATATTCCTGAATCCAGGTTTACCACTGATAATGCTGCGATGATAGCAATTACAGCTTATTATAAATACCTTAATAAGGAATTCTCAGACCAGGGAGTTACACCTCTGGCCCGCTATAGTATATAGTTCGGACCGAGAATAATAAAATATTACTGATTAGGTTTTTATCTATCTTCGATTTTTATAATTTAGCATCAAATAATATTAATGGATCAGTACAGAATTGAACCCGCAAGAAATACTCCATTAATCCATCTCAAACCGGATGGAAATATGAGAATTAGTGGAAGATCAATTCATGAGAATGTTGCTGAGTTTTATCAGCCCTCTTTTGATTGGGTTGAAGAGTATATCTTAAATCCTCCCGATTCTACCCGAATTGATATTCAACTCGAATATTTCAACAGTGCCAGTGCCAAGTATATTATTAAGCTCCTTCAAAAGTTCAGAAAGGTCCTGGTTAAAGATAAGAAGCTTTACATAAGCTGGTTTTATGAGGAAGGTGATGAGGATATTCTTGAGAGAGGCGAATATATTTCATCTGTTCTTGATACTGACTTTAATTTTGTTGAGATAGTCTGATCTGTTCCTTAGATGCTATAATAGATAAGTTACTGTAGCTCTATTTGTTAGCAAGATATTTTCCTGCGTGGGGGTAAATAATAAAAATCCTTATCATGCCTGGTAGATTGGAGGGCAATAAGGATAAGGATTTTTATTAAAAGAACATTTATTCTAACCACTGACCATTCTGATGAATGATCTTTACCTGACTATACAAATATAAATAAGCTTTATCAAATTTTTTCTTATCGGTCAGTGATTTTGCTCATTGCAAGTAGTGATCTGGCTCATCATCTGCAATATAAAAGTCTATTCTTCGCTATCGGTATTTCCTGTCAGACCCATAAAAACGATTGTATTTGTGCTTGTCTCCCTGATAATATAATAGAAAGGTCTGTCAAGTCTTAAAACTCCAGGATCTGGAGGCAATGATGTTGTATAAACAATAACAACTGTTGCTGCAGCTGCTTCTGTACCTTCCTCCTTATTATCAATATAGGTCTGGTGAAGCACTTCGCTTATCGCCAGTCCCTGATCAGATATATTTGAAAAATCTGCTCCACCGGAAAATGCTATTCCCATGCCCATTGACGATAGTATATCTTTTAACTTAATATTGTACTCATATTTGAATCTGGGCATATACAACTCTATCTCACGCTCATTCATATTTTCCACCCATGTATTCCAGTTACTGTCAGTGAGCATAGCTAAAATATCTGTCGTTGTTTTCTCTTCAGCAGGCAGAATAACATCCATAACAAAATTTCCCTGACCGTAAGGTATTTCAGCAATAGTAAGATCTTCATGATAATACATCTTAAATGTCGACTCTAAATGCATCATATCTGCATCAACAACTGAACCACCTGCCGTAAAGAAATCTTCAGTGCTTGTCTGGCTTTTGTCAAACTGATATCTCCATTTGCCATTAAAATAGATTGCATTGATAAGGAGCATTACCACATCCTGATGTAACTCACTAATCATATCATCTATTTTACCATTGGTATTATCAGATATCCATTTATTTACTTCAGCTATTATATCTGGATCATTAATATTAAACTGGTGACCTTCAGCGTCGAAGTAATCCATAAGGGCATTAATAAATACTTCCTTAACTTCAAGCCTCTCTTCGACCCAGACTGAATTTGCAATATTCATTACCACTCTTTTATCAATCCCCGTTATTTTATTACTGAGAGCTTTATAAGAGCTGTTAATATCGTCGAGCGTAATATTATTGTACCGGAGAGCATCCATTATGGCATCTCGTGTATCACCGGCAGCTCCATTTAATGTCATTGCCAGGGCATATGATATGCTCATAGGAGATATCATAATGTTCTCTGACTCTGTTTCATCTTCTACTATCAGTTTAAAGATATCAAAGCTGAACTGGTTGGAAGAAGTCGACAGTGACTTTTCAATCAGCGATAGCTCAATTGGAACGGGATCGCCTGGAAGATCTTCAACAGCCTCCTTTTTGCATCCCTGATTAGGAGCAATAAGCAGGGCTATAGCTGCTAATAAGACTGCTCTATTTCTTTTCATGATTTTCGCTGTTTTGGTCTTTTAAAAAACGACCAAAAACTATGCCATGGAGTGTTAAAAGGCCTCTTTTCCAGGGTAATGAAACTTCTGTCTGGCTATTTCCTCAGGATAGAGAAAGAATACCGAGTCAGATTTTGCGCATAGAGTATCGGTACTATCAAACAGTTCGCACTCGAGAGTTATTAGTCTTTTATCTCTTTCTACCATTCTGGATCTAAGGATTACTTCTCCCCTCGATAGATAAAGAGGCTTAATATATTCTACGTTCAATGATTTTGTTACTCCTGCTGTACCTACCTTTACACTTATATACCAGGCACCTACCTCATCGAGAAGAGTTGCTATTATTCCACCATGAACTACGTTATTGTAGCCCTGGAAGTTTTCATCCGGAGTCCACCTGGCGTATATATAATTCTCATCCTCTTCGAATGAAAGTTTTAGACCTATGGGATTGGATGGACTGCATGCAAAACATTTGTAGCCCTCGGGTGGATAAGGATTTTTAATCTTTCTTCTCATTATTCTTAATTTTTCTGTTTTTTCGATAAAATTCCTGCAGGTGAGCAAGCGACACCAGAAGGAAAAGCAGTCCGATAAACATCAGAAATAAAAAGCTTGCCAGGGTAGGGGGATCATAACCTTCATCCACCATATTCCATTTTATAATATAACCACTTACAGCCATTGATATTATAAATATTGCTACACTCAGGTTTATATATAGCTGTGCTTTGTTTAAGACCATGGAGGCCCTGTAATTTTTTGACTTTTTGAATTCACTGTATTTTACTCTTGCCTGTCTGTAAGCGCGCTTTCGTGCTTCAGCTCTCCGGTATTCTTCCCATTCTCTTATTAATTCTTCCCGCGATCCATCCTTCCCGTTTTTCCTTGCTATATAGTCCTGTAGATATTCGTAGGCCTCATTAATGGCTATAAAAATATCTGCAGCATCCTTTCTTCTGTTGAGGTCGGGATGATATAGTCTGGCCTTATTCCTGTATGCCTTCTTCAGCTGGTCGATTGTTGCATCGGGTTGCAGACCGAGTATTTTATAATATTGATCCGGAGATAATACTGTCACTATTCGCCTGTTTAGTTCCTAAAATTAACAAAACTTTATAGTAATTAATACCTGTAAAGAAGAACTTGGCTTAACAAAAAGAAAGCTTTACTTCTTTTTTATTAAGAATAAGTAAAAATAGGGCTATATTTTATACTTTTGCAATTCGCAATATTTAGAATATGGAGTGGAACAATGTATTAATCGCATTTGGTTTAACCATTTTTGCAGGGATGGCAACAGCGATTGGTGGGGCTATAGCTTTCTTTGCCAAAAGGACTAATACTACATTCTTATCTTATTCTCTTGGCTTCTCAGCCGGGGTAATGATCTATATATCATTCACCGAACTTCTTGATGGAGCTTACTCAATAATAAATGCCTCTTTTATAGAATCAACCTCAGCATGGCTTACTTTCGGATTTTTTATAGCTGGCTTTGCTCTTGCCGCCCTAATCGATAAGATGGTTCCTTCAAGGGAAAATCCACACGAAGTAAAGAGTATTGAGCAGATGGATATTGACTGTCCGAAAAGAGGGAGAAAATTGTTAAGATTGGGGGCTTTTACCGCAATAGCACTGGCCATTCATAACTTCCCTGAAGGGATTGCCACCTTTATGGCGGGAGTATCCGATATTACCGTTGGTGTGAGTATTGCAATAGCGATAGCCATACATAATATACCTGAGGGTATCGCAGTATCTGTACCTGTTTACTATGCTACCGGATCCAGAAGAAAGGCATTTGCCTGGGCTGCTCTTTCCGGCTTGGCAGAACCTCTTGGTGCTGCCTTTGGATATTTTATACTTTCCTTCTTTAATGAGCCTGTTGTGCTGGGTTATGTTTTTGCGATAGTTGCGGGTATAATGATTTATATATCATTCGATGAACTCCTGCCTGCAGCACATAAGTATGGAAAACACCATGTTGCCATTTACGGACTGATAAGTGGTATTATTCTGATAGGAGTAAGTCTGTTACTGATATAGGGAACAGGAAACAGGGAACCAACCCTTCGCCCTTAGTACTCCGCAATCCGCCCTTCCTATACAATCCCGGCAAAGCCCATAAATGCCATGGCCAGCAGGCCGGCAACTATAAAAGCAATTGGCACGCCCTTAAAGGGAGCGGGTACGTCGGCCAGGTCGAGGTGTTCTCTCAGACCTGCAAATAAAACCAGTGCCAGACCAAAACCTATTGAGTTGGCAATTGCATATACTACGCTCTCAAGCAGATTATAGTCCTGCTGCACAGCCATAATAGCAACACCCAGCACAGCACAGTTTGTTGTTATAAGCGGAAGGAAAATACCCAGAGCCTGGAATAAGGACGGGCTTATTTTCTTCAGAATAATTTCAACAAGCTGAACAAGAGATGCAATAACCAGGATAAAGGTGATTGTCTGCATAAAAGCGATACCCAGTTTATCCAGGACATATACCTGAATGATATAGGTAACTATAGTAGCAATTGTCATTACAAACATTACAGCTCCGGCCATACCTAAGGAGGTTTCGATACGACCTGAAACCCCGATAAAGGGGCATATGCCCAGGAATTTGCTTAAGACAATATTATTTACAAATATGGCTGCTATTATGATAATAATATATTCCATGGTCAGGCTTTTTTCTTAAGTTTATTAATAATAACAATCAGGTAGCCAAGTGCAAGGAAGGCTCCCGGTGATAATATAAAGATCAGGATGCCATCACCATCAATAAATTTATAATTGAAGATTGATCCCGATCCCAGAATTTCCCTGACACCACCCAGCACCATAAGGGCAAAAGTAAAACCAAGACCCATACCCAGGCCGTCGATCAGGGATGAGAAGAGTTTGTTTTTTGATGCAAATGCCTCTGCTCGACCCAGTACAAGGCAGTTTACAACAATAAGAGGTATAAATAAGCCCAGAGCATCAAATAGTGATGGTACAAAAGCCTGCATAGTAAGTTCCACTATAGTAACAAATGATGCAATAACTACTATAAATGCCGGTATTCTAACCTTATCGGGAATAAAGTTCTTTATAAGCGAAACAACAAGGTTCGACATTACCAGCACAAAGGTTGTAGCAAGTCCCATTCCCATTCCATTTATTGCACTTGTTGTAACACCAAGAGTAGGACAGAGGCCAAGGAAGAGAACAAATACGGGGTTCTCTTTTATAAAGCCCTTGGTAAAATTGGATATCTGGTTTATTTTACTCATTATTTCCGCTGTTTAAATAGGTTGTATATGCTCTGACAACTGCGTCGCAGAATGCTCTCGAACTGATTGTCGAGGCTGTAATTGCATCTATATCGCCACCATCTTTGGTAACAGCAATCTTGAAATCATTCGGATTCTTACCCTGGAACTGCATGTTCCAGTCAGATTTGCGCCTGTCCATTTTATCACCAAGTCCCGGTGTCTCACCATGAAAAAGTAAGGCAACATCATTAATAGTACCGTCCGGCAGAAGACCTACCATAATTCTGATTTCACCGTTGAAACCCTGCATGGTAAATGTCTCAATAGCTGTTCCAATAAGCTCTCCGTCCATCTTGCCAGGATAAAAATAAAGGGTGTCACCGTCTATCGCAAACTTGTATTCCTCGTCTGTAGGAATATTATTGAATCCCGGAATTACTTTCCCTATGGCATTATTCTTTTTCTCCAGTTTAGCTGCTGCAATGGGTTCTTTGGTTAGTTCATAAACGCCACCAAGAGCAGCTGAGGCTGCGAGCGTAATAACAAGCAGTGCTATTACCATATTGCTCAATGTTGATTCTTTTTTAGCCATTTTTTACCTCCTCTCCGAATCTTGATGGTTTAATGTAGTTATTGATCAGTGGTGTAAATGCATTCATAATAAGTATTGCGAACTGTACACCTTCGGGGTAGGCCCCGAAGCGCCTGATAAGCACTGTAAGTATTCCTATTCCAACCCCATATATAAGCATTCCCTTGTTAGACATAGGCGAGGTTACATAGTCGGTAGCCATAAATACAGCTCCCAGGAGCAGTCCGCCAGTTAAGAGGTGGTATAAAGGATCAGCATTGGCTTCGGGGTTTACCAGCCACAGAATCCCTGTAAATATTATTACTGTTGTAAGAATAGAAACAGGGATATGCCAGCTTATTATCTTTCTGATAAGGAGGTAGGCAAGACCCAGCAATAATGCAAGAGCTGCAATCTCTCCCATCGATCCTCCCATATTGCCAAAGAAAGCCATTCCGTGATCAGGCAATTCGCTGGCAGCACCATTTATAAGTCCGTCGATAGGTACTTTGTCGTAACTCTCATTTAGAATGCTTAGAGGTGTAGCACCAGTAACTGCATCAGTATATAAGGTATCAAAACCTAATGGTTTGGGGTAAGTAGTCATTTGTACCGGGAACGACAGGAAAAGGAATACTCTTCCGATAAGAGCAGGATTAAATGGATTATTTCCAAGTCCTCCGAAAGTTAATTTTCCAACTCCAATGGCAATAAGAGAACCCAGTATAATAAGTCCGACCGGGAGATTTACCGGCAGGCAAAAAGCAAACAGGAGACCTGTTACAATAGCCGAACCATCTGATAAAGAGGGTGTCTGTTTAAGCAGGAATTTCTGAATAAGATATTCAAATAATACACAGGAGGCTACCGATATGGCCGTTACCATAATGGCAGGCCAGCCAAAAAACCAGACTGATGCCAGCAAGGCCGGCATAAGGGCTATCACCACGCCATACATCAATTTACTGGTTGATTTATTGCTGTACTCGTGAGGTGAAGGTGAAACTTTTAAGAGTCTATTCATTTGATAAAGGTTTATTCAATCCGATTAGCTATTTCTGTTTTCTCGCTCTGATTATCCTACCAACGTTGGCTTTACCAAGCCTTATATAGTCGAGCAGGGGTCTGTTTGCCGGGCATATATAGCTGCATGATCCACATTCCATGCAATCCATTATCCTTTCTTTCTCCGACCTCTCAAACAAGCTTTTCTCTGACAGAGTCATAAGCAGATAGGGTTCCAGTCCAAGAGCACAGGCGCTTATACATTTACCGCACCTGATACAGGGATTTATTTCTTTTCTCTTTGCCTCTTCTTCAGCGAAAAGAATTATTCCTGACGTTCCCTTTGATACGGGTATTTCGAGAGTATTAATGGCCTTACCCATCATAGGTCCGCCGTTAACAATTTTTCCGGTATTTTCTGGCATTCCTCCAGCTGCTTCAACAAGCATGCTGGCCGGAGTCCCTATTCTTACAAGTACATTACCCGGGTTACTGAGGTATTTTCCTGTTACTGTAACAACTCTTTCAATAAGGGGCTTGTTTTTTTGTACAGCCTCATATACAGCAAGAGCAGTTCCAACATTATGAACTACTGTACCAACATCAATTGGTAATCCGCCTGAGGGAACCTCTCTTTTAATAAGGGCTTTAATCAGCTGTTTCTCACCTCCCTGTGGATACTTAACCGTAAGTGGGTGAACAGATATACCTTCAAAACCGGTACAGAGCTCAGTAAGATGTGAAATTGCATCAGGCTTATTGTTTTCTATACCAATCATAGCTTTTTCAACACCGAGAGCCTTCATTAGTATCTTAACACCAACCAGCATTTCTTCTCCCCGCTCAAGCATTACCCTGTGATCTGAGGTGAGATAGGGCTCACATTCCACACCATTAATAATTAATGTATCACATTTTTTTCCAGGCGGGATACTGAGTTTTACATGCGATGGGAATGTTGCTCCACCCATGCCTACTATTCCGTTTTCAACACACTTTGCAACGATCTCCTCGGCATTTAGAGAAATATCTTTTTCGATCTTATCCGATCTGTCTATGCCCTCTGCCCATTCGTCTCCCTCTGTATTAATAATAATACATGTCTGTTTGTATCCGGAAGTATCCGTCATCTTATCGATCTTGAAAACTTTACCGGAAACAGATGAATGAATATTCGTGGAAACAAAGCCCTGACTTTGAGCAATAACCTGGCCTGCCTTTACGGCGTCGCCTTTTTCAACAACAGGTTTAGCGGGTGCACCAATATGTTGTGCAACCGGTATTATTACCTGTTCTGGCAGGGGCAAGGTTCTAATCGGCGAATCAGCCGTAATCTTGTTTTCAGGTGGATGAACACCTCCTTTTGGGAATGTCTTCATATTTAATTAATTATATCTCGGCCTTTTCAGGCTCAACTTCAACTTTAGGTTTCTTTGGTGGAAAGTTCAATTCGTGTATAGCTCCGGTCGGACACACGGGGAAGCATTTTCTGCATAACTTACATTTATCTGAGTCGATAAATGCCAGGTTGTTTTCAATGGTAATAGCATCAAATTTACATTCCTTTTCGCATTTACCACAACCTATACAGGCCACCTTGCATGCCTTTCTTGCCGGTCCGCCCTTATCCTTGTTAACACACGATACATAGATTTTCCTGTCTTTCTTTGCCTTTTTCCTGAGCTCGATAATATCTCTGGGGCAGGCCTCAACGCATGCTCCGCAGGCTACACAATTATCGTCTATTATATGAGGCAGACCTGTCTCCTTATCCATATACATCGCTTCAAAATCGCAGGCCTCAACGCATTCACCCAGTCCGAGGCATCCATAGGCACAGCCTGTTTCGCCGCCATAGAGACTATGTGCTATAGTACAGTCGGCCGCACCGTCGTAAATATTAGTCTTAACCCTGAACTCCGGTGTTCCATTGCATCGTAATACTGCCACTCTTGGCTCAACTTCTGGTGCAACCTTTCCGAGTATTTCTGCTGCCTTTGCCATTGTTTCAGCTCCTCCTACCGGGCAGTTTAGTCCGTCAAAGGTCTCTGCTTTTACAAGTGCTTCTGCAAAATTGCGGCAGCCTGCAAATCCGCAGCCACCACAATTGGCTGCCGGCAATGCTTCTTCAACCTGGTCAATTCTGGGATCTTCAAAAACTTTAAACTTCTGAGCAACAAAATATAAGATTACTGCAGCAATTAAGCCAAGTGAGCTTAATGAGATAATTGTAATAAGAACAGTTGAACTCATCTAATCTGCTTTTTTTATTGAGAATGAAAAATTTTTATCAATTCTTGCCCGTTGCCTGTATATCATAAGGTAATAGGGCAGTAGTGATCCGATTGCAATAAGTCCTGCTATCAGTTCCTTAATGCCAAGTGCTGTTAGAGTTATCAAAAGAAACAATATTAAGAGGAAAGGCAAGAGGTATCCAAGAAACAGAGCTCTGAAACCCTGAGCCTGAGACATAAGCACATCAACCTTCTCACCAACAGCTACGTTGAGCTCAGTATCTGCCCTTATAATTTTTTCTTGTGACTCCGAAACATCACATATATTTGATGCGGCACAACCTATGCATGCAGGATGTGAAACTATCCTTACATCAACAGATCGTCCATTTACAGATTGGACGACTCCACTATGCCCGATTGTTTGTTTTTGCTGCATTTACCACATCTCGAATCAGAGGGTCAAAATTACTATTAGAAGTGGAAAATAATATGTCGTAAATCAGTTTTTAATAAGCTTCTTCTAATTTTTAATGATTATAAATAAGCCTAGCTGATAGTAGACCAGTTATATTTATTTTTATTCTGTTTTGATACGGCTCTTTTTAGCTTATTATTTTCACTTGAGCTAAGCTCAGGATCTCTATCGATTATTTCTTCTGCAATTCGTCTTACATACTCAATAATCTGTCCGTCGCGACTAAGGTTGGCAATTTTCAGATCGAATCCTATTCCGCTCTGCTGAGTACCTTCTATATCGCCTGGACCTCTCAGTTTAAGATCTTCTTCTGCTATCTCAAATCCGTCGCTGGTGGCAACCATAATATTAATTCTTCTCGAGGCCTCATCAGATAGTTTATCTGAGCTCATTAATACACAGTACGACTGTGCTGCTCCGCGTCCGACTCTTCCCCTAAGCTGGTGTAGCTGAGAGAGACCAAAACGCTCGGCACTTTCAATTATCATTACCGATGCATTCCTTACATCCACACCAACCTCGATAACTGTAGTTGCAATAAGAATTTGTGCCTCACCTTTTTTAAATAAGTCCATCGAGAACTCCTTATCCCTGGGAGTCATCTGCCCATGCAATACGCTGAAACTATATTCTGGTGCTGGAAAATCACGGCTTATTGCTTCAACTCCCTCTTCAAGATTTTTATAATCCATCTTCTCAGATTCTTTGATTAGGGGATACACAATGTAAATCTGTTTACCGGCTTTAATCTGTTTTTTCATAAACCCAAATACCTGTAACCTTGATGAATCTGTGAAATGTATTGTTTTTACCGGCTTCCTGCCTGGAGGCATTTCGTCAATTATCGATACATCAAGATCTCCATATAAGGTCATGGCCAGTGTTCTGGGTATTGGTGTGGCTGTCATTACAAGTATATGAGGCGGGGTAATACTTTTCTTCCACAGGCTTGCTCTCTGTGCCACCCCGAACCTGTGCTGTTCGTCAATAATAACCAGTCCCAGTTTAGTAAATTTCACTGTGTCTTCGATCAGGGCATGCGTGCCGATCAGTATATCCAGGGTACCCTTGCTCAGCATATCTGCTATCTCATTCCGGCTTGATTTCTTTGTTGAGCCTGTAAGTAACCTCACCTCTATTCCGAGCCCCTCCACCATCTTACTTACAGTGTTAAAGTGTTGATTTGATAATATTTCGGTTGGTGCCATCATGCAGGTCTGGTAGCCGTTATCAATTGCAATAAGCATGCTCATAAGGGCAACCATTGTTTTACCGCTACCTACATCGCCCTGCAATAGCCGGTTCATCTGTTTTCCGGAACCAAGATCCCTGCGTATTTCTTTAACTACTCTTTTTTGTGCTCCGGTAAGTGTATATGGCAGGTTATTAAAGAAGAAATTATTAAATTTTTCAGCAACGGTAGAAAAAACAAATCCGGCCTGTTTTCTGCCCCTGTCACTTTTATACCTTATTATATTTAACTGGATCATAAATAATTCCTCAAACTTGAGCCTTAGCCGGGCTCTCTCAAGGTCTTTATAATTATTTGGGAAGTGCATAGTGAAGAGAGAATCATGTAAGCCCATCAGCTTATACTTTTTTATCATCCAGTCAGGAAGAGTTTCTTCGAATCTTAAACCACTCTGACTGAAAAGGTTGCTTTGAAGTATATTAAAAGTGCGGGATGTAATATAACTGTTTCGAAGCTTCTCTGTAACACTGTATTGGGCAACTATGCCGGAAGTAATTCTCTTTTCTGTTTTTTCAGGGTCTTCTATTTCCGGGTGTATGATATTAAGGGTGGCATTAAAAATACCCGGTTTGCCAAAAACTATATATTCCTTATTTATTTTATAAGAGTCAGTTATCCATTTTAATCCTTTAAACCATACCAGCTTAATTGACCCGCTTTTATCACTGAATGTGGCTGCCAGGCGCTTGTTTCTTCCTCCTCCTTCGGCATAAAATCCCTCGATAACGCCCTTTATCTGTATATGAGACATATCAGGAGTAAGATCTGCTATCTGAAAGAACTTAGACCTGTCAACATACTTATAAGGAAAATAATAAACCAGGTCCCCGAAAGTTTTTATACCTGCTTCTTTTTCAAGCAGCTCGGCTCTTTTGGGTCCGACACCCGTGAGGTAGGTTATTTCTGTCTTTAGAAAATCTGACATTTTCGGATCTTATTGAAATATGATCTTGTTCTCAAACCGAAAATAAGTAATTTTGAAACGTTCACCTAATATTAGTAAAACGATATACTATGAACTGGTTTCTTGCCGGCAGGTCTATTAAATATTTTATGCTCTCAAGGCATAAAAACGGGCATGGAATCCACAGTCCTTTCGTTTATTCGCTAATAAAAGATGTTTTCAAGAATAAAACTTCCCTTACGCTTGTCTCTATGGTAGAGAAAACCAGGAAGGGATACAGGAAAAATAAAAAACTTATTACTGTAAATGATCTTGGGGCGGGTTCTTTGAAGTTACAAAACAGGGAAAGAAGGATTTCTGATATTGCTAAATATGCCACAGTAAGGCAACGCTATGGAGCCCTTTTATCGAGGCTGGCATCAATGGTTGATGGTAAAACTCTTATTGAGATGGGCACATCACTTGGTATTGGAACAATGTATCTGGCCCTGGGTGCACCATCCTCAAGAGTAATTACTATTGAGGGTTGCAAGAATATATCAGCTCTGGCAAAGACTAATTTTTCGGGCTCTAAGCTTGGAAATATTGAAACTGTAACAGGAAATTTTGATGAGGTGCTTGATGATATACTTAAAAAGTCTGCTCAGATAGGTCTTGTTTACATTGATGGGAATCACAGATCTGAAGCCTTGCTGAGGTATATGGATCTTTTGTATGACTATATTAATGAAGATACTATTATCGTAGTGGATGATATTCACTATAGCAGGGATATGGAGCTGGGATGGAATGCTCTTAAAGAGAGTAATTCTGTGGTTTTGTCTGTCGATATTTTACAGATGGGATTACTTTTTTTCAGGAAAGGAATAAGAAAACAGGATTTTGTAATAAGGTATTAACATAATTTAAATAATAGAATTTTTATAATTAGCTGAGAATAGACTATTTTCGGTAAAATTTTTAAACGGTATGGACAGAGTAATTGAAATTAATAATATAGTTAAGAACTATCAGGTAGGAACAGTTATTGTAAGAGCACTCAGAGATGTGAGTCTGAATATTGACAGAAACGAATATGTAGCCTTGATGGGTCCTTCAGGATCTGGTAAATCAACATTAATGAATCTTCTGGGTTGCCTCGATACACCTACAAAGGGAGAATATATACTGAATGGTACAGATGTCAGTAAGCTTGAAGATAACCAGCTGGCTGAGATCAGGAATAAGGAGATTGGTTTTATTTTTCAGACTTTTAACCTTCTTCCGCGTTACACTGCCCTGGAAAATGTGATGTTACCTCTTATTTATGCAGGCACGCCTAAAACCGAACGGGAAAAAATTGCAACCGATGTACTTGGGCAGGTTGGTTTATTAGACAGGATGACTCATAAGCCTAATGAATTATCAGGAGGTCAGCGTCAGAGGGTAGCTATTGCAAGGGCCATGGTTAATAAGCCTTCTATTATTCTGGCCGATGAGCCTACAGGTAACCTCGACAGTAAAACATCTCTCGATATTATGAGGCTGCTGGAAGACATTCATTCAAATGGCAACACAGTTATACTGGTTACCCACGAAGAGGATATTGCATTACATGCAAAGCGTATTGTCAGACTCCTCGATGGTGAGGTTTCCAGTGATAAGCTTAAATAATATCTATGAAAATATATACTCGATCAGGCGATGATGGAACAACCTCCCTGGCCGGAGGTGAGCGCATACCAAAGTATAGCTCTAAGATCGAGGCATATGGCACTGTCGACGAATTGATATCATGGCTGGGTCTTATAATGGCTATCCCAACAGTTAATAGCCGTTACAGGGAACTGCTTTCAATACAGGATAAACTTATGCATTGTGCTGCTTTGCTATCTGTTGGAGAAGGTGCCCGCACAGATAAAATGATCCCCCCGAACAAGGATGATATAGATTTATTGGAAAAGAGTATCGACCTTATGGAAAGCGAAATGCAGCCTCTTACATCGTTTATTTTACCTGGAGGATCCGTTCATGTTGCTTATATTCATATAACAAGGACAGTCTGCAGGAGGGCTGAAAGAAATATTCTCAGGCTGGCAGTCGATGAAGATGTCGATTCTATGCTGATAAAGTATATAAATCGCCTCTCAGATTATTTATTTGTTCTTGCCAGAAAGGTCTCTGTAGAGCTCGATAGAGAACAATCTCCCTGGAATCAGTAAAAAAAATCGATTTTTCCTGTTGTTTTATTAAATAAAATAGTATTTATTTGCAGTCCGAAAATGGAAACTTGCAAATTAATATAAAAAAATGTACTGGACTCTTGAATTAGCTTCTAAACTTGAGGATGCACCGTGGCCAGCCACCAAGGACGAGCTAATTGATTTTGCTATTCGCTCGGGGGCTCCGATGGAGGTTATTGAAAACCTCCAGGAAATTGAGGATGAAGGTGATATATATGAGAGCATCGAAGATATATGGCCCGACTATCCGAGTAAAGATGATTTCTTCTTTAACGAAGACGAATATTAGGATCTTCTATCTTTATATTTTCTTTAGAATCTTTACTCTCTTCATTTACTTTTCTGAATATATCCCATCTGTCTTTAGGACGAAGATATTTTAGCCATGCAAAATTATCGAGCTTGCGGCTTGATGGTGCTTTCTGAAGGGGTGGGTCAAGCGAACCGTCGGGGTTTTTAAGGAAAATTATTCTTTCTATTTTCCCATCTTCAAGGTAGATATCCATGCTGGCACAGGTCGACTGGTTAACACCTACGAGCTCGTCCTCCTCAAGAGCAAAGTAAATATTCTCCCCATTACCTTTAACCTCTATCCTGTATATCGAGTTATCCCTGAAATAGCCGGTAAGATTCTTTCCCTTTATTTGCTGGTACCTGCTTGTATCAACTTCTTCTATAACGAAGGCCCTATTATACATCTCCAGTCGCTCCATTTTGCTGTTCTTTGTATAGAGCTTAATTGAATCTGAAGTGAGCTGATTCTCATCTGACCATATAACGGGATCTTTATAAAGCTTTATTACCGAATCTTTAAACGAATAGGCCAGTGAGTCGCACTTTGCCTGCAGGTCGGTACTGTAAATCCTGGCTCCGTAAAAAGCTCTTAGCAGCCTGTAACTAACAATACTGTCGCGGCTGATATCAATGTTAAGTGAATCGGACAGATCTTGATTATCAATGCTATCCGCATTTTTTTCTACTGGTAGCTCCTTTTGTCCTTTTATAGTATCTGATTTGGTTATAGACCACAGGGTATCTGCATGCAGGTATAGAAAATCATCTTCTCTGGTCTGTATAAATTGGGCACTGTCGGTTATCATAAATCGTTCCGGTTCCCTGTAGTACCAGGCCTTGTTTCCTTTAACCACGATATCCTGAGTGAGGTCTGAAATAGTGACATCATAAAATGCAGTTCCATACCCATTGTCGTTTTCATAATATAAGGAATCGCCCGTAACAATCTGTTTCTTATTGTCGACCATAGCCTTAAAGAGAAGGAGTGATTTCTCATTGCGTGTATCGTACCATCCTTCGTTGCACCTTGCATAGAGGCTATCGCCAATTACTTCTGATGGACCGAGAAAGTATGCAATCTCTGTTTTTGTGTCGTATTCAAGTGTATCGGCGTACATCGTATAATCAGGATTTACAAGTACTACACTGTCCTTAAAGTGAAATACTTCTGATTTTGAATAGTAGCGGCCTATAATACTGGTAAGTACATTATCATCGCTTAATATTCTACCCCCTGTGCTGTAATATGCTATTTCGGGAGTCATTTCGTAAAACAGATGATCCGTGTAGAGGGTAGAATTATTATCAACCAGTATTACACTATCTATTACTTCGGCCTCTTCCCTGGCAGAATCGTATATCAGTTTATCGCCATAGAGATGAAGACTGTCTCCCTTAAATATATGTACCCGGCTATATGCATTTACCAGATCAGCACTTTCGAAATAGTGTGCACTGTCGCAGGTCATAAACATCTCATTATGTTTAAGCCTTACATTTCCAATTAATCTTCTGAAGGAGTTCTCAGATGTCATAAGATCTGAATGCAGAATCTCAACCCTTTTCTTTTTTACCTGATTTTGTGCATAAGCCAGGTATTGCGGGAATGGGAATGTTAATAAAAAAATTGTACAGAGTACTTTTATGGCACTTATTTTAGCCATCCTTTATTGGCAAAATTACAGGTTTTAAATTCGTCGGATACTTTAATATATGTAATTTCCATCTTGTCCTCGATCCATTTCCTGTATTTTTCAGATCTTTTTGTACCTATTGTAAGCTCGCCCAGGTAATTAAAGTCATCTTTAAGGTTGGCTTTATGTGGTGATGTTTGCTTATCAAGCCTTACAATCTTAAAAACAGTTTTGCCTTTTGCATTTGTTGATTTAAAAGCTTCTGATATTTCTCCTACTTTCAGGTCTCTAACTACCTGGTAAACATCAGGTGGCAGGTTTTCAATAGCAACTACATTAGATCGTGTTTGTGGATCAACATATTTTCCTCCATTAATCTTGCTATCCTTGTCAGTAGAGAACATATAAGCTGCTGCTTCGAATTTAAGACTATCTAATCTGATAAGGTTGGCTATACTGTCCAGCCGGACTGCTGCCTCTATAGCTTCATCAGGTTTAACTTTAGGACGCATAAGTATGTGCCTGGTGTTAATCATATCACCATTTCGTTCGATAAGCTCAATAATATGATATCCAAAAGCTGATTCAATAATCCTGGAGACGGCATTTTTCTTAAGGCTGTAGGCCTCGTCAGCATAAGCCTTATCGAGGCTCGCACGGGTTGTAAACCCCAGATCACCTCCGCGGGCAGCTGTTCCCTCATCTTCTGAATAAAGTATTGCAAGTGCCCTGAAACTTTCACCGGCTATAATCCTTCTTCTCAGATCAAGAAGTTTCTGCCTTACCTCCAGCTTATTTTCTTCAAGGTTTGGAGGATCAATTTGTAAAATGCTTATTTCAACCTCCGCCGGGAGAACAGGTATACTATCTTCAGGGATTTTGTTATAAAATTTTCTTACATCTGCCGGAGTTATTGTTATTTCGGCAGCTATGCCCTGTTGAACTCTGCGTGTAAGTATATCATTCGACATCATCCTCCTCAGGTCCCTCTTGATCTCTATCATACTTTTATTATAGTATTCTTCGAGATTCTCCTCTGATCCTGCTCTTAATATAAAATCATTCAGTCTCATGTTTAGCTCCCTGTCAACTTCATCCTGGCTTATAACTATACTGTCTAACCTTGCCTGATCGAGAAATAGCTTCTGGATCATCAGGTCTTCAAGTAATTCACACCTGAGTCGTGCAATGCCTGTTCTGTCTCCCATACTTCTCTGGGTAAGAACCATGCTCTCAAGATCTGACAGAAGTATTGTTTCATCTCCAACAATGGCAGTTATCCCGTCAACAAGCTGTCCATGTGCAGGTAGGGATATAAACATTATAAGAAGGAGAGCGGCTATTTTTATTTTTCTCATTTTTTCAGTAGTAAATTATCTTTTATATCAATTTATCTAAAAGATGTATTATTAATATATCTTGAATTGATTTTCTCTTAGTGCTTCATTGTATATTCCGTTTTCCAGATTCTGCAGAAACTCAATCTTCCTGTTATTCAGGATAATATTCCTAATATCTTTTGTAACGTATTCGATTGGCGCCTCAGCTCCGGCTAACCTGAAATCCCTGATGTTCACGAAATAATAGAAAAGAGAGTCTGATACTTCATAAGTATTATTGTTACGGAGAAACCTTGCAGTATTTCCAATATCTTCCGGCAGTACCCTGAGAAGGAATGAAACATCTATCCACTTTTCACCAAAATCATCGTACTTATCTGCAAACTGGTAGCAATAACTTTCCAGGTTTTGAAGGTCTTCCTGCGAGTTGCTTTTATACCATGCCCTTGCTCTGTTAATATTTGGAGCCTCGAGGGGTATTTTTATAAAAACAGCTTTTACCACAGGGTGGGTAAGGTTAAAGGCCTGTATATTATCGTTGTAGTAGCTGTCGATCTCATTTATACTAACAGTTGTATCCATCCTTTGAAACATCATTTGCTGCTGGTACTGGTATATCATCAGACTCGATCTTGTTTCCTCCAGCTTCTGATTCATCTCCGATATATACTCATCAGTCAGGTTCAGTTCAGACCTGTTAAGCATAAGTTCCTTTTTAATCCACCTGTCAATAAAGTTCCTGGTTATACTTAAACTGTCGGCCTCGCTCACAGCATTATTAAGCATCCTGGGCAACTCATCTGCATACAGGTATTTATCCCCGGCCCTGGCAATTATTGTACGGTTGGCATCATTCTTTAAATCTGTGCAGGCTGACAGAAAGACGATGGATATAAGAAAAATAAAAAATCTTGCCATTACCTGTTCTCCTTTATTAATAAATTAAGGACACTCTCATTTATCTTAACGTCGTATTTTTCTCTTAATTGCTTCTCCCAGTTATTTTCCAGGAGTGCCTGGTAATCATCAATTAGAAATTCTCTTGCTTCTTCAAATGATTTGGGTTTGGCTTCTTTAATTTCAGAGATATACACAATATGTGTACCACTATTATCTGAGATCACATGTGTTCCTCTGGATTTCTTTATATTATCAAGAATACTGTTTTCACCTTTCCTGAATGTTCCGGATACAACAGTTACCAGGTCCCGGTTAGCTGATTTGCCGTATTCAGCTAAACTATTATCATCAATATCTGTCTTGATTTGCTTTCTGAGTGCTTTTGAGAGTTTTTTTGTTCTGCCTTTCCCGGCATCCGGCGATATGCTGGCAATCCTGCCATTTATCTCCTCGTCACTTAAAAACTCATCCTTCCTCGATTCCCAATAGCTCTCTAATCCGGGGTCGTCTTCCCCAAGCTTTGACCATACCTCCTTGTTTGATATTTCAAACATAAGTATTCCATCATTGAATTCTTTCATTAAAAATCCAAATTCGGAGTATTTATCTTCAAGTATCGAGTCTTCGTATTTTACAAGGTCGTCATACGATTTAATATCAAGCAGGGTATTGATAAACTTTACTGAGTCATTAGAAAATGCTCTTTCTCCCATTGAGCTTATATAGTTAGCAAATTCATTATTACTTAAGGTCTTACCAGCAAAGGTATAGATATTGCCATGTGGAATATCTTTTTCGTACCACTTATAAGAACCAGACCTGAATACAGAATCTGCTACCGAGTAGAACCATTCCAGGCTTGAATTGTCGACTGTAAAATTATATTCTTTTTTAAGCTTATCGACGAATGATTTCTTGCTTAGTGATTCAAGATAAGAATGACTCATCTTGCTTTCAAGCATTCTTCGTGCTTCCTCGTAGGGCAGGGGATTTTCTTTTCCCAGCCGCTTAATTATATGCCATCCGTATAAGGTTCGCAAAGGAGTACTTATATCTCCGTTTCTGAGAAGCATGAAGGATGCTTCAGAGAACTCATAAATCATCTCTCCTGCACCAAACCAAGGCAGTTCACCCCCAGAGGAAGCCGAGCCCTTATCATCAGAATATTTTTCTGCCAGATCTTCAAAGGGAACTCCTGAAAGTACCTCTTTGTATATTGTATCTATAATAGCTTTTGCCCTTTCTATTTCTTCATCCGATGATCCGGGAGGACAGGCTTTCATTATATGGGCAGCCTTAACTCGTCCGCTATTATCTCTTCTGTCCTGTACCTTGATAATATGATAACCTTCGGAAGTTCTTACCGGCCTTGACAGGTTTCCCGGACTCATACTATATACTGCATCTTCAAATTTAAACGGGGTCTGAAAGACAGTAATATATCCAAGATTACCTCCGTTAAATCTTGCTGTCGGATCGTCTGAAGCCCCCTTTGCCACTGCTGTAAAAGATTCACCCAGTCTTATCCTTTCCCTGATATCAATTGCCTTACGATATGCTTCAAGTGTATCTGCCGGCGAGGCGTCTGCCGGACATTTTATAAGGATATGGTAAACATTTATTTCCTCCAGGTATCGTTTATATGCTTTTTGAAGCAGTTCTTCCTTTATTTCCTGGTCTGTTAAATAGTTCCTGGCAAGTTGCTTCCTATACCCCATAAGTTCATTGGTAAACGAATCTTTCTGATCCATTCCCTCATCAATAGCAGCTTCTACCTTTAGTCTGAACAGTATATATAAGTCAAGATATTCGCTTACTGTGTTCTTGCTTTCTCCGTAGTTATTTTTCTCATATAACCACAAAAACTCACCTGCTGTAATATTTTTTCCATTTATTGTTAAAAGTACCCTCGAATCAATATCCTGGGCAAACAGAACCGACTGGTATGCTAATAACAATAAAAGAACCTTGAATAGCTTCTTCATGGTTTAAGTCTTTATCTGCTATAGTTTGGCGCTTCCCTTGTGATAGTTACATCATGAGGGTGACTTTCAATAACTCCTGATTGAGTTATTCTTACAAATTTTGCTTCCTTTAGCTTAGAGATGTTTTCCGAGCCGCAATAACCCATTCCTGCTTTTAAGCCCCCTGTAAGCTGGTATATTACTTCATTCAGAGTACCCTTATACGGTACTCTTGCGGCAATTCCTTCTGGAACAAGCTTTCTTATATCGTCTTCAATGTCCTGGAAATACCTGTCTTTGGATCCATGCTGCATGGCCTCAATAGAACCCATGCCACGGTATGATTTAAATTTTCTACCGTTATATATTATTGTCTCTCCCGGCGATTCTTCAACTCCTGCAAATAAAGACCCGGCCATAATTGAGTCTGCACCGGCTGCAAGAGCTTTCACTATATCACCTGAATATCTTATTCCACCGTCAGCAATTACCGGAACCCCGCTTCCCTTAATGGCTTTTGCAACATTGTATATGGCACTTAGCTGAGGAACACCTACTCCGGCAACGACCCTGGTTGTACATATTGATCCGGGTCCGATACCTACTTTTACTGCATCAGCACCGTTTTCAACCAACATCTTAGCTGCCTCTGCAGTTCCTATATTTCCAACAACAACCTCAATCTCAGGGAAATTTTGTTTTACTTCTTTTAGAATGGCTATAACGCTTTTTGTATGAGCATGAGCCGTATCTATCGATAGTGCATCGGCTCCGGCTTCAACCAGGGCTTTTACCCTTAGCATTGTATCTCCTGCAATGCCTATCGCCGCCGCAACTCTAAGTCTTCCTTTCGAATCCTTACATGAAGTGGGTCTGTCTTTTGCCTTGGTAATATCCTTGTATGTAATCAGGCCTACCAGCCTTCCTTTATCATCGATTATCGGCAGCTTCTCTATCTTATGATTCTGAAGTATAGCTACTGCATCAGCAAGGTCGGCAGCCTGATTAGTTGTAACCAGTTCCCTTGTCATAATTACAGCTATCTTCTTGGTCATATCGTTCTCAAATCTAAGGTCCCTGTTTGTAACAATACCAACAAGAACACCCTTATTGTCAATTACCGGAATACCGCCTATCTTAAATTCATCCATTAAAGAAAGAGCATCTGATACTGTTCCGTCTACCCCAATGGTTACAGGGTCGCTTATCATAACATTTTCTGCCCTCTTAACTATCCTTACCTGCTGTGCCTGCTTTTCAATAGACATATTCTTGTGAATAACTCCAATACCGCCTTCCCTTGCTATTGCAATTGCAAGGTTCGATTCAGTAACCGTATCCATGGCAGCTGAAACAATGGGTGTATTTAGTTGTATGTTCCTTGTGAAATTCGTAGCCAGGCTAACCTCCCTTGGAAGTATCTCAGAATACGCCGGAAGTAGCAATACATCATCAAATGTGATTCCTTCCATTTGTACCTTATCATCGATAAATGACATAAGCAGATAGTTTTGAATTTTGATGGGCAAAGATACAAAAAATTAGTGAGCGTATAAAAAGGTAAATTTTAATTTTTGATGCTTTGTAATAAATTGAATTACAGTTAGTATTTTTGTAAATACACCGGATAATTAATGCTATAGATTCTGCTTCTTTATGAATCAACTCTAATATGACTAATCTGGACACATACAAGAAGATCCTTACCCGATTCTGGGGTTATGCGCAGTTTAAACCCCTGCAGGAGGATGTTATCAGATCGGTCTCCGAAGGAAAGGATACTCTTGTTCTTATGCCTACAGGCGGAGGTAAGTCAATTACCTTCCAGGTACCTGCACTGGCAATGGACGGAATATGTATCGTAATTACACCTCTTATTGCACTGATGAAAGATCAGGTAGACAGGCTCAAGAGTATGGATATCAGGGCTATGGCTATTCATACGGGCATGATGAAGGAGGAAATAAGCATAAGTCTTGATAATTGTATTTACGGCGATTATAAATTCCTGTATATATCTCCTGAACGTCTGCGCTCGGATGTATTCAGGGCCAGGGTCCAAAAGATGAATGTGTGCCTTCTGGCAGTTGACGAGGCTCATTGTATCTCGCACTGGGGATATGATTTCAGACCATCCTATCTTAGAATTGCTGAATTAAGGGATCTGCTTCCCGAAGATACTCCCGTTCTTGCTCTTACTGCAACTGCTACACCCGCAGTAGCTAAGGATATTATGGATAAGCTGAAATTTCGCACAAAGAATTTGCTGTCCACAAATTTTATGCGAAAGAACCTTGTATATGTTTGCAGGGAGGTAGAAGATAAAGAGTCTTACCTGCTAAAAACTCTCTCCAGGATCAGGGGGCAGGGAATAATATATGTTCGAAGCAGAAAGAATACAAGAGAAATTGCGGCTTTGCTTGTTAAGAACAAGATATCGGCCGAATTTTATCATGCAGGCCTGAGCAGGGAACTAAGGGAGCAAAAGCAGAATGCATGGATGTCGGGGAAAATCAGGATTATTGTTTCAACAAATGCATTTGGGATGGGAATTGATAAGGAAGATGTGAGGTTCGTACTGCACTGGGATATTCCCGATTCAATCGAATCCTATTTCCAGGAGAGTGGGAGAGCGGGACGAGATAATGAAAAAGCATGGGCAGTACAGCTCTATAATAACTCAGATATTAGCAGGGCAAGAGACAGGCTAAGAACAGGCTTTCCGCCGGTTGAAAGAATTAAAGACGTTTATGAGCTGCTTTGTAATTTTCTGGATGTCCCTGTAGGCAGTGGAAAAAATGGAGTTTATGATTTTAATCTATCCAAATTTGTTGCTAAATACAGACTTTCGGTAAGTGAAGCATATAGTAGCCTTAAGTTTCTTGAGAAGGATGCCTATATAGAAATGACAGAAGAGCTGAATAACCCTTCGAGGATTCATTTTATAGTAAGTCGCGACGATTTGTATAAATTCCAGGTCGCTAATTCCACCTTGGATGGATTTATAAAGTTACTGCTCAGGTCGTATACCGGAATGTTTAATGGTTTTGTGGCGGTCAATGAGGATTATCTTTCAAAAAAATCAGGCCTCGACAGGGATAAAATTTATAAACTCCTTACCAATCTTAGCTCCAATAGAATTATTAATTATATTCCAGGTAAAAAAAGCGCCCTTATCATACTTATCGAAGAACGACTCGAAAGGAAGGCCCTGATGATAACAAAAGAGAACTACACAGATGTTAAGCAGCGTTTTGGGGAAAGGCTTGAGAGTATGATTTCTTACCTGAGCTCCGACTCGAGGTGCAGATCGGTTGTTCTTCTTGATTATTTTGGACAGGAATCTCCCAGGTGCGGTACCTGCGATGTGTGTATTAGCCGAAACGAATTAGATCTGAGTAAGTATGAGTTTGATCAGATTCTGGATAAACTTAAATCAGTACTGGTCGAGAAAAACATGGACATAAAATCATTGCTTATCGAGGCAGGCGGCGAAGAAGAAAAGGTTCTGAAGGTTGTAAGATGGTTGCTCGACCATGATAAGATACTCCAGGACAGTGAGATGCAACTGACCTGGAATAAATAAATTGATAAGTTTTGTAAATCAATCCCTCGGTCTTAATCTCAAAATAAATAAGTTTGTAACTCATTAGAAGTCCTGATTTAGGATAAATATTCTTATAAGTGTTACTTTTGCACAAAATATTGATATGGATAATCTCGAACAAAAGGTATACTCGAAAGAAGTAATCGAATTTACTGCAGTGGCAAATGAATACTGTGCCTTTGTTGAGTCGGCAGCAAAATACGATGGCTTGCAGATCCTTCGCTTTATGCAGAAACTATTACCTCTGCTTTATTCAAAAGTTCTGCACTTGCCAGCCTTTGAGTCACTTATTGAAGAGGGACAGGAGAAATTTGTAAGAGAAGAAGACTGGCAGTTAGTTAAGGATACTATTATTGTTAAGCTGGGTGAAGCAAATGATTACCTGGAGTTATACGATGACTCAATTGAATTTAGCCAGGAGACTGTCCCAGGAAGTATTTCTGAGAAGCTGGCAGATATTTACCAGGACTTAAAAGATTATCTTATTGCTTATAGTATTGGTACGGTTGAACTGATGAATGAAGCTCTCTGGAACTGTCAGGAGAGCTTTAACCTCTTCTGGGGACAGAATCTTGTTAGTTCACTAAAGGCAATTCACGGTGCATTAAGGTTTCCTGATAAGATTGGTCAGGCTGAGAAAGAGGCAAATGGATCTGTAGAAGATATCGATACATCCGATTGGATATTATCTCAAAGACAGGAACAGCTAAGGAAGGACAGGGATGGAGAAATATAGGGAAGAGATACCTAAGGAGGAATTAAAAGACTTTCCGGTAAGGCAGTTTGAAAGCGATATAATAGTTGTTGATACTACTGATAAAGTTAGCTCTGCAGTTAAGGAACTGAGGAAATCAGATATTATCGGCTTTGATACTGAGACCAAACCCTCCTTTAAAAAAGGCAGGAGAAATAAGGTGGCGCTTCTGCAACTAGCTACCCTCGATAAAGCCTATCTCTTTAGATTATCAGATATCGGATTACCAGCTACCCTGCGAGATTTTCTATCTGACGCAAGGATTGTGAAAACAGGTGTAGCCATAAGTGATGACCTAAAAGGACTCAGGGAGTGGGGAGAATTTAAACCTGGCGGTTTTATTGAACTCCAGGAGATGGTAAAGGATTATGGGATTATAAGCATGGGCCTGAAAAAATTAACAGCTATTGTCCTTGGCTTTACAATCTCAAAACGACAGCAGGTAACAAACTGGGAGAACGAGAACCTCAGTGAAGCCCAGGTAGTATATGCGGCAACCGATGCCTGGGTTTGTAATCTTATATACAGGCAACTTCTCAACGGAGAAATCTAAAAGAGCTTTATCCATGACAAATACTAAGATTGTTTTGAAATCTGGTAAAGACCAGTCGCTTCACAGGCTCCATCCGTGGATCTTTTCAGGAGCAATAAAAAAGATCTATGGTTCTCCTCTCGATGGAGATGTCGTGGAGCTATACGATAATAAGGATAATTTCCTTGCCGTAGGATATTATCAGCCTGGATCTATCGCCGTCAGGGTTATGAGTTTCGAAAAAGCAGAACTCGATATAGATTTCTACAGGAAAAGAATACAGGCTGCTATCGATTATAGAAAAAAAGCAGGGATATTTAATCTCCCCGCTACCAATACCTACCGACTGATACATGGAGAGGGGGATGGATTACCCGGACTGATTATTGATTACTATAATGGCGTTGCAGTGATGCAGTTTCACTCCAGTGGTATATACAGACAGAAAGATGCTGTTTGTAGTGTTCTTAAAGAAATACTGGGCGACACACTGAAAGCCATCTATAATAAAAGCGAGTCTACGCTGACTGCCCGGGACGATATGGATATAAAAAATGGGTTTTTATATTCTAGCTCTGAACCCATAATTGTATCTGAGTATTCATACCGTTTTAATGTAGACTGGATAAGCGGCCAGAAGACAGGCTTCTTTATCGATCAGAGGGAAAACCGTAAGCTCCTTCAATCCTATTCAGAAGGTAAGACAGTTCTTAATATGTTCGGTTATACAGGTGGTTTTTCTGTTTATGCTATGCAGAATGCTAAAACTGTTGATACTGTTGATGTATCTGAGAGGGCAATTAAAATGGCGGATGAAAATATTGAGCTTAATTTCCCTGGAGATAACAGACACACGGGTATTGTGGCAGATGCATTTAAGTACCTTGAAAATATTGGAGGTAAATACGACCTTATAGTTCTTGATCCTCCGGCCTTTGCAAAACATCATAATGTACTTCATAATGCCCTGCAAGGATATAAGAGATTAAATATAAAGGCAATAGAACAAGTAAAGCCGGGAGGTATTATATTTACATTTTCATGCTCACAGGTTGTAAGCAAGGAAAATTTCAGAAAGTCTGTCTTTGCTGCAGGTGCGAATACCGGAAGGAAGATCAGGATACTACACCAGATAAGTCAGCCACCTGATCATCCTGTCAATATTTATCACCCTGAAAGCGAGTATCTTAAAGGATTGGTAATCTATGTCGAATAGCAATGGATAAAACAGTATTTATAAAGATTATAACTGAACGATTGGGTCACCACCAGTGGCAGGTAGAAAATACTATCAGGTTAATTGATGATGGAGCAACAATTCCGTTTATAAGCCGGTACAGGAAGGAAATGACCGGTAGCCTCGATGAGGTTCAGATTGCTCATATTAAAGAAGAATATGAGAAGCTTGCAGAGCTCCAGAAGAGGAGGGAAGCTATTATTAAGTCTGTTGAGGAACAGGATAAGATGACTCCGGAGCTGCTTGACAGGATTAATAAGACCCTTAGTATGAGTGAGCTGGAAGATATTTATCTTCCCTACAAGCCAAGGCGAAAAACAAAGGCTTCGCTTGCTAAAGAGAAGGGACTGGAGCCACTCGCAGCCCTGATAATGAAACAGGATATAGCCGATCCTTTTGCAAGGGCCGAAAGCTTTTTAAACGACCAGGTCGAAGATGCTGAACAGGCTCTTCAGGGCGCGCGCGATATTATTGCCGAATGGATTAATGAGAATGAATATGCAAGGCGTAAAGTACGCGACCTGTTTGAGCGGGACGCTTATATTTCATCAAAAGTACTTAAAGGAAAGGAAGAGGAGGGAGCTAAATATCGTGATTACTTCGAATGGGAAGAATTACTCAAAAAATGCCCTTCTCACAGGTTGCTGGCAATGCGCAGAGGTGAAACCGAAGGTTTTCTGAAGCTTAGCATCCAGCCCCCGGTCGACAAAGCTATCGATATACTTGAAAAGGTCTTTATAAAAGCTCGTACGGGATCTTCTGAACAGGTCGATATCGCTCTTAAGGACTCATGGAAAAGATTACTCGGACCTTCGATGGAAAACGAGTTCAGGTCAAAATCGAAGGAAGTGGCCGATGCCGAAGCAATAAAAGTATTTGCCGAGAACCTGAGGCAGTTATTACTGGCTTCTCCACTGGGTGAGAAAAATGTTCTGGCTCTTGATCCGGGCTACCGCACAGGCTGTAAGCTTGTATGCCTGGACAGGCAGGGAACTCTTCTTCATAATGAAACAATATTTCCTCACCCTCCTCATAACCAGACTGCTTTATCTGTTCGGAAAATATCAAGCCTGGTCGATGCCTATAAGATTGAAGCAATTGCTATAGGTAATGGTACTGCAAGCAGAGAAACTGAAGATTTTATTAAGTGGATTAAATTTGACCGTGAGATACAGGTCTTTGTTGTAAATGAAGCAGGAGCATCGGTTTATTCAGCCTCAAAAGTTGCAAGGGATGAATTTCCCGACTATGATGTAACTGTCAGAGGTGCTGTCTCTATTGGCAGGAGATTAACAGATCCCCTGGCCGAACTCGTAAAGATCGACCCCAAATCTATTGGTGTCGGACAGTACCAGCATGATGTAGACCAGGCCAGACTGCAGGAGAGTCTTGATGATGTTGTTATGTCATGTGTAAATGCAGTGGGTGTTGAAGTAAATACAGCCAGTAAACATCTTTTAACTTACGTATCAGGACTGGGCCCTCAACTGGCAAAGAACATTATAAACCACAGAAGCGAAAATGGTCCCTTTAAATCACGAAAAGAATTGCTTAAGGTGACTCGTATGGGCTCAAAGGCATTTGAACAGTGTGCTGGCTTCCTCCGTATAAGAAATGCTACCAATCCTCTCGATTCAAGCGCCGTTCACCCTGAGAGCTACTTTGTTGTTGAAAGAATGGCTGGCGATTTAAAGCTTACTGTAAATGATCTTATAAGCGATTCAAAGAATCTCGAAAAAATTGAACCCGAAAAATATATTGACGCCAGTATCGGATTGCCTACTCTTAAAGATATTCTTTCGGAACTGAAAAAGCCCGGCAGGGACCCGCGTACAAAAATAAAAGAATTTAAATTTGCGGATATCAGATCACTCGATGACCTTTCTGAGGGAATGGTTGTGCCTGGTATAGTAACCAACATCACAAATTTTGGAGCTTTTGTCGATATTGGTGTTAAGCAGGATGGTCTTGTTCATATAAGTAATATGAGTAATAGTTTTGTAAAAGATCCTAACACTATTGTTAAACTAAATCAGCATGTCGTTGTTAGAGTAACAGGAGTTGATCTTGAACGCAAACGGATACAGCTCTCAATGAAAGATGTTGACTGATATAAACGACTATAAATATTTACTGTACAGAAAGTGTTATCTTTGCATTTTTAAGGGATGATATGAATAAACTTGAGAAATTAGATGGTAAGAACCTGTATTATATGTTTATGGCAGGAGCCAGGAATATTATTGATTACCAGGCTGAGATAAACAGGATAAATGTTTATCCTGTTGCAGATGGTGATACAGGAACTAATATGGCATCTACCATCAGGACGGTTATCGACCAGATAAGACCTGATGGGTCTTTTAAAATTACAGCCGACCAGATCGGTGTGGCAGCGCTTACAGGTGCAAGAGGTAATTCGGGGATAATATTTGCCCAGTTTCTTTTTGGTTTTGCCGAAGAAATTCGTGAATGTACTGAGATAACAATTAAGGAATTTGCCGAATCACTCGATCGCTCTGTAAAATATCTATATGAATCTGTTGCCAACCCTGTTGAAGGAACAATACTTACCGTTATCAGAGAATGGGTTGAGTTTATTCATGAGCAGAGACATATAATTGATGATTTTGCAAGATTAATAACCGAATCATACGAGGTAGCAAAGATTTCTCTTAGTGAAACAAAAGACAAGCTGGCTGAGCTTACAAAAGCAAATGTCGTTGATGCCGGAGCTAAGGGATTCGTGGTTTTTCTTGAAGGTATGAAAGACCTTATTCTGAACAAGAATATCAAAAAGGTCGTGGAAATGGCCAACGAAATCAGGATGGCTCCGATTGTTGAAGAAATACCTTCTGTTTATCCTGATAAAAGATATTGCACCGAGGCAATGCTCGATGGTTCTTCAATGGATAGGGATAAAATCAAGGACCTTCTGCTTAAGTGGGGCGACTCGGTGGTGGTTGCAGGTTCTGAGCGTAAAGTAAGAATACATGTTCATACCAATAACCCAGCCGACCTCTTTGTCTCACTTAGAGAGTTTGGGAAAATAACTTTCCAGAAGGTTGAAGATATGGTCAGACAGTATGAATCTGCTCATAATAGAAAATATAATATTGCACTTGTAACAGATTCTACAAACGATCTACCTGATGAGATAGTTGAAAAATACCAGATACATATTATCCCGATAAATCTGAATGTTGCCGGTAACTCTTATCTCGACGGATTAACACTTAAGGCAGATGAGTTTTACAGACTGATGGATCAGACAGATGAGATCCCATCTACATCACAACCTTCGCCTATTTCATTTATTAACCTCTATTCGCAGCTAGTTTCAAGATATGATTCAGTAATTGCTCTGCATATATCTGATGGACTAAGCGGCACATACAATACCAGCCTTAGTGCTGCCAGAAAGGTAAGTGCAGAGTCGGGAAAGAAGATCGATGTAATCGATTCAGGCAAAATAAGTGGGGCAGCAGGGTTGCAGGTGATGAAGATTGCCGATATGATAGGAAATGGTTTATCTCACGATGAAATCGTTTCAGCAGCCTCAGCTGCACGAAAAAATTCAGAAATTTTTGTAAGTGTACGTACACTAAAGTATTTTATCAGGAGTGGTAGGGTAAGCCCTCTAAAGGGATTTATTGCCCAGTTGCTTAAGGTCAAGCCTGTGGTATCAGTTGAGGATTCCGGTAAAGCTGTGTTAATTGGTAAAGCCTTTACATATAAAGCAAACAGGAAGAAAGTCTTGAGCTATGTTAAAAAAGCAATTGATGGTAAGTCTCTCTTTGGCTATTCAATAAATCATGTCTTCAGTCCCGATGATGCTAAATACTTTATTGATCGTATGAGAGAACTAACGGGCAGGGAACCCTTATTTGTTTCCAGTGTCTCGCCGGCTATCGGCTTGCACACAGGTAAAGGAACCGTTGCGGTAACAATCCTGACAGAATAGAAGTTATTGTTTTATTATACAAAAAGGGACCCCATCAGATAGGAGTCCCTTTTTTTATTTATTAATTTCTTTTAATAGTTCATTAATTGCTGCTTCCAGCTGCTGATCAATGCCCCTGTCTATTTTACCCGGCATATTTTTAACCACTATATCTGGTACTGCCTCAAGGTTTTCAAGCCATTCGCCCTTGGCATTTTTAGCACTTACCGGTATGGATCCCCAGTTAACAGTTCCGTTCTGAAGCATCTCCCATCCCGCCCAGCTGCATGTACCCGGTACTGGCATACCAATCATTTTACCTATTCCAAGGTTCTGATATCCGCATGCAAAGCAGCTACCATCACTGTAATTTGACTCATTTACCATGGCAACTGATGGTTTCGTCCACCTGAATGTGGGCTCATAACCTACCGGACGTGATTCTATAGCGTATTCAATATACTTTTCACCCGTTAGAAACATAGCCAGGTCAGATACAAGGTCGCCACCTCCATTAAACCTTGTATCAACTATTAGTGCTTCACAGTCGTGATACTCTCCCATTACTTTTTCGTAAGTATCACGATAAGGTCCGTCTCCCATACCTGGGATGTGAATATAGCCGAGTCGGCCATTACTAAGCCTGGCGACTTCTTCTTCGTTTGCTTTAACCCACCTGTTATAAAGTAGTGTTGACTCCTCTCTCAGGCTAATTGGTTTTACTGTGATAAGCTTAGAAGATGCTCCGGATTCATTCTCAACCTTAAGTGATGTAAAATTGCCAGCTTTCCTGTTAAGCAGCGAAGCGAAATCTCTATCCCTGCCAATTGCTTCTCCATCTATCTCGGTAATTACATCTCCTTTTTTTACCTGGATATCAGACTTATACAGAGGTCCATCTTTAATTATCTCGGTTATTTTAAGTCCATCACCATCGTAGGTATAATCGAAGAAGATACCGAGCGCGGCGGTCTGATCATCTGTACTACTACTTCCCCTGTACCTGGCTCCGCAGTGAGAAACGTTTAGCTCTCCCAGCATCTCTGAGAGGAACTCTGTAAATTCAATGTCGTTACTGATAAATTCGAGTTTTGACCTGTATTCTTCGCCTATTGCATCCCAGTCGGCGCCGTGGTAATTCGATATATAGAACATTGTTTTTACCCTCTTCCATACATGCTCAAACATCTGTTTTCTTTCAGCCCTTGTATCCATCATTATTTCACCCTGGGTGGCAACAGCTTCCTTCTTTTTCGTTTTTACGTCTATCCATGATATCTTACCATCTGCGAGTACAAATAGTTTCTTCATTTCCTTATCCCATTCAAAGCTTGCAGATCTTGCGTTAAGCGGCAGAAACATCTTTGTCTCTTTTGTGCGGAGCTCGGTACTCCAGATATTTAAATTATTTTCGAAGCGTGTAAGGTAGTAAAGGGTCTCACCATCTTTCGACAGTACTGCGTCCCTTAAGCTTGAAGAATGTATGGTAAGTCGTGCTTTTCTTTTGTCAAGTCTGTCAAATTCAATTTTAACTTCGAGGCTGTCTTTTACTTCTGTCTCCTTCTTACTCTTCTTTTTTGCTTCTTTCTCATCCTTTTTTGCCTCCTTCTCTTTTTCTGCTTTAAGATCCTTCATCAAAGAATACTCTTCCTTGCTCATATTGAATTTATCCCATGCATCCTGGGTAAGGAACATGCTGTAAACATCAGATTGGCGACCGCCACTGTTAGCCCAGCTTCTTAGCCCCTCCCTGTCTGAGAACCACAGAATCTGTTTTCCTCCGTTTGCCCATATAGGGTTGCTATCGCCAAATCCGCTTTTTGTAAGGTTAATAAATTTTGAGGATCCATCAGTCCTAACAAGAATAACTTCGCTATTTACAAGCTGTGGCGAGTAAGTGGCCAATATCCATTTACTGTCGGGGCTCCACCTGAAATACTGGTCGCCATCCCTCATATAAACCAGCTCGTCAGATGTCAGAAGTGTCTTACTTTCTGCGCTTTCAAGATTATAAACCTTTAGAGTGGTTTTATCTTCTATATAGGCAATGCTCTTGCCATCGGGCGAATAACTTGGCTGGTAATTATCTTCATTATTGTCAATTACCTTCTTTTCATCAATCAGTGTAGAAGCAAAGAAATACAATTCTTCGTCCCTTACTTTACTGCTGGCATATATTCCCCAAACCGAGTTTCTTTCACTTGCATAAATAATCGATTTTCCATCGGGCGAAAACGAAACGAATTTTTCCTGAGCAGGTGTATTTGTTATTCTTTTGGTCATTTTCCCCTCTACCGAGGAAACAAATACTTCTCCTCTGACAATATATGCTACTTCTTTGCCATCGGGTGAAACCGACATTTCATTTATACTTCCGCTTACAGGCATAACGGAGTTATTGTTTAGTCTTTCCCCGCTCTTTACCAGTATATTTAATTTTTGTGGCTCTTCTCCTTCCTTAAGAGTATAAAGATCGCCGTGTTGGGTAAAACATAAAACTCCATTATCTGATGCACTTAAGTAACGAACAGGATTTGTATCGAAATTGGTAATAGCAGTGTTGTCAGCACCTGCTTTAAGAGGCATCTTGTGTACATTGAAGTTGCCACTTTCCTCGCTCAGGTAATAAAAGCTATCCTTATTACCGGCAAAAACAGGATTCCTGTCCTCGCCCTTAAAGCTTGAAATTCTGGTATGAGTGTTATCTGTTTTATTATAAAGCCATATATCTCTTGTTATCGACGAAGTATGATGCTTCCTAAAGGTATTTTCCCCGCCTTTTTTATCATGATATAGCATAAGCTGGCCATCCGGACTGCATTGAAGGTCTTCGGCAGGAATGGTCCATAATTGTGAAACCCAGCCTCCTTCTACGGGTACAGTATATGTTTCTGGCTGACTACCTGTTGGAAATTGTCTGTGATTAACATCATCCAGCCTCTGGCCTCCAAAGATGATATTCGAATTATCATTACTGAAGCTATATGGGTATTCATCATTTGAGTGGTAGCTCAGCCTTGTTAGCTGTCCACTTTCAATATCACTTACAAAGACATCGAAATTACCGTACCTGTTTGATGCAAAACTTATCTTCTTTCCGTCTTTGCTCCATACGGGCATAAAGTCGTGTGCCGTGTTAAATGTCAGCGTGCTGGCCTGTCCTCCCTTCGATGAAACAAGGAAAATATCTCCCTGGTAAGAAAATGCTATCTGTGAACCATCAGGTGAAATAGCAGATTGCCTGATCCACTCTGCAGGATTTTGCGATCTGAGTCCGAGTGTGGATAATACAATTAGTATTACAGTGAATAATTTATTCATGATTTAGCTTAAATTAGTTTTTCAGATAAGCAAAGGTAGTATTATCTGAATATATTTTTATGCAGTAGAATAGTTTAATTCCTCTAAGATATCTTAATTATTCCTTCTTAATCAGACCGGTATGATCTCTTGCGCTTATTAAAATTACCACACCAATAATTGTAACTACACCGCCCACAAGCTGGTAGGCATGTGGTATGGTACTGAAATATACCCAGGCTCCTATAGTAACAAATAAACCCTTGGAGCTCTGGACTATCGAAGATTTGGAAGCCTCGATATATTTAATCGCACTATAGTTTGATATTGCCGTTAGAAATGGTCCTACAAGTGAGCCTATGGCCACATTTAACAGGGCTTTATTACTAATAATAAATGATTCCTTATTTACAATCATCAATATAGCAGCAAGTGTAAAGAGGTAGAGCGACCTGTTAAGTGAGAGCAGTCCAGGATCGAGCTTTTTAATATACTTCCTCGTGATAATAAGGCCTACGGCTATAAAGAATGTTGAAGCAATCATATAGCCGGTTCCGGGGACAAAAAATCCTGCTCCCTTAATAGATCCGGAGAAGCTTGTGATAATAGCACCAAGAAGTGTAACAAACATTCCGGCAACCTGCAGGAGCGTAAATTTCTCACTCAGGATAGTTACCCCCATAAGTATTACGAAAAGCGGGGTCATATTCTGCAGGAAAGACATAATTGCAGGGTTATTGCTCGTTTCAATTGATATAAAGAAGAGGCTTGTACCTACCACTTCAATTGCACCAAGCAGGAGTAAGAGCTTTATTTGTCTTGCTTTAAGTTCCCTTGCTATTTTAATTTTTCCAGCAGGGATGGCATAGATTACATTCCATACTATAGCAAGTCCAAACCAGAAAAATCCAAATTGAAACAGGTTTAATTCAACCAGGGCAGCCTTGCTGAACACATAAACATTTGCCATTGCGAGAGTCGCTATAAACGCAAACGTATAGCCCTTACCTTTATCACTTATTTTCATGTTGGTTAGTTTTTTATTATCTAACAAAGAAAAGGGTCAGATGTTCCTGATGCCTTAATAAGATGTCACTGGCAGCTATCCGGAATATGGCTTATCTAAACTATAGTGATCCTTCCTTTACCCTCTTTTTTTACCCTCCCAATTATTGAGGCCCGATCCAGTCCTTTATTGTTTAGCTCTTTAAGCAATTCGGATGCATAATCAGGGTCTGTGGCAATTAGCAGTCCTCCTGAGGTTTGTGCATCACATAGAATAAGCTTATTTACCTGACTCTGATTAGCAAAATCGACATCGTCTTTTACCCATTCGAGGTTATTATAAGTACCTCCGGGTACTGTTCCTCCTGCTGCAAAATCTTTTACTCTTTCAATAAGGGGTATTTTCTTAAAATCAATTTCGAAATCCATACCCGATGCCCTGCTCATCTCTCTCATATGTCCAAGCAGTCCGAATCCGGTTATATCTGTGCAGGCATGTACATTATATTTTATCATTATCTCAGCTGCTGTCCTGTTCAGTTCAGACATTATCTTAATAAGCTCTGAGCTCAGCTTCTCATCTACCAATCCGCGCTTTAGAGCAGTTGTAAGTATTCCCGTTCCAATAGGCTTGGTAAGGATAAGCATATCTCCTTCGATGGCACCCTTGTTTTTGATAATTTTATCAGGATGAACCAGCCCGCTTACCACCATGCCATATTTTGGCTCCGGATCTTCTATGGTATGTCCGCCTAATACATTTATACCTGCTTCATGTGCCTTATCATTTGCACCCAGCAGTATTCTCTCAAGCACCTCCATTGGCAGAGTATCTTCTGGAAAACCAACAATATTAAGTGCAAATATTGGTTTGGCGCCCATGGCATAAATATCGCTCATTGCATTTGCTGCGGCTATAGCTCCAAAATGATAGGGGTCATCCACAATGGGTGTAAAAAAATCGAGTGTTTGTACCAGGGCAAGGTCCTTGCTTAATTTGTACACTGTAGCATCATCCGACGTTTCTGTCCCGACAAGTATATTTATATCTTCTATTATCTTTATCGACTGGAGTACTTTTTCAAGTTTCCGGGGTTCAATCTTACATGCACAGCCCAGTCCGTGAGTGTATGAGGTCAGTTTAATATCGCTAGCTGTTTTTGTGCCTACCTTCTTTTTTATACCCACGCCCGGCATAAGGGATTTGGCCTTATCAATAATCTCTTCTGCCGCTTTTTTTATTTCCTCTCTTGTATTTTCTCTTCCGCTTGAGAACCTTACTGTCCCCATGGCAAATTCCATTGGCACTTTCATTGCTTCCAGAACAGCCGACACATCTATGCTTTCGGCGTGACAGGCAGCACCGGCCGATGAAGCAACCTTATCCAGTCGTGCTACCAGGGTATTGGCTTCTACGCCGGGAAAAGATATGCTAAGAGTATTTGGAAGCCTCTTTTCGGGATGACCATTAAGCTTTATACCTTCCAGCTCATCAGCCAAAAGATTCCATAAGAGGTCTCTCATTTCAGAGTAATGGGCGGCAAATTCGTTTAGTTTTTTGGCGGCTATCTCGCAGGCCTTTCCAAGGCCGACAATCTCCAGAACATTTTCGGTTCCTGCCCTTAAGTTTTGCTCATGGTCGGCTCCATGCATTATTTTTTCTATTGTAACGCCATCCCTGATAAACAGTGCTCCGATTCCTTTTGGTGCATATAGCTTATGCCCTGCAATACTAAGTAGATCAACCCCCATTTCCCTGACATCAGTAGCTATCTTGCCTGCCGACTGGGCTGCATCAGTATGGAGGATAATATTATGCTTTTTTGCTATCTCAGATATCTCACTGATGGCTTGAATAGTTCCTACCTCATTATTGGCGTGCATAATGGTAATGAGGATGGTTTCTTTGCTGATTGCCGCTTCTACATCTGCTGGATTAACCATTCCATATTCATCCACAGCCAGCCAGGTAATCCTGAACCCATTCTTCTCTAGATATTTACAAACTTCGAATATGGCGGGATGCTCGATCGAGGATGTGATAATATGATTGCCCCTTGATCTGGCAGCGTAGGCTACTCCCTTTACTGCCATGTTGTTGGATTCTGTACCTCCGCTGGTAAAAATTATTTCTGAAGGTTCGCAGTTTAGCATTCCGGCTACCTGTCTGCGAGCCTCTTCAACTGCAAGTTTTGTTTTTGTGCCGTAGGAGTGAATGCTTGAGGGGTTCCCGAAATAATCTTCCAGGAAAGGCTTCATTGCTTCAGCTACTTCCCTGCAAACAGGTGTAGTTGCATTATAATCAAGGTATACTTGTTCCATTTTTACTTTTAAGGATAGCCAAAGTTACTATTTTACCTTGAGTCATTGTCTGTTTCCTCTGTTAACTTATCCTGTTTATCGCTTATCTTAAGCTTTATTTCAAAAGATGATCCTTTATTCTTTCCTTCCGAGCGTACCACTATCTCACCATCCAGCTGTTCTACAAGTTTTTTAACAATAGAAAGTCCCAGTCCGGTTGAACTTTCAGCTCCTGTTGGCTGGGCACTTAACTTCGTAAATTCTCCGAACACCTTTTTAAGATCTTCCTCAGTCATTCCAAGTCCCTGATCCTCAACAACCAGGTTAAGCCTGTCTGCCAGTAGTTCAGTATATATTTTTACCTGGGTATTTGGTGGAGAGTACTTTATTGCATTGCTGATAAGGTTTGATAAGATCCTGTCGAGGGTATTCTTGTCGTACTCAATAGATGGGAGGCTTTTATCAATTAATCTCTGGATTGATATGCTCTTGTTAATTGCATCAACCAGGTATTTATCAATCGTTGATTGTATTGTATAATAAGGATTTCCAATCTCCAGATGATCGGGTTTAATCCCAGATTCAAGTTTCGTATTATCAAGAATAAGGGCAATATTCTCGAGCATAGATGATGTACTTTGCTTCATCAAAGAGAGAAAATTCTTCTGTTCTTCGTCCAGTGTATCACAATCTTCGCAGAATAGGTCGAGCAGGCTGCTAATAGCAGAAAGAGGAGATTTCAGGTCGTGTACTATGGTGCCAATATAGCTGTGGATCTTTTTGTTTTTCTGAATCACAAGCTCTCGCTCTTTAGATAGTTTTTGCAGCAATATCCTGTTTCTGGTAATAAGGGTTCCGAAAAGTAAACCAACAACTATCGGGATTATATAGTCGGATGGATTAAAAATATGATTCTGGAGAAAGGTATACTGGAGAAAAGCAAATATTACAACAATAAGTGATGTGAGCAGGTTTATTCTGGTGTAGAGGAGTAAGGTTTTTGTATTCATAAAAACAAGCGATTTAGAAAGACCGTTTTTTTAAGCTCCGAATATAACTAATTTGAATTAAAGAATGGTCGACAAAAATCTACGTCTAGCTATTTTTTTTGGGAGGTAGCGGGAAGAAGATACTTGTCCTTTTTTTATAATTTATAAAATCAGGCCTGTCCTTGTATTTTTCCTCAAGCATTGGTATGCCCGAGACAAATAGAATCAGTACTGTAATAGTTACAGGGCCTAAAATACCATATAAGAATCCCGGTGATGATGCAGTAATTATAAAAATTCCCCACCAGAGGCTTACCTCGCCGAAATAATTAGGGTGACGGGTATATTTCCATAAGCCTGATTCAATTATTTTGCCCTTATTTTCAGGCTTCTTTTTAAATGCTGATAACTGGTAATCGCCCACCACTTCGAATAAGAATCCTATAAGCCATACTGTTGCACCGATAAGATCGATATAATTTAAATCTGTTTGTGATCCCTGAGACATAAGAATGGTAAAGGGAGATATAATAAGCAATAGCATCGTAGCCTGTAGCAGGTAGATCTGGAAATATGATCTGAGGTAAAACATCTTCCAGGTGTTCCGCCAGTTAAGATACCTGAAATCCTCTTTTTTACCCCTGTTTCTTTGAAACACAAATATGGCTAACCTCAGACCCCATATTGAGATCAGCACAGTAATAAGAATAGCCCTGGCTGAAATTTCATAATTTGTAATATAGTAAGCTGCAAGCACAACATATCCAAGTCCCCATGCTATATCTACTATGTCGTTACGCTTAACTATTATAGCCAGTATAAACCAGGATGTAAAGTATATCAGGATAATTATTGCAGATAGTAAAATAAGCTCTTTCATAGCATTTAAGATTTTAAAATATTGTTTAATGCTTCTTCAAGATCGGTGTAAACAAATCTATAAGCTGCATCAATGATCTTTTTTGACGAAACCCTGCTGCCTTCCAGGATAAGATCAGACATTTCTCCAAATAGTAGCTTAATAATAGGAGAGGGCGCATTAAGACCTATAAAAGGTTTTTCCAGCACTGAGCTTAATGTTTTCATAAACTCCTTATTCGTTACAAACGACGGCGAAACAACATTATAGCTGCCTTTTATCTTTTTGTCCTCAATCGCCTTAAGAAAGATACCTGTCAGATCCACGGGATGTATCCATGGGATATACTGTTTGCCGCTACCCAGTGCTGTTCCCATATATAAGTTTGTCGGTAGCACCATTCTCTTTAGTGCACCGTCATTATTGTCGAGAACTATGCCCAGTCTCAGCTTTACCAGGTCTGAACCAAGTTCGCTGAAGCTCTCTGCTTCATCCTCCCAACGTGCACAGACCTGTCCCAGGAAATCATCTGCTGCAGCATCTTCTTCCGTAAAAATGTGGTCGACCGAAACTGCGCCATAGATGCCTGTTGCAGAAGCTGATATATATTTATCAGGTTTGGTTTTAAGTTCTTTAGCTGTTTTGTAAAGTAGTTGAGTGCTCTTAAGCCTGCTTTCAATTATTTCCCTCTTCCTTGCTTTGGTCCATCTTCCTTCTCCGATATTGGCACCCGATAGATTAACTATTATTTTAACTCCGTCGAAGGCATCTTTATCAATATAGGCTTTGGCAGGATTCCAGGCAAATGTTTTATAGTCTCTTTGTATTTTTGGGCTCCTCGTTAATACAATAGGTTCATATCCCTTATCTCTAAGACCTTTGACAAGGTATGAGCCAACAAGCCCGCTTCCTCCCGCTATTAGTATCTTTTGCATATCTGTATAACAGAAAATAAGCCATAAAGATCAATTGTTAATCTTCAATATCAATTATTGCTTGTCTTTCTCTGTTTATTTTAAGTTTTGTGACGTCGGGTCTTGAATAATGTCCTGACGGATCAAAGTTCTGTCTCTCCTCAAGTACCCTGTTGAAATCAAGATTGGCAATTATTATTTCTTCACTGCCAGCATGTGGTTCAAGCACCCAATTACCATCCGGTCCTGCAATGCACGAACCTCCGTCCGCAATAATATCCGGTGCATTTTCCAGTATTATATCAAGATGAGGGGTGTCTGCAGGAAAATCTTCTCGTTTCATCAGTCCTGAAACAGATACAACAAAGGACCTGGCTTCTTTAGCAATAAACCTTGTAATATCTTCTGTATTTCTTTTTGATCCTGGCCAGACTGCTATATGCAGGTTTTCTCCCATCCCATAGAGCGCTGTTCTGGGGAGAGGCATCCAGTTCTCCCAGCAATTTAGTCCGCCGAGAGTAAATTCTTTTAATTTATGTACCCGCAGTCCGTTTCCATCACCTGGCGACCATGATAATCTTTCTTCGTAGGTTGGTTGCAGCTTGCGGTGCGACGACATTATTTCTCCTTTACTGTTTATATATACCAGAGTACAATAGAGGCTGTGACCACCCCTGTTCTCAGCTCTCTCTATAGTACCAAGGTATACTGCTATTTTATTGCGGCTGGCACATTTGCAGATAGTACTCAGTTCACCAGATTCAATATTTACTGCGTTCCTGATGTAGTGAGCGTGAATCTCTTTCTGTATACTTGAATCAAACTCAGATCCCCTGGTAAGGGATAGCCAGAAGGGATATCCAGGCAGGATAGCTTCTCCAAATACGACAAGATCGCATCCTTCTCTGGCTGCCTTATCGATGTATTTTTCAATTTTCTCAATAGTTCTTTTCTTATTTAGCCAGACAGGAGAGATCTGTGCCATTCCTATCCTTAGAAGATTCGATTTTGCCATATTTTACTTATTCAATTACTATATTATATTTATCCAGCAGACCTGGAAGACCGTACAGGGAGAATCTGCTTCCTGTTAAAGTGTTAATTTCAGGATCTATAGAATAGTTCTCAGAGGAGGAAAGGTCAGCCTTTTTAATCATAGTATGATCAAAAATTGCATTTTCGAGGTCGCATTTTATAAGCCTTGCTTCGCTTATATCTGCATCGGTAAAATCAACCTCTTTAAGAAGCGAATCGCTTATTTTAATTTTTTTCAGAGACAGGCTGTTAAATGAAGCAAGACGCAGATCGCATTTTTCAAAGCTAAAGGAGAGCATAAACTTATTGCACTCGAAGAAGTTCACTCCCATCAGGTTCGATTTTCTGAACATAACGTCCTTAAAAGTTGTGTTGGCAACTTTTATCATTTTCATATTGCACTCATCAAAAGTACATTCGATAAATATCAGGTGTGAAATATCAGATTCTGTAAAATTACATCTTTTGAATGTGCAATTAAAGTACTCTGTTGCTTTACATATCTCCGGAAAATCAAGTTCTTTAAAACTTTGATCTTCACAAATATCTCCAGATGTCATGATAGTTTATTAAGGGCCGAAAAAAGACTTGACCTGACACTTTCTGCAAACTCTGCAAGATCTTCGTTTTTAACAGGAGACATTGATTCAACGGGATCTATTACCGAGACCTCTGTATTTCCATCTCCTGCATCAACCACTATAATATTGCATGGCAGGAACAAGCCAATCTTCTCTTCACTCTGGATGGCCTTAAGTGCAAAATGAGGATTACAGGCACCCAGTATAATATATTCCTTAAAGTCAACATCAATTTTATCTTTCAGGGTCTTCGATACATTTATTTCAGAGATAATCCCGAACCCTTCATCTTTAAGTGCACTCGTAAGTTTATCGATGGCAGATTTTGTTGTTGTATCAGTTAGTGTTTTGCTTAAATAATAGCTCATATATCAATAATCTTAGTTCTTAATAGTGTAAAGATAATTGAAATTTATATTCTGGCTGTATCGATGCACCTGGCACCTTGAAAGTTGCCCCGTAAAATATGTCAGGATCTATTCAATAATAATCTCCGCTGAAACAAAAGACCAGGCAGCAAAATACCCGAGTATAGCATTATCAATATTTGTTCTGGGATTGTAGGGCGTTGAAAACATATTCATCCCTCTCATAGCATCATTAAGCTGAATAAAATAGTTATAGATATTTTCGTCAACCGAGTATATCATTATTTCAATACTATCGCCCAGTTCAAATAAATACATGCCCGGCGAATATGTTACGACACCATCCTCGGAATTAAAATCAGATGTAAGGGTATAGAAATTATCAAGTAATTCATTGTTTTGTTTATAACGCACCAGGTAAAAATCTGCTATCTCAGGTCTCTCGGTAAACCTGCATTCAAGTTCATAAACTGGTTCCATACCAGGACCTCCATGAACATTAAATATTTTTGCCTCAAGTGAAAGCAGCTCTGTCGCCGGGGGCATATATGATTGGCTTGTATATACTGTCCCCTTATAATCTATCTCAATATCATAGCTGGTATCTTCAGTCCCCACAATAGAAGTACCGTAATAATAACCCTTGTTATCATATATCAGGGTTTCAGAATTACCCTGATCATCGCTTATGGATATAAGAGCATCTGCAATCACTTCGGCTTGCCCTGCATCAAAATAGCTTGTTGTTTTGCTTATCCTCACTATCATAGTAGAGTCTTTGTTTATTACTGCTTCTACTACTAAAGCAGGATTGGCTTCGTTTAGGTCTATATGAATTACTTCTTCGCAGGCCACAATAAATGCAGCAAGAAGGAGTAATAAATATGTATATTTTTTAGCGTGCATTAGCTAGAATTTAAAATTGTAACTTATTGAAGGAACTATCCCAAACAGGCTTAATCTTACAGCTTCGGTCTTACCCGGCTCAGATTCACTTTCCCTGAAAGATATGGAATAAGCATTGTGCCTGTTATAAAGGTTATAAATTGAGAAGTCCCAGCTTCCTTCAAACTTGTCTCTTTTTTTCTTGCTTTTCAGTGTCAAACTTGCATCCAGTCGGTTATAGGACGGCATTCTATATCCATTTCTTTCAGTGTAATATGGTACAAGTTTGCCGTTAAGCTCGTATTTTCCGCTGGGAAAAGTTACTGCATTGCCCGTAGCATAAATCCATACAGCCGACACTGATAGTCGTTTACTGAACTCATATGTTCCTATTATCGATACATCATGGGTTTTATCATATTTTAAAGGGTACCATTCACCCTTATTAATGCCTTCAATTTTGTTTTCCGTTCTTGAAAGGGTATAGCTTATCCATCCCGTAAAATCGCCATACTTCTTTTTAAGATAAAATTCAAGTCCATAACTAATTCCCCTGCCTGTCAGTATAACTGATTCGACATACTTATTTAGCATTATTTCAGCACCATCCTCATAGTCGGTAGTATTGGTAAGATTCTTATAATATAGCTCTACTGATCCTTCGATGCCATCGTTAAGAAAATTCCTGTAGTATCCCAGGGATACCTGGTCTACCAGGATTGGTTTAATATTATTACTGCTCGGAATCCATACATCCATTGGAGTTCCCGATGTGCTGTTCGATAAAAGATGCATATATTGAGCCATTCGATTATAGGATAACTTAAGCGAGCTCTCACTGTTAAGTCTGTAGTTAAGTGAAAGTCTGGGCTCTACAGCAAAATAGGATTGAGCGATATCTCCTTTCTCAAAGTAAGTGGAATCGCTAGGCGAGTTATAATCATTATACTCATATATCCAGCCAGGGCCGGTTTGATTAAACATCGATAACCTGATACCATAGGTGCTGCTAAGTTTATCCGAAATTTTATGGTCGTTCTGGAAGTATATACCACTCTCGAGGGCTCTCTTCTCATCAAGCACAATTTCAAAATTATTAACCATATTACTTGTAAGCTCTCCCGGCATAAACTTGTGTGAGGTAAGGGAGAATCCAAATTTCATGGTGTTATCCGGATTTAAATAAAGAGTGGCATCTTCCTTAATACTGTAGTCTTCAATACCGGAGCCCAGTTTCAGCCCTAGCTCACCCAGATTAAAGCTGTACTTATAATTACTGTAAATCAGAGAAGTATTAGAGAATAATTTATCGCTGAACAAATGATTCCATCGCAGGGTGCCGGTTGCATTCCCCCAGTCTGTACCTATCTCATTACCAAATCCGAAAACATCCTGACCAAAGTATCCGGATATGAAAAGGCGGTTTTTTTCATTCAGTGTATAGTTCACCTTGGTATTTAAATCATAGAAATAAAACCTGATATCATCATCGATAATATCATCCGGGAATATTGCCTTTGCAAGAATATCAAGGTAAGTTCTTCTGCCTGATATTATAAATGATAATTTGTCCTTAATAATGGGAGCCTCAAGTGTTAATCTTGTGGATATTAGTCCTATTCCTCCTGATGCACTGAATTGCTTGCTATTTCCATTATTCATGCTGATATCAAGCACAGATGAAGCTCTTCCTCCATATCTGGCAGGTATGCCACCCTTGTACACCGTAACATCCTTCAGAGCGTCGGAGTTAAAAACAGAGAAAAATCCCAGAAGGTGGGATGCGCTGAATACTGTTGCCTCGTCAAGTAAGATTAAATTCTGATCCATAGATCCACCCCTGACGTGAAAGCCTGTGCTGCCTTCACCCGAGCTGCTTATTCCGGGAAGAAGCTGAATCGTTTTCAGTAAATCTTTCTCACCAAAGATAACAGGTATATGATTTATTTCTCTTACGTTAAGCCTCTCAACACCCATATTAGCTTCGGATATATTTATATCCCTTCTTTCGGCCGATACAACTACTTCTTCAAGATTTATTGTTGACTGCCTTAGCTCAATATTCATTAATATATTGCTGTTTAGATCAACAGGGCTATCGATTGGTTCATAGCCGAGATAAGAGTATCTTATTGTATAAGTGCCCTCCGGCAGGGAAAGAGAATAAAAGCCATACGAATTTGATATTGTTCCCGACAGGTTTTCCAGGGAATAAATTGTGACGCCTATTAAATCCTCACCGTTATCTATATCAGTAACATGTCCACTTATAGTAAAGGACTTCTGAGCTGAAGAACTCAATGGAACTACAAGCAGCAGAAGAACTATGCTGATACTCCTTGCTAATACTATACAGGCTTTGAACATACGCAAAGGTTTATCATATACTAGTTTTTTTGATCCTCAATGCTTTTTGTAATATCTGAATCAACATCGCCTGTATGAGCAGTGGTTTTATTCTCAATAAGCAGAATGGAGCATTCTTCCTTCGAACTTACCCGGTGTTTGATTGCCCTTTTAACAATATGCATATCTCCTTCTTTCATATGCAAAGCATCTTTACCATCTTCTTCAAGTAATAATTCCCCCTCAAGGATTAAAAACATCTCATCTTCGCCGCTATGAGCATGCCATGGTATCTTTTCTCCGCAGATCCTGGCAACTTTTATATAAACATCATTTACTTCACCAATAATCTTAGGTGAAAAATATTCTTTAAGGCTGCTGGCATAATCGTTGACATTTATCATCCGGTAATTTTTTTAAAGTTTCCCAGGTCTGTTGATCCTTCTGTATTTATAACAAGTACTCTCGTATTTATGTTTATGTTCAGTGTATCAATCAGAGATGCATATTTTCTGTAATTTATAAGAGCCATAAGTCCGGCCAGCCCTGCAGCTCCTGATTCTCCTGCTATTATCATGCTATCATTTCCGCTCGGGAAATATAATTCGCGCATGGCTTTTATGGCACTTTTATCTTCCAGTCTCATGCTTATATCTGCTCCGTGTTTTATTATGTCCCACGCACCCAGGGAGGGTGTGTTACAGTTTAAGCCAGCCATTATTGTATTGGAGCCGGATGGTGATGTTGACAGGCAATCATTCTCAAATGAGTAAATAATACCATCTGCATCTGCAGGCTCTGTAAGAACAATTTTAGGACGATTATGACCATATCTGTTAATATAATACCAGATAGCCGAAGCAGCAAAGCTTCCAACACCGGCCTGCAGGAATATTATATCAAAACCTGGCTCGGGGAATAAGTTAATTGTGTTTTCAAGTTCTTTAAAGATAGTGAGATAGCCGGCCATTATATAAGCCGGAATTTCTTCATATCCCTTAAAGGCTGTATCCTGAACCAGGGTCCAGTTATTTTCCTTGCTCATCTCAGCAGCAAGTATGCATGTATCGTCGTAGTTTTTTCCTGTTCTATATATCCTGCCACCTTCTCTCTCAATGGAAGCTATTCTTTCTTCAGAAATATCATGCGGTACCAGTACAGCAGCTTCTTTCCCGAACTGTCGGGCCGACCATGCAAGAGCTCTTCCATGATTCCCATCGGTGGCAGTGCAAAGAGTATTTATACTATTGTCGGCTGATAATAGTTTTGATACAGCATAGAAGGCTCCTAGTCCTTTAAATGAATCAAGTCCCAGCCTGTGTGATTCATCTTTTAAATAAATCTGGCCCAGGCCGTATTTAGCTGCAAGGGCGGGCAGACTTATCAGGGGGGTAGGGGAATAAGCTTTTTGTTTTATATGAAAAGCAAGGGCATCGCTTTCTTTCAGGATAGAAGAGCAAATACTTTCAGGTATAATATTGTCAGGATTATTTACAAAATAATATTTCTTATTCATAATAGTAATGTCCTATTATTCTGTATTTAAGAAGACAATCTTCCATTACCTGTCCTTCACCGATATTGTGTACAATCATATTCCTGCTTCCATCCGGCGATTTCCTGTCTACAACAATTCCTATATGTGTAATCCCTCCACCCAGGTTCCAGCATACAATTTCGCCCGGCCTGTAGTCGCCTGCATATTCGCTAATTGGCAGACTGCTGCCATATTTCTCAAAAAACACCATCAGGTTAGGAACCCTTCTGTGATCGATATTTTTATCAGGATAGTTTAAGCCCCAATTATCTGGATAGCTGTCGAAATCGGCCTTCATATCTTCATGAATCTCTTTCTGCAGATCAATACCAAGAGCCCGGTACGCCCTGATTATTACATCGGTACAAACACCCCTGTTCTCTGGCAGATCTCCACCCGGGTAATCAAGAACATAATAACCAGGGTCATATACTACCTCCATCTTTGTCAGGCCGATAGCTGAATCACTTAGACGGGTTCGAAAATCGCTTGTCTGGGCCTTAAGCCCTGCAACGCATAGTAATGCCAGTATTGGAATCAGACCTGCCTTCATTAAGTCTACTTTAGCTTACTGTCCAGTTTCAAAATTGTGTGATACATTACCGAAGCACCTGCAGCTATGTCGTCAGTCGATGAGTATTCAAGTGGCGAATGACTTATACCATCCCTGCTGGGTACAAATAGCATTCCTGTTGGGGCTATCTTGGCCATGGCCTGAGCATCATGTCCCGCACCACTTGGCATCATCTTATACTTTAGTCCAAGCTCAATAGCTGATTCTTCAAGTAAGGATTTGATTCTGTCGTCCATTAGTGCAGAGATATTGGTATGATCTTTTACATAGGATATCCTCACTCCTGATTCTTCCTCTATCACCTTTATTTCTTTAACGATAGTATCAAATATCTCGTGGATCTTATCATTCGACAGGTCTCTTAGCTCAATAGTTAATAATACTTTTCCGGGGACTACATTTGATGCCCCGGGTTCGACTGCTATCTTTCCCACTGTTCCTACCTGTCTGCCCGGTATACTGCTTACAATATTATTTACGGCAATGATCAGCTTAGATGCCCCCACAAGTGCATCTTTTCTCAGATTCATCGGAGTGGTACCTGCGTGGTTTGCTTTTCCTTCAATGGTAACGGCCCAGGTTTCTATACCTACAATACCTTCAACAATACCAAGTTCAAGTCCCTCGTTATATAAAATAGCCCCCTGCTCAATATGTAATTCCAGGAAGGCTGCTATATCGCCCTTTTCCCTGACAACTTCCTTTATTATATCCGGCTCGCCTCCTATATCTCTGATGCCCTGACGAATAACCTTGCCACTATTACTGATACGATCCAGGTCCTTATCGCTGATTGTCCCGTTCATCGACATACTACCTATCAGTCCACCCTCCTCATCAGTAAATACGATAAGCTCCAGGGGGTGGCGGCTTACAATTTTATTTTCATTCAGCAATTCAATACATTCCAGGCCAGATAATACACCTGCGACACCATCATAATTTCCACCCGACGGAACAGAATCTATGTGTGAACCAAAACAAATTGGTGCCAGGTCTGGATCGCTACCTTCTCTTCTGCCAATTATATTTCCTGCAGCATCAATTGTCACTTCGAGTCCGGCCTGTTTAAACAATGCCATAACAAAGTTTCTCCCTGCAATATCAGCTTCGCTGAATGCGACCCTGTTAACGCCTCCATCCGGGAGAGCACCAAACTGTGATAATTCTTTTACCCTGTTTGAAATTCTTGTAGCATCAGCCTTTATTAAATTGTCCTGCGAAAGAACTGTTAACTGTGATAATAGAAATACCAGAAGAATAATATACTTATTCTTAGTCATTCTTATCCTTTTTTTCAAAGTGAGTGTCATACCATTCTATCATTCTCTTCCAGTGATCGTAGAAATCCGCCTCGTTGCTGGCATTACCGGCACCATGACCTCCATTTGCGTAATTTACCCAAACCACTTCTTTGCCAAGGCGTCTCATCGCATAATATAGCTCCCTGGAATTAACAGCGGGCACATTCCAGTCTCCTTCCCCTGTAAGTAGCAGGTGTGGAGTACTTATCCTGTCGGCAAACATTACCGCCGATGTTGCCCAGTATTTCATAGGTGCATCCCAGAGGCTCTCACCGATCCTGTCCTGCCCGTTCTCTGCAGCAGAATAGTTTCTTGTACCAATCCTGGGACTGTCGCCCAGGAAGGAAATAATATCGACTTTTCCAGAGATATTAATAGCTGCGGCAAACCGGTCTGTCTGAGTAATAAGCAGGGATGTTGCATATCCTCCGTAGCTTGTTCCGTGTACACCAAGTTTATCTTCATCTACCTTACCTTCTTCTATCAGCTTATTTATACCCGATGTAATACCCTTTATCCATGCTTCCCCGGGATACCCTTCAATTAAACTAACGGATGGCTTAAACCCGAAGAAACCTGCATTTGCAATAAGGTTCATAGAGTAGGAGTATCCATTATTGAAAAAGGTCTCATATATCTCACATACAAGTGGGTATTTTTTGCCTTCCTCGTAGTCGACAGGGTAATACAGTACTCCGTAAAGTTCCTTACCATCAGAATCCCTGTATTTTATTAATTCGCTGCGTGTAAGTTTCCTGTTTTTAATCCATGGATTGAGATTGCTTATTTTTTTAAGTTCAGCAAAGTCATTTGATGCCATATAAAGCTCATCCGGTTCGTTACCATCAGAGAAATTATAGAAGAACTTTTTACCATCTTTTGAAACCTGAAACCTGCTGTAAAGGTTCGAGTCCTTTACAAGGTCAGCGAAGCTTTTATCGGAGAGTTTATATTTTACAATTCCTCTTTCCCATTTATCCTTTGCCGAATAGCTCATATACCATAAGTTATCTTCCTGATCCCAATGTACTATTCGTAAATCCGGGGCCTTATCCTTTTCTTCCGGAAATTCATATACAAGGTCCATCTCTCCGGTAGAAATATCAATTTCCCAGTATCCTTTTTGAGATGATGCCAGTATAGCCTTATCATCAGGTCTCCACATCACAAATGAAAACTTGGCTTTGCTGGTATCATCCTTTACGATTTCCATTGTGTCCGAAGAAATCTTAACAGGTTTATCTTCTGATAGCAATCTAAGGTAGATTTGGTTTGAGTCAACATATGCATAACTGTTCTTTGCTTCGTTCCAGTTTACACTGATCCTCTTCTTTCTCTGTTTAATAATTGTGTCGACTGTGGCCGGATTATCCATATCCATTGAATAGAGTCCATATTCAGTTCCTCCACTCCTGTCATATACTGTCTTCTTTGGGACTACTTCTGTATATACCAGTTTATTGCTCTGTTCGGGAAGAACCAGGCCTGAATATCTTCCTTCCGGTAGTAATACTTCTATATTACCCGATTTAATATCAATCTTTGCGAGCAGGGATAGTGATGAATAACTTCTTATCTCATCCCATTTCAGAAAAGGTCTCTTTGAATCATATACTGTTACAGGTCCCGCAGTGGCTTCCTTAAAAAGGGAATCACCTTTTTCCGACCATCCTTTTTCCCTTAATCCGATAATAAGTTCTTTCCCATTATTTGTCCAGTCCAGTCCGCTACCGGAGGATATTTTCAGATCACTTTTTATCTTTATCTGCCTGCTTTTGGAGCTTGAAATATTATAGATATACAGTTTAAAATCATTGTCTTCGTAAACGATATAGGCCAGTTCATTTCCAGAAGGCGACAATTTTGTTCTTCCAACTATTGAACCTTCAGGTAAAATAGTTTTTTGTTCACCCGTATTGGTGTTGATTGCTACAAGCATACTTTTTGATGGAGATACATAATTCGGATCTCCATATCGTGAATGATCAATATTTAATCTGTCACGTCTCGTTCTGATGGTTCCGATTATCAGGGAGCCATCATCATTCATATCTGCTATGCTTAATGATTTAACATCCAGCACGTCACGTGGAGTGAAATTCGTTTTTTGAGCCAGTGAGCTCAGTGTTGTTAGTACAGTAAGTGCGAGGATCAAGGTGATTTGCTTCATTTTCGGAGATATTTGACTATTATTTAATTGAGGTCAATTTATTGAATTTTTTCGCAATTAAGGATGTTAGAATGATGATGTTGAACATACAGGGTATTATTCCTTACCGGTCGGCTTCCAGGTGTTGTATCAACACATCGTTATCGCCGTGAGGGTAGAAGCGGTCAAATTCAAGATAGTAGCCTCCAGGATCATAGCCCACAAAAGCTTTGTATTTTCCTTCCGGACCGGATGTAAGTACCTGATCTCTTAGCTCAAACAGATTTTTATTTTTTACATAATCCATCCATCCCTGCAGATCGTCGACTATAAATCCCACATTTACTGCTTTCTTAGCTGTGGGTTTATGCATTCCCCTGCTGCCATCTACAAAGCCAATAAACCCGGTCTCTGAAACTTTGTGAATCTTAGCCCATCCCTGATCTGCAAGCATCACAAAGCCTAGATTCCCGGTGTAGAATTCCTGGATTGACAGTATATCATCATAGTAGAGCCAGCTTATTGTTGAATGTATCTGTAGCCCGCATGCAAGCGAATCTGAAAACACTGATTCAATAGAATTGGCAATATTTTCTTCCAGTAATGGAATAAAATCAATATTTTCCGCATGAGCATTAAAGCGTTCAAATTCAAGGAGGTAGCCCTCGGGATCTATAATTACAAAGCCATCGTGGGCACTTCCTTCTTTCGGATTATAGTCATATTTAAACTCTATATCTTTTGCCTTAAGGTAATTATACCATTCATCAAGCTGATCGCTTAGCAAGGCCAGTGCTACTGTTTTCGGCTCATCGGCCGAATGCATACCCTTAGTGGCATCCACAAGAACAAGATATGAATCTTTAGCCACTCTTAGGATATATGATGTTTGGTAGTTGGCAACTATCTCCATTCCAAGTATTTCAGAATAAAAATTTACTGCTTTTTCAAGGTCTTCATAGTAGAAGAAGAGGTTTGTAGCACGAATCCCAAAATCTTCCAGTACCTTCTTTTTATTTAGCACGCATCCTCCAGCTAGAAGGATAATAAGTAAATATCCGATAATAAGTTTCCTCATGGTATTATATTGATTATTTGACAAACCTGCCGTCGTCTTTAGTATCCTTCATTTTAGATATTCTGCTCTTTAGCCATCCAATCCTATCGGTCTCCCGTATATCAACCTTAGGTATATAAGGTTTTATATCAAGCAGGGGTGTGCCATCAATAATATCCAGGTCTCTTATATAAAGGATATTACCTTCTCTCTTTATAAGCTCAACGATTGTCAGGCCTATGGGGTTAGGCCTGTTAGGCGACCTGGTTGAAAATACGCCACGATATTCCTCGTCCATAAAAGGAATAACTTTCAGATCCTTCTTCCACGATTTATGTAGATGGAATAGTAATATCAGGTGTGAGAAGCCCTCTGTATCAGCGAGCCCATCCTCATATTCAGGATATACCTCTATTCTGCCTTCTATGCCCCTGGCGGCAATCGACTGTATTGGCACCCCTACCGGTTCTTTAAATGGAGTATATATTGTTCCGATAGGTCTTAATATTATCTCGTTCATGTCTTCCCACCAATTATGTTTTTTTAACTTTAAGAATCTACAATTTACGATAATATCGCTAATAATATTTTTATTTTTACCTCTTTCAATACACTAAACTCTCAACTTATAACTCACAAAAATATGTCTTCAATGTTTAAGCACATCACCATACTGGTACTATTTATTTTCTCAATACAGCTTAGTGCCCAAAATCCTATAGACAAGAAATATAGCAGGGAGCTTGCACGGCTTGCTGATAACAGCAAAATTCAATATGCTTTAAACCATGTACTGGAGCTTGAGCCAACGACAAGGGAAGATCATATTATGCTTACAGAGATACCTGCACCACTGAATATGGAAAGAGAAAGAGCAGAAAAATTTTTAGATCTTCTGAAGCAGTCGGGTGCCGACAGTGTGTGGATAGATAAAGCAGGTAATGCAATTGCTCTTCGGAGAGGTACAAAGGGAGAAAAACTTGTAGCAATAAACGGACATATGGATACTGTCTTTCCTGACGGAACAGACTGTACTGTAAAGTTCAGGGGAGATACACTCTTTGCACCTGGAATTGGAGATGATACACGTGGATTAATAATTATTCTTACTGTACTCAGGGCAATGGAAGAAGCAGGTATTGAGACAGAGGCAGATGTGATTTTTGTTGGAACAGTAGGAGAGGAGGGCCTTGGCGATCTAAAGGGATCAAAATACCTCTTTAATGAGTCGGGAATGAAGATTGATTCATGGATATCTGTTGACGGCGGATCTATAGCCAATATTGTTACTTCAGCTCTCGGATCGATAAGATACAGGATAAATTTCGAAGGACCAGGTGGACATTCATGGGGTGCATTTGGCTATGTAAATCCTATTCATGCTCTTTCAACAGCAATTGATTATTTTGTAGAGGAAGCTGATAATTATACTTCGTCGGGACCAAAAACTAGTTATAATGTAGGCAGAATAGGTGGAGGTACAAGCATTAACTCTATTCCATATCATGCATGGGCAGAGGTTGATATGAGGTCGGAGAGCCCGGAAAAACTCAAGGGTATAGAAGATATCCTGCTAAGCGCAGTTGATAAGGCTCACAGTCATCATAATGAGCTCAGGCGCTCAGGTCCTGAACTGGTTCTGGATATGCAGAGGGTTGGGATAAGGCCTTCAGGTAAAATAGATAGCTCAATTCCTTTAGTGCAGAGAGCCATGACAGTAGCGAAGCATTTCGGAGCTACTCCTCAATTAAATACCGGTTCAACTGATGCAAGTATTCCTATCTCTAAAGGAATACCAGCTATCACAATCGGCAGGGGCGGTCAGGGAGGAGCGAACCATTCACTGGATGAGTGGTGGATAAATACAGATGGTTATATTGCCATCCAGAATGCACTCCTTTTGCTTATTGCAGAATCAGGGTTTGTAGAGAGATAGAGCAGGCTCCTGTCCGGCTTCCCATCCGTAATCAACATACCTCCAGCTGAAGTCATCCTTTCCAAATTCGAGGGACACAAAACCTTCTTCATAAGTTTGGTTCGGACCCTTCCACCATCCTCCACAGACAGCACCACCGGTAATAAAGTGTATACCGTCTATATCAATATCTTCAATAGCATGAAGGTGGCCCTGCAGAACAAGTTTCAACTGATGCTTCTTAAAAAGATCCAGTATCTCTTTTGAATTTTCTACAACTATTCCAGCACTGTTCGCTACAGTAGAGCCCTGGTATCGTTGAGTAAAAGCAGTGATAAATGGTATATGAGTGCTGATTACCAGTGGGGTGCTTATATCGGTCTTTTCAAGTTCTTCTTTTATCCATTTTGCCTGCCCGGCATCAATATAACCTTTGTATCCGTTTTCTCCTGTATCCTCAATAGAATTTATAATAAAGAATTTCCATCCCTTGTGCTCAAAGGCATAATATGATTTACCGAATCTTTTTTCAAACATCTGTTCTCCATATTCCTCACCTTCAGGATCAGCTCCGCTTCCTTCGAGTATTCCGTATATTTCGTGGTTGCCCATGGTATTGTAAACCGGGCATCCTACTTTTTTAATTGTCTCGTTATATAAGTTGTAAAGAGAATCAGCACGTCCATATGAAGCTCTCAGCGCATCCATTATCAGGTCTCCGCCTGTTATAATAAAGTCTGGCTTAATGGCGTTTACAGAATCGAGGGCCTGAGATAATCCTTTAACAGCATTTAGCTCAGGCTGGAGATGTATGTCTGTTAAAAATACGACCTTAAAAGTCTCCTTTTCTTGAGAAAGCTTCTTCTTACATCCGCTCACTGTAGACAGAATAAATATTAAAAGTATTATACTGCTGAGATTCAGGATGCCCCTTTTGTTAGTATTTTTCATATTTCAGGTTTATAGTTTCAAATAAAGATAGCTATAAAAAAACATAAGTAGGTATGGTTTATATTATTGCTATAATCATATTTTATCATTGCTAAATTTATTAAGTTAGCTGCTTATACAATTTTTATAGTTTTATGAAATCAAGACTCCTCTTTTTATTGAAGTATTTTATTTTCTGGATTAGCATTTTTCTGCTATTCAGGCTTACTTTTATACTATATCATATACAGAAGTTTGAAGATTTCTCTGCTGGCCAGTTTTTTGGAATATTTATCCATGGTTTTAAGCATGATTTATCAGTTACTTCCTATCTGCTTTTTATTCCTGCTCTTATACTTATTTTGCTATCCCTGTTCAGAAAGAAGATCTTTCTGAAAATTATTAACGTTTATACCCTTGTTTTCTTTGTAATAGTTACATGGCTGCTGGTGGTTGATCATGAGCTGTACAATTACTGGGGCTTCAGGCTTGATGATTCCTTCCTGCAATATCTGAGCACCCCAAAGGAGATGCTTGCCTCACTGAATCTAATCTCCTACGTCTTACTTGTAGTTATGCTGCTTGTTCTGTATTTCCTGGGTTATCGTCTCTATTATAAAAAATGGGTTCTTAAGAATTCTGATAAGTTATTTGAAGGTTTATGGATCTCGGCACCTGTTTTTCTGCTTATCCTTCCCTTTCTCTTTCTTTTTATGAGAGGGGGCCTTGGTACCGGCACTCTCAATACCGGAACAGTATATTTTCACAAGGATATAATGGTTAACCATTCAGCAATAAACCCAGTGTGGAATTTCCTGTATGCCATCACCAAGAGAAGTAAGCTAAACTATTCGGTCGATTTCTTTGATAAGGCCAGGGAGAAAGAGGTGCTTAAGGATTTTGCTTACCCGGATTGCAGCTCTACAAAAATACTAAGATCCGATGATCCGAATATTATTCTTATTATTCTTGAAAGCTTCGGAGGGAGCGTTGTAAATGAAATAAGTGGACCCGAAGGGGTATCACCGAATATTAGCAAATATATTCATGAAGGAGTATTTTTCGAGAATTTCTACGCCAGTGGAACATTGTCAGACAGGGGACTTGCAGCTATTCTGAGTGGTTATCCTGCTCTGCCTGTAACATGTGTAATACATTACGAAAATAAGACACAAAATCTTCCGGGTATCGCAAGAAGCCTCGAGAGGGATGGATATAAATCACAATTCCTCTATGGAGGTGATATTGATTTTGCCCATATAAGGGGCTTCCTTATCAATACCCGCTTTGATAATATTATTGATCATAAGGACTTCCCTGCATCCGATTATTTTTCTAAGTGGGGAGTGCCTGATCACAAGGTATTTAACAGGCTTCTCGAAGAATGCAATAAGGCTCAGGAACCCTTCTTTAATACTTTCTTTACACTAAGCAGTCATGAGCCTTTTGAAGTACCTATGGAAACGGTTATTGAAGGCAGCAGCAGGCTCGAGAAATACTATAATTCTGTTTATTATACAGATAAATCCCTGGGCGAATTTATAGAGAAAGCAAAGCAAGAGGAGTGGTGGGATAACACCCTTGTTATTATGGTGTCTGATCATGGCGCCAGAAGTGGTACAAAGAACCATTACGACCGGAAGAGGTTTCATATTCCGATGATATGGATGGGTGGCGCTCTTAATGTGAAAGATACAGTAATAAGTACTTTCGGGTCGCAAACAGATATCTCATATACCCTTATGAAGCAGCTTGGTAAAGAGACTGATGAATTTATCTTTGGGAATGACCTGCTATGTCAGGATTCTAAGTCCTACGCTTATTATACAAGCCATAACGGCTTTAGTATTATCAGCGATAGTCTCTTCCTTTTTTACGATCTTAATAATAATGAATACCTTGAACAGGAAGGTGTAAGGCACGATTTTGAGTATGATCTAGGGAAAGCCTACCTGCAAAACCTGCTCAGGGATTTTGCCAGCAGGTAAATTACCTGAATTATGGATAAAGTATTGTTTATTGCTAACCCTCTTTCTGTAAAGCGAAAGGGAATTAATCTGGAGAGCTTGATTAAGAATAATCTTGATCATGCAAGGCTCAGATACCGTATTATATATACTGAATATCATAATCATGCTGTTGAACTTGCTGAGACTTACAGGAAAGAATACAGGATAATTGTTGCAGTTGGAGGTGATGGCACGGTTAACCAGGTATCACAGGCCCTTGTAGCTTACGATAATATTCTTGGATTGATTCCGCTCGGATCAGGTAACGGACTTGCACGTGATCTTGGAATTCCTCTTAAGGCATCTAAGGCTATATCCAGGATAAATATGCTGGAAACCCGTTCGATAGATTCGGGTGTAATAGGAGGGAAGCATTTTATTAATATGGCAGGTGTCGGTTTTGATGCAGAGATTGCACATGATTTTGCAGACTCCGTAAAAAGGGGACTTACAGGTTATGCACTTAGTGTAATTAAAAAATTCTTTAGCTACCGATCAAGAGCTTACAAGCTTAATATAGATGGTTCAGATATAAATAAAAGTGCCTTCCTGATAAGCTTTGCCAATACCGGTCAATACGGTAATAACGCATATATTAGCCCGGGTGCAAAGCCAGATGATGGCTTAATGGATATCTGCTTTATAAAGAAATTTCCTCCCCTGGCAGCTCCCATTCTTGTAGCCAGGTTATTTCTAAAAAGCATTAATCGGTCTAAATATGTGGAAATATTCAGATCGGCAAACCTTAGTCTGAGCAGCAAGCATAAAATTATCGGTCATGTTGATGGTGAACCGGTAAGCTTCGGTAGTGAGCTCAGTTTGGAGATAAAAGCAAAGTCGCTTGCAGTAATAGTCTGAGGCTATTATCCAGGGAGACGGTAGCTAAAACCAAAACTGATAAAACTATCTGTCGCATTTTTATTGATCCCTATTCCCCCTGAAATATCTAGCTGAAAATTTCGCATAACTAAGTAGGTCAACCCGGCATCCAGCATATGCTCATTATATCCGTTTTCCCGTATCAGTCCGTAAGACTCAATAAAGCCTCCGAGCTTATCGCTTATACCTATGCCTGTTACAAGTGAATAGAAATAGCCGGGTATTGCCGTTTCTCCATCCCATTCTGCTCCCAGGTTATATCCAATAGATAGCCTTTCACTTAGGGTATGCGAAAATGCAAAGCGGATATTAGCTGCAGAATAATCGGGCTTGTATTCATTACCGGCAGTAAAGGGTAAAACAAGACCTCCCAGAAATGCAATTTCCGGTCTTAATCCATCTTCTTCCGTAATTTTTAGTTTAAAACCTGTATAGAGAGGACTAAATCCAGATAGACTGTAAGTTTCATCATAGAGCTTGTTAGTAATCTTATCACCCAGGAACTCAACACCAAGTCTAAGCTCCAGGTTTTCCAGTAAACCGTAGCGAAGCAGGGTAGTATTATATGCATAGGATGTCTTGTTGAAAAAGGCCGACTTATTCATCTCCATTATAAACCCAGTCTCAATCTGGAAAGATTTTAATGGCACTGTTGAAGATGATTCAGTCTGATCTGGTCTGTCTGTAACAAGGTCTGGCTTAGTATCCTGGCCAATTATCAGTTGAGGTAGTAAAAAGCTAATTGCTAAGAAGATAAATCTTATATTATTCATAGTTTGTATTTATTCTGTTTATGTTCTGGCGGTTTAAGCCAGTTATGCTTCCCTTTCTTAAAATTTGTTCTATCCTCACTCTGTGAAACCTTTGTAGAATTATCGGATATGCATTTCCAAAGATATTTATTAGCAGGATAATTAGGGAAAGATAAATATAATCAGTTGTAATTAAATGTATTGTAAGGATAGATATAAGTATAAATGCTGCAAGATGACCAAACTCTGACTGGGCTGTCTGGTAGATGAAGTTATGCAGTCCCTGTTTCGTTCCGTTAAAGTATTTCTTCCTGTTTTTTTTTCTTCCCCAAAAAGTAAAAAGCAGCATGATCCTGTAATATTTGATGCCCAGTATTTTGTAGATAGTTTTAAGCTGTTCAGGTCTTTTAATTTTATAATAATTATCCGGAAGTATCTTACTGCTTGGATATACAAAGCCAAAAAATGCAAAAATTCCGGTAATAAATAGGTTAAAGAGAAAAGCTATAAGTATAAGCTGAGGCAGTGTATACTGGTCGGGGCCTGAGAAATTCAATAATCTTAATAAATCAAAAGCCCGGTATAAGAGGAATGCTGAAAAAAATGTGAATAATATCTTCTTTATACTTTTCAAGATAGAAGCAAGATTAATTTAGATATTGGTTTTATAGGTAAACGCTTTAGATCCTATTTGGTTTAGATAAATATAAATTTTAGATAATGTGAAGAAAATTATTGTTGACTTAGCATTTAAGCACCTGCAGAAGGAAAAAAGTTAAGTCGCAGGGTATTTGCTGGCAATATTTTTTTCGTAGTACAGCTTTGCCGTTGGTGTTTGTGCCAGTCCCCCCATGCCAGTGCAACATAAGGACTTAGGTAAGGCTTTACCAACTGCTTTCATAGCATCAATTACTTCATCGTAAGGTATCACCGGGTCAAAGCCGGCAACAGCCATAATATATGAATTATATGCATTACTTGCTGCCATTATATTTTTACCCAGGCATGGAACTTCAACACGCACTGCAACAGGATCGCAAATAAGACCCAGCTGGTTTTGAAGGGCCATAGATGCTGCATTTATCGCCTCTTCCGCATTACCACCGTTTAACTCAACCAGCCCAGCAGCTGCCATTGCAGCCGCTGATCCTGTTTCGACCTGGCAGCCTCCTTCCTCAGCTGAAAAAGTGTAGCTGCTGGCAATAAATACGCCTGCAATACCAGCTGCAAGGAAGGCATTTATCATTTTTTGCAAATCAAATTTTTTATCCTGAAGAGATCCGAAAAGTGCCCCTCCCACTACTCCACAGCTGCCTGCCGTTGGTATAGCAACTATAAGACCCATAGAGCTCTTTACTTCCATTATTGCGCTTGTATAAGCAATAATGGTACTGTTAAGGTCTTTTTCGATAAGGCCCTTCTCTTCAGCACTCTTAATTAAAGTTGACTGGCTCTGCAGTATCCTGTCATCGTAGCTTGTGCCATTCAATCCTTCATCAATAGCTTTCTTTACGATTAAAACAATTTCCTCCATTTTCCTTTTTATGGAGTCGCTGTCAAGTCCTGTTCGTGCACTTTCGTAAAGTAGGGCGAGGGCTGAAAGAGATAGCTTCTCTGTTTTTGCCAGCACCAGCATCTCGCTTACTGTCGTAAAAGGAAGAAGTATTTCCATGGCGCTCTTTGCGGGCATCACGGGATTTAATTCAATGCTTGAGAGACTTTTGCCTCCGCCGGCGAATAAGGGCTTAATATTATTAGCTATACTATCTTCTGACTTAAAGTTAACTAATATATTACCATCAGGGTCCTTTGATTTATCTGCTCTGAACTTTATAAGGTTCTTCATTAGATAATTCTCTATCTGGTCTGCATCTTCCTTATCATTATTTTTAAAAAGCAGTAGAGTCTCATAGAATTCGCCTTTGATCGAAACATTAAAACCATTCCATTTTATAATCTCAAATGAGCCTCCACCTGTTGATATGGCAAGTAGGTCCAATTTATCACCATTTAAATACTGAACATTAATCTGGTAAGCATTCGGGTGCTTATTTTCAATATCACTTATTATATATTCTATTGTCAGCCTGCTCTTTGCCAGAATCTCGTTATAGTTAATAATCTCACTATCTGTTAATTCCAGTCCCAGAAGGCCTCCTGTAAGTCCCATTGCAGATCCCTGGCTAAGGTAAGTTGTGGCCAGGGAGCTTGTTCGGTCAAAGCTCACTATTACCTTGCTAATAACTTTTTCGCCTGTTTGTCGTATTATCTTTCCAATCCGGTGTGCTGCTGCAGTATGCGAACTGGAAGGGCCCCGCATAACGGGACCAATAACATCATTTAATATACCTGGTGCATATTTTATTTTCATCTATTTGATAAATTATATCACTGTAAATACCTGTCAAAGATAGCACTGGCAACATAAAGATCCTGCACACCCAGGCCCACACTCTTAAATATTGTCAGATCACTTCTATATTTGCCATTGCTGCTGCCCTTAGTAATATATTCTCCTATTTCTGCTTCAATAATTGTGTCGCTAAAGATATTAGCACTTATAGGTTTTATTAGATCGCCCGATTCTTTCAAAACTGATTCTTTTGAGTCAACAAACAGAGTCCCTGAATTAATAATTTCTGGATCAATCTCCTGCATATAAGGCTTATAGGATCCAACTGCATTAATATGTACATCCTTTGATATATCTTCCAGGCTAAAAAGTGCTTTCTCAGAATTTGTTGCCGTACAGATAATATCTGCTGTTTTCAGGTGCTCGATATTATTCTCAACACTAATATTTAAATGGAGTTTTTCTTCTATTTCCTTTTTTAGTCCTTCAGCTTTTTCTTTATTCAGATCGTATAAGAGGACCTTCTTAATTGGGCGTGTAGCACAAACTGCTTCCAACTGAGTTTTCCCCTGCACTCCACAACCAAATATGGCCAGGGTTTCTGAATTTTCTTTTGAAAATAGTTTTGCTGCCAGTCCTCCTGCTGCTCCTGTTCTGAGTGCCGTAATATATGCACCATCCATAATTGCGAGTATGGCTCCGCTTTTCAGATCAATTAGTAATACAACACCCAGGATTGCCGGTATGCCGTTAATGCTGCCATCCTTTTTTTGCGTAATAACTTTAACAGCTGCCCTGCCCAGTTTATCGCTATAGGCTGGTTTAAGAAATAAATCCAGCTTATTAATACCTGAAACGTGTCGCTGCGGTACTATGCAGGAACCATCTGAGAAAGCCGAAAAAGCTCTTTCCATGGCAGCTATGGCTTCGTCCATGCCAAGAAGGTTTTCAAGCATTTCTGCATCCAGCATTTTTATATTTTGAAAAGTCTTATTATTCATATTGTAATCTTTCTGTGCACAGCTTTAGTTTTTGCCTTTGCCTTCCAGTAAGCTAAGAATATTATTGCTATGATTGCCGAAATAATTAACATCTCTGTAGAACCGAGGTAGAGCTTAAACCTTTCAGATTCTGTAAGATCCAGTGTGCTTATCTTATCGGTGTGCATGCTCCCAAACATAATCGACATCCAGCCGAAATGGAGGGCCCATGAATATCCTATATGTCCTGTAAAAATAATTAATGAGTTCCTTACAAAGCCTACAAGGAAGAGTGTAATTAGTGTTGTAAGCCCTAAGATACCACCGTCAAAAAATATCCATCTGTAAAAGATATAATGAATTAAGGCAAAAAAAGCAGCAAGAAGGAGGGAAGCACTTAGAGCTTTTATCTTAAAATCATTAACCAGAGCAAAGAGGAATATCGCTCCCAGTACAATTTCTTCGTTGAGTATATAGAATATATCGTGGTAGTAATTGCGCCAGTTTGTATGCTCTATAATAATATTGTTTTTACCTCCTATATAAGCCATTAGTAATAATGAACAGACAGTAAACAATATAGCCATTACCATAGACCTGGCAATTATACGGAGCTTAATCTGTAATCCGGTCTGTTTAAGGAAATCTTTCTTCCAGATCAGGTAACTAATTAAGATAATTAATACTGATCCAATCATGGAGTACCACCAGCCATTAAATATATAGTAGGTAAATACAAAATACACAATTATAAGCAGTGAAAGCAAGAGATGATATTTTACACTGATCTTCATTAGGGGTGTTCTGTATATTTTACAATTTACCTGATATAGCTGTCAAAAGCAATCCTTGTCCATGTCTCCAGTAGCTCGTATAATTCTGTCAGACTGGCTTTATCAACCCATTCTGCACTCATTTTATCTGTCTCCTTTACATACAGATGCCTGTCTGATAAGCTTATATCATATAAAAGTCCGATATGAGCTCTTCCAACCGGGATAGTGTCATCATTAATAAAACCAATAAATTCAATTTTTTTAATTTTGCAGCTACCTTCCGGACTGAGCTCTTCAAAAAATTCTCTTTTTAGCTCATTTCTTACAAAGTGCTCATTATATTCATTAGAACTACCGGGATTCATATGGCCTCCGACGCCCAGCGATAACTTATTGTGTAATCTCTTTTCTCTTTGACCGGAACTACGTTTAAAAAGGTAATATGATCCCTGGTTTGATATCAGGGCATATGGAATTATTTGTTTAAAGGAGGGGTCATTTTCGAGTTTATCTCTTCTATGGAAAATACCATCCTGAACAAGCCTGTTCAATATAGTTGTATCACCGGGAATAAATCCCACTTCTTTGTATCCTAGTATATCCCACAGCAGGGCTGTAGGTACTGCAAAAACTAATTCATCCAAAATATGCTCTTTGCAAAGATCCTGTATATCATGCTAATCAAGCCTAAGCAGAAGCTATTTATTAAACAGCCATACTTCTCCTGATGGCAGGATGAGGATCGTAGTTTTCTACAACAAAGTCGTCTATTGTTAACTGGTCAAATGGTTTATCCGCAATATGTAATTGTGGCAGTGGACGGGGCTCTCTCGACATTTGCTCAAGGATAGCAGTTACATGGTCATATTTTTCCTCGTTGCCATCACTTGGAGCATTCTTATTGATCCACTCAACAACATTCATGTATTCTTCTCTTTTAGCAATATCTTTTACCCTTTTTTGTAATTCCCTGAAATTATCTCTGTGCCACTGAGTCCTCTTACCAATACTCGAATAAAAGTGTGAATCACCAAAGGTGTGAATAAATGTTTTAGGCACCATGCCTGCTTCCTTCGCAATTACATGGGTCAGGGCAGCGTAAGAAGCAATATTAAACGGAACGCCAAGGAATTGATCACAGCTTCTCTGATATAGCTGTAACTCCATCTCGCCTTCTTCGTTTGCCGTAGCCTGGTAGAGCACATGGCATGGAGGTAACGACATATTGGGTGTGTCTCCCGGATTCCATGAGTCAACAATATGCTTTTTACCTGTTGGTTTCTTTCTCAGACCCTCAATCATTTTACCTACCTGGTCAATCTCAATAAATCTTTCTTTGTCGTGATCATAGTACTCCCATCTTCTCCATTGCTTACCATAAATTGGTCCGGCATCTCCCCATCTTTGAGCAAACTCTTCATTTTCTTTTATTCTCTGACCATATTCAGCCATTGCTTTATCCCAATCGGGTGAATACTTTACTATGCTGTCTGCAAATATCCCTTCTTTCTGCATTCCGGGAAGATTATCCTGGAAGGCATCAGGCCTCCAGATAGGGCAGTTGTTATCTTCAAGATACTTAATATTGGTATCACCTCTCAAGAACCATATTGTTTCATGAAACATAGATCTTGTAGCCATCTTTTTGGTAGTTAAGAGAGGATAACCCTCACTGAGGTCATATTCGTTCTGGTAACCAAACAATGAAATTATGCCCGATCCCTTGCTTCCTCCTTTAAAATTCGACCGTCTGGATGTTAAGATTGCCTTTGAATGATCTAAGTATTGCTGTGCCATATCTTATTGCTTAATTAGTAATAATAATTCCTAAAGATAATTATTGTTTACAGCAATTATTAAACTCCGCAGGCTAAAGTATGGGCAATTTGTTAACAATGGTTTTTACTTATCTACAATAGATCGAATCGGTCTGCATTCATAATCTTAACCCATGCCTTAACAAAGTCACAAACAAATTTTTCCTTATTGTCGTCCTGGGCATAGACTTCTGAATAGGCCCTTAATATTGAGTTTGATCCGAATACAAGGTCTACCGATGTAGCCGTCCATTTTACTTCACCGCTTTTACGATCAATAATATTGAATAAGTTATCACCGGCAGGCTTCCATAAGTATTTCATATCTACCAGATTAACAAAGAAATCGTTGTTAAGTGCACCAGGCTTGCTTGTAAATACCCCGTGTTTTGTTCCCCCGTAATTTGTTCCCAGTACACGCATACCTCCTACTAAGGCTGTCATTTCCGGACCGGTGAGTCCCATAAGCTGAGCCCTGTCAAGTAGAAGCTCTTCAGCTTTTACGCTATAATCCTTTTTCAGCCAGTTCCTGAAACCGTCATGTATGGGTTCGAGCACCTCAAAGGATTCTGCATCTGTCATATCATCTGTTGCATCTCCTCTTCCTGGCATAAATGGAACTGAAATTTTCACTCCTGCTTCATGTGCTGCCTTTTCAACTGCAGCACTACCACCCAGTACTATCAGGTCGGCAATGCTTATTTTCTTTGTTAGACCAGCCTGTATCTCAGTGAGGGTCTTAAGAACTTTCTCCAGGCGTTCAGGTTCGTTTCCTTCCCAGTTCTTTTGAGGAGCAAGCCGTATTCTGGCGCCATTAGCACCACCCCGGTAATCAGATAATCTGAATGTTCTGGCACTGTCCCAGGCAGTATTTATTAGTTCAACTCTGGTTAAGCAGGAGCTTAATAGTTTTTCTTTCAAATCCTTTATTTCCTTATCTGACAGAGTATAATTTACAGAGGGAACCGGATCCTGCCATATAAGATCTTCTTTTGGGATATCTGCTCCCAGGTAGCGACTCTTTGGTCCTAAATCCCTGTGCGTGAGCTTAAACCATGCTCTTGCAAATACATCTGCAAAATATTCAGGATCCTTATAGAAACGTTCAGATATTTTACGATAGGCAGGGTCCATTTTCATTGCCATATCAGCATCAGTCATAATGGGATTCTGTCTCATACCCGGTCTGTGGGCATCAAGAGGTTTATCTTCTTCCTTAATGTTAACTGGTTCCCATTGCCATGCACCGGCCGGACTTTTTCTCGATTCCCAATCATGTTCCAGTAATAAGTAGAAGTAGGTATTATTCCATCTGTCTGGTTTGCTGGTCCATGCTCCTTCCAGTCCGCTGGTTACTGTATCTTCTGCATTTCCCTTGCCTTTTGGATTTGTCCAGCCAAAGCCCTGTTCGTGTATTTCGGCTCCTGCGGGACTCTCACCTAAGATTGAGGCATCACCATTACCGTGTGCTTTTCCCACGGTGTGGCCACCGGCAGTTAAGGCAACTGTTTCCTCATCATTCATAGCCATACGCAAAAAGGTCATGCGAACATCCTGTGCAGTTCTCAATGGATCAGGCTTACCGTCTACTCCTTCAGGATTTACATATATCAATCCCATCTGTACTGCAGCTAATGGATTCTCCAGCGACTCCCGGTCAGAATCATCTTCATACCTGTTTTTTGTTTCTGCAAGCCACTCTTTTTCTCTGCCCCAGTTAATATCCTTTTCAGGGTGCCAGATATCTTCACGTCCGCCTGCAAAACCAAATGTTTTAAAGCCCATCGACTCATAAGCCATGTTGCCGGCCAGAATAAACAGATCGGCCCATGATATTTTGTTTCCGTAACGTTTCTTAACAGGCCATAGCAGTCGGCGTGCTTTATCGAGGTTTGCATTGTCGGGCCAGCTGTTAAGTGGCTCAAAACGTTGGTTACCTGTATTACTTCCTCCTCGTCCGTCGGCGACCCTGTATGTGCCTGCTGAGTGCCATGCCATCCTTATCATTAAACCACCATAGTGTCCCCAGTCGGCCGGCCACCAGTCCTGGCTATCTTTCATTAATTTTTTAAGATCACTTTTAAGTGCCTCCAGATCAAGCTTTTTAAACTCTTCCCTGTAATTGAAATCCTGTCCCAGAGGATTGGATTTTATATCGTGCTGATGTAGTATATCCAGGTTGAGTGCCTTTGGCCACCAGTCCATTACCGAATTACCAGCCTCGGTGTTTGCACCGTGCATTACCGGACATTTACCTTTTCCAGAATTTTTCATAGTATATTTTTTTATATTTAATATTATTTATTAGCGAGAATCAATAATAACATATAGTAAAACATGTTATAATCAGTATATGTTTATTCCTTATCCAGGTTATCAAAGATTATCTGGTTTTTTCCGACACAACAATATAAATAGTTCAATACTAATTTACAACATAACTTTCAAAAGATACCAGAGAAGAGTAAACAAAGATTATTTGACTTAAATAGTCGCCATCTGTTTTTACTTCCAGATGCAGTTAGAAACTATTGTAGAAATCTATTATCTCAGCTACTGTCTTATCTCGTTCTTTTATAGGCATAATTATCCAGTCGTGAATCATTCCGTCTATAACAGATATGCTGGATAATGATCCTTTGGCTGAATTCAGTTTATTGTTTAGCAAAACACAATCCGGGTAGAACAGCTCTCTATCACTAACCCATATTTTGATTTCAGGCAAGTCTTCCAATTTTCCATATATTGGAGATACCAGGGGATCATTAAGATCTAAACTATCAGCATATAATTTAGCGCATGCGGCCAATCCTTCTAAGTTCAGAACAACATCAGTATCTATATATTTATTAATATCAGTATTCGACATAGAAAGATCCAGCCAGGGCGAGACAAGGGCTGTCTTCAGGGGCATTCTGATATCGCCTATATTTTGAAGTTCCTGTAGTAATGCTAGTGCCAGTCCTCCCCCTGATGAATCACCAAATAGCAGGATCGTATCATTGGGATATAAATTGGTGAGATCGCGATAAGCTTCTTTAACTACCCTCAGTGTTGTAAGAGCATTGTTCTCAGGGGCGAGGGGGTAGTCAATAAAGGAAACTTTATATGAATAGGAGAGGGCAAGTCTCTCGATTAGCTTCCTGTGTCCCCTTACTGCCTCTGAAACATATGCTCCCCCATGTAGCATAATAATATGCCTGGCCGATTCTTCAGATTTATATACTGTTAATATATTAAACCCTTCTGTTTCTCTGGTTTCTACCCTTAGTTTAGTATTAAATTTTCCTGGAGAGATAGCAGCTGTGTTTCTCTTTGGATACTTAAGCATTTGCTTAAATATTTTCTCTGAAAAATTTACGGATTTTAGTGATTTGTAAATTATCCTTGATTTAAAACTCGTTGAATGCTGTGGCTTGTGTCTTATCATTTCTTCAGGATCCTGCCTAATCTACTTCATTCATCTTAAGAACAATTCTGCGTTTTAGTTTTCCCTCAAGCATCAACTTAATCTTTTCCGACATTTTATCCAGTTTAACTTCATCGTATATGGCTTCCAGACCTTCCGGCTTCCACTCGTCAGATAGTAGTTTCCATACTTTTATCCTCTTGTTAACAGGGCAGTTTTGAGAATCGATACCAATCAGGCTTATTCCTCTGAGGATAAAGGGAAAAACGCTTAGCTCAAGCCTGGGTGATGCTACATTACCACAACAGGTAACTATACCTGAGGCATCGGTTGACTTAATAATATTCTCTAGGATCACACCACCAACTGTATCTATCGCAGCCGCAAAGTCAGGTTTTAATAGAGCTCTCTTGTCATAATTTTCAATATTCTCTCGCAGTAATATCTCTTTTGCTCCCAGCTTTAGCAGGTAGTCGCTTTCTGCTTCCTTTCCTGTTATGGCAACAACTGAATATCCCAGCTTGCTTAATATGGAAAGACTTAAGGAGCCTACTCCACCGGTGGCTCCTGACACGGCGATTTTTCCGTCTCCCGGTTTTATTGATTCAGCTAGTTTGAGAACCGATAAGCCTGCTGTCAGACCTGCAGTTCCATAGATCATAGCCTCTTTCAAAGTCATTTTTTCAGGCAGTAGCACAGCCCAATCAGAAGGAACTCTTATATACTCAGCAAAGCCTCCATCAGTATTCATTCCCATATCATAGCCGGTAACGATTACTTTATCTCCACTTTTAAGGGCTTTGCTGGTGGATTCTACTACTATCCCTGATGCATCTATGCCAGGAGTATGTGGATATGTTTTAGTAACTCCCCTGTTACCCTTTGCCGATAGTGCATCTTTATAGTTTAATGAACTGTAATGGACTTTAACCAGGATCTCGTTCTCCTTTAAGGTATCAAAACGCATCTCTTTAATCGAAGCAGCATAGCTACCATCTTTCTCTTCTACCCGAAACGCTTTAAATAGATAATTCTTTTGTTTCATATTTTTCACAAAGTTTATAAACAATGAGCTCTTTGTAGCTTAATAAGACGATCTCAATCCACTTATAAAGCGTTATATCTTTAAAGAAGTTTTCAGTATTCTTTGTTCTGCCTTATACACAGGATATAATGTTTTACTTATGTGTGCTTTGATTGAAGAAATTCAATGCTTGATTTTACCAGTTTTTCAAGTATTTCCTGATTTATATCAGACAGCTTCTTTATATAAATACAACTTTTCCCCATTTTAAACTTTCCTAAATCTTTCAGCAATTCTTCCTGTCCGGCACACCCGGAATAAACATAAAGCGAAATTGCTGATTTTCGTGGAGAGAAGCCCACAAGCATCCAATCTCCTTCCTGACGGCTTCTTTCAGATTTGTAATGATAAGATCCAAAACCTATAATTGATGTCCCCCACATCCTGGGTTCATACCCTGTAAAATCCTGCATTAGCCTGAGAATTTCAAAACTATCCTCTTTCTTTTGCTGTGTATCAGCATAGGAGTTAATAAAATCCTTTACGTCCGCATCGTTTTGCTTTGTTTTTAGTTCCGCCATAAAACTTTATATTATTACTATCCTTAAACTGATAAATAGGCTCGTGATTCTATACTGCACCACTTACAGCAATTAATGATCTTATTATTATTTATTCCAAAAATCACTACATTTTTCCTGTTCGGCAATAAGCAATACAGAAAAACCTAATTCAATTGCTTTGCTGAAGTCATTGCATCCTTGCTCTTTCTCGCCTAACTCGTATCTCGCTAATCCCCGAAGAAAGTAGGCATTTTTATTAGCTGGGTCCAGGGATATTGCTTTATTACAATCGGATACTACACCATTTAAATCACCAGGAAACCTGGTTCCGGCCCTGTTTACATAAGCTCTTGCGTCAGTAGTATCTGTTAATATATAGCTATCAAAATCAGCCTTTGCCTCCTTGAGCATACCTGTTGCTAAAAAGATCCTTGCTCTGTTTAAATAATGTTCAGGATCCGGAGATTCTGCTATATCCCTTTCAAGAGTCTCTATAAAGTCTTTGAAATATGGTCTTGTCCAGAACCCCATAGTAGTTTTAATCCTTCCGCTACACTCATCATCTATTAAGTCTAAAGATATATAGTAAGCTGTTTGATAAACCTTGTACCGTCCGTATCCTTCGCACATATGTCCTTCCTTATCAGTAAATTGGATTGTATCGCCCGATAATTCAAAGCTTGAAATTGCATCAACACTTTGGTTATTTCCAAAATCAACTTCGACTAATCCATTTTCCTTAAAATCAAAGCATATCGGACCAGTTTGTCCAATCCTGACCCACTTCCCATCCAGACTGTTTTCAGGCTCCGTAATTATCTGCTTATTATGCCCTTTATTAGTATTGCAGGAAGAAATTATTCCGGCTGAAAGAATTATCAGGATAATCAGATTTGTTTTCATTTATATTGGGTTTGTTGGTTTAACAAGCGTTGCCTATAAAATTAAGTATAAAAGTTGACGGTTTAAAATCTGTTTATGACAGGGGGGTATAAACCTTATTGTTAAGAATACTTTGACCGGCCTGGTACTGAGAAGGGCACAAGAGGAGAATATTTATTTTTGAAATTTCTCTTTTTCACGTTCTATAAATGTTTTTAAGTCGGTAGGTTTTTTGCCGGTAAGCTGTTCATAAGAATCAGATATCCTTGGTTCTTTCTGAAATCTTGGCAGAAAGTGCAGTAGGATCATTACTATAATCATACCTCTTTCCATTCCATCACGCTTCTTAATCTTGAAAAATTTAAAAGGATTTACATTTCGGTAAGTAATTGGATTTTCTATCGCACTATTAATTAATGAGCTTACTTTCTTAAAATTCTCATTTTCTAATCCAGTTATCTCAAAGGATTGATTTTTATAATCATCGAATTTATTAAGTAGAATTGCCCCAAGCTCTCCAATATTTTCAATATCAATCCAGTTGAATTTTGCCTTCCCCGATGGTAAAATTATCTCACGTTTTGTTTTAATATCTCCAATCAGGGTGCTGGTTAAATTTTGCATAAAGTAGCTTGGCCTTAGGAAGATAAAATCCAGGCCGAACTTATTTATCAGGCTCTCAATCTTATGATGTGGAATTGCTTTGCTTTTTTCAGCTCCCTGGACAGATAGGAAAACAATCTCATTTATGTTTTTTTCCTTAATCTTCATAATCAAGGGTTTAAAGTATTTTTCAACATCTGATATATAAGGAGGTCGCAAAAGGAAAATTCTGTCAATGCCTTTTAATGCACTATCAAATGAGTCTGTATCCTCAAAATCAAAATGCACAAAATCTAACATCGAAGAGTCTTTAAAAACATTCTTTGCTTTTTCAATATTTCTAACACCTGCGATAATCCTGTTTGAAGTGTCAACTTTGTTTAAAAAACGTATCACTTGCTGTCCTATGTTACCTGTGGCTCCTGTTATAAGTATATTAATCATTTATACTGTTTTTTATGCAAGCTATAAACCATTTATGCAAAGAGCATATTTTGTGCTTTGCTTAGTTATTTATAGGCTCTGCCCAATCAGAATTTCTTACGAAGATAGTATACTGGACATATGGTTTTCCCTTATCCGTCATTTTAAATAAATCTGTTAGCGGGAGAATATGAAAGGAAGCGTTTAACCTATTTGAATTTAAGTATGGATTATTTTCACCATTCATTTTGACTAGGGATTTATGATTCTCTTGCGTTATTCTTTTAAAATCTTTTATCCCATATATATACATTACTAACATATTGTCTGCCGAGATAGCCATTTTTGTATACTCACCTTTGTCTCGCATAAACTCTGGCAGCTGTTTGCTTGGCATAACCGTGTAACTGTCATTTAGTATAAAATTAAATGACAAAATTTTATCTTCTAAATCTAAATCCGATTGTCTAATTTTTGAGGCCAAAGGATAATTACCATTAACCCGGTATTGAAAAACATGGAAGAGACCAAAAAAGCCGTAGGATCTGGTATTTTTAAGATCTTTACTTTTATAAAAGGATTGAAAATTTTCAAACATTATATCTTCTCTATTTACCTTATTTTGGACCAATTCAATGTTTTTTTGAAGGTGAGATAATTTAGATAAGGTATCCGTATTGTTTGTGTAGTATGAACTTAACAAATCAAGCTGTTTCATTAACTTATCTATAAGTCCGTCTTTCACAAATTCAATGGGTTCAATATTTTGATTTTGAGGGATTAATTCATTTAAGTATCTGGTTGTCAATTCCCAGTCTTGAATTATATCAATTCCCAAGAATTGAAATTTTCTATCATCGGCCAGCTGCGCGTAATATTCCTGAAAGTAAAGGTATTTGTCGAAATAATCCTGATTGTTTCTACCTTGACCAACAATCCAGTTTTTTAGAATATCTTTTAGTAGATCATTATTTCCATTTGCCATAAAACGGTTAAGGTATTCTGCCTGAACAAAATCAAATTCTGCGAAATAATTCTTCACACCGAAATCTTTATTCAGGTATTTAAAAAAGTCAACATCAAATTTTGAAGGTTCTTCCGTTCCATGTATTTCACCAATTAATATCAGCTTACTTTTTTCAATATCTGCTTTGGCTAAATTGTAGGTGAAAGATTGATTTAGACTAAGGGTCTCAGAGTTTTCCTTAAGATACTTTACGAATTTGCTGCCGCTGGCATATTCTACAAAATGAAATGACCCATACGCAATAGTAATGAGCAGGATAAATCCAATAAAAAGTTTCAATAAAGTTTTTAATACTTTTTTCATCATTTAGAGGCTTTTATGAACTATAACATATAGCAATATAAATATGTTGAGATTTTGGAGTGATTTACTTACTATTACAATTACTATACTGTATATCAACTATTGTAAATCCTTAACTCCGATTGAATTTATATTGGATATTATTTCAGCCCTGGCAGATGCATTAAGCATGCCTTGTTTAGTATATTTCTATATGCCCCGCATTATTTCAGTGAAAACCTTGACTTATTGTTGATAACTGCTTACTTTTAAGCGTACTAAATAGTTCAATAATATACATTTCATGAGCCTTACCAGAAAGAATTTCAGAGCTGCTATCTTTTTGATAGTTGCAGCCTTAGCTGTTTATTCCTGCACATCAGGAGAGAACAATGAAGATGCTAGTAAACGACCAAATATACTATTTATTCCCATTGATGATCTGCGCCCCGAGCTGGGTGCTTTTGGCAGCGACTATGTCAGGACACCCAATATCGACAGATTGGCTGAACAGGGTGTCTCATTTACCAGGACATATTGCCAGCAAGCAGTATGCAATCCCTCACGCGCCAGCCTGCTAACCGGTCTGCGTCCGGATTCTATTCAGGTCTGGGACCTTACGACAGAGTTTAGAGATAATGTTCCCGATGTTGTTACTCTGCCTCAGTTTTTCAAACAGAACGGATATATAACAGTTGGCTTTGGTAAAGCCTTTCATAATAACGACCCGGATACAATATCGTGGACAGAAGTTCCTGAGAACCTGCAGGGTTTTCCATTTGATCCTGATGCCTTTTATCTAAATGATGAGAACCTGGCAATTCAGGCAATGAAGATTGAAGAACTCAAAGCCGCAGGCCGATCAACGATCGATCAGCTTGGTCATTGGTATGTAAAGGCAAATGCCACTGAAATGGCTGATGCAAACGATGACGATTATTACGATGGAGCACAGACTACACGCGCCATAGAGGTTCTTGAGAGACTGGCTAAAGAAGATAAGCCCTTCTTTCTGTCGGTAGGCTACTATAGGCCACATCTGCCATTCAATGCACCAAAGAAATATTGGGATATGTATAAGAGGGATGAAATTCCACTTGCTGAAAATCAATTTGTACCCGAGGGCGTTCCTGCTTTCCTTGTCCACGGAGATGCTGAGCTGCGCGGATATACAGATTGCAGCGAATTACCATTCCCTGGAGACAGTCCCTGGGATGCAGACAGGCAGAGAGAGATTAAGCATGGATATTATGCAAGTGTATCATATACTGATGCACAGCTTGGAAGACTTCTGGATGCACTGGAAAGACTGGGGTTAAGCGAAAATACTATTGTAGTACTATGGGGTGACCATGGATGGAAACTGGGAGAACATAATGGCTGGGGTAAGCAAACAACTTATGAAATAGATACAAGAGTGCCACTTATTTTCAGTGGAGTGGGAGTGAAGACAAAAGGGACACAGAGCAGTGCCTTAACCGAGTTTGTTGATATATATCCCACTTTGTGCGAAATGGCTGGTTTTAATGTACCCGGACATTTGCAGGGTACCAGCATGGTTCCTTTGATTAAAGACCCCGCTATTGAATGGAAATCAGCTGCCTATAGCCAGTTTCTACTTGGTCGCTATGGCAGAACTACAACGATTGAAGAGGAGCAAATGGGTTATGCTATCAGGACAGATCGTTACAGATATGTAGAGTGGTATAAGTGGCTGGGGGAGCAGAAAACAAAAGGCGATTTCCTCAGAGCTGAATTATACGATCATAAGACCGATGACCAGGAGAATAAAAACCTGGCCGAAGATCCGGAATACAAGCAGATTATTGAGCTTCTTTCTAAACAATTAAACGAGGGCTGGAGATATTCTAAGCCACTTACCAAGAATAATGACTGATTCGGCCTTTCGTGGTTTACACCTTAAAAAACACTTATGAGATATATAAATCGCTTCAGCTACTTTATTCTATTTGCAGTAATTTTTTCTTCAACAGGTAAGCTTGTCGCTCAAACAGATATTTTTCAGTTCTTGGATTCTACGCCCTATAAAATTATTGAAGTGCATCCTTCCAGCACAGACCCTGAAATAACATATTGGGATACAGCACATGTAGCATATTATGATCCTGCAATATCAAATAATAAACTGATGCTATGGCTTACCGGAACCAATGGCACTACATCCAATATCCCCAGAGACTTTTTTGTTACTGCACTGGAACAGGGGTACAGAATCATTGCACTTTCTTTTATTTCAGTACCTGCGGTAGCCAGCATATGTAGAGGAGCTTATCTGGATAATAATAGCGATTGTGCTGCCGAGTTTCGCAGGAGACGTATTTATGGAGATAACGATTTTTCGATGATCCCCGATCAGCCCCATGATGCAATTATACCACGCTTTGTTAAATTACTTCAGTATCTCTCCGGAGCAGACCCGGATGCTAACTGGCAACTCTACCTTGATGAGGGAATGAACAAACCCCAATGGAGCAAAATAGTAATTTCAGGACAATCGCAGGGCGGAGGTATGGGACAATATATTGCGCAGTACGAGAAATTAGACCGTGTTATCAGTTTTTCAGGGGGCTGGGATTATTCAAATTCTGACAGTAAGAAAATAGCCGACTGGTATTTTAATGAGAATGTTACACCGATGGAGAAGTGGTATGCTACTTATAATGTAAATGAAAATACAGCAAATATCATTAAAGAGATATGTATAGCGCTTCAGATACCTTCAGCCCAGGTGTTTGCACTGGATAAGCCATTACGTGATAACTCCTCGCTTGCCGGTAAATCAAACCCCTATCATGGAGATGGACTTCATAACTCTGCATATAGACCGGTTTGGATTGAAATGTTAGGTAGTGGATTTTAATTCCTTTTTGATTTTAAAATACGCATGCACTAACTTTAGTATTTTCTTTTAGGCTTTGCAGGAGTGCGTTTATTCTGCTTATTTTTCTTTGCAGCAAAATATTCCTGTTTTCGTTTTACCTTTTCTTTCTCAAGCTCTTTCTTCTCAAGAGAATTCATTGGTTTATCTGTTTGGGGGAAAGGATTGTTACTAATAATTTTTATTCGCTGATTTATCAGTTTTTCAATATCCTTTATATACGCATTCTCTTCCGGTTCACAAATTGATATAGAAATACCCTCATCTCCAGCTCTCCCTGCTCTCCCTATTCTATGAACATAGGTCTCGGGCAGATTTGGGATATCATAGTTGATAACATATTTTAATTTATCAATGTCAATTCCTCTTGCCGCAATATCAGTTGCTGCTAAAACTCTTATCTGTCCATCCTTAAACTGTTGCAGGGCTTTTTGTCTTTGATTTTGTGCTTTATCTCCATGTATAGCGGCACTAAGTATTTTTTTCTTTTTTAAGTGTCTTACTACCCTGTCGGTACCATGCTTTGTTCGGGAGAATAATAATACCTGAGTAATTTTTTGATCCCTGAGAATATGCAGTAAGAGATCTTTCTTATCAGGTCTATTGGTATAATACAGGTATTGCTGAAGCGTATCGGCAGTAGAAGATACCGGGCTTACTTCGATCTTTATAGGATTATGTAATATCTTTTTCGACAGGGCAACAATATTCTCAGGCATTGTCGCTGAAAAGAATAAGGACTGCCTTTTTGCCGGTAACTTGTCAATTATCTTTCTGATATCATGAATAAAGCCCATATCAAGCATACGATCAGCTTCGTCGAGTACGAAATACTCAATATCCGTTAATTTAATGAAACCCTGATTCATAAGGTCTAACAGTCTTCCTGGAGTGGCTACGAGGATATCAACTCCTTTGCTGAGAGCAAGGGTTTGAGATCCCTGGGTAACGCCCCCGAATACAACTGTGTTCTTAAGTCCTGTATATTTCCCGTATGTAGAGAAACTCTCGGCAATTTGAATCGCTAATTCGCGCGTAGGGGTAACAATTAGTGCATTTATCTTTCGTGGTCTGTTATAGTTTTGACGATCATTGTAAAGATGCTGTAGGATTGGAATAGCAAATGCAGCAGTTTTACCGGTACCGGTTTGTGCACTGCCCAGGATATCCTTTCTATTTAATATTAGCGGTATTGCCTTTTCCTGTATTGGTGTTGGTACAGAATAATTTTCTTCTTTTAGTGCCTTTAAAACAGGCATAATGATGTTTAGATCATCAAATTTCATTTTATTGTATTTTTAATCCCATCCCGGGTTTATTAAAATCAGGGAGTCCGGTATGTGTTAATTTATCAGTAGCATACAAACGTATAATTATAGGGCTCAGTAAGCCAGAGTCTAAAAAAGTATAGTCGGGTGGAAATAATAAAATATTCTTTGTAGCCCTATATTTTGTCTTGTATTGACCTGCACTTATAAGTGCATAGCCACTGCAAAGATATTGATAATTAATGATCTTCCATTCATAATAAAAACCAAATCCGAGATTGTAACAGAATAATAGCCAATTGCGCTGGCCACTAATGGAATTGTACTATCCTTTGAAATTTCTAGCTTAAAATTACCGTACTGATCTGTTTCGGTACCTGAAAAAGTCTGATCGTAATATAAGGAGGCAAAAGGTATTGCTTTATTTGTTATTGCATCTAAGAGCCTTCCCTCTATAAGTTGCATGCTTATCCCTGGATAAGGCATATTAGATTTTGTTTAAAGACTCTTTAACCACTTTTCTATAACTGCGGCCAATTGTCAGAGCTACATCATCTATCATGACTTCGTCAAAAGATATATTTTTTATTCTATCTGTATTTATAATAAATGAACGGTGAATTCTTAAAAATATAGAAGGTAATCTGGATGCCAGGTTGCTTATTTTCTCCTTGCTCATTATCTCATCTTGTTCTGTAACAACCTTTATGTAATCGGATAAGCTTTCAATGTATACAATATCATCATATGGTATTTTTATCACTTTTCGCTTAGATATTATTTCAAGAAACGATTTTTTCATTTTCTCTTTTTCATCCAAAAGTTGTTGAATCATTTGTCTATTTTCTATTATTTGATTCATCATTAATAAAAACGACCCAATAAATACCAGTAAATACAATACTACTACTAATAGAATAATCTCTGAAGCATTGGGGTTTAAACTTTGATAATTGAGATTTACCAGGTATACATAGGAAAAAAGCAGTACCATAACTTCAAGATATACCGAAATAACAGCCGTACAAAAGGTGTAAAACGCAAATCTCATATACCTTTTTGTAAGGTAAAACTTAGGTACAAGTACGTAGTTGAAAAAATAGGAGGTTCCTAAAACAATTGGAAGAAGCATGCAAACAAAGAAAAATGCAGCAGTATTGTTCTCCCATGAAAATCCAAATACCAGCGTTAATACCAGTATTATAAATATCCAGTAAACGATATGATAATATGGATTTTTCGATTTAAATTTCATGTGTTTAATTTGCATTGTTCTCTATAGCAAGCCATGTATATTACATAGAATTAAATCATCCTTTTATTAAAAATAAAATACTGAAATTACATGCTTATTTCATATTTATAAACCTAAATCTTAACAAAAATATTAAAATTGCCACTTTGAGTCGACAAATAACCTGGTAAGAACAGGATTCGACCTTGTTGAATTTCGATATCTCATATAATTTGGCAGCAGTATTAAATAAAAAAATATAAGATGAAAGAATTATTTCTTAGGGGAGGACCATTGTTTATGGGAATCCTGTCAATTCTATTAATTATTACTGTTGCATGGTTTATTTATCATTTTGTTATGGCTTACAATGCCAGACAGGTAGATAGGGAAAAGCTATTGCACAGACTGGGGTATGGAAAAGCAATAGGCTTATTTGCACTGGTAACCGGCATTATGGGTCAACTGGTTGGACTAACTGCTATGTTTGATGCAATTGAAAATGAGGTTCAACGGGGAAATGAGATTATGCCTGTAATATTATTTGGAGGAATTAAAGCTACTATGATTGTAACAATATATGGGATACTTATATATCTGCTCGCATTACTATTATGGTTTGTTGCAAGTATAATTATTGAGAAAAAACATGAAAATTAAAGCTGTAAAATCAATCAAAAAAATAAGTACAAATAACTTTCAAGGCCAGATGGTGGCACTGGTTTAAATTTTAGATTATTATTATGAAATATATATATATCATTATTATCTCGCTAAGCTTACTAAGCAATTGTTTTGCTCAAAATACCGGGCAGATTTCACAAGAAATAAACACTATTGAAAATAGCCTGGTCAGAAACATCCAGATAAAAGGAGATTCCATAAAAGAATATAATATTCTGGAAAGGATGGATCATTATAAAGTTCCCGGGCTTAGTATAGCCATTGTAGATAATGGAAAGATAAAATGGGCAAAAGGATATGGCTATGCAAATACTGAAACCGGGACAAAAGTAGATAGTAATACACTTTTTCAGGCTGGTTCAATAAGTAAAGCCCTGGCTGCTCTGGCTGTCTTAAAATTATACGAGAATGATAGACTGGAACTGGATAAGGATGTCAACCATTACTTAAAAGACTGGCAGATTCCTGAAAATAAGTTCACTGTATCTGATAAAGTAACACTTGAAAGACTATTAACACATACAGCGGGTATGACAGTTCATGGTTTTCCGGGTTATAAACAGACTGATAAATTTCCTGATATAATTGATGTACTGGATGGTAAAGGAAATACAGCTAAAATTATTGTCGATACTATCCCAGGAAGTATTTGGCGATATTCCGGGGGTGGATATACAGTAATTCAGAAAGTAGTTGAAGATCTTAGTGGAAGGTCTTTTGATAATTATATGTCCGGAAATATTCTGCTTCCCATTGGAATGGAAAACAGTACTTACCAGCAACCTATAGCTAAAGAGTTTCAAACTAACATTAGTGCTGCTTACAACGCGAATGGCAAAATAGTTAAAGGCTTATGGCATAACTACCCTGAAAAGGCAGCAGCTGGTTTATGGACTACCCCTTCAGATTTAGCAAAGTATTGTATAGAAATACAGGATATATTGCAAGGTAAAGAAGAGGGAATTTTAACAAAAGAAACTGTTGAATTGATGCTGAGCAAACATAAAAACAATTGGGGATTTGGACTTGCATTAGGAAATGAGAAAGATTCTTTAATATTTGCTCATGGTGGGAAAAACGAAGGCTTTACAAATGAAATGCTGGCATTTGCTTATCAGGGTATTGCTGTTATTATTATGACAAATGCTGATAATGGAGGTAAGTTAATATCAGAACTTAAAAATGCAATATCTAACTATTACTCCTGGCCTATAAGCACGCCGCGAACAATTGAAATTATCAAATTATCAGATTCTTATTTAAATCAGTTTGCCGGTAAATATGAAATGGAAGGTCAGAATCTGACAGTTAAAGTTCATTTTAAAGAAAATAGAATCTTTTTGCAGAATACCCCTTTTGGTGACTTAAACCTTTTGCCGGTTACAAGCACTAAATTTATCGATGTAGAAAGTGGTATGGTATTAGAATTTTCGCTTGATCAGAAAGTCAGAGGCTTTAAGGTAGATAATAGTTTCTATTTTGTGAAAAAGAAATAAGATTCTCTTTCGGCCTGTGTAGAGTTACTTTTTTTATATGTTTTGTAAAGAATGTTAAGTGTATTAATTTATGAGTGAATATATTTTTTCCATTTCCAGATCAGTGTTTAACAGGTATGATTTAGCGGTGTAATATATTCTGTAGTCAGGTATAATTCCGTGATGATTATCTGGTATAAATATCTTGTTATTGAAGCGGAAAAGCGGAAAGCTAATAGTGATTTTTGAATTTGGAAGTCTAAGCTTCTGAAAACTATTAGCATTGCATCCTGTTTCGCCACCTGCAGTCTCCTGGCCAATACAAATTGCGGAAGCTTTATATTTTAGATAAGCTGTTAATGTGCACGAAGACGATGCTGTATATCCATCTGTAAGGATGAAAATTTTCCCTTTAAATAGCTTTTCCTTAGGATAAGTGATATTGGTGATGTACTCTATTCCTGAATCTGTTTTATTATGCCGGGTTATTTTCTCCCAGAACCAGACCCCCGTCAGTTTCAACTTGGAGCTTAAATATTTACCTGCATCTCCATTGGGCTTTAAGTCAATTTGAGATAGTGTATCTGCCAGGATGTACGATAAAAAATCGAGGGTGCTCTTTGTGGATCCTCCTCCATTGCCTCTTAAATCTATTACCAGATTGTTGATTGAAGAGCTATCTAAGTGTTGAAATATTTTCTTATTTACTTTCTTATAGTTAGCATAGTCCATCGATCTAATCTTTAAATACATGGTATTTGCAGTTAGCTTGCTTAATTCGATAGCTTTCTCACTAATTATTAAATTTGATTTGGCTTGAAAATATTGAAATTTACCTGGCGAATAATTTTTTAGGGCTTTTATGCTTATTTCATCTATCTCATCATTGGGGTTTATGTATTTTATTCTAAAATCATTGCTCCCAATAAAACACCTTCTGATTAATATTTCAGAATAATCATTTATAATGGAGTAGCCTAATGTTTTTTGATGTCCGTCGACCGGTTGATAAATAATAAGCTTATTTATTATCTCCATCGCTGGCATATCGTTAATTGAGATTACTTTTATAGGAAGGTCTATTTGCGGGCTGTTATTATCATTAAATTCAGCATCCAGGATGTACAGGCCCGAAGAATCGGCAAAACAGCGAGCAGGAAAGTATTTGTTATCTCCAATTTGTTCCAGATATATTTCAGTAAGTGGTGATTCTTCTATTTTGGTATGAGAACATCCCACTATGAACAGAGCCTTTCGAATACTATTTTCATATTCATAAGCAGTTAGCTCTCCGGGAGATTGATTCTGTACATAACTTATATAGGACCCCAATTCGTTGGTCCATGCTTTGTTTAAAGTTGTCGGGTGACCTTCTGCTACTGCATTATTTAGATAAATCAAATCTTCAATTAATTTATCCTTTGACAGGATTTGAGAATTTGAGTTACATCCAAGCATACATAAAATCGGTATGAAGAAATGTAGTATTAGAAATTTTCGTTTTACTTGGTTATCCTGCATAGTAGGCAGTTACTAATTATTGTTAGTTTCTTTTTTAAGTTCATCTATTCTTATTTGACGCCTTGATATTGCTTTTTTTCTAGTATAGGAGAAGCGAAATAATACTATAGCTAAAGATAAATAGATCAAGGCAAGCACGACGGAAAGGATCAGGTCAAACTCGTTTTCAAAGTTATTGAGAATAGCACTTCTTAGTAATGATGAGAGCCTTAAGCCAAAGAATAGAATCATAATAAAACCAAAAACGAAAGATCCATTAGGTGAGAATAAAGAGGAGCGAAGCCAATTAGTGTTCTCATCTTCAATTTCCTTAAGCAGCTTTTCTAATTCAAATTTACTCTTATAAGCGTCTATATTATTGAAGTCAAAGCCTCTTTCGCTTAAAATATTTTCTGCCAGCTTCTTATTTTTATAGGATTCTGAATTTTTCCCACTGAAAATTTCGTATAGCTCCAGATCAGTTTTTTTATTATATAAATCTTGAAAATTTTGTTCCATTATTCGTTTTTTTTTCTGTACGCTTCTTAGCGGTACCTTCAGTGTGTATTAAGTGTATTCTTACCAGTATGCTAGGTTTTTTAATTTCTATCAATTTTACTTATCATTCAGGACTTAATTTTCAAGGTACAAACTATTTTAAAAGCTCCTTTATTTTTTTACAGCAATTCTTTCTCCCATTTTAACAGTAGTTTCATATCCCTGTGCTGTATTGATCAATAAATCCTTATCGATTTCTATTTTGCTTTTTTCAAATATCAGAACTACTGTTGAGCCTCCAAATTTAAAGTAGCCTTTCTCTTCACCTTTATTTACAGAACTCCCTATATAAGTTTGTTCAATGCTTCCTACCATGGTAGCACCAACTTCAGCCATAATAATATCACCAAATAGAGGATTTGAAAGAATAGTATATTCTCGTTTATTTAAACATAATATTTCTGCTTTTTTACGTAAAGCAAAGGGGTTAACTGAATAATAGTCACCTTCAATCTTTTTGTTTGGAGATATATTTCCACTAACTGGAAAATGGAAACGGTGGTAATCGACCGGGGCCAGCCGGACAATAAGCAGGGCGCCATCATGGTACTTATGTGCAAGATCAGGATTATCCAGAAATGAGGGTAGATCAAAACGATATCCTTTTACAATAAAATAGGAGCTGCTAATATCAGCATAAGCCAGAATTTTACCATCTGCAGGCGATACGACAATATTAGAGCCGGTATCAATTGGCCTGGCATCATCTTTTAGTTCTCTTGTAAAAAAATCGTTAAAATTGTTGAATTCCTGCTCCTGAGCAAGGCTTATGTCAATATCAAAATCTTCAATAAAAGGAATTATCTTTTTCGCTGAGGAACTTCGATCCATCATATTACCATAGATTGATGAAACCAGTTTTCTTTTCGCAAAGGCCCACAAACTTGCTTCACCAACAGGATTATAATACAACCATATTAACCATTTTTCTCCTGCTATCTTCTCTGTTTTTATTTGTCCGCTTTCTCGCTCATAATAATGAATGGGATCCTGAGGGCCTGGTGGATAAGAGGCCAGGCCGATAATAACTGCAAGCAACAATAAAATGCTACCCCATATCTTTTTGTTTTTTGTTTTTTTCATGTTATCAATCGGACTGTGTTCTATATTCTTTTTCTTATTATACATTAATTGATCCTCTAAAACCTCTTGCAGCATAATATGATTCTGCACCATTGTGGTAAATAAATACATTTCCGTAACGGAGATCGCCGAATATTGCCCCTCCATGTTTCCTGATACTACCTGGTGTTTGAAGCCAACTGGATGTTTTAGTATCAAACTCTCCTAATCGTTGTAGCTCAAAATATTGTTCTTTTGTTAAAATCTCAATCCCCATTTCTGCAGCCATACCAATAGCACTGTTTTTGGGTTTATTATTTTTTCTCGATTCCAGGGCTTTCTGGTCGTAGCAAATGCTTCTACGTCCTTTAGGACTTTCTATAGAGCAATCATAAAAGATATATACGTCAGTCTCTTTATTGTAATTTACAATATCTGGTTCGCCATTCGTTTTTTCCATTTGATATATCGACCATAGTTTTTCAGGATTGTTTTCAAGCTTTAATTGAATTTTCGACCAATTTAGATCAGAATGACGTTCCATATTCTTCTCAAATCGATCTTTCAATATCTTTAGTAGCTCTACACTTTGTTCTGAAGTCAATTCTTTTCTGGTTCTTTCTCTCATGACTGTGTTATATTGGCCTCTCTATATTGTTTATTGCTTTTGATGGAAAAAACAGGGTTTCCTCAGATATGCTGCAAAAATTGTGGACAGAATAATGAGAAACGCAGGTTCAAAAGCTAAGACTTTGTACAAATAATGATTATTCCTATTTGTAACAGGCACTTATTTCTTATTATCAATCGCTTTATTGAGATAATAGTAATTAAAATTATCCGAGTTACTTTCTATAATATCTAATCTACTGTCATTATTTAAATCTTTAAGAATAATATCATAGGTGAATAGTTCTTCATCTCTTAAGCTAATTTCCTTCCACGAAACTCCATTATTAATATTTAAAAAAGCTTTGTTTGGTTCTCCTGCATTGGCCACCACTATATCAACACTACCATTCCCATCTAAATCACCAAAATCGAGGGAATAAGAATTATTGGAAGCATTATCAAATATTATCTTTCTATCATAGTACTTTTCATTACTGCCGAAGTAAATTATATTAGGTTCTTGAATATTAGCAGTGATAATATCCAGATAACCATCATTGTCAATATCCACTACACCTACAGATCTGCATTCATCTGATCCACTTCCAAAAGGTATTTTTTTATTAAAATTTAATTCACCTCCATTTAAGTAGATAAAATTTTGTTGCCCATCCCGATTTGCCAATATAAGGTCTTTCTTACCGTCATTGTTCATATCTGCAACATCTACATCGATAGTTGAGTCATCTTCTGACCCAAATTTTACTGATTGAGTGAATTGACCTTTTCCATTATTCAGGCATATTTCATTCTCTTTTCCTCTGTTAGTAATTAAAATATCCATATCGCCGTCAGAGTCAATATCTGTAATTTTCAAATTTCGGGTTGGGGAATATTTATCGCCAAAATCACCCGATCTGATAAGGTTCCCATAACCATCATTCTTGTAGATTGCATTTGGAGCCATGTCATTACCTACAGCCAGATCCAAATCCCCATCGCCGTCGAGGTCGGCTAATTCTGCCGCATAACTGGTCTCTGCAATATTATCTAGTGGCTTAGATACTGTAAATATACCATGCCCGTTGTTAATGAATATTTTATTCGTTTCGGGCCAATGTCTCCCATTAGCTACAATTATATCTATATCGCCATCATTATCGATATCTCCGGCACTTATTGAGGCTGATTTATCTCTGTCTGTACCCAGCACTAATCTTGTACTGGATATAAATTCAATCTCCTGTCCAATTACCAGGCATGGTAGCAATAAAAAAAATAGTGTTAAATACTTCATAGTAAATTTATTGGTTGTGACGGTTAACAGTATGATTAGCAGACGGTAATGGCTTTCAGGCAATTATATGCATCGGTTTTTGGATTCCAATCATATTACTGGCTCTTTTTCATGTATAAATATAGTTCTTCTTATTTAAAGTGAGAGAGCCCTGAGGCAGATAAACCACTTGCGGTTTTGCTCATTGTTTAACTGTGAGGGGCATGGGGTATCAACTACAAAACAGGGCATTGCATATTACCTTATAATAGAGCCAGTTTTATTAAGCAAAGCATATTTTAGTCCAAGCTTAATATTTATTCCATAATGTTTTATAGACTCTTCCCGAAAATACTCTTCATTTGAAACAGATATAAAACTTGATTCTAATCCAAGGGAAGAAAAAAGGAACCAACTGTCAGAAAGTTTATATCTCCCGCCAAGTTCTACTAAGCCAACAATATCAAATTTCGAGACAATTCCTGTAGTTGAACCAGATATTTCTTCCATAATACCTTCAATTTCTTCAGATACATGTTTCGAATTTAATAGTAGGGAAGGGGCGAGTCCAAAATTAATAAATCCTGATATTTTATTACCATATTGGTAACCTACTTTTATCGGTAGACTTAAGTAGTTGTAATTGAGATGCGTTTTGGAAATATACCCTGTTGGCTGACCTGTCAAATCTGTAAAAGGTCCTTCTAATACAAAACCTTTCTGAGAATAAAGTAAGCCTAATTCTGAAAATATATTTTTACTGTGATTTCTTTCGAGAGATAATCCTAACTCAATGCCCTTACGACTTTTAGTATTTTCAAAATTTTCACTCTTAACATTAGAGTTTTTATAAGCTGCAAATACTCCTATATAATAGTCTTGAGCATAGGTGCCACATGAAATGATAATGAATAATGTTATTAACAAATGCTTATACATAATTTCTTCAAATTGGTTCTAAGAGTCAACGGATCCAATATTGTGAGCTTCTTGCATCGCTAACGATATTGGTATAAGAATAGTAGCAAATTTCGGCCTTTATTCTCTAATAATAATATATTTTGTCAAATCTGAACTGAGAATATCGTATAATTCCTTTTTATTTTTTTTGTCAGTCTGTGCAAAAACAAAGCCAAAAACAGGATATGTGTTAATATCCAAGGCTCTAATCAGGATAGGGTTTTCAAAATCATCAGCAAGTGCTTTATAATTAAAACTTGCAATATCTGCAGGCTTAATTCCTGAGTTATTATCTAAAACGATTATACTAAATATTTTGTTCTCTTTACCTTCGTATATAGTATCCCAATCTGGACAAGTGTTTTCAAAATAGTATTTGTAGGGATTTAGCCCCACTGTAAGTCCTGATAAATCACCCGTAGTACACCAACCACCAAAACGGAGTGGGTTGATTTCAATAGGAATTATTTTACCGTTCTTATCAATTCTTACTTCTGCATGAGCCGGAAAATTCTTTAAATCAAGTTTAGAGCCAATAGTGCTTAAAAACTGCTCCAATTTAGATTTATATTGCATGATAATTGCTTTAGAGGTCGAATATACTCTGTCGCTGGTATCTGTTCCTGATGAAAAAACGTGGTGTAAAATATTTAATATAACCACCTCACCCTTATCATTATGATAATAATCTATAGCGTATTCTTCACCATGAATTAGATCCTCAATAATAAAGTGGGAAGTATCGAGTACATTCTTTGGAAAAATGCTTTTTAGATTGTGTGGAGCTATTTCCTCTTTTGCCTTAATCCAGTCGTTTTCATCATTTATAACGTAGACACCAATACTTAAAAACCCGATGGATGGTTTTATTACAAATGGGAATGACAATTCGCTGGTAGAAATATTCTGAATGTTTTCTAACTTGATCTTTTGGAATTTAAATTCTGGGAATATGGCTTTAATTTGCTCTCTGAATTTCACCTTGTCTTTGAGGATATTGATTTGTTTTGACAATTCACTTTCCCCAAAGTGTTTATCTAGCCAACTGAGGACATTTTCTGAATTGGAATATATTCGCTGAGAAGGCTTGTTTTTTATAGTTGCAATAGCGTCTTCTTCGCTAATCCAATTTAAGGAAGTGTCAGCCACTAATTCTTTAGCCATTTTTGTTGCAACAACTTGATAGTGATTTTCTTTTATCGTATTTATAAGAAAATCTGAAATATATGGTTTGTCTATTAGGTACATTTTTATTTTATATATGTATTCTCTTCATAACAAGGGCCGCAATGTAACACCCAAAAATCTCTTTTCAAATTTGGATAGCAGGATATTGTATGAAATTCGTTTCTCTACTGTTTTTGAACCTGATATCACTGCTCTATCTATGGAATATGCTCTTGCAATGAAGTCCGTTACTGAGTTTTCAAGATAGAAGTCTTTATAACTATCTAAGCCTTTAATTGATCCATTTACAGTAAATGAGGGAGACTTTTGCTTATTGCAAGATATTGTTAAGCTGAGAATTAACAAGAAGATTGAGTATTTCATTTTAAGTTATAAGTGCTGGGGTTTTATAATTTACTTATAAGCCAGCTCTTAATGTGCATTGTAATTGGGTAAGCAATAGTTGTTCGTTAAAATTTGTATCCAAAGCTAATCGATGGCGATGGTAATGTAGGCCAGCTTACAAACAGATTTACACCTCCTCTGAAAAAAAAACCTGAGTCTTTTTGATACCTGTACATTAAGGGAATCAATAATGCAGGTATATCTTTATTCCAATGCTTATTATAACGCTCGATACGAACTACGGCTCCAATACCATATTCAAAATGCTTATTGCTGAGTGGTTTAGTTAGCCATGTAAAAGTTAGAGGGAATGATACGGCTGATTCAAAATCAGGATATATTCCTAATCGAAAATTGCTTCTCTGTTTTTTCCCAATATTTCTTTCAAAATTTATTGAAACAAATCCGCGAGAAAAGTCATGCCGTATAATGTAAGCTTCTGCATACAAGCTACTTCTCTTAATGGTTGAATCATTTATGGTTTGGGCGAATCCACATAGGGTTGAACCCAAAATTATTATTGAAACTATTATAAATAATCTCATTTTATTTGACTATTAAATTATTGCATTTCTTCTAATTGAATTTATTATCATCACAACTAATTTATGAAAATAAACTGATTAGCACTAAAAAATAGGCGGACTTTACCTAAGCATAAACCTAAAGAAAAAGTAGGTAATAGCTATTTTTTATATATGCTATTATCTGCTTTCTTTTCGTAATTACTATCCTTAAGACTTAAAAAGAATGATATTTCTTAAAGGTACATATAGCCAATGTTGACAGTTCGTTGCTTATTCTTTTAGCTTAATTTTCTGTCGTTTTGGTTTATTAAACTCAATATTCAAGTCTAGTTTTATTACATTTTCGTTACTGAGTTTATATGATAGAAAGAATTTGTTATCAGTTATATCAATAAAAGATGTGTAAACGGTGCCTCCAACTCGGCCTTCATTGTTTTCCCTCGGTGCTTGAACCGCCATTCCAAAAGTATTTCCAACTTTATCTCCAAACATCATATGGCTGTTGTTGAATCAATATAGTAAAGTACCGAACAGGCAAATGATGAGTTCGGAATTATGATAGCCCATAAAAATACTATCATTTGTAGTTTTATTTATCTCATTATATCTGATTGTTTTCTGTCTTTACAATGGCTGCCAACGATCAGCGCTATGTATTCATGCCACTGGAATGCAATAGCAACTGGTTGTTCTTTCCAAATTATTCCAACTACGGCCGCTTAGCGACCTGAACATGACTGCATGACATGTTTTGGCTATAGTTCTTACCTTTTTATTGTCTTATAATACTCCTTACTGAAGGCATTAATATGGTCTTGCTCTTCTTTGTCGTCATATATAATATAAAACTTTTTAAGGATGTCCTTTTGTGATTTATGGCATTTAGCAGCCTCGTTCTTTATTTTCCAATATTTCCTTATGTCTACAGCGACATCAGGCTTTGGTAATCCGGTGCTTCCTGTAAGCTTCTTCGATAGATTATAACCTTGGGATTTGGAAACGAGGAAAGCCTCAAGATCCTTTGTGAGTGTTATTTGAAAGATTATGTTAGGTTTGAATTCAGGATTCTCTTTGTTTTCAATAAAGATTGCCTGGGTCAATTCTGCTGAAATTCGATGCTCAGGATGTCCATAGCCCCCAATCTCACTATCATAGCTTATCAAGATATCAGGACCAAATAAATCTATTTTGTTTTTAATCACAGCCTTAATACTGTCCTTCTGATCATACCAGAACGTTATATTATCCTGCATAATGTCGTTCCAGGTATTGTTGATAAAACCAGCGGTTTCAATTTTAGTTTCGGTTTTTATATCACTTAAATCAATAAAGAAGCTGGAAAAGAGATCGGGCATATCTGTAACAATATCAGTATTCAACATGTTGGAAGCATTATATACCTTATGATAGTTACCTTTTGTTTTGCCGATAATGAAAGTCTCTTTTTTCAAATTTGTAATGCTTGCATATCTTCTCGCATTGTTGAATACAGCTATCATCCATTTTATCTTTTTCACATCCGCTTACCTGATGAATCAAACATTGCCTGCTCGTCATAAGTACCATAGGCTGATAGATGCTGCAGTATAATTTGAAATCCTCAGGCTTTTTAACAGACATCATCTGCTGTTTACTTATTTCATCTGAAAGAAATGAACCATAACAGTTGAAATTCTCTTTTAAGCATAATAAGCTATAGGAATTAGCAATGTTTAGCTTGGGTCCCGCGATCCATTGTATTCCTTTTTTATAGGCTTCAAAAGCTATTCCTGTATTATTTGTTACAATACGTTTTGGCTTAAGTTGTTCAAGAAATTGCACTGCAGACATATAATCATCACCTATTAAAATGGGCGGAAACCAGGGTATTAGATTTTTATTCTTTTTGAAGAGATCTGTCAACATAACATCTTCCATTTTGAAACTATTCGGAAGTTGAAAATAAACATCTACTGAGGCATCGTTACAGATGTCAATATCTTTATATGAGGATATTAATACTGAAAGAGTAGGCTTGTTTATTGGAGTGTTATGCTTCTTTAGAACGGGAACATTAATTGGGGCAAGCGTTTCCTTTGAGCCATTCAGGATGAACAATATTCTTTTCTTTATTGAAGCGAGTTCCTTAAATGGCAGATAAAGATCGGTGCTTATATTAAAATCTAAATCATTTATGAAATATTCAGTATCATTTATTGCTTTCAGTTTTTTTAGTACCATCTTGTGGCTTAAGGCCTCTGTTCCCACATCCTCCAGATTAACTTCTGAGAGCATATCGAATGATGTGTCCGGAGTTTTTACAGATACTTTTAATGGAGTTCCACATGCCCCGGAAACACTTAAAGTTAAAGGGATTTTGGATGTGCTTAATTGTTCAATTTCATTTTTAATATAAGTTCTGAGTTTTTCTTTTTCTTCATAAAGTTCCAATTGTCCCTTTTCCATTTTATCACCAGAAGAATAGTTATTCATCTCAGAATAATATTTGCCTGAATAACTCATCGGATTATCAATAAACATATCTTTATTAATATCTCCCTTTAAGAATGAATCTGAGAAATCGCGGTTAAATACCTTGTAAAGGTCACTATTGTCATTGCTTAGACTGTTTTTATCCATAAAATGATGAATCTGTTTTCTCCATGCATTCACCACAGTATAGACGTATTCAAACTCCTTAATTCGTCCTTCAATCTTTAGTGAGTCAACCCCTGCATCATATAGTTCCTTTAAATCAAAATATGCCGAATTATCTTTAAGATTAAGAGGGTAATCATTACCCTCAGCAGTCCTTATATATTTATCTCTGCATGGCTGACTGCATCTACCCCTATTTCCTGAGTTGCCTCCATGAACAGAACTCATATAACAGATACCTGAAAAAGAGATACAATAGGAACCATGAACAAATACTTCTGTTAAAACACTGTTTTTATGTGCAATAGCGCTTAAGTGTTTTTATCTCATTAATATTCAACTCTCTTGACAGGTTAACCCGCTGAGCATTCAGTTTGCTTAAAAACTGAATCTGTCCTTTGTTATGGGTGGTAAGTTGTGTAGATGCATGTATTTTAAGGCCTTTAAAATATTCAGACAACAGGTAGAACATGCCTAAATCCTGAACGATCACACCATCGATGTGAGTATTAACCAATCTGTTCAGTAACTTTATAAGGGCCGGAATTTCACTGTCGAGAATAATGATATTAAGGGTTAGAAATACCTCGCAACTGTTTTTATGTGCCAATCTTACGAATGCCCTGTAGATCTTCAAAGCTTATGTTTGATGCCCGGTTTCTCGCATTAAATTTATTCAACCCACAGTAAACGGCATCGGCACCTGCAAGAATTGCAGCTTTTATGGAATCAATATCTCCACCAGGTGCCAGTAATTCAATTTTTCTTTTCATTATTCTTTGGGTGAAGTAATTCAGACTACCATTAAAATCTTACAAGGTCGCGAAATTGGCTGTAACGGTTCGTATAAGAATAGTAGCCGCTTTCGTGCTTCATTCCTGTCAAATTTCAAGAAAGTTGAAGTGGGATAAAATCCTTTTTTACTATTTTCCAGGCTATTATTTTTATATAATGTTACAGTGTGTTATTTTATGTACTTGTCGAACCAATTTAGATATCTCTCATACCGATCTTTAATGAATGAAGGTTTTCGAATACCATGATGTTCGCCGGGATAAACTACTAATTGTGTTTCTTTACCTAAACGCTTCATGGCCTGGTACATTTGCTCTGAATTAATAATTGGCACATTCCAATCATCACTGCCACCAATCCATAAAGTTGGCGTTGTAATATTTTCTACTTGATTAAATGGAGATATCCTTTCCCATGCTTCTGCATTCTCCCATGGTAAACCTAATTCCATTTCCCAATATAATTGATAATGATCATGCCCATAATTAGTTCGATAAAGTGCTTCGCTAGCACCTGAAATGGCTCCTTTAAATCTTTCTGATTTTGTGATTACGTGATTCGTTAAAACTCCTCCATAGGACCAGCCCCCAACACCTAATCTATCTCCATCAACAAATCCTAATTTAATAGCATAATCAACACCTGCCATCACATCTTGGAAATCTTTGTTACCCCAATCAGCAAATATTGCTTGAGAAAACTCCTGGCCATAACCTGAAGAGCCTCTGGGGTTAATTAACAGAGTCACATAGCCATTGGCAGCAAATAGTTGAGCGGTAGCATGGAACGAAAAGTCATATTGACTTACAGGACCACCATGAATCCATAGAATCGCTGGGTATTTCATGGCGGGATCAAAGTCGATTGGTTTAACAACAAATCCTTCGATATCCGCCCCATCTTCACTTACAAAATTAATCTTCTCAATAGATGGTTTTTTAGTGTTTGCTAATACTTCATCGTTAAGACTGGTCAGTTTTTTAAGTTCATCATTCTTGAATGAATACACCTCAAAAGGTTGATTACTTTTACTTAATAATGGAGTGAGCATTGTCTCATTTATTGAGTAATCTCTTATGCTAAAATTTCCTTGAACAACCCGCTTGAAATTTTTTCCTGAAGGACTAACTGACGCAATAATGCTTGTGCCTTTTTCTTCAAGAATAAAATATATGGTTTTCCCATCACTTGAAAACTTAGGTATGCTAATATTTCTATCCAGATCATCCACAATTAACCTTGGTTGCCCTCCTATAGCTGGAATTATTGCCAGTTTCTGTGTAGCATACCAAATAGCCCCTTTATCTCTAATGGTAGTATACGTAATTAAGTTTCCATCCGGACTCCATGCTGGTGATTGATCAGCATTTTCGTTTTTCGTTACTTGCAATAATTTTTGCCCTTTGTCCGTATTATCAGCAGATACTATCCATATATCTGAATTAGAGTTTCCGTCTGGATTTTCAGATCGGTTGCTTACAAAGGCAATGGAAGTACCATTGGGGCTCCAAACAGGATTACTATCATCAAAGTCACCGGAGGTGATTTGTATTGCTGTGGAATCACCCGGAGAATAGGTGTAGATATGCATTCTGTAACGATTAAGATAGCCTTGATAGTCGCGTTTAAATTGTAATCTGTCAACAACAATAGGTTTTACTTTTTTATCATCTTCTTTATCCTCAGTTAACTCTTCAGGTTTTGGATCACGAATTTCCAACAATAACCTTTTGCCATCAGGAGACCACTCATGTCCGGATACACCTTGAACTATTCTAGTTAACTGCTGTGCTTCACCACCTAGACGATTAAGTGTCCATACCTGTGTCTTGCCATCGGGTTTAGCCGCGAGAAAAGAAAGATATTTGTTATCTGGACTCCATTTTGGTTGATTTGCTGAATACCCTTTGGCTGTCATTGGAATAGCTTCTCCTCCAGAAGAGGGAATCATCCAAATCCGTGTTTCGGACTTATCTTTTTTTAAATCGGAAGTTGAAACAGTAAATGCAATCCATTGACCATCTGGGCTAATTGTTGGATTACTTACCCCTTTTAGATTAATGATATCATCAATACTCAGCGGATTCTCTTTTACTTGCGATACTGCATCTAATTGCATTAAAAACAGAAGTGCCAGAAAGAATATTTGAACATGTTTAATAATCATAATGTATCTTTTTAAATAATGTAATTATTTGAGATTAGTCTAATTTACTCTGGTTTTCAAATCGTTATTGTCCTATTTGCAGTGTTAGCGGCATTAAATAACTTGCCCCGCCCGCCCCGATTTCTCGGGGAAATCTCGGGGTGACCACATGTTAGCCGCTGGCACTTTCTTTTACATGCTTTTTATTAATTTAATCAATTGAATCCGCTTTTCTACATTTCACAAAAATAAGTTTCAACGGTGGTTCATTTTCTAAATGCTTGATTGGTTCGTCAATTTCATTAAATTCAACTAATCCATAAGCATTGAATTCTTTCTTGATAGATTCAGAATCGTAGAAAAATACATTCAGTCCTTTCTGTATTTCATATCTATCCTTACTTAAGAGTCTGCCATTACCAATCGTGATCATTTCCTTGGATGCAATGGTGAATATCATATATCCCTTGGGCATCAACTGATTATAGCAATTTTGCAAGAATCTTTTCCTCTCATGTTTGTTTAATAAATGAATCAGCGCATAACAAAATATTCCTTCATATTTCTTATTGTCAAAAGGCATATCTGTTACAGAACCATGGTATATATTTAAATCAAGTCCAGTTTCCGACTTTGCAAGTTCAATAGCAACTTTTGAAATCTCAATGCCATCAACATTTATACCGTTATCGTAAAAAATCTTTGCATTTCTACCGTATCCAATGCCAGGTATTAAGATGTTTTTGATCTTTTCTTGCAGAAAGAAATCTTTTGTCAGGATCGCAGAATCAGAAGGAGTAAATCCCCAATTTGTTTTTTCTTTTTCAAATATTTTATCCCAGAAATCATTCATTTAAAATATTGTATCAATTACTTAGGCAGTTGCTCGTCTTTTTCGTCTAACGATGGCTATACCGCGTCTTGTGAGCTGCTTATTTTTAATAAATCATTGGAATTAATCTTTTTGTCCGTTTTTGATAGTCAATATATCTGTCTCCCATCTGCTCGATCATAAATTTCTCTTCTGTTTTTATTCGATAAATGTATCCAATTGAAACTGAAATAATCATGGATAAGATAGATAACCAGTTTGACAATGAGGTTGAAATTCCAAGAAAAATTATCAATTGCCCCAAATATCCAGGATGTCTTATTATTTTATATAATCCGGTCTCTATTAGCTGATGATTCTCAATCTTTGTAACAGTATATGTAAATTGTTTCTTTAGTGTCAAAATTGAGTTTATTCTTATTATTAATCCAGTCATTGAAAAAATTGCTCCAATTATGAAAAATGCATCCCAATGATAAATCCTGCCAATTTTTGTTGATGCAATGCTAAAGGCAAGTGAATATCCAATAGCGATACAAATCGTAAGAATCCAAATACTCAATTTGTCTCCTTTTTTTACTATTTTTCTTTTATGCCTTTGTCTAACACTAATAAAGATTTCAAAAAATCCATATAGATAAGTGAAGGCTAGAATTATTTTCAATTTAGTATCCATAGTTGTTTCTTGGTTTCTTTAAGTTTCGCACAACGGTCAGCGGAACCGACATTGTCAGCCGAAGTCTTGACGAAGGCTGAGTCCCGAGTACTCGGGATTAAATAACTTGCCCCGCCCGCCCCGATTTCTCGGGGAAATCTCGGGGTGACCGCATGTTAGCGGTAGTTTATTTATTTAATGTTCAATATATTGAAATATTCATATCTGAAAATTCTCCAATATATCCATCCTGGGATAATTCTATAATAAGGAAAGAACTTTTTTATGTTTCTATGTTGAGAGGCATGTGCTAAAAATACCTTTTTCTTTGTATTAGCGAATGATGATATATCTATCTGGATATCAGGCTCTGGCATCCCGATACATTGATATATTTCTTTACCGGATTGATAGGTCTCTTTTTTATCCATGGTTTTTTTCGCCATAGTAGGAGGGTAGACCATCTGGTAGATCCTTTTCACGGGAAAATCAATTGAATCTCTACGAGATTTGCATATTTCCTCAACAAGCTGCCCAACAAGAACATGCTCTGGGTGACCATACCACCCGATGGTATTGTCAAGAGTAAAAATTACACTGGGGCCATATTTTGAGATGGACTCATATATTAGTAGACTCAATGAATCAATTTTATAGCGGATTGGAAACTCCAAATATGGAATGGGCATCCAACCTTCATTGACTTCCTCTCTGGCGATGGCAAAATCAATAAGGTCCAGGCCACTAAGCCCCTGAATCTCTGCAACCCGTTGCATTTCCAATTTTCTTATAGGATTATCCTCAGGGCGATGGAAAGGGGTGTAAAAGGTTAGAAAACTTACATCCCATCCATTCGAAGCAAGCAAGGAGGTTGTCCCGCTAAAAGTTCCTGCATCATCATCGTGTGCAACTATAATCAGAGCTGTTTTGTTCTGCTCGTTTTGCAGGAATGTATCATCAGGATAGTCCTCTTTTGGTTTCAGACTTGATAAATAGATTATTTGCCCGATAATAATACAAACAGCAGTTCCGATAACTAGCAATCCTGTTATTAATAGTTTTTTCATTTACCTTTTATTAGTAATTAATTACCGCTAACATTTAGTATATAGCACGTTTAAATGTGCAATATCCATTGTTGTGCATTGGCTTTTTATGTCGACTTATTCAAGCTATTTCTTTTTATCAGGAAACCAAGTGTCTCGTAATATTTTCCATTTTCCATCATCTTTTTTCCAAACCAATAAATACCGTCCACTACCAACAGATGTGGCATTTGTATGATACCAAGTTCCGGTTCCGTCTTCCACAAGTAATTGTTCATTTCCCCATAATTTTGTGGTTTTAAAATTTGAGCCAGTGATACTATCTCGAATCATACTTCCAAAAGCCTTAGCAAAAAATATCGACAATATGGTCAGTTGGTTGATTAGTTTTTTACTCATTGTACTTCGTTTTTCATAATTATTATTGTTCAGTGTTTACTTAAGATAGATTTTGGTTTTCTGCTTTATTTACTTTTCCTAAATTTCTTTCTATATTCCTTATCCATTTTTTCTGTGGAATATTGTATTATCAATCTACCACATTGGTCTTTCCATTTCATTAAAAACTCTTCAATCTGCGAAGGATATTTTTTCCATAAACCACGTAATAAAGTACCTATGCCTTTTTGAACATATTCAGAATCATCAAGCATTAATAGTTCAACTAATTCTATTGCTTCAATGGGATTTAAATCCTTCGTTAATTTATCAAGTTCAACAAGCGCAACAGGAACAGCTCTTCGTTTCCATTCAGAGTTAGAATTAATCCACGATTTTAAATCTTCATATTCTATCACTTTGTCATAGAGCAAACCTGATAAGACAAACATGCAAAGAACATCTGTTGTTGCCCAGTTATTAATTCCATAGTCAAACCAATTACCAACCCTATTGAATGTATCCTTTGAAAAATCTTTTCTGCTAGAGTTTAAAAAGCTTATAGCAACGTGCTTTTCATCAAATCTTCCATTTTTCATTAACTCATCGCCTAAATCCAGGTATCTTTCAATAGTCATTTCTTCCTTCCATTGCTCTATCCATTTTTCAACTTGGCCTTTAAACAACTTATCATCTATTCCATAACCATCATACCCTTCCTTGAAATATTTCTGATATTTATTTATTATCTCTGGGTCGGAATTCGCTTCACAGAAATTTCTTATCTCTTTAAATTTAGCATCTATCATAGCATTTTTGTCTTTTGATTACATAATTGTTTGCAGAACGTTCAGCGCATGCGGCACAACGGTCAGCGGAACCGACATTGTCAGCCGAAGTCTTGACGAAGGCTGAGTCCCGAGTACTCGGGATGAGCTCACGCAGCGAAGCAAGTAATATACAGTACCGCGATCCAAGTATTCTAAATTAGGTTATTTGGTTTTACTTTTCAAATATTTACGGTCTTAGGTACAGCCGTAGCGGCATTAAATATACCGCATGTTAGGCCCAGTAGTTTTTTTATACTTTGTTTTATTTCCTGTTCCTATCTTCTTTAATATGACGAGTTCTACACCTAACTGTAAATCTCTGCTGGCGGTAGCTGTTGAAATAGACTTATAATATGCTAAATAGTCTTTCCTTGAGAATTCCTTATCTGTTATTTCAAGGAAGTAGTTTATTCTATCAGTTGCTGTAAGGTTTGGACTTCGAGACTCGATTGTAGATGCAAGTGAATTATCAATTACCGTTAGCATATACTCAATGAATCTTGTTGATTTGCCTTCCTTGTCACTTTGCTTCAATGCTGCATAATAATCATTTTGAGATTCCTTTATTAAAGTTTCGAATGGAATGAATTCAAATACGGGATAATCCTTCATCAGTATTACCGTTTGCCATAGCCGGCCCATTCTACCATTACCATCCTCAAAAGGGTGAATAAATTCTAGTTCATAGTGAAAAACACAACTTTTAATTAGAGATATGTCTTTATCCTTCTTTAAATAATTGAAAAGCTGATTCATTAAAGTTGGCACATTTCCTTGCTGTGGTGCAATATGCGCTACCTCGGTTCCATGGATTATGCCTATATCCTTTGCTCTGTACTTACCTGAACCATTAATTAGTCCATCCATGAGAATATTGTGCGCTTCTAAGAATGATTTAGAAGAATCGGGTTTGAACTTTTTTATTCTGTCATAAGCCCTGTTTGCATTGATTACTTCATTAATATCTTTTTGTGGACCAATGACCCTTTTATCTTCTAGGATTGCAGTAATTTGTTCCTCTGATAAGGTGTTCCCTTCTATACTGAGTGAAGAATGAATTGTTTTAATCTTATTATACTTCCTTAACTGTGGTGAAGGTTTATGCAGAAAGTTTGCTTTTACTTCTCCAAGTTTCTCAGAAATTGAAGCAATCAATTTTAAGATTGTTGCCGAGACTTCATAGGGTGGTTTCATGATACTATCATTTGATACTATCAAATATATTGATTTTTATATGATTCTACAATTTGTGCAGGTTGTCTTTACTATTGGGCCTAATGCTAAGTATAATAATAGTAGCCGATTACGGGCTTCATTCCTGTCAAATATAAGAAGTCTGAAGCGGGCTATGTCCTTTGTATTTACTACTATCTAGGCTATTATTTTTATACAAAGTTGGCGGTAGCTTTTATTCTCTAACAATGATATATTTTCTCAAATCTGAACTGAGAATATCGTATAATTCCTTTTTATTTTTTTTGTCAGTTTTTGCAAAAACAAAACCAAAAAGAGGATATGTGTTAATATCTAAGGCTCTTATCAAAATAGGGTTTTCAAAATCATCAGCAAGTGCTTTATAATCAAACCTTGCAATATCAGCAGGCTTAATTCCTGAATTATTATCTAAAACGATTATGCTAAATATTTTGTTTTCTTTGCCTTCGTATATAGTATCCCAATTTGGACGAGTGTTTTCAAAATAGTATTTGTAGGAATTAAGCCCCACTGTAATTCCTGATAAATCACCAGTAGTACACCAACCTCCAAAACGAAGTGGGTTGATTTCAATAGGAATTATTTTGCCGTTCTCATCTATTCTTACTTCTGCATGAGCCGGAAAATTCTTTAAATTAAGTTTATTGCCAATTGTGCTTAAAAACTGCTCCAATTCAGATTTATATTGCTTGATAATTGCTTTAGAAGTCGAATATACTCTGTCGCTTGTATCTGTTCCCGATGAAAAAACGTGGTGTAAAATATTTAATATAACTACCTCACCCTTATCATTATGATAATAATCTATAGCGTATTCTTCACCTTGAATTAAATCCTCAATAATAAAGTGGGAAGTATCGAGTACATTTTTTGGGAAAATGCTTTTAAGATTGTGCGACGTTATTTCCTCTTTTGCCTTAATCCAGTCGTTTTCATCATTTATAATAAAGACACCAATACTTAAAAACCCGATGGATGGTTTTATGACAAATGGAAATGACAATTCCTCGGTAGCAATATTCTGAATGTTTTCTAACTTGATTTTTTGGAATTTAAATTCTGGAAATATGGCTTTAATTTGCTCTCTGAATTTTACCTTGTCTTTGAGGATATTGATTTGTTTTGACAATTCACTTTCCCCAAAGTGTTTATCTATCCAACTGAGAACATTTTCTGAATTGGAATATATCCGCTGAGAAGGGTTGTTTTTTATAGTTGCTATAGCCTCTTCTTCGCTAATCCAATTTAAGGAAGCGTCAGCCACTAATTCTTTAGCCACTTTTGTTGCAACAACTTGATAGTGATTTTCTTTTATCGTATCTATAAGAAAATCTGAAATATATGGTTTGTCTATTAAGTACATTTTAAATTTCTATATATGGTTTTATCCAAATTACCACCAGGGGTTGGAGGAACCGAGTCCCAAGTACTCACCCCTCCCCAACAAGAATCCCCCTCCCTCTCTACCCACGTTATGCCCAGTTATTTTTTCTTCCTATTCTTTCACTATGTCTTAAATCATGGTTTAAATCCAAGATCCCAATTATTTTTCCATTAGTATCTTCTAGAAATCGATAATCACCTTCAAATTCTGAGATAAAAAAATCATTTTCTGTTGTGAAATATAGTTCATAAGGCTGATCCTCAACAATGAATAATCTTTTATTCTTTTTTATAACAGAGATCTTTGTTTCACCAAAAAGATAATCACCAACATAAGAGTTGAGAATGGAATCCGATATTGAAATGATATTTTTAATGACAGGTTTATAAAAATCTTTCCAATAATAAGTTGATGCTACGCTGTTAACTATTTCAGGGATTATTTCAACATTTGCAGAGTTCGTCATTACAACTACTCCGTTTCCATTTTCCATATCAGCCCAATATTTAGATATAAAACCATAGTTGCCGCCGCTAAATTCAAAATACCTGCCATTGTGATGAATATAAACACCAAGTGCGGAATAACCATCAAACGGTGTCAATCTTATCTTTGTCATTTCAGGTGTGAGGACTTTAGATGATTTTCCAAGTAAAGATAGTTGTGTTTCAATGATATACTTTGCTATGTCTGTTGGTGTTGTCCATAAACCTCCGGCTGCCAGCTCAGGATAAATGCAGTATTTCCCATTTACTTCACTTCCATCTCTATTATAGGCAGTAGCTAGCAAATCTTTCTTTTCTAATGGAGGAGGCTGCATAAAAAAGCTCGCAGTCATCCCTAATGGAATCAAAGTACTCTGTTGCATATACTCTCCAAAGGGTTGGTTAGTAATGTCTGTCATAAGTACTTGTGTAATACATATACCTCCTCCAGAATATTGATATTTTATTCCAGGCTCAATAACAGATTTGACGGCAGGAGTCTTTGAAGGCTGTTTCCCATCAAGGATTTGGATAATTGTTGGGATCGAATCCGTGAGAAAGTATCCTGGAAACCCGCTTACACTTAGGCCTGCCGAATGGTTCAGGAGGTTTCTTAATGTGATATTTTTGCTATTTGACACAGAGTCATAAGGAAATTTCCATGAACGTAAATACGTATTGATATCTGCGTCGAGATCTATTTTTCTATCCTGAACTAATTTCAATATTCCAATCGCACTCAGCGATTTGCTGATAGAAGCTGCCTGGAAGAGAGTTTGTGGTGTTACTTTTCTCTTTTCAGCAATATCAGCCCAGCCATACCCTTTAGCCCATTCAATTTTGAAATTATGGATAACTGCAATACTCACTCCGTTGACCATATGAGATTTCATACGTTCTTCAATATTCCAACGCAACAAACTATCAGGGGTCTGTACCCAGTTCATAAGTGAATTCTCAACCTTTTTAATCCTCGTGATAACATCAGAAGAATAGGAATTTGATTGTCCATAAACTAAAGATGTGCATCCAATTATAAAAACTATGTGAAAAATAATCAGTCTGCCTTTCATATATTGATGATTAATCTATTAATAAGATGAATTTCCCTCATGACGTTTGGATTGAGGTTTTGCGCGTTTCCAAATCCCCTTATGGTTGAAATTTTTCCTTCTTCTCTTTTCCTCTTTGTTCTACATCAATATGTAGAAAATTTTGCAATTTTTGTAATAAGAAGATTCCTGTTTTCGTCAAATGAAGTATAAAACAGTTAGCCTTCTTTTTTTGTCTTCTTCCTCTCTCTCTTTTCCTCCTCCTTTCCCCTTTTTTTCCCTTTCCCCCAATTTCCCCCCTTCTCCCCCCCCCCCTCCTCCCCCCCCCCTCCCCCTGGATATATTTCGCTTCCACCGTATTATACACAATTTATTTTATTTTATATTAGGTTCCGAAGGGTTTTTACCGGCCTTTTTCCCCTTGTGGGAAGCTTTTCCTGCTCTCGCTCTCTCTGTTTCCACTTTGGATGTACCGAGTCTGGTTTAAACCCCATCGTTTTCTAAGAAGGAAAGGCCAACCTAAGTTTGTTCTATTTGAGATAAATGAACATAATATTTTATCAGATGGAGCAAAAGACACAAATGAAAATCGCGAAAAACTCTATCAAGCAATTAACCGCCTGTCACAAATTGATAAAGCCATTATTACTCTTTATCTGGAAGACCCCCCCCCCTCCCCCCCACTCAGGTCGAATATTTAAAGATTTCGGTTACGCGATACTATACAAGAGAAAAATAGTAGCAGAACAATAATATTCAACTAAAAACACATGGAAACCGAATAAGCAAAAAAAAAAGGAAAGGATAACAGGAGCAGAAGAGGAAGCGAGAGGTGTGCCCAACCAAAGAGTGAGGCGCTAATAAACCCCCAGGGGAGAAAAATTTAAAATAAAGTTGACCAAAAAAATTAAGACAGAATATTTTCTTAACATATCAACTACATTCTTAATCCTTTCAATATTAACTATTTTATCAATATGGCTTAATTTTTTTTTTGTTGACAGATTTAATTCTGTTGCAATCCAAGCAACTATATTTCTTATTCTAACTATTAGTTTTTTCTTTTATAAAGTCTTAAATATTAGATCTCAGATACACTTGATTAATATTTCATATAATACATCCACAGTATTAGAATCGCTAAGGAGTGCAAAAAATAAGTTTATTAAGGAGTATAGAAAAGAAGCCACAATTAGTTGTATTGGAGTTGGAGCTTTAACAAGCTTTGCAAATGTATTGCTGATTGATAATACTGATTTATCAGAATTCAGTATCTATAGCCTGGCCGGATTTATTATGATGTTCTCATTTTTTTACCTGATATCATTGCCGTGGTTGAGTAAGCTTATCTATCGAAAAAGATTCTCAGGTATAATTTCTGATATTGATAATGCAATTAAGGAACTGGATCTTGATAATTAATTAAGTCTCATATAACTTGAGTGTCAAAATATTTTACCGCTAACGGTTGGCGGAACCGACATTGTCAGCCGAAGTCCGAAGGCTGAGTCCCGAGTACTCGGGATTAAATATATCGCATGTTAGCGGTTCGTGCCTTTGGTTTTATTATAATCATCTTCGATAATTGAATAAATACAACTGTCAAACCATTTTCCTCTTATTGGTAGTATTTTTCTTAAAATTCCTTCTTTAATCATTCCACTTTTTTCTAACACTCTTTTTGACTTAATATTATCAACTGCAAATCCGGCAGTAATTCTATGAAGTTTGAAGCTTTCAAATCCTATTGTAATTATTTTTTTTGAAACCTCTGTTGCATATCCATTTCCCCAAAAATCAGGTAACAGCTTATAAAAAATCTCTCCAATTCTAAATTTATCATTTGATAAACTAATTCCAGCAAGTCCAACAAATTCATTTGAATCTATCAGTTTAACACTCCAAGTATATTTTGATTGTGGATTATTTTTCTTTGCTTCAACATAAGGTTTTATGTTCTGCTTAGTTTCTTCAATATTTTTCGGAAGACCAACTGTGTTAAATTCATCAACCTCAAATATCGAATGAAGATGATGTATGTCTTCTAAATCATCCCAAGTTATTTCAGTAAGTGTTAATCTGTCAGTTGATATTTTCATAATTTGTTACGATTTCTTTGCTTGACCGCTAACGTTGAGTGTATGATTACGTAAGGATTGTGGGCTTCAAACCTATCATCCCGAAATCTTTCGGGTTACCACCCATAATTGATGCGGATAACAACGCTCGCTTACCTCTGAACCGACCGAAGGGAGCTCGCCGAAGGCAAAACCTTATGAATTATACACATTGTTGTAGCCAGTTTTTTATTTATCCAATCATTACGATGTCTAATATAAAGTTATACTATTCCGTATATCAATATTTTTAACCAATCCAAAATCGATACCCTATTATTCCATTTAATGTAAGGTAAAGGGCAGTGATTGTAAAAGCGATACCAACAGCACAATAATATATCTTGAGCAGCTTTGATTTTATCTTTTCCTTGTTTTTAAATGAATTCCAGAGTGTTAACAAGGAGGAAATACCAAACAGGATTGATAATACCACAAAAGAAACAGAAGGTAAGGACAATTTAGCAAACCTAAACGGGTCGTTCAATATAATATTCATGCTGACAATGATCAATATAAATGAAACCAATGTCATCACAGGAATTAAAAGGCGTTGGAATACCTTCCATTTTATTTTCTTAATCAAAGCCATAACTATCCAAATTAAAGTAATTGGCACCATGGTTACTATAATAATTACAGAACCGAAAACCAGAATCCTTAAAAGTAAAACCTTCCAGAGCCCAGTTTTTTCATAAAGCATCCCTGTATCGCTATAAGCCAAATTACCATCTTCTTTTGTCAGTAATATTTTTGTCGGATAGTTGTATTCAGCAAGTCGAAACTGATTATCCCCTGTATGGATTAACTTCAATGGTTCTTTCATAAATGATTTTTGATATAGAGTATCCTTTTGTAGAAATAGTCTATTTCCGCCTATCAATCGTTCAATAAAATTTGCAATTTTATTCCTGGGGCTTATATTCCGGTAATACCCTTCATATTTTTCAAGGATTGATTTGTCTATTGGTTTGGATTCTGGTTCGGGAGCCAGTATATCTTTCGTCAGAAATTCCTTTATTAGTGATGATATGGCAATTAATGATCTGCCTCCGTTGTTTGACAATGCATAACCCAAATCGTATTCCCTGTTGTAAGAATAATCTGAAACATAACCATCAATCCCTCCGCCATGGCCATGGAAAATAATTTTGTTCTTATAATTACTGGAAGAATTACCTATTCCATAACCATATTCTAAACCAGCTATTGAAGCAAGTGTTGTAGCCGGTGTTTCCATATAAGTAACTTCTTCAGGAGAAAATATCTGCATACTGTCTACCCTTCCATCGCCAATAAAAAACTGAAGAAGCTTTGTCATATCCTCCGCATTGGAATTTAGGGCACCAGCCATCCCAGCCGGTATGTTCCTGAAACCAATTTCTTTATGTACTCCATCTTCCCATTGATATGCCGTTGAATAATTAGATTTGATATCCATTTCAGATTTGAGATTGCTAAGTTCCATTCCTAGGGATTTAAAAAAGATTTCATCAACATATTGCTGAAATGGCACACCACTTATTTTTTTTATCAGATATCCGATTATTTGGTAGTTCGGATTGGAATAAGCGAAGCGGGTTCCCGGTTTCCATCTACAATGGAGTGAGTTTTGATTGTTTTGCACAAAATCAATCGCCGACATTTCTTTACCTTCCCAGTTGTACATTGAGCCCAGTCGCATATCATCAAAACCGGATGTGTGATGAAGCAAATTACGTATTGTAACCGGGTGAGTCTCTTCCCACTTGTTTTTAAATTCAATTTCCGGAGCAATTTCACGAAGCGGGGCATCCAGGTTAATTTTCCCCTCTCTTTCAAGGAGAATCATAGATAATGCTCCAAAAGTTTTGGTAATAGAACCCATCCTGAATAAGTGATGTCCTTCTACAGGAATACTGTCAGCTAGATCTGCATATCCCATACCGCCGGAATACAAAACCGAATCCTCCTTTACGATGGATAGCAATAATCCGGGTATATGGTTTTTTTCCATTTCTAGCCGAATCGAGTCGATTAACTGTTCAAGAGTCTGAGGCGCCTTTTCCTGTGAATAGATAAAGGTGGAAAACAAAACGAAAGAAATCAGGATAGTAACAAAACGTTTCATATTAGTTACTTTAATTAATATTTCAACAATCAAATTTTATATAATTATTACATATATGATTAAACATTCCCATTAGGCATAAATTAATGATTTGTAAAAATTGGCTACAACGGTCTGCGGAACCGAGTCCCGAGTACTCGGGATTAAATAACTTGCCCCGATTTCTCGGGGAATCTCGGGGTGACCGCATGTTAGCAACAGTACTTTTTCCCGAAATCATCATAGGATATTATTCAGGTCTTGTCTCCCTATAATCGCCATTATTTCAACAGTGTCATTATTTAACTTGTAATAGATGGTGTCAGAACCGCAAGCACAACGCCTATAACCTTTCTTAATATAATCGATTGATTCAAAAGAGAAGGGTTGCTGTACAATTATATCAAAGTATTTGAAAAACGAATCAAAATACTTATCTGCCTGGGCCATGCCAAATTGTTTTACTCCGTAATGATGAATTCGAATTAAATCTTCTTTGGCCTCATTACTTAATCGATATTTAGCCATTGAGTAATGACTTTGATTGGTTTAAAATTTGATCTTTACTGTCATCTGTAAAACCGCTATTCTCCGCTCTATCAAGCTTTGCTCTAATCCAGTCGATTTGAACTTGCTGTTGTCTGGCTTGTCTGATCAGATCATTAATTAGCTCACTTTTGCTGGAGTATTCTTTATTACTCAATTGTGCTTTTAACCATTCATCATTGGGTTCTGTGAATGAAATACTCTGTCTAGTCATATCTTTTTGGTGTAAATATACACCAAATACGAATCAACTGCAAGTCTTTCTTAGTATTGTTGCTAACGGTCAGCGGAACCGAGTCCCGAGTACTCGGGATTAAATAACTAGCCCCGCCCGCCCCAATTTCTCGGGGAAATCTCGGGGTGACCGCATGTTAGCCACCGTTACATCTTCAAATCTTTCTTGAGTATTGCTATCTGTTCTTTAGCAAACTCTGCTTCTTGATCAGGTGAGAACTTAACTACCTTTTCAAAATAGGAGATAGCTTGTTTCTTATCTCCTTTCATCATATATGCATATGCTATGTTCCCGAGGACGATATAATCGGTTTTATCGATTTTCTCAGCTTCTTCAAGGATTTTTAATGCATCATCCCACTTTTCTTCCATTAAATTACAGGCGCCCAGGTTTGAGTAATATCGCAAATCATCAGGATATAGTTTTATTAATTCGGCGGATATCTCTCTAATACCGCTAATATATGGAGGCTTTAGACTGAAAAGTGCATAATTATAATCTTGCATGGAACCACTGAACATTGCCTCCGAGTCTCTAAGTTTTTCATTGTTTGACCATAGCCATTTGTCTCTATACGTTTTGTGCTTTTCAATTACGTTTATTATTTCAGATACATGATCTTCAAGCATGCCTCTCTCTCTAAGGGAGTATATTCTTCCAAAGTACATATCCAGTCTATATGGATTCACTTTCAGGCCATCAACCAAGTACTTTTGTGCTTTATTGAAGAGATCGTCATTGTAATAAATCTTGCTGTAAAGATATCCAACAGGTTCACCTGTTGCAGTATCGGCAATTGTTAGGTTCTGGCCTTCACCAGGTTTAGTATCCATTTGCATTACCTCTTGTTGACTTTTTTGTAGGTAATAATTGAAATTAGCAATAAACATCTCAGGGTTCTCTGGTTCTGCTTTCTCCCAATCTACAAGTAGTTGGAATATTTCTTCGAATTTAGATTCAGAATAAAGGTTTTCGTAGCGAGTTTTATAATCTTGACCAGAAAGCAGGATAGGAGTAATGGCCATAATTATGGTAAGCAGTTTCTTCATTGTTGTTGGTTTTAATGGTGGCTAACGGTCGGCGGTATGATTTAGTAGGCGGTAACGGTTTTCAAGCCGCTGTGGCACAGGTTTTTGGTAAAGTTCTCTTGATGGCGTGGTTCCTATCATACCAGTGAGCGTTTCATTAATGGTTGATTTACAGTCTTTAGTTAAAACTAAGATATATATTATTTTAATATCTTCCTCTTATTGGAGCAGTTTGCAAAAACTGTGACAAGATTATTAAACATACCGCTTGTTAGGCACAGTATGTTGTTAATTTTGTTCCGTTATGGACTCCATTTTCCAAACTAAAATATCGCTTTCAGGTGTACCTGCAATTATATATTTTCCATCTGGACTAAAAGATGCTTGTTGAATTTCCATTTTTTCACCTATATATTTCCAAATCATTTCTTGTGTTTCTAAATCCCATAATCTGATACAATAATCTTCATTGCAACTTACTATATATTTTTTATCATAACTTATATTAAAATTACCTTCAAAACATGGGAATGGTTTATTATAAATTAATATGCCACTGGATAAATCATAATAGTCCATAGTGCAATCTCCTTTATAAATACCAAGTTCGTTTTTATCAGTAAATAAAATATCACCAGTTGACTTTATATTGCTTATCTGAGTGTATGATCCTGTTTCCCAAATTATTGTTTCTCCTTTGGTTGCACTATTGTCACCTGAGCCACTAATAAGATACTTTCCGTCGGGACTGTATTGTGCCCACATCCAGTTTGTACTGTGTAAGCCTAATGTGTCAACGAAAACCGAACTTTCCACATCCCAGATTCTCACTAGCTTATCTGCAGAAGCGATGGCTAACTGTTTTCCATCAGGACTAAATGCAACACGATATATTGAGTTGGGCAATTCCATATCAAATTCAGGAATCACCCCCTTGGTGATAACATTGTATGGATTAATCTGGATTTGTCTGATCTTTTCTCCGGTCTCTACATCCCATATAATAAAGTTTCTGTCTAAAGATCCACTGGCTAGTAACTTGTAATCCGGACTTATAGCAGCCGACCAGACCTGATCTGTATGCCCCTTAAAAGTTCTTATTTCTAAAAAAGTCTTTGCATCCCATATTTTAATCGTATTATCCCAACCATAACTAATAATAAGCTCACTGTTTGGACTAAAAAATGCATTTTGAACTTTATGTTTATGACCTTTCAAAACCTTGTATGGTTTAAGGTTCTTCTCCTGACAGGAACATAACAACGATGTCAATAAAATGAATATAACTAAGAATTTATTTTTCATGGTTTCTATTAATTCGATTTGCACTATCTCAAAACACATATTGTGCCTAACGGTTAGCGGAACCGAGTCCCGAGTACTCGGGATTAAATAACTTGCCCCGCCCGCCCCGATTTCTCGGGGAAATCTCGGGGTGACCGCTTGTTATAGCCTGTGCTTATCTTTGTATAAGGTTTATTTCTGATAGTTCCTGGCCAATCTGATGTATTCCAAATAAGATTTTATCTCTTTGATTATCCGATGGTTTTTTTCTGCCTTGGACATATTGGGATAGTAGGGTAGGATTCATTCCTATTCTTTCAGCGAGGAACTTTGAATTTAGAACTCTGTAATATTTGAAGAATTGCTCAAAGTCAACTTCAAATTTTATGTTCTCGTGAGTTATTTTAATGTCTTCTTCCTCAAAATATAGATTAGCTGCTTCAAAGGCATTATCAAGTAGCTCAGAAATCGTCTTTCCAGTAGTATAAATTGGATAATCGACAGCATAGGCTGAAAAACCAGTTTCTGTCTTTTCCAGTATTAAAATTACCTTTCGTTTCATTGTCTTCATGTTCACCTCCTTACTTTAATCCTGAATCTTTTCTTAACTTATTTTCTAGTCCTTTACCTAGTTCCTGCGAACCATGGTTAGGAAAGATTATTATCCCAGGTTTGTTATCATGTTTTAGTTTCACATGCGATCCTGACTGGGAGACTGGATACCATCCGTCTTTTCTTAATAACCTTAAAAATTCAGAACATTTCATATCAATGTATCTACTTGCAAAGGTAAATTATTATTTACCTATTTCCAAAAAAATCTTTCTGTTGAGATAGGTTGTTTTTGCATAGGCTATAACGGTCAGCGAAACCGAGTCCCGAGTCCTCGGGATTAAATAACTTGCCCCGCCCGCCCCGATTTCTCGGGGAAATCTCGGGGTGACCGTATGTTATGGTGCGTTATTTATTTCTTCAACAGAAATTTGTTTAATCCCTTTCTTTAACATTTTATCTATGGCTTTTTCTTTCTTTTTCTTTGTGTTACCAATAATGGCTTTGGGAATTATATAGATATTGTATCCTCTAGCTTTACCTCCCATAACAGTTTTATAAATGCATTCTTCTGCTACTCGGCCAACAATTACAATATCCTTTGCTTTGTTTTGTTCTAAAAACTCAACTATTTCTTCTGAAGTAAAAGCATCCCCATCGTATTTGGTAAAAATATTATTATTGACAATACTTAAACTACTATCCAGCTTGCGTACTGGTAAGGTGTCAATTATAAATCCCTTTAAGGTAAGCAAGAGTGTTTTTTTAGTATTTTCTACATAAATAACCTTTTGGGTATCAAACTTATTAATGAGACCATTTACTGTTTGTATTAATTCTTTTACTGACCTTTCTTCTTGTTCATCAGCATATGATTTTTGCTGTATATCTAAAACCATTAAATATTTATCACGATTTTGATTGTTATTCTGTGAATTACTGACAAGAGAATTCAAACAAAGAATTATTATCAATAAAGTAATTCTTCTCATAGTATTGTATATTCTTGTTATTATTATTTTTTGCTCAATTAATTATACCGCATGTTATCGATTCGTGCATTTTACTTCATATTAATCCTTCACTCGCTCAAGGATAATACTATTTACCACATTATTATCTTGAATGGCTGTTTGCTCAATAATGTCTGGACTTTTAAATTCAAATGTAAACTGATAAGGAGCATTGTCTGGGTTGGTAATAATAATCTTTCCAGTATTTGTTGAAGTAAACCAGGTTGAACATATTTCAATGACAGATGAAGATTCTTTTAGTTCGGCAATAATGAATTTGTCGATTCTGCTATCATATCCATAAAGCTGTGCTACTGATTCAATAGTTTCCCCATTGGTAGTAATATGACTAAAGGAAATAAGTCCGTTTGCAAACTGCTTGTTCTCACATACAAACAACGAGTTCTCTCCAAACTTTCCTTCCCAGGTTCCAATAAACTTCTTCATTAGTTCAACCTGATCAAGGTTAGTCTCTATTTTTTGTGCTTGCAGTCTGTTCATGTTAATTAGTAATAATAAAACAATAATTATGGTATATAAAGTTGATTTCATGTTTCAAAGTTGTTTTAGCTATGTGTTTTCATTGTTGATTATGTTAATTACTTGTCAGCATGATCGATAACGGTTGGCGGAACCGAGTCCCGAGTACTCGGGATTAAATAACTTGCCCCGCCCGCCCCGATTTCTCGGGGAAATCTCGGGGTGACCGCATGTTAGCTACTGGCGGTTTGTTCATACGTTTTCATAAATGTTTCAGGTGTCATTACTGGAAGGGAGGACTTTTTATAGTCTTTAATATTTCTGGTTATTATGACATCTATTCTCTTATATTCCTGAGCAGTATAATACTGTATGGCGTCCTCAAAATCTTTGAAGTCAGAAGCGAGAGAAGCCTTTATTATATCATCATCTACTTTCAAGATACCTACCAATTCCGAAAGTTCGTTCAGCATAGTGATTACTTTCTTATGAGCTGCATACTTTGAAAGAACATAATAGAGGTTACTATAGCATAGGGCAGAGGTGTATCCTTTTACCTTTTTCTGATCGATAAGGGTAAATACCTGAGCTGCCTCTCTTGAGAATGGCTGACGATCAATTATAAAATCAATAATTACGTCAGTATCAATAAATAAATCAGTCATTTAAATACTTTTTTGATAATTGATCGGCTAAATCTGTTTTGTAGTCAAAATCTTCGGGGACCTTAATTGAGCCAAGCAATGACTTAACTTTTGTTGTCAAATCAAATTCAGTATCATCTGACTTGCTTGTAAGAATCTTAAAATAACTCTCTACAAGATCAGAAAGGCTTCTTCCGCGGCTTCTGGCATATGTTTTTGCTTTTCTGGCCAGATCTTTATCAACGTTTAATGTAAGTTTTGAATCCATGATTACGTGTATTATTTAATACAAATATACGTAATAAAACCGAATAACACGTAAGTAAATAAATATAAATGTACGTAATAACTGTTTCTAAGTACGTTTTTCCGCTTGTAGCTAACGGCTGGCGGAACCGAGTCCCGAGTACTCGGGATTAAATAACTTGCCCCGCCCGCCCCGAAATCTCGGGGTGACCGCATGTTAGCAGCATTTATTATTCTTTAATGAATTCACAAATTTCATTGACAACTTGTTTGCTTTCAGGAATGGGGAATATGGCCCAATCGTGCTGCATTTTCTGGTATTCCTTGAAAATAATGTTTTGCTTATCAGAAGCAATCATAGATTTGAGTCTTTTGCAATCCGGATAAAACAGTTCTTCTGTTCCGTAGAAGACTATTGTTTCAGGTATGTCTTTCAATTCACCATTAATGGGAGATAACAAATATTGATTCTTATTATCGCCATTTGAATATTGCATCCCTGCATTCCTCAGCATTTTTACAGTCAAGATATAATCTAAGCTTTCCTGATTTTTAATTTCTGGATTTGACATTGTCATATCCAACCAAGGTGATAACAAAACAATTTTAGCAGGAATTTTTTTATGTTTTTCTTCAATCAATTTTTGAGTAAATGCAAGGGCCAGTCCTCCGCCTGCAGAATCTCCCATTAAGATAAAATGGTCTCCAGGATAATGGTTTATCAGCTTTTCGTAAGCGCCGCTTATTGCTGTGAAGGTTTCTTCATAATTATGCTCAGGTGCCAAGGGATAATCAACAAGAGTCATCCTGCAAAAGCTATTCTTCACTATTTTTTCTGCAAGCCTCCAATGACTGGGTGTTGCTTCAAAAATATAGGCCCCTCCATGAAAGAAGATTATATGGTTCTTTGTTAATTCCTTTTTGCTTTCAAATGTTGCTATTTCCATAGCGTTAAATGTCTCAAGATTGGTCAAATATTGCCGTTTAATGCTTTCGGGGACAAATCCTTTCTTCGTTCTCGAGATTTCTTTATATGCTCTTTTTTCAACAATTTCCTTAAAGTTGAACATTTTCAAAATCCAGACGAATATTCTTGATTGAAGGCTGGGTCTCATGTTATTTTTAATTGCTGCTAACGGCTGGCGGTATGTTTAGTGCCGCTTTCCGGGGGTTTTATTAGGTTATTGGTTCTTTTCTTTTCAAATCGCTATTGTCTTACTTGCAATATGAGCGGCATTAAATATTACCGCATGTTATGGGGCGTTTTAGTTATTCTTATTTATTAGATTGACAATTACTTTTGTGATTGTATCCTTTTCTTCTGGTTTGCTTACCGCTATCATGAGTGTTAATGCTACTAATGTATTGTCCGCAATTCGTTTGCTTCTATCTGTATTATATAGGATTCCATTTCTTTCCATGAAATATAGGAATAGGAGAGCAGCAATTCTTTTGTTCCCGTCCGTAAAAGAATGATTCTTTGTTACAAAATATAATAAATTTGCAGCCTTTTCCTCAATACTTGGGTAGAGATCTTTACCGTCAAATGTTTGATATATTGATGAAATTGAGCTCTGAAATGACTTGTCTTTTTCTCTGCCAAAAAGTTCTGAGTTGCCATGCTTCAATTTTACCTTTTGTATAAGGGAAATTGCTTCATTATATTCAAGTTTATAGGTGTCCTCTCCTGATGTATCCTTTATTGCTAATTTTTGGTAATCGTACTGGTCAAGAATATCTAGAGCATAGGAATATTCAGAAACAAGATTTAGCAAAGCCTCGCTTTCATCTCCTGTTAACTTCTTATTAATGGTTACATTACCAATAATCTTTATTGTTTTCTGTAATTGTCTAAATTGATTTGCTTTTTCTTTTAATCTTTTCTCATTGATTGAGTAACCCTTAATCAAATAATCCTTCAGTATTCTATTTGCCCATATTCTGAATAACATTCCCCTCTTAGAGTTTACTCGATAGCCAACTGATATTATGGCGTCTAAGTTGTATAATTTGATCTCACGTTTGACTTTTCTATTTCCTTCTATTTGAACTACCGAGGATTTCTCGGTAGTTGAATCTTCCTGAAGTTCACCGCTTTCAAATATGTTCTTTAGGTGGAGGCCAATAGTATCAGTGTCTTTATCGAAGATTTCACTCATTTGTTTTTGAGAAAGCCACACTGTATCCTGGCTGAGTTTTACTTCAATAGTTTGTTCACCTTCTATTTGGAATATTTCAATATTTGGACCAGTCATTTAAGTTTTATTTCAAAGATACCACTTTCTGGTTTGCAGCCATTTGTTAAATGCCCCATAACGGTCAGCGGAACCGAGTCCCGAGTATTCGGGACGAGCTCGCGCAGCAAAGCAAGCAATGTTTAGTCCCGAGTCCTCGGGATTAAATATACCGGATGTTAGGTGGTCGTAGCGACATTAGACCAATTCACTCATTTATAATCACATCTCCCTTCAGGAATCCAATAGAATATAAAAAGTTTTCAGTCATCCTCATTGTTTCGTGGTAATCCAATTCGCTGATATGATAATTAAAAAATCCGTGCTTGCGTCCTTCAAAGGGTACAACTTCGCAATTATTGCCATACTTTTTCATCTCTTCACAAAACTCTATTGCATGATTAAACGGCACGCTTTCATCCTCCGTTCCATGAAAAATAATTGTAGGTGGTGCACCTTTGTGTACGTTATGAATTGGAGAAATCTCTGTAGCTTTATTAAGCCATTCACCATGATATTTATTTGCGGTTTTCATAAAACTTTCAGGAAAATTAAGAACCGGATTGAATAGGACCAATGCATTTGGGACAGAACTAATGGTTTGATCTTCATTTTCATCATCATATCCATTAATAAGGGCAGTACATGCTGCTAGATCCCCCCCTGCGCTACCACCTCCTGCAGCTATACGGTTTTCATCAACGCCTAACTCATTGGCATGGGCTCTAACCCAACGAATCGCTGACTTTGCATCCTCAACGGATTCAAAAGGAGTAATACTGTGCCGGTTTGTGAGTCGATATTCAGCAAGAACAGTTACCATGCCACGGGAGGCCAGATACTTACATTGACTCTCAAATTGAGAAACTTTACCTCCTGAGAAGCCTCCTCCATGAAAGAAGACTATTGCCGAAACGCTTTCTTCCTCTTGTTGTCCTGACGGTTGAAATACATATAGCTTTAGTTTATTATGGCCAATGGTTTTGAAAATATAAGTCTTCATTCCAGGTTGCTTTTCTGGAACCCTGGAACAATTACAGAGAGGTAGTATTATTGCAATAAGCAGTATAAACTTTTGAAATTCGTAGTTTATTATTCGTTTCATTTTCTTTGCTGATTTTTACTTAATTGTATCTTATAGAAAAACCATTCATTTTCAACTAGTTTCTGGTTTTGCTATGCCACCTAACGTTCTGAATAAACGGGCGTTTTAATGCCGTTTATTTTGTGTTGTATGTAGTTCGTTTGATTAATTCAGATAAAACATTCTTCCATTCATCAAGCATGAACATATGGCCCTTATTTTTCAATAAGTGAAAGTTGTTATCAGGAAGTAATTCAGCTTGATATTTTCCTTGATTAACAGGAACATTCTTATCGGAGTCTCCTTGCCAGATATCAAACCTTGTTTGAATTTCTTTTATGTCAAATTTCCACGGGGAATTAATTATTATATCATCTCGAGCCGGACCGTTCCCTCCCTGCTTATAACCTTCCTTAATGTCAGCAATTAACATTTCTTTTATTGCTGGATTTTCGAATGGTTTCTGATCCACTTCCGGTAGAGATTTGACAAATTTATCTCCTATTTTTCCGGATGGTCTATTTATCTGTTTAGCGGCAATTCTGCGAAAAACGTATACCAGTTTTGGAAATTTCCTTCCCAGGATCATCAGAAGTTTCAAAAATCCCTTGTACCCTTCGTATGGGTTTGATCTATCCGGAGGACCTAAGCCGCTCACAATGGCTCCTGATATCACTCTTTCAGGCATTTTGTACGCACAAGCCAAGGCGTGAGATCCGCCAGCTGACCAGCCAAGAACATGAAATTTATCTATACCCAAGTGGTCCGCAATGCCAGCTACATCTTCAGGCCAATCTAATAGTTCTCTGTCTTGTTTGGGACTTGAATTTCCGTGTCCGGGTCTATCCGTAGAAATATACCTTATTCCAAGATCTGTCAGAATACTCAGATCGGCTGGACGTTCTAATCGTGACCCTCCTGATCCATTAAAGTGAAAAACCGGTTTTCCATCGGGGTCTCCATATTCAGCAAACCCCAGTTTTCTTCCATCTTTCAATTCCAGTGTCTGATTTGTTTTATCCATAAGTATCAATTACATACAACGGCTGGCGGAACCGAGTCCCGAGTACTCGGGATTAAATATACCGGATGTTATAGCCAGCTATTTTTTTATCATTTTATACATTCCTGGTTGTGTATCTTCTCGTTCTATATAGCCAAATTTATGGTAGAACTTTTGGACACCGTTAGCTGCCATCAACCCAATAAATGAGTTGTTATAGGCATTCTCTAGTAAGTAGGCTTCTATTTCATTCATTATTTTAATACCAAGGCCTTTTCCTTGATAACTAGGTATTACAATAATGTCTTGGATATAGAAATAAATAGCTCCGTCTCCTACTATTCTACCCATTCCCACTAATTCTTCACCATCGCAAACACAAATTGAAAACAGATCATTCTTAATCGATTTTTCAACAACTTTATCATCTATTTTGAACCAGTCAGTTGTACCCCTTAGAGCTTGGTATTCATCTACTGTTAATCTTCGTCTCTCAATTTTAATAGTTTCCATTCCTTTAGTTGGCTATAACGGTCAGCGGTATGTGCAGTAGCCGGTAATGGCTTTCAAGTCGTTATGGCATGTGTTTTTGAATTCTTATCATACTGCTGATCATTTCATTATATAAATATAGTTTTTTTAGTTCCGGTGTGAGGGCCCTCGAGCCTATAAACCACTGTATGGTTTTAGCAAAGTTGTCCTCAGCGAGGGCACTGCAAAAAACCATGCCACAGCAAATTGATTATACCGCATGTTGTGCGTTGTTATTTGCTTTTTTATTCCATATTAATCTAATATATTTTGATTAGGACAATTAATATTTTAATAGGTTTAGCGTGCCTTATCCCAATATGATTTCTCTTGAGGCTGAAGCTGCTTGGTAGTAGTTTCTGTAAATACGCCGGTCGCACTCATCGTGCCCGTCCAGGGCCTATACAGGTTTCGCCAATCACCCTGGCCAAATTGTTTTCGCTCAACAAAACTTAAACCTTCCAATTGGAGGGAACCATCTGGCAATAACACGGCATCTTTCCAATCCACGTCCTTGTGTCCCGGGTTGGGTTCACGAATGAACTTGTAATCATATGTTATTTTGCCCGATCCATCCAAACGTGTTATTCGAGAGCAACCAAAAGACTTCATGTTGTGATAATATCGGGTAAACATAATACAGCCTCCATCGTTCGTGGTAAAGTGGAATCCTGGTGAAGAAGTCGCTCCTTGCTCCCCCGGTATTTTTGTCTCCCAAATTACTTTTCCTTCGGGGGATAGTTTGGTAACATAGGTGGCTGATGTTTCGTGATCCAGATGTCGCTCCCCACTGATGATCACATTGCCGTCGGAAGTGAAACTAACCGCTTCCAGGTTCTTCGGAATGTATTTTTCCTGCGTAAATTCCGCACGACTGTTTTTGATATACTGTTTGGCTTTGGCGATTGACTCTGCCTTCGCCAAGGCAATAGCCTGTGAGCTTCCCGCTTTGGCAGGACCAATGTACTCCGGTAAATAATTTAAAATTGGGAGGGGCCTTTTTTCGTCGGCTTCCGTTTTCAATTCACGAGAAAGTATGGGCCGGCCATAAAGGCCTTGTCGGAACATTTCATGCCTGGCCCCTTTCCCAAAAAGTTGTTCAAGCTGCATCGTGGTAAGAAGCCCCAAGTCTCCCGTGCTTCTGAAATCAACCACCTTACGCGGTGTTTTCTCGTAGTCATAGATGACCATGAAGTAGTTGCCCGAAGGGGCCATATAGAAGTCGAAAATAGTTTTGGTTGAGGTAATCTGCTTCACTACTCTGGCCTCATCCAGGTCGATCTTTAGGATCGATCCTTTCAGGTAACTGCCAACGATCAGGTATTTCGAATCAGGTGTGATGAAATTCCCGTAGGGAGTCCAGGGTATCTCGACGGTCTTATAGCTGTTGTCCTCCACGTCGATGATATATGCCACCGGATGAGGGTCATTCGGTCCATCCTTCTCGTAAGCACTATCGTCATATTCCAACAATATCATGTGCTTGCCATCTGGTGTAAACAGCACTGACTCAAAATGCAGGACCACCTCTCTCTCAGGCATATGAAGGGTGAACAATGTTTCAGTTTTGAATTTCCTGAGATCAAGCCGTTCCAACTTGTAGCGGGTGGGGTGGTATTCAGGGGCATAATTATGACCACGACGAATCACTGAATCCTGCATAGCGTAAGCATAGTAATAATATCGATCATTCATATCAAAACCTAACTTATGAATGTATTGCTTATCGGTGTGTGGCCCCATAAGGATCAGGTCTGACCATGAGTCCGTTTTGTGGTTGTACTGCACAAAGTAATGCCCTCTGGTTTGGTAATTCACAGACTTTCTATAGACATAGGTCGAAACATCATTGGCATAATGAACAAGCTCTCCATTAGATATACTCTTCATATTTAGGGTATCCATATGGCGCTGCGGAAAGCTTTGATTGGATGTTCTCAGGTCGAAAAACTTCCCCGTTTCAAAGTCCATTACGCGACGTAAGGTGGTCCATGTTTTATCTTCATGTCGCTCCGTATCTCTCCCAAATTGGTAATATCGGGTAGCGTTCAGCGCTAGCTGTTCATCGCTAAATTGAGCTCGAGGCCACCCCGCAAGATGATTATAGTCTAAAGTATCGGTTTCCCAGGGTTGCTGAGCCATGAGCACAGTGCTGAATGTCAAAATCAGTCCTGTTAATATGGTAGTTATATTTTTCATGATGTCATGTGATTTCAAAAACCAAATAATTGCGCACGGTTAGTATAAGCGGTCGTTTTAATGCCGCTTATACAATGTTAGCAATAGTATTTTCTTTTTCCCATTTCTTAATAATCACAAACCATAGAGCAACTGAAACTCCTAATATTATCAGTTTTTCGGTCCCGTCAATTCCGTTTTTGATTAACGCATTGAACATCATAATCTGGATAATAAGATGAAAACAAGCGCAGGCTAAAATTGATTTTGTTGATTCCGCTACTTGACCAATACCCCAACTTCCAAAAATCATTATGGCCAAAAAGAAAAGATTATCTCCAACTGACGCTTCAGTCAAGAAAGACAAATGCCATAAATACCAAACAAATCCTATGATTAAATATTTTGGCCAAGCCTTTAGGTTTCTTAATTCTTCTTGCAGGTAGCCTCGCCAACCCAATTCCTCCATTAAGCAATATATTAACGTCCCAATGATGGCGATTAGTCCATACAGATGTGAGTTCATTTCAAATTCATTATTAACACCAATTATTGTCAAAATTGCGATTGGAATTGCAGCCATCATTATGCTTTTTTGTTTCGAAGTACCAAAGAAAGAAATCTGTGTCCCTCTCTTTTTTTCAGCAAGGTCAATGCAATTAAGCCACCAATAATAACTCCGCTACCTTCAAGAAGAACTGAAATTAGGATGAATAGCCAAGTCGGTAACTTTTCTAATGATGTTTTGACTTCAAAAATATCAAATCTAAATATATTCGAAATTAGAGTCGCAATGACGAAAAACAGTATTACTCTTTTCCAATTAATGGTGTTTCGTTTCATTGTGTCTTTATATTATTGCTAACGGTCGGCGGTATGTGCAGTAGGTGGCAGCGGCTACAGTCCGCTGTGGCATGTGTATTTGCTATGAAACTCTTCTGCTAGACACTTTCCTGTCATACCGATGGTCGTCTTGATTGGTTGTAGTTAAACTGGTTTTTATTACTTGTAAGATATTAATTATTCTTTTGATTTCCTGGCTAAATGGCACTTGCAAATACCATGACAAACCTATTGCCACATGACCGCATGTTAGCTACAGTAGCTTTTAGGGTTCAATAGAAATATTCAGGGTACGGCCTAGTCCTCTTTCAATCAGTTTCTGATAAGTAGATACCTGTATGTCACTTTTTCCTCTCTCTATACGTGAAATATAACTTTTCTTGGTTCCTATCTTGTCTGCAAGTTCCTTCTGAGTTATATGTGCGTCTTTTCTTGCCTCCTTAAGCATTACGCCAAGTCTGAAAGCCAAGGAATCAGTTTCGTACTTTTCTCTGCCGGGTGTACTCAATTTCACCCCAAAAAAAAAAACAAAAACCAAAAAAAAAACAATCCCGGCCCGGGGGGCCCCCCACGATAAATTATAAAAAATACAAAAACCCTCTTCTCCCACTATTTGCAAAGCAAAAACCGTGACAAAGGCTCTTACATATACCGCATGTTAGGTGGCGTTTTTTATTCGTCTTGTTTATTTAATCTGTCGATTATATTGTATTTCGCCTGTCTTTCCTTCCATCTATCCCTTGCATATTTTTGCATGTCAACTATGGTATCAGTTTCATCAATTATTTCAAGACCAAGCATAGTTTCAATAATATCTTCCATTGTTACAATTCCGTCTAAACCACCATATTCATCTACAATTAATGCAATATGCTCTTTTTTTTCTAATAGTTTTTCCCACAATGCAAATAGTACTATACTATTTGGAACTACAACTATCTCTCGTTTAACATCTTTCAGTTTTAAATCATGTTGGTCTTCTGCCAGTTTTTCAAAAACTTCCTGCCTGAAAACATACCCTGTTATGTTTTCATCATTTTCTGAATATATTGGGATGCGAGAAAACTTTAGATAATCTTTATTCTTAAAAAAATCTTTTAGATATAATTTCTCATCGGCGACAGCAACAACAACTCTTGGTGTCATTATTTCTGTTACTTTCACATTCTTGAGCCGAAGTAAATTTTGAATTATTTTATGTTCTTTATTTGAAAAAATCCCTTCATCTGCTCCTATATTTGCTAATGCTGCAATTTCTTCTCTGCTAGTAGTTTGCTCTTGCCTGTTTTTTGAAATAAGTTTCGTAATGAAAGCTGACATAACAACTAATGGATAGGTAATAATTATCATGACTTGTATAATTCGAGAAGAAATCATGGCCAGATTTCTCCAATATCTGGCTCCAATCGTTTTTGGGATTATTTCTGTGATTACCAAAATTAAAATTGTTAAAATAGCTGATACAATTCCAAAAGAAGCTTCACCAAATATTTTAACTGCTTGTGCTCCAACTCCAGCTGCACCAACTGTATGCGCTACTGTATTTAATGATAAAATTGCAGATAAAGGCTTATCAATATTGGTTTTTAAATCAACAAATGATTTTGCCCAGGCATTTCCATTTTCATACTTAACTATCAAGAAGGATTGTGGTGTTGAAAGAAGCACTGCTTCCATTATAGAACAGAGAAATGAAACAACTAGAGCAAGAAATAAATAGAATAAAAGTAATATCATATATTTTCTTTCAAATATTATATTTATATTAGGATTTTATATGGAAAATTGGGCTCTTTCCTCGCCCCCCACCTCCCCGGTTGTTTGTTGGGGGCGGGGGTTTCCCCCCCCGTGGCCGCCTTTTTCCCCCCTCCTTCCCCTCCCCTTTTTTTTTATATAGTTAAATATTCTTTAGTAATAGTGTGAGGGCCCTCGGGCCTTTAAACCGTTTGTGTTTTTTGTCTGGCTGTCCTCAGTGAGGGCCCAGCAAAAAGCATGACAAAACCTATTAATTATACCGCATGTTAGGTACCGTGGTTTTTAAATTTTCTTTGTCTCTGGGTTTCTTCTGTTGTCAAACAATGAGATGATATATAGGTAGTTGGTGTCAGTTTGGTAGTAAAGTGTCAATTGTTTCGATAAAACGCATCTTCTAATAGATTCTTTCTTTTCTGTTTTAGGAAACATTAATGGATTAATAGAAATCTGCTTGATAGTCTTTTCAAGTTTCTTGAAAAATTTAGAAATTTCCTTATCTGTCCAATTTGACTTTAGGTAGTCAATGATATCTTTTAGCTCAGATAAAGCATTGTCTGACCAAACTATCTTATAAGTACTTTTCATAAAGTTTCTTAGCTGATGAGTGCTGATGGGTCTTACCTTCCTTAATATCCGTTAGGCCTTTCTCAATTGACTCCCTTTCTTCAATTGAAATATCGTCCCACCAATCAGATTCCTCTTTTACACTTAACAGCTTCTCAATGATGGCATTATCCTGGACTCGGGTAATCCATTCAATAAGCTTTAATTTTTCTGATTGTATATTCATCACGTGCCTTTTTTCAAAGATAATTAATTTTGTGTAATTCTCTTTTTTGCCATGGTACCTAACTTATTTTTAGGTTGCGTATTTATTATTTATTATCATAGTGGTATCTGCAGCTGTATATTAGCAGATCTTGATCTTCAACGCTATAGACTAGTCTGTGTTCTCTGTCTATTCTTCTGGACCAAAGCCCGGCTAGATCGTATTTCAAGGGTTCTGGTTTTCCAATACCTTCATAGGGGGAAGTCTGGATGTCTCTTATTAGAGAATTAATTTTCTTGAGGGTTTTCTTGTCTTGATTTTGCCAGGAAGTATAATCCTCCCATGCATTCTTTGAGAAGATGATTTTTTTCATTCTTCTATCAGTTGTTTCTTAGAGGATTTACCACTTTTCATTTGTTCAATGGACTCATACAATCTGGCTGCGTTCTTTTGAGAACTAAGAAGATGTAACGTTTCCATGATAGAGTTATACTCGTCAAGTGAAATCATTACAGCACCTTTACCGGTTTTCCTCTTTATAATAAGTGTTTCCTTATCATTCTCGACACTATCAAGAAACCCCTTAAGAGATGTTCTGAACTCTGTGAAATTTGCTGCTATCATAATTATAAGTATTTATATAAGTACAAATATAAGTACTTTATTAGTAACCTCCAAATTTTGTGCAGTGTCTTTTCAATATGCAACCTAACGGTCAGCGGTATGATTTAGTTTGTGCCAACGGGCTTCAGACCGTTGTGGCGCGTGTATTTGCCAGAACTTTCATGCTCTGATCTTCCAACCGTTACATTATGTCTTTTATTTATTGCAGTTTTATGTACTTAATTCTTACTAAGATATTGATTCTTTGGCGATCTTCCTATCGTTAGTGCAGGTGTGCAAATACCGTGACAAGCTTATTAATTATACCGCATGTTAGGGGCTGGTTTTTATTTACATATCTTAATTATCCGAACATATTCATAATATGTGCAATGTGCATATTTCTAATCTCTGGATCTTCTCCATTTTTAACTGCCTCTATAAGAACGTTAACTACCTCTCTCTTATTCGTGTATTTAGCTGGTTCGGAATTTTTTAAAATATCACTAATTAGTTTATTTAAACTTCCTGGCTTTATAATAAATGTTCTATACGGTACATGACCAAAATCTTTAATTACGCTATCACCATAAAATACTATTATCGAGAAGAAAGGTATGTTTTCAAACTGGCTCAACTTCTTCTTCAAGTCAATAACATGCTTGCTGTTTTGCATAATAGGATTATAGAATCGATGCTTCTCTCGTCCATATGCTAATACCTGTGTCCATTTTGGACTATCATTACCATAAATCCAACCGCTGTAATCTTTCACTTCAAAGACTAACACTCCAACACTCGTAGGAACAACTAAATCAATTTGTGCGTATCTTCTTTTTCGTTTCTCAACATATAAATCATGAAAGATTGTTTGCGAGGGAATGCCATATTTCAGAAGTTTTAATACTAGTTTGCGTTCTGATCTTGTGCCTCTTGATGAATTCGTAACTGACTCTAATAACCTCTTGTTCCTGTAGGCATTATAAACAACCAAGCCTACAATCAATACAATTATTGCAAGCTGTATTGCCATTGTTTGATTTATTTCCAAAAATTCTCTCAGCATCTGTTGGTCTAAAACTTGCCCCTAACGGTCAGCGGTATATACAGTGCCGCTGTCTAGGTATTCATAATTAGGTTATTTGGTTTTACTTTTCAAATCTTTACGGTCTTAAGTGCAGGAGTAGCGGCATTAAACATGACCGCATGTTAGGCAACGTGTTTTTTTCTTTTTAAGGATATTCAAATCCAAATTGAAACTCGATTAATTTTCCATTTTCAAATTTATACCTGGCATAATATTCAGGCATATTATATCTCCTAAGAAATTCTGAGTTTTCAATTCCTACAATTTTATACGATATCAATACCGTTTCATCTTCAATAGTAGAGGCGGGTATACCTTTAATGCCTTTGAGTTCATCTATTGATATTCCAAGTTTGATTCCACTTTCGGTAATGAATTCATTATCACTAGTTATATAAGTTTCAACCTCATTATCTGTATTATAACTAATACTAAATTCTGAAAATTCGTTTACAACAGAGCCAGGGTGGAAGATTACTGTAAGTTTCTGAGTTTTATCTGATGAAAGTACATTCAAACTTGGGAAATAATCATCCAGTATACGACTCATAGGATCCTTTCCTAAGTACTTTTCAATCTTATTTGATTGGTAGAGGCTAATCATACCAATACATGTATCAGGATAGAAATCGACTTCAGAAGGATCTATTTGCAGCGCCTTCGTCTCAAGAGTATCAATATGTGATACTGTTACATTCTCAATCTTCTTGTCAGTTTCTTTCTCTGAACTGCCAAAACAACCGAACAGACACAGTATGCATGATATATATACTATTGATTTGTGCATGGTTCTCCTTACATGTTGCCTAACGGTCAGCGGTATGATTTAGTAGGCGGCAACGGGCTTCAGACCGTTGTGGCGTGTGTATTTGCCTGGACTTTTCATACTATGATCTTCCAACCGTTACATTGTGTCTTTTATTTATTGCAGTTATAGGTGTTATATTATTACTAAGACGTTAATTCTTTGGCGATCTTCCTATCGTTAGAGTAGGGGTGCAAATACCATGACAAGCCTATTAATTATACCGCATGTTGGTACCAGTTGCTGTTAATCTAAATTAAGTTTATATTCTATTTGTTGGTTTCCTGGTATCGAATCTATGTTTATTTTAGGTATTTTACTAATCAAATCATCATTTGGATATACACCTACCAATTTCGTCCTAACTTGTTCTATTCTACTCTTGGCCATAGTAGTCGTACATATAATTTCTTTGCAAACTCTGATTCTGTATATAAGGCTTTCGAATGTCATTAGTTCCATTGTCTAAGTCATCTGATAAGAAGATTGAATCTATAGGTATGAAGAAATTGGCTTCTTCCGTTAGAATGTCTATTAGCACCTTTCGTTCATAACTATTTTCATTATATTGAACTATTTGCGAGTATATATCTTCAGGATATGCGTAAGGCCATGAATCTCCTTCATTATACCAAATTGCATAGTGAAAGTTATTCCCATTCATATTATGAGTAAGAATCTTTTGAAGTATTAGGGTGTCAAGTCCTATTTTTCTTGATTTCGAGTTATTGAAGTTTCTTTGAATTTCTATGAGTAGGTTGTTTACATCTTCCGATTCTCGAAGTTTGATTATCTCAACTGTCCTTTCATTCAGGTAGTGTCCTTGATTTTCAAGTTTTTGAATTTCGATCTCTATAAACGAGAATTCATGAGAAAAAAGATTAGAGTAACTGTTGTTAAGAATATTCCTGTCGATTGGTGGTAAAAGGCCTTAGTACGAAAGGTGAGAAATAGTATTACAGCCTAATGAGGATACTATCCAATATCTACTGTCTTAATATAAACCTGTGCTGTTTGCCATTGTGCAAAAAATATATAGACCGGTCCGAGCCAGAGTAATCTTTGAATATTAGTAATCGGAAATTCATTTGAGAAACTGATTATGCCTGTATTATATATACCGACTAATGAGATGACTCTGAACATTAACATTAATGGAATGGCAAGTAAAAAGATCGCATTATTTAGAATCCATTTCTTATAAAATTTTCTTTTATTTCTTAGATGGCCTAAACCGTCAAACCAGGTATATATTGTTATTACAAAAGATGTTGTTATTACAAATGCTGTTGTTAATAGATCATAAAATCTAAATTCTTTCTCTGGTAAGATCAATAAATCTCCTCTCTATAGTAATCGGGCAAGTAATCGACCTAAATGATTCTTTAAAAAACTTAGACCTATGAGAAAAACAACATATTAAATTAGTAGGATCGAACATTGTGAATCCGAGTACTATACCTAGAGCAAATCTCTGCTTGCCTATCAGTTTTATTGTTAGTCTCGGTTTTAAAAAGTCTCTATCCATATGGGTCTTGGTGGCAATTGGTACTAACGGTCAGCGGTATGATTCAGTAGGCGGCAACGGGCTTCAGACCGTTGTGGCGGGCTTTTTGCCTGAACCAGGCGGCGTTCACGCCGGCAAGTTCACCAGTCATACTACAACATACTTGTCTGAACGTTAAATTACTAATTTTTAGTTCACGGAAACAGACCGTGATTATATTTTAAAACTTCAATTCTTTATACTATTCACTCCGATAAATGCGGCTGCAAAAAGCATGATCAAGGCAATTGATTATACCGCAT
>CALOFK010000002.1:0-31879 GCA_942492595.1 uncultured Marinilabiliaceae bacterium | reverse complement strand
AAAACCGGTCACCACGCCATCGGCCGGCGTTTCCTTGCCATGCATCTGCGGAGAGGTCGATTGATGGTGGGCATGAAGGCCGATCTCAACAAAACTCCCTTCATCAAACAACAGATCGAGACGCTCCCGAGCTGTCAGTTTGTTTGCCTTGTGTTGGCGCTCAATCCGCTCGGCCCCTCCCATCTGTTTCGCTTTCTCTCTTCGCTTCTCCAACTCCTCAAGATGTTCTTTCATCATACTCATGATGCTAACGTCCTTTCCATTGGGAGCGCGCTTCTCAAAAGCCAACACCCCCTCTTGTGCGTCTTCCAACAATGTATTCAAGGTAAACTGATCATGGGCAAAGGCCATCGCTTGTTCCAAAGGCATCTCTGCGATCCGATAGAATGTGTCACCCAAGCGAAGCGTAGCCGGGCTGCCTGCTATCAACTTTTGACAGATCGTTTTGATCTCTTCATCCAATTGATCCGTTGGAACTGCACGGTTGATCAAACCCAAAAGAGAGACTTCCTTCGCGACAAAACGCTTTGCCCCGTCAAGATCATCTCCAACCCTCGCTTTCGACCTATATGGCGAAGATTAGAGGCATAATCATCATAGGAAACAGGCCTAACTTTGCTTCAGGTGTCCCCAGCATCGCATTCTCGGAGGCAAATGGCGATATCACAGCTCAAAGCCAAACCAAGCCCCCACCAAGAGCATGGCCGTTGATCCGACCGACAATCGGTTTACTCACTCGTTGCATTTGTAACAACATTTCGGTAAAACCACGCCGCCCATAATGCGTCGCCAACCAGCCCTTCTCCACCTCCGGCGCTCGCCACCACCCATCAGATCAGCACCAGCACAAAAAGCTTTCTCCTGCGCCAGTCAAAACGATCACTCGAACTTCAGCATCGTCATCCGCTTTGGCCAGCCCTTCACTCACGCCACGGATAATGTCCTCATTGAGACTATTCCGCCGCTCTGGACGGTTTAACGTAATCGTAGCTACCTGTTCACTTACCTGATAAAGTACGACTTCTTCTGACATTGTTTTGCTAGTACTCAAAATTCAGCTCGTTTGTTTTTGTTTTCGAGAAAAGGGCCTTCCAAGAAAGAGGTGTTGACCGGTCCGGCCAACAGTTCGGGATCGCGGAGAAGCTTTTGATGCAAAGGCAGGTTGGTTCGAATCCCTCAATCACACAGGCATCAATCGCTGCAGCCAGTCGCTTGAGGGCTACGGCTCGATCGGGTCCCCAAGCGATCACTTTGGCCAACATCGGATCATAAAAGGGAGTCACCTCACTATTGGCCTCAATCCAGAGTCAATCGAAGCCCTCCCCTTCAGGAAAGTGAAGCTCGCGGATCGTTCCGGGTGAAGGCAAAAATCGAAAGGGATCTTCCGCATAAATCCGGCATTGAATCGCGTGCCCTTTTGCCTCGATGGCATGAGGATCGATACGAAGGCTCCTGCTGCAATGCGTAGCTGAGCTTCTGCAAATCCAACGATGTAATCGCCTCCCGTCTCATGTTCCACCTGAAGACGCGCGTTGATCTCCATAAAGTAAAACTGCTCGTCTGGCGTAACCAAGAACTCGACGATCCCGGCATTTCGATAACCAACAGCCTCCATAGCCTGGCGCGCCGCTTGATGCAACTTGTGCCGCAAGGTTGGCTCCAACTGAGGAGCCGGTGCTTCTTCCATCACCTTTTTGATGGCGTCGCTGGCTTACCGAACATTCCCGTTCTAGCACGTGAAAGGTCGTCCCATCCGCCTCCGCCAACACCTGCACCTCGACATGGCGAGGCGTCTCCAACAAGCGCTCCACATACACAAGCGGCGAACCAAAACTACGCTCTGCCCGGTCGCGAGCTTTGCGTAGCGCCTTTTCCAAACGTTCCACATTCTTGACCTTGGTCATCCCGATGCCCCCGCCGCCAAGAGCGGCTTTGACCAACAAAGGATAGCCCACTTCTTCGGCACAGGCTCGGGCCTGTGACAAATCAGCTGTGGGTCCCGAACTTCCAGGAATAATCGGAAGGCCTGCCTCCTTCATCTGACGACGAGCCGACGCTGTCTCCCACACGACGAAGCACTTCCGCCGATGGACCAATAAAGACCAAACCAGCCTCAGCGCAAGCGTTGGCAAAGTCAGCACTCTCCGCCAAAACCGTACCCCGGATGGATCGCTTGCGCACCCTGCTCTTTGGCAACCTCCAGAATCTTCTCTATATTCAGATAGCTTTGAGCCGGATGAGCTGGACCAATCAACACCGCCTGATCGGCATCTCGCACAAAACTTGTGTGTTGATCCACCTCCGAATATACAGCAACCGTTGCAATGCCTAACTTCCGACAGGTTCGGATAATACGTCGAACAATCTCTCCACGATTCGCGATCAATATTTTGTCAAACATCGCTCGTCCTTCTTTGCTCCTTGACACAAGTTCAGCAATCCCAAGGGATTGCCCCTATCATTTGACATCTTTGCCTTTGTACGGGCAGCGCCCATGCCTACCCACGCACGTAAACCACTTTCGACCCATGCTGACCGCTGATTCTGGCGTTTGAGGAATTGCCGAATGGTCGTCTTCATTCCCGCTTTGATCGAAACATTGCGCTGGAGACGAATTTGTCCGTTGGGAAAGTGAAATTTGATTGTATAGGAACTGGCAGGGATCTTGTAGGGAGGTTTCATTGAAAGTCCCAAGTAGTCGCGGTTTACATAAATTTTGGCAGTAGGCCTGGAAAGAACCCAAAGCTTCCCCCAACGAAAACGATAGAAGATCTTTTGTTTGCCCTTTTCGATTTGGACCTTTTTACGGTGACGGGCCTGATACTTCACCGTTTCAAACTCAATCGTGTACCTGCCGAAAGAATGCGACGGTTGTAGATGGGTGTGCTACCGATCTTCTTGCCATCAAGGTAAACATTGCTTTCCAGAATCGCCCCCACTGTCAAAAAAGCGATCGGACGCTTCTTTGGAATGGGATTCATCGTGTATGAAACCGAAGAATGCTCATCCACAGCCACCCGTACGGTACGCTCTACCGGATAAAATCCTTTTTTGACCAAACGAATGCTATGAGCTCCTTGAGACACAGCATAACGCGAAAGGGGCGTCTTCCCGGCTCGCGCTCTATCAATAAAAACAGCAGCATTGGCTGGCTGCGAATAGATAGAGACATGCCCGACCTGACGAGCCGGACGAACGGGTGGACGCACAACCTGTCTTCAGTACGAGGTCGTGTATAACGGGCGATCCACCGACGGCGTACTACCGGACGGCGGGGCCGAACTCGTCGCTGTTTTTGTGGCTTGATCAAACCCAACGTTTTCTTCTCATCGGGTTTTGCCTTGAACTGCGCCACATGATCTTTATAGCCCTCTCGACGAACGGTGATCACATGTGCATGAAGCGCACGGACTCTCTCGGTGAAGAATCCCGCGACTGCGGCTGTCAGCTTACGACCATCGAGAAATACCGAGGCTGATGTAGGAACCACCTGCACCACAAGTGTTGCATAAAGAACCTCGCCGGTCTCGCGGAGCAACTGAACCTGAAGCGGTTGCGCTACTTTTTCCTCGGTGAGCGCAGCAAACTGCTGAACAAAAAGGCTGATACCCCTTACGCACAACACGAAGGATTAGCCGCTGATTCCGAAAAAAACATGCAACCTTTGGTGTTTGCCCAACATCCGACCGTTCGCCACCGCCGCTCCGGCTGGCGCTTTGGATTGGCAAAACATCTCTTCTCGTTGCGCGGATGGTGTCTCCGTTTGCGAGAGCTTCAAAAAAGCAAACCCACCGCCACCCAAAAAACGGCAATTACTGCCTTCTTCGATCGTCCAGTTTCGCCTTTTTCCGCCAGACAAACGCTCCGAGGCCAACGGTGCACGCGTGACATCATCGACACCGCTGGCGTGGATGCCGGACTGAAAATGGGAAGAGGAGTTGTAATCCTGGTGAAAGAACCGGAGCATACCCTGCGTGGGCAGAGGATTCGTTCCTGTTGGCAACCGAGGTCAGGAGAAGGAGTATGCACCCCAGAGTCACTGTCGTACTGACTCACCACCGAAGAAAGTTTGGGCAACGGTACATCTTCTCCGGATGTAATCGAACGGATATAGTAAGCAAGCCGCTTGGTTCCCGCCGCCATCCCATGACTCAGCAAGAAGTCCTCTAAGGCAAGTTGCATCTCGCCACAATCCTGGTAGCGATCACGCACATCTGTCGAGAGTGCCTTGAGAACAATCAATTCCAGTTGTGGATGATAACCGTCTCGGTATGCCGATGGTGGCGGATAGTTCCCCCCGATGATCTTATGCAACGTCGCGATCTCGTTGTCCGCTTTAAACAGCCGATGACCTGTTGTCATCTCCCACAACAAGATACCCAAGGCAAAAATATCACTTCGTCGATCCAGGGTTTTTTCCTGTGGCCTGTTCTGGCGACATGTAGGCATATTTCCCCTTAAATACACCCGCTCGTGTCTCATGAATTTGTGTCGCCGCTTTGGCAATACCAAAATCCACCACTTTTACGTTGCCATCGACTGTAATCATAATATTCTGTGGCGAGAAATATCACGGTGGACCGAATTCAGTGGACTTCCATTCCCATCTGTTCGAGAATGTGCATAATCGAGCCCAGAACAGCCCCCAATGATGATCTGACAGCAATGTTCGAAGGGGATAAACTCGCTCCGTTTTGCCACCTCCCTCATCAACCCACTCAATAATCCCGTCAATATATTCCATCGCTAGGTAATAGGTATCTTTTACCCGACCCAACTCACTGATCTGACAAATGTTCGGATGATCGAGCATGGCGGCAAGACGGCCCTCGTCAAGAAACATCTCCACAAATTCATGATTTTCCGCGTGATGTGGCAAGATCACCTTCAGGGCAAGACTACCAAATCCCTCCATACCGGTCTTTTTGGCATCCCACACCTCAGCCATACCACCCGCAACAATTTTGCGGTTAAGCACAAAAGGTCCAAAATCTATTGGGTCATTCACATCGCTCATATTCTGGCTTTCCTGCGCCAATCTCGGCTGGTCACAACATCCATTTCCTATCGCTTAGCGCACAATATAACACGGGACACTCCCTTGGGAAATAGACTATTTCTTATCGAGAAACATCCTTTTCCCAATCCAATAGATCACGCGCACCACAAACGATTCGAGAACCCCCATAATACAAAGAATTTAGCTCGCTGTTCACCGTGAAAGCGAAGAGGGTTCCCTCTTTCAGAAAAAATTTCTTTTTGGGAGAAAACACAAACCTTTCTTTTTCAAGGGTAGGCTCCCAAGGGGACACCCGACTTCCAAAGCTCACTCAACAGCACCTTTCGAAGTTTTTCATAATCCGGCGTTCCCTGAAGACGGCGGCCGTTGATAAACAAGGTTGGAACACTGCGCACTCCCAAACGTCTCCCATGATGTCGATCGCGAATCACACGGCGGCGGTAGCTTCCCCGATCCAATTCACCAGCAACCCAGGTCGCGTCAAGCCCAGCCTTCGCGCTGGTTGCAACAACTCTCCCTTGAAAATTCGTTCTTGCTCTCCGAAATAATAGATCGTACATCGTCCAAAATTTTTTGCGATCTTGTGCAGCCGCCGCCAACTCGGCTGCGCGATATCCGTGGCGATGAATACCGATTGGAAAGTATTTGAAGTAAAGACGAATTTGCTTTAGGTAAACCTTCAGCAATCGGTGCAGTTTTAAAAAGGTGCCTCGACAAGGCCGACAGGTAAAATCCGAAAACTCGATAATGCGAATCGGCGCATCCCCCGGCCCCGTATGCCTGACTGAACAAGTTTAGTCCCTATTATATCATCAATTCCCATCAGTCTTTTTGCAGACTCATTTATAAGGAATGAACCTGAAGCGTCACCAGGATAGTCTCGTCCAAAATCTCTTCCTTCAATAATATCTACATTCATCAAGCCAAAATAATCATACCCAATTGCTGCCTTTCTGATCTCCGGGCTAAAATCCGGATCCATCCCTTCCCACCTTATACAACCACCGCATCTGTCATTCATCGATACCCAGAGATAGTCGGAAGATGAAACAAAATTTACTGATGGATTATTTAAGAGCCTATCCCTTATTACGCGATAGTTCTCCTGGGACGGACTGTGAAGCTTAATGCAGTAGACCGATTCAGGGCTAAAGCCGAGATCCATATTATTAACATAGACAGTCTGCCTGATAAGCATAGAAGAAACAAATATCAAAACTCCGGATACAATCATTTGAAACAATAACATCACAGATCGCATATTGAATATTCTGCTGCCCCCCGATGAAATTTTTGCGTTTCTGCTTATTACAAGTGCCCCTGACCTGAATGAAAGTAATAAGGATGGATAAACCGCCGAAAGAAGAAAACAAATTATTAGAGCAGGGCCTACATATTTTATCAGGTTCAAACCAATATGATATTCGATCTCCTTACCTGAAAATCCTTCAATCAACGGGTAGAATAGCGATGCTAGCAAAAATGCAAGTACAGAAGCTATTAAAATTTGAAAGCCGGATTCAACCGACCCATCAATAAATATCCTGTTCTTTCCCGCACCTAATACCCTTTTAATTCCAATTTCTTTATTTCGTGAATCCAGGTTCACCAGTGAGAAGTTGAGAAAATTAATACAGGCTATAAGTAATATTACCAATCCAATTATTATAAATGTTGTTATGGTTTTTCTTTCCCCGCTCTTTAAATAAGGCCAGGCTGCCTTCATGGGTGTATCAAGGTAAACTTCTTTTAAGGGCTGCAATTTAAAAACAAGACTATCCTGTATTACCTGTGGGCATCTATTTTCTACTCCAATCCCGGTCAGGCTTTTTTCAATATTCTCAATATCTGGCGAATCAGATAGTTCCAGGTAGGTGTTAAAAGCAAACGAGCCCCAATGCTCTGCTACATTTTCAAAATTAGCCATAGACCCTACGTACTGAAACTTGAGGTGTGATTTTATAGGGATATCCTTAAGAATTCCGGTTACCTTAAAATAATTATCGTCGACCTTTAATGATTCTCCAATAGGATCATCATCTCCAAAAACCTTCTTACTCAGACTTTCAGTCAGAATAATTGAATTCGGATCTTCCAACCATGTATCAGGATTTCCTCTTAATATAGGAAAGCTAAATATTTCGAAAAATTCCGGGTCTACAATAATTCCGTATCCTGAGTTTATAGCATCATCACCCCTGTAAAAAACACAATCGGAGCCAACAAATATCCTGGTCTGATTCACAACCTCAGGAAGGCGCTCCCTGGCTATCACACCCAGTTTACCAGGTGAAACAGGAAAGCCATCAGCCATATAGGTTGTTCCATCACTTAATATCCGATAGATAGAATCTTTTTTTTCGTGAAAACTATCATAACCTGTCTCGCTATCCACCCAAATAGCAATAAGAATAGTGGCTGACAGTCCTAATGAAAGCCCAATAGTATTTACTACCGATGAGAATTTATTCCTTAAAAAGAATTTCCAGCTTTTCATTTGATTAAATTTTTGATTTAAAAATTATTATGCACAGGACTTTCCTTATGCATCCTCACAAAATTGACGTGCAAAACCATTTAATGTATCATGAAAAACTATGAGTGGTTAAATCTAAAGATAAGTGGAAAACTAAATGTATCTCATCTGATCATCAATAAATTAAGGATGGAGCTAAAATCCGGCGGATATTTATGCACCATCACATAAATAAATTAAGAAGTCTATTTTCTAATTACACCAATCTGTATTACAGGGTTATCAGACTGTGACACTGCATCACCCATACAGGGTATAACTGATAACTGGCTTTGAGTTAGGAGAGCCGGCTCGAGCCATCCCAGGAGGAGGTTTCCTTCCTCCAATGCAACAGGCCAGAAAGGAAGATTATAGTTCAGATCGTCGTTAATCCTGAAATCAGAATCACTATACAGAGGAGATATTAACTCTAACTTCTGCTTATCAAATATAGAACGAACAATGGTGTTAGAATATTTGTAGGTAAAGAATATAAGCTTATCGGATTCTACTACATCCTGAAAATAAATATACTTATCTCCATAAATATGTTTTACAAAATTTGCATAGGTAAACTCATCCATTGGCATTTTGTATTCGGGTAAATTTAAAATTAGCTTCTGTTTTACAAAATGTTCATAAGTGAACTCATCCAATGGCATTTTGTATTCGGGAAACCTGAAAATTATATAAGGAGTAACATCAGGTCCCTTTATCCTGTAGACAGTATCGTTGCGAACCTGCTTAAAATATATCGATTCATTGTCACTGTAGAGAACCTCATTTGGAATCATAAGAGTGACTGTGCCTTTCTCTACCTGCTGAAGGCGAGATGGATACTCCCTTACAAGTTCAAAATCTTCATTGAAAGAGGCTATCATAAGCAATTGAGCCTCGCTCTCCTTTGTAATAAAGTCAGAATAGCTAAGAAAAATAGTATCTCCGATCTTCTCTATTCTTTCGTTCGGATAATCGTGAAATGATGAAAAAGATTCAATCAGATGGCCATTAAAGGAGAAATGATTAATCTTCTTATCGAGTATGCTGAGAACATAAATCGATGTATCTGATCTGTCGACAAGCATATCTTTAATGATATTATACTGCCCCTGTTCGTTCCCCGGACCGCTTATTTTTCTTACCAGTTTGCCATTAAAGTCGAAGATATAAACCTGACCGGATGTTGCTAAAAATATATATGGAAGCACTACATCGATATCAATAATATTCTTAATAAGTATCTCGCCAGTAGTCTCAATGGGAATGTATTGTACAGATTCACATATATCCGAAATATTTTTAAGTACACCATTTTTGCCGGGGTTTTCAATTCTAATGGTATAACAGTTAGTTGCCTCTTCAGGATTAATTACTGAAGCTTCAGAAGATTTATTCTCTTTCCAGGGTGCATTACATGATACCAGTAAAACCGAAAGAACAAAAAATACTATCTTTTTCATCTGTATAAGTTTGCTAAAAAAAATTACAAGTACAAATCCAGTAATTTACTAAAATCATCAGGGTAGTGATGTCCCATTCCAGGGATTATAATATATTGATAATCTACCCCTGCTTTTTTCAACGAATCCACTAATCTATGCTGTCTGGGCCGGTAATAATCTGTTTCTCCACCAATTATTACAAATGAGATATCACTTACCCGGGCGTAATCTTCTACCGTAAGATCTTCCGGGATACCTGTACAAACAACAAATAATCCCTTTGCTGCAATATTGCCTGTGCAGGCAGAATATATCGCCGAACTTGCGCCGGCCGAGATTCCGCAAATATAAATATCTGATGTATTGACAGAAAAAGATGTCCTGACATATTCGTATGCTTCCTTAATAATAGCCACCGCACTGCTATCAGAGTTTTTCCAGCCATAAGTATTAAAATCAGAGTGGATTGAAGATTGAAGAAACACCCTTATATACTTATTATCAATTTCTTCTGAGGTCCAGTAATCCTCAGCCCTCTCTATATTACTGCCACCACCATGAAAAATAAATAATAAGGGATATGATTTATTCTTCTTATAGGAAAGCGGCAGTATAACATCATAAACAGGTAAGGAAACACTATTTGTGCTATCTCTGAGTTCAAGGTCTCTTTCTGAGATCGAAATAAAGCTTTCAAATTCCAGATACGGTTTATATTTTGGCATCCCTGGATGAATCAGGAAGAAATATCCACTGGCATGTGCTCTCTTGAAAAGATCCAGGTTTTCCTCATAATATCCCAGTTTCTCATTCAGATACACGAGTTCCTTTAGCAAATCGAACTCCTTATCCGGATACAGGTGCATTTTTAATTTTAATTGTTCCCTTGCCAGGCCATAATCTGAATTCATCTCGAGATCGCTAATTCTATCAAGAAATCTTTGATAGTGCCTGTCACCTGAGCATGATGAAATTATAATTGTGATAGTAAATAAATACAAAAGTGCTCGCATATCTTACCATATTAGTTTCATAATAAATATAAGCTAACAGAAAGGCATGTATTTAGCATTTTCGATAAGTGGTCTATCTAAAAGTCATTGAATATATTACTACCATAAAATACACCTTATAGAAATATCCGACCAATTATCTTAATAATTATAAACCAATGAAAATATGCCATAAATATTACATTAAAAACAGTCATGGAAATAAGAAAAAGAACACTTGCCTGTCTGACTATACTATTACTTTTTACATTAAATAACAATGTAATACGGGCCCAGTTATCGTCTAAAATTGAAGATCCCCCTGTAGAGGAACTCTTTTCAAAAGAAAAACTTACATCTGACACAAGGCAACTTGTAGATTTTTTAGAGTCCATACATCCTGATCCCTACATGTACTCGGGTGGCAAAGTGGAATTCAATCGTAAATTCCAGAATATCCTACAGTCTATACCTTCCGGAGGCATGACAAAGGATGAGTATGCTCTCCTGATAAGGCCCTTTATTGCATCTATATCAGATGCTCATACCAGGATTGCAACTGCGTATAATTATGATAAAGAACAGCCTGGAGGTTTGCCATTTTCACTCGGATCTGTTGAACGGGAAATTTATGTAAATGGGGTATATGATAAAAAAGACAGGAAACTTATAGGAGCAAAACTTATCTCAGTTGAAGGAGTGACACTCGAGCAGATGATGAAGAGATTATATAATCTTTTTGGGATTGAAAATGATTATCACTGTCTTATAATGTTGAAAGATTATCTGAGGATTAAACCCTACCTGGCGGATATTATACCCGAATGGGATGGATCGGATAAAATAAAGCTTGTTCTCGAACTTGAAAAGGGAGATCTTATTACCCTTACAAAGAACACTCATATAAACGACAGAAAGGATTTGATTATGCCAGAATCAAAAATCCCCCTGCCAGACCTCACCAGAAGCAATTTTAACTACGTTTTCCTTGACAGGGATAAAGAAACAGCACTGTTAAAAATTGATGAACTGACCGCATACCGTGAGATGTTTGAGTCAATAGCCAGTAAGAAGGATATAAGTACTACAGCAGCAGTATATTATAAAAGATATAATGGGAAAGAAGCTCCTGATAATTTCGAGGAAATCCTTGAAGGGATACCATCAGCAGCAGATTTGTTTAAGGATCTGCTTAAGGAGATGAAAAGTGCCGGGACAAAAAACCTTATTGTTGACCTGAGCAAGAACACCGGGGGAAACTCACTTATGTCGGATATATTGATATACTTTTTGTATGGTCAGGACGCTCTTGTTGAAATAATCAAGGGAACGCCCAGTGTAAAGAAATTATCATCTTACTACTTTGAACAAAATCCAGGAAAATCAATAGATCAACTTAACAATGAATACAGCCGGATACAGTCATACAAAATAAACGAGAATGATTATGACTTCAGTACAGAGAAATATATTAATCTGGCAACTTCTGGAAGAATTGATATCAAAACCGGGCTGGGAATTAAATATGGCGGTATAAAATCCTTTATGCAGGAGATTATCTCCGGAGAAAATAACAGGATATATACACCCGAAAATGTTTTCGTCACCAGCAGCCATAATACCTTCAGTTCAGCTTTTACCTTTCTCAGGCACCTGAGCATCTCTGGAGCAAGCATTGTTGGCAGTACTTCAGGTCAATCAGGAAATGGTTTTGGCAACCTGATGTATGTGAGCCTCAGTAATACAGGAATCAGGCTTGCTATATCCAAAGATGCTTACCTTGTTTATCCTGAGGTAAAGGGTGAAAGAAAGGTCCTGTCTCCGGATTACAAGCTTACATACGAGATGCTAAAAGAGTTTGATTTTGACCCAAACTCAGAGACCAGGTATGCCCTAAAAGTAATTGAATCATTGAAAGAGAAGCACTGATATCTAAAAATTTACTACTATGCAATACAGGTCAATATTTATATGTTTCATTATTATATCAACACTACTATCCTGTAAAAAAAACATAGAGAAGCAAAGCGCTCATTCCTATAATGGTTACGAAGAATTAATTAGCAATATAATAAACGAAGAGAACCACTTAGCCTGCAATGAAGGATTGATAGAGTCATATTTTCATGGCAATAATTTTCCGAAAATTCCATTCAGTAATAACTCTATCCTGTATGAACTGGCTAATCCGACTGAAGCAGCTGATTATTCAAGGTTGATAGTTGATAATATTTCCGAAACTAAGAGATGTTATTGATCAGTTGCATATGATGCACAGGCTAAGTGGTATTTCTGCCGGTGGGTTACGGGCCACCTCCTGCAGGCGGGATAATGGAAAAAAGGAAACTAAACTCATTTAACCATCTGCAGGATGCTCTTATAGCATTATCATCCTCTTTATCAGAAAAAGGAATCGGATTGGAATACTCGGGGGCAGTTAAAAACCAAATTGAATCATTACCCGAAGAACTTCAGAAACTAATAATTGACCTCTTGTTTGCTATAGCTGACGGCAATTACCTGTTGCAGTACATCAATAATTCAGGTATTCCGTTAAACAAAATAATTAAGGAGGAGGCAAAAGGAATCGGGAGAATAGACTGCATAATGAAGCCTTTCCTAACTTAAGGAGCTTGACTCAAACCTGCATAAGAAGAGTCTTTAATGGAATAGATATGCAAATAATTGCATTTGCATCCAGGCTTTTTGCAGAAAGAGTTTATGAAGTCCTGAAAATATTTGAAGATAATGCGTCTGGCTCTACTGAAATTGACTCCATGATTGAAATCCAGACGTCTCTGGGAAAAATTGGAGTTTTCCCGGAACAGAATGATACAATATATTCAGAATACATGCTTCTGATTAATCTCGGAGGTGATGATGCCTATCTGTCAAATACTGCATGTGCCTTTGGACCTGATTATCCAATAAGCCTTGTAATAGACCTTGATGGCAAAGATACTTACGGCTCTGAGATGGAAGATAAGAATATAGCCTGCTCTCTTTTCGGAATAAGTATGCTGATTGACAGAAGGGGAAATGATACATATTATTCCACAAAATATGGAGAGGCATTTTCTTTTGGAGGAATGTCGATCCTGGACGATTCAGAAGGGGACGACAAATATATTAGCAAATCAGGCTACTCTCAGGCATCGGCCTTTTTCGGATATTCTATGCTTACAGACCGGGGTGGATCGGATACTTATATCTCGGGCTCTTATTCACAGGGCTTTGGCGGAACCAATGGTATAGGCTTATTATTAGACCAGGGGGGAGATGATAAATATATATCACAGGGCTCCTCGTTCTGCCAGGGTGCTGCAAAAGGCAGGTGGGCAGATGCCGGTGATGGCTTTAATATGGGCGGGGGTCATGGTTTACTTATTGATATAAAGGGTAACGACACTTATCTGCAGAATCTTTTAGCCAGGGAGCCTCATATTACTATGGATTGGGGATTCTTAATGATCGCAGCGGAGATGATAAGTACAATGCCCTTTCTCATAGCCAGGGCTCAGCCTCTCACTATACTCTTGGCTGCATGCTCGAGGATGATGGTAATGATAAATATAATCTGGATTCACCACCTGAAAACATCTCGCAAATAATAGCTTATGGCAGAGATCAATCTGCAGCCTTTTTTATTGATGGCAGGGGTGATGACGAATATTTATTCGGTAATAAATCATACGGTGTTGGAGATATTAAAGCCATCGGTATATCAATTGATATGTCAGGAGATGACAGTTATAAATGGATAAAAAATAGCTCCTACCCGGGATACGGATCATTCGGTGAAGCTCAATCACTGGAGGGAAATGACATAAGCATATCCGTTACTACTGAACCAGGAATGAATTACAGCAGCCTGGGCTTTGCCTCTGATCTCGCAGGACTCGACCAGTATAAAATTGTAAGTCCGGGTAGCAGAAACGATCTCTTCTTCAAGAACAATAAAGGAGAAAGCAAATCTGACAAAAATCTCTTCAGTTTTAGAATTGATTTCAAAAATTACAGTAAATGAAAACAAATCAATTTAATATTATCGCTGCAGTAATGTTGGCCCTAAGTCTTAATATTTCATTATCGGGTCAACAGGCTGGTAAAGTACCAGTGGATGTAAAAAGAGAAAAGGTTACAGACAGAATAGTCTCAGTATCAAACAAAATAAGCTGGGAGATACCTGACATTACATCTCTCTGTGAAGAAATGGGGTATAAAGGGAAGTATATCAATATAGGAGATTGTAATCTTTATGTTGAGACCAGAGGTGAGGGTATACCCATGGTTGTAATTAATGGCGGACCAGGAGGGGCGCATAATAAATTTCACCCCTTCTTTGCCAGGGCTGAACAATTCTCAGAAATAATCTATTACGATCAGCGTGGTTGTGGTAAATCAGACTATAATCCCGGAAAGGGATATTCGGTTGAGCAGGCAGTAAACGACCTGGAGTCTTTAAGAAAACAACTCGATATCGATAAGTGGGTAGTTTTGGGGCACTCCTATGGTGGTTTCCTGGCTCAATATTATACAACACTCTTTCCCGAAAATGTTAAAGGCCTGGTTCTGGTATGCGCAGCAAGCGGTTTACATTCGAATGAACTTCGTTATTCAAGGGAACAAAAATATATAAGTAATGCTGAAAGAGCAAGATTCAGAATCTTAAGAGACTCGATATTGCAAGGGGAAAGCAATAGAGATATTAGTCTCGAAAAGCTTCAGTTATTGGTATATAATAATCATAAAGACGGCGACTGGAAGAGACAGAGTTACTATAAGCCAGATTCTCTGAGTCTTGCAAGATCTATAAAATTTGCCTTCTGCTTCGATGCGGAAAACAAATTTATCGAGACAATGAATGCCAGCAAAAAAACTATTAATCTGAAAGGCTGTTTCGATAATAATCCCATTCCGACTCTGATAATTGAGAGCCTTGGTGATCTTACCTGGAACAGGGATAAAGCCTATATTCTGCATGAGAACCATCCAAATGCAAAAATGCTGGTATTCTCAAAAAGTGCACACTCCCCCTTTATGGAAGAACCTGATTTATTCTTCTCTCATCTAAACAACTTCGTTGATACAATTTCAGAAATAAAAGAATCTGAACTAGACAGGTTCAAGCAAAGCATCAGGGATAAGCATGACCTGTATTTTGATGATAACCTGGATAGCCCGGTAAGTGACTCCGAGAAATCCAGAATTAGTCATTATATAAAAATCCTGAAAGACATTGAGAAAGGAGAATCATATTTTGACCAATCAACTCCTGTCGATTGTCATCTGTCATTTATTTCAGCTGCAGTGCAGCGTGACAGCCTTAAAATGGAAAAGCTCTCCTTTAAGGACTGGCCAATGTCAAGGATAGAATATTACAGGAACTGGCTCAGGGAATTATATATATTTCGGATACCAGATTTTCCGAAATCACCTGTAGATGGTGAGTTATTTCCAATTTACTTTAGCGATAGTAACAGCGGTAAAAGATCGAGAACATTTATGTTTATCTACTGGAATAAGCTATGGTACAGATGCGGCAACAACCAATCCACTTATGGAGATTGGAGAGAAAATGGAGATTTTTTCCGGAACTCATTTTACAGAGATATAGCTAAATCAGCAAAGGAATATACTAATCAGAGATAAATTAATTATGAAAAAAGAGAATCCTATTAGATGTAAAGCCCGGAGTTTATTTAAACTAATAATATTCATTCTTCTACTGGATTCATGTTCATCAGGAAATGATAAAAAGGTTAAGCTCGAACTTGTTGATGAATCAGCCTGGTTCCAGCCTGCAGTAAAATTTCAGGACTCATTAGTTTACATTAGTGGCATCGGAGAAGTACGAATAGGAAAAACTCCCTCTGCCTTAATAGCATTTAAGGCACATGATACCATATCCGGATATATATTCCAGGATATTGATGCTGATGGTCTTCCAGATAAAGAAACAAGAGTAAAATTTGATGAAAATCAAGAGGCAGTTTTGCAAGTATGCTCCCCTGAATTCTGGAAAGAAAGAGGTTCCCTGGCATTTATATACATTCTCAGATACAATAAGGGCACCAATTATATAAATTATCGTCCTAAATACTTCAGGCTGGGGAAGTTTGAAAATAATGACAGAGTATTCGAAATAAAACTGATGGATCTGGATGGTGATTTAAGATTTGATACAAACGACGCCAGAAAAGGAACAAATATCGGAATAAGAGAAGAGGGAGAAGAACTATTCGAATGGCAATATTCAAAAGATCCTATTAAAATAGGAGATGCATTTTTCAGTATCACTATAATGAAACCTGATGGGTCGTCAGTATTGCTTGAAGAATTGGATTTATCTCCACCAGGGATAAATGAAAGGTTTACAGCCCTTGATCTTGATACAAGTAGTACCTATATAAATAAAATAGAACTTTCAAAAGACAGGTATACTCTTTTCGAATTCTGGTATACCAGGTGTGGGGCATGCATTGCCAATATTCCGAATTTGATAAAATGGTCAGAAGAAAATAGCGATAAGGTTAATATAATTGGTATTTGTGTTGATAAAGCAGAGAACCGTGAAAGAGCAAAGGAAATCATTGAAAAGTATCATATAAGCTGGCAACATGAATATATACAGGATACTGATCCCTTCTGGACTATCTCAGGAGCAATGCCGCAGAAGAACAAATATTCGATGCCGCTCTATATTCTTGTTGATGATTCTGGAATTATTAAATATATACAACCTGGATTTGCTGGCTACAATGCCATTGGTGAAATAATTAACAAATAAAATGACTGCCAGAATCCAATACATTTCGGCCAAAATAATCATATTATCTATACTGATCATTGTCGGAATCTGTCAGAGTTGTAAAGAAAGCACTGATGATAAACTATCTCCAGAAATAAGAGAACTGAATAAATATGCTATTGAACTGGATTCAGAACAAGCAGGGATTGTTAGTGATAAAATTCTGGACAGGGTTTTTACTGAAAAAGCAAAAAGGGTTTATGGACTGGGAGAGGCTGCACATGGGTCATCAACTCTGATGAACCTGAAATCTGAAATATTCAGGTACCTGGTTAAAAATAAGGAATGCAGGGCAATCTGCTATGAGTTTAATTACGAAAGATCTCTTGGAATCGATGACTATGTGATCAATGGAAGAGGAATTTTAGATTCACTCCTATATAATTTTTACTGGATACAATCAAATGAAGAAGTCAAAAGACTGTTGGTATGGATGAGGGAGTACAACTCCTCGAAAGAGGACTCAGAAAAGGTTCACTTTACGGGCATAGATTGCCAGCTTGATATGTTTACTCCAGAAAGACTGCAATATAATATTAGTCGTCTGGATCAAAGTCTTTCGCAGGTAATCAGGGATGATCTAACGGCTCTTTCATTGCCTGGTAAACCAGAATACAGGGGAATGAAAGAAGAAGAATTCAAATCAATCGAGGCTTTGATACTGACAATAAAAGAGAGATCATTATCATATATCAACTCGAAAGACACATTTACAGAAACAGCTTCAGAATCAAAAATACTTCATTTAATAGATTGCATGCTGAGCTCTCACACTTTTCTGTTTAATGTTTACAACGGAAAGGGTCATAAAAGAGATGAGTTTATGGCCAGTAATATTTTATGGGCCCTGAATCAATATAATGAAAGTTCAAGCATTGCAGTATGGGCTCATAATGCTCATCTGTGCATAGTTCCAGACCTGGATCCACACTACTATCCTGAAGGAGGCTCATCTATGGGATTCTATCTTAGAGAGCAGCTTAATGATAAATACCAGGTGGTCGGGACATCTTTTAACAGGGGGCAGATTATCGCTGTGGAGACCGATACTCTTACGGGTAAGGACACAGCTCCTCATATAATATATATCGACACAATTCCACCTGAAGGTTCCGTAAACAGGCTCTTTGAATCAGCCAGGTATAAGAACTTCGTTCTGGACCTGAGAAATATCGACACTGGAACAAAGCTTTATACCTACCTTGACACTATCAGGCCCTTCCTTGGAGTAGGAGATTTTTACATAGGCAATACCCTGGCACACTATAGCGACGACAGAATAGTTAACCTGGCTGAGGCATATGATATTATTTTCCATATTGAAAACAGCGAAGCATTGCACTTAAGTGGCAAATGGCAAAAAAGTAAATAAAGATCTGACAATTAACAGGAATTGAATAATTCTAAAAACCTATCTTAATTAATTTCCATCCCCTGTCTCTGGTAAGTGTTATAACAGAATTTATTCTGTTTTCTGTTTTACCGTCGTTAAGTGTAACAGGACAGAGACACTCAATGAGCTCATCACTGATGATAAAGAAAAAACATTTACCAATAACGGTATTTTTATACTTCCAGCTCTTTGCAATATTTTCTATCTGTTTAAGAATCTTATCGCTAACATAGCTGCTACTATCAGAGAACTGATTAAGAGTGCCCGGAATATCATTATGATCCAGGTAGTAGAATACTGAATCTATAGTCATCCTGATATTATTCACTTCAGATTCTCCTACCCGCTTACTAAAATAGTCTTTTAACCATTTATCTTCAGGCATATCAGTAGTGTTCAGGAATTGTTCAAAAAGATATGTGTAATCCTTCCCTGTAAGCTCCCTGCATGCTCTTCTTAGTTTTTCCATTGTAAACCCTTCCTTATGATCTACGGATAGTGCAAGCTTAAGTATTTCCCTAAAAGACTCTCTACCATAAAATTCTTCAAGTAACCTGAAAAAATAAGCTCCCTTGAAATACACAACTCCACGATATACAGAATTATTTGAAAATAACAGATCATCACTTACCTCTATAGGTGGGATTGCCTTTGATTTTATCCCCATATATTCTTTATAATTCCTGGACCACAATTTATATGCATCCTCTTCTCCGCAAAGATCCCTTACAATCTCAGCCCCCATATATGTTGCCAGGCCTTCTGATAGAAACTGACTGTATTTGCCGGATGGCGATGAAAGAGAATTAACCCAGGAATGAGTTAGTTCATGAGCCAGCAACTCAGTAGTCTCATAGCCCGATATATTATTGTTATTTATATAATCCCTGTCTATTAGCAAATTTCCCTCTGGTCCGTACCCTCCCCTGCGCGAGACCTCTACAATTCGCTGGCAGTCAAGTTCGGGTTCGGGAAGAAGCTTGGACATTTGCTCCCATACCCGGCTAAAACTACCCGAAAGATTATCAATACTGGCATTCTCATCCTCCAGGAGATAATACTCTATCCTGGATTTACCGATAGTCTGGATTTTTCTCTCATACTTTCCCCATACAAGAAATGGCCATGTTTCTTTTACGCTTGCGAACCTGGTTCTGGTAGATCCATCCGGTAGAATCTCAAAATCTGATTTCCCGCCTGGCGCAATCGCTGTAAGTCCCTTTGGCAAGCTTATAGATATCTTACATGGTATAGTCTTAAAATTGCTTTCAAACCACGGATACCATCCTGCTTCAAGAACTATATATCCATTATCATCTTTAAAGCCAACCTGTTTGCGACTGAGGGAATGATTTTTATAATTTAGAGAATAATCCAGTTTAATTGTTCTGGTATTACAACCATCAGCAGGAGGTATCTTTATAATGCATTGATGCACGGGCACCGCGGCAATTCTTGTAAAAATATGTTCAGAACGAAGCTCCCTGCCATCACAGCTTATGCTCTTCAAGGATATTGGATACCTGAAAAAGAGTGATACTTCTGAAGGTAATTCCCCCTCGCGAGAAGCGATTTCAAATTCGGCTGCTACTCTTACTATTTCATCAGCCGGTGAAATTAAAACATCAAAGTCGGAGTCTTTAATTACTACTTTAGAATATTCTCCTGCGGGCTCACTTTCAAATGCATAAGATATTACAGAATCATCTTCTTTCTTCAGTACAAATTCTCTAAACCTTACAAACTCATGGAACGAGGTATCCTTATCGGAGAACCAGATAGAGAAGCATCCATTCTGAATAAGAGCTCTATCAGAGTCATAGCCAAGTATTGGAAGATTACAATTAATACTGTCGATTGAGTACGAAGATTTCATCTGGTTTTTCTGTTTGAACCAGCTAACATAAGCTCCCCTTTCTCTCTCTGAAACCGGAAATGCATCAAGCATTTTTTCTATTTCGCCTGATCTAAATCTTCTTTCAGTCATTCTCTGAAACTCACTTACAAGAGTGGATGCCTCAGTATATTCATTAACCATAGTCTGTGACTGGCAAACCGATATATTCTCAGGTAAAACAAAATAACAGATTGCAACAAGCAGTACCTTAAAATTTGCACTCATAGTATAAGTAGTATCTATAATATTTTTAATTCTTTTCAAGAATTCTGCACCCTTCTTCGATGCTTTCCAATGTAAATGGATCAACTGATACATAGGAATAATCATCTTTGAAAATGACAAGAGTTGGGAAGGCTTTTAAGTTGCGACCATCAGCCAAAGGCACAGGAGGCATAATTCTATACAATGTACAGGGTTCATCAAAATATAAGTCGTAGGGATAATTATCGTAATAATCGATTGCTTCCTGCCTCTTATCACCACCTTCCTTTGATATTATACAAATTTTAAGATCAAACTCCTTCTCAAGAATTTCCTGATTTGGGATCAGGGTCTCCTCAAGAGATAATTTACATCCGAAACAACCCTGAAAAGCGAAGAGGACTGCCACGGGTCTACCCTGACTCAAAAGCCTGGAAAAAGTAATCTCGTCTCCTGTAGATGTCTGCAACAATGTCTTTCCAATAATATCAATAGTAGATTTATCGGGGCTCAAAAGATTTTGTGAGAAACTCTGCTGACATATGGCAAATAATAATACTAGAATTATTGTCTTCATAATTGTTTATAGATTTAATAATACCGGAATAATTATAGAGAATATCAGTCCCCCAATCATAGGAAAAGCATATAAATACCTTTCCCTGTTGGCAAATGCCCATCCAAGGCTGCTTAAGGATGTATAAAATAGTGAACCACTTGAAAAGTATACAAGAAAAATCAACTCCTTCTCATTCAGAAGAATTACCATACCACTAATAATCAGCAATAAACCAGTAAGTAATTCTGCAACAATATGAAACCAGAAGATATTGTTACTTTCCCTTTCCCTTGCCCTGAAAAATCCTCCGGTAAAATCTATTTCAGGGTTATTATTGATATCAACAACCCATATTATAATAATTCCGACACCCATAATTAGGAGAAAGAATGATGCGAGTAAATCTGCGAACATATTATTTGTAATTAATATTATAATACAATTATATATTCCAGAGATATATTTATAGTTTAATAATCGATTTGCGGTGAAAAATATGGATAAAGTAAGTGTCAGGGTCTATACTCTGCAAAAAGCTTAGAGCCGTACCTTCGGCTTACTGGAAGCGCTTTCTCAGGAAATACAACGTAAGCATGGACACCGTCTTCAGAGCTACGGTCAATTCTATCAACATAATTAGAATTAATTATATATGACTTATGAATTCTGATAAAGTCGCTACAAGGAAGTCTTTCAAGCCACCTTTTCATTGTATGATGTACTAGTCCTGAAATCTTCCTAGACGAGTAAATTCTGGTATAATCGGCACAGGATTCAATACAGGTAATTTCATTTACCCTGATAAATCTGGAGCTTGATCTCATCTTAACCAGGATCTGATCATGACAATCCAGTTTTTCAGGCAATTTCTCCGAATGAGGATCCCCAAGTCTCTTAATGCAGGCCCCTAGCCTATCTTCCCAGACAGGTTTAAGAAGGTAGTCAAGAGCATTCACCTCAAACGCCCTTATGGCATACTCATCATGAGCAGTTACAAATATCACCTTAAAGCCAGTATCTATCCTGGCAAGTAAATCAAACCCGGTATTAGAACCAAGGTCAATATCAAGAAATACCAGGTTTGGCCTGGTGGATACAATCATACTGTAGGCAGATTCGACATCAGAGGACTCACCGATTATGTCAATCTGCTTATAAGCTTCCAATTGTGTTTTTAACTCATCACGCGCGAGTTTTTCATCATCAACGATTAGTGCTCTCCACGTTTTCATATCCGAGGTTTTGAATTTTTTTTAATTTTTATTTCAGCAATTACTCTATTCGCCTCTTCCTCTCTAAGTTCAAATGAACTTTCTCCGGGGTAAAGTAAGTTTAGTCTTTCAACCAGGTTTTGAAGGCCGGAATTGGTTCCAAAAACCTTGCTATCATCTTCATTCCCAGTTTCATTATAGATTTTACCACTATTAACCACGCTAATAAGATAGTAGTCACCCTCCAGCTTGCTGACAATAAATACCTCAACTCTACCTTTCTTCGTTTTCAAGCCATATTTAATTGCGTTCTCAACCAGAGTTTGTACTCCAAATACAGGTATACCTATATCTCCGGTACCTTCACCCATATCAATCTTGTAATCCAGGCGATCGGAAAATCTGACCTTTTGGATTTTCAGGAAATGCTCTGATGCTTCCAATTCCTGTGAAAGGATCACAACAGTTAGATTATTCAGTGAAAGAGTGTATCTGAAATAATTAGACAATTCATTTACTATCGACCTGGCAAGTTCTTTGTCAGAATTAATAAGTGCCATGATTGAGGTTAGAGAATTAAAAAGGAAATGTGGATTAACCTGATATCTTAACATTTGCCATTTAGCCTCACTGACTAAAGCTTTAGCTTTTAGGGCATTATCATGTTCACGCTGAGCATTATCCCAGAGTAACATTAAGCCATAGACCAGCATTGCCATAATAACAGAAGGGAAAAGAGCTATTCCGGAATAAATGGAAAAGTCTTCACTCAATGTTGCCTGGAAACCATCCCTGATAGTAATAGCTATTACATAAACGGCCATTGAGGCCGGGTAGCACACAATAACCAGGAATATAAGATGCCACCACCTTATCCATATCCTCTTTCTTGGTATTTCTAGTAATAATATTAATATAGTTATAACGGATAAATGGGACAGAAACATACGAAGCACACTTTTCATTAAATGTCCGAGATTTGGATAGAAATCCTTAATATCATCCTTTGGAACAACAAATGAATATAAAAATATCTCTGAGGAGTAGTTAAGAATAAGTACAATAGTAACTGCAATTAATGCCTTCCAGAAAAATGGCAAATTCTTAATCCGCCCTTTATTATAAGAGATGGTGTGTGCCTGTTTTTCACTCATATTATTAATTATGATTGAAATTTACATAATGTACAAATAGTATCAAAATTGTTCCATTATGCATTATATAGTACAATGTATAATCAAAAAGTTCCACTGACCTGCATTATAGATTAAAGGTTAGTTCCTTCGACATATGGTTAAAAATGGAATTTTGAGGGATAATATTAATACTGTACAAGATATTCGCTCTCTATAAACCATTAAATAAACCATTTATCGAAACATATTGAGCTATTTTATTTAGCAGATATAATTTGTATTCTGATAAACTTTTAGGAGGGCTAAGATGCGTAAAATAGGTAAGACAGAATACTTCTACTGGCTATACGATCAGATTGAATGTACAAACTTTGTATTATCAGCTTCTTTACTTAAGCTCGACTTATGCCTGTCGGTTGAGAGACCTTTAGAGCAAACTATTAAGAATATACAGAGGCTTCAGGAAAGGCTTGTTTTAACAAAGAATAAAGAAATATATTTTAAGGTATCTGATAAAAACAGGACCACGATAAGCTACAGGTTTGGCAACACTGAGAAACTAAAGAGGCTTATGATTACGGAATTATCAACAAAATTCAAGGACGACCAGGTTCCGATCAGGGTCCTTTTATATCTGCTGATACCTGAAAATAAATTTATTCTTATAGTGACATTTAATCACGTATTTACTGATGGATCGGGGGCTCTGAAAATATTCAGGGAATTGATCAGAAACATATACGAAACTGGCCAGAATGCACAAGCAAAAGTTATTACACCAACTCCTTCCCAGGAGTCTCTTCTCCCCCCCAGTGTTAAAGGGGTCAGACTATCGATAAAAGGTCTTAAGGTTTTACATCGCAGGAAAAAACAGAGCAGAATAGATAATAAAGATATTGCATCATATCTGAGCTGTCCGAAGGAGAGGAAACTCCTATTGGAAAAGGCAGAACTTTCCAAAGCCCAGAGTCTTCAACTCCTTATAGCATGTAGGAAAAGAAAAATATCTATTACAAGTTATCTGGCAGCTGTTCAATGTTCTGTTATTCGCGACCTGATTGATGACAGGGGTAATATTCCCATACCAATCCAGATTCCCTTTGATAACAGGTCAAGGCTACTACCCTTGGATAGATGTGATATTCCAGGACTGTATATTACCATTCCGGAGCTAAGACCTCAAATAAATAAAGATTATGATATATGGAACCTTGCCGGATCAATTGGATCTGAAATAAAAAGAATTTCCGATTCATGGGAACGTTACATGACCTTTCAATTATTTCCCAGAAAACTTTTCCGCCCCGATCAAAGAGGTGTTGAAAAGCTAAAAAGAGCTCTTTCAAATAAGGAAATAGCATCAACACTCACCAACATGGGCAGAATTGAGAAACGAGTAGGACAGAGCATGCTTACATTTGTGGACTCTTTGGATTTTGCAGTTGCTCCTGCAAGGAATTGTATCCTTTGTAGCTCTGTTGTTACTTATAATGAAAAAATTCATATTAACCTGGTTTATAATACTGCTATTGTAGAAGAAAAACGAATAAACGATATTACAGACAGGTATTTATCGAGGCTTACAATTCTATGTAATGATCAGAACTAGAATACTTTACTATTAATATTATTTACAATTGCAGTCCTTATTTCCATATCAGGACATTTATCACCAATATTTGTTAACATTATCAAAGTCAGGCCTGTTGAAAGGTTATGCTCATATATATTTCTGAAACCATAATTCCCCCCCGTGTGACCGGCTATAGTCTGGCCTGAGATTGATACTACACCCCAACCCATGCCATAATTAGTTATTGTGCCATCAGTAAGCCTGTTTTGACTGAGAACCATATTCATAAGATCACTGCTAATAATATCACCCTTAAAAAAAAGCTTTGTCCCATTTAAGTAAATCCTCTGCTGTAGTATAAATCTCACCTGAGCCATAAAAATAATTTGGCCGGTCATCTATCTTCCCGGAGACATGATAGGAATGAACTATTCTTTTCTTCTTCCTGCTCCTGTTTACAAAGGTATCCTTCATTTCAAGGGGTGTGAAAAACTCCCTTTCAAGGTAATCAGGGTATGTTACCCCTCCTACTCTTTCAACTATCATTGCAAGCAGGACAAAACCGCTGTTACTGTAGTTATATTTTGATCCTGGAACAAACTCAAGTCTATCCTGCTTTTTTATAAAATTATATATATCACTATTGTGCACATCCCATACGGGCTTTGTATGAAAATCAGGAATTCCTGATGTATGAGTCAGCAGGTGCCTGATCCTAATATTACTATAGCATTCAGGAAGATCCGGGAAATATTCAGGTAGTAAATCATCCAGGTCCAGTCTAGCCTCTTCATAGAGTTTCATTATAGCCGTCGAAGTAAATATCTTGCTAATTGATGCAAGGCAGAAAATTGACTTATTGTTTATCTCCTCTCTTGATTGTAAATCGGAATAACCATAGGAGCCTTTATAAATAACACCGGAATTCCCTGATATAATAACAGTTCCATTAAATTTACCATCCAGGAAGTAAGATTTTAAGATACTATCAATACTATGACCCGGATCATGAATTTCAATAGCTGATACTTCATTTACCACTCCTATAGTTAGGGAAAGTAAGATTGAGAAAATACAATTTGCTAATTTTCCTGTTACTAGCATTACTGAATGATTATTTTATACCAGATAACTTAGCTAATAGATCTAGGGCTTCGTCTCTGTCTGTCTCGCTGGCAAAAGATATTACTGTAATCTTTCCTTTAGTTTCCTTTCCCTTGTAAATTACTGATATCTTCTCCGGATCTGTATGAATTAAAAGATCCTTATAAAATCCACTATCATGTTTTTCTAGTTCTGTTATATCTGATATTCTGAATTCACATTCATAACTGTTATTGGACTTTCTCTTCAGAAGGTCTGAATCGGAAACACTGAATACACTTTTGTTAGCAGAGCTCTCGCAAAATTTATTCAATTTAACTATTTCAGCATTGAGTTTATCAGATACTTGCTGGGAATAAATGAAGGTTGTCAGGAAAATAGTTACTGTGATTATAAGCAGTTTTTTCATCTTAATAAGTTTTTTATATCCAAATGTAACATCTAGCTCGTGTAACAGTATTTTAGAACGATATATGGCAGAAAAAATAGATTTTAGGTAACTATAAGAAAAGTGCCCCAGTTTAAAGGGGGCACTTTCCAAACCTAAAACTCAACTATGATAGATTATCATAATTAAAACCTTAATATTATTGATCCCACCACATTCTTGATGTATTATTATCAGTTGGAGGATCAAGAGTTGCTACTCCTTCAGCATAACCGTCAGGGTTAAGGGTTGCTTCAGTAGAGGGATAGTTATAGCGTCTTGGAATCTCTCCGTTATTAAATGCATCAGTTGCGGGAATAAGGGAAGGTATCTCAGTTCTCCTCCATTCAGCCCATGCATCAAATCCAAGCGGGAAAAGAGCGACCCACTTTTCCTCGCATACTACCTGAAGAGCCCCTCCGGCAGCTGTTGAGATATCTGCTACTCTGGCAGCAGCATATGCCGATCCATCTCCTATATCCTTTGTTCCATCAGGATCGTAAAGTGACTCCATGGATGCGTATGACATCTTTATTCCATTGGTTAACAAGGTTGATACATCTTCTGTTGTCCAGCCCTTGGCTGCAGCTTCAGCCCGGTGAAGCCACGAATAGGCTGCAGTTAAAAGTGGCAATCTGGTTTCAGCATCAAAAATTACTGATGCTAAACGGTTGGGGGTTCCGCCATATACAAGATATCCATAAGGCTCTCCATCAATAGAAGGATTCCTTGCAATTAAATCCAGCCTGTTATCATATGTGGTATTGGATGTAGTCGTTCCAGTACCACGCATTGAAGTAGTAAATTCCTCAGAGACACCATAATCACCAGAGCGTATCCAGTTCCAGGGATTATCATATCCATTTTGTACATCATAAGTATAAATTGCCTCCTGATCCAGAGTCTCAATACATCCTGCAGGATGAGCCAGTGCATTATTAAATTCTATTGATGCAAATTCAGCAGCTCCTGGATAGACTTTGGATAACTGCATTGTGAGACTCATAAGGAATGAATTGGCAAATTTTTGCCATTTTTCCATATCTCCATAATATATTACATCACCATTTAAACCACCTGCTGATGTATTAATCATATCTCGTGCCGCTTTTACATCAGCAATCATTCCTATATAAATATCTGCCTGCGAATCGTACTTTGGAAGAAGAATGTCAGGCATTAGTCCTTCAGAAAAAGGAACATTACCAAACAGATCTGTTACACTCTTAAATACCACAGACCTAAAAATTCAATGTAACGGCCAGTTGGTTCTCAATTGCTCCTTCATTCAGGACAAATAAGATTACTTCGCACTATCAGGATCTTGCACATTAATTACCTCTTGCAAATTAGATAGCACACTGTGCATAATACGACTGACCAATATCCAGCACCATCGGCATATAACATTTCGTCGTTATATACGAACTGAATAAAATACTGAACGTTTAAAGTTGGAGTAATACAATAAGGTCTACCTCTGTCGGTACCAAAGCTAGTCATTGCTCCAGATAAAAGCGCAGAAGTATTTGCATCTGCAGGTCCATTTACGTTTTTATTCGTATCGCCAAAATCGAGGTTGTCGCAACCTGTGCTAAGCAATACAATACTTAATAAAGTTATAAATATCTTTTTCATGTTACTATCAATTAAAAAGTTAAATTAACATTGAACCCGTAACTTCTGATACCAGGCAACTGAGCATTTTCACCGTATGTCTGAGACATTTCAGAAGGATCCCATCCGTGCACATTATCATTTGATGTTGCAATCATCCAGAAGTTTCTGCCAATAAAACCAACGGAAGCTGAATTAATAAAAGTACTGCTTAACCATTTTCTTGGTAGGTTAACAGAAACACTAACATCTCTTAATTTCACATAACTTGCATCATGTACAAATGGATCTGCAATAGTATTTGAGTTAAATTGACTGAAATAAGTATACGAATCAACATAACCATCGTAAGGGTTACCATCGGTATCTACACCAATAACATGAACACCACCACCGTCATCGATAGCATCGCGAACATTCATACCATTGTCGTTAATACCAGCAGTTTCTGCCAATAAACCAGAATAGTCGCCCCACATTTCAGAAAGTGAGAAGAATTTACCACCTTTTTGGAAATCGATTGAAGCACCCACATTAACAAGTTTCAAATTGTAAATGAATTAAATATACCACCTGTAAAATCAGGAAGAATAGAACCCATATAAACATCGGGATCAGTAAGCATACGTTCCGGTAGCCGATTAACCACTTGGTTTCCATTATCATCAACACGAATTGCTCTTCCTCTTAACTGTCCCCAGTTACTTCCCAGTTCATGTACAACACGTACAAATCCCCAGTCATCACTTCCACCAGGAGCATCCATAGATTCTAAACCTGCTGGTAATTCGTCAACAATAGGATTACTGGTACCGAAGTTAACAGAAATATTCCAAACAAAATTTTCTTTTTCAACAGGTGTACCATCAATTACAAGTTCGATACCAGTTCTTGATGATTTACCAGCATTGGTTAAGAAAGAAGTTTTACCAGTTGCCGATGAAGCAGTAATTGGAATAATTTCTTTTTCCCTTATCTCGTTAAAATAGGTGAAGCTAACACCAGCTCTGTTGTTAAGGAATTTCAAGATCAGCACCAACCTCCATTGAAGTATTTAATGATGGTTCAATAGCTGGATCAACCAATTGGTTATTTGTATACATTTGAGGACTACCCATATATGGACTCCAGACATAGCGGATATGTTGGATTTAAACGCATTGCAGCAAGGTCGTTTCCAACCTGTGCCCAACCAGCACGTACTTTACCAAACGATAAAATAGAACTATCATCTAATAATTCGGTAAAAATAAATGTTGACCCGATTGATGGATATCCATATCCGTTTTTATCTTCAGGAAGTGCAGAGCTCCAGTCTCGACGGTAAGTTCCATCTACAAAAACCATATCTCTCCAGCCCAAAGAAACGAGAATATGCTGTATATACTGTATACCATCTTATTCCATAAATGTGTATAGCAAATACTGGCAATTTAGCGTTACTATATAGTAAATACATCAGGAATACCAAACCCTGAGTTTTGCTCTCTACCGGCATATTTGCTTCCAATCGGTCGTAAGTATTTGTTCTGTAAGTTGTACCTGCAGTTGCATCAAGATCGAAATCGCCAAACTGATTTACATAGTTAACCAAGGCATTATAGTTATTCTCAACAGAATAGGTTCTGGTATTTCCGAAACCGCTGTTCCAAACATTATAAAAATCAGGATCAGCAGCATTCTCTATAATAAAGGGCAATTCATAATGATGTTTTGACGACATCGTATTTGTAGACATTCCAAATGAAAAGATAAGTGACTCATTAATTATATAATTCGCATTTATACTCCCCAATAACCTCGTTGAAGTATTTTCATCTACATAGTTATTCAGCCAGAAATATGGATTGAACCAGAAGGCTCCCTTTTCAGTACCATATTCCACTGCCCCCAGATATGGCCCCCAATAGTTCCATGAAGCTGAATATCCATGTGTGGTTTTAAGGTTCTCAAGTTCACGCATCTTATTCATATCAACATTCCTGTTAAACCACGAATTAAAGAAACCTGTAGTATTATTACCATAACTATCGTTGAAATCACCAAGCACATAGGTATTAGAAAAATTTATATTTCCATTGATCGACAATCTGTCTGTTGGGCTGTATTCAAGAGCCAGGCTAACAAGGTTTTTATTTAAAGTAGAATATGGTAAGATACCTTTCTGATTCTGGTTGGTATATGCTAATCTTGCAGAGTAATTCTCTCCGCTTCCACTTACTGCAACAGTATTCTTCAGAGTAACACCAGTATTATAGAAATCTTTTATATTATCAGGTTGAGCCTCCCATTTGGCAGTCTGTCCATAATACGGACTATCAGGCCATAAGCCATACCATGGAATATATTCGGATCCGTCAAATTTTGGTCCCCAGCTTTCATCAGCATATCCATAAAAGATAAATTTTTCTCCATCATAAACCTGGAACTCTTCAGGATAAAGTCCTGTTGAATAATCAAGTGTCATCCACTCAGCGCTACCATCATATCCACACCCATATTCATCCTGATAGTTTGGAAGATATGCAACCTTGTCGAAGGTAGTATTGTTACTTATCTCAACTGAAACACCTCCAGCTTTAGCACTTTTAGATGTTATCATTATCACGCCATATTCAGCTCTCTGGCCATAAAGTGCGGTAGCATTAGGTCCTTTTAACACATTTATAGATGCAACATTATCCATATCTATTGAGTTAGGATCAGAAGTAGGAACTCCATCAATAACGTATAAGGGATCGGCATCAGAAGTCAGAGATATTGCACCGCGGATTCTGATTCTTCCGGAATAACCCAGCTTAGCACCAGCCTGTCCTACAATCTGTACGCCGGCAACCTTTCCAGCAATAGATGATTTAATATTAGCATCACTGGTAATATTAAGATCATCTGAACTTACATCCTGTGAAGCGTAAGGAAGAGTTTTCTTCTCCCTTGTAATTCCCAGCGCAGTTACTACAACTTCATCAATACCGAGCAAATCGGGCTCCAGACTTATGTTTATCTCTGTCCTGCCTCCGATAGTTTCCTCGGCGGTTATCATTCCAACAAACTGAAAGACAAGTATCTTACCATTATCAGGAATTTTAATAGTGTAATTACCCTCAATATCTGTTGAGGTCCCGACAGTTGTTCCCCGTACAGTCACTGCCACACCCGGCAATGGTCCTTCCCCTTCAACAGAAGACATAACCTTGCCGGTCACAATAAGTCCCTGAGTAAATGCAGAAACTGTTGCAATGCACAGGAACATAATTAAAATAATTAGTTTTCTCATTTATTAGGATTTTTGGTTTTAAAAGCCTAAAAGTAGAAAGCTGAACAATCAGCTGGTAGAGTTTTTATTCAAGTCGAGAGAATTATTAAGCAAACTACATTACAGCCGCTATAAACAGCTTCCATGATCATAGTATTGATCATATGAACAGAGAAATCATCATACTTTATATATTGTTGAACATATAACTATTATATACTGGTATTTTAACATGCCACCTTATCGATTATATATATCCACTTATCGAAAATACTTTCACTTATATGTATATAGCTAAGTAGTTTTAGTAAGCGAACTTAATGAATGAAGGATATGTTTCAGGAACTCACACCAAAAAGAACCGAATCTCATGATAAAGATTTCCTGTTTCTAAGATCTTCCAACAGGTATGAAAAAATTGATAAAACCCAGATCCTTTTTATTAGAGGAATGCGTGAATACCTGATGGTTTTCCTTGATAACAGAAAAGTGATAACCTATATGAATTTTGAGAAAATAATAGATTTGTTAGGAGATGACAATTTTATAAGGATTCATAAATCATTTGTTATAAATCTTAATAAAATATCATATCTCGATTTCCATTATGTGAAAATTCTGGATCACCATATTCCTATTGGCAGAGTATATAAAAAATCATTCTTTTCGTGCTTAAAAGAATTAAAAGTTATTCTATAAAAAAAGGCCACCAAAATATGGCG
>CALOFK010000001.1:0-1021628 GCA_942492595.1 uncultured Marinilabiliaceae bacterium | reverse complement strand
GAATTATATATATATAATATATGGGGCTATGAAGTATTTAAGATGAAGCAGTACGATAATTCCTGGACTGGTATTAGTGAACAAGGTGTAAACAGGGGGAAAGAACTCCCTACAGCCAGTTATTTCTACATTCTTAGACTTTCTAACTCAAAAATTATCAAGGGGAATATATATTTGAAAAGAGAATGAAAGTTGAATTTCACATATCGCGAATCAAGCACTTTTTTTTGATTGTGCTAATTATTGCTACAATTAATCCCTATGTATGTGCTCAGCAGGATATATTTTATGGCTTTGACGATTTTATTGGGTTAAAATACAACCCGGCATATACAGGCAATAAGGACTTTAACGACTTAATGCTTCTTTCAAGGCAGCAATGGGTTGGTTTTGAGGGAGCTCCTCAATCATACCTGCTCCTCTCTCATTTCACTCTTAAAGATAATAAAGCAGCTATTGGTGCAGAATTAAGTAATTTTACTCTCGGCCCAATCACTGAAACGGGTATATTTTTCTATTATTCCTATTCAATAAGGATCAATGATAGATCAACCCTGGCCTTTGGCTTAAAGGCCGGGACTGATTTATACCAGGCAAACCTTAATAATATTTTATTAATAGATCCAGCTGATATATTATTTGAGAATAATGTTGATCTTAAAATGCTTCCAAATATTGGGGCTGGGCTTCACTATAATACACCTGAATACTTCATTGACATATCATTTCCCGGCATAATTAGAAATAAACTTAATCCTGCAGGTATTGAGGAGAATACCATAAATAACAAACAGGACAGGTTATTTATACTTGGAGGAGGTACCGGATTCGAGATTTATGATGATCTGTCCCTTAAAGCTGGTACTAAAATATGGATTGTCAATTGGTCACAGGTGCTATTAAGTATTAAACTCAGTGCAATTTATCAGAATTCGATCGGTGCTGGAATTAACTACAGACCTGAAGCTGCAATAGGAGGCTTCGCATGGTACAGAATAAACGATATCTTAAAATTTGGATATTTGTACGAACTACAAACAGGTTTATTAAATGGACCCCATTCCGGAACTCACGAAATTTATATCGGCTATAATTTTTCGTTTACTAAAAGTAAAACATTGTCCCCCAGGAGGTTTTAATATGAATAAAATGAATAAATATCTTAGCGCAACTCTTCTGATTTTTTCACTATTCCCGGTATTTAGTCCGGGGCAATCGGCGCCTGCAGAGGATGAGAACATACCATATCTTGTTACTTTTGGATCAAATTCAGAAAAATCGTGGGGAGATGATGATTTTTGCCAGATATTCTTCTTCAGAATACCAAAATCATATTCAGAACCATTTTATATACGGGTCTTTGACCCTGATACAGGCGGTGAACTGGATGAAATGAAAGGTGATTTTAATACTTCAGTCAGGTTTTCTGTGTATGGAGGTAAAGGAGCATGGAGTAATGAAGAAGCACAGGGAGTAGACCCTGTAGGTAATTACAAAAGTGGAAATCTTATTGCCTCAAAAACATTTGGCGTTAGCTCAAGGTACGACGAGGAATGGTATACATTTGGCCCTTTTAATCCAGTTGAAGGTGAGCTTTCTGAAAAGTTAGACGGATATATATTTAAAATGATTGCTGAAGGCATTAGTGGAGACGATGGAAATCTGTACACTTACTTCCTGACAACAGAAAAGAATGAAAATCGTGTGATTGAAGGAGGTAATGTATTCACCTATGAATATACATTCCGACTTTCCAATAATCAAAATAATGTATCGCAGATATATCCATATCTTGACGATAAAGTAACTTCGGTAAAAATATTAAACTACGATTGGGATAATGACGGTTTCATTCGGGTTGTGTCTGTTGCAAAAAGAGGAGAGCTATGCCAGGTCTCAAATGACAGTAACTGGGAAATGACAGAATTGCCAATTACTGAGGATGAACATAATACTTCAATGGAAATTCAATTTATTAAAAACAGATCGTTACAGGTAAAAAACAATAACGTGGTTGTAATAGTTCAGAACCAGTATGGAATAAGTTTACCTTTTTATGTTGTTCCTATTGGTGGAATACCGGTCTATAACCCTTCCCTCAGGATGAAAGCCGTAGAAAGAAAGTAAATTAAACAAGATGAAAAAAGCACTTTTTATAGTTACCCTGTTTTCAATCTCGCTGTTTACAGTAGCACAGGATAATCTTTTTAGACAATATGGTTCAGAATATGGTCTTAATAATTCATTCCTCTACTCACTGAACCAGGATAACTCAGGCTATTTATGGATCGGAACAGGGGAAGGTCTTTACAGGTTTAATGGCTATGAATGTGATATTTTTACAGATCAGGATAGCCTGGCTGAAAATTTCGTAACTACTACTTTTAAAGATCTCTCAGGGAGACTGTGGATTGGTCATATGAGCGGAGGGATTACAAGAATTGATAATAACCGCTTTGATATTCTCGTCGAAAGCTCAGCTTTCAATTCCGCAATAACAGATATATGCGAATCAGACAGCACAAAAATATGGTGCACTACCCAGAATGAGGGGATAATACTATTTGACAATGACGATAAATTCAGTGAAATTTCTGTAGACTTGAGTAGTGAGCTGATATTCTGCATAAAACATCTAAATGCTAATAACTTTATACTCGGTACGGATGAAAACCTATATATCGCGGAATATATACCAGAGAAAGGAATATTAGAAATAATAAATAGGATTAAAGATCTCCCTGTGTCTAAAGTATCCATGATAATTAGGGAGGAATCTAATAGCTTCCTTATTCTTACGCAGGATGAAGGAATCTATAATCTTAAGGTTGAGGATGATAATGCTGAATTCAGGCTCGATACTATAGATAATAATGTATCAGGAAGGCTTGATAACTTACAGGGGGGCCTGTTGATCGACAATAACACCTTATGGGTTCATACAATGGGTAATGGTATTATAAAATACCTGCGTGAAGACTCAGATCTCTTCGTTTTCAGTGGAGCGATAAATTCAAATAATGGACTACCATCAAATAATGTAAAATATCTTTTTAAAGACCGTGAAGAGAACATCTGGTTTGGGATGTTCGGAGAAGGACTTATACGATATATCGACGACAATCTGAAGTTCTTCTCATATGAAGATTTTACAGAAACAAATAATATTTATTCCATAGCGTCAAGTGGAAAGAAAATATGGATTGGAACTGAGAACAATTTAATAAAAGTTGACCACATTGATGGTTCCGTTTTAGAATCCTATGAGCTTCCTGACCAGAATAAGGGGGTAATAATAAACTCTATTTACGAGTCAAAAGACGGTCTTGTCTATCTGGGATATGATAAAACAGGGATTACTGTCTTCAACCCGCTTAATAAATCTTTTAAGAATATGAGATTATCTGGAGATGATCTCGAAAACTCTGTCAATAATATAACCGGAGATTCTGACTTCCTCTGGATAAGTACAAAAAAGGGTGCCTGTAAATATTCCTTGCAGACCGGACAGAAGATATGGTTTAGTACCAGGAATGGACTTCCGCATAACAATATTATGACACTCTTTATTGATTCCAAAGGTCGTGTCCTTGTTGGAACATATTGCAAGAATATTTTCTATATCGATATAGATAATACTGTAAAGCCAGACCCAAAACTTAGTTTAAACGGACTTAATTCCGTTATATCATTTGCAGAGGATTCAGATAAATCGATCTGGGTAGCTACCTCAGGATCTGGGGTGTTTAAATTTAACGATAAAGCTGAAATAGGCTGGACTTTCAGAAGGTCCAGCGGATTGCTTTCAGACTATTGCTATAGTATGGTTTATAATAATATAGATAAGATTATTGTAGGTCACAGAGGGGGATTCTCTGAAATAGAAACTCGTGAAAAACCCAGGATAAAAACTTATACCAACTACGAAGGAATTAAAAGATCCACTGAATTCTATATAAATTCTGCAACAGTAGATTCTTATAATATGATCTGGTTTGGTACATCTGAGGGAGTTATAAAATTTCTTCCGGAACTTACAACAAAAGGTCTGACTCCTCCACTAATACATATAGACGCAATCTTTATTAACGACGAACAATACGATACACAACAGCCCTTAATTCTTGATCCCGGTTATTATGAGGTAAGGGTTGACTACACTGCTATTAATTTCAGCAATCCTGAACTTGTAAAATATAGTTCCATCCTTGAAGGATATAATAAATGGTCAAATCAAACTTCAGATAGAACAGTAACATTTAACAGGGTTGGACATGGAAATTATCATTTCAAAATTGGCGCATTCAATGAAAATGGAATATCCAGCAATATTTCCGGATTTAAACTGAAAATAAACAAACCCATCTACCTGTCATTCTGGTTTTATGCTATAATAATAATTGTTATTTCTGCTTTAGTATACGCGATAATAAGAGCAAGAGAAAGAAACCTCAGGCTTGCCCAGGAGAGACTTATTAGAAACCTGGATGAAAAGACTAAAGAGGTAATTATCAAGGAGGAAATAATCAAGGAACGAAAAAAGGCTGAGAAAGAATTAATTGAAGCAAAAGACAGGGCTGAACTTTCCGATAAACTTAAAACTTCGTTCCTGACAAATATGTCGCATGAGATAAGAACACCGATGAATGCTATAGTGGGGTTTACAGAGCTACTTAAAGATTCTGATCTGGATGAAGAGGAGAGAAATAGTTATATGACTAATATTATCACGAATTCAAGAGGACTATTAGGTCTTATTGATGATCTTCTTGATATTTCAAAGATTGAATCTAACCAGCTTAATATAAAATTAAAACCATGCAATGTTTCCTCGCTTATGAATGACATATATTCGCTCTTCCAGGAGAACCTTAATGAACTGGATAAGAATCATCTGGAGCTGATATTAGATGAGCCGGAAAGCGATAGTCCTTATATTTTGGAAACTGATTGTACCAGGCTTCGTCAGGTACTCACAAAATTACTGGACAATGCTGTAAAGTTTACTGACTCAGGTTCGATAAGGTATGGTTACGAGATCCATAATAATGAAATTAGCTTCTTTGTAGAGGATACCGGTATAGGGATGGCTCCTGATAAAATAGAGGTAATCTTTGATCTTTTCAGGAAGGTTGAAGACAATAAACTCAGACTATATAGAGGAACTGGCCTGGGATTAGCACTATCACAGCATCTTATTAAACTGATGGGAGGAGATATTACAGTAGAATCAGTAGAAGGTAAGGGATCCAGATTCATGTTTTCTTTATCAACTAAAGGGCTTCAGTTATCAGGCACTCAGCAGAAGAAAGCTAGTATTATTTTTGGGAATGATCTTGACTTAAGTTCAAAAACCATTCTTATTGTTGAGGATGACACACCCAATTACTTACTGGTAAAACAATTATTAAAACCTACCAATGTAAAACTTCACCTTGCAGAAAATGGAGAAGAAGCTTTAGCAATATTTAAAAAACTAGAAAACATTGATTTGATCATTATGGACATAAAGCTACCAGGTGTAGACGGATATGAGGTAACCAGGAGAATAAGGGAGCTTGATAAGGAAGTCCCAATACTTGCTCATACAGCCTACGCAATGGAGGGCGACCGGGAAAAATCGATCGAAGCCGGATGCAATGATTACATTGCTAAACCTACCAACCAGAAACTTCTATTAAAAACGATTGAAAATCTATTAGGACACAAACGACAATAATGAAACAGGAATAAAAGAATAACAGGAGAACAAAATGTCAGTCATTAATCCGATTAGATAATTGGAAATTAAAAAAGCTTTCTTAATTTTGCAGCGCTTTATAGCAAACTGTCTTATTGCAAAGACTATTGCGGGGTGACGCCCACCTAAGCCAAGGCTTCGGCGGGTAAAACGGGGTATAGCGCAGTCCGGTTAGCGCACCTGCTTTGGGAGCAGGGGGTCGCAGGTTCGAATCCTGCTACCCCGACAAACAAAAAGCCTGGCACGAAAGTGTCGGGCTTTTTTATTTATAAGCGACGAGAGCTAGCTCTCAGGAGCGATTAAATATAAAAGCCCTGCTGCAAACAGAGTTTGCAGTAAGGCTTTTTGTTTGAATCACCCCCTGAAAAGGATCACAAAATTGCAAAAGCGATTTTGTAATCCTGAGGGAGAGAGAGGAAGAGAGAGTGAGAGGGTAATGTGATTGGGTAATGGGGTGTTTGAGTGACGGTGTGTTGGAGTGATCACAAAATGCAAAAGGATTTTGTTGGGGGGAGTGATTGGGTGTTGGTTTTCCAGCTTAGAAGCCATTATAGATTCCCTTCGCAGATATAAATGATAAAATATACCTGTTCGTAGATAAATACTTCCATACCATTGATTATTTTTTTCATTGCTTAAATGTTCTCTTAGGTTTGAAGCTTAATACACCAAAACATTAAAATCATGAAGAACCTTTTGCTTCCTATTATTCTTGCAACACTACTTTCAGGAATGTTTACAAGCTGTGTAAAAGACGATCCATATGAGCCTCTAACAGTTGGAGATACAGATCTTGTCCTGAACGAGATTATGTCAAAGGATCCGGTAACAGATAATGACTGGATAGAACTGTACAATAAAAGCGAAGTTGACGCAGATATCTCAGGATATTTAATTAATGATGATGATGATCCTATTGGCGGTTTTGTTATCCCTGAAGGAACGATAATAGCATCTAAAGGATATTATATTGTCTATGAACCAGAGTTAAGTATTGCGATTAGCTCAGGTGGAGAAGATGTATCTTTCGGTAAACCTGACGGAACTTTACTGGATCTTATTACTTGCCCTGCATCTCTTGCTGATGGCTCAACATTCAGCAGATTACCCGATGGTGGTGACACCTGGCTTAATGGTACAGAGGCCAGTCCTGGTGCTGCTAATATAGGAGATCCAGACACGCCAATCATCTCAGACCTGGAATATGATCTTACACCTGCTGCAGGAGAAACTATTGAAGTGCTTGTCACATTTGATGCAACTGAAACAGTAAGTGAAGTTGCTGTATTTTATGCAAGTGGTGATGCTCCAGTTTATAATGTAAGTAATAAATTGACTGGTGCTCCTGGTACAGGGACAGCTACTGTTACAATGACAGATTTAAATATTGACGGCGTAAAAGTTTCCTTCTTTGTAGCCATTACTTTGGACAATGGATCAGTGTATTATTATGATAAAAACAATAAAAGTACGGTATTGGCTACATTATCAACGGATGCCACCCTCTGGAACACATATACCCCTGTTGCAGGAGGAATTGCAGCCCCAAATCTGTTTGTAACATTTGGTATCGCTCCAACAGCCGGTGATAGTATTCCGGTTCAATTGGATTATTCTGCGGATATTGAAATAACTGAAGCCAGAATATATTTTGCTTCTGGTGATTCGCCAGAATATATTAAAAATAATAAAGTTAAGGGTGAAGATGAGGCCTCCTTTACTCAAAGCGGTGTAATCATTAACATGGCAGGTGCTGATGTAGAAGATGCTGATGGTACAATTGTTGGCTCAAGCAGTGATCCTGATGTGAAAATTTCATTTTTTGTTCGTCTTGCGCTGACAAATGGTAATGAGTACTACTATGGTTCTAATGGAGTCCCAATCTTAGATACTGACGATGATGGTACTGATGACGGCCCGTCAGATGATTTTAAAGCAGATGCAGCTCTCTGGAACACATTCACACCAAAAGATGCTGTTAGTGTAACAAAGTTTGAGTTCCCGTCGAATCCAAGTTCTACTGGTGATATTCTTGTTGATATAGAATATTACTCATCAGAAACAATTGAGGAAGCCAGGATATATTATGCTATTGGAGATACTCCTGTTTATATTAGTAACAACAAAATTAAGGGTGAAGATGATGCCTCTTTTACACAGACAGGTGTAAGCATTAATATGAAAGATGTAGCAATTGAAGATGCTGATGGTAATCCTAACGGTACATGTAGCGATGCCGGCGCAAAAATTTCATTCTACCTGAGAGTTGCTACCGCAACTTCAGAATATTACTTTGCTCTGGGTGAAATGGCTGCAATTGATGATAGTCCAAGTGGTAGTATTCTTGACGAATCTAATGATTTCAAAGATGATCCTATTCTCTGGAATGTATATAACGTTCAGAGCAAATAGCAAATTTATGCTCACACTATTTTGTAATTCTAAGAGCTAATTTGGATGTTGGAGTAATGGATCATTACTCTCCCAATAAATCACCTGTACTTAATAAATGAAAATAAAGTTCACTTTTAAAAAATATTCGATATTTTTGTGAGCACCCTGTAGGGTTATAGCTGGAAATATTAAAAATCATAAGAGATGAAAAAAACTATATTATTTGCAATTATTGTCTTATTGGCGTTTACAAGCTCATGTAATAAAGAAGAAGATGAACCCAAGGTGTTGAAGGGTATTGTTACTTTCGATTTTGATATAGATCCGGGTGACTTTTATATTTTTCTCGACACAGATGGAGATCCTTCAAATGGCGTTATCGTTTATGGCATTGGAACGCTTTCAGGCAACGAAGCAGGAGTTAACTATACATTTGACACAGAAGACTTAGACGAAGGTAGTTACTATCTCTACGCAGGGTTATGATTTAGAGAGTGATACAAATATGAATCCCTTTGATATGCAGGTCTGGGAAGGACTCGGATGGTATGGTAATACTGAAGATACAAGCATGCCAGCACTTCCACCAATAACCGAGATTACCGGGTCATACGACTTTACCATATTCGCGTTGATTAAATAGGAATATTGAAATTAATTCAGCCTTATTATTCTGGATTAATCTCTTCCCACATAGCTTTTAATTCTTCATATCTCTCAAAAGCATCTCTACCCAGCCTTTGAGGGGTAGAAGTTATCATGTCATAGAGGTACTCAACATGCTCATTAATCATCGGTTTGTCGTACCTTCTTGGACCTTTCTTTAACAGCTTAAGCTGGTCATTCAGCGCTGTAAGCTTTATTTTATTGTCTGTAGCTGATATTTGCTCTTCAAGCATATCTATTATCTCGTTTATCTCCTGGAGCAAAGATGCCACCTTGAGGGCCAGCACTTCCTGTTCCTTCAGATCGGCTACAGTTGTCCCTGTATCTTCCAGTTCAGGACTTATAATATATTCGAACTCCTGCTTTTCAGTCATATCTCCAACATCAAGGGTAACTGTATAATTACCAGGAGAAACCATCGGTTGATTAAAATACTCTATCTCACCAATAGCCATATGTTTTAAATCCCATTCAATTTTATAGAGGCCAGTCTCATCAGTTTTATGTCTGTCGACGTCTGTTTCACAATTCCAGATTAATTCCTTATCACGAAATACCTGCAGTAATATTTCTTTATTTGGCATTTCTTCAGGTATAATGAAATGAAAGCTCTGGTATCCAGTAATAACATTTCTTGGCTTAATTAGTTTTATACTTTCATTACTGCCAGTTTCCATATATCTCAGCGGAGTAATATCATCCATTATCCAGAAAGACCGCCCAAGGGTAGAAATTGCCAGATCATCACGAATAATTCTTAAATCTGTAATGGGAACAACCGGCAGGTTACGCTGAAACGATCGCCATGATTTTCCATTATTAAAGGAGATAAATAATCCGAATTCTGTTCCTGCATATAACAAACCTTCTCTTATCTGATCTTCCCTTACAACCCTTGCAACAAAATCGGATGGTATACCGGAATCCCTCCTGGCAAGATTTTCCCAGCTTTTACCAAAATCACTTGTATAATAAATATATGGCTTATCATCACCTAGGTAATCTCTATATACAGCATAATACGCAGAACCCTTTCTGTGCGGTGAAAGTTCAATATTTGACACTCTACCTCCTCCAGGCATTTCAGGTGTAATATCATCCCATGTAAGGCCAGCATCCATCGTAATAAAAAACTTACCATCATTGGAGCCCGTCCAAATAACTCCTTCAGTATGAGGTGACTCTTCTATAGCATAAAGTACATTATAATACTCCTCACCAGAGATATCCTCATCTATAGGTCCTCCGCTCCTTATCTGAGTTCCTCTGATATTAGCAGTTAGATCAGGCGATATTGTTTTCCAGTTCATGCCTCCGTTAGATGTTTTATGCACGAATTGTGAACCATAATAAACCACATCAGGGTTATGCGGAGAAACCTCAACAGGCGTTACCCGTTGGAAGCGATAAGTTATTTCAGTGGGATGATTGCTATACAGACTCTCTGCGCCTACCCAGTACTGATGTTCAACACCAAGCTCCTTGTTATAAACACTGAACTGTCCCTTGCAATTCGCATATACAATGTTCGGATCGCCTGGTTTAGGAACGACTGGTCCTGTTTCACAGCCACCCATATCTTCCCATACATATATCATTAAGACCATGATTGTCATTACTTGTCATTACATCCAGGTAGGGCCGACGGCTTGGGACTCGGATTGTTGAATTATCCTGCTGACCGGAATAGAGATAATATGGATACTGGTCATCCACATCACAGCTATAAAGCTCTGCTGTTGGCTGGTTAAATACTGTCGACCAGTTTATTCCTCCATCCCTTGATACTGCCGCTCCTCCATCATTACCTTCAATCATTACCATGGGATTTAAGGGGTTTATCCAAAGATCATGATGATCTGAATGAGTCGTAGGTATTTTATTCCAGGTTTGGCCGCCATCAAATGACTCCCAGTATATTTTTGTGCCGGATAAAATATGGTTGGCATTTTTAGGGTCAGCTGACAGGTTTGTAAAATAAAATGGTCTGTACATAATGCTTGTATGTGTTGCAGGTGGCATTCTTACCCTTTCCCACGTTTCAGCATAATCATCTGATCTGTAAAGACCTTCAGTTCCGTAAGTTGCCTGTACCTGTGCCCATACTCTTGCAGGATTATCTGCACTGACGGCAAAATCAATCTTTCCTATCAGTCCAAGAGGCAGACCTTCTGTTTTCTTTTCCCAGCTTATACCACCATCCACAGACTTATAAATACCATCTTCGGCTCCACCGCTAATTATTGTCCACGGCTTACGCTCAGCTCGCCACATGGCTGCATAAATAATATCAGGGTTATCCGGGGCAAATTCAAGATCAACTGCTCCTACTGAATCAGATAAAAATAGCATATTCTCCCAGGTTTCTCCACCGTCATCGGTCATATATACACCTCTTTCAGGTGATTTCCTGAAAGGTTGTCCCATAACAGCGACAAAAACCTTATCAGGATCTTGAGGATGAATTATCAATGATCCTATCTGCCCCGCATCTTTTAGTCCTGAGAAGTTCCATGTCTCACCAGCATCAGTACTTTTATACATACCTTTACCTACAATCACATTAGATCGTATTCCATCAGACCCGGTTCCCACATATACTATAGAAGGATTATTCTGGCAAACAGCAATTGCTCCAATTGATGGACTGGCAAAAAAACCATCAGATATATTAGTCCAGTGAATACCATAGTCCAAACTTTTCCATAGTCCACCTCCAGTAGCACCCATATAGAATATATTCTCTTGATCTCTTACTCCTGCAACTGCAGTAACACGTCCACCGCGTGACGGACCTATATTTCTGAATTGCAATGGTAAGGAAAGCTCTACTAGTTCAGATTGTGATTTTTCAGCAAGCTCATTTTCTGCCATATGTTGGGCTGAGACCTGACTTAATAATCCGAACACCAGACTTACGCTTAATGCAGTCTTAATCAAATTTTTCATATTTAAGGAATAAAGATTATTCTTTAACAACAGGATCTTTCGTATTTAAATGTTTCATTTCTGAATGTGAAACTATAATTGTCCCTACCATATCTCCCATAACATTAATAGTGGTTATCCCCATATCAAGCAGTCTATAAATACCACCAACTATTGCAGCGATTTCAAGAGGAAGATTAAAGGCCTTAACAAAAATAAGGGCAATAACGAGTCCACCTCCAGGAATGCCACCAGAACCTGTTTCAAGTAATAGACCAATCATTATTATGGTTATAATTGATGCAAGGTCAAAATTGATTCCTACGGCCTGCGCAGTAAATAACAGTACTCCTATAAGCATTATTGCTGTACCGTTTTTATTCAATTGTGTACCAAGGGGCAATGTAAATGAGTAAATATGATCGGGTAGTTTCAACTTATTCTCGGCCACTTCCAGGCCCATTGCAAGACAGGCCCAGCTACTACATGTGGCTATAGAGGTTGCATAAATTGAACCGGTTTGCCTGAAGAATGCACCCGGCGTCATCCGGGTAAAGGCATAGAGTAAGATCATAAAAATCAGCATCATAATCAATTGAGTACCCCAAACTCCACCAATAAAAATTGCCAACGGACCAAACATCTGTGACCCATACTCACCAAAGGTTGCAGCCATAAGGGCACCAATTCCCAGTGGGCTAAGTTTTAGAACAAGGTTTACCAGTTCAATAAATATTTTAGCTATCATTTCAAGTCCCTTAGAAATCGGGTCTTTATATTTAGAGGGCATGTTTACTATGGTTACACCAAGCAAAACAGCAAAGATCACTATCTGCACCATATTGGCTTCTGCAAAGGACCTGAAAACGTTATCTGGAACCATATTCAGAAACATATCTACAGCATTTGGAGTCTCTCCTATTCCTTCTGGAGGAATACTGTTTAGCTGAAACCCATTTCCTGGCTTAAGCCAGGAAAAAGTAAAATATCCAAGAATAAACGACAGAGCAGATGTACCAGCATAGAAAGCTGCAATTTTAGCACTTATCCTTCCAAGGCTTTTCACATCCTTTAAGCCTGTCAACCCTTTAAGCAGGTTGAAAAAAACGAGTGGTATTGCTGCCATCATAAGGAGCTTAAAAAAAAGGTCTCCAAGTGGCTTGACAAACAATGCCTTCTCACCAAATATTACACCGGCAATAGTACCGATGACCATCCAAATCATTATCCTGGTACCGAGGGACAGATCCCGGTACCGATTGTATAATTCTCCAATCTTCTTCATATCAGGCTTACCTGTTTAAATAGCTCAAAGCTTCTTCGAGCAGTAAGTCGTAATAATTTAAATAGTTCTCTCTTCCCTGGGGAATATACTTATCTACTAGAGCAGGATTCCCTTCAAGTATTTCGCCATTTGGCCGTATAGTATGGCCAATATCCCACATAAAATTCACTACCGGCTTACCACTAAGAGGAAAGACCATATCTTCGTCCCATTCCCATGTATTACTATAGCCTCCCGTTGACATACCTACTGTATAAGCAAGCTTATTATCAATAACAATAGCCGCAAACTGATCAAGATGGGATCCTCCATGAGGTCCAAAAAGACATACAGCTTTTCCGGCAAAATGCTTTTCAGCGGGATTAATAATTCCATCTGAGTCTTTTGGCAGATGAGCAAGCTTAAAGGGTACATTGGTTGAGTATTCATCGCCTCTTTCAATAGCTTCACTTACATCGGTCCTGAGCCATTCCAAAAGCCATGTTCCATCATCTTCAGCCTCTGTCTCTGTTCCATCCATTACTTGCTCATGTCGCTTATAAGCCTCTTCTCTTCTGTCAATAAAGATCGGAATAACATCACTTATCTTAACATTGCCAAAGGTTGTCTTAAAGGGCTGAGGAAAAAAGCGCTGAACTGCGTAGGCACCTTTAGAGCCACCTCTTGATCTTGTGCCATCCCAGATCAAATCATAAGCCAACATATCATTTTCTAATGCATATTCCATCAGGAAATCCATATCTGGAATAAGGTTCTCTCGAAATCCGTACCAGTCGATTAATAGTAGCTTTTCGTATTCGGGTGAAGTATATACATCAAAAGTCTCCTTATCAAGAAGTAGTTCAAAGCCTGTATACCTGTTTTCTCCATGTGACTTGTATGTGTCAAGCCAGTTTATAGCCTCCGGATCAAGATATGGAAGAGTAATAGAATATGATTCCCCTTCGGCTTTCTCAAGTCCCAACTCAATATTATCCCTTACCATAGAAAGAGGATGCTGGTGGTCCTTAAGAGTTATTTCTGCCGCAACACTTTTCCATAGACCCTTGATTGATGAATACCTTATATATGGAGTCAATTCAGTGAAAAAATCTGCAAAGGATTTTCCATTTACTGAGACCAGTTTATCTCCAATCTCCGGGTATAATCCTTCTGTGAAATCAGCAATATCTTTTGCAAAGTCACCTACAAAAAGGAAATAATTTTCATCATCAGTATAATCAACTCTGAAAATGATCGGAGCAGCAAGGTTTGTTTCATCATCTATTAATAGTCCACCTTCTACTGTTGAGATACTCAGGTGTCTATCTCTTCTTGCATTACTTATCTTCATCAGAGCAGCAAATAACTCCTGATCAGTATCTGCAGCAATCATCTCATCCCTGTAAGATATCATATCTTTGATAGGATCAAATTTCATCATTTCATTCTTAATAGGTGAGAAAGCTTCACGCTGCTTTGTTTTTTCTATTATATACTCAAATAGTTGCTCCCTATCCTCCTCAGTACTTGTGTTTGACGGATTAGTTGTACAGGAAGGTATTATTATGGCAGCCGAAATTAACAGCAATCCTATTTTGAATAGTATTCATTATTAAATAATTTATTTTTTTACAATTTCTCTATGATTTTACGGATTCTTGCCAGACCCTCTTTATTATCTTCCCATGTCTTTGAGCATGTCATTCTGAAGTAACCTTCTCCATTATCACCAAAGGATGATCCATGAACCAGGGCAACTTTTTCTTCTTCCAGTAATCTCTCTACAAACTCTTTTGAAGGGATGCCCAGTTTAGAAATATCAGCCCATACAAAGAAGGCACCTTCTGGCATCGGGCATTTAATTCCTGGCATTTTATCCAGTTCTTCTGCCACAAAGCGAGTTTTCTTTTCCCACTCTTCCCAGTATTCAAGAACTTCTTTTCTTGCAGGCTCCTGGATGCCATGCAGCAGCAGCCTGGCCAAAGAATTACGCTGGTAATCAATGCTGCTGAATCTTATACAGCGATGAAATTATTTTTCTCCGGACCATAAACATAACCTATCCTCCATCCTCCCATCGAGAAGTTCTTTGTTAGGCTTGTTAAAGTTAGCGTTCTTTCCTTCATGCCGGCAGAGTACAAATATTCTGATGTATCCTTCCTCCCCAGAGTATTCTCTCATACACCTCATCGGATAGTATATAAAGGTTATGTTTGATAGCAATATCAGCTATCATCTTCAGATCTTCTTCTGTATGCACTACGCCTGTTGGGTTTTGAGGTGAGTTAAAAAGAATAGCCCTTGTTTTTGGTCCAATACTATTCTCGAGCTCTTCCTTCTTCCACCTGAAATGATTCCTTGCTCTTAGGGGTACAGCCACAGGTTTCCCACCAAGGTAATTTATTAACTGCTTATATGAGGGAAAACATGGATCTTCCACAATTACTTCATCACCTGGATTTATCGTTGCGAGAAACCCAATTGTTAGGCCCTGTTTTTACTCCCATTGTTGCAATTATTTCCTTTTCAGGATCAGCCTCAATCCCATTCCTCTTCTTTAGCTTTTCCGATATAGCCTGTCTGTAGGAGGTAGTTCCCCTGGCCATAGTCTGGTGAGTATCTCCGTCCCTCATTGCTCTAACAGCTTCATTAATCAGGTAGGCTGGTGTGGGTTCAAAGGCTCTAGCTGCTGAAAAGTCATATACCTGTTCGCCACTTTCTCTCAATCTTGTAGCAATATCAGCTATTCCGACTGTTGAAGAAGGCTGAGAATTAATAACTCTCTGCGAAATCCTCAATATATCTTCCATAAATTATTTTTTTTATTAACAGTTCCCAAAAGTACAAAAAATAGGATTTAGCAAGGACTGCTCTTCTTTCCGCTAAAGCAGCACAACCTTGCTCTGTAATCAAATCCTAAAAAATAACAATAAAACCTAAAACCCTTTAATTGATATCTTATCAAAGTAGGAAAACTCTCCTCCACTACTTGTCCTGAATGTGATAATTAATTTACCGGTCTTAATATTATCTATTTCATCAGTTAACACAGTCCATTTCCCTATCATTGACTCACCATCAGGAGAATACACTTCGTCTACTCCGGCTCCATTACCACCTGTTATTTCAAATAGTTCTTCATCTCCATCCTCGGTCCTCCATATTGCAATGAAATAATCGTCTTCTTCAAAAGATGAGCCAGTAACAAAATTAAATCCTATCTCAACGAGAAGAATACTCAAATTATCTGGAATTGTAATCTCATCAAACTCCAGATTAAGCTCACCGTCGCAATCTTCAGATATGTAACCCTGTGAACCATCAAGAAATCCTCCGATATCATCACCAAAGTCAGTGATATTGATAACACCTAGATGAATATCGTCTGCTCCGCCTGGATCTCCATCGGTATAATATAGATTAAACCCCAACTCACCACCCGTTGAAACATGATCAACTGGATTATTATCTCCAGAAAGGTTAGGTAATGATGTACCTTCGGGTGTACCTGCATCAGGTACATTATATATGCCTGACGCTGAGACGACTGGTTCTTCGAACCCAGTATATCCGAAGGTTGTAAAATCATCTTCTCGTAAAGTGACCAGAACACTAGCTGTAAACCTTCCATCTGGGCCACCAATTATATAGCCATTTCCATCCGTTACTTCAAAAGTTACAAACCTGTCACCAGTAACATTATCATTATTAAGGACAGACTGGATTAAAACAACATCTACAGAACTTGCGCCTGCCGGGACAGTAAAAGTTCCACTACCAGATGGCAGGGAATAATCAACACCTTCAGATGCATCGTTTGAAGTGACAGTATAGCTAAGAGTCAGTGCCGAAGTTAATGGAGCTGAAGATACAATGAACTTAACAGTCACATCTTCACCTGAATCTTCTGCGACTGTGATTGCATTCTCCGCGAATCCAATCCATGCCATGTTATCAGGTATTTTGAACTCGTTCTCCTCGAAACAGGAGACTCCAACTACTAGAAGCAGGAGTATTATTAAATATGCTTTTATCTTTTTCATAGTATAATATTTAGTAGTTCATAGGATTCTGCACAATTGATGGATTGGCATTAATCTCAACTAATGGGATAGGCCATGCGTAGAGATCGCTAGGATACGTTAGGCTGCAGTTACCATTTGTAAGTGTACAATCTCCACCCCTGGTAAATCCACGCTGAAGTCGTTTCAGATCAAAGAGTCTGTGACCCTCAAAACAAAGCTCCTTCCTCCTTTCAGTAATAATATCCTCTACAAGTGCCGCACCTGTGGAACTTATAACCGAAGCACCTGCTCTAAAAGTAATTGAATTTAGTAAAGTTAAGGCCCTGGCTTCACTACCTGAGGGCAGTCTTGCTTCACATTCAGCAGACATTAAAACAAACTCGGATAGCCTCATTACCTGTATAGCATGAGCATCAGCATTGATACCAAGGCTCCCCGGGTATTTGTATACGTGTCTGTCGGGAGCTGGTGTAGCAGTTTCGTCTATAAACCAGTAGTTTCTTACATCTGAGGGCTCATAAAGAGCAAGCAGATCGGATGATGCTCCATGAGCAGCATTTCCATCATTTGCAAGATAAATATCGATCAAAGACCTGTTTGCAAAATCTCCATCATCCTCATCGACTTCAAGTTGGAATATTGCTTCGTCTGACACAACCGGAGCTAACCTGAACCATTCATCAAGGACATTTACAGGAGCTGTAAAAGTTGGAGGAATATTCGTTGCAACAGTATAATCAGATAGAGAATATGGACCAGTAAGAATAATATCAGAATCGATTAGGGCACTGCCATAATCTTCCATGTAGAAATACATCCTGGCCCTTATACCAAGAATTGAATAGTAGTTTAAGAAAAAGATATCATTGCCGGATCTGAAATTTTCAATCTCAGTTCCATTAAGACTCTGTATTAAGGTAACTGCTTCATTAATATCTGCCATTGCAAACTGGTAAACCTCTTGCATTGTATTACGTTCTGGTTCTGTTCCAGGAACTGATTCAAACTGGTAAGGCACAGCAAGATGACTCTGGTCGGCTGTATAATTATAATCCTGGGCGAAAATCCGGGTAAGATCGAAATGAGTCATTGCTCTCACTGCAAGGCATTCAGCTTTTTACACGAGCCTCAAAATCAGCATCAAACTCCACAACCTCAAGACGGGCAAGGATATTATTTACACTGGCAATAGTAAAGTAGCCATCAACCCAGAATTCTTCTGCAGTATTATTGGCATTTAGATCAAGTGAGTAAGCAAAAGGAAGCCTGTCGTGATTTGTACCAGCAGATTCGCGGTCAGCAGGCCAGTTTCCGTTATCAGTTGCTGCATCAGCAATAACTGTAAATTCTGTACCAAAATATCCAGCCTTTTGAAGCGATGAATATACACCATTTAAAGCAAGCACAACATCCTGTTGGCTAAACAAAGCAGCTTCAGGTGTCAATAGAGTCTTTGGCTGGAAATCAAGATAATCCTCACAGGAGTTACTTATTCCTGCTATGAATACTAATAGTATAATTATTTTTTTCATTATGCAAAATTTAGAAATTAGCATTTACTCCGAAAGTGATAGTCCGTGGCAATGGATAGTCACCACTTTCCTCATAAGATCCTGTAGTAACATTCATTCCGCCATACTTGGTAAAGGTCAGAACATTTACACCCCTTACGCTTACAGAGAGATCTGCCATTCCAAGCCTTGAGGCAATATTCTGAGGCAGCCTGTAAGAAATATCAAGATTTCGAAGTCGAATATAGGAAGCGTCTTCGAGCCACCTGCTCGATGGTCCTGGATCGCTATAGTTAGCATCAACTTTAGGAACTGAAGTAATATCGCCTGGATTTTGCCATCTGGCGAGTTCGTCAGCAGACTGATTGGAACCACCTGCTCCTCCACTGCTAGAAAGTGACTGATTTAAAGTTCGATATACTTCACCTCCATACCTGAAATAGAACATTCCTGAGAGTGTCAAACCTTTATAAGAAAAAGAATTTGTAAATCCTCCGTAGAATTTTGGAGCAATGTCAGGGTTAGTACCCTGCACTTCAATTACAGCCTGACTATAGTCAAAAGTTATTCCTCCGGATTCTGTATAGTAGAGAGGAAGTCCTGTTGCTGGGTCAACACCTGCATATGATGGCATATACCACTGGTATGCCGGTTGGCCTGTAATATGTGCCACCCTGCTGTTAACGATCAAAGTATCAGCATCATTTGTCTGTGACACCACCTTATTCTTGTTTAATGTAATATTTAAGGAGCTAGTCCACATAAAATCACCCGCTTTAACATTTGTTGAATTTATAAGAAACTCTATACCGGAGTTCTTTATTTCGGCTATATTATCAATAATACTTGTATATCCTGAAGTAACTGAAATTGGCCGCTGCGATATTAAATCTATAGATCTAATATCATAATACTCAATACTTGCCACTATTCTGTTATCCAGGATGCCAATATCAAATCCTAAGTTAGCTTGTGAGCTCTGCTCCCATTTAAGATTGGGATTTCCTGGGCCAAATATTACTGTTCCCGGATTTGAGGCTCCCGGAAGATTATAAGCCCCTCCAGGACTGTAAGTATTTCTCCATTCAAATGGTCCGGAGTTTGGATTACCAGCGATACCATAACTTGCTTTAACTTTCAGGTCTGATATTAAAGCAATTGCCTCTATAAAAGGCTCATTGGTTAAGGAATATCCAATACCTAGTGCGTAGAAATTACCCCAGCGATTTCCAGGTCCGAAAACAGACGATCCGTCACGACGGAATGAACCATGAACAAATAGTTTATCATTGTATGTATAATCAATTCTGGAAAATACTGACAATAGAGTCTCTCCTGAATAATCGTAACCCAGCTTCCCTACAGATGTAGCCTCTCCGTCTGCAAAGCTATTTATAGCATCAAATCCAAAAGTCTGCGATCCAGCCTCAGATACTTCTGATATATATTTATAAACTTCACCACCTACAAGAAATTTAAAAACATGATTGTCTTTCATCTCATAGAGATATTCCGCAACTGCATTATAATTTGAAGAAGAGTTCTGATACCATGTCTGGTCTGCAGTACCCCCTTCTGTTTCTGCAAGGTAATATTTAGACATAGACTCTTTTCTCGTTGCGTATCTAAAATCGTACGAGGCCGATGCCCACAATTTAAGATTTACTATCGGCGAGTAATTGACTCTAAATGAAGGAAGGGTTCGGTACTCACTATACTGGTTATTGGTAAGCTCAGCTACTGCAACCGGGTTGTGCTGGGCATTACTTGGAAGGTTAAAATTAAATCCCTGTCCGTTGAAAATAAATGGAGTATTTTCGTCTGCATATGGGGATTTCAAAGGCGAAACGTTATAAGCGCCTGAAAGGTTTCCGGATCGGCCTCCACCACCTCCCCATTCATCATACTTACTATTCACAGAACCAAATATCTTAATGTCAAAGTCAAGCTTATTTGATACTTCATGATTAATATTAACACGACCTGTATACCTGTCGAAACTTGTTCCGATAACTGTTCCTTCCTCATTGAAATATCCGAAGGATACATAAAACGTAGTTGCATCGTTACCTCCACTTGATGCCAGTTCATAGCTCTGGGTTTTTCCTGCCCTAGTTACAGCATCCATCCAATCAGTATTGTAATAGTCGCCTCCTATAGGTAAATACAATGATCCACTCGCAGGATTATCAGGATCTATGCCTCCGTTGATTGCAGCTTCCCTGTAATAGTCAAGATACTCCGACCCATCTAACAGGCGAAATCCATTTGGATTTTCAATATTTGAAACACCATATTGGGCTGTAAGGTCAAACTTTGTTTTACCTGCTTTACCTTTCTTCGTAGTAATAAGTACTACACCGGCGGCTGCTCTTGATCCATATATCGAAGTTGCTGCAGCATCCTTCAAGAATGAAATCGATTCAATATCATTAGGATTAAAGGAATCGAAATTGGCTGCAGGAATTCCGTCCACAACATAGAGAGGCGAGCCAGAGCCATTAAAAGTACCCAATCCACGAATAAGAATCTCTGCAGAAGAACCAGGCTGACCATCGCCATCAGTAACATAAACACCTGCAGAACGTCCCTGCATCATGCTCACAGCATTCTGCTGAGGGATACTCTTTATTTCTTCCGAACCAATCGAGCTTAGTGACCCTGTAAAGGTTTTTCTTGTCGTAACTCCATAACCTATTACAACAACCTCGTCTAGAGCTTCAAAGCTCTCATCCAGACTGACATTAATTACATTTTCTGAGACTACAACCTCACTATGAGACAAGTAACCAAGAAAAGTAAAAACAAGGGTACTACCTTCATTAACAGTAATAGTGTAATTACCATCCATGTCGGTATTTGTTCCTGTGGTAGTACCTTTAACAACCACGTTTACACCAGGCAGGGGTAAGCCATCTGATGAAGAAACAACCTTTCCTGTCACTGTTTTTTGCTGTGCAAATACCTGTGCAGGTATCAATAGCAAAAGACATGCAACGGACAACAATAGTCTTTTCATATTTAAATATTTATTAATAATTATTATTAAGGACTAACAAAAACTACTAGCAATTTATGCCTTATTACGCGAATAGAGACAGAAGAAAATGAAGAAGATATTTCTTTTAGAAATTTTCTGAAATTTTCTTTACCTTAGAGTACTAATTCTAATAATAAGAACATATGGTTGCAATTGGAGCAGATGATTACGCGGCAAGAATTGAAATAATACTGAAATACCTGAAGGTTAATAAAATTTCACAATACGAAGTTGAAGAAAGGCTGAATTACACTTCTCTTAGTAAGGCGAAAAATTTTAAGAAATATCCTCAAAGTGTAATTGAGAAACTTACAAGAAAAGAACTTTATGAGAGATTACTTGAAGAATATGGCATAAGATTCAATGAAGAAAGTCAACAGATTGAACCTATTGGCACGGAGATAGTAAAAGAAGAAGAAGGCAAAGAAGACCAGTATTACATAATGCACTACTTTGCCTTTGCAAGAGATACTATTGCCAGAGCGATAGTCAGGGTTGTTTCTAACAGGTATGCTATTATTGACTATAGGTTTGATGAACACTGGGAAGGGAGTTATGAAGTAATAGAAAACTATACGTTTATTTCCGTTGAAAAAAAAGGTGAAGTAACTCCTGTAAAGAAACTTATATGCCTGTTTACGGGAACGAAGAAAACAGGAAGACCCTACCTATTTGGAACGTACAGCACAGTAAAAAGAGATGGGATACCTGCTGCAGGAAAGATATTTTTTGAAAGGGTTGAAAAAAATCAGATTGAAAATAAGATTAAAAAGGAGGTTGATCCCAGAATAACATCATATCTACTAAATACAGTCTGGGTTACAGAAACTTTTACTCCAAATACTCTGGATAATCTATCAAACGCATATAGGCTTATTAACAGATTTTCATCAAAATATTACCTTTTCTACTCCAAAGCAAATGGAGAACTCGTGAGGGCTGAACTAACCTGCGATAAAACTTCCAGATGCAATCTTTTCATTAAAGATATGACTTACTATGGCTCTTATAAACCGGTGGATAACCATACAATTAAGATTGAACTAAGCGCAAATTCAGGTTTCTCAGAGATTTTTGTTGACAGCATTATTTTGTTTTCAAATATGTCAAAATCAAAATATGATCCTTTCTATCTGTGCCATGGCATTAGTAACGCACTGGAAACAAGAAACAATTCTTTTTCCTGTATGATTATTGAAAGAAAGGAATACGATAATCTTGAAAAATCAGAAACAGATAAGATACTCGATAATATAAGGGGAATGAACAGTGTTGTTAGACTATAACTTTGATTTTCCACGAGAGATTACTATTCTTCTGCCAGGATAAATTTAATCCTGTGATAGATCATTTCCACCCATTCAGCATACATTGCTCCCGAAGGATGCAGCCCGTCGCCGGCTATAAACTCCGGCCTGGAAACTGCCTCTCTTGATATTGCTGTAATATCGAAATAGACTATTCCGCATTCTTCGCATTCCTCCTTGCATACATTATTATACTCATCAATCTCTGCAGATATTTTTTCACTGTCCCTTCCTTCGGCAAAGGGCATAACACCCCAGTCGGGTATAGATAGTACAAATACATTTGCAGTGTCATTCCCTGCATAAGCAATAGCTTTGTTAAGAAGCTCCCGAAACTCTTCCCTGAAGTTTTCGCTGTCCCTTCCCCTGTACTGATTATTAACTCCTATTAAAAGGCTCACCAGCTTATATGTTCCGCTAAGCTGCTTCTCAGCAATGCCTGAAATCAACTCATCTGTAGTCCACCCCGTACGGGCAATTATCTCTGGCGCACTGATATTTATTCCCTCTCTCCTGAGCCGGTCAGCAAGCTGAACAGGCCATCTCAACTCTTCGGAAACACTTTCACCTATCGTATACGAATCGCCAAGAGCCAGGTATTTTATTTCCTTATCCACAGTAGTAGTTTTGTCAGCAGATCTGCTTGTGTTACATGAATTAATTAAAGACATAGCTACTAAATAGCTGATAAATAATAATTTAAATCTATTCATTTTTGCTGGTCAAATAATTAAATAATAAAATTATGCATTACAAGTTAGCATATATTTATTTCCTTAAAATAAAAAAACGGGAATTAAGCAGGCTGAGTCAATTCAAATCTATTTTGTAAATTTATATTCCCTTACCTAATTTTTAATAAACACATACAATGAAAATTAGAAATATTATTCCCTTAGTGGTAGTTTTACTTTTTTGCAACGTTAAAATACAATCCCAGGATATTATCACCCCTGTCGATGGCACAGATGAATGGGAAAGATTATTCCTGATGACGAATAAGATAAACGGTGAGTTCCTGTCTTATGCCTTTAGCTCTGAGCTGGATGGAGTGTCCCCCTTTGAGGAAGGTTTTGGAAAATATTCAATAATTAATCTTTTCGACAAGGACCCGACAACTGCATGGGTAGAAGGAGTAGAGGGATATGGAGAAGGCGAAAAGCTGGTTTTTGGCCTGGAAGATGAATTACCTGAAAAGCTTGTAATAAGCAATGGCTATCAGAAATCGGAGAACATATATTTAAGCAACAGTAGACCTAAAACAATAAGGATTACTGTTTATACAGGTTATTTTCTTGACGGAGAAGTAACAGAGCTTGCATCAATATACAGGATAAGAAAGCTTATTAGCCCCTTTAGCTATATGTTAAAAGACCAGATGGGCAAACAGGAGATTCCACTAAATCTTGATCCGGGTGCCGTCATAAAGGAAAAGGAAAAGTCGCTTGATCTATTCAAGGAAGTATTTAGTGAAAACTTAGAAGATATAAAAAAGTATTGCCCGGAATGCTCTGATAAGCCGGTGTTTCAATACATTTTGAAAATAGAAATAGTAGATGTTTATAAAGGAAGCCGGTGGGACGATACCTGTATATCAGATTTTGAAGCTGTTTATGCAAAGAAAAAGCTTAAGGGGATTCCGGAAGGAGATACAATTGAAGATGTGTACGAGTCTGATGATGCTGAATCGGGTATTATATATGTAGACACCGATAAGGAGAAAAAACTTATTCTTGTAGATAAGGATAAAATGAAGGAAAATGAACTTCTGGGAAATAGTGGAACAGGCTTTGATATCGTATTAATGGATGTCAGTCCTGACAAGGAATGGGCACAGATCGACATTTTATTTTACGAAGAAGGTGCCCCCAGAGCAGAGGAATATTCTACACTATTCCACGTCAGGTCAATGAGCAGAATCGATTACTCAATTCTTGATATTAAGTATGGCATGGCGGGATTTTTTGAAAAGGATGGTAAACTTTTCCTTGATACAGCTGACGGACCGCTTGATCTGGATGCTTTAAAACAGAAGATTTCACTAGATAAGCAATAAATAAATTTCTATTTTAGTTTTCTGCAATAGAATCCGAAAACCAACCGGGATAAAGCTCTGCTAAATGAAAAGAAGTATTTTTATTCTTCTATCTATCTTCTATCTGCCTTATGTTTCATCTCAGGAACCTTCAGCAATTTTATTAAACAGAGAAACAAATATTAAAATTGATGGTGCGAAATTAGTGCAGGAAGAATTGTTTACAATTCTGGTTAACAATAAGACAGGAGATAAATATACCGACATTGAAATACCTTACTCGAAGCTAAGGAAAATTTCAAATATCGATGGCAGTATATCAGATAAAGAAGGGAATACTGTAAGAACATTAAAATCCTCTGATATCAAAGACAGAAGCAGACTCTCTAATACTACATTCTATGACGATATAAGAATTAAGTCATTTTTACTAACACACAATAGCTATCCCTATATAATATCTTATTCCTACACTTTTACAAGCTCTGAGTTTATACATATAGCTAACTGGTTTCCACTTATTAGTAGTAATGTTCCAACAATTAAAGCAAGCTTATCTCTGTCCCTGCCTCAGGAATATAAAATAAATATCCGGGAGAATAATATTGAAACCCATACTCTTGAAACTCAAAAATCGGGTTTAGAATATAAATGGCAGGCCTCATATAAAGGTGATATTAGCTACGAAAAGTACGGGCCACCACTGGATGAACTTTTACCAAATATTAAAATAACACCACTTGACTTTGACTATGGTACACTTGGCAATTTAAGCACATGGCAGAATTTTGGCAAATGGCAATATAGTTTATTATCTAATGCCGTTAATATTCATGATTATGAGAAAGATAAGATTGTAGACCTGGCAAACAGTACTATAAATACGAAAGAAAAAATCAGCTTACTGTATCATTTTCTTCAGGATAATACAAGGTATATTAATGTTAGCATGGAAACCGGCGGACTTAAACCTTATCCGGCTTCGTATGTTTCAGAAAACAAGTATGGCGATTGCAAGGCACTTTCAAACTACTTTAGAACCTTATTAAAAACGATTGGAATAGAAGCTTATTATACACTGGTATACGCAGGAGACAATCCTGTTAAGGTAGATACACTATATCCGCGCCAGCAATTTAATCATGCAATTCTCTTCGTTCCACTCAAAAGTGATACGCTCTGGCTGGATTGCACAAGTAAAGGTCCTTTTGGATACCTGGGAACCTTCACTCAAAACAGGCATGCCCTGCTAATTGATTCAGTTAATAGCCGAATAATTAAGACCCCCCGGCTTATGCCCGAAGATGTACAGGAGGAAAGGTTGGTTAATATAAAATACGTCGGTTCAAAGAATCCACTTGCCACAGTAGTTTCTAAATACCGTGGTGAAAAATACGAAGTAATACGAAGCATATTATCAAACTATAATAAAACAGACCAGAATAGAATATTCAAGGAGTATCCCGAAATGGATGGTCTGGAGGTATTGGATTTTAATATAGAACCATTTGATCGGGATAGCACCTGGATAAAAATTATTTCGAACGTAAGCTGCAATAATCTTTATAGAAAATATGGAAAAGAAATCCTTGCTAAGAATATTCCCTTTAGTTTAAGTGAAATTGAAAAAATTGAAGACAGAGATAATTCAATCCGTATAGTTGCTCCTCTTTGTATGACCGATAGTATATATTACGATATCCCATATGGCTACACATTTGATAATACAATGGAGAATACTCAATATCAGAATATCTTTGGCAGCTACAAATGGGAAGCCAGACAGGTAGAAGATAAGATATTAGTAACTAAAAGCTTTATACTATACTCAGGCGAATATGAACTGGATGATTATTCTGAACTGTATAAGCTGATAAGTGATGCAATCAACAACGAGAACCATACATATTTAATATTAAAATAGGCTTAATGTAATTATGAAAAGATTTTCTATTCTCTGCATATTATCCGTTTTAGTTGTTCTCTGTACATATAGTCAGGAACAAAGCTTTTCTTTTGGCAAAATCTCTCAGTGGGAGAAGGATCTTAAAACATACCAGAAGGACACAGAAGCAGAAGCTGTCGTTCTGTTTGATATTGGAAAGTCAAGTTTTTTAAGTACTGACAATGGCCTTGTTATTATCTTTGAACGAAAACGGAGAATAAAAATCCTCAAGGAGTCAGGGATCACTTACGCAGAGGTAGATATTACCTCTTTACCAGGAGGGTAATATATTTGAAAATATACTGGAGCTCGAAGCTATTACTCATAATTTTGATGATGGCTCTTTCACCAGAAAAAGCATTGATAAGGACAATTGCTATACAGAGAAGATTAATGATTCATGGGTGAATATGAAATTTGCATTCCCTGATGTTAAGGTTGGATCAATAATAGAATATTCCTACAAACTGGAATCTGATTACATTTTTAATTTTAGAGATTGGGAATTCCAGTCTGATATTCCCACTATTTATTCTGAATATGAAAGCAGGATGATACCTTTCTATTCTTACCAGTTTATTCTTAAGGGTGCAAGTGATTTTGATGAATTTGATTCCTATCTTGACAAAAGCGGTATTGAGAAGATATTTGCGGGGATAAAATACTATGATATGGTATATAAATATGTAATGAAAGATGTCCCAGCTTTCAGACCTGAAGAATATATATCATCGAGAAACGATTACTTAATGCAACTGGATTTTCAGTTATCAAAAATTAACAGACCAGATGGGTCTGAAGAGTTGATAATGACAACCTGGCCAGAGCTTTCTAATGAACTTATAAAGCATAAAGCATTTGGTAAGTTTATTAAAAAAGCTGAGTCTGGAGCTGATAAAATTATCAATCTGGAATCCATGCAGCAAATGTCGGATATTGATAAAATAACTGAGGTAAGCAATGCTGTGAAAAACAATTTCACCTGGAACAATATTTATGGCAAATATGCAAACAGCACCTATAAAGAACTATTAAAGAATAAAACAGGTAATAGTGGAGATATCAACCTTTTGCTTATTGGAGTATTGAGAGCTGCAGGGATAGATGCAGAACCTGTTATTCTAAGCACTCGCAACCATGGTAAAGTTTTTATAGAATACCCTTTCAGCTCCTTCCTGAACTATGTGGTAGCCTATATTAAACTTAACGACAGAACGATATTTATTGATGCAACAGAGCCCCTGTCTGATTATGATTTAATGCCACCCAGAAGCATAAATGACAGAGGCTTACTTATCAGAAAGGATGAGCCTGAGTGGGTGAACATAAGCTATTCAAAGCCATCAAGAGAAGATATAGTGATTAAAACTGAATTTGACACCAATCCATCTAGCTTCAATTCTAAGATCGGAATAAGCGCAGACTCTTACGACGCTCTTAGAATAAAGAATAAATTTGGCAACTCCATAACAAAGGTTTCAGATTATTATTCATCTGATCAAATAAAAACTATTAATGATTCAACTATAATTTTGAATTATGATGTTAGCAGCGAACCATTAATAATAAATATGTATCAAACAGGTAGCACTGAGATTATTAATAATAAAATATATTTTTCTCCATTTCTTGAAATGGTAATTAAAGAAAATCCATTTAAGAATACATCCAGAGTCTACCCTATTGAAATGATTTACCCCTATACAGAGACATATAATTCCAGTATTGTCATCCCAGAAGGTTACGTAGTGGATTACTTGCCAGAAGAAGTAAAATATGACAACTCACTATATGGACTGGAGTTTTATGCAAACGAGAAAGATAAGACTGTTGAAGTATATTTTAGTTTTACTTTTAAAAAAGGAACCTATCCATCAGATAACTACCTAAGGTTAAAAAACCAGTTTAAAATGATTGTTGACTGTGGCATGGAAAAAATAGTTTTTAAAAATGCGGAAGCAAGTAAGGAATAAAGAAAATATTACAAACTGAGACTCACATAGAAACTTGTACCTTTTTCCTTATCAGTCTCAAACCATACCTTGCCCTTAAGGTATTTCTCTGTAAGTAACTTTATACTATAGGTTCCCAGTCCGCGATCGTGGCCCTTTGTCGAGAAGGACCTTCTGAACACCTGTAACTGGACCTCTTTTGTCATATACTGATCATTATGAACATAGAATTTAATCTTGTCATTGTCGGCAGTATAACCTAAAACAACCTTCCCGCCCTCATCACTTGCTTCAAGTGCGTTTTTTAGTAGATTGATAAGAACCCTCTTTATCAGGATCTCGTCCGTGCTGAAGCCAAGCTTGCCGGAATCTTCGATTACAACGTCCCTGCCCTCAGCCACAACATGATAGGATACGGTATTTTTAATATCCTCTATTACCGACATGGCGTCAAGATCTTCTATTTCAAGCTTAAGGTCTTGATTTTCTGCGAGTACAAGAGCTCTCTGGGATTGAATTTCATCAATCAGGTCATGACTGAGCTGATCGACAACTTTAACATATTCTTTCATTGAAGACGGATCTTCCACCTGCTTAAGAAAAGCGGTAAATCCCTTTATGCCACCGGCGGTATTTAATATATCATGAAAGAAAATCCTCTCCAGGGCCATCTTTCTCTTTTCACTACTGATATCACTCATAAAAACCATCGTAAAAGCCTTGTCTTTGATCATTACAGGTGTTGCTGTAACCTTCATATCAAAGCTAACTTCCTGGTCTTCAATAAATGATACTATCCTGCATTCTTTCTCTACTTTCTCATTAAGCTGTTTGCTCTCCAAAATAGCATTTACAGCTCCACAATATCTACAGGACTCACTTGTACCACAACCTCCATCAGTTTCTGTTGAATGAATACATTCTATTGCTTCGCCCGGTCTTAGGCCGATAATATCACTATATTCGCTGGTTGGCAGTATACTCAGAAGGCCATCGTTAGCATATACTATCTGTCGTTCATCATTCAATACCATGGCCACCTCGGGCATTGCATAAAAAAAATCCCTCAGATATCCATAATCCTTAACCAGCTTCGTCTCAAAAGAAACTTCATGGTCACTCTTCCTGTCTGCCGAAGCGTAATATGTATTCTTAGCTGTCATTTCACTATTTTATTTATACTTCTGAAGGATGTTTAACAATAGCATAAGATTTTCCCTGGTTTCCTCATCGAAATTATCCCTGCTTACCTTGCCTGCCTTTACATCGCTAAGAAATTTGCTTAATAGAAAGTTTCTGGGGAGGTCTTTCTCCTTAATATACTCCGAATTTGGAACCGTTATTCCTTCACGGCTATGCAGAATATAATTCTTAAAATCAAGGGTTGAAAGAAGATCCTCTGCGTTCTGAAAGCCTTCGGGCATAACCACAATCAGGTCGTGGTTGGCTATATTATCTGTAAACGCCAGTCCTTTCAGCTGCTCAGACACATCAAGCTCTTCATCGTTATTAAAGAGCAATACGGCAAAACTCATTCCCCATCCCATCAAGATATTGCACATCAGGGGTATGGAAGAGGTATCAGTAGAGGGTATAAAATGAATTATACCCTTATAGCCAATCAGCGAAAGAGCAGCGGTTAGCAGGTAATAGGTGCCAATATCATTAACAATTATATTAAACTTATCTGCCGAAAACTCCTGGTTACCAACAGGGTTACCCATAATACTCTGTAAGGGAGAAAGGGTATCAGGCGAAGCATCAATAAGTCTTACCGGATCGAGTATAGTTGTAGCACTTCTCTGGTTCTCAATATCATCTCGCTGTATTGCAAGAACCCTGTGTAATTTATCAATGTCGACAAGGTGGGGTGAGTGAGTTGTATAGATTACCTGTATATTCTTCTTAATATCCTCAAAGACCTTCAGTACATCTTCCTGTGCTCTAGCATGAAGGCTTACACCGGGTTCATCAACCAGCAGCACAAGATGTTGATTTTCCCTGGCTGAGGCAGCCATTAATTCGAGGTAAAATGAAAGGAACCATCTTACACCGCGACTTCTTTGCTTCGGGTAGAGCCTTTCGCCCTCATCCTTTACCCAGAATTCAAGGTAGGGCTTCCCTGCTTTATCGCCGTGACTTGTATTATAGTGATCCAGTTCAAAGCTGATCCTGATCTTGTTTTTTCTGCCAACATACTGCTGCCAGAAATCCTGGAAATCGAGTGTCAGTCTTGAGTTAAGATTTTCTATCTTCTGCTTTAAGATTCTTGACGAGGGCTGCTGGAAAAATGAGTAATCAAGGCTTGCAATAGTCAGGAAGTTACGGGCTGCCTTATATCCCTCAACATCTGCATTTTCAGATATTATATCCTCCAGATCAATCCTGTTTGGCAATAAACTTCCAAAATCCTCAAAGATCTCAAAATAAGGAGTCTCTTCAATTATTATCTCTCCTATTGACTTTGCACTATACCCGGAGTTAAAATTTTCAAGCTCTAGTGCCGTTTCGTCGCATGCAATCTCATAAGCTTTGCCCTTATGCATAAAGTCACAAATAAGAATTTGCCTGGCTACCTTTTCATCAAGACTTAGCTGTTCTGCCCTTATGCTGCGATAATCCGATAAAACCTTTTCCCACTCACCTACCGATAGATCCTGCAAACTCGGACCCGATAAGAGGGTCATAGTCTGGTGCCTCTCTTCCAGCTTTAATGATATCTCCTCCATTTTCTCCTGTGCCAGGCTTTGATCGATCAAATGCTTGTTAAGGAGGTCTATCTCTTTCGCCAGGGTAGACCTGTCGTCGAGAATCTTACTGGTTTTCTCAAGTTCAGCTTTCTTCTCCTTAATCTCTTTCAGAATCTCATTTTTGTACTTTTCCTGCTCAGGATTTACCTCACTGTCTTTTTTTCTGAATAATCTAAGACCGGTCGACCTGCGTTCATCTTCTGGCAATTTAGCTTTAAGATCTTTTAGCCTGTCATGTAAAAAATCAAGCTGGCTCCTGGCTGTATCAATTTCATGACCGACTGCCAGGACTTTATTCCTGCTGTCATCTATTCTCGCACTTTTCCTTGCCTCAAGATCTAGGAGGTATTCGAGAATTTCTCCACCAACCTGCACCTCAGAACTTAAATCTGCCTTCCATTCTCGCTCAATAACAACAGAATCTATTTTCCTGATAATATTCATTAATTCCATCTCGCTACCAGATAGCCATTCAGCTACTTTTTCTCCCGGTATATCAAATTTGCAACATACTTTTGGTAACGACATATCGCTTCTCAGGACATCCTCACTGATAAGTCCCTTATTAAAGACATTTAGTCCTTCCAGCACCGATGTTTTACCCGATTCATTCTGTCCAATAAGACAGGTGATATTATCTGGTGACAGGTTCTGCCATCCCGTATCTACAATTGACCTGAAGTTATAAATGCGAAATGCTGATAATCTCATAATTAAACTATATTTCGAATCCAAATACTGTTACATCATCAACCTGTACCGATTTTCCCTTCCAATCGTGAAAAGTATTTTCGATATGATCTTTCTGTTTATCCATACTCATCTTATGAACTGATCTTAAGAGATCTCTGAATCTTGTAATTTTAAATTTCTTGTTGGTCTCCCATCCAAACTGGTCGGGGTAACCATCAGAAAACAGGTATATTCTATCTCCTTCCTCAACTTCAATCCTATTATTGGTGAAAGACACTTCTTCAAGAGGTGCAACCCCAATTGGCATCTTATCAGGCTTATACTCCTTCAGCTCTCCGTTTCTTACAAGAATTAAGGGTCTGTTGGCACCAGCATACTGCAATACACCCCTAAAAGGTTCATAAACGCAGAGAGCAATATCTATACTGTCTTTTTTTTCAAAGTCCGCCCCCTTCTGATCAAGAGCATCCATAACCTTTTCCCTCATCCTGTTTAGTATCCTGTTAGCCCTTGGAACAACCCTTACCTGTAGTATCTCGTTTAAGAATGAAATACCCAGAATTGTAAGCAGGGCCCCTGGTACACCGTGACCTGTACAGTCTCCCGTGGCGATAATAGTATAACCAGCATTCTGATAGGCATAGTAAAAATCTCCACTCACTATGTCCTTCGGAAGGTAGATAATAAAATGATCCTTTAGAACTCCCGACATTAAATCCGGACCAGGAAGCAAAGCCTGTTGAATCATACGAGCATATCTCAGACTTGAGAGATGATCCTCCATAGCCTGAACAAACTCAATCGTGTCAAAATTTCCCCTACCTTCTGCCATTTTCCCCAATTATTCTTATGTAGAACCTATAAATATACACCAATTTGCGGAAATTCCATAAGAGCTAAGAGCTAAGAGCTAAGAGCTAAGAAGGGCTAAGGGCTAAGAGATGAGATGAGAGATGAGATGAGATGAGAACAAAAAGGTAAGAGCATTACTTTTTTCAACCTTTTCAACTTTTAGCCTCCGAAGTTTTAACGAAGGAGGCCCAGTTTAAACCTTTTCAACCCTTTAAATACTCCTTGGGGTTTGCCGTTTGTTGTTCGCCCCTTATATTTGCAAACTATAATAGATATTATGATCTCTATTGAATCCATAAATGTCAGCTTTGGGAGTTTTATACTCCTGGATGATGTATCTTTCCTTGTAAACCAGCGCGACAGGATAGGGCTTACAGGGAAGAACGGTGCCGGAAAGACTACCCTGCTTAAAATTATTGCCGGTAAGCAGAACCCTACTTCCGGCGATATCAGCTCGCCCTCGGGTTTAACGGTAGGTTACCTGCCCCAGCAAATGGAGATATCCGACCACACAACTGTTCTTAATGAATCGTTAAAGGCCTTCAGTCAAGTTTTCAGTCTGCAGGAATCAATAGATAAGGTAACAGAAGAGATCAGTCATAGTACAGATTATGAGTCGGAGTCCTACCTTAAGGCCTGCGACAGGCTAACAGACCTGCAGGAAGAATATAAACTAAGTGGAGGCGACAATATCCACGCCGAAACAGAAATAGCTCTTACTGGCCTGGGATTCGACAGGAAGGATTTTGATAAACCCACAAACCAGCTGTCAGGCGGCTGGCGTATGCGTATAGAACTTGCAAAGATTATTCTGACAAAGCCTTCTTTACTGCTACTTGACGAACCCACAAATCACCTCGATATTGAATCGATTGAATGGCTGGAGAGCTTTCTGAAAAGCTACCCCGGCGAAGTAATACTTGTGTCTCACGACAGGGCTTTCCTTGATAATATCACCAACAGAACTATCGAAATATCCCTTGGAAAGGTATATGATTATAAAGTACCTTATACAAAATACACACTTCTCAGAGCAGAGAGAAGAGAACAGCAGCTTGCTGCTTACCGCAACCAGCAGAAAATGATTGATAGTACCGAAAAATTTATTGAACGATTCAGGTATAAGAATACAAAATCCGTACAGGTACAATCGAGAATCAAACATCTCGATAAACTCGAAAGAATCGAGGTTGATGAAGAGGATGGAGGAAAGATAAATATAAGGTTCGAACCAGCTCCCCGCTCAGGCACGATAGTCGCCGAAGCAGATTCATTATCAAAGTCTTATGGCGACAAACTGGTACTTGATAAGATTGACTTTATTATTGAACGAGGAGAAAAAGTGGCCTTTGTTGGGAAAAACGGCGAAGGTAAAACTACACTTTCCAGGATTTTAATGCAGGAATTGGATTATAATGGCAAGCTTAAGACAGGGCATAATATCAGAACAGGATATTTTGCCCAGAACCAGGACGAGCTATTGGATGAGAGCCAGACTGTTTTTCAGACCATAGATAATATTGCCGTTGGCGATATAAGAACAAGGATAAGGGATATACTTGGCGCTTTCTTATTCAGCGGTGATGATATTGAAAAAAAGGTCAGTGTCCTTTCGGGAGGTGAGAGATCAAGACTGGCGCTGATTAAGCTATTATTAGAACCCTATAACCTTCTGCTGCTCGACGAACCAACCAATCACCTCGATATACGCTCAAAGGACATATTGAAGCAGGCTCTGCTGAAGTACGATGGCACGTTAATTGTTGTTTCTCACGACAGGGATTTCCTGGATGGTCTGGTTGATAAGGTTTATGAGTTTCAAAACAAAAAGATAAAGGAACACAGGGGATCAATCTACGAATTTCTGGAAAAGAAAAAGCTTAGCAGCCTGAAGCAGCTAGAAAGGAATAAGAAAGCAAATACCAGCGATAAAGATAAGGAGGCCGCATCATCAGCTAAACTATCCTACCTTGAAAGAAAGGAAGCTGACAGGGAAATCAGGAAGCTGGAAAAGGAGCTATTAAGACAGGAAGAGAAGATTGAAAAGCTCGAAGCTGAAAAAGAAGAGATGGAAGATATACTTAGCTCACCGGGAAAAAGTAAGGATCTAACAAATAGTGAATTCTTTAAAAAATATGAAGAGCTGAAAGAGCTTATAGATAAAAACCTGAGCCTGTGGGAAAATTTATCTGAACAGCTCGAAAAAATAAGATAAGTCTATATGGATAGCATGGTATTCGAAAAAAGATACGAGGTACACTCATATGATACCGGCACAAATGGCAAATTAAGGCCGGATGCGCTCTTAAGTTACCTGCAGGATATTGCCGGTCACCATGCAACAATACTTAATGTTGGCAGGGATGAGCTGCTCGAGAAGAAAAGATTCTGGGCTCTTATCAGAATTGTATGTAAACTTGTGCATACACCCGAATGGAACGATAAAGTAATTATTAAAACATGGCCCAGGGGGATTGAAAAGATTATGGCAATCAGGAATTTTGTTATCTGCTTACCAGATGGCAGAGTAATTGGAGAAGCAAGTTCATCATGGGTAGTGGTGGATAGAGAATCGAGAAGACCTGTTAGACCAGATGCAAATCTTGCTGAACTGGGAACAAAAGATCCCTTTATTGACTTTTCATGCCCGAATGCTGCTAGACTTCCTGGCTCCGGAGATAATGCTTACAAGTCTGATCCCAGGGTAGTAAAATACAGCGACCTGGATGTAAATATGCATGTAAATAATGCCAGGTATATGACGTGGATACTTGACTCTTACCCACTTGATTTTGTTCAGGATAATGAAGTTTCTGAGATAGAGGCAAACTATAACTCCGAAACCATGGCCGGACAGGAATATATTGTTAGCGCAGAAGAAAGGGATGATTCATTTTATCATTCAGTAATAAAAAAAGATTCAGGTGTGGAGGCCTGTATTTTCAGGATTAAATGGAAATCTTGAGATAATAGTAAAGTTTACTAAATTTACTCCAGTCAAAAATGAATAAAAAGTACCTATATATTATATCGGGAATAGCATTTATGTTAATGCTTCTATACTCCTGCAGCACTGTCCAGACAGAAAGTATCGACCCGAATGATATGTCATATCTGTATAATCCACTGAAGAATACTTTGCACCCCAGGTACAGGATCTTTAATGATAATCAGAACACAAGTACGCTTTCTGTTAAATTAAGCACCGGTGATCTGTTTTTCTCAGAAGCAAATCCTGAAGGGGTACCCAGGGCACAGATGGCAATTTTCTACAGATTGTATAATCTAAGCCAGGGAAGCATAGCAGTTGATACTTCTATGGTTAATATCCCTATTACAAAAAAGGAAGGGCAAAGAGATTATATTTTTAGTTTGCCAGTCGAGGCTGAGGCTGGCTCTGATTACGAAATAGAGATCCTGCTAAAAGACCTTTTAAGAAATATTACTGTTCAGGCTCACCTTCCATTTGATAAGAAATCTGAAGTCAGTATGCATGATTTCAAGGTAAGGGGGCATTTTAATAAATTTGATATTTTCACCCATGTTCTGAGGGAAGGCGATTATTTCAATATTCTTTATCCCAAAAGTAATATTGACACCCTGTATATTAAATATTTCAAACCCTACGACGAGATTCCCGACCCTCCGTCAATGCTAACCCCGGCTATCACACTGGATACTAAACCTGATAGTATTTTTGCTCTGGGCTATTCTGAAACAATACCTGTAAATTTACCCTGGAGAGGTGTTTACCTGTTTTCAAGCGACTCAATATCACTTAAAGGTTACAGCCTTTTTAATTTTGGAAAAACTTACCCTGGTCTAAGTGATCCGGAGACAATGATTTATCCCCTGATTTACCTGACCAATCAGCAGGAAATAGATAATATGCTAAATTCCAACAACCTTAAAATAGCTCTCGATAATTTCTGGCTGGGGATAACAAACAATGTTGAACGATCACGTGAGCTCTTAAAGGTATATTACAACAGAGTGCTGTATGCAAACTATTTCTTTGATTCACACAAAGAAGGATGGCAGACCGACAGGGGAATGATATATACGATATATGGCCCACCAGATAAGGTCTACAGGACACCTGATGGCGAAAAATGGGGCTACAGCAAACCGGTTGTAAAGTCGGGTTGGGGTATTCGATACAAGGTAGAGGATGAATATCTGTATTTCAATTTTATGAAACGTGAGAATCCCTTTACCACAAACGATTATACTCTGATCAGAAACGAAAGTATTACTACTTACTGGGACCAGGCAATAAGAAGCTGGCTTTCCGGGATAGTATTCAGGCTAGATAATCCAACAGATATATAAATATGAATGATCCGGACTTTATTTTTGGACTCAGACCGGTTATAGAGGCTATAAAAGCCGGGAAACAGATTGACCGATTGCTGGTCAAAAAAGGATTAAGGGGTGATCTTTACCACGAGCTTATTAGGGAAGTGCGTGATGCAGGGATTCACTACCATGCTGTCCCCCCCGAGCGACTCGATAGTGTTACCAGGAAGAATCACCAGGGTGTAATTGCCTGGCTAGCTGCAATTGAATACCAGGAAATAGAGAATATCCTTCCTGTGATATTCGAGTCGGGGCAAGATCCACTTATACTTGTTCTGGATGGAGTATCTGATGTAAGAAACTTTGGTGCTATAGCCCGAAGTGCAGAATGCCTTGGTGTTAATGCTATTATTATACCTGAAAAAAGATCTGCAAGAATAAATGCAGATGCTATTAAAACATCTTCGGGGGCACTTAATAATATACCAGTGGTAAGAGTTAGCAGCATTATGAAAACCATAAGTTACCTGAAGCAATCAGGGCTGAAGATTATTGCTGCCAGTGAAAAATCAGAAACGGCACCCGACAGAGAAAGCCTGAAAGGGCCACTTGCCCTGGTTATGGGATCAGAAGATAAAGGCATAGGTCGCGAACTGCTTGCAGAAGCCGACCTACATGTTGCAATAGCCACCACTGGCATTACTTCTTCGCTTAATGTATCAGTAGCTACCGGGATCTTACTTTACGAGATCAACAGACAGCGCGGTATAGCTAAGGGCTAAGATATCATACTTTGAATTCGACTATCCAGCATTCCCTGGTCGGCAGTAAACGATAATAAACCCGCCAGATTAAGCAGGGTATCGGGTGCTATTTTACCCGCGGCTATCCTATCTGCCCATCTTGAGCTTACCGGTATCTTACCATCTGAAGCAAGCATATTAAGATCCTCATCCGACAAAATAGGGAAGACATCTTCGAAGCCGGCATCTCTGAAGCTCTTCTCCAATAGCTCACCTGATCCGGGCAGGTTCTTACCAAGCTCTGCAGACAGTTTTTCAAGATTCTCATCAATACGCCAGAACTTATAAATACCCGATTCAACCATATCTGTTTTAACACCAGGAGTATAATCGTGGTCTATCATATTTACAAAGATGCCATCCAGGTTCCTTCTTCCATCTGCCGCTACCTTTGGTGGCATAGTGTAAAGATCTGTTCCGGCAAGGGCTCTTAGCTGTTCATAAGACCTGAGGCTTGCTGCTATTAGCCGTGTGGGATGGGAATATAAGCCCGAGATCCTTGACATAGCACGCTGTGTCTCAATAAGCGCCTTCTCACCTGCTCCGCTACCATCGCCAAGCTTATTATCTGCTATATATGCACCTACCCTTCCCAAAAAGACATTTAAGAAATCGGGACGGGCAATATGTGCGGCAATAACATTCTGCCTTGCTCCAAAACCAAGGGTAAAGTTAATCTTAACACCCTTTTCCTTTAGCAGCCTTGCACCTATCAATCCGGCTGCAGTATAAGGAACCTTAATAATAAATTTATCAGGGCATATATCCCTGTATCTTAACCCATAATGAAGAATAGCGTCAATATCGTGAGCCGTTGCAGTATGAAGTTCGACACTTACAAAGCCACCATATCTCTCAACCAGTCTTAAACCATGCCTTGCATTCAGTATAAAAGCAATTTCCTTTATTTGATCTTCAATACTCAGGGAGGCTACTATATTAACCGAGGACTTAATGTAGTCATCATATATTCCCTTCTGTATAACCTTATTAATCAATGTATTATTTGTAGTAAGAGCCTCCATATCCGAGGTCCATACCTCATCGGCTTCCTCCATATCACCTGTATCAAGCCAGAGGGTTGTACCGCTGGTCTTAAGCTTATTCCAAAAGGGGTCTGCCTGAGCCTGAAATTTACTTTCGTTAAGGTCTGAAGAAACGTACTTCCTGATTTTTTCTGCAAGGGATTGATCAATCATATATTAAATTTTAACTGTTTCGTAACGCCCGGAAATCATCGCCAGTCGGGTTCTGGAATACCTGCAGACCAAACTCTGGTATTACTGCAAGGAGGTGATCAAATATATCTGCCTGTATAGACTCGTACCTGGCCCATTCCTGGTCGTTTGTAAATACGTAAATTTCTAAAGGCAGGCCCGACTCGGTAGGTTTAAGCTGCCTTACCAGGAAGGTCATATCATTATGTATCTTAGGATGCTTACGAAGGTAGGCTTCAACATAGGCTCTGAAAGTACCCAGGTTAGTTAAACGACGGCCATTTACAAGCACCGAGCTATCAACACCATTCTCAAGGTTATAATCTTCCATTTCTTTCTGCTTCTTCTCGATGTAATCCTTAAGTATCTGGATCTTCATTAACCTTTTTCTTGAGTCATCAGAAAGAAAAGCAACAGTCTTCATATCAATATTAATTGCCCTTTTTATCCTTCTCCCACCCGATTCTTCCATACCAACCCAGTTCTGGAATGAATCCTGAACAAGGGCATATGTGGGTATGGTAATAATTGTCTTATCGAAATTCTGGACCTTTACCGTATTAAGACTAATGTCAATTACCGTTCCGTCTGCACCCTTTGTAGGCATGGTTACCCAGTCGCCGATACTTACCATCTTATTTGATGAAAGCTGAACGCTGGCTACAAGACCCAGTATAGTATCCTTAAATACAAGAATAAGTACTGCAGCCATCGCCCCTAATCCTGCCACAAGAGTACTGATCTCCTTATCCAGTACCACTGATACAATTATAAGAACAGCTATAAAACCAACAATAATTTTAGTTACCTGGACATAACCCTTAATATGCCTGTGTTTAGATACTGGCAGGGTGTTGTAGATAGAGTGCCAGGCATCAGTAAAAGAAAACAAAAAGGCAGCTCCGACTATTATCATATAGAGATAGGTCAGCTCCTGAACAAAATCCAGCCAGCCGGGATAAATAGAGAGAGCCCATTCAGCCATCATCCATATTACAAGGGCAGGTGCAAAATGTGATAGTTTGCTAAATACTTTCGACTCAAGAAATATATCATCCCACTTAAATTTTGTTCTCCTTACAATACGGGTAACAAGCCGGTCAATAATAAACCTGGCAATAAGATTAGCCAGCCAGCTCAGTAAGGCAACAACGACAACAATTAATACTGTCCTTAAAAAATGGGCCATGCTAACTTTCAGGCCAAGGTCAATAAAGAAACTATCAAGTAATTGTGTAGGATCAATTTTGTCGAGCATAGAAAAACTGTTTCGGCAAAAATAAGGAAAAAGGAAGAATTATGAATTATAAGCTTGTCAGATTATAAGATTATAAATCTAAAGATTGATAAAAACAGCTTTGAATCACCCCTTAAGTACTGGTTCATATTCTCTTGTGAATTAATCTATTTTATCTGAAAGCGGCAATATAACTTTAAAGCAAGAGCCTTTATCAGGCTTACTATCTACAATGATAGTCCCTTTGTTAAGATCCACAATTCTTTTCATTATAGATAAGCCAAGTCCGGAGCCTGATATATTCTTTGTTTTATCGCTTTTAATCCTTGAAAACTCTTTGAAAAGCATAGATTGTTCTTTTTCTGACATACCTATACCTGAGTCTTCGACAACTATTTCAAGGTCACCATTATTCTTGCTGAGAGTAAAGCGAAGCTCTCCGTCCTGCTTATTATACTTTACCGCATTAGAAAGCAAATTATTAAAGATAATCTCTATCTCTGTAGTATCTGCTTTTGTAATAAGGCTTTCCGGAAACCCGGTACTTATAGATATATTCTTTTGTATAGCAACAGGATGAATTGAATCGACTGCCATCTTTGCGAGCTCAACAATATCCAGCTTAACCAAATTTCTTGTTTTGGTACCAGACTCAATTTTAGTAAAATCGAGCATATCCATAATCAGTCCCCTCATCGAATCAAGACGTGTTAACGACCTCTCAATCATTTTTTCATAGGCAGCTATATCATTACCAGCCTGTCTGTCCTGCATTATCCTTAGGTAGCCCTCTATAGCATTTATCGGTGATTTTAATTCATGCGAAAGAACCGAAAGGAATTTAAATCTGATCTGTTTGGCTTCCTCTTTCATCTTTAGCGTCATTCGCTTCAGAAAGAGATGTTTTGTAATACTCTCTACAGCAGACTTAAGGTCCTGGGCTGAGAATGGCTTGGGTATAAAATTAAAGGCCCCATTATTAGTAGCTTTCAAAGCAAGATCTATTGATGCATAAGAAGTTATCATCATTACAGCTGCATCGATAGATTTACGATTAATATATTCAAGCACTTCTATTCCTTCAATTCCTGGTAACTTATTATCAAGTAAAACAATATCTGTTTTTTCTGACTTAAGTATTTCAAGTGCTTCCTCACCTGTCTCTACGTCAGTTATTTTAAAGTTAAAATCGTCATCAAAAAAGGGGAAACTTACAGTAAAATTATTCAATGCTCTTTTAATGCCCGCCCTGATTCCCGCCTCATCATCAACAATAAGTATCTTAAGTGTTTCCATCCTTCTTATTTTTATTCAACACAATCTGATAATCTTCAATCTTACAATCTTACAATCTTCAATCTTACAATCTGATAATCTTCAATCTGATAATCTGATAATCTGATAATCTGATAATCTACTACTAATCCTATATCTTCAACAATTTATTTATCTCCCTGTGGAGCTGGTCAGGGCGTATTCCTTTTGCAAGGTACTTATCTGCTTTTATCCAGCTTCTCTCTGAGTCTGACTCCGACTCAAAATTTATTCCTGTAACAGATGAGGCTGAAGTAACAATCATTACGGGAACATCGGGATATAATTTTTTCATTTTATATGAAAGAATAAATCCACTGTCGTCGTTGTTCATCATAAGGTCAAAGATTGCCAGATCGGGTTTAGTGTCATTCATGGCATCGACGCATTCTGCCTCATTTCCTGCCGTTATAGTTTTAAAGCCAAAACTTTCTACATGAAACTTGAGCTGCTCAAGATAATCAACATCATCATCCGCAATCAAAATCGTTTTCTTACTCATAATTATTATGGTTTTATTATTGCTACTAGCTAAATAGAATCTCTGTTTGCTGGGATGGATATAGTAAATATCGTTCCTGTCTCTCCTTTTTCCGGATTACTATTTGAAGTAACATTTATCTTTCCTTTATGCATCTTAACTATTCCATAGGCAAGAGGCAGTCCAAGGCCTGTTCCCTTACCTGCTTCTTTTGTTGTAAAGAAGGGAGTAAATATTTTTTCTATATTCTCCTCAGTTATCCCTGGTCCTGAATCTTTTATATTTAGCACCACATCTGCACCAGATTCATCCAGATTAATATCCAGTCTTCCCATATTATTCATGGCTTCAATTGCATTTCTAAAGAGGTTGGTAAGAACCTGCATCATCTGATCTGTATCTATCCTGATTACGGGATCACTAATATTATGACTAAAATGCAAATCTATTCCCTCAGGTATAATAACAGACGTAAAGCTATGCTCAATAAATTCAATAATATTACATTCTTCTAGCTTAACCTGGTTTTTCCGTGCAAAGTTCAATAAACCTCCAACAATCTTCTTGCATCTTTCTGCCTGCTCATCAATTATTGAAACATCCTCATATAGCTGACTTTCCTTTTTCAGCTCGTCCCTGAGGATGCTGCTATATAGAGTTATTATTCCCAGCGGATTATTTAGTTCATGAGCGATACCGGCTGATACCTGACCCATGCTTGCCAGTTTTTCCGACTGCTTAAGAGCCTGCTTTGTATCTGCCAGCCTGGCATTTGATATATTCAGATCCGCAACAGATTTATGGAGCTTTTCGATTGCATAGGGCAGACACATTTCTGTTTCAGCCAGTCCCTCAACCACAGCTGCTGCATGATCCCGACATGTTTCATATCCGCATGCACCACAGTTTAGCATATCTGATTCTTCAAATCTCCCCATTGATTTCAGAACCTTTTCAATCTCCTTATATGATGGTTCCTCCAGCCTCTGATCAGATGCTTTAAAAGCTCTGGTCAGGCTCAGATCGGAATAGCTCTCAATATCAGACTTCCATTCTTCTATATTAAGTGCATTCACTTTAGATTCCACATACTCACTAATTCTTTTCCTTTTAATAAAAGAAGATCCCTTTCGCGACATACCCGGCCCCTGGATGCAGCCATCGCAACAGAGCAATTCGAGGTGCTGATTATTAAGTATGCCTTCTTCGAAATTTTTTACTGCCTCTTTCATCCTCGATCGTCCCTCCGCAGTTATTACTTCACCAATACCAAAGCCCTCTTTGCGGTCTATTGTTTGTAACAATCCGTGGTTTACAGGGAAATATGCTCCCTTACCTGATGCGGGAGGATCGAAGTCTGACGGTTCAACATTATCAGCTTCTATTCCTCTTGCGCAAAACATCTCCCTCAGCTCGGTAAAAGTTATTACATGAGAAAAATAATCTGATTCGGCCTTCTTGGCAACACATGGACCAATGAAAACTATTTTCTTATCCTTACCGTACTTTTTTCTTACAAGCTCTGCAATAGCCATAGCAGGTGATGCCACAGGCGCAAGGTACTTTATCAGTGAAGGGTGATAGTGCTCGATATAGTTTACAACAGCCGGACAATCGGATGTAATTACCGGACCTTTCGTCGCATCACTAAATATCTCAGCATATTTTCTGGCAACCAGATCAGCACCAAATGAGACCTCAGTAACAAAGTCAAAACCTAATTTTCTTAACATCCCTACCAGAACATGATAATCGTCTATCTCTGTAAATTCGGCTGGAAAACTGGGAGCAATACATGCTACAGTTTCCGATTCTCCATTAAGACTTAGTGCAAGCTCTTTAATAGAATACCTGTAAACCTTTGCTCCCTGGCTACATACATTTACACAGTTACCACATGCGATGCATCGTTCCGGTATAACTTCAGCCTGCCCGTTTATTATCCTGATAGCTTTTACCGGACATTCCCTTACACAGGTATAGCACACCTTACACAGATTTTTTACTGTATAAACAAGTGGATTTTCTTCTGTAAATACTGCCATAAGCTAAAATCTTTTGTACTTAGTCTTTTGTTCTATTTTATTACATCTCTATGCTTATAGTGAGTATGCAATAATTTATGCGACATATGTCCAAGTGGTTTACCAAGGAAATCTTTATACAGCTGCTGAACATCGGGGTTCTTATGAGATACTTTTATTGACTCATTATCGTCGATCCTATATAGAGACCTTGCTCTTTCCCTTACAGCATTTTCATCAAGGTTTATTGGCTGTCCGCCACCTGCAACACATCCACCCGGACATGCCATTACTTCGATAAAGTGAATATCCTTACGTCCATTTCTTATTTCGTCCAGAAGTTTCTTTGCATTGGCAAGACCATTTACTACTGCTACTCCTACTTCAATATCGCCAATACTTATTCTGGCTTCTTTTCGTCCATTTAATCCCCTTATCTCAGGAATCTTAAATTGCACTAATTCCTTGCCGCTTAGTGCTATGATAGGCTGTTCTTATAGCTGCTTCAGCAACACCACCTGTATTACCGAAGATCTTACCGGCTGAAGATCGTATCCCCAGAGGATTATTGGCAGTCTCAGGCTCAAGCTCATGAACATTAATTCCAAACAGTCTAATAAACTTCACAAATTCTCTGGTAGTAAGTACAGCATCAACATCACTTATTCCCTTGTGTGTCATTTCCTCTCTCTGTGCCTCAAATTTCTTGGCAGTACAGGGCATAATAGAAACTGAATAGATATCCTCCTTATTAAGACTCTTCTGATCGGCAAAATAACTCTTTATTACAGCACCAGCCATCTGCTGAGGCGATTTACACGACGAAACATTGGGGAGCAGATCAGGAACAAACTCCTCTGCATATTTAACCCATGCAGGACAACAGCTTGTAATAAGTGGCAGGTCTTTATTTTCCTTAATCCTCGAGATTAATTCTGCTGATTCTTCCATTATTGTAAGGTCAGCAGCAAAAGAAGTATCAAACACATATTTAAACCCTATTTTTCTCAGGGCAGCATTCATTATCCCCGCTATATCCTTTCCTGGTTTCATACCCAGCTCCTCAGCTATCGATACACTTATTGAAGGAGCGTATTGAACAACAACAGTTTTAGAAGCATCGTTAAGAGCTTCCTTAATTTCTGCAAAATGATTCTGTTCTGTAAGAGCGCCGGTTGGACATACCATAATACACTGACCGCAATTCACGCAGGATGAAGTATTCATTCCTTTATCAAAGGCAGTTGACACAAGGGCCTTACTTCCTCTTTTACTAAAATCTATACATGCTACACCCATTACTTCTTCGCACACACGGATACATCTTCCACACAGAATACACTTCTCAGGATCTCTTACAATACTTACACTTGATGTATCAAGCGGAAGCTTATTTTTCCGTCCCTGGATTCTTCTTTCAGTCACGCAGAGTTCTTCAGATAATCCCTGTAGCTCACAATTTCCATTTCTTACACAGTAGAGGCAATCGTCCGGATGATTACTCAGTAATAGCTCCACTATAACCTTTCTGGCTTCTGTTACGCGTGAAGAGTGAGTTAGTATCTCCATTCCTTCTTCAACCACAGACGAGCATGAGGTAATCAGTTTTCCGCTATTTTTATGTTCTACCACACACATACGGCAGCTCCCTGTCGGAAACATATTGTTAAGATGGCAGAGGGTAGGAACTTTAATGCCATTTTCCTTAAGTACATTGAGAATTGTTTCACCCTTTCTTGCACTTATACTTGCTCCGTTTACATTTATTGTAACACACATATTCAATAATTTTCCTTAATATGAAACTACTTAACTAATGATTATTGCATCGAACTTACATGCCTGCTCACATGCTCCGCATGAAATACACTTTTCCTCAATAATAAAGTGAGGTGATTTTTTACTTCCGATAATCGCGTTTGAAGGACACTTTCTTGAACATATAGTACACCCGGTACATTTATCTACATCGATTGTGAAAGTCCTTAATGAGGTACAAACACCTGCTCTGCAAACTCTTTCGAAGATATGCTCCTCATATTCTTCCCTGAACCATTTAATAGTGCTAAGTACAGGGTTAGGTGCAGTCTGACCTAGTCCGCATAAGGATGTTTCCTTAATCACTTTAGCTAGTTTTTCGATCTGTGAAACCCCCTTAAACCTTCTTAGCGCATGATGTTTACTGCCATTAACAGGCTTATGTGTAATATCTTCAAGTATTTCCAGCATTCGCCTTGTTCCTTCACGACATGGAATACATTTACCGCAACTTTCTCTCTGGATAAAGTCCATAAAAAACTTTGCTACATCAACCATGCAGGTATCCTCATCCATCACAACCAATCCACCTGATCCCATCATTGCCCCAACATCAATAAGCGAATCATAATCAATCCTGATATCCAGATTTTGTTCTGTTATACAACCTCCAGATGGTCCTCCTATCTGCACAGCCTTAAACTTCTTCCCTCCTCTTATTCCACCTGCGATATCAAATATCACCTCCCGCAGACTTGTGCCCATAGGTATTTCAACCAGACCTGTCAGGGCAACCTTTCCCGAAAGGGCAAATACTTTTGTACCCTTACTATTTTCTGTTCCTATTGATCTATACTTCTTCTCACCCATCTCAATTATTGAAGGGATATTTGCAAGGGTCTCCACATTATTAATAATAGTTGGCTTACCAAAGAGACCTTCTATAGCAGGGAAAGGAGGTCTGGGACGGGGCATTCCCCTTTTTCCCTCGATACTATGGATTAAGGCAGTCTCTTCTCCGCAGACAAATGCACCCGCACCCATTTTAACCTTTATCTCGAAATCTATGCCTGAACCAAATACATCTTTACCCAGTAAACCATATTCTCTGGCCTGTTCCAGAGCAATATTTAATCTTTTTAGAGCAAGTGGATATTCTGCCCTTATATAAACATAAGAGAGAGTTGCCCCTATACCATAGGCTGAAATAGCCATACCCTCAATTAGTCTGTGAGGATCACCTTCAATAACTGCACGGTCCATAAAGGCACCAGGATCTCCTTCATCGGCATTACAAACCAGATACTTCTGATCGCTGACCTGCGCCTGAGCGAACTTCCATTTCTTACCTGTTAAGAAACCTCCGCCACCACGGCCTCTTAAACCACTTTTTTCAATTGTATCACATACCTGAACTGATGAATAGGACTTAAGCACCTCAATGTAACTTTTATAACCACCTGCAGCAATATATTCTTCAATACTTACAGGGTTGCGAACCCCACAATTTTTAAGTACAATTCTTTTTTGTGGCCTAAAAAAAGGATGATTATTTATTTCATTTATTCCACCCCAGGGCTCTGCTAACTTGTCGCAATACTGACCCAGAATATTATGCTCAGGAACCAGGCCAGGTCCCAATAAAGAAGATAGTATCCCATCAACCTGTTCAGCATTTACCTTCTCAAAGCACAATCTGGATCTGCCAGGTAATTGAACATCCATTAAAGGTTCAGATGAGCATAGTCCGATACAACCGGTTTCAATTACTCTGGCATCAATATTATTTACCTTAAGATATGCTTTTACCGACTCGAGTGTTTTGCCGGCACCTGCACCCAAGCCGCATGTCCCTGCCCCTATAAATATTATAGGTTTATCAACTACTTCATTCCTTATTACCCTTAGCCTGGTTTCAATTCCGCCATCACTTGATGAGCCCTTTGATTCACCCAGTATATCTTTTATCAGAAAATCCTTTGTGCTAATCATTATCCTTGCTTTCTAATTGTTAAGCTGCTCTTTATATGAATTAATAATCTCCCTGAGAGAGTACTGTGTTACACCAGCATGGAAGTTCCCATCTATATTTATTACCGGTGCAAGTCCGCAGGTACCTATACATGCAACAACCTCCAGACTGAATAATCCATCTTTGGTAGTCTCACCCACATCTATTTTGAGTAACTTCTTTATTTCTTCGAGGACAGAGGCTGAACCCAGAACATGACAGGCTGTGCCGCGACATACCTGTATATGAAATCTGCCTCTTGGCTGGAATCTGAATTGATTATAGAAAGTAGCGACCCCATATACCTGGCTAACAGGCATATTCAATAGCTCACCAACTGTTGTAAGTGACTCTTCGGAAAGCCATCCTTCAGCTTCCTGAATATCCTGAAGTAATGGGATAAGGCTATCCCTGGCAACTCCCTCGTATTTCTTGATTATATCCGGTATACTCTTATTCATATCTGTAAATATTAACTCAGTTTGATTCTTTACTAATGCAGGCTGGTCTGTACTAGTCAAGTACTGTTTCTATACTCTTCAGGAGAGCTGTTGCGCTAACGGGCTTACGAATAAAACCATCTACCGAAAGCCAGTGAATATTTCCGTCTGTATCTTTATAATCTACTCCTGCCTTCTTTGAATTATAATCCTGAACAAGTAATATATCCATCTCCTTACTTGCCATATTTTCTCTGTAGTAGCGTGCAAATTTCATAACATCATCATTATTGGCTTCAAAGATTTCAATTGAAGTCTGCATCATAACAGGCATATTCTTAAATTCATCACCCCTGGTTAGCGTTTCAGCAAGTTCAAATCCTTCAAACTGGGTTGTCATCATTACATCCAGTATAGCAAGATCCGGACTCATTCTACGAGCCTTCTCAAGTCCATCTTCCTTATTTAGAGCTGTTATTACTTCGTAACCTTCGTTCTCCAGTATAGTTTCGACTACAGATATTACATCAATATCATCGTCAACCAGTAAAATTTTCTTTTTTGTGTCCATGACTTATCTTTTTTATGTGACAATACTTAAACTTTCATTACAAAGCTCCGAATAATCCATGGGCAGTTTTAGAGTTAAAAGCGCAGTATATTATAGGGTGATAATACCCTATCAGGAATCTATATAACACTGACTATTATTATCTTACAGAAAGTGCTGTTATATTATTAACAGTAAGCAGGATTTTTGTAGTTTTCCCTATATGGCTTATAAGCAGGCGCTTACATAAAGAGGGAATCAGATAAAAAAGATGAATATTTTCCGGTTCAGGTATTTTCCGAATAGTGCTGTTATTTTATTAACAGGTATTTTCACGACTACAAATGGCATAATATGAACTCAGAAGTGTTCCTATGGTTTTACCAGTCCATTCTTTATTGCAAACAGAACCAGATTAGGTGCATTCTTTGCACCGGTCTTATCGAAGAGCCTGGCCCGATGTCCGTCTATCGTGCGCTGGCTAAGTCCAAGTTTTTTCGATATATCGCTATTTGAGTAACCCTTACATATGTATTCCAGAATTTCTTTCTCCCTGTCACTAAGGCTAACCTTTACCCTGCTGGATGAAGAGGTCTTGCCAACGCTATAAGCAAATTCTTCTGCAAAATAATTCTCTCCCCTGACAACGGCTGTGATTGCTTCATAAAGCTGATCCTGGGTAGTTTTTTTTAGGAGAAAGCCCCTGGCTCCGGCTTCTATCATTTTATTAAAATAGCCAATCTCTTCGTGCATGGTAAGTGCAATTACGCTTATATCGGGATATTTTTCGCCTAGTCGTCTGGTTGCCTCAACACCATCCATTCCTGGCATTTTTATATCCATCAGCACTACATCAGCTGTTCCTGTTTTAAGATATTCGAGCAGCTCATTGCCATTAGAAGTTTCAGCCACAACCTTAACCATAGCTATCTCATTAAGAATTGTTGACAGTCCCTTCCTGAAAATTACGTGATCGTCGGCTATTACAACGCTAATAATATCCACTTTAGCCCTCCTCTTTATCTAATTTAATTGTTATTACGACAATAAGCCCATGGCCTGTCTCACTATGAAAATCGCATAGTCCATTTATCGTTCTGACCTTATTTACTATATTATTTAAACCGAGTCCAAGGCTAAGCTCCATCTGCTTTTTATAATCAAAACCAATACCATCGTCCTTGTAATACAGAACAATCTGCTTATCTGTGCTCTTAAGCTCAATTATAATATTACTGGCTGAAGCATGCTTAATAGTATTATTGATCAACTCCTTGGTCGATTGGTACAATACTGTTTCTACAAGGCTGCGTGTAGTTATTTTATACTTATCAGTTTTTAATTTAATTCTTACTACACCAGTCTCGTTGATAAATTTACAAAACTCCTGAATTGCCGGAGCAAGTCCAAAATCATGTAATACATTAGGAGTTATCCTTGCAGAAATTGCCTTTGCTGTTTTAATAGCAATATCAGATAATTCGTCAATATTTCTCAGTACTTCTTCCCTGCTCGTATTATTGAATTCATCCTTCTTCAAGATATCTGTATATAACTTCAGCGTAGAGAGTACTGGCCCAAGTTCATCATGTAAGTCGGCAGCAAATCTCATTCTCTCCTTCTCCTCAGTCTCTATTATGGTACTTAGCATCTTCTCCTCCATTGCTTTTCTAACAGCAATATTTCTGGAAACACTAATAATTACCTTCTGATTATTATAGGTTATAATCCTGCTTTGCATCTCTACCGGTACAGGTTTTCCGTCTTTTGTAAGATGCTCTGATTCGTGAATCAGATTTCCCTTTTCAATAAGTATTTGAATATTAGTCTGAACCATCTGCCTGAACCGTGGTGTCTTTATATCTGTAAACCTCATCCCGAGCAATTCTATCCTTGTATACCCAAGGCTTTCGCAAGCTCTCTTGTTAACTTCAATAAAATTACCCTTCAGATCTGAAAGGAATATTTCATCCCCGCTATGATCAAACAAAAACTCGAATTTTTTCTCCGATGATTGTAAAGCCTCCTCTGTTGAAGCAAGTTTTTTTAACAGGTTCCCATCCCTGTTATTATCGCTTACTGGCTCTGATTTCATAAGACCCCTGGCTTCAGATAATTAATATTATTATGGCTCAAATTTGTTTAGCAAATTTACATATAATATTATTTATTTATTCTATTTTAAGCCTTACAAACCTTAAGCAAATATTATCTCAATGAAAATCGTAAAACTACTTTTTGTACCCCTGCTGGCAGTAGCTCTGAGCTCATGCTCACAAAAAAAGAATATTAATGATCTTTCAGGTGATATGTTTCGAGGCATAGAAATAAGATCTATAGGGCCCGCCACCTATGCTGGCCGTATTTCAGAAATACTTGTTGACCCCCGAAACGACTCGGTAATATATGTAGCTGCCTCCACGGGTGGAATATTTAAAACAAGAGATAAAGGGGAGTCATGGACTCCTGTATTTGACCGGGCAGGAACATCTATCTCAATTGGTGATATGGATATTTCAATTGAAGACCCTTCGCTAATTTGGGTCGGGACCGGTGAGGCAAGTGGCGAACAAAACCCTGCATCTATAGGCGATGGGATATATAAATCTGTGGATGGCGGACAGACATGGGAAAATATGGGTCTGCCTGAAAGCCGTCACTTTAGCAAGGTTTGCATTCATCCCGGCAATGATAGTATAGTATATGCCGGAGCAACTGGCAGCAGGTGGGGCTCTGATGAGAACAGGGGCGTTTACAGGACAATGGATGGTGGACATAGTTGGGAAAAAGTACTGTTTGTAAATAATAATACCGGTATATCTGATATCGCGCTGCATCCCGACGGGGAAACAATATTTGCATCAGCCTGGGAGCAGAGACGTAATGCATGGGGACACGTACGACAGGGTTCAGGTTCTGGACTGTATATGTCGACTGACAGGGGAAGCACATGGCTAAAAGTAAATAATGGACTACCCCGGGATAAGGCAGGCAGGATAGCACTGGCCATATCGGAAAGTAATCCGGATAGAATATATGCCTGCTATGAGCACGACTCACTCGGACTGTTCAGATCGGATGATAAGGGACTGAGCTGGGAAAATATTAATAACAAGGTTGGCACCTCTTACTGGTACGGGAGAATATATATTGACCCGGTGGATAAGGATCATTTATATATTATGGGGACCTATATCCAGGAATCTACCGACGGGGGCAATAATTTTAAGCCTGTCTTACCTGGCAGAAATGTTCATGTCGACCATCATATACTATGGATAGATCCTGAAAACACCGACAATATGTTACTGGGTAACGACGGAGGACTGTATATAAGCTCTGACAAAGGCGGATCCTGGCAATTTATCGCCAACCTGCCGATCGGACAGTATTATGATATAAGTGTTGATAACAGGGATCCCTACTGGATTTACGGTGGCTTACAGGACAATGGTGTATGGGGAGGACCCTCAAGATCCGAAGAGGGTGTACCCGTATCAAACAATGACATAATATCAATAAGCGGGGGCGATGGATTCTATTCGGATTCTGAGCCGGAAGAGCAAACGCTGGTATATGGTGAGTCTCAGTACGGTAATATTGTAAGATTTGATATGGAGAATCAAATAAGGAAAAGAATAAAACCAAGAAGACCGGAAGAAGATGAAGAATACAGATTTAACTGGAATACTCCCTTCTTTGTTTCAAATCATAATCCACATGAATTGTATATTGGATCACAGATGGTACTTAAGTCGGCTGATCGTGGAAACAACTGGGAAGAAATTAGTAGGGATCTGAGCGACTGGTACGACCTAGATACCGTTTTGATTATTGGAGAAAAACCTTCACGAAAGCCATATTTTACGATTACGGCCCTGGCAGAATCGCCTCTAAAAAAAGGCCTGCTATACGCCGGCACAGATAATGGCAAACTCCATGTAACAAGAGATGATGGAGAGACATGGGAAGATCTCTCAGATAGTATCCCGGGTCAGCAAGACAGGTTTATCTCAAGAATTACTACATCGAAACATATAGAGGGAAGAGCTTATATTGCTTTTGGCAGGTTTTACGAAGCCAGCGACCTGTCGGCTTATATCTTTGTTAGCGACGACTATGGCAAAACATGGCAGGATATCAGCTCCGATCTGCCAGAAAAATCAGTAATAAGGAGCATCGAAGAACACCCCGCAAATCCTGATCTTCTTTTTGTTGGAACACACAACTCTCTGTATGTAACTATTAATCGGGGTCATTCATGGGTTCGTCCGGAAACAAATATGCCCCGGGTGGGTGTTGATGATCTGGTATTACAGGAAAGAGAAAACGACCTAGTGATAGGAACTTATGGAAGGGGAATATGGATAATTGATAATATATCATTTTTATCTGAACTAAAGAGTGAAGCTCTAAGTGAAGAACATATCCTTTTCGAGCTAAAACTATCGAGGTCTGATATAGATCCTGATTCAACATTTATACCCGAAAAATATCATTTTATTGCTCCCGACACAGAGAAGGGAATAATGATAAGCTACTATCTTAACACTACATACAGGAAAGGTTCAAAAAGATACCCTGTACTAAGTGTAACAAATGAGGAAGGTATTGTAACAATTATTGAGGACATTCCTGCTCAGTTTGGTTTTAACAGGATCGTATGGCAGGCTGATAAGCCTGGAAAATACACTATTACTTTAAAGAGCCACAGGCTTGAAAGTAAAAGAACAATAGAAATAATAGAATAAAAAAAGGGGTGCCTGTATGGCACCCCCTGAAAGATTGCTAATAGATCTTCCTACTATTTTTTCTTTCCGCCTTTAGGTTTGGAAATGGAATCTCTCATATCAGTATCTGCTTCTATATTCTTCATCCTGTAATAATCCATTATTCCAAGATTACCGCTTCTGAAAGCATCGGCCATAGCCATTGGTATCTGCACCTCCGCCTCGATGACCTTGGCACGAGCTTCCTGCGCCTTGGCAACCATCTCCTGTTCCTCGGCAACAGCCATAGCTCTTCTTTCTTCGGCTTTTGCCTGTGCAATATTTTTATCTGCATTTGCCTGGTCCATCTGCAATACAGCTCCAATGTTTTTCCCTATATCTATATCGGCTATATCGATAGACAAAATCTCAAATGCTGTACCAGCATCAAGACCTTTCTCAAGCACAACCTTCGATATAAAATCTGGATTCTCAAGCACCTTTTTATGACTGTCAGCTGAGCCTATTGAAGATACAATACCTTCACCTACTCTTGCAAGAACAGTTTCCTCTCCGGCTCCGCCAACCAGTTGCTTAATATTTGCTCTAACGGTTACACGGGCTTTTGATATAAGCTGAATACCATCTTTAGCTACTGCTGTAACAGGTGGTGTATCTATAACTTTGGGGTTAACAGACATTTGTACTGCTTCAAACACATCTCTTCCTGCGAGGTCTATTGCTGTAGCCATATTAAAGGGTAGCTCTATATTAGCTTTGGATGCCGAAACCAGGGCATGCACTACATGGGCTACCTTACCTCCTGCAAGGTAATGAGCCTCCAGGTCATCCCGGTTTAGTTTTATACCAGCCTTATCCCCCTCAATCATTGCTCCCACAATAACAGATGGTGGCACCTTACGCCATCTCATAAAAATAAGCTGAAGCAAAGAAATTCTGACTCCCGATACAAGAGCCTGAAACCAGAGCCCTATCGGTATTAAATAGAGTAATATCCATAGGAGTACAATTACCCCGATAATTATCACAATATAAGTTCCTAACATTCCCATTATAATTGATTTATTGATTTAACAATTAATTTATTCATTTCAACTTTTATCACTTCAATCTCAGTAGCCTGGTCGATCAGCCTGTCAAGAGATTTTGCCTCATAATACTCACCGTTTACCTTTACTTTACCCATGGGGTTAAGCCTTGTAATTGTAACACCTCTGTCTCCCTCATTAACCAGACCAAGGTCTTTGTGAACATTATCAACTCTGGAGTCGATTGCCCTGGTAAGCATTAGTTTCTTCCATGTCCCGGCCTTTAACATTACCACAACGGTAATTATCATTATCGCCAGGGTTAAGACTAATATAATCATTCCCGTACGGGGACCGTGATAATAGAAACCCAGCACAATGGCTGTAATTATACTTATAGCTCCTCCTATTCCTGCAACCGTAATGCCTGGCACAACCAGGAATTCCAGAAGGAAGAGAAGAAGGCCAAGTAATATCAGGAAAACAATAACACCAATAGACATAATATTAAGACTTTATTTCTGAACTTAAATCCCGGTTATTTAAACTCTTAGACATCCCGTTTAAAATATCCAGGTTTCCGGTTTTCACCTCACAACTTCCTTTAAAATGTGTTATAACCGCACATTGTTCGGCCTGAACAGGATCGTGCTCACATACTTCAACAAGTGATTCTATTACATGTTCAAAAGTATTATGATCATCATTATAAAGGACAAGCACATAATTACTATCCTGGTCTTTTGTCTTTTGTTCTGACACCGGTTTTTCTCTCATACTGTCAGTAATATTACCTTATAATCTTGCTTCTAACTACTTTTTATAATTAATATCGAAAAGCTCTCTTGCCTTTTCGACCGGAATTTCCTTTACCCCCAGATAAGCTGCTACCCTGGCGTCTTTCATGCCATTTCTAAAGAGCAGATCAGAATAGCCAAGAGCACTATCAAAAGTAAGAAATTTTCCAATTAAATATGCAAACTCCCCTTTTTCATTCTTCAAAATAGTGAAGTCCCTATCCCCTGCCACTAGTTTCAGTGTCTCTACCTCCTCAGGTTTAAGTTCTTTCTCTGAACTCGTTACCTGAACCCTGAAAATAAGCGTAAACGGCTCATCGGGTTTTTCTTCCCTGGTATAAAGGCCCGGATCAAAAAGAGAAAGGCCCGACCATTCTTTTTCAAGAGCCTCTGATCGTTCGAAGGATATTCTTTTGTCATCCATCTGTGCTATAACAAAGGCATCTTTAAATCCTGCCGACCTCACTTTAATTAATGCCCTTTCAGCATCGTCCTTCGTTCTGAAATATCCTATACTATAAAATGTAATATCTGATCCTTCTGCTCTTAGTCCGTAGACAGGCCCGAGGGATTTAAAATAAGAGGGGTTTACAGGGTTTCTAAAGGCAGCTGTCTGAATCCTGTAAAAAAGACCCTCCGGCAAACTATCATTTACCGGTATTATTTCAGGCTGTGTATAATCATCCTCAAACAAAAACAGAAGAGGCTTCCTTATCTTCAGCGAATCAACTTTTTTATCGACAATTTCCGTAGCTGGCATATTTTGAACAGCAGAGTCGATCACAGGTTTTTCTTCAGGTTCTTCAGGCAGCTCAGGTTCAGGCGACAATGCTTCCTCCCCGTCATAACGTACCCTGTTAAATTTTGCCGCCTCAGCCAGTTTTTTATCGGCAAGCGACTGGTATTCGAAAGTCATAGACTCCAGCTCCAGTATCTTTTTTGATATTGCCTCACGATCCTGACCGCTTAACGACTTCACAGTTGACCTGTACCTGTTTGCCAGCCTGGACAGGGAATCTGCCCTGAACTGGTATTCAAGCGCCATTCCTACAATAATATCATAATCTTTAGCAAGCTTTTCTATCTCAACCGTGCCAGGTACTTCTGCCACATCCACAATAACTGAATCAGATTCCTGCTCAAAAGCTACAAGCGCTTTGGTGCTTATAGTATCTATAATAACCGTTTTAGCAGACATCTTATCAGCAGGCGGTATTGATACTTCATTCACCTGAGGCTTGCGCTCTACACACTCTTCAATAAGAGCATCAATATTATAGGCTTTAAGTTCTTTTTTTCTGACACTTTCCCTGAACCTGTCGTAGCAAAAAATAGCCTCATCGAAATTCCCGGCCAACTGGTTGGCCCTGCCCCTGTAATACCATCCGTCAACAGGAACCTCTCTTATAGAACTACTCTCGGTAATAGCAGCTTTCAGAAGATCGGCCGCCCTGTTGTAATTGCCTCCGGTCTCAATAATGCTCGCCCCGGCATAATACTTATATAGTGGATCAGCCGGGTACTTTTCAATAAGAGCTTCAAAGTGTTGCAATGCTTCCGTATACCTGCCTTCCTGAAATAAACGAAGCGAAAGCTCCCCGGAAGGAACAAAATTATTATCCTGACCGACAATGCTTACCGGCAGGGATATAAGAATAAGAAAGGTGTAAATAATAACACTTATTCTCTTTCTTCTAAGGGCAAATATTTTATTAATAAAAACCATTTTCAGCAGTAAATGATTAACATTACAAGCAGGCCGTTTGTTGTTAATAATAAATAGATTAATTGTTTCAATAAACAACTCAAACTTCGTAAATTTACGTTTAATATAAAAATTAAAAAAATGGCTGAAATTAAGGAAGGACAAAAGGCTCCATATTTTGAAGGTAATGACCAGAATGGTAATAAAATAAGTCTTGACAACTATAAAGGGAAAAAGCTGGTACTCTATTTCTACCCAAAGGATAACACTCCCGGCTGTACTAAGGAAGCCTGCAGTTTCAGGGATTCTTACTCTGAAATGACAAATGCAGGATTTGATGTTGTAGGAGTAAGTGCCGATTCGGAGAAATCTCATAAGAAATTCTCAGAAAAATTTGAGCTGCCATTTCCATTAATAGCAGATACCGATAAAAAAATACTTGATGCCTACGGGGCTTTTGGAGAAAAGAAGATGTATGGCAAATCATTTATGGGTATTAAACGAACTACCTATATTATTAACGAGGAAGGGATAGTAGAAAAGATTATAAAGAAGGTTGACACTAAAGATTCGGCCTCACAGATATTTAAAATTTATGAATAATATTCGCTGCATATTAATATAAAAGAAACCAGGAATGACTAAGGAAAAGAAAGAGATTAGCAAGGAAAAACTTAAGGCCCTCGAGATCACACTAGGAAAGATAGAGAAAGATTTCGGCAAGGGTACAATTATGAAGCTTGGCGACCAGGCCATTGAAGATGTTAGGGTAATATCAACCGGTTCGGTTGGTCTCGATATGGCTCTGGGTATCGGAGGTCTGCCCAGAGGAAGGGTTATAGAAATATACGGACCGGAAGCTTCAGGTAAAACAACACTGGCCATACATGCTATTGCTGAAGCACAGAAGGTTGGTGGTGTTGCTGCTATAGTTGACGCAGAACATGCTTTTGACAGGTTCTATGCCGAAAAGCTTGGCGTCGATATCGAGAATCTGCTTATTTCGCAACCCGACAACGGTGAACAGGCACTCGAAGTTGCCGATCACTTAATTAGATCGGGTGCTCTGGATATTGTAGTTATTGATTCTGTTGCAGCCCTTACTCCCAAAGCAGAAATTGAAGGAGAGATGGGTGACTCAAGGATGGGTTTACAGGCCAGGTTAATGTCTCAGGCCCTTCGTAAACTTACCGCAAACATAAACAGAACCAATACATGCTGCATCTTTATCAATCAGCTAAGGGATAAAATCGGTGTAATGTTTGGAAACCCTGAAACAACAACAGGTGGAAATGCTCTTAAGTTTTATGCATCAGTACGACTGGATATTCGCCGGATAAGCCAGATAAAAGACGGTGAAGATACCACCGGTAACAGGACCAGAGTGAAGGTTGTTAAGAATAAGCTGGCACCACCATTCAGAAAAGCCGAATTCGATATTATGTTTGGTGAAGGTATTAGTCGTACCGGAGAGATAATAGATATGGGTGTAGAACATAATATAATCACAAAGAGCGGTTCATGGTTCAGCTATGGTGAGACAAGGCTGGGACAGGGAAGAGAAGCTGTCAGGCAAATCCTTACAGATAACCCGGAACTAAGCGAAGAATTAACCCTTAAGATCAAAGAAGCCAACAAACCTAAATAATATGAAGAAATACTTTTTTTTATTGCTGCTTTTTCCACTCTTACTTAATAATTCATGTAAAGAGCTTGAAAAAGAGGATGCTGCGGCATTCGACCTTGCCCTGAACGAGGCTGAAATAGAAGGTGGGGTAATAACACCCGAGATATTGTGGAAATTTGGAAGGTTAGGTAGTATGGAGTTGTCACCCGATGGTAGCACTGTGCTCTATACAGTAACTAATTACGACCTGCCGACTGAAGCCAGCCTGACGAATATTTACTCAATGCCTGCAGCAGGCGGTGATCCTGTTCAACTAACAAAAAATGGTGGTGGATCGCCTGTGTGGATAGAAAATGGTGAGAGGATAGCTTATACCTCCGGTGGAAAACTCAAGATAATGAATTCCGATGGATCAGGAACAGTTGAAGTAAGTAATCTTGATAACTTCGATGCTTACTCAATCTCACCGACAGGTGATATGATTTACTTTACCAGAAGGGTTAAACTGGATCAGACACCTAACGAAAAACATAATCTTCCAAATGCCAATATGAGAATTATTGACGATCTTATGTTCAGGCACTGGAATTACTGGCACGATTATTCATACAGCCATATCTTTGTTGCTCCCTTCAAGGGTTCTTCGGTCGGAGAGGCACGCGATATTATGGAAGGACAGAGATTTGAATCTCCCACAGCACCTTATTTTGATGAAGGAGAGATAGCATGGAGTCCTGATGGTAAAAAGATTGCCTATACCTGCAAGTTATTAAATGGCAAGGCCGATGCCCTGAGTACAAATACAGATATCCTGCTTTACGATATTGAGACAGGTGTGGCAGAGAATCTTACAGAGTGGAACAAGGGCTTCGACAAGTACCCTGTTTTTTCACCCGACGGATCTAAAATTGCCTGGCAGAGTATGGAAGAAGACGGATACGAGTCAGACCTGGACAGATTATTTATGATCGATCTCGAAACGGGTAAAAGCTTATATGCAACTGAAGGCTGGGACTTCAATGTGGAAAATGTAAACTGGAGTGAGGATATGAGCCAGATCATCTTTACCAGTCCTTACCTAGGTACAACTCAAATATTCAAACTTGATCTTAATTCTGGTGCTGTAAACCAGGTCAGCAAGGGAAAATATAATTTTGGCCCTCTGCAATTACATGATAATATAATTATTACAGGCTTACAATCTATGGCTATGGCAAGGGAAATTGCTACTGTAGATTTGGAAAGTGGAGCCCTGATGCAAGTTTCTTATATCAACCAGAATATATACGACAATATTGCAATGGGAGAGACAGAGGAAAGGTATATTAAAACCCAGGATGGAAAAGATCTGCAGATGTGGATTATCTATCCCCCTGATTTCGACCCTGCCAAAAAATACCCTACCCTGCTTTACTGTAAAGGAGGTCCACAGGGAGCCCTCGGCCAGGGATGGTCGTATCGCTGGAACTACCAGATGATGGCAGCCAATGGCTATATTGTTGTGGCACCAAACCGCCGTGGCAATTCAGGCTTTGGATCCTACTGGAGAGAGCAGATCTCGGGCGATTACGGCGGTAAAAATATGCAGGACTACCTCGATGCAATCGACTATATGGCCAAAGAGCCCTTTGTTGATGAAGACAGACTCGGGGCTGTTGGAGCCAGTTATGGTGGCTATTCCGTATTCTGGCTTGCAGGTGTTCATGAAAAAAGATTTAAGACATTTATATCGCACTGCGGGATGTATAATATTGAAAGCTGGTATGCCTCCACGGAGGAACTATGGTTCCCGAACAAAGATGTCGGCGGAACACCCTGGGAAAAACCAGAGCCAATCGGATATAAGTATTCACCTCACCTGAATGTTGATAAATGGGATACCCCTATTTTGATTATTACAGGAGAACATGATTACCGCATACCTTATACTCAGAGTCTTGAAGCCTTTACGGCAGCTCAACTAAATAATGTTCCCAGCAGGTTATTATTTTTTCACGACGGAACTCATTTCGTTAGCAGACCGCAAGATGCAGTAATATGGCAAAGAGAATTTTTTGAGTGGCTGGATACTTATCTAAAATAAGACGAAAGACAAAGGACAAAAGGTAAATAATAGTAATAATTACTAAGTGACCAGAGACGAGAACCCCTTCATCTCTGGTCATTTATCTTTAGCCTCAATTTTTGATATTATAACCTCAATTTTATCATCTCCTGGCATATATCCATCGAGCCAGTGGATTTTAATTCCCTTACGTTCCATCCCCCTAAACCATGTCATCTGTCGCTTTGCGAACTGATGAATTGCTGTTTCGAGACTTGAATACATTTCTTCATATTTCATTTTGCCACTTAGATATAGTGTCACAAACTTATATTCAAGTCCGTAATAAATTAAACTCTCTTCCGACAGCCCACTATCCAGTAAAGACCTTACTTCATCTATCATTCCTTCATCCAGTCTGGCCTTTAATCTTTCTGTTATCCTTCGGCGCCTGGAATCCCTGTCGTATTTAATCCCTACTATCAATGATTTTAATTCAGGGAAAGAATCTTCTACTCCTGCATTATTCTTATAATACTCCTCGATCTCTATTGCCCGTATTGCTCGTTTGCTATTGTCTATATCGCTGGTATTATGAAGTACACGATAGGCCTCAAGTTTTGCTTTAAGCTCAGGTAGGCTAAGCTTTTCCAGTCTTTTCCTGAGAGCCATATCAGGAGGAACCTTAAGAAGGGTATATCCGCTTACTATACTATCTATATACATACCTGAGCCACCACATACAAGAGGTACTCTGCCCCTGTTTCTTATATCATTATAAGCTTTTAGGAAATCGTTCTGATATTCATATACATTATATTTATAGCCAGGATCAACAATATCGATAAGATGATATGGAACATCCCTTCCATCGACCCTGTAGTCGGAATAATCCTTACCACTGCCTATGTCCATACCCCTGTAAACCTGCCTTGAGTCTGCACTTATTACCTCACCATCAAGTTTATTGGCAAGGCCGGCGGCCACAGAAGTTTTACCCGAAGCCGTAGGGCCGGTAATAATAATTAAATCGTAGTTAATACCGTCCATAAAAATAATATTGTATAAAATTAACTATTTTTACTTTCTACATTCAGAGAAAAGCTATGGATTTAGTACTTCTTTATAAAAGGCTTGTTTTGCTGGTTACCAAACCCGCAGGATTCTGGGTGCAGGTAAAAGAAGAAGATATACCTTCATCCGAGGTTCGCAGGTCATTTTTATTACCAATACTCATACTGGTAACTATTTCTTCCTTTGCCGGAACATACCTGTATTCATATAACTCATTATCTATAATTTACCCACTGTTAAAGGGTCTTGAATATTTCCTGATACTCTTTATTACTATTGAACTGGTGGTATATATTTTATCAGAAATTGCTACATACCTGCTTAAGATAAGGATCGGTGCAGAGATTTATAAACTGGTTGTTTACTCGTTTGCACCTTTTATGTTAATGATGATAATCTCAAAGGTTTTTTCGTCTCTCCTTTTTTTGAACCTCCTGGGTTTATATGGTATTTTCATCCTTTGGATGGGAATCGACATATTGATAGGTGGAGATAATATGTTCAGAATTAGGCTTGCTTCACTTATTTCATTAGCAACAATTGTATTTTACCTTGGTATAAGATGGATAATAAGTGCACTGGTAGAAGGTATGTATTTCACAATATTTGGATAAAATGGCAAGGGGATCAGCTAATATAGTAATCAAAAATAAAAAGGCGTCGCACAACTATCTGTTTATCGATAAGTATATTGCAGGCATACAGTTAACAGGCACTGAAATAAAATCTTTACGAGCAGGCAAAGCCAATCTTATTGATTCTTACTGTCATTTCCATAACGGAGAGCTCTACGTAAAAGGGATGAATATCTCTGAATACTACTGGGGTAATATTAACAACCATGAACCGGGAAGAGAAAGAAAGCTTCTTCTCACAAAGAGGGAACTCGCAAAGCTTGGGAAGAAAGTCAGGGAAAGTGGTCTGACGATTATTGTTACCAGGGTATTTATTAATGAAAGAGGACTAGCGAAAGTCGAGGTTGCTCTTGCAAAGGGGAAAAAAGAATATGACCATCGTCAGAGCATGAAGCAAAAGGATGCCGACAGGGAAATGGACAGGCGGATGAAATAGTTACTTGCCTGAGAGGGCTTGTGCATCCTTAATTGATATCTGGCTGCCCTTATTATAAGCTACAATAAAAGAATCTTCTACACCATTGCTTTTTAATTCATCGAGGTATTCGGCTGCATCAGCATAGTTTTTAAAAGAGCCTGATTGATATTTAAACATATTACCTGTTTCCAAAATCCTAACACCATGCTTTAATTTACTACCTATGCGATCTTCCAGCTCAAGCTGTGAAAATCTCTGTGACGAAATAGAAACCTGGACCCTGAAGCTTATATCACTTACCTCATCTTTTTCAACTACCTCAATCTTTTCGGGCTTATTCTCCTTCTCGCTAATACTGTCATTTACTATTAGCTCCTGCTCTGCTTTATCTTCTTCCATAAATTCCACGCTCTCCACTGATGCTGACCTGTCAAGACTGATTGAAGCAGATTCGGCCAGTACTGAAACTCTCCTTTTGCCATCAGGTATATAATCAAACCTTCCAGTTATAGTAAATGAACCCGCCAAAAGTTCATCTGCCCTTGCCAGATATTGAATTGTTACTATATCCTTATCTGGCAGGTCGAGCCAAACATAATTGACCTGGTTATTATCTCTAAAAAAGTCAGCTCCGTCGCTAAACACATTCTCAACTATAAAACCTCTGGGAAGTTCGTGAAAGAAGCGTGCGAAACCTTTCAGTTTCCCCTTGCTAATCTTTATAGTAACCGGCACATTCCTTCCGGGAGGCCATGAATCCTGGGTTATTACGCTTACAGATACTTCCTGGGCTGTTAAAGTAAGTGTTAAAAATAATAATGGAATAAATACAAGCTTCATGTTATATAAATTAGAAATTCGGACTAAGCAGGTAAGTAGAATAGAAGAGATCCAGTTTTTCTACAGCATCCACAGCTGTATCAACAACAGAAAACAGATCCAGATCTTCTCTGGATATATTTCCTTCTTCCTCGAGCATTGTTGATTTAATCCAATCGACAAGACCCGACCAGTAATCTTTACCTACTAATATAATGGGAAATTTACCAATCTTTTTTGTCTGAATCAGTGTAATAGCTTCAAATAGTTCGTCGAAGGTACCAAAGCCCCCCGGCAGGACAATAAAGCCCTGTGAATACTTCATAAACATAACCTTCCTCACAAAGAAGTGATCAAAAGTTATCAGCTTGTCTGAGTCGATATATTCATTTGCCGATTGCTCAAAAGGAAGATCAATATTAATCCCCACACTCTTACCTTTGCCTCGTTTTGCACCCTTATTAGCAGCCTCCATAATACCCGGTCCTCCCCCTGTAATAACACCATAGCCATGTATCGTAAGGAGGTATGCCAGATCTTCGGCAATTTTATAATACCTGTTGTCATCAGCAGTTCGTGCCGATCCGAAAACTGATACACATGGTCCAATCCTGGCCAGTTTCTCAAAACCTTCAACAAATTCTGAAATTATTTTAAACACCCTCCATGAATCCATTGTTTGGATTTCATTCCATGATTTTTCTTCAAAGGCGTCTCTGACAAGGTCTTTCGGTTTTTCCATATCTTATTTTTCTAATTATTAATTAAACCAGGTATTTTCACTTCAATAGTTGCCCCCACATCCTTCACCAAAATTTCAGCATTATGAGCAGTAAGTATTAGATTTACTAGTACCATTCCTATACCAGGGTTTGAATCTGAATATTCTCCTGAAGGCTCGAATAATTTATGCATATCATCCAGAAAATTATCACCCAATTTAATTCTTTTATCGCTAATAAATATATGAATATAATTCTTTTCCATTTCTGCTTCAACTCTAAGCTCTCCCTGAGAGCTAATATGCTGAAGTATGTACTCTATTAACTTCTCGAAACACAGGCTAATAAGTTCCATATCTGCCCTGACAAAAAGAGAATCACTAATATTAACAAGTAGTTTTGTTTTCGATTTTCGAAGCAATGATTCAAGATTGGCCGTAATATTAAGAAAAACATCCCTCAGGTTCGTATTCTCAATACTGATCACGTGCTTTCCTGTGCGCAGGTTTGTTATTAATAATGCCTGCAGGGCAAATTTTTCAAGTCTGTCAACACTTTGCTCCATAAGACTAAGCATAAGGTCTAATTCAGATCCATGCTTTTCGGTTCTTATAAGCTGCATAGGGCCTAATATCCCGTTAAGGGGTGTGCGTATCTCATGCCCGATAAGATTCAGAAACTCTGTCTTCGCTTCATCCAGTCTGCTTAACTGCCTGTTAGCATCCTTAAGTTCTTTCGTCCTCTCAGCGACCTTCTCCTCGAGCCAGCTGTTTACTTCTCTTAATTTCAACTTACTAGCTCTTAATTCTATATGGGTTGCAACCCTTGCCAGTAGTTCATTTTTATCGAATGGTTTTGTAATAAAATCCTGGGCCCCCGATTCAAGGCCCGTCACAATACTTTCCTTAGAGGTTTTGGCGGTAAGAAAGATAACCGGCATATCGTTTAACTCGGGATTTTTCCTGATTAGCCGGCATGTTTCGTATCCGTCTATTATCGGCATCATAATATCCAGTAAAACAAGATCGAAATGCTTTTCTTCGAGCCATTCGACAGCCTCACGGCCATTAGTAGCAAATTCTACCCTGTACTTATTAGCCTTCAGTATGCTACCCAGTAACTGCAGATTTTTCGGATTGTCATCAACGATTAAAATTATATATACGGATTTATCAATCATCTTTCTGCTTTTTGAAGTTCTTCAGCTCCCTTAAAAGTCCGGGAAAATAACTAACATTTTTCTTAATCGACTCAACATCGAACGAATCGACAGAGGTCTTAATTGATTCACCATATTCCTTAAGCAGTTCAATATTATAATCCTTCCCCAGCTTCAGTATATCCTTACCGAATTGCTCTACCATTTCAATTGGCTGCTTGCTTTTTATCTTCTCCCAGTCTGCTTTGTATTTTGTTTCTACCAGAGCAATTAATTCCGGTAATCTTTCAATAATGTTGTCGGGCAGGCTTTCTCCGACAGATACTTTTTTGATGCCCGGCTGATATGGTAATTTCTCATATGGAAGAATATCCATTATTGCTGAGTAAAAATCGTCCATCATAACCGGTTTAATAAGGAAAGACTTAAAGTCATGTTCTTTAATCATTCTAATGTCTTCGTTCATTGCCGAGGCTGTTATTGCCACAACAGGAATGGCAGACAGGCTACTATCAGACTTAAGCTTCTTTAGAAGCATATAACCGTCCATCTCAGGCATCCTGATATCGGTTAAAACCAGGTCGGGCATAAATGACTCAAGGACCTGCATCGCATTCTTACCATTAGAGGCAGTCCTTACATCTATACCTACATCAAAAAGAAGATCCTCAAAATATTTCTGATCATCTGCTTTATCTTCTACCAGTAATACCTTTATATTACTAAACCTGATCATCCTCGACGTTACAGGAACTTTCTCTTCTGATTTAAGAGGATTACGGCATATCTCAACATTCTTCAAAACTATTGTAAATTTGCTACCCTTCCCTTTCTCGCTTTCTACCAGGAACTCTCCTCCCAGCGCATCAACCAGTCTTTTGGTTATGGCAAGGCCCAGACCTGTACCTTCGTACCTTCTTGAAATATCTGCATCTTCCTGCTGGAAGGTTTCAAACAAATGCTCCATAAAATTATCGGAGATACCTATTCCGCTATCCTCTATTGAGATAAGCAGAGTTAGAGTATCGGGTGTAAGATCCCTTCCTTTTACACTAAAAACAAGCCCCCCCTCTTCAGTAAATTTTACAGCATTACTTAAGAGGTTAACCAATACCTGCCTCAATCGGAGTTTGTCAGTTCTTATAATCCCGGGAAGTTTTCCTGAAATCTTCGACTCAAGTGTAAGTCCCTTTTCAGAGATATTCTGGCGAAATAAATCGAGTATACTTTTAAAGAACATTTTGAGTGGCACTTCCACAGACTCAATTTTCATTTTACCCGCCTCAACCTTCGATAAATCAAGAATATCATTCAGTAGCTTCAGAAGGCTGGTCCCACTTGTCCGGATAGATTCAAGATAGTTTATGTTCTTTTCGTCTGTCATCCTTGTTGATAATATATCTGCAAAGCCAAGGATTGTATTCATGGGAGTCCTGATTTCGTGACTCATATTTGCAAGGAACTGACTTTTTGACCTGTTTGCTTCCTCTGCTCTGCTTTTAGCCTGGAATAGTTCATCTCCAATTCTTTTACGGTCGATAGCCATACCCAGCTGCATGCTTATCTGTGCAACAAGATCATCATAACTTCTCTTCAGGGGTCCTGTACCCTCAAAAAGGAACTGAATTACTCCTACAATTCTATTTTCCACCTCTACAGGAAAGGCATAGGAACTTGTAAGATTATATTCTTTAATAAGCTTAGTAACCAGCCCGCAATTGCATTTCAGAATGTTTTCAGAATAAAGAGGTTTTCCTTTTTTTACAACCCGGTTAATAGGACAATCTACTGAGTCATAAGGGCATTTATTCAAGACATCTGCTATCTCATTATTATTAATGATATTATCCATGTACCATATACCCGAGGGTTCAATTTTTCCCGTATACTGGTCAATAAATACCATATACCCCAGAGGCCATCCGGCGTGTTTTGAAAATCGCTCTATAGCGAAGAAAATTGCTTCTTCAGGATCAATCGACAGGTTCGATGCACTTGTAATCTCACTCAGCAAGCGAACAGATTTTTCACGTTCATCAAGGCTCGAATTTGCAATTTCCAGTTCTATTGTTCTTTCCCTAACAAGTTCTTCAAGGTAATTCTGGTAGGTTTTCAGCTCTGATTCAGCCCTGCTCTGTTCTGTAATATCCTGGACCATCGAAAGAACACCGATTATTTCACCATCATAATTCTTAAAAGGAGTATTATTCCAGCTACATATTATCCTTCTTCCACTCCTGGTAATATTCTCATTAATCCTGTCCAGGCTTTCGTCCTTTTCAATTAATTTTCCCAGTACTAAATCAGTATCTTCCGCAATATCTTTTGGAACAATTATCTCGTTGGGATGCTTCCCTACTACATCATCTTCGCTGTAGCCAAAAATATCTTCGGCAGAAGGGTTCCACGACTTTACCTTAAAATCTGTATCCCAAATTATTAGTCCGATAGGCATCTTCTCAATCTGAAGCTGAAGATAAGCCTGCAGATCTATAAGTTCATTCTCAATCTGCTTCCTGGCAGTAATATCTCTAAGTAAGGCAAGTACGTATATTTCGCCATCCAGGTTCATACTCGAAAGGCTTATTTCAGTATATAAATCACTTCCATCCGCCCTTAAATGGAGCCATTCGAACGATTGCTGTTCACCCTTAGCTGCCCTGTCAAGAAAGTTTTTTGCAGCAATATCGGATCTTTTACCGGTGGGCTGAAATTCTGGAGAAATACTTGCTGGTTCAATACCAATAAGATCAGACCTGTCGTTATAACGAAACATTTTCAGGCAGTGAGGATTACATTCTTCTATTCTGTAGTCTTTTATCAGAAATATACCCTCAGAGGCATTCTCAAACAATGACCTGTAAAGTGTCTCCGAATATTTTAAAGCCTTATCTCCAATATTCAGTTCTCCAAGACCCCTTATATCCAATTTGTGCTTATCAGGCATATCAGAAATCACTTAGATATTATAATATTACCAGCTAATATACAATTTAAAAAAACAAGAGTAAAGATCAATACCACAAATACTTATCTTCTAAATACTAAGCCAGCTCAAGCGCCAGGTGAGACGATGTATAACCTATTCCAGCCGATGCAAGTTGCCTTGGAGTTCCACAGAACAGTATCTTCCCTCCCTTGTCTCCCCCTTCAGGACCTATATCAATAATATGATCGGCATTTTTTATGACGTCCAGATTATGCTCTATTATTATTACCGTATTACCTCTGTCAACCAGCCTGTTAAGCACCTGCAATAATACTCGCACATCCTCAAAGTGAAGGCCTGTGGTTGGTTCATCAAGAATATACATTGTTTTCCCGGTATCTCTTCTTGCAAGTTCGGATGCAAGTTTTACCCTCTGCGATTCTCCGCCGGACAGGGTAGTTGAGGGTTGTCCCAGTCTTATATATCCCAGACCAACATTCTGCAGGGTCTTTAGCTTATTATAAATTGAAGGTATCTTATCAAACAATTCAACTGCCCTGTTAATGCTCATATTAAGAACATCGCTAATACTTTTACCCTTGTATTTTACTTCAAGTGTTTCCCTGTTGTATCTTGCACCATTACATTCAGTACATAGCACATGCACATCAGGAAGAAAATTCATTTCAATAGTCTTAAGACCTGCCCCCTGGCAACCTTCGCATCTTCCTCCCTTTACGTTAAAGGAGAAGCGGCTGGCTTTAAAACCTCTTATCTTTGCCTCGGTAGTTTGCTCAAATAGCTTTCTAATATCTGTAAATACCCCTGTATATGTAGCCGGATTAGACCTGGGTGTCCGACCAATAGGGCTCTGGTCGACCTCAATGATCTTATCAATATTTTCAATCCCCTCGATGCTCTTGTAAGGAAGAGCCACCTTTCCTGAGCGATGTAACCTCGATGCTATCGCCGGGTGTAAGGTCTGGTTTACCAGGGATGACTTTCCGCTTCCTGAGACCCCGGTAATACAGATCATTTTACCAAGAGGAAAATCTACAGAAACATCCTTCAGGTTATGTCCACTTGCCCCAATAATAGAAAGCACTCTGCCATTGCCCCTGCTTACTTTCTGTGGAAAATCAATCTGCTTCTTTCCTGAAAGGTAAGAGCCTGTAAGGGTGTCGCTTGCCATTACTTCAAGTGGGGTTCCTTCAGCAACAAGCTCCCCTCCCAGCCTTCCGGCATGCGGCCCCATATCCACAACATGGTCGGCAGACATTATCATTTCCCTGTCGTGTTCTACAACTATTACCGAATTACCCGAATCTTTTAATTTCCTGAGAGAGCCTATTAATCTCTGGTTGTCGCGCTGGTGCAAGCCTATACTTGGCTCGTCGAGTATATAAAGAACATTGACCAGTCTTGATCCTATCTGTGTTGCCAGCCTTATTCTCTGACTCTCACCGCCAGAAAGTGTTCTTGCACCCCTGTTAAGAGAAAGATAGTCAAGTCCCACATCCAGTAAAAATCCCAGCCTCGATCTTATCTCTTTTATTATTTCAGCTGCGATTAAGCTTTGCCGATCGCTTAAATCCGGACCAATATTCTCAAAGAAATCTGTTAGTTGTCTTATGTCCATTGTAGCCAGGTCGCCTATGGTCTTATCAGCTATCCTGAAATGGAGTGCCTCCTTTTTTAACCTGCTGCCTTTACATTCGGGGCAATCGGCATAGCGTATATAGCTTGTTTTTGATTTGTTCCCACTCTTTTGCCCATTAATAACTTCCTGGTTGCCTACATAGTTAATAACACCCTCAAAGGTCAGGAAGTAATTTGAAGTAAGGCCAAGAGGTGTATTAGAAAGCTTCAGAACTTCATCAGAGCCATAGAGAATCTTGTTTAAAGCTTCTTCCGGAATATCTTTTACCGGGGTATCAAGAGTAAATTTATATTTTTCGGCAATGGCCTCAAGTTGCCAGAATATCCACATATTCCTGTATTTGCCAATAGGTTCAAGGGCTCCTTCACGAATGCTTAGCTTATAGTCTGGTATTATCTTCTTAATATCGACTTCAGATACTGTTCCAAGGCCGTTACACTTTGGGCATGCTCCCTGGGGGGAATTAAAACTAAAAGTATGCGGTGCGGGCTCATTATATGAAATCCCTGATTTAGGACACATAAGATGACGACTGTAATAGCTGGGTTCATTTTTATCCTGCTCCAGAACCATCATTACTCCATCACCCTGATCAAGTGCAAAAAGAATTGAGTCAAGCAATCTTTTATCTTTGACCTTGGAGGGTATAAACTTATCTACTACCAGCTCGATATAATGGGTTTTATACCTGTCCAGTTTCATCCCTGGCTCAAGGTCCCTTATCTCGCCGTTAATCCTAATATTTAAAAATCCCTTTCGCCTGAGCTGTTCAAAAAGATCCTTATAATGTCCTTTTCGGCCTTTAACCAGAGGAGCAAGAAAATATACCTTCTCTGATCCATGTCTTTCTCTTACCAGTCCTACTATCTGATCGTCTGTATACTTTACCATCTTCTCCCCGGTAACATATGAGTAAGCATCTGCAGCTCTTGCATACAGCAGTCTCAGGTAGTCGTAAACTTCGGTAATGGTTCCAACCGTCGATCTGGGGTTCTTATTGGTAGTTTTTTGCTCAATAGAAATAACAGGACTCAAGCCAGATATTTTATCTACATCAGGTCTTTCCATCCCTCCGAGGAATTGCCTGGCATATGCAGAGAATGTTTCAAGGTACCTGCGCTGACCTTCGGCATAGATTGTATCAAATGCCAGTGAAGATTTACCACTGCCACTCAAGCCGGTAATAACAACCAGCTTATCGCGGGGTATTTCAACATTAATATTTTTAAGATTGTGTACACGGGCTCCTATTACACTTACCTTATCTTCATATAGACCTTTCTTTACACTCACCTATTATTGTTATTAATTATAACCATATGCGCTCTCCCTGGCACCGTCAAGAGGAATTTTAATAAAATATTCCCTGCCACTTTCATTCGTAAGATAAGGCTGTCTAAGCCATGGATTAAATGCTTTAAGTATTTTATAATTAGTCCCAAACATTTTTGCAAAATCTGCAAAATCGGCTATCGCAGTATCTATACGAACCACTTCATAATCAACAGGCGGATAAAGGTGATCTTCAGCTATATTAAATCCATAGTCTGCGGGATTGGAAAAAATAGTCTTAAAAGACAATATTCTAAAAATATAACGTGAGGTCTCCTCCGGAAGGAGAAGGTCGTAATAATTTGTTTCTTTCTGAATAGAAATCTGTTTATCGATACCTGTAGAACCCCTGTTGTAAGAAGCAGCAACGAGTGTCCAGTTTCCAAATTTATCATAAGATTTCAGAAAATACTTACAGGCAGCTATGGTTGATTTCTCGAGGCTGTATCTCTCATCAATTTCATTATTAATCTCCAGCCCATACTCTTTTCCCGTTTCCCTCATAAACTGCCAGAAGCCTGTTGCTCTGACAGGAGATATAGCATTTGACAGGTCGCTTTCCGCTACTGCAATATATTTAAAATCGTCAGGTATACCATGCTCCTTAAGTATAGGTTCTATTACAGGAAAATACCGATGGGCCCTTTTTATCAATAATATAGTTGAAGAATGGCGATAGGCATTTGTATTAATCTCCCTGTCGAAGCTTTCCCTGGTATCAAAATTCTCAAGAGGAACTCTTTCTCCTGCAAATAGAAGGGTATCTGGTCCTTTATAGGATCTTACTTTTTGCTGTATTACGGTATTTTGATCCTCTTCATTATTGTTAAATCCCTGTATAACAACCATGAAAATTGTCAAAATAAAAAATGATGCAAATCCTATCAGAAAACCTCTTACTCTGTTTTTCATATATAAACTATATTACAATAATTAACTACAGATATACCCTGCCTTTATTATAAATCAACAACGCAGACAAAGGTAATGTTTACATGCGAAAAATGCAGGAGCATTAGAATGATTTCGGAGAGTAAAAAAGAAATATAATTAAGCAGACTATTTCAGCATAAGAAAGGCGAGCAATAAGTACTATCAAAACTTGTAATAGACCCCTGAGAAAATTCCAAATGTAAAGGGATTATTTGATGCAGACAATGTTCCGTCTGAGTTCAGGAAGTATCTTATAGATGGTTCCAGGTTAAGTGAAAAGTTATCGCTTAAAGAATAGTTCATGCTCATACCGAAGGAACTCGAGAGTAATATACCTGCAAGATCCTCCATCGAGCCGATCGGGATAACCGAGCCATCTGATACCGCATACACCTCATTGTCAAGAAGTAAGCTATACGACATACCACCCATAATATTAAAATCAACCTTTTTATCAATAAGCTTATAGCTTAACATAAAGGGTACTTCTATATATTCGAAATTCTGTCTTAGAGATGAGCCAAAGGGATTAAGTCCTGCTTTGTCGGGATCAAAATTATTTACTGATGTAGTACTACTGATACGGTTACCGGTCTGATCAACAAGGTAAATATCCCTGTTTGTGGATGCTATTGTTCCTGAAGTAGTAGCTACGCCAAAAATCTTACCTCCTTTTGATTCAGCATAACCGGCATAGCCAGAATATGATCGAATATCTGATACCTGGCGACCGAGTGATGAATAATAAATACCGGTCTGCAGACTAAGTCTGTTTCCTACTGAATATACAACACTCAGTCCTCCTGTGTAGGATAGAAGAGCTGACTCTTCTCCTTGCTGGTCTGATAATATTTTATTATCAGCTTTCAGATTTGTTGACAGGTAGGTAGGGGAAATCCTTGCTCCAACCATCCATCTGCCTTCCTGGATATCTGAATTACTATCCATTTCCACTCCGGTAAGAAACACCTCCGGATTTTCTATAGTACTTTCTTGATTTTCAGCATTAAGGCCTCCATCCAGAATATTTAAAGATGCCCTGCTATTTGTATTATTACTGGTTAGAGCAGGTGATGCTTTTAAAAGCAATGGTTCTCTGTCTCCGTCAGTGATACTTTCGACAGGCGATATTTCAGAACTGGCACTCACAGTAGGAGTTGACAATTTACTTTCGACTACTTCTGCCACTACAGCCAGATCATTCTGCTGTTCTGTAAACCGCAGCATATCCGAAGGCAAGAGTGTTTGTTCTGCCACCATCCTGTCTAAGGCAGACTCGGAAGTCCTCATACCTACGAAGAAAGCAAGCAAACCAAGAGAAACAATGGCTGCTATACCGGCGGCGACCCTGAAATAAAAAGCTGATGGCCTGGCTGAAGAAATATCTGTACGTACATTCTCCCATACCTCTGAGGGGGGTAGAACTTCAAGGTTTTTTAATCCATCCCTGAAAACAATATCTATATTTCCGTCGCTCTTATCCATTAACCATTCTCTTCTTAATACCCATATATATTTCCACCTTCCTCTGTAAAATTGCTCGTGCCCTTGAAAGATTTGATTTGGATGTACCTTCCGATATTGACAACATCTTTGCTATTTCCCTGTGTGTATATCCTTCAATAGCATAGAGGTTAAAAACCATCCTGTACTTGGGCGGCAGCTTCATTATTAAGTCAAGTAAATCATTTGCTTCAAGACCTGTAGTATCCGAAAAACCGGTATCATATAGTCCCTCTGAAACATTGCCCAGGTCTTCAACCTTATTCAGGTAATAACGTTTTCTGTGCTTTTCCAGGGCTGTATTTACCACTATCCGCCTCATCCATCCTTCAAAAGAACCTTCTCCACTATAAGTATGAAGATTACCAAATATCTTAATAAAACTCTCCTGCAGAACATCCCGTCCCTCTTCATAGGACCCGGTATACTGCAGGCTCACTCCATAAAGTTTTGCAGAATATCTCCTGTACAGAAGCTCCTGGTCTCTTTCATTACCAGCAAGACATCCTTTCAATATTTTCTTTAGCTCCGGCAAATTATGCTCTTTTAAAACATAAATATAAAAAGAATTTACCAGAGAAGCTACGCGAATCTGCAAATCGCATACCTAAGAAATAGATGATATGTAAGGATAATTGGTTGCGTAAGGCCGATCAGATATGGATTACTTCGCCATATGCAGCCGCAGCTGCTTCCATAATTGCCTCAGACATAGTAGGATGCGCATGAACTGATTTAATTAATTCATGTCCGGTTGTTTCAAGTTTCCTGGCAACCACAAGTTCGCCAATCATCTCGGTAACCCCGGCACCAATCATATGAGCACCCAGGAGTTCTCCATATCTGGCATCAAATACAAGCTTAACAAAGCCATCACGGGCACCCTCTGCAGACGCTTTGCCGCTCGCAGTAAAAGGAAATTTACCTACTTTAAGTTCATAACCGGCTTCTTTAGCAGCTTCTTCTGTCATACCAACAGAAGCAACCTCGGGAGAAGTATAAGTACAGGCCGGAATATTTTGATAGTTAAGTGCTTCTACGTCCATTCCTGATATTTTCTCAACACAAATTATGCCTTCTGCTGAAGCGACATGTGCCAGTGCCGGGCCATGTACTATATCCCCAATAGCATAGATACCTGGAATATTTGTCTGGTAATAATCATCTACAATAACTTTACCTTTCTCGGTTTTAACACCAAGTTCTTCAAGTCCAATACCAGATATATTTGTCTCCACTCCTACAGCAGATAATACAATCTCAGCTTCAACCTCGACTACACCTTTTTTGGTTTTAACCGTGGCTTTACACAGCTTACCGGACGTATCAACAGACTCAACCGAAGAATCAGTCATTACTTTCATCCCGGCCTTCTTAAATGAACGAGCCAGTTGTTTAGACACTTCCACATCTTCATTTGGAACCACATTTGGCAAAAACTCAATAAGTGTTACCTCAGAGCCCATAGAATTATAAAAATTGGCAAACTCGCTGCCAATGGCACCCGAACCCACTACAATCATTGATTCAGGTAGTTTTTTTAGAGTCATAGCCTCCCTGTATCCAATTATCTTTTTGCCATCCTGTTTTAGATTGGGCAGTTCTTTTGAGCGTGCTCCGCTTGCTACTATTATTGAAGAGGCCGAATAGCTTTCTTTAGTTCCATTATTATCAACCTCGACATTACCGGCAGATACAATTTTTCCAAATCCACTTATAACTTCGATCTTATTCTTCTTAAAGAGGTACTCAATACCCTTGCTCATACCTTCTGCGACAGACCTGCTCCTGGCTACGATATCGCTAAAATTTGCCTTAACATCTCCCGCGATATCAATACCATAATCGGATGAATGTTTAATAAATTCATAAACCTTTGCACTTTTGAGTAATGATTTTGTTGGTATGCATCCCCAGTTAAGGCATATTCCTCCTAATTCACTTTTTTCCACAACGGCAACATTCATTCCAAGCTGAGAGGCTCTTATAGCTGCAACATATCCTCCCGGTCCACTTCCAATAACAATAAGGTCATATTTCATTTTCAAATCTGTTTATTGAGTTTTAATATCTATTAAATATAACTGTTAAGTATCAATATTGTTCTTTCATTATTATCTGCTAAGCAGTCTCCTTCTGATACTGATTATTCCTCTGCAAAGCAACCAGAAAAAAACAAGGGTGAAAATTACAGTTGCTCCTGTAGGTATATCAAGATACCACGATGTAGCCAGCCCGGCAAGTGTCCCCACAAGACCCGACACTACCGAACCTAATATCACTTTCTTAAAATCCCTTGTAAACAAAAGGGCTATATTAGGTGGAATAGTAAGAAGGGAAAGCACCAGTACAACCCCTGCTATCCTTATATTCAACACTATTACCAGTGAGATTAATACTATCAGTATATATTTAAAAAGGTCCACTCTGCGCGTAAAAGTCCTGGCAAAAGACTCATCAAATGAGATATATAATATAGTCCGGTAATAAACAGAGAAAAACACGATAAGAACCAGGGTCAGGATCACCAGTGCAATAAGATCCGAGTCATCAATTGTAAGTATACTACCAAAAAGATAAGACATCAGGTTAGGAGTATATCCTGGAGTCAGGTAGACAAATATAATCCCAAGAGCCATACCAAAAGCCCACAAGAATCCGATTGCTGAATCCTCTTTAAGATCTTTGCGCTTTGAAAGAAACTCTATTCCCAGGCCCGAGCTTATCCCAAATATTGTGGCCCCAAGTACAGGGTTTATACCCAGGAAATATCCCAGTCCTATACCTCCGAAGCTGGCATGTGTAATACCTCCCGACAGAAAGACCATCCTCCTTGAAACAATATACGTCCCGGCAATACCAGCAGTTATACTCCCAAACAATGCTGCAAGTATACTCTTAATCAGGTAACTGTATTCAAAAATATTTTCTAACATAAATCCAATAAGTTATTCACCCTGCCTTAACTTTTTTCTATCTTTACTCTTAGCTCTTAGCCCTTATCCCTTTTTACTTTTTACTCCTCTGCTCTGTCTGGCTCCTCCCTAAAGCTTGCCGCCGGCAACCTTATTAACGCTCGGCCCTCCTTAACCCTTTTTACTTTTTACTCCTTAGCTCTGTCTGGCTCCTCCCTAACCCTTAGCCCTTAGCTCTTTGCCCTTAGCTCTTTGCTCTTCGCTCTTTCTCAGCTACCATGCTTATCGAGTACGGTATGCGGCACATCACCATGTGCAATAAGTTGTATCGGGCATCCATATCCCTGAAGTTGCTCATTGGTTATCTTGCCAGAGTCGTGGTAATTCAGCTTCCTGTTAATACAGGCAAAAGACTTTACATATGCCGATATTGTTCCCACATCATGTGAGACCATCATTATTGTAATTTCACTATTTAATTCCTTCAACTTATCATAGAACCCCTGTTCAAAGGCTGAATCAACAAAATTGCCCGGTTCGTCGAGCAGTAAGAGCTCAGGTGATCCTACCAGTGCCCTTGCCAGGAATACCCTCTGTAGCTCACCTCCTGATAATTGATCAAGCCTGCTTCTGAAATAAGATGCCAGTCCGAGGTCTTCCATTATTTCTCTGGCCCTGTGTTTATCCGAGGATGTCATCCTGGCTCCTGAACCTTTTTTATGCATTAATCCTGAAAGTACAACATCTTCAATTGACAGGGGGAATGAGATATCGCTTTCAGGCATCTGTGGAAGGTAGCCAATATCTGAAATATTAAGTCCGTCCATATAACTTACGCTACCAGAAACAGGTTTCAAAAGTCCCAGCATAACTTTCAGCAGGGTTGTTTTGCCTCCTCCATTTGGTCCTATTATTCCGATAAAATCACCTTTCTTAACTGTCAGGTTAACATTCTCAAGGACAGGTTCGCCGTTATAAGCTGCGAAAAGATCTGAAATTACCAGTATATCATCATTCATGCTTTATATTTTTAGCCTGACTTGACTCAGAGATTGCATCAGCCACATCTTTAAGCGACCTCACCCAATCATCTGATAAAGGATATATATCAACTACTCTGGCACCAATCTCCGATGCAATCGTCTCGGCATTCTTCCTGTTAAATTCTTTCTGAACCAGTATTGTACTTATACTATCTGCCCGTGCCCGGTCGATAACTTCACCCAGGTATGAAGCAGATGGATCCTTACCCTCGAATTCTATAGGTATCTGGGTTAGATTGTAGTCTCTGGCAATATAACTCAGTGCAGGATGAAAGATCAGGAATGATCTCTGCTTCAAGCCCGAAAGTCTCTCAGATAAATAGGCTTCTGTCATTTCTATCTCACCAAGCAGTTTATTATAATTATTCTTAAAAACGATGCTGTCCTGGGGATAATTTTCTAGCAGAAAATTCAGTATATCGGAGGCAATAATTTTTGCCGAAAGAGGCGACATCCAGAAATGAGGATCAACACCTTCATAATGATAATGATCACCATGCTTATGCTCGGAACTAGCTATCAAATCCTGGTTTTCAGCAAGAAAAAGAGTCTTTATATCGGGATTTACCTGCATCAACTTATCCATCCATGCCTGTTCAAAACCGAGGTAACCATTAAATACTACCAGGTCAGAGCGCTGAAGACTTCTTATTACCGATGGTGGTGGTTCAAAAGTAGCAGGGCTTGCACCAGGAGGGACGATAACATTAATTGAATAATCGTCACCTGCAATACCTTTCACAAAATATTTAAATGGCAGTATGCTTACAGTAATAAGCTTTTTATCCTCATCATTACCGGTACTGGTACAGGATAAGGTCTGCGAAAAAATTATCGCGATTATTATGAGCTTTATTGACACTCTGATTTTCATAACACAAATTTAATACATAACAATTAGATTACCCCAAGTGTTGTAAATGAATAAAGGAAAATTTACTTTTGACATCACTTTATCTGCTGATTAATGAAAAAAACAGGCGACAGATTATCCCAGCTCCTTACAAAGGATAATTCTTCTATAGTACTTCTTCATAACACAGGCACTATAGAAAGGGCCAATAAGATTATGACCCATGGGTTCAGATTTGAAAGCCAGCTTACATACTCAACAGACAGGATTAACCCTAAAGACCAGGTAGAAATTAATTATTTCCTGGTAGAGAGGAAGGAATACGGCGACTTTACTATTGTTATTGAAATAGACAGAAATCTTTTCAAAAAGTACAGCCAGCTCGCAGAGAGCTCGGATCTCAATATTGAGGACATATTAACATACGAAGAGCCCTATCTCAGCGATAACGACGAATATGTGTATGTACTGTCGCACTACTACATAAAATGCATATTTAACAATAAAACAGGTGAGGTTAGAATGAACCCTGTTTTCGATGCCTCATTTAACAGTCCCGACTATTTAAACAACTATAACAAACTCACAAAATGAGTTTTGATAAAAAAGTAAAAGTAGCTGTAGTACAGGCAGCTCCTGTATTATTCAACAAGAAGCTTACTACTGAAAAGATTATCGGATTAATTGAGCAGGCTTCGCTGCACAATCCAGACCTAATAGTATTTCCTGAATCATTTATTCCTGCTTACCCGAGGAATATGATTTTCGGTACTACCATCGGATCGCGCAGCGACACAGGCAGACTGATCTGGGAAAAATACTTTAATAATTCAGTTGATGTACCTGGAAAAGAAAGCGATATCATAGCTCAGGCTGCAAAAAAATCAGGTGCCTATATTTCTATGGGAATAACAGAAAGAGAAGGAAAAAGCCTCTACTGCACCCAGCTTTTTTTCTCACCTTCGGGAAAACTTAGTGGAAAACACCGAAAAATTAAACCTACTGCAGCAGAGCGACTGGTATGGGGTGAAGGCGACGGATCCACACTGAGCACTCACAAAATATCCAAAACAATAATAGGTACACTTATATGCTGGGAAAATTATATGCCTCTTGCAAGAATGGCGCTCTATAATAAAGGAGTAAATATTTACCTTGCCCCAACAGCAGATAACAGGGAGTCGTGGCAGGCCACTCTTAAACATATAGCACAGGAGGGCAGGTGTTTTGTTATCGGTTGCAACCAGTTTGTAGCCGGGTCGGATTATCCAAAAGATATAGTAGCCAGCGAAGGAATAAACACAGACGAAATATTATCAGCTGGAGGATCCTGTATTATATCACCGCTGGGAGAATATATTAAGGAGCCTGTATGGAATAAGGAAGAAATTATTATTGCCGAGCTTGATTTAAATATGACTATCAGGTCGAGCCTCGATTTCGATGCCACAGGGCACTATAACAGGCCTGATATCTTTACATTTAATGCGAATAATCAACCCGATACGATTATTGAAGAATAAAGCACAAAAAAAAGGGACTTTAGCTAAAGTCCCTTTTTTTATGGATGCTGAACTGCTAATTACTTCTGATCGACAGACGGAAATTACCCGTTGCCTCCCTGGCTGTAATTTTAAAGCTCCACTCTCCCGTTTTGCTATTGCCTTCCTCATCAACACTAAATGATTTATTCCAGTTTACCGAACCGTACTCATCGAGCAATACTTCGGTATAAGTCTTACCCCCTGGCATAATTATCTCTATCCTTATCTCACCACTTTTGCATGCACCTGATACGGAAATGGAAACCTTACGTGCACTTGATTCGACATTAAAATCAAAATCCTTTGTAAAACTTGACTCATTTACAATTTTCCTGAACTCCAGCGTCTCGCTATCCTGGGAACCACTGTAAAATGTAATGTTTCCTTCAGGATAGGCTAGCGAATAGCCGGTAGAGCCATCACGTGTAATTACATGCAGATCCCTTTCTATATCGGCCAGCTCCGATCTCCTGGAAGAGGCATCAATAACCCTTCCTCTATAAAGCTCCTCTATTCTTTGCTTCTCAGCCTGAGCTTTCTTTGCCTCCTCTTCTTTCTGTTTCTTTATCATCTCTTCCTGCTTCTTCTTATCAACTTCAGATTTCTGTGCAAAAACACCAGCTTCCGAAGCAAAAAATAATACCAGCAGTGATAATAAAATTGTAAGCTGTTTTTTCATAACTTTATGTTTTAGTTTTGCCTGACTCATTAACTAATCTGCTTCAAAAATAACACCATAAATCATCTCATATTGTTAATACCGGGTTAAAGCAAGGTTAACATCACTTTTACGGGCCTCATTTTTGTTAGTTTTGATCTCAAATGTGCAACAAATGAAGAAGTACAAAACATTTCTACCAGTTGGAGCCGCCCTTATGCTATTTATAGTAGCTCAATTCTTTATTGTACGCCAGATATGGGTTCAGAAAGACGAGGTATTTAAGCTTAAGTACAGGTCAGGCTCACAGGAAGCCATCGATAATATGATGATCAAATCGGGCGATTCCGGCTTTGATTATGCTTATAACATGATTGACTATATCTCGAGTTCATATATAGAGAATAGCAAAATGATATCCTCGCAGGAAGACAGCCTTAAGTTCAGAGAGTCGGTCAATATAAATATAAGCAAAATCTTAAGTGAGTATGAAGTATTATCAGGCTATCTTAGCAGTCATTTCGACAATCTTGGGCTGGATAAGGAATTCAAACACCTGATCTTTGTTAACGACATTTACCTACTCGACTTTTATAATAAGATACATGTCTACCAGGCCAGTAATCATGAAATAAAAAAGCAGAAGGCACTCGGACATGTGCTGGTAAACTCTTTCACAAGTGAGGGTAACAACTATAGATTAAGCTTCGACTACTATATCGATTTGGCTAATAAGAGAAAGATAATCCTGAGGGATATTGGAATAACACTTCTTCTAAGCTTTTCGAGCCTGATGATACTGGCAGCTATTTTTATAGGAACTCTTCGTAACTACCTGGAAGAAAAAAGGTTATCAAGCCTTAAGACCGATTTTATCAATAATATGACCCACGAGCTAAAAACACCTCTTTCGACAATTACAGTAGCCGGGAAAACTCTTAAACTGGAAGAAATACTTAAGAGCAGGGAAAAGATTCTCGATACGGCTAGGCTGATAAGCAAACAATCTGTGCATCTTAATAAATTAATTAACCTTATTCTTGAGATTAGTATGTGGGAGAGAAGTCAGTTCCAGGTTGATAAAAAGGAAACCAATGTTGAGGAATTGCTTAAAGAGGTATCAGAGGGCTTCCGCAATGGTTGCGGTGAAAAATGTAATCTCACTGAGAACTATAGCTTAAATGGACTTACTGCCAATATTGATATTGTTTATTTTACAACTATGATCAATAACCTTCTGCATAATGCAATAAAGTATTCAGGAGAATCACCGGCTATATCAATTAATGCAAAGGCAAATGAAGTTCTTAAAATAGATATTGCTGACAATGGTATGGGAATTAGCAAAAATGATCAAAAACATATCTTTGAGAAATTCTACAGGGTAAGCACCGGTAATATACACAAGACCAAGGGACTTGGATTAGGATTATATTATGTCAAAAAAATTGCAGAGGCGCACGGAGGTGATGTTAAAGTAAGCAGCAAAAAGGGTAAAGGAAGCGTCTTTACTATAATAATACCACTTAAATAAACCAGAGCCATGAAAATACTAATTGCAGAAGATGATACGGATTTTGGGAACATACTCTCCCAATATGTATCAATAAGCGGATTTGATGTAAGCCTTACGCGCACAGGAACAGAAGCCTGGGAGAAATTTTCTGAGTCGAAGCCTGATATCTGTGTACTTGATGTTATGATGCCCGAGATGGATGGTTTTACACTGGCCGAAAAGATAAAGCAGGTCGACCCTGATATGCCCCTGCTATTTCTTACAGCGAAAAGTCTTAAAGAGGATATCGTAAGGGGCCTTAAGATTGGGGCCGACGACTATATTACCAAACCTTTCGACCCTGAAGTATTGATACTCAGGATAAATAATATCCTTAAGAGGGCCTATTCAACGGTAAACGACGAGTATTCAATTTCATCAACCACTCTGAATTTCAATACTCTTGAACTTAAGTGTGCTAACTGTGTTGAAAAACTTACTCTAAAAGAGGCCCAGCTCTTGAGATACTTTATCACCAATAAAAATAATATCCTCAAAAGGGATGATATCCTTACAGAAATATGGGGAGAAGATGATTACTTCCTGGGCCGCAGCATGGATGTGTTTATAAGCCGCCTCAGAAAATATCTTTCTCCAGACAGCGGAATAGAACTAAGAACAATCCGGGGCACAGGTTTTATACTGGAAGTAGTATAATGGCAAGCCATTATATTGACTAATATCAAACAAGGAACTTTGATTTCTCAAAATTCCTTGCTCATTATACATATATTATATCTACTGTCTATTCCTTAATAAGTTCATACCCGAGATCATAGTCTTTCTTTATCACCGGCACACCTTCTTTCATCCATAAGGGCTGAGGAGCATCCTTAAGGTAGTGATTAAAGAACTGCGACATTCTTATCTGGAAATCCTTCTTATTCTTAAACTGCTGTGGCCAGTGAGGCTCTCCGGTATAATTAAGCATCCAAACAGGCTTCTGAAGCCTGCGAAGAGCTACAAAATATTCTATGCCCTGATACCATGGAACATGGCCGTCGGCATCGTTTGCCATAATCAGAATAGGTGTTGTAACCTTATCCATTGTAAAGAGTGGTGAATTTTCAAGGTACTTCAAAGGAGCTTCCCATATTGTTGCCCCTATACGGCTTTGAGTATGCTCATACTGGAAGGACCTGTTTAAGCCCGACCACCACCTTATACCACCGTAGGCACTAAACATATTAACAACCGGTGCACCCGATTCTATAGCAGCAAAAAGGTCTGTTCTGGTTGCCAGGTAGGCTACCTGATATCCGCCCCAGCTATGACCCTGTGCCCCTATCTTTTCGCTGTCGATAAAGCCCTCTTCAATAAGTGAAGTAATACCCGGCATAACACAATTAAAGGCACTCTCTCCTGGGTATCCGTCTTCATAATACACATCAGGATTAAATATCACATAACCATTACTTGTATAATAATGATAACCAATTGTTGATCTGCCTATTTCAGGTACCCGGTGGTCATATAAACCCTGCGAACTCTTCTCATAAAAATTCACGATCATCGGGTATTTCTTTGATGGGTCGAAGTTTTCGGGTTTATAGAGCAGGCCCTGCAGCTTTCTGCCGTCAAGGGAAGTCCAGCTATAAATCTCTGCACTACCCCACAGGTATTCTGCTTGCTGGGGATTGGCGTTACTTATTTTAGTACTCTTCTTAAATTTTAAATCCGTAACAAGAAGATCAGGGAACATCTTAAAGTTGCTTTTCGAATATACTATCGTGCTGGCATCGGCTGCCTTCTGTGGCCTTGATAATGAATAAGGTCCACCAATCAGTTTTTCGGGAACAGATGATCCGTCAGGAGTCCACTCAAAATAAGACGACTCCCTGCTAACATCATTATGCCCGCTTAAAATCATCTTCTCTCCCTTAATTATATAATCATTCTCCCTGTCAAATTTTACTGCCGAATAGCTTGTATTAGTGCTTCTTCCGTTTTTGGTAATATTCTTAGGAGCACTTTTATTCTCCGGATCAATACTCCAGATATCATACCTGTCGTTAATCAATAATGCTTCATCATTTTCAAGCCAGCCGGTAGGATAATATGGAGATGCATAATTTGGAACATCATTTAATTCGTTAGCAACAGCTACTGTTTCAGGTGTGGTAAGCCTGTATTCTTTACCTGTTTCTATGCTATAAGAATAGAATGAAGCATCAATATAATTATACCATACCAGGTATTTCCCGGCAGAGGATGACTGTACGTCTGCACGAATATCTTTCTTTAGCAGGGTCTTTTCTCCATTAACTGTACTAATAAGGTATACATCGTAATGCCTTGGACTTCCTTCCCACATAGACTGAAGCTCGTAAGCTACATTTGAAAGACCCAGTGCATATTCAGAGTCACCTTTATTTAAAATACTTACATCAGGTATTTCGGGTGTCTCCAGCTGCACTATACTACCTGAATTCATATCATAGCTCGCCAGATAAGCCTTTCTAAGATCCCTGTTCTTATTAAGCACCTGCACAGTATGCATCTCACCTTCTGTACCGTGCCATATATCAACATTAGGATATTCATCATCAAGTCTCATAGTATCTTTTTCAGGCTGGTCTGGTGCGGTGCCAAAAAACAGCTTTGACATATCCTCACTGAATACCAGCCTTTCATTCTCACTAAGAACCCATCCATCGATAATGCCCTCGCTATCATTTGATATTTTTTTCTCAGCTGTATTATTGCCTTTCCATACAAATAATTCATAGTCCTTATCGGCACCTTCATCCTTCAGCAGAAAGGCACCTGAAGCTCCGTCATCTTTTACCATAAGCTGCTTATAGTCGCCCTTGCTTTCATTCAGAGCAAAAAGGTCTTTCGATTCTATATCATAACTGTACAGGCCAGGTGCAAAGCCATTGTCATCTCCTCCTGAAATAAAAAGCATCACTTCCTTATCCTTCGCAAACATAAAGTTCTTTACGAAAGGCCAGCTAACTTCTTCTGCATCCTGAAGATTTCTGAGCACAAGTCTGTATCCATTCTTAGCAGATTCCTTCTTTTCCTTTTTTGCAGCAGCATCGCCATCACTTTCTTTTGCGGGTTTGTCTGATTCTGAAGCACTTGCAGATTCCTTAGCCTGATATGCTATGTATCCCGACCATTTCTCCGGAAGTTTATACTCGAGTATATCTCCAATCTCAAAGGTATTCTTATCGCCTATATTATAAATAAGCAACTTATCACCGGGCATATCATCTTTTTTCGTCTTTTTCAGTCTTAACTCCCGAATGGTTTCAAACGATGGAACTGTCTTAAAAACCATAAATTTTGAATCCTTACTAAAATCAATAGCAGTCGAGCATTCAAATTTATTCTCCATAACACCTTTCGACGAGTAAAGGTATATCTCACTATCACCTTTCCATGGTTCTACTTTATAGGAAATATACTTTCCATTATCAGATATTACAGTCTGAGTGATCCTGTTCCATTTCTCAATTGCATCAAAATCGAGAGACTTCTTCTTTACCTGTGCCGATAATGATGAAATTATAACTACGAACAGCAGAGAAATAAAAATTCTTTTTTTCATAAGTGGGCATTTTTATTATTTGGAATCAAATTTTATTTAAGGTAGCACAAGATAAAGACTATAGCATTAAAATAAAAACCCCGGCAATGTATGCCAGGGTTCTTTTAACAATGTTTAGTAATATTTTATTCTCCGGATAGTAATCTCGCCACCTCAGTCCTCAGGTTTTCACCTCTCAGACCCTTTGCTATTATTTTACCATCGGCATCCAGAAGGAAATTGGCAGGAATAGAATGTACGCCATACAATTTCGCAGCACTATTATTCCAGTAAGCCAGGTCAGACACATGAGTCCATGTAAGCTGATCGTCACTTATTGCTTTAAGCCATGCTTCCCTATCTCTATCAAGTGATACACCCAATACATCGAAGCCGGCTTCATGGAAATCATTATATACAGCCACAACATTAGGATTCTCCCTGCGGCAGGGTCCGCACCAGGCAGCCCAGAAGTCAACAAGCAATAACTTATAACCATCAATCTCTGAAAGAGTTACTTCATTGCCATCAACATCCGACATAGTAAAATCGGGAGCAATCTGTCCAATCTCAACACTTCTGAGTATCTTTTCCCTTAATTTCAGATCTTTTACTATCTCTGTATCATCGAGGGATGGATCAAGTATATCAAGATAGGCCTTGAGCTGATCAGCATCAAGTCCATTAGAAATTGACCTGACAACAACTGGTGTAACAACTGATGCAGGATTTGTCTTAATAAAATCAGTCTGATATGCCTCAATCTCATGATTCACAGCCATTCTTTGATCAGAGATCTGTTTTGCGAGAACTGTATCACCCTCTTCCCTGGCAGCTCTGTACTCCTGGTAAAGAGAGGAATTCTTTTCGTAGAAAACACTTAGACCATCGTTGTAGGCCTCAAACTCTTTGTGAGTGTCGGATCCCATAACGGTAGCATTGTAAATAGAATCGATATGCCCTGTTATTGCTATCTCTGAATTTTCAAGGAATAATGCGAGTGATCCTCTTTTACCCTCAACTGATAAATAATAAATCGTCGGCATCTCAAGGCTACCCTTTTCAAATTCAAAAGAGCCATTTATAAGAGATGTTGAATCAATCTTCGATAGTTTTCCATCCTTGTAAGTCTGCAGATAGACAAGCTCGTCCAGTGCACCCTCAAGATTTCCTTTAAGAACATACTCCTTATTTGTGGAACATGCGACCACAAGTAAAATGCTAAGTAATGGTAATAGTAATTTTTTCATAATTTATAACGTTGGTTCTGTTTACGAAGATAGTTAATAACATTTCCCATTTTCATTTAAAAAGTATTTATTCAGCACCCTGCATGCTGCTAAATATGATGTTGTTTTATTATCCCTCAATTGTTGCTCAAGCTCGGGAATAAGCTTTTCTATATCAGGGTTCTTATAAAATGATTTATTAAGTGTTTCACTGATTGTTTCATGCATTCTGTAAACGGCCTGCTGCTGCCTCCATTTATCAAAATAACCATTATTACGGGCTATAGAGATATAATCATTTATTAACTCCCAAACCTTATCAATCCCGGTCGCTTCGAGTGCACTGCATGTCAGGACCTTAGGATTCCATCCAGGTTTATGTTCGGGGAAGAAGTGAAGTGCATTCTGGAACTCAACCCTTGTAATTTCTGCTTTATGTATATTATTTCCATCGGCCTTGTTTATGGCAATTGCATCGGCCATCTCCATAATACCACGCTTTATCCCCTGCAGCTCATCACCTGCACCTGAAATCATCAATAAAAGGAAGAAATCCACCATTGAATGAACAAGTGTTTCCGATTGACCCACGCCAACAGTCTCCACAAAGATCGTATCAAAGCCGGCAGCTTCACATAGTATTATCGATTCTCTTGTTTTCCTGGCTACACCTCCTAACGAACCGGCCGATGGTGAAGGTCGGATAAAAGCGTTCTGGTCTGAGGCAAGACTCTCCATCCTGGTTTTATCTCCGAGTATACTTCCATGTGAGCGTTCACTGCTTGGATCAATAGCCAGTACAGCCAGCTTTCGATCCAATCCGCATATTCTTTTACCAAGAGTTTCAATAAAAGTGCTTTTCCCTGCCCCGGGCACCCCTGTAATACCTATTCTGACAGAATTCCCGCTATAGGGAAGGCACTGTTCAATAATCGCCTGGGCCTTCTCATAATGGTCCTGTCTTGAACTCTCAACAAGAGTAATGGCCTTACTCAGTAGGGTTATATTTCCTTCCAGAATTCCAGATGCATAATCTCCGGAGGAGAAGCTCTTCTTTTTCTGGCTCTTAATCCTTTTAACTACGTCAGGATTTACACTGGGAGGCTGATCAACACCTTTGCTGACAGAGAGCGCACTACTTTTGCTTTTATCCTTATTCTCCCTGCCCATAGATGCTATTTACCCGGGTCATTAACCTCACCTGTAAGTATCAGGTTTATCTGGCTATGCTTGGGATCATTGGTAATAACAGTTATAACCTTATGCTGCTTGCCCTTTCTTACTCCCGCATCAAAAACAGCTTCAATCGTGCTTTCCTCACCCGGCTTTATCACCGTGCTGGGAGGAGTAACAGTTGTACAGCCACAGGTGGATCTTATCTTGCGTAATATAAGATCACTCTTACCAGTATTCTTAAAATTGTACTTCACATTTGCTTTCTCACGCTGGTTAATCTTACCAAAATCAAATTTTGTTGATTCAAAAGATGCTACCGGCGCATTCTCCAATTCAGCTCTCGACATTGAATTAAAATCCTCGGTAAGGTTGGCAGAGACAACCATATAAAGTCCGTTTACAATCTCATCATTAACTTTAAGCCTAATAAGGTCGTTTACATAGCCCCAATCGTCTTTAAGCTCGGAGTTATATACTCCCTCAATAATCCCTTTTTCTCCTGCCTTAAGAACTTCCGGCTTGGCTTTCATCGCAAGATGAGCAGGTACTCGTTCAAATCCGAGCTTTACGTCCTCACCGGATACATTGATTATTTCCATTACACGAATCTTCTTTTCTCCTTTTATTACATCGGTAAATGCAAGATGATTACTCTTAAATCTCAACTTATCACCAACAGGCCACCGGAATATCTCTTCGGTAGTCAGAACCCTGGGCTCTACATCGCCTTCAATAATAAGAACGCTAACCTGTGGCTTACCATTTGTATAAACAGCTGCCGTCTTTTTAAATTTATTAGGCCTGTTCCTTGGGTCGTAGGTTACTTTTACATAACCTTTCTCTCCCGGTTTAACAGGCTGCTTGGTCCACTCGGGTGTTGTACATCCACATGAGGCTGCCACCCTGCTTACAAGAAGATCAGAAGTACCTTCATTTACAAATACAAACTCATATGTTTGCGGACCGGCTTCCTCCTTAAATTTTCCAAAATCGTGACTGGTATTATCAAACTTGATAACAGGACCGTCGTTCTGGGCAAAAGTAAGAGCTGATCCTAAAATAAAAGCAGTAATCAGTAATATCTTTTTCATGCTAATCCATGTATTAAATTAGAAATATATAAATCTGAATTTATAGACTGCAGGGAGCTGCTATTAGTTGCATCGGTTTGAATACTACCAGAGCCAGCTGCCTGTTTCGTTTACGAATCAAAATTAATAAAGTTTATTCTTTTTACATATTTTATATCATAATATCTTAGCTTTGTTCCAATGCGCCTTAATTTGGAATAAAATTTGAGGGAAAATTGCCCCGGAGGAAAGAGCTTTTGAGTAAAACAATCAGAAATATTATTCTGCTGCTGGTCCTGATGCTGGCTTCAAACAGTCTTTACGGGCAATTTTATAATGGTCTGCAGATGACCTTTGGCAAAAACCGTATTCAGCACTACGATTTCTACTGGTCTTACTATCGATTTGATAACTTCGACTGCTATTTTAATGAATATGGCAAAGAACTGGCGCAGTATACCTCCGATTTTGCGGATAAGAAAGTTGCCGAGATTGAAGACTATTTTGATTACTTCTTTGAAAAACGCCTCATCTTTATTGTTTATAACAAGCAGGCCGAATTCAAGCAAAGCAATATGGGTCTTATCACCGGACAGGAGGATTATAATGTTGGTGGCTTTAGCAGAACAATAAAAAATAAGGTGATGCTTTACTACGAGGGCGATCACCGGAGTTACGAGAGACAGATATCTGCCAGTATTACCGAAGCAATGATAAATGAGATGCTTCACGATGCAGAACAGAAAGATATGATATCAGGTAGCACAAGGGTTACTCTGCCTGACTGGTATCTGAAAGGACTCGTAAATTATGTATCATTTGGATGGGATGAGGAAACAGAAAACAGGGTCAGAGACGGTATATTGTCGGGACGCTATAAGCAATTAAATAATCTGGAAGATGAAGACGCCATTTATGCGGGACAATCATTCTGGAGGTATATAGCGAAAACATATGGAGATCCAATTATCCCCAATGTAATATACCTGACTAAAATATATAAGAACGTCGAAGATGGTCTTCTTTATGTGCTGGGTAGAAAGCTCAAGGATCTGCAGGATGAATGGCTTGATTATTATAAAGATTACTACAGCCGCATGGACGAATATTCTGAAGATCTACCCGCCTCTAATATAATTATCAGCTCCCGTAAGAAACAGATAATACAGGATGTCAAGATTAGTCCCGACCAGAAATATATTGCATATGTAAGCTACAATTCAGGAAAACGAAAAATCCATCTATACGATAACTCAACAGGAAAGATTAATACTATTTTTTCTGCTGAGCCTAAATTCAACCAGAAAGCAGACCTGACTTACCCGATAATTGACTGGCACCCCGGTGGCAAGATACTCACCTTTATTAATGAGGAAAAGGGAGATCTGAAAATATACTTCCAGAGAATAGGAGAAAAGAAACCCGAAAGCAGGAACCTTCTGTATTTTGATAAGGTGCTAAGCTTTGACTATTCACCCTCGGGCAACAGATTAGTCTTATCAGCCGTAAAAAACGGGGTCACCGATATTTATGTACATACCATTGCCTCGGGTACCAATCAGCAAATAAGCAATGACGTTGCCGACGACCTCGATCCAAGGTATATAAGAAGCGAAGAAAACAGTATAATATTTTCATCGAACAGGAAAAATGATACGCTTAACCTTCCTTTCGATCCTGTTGAAGAGCTTCAGCTTGTAAACGACCTTTTTACCTATAACCTGGATAAGGATAATAAGGTACTCACAAGGCTTTCAGAAGAGAGCTACTCCAACAGGCAGAAGCCTGTCGATATTAGTTCCAGGGAATTTTTATATCTGGGAAACCCTTCCGGTACTATTAACAGGTTTAAAGCAGAATTTGATAGTGTTATTAGCTTTATTGATACTACAACCCATTACCGCTACTTTATTGAATCAAAGCCATTAACTAACTACAACAGGAATATACTATCACAGGATCTTTCATCCGGTTCGCAGTTTGCCGAAGTATCTTTTATCAATAACAGGTATAAGATCTACACAGGCCAGCTGGATAATCAGACTCCTTTAAACGAAGAAACACTTGTAAAAAGTCCTTTCGCCCTGGAAAGAACAAAGCAACTTCAGGAGGCTGATAGTATTGAGACTATTAGAAAATGGCTGATCGAGGAAGACAGGAGAAGACGCGACACTCTTACAAAACCACTGATAGAATACTTCGTAACAGACGATCCGATCGATTTTAATCACTATATATTTGAAATAGAAAAGGTTAACTATTACGAGGAACAGTGGAAGAAGGATTACATGGATATTGACCTAGATACCGGGTCGATCGAATTCCCCCTTATAAGAATTTACGAGACCTCCTTCTACAATAATTATATTGCCAATCAGGTAGATTTCTCCTTTATGAATAAGTCGTACCAGGTTTATAGCGGCGGTGCCCCATATTATAATCCGGGTATAAACATGCTAACCCAGATTGGGGCGGTTGACCTGTTCGAAGATTATAAAATCACAGGAGGATTCAGGTTTGCAGGTAATTTCAATAGCAACGAATATCTCCTGAGTGTTGAAAACCTTAAAGGAAAGATAGACAAGCAGCTGGTTTATCACAGGCAGTCGATAAGTGCATATAGCGACTTTTTATATTTCAAGATCCACAGTAATAGCCTCTACCTTACATTTGCAAAGCCATTTACACCTGTTCTGGCTGCTAAAGGAACGGTCATATTCAGGAACAACAGGTATATGCCACAATCAACCGACCTGTTTACTCTTAGCATGGATCCGGTAAGCAGGAACTGGGCCGGCCTGAAAGCAGAAATAATTTACGATAATACAAGGAAGAGGGCCGTAAATATTTATAATGGTTCCAGATTCAAAATCTTTGGAGAATACTACAGGGATATTGAGCTTAAAAAATCCGATATGTTCGTGATCGGGGTTGATTTCAGGCATTACCTGCCAATCCACAGAAACCTGATCTGGGCCAACAGGTTTGCAGCAAGCTCTTCATTTGGTCCGACCAAATTAGTATACTACCTCGGAGGAGTGGATAACTGGATGAGCTTCCTCTTTAATGATATTCCCGCCTTCGACCAGTCAATACCGGTCGATCAGTCTGCCAATTATGGCTTTCAGGCTATTGCAACCAACCTGAGAGGATTCAGCCAGAACATAAGAAACGGGAATAACTTCGCTTTAATAAACAGTGAGATAAGATGGCCGGTGATCAGCTATTTTGCAGGACACCCTCTTAAATCAAAAATATTAAATAATTTACAGGTAATAGGATTTGGGGATATAGGAACAGCATGGTCAGGGAATTCACCATGGACAGGCAAAAATGCATGGGACGTCGAAGAATATGTAAACGGACCTGTAAGGGTAATCCTTGATTCCAACAGGGACCCGGTTGTGGGTGGATTCGGATTCGGGTTAAGGACACTGCTTATGGGTTACTTCGTACGTGCAGACTGGGCGTGGGGTGTAGAAAACTCACTAATCCTTCCGCGGGTATTTTACCTTTCTCTCAGCCTCGACTTTTAGTTCTTATTATGAGTAATATTCAAAATGAAATAAACAGGCTCTCAAAACAGTTTCATAATGAAACAGTAAAGCATCGCAGGCATATTCACCAATGGCCTGAGCTTTCCTATAAGGAATTATCTACCTCGGAATATGTAAGAAACTTATTGGATGAGATAGGGATAGATAAGATAAAAACTGTTGCTGGCACAGGAATACTTGCTCACCTTAAAGGTAAGAGAGAGGGATCTGCGAAAATTATCCTGAGGGCCGAACTGGATGCTCTTCCGATAAATGAGCTAAGTCGCTTGCCTTTCTCGAGCAAGAATAAAGGAGTTATGCATGCCTGCGGACACGACAGTCATATGGCCATGCTTCTTAGCTCGGCCAAAGTACTATACGAACTTCGTGATTCATTCGGCGGAGATGTTTATTTCCTGTTCCAGCCCGGCGAAGAACTGGCACCCGGCGGAGCTTCACTTATTATGAAAGAAGGTATATTGCAGGAAATAAATCCTGATGCCATTATTGCACAGCACGTACTTCCCGAGCTTAAATCAGGCACATGCGGATTCAGGGCAGGAAAATATATGGCCTCAAGTGATGAAATATATATCGATATCCTTGGCAAGGGAGGTCATGCAGCACTGCCAGGCAGTTCGACCGACCAGATTACTCTTGCCTCATCACTAATCTGCAAGCTTAAGTCTGCCGTAAGTAATCTTAAAGACGATGTGCCTCTTGTGCTGGGAATAGGAAAATTTATTGCCGACGGGGCAACAAATGTAATTCCCGATAAAGTCCATATAGAAGGTACACTAAGAACCTTCGACGAGACACTGAGAAAAGAGGTCCATAAAATTATTGAAAAAACATGTGTCGAGGCAGAAATTGAAAATGTTTCAGTAAGCCTTGAAATAAGAAAGGGTTATCCTGTGCTTGTTAATAACGAGGATCTGGTTGCTACCGCTATCAGGGTAGCAAAAAAAGTTAACGGCGATAGTTCGATTCAAATGCTTGACCTGAGGATGAGCTCCGAAGACTTTGCCTTCTACTCAGAACAATTCCCTGTTCTCTTCTACAGGCTGGGTACATTAGCTCCGGGTGCTGAGATAAAGAACCTCCATACTCCGGTCTTTGATATTAGCGAAGCTGCAATGGAAACCGGTGTAAGGACTATGGTCTCTATCGCAATAGAACTGCTTGACACCCTTTCTTAATGTGCAGATAGGTGAAGGACAGGTGTGTTTCAGAAACTTTATTAGCCTAAAACCTTAAAACTATAATACTTCAATACTTTAAAACTTTTTCACCAAAGGGTTTTTCTAATAAAAAAATAACAATAATTTTGTACAGACAATTCAATTGAATTAATAATTAATTTATACAAAAAATGGCTTACGTAATTAGTGATGATTGTACTGCTTGTGGTACCTGTATTGATGAGTGCCCCGTAGAGGCTATATCAGAAGGTGATATTTATGTAATTGATCCTGAAGCATGCACAGATTGTGGTGCCTGCGCTGATGTTTGCCCTGTTGAGGCTATCTCTCCCGCATAGTGGAACAACAACAATTTATGCCCGGTCCGGCTTTGTTGGTCCGGGTTTTTTTATGGTGAATAGGCCGAAAATTCGAGTATCCGGCTTAAATCATTCATTTCCATAAGATCTTCGAGCGACTTATCTGAATTCCTTTTCATATAAGATTCTATTATTCTGAATCCAATCCAGTTTGCTGCCCTTCCGGGTGACTCACTTGTAAAATAAGTAGTAAAAGGGGCATTGTCTGTAAGTTTCTTGATTATCATCTGGTCGGTAGAAAAGAGCAAATCATGCTCTACCAGGTACTCCCACATCTGAGCCTCATTATTATCGCAGAACTGCATCTGCAGACCGGTAAACCCAAATAATAATGAATCCGACAGTTCCGGCATCATCAGGCGGGTAAAATACAATAGCCTGCCCTGATGAAGAATATGGTTAAGTAAGCGATTATCTGCTTCACCATCACCAGGCATCTCCCAGCTTGCAGAGGCCCAACCGTACATACAATCAGGAACAATTTTCTCAGGAACCATATTCCTTCTGAGGTAATTATATATCCCAAGCATGGGGTAAAACCTGCTATCCTCACCCAAATAACGATCAAGGCTTATACCCATAAGATCGGGGCCCACAATAATACTGTTATTAAACCCGCTAAGGCAGGTATAGACAGAAGGCACAGCCTTATCAGGAAAATAATACCTGTAATGCTTCCATGCATCCTCGAGATCACTTTCAAGTCCATTATATTCGCCGAATACATCCTTTACCGATCGATAGACCTCAAAATTTTGTTTATCGGTAGCGAAAAGAATCATGTTCTTATTCCAGTTAACATCTTCCGGATCGCCAATATTAATAACATAGCCGAATATTCTCATAAAATCAGGATCCGTCTCCTTAAGATTCTCCACTCTGGCAGATAAACCAGAAGGATCAGCTTCAAAAAGTTCTTTTTCAAGCCTTTTTATACTGAAATCAATCTCAATATCGTTTACATTTACAACATAAGGGTTCTGCCTGCATGAAGAAAACAGTATTGTGATAAATAATATTATATAATAAACCTGATTTTTCATTCTCCTTATTATAGTGAATAACAAAAATATACTTTTTTAAAATAGTTAGATGTGTAAAAATCCCTGTTTATTTGCTTAATGTCTTAATTTTGTAAAATAAAATATTTAATATGAACTCAGACAAATCAGGATATTTCAATAAATTCATATTAGCAACTTCCATACTGCTAATTATATCGGTAGAAGCCAAAGCCCAGGATATTCAGTTCAGCCTGTTTGCAGACCCTCTTATCAGCTGGTTTTCTACAGACACAAAGGAAACTGTTAACAGTGGTGTAAGACCAGGATTCAGTGTTGGGATTTCGTACGACAGGTATTTTGCAGAGAACTATGCATTCTCAACCGGAATCTTTCTGGTAAATGCATCGGGTAAAGTATCTTATTCAGATACTATTAATATCCAGTTTAAGAATAGCGTTCTGGAACTTCCGGAAAATGAAAATATTACCTACAAGATTCAGTATATCTCAATTCCTCTTGGGCTAAAGTTCAAAACAAACCAGATCGGATATCTTACATTCTTTTCCAATATTGGTCTCGATCCAAAAGTTGTTGTTGCAGCAAAAGCAGATATCCCCGAACAGTCTATCGAAGATGAGAATATAACAGAGGAATTAAACAGCTTTAATCTTGGCTATCATCTCGCTCTAGGCACGGAATATTCGCTGGGAGGTAATACATCCCTGGTATTTGGGTTGAGCTATGAAAATAATTTCCTTGATATTACAAAAGATAATAGCGGCCAGCCAGAGGATAGGGTAAGGCATAATATGATAAGATTTAAACTAGGAGTTAACTTCTAAGTATTACTTATGAAGATATCTGTAGCACAAATAAACTTCCACGTTGGGAATTTCGAATTAAATAGCAAGCTTATTATTGATGCTATCGAAAGGGCAAAGAGAGAGGGTTCTGACCTTGTGCTGTTTTCAGAATTATCTCTTACTGCTTATCCGCCACACGATCTTCTCGAGCACAGGGAATTTATAGAAAAGTGTAATAAGTATATTAACAAAATTGCGGCTTCATGCACAGGTATAACTGCAATTATTGGAGCACCAACGATCAATAAGGGCGATAGCGGAAAGAAGCTATTCAATTCTGCCCTGGTACTGGCCGATGGCAAAAATTCTGCAACTATTAATAAAGGACTGCTGCCTACATATGATATATTCGACGAGTACAGGTACTTTGAACCTGCAAAATTATTTACTACAATCAGTATAAATAAGAGGCGTATTGCTGTAACAATATGCGAGGATCTGTGGGATGAACAGGAGTTTGATCCTGAATTCTCAACAAACAGGATGTACAGTATATCTCCTATGGACGAGCTTGCAAAAGAAAAGCCTGAACTGATCGTAAACCTGTCTGCATCACCTTTTTCTGTCAGCCGGACAGAAATGAGAAACAGGGTTTTTACAGAAAAGGCTGCAAAGCATAAACTTCCGCTCATCGTTTGTAACCAGGTTGGAGCTAACACGGAACTGATATTCGAAGGTAGTTCAATGGTAATTAAGCCATCCGGTGAAATTTACGACTCACTGAATTCATTTGAACCGGATTTCAGGACTTACAAGCTGGAAGATATAATAAATTCAGAGCCCCCTCAGGCTCTTAGTGACGATAACAGGATTCAGGCAATCTATGACGCACTGGTACTGGGAACCAGAGATTATTTCTCAAAAATGAACTTCAGATCAGCCATACTGGGCCTCTCAGGCGGAATAGATTCGGCAGTGAGCCTGGCTATTGCAGCAGAAGCTCTGGGTTCTGATAAAATAAGAGTGCTCCTGATGCCATCAATGTACTCCTCTCAACATTCAGTAGACGATGCAGTTACAATGGCTGATAATCTGGGAGTTAAATATGATATAATTAATATTGCCGATACCTATTACCAGACCTGCAAATCACTCGAAGATGTCTTTAGTAAGCAGAATGAAGATGTAAGCGAAGAAAATATTCAGGCCCGCTTAAGAGCCGTTTTTCTGATGGCTGTGTCTAATAAGTTTGGAAATATTCTTCTGAATACATCTAATAAGAGCGAAGCAGCCGTAGGCTATGGAACCCTCTACGGAGATATGGCAGGTGGACTTTCCATTCTGGGTGATGTTTACAAAACTGATGTATATAAGCTGGCCGCTTACATTAACCATAGTCAGGAAATTATACCTCTAAATACAATAAGTAAACCACCTTCAGCGGAACTTAAACCCGACCAGAAGGATAGCGATTCTCTTCCTGATTATAATATTCTCGACTCAATACTCTACCAGTATATAGAGCTTCAAAAACCTGCCAGCGAAATATCAGGATCGGGCATAAACCAGGAACTTGTTTTAAAAGTTATAAGACTTATTAATAATAATGAGTATAAAAGATACCAATCCCCACCTATCCTGAGGATATCTTCAAAAGCATTCGGTTTTGGCAGAAGAATGCCTCTTGTTGCAAGGTATTAGCTTATTTAGACTAATTCCAGATAAGCCCTTTTTCAGAAGCTTCCCAAAATTTTAACTTATGTTAAGGAAAGTGTGTTGTAAAACATCTTTTCTAATAAACTGCAGATGTGATGCTTACAACCTCCTGTTAATGAATGTGTTAAAATATGTTAATTTTCCGTTTGTGAAGTTCTTTTGCTATTTTTGTATATGTTTTGTAACACATTCTTATTATAGATATGAGCTCAGTTATGACGATCAAAAACCATCACATAGAAATATGCCTGGATGGTCCCGGGTCAGTTTTTAAAGACCTCCCGAAAGAAGAACAGGAAGTACTTATAAGAAATCATTCCTATGCCCACTACAGAAAGGGTGAGATGATTTTTAAAGAAGGCGAAAAGCCACTTGGCCTAATTAGCCTGTCGTCGGGCAAGGTAAAGGTATTCAAGGAAGGTGTAGGTGGAAGAGAGCAAATTTTAAGAATGGTCAGACCGGCAGGCTTGTTAGGTTACAGGTCTCTTTTTGCTGGCATGAACTACTCTGCTTCAGCAATCACTCTTGAGGATTCAACAATATGCATAATAGAAAAAGACACTTTCCTTAACCTGGTTAAGACAAGTCCGACCTTATCTCTGAACCTTATAAAGATGATATCCACGGAGCTTGGTTTTTCAAACAACAGAACGGTATCTCTAACCCAGAAGCATATCAGGGGACGTCTTGCTGAATCATTAATTGTACTCCGCGACACCTATGGTTACGAGACAGATGGCATGACAATCAAGGCCTATCTTTCGAGGGAAGATATAGCCAATCTATCGAATATGACAACATCAAATGCTATCAGAACTCTTTCAACATTCGCTACCGAAGAAGTTATCTCGATTGATGGCAGGAAAATAAAAATACTTGATGGTAATCGTCTCGAACGAATAAGCGACCTGGGATAGTTCTTATTCGTATAAGTATATTCGCTTAACCCTTGAAGGTATAGAAGTAATAACCTCATATGCTATGGTATTACACTTCTCTGCAAGTTCATTAACCCCTATATGATCTCCAAATATCTCCACGCTGTCACCCGCTGTAACCCCCAGTCCGGTAACATCTAGCATACACATATCCATATTAATATTACCTATAATGCTGGCGTACGAGTTCTTAATAAAGATCCTTCCTCTGCCATTGCCCAGCAACCTTCTTAATCCATCGGCATAGCCAATCGGTATAATGGCTACCTCCCTGTCCTTATCCGATATATCGCTAAAGCCATAGCCCACTCCCTCTCCTGCCTTTACAATTTTAAGCTGCGACACGCTGGATCTGTAAGTCAGTACATTTTCAAGACTCCTTACATTTAGTGGACCCAGACCATAAAGGCCTATTCCCAGCCTTACCATATCGAAATGATATTCAGGAAACCTGACTGTGCCTGCCGAATTAAGTAAATGTCTTATAAACTTATATCCAGTTTCGCTTTCTATCCTCTTACATATATCTATAAATCGGTCAGCCTGCATTCTTGTCTCTTGATCAAGTCGGCTATCTTCAGAAGCCGCGAGGTGACTGAACACTGAGGCAATCCTGATTCTGCTTTCTCCCCTTAAGGTATTAATCAGATCTCCTATATCGCTCTCCATAAATCCCAGCCTGTGCATACCTGTATCAAGCTTTATATGTATAGGATAATCCCTTACTCCCTGTCGGTCGGCCTCAGCGATAAACCTGTTTAACAGCTCAATACTGTATATTTCGGGTTCAAGGTCTTCGTCAATCATTATCCTAAGAGAGGATGGATCGGGGTTCATCACAACAATTCTTGCTGATATGCCGTCTTTCCTGAGTTGTTTTCCTTCATCAGTATATGCCACTGCAAGAAAATCGACCCCACTATTAACCAGCCATTCAGAAATTTGTTTTGGTCCGCCCCCATATGCAAAGGCCTTAACCATTGCCATGATCATTGTGCCCGGTGCAAGCATAGATCTGTAGGTATTCAGATTGCTCTGCAGATTTTTAAGGTTTATTTCAAGAGTGGTTATATGGGACTTAAGTTTCAGTACGGCACTGATCTTTTCAAATTCGAATTTTCTGGCTCCCTTAAGAAGAATCAGCTCCTTCCTGAACATGCCGGGCGAATACCACCTCAGCATCTCTTCAGTTGTTTTAAAGAAGAGGGTTCCTTCCTTAAAAGCGGTTCTGGCCTCCATTATATCCTGGCCAATGCAAATAGTATTTTCTGCTCCTGATTTATCAATCATTTCAGCAAGCTCAGAATAAATATCACCTCGACGCTGCTGAACAAAGTCTGAGATAATTACTCTTTTTTTCTTGCCGGGCATCTCTTTCAGGTAATCGAGTGCTATTCCAAGTGCCGCGAGATCTGAGTTATAATAATCTTCTATCAATGTACACCCGTTAATTCCCTCTATCTGTTCCATCCTCATCTCAACGGGTTTAATCTGCTCTATGCTATCGACGATAATTTTTTCTGACACACCTATTTTAAGCAACATAGTTATTACTATAGCCGCATTCTGTAAGGAGGCGCTATCTGAGAAAGGCAGATTAAGACTGAAATCTGAAGCCCTGCTGGAAATATTTAGTTTGACCTTTCCCCTTGAATGACTCTCAGCACTAAAACGAACATCAGCATCAAGCTTATCAAAGGTCCATGTAAATGATTTTTTTATTGAAAGAAGCTTATCATTATTGATAATACGGGATATATCGCTATGGTCGACAGAATAAATTATTGTATCACTATGCCTCAAGAGATTTAGCTTTTCCCTGATTTTCGACTCCATATCACTAAAATTCTCCTGATGAGCCTCACCAATATTTGTTAGTACAGCTATATCAGGCCGAATTATTCTTTCAAGCTTTTCGATCTCTCCGGGCATCGACATGCCGGCTTCAAAGACACCATATTTATAAGAATTATCCAGGTTTATTACCGAAAGAGGAACCCCTGTCTGTGAATTATATGATCGTGGCGAACGCAAAACAGGGTATTCTTTTCCCAGTATATCAGAGAACCATTCCTTTACAATGGTCTTGCCGTTACTGCCAGTAATAGCAATTACAGTTCCTGTAAACTTGCTTCTCTTATAGGCCGCAAGTTTCTGAAGAGCATCAAGGGTATTATCTGTAGCGATAAACGCTGCATCGCTGCAAATATCAAGCGCCTTAGCTACATTAAATGTTCTGCTGACAATAAAGGCTCTTATGCCGCTCTCATATAGGCCGCTAATAAAACTATGGCCGTTTGTTCTCTGACCTTCAAGGGCAATAAATAAAGATTCTGCAGATATCTGTGTTGCCTTCCTGCTATCAACAAAATACTTAGATACAGTAATATTAGCAGGACCTTTTAAAGTACCTGCTACAACTTCAGATATTTTAGCTGTAGATATTGACAATCTTTTTATTTTGAGCTATTCTGCTTATTAAAACAATTACGGCACAGGGGCTTATACACATCTTTTTCACCCAGTAAGACAACACTCTTGTCGTTGGCCAGCCTAAAAGAATGATTGGCAAGATTTCCGCATTCAACACAGATTGCATGTACCTTGGTAACATACTCAGCAACCGACATCAGATCGGGCATCGGACCAAAGGGCACTCCGGCATAATCCATATCAAGTCCGGCCACAACTACCCTGATTCCCCTGTTTGCAAGTTCGGTACAAACCTCAACAATAGCCCTGTCAAAAAACTGGGCCTCATCAACCCCGATAACATCAACATCAGTGGCAAGCAATAATATTGCCGATGCATTGTCAACAGGTGTACTGGGTATGGAATTTTCGTCATGTGATACCACAAGATTATCAGAATACCTGGTATCGACAGAAGGCTTAAAAATTTCAACTTTTAAGCCGGCAATACGGGCTCGCTTAAGCCTGCGTATCAACTCCTCGGTCTTGCCCGAGAACATAGATCCTGCAATAACCTCTACAGATCCTCGTTTATGTATTAAATCAACTGAATTCTCAAGAAAATGCATCTATATGTAATCAAGGGGAAGGCATCTCGCCTTCTCTGTAACATAATAATTAATTACCTTTGCAAGGTAAAGAAAAATGGAAGTAAATAAAATCTCCGGCATGGATTTAAAGTCAACATTCGACATAATACTAAAAGATCTGAAAGAGGCCAGGGAAATTCTGGATAAACTTAAAAACTATCCTGATATTCCTGATATCCAGATAGAGATGGCAAAAGCTAAATGCCGAAGTGCCGAAGAGATTCTGAAATATATCGGCGAAAAAGATTTCTCCTTTGAAGGCAAAGAAAAAACTGCGCCTCCTGAAATACCTGCAGAAAGCTCTTCTGAAGAAAAAGATCTTATTCCGGAGACTGATAATAAGACAGTGGAAGACTTAAATATTGTACTGGAGTTAGATGCCGATAATGCTTCGACCGACCATATTGAAGAAATAGCCGAAGCCACAGATAAGAGTCCTGATCTGATAGATGATATAGTACAGCCAGAAAATAAAGAAGAGAAGGAACATATATCAGGCGAAAAAGATAAGCAGGGAAAAATACTGGCAGATAAATTTACCAGTCACTCAAGCATTAATGAAAGGATGGCTCACAGCCGTAACGAAGAAGACGATGCCGAGGCGGGAAAAATGAAGCCTATTCAAAACCTTTCCGAGGCAATTGGAATAAACGACAGATTTCTATATGTAAGAGAACTATTTAATGGTAACCAGCAGCTGTATAACAATACAATTGAGAATCTTAATAAGGCAGGCACAATTGATGAAGCCTACGATATACTTACAGAAGCAAGTAAGTCAAACAAAGAAAATGAGACTTTCGATATTCTGCTCGACCTGGTAAAAAGAAAACTCAGAAAAAAGTAATATGGGTAAGCTCTATCTTGTACCCACCCCTATTGGAAACCTGAAGGATATTACCTACAGGGCTGTTGAGATACTTCAGTCGGCAGATCTTATCCTGGCCGAAGATACTCGTAAAACGGGCATACTGCTTAAGCATTTCTCAATTTCATGCCCTCTCAGATCGCATCATAAATTCAATGAACATAAAGCGATCGACAAAATAGCAGCTGAGATTAATGAAGGCAAAACCATTGCACTGGTTACAGATGCAGGTACGCCTGGTATATCTGATCCCGGCTTTCTTCTGGTAAGAAAATGTATCAGTGAAAATATTGAGGTAGAGACTCTTCCCGGCCCGGTGGCCTTTATTCCAGCCCTGGTAAACTCCGGATTACCCTGCGATAAATTTTGTTTCGAAGGCTTTCTTCCGGTAAAAAAAGGTCGTTCAGGACGTATTAGTGAACTATCTCTCGAAAAGCGAACTATAGTATTGTATGAGTCGCCGCATAGGCTGCTGAAAACACTTAAACAATTTGCAGAAGTTAGCGGACCTGAAAGAAGAGGATCGGTGTCAAGGGAGATAAGTAAAATTCACGAAGAAAATATACGCGGATCACTGGGCGAGCTAATTGATCATTTCACAGAAAACAATCCCAGGGGAGAAATTGTTTTAATTATTGAAGGTAGTAAGTAAGATCATTTAATTAATTTTGCCAGTAGTTGTATATTTTTCTTAATATATACGTCTATAAGTAAAAGGAAGGTTTCAATGAATAACAAATTAATACTACTATTAACAGTCATTATATTTTCTACCACTTCTCTAAGTGCACAAAAACTAAGCGGGCGTATTACAAACGACAAGGGAGAGCCGGTACCTTTTGCAACTGTTTATATTAATGAGCTCAGACAGGGTACAACAGCAAATATTAAGGGCGAGTACCTTATTAACCTTAAACCAGGAAAATATACATTTTTCTTCCAGAGCCTGGGTTTTTCTCCAACAATAAAAAATATCACGATAACAAACCAGGATATATACCTGGATATTACACTTTCTATACAGTATTATGTTATACCTGAAGTTCGCGTAACATCAACAGGCGAAGATCCGGCCTATGCCATTATGCGTAAGGCAATTGGATTGGCACCTTACTATCTTAATCAGGTTGGCTACTATAAAGCTGAAGTATATATAAAAGGAAGTTTCGTAGTAAGGAAAATACCGAAACTTATGCAACGGAACCTGGAAGTAAATGAAGAACAGATTAAAACAGATGAAGCATATATTATTGAATCCCTTAATGAGATTGAGTTTAATGCTCCCAATAACTACAAGCAAAGAATTATAGCACAGCAAAGTACTCTGCCCGATGCAGGAAATACAGACGTATCTCCGATGGATGTAATAAAAGCCAGTTTTTATGAACCTGTCCTGGCCGATGTGGCTATTTCACCACTTGCTCCAAATGCTTTTGCTCACTACAAGTTTGAGTATGAGGGATCAACACCTCAGGGAAAATATATTATCAATAAAATATCGGTAATTCCAAGAAGGAAGAGTCAGCAGGTATTTTCGGGAACTATATATATTATTGAAGGGCTATGGTGCCTTCACTCACTTGATCTTACAAACGAAAATTTAGCCGGATCGATAAATATCAAGCAGGTTTACACTCCTGTCCAGGATGATATATGGATGCCGGTAAGTCATAAATTCGAGGTTAATGTATCTATTGTTGGCGTTAAAGGAGATGGAGAGTATGGAAGTGCAATAACCTATAATGATGTAGAACCTAATACCGGCCTAGAGAAACCGGAGTCTATAGAGGAAATAGATTACTATGTGGAAGATGTGCCGCAGGAAGAAGAAGCTCTTACAAAAGATCAGCAAAAAATAGAGGAAATACTCGAAAAGAAAGAACTGAGTAACAGGGATATGGTAAAGCTTTCAAGGCTTATGAATAAGGAAGCAGAAAAAAGCAATCCCGAAGAAGAAAGCCTCCAGATAGTAAGCACAACAAATTTTACTGTTGAAGAGGATGCCAATGAAAAGGACAGTATTTTCTGGAACAGGATCAGGCCTATCCCCCTTTCAAATGAAGAATTTAAGAGTATCAGGGTAAGCGATAGCCTGGAATCTATAAAGAGCGCCAGGCTGGCCAGACGCACGGGACAAATAGGAGACACAACAATAGCAGGAGACGACAGAAGATTTATCAGGACAGTTAATGATATTGTCTTTGGAAAAACTATTAGTAGCAGCGACGGACTTTTAAGTGCCTGGTATGGAGGCATCCTTGACCTGGAAAGAATTAAATTTAATTCTGTTGATGGATTCTATTATGGTACTAACCTGCGTTTCAGGAAAAGATGGAAGAACAGTAATACACTAACCATAAGACCAAGCGCCGAATGGGCCTTTGCAAGTAATAAGCTAAGGTGGAGAGTAAACGGATCATACTATTATAACAGGATGAAGATGAGTAGGGTACTCTTCTGGGTTGGCAGTGAAACAAGGGATTTCAACCGTATAAGGGGAATTTCTCCCACGCTTAATATGGGGACAAGTCTGTTTTTTAAGGACAATTATCTTAAACTATATGATAGCAGGCATATAACAATTTCTCATCGTCATGAGCTTGTTAACGGACTTTATGCTGAGTTCAGATATAATTATGAGCAGAGGTCGCTAACAGGAAATAATACAGATTTCTCCTTTATAAAAAAGAATGAGCTCTACGAGGATAATATACCCATAAACTCCTACCTGCCAAATCCTGCAATAAGTGAATTGCCTTTTGGTCTGAAAGACCATATGCACCACTCTGGGATGTTTGAAATTACATGGGTTCCTCAACAGAGGTACAGAATAAGTAATGGTGTAAAATCATCAGCAGGATCTGATTATCCGACTTTCACACTTAACTATCAGCATGGGCAGACTATTTATGATGATAGGAGCAGTGAGAGTTTTGACAAAATAAACTTTTCGGTCTCAAAGAGTAAATCAATAGGTGCATTTGCAGAATATAACTGGAGTTTAAGTGGAGGGGGATTTCTGAATAACGAGGGAGCTCAGTTCCAGGACTTCTTTCATTTCAATTCCCAGCCCCTGCCTCTGCTGCTTACCAATTACAGAGATGTGTTTATGCTGCCTGATTACTATTCGCTGAGCACGCCAGAATATTATGCAGAAGCACATTTCAAGTTTACAACACCTTACTTGCTTATTAAACTCTTGCCAATACTGAGCAATACCCTGATGAGAGAAAATGTTAGCCTTGCGTACTTATATACACCGGCCATAGGCCACTATACTGAATTTGGATATTCAATAAGCGAGGTTCTTCTTATCGGGCAAATAGGCGTTTATGTTGGCTTTGATAATATGAAATATCAGAGTACCGGGTTTAAGTTTACATTTATTTTTGACTAGTCGGCATCTGGATCAGCATCGTCCGAAAACTTTTCAGGGATGCTCTTTTTTGTTTTTACTCCAAGATTCTTAAGCCGTTCTACCCTTGTTATAAGGTTACCCCTTCCGGTAAGCTTAATCATTGTCTGGTCGTACTGAGTCCTGGTACTCTCCAGTCGGGAGCCAAGATCATCCAGCCTTTTCAGGAGATCTGCAAAGCCATCGTATAATTTAGCACCCTCCTCTGCAATCTTTATCACGTTTGCCTCCTGCTTAACCTGTCGCCACACATTCTCTATCATCCTTAATGCAGCAATCAGGTTGGTTGGACTTATCAGCAGGATGCCTTTCTCATAGGCCTCGTTCCACAGGCCATTGTCATTCTGTAATGCAAGGTAATATGCTGGCTCAATCGGCATAAACATCATTACGAAATCGAGGGTATTCTCCTTATATATTGTTTCATAATTCTTAGATGCAAGCGACTTAATATGGTTCCTTACGCTTAATACATGGGCCTTTAGTGCCCTGTCTTTTGCCTCATCATCCTCTGCATTCACATATTGCTCGTAAGCAACAAGGGAAACCTTTGAATCAATAATAATAACACCCTTACCGGGGTACTTAACGCTAATATCAGGAATCAGTCTTTTACCATCATCCAAGACATGTGAGTCCTGTACTATAAAGTCCTCTCCCCTTTTCAAGCCCGAGTTCTCAAGTATTCTCTCGAGGATTTTTTCTCCCCATATACCCTGCGTTTTGGAATCACCCTTAAGTGCCCTGGTAAGAGCCCTTGCCTCCTCGCCTATCATCAGGTTCATCTCAGCAAGTCTCTTTACCTCGTCCCTTAATGACCTCCTCTGATCAGCTTCCTTCTCGTAAGTATCTTCAACCTTCTTTTTAAATTCCTTAAGGTTCTCGCTAAAGGGTTTCAGTACATCATCCAGCTTTGTGCGATTCTCCTTCGTCAGTTTCTCACTATTCTCGTTAAGTATTTCGCTTGCAAGGAGGCGAAATTCCTTCTTCATCCTCTCCTGCATTTGCTCAATCTCATCTTTCTGATTGCTCAGCTTATCATTCAGGTTCCTCAGGTCAGCTTCCTTGCCCGCAGCCAGAGATGAGAGGCGAATTATCTCCTTTTCTTTATTCCCGAGGCTTAACTTAAGCTCTTCCAGCTCGGCTCCAATTCTTTTAACAAGGCCATCATCTCCGCTTTTTACAGACCTTAGCCTGAACCGGAATAGTAACCATGTAAACAATACCCCGATAAGTATACCCGAAAAAAGAAAAACAAGTTGTTCAGTCATATTCTCAGCAGTTTATATAAACGGAGTATCATCATCCGAAGGAGACTCATGTTCAAAAGCAGTATCCGAATCAGAAAGGTCGTCATTATTCATCTTCGATCCAACAGTAAAGCTAGAATCTTCGAGTCCGTCCTGCATACCTTCAAAATCTATTTCATCCATATCGGTAAACTGGGCTTTCTCTTCCCGGAAACGCAGGAATACATCATCAACCGGACCATTCCTGTTCTTAGACAGTATAATCTCTGCAACTCCCTTTGAAGAGTTACCATTCTCCAGTGTCATCATGCCATATTTCTCGGGACGATGAATAAATACTACCATATCGGCATCCTGCTCAATAGCCCCGGATTCACGTAGGTCTGAGAGCTGCGGCCTTTTGCTTCCACCCCTTACTTCTACAGACCTGTTAAGCTGACTTAATGCCAGTATTGGTATCTCAAGTTCCTTGGCAATACTTTTTAGCGACCTGGATATACTACTTACCTCCTGCTCCCTGCTACCGGCATCAGATGGACCGGTCATTAGCTGCAGGTAATCAACCACGGCTAGATCAAGCTTATTCTGAGCCTTTAATCGCCTGCACTTGGCACGCAACTCAAACACTGAGATAGCCGGCGTATCATCGATATATATATTTGCTTTCTCCAGGGTCTTTATTCTCTCCTCCAGCTGTCTCCACTCATCCTCTTTAAGCTTACCATTCCTTATCCTGTTACTAGGAAGCTCTGTTTCAGCAACTATAAGCCTGTTTACCAGCTGAATAGAAGACATTTCGAGTGAGAAAAAAGCCACATGCTTTTTATGCTCTACCGCCATATTCCTTGCCATCGAAAGGGCAAAGGCTGTTTTTCCCATTGAAGGACGGGCGGCTATTATTATAAGATCGGATTTCTGCCAGCCCATTGTTAACCTGTCGAGGTTTGTAAATCCTGAAGGAACGCCAACGAGTGCATCTTCCTTCTTACTGGCCTCTTCAATCTCATGGATGGCCTCTTTTAAGACAATATTTATTGGAGCAACTTCCTTCTTAATGTTTCCCTCGGCTATCTGGAATAATTCATTCTCAGAATAGTCGAGCAACTCATTTACGTCGTAGGTATCATCAAAGGCTTTACCCTGTATGTCAGAAGTAACGCGAATAAGTTCTCTCTGGATATATTTCTGAGCTACAATCCTGGCATGAAACTCAACGTGAGCGGCCGATACCACCTTTGAGGTAAGCTGGGTTAAATATACCGGTCCACCGACCTCATCAAGCAGCTTTGTGGCTTTTAATTCTTCAGTTACCGTGTATAAGTCAACGGGGAATTCTCTCTGGGAAAGAGCCCTTATTGCTGAATATATCTTCTGGTGACTGTCCTTATAGAAACTTTCAGGTTTCAGTATATCAAGTATTGAAATTATTGCCTCCTTTTCGAGCATAATTGCCCCCAGAACAGCCTCTTCCATATCAATCGCCTGCGGCGGGACCCTTCCGAAATCATTGATTGGGCTATTTAAATCTTTTACTTTTGCTCTCTGTACTGCCATTAATGAAACCTTATTTATATTATTCGCTTACCGATACAAAAAAACCAGTCCAAAGTTAAAGAAATGAAGCATTTCTACACTGGACTGCAGGACTGAATTACAAACAATATTTTGTTGAAACTTTGTTGATAAGAGAGGGGGAGGTTAATGGTTATTTGCTGCCTGTGGCAGCGTTATTGGTTATTTGCTGCCTGAAGGCAGCGAACAACTAACGTGAGCGCAGCGAACTACTAACGTGAGCGCAGCGAACAAATAACGTGAGCGCAGCGAACAACTAACGTGAGCGCAGCGAACTACTAACCATTAACTATTATTATTCCTATATTTGTTGTCAATGACTATTTTCCCAAATGCAAAAATAAATATTGGTCTCTGGATAACCTCCAGGAGGGAAGATGGTTTTCACAATATTGAGACAATCTTTTATCCTGTAGGTCTAAAGGATGCCTGCGAGTTTGTAATGCAGGAAAATGGCCGCGACAGTGATGAATTTACCCAGACAGGTTACGATACAAACTGCCAGATGTCTGATAACCTTGTAATAAAGGCGGTGAACCTGGTTCGCAAAAAACACAATATCCCGGCTCTGAAAATTCATCTTCACAAAGCCATACCACCAGGCTCAGGACTTGGCGGCGGGTCTTCAGATGCAGCTTTTATGCTCAGGTATCTCAACAGGTATTTCCGCATAGGTCTTTGCAATAATGCTTTAGGTGCCATGGCTCTGGAGCTCGGTTCAGACTGTCCATTTTTTATAAAAAATATAGCCTCACATGCAAGTGGAAGAGGAGAAAAACTGAATAAGGTTCCGGCAAAGCTCTCAGGTTACAAAATTATAATAGTTAACCCGGGAATACACATCAACACTGGCCAGGCCTATGCTGCTTCAATACCCCTTGAGAGAGATACAGACCTGGCAGAAATATACAAGCTGCCTCCTGAACAATGGAAGGATAAGATTACAAACGATTTTGAACCTGCTGTTTTTGAACGCTTCCCGGTGATTGGTGAAATAAAAAAAGAGCTATATATGCAAGGTGCCATATACAGCTCAATGAGCGGAAGTGGATCATCTGTCTACGGTATATTTAAAAATGAACCACCTGTAAATATTTTTTCAGAATACTACACCTGGCGGGGAAGCATATAGAATATCAGATAAGGACAATCAGAAGTTGTCCCTTGGGTACTCTCTGGCCCTCCTTTACTTCTATTCTTCTTATCTTTCCTGCAGCCGGACTTTTAATCCTGTTCTTCATCTTCATGGCTTCAAGGATAAGCAGATCCTGACCTTCCTCCACCTCCTGTCCGACTTCAACCAGTATTTCGACAATAGTACCGGGAATAAAGCAATTTATCTTACTCACATCAGGCATCCTGAAGGGGGTCCTTTCCTTATACTTCTTACTTAAGTTTGTTTTGTAGATGGTCTGATCGATATTCAGATTCTCAAATTCTTGATCTTTTTTACTCATTTCAGAATATATTAAGTAAGATTAAAATGGAGGTATTCCATGCTTCTTCTTAGGAAGAAATACAGATTTATTACCAGAGACACTTATTGCGTGAATAAGCAGTTTCCGTGTTTCAGAAGGATCAATAACTGAATCGACGTAACCACGTGCAGCGGCTACATAGGGATTCGCAAACTTGGTCTTATATTCCTCAACTTTCTCCTGCCTCATTTTATCAGGATCCTCTGCAGCGGCTATTTCTTTTCTGAAAATAATATTTGCTGCACCTTCAGGTCCCATAACAGCTATCTCGGCTCCGGGCCATGCAAATACAAAATCTGCCCTGAGGTGCCTCGATCCCATTGCAATATAACCACCGCCATAAGCCTTTCTTAAGATTACTGTAATCTTCGGAACGGTAGCTTCAGAATAAGCATAGAGAACTTTCGCCCCATGCCGTATAACACCAGCATGCTCCTGGTCTACACCCGGCAGGTAACCAGGAAGGTCAACTAAAGTCACTATAGGAATACTGAAGGCATCGCAGTACCTAATAAAACGTGCAGCCTTATCGCTCGAATCAACATCAAGCACCCCGGCCATTTCGCTTGGCTGGTTTGCAACAAAACCGATTGTATTACCATTAATACGACCAAATCCTATTACTATATTCTTTGCCCACAAATCCTGTACTTCAAAAAATTCTGAGCTATCAACTACAGCCTTAATAACATCTTTAACATCATAGGGAAGAGTTGGATCATCAGGTACTATACTATCGATATCAAAATCAGGAAGGGGTTCCTTTGGTTCGAAGGACTTTGCCTTATTCATATTGTTCCATGGGATAAAGCTTACAAGCTGCTTTATCTGCTCGAAACATTCGTCTTCACTCTCTGAATAAAAATGGGCATTTCCGGTAGTTTCGCTATGAACCCATGCTCCACCAAGATCTTCCATTGATATCTCCTCCCCAAGAACCGTCTTAATTACCTCGGGCCCGGTAATAAACATTTTCGAGATATTATTTACCACAAAAACAAAGTCAGTCAGGGCAGGTGAATAAACAGCACCTCCTGCACAGGGCCCCAGTATAACTGAAAGCTGTGGAATAACCCCACTTGAAAGCGTATTCCTGAAGAATATTTCACCATAACCTGCGAGCGAATTTACTCCTTCCTGTATCCTTGCTCCACCTGAATCGTTAATACCTATCAGCGGAATTTTCATCTTCAGGGCATGGTCCATTATCTTGGTTATTTTCCTGGAATGTGCTAACCCAAGTGAACCTCCTGCTACAGTAAAGTCCTGAGCATAGATAGCAACAGGTGCATTCAATATTGTTCCTGTACCGATTACCACCCCGTCGCCCGGAAGACCCTTGGTCTGCATATCGAAGTCGCGGGCAAGATGCTCAACAAAGATATCGTACTCATTAAATGAATCATCATCAAGCAGGGCGAGTATCCTCTCGCGAGCTGTCCTCTTACCCATAGCCTTTTGCTTCTCAATAGCCTTTTCCCCACCTCCCATAAGGAGCTTGTCCCGTTTTTCATGCAGTTCACGGGTCTTTTTGCTTAGTGCCATAATTATAATGTCTTTTTTAGGATTTACTTATCTCCCTTTTTCATTTCTAAAGGTACAACATTAAAAAATATGCCTCAACCAAACAAGAATTTATATCAGTTTTTTTAGAATGTATAAATAGAAAGGGGAAGCAAGTACTTCCAAGTTATTTACTTAATGAGAGATAGATATTGATTGATTTTCGAATAACCTTTATTTAGGTGCCGATTTATACAAAAATAAGCCCACAGCCAGAAATAATAAATTAGGCAGCCACATGGCAAGCATCGGGTCGAGGTTACCTTTCAATGAAAACTGGGTTGCAAACTGCATAAGGAAGATATATACAAAGCTAAGTGCCAGTCCCAGACCTATCTGAACACCTATACCTCCCCTCGCCTTTCTCGAAGAAACCGACACACCGATAAGGGTAAGTATAAAGACAGAGAAGGGATTGGATATCCTCCTATGATTTTCATTTAGCAAGAGCTTTATCTCATCGCTTCCCTGCAATCGCAACAAGTCTATTTCATCATGTAACTGTCTGTAATTCATAGTCTCAACAAAGGTTTCCTTTCTGGCAAAATCATCAGGTGTTATTGTAAGTACTGTATCTATTCTATATCCTGACCTGAGAGTTTCCTTTCCGTCTACAATATCCCTTATAGTATAATTCCTGGCGGCCCACTTATTAATTGTTGAATCCCATTTAACATAATAAGAAGATAGCTTTGACTCCAGCTGTCCGTCCTCGCTAAAGCGCTCAAGGGTAAAGTTCCTTCCAACCATGGATGCTGTTGTGAAGCTTTCCATATAGGCGAAGACATTGGGATATACCTGCCTGTGGATATCCCTTGCTGTATATCTTGGCCGGGGTTTATAATACTTATCCTCAAATTCGGTCCTGATAAGATTAGCCTGGGGGATAACAAAATTCGTAAGCATAAAGGTTACGATAGCAATCAGAAGTGCTGAATAAAAGTAAGGAAGCATTAATCTCCTGAAGCTAACTCCATTGCTTAAAATTGCAATTACCTCGCTATTATAAGCCATCCTTGAGGTGAAGTATATAACTGTAATAAAAGTAAAGAGTGGTGAGAAAAGCGTTGCAAAAAAAGGGATGAAGTTCAGGTAGTAATCAAATATTATTGCATGAACAGGAGCTTCCTTGCTCATAAAGTCGTCGATCTTTTCAGAGAAATCAAATATTACTGCAATACTCATAATAAGTACTATCGCAACAACAAAGGTTCCCAGGAACTTCTTCACTATATAAACATCCAGTACCTTGAGATTCGGCCTTTTCATAATCTTCGTCCGAGTTTCTTAACCATATTCTTCTTCCATAAGGAGAAGGACCCATCAAGTATCATCTTTCGTGCTTCCCTTACCAGCCTTAGATAAAACGACAGGTTATGTATACTTGCTATCTGGGAACCAAGTATTTCTCCTGAAATAATCAGGTGACGAAGGTATGCTTTAGAATAAAATTTTCCTAAAGTTGACGATCCTGAGTTATCGATTGGAGAGAAATCATTAATCCACTTTCTGTTCTTAATATTTATTATGCCTTCTTCAGTAAAAAGCATCCCGTTTCTTCCGTTTCTTGTCGGCATTACGCAGTCAAACATATCAACACCTCTTTCTATTGACTCAAGAATATTTACAGGAGTTCCTACTCCCATAAGATAACGCGGTTTATCTTCGGGAAGTATATCATTTACCACTTCTATCATGCTATACATATCTTCGGCAGGCTCACCAACCGATAATCCTCCAATAGCATTTCCCGGCATATCCTTAGATGCTATTATTTCGGCAGATTCGCGGCGCAGATCAGAATATGTACTTCCCTGTACAATGGGGAAAAGCATCTGCCCGTGTCCCCACATCGGTTCTGTACTCTTATATCTGTCGACTACCCTCGACAACCATCGATGGGTAAGATCCATAGATATCTTTGCTTCCTTATAATCGCAGGGATAGGGAGTACATTCATCAAAGGCCATAATAATATCAGCTCCTATAATTCGCTGTATATCCACCACATTCTCCGGGGTAAAATTATGAGACGAGCCATCTATATGAGATTTAAATAAGGCTCCTTCCTCATTGAGCTTCCTGTTTTCAGAGAGCGAAAACACCTGGTAACCTCCCGAGTCAGTAAGGAGAGCTCTCTCCCATCCCATAAATTTATGCAGGCCACCTGCCTGTTTCATAATATCCATGCCTGGCCTCAGGTAGAGATGATAGGTATTGCCCAGAATAATTTCAGCATCCACCTCTTCAACAAGGTCGCGCTGCAAAACGCCCTTAACAGTTGCTGCTGTACCAACAGGCATAAAGATCGGGGTCAGAATATCGCCATGGTCAGTCTTAAGTACACCTGCCCTGGCCTTCGACGATTTATCACTGTTCTCTATATTAAACATTCAGATTTTATTGCAAATTTTGTACAAAGGTAATGTATTGATCTACTTCATAAAACAGGGACGGTAGAAAAAACTTATACTATTCCTCCTTTCCTATTTTGTCCCATCCCTGATTCTTACTAATATTGCCCTTTATAATAGAAGAATATATGTTTGCACTCCCCGAAGATATTATTGGTATAATCCTGTTTTCAATATTTGGTCTGGCAGCCCTGATTCAGCTTGTCTATTATTTTTTCTTTTACCTCAGGGTAGGAATTAAAAATAAGACTCCCGGTAAATCAGGCAATACAAAGAAGGGGGTTTCGGTAATTATCTGTGCTAAAAATGAAGCCGATAATCTGAAAAACTTTCTGCCATCAGTCCTGGAGCAGGAATATCCCGAATACGAGGTTATAGTTGTTAACGATTGCTCCGACGACGATACCGAGGATATACTCAAGATCTTCGAGCAGCAATATCCACACCTTAGGGTTACAACTATTCACAAAGACGCCAGCCTTACCCACAGCAAAAAGATGGCCCTCTTCCTTGGTATTAAAGCTGCAAAATTTGAATATCTCCTGATGACCGACGCAGACTGTCAACCGGTATCCAGTAAATGGATCAGGCTTATGACAAGAAACTTTAGTAAAGAAAAGGGCTTTGTACTTGGCTATGGCGGCTATCTCAGGGAAAAAGGTTTATTAAATAAATATATAAGGTTTGACACTATGTTTATCGCCATGCAGTATATCGGTATGTCCATGGCAGGCAAACCTTATATGGGAGTTGGCAGGAACCTTGCATACAAGAGATCAATATTTTTCGAAAATAAAGGCTTTGGCCCTTATATAAATCTACAATCAGGAGATGACGATCTCTTTGTAAATAAACTTGCAAACGCTTCCAACTGCAGCGTTGAATTATCTCAGGACTCCTTTACAAGATCAGTACCTGCAGGCAGTTTTGCTGCCCTGGCAAAACAGAAAACAAGGCATCTCTCAACCTCACCGCATTACACTTTAGCTTCGCGCTTTCTGCTTATTACAGAACCTCTTTCAAGGCTTATCTTCTACCTGTCCTTAATAATTTTAATGGCTGTCTCATCTGCATGGCTTATTCCTTTGATCCTCTTCGGAATAGTACTTATTAGCAAAATCATCGTCGTAGGGAAGGCCCAAAAAGCTTTGAATGAAAAGGATTTATTGCTATTTTCGCTTCTGTTTGATATCTTCTCCCCTTTTATAAATATTTATTTCCTGATAATAACCAGGAGAAACAGAAACCGGAGCTACGAATGGAAATAAATCCTGATCTATCTGAAAAGGCCAAACAGGATCTGCAACTGGTAATATTAGCCAGAAGTGGAAACGAGAAGGCATTTGCAGACCTGATGAACAGGTATAAGGACTCGATTTATTTTATGCTTCTGAAGATGGTTAATAATCCCTCCGATGCCGACGATCTTACTATCGAAGCCTTCGGAAAGGCTTTTAAAAATATACACCTTTATACTCCTAACTACGCTTTCAGTACCTGGCTCTTCAGGATCGCTACAAATAACTGCATCGACTTTATAAGGAAGAAAAAAAGCACACCCACGGCATTCGACCAGACCCAGAACGAACAGGATAGTCCGGCCAGCAACCTGCAAAGCACTACTCCCGACCCGGAAGAAGAGCTTATAAAACAGCAGAAAATCAAGCATCTCAAATATGTTGTTTCCCAGCTAAAACCACAGTACAGAAAACTGATCGAGCTACGTTTCTTCAAGGAATATTCCTATGAAGAAATAGCCAAAGAGCTGAATATACCGCTTGGCACAGTTAAGGCGCAGATTTTCAGGGCCAAGGAACTGCTATATAATATCCTTAAAAAAACTGAATCCCACTAATGGAAGAGACCCTTAAACGCTACTTCGATAATCCCCCACAGGAGAAGATCGAAAAGCTACTTAAGCTGGAAGAGCTGTATAAGGACTGGAACAGCAAAATAAACGTGATCTCAAGGAAGGATATTGATAATTTTAATATCCACCATCTCCTCCATTCATTATCTATCGCCAGGGTAATACAGTTTAGCAAGGGTAGCGAAATAATCGATATTGGTACCGGTGGAGGCTTTCCCGGTATACCCCTGTCAATAATGTTTCCTGAATCAAGCTTCACTCTTGTAGATTCAATACGAAAGAAAACTCTGGTGGTTAAATCAGTAGCAGAATCGCTTAATCTCGAAAATGTAAAAGTTCTCTGCGAGAGGGCAGAAAATATTGAGAGCAAATATGATTTCGTTATCAGCAGGGCTGTTACAGCCTTTCCCAGGTTCGTATCGTGGACAAAAAACATGATAAAACCACGACAGATCAATACTCTGAAAAATGGTATACTATATCTAAAAGGAGGTGATCTGAGCGAAGAACTGGGTACATATATTAACAAGGTTAGTATCTATCATCTGGGTAACTATTTCAGTGAGAGCTTCTTTGAAAAAAAGAAAATTGTTTACCTTGCAAGCTGATTTTAAACTAAAAAATTCACTTATAATTCTTTTATTTGTGAAAATAGTGTTACTTTTGCACTCCATAAAACGATAGAACAGGATCAGTAAAAACATTATAAGATGAAAAGAACATTTCAACCTTCAAGAAGAAAAAGAGCCAACAAGCATGGTTTCAGAGAAAGAATGTCTACTCCCAACGGACAGAAGGTAGTTGCTAACAGGAGAGCAAAAGGAAGAAAAAAGCTTACTGTTTCTGACGAATTAAGTCATAAGCAATAGTAGAGGCTAAAGCTATAATATATAACCCTGGCATTTATTGCCGGGGTTTTTTGTTTCTGCATGTTATGTGTTAGATCGTGAAATATTTTCTAAATTTGCAACTCACAAATAACTCATAAAACTTGGTACCGCATACTTTGCTTGAGAGCCTCGACTCCAACATACAATCAATTGCTGAAAAAGTGATCAGTAAGACCAGAATATCTGTCGAAGACGGCATATCGCTGTTTAATAGTAATAACCTCGCCCTGCTGGGTGTACTTGCCAGTGAAGTAAGGACGAGGATAAACGATAAAAAAGTATTCTTTAACCGCAATTTCCATATTGAGCCAACTAATATCTGCATCTACAACTGTGAATTCTGCTCGTACAAGAAACCGGCACACAGTCCAGATAGCTGGGACTATTCGCCCGAAGAGATGCTTGATATAGTAAAATCTTTCGATAATAAGCCTGTAACAGAAGTTCATATTGTGGGTGGAGTCCACCCTGCTCACGATCTTCATTACTACGGTAATGTACTGAAGATGATTAAAACGCACCGTCCCGAACTTCATATTAAAGCCTTCTCTGCAATTGAGCTCGATTATATGATTAAAAAAGCAGGAATGAGTCTGGCTGACGGACTTGCAGCACTTAAAGAATATGGTCTCGATTCAATACCGGGAGGCGGAGCAGAAATATTTGATGAAGAGATCAGGAAAAAGATATGTGATGATAAGTCAACATCCGCTTTGTGGCTTAAAATTCATGAGACTGCTCATAATACAGGTGTTCCTTCTAATGCCACCATCTTATATGGACATATAGAATCATATGAGCATAGAATAGATCACCTCGACAGATTAAGAAAGCTACAGGACCGAACAGGCGGGTTTAATACCTTTATTCCCCTGAAATTCAAGAAAGAGAATAACCATATGTCACATATCGGCGAAGTATCGATAATAGAAGACATGAAAAATTTTGCAGTATCTCGTATCTTCCTCGATAATATACCCCATCTTAAAGCTTACTGGCCCGCACTGGGAAAAGAATCTACCCAGCTATCGCTCTCATTCGGAGTAGACGATGTAGATGGTACTATAGACGATACAACAAAGATCTATTCAATGGCAGGAGCAGAAGATCAGAAGCCAACCATGAGTACTGATGACCTTACGAAGCTTATTAAGGATGCCGGCTTTGAACCTATTGAGAGAGACACTCTCTATAATACAGTAAAGGCCTGGTAAGGAGCAGGGAGCAGGAAGCCCTAACACCCCGAACCCCGAACCTCGAACCCAACACTCCTTACTTAAAGCCTTATGTTGTTCCAACATATAATTATATCTTTGTTCTTGCGTTATAAATACTGAAATTATCTGCTATGAGTCTTAAAAAGTTTTTATTGAGTAAGGAGTTTTTTAAAAACCTCGGGCTGGCAGCTGTAATAGCTGCAGGGATACTCTTTATTTTACTTATCTGGCTAAGTATTTTTACAAGACACGGACAGGCAAGGCCGGTGCCTGATTTTTACGGGCTTACAATCCAGGAATCGCAAAAACTTGCCAGAAAGCAGAAATTAAAAATCGAGGTAATTGATTCTGTTTACACAAAGATAGTACCCAGAGGATGCGTGGTCGAACAAAACCCAAAAACAAATCATAAGGTAAAGAAGCAGAGAAGGATTATGCTTACAATAAATGCCTTTGCTCCCGAATATGTTGTAATGCCTAACCTGGTTGGCTTATCTGCCCGTCAGGCTTACTCAATTATAGAAAGCACAGGTCTGGAGGCCGGGAATCCAGTATACAGACCTGACCTGACAATTGATTTTGTACTCGATCAGCTATACGAAGATAAATCTATTTCTGCCGGCGATTCAATACAGAAAGGATCGGAGGTTATTCTTGTTCTCGGAAAAGGACTGAGCAGCAGGAGAACACAGGTGCCCGATCTAATTGGCCGCAACTTTGAAAGTGCAAAAAGCAGGATACTTGGATCATCGCTGATAGTGGGTACCTATAATTTTGACTCAAGCGTTAAAACCGGTGAAGACTCAATAAATGCCTTTGTCTATAAACAAAATCCCGAGTATAGAGAAGATGCTAGCATACAACTGGGATCGGCAGTATATATCTGGCTTTCAGGCGACTCTACCCTGCTCCCTGTTGACTCAACTCTTATTGACTTGTCTGATACACTTTTAATAGATATTACTGAAGGCTCCGGGCTATAGTTTTATGATTCGTAAAAATGCAATATCGCTTTTAATATTTTTATTTCTCCTGCTTAACATAGCGAAAGGACAGGAAGTAGTAAGCGGTTTGCAGGTAATAAAAGAAATTAAACATTTCTCATCAAAGAGCTCTTTGCTTAAGTCGAAAGGTCCGGCTGATACTCTTGAACTACCAATATTCGACGACTTCTCTAATTCTATAGTCTATCCTGACGACACGCTGTGGTCGGATAATGAAGTATATATTAACAGCACCTACGCTATTGATCAACCAAGCATTGGCGTGGCAACCTTTGATGCGCTGGGTAGCAACGGCCTCCTTTATGAAAATGGATCATCAATAAGGTTTGAAGCTGATCATCTTACTTCCAATCCCATTAACCTCCAAGGTGATGCGGCTGATAATTTCTACCTCAGCTTCTTTTATCAGCCCCAGGGCATTCTCGATCCCCCCGAGCAGGGCGACAGCCTAAGGCTGGAGTTTTACTCTGTTGCAGATGAAGAATGGTACTCCGTATGGAGGGCTGAAGGTACTGAAGTACATCCTTTTAAACCTGTAATATTATATATAAACGATCCGAAATTTACCAGCAAGGGCTTTAGGTTCAGGTTTACCAATTATGCTACCCTGAGCTCAACAATTAACGATCCCGGCATGATAGGCAATGCTGATCACTGGCATATCGATTATATCTACCTTAACCGCAACAGGAATGAAGCTGATACAGTACTCAGGGATGTAGCCTTTTCGCGTCCGCTGAGGTCTGTTCTTCTCAACTACGAAGCTATGCCATGGGAACAGTTTAAGCTCAGTTCACTTGCTGAGATGGGGGATTCCCTGCATGCATACATTATAAATAACGACTCTATTGAACGAAATGTAACAAGGGATCTTAATATAAAGGATATCTATCAGGGTGGAACAGTATACAACGGATCGCCGGCAGCAAGGAATATTGATTCGGGTATGGGCATTGATTTTGGAGCACCCATCATTTACACTTTTAATTCAGCCTCAAGCGATACTGCCCTCTTTGAGATAAGCACCTACCTTACAACGGATGTGTTTGATAAAAAAATAAATGATACTCTTCGCTACCTGCAGGAATTCAGAAATTATTACGCAGTTGATGATGGAAGTGCAGAGAACGGTTATGGCATAACTGCAAATAATTCCATGGCTGTTTACAGGTATTACTCTCCTACTCCGGATACAATCAGGGCTGTTGATATTTGTTTTAACGACAGCTACCTTAACGCCAACCAGAGATACTTTGAACTTATTGTGCTTAGCTCCGATAACCAATCGCCCGGTGACATAATTTATTCCCAGGAGGAAGCTATGGTTGATCCCGGGGAGAGCATAAATGGTTTTATAAGATACCGGCTCGATGAATCTGTGCCAATAGATGATGAATTTTTTATAGGCTGGAGACAGGTATCAGACACCTACCTTAATGCCGGTCTGGACATGAATACGCCGCCCATGGGAAGGCAGTACTATTACGTTAACGGTGAGTGGTTTATATCCCAGGTGGGTGGTAGTCTGATGATTAGGCCTGTTGTAGGGAAGCCACTGCTTACAACGGGTATTGAAGATGTGCTCAGCGAAACAAACAACATTAATATATGGCCTAACCCGGTTTACGATATTCTGAATATTGATGATAACACGATATTCGACAGATCTAATACAAGGATTAGTATTTACAATAGTGCTGGCAGCCTAATATTGTCTGAACAATATTCGGAGTCGATCGACCTTTCTCGTCTGCCCGGAGGTGCATATATCCTGGTTATAAGTGAAAACGAAAGGGTATATTCAAGGAATAAGTTTATTAAAAGCAGATAGGAGAAATGGTAGAAGAATCATTGGATCAGCAGGAACAGCAGGAGCTGTTCGAACATTTCAGGTTTGAAACAGACCCGGGTCAGTCTGCCCTTCGCATAGACAAATTCCTCTTTAACAGGCTTGAGAGCACATCCCGAACAAGGATACAGAGTGCCGCCAATGCAGGAAATATTCTTGTCGACGGGAAGGCAGTAAAACCTAATTATAAGGTAAAGCCGGGTGAGATAATACAGATTGTCCTGCCCCAGCCACCAAGGGAGATAGAACTTATCGCTGAAGATATACCGCTTGACATTATTTACGAAGACGATGATGTAGTTATAGTAAATAAGAAACCCGGTATGGTAGTCCACCCGGGCTATGGCAATTATACAGGTACACTGATAAATGCTCTGATGTGGCACTTTAAAGACCTGCCTCTTTTTAATACAGGTGAAGCAAGGCCAGGGCTTGTACACAGGATAGATAAAAACACATCCGGCTTGCTGGTAATAGCCAAGAATGAGTTTGCACTTAACCACCTGGCAAGACAATTCTTCGATCACTCAACGGGACGAAAATATACAGCCATAATATGGGGAGCGCCCGAAAAAGATGAAGATACCATAATAGGAAATATAGGACGTTCTCCAAAAGACAGGAAAGTAATGCATGTTTTTAAGGATGGAGAAGAAGGGAAACATGCCGTTACTCATTATCGTATACTGGAACGTCTTGGTTATGTAAGCCTTGTGGAATGTCAGCTTGAAACCGGCAGAACACACCAGATAAGAGTGCATATGAGTTCAATAAATCACCCCCTGTTTAACGACCCGGAATATGGTGGCGACAAGATTATTAAAGGCACTACTTTTACCAAGTACCAGCAGTTTGTAAGAAATTGTTTTAATCTCTTACCACGACAGGCTCTGCATGCCAGGTACCTGTCTTTCGATCATCCTGCCACAGGGAAAAGAATGGAATTTGAGATTGATCTGCCTGATGATATGAAAGCTGTTATTCAGAGATGGAAGACCTACATCTCGGGCAGGGATGATATAAGTTAAGCTCTGTTTTGTTATATTAGCATTTGATAATAAATCCTTTTTGATATATGAAAAAGATTGCAGTTGTTGGCGGAGGATCTTCGTCGGAGTTTGAAATATCACTGAAAAGTGCCGGTGCTGTACTAAAGGAACTATCCGACAACTATGAAGCATACCTGATTAATATCAAGGGATTGGACTGGTACTGGGAAGATCAGAATGGCAGGGCTATACCTGTTAACAAGGATAACTTTTCTCTTAAACTGGAAGATAAAATAATCCGCTTTGACGCTGTATTTATTGCTATACATGGCAAGCCGGGAGAGAACGGTCAGCTGCAAGGCTACCTCGATATGATTGGTATACCGTATTCAAGCTGTGATGCTTTCAGCTCGGCTCTTACATTCAATAAGCATGCCTGTAAGCTCTTCCTGAAGAATTACAATATTCCCATGGCACGCTGGGTAAAGATCTCAAAAGGAGAAAATACTGATTTTGAAGCGATAAGCAATCAAACTGGCTTACCCTGTTTTGTTAAGCCCAACGACAGCGGCTCCAGCTTTGGGGTATCAAAGGTTACTAAACTGGATGATTTACCGGCCGCCATTAAAGAGGCCTTTAGAGAAAGTGGTAGTGTTCTGATTGAGTCGATCCTCGAGGGTACGGAAGTATGCTGCGGAGTTTTTAAATCGTCCGAGAAGGAACATGTCCTTCCTATTACCGAGATAAGGAGCAAAAATGAATTTTTCGATTACGAAGCAAAGTATAACCCTGAAAAGGCTGATGAGATAACACCTGCTGAGATACCAGACAAGGTCTATAAGGATGTTCAAAGCCTTAGTTCAAAGATTTATGATCTTCTCGATTGCAAGGGACTGGTACGGGTTGATTTTATTATCGTAGACAATACCCCCTTCTTTATTGAGATCAATTCTGTTCCGGGCATGACTGAAGAAAGCATTATCCCGAAGCAAATTAATGCTTACGGGATATTACCTTCCATATTTTATTCAGAAATTATTGAGAGTCTGTTTTAGTCCTCTTCACTGAAACGATAAGAATCTACAGGATCGCAGGTACAAACAAGGTTCCTGTCGCCATAACCGTTATCAACCCTGCCAACAGCCGGCCAGAACTTATTCTCTATAACAGATTTAAGCGGATAGGCTGCTTTCTCTCTGCTATAGGGATGCTTCCATTCTCCAACGATTACAGACTCGGCTGTATGAGGTGCATTGTGCAGCACATTATCATCCTTATCTGCCTTACCATCTTTCACTTCCTGTATTTCATCCCAGATAGCCTTCATAGCATCAACAAAGCGGTCGAGTTCAGATAAGGGCTCACTTTCAGTTGGCTCAACCATAAGTGTTCCGTGAACCGGGAATGAAAGTGTTGGTGCATGGAATCCATAGTCCATAAGCCTTTTGGCTATATCGGCTTCGTCTATGCCTGCATCATGTTTAAAGCTATGACAGTTAAGAATCATCTCATGAGCCACCCTGCCATTTTCTCCTGTATATAATATCTCGAACTTACCCTTAAGTGCAGATGCAAGGTAGTTGGCAGTTAGTATGGCATACTTAGTAGCTTCTGTTAAGCCATCCCTTCCCAGCATCATTATATAGGCGTGAGATATTGTTAGTATTGACGCCGAGCCAAAGGGAGCTCCTGCAACTGCAGTTGTTCCATGTGATCCGCCAGTCTCTACAAGAGAGTGTTTTGGCAGGAACTCTGCCAGGTGATCGGCCACAAGGATCGGGCCCATACCCGGTCCACCTCCGCCATGAGGAATAGCAAATGTTTTGTGCAAATTAAGGTGACAGACATCTGCACCTATCCTTCCCGGACTGGTCAGTCCAACCTGGGCATTCATATTGGCACCGTCCATATACACCTGGCCGCCATTTTTATGAATTATATCAGTCATTTCGATAATGCCTTCCTCGTAAACACCATGTGTAGATGGGTAGGTTATCATCACCGCCGACAGCTTATCACTGTTCTCTTCAGCTTTTGCCCTTAGATCGTCAATATCAATATTACCATCATCATCACATTCCACAACAACAACCTTCATGCCAGCCATAACTCCACTGGCAGGGTTTGTTCCGTGGGCAGACGAAGGGATAAGTACCACATCTCTCTCAGTATCTCCCCTGGTCAGGTGGTATTGCCTGATTACCATTAGTCCGGCATACTCACCTGCGGCTCCTGAATTAGGCTGAAAGGATACTGCAGAAAAGCCTGTAATCTCTTTAAGGGCTTCGCCAAGCTCATCCATAATCTGGTAGTAACCTTCGGCCTGATCTTTAGGAACAAAGGGATGTATATTACCAAACTCGGGCCAGCTCAATGCAAACATTGATGAGGCAGGATTCAGTTTCATAGTACATGAGCCCAGCGGAATCATGCTCTGAGCAAGAGAGATATCCTTACGCTCAAGCATCTTGATATACCTCATCATAGCTGTTTCGCTGCGGTACCTGTTAAAGGTCTCCTGCTGAAGGAAGGTGGATGTACGCAAAAGTTTCTTATCGATGCAAATACAGTCGCATATCTCCTTAACATTATCTGCCTTCTTACCAGCAGCTTCAGCAAATACTGAAAGAATTGCATTTATCTCGTCAACAGTAGTAATCTCGTCGAGGCTTAATCGAACCTGCTTATTCTCGGGATAAGCAAAATTCAATTTTGCATCCAGTGCAATTTTTCGAATCTTATCAGACGCTATATCACCGGGCAGAGCGATAGATAAGGTGTCAAAAAACTGCTTGTTTAATATTTTATAACCAAGATCTTCGAGAGCAGATTTAAGAGTACATGTGCTCTGGAAAATATGATAGGCTATTCTCTTTAATCCTTCATAGCCATGATACTGGGCATACATTCCCGACATGGTAGCCAGCAGAGCCTGTGCAGTACATATATTTGATGTAGCCCTCTCCCTCTTTATGTGCTGTTCGCGCGTCTGCAGGGCCATCCTGAGAGCCAGGTTACCATTAGAATCGACAGAAACACCAATTATACGGCCCGGCATTGTTCTTTTAAGTTCTTCCCTTGTTGCAAAAAATCCTGCATGAGGACCTCCAAAACCCATGGGCAGCCCAAACCTCTGGTTAACACCAAAAACTATATCGGCACCCCACTCCCCGGGAGGAGTAAGAAGAGCCAGGCTCATAAGGTCGGATCCTACAGATACGAGTCCACCGGCGTCATGGACCAAAGCAACAAAATCCTTATAAAAAGGCAGGTCACCATCTGCTGCAGGATACTGCACCAGGGCACCAAAGAAGGAATCGTCTATCTTTGCCTCTTTAAAATCTCCTTTTACCAGCTCAATACCAAGAGGTTCTGCCCTGGTAAGTATTACATCAGCAGTCTGAGGGAAAATATTCTTATCGATAAACATCTTCTTAACACCAGCCTTGGCCATAGCCCTCGACCGTGAATTATACATCATTATCATAGCCTCAGCTCCGGCAGTTGACTCATCGAGCAGCGAAGCATTGGCCATCTCCATACCGGTAAGGTCGCTTACCATAGTCTGGAAATTAAGCAGTGCCTCCAGTCTGCCCTGTGATATCTCAGCCTGGTAAGGAGTATAAGAAGTATACCAGGCAGGATTCTCGAGCACATTTCTTACAACTACCGACAGAACACCTGTTCCGTAGTATCCCATACCAATAAATGAACGATTCTGAATATTCTTTTTACCCAGGCTCCTTATATACCCCAGGTACTCATTCTCATTCATAGCCTCCGGTAGGTTAAGTGGTTTATCAAGCATTATACTGCGGGGAACAGTCTGTTCAATCAGTTCATCTATTGAACTAACCCCAATAGTCTTTAACATACCGGGCAGATCCTTCTCTGTGGGTCCGTTGTGTCGGTTTACAAATTTATCAAAAGCCATAACTCTATATTTTTTATTATTTTTTACTGAATAGCATAGAAAAAATGATCAGTTAAGATAAGGATTATTTTCCTTTTCAAAACCAATAGTAGTTGTATTTCCGTGACCCGGATAAACCACTGTTTCACTTTTCAGGCTAAGTAATTCCTTGTTTATACTTTTAATTAATGTCTCATGATTTCCTCCCGGCAGATCTGAACGTCCAATGCTGCCATTAAATAGTGCATCGCCTGTAAAAACAACATTATGGTCTTCTGCATAATAGGCTACACTGCCTGAGGTATGCCCGGGGACAAATAAGGACTTGAATTTAATATCGCCGAAGCTTATAAGCTGGTTGGGGCTGATTAGAGTACCTATCACCGGTGGCTCATCCATCTTCATTCCAAACATCAGGGCATGGTTCGTTGCAGCCTGCCTGTTACTTTCTTCTTCGGCAGTTGCATGTGTTAGCAGTCCGTATTCAGAAAACATCATTGCGTTGCCGAAAATATGATCCAGGTGCATATGTGTATTTAAGAGGAGAACAGGCTTCAGCTCCCTTTGCATAAGAAATCCTTTCAGCTCATTAAATTCCTCAAGGCTATAACAACCACAATCGATAATTGCACAATTACCTTTCTCATCATCAATAATATAAGTATTTACCTCAATGGGAGAAAAAACCAATCTGTCTATTTTCATATCTTTTATTTTCCGTTTACCACGCCTGTAAGAAGGGGCACAAAAGCGAATAAGCCATGATCACTCGTTTCAAAATCATCTTTATCTCTGCGCACAACCAGTTTCATTACCTGTGATTCCCGCCCACCGACAGGTACTACCAGTCTTCCTCCTATCTTAAGTTGCTGAAGCAGCATATCGGGTATTTCAGGTGCGGCAGCAGTAATTAATATACCATCAAAGGGCCCATAATTAGGTTTTCCTGCATAACCGTCGCCATAAAAGCAATGACAGTCATAACCCAGCTTAATAAGTGTTTTCTGCGCCTTCTCGTAGAGACTCCTGTGTCTTTCGATCGAAAATACCTTTGCTCCCATCTCCATGAGAACAGCTGCCTGGTATCCCGATCCCGTTCCTACTTCAAGGATTTTATCACGCTGCTTAACACCCAGCAGATCAGACTGAAAAGCCACTGTATATGGTTGTGATATGGTTTGTCCTGATGAAATAGGGAAGGCCTTATCCTGATAGGCATGATGAAGAAATGCATGATCCATAAACTGATGCCTGGGAACACGGTTAATCGCCTCCAATACAGCCTCATTATCAATACCTTTAGCCCTGAGACCATCAAGCAGTTTCTGTCTTCTTCCCCTGGCTTCAAAATTATCGAATGATGAATTCATATTTACACTTCTTAGAGGCAAAAATAACAAATTGAATTGATCTGTAAAGAGAGTGTGCATGCCCTTAAGCAGAATTAGATATTTTTAGCATTCTAAATGTCAGGTTTAAAAAGTTATTTATAATTTTATTACTGCTAAGAATCAATCTATACAACTATGAAATTTGCGGTAATACTTTCAGGATGTGGTGTTTTTGACGGAGCGGAGATACACGAGTCTACGCTAAGCCTTCTGGCAATTGCCAGGAATGGTGGCAGCTATAAAATATTTGCACCCGACGTGCAACAACATCACGTAATCAATCATATCAGTGGTGAAGAAATGGACGAGTCAAGAAATGTACTGATTGAATCGGCTCGAATTGCAAGAGGAGATATTCAGTCGCTCGACATGTACAGGGTTGATGACTTTGATGCTCTTCTGCTGCCAGGTGGGTTTGGTGTTGCCAAGAACCTATGTACCTATGCTTTCGACGGACCTGGATTTACTGTCGATAAGGTTATCAGTAAAATAATAACTGAAACTCACGCAGCAGGCAAACCAATCGGTGCCCTATGCATCTCTCCAGTGCTTATTACAAAAATACTAAGCGAGGTAGATGTAACAATAGGCGGTGATGAGACAACAGCGGGACATATCGAAGAGATGGGAGGTATTCATATACCGGCCTCTAATGGAGAGATTGTTGTTGACACAAAGAACAGAGTAGTTACCAACCCGTGTTATATGAACGACGCTGCGATAACAGATATTGCTGATGGAGCTGATGCTGTTGTAAAGGCCCTTATTGAGCTGCTTGACGAGGCAAAGGGCTAAGTGGTAAGGGCTAAGAATAGCCTATAACATCTGCTCTTTGCTCTTTGCTCTCTGCCCTCTGCTTATAATCCTCCCGTTTCCAGCTCGTAAATAATCTTTTCGATCATATAGTCTTCGCCATCCCTGTCGTAACGGTCTTTTAAATTTGTTCCAAAGATCCTGGCAATACCCTGCCAGAATACAGCAGATACCGAGCTGCGGTATTCCTTGATTAGATCAAAACCTGTATTTTGTGTTTCCCTGTCGATCAGTTTTATCAAAATCTTTCCCTGGGTAATTGTCATCTGCATCATATCATCTTCATATTCTTCAAAAACAGATTTCTCATAATCCTTAATAAACCTCCTTCTATCCCTGTCGCTTTCTATTAAAGTAAGAGTATCGTTTATTGTGGAAATGCTTTCTCTTACCAGTACTGCATAGGGGTAAACTTTCTTAACATTATAAACCAGCCTCCTGTATTTCCACCAGTGAAACCTTCCCTTAATACCCATACGTCTTACCACATTTATCTCATCAAGCTCTATTTCTGGCATTGTTTCGCCATTACGCTCAACATTTTCGAGAAGGTAAAACCTGTCGGGCAGACTATCGATAGCAACTTTCGAAGTATCCTGACCACTCAGTATCCCTCCTGATATAAAAAGCAACAATATTAAGAGCCTGTAGCGCATCCAGTAATTTTGTATAAAAGTAACTAATAATAGTGTCTGTTAGTCATACTTACAAGGGTCATTATTAAAACAATCTTAAGATTAACATCAAAAAGTATTCCGTAATTTCAAGTAGGAAAAAGAAATTTTATATTTACGTTTTCAAAATAATAATTCTGCCATTATGAGTAAGCTCAAAACTATGTTGGATAAATTTCCGAGGGCCTTCTGGATATCAAATATAATGGAGTTATTTGAGAGATGGGCGTGGTATGGTTTCTATAACGCCTTTGCACTTTACCTTACCCTATCAAAAGACACGGGTGCTCTGGGTTTTACCCAGGTCCAAAAGGGTGTTATTATCGGGACAGGATCTATGTTGCTCTACTTTCTGCCGATTATTACAGGTGCAATTGCCGACAGGATAGGATATAAGAAGGTTCTGATACTATCATACTCAGCATATATAGCAGGCTTCTTTATGGTTGGAAGCTTCGAATCATATCCACTTGTTTTTGCCGCATATATTTTCCTGGCTATTGCCGGTGCTCTGTTTAAACCTGTTATTTCAGGGATGATTGCCAAAACGACTAACGACGAGAATGCATCTGTCGGTTTTGGTATATTTTATATGATGATTAATATCGGGGGATTTATAGGGCCATTTATTGCTGGTTTCCTTTATAAAATCGAATGGAATTTGGTCTTTCTTATGTCGATAATTATAATTGCCGTCAATTATATTTTTGTGTTTTTCTTTTTTAAGGAACCTTACAGGGAAAAAACAGACGAGAAATTTATCGATAGCATAGGCATCGCTTTCAGGAATATTTTAACTACACTGAGTAACTGGAAATATGTTCTTTTCCTCCTGATAATGGGAATATTCTGGGCAGCATTTAATCAGCTATATTACTCCTTCCCTATCTTTCTCGACCAATGGGTTGATATGGACAGGCTCAGCTCGGCACTGGGGCTTGCAGAAGGAACTATAACCGCACCAACGGTAACCAGTATTAATGCTTTTTATATAATCTTTCTGCAAATGTTTGTGTCGTCGGTAAGCGCAAGATACAGACCATTGCAGTCGATGATGACTGGAATACTTATCCTGGCACTTGGCCTGATGGGCATGTTTATCACAAGGAACCCCTACATTATGCTTGCCGGGGCCCTTATTTTTGCTATTGGTGAAATGGCTTCATCACCCAAGTTTAATGAATATGTTGGCAGGATTGCACCACCTGATAAGAAAGCCCTGTATATGGGTACTGTATTTTTGGCCATAGCCATAGGACATTTTCTTGCAGGCTGGCTATCAGGTAAACCATTTGAAATGCTGGCAGATAAGTACCATCTTTTATCTTTAGCTGTTGCAGAAAAAGGATATGATATACCTGCGATATCAGACCAGTTTAGCCAGACTCAATACCTGGAAAGGGCCCAGGAACTATTTGGAATGAACAGGAAGGAATTAACACAGTACTTATGGGACAATTATAATCCGTCCAATATATGGATACTCTTCTCAGGTGTGGCTGTTTTAGCCAGTGTCCTGCTCCTTCTATATGATAAGTATATTCTAAAAGGTCAATCAAATAAGGTTAACTAAGATTTAAATAAAAACAAGATGAAGAAAACGGCTATTCTGGCCCTGCTGCTTTTTGCTACTACGGCTGTAAATGCACAGAAGAAAATAATTAAGCTTCCCGAGATACCGGGATATGTTACCCTTAAGTGCGATTTTCATATGCACACCGTATTTTCTGATGGCGATGTATGGCCTACCTACAGGGTTGACGAGGCCTGGGAAGATGGTCTTGATGTTATTGCAATATCTGATCATATCGAATACCAGCCAAAAAAAGAATATATTCCGACCGATCATAATGCAGCATGGAAGATTGCAGGACAAAGGGCGGCAGAGCGGAATATTATACTTCTGCATGCTACGGAAATAACCAGGTCTATGCCTCCGGGACACTTTAATGCCCTGTTTGTTAAAGATGCATCGCTGCTAGATGTGGAGGACGAATTTGAAGCTATCGAAAAAGCTGTTAATCAGGGTGCATTTATCCAGTGGAACCATCCCGGTTGGAAAGCGCAGGAGGAAGATGGTATTCCTAAGATTTATGAGATCCATAAAAAACTATTTGAAAATGGATATATTCATGGCATAGAGTTCTTTAACGAGACTGAATACTACCCTAATATACTTGAATGGTGCAGGGAAAAGAATCTTGCAGTAATAGCCTCAAGCGATATGCATGGTATAATTTCAGAATTTTATGGTCATATTACCAGACCAATGACACTTGTTTATGCTAAGGAAAGGACCGAGAAAGCTCTTAAAGAGGCTCTTTTTGATGCACGGACGATAGTGTATTTTGATAATAAGCTGGCCGGCAGAAAAGATCTCCTGCTCAGTTTTTTCGATGAAGCCATATCGATTGGCAAGCCTTATTACGAAAATAACACATATAAATGGATAGAAGTAACTAATAATTGCGATGTTCCCTTCTTACTTTTCGACGGTCCTGAAGGGCTAGCCTCATCTATAAGCCTTGATGCCAATTCAATAACAACAATCAGAATATCTAAAAGCATAAACCCGGAACTTAGATTCAAAGTAAAGAATGTCTTTACGGCTTATGAAGAATACCTTGAGGTTGAATTAAAATAAATGGAACTTTTTCTTTCTGCCCGGGTCTAAAGTATTAGAACCAAACTTCGCAGAAATGAAGAATTTAATATCCCTTGTATTTCTGATAGGCCTGACCTTCCCCGAAGGACTTATGTCGCAGGACACACAGGAAGCAAGTCGTACTTTAATACCCTCACACCTGTACCAGGATGTAGATCCTTATAAAAATATAGTTTACTCTCCTTCTTTCAGAGCAGCGTGGACAATGCTGTGCGATAATGTATTGAAAGCCCCGGTTAGCTTACGAAGCAGCGTTGAAATTGCAGAAGAATTAAACACTTATCCATACAGACAAAGCGATTATTCCGACAGATGGATTACCGAAGCGGGTTTTATAGAAAAAGGTATTATCAGGGAATTAAATAGTAAAACCATGGAACGCTATAATACAGGGGCCCCGTGGCTAGACGATATCAGGAATGAAAAAAAAGGAATACTGTGCTATTCTTACCTTAAACTCGATGCAGTGTTTAATGAGCCTTTCGAAGAGCTGACATGGAACTTTGATCCAGGGGGAAAACCAAATAATGTAGAATGCTTTGGTGTTTCGAAAGGAAGAGATTCTAAAAAAACACTTATCAGGCAGCAGGTAAGAATTCACGATTACAGGAACCCGGATGATTTTATTGTAAAAATCATCCCTTCTGATCCTGATTACGAAATAATAATAACAGAGATGGATCTAAAGGAAAACCTGTTTGAGACACTTATGCAGATAGATAGGAGGATCGAAGAATCTGTTGCTGACAATCTTTCTCATGAAGATGAATTAATTATTCCAAGAGTTAGTCTGGAGGAAAGCTGCGTTTACAACAAGTTATTAAATAAATACCTCCTCAATAAAGGCTTTGAAGATTATTTCTTCGCCTCAGCAACTCATAATATAAAGTTCTTTCTCGACCAGGCAGGTGCCAGGGCTGAAGTAAGTGGAAAAGTTTTACTGAAAAAGGGACCTGTGCCTCGCATATATGCTATAGATAATCCATTTATAATAGTCCTGAGAAAAAGAAGTTCTGCTGAGCCCCTGTTATTTATCAGGGTGATTAATAATCGCTACCTGACACTATGTAAAAAGAATTGAGTAATTTTATTTAAGAGGTTAATATTCCTCTACCCGGTTAATGAGAGTAAAAGCAGATTCGGATATAGAGCTTGTTAGAATGATACAATTTGATCCTTCAGAAGATTCATTCGCCTTGTTGTATGATAAGTACTCAGGAAAAGTCTATAACTTCTGCCTTAATTTTCTGGGAAATGAAGAAGATGCTAAAGATTGCACCCAGGAAATATTTATTAAGGTATTCAGATCGATCAAGGGTTTCAGGTTTGGATCCTCATTTTATACCTGGCTTTATAAGATAATGATAAACAACTGTAACGACTTTGTCAGAAGGAAGATGAAACACAGGACAATTAATGAATCGGGCAAACTGCTGTCAGCCAAATCAAAAGATGAGGATATACCTTCGCTTATTACTAATGAACAGGCAATGGAAGCTTTTTACAAGGCACTGAACAAAATGAAACAAAAGGCAAAGTCCATACTTATATTAAGAGACATCGAAGGCAGGTCATATGAAGAAATATCTGGCATCCTGGGATGCAAGCCAGGCACAGTAAGGTCCAGACTGGCCAGGGCGAGAATCAGTATGGCTGAACACTTAAAAGATTTCCGTGATGAAATGTAATAAGGTTGAAATACTACTTTCAGACTTGCTCGACGGAAGGCTTGATAAAGCAAGTGAAAAAGAGCTGCACCAGCACCTGGATATCTGTCCGGATTGCAGCACAAAATATAAGAAGCTGCAAAATTATAGTCAGCTTGTTTCTAAAATTGAGAGTGTTGATGTGCCTGCAGATATAAAAACAAATACCTGGAAATCAATCGAAGAAGACATACAAGAGGGCTATCAGGAGAAAACCGGGACTGGGAAATATATACAAGCTATTGTTATAACTGCTCTTGCTGCCTCTGTGCTGATGCTTATTACTCTTAAACCTTTCGGTCCAGAATTGATCATAATAGACTCATCTTACTCATTTGTTGTAGAGAAAAAAGGGAAAGGACCGGGTGAAGAGATGATTTATAAGAAGGGGACTGACCCGAGAACAGACAGGTTGCTAAGCCTTGCAGACAGCAGCGGAATAGATAAATACAAAGTTATCTTTAACCCTGAAAGTGGAAGAACAGATTGTATTGCGTTTAAAATACCTGTTGAAAAATACCAGTCATTCAGAAATCTTTATAATAATGAACCTGGAACAGACTACCTCGATACACTGGCTTCAGATTACAGGCGAAAACACCTCCTGCTCCAGGTATATATACCGGGGAGAAGATTCGTAACAGGCGACTTTAACGGAGATAAGTATGTTGACTTTGGAGTTTACTTCACCAGGGGCAAATATTCGGGCGATATATTTATTTCACTAAATGACAGTACAGGCAATTTTAAGCTCCAGGCTAAGGTCAGCAACATTAATGAGAAAATCTATCTAGGCGATAATGATGAATTAGTTGCTGGTGATTTTAATGGTGATGGCTATGATGACCTTATGTCCAGATCGCAGGACAGGCAGGGAAAAGATACTCTGAGCTTCTATATAAATATTGGAGATAATAAGTTTATTAAGCGGCATGGATTTACTCCGGAAGATACTCTTCTAAGCCGGGTAGCCTGGAAAAAAATTCTTGCTGGAGATATTAATGGGGACGACTTCGATGACCTTGTCACAGTATATTTTAATGGTGATCTGAGGGGGAGATTTATAGTTTCTATAAATGACAGACAGGGCGGTTTTAATAAACCATACCTGATGCAAACTCTTTTTTGGGGCATGGAAGGCAATGAAAAGTTTACCCCCCTGCTGATGGATATTAACGGTGACAGACTGGCTGATCCAGGTATTTACTGGCGATCGGGGGATAGAAATGCATACTGGTATTATATTCTTAATGATTCACTACAGCAGCATAAATCCAGTGAATTTTATGCAGGCTTTGGCAAGGGACATATGGCATTTATGGGAAACTACCTTGTCTATACAGGGGATACTGATGCCGACGGGTACGATGAGTTACTTGTGAAGCTCGGAACGAGTGATGAATTATCAGAGTGGTACCTGATGCATAACCGTCAGGACAGCACCTTTTCCCTTGGCAGACCCATATTATTTAATGAAGAAACCGATCTGCAAATAAGATAATTGTCTGGCTGTTTTTTGAGCCGGAGGAGATGCATTATATTTGCATAATAATAATGCACGCATAACAACCCCTGATATGTATAAATACCTGTTTGGACCGGTTCCTTCAAGACGACTGGGAATGTCACTGGGAGTTGACCTGGTACCAAAAAAAGTCTGCTCTCTCGATTGTGTTTATTGCGAAGTTGGGAAAACGAGCCTGCTCTCAACCAGCAGGAAGGAATATGTACCCTTCCCGAAGGTAAAGGATGAGCTCGATAATTACTTTTCAAATAACCCCGATCCGGATTATATTACTTTCTCAGGTTCCGGAGAACCAACACTTAACTCAAGGATTGGTGATGTAATAAAGTATTTAAAAGAAAGAAAACCGGGCATTCCGATTGCCGTACTAACAAACGGCACCTTGCTTTATGATAAAAAACTCAGATCCGAGCTTATGCAGGCCGACCTGGTACTGCCATCGGTGGATGCTGTTTCAAGTGATGTATTTAAAAAGATTAACCGTCCGGCAGCTGATCTTAATGCAGGCACGTATATAAATGGCCTGATTGATTTCAGCAAGGAGTTTAAAGGAAAGATCTGGCTTGAGATCTTTATACTACCAGGCTATAACGATAGTAAAGAAGAGCTTCAAAAAATTAAAGAGATAATACTGAAGATAAAACCTACCTCGGTTCAACTTAATACACTTGACCGACCGGGCACTGTAGCTAACCTGATAAAGGCTCCACTAAGACAGTTAGAGAAGATTAAAGAGGAATGGGGCATGGACAATGTTGAGATTATCGCTGCAGCGCCAGTACGTAAAAATATAAAGTCTTACAGGAGTGATACAGAATCTGCTATTCTGGAGACCATTGCAAGGAGGCCCTGTACACTGACAGACCTGGCAGATATACTGGGCATACATATAAGCGAAATAAACAAATACCTGGATGTTCTGGAGGCAGAGGGCAAGGTTGAATCTACTCCCCAGGAAAGAGGCGTTTTTTACAGGATAAAAGAGGATTAGCCTAGCGACTGAATACTATCCTAAGTTTAATTGATTCTTCAACTTTAACAGAGTCCCTGATAGCAGCAAGCCATGGAGGGCCCTCTTTTACGAGCCTTATAGCCTCATCAGAAAATGCTTTAGACGGGGTTTTAAGCACCTCAATTTTCTTTATCACACCTTCCTGCCCGACAGTAATTCTTAGCCTGACAAGCTCCCTGTCTGTATCGGTCCATCCTGCAGGAAAAATCTGATCAGTAACAAGATATTCTTTAAAGGCCTTCATTCCGCCCGCAGGTAAAGGACCATGATTGCCAGCAATTTGCTCTCCTTTTTCTGCTTCGGTCATTACAATTTCTACTTCTGCATCAAGTCTGACAACTTCGGCCTTTACAGTATCTTCAACTACAGCAGCTGCCTCTTCCCTTGCGCTGACAGGAGCTATAGGCTCAATAAGCTTTTTTGCTGCCTTGCTTGCTGTAGCACCTCTTTCTTCAGCTTTAATTACAGCTAAACCTCCTTTAACAGCCTGCTCTTCTGCCATTTCAGGCAAGGACTCTGCAATCTTAAGAGACTCAGGTCTTACAGCTATATCTAATGCAAGGGCTTCGTTAGCCAATACCTGTTCTGGCATTAAAGGCTTCTCCTTCTGATTTGTTTCAGCTTCCTCGGAAATCGTCCGCGGGGCTTCTGCTACTTCTTTTTTTATCGCTATATCCTTCTCCTGCATTGTTTCATCGGGTGTTTTAACAGGAGAGCTAAGTGATTTATAATCATAAAGGGTATCTTCCTTTTCCACTATATTATCTGATACCATCATTGCTGGTTTTCTAAGCTCACTCACCAGGAATAATGATGAAATAGCCATCAGCACTACAACTGCAGCAGCAATACGATAATAGACTGGAGTTCGTCTATAAACCCTTTTCTTTATTCGCTTATTAAGAGAGTTCAAATCTTTTTCGATAACATCGGCAGAAAAATTGCTAAGCCCTTTAAGTGCATCCTCTAAAAAAGGATCACCCTGGAGCTTTCTTTCAAATATATTCCTCTCACTATCAGTCATTTTACCATCGAGGTATCGCCTGATCTCCTTCATTCTTTCGTCTCTATTTAAATAATTCTCACTCATCACCTGATTCAAGACAAATTTTTAAGTTTCTTTTCGCATTCTGAAGATGTGACTTAACCTTAAGTTCATCTATCTTCAGCTTATCAGCAATCTCACGGTAAGACCTGCTCTCGTAATAAAAAAGCAATATACAGTTCATCTGCTCCTTATTAAGATTTTTAATACAATCCTCGAGGGCCTTATCACTTATTCCGTTCTCCTTATCTATAGGATGCAGTTCGTATGCGTTTTCCATAAAAGAACTTTCGTCTTTTAGCAAGCTGTCTCTTTTCTTCCTGGTATTTCCGACAAGCCTCAGTTGCATAAGGCAGTAATTTTTTGTCAGCACATAAAGCCATGACTTAAAATTTTCTACTCTGTGCTTATCAAGTTCTACTATTAGTTTCTCAAAAACCGACATTACAGCATCCTGAGACTCATTCCTGTCCTTTAGATACTTAAGGCATACTCCATAAACCAGATTCATATATTTCTCAAATAATTTACCCAGAAATTTAAGATCTCCAGTAGCACGATACTTATCTAATAAGCTTAGATCAGCAGCATTATTATTTTCTATTCCGGATATATTGAGCGGCATAAAAGACGCTAACTAATTATATGATTATCAAGAATAAAGATAAGATAAACAAAAAAACTTCAAAAATATTTATGGAATTGATCCAGTCCCTGCATCCTGATTACAGAAAGTTTAATTAAAAAACAGAAATCATGAAAAAATCAATTTTAACAATCTTAATAGCACTCTTATCATCGGCTTTTCTGATGGGAGTCGAATCAAGAGAAATAAAAGGTAAAGTAACACTTGGTAAAGGACAGCCCCTGGCCGGCGTTACTATTATAGAAAAAGGCACAAAAAACAGCACGCTGACAGATAATAGAGGCGACTATAAAATTACTGTGTCAGATAAAACTAAAGAGCTGCAGTTTACTTACATAGGCAGACTATTAGTAACCGAAAAGATTGGGAACAGAACAGTAATCAATGTAAATATCTCAGACAGAACTTTGCTTGTTGAAAAAGAACTGGACATTGCTGCTGAGTTAGTCCAAATCAGTCCGGCCCTGGCAAACAGGAATATCAGAGAATCAAAAAAGATTATGTCGTACGACCATAATGGAGGCGTAAGATATGCAACAGCCACCTACAGCGATACCTACCAGCAAAATTTCAATACGGAAGGCTATGCAACTATTCATGAGAACGGATACAAGAGTGTATATAATAACCCTCTATCGACCTTTTCAATCGATGTCGACCGGGCAAGTTATGCAAATGTCAGAAGGTTTATAAACCAGGGTTCACGTCCCCCGATCGATGCCGTTAGGATTGAAGAAATGATAAACTATTTTAAATATGATTACCCTGAGCCGGAAGGTAATCATCCCTTTAGTGTATATACAGAAGTATCTGGATGTCCGTGGAATAACGAGCATTACCTGATGCATATCGGACTTAAGGGAGTTGAAATAGATAAGACTGAACTACCTGCTTCAAATCTGGTCTTCCTGCTGGATGTATCGGGCTCTATGAATAGTCCGAACAAACTTCCCCTGCTTAAATCAGCCTTTACCATGCTTGTTAATGAGCTAAGACCACAGGACAGGGTAGCGATAGTTGTTTATGCCGGTGCAGCAGGACTTGTACTTGAGTCTACTCCGGGAAATCAGAAAGAAAAGATTCTGGAGGCCATTGAACGTCTGGAAGCCGGAGGTTCTACAGCAGGTGGTGCCGGACTGAATCTCGCCTACAAGGTAGCTATGGACAACTTTGCCAGCGACGGAAATAACAGGATTATCCTGGCAACTGACGGCGATTTTAATATTGGTTCTTCGAGTAATGCTGAAATGGAGCGTCTTATCGAAAAGAAGCGTGAGCAGGGAGTATTTATGACTGTTCTGGGCTTTGGGATGGGTAACTATAAAGATGATAAGATGGAGATAATAGCAGATAAGGGAAATGGTAACTATGCATATATAGATAATATCCAGGAAGCCAGAAAGATTCTTGTTGGGGAGTTCGGAGGCACTTTGTTTACCATTGCCAAAGATGTTAAATTTCAAATAGAGTTTAACCCTGAACATATCAAATCCTACAGGTTGATAGGTTACGAGAACAGGCTGCTTAATGATGAAGATTTCAACGATGATAAGAAAGATGCAGGAGAAATGGGGGCCGGTCATACCGTAACGGCTATTTATGAACTCGTACCTCTTGATTCTGAAACGAATATACCATCGATAGATCCTCTGAAGTATCAGGCGCAGAGGAATATCAAGAAAAATAAAGAGCCGACAAGCAAGGAGCTGCTTACTATTAAATTAAGGTACAAAGAGCCTGAAGGGACAAAAAGCACACTTTTGGAAAAAACTTTTGCCGGTCCTGTTGTGGATTTCAGTGAAGCATCAGAAAACCTGAAATTCTCTGCGGCAGTAGCAGGTTTTGGGATGATCCTCAGGGAGTCTGAATATATAGGCGACTTTACTCTCGATAATATTATTGAAATGGCCAGAGGCTCAAAAGGAGGTGATGAAGAAGGATACAGATCAGAGTTTATCAGGCTGGCAAAGACAGTCAGGGATATGTATTTTGCACAGAGATAAAACAGAAAAAGGATAAACCGAGCACCGCGAGTCAGCTGAAGCCCTAAGGACTGAAGCAGCGAATAAAGACCAGGGGGGGAAATACGAATAAAGGACCAATGGAATTAACCATTGGTCCTTTTTCTTTAGTAATTCGGCCCCTTATTACTCTTTAGGCGTTGTATTATAAACTTTCGATACAATTCTCCACCCACGGAATAATTCCACTTTGGCTACTGCAGCCTGCCCTGTTATATCTATCATAGGATACTTTGCTGTGGTTACCGCGGCTGGAAGCTGACCGGCCTCAACCCTCTTTCTGACACTTGCCTCCCAGGTAAGAATAGGGTGCTTAGCTCTTTGTAATGTGATTTATACCACCTTTGATTATTATATTAACAACTTTGCTACCTTCGGGAACTCAGTTTATCAACTAACTTGAAAACTATGTATGAAACTCTTTCGCAGATTGATGATATCCGTTTAAACTTTAGCTCAGGGGGACTTCTTTACATGAATATTACCCTTGCAGTAATCATGTTTGGTGTGGCACTCGACATCAAAACAGAACAATTCAGGCATATCTTCTTAAACCCAAAGTCGGCCCTGCTTGGCATAGGTTCTCAGTTTATACTACTCCCGGCTCTTACCTTCTGCCTAGTGCTTTTAATTAAACCTCCGCCATCAATTGCCATGGGGATGATTCTTATCTCAGCCTGTCCGGGAGGTAATATCTCTAACTTTATTTCTTCACTTGCAAAGGCCAACGTTGCTCTTTCGGTAAGTTTAACTGCTTTTGCAACAATTTCAGCTACCCTGCTTACTCCTCTTAATTTTGCTATCTGGGGAGGTGCATATGTAAAATACCAGGAGGCAGCGTCGGCACTAAATATCCCAATCAGAATTGACCCGCTGGAGATGGCAAAAATAGTTTTTATCCTGCTTGGCCTACCCCTAATCAGCGGTATGATTTTCGCATATAAGTTTCCAAAGACTACGGCAAAGATTTTAAAGCCTGCCAAAATTGCATCAATCTTCCTGTATATGACTTTTATATTGGGAGCATTATGGGCAAACCTTGAATTTATGCCCGGTTATATATTACCAATCGGAATAATCGTACTTTTTCTAAATAGCCAGACCCTTCTTACAGGTTATCTTGTTGGAACGGCAGCAAGGGTTTCCAGGAAAGACAGAAGGACATTAAGTATTGAGACGGGTATCCAAAACTCGGGGCTGGCTCTTGTATTAATCTTCAATCCGAAGCTATTTAATGCCAATGGAGGCATGGCTTTTATGGCTGCATGGTGGGGCATATGGCAGATGGTCTCAGGTATTGGCATAGCCATTATACTGAGTAAAATATCCCTGTCAAAAATAAAACAACAAAGTGCTATAGACTAAGGCCAATAGACCAAAAAGAAGAAAAGGGCAGAATAATTTCTTCTGCCCTTTTTTAATAATAAAAAGTGATTTACGTTTTATAACTTCGGAATCAAAAGAAGTAATATATAGCTATAAGTCCCCTTAGATTACTTACTGAAGTTGTTGATTCAGGCTGGTATAGTTCATCAAAATTATTACCATAGGCAGCACGTGTATACTCTACTTCAAAGGCTAATCTTGTTTGATTTGAATTGAATATTATTCTTGGTGATACCCTTATCAGATTATCAATATCCGTTCCAAGTCCATAAATGTCACCTCCGGGAGCCATAGCATCTTTAGTCCCCAGGTTTTTAAAGATCCCTCCAAACACTCCAACCTGGACTTTCCCATTTGTATGTATTTCACCCCAGAATGTCATGCTGGTAAGAGGAGTATAACTTTGTTCTCCTGTAAATGGATCTGTAATATCCTTTACAGCAAAGCCTCCTATTCCCAGAACATCGGCAATATTTTCGCCATAGCGAGCTTCAAGTTTAAGGGTAAGAGGTCTGGTTGTAAATTTTGTGAAACCTATTGCTGTGAGGCCGCCAAGCTTTTCATCAACGCTGTAAACCTGATTTAGTGCATTTTCGCTTTCAAGCCTTGGTACAAGAGTTTTATAAGCAAGTCCCCCTCCAATAAGAAAAGCTGTACCGCTCTCACTGTCACTCAATCCAACCTGAGCCTGAAAATGAATATCGGGCACAGCAGAATTGCGAAGGTATTCAGACGAAACGCCATTTTCTCCCCTTGATGAATAATCTCTCTGGGAAAGTGCAGCCAGGGTAAATTTAAGATCTCCTGTTTTATATGTGGCCCTGATCTGTGGATTACGGGCGAAAGACTGAAGAGGTGTACCTGTATTGAATGAAACAGTACCCGGAAAACAATCTGTTACAAAGAGAGGATTCCAGTACTGTCCGGCCAGAATCTCAATGCTTGTCCAGTCGAGCTTAACATAGGCGTGCCTCATCCTTACAAGGTTAATATTATCGTTTGCCTGGGCAAAGAAATCGACCTCAATCACCCCTGATGTTTTTGCTCCGAAAGCATCGGGTCCGCTTATTGCGCCCTTAAGCCTTGACTGGATAGCAAGCATATTAAAATTAGCTTTGGCGTTTATATCCACACCATCCTCGTCAAGCAATTCTGCCGAGGGCCAGAGTAGGAAATGACCTTCCCTTGCAGCAACGGTCTGCCTTGAATCAAGAAAAAAATCATTCTTTACAAAACCAGAAAATGTTATTCCGAATTTCTTCTCTTCCTGGGCAAATAGCCCCGTAAATATCAAAATAGCAACAAATGCAACAATAAGTCTTTTCATATTCTCAATCTTTTAATCTTACAATCTTACAATCTTACAATATATCTTATATTACAATTAATCATCCCTATCCGGGGGGAATAGTTTCTGTATTATGTTTCTCTTTTTTATAGGATGGCCTAATAACCTGTTGATATTATTCTCAGCATCAAGGTTTCTGTCCCATAACTGAAGGGCCTTTTCATATTGACGAATAGCTTTCTCGAATTCTCCACGCTGCCTGTAAATAACACCAAGATTAGTATAGCAAACCGACAATCTTCTTCCCGACTCAGCTATACTCTTGTATATCTCCTTTGCCCTGGACTTAACTATACCCGGAATCATATCTCTGTGGAAAAGGTCTATACCTGCAACTATCCCTGGTCTAATAATCTCGCTTATCTGATCCTGATCCATATCTTTATAAAGATAAATCCATTCATTATATATGTTAATCGCATAAATAATATTTGACTCAGCCATAGAAATAAGCGAATCTTCAGGGAGGCCATAATAAGGATTAAATGCTTTATCGATTGAGTCTGAATAGAGAGCAATGGTCAATTGGACAGCACCTTTATTGTTGTGCAAAACACCCATTTCATAAGCATGCGAATAATCTGAACTCGCTAAATATATACTCTCAATTGAATCGAGCAGCGCAATAAGCTTGTAATAATCGCCAGAAGCAGCATAATCGTTATACTTTGAATACAGAACTCTTGCCTCCTTAATCCGGGGGTCAACAGCTGCATCCTGGTGGCGATAATATGTTCGTGCAATAAAAATTCCAATAGTAACAAGGGCAATCATAATTAATATGAGAGCCCTTGTTGAACTATTTTGAATAAATTTCATTAACTGTGAACAGTTTCAATAAGGAATTTTCGTATTTCGATTGGTGTTTCCTTTGTCATCTTGGAAACCAGGATATTAGCAATTATAGCAAGTGGTGCTCCTATCCATGCAAAATACCATGCCTCAAGCCAGTACGATATAAATTCGTGAGCCGGCAATTGTAAACCGGCCTTACCCGCAATAAAATAAGTAATTGCTATTATAGAAACTGTTCCGCCGGCTATTAATCCGGCTATGGCACCCTGCTTATTGGATCCGCTCCACCAGATACCTAAAAGGAAGAGGGGAAAGATTGTACATCCTGCAAGTGAAAAAGCTACAGCAACAAGCTGACCTATTAATGCAAAATTCTGTAATGCAAGGAGCGTTACAATAATTGCCATCAACACTGTGGCGAGTCTGGCATATAATAACTGTCTCCTGGGTGTTGCTTCAGGGTTAATTACTTTCACATAAAGGTCGTGTGCAAATGCAGAAGAACCAGCTACCAGCAATCCTGATACGGTTGAAAAAGCAGCAGATACACCACCTGCGGCCAGTAACCCTACTATTAAGGGATGTATATCACCCAGCTGAGCAGTATAAACCACAATAGCATCTTTAGCCAGAGCTCCTATTTCAGGATTTGATGATAGGATTTTCCCAAAGGCAGCATAAGCAGGAGCGCTCCAGTAAAGTATAGAAATAAAGAAGAGTCCCCATACAACTGACCACCTGGCATCCCTTGCCTTTGGTACTACATAGAATCTCTGTATTACATGAGGCAGTCCGGCAGTACCGATCATAAGAGAAAAAGCTATGGCTATCCACTGGAAGAAGGTTTGTCCTGTAGGCGGATCCCAGGGCATAGCAAACTCGGGTGAGGGTACAATTGCATAATCGTGACCCAGCGAATTTATCAGATCCTTTGTCTCGTTTACTGGTAAACCGGAAACAATATCAGATACTACCGATCCATATCCTATCTGGGGAAGCAGCCAGAAGTAGTCGAACTTAGCTGTCAGTATAAAAAGAGGTATCAGGAATGAAATTATTATTATTACATATTGAATCTGCATATTCTTCGTCACCCCGAGCATCCCGGATATAAGGGTATACGACAGTACAACGAGGCCCCCAATTATTACGGCCCACTTATAATCAATTCCCATGACCCATTTAAACATAAGTCCTATGCCGCCGAACTGCCCGACACAATATGCGATTGAAATCAATATGGCAATAATTGCACCAACGGCCCTCAGACCTGTCGAATAATACCTGTCGCCGATAAAATCGGCCGCAGTATACTTACCATACTTACGTATCTGTCCTGCCATCAGTATCAGTAAAAGAACATAGCCGCCGGTCCAGCCTACTACATAAGCAAGTCCGTGATAACCTGAGCCATACATCAAGGCAGCCATGCCAAGGAATGAAGCAGCACTCATCCAGTTAGATGCTATTGCCATACCTGAACCCACCCTGGAGATTCCTCGTCCGGCAGCATAAAAATCTGTTGTGTCTTTAGCCCTAAAAAAGATTCCGACCATTACAAATAAAACAAGTATTGTAATAAGAATAATCGCAGGCCCAACTTTAAAGCTGCCCTCCAGCTGTGTTGCAGCATTAGCTGCAGATGCAAGAGCGGGAAGTGATAAAAATATTAATGGTAAAATAATTTTCTTCATTTTTGGAATTTTTAGTGATTAGTCTTCAATACCATATTTCTTATTAAAGAGATCTGTTCTTACGCAGTACAGCCAGCAGAGGCCAACAAAGAGTATTAACAGAAATACAGCGGTATAGAAGTAATGGAAGGGAAAACCAAGAAATTTCGTATCGGTAAGAACCGACTGGTTATGAATAAGGTAGAGCTTCATGGCCTCCTCAAACACTTCTTTATTTCCATCACTAAAAGATTCCATCATTGAGGTCTTTACCTCAAGGGGGGCTATCTTACTGCGAATATCGCCAGGGTCTAATCTTAGGATATCGCTCAGAACGGGAATTACAGCATTTTTTCCCTGTATATAATTTTCATCGGTAATATTTTCAGCTGAAGCAGCCAATTCTTCGAATTCGCTAACGGCGGATTGAAGGACATGCTTCTGGGTACTATCAGCCAGTGACCAGGCTATCCAGCTGACTGCATTATCAAGAGCAAGTCTGTGCACGGGTGCTATTCCTCCCTTGCCCAGTACAGATAAGCCCGACTGCGCAACAACAATCATCTTATCGCTGCTGGTATCACCCAGTTTAATATCTTCCCAATAAGATTCGTAATCAATAAATGCCTGTTCAGGCACTGGTTTCTCAAGTATCTTTAATAAGATCTGGAAACCGAATATAGCGACAGCCCAGATTAATACCAGCTGAACAATCATGTTACGGTTTCTCCTGGCACTGTCGGTAGTAGGTTTAAAAAAACTAATGTGGTAATCGTTCTTGTCAGATTCCATCAGGTTAATTGGTTTTTAAGGTTAAAGAGCCAAATATATAATTTATATCGATATGTTAACGACTTAACAGTTATTTAATAGCATATTAGAAGCTCTTAAAAATCATACCTGTATCAAGCACAGCTTTTTCTGGCAGTCCCCTTAGTCTGAAAGAATATGTATAATTCATTTCTTCAAACCTGTATTCTCGATGTGTTCTTGCTCCCCATGAATTATCGCCCCCTACTCCCATCTGCCCAAGGTCAATATTCAGTGCGACAAGATTTCTGGGTTCAAGGTCGATAGTATGTGTATTAACCTTATAAGCATCTTTGCGATTATTTGCAAGGTTCCCCGGTGACGAGAAATCGTTATGAAGGAAGTGAAGTGCAGAAAATGAAAACATAGGATTACCACTCACAAGCAAGCCAGCTCCCTTACTATCTGTAAGAGTAAGCCACCTTGTATCTGTCTTATATCCATTCTCCTGGGGCCTGATATATGGAATATACTGCTCGCTTACGGTACTTTCATATAAAGCAACAAAGGCAGCTGTGTTTCTGTCGTTGTAGTTTTCATGTGGTCCTCTACCATACCATTTCAAATTCTCAAATTCATCCATAATAATGATCTGCGAACCCACACGCGGAAAATCAGGCAGCGTAGCATCAAGCTTCTCAAGCTTAATATAAACGAGAACATCACCCGAACCAAGGCAGGAATATCTTACCCCGTATTTAACTACTTCATTGCCATCATAATCCTTCAGTATTGTCTTTACATCAATATCTACCTGGCTCTTTGATTGCTGATTTGCTTCGAAGCTCACAATATCATAATTCGATCCTGCGTTTTTCCATACTGCAGCTCTCTTATCATTCCCGTTTCCATAATCATTGTCAGTAAGTGGCCTCCAGAAATCGGCCTGCAGTCCCCTCAGTAAAATTTCCCTGCCGCCACATCTCCATGAACTAATCATCCCTGTCTGCTTTTCAAATTCAATGATAAAGTTGTTGCCATCAACAATTATTGATTCTTCATTTTCAGAGTAAGAAACTTCATCCATCTTATCATCCAATCTTATATCAGGATATTTACTCCGGTAAAGGACAATCTGTTCGGAAGCAATAGTTTCTCCTTCAGGGACCAGATTTTTATCATTTAATGTTCTTGCTTCGATATTCAGGAAATATTCTGAACCTGCATTATTTTGAATCTCGTTGACCGGTATTGTGATCTGTCCTTTCATTCCGGGGCCAATATCAATATTTTTATAAATACCCTTATTCGCTATAATACCGTTTCTGGTAATATTCCACCTTATTTGAAACTCTGAGAGCCCGGTAAATAAATAATTATTTTCTATTTCTATTATCCCTTTTCGGATATCGACAGGTACGAAATCTATATATTGATATACCTTTTTTACTTCAGCCAATGCAGGATGAGGTGTCCTGTCGGGCCAGACCAGTCCGTTTATACAAAACGGACCGTTACTTGGCAGACCTTCCCCGTAATCACCTCCATAAGTCCAGTACTCTTCCCCCGATTCATCTGTTTCAAGAAGGCCCTGGTCGACCCAATCCCATATAAAACCACCCTGAAGCAGCTTATTTGACTTTATTACATCCCAGTAATCCTGAAGGTTACCCACGCTGTTTCCCATAGCATGAGCATACTCACAGAGAATAAGAGGTCTGTAACTATCGACATTATTTGCATATTCCCGGATTCTATCAATAGAAGCATACATAGGTGCCCAGATATCGGTGTGATGCTCTGGCGTATTGGTTCTTTTCTCGGCCCTTTCATACTGGACAGGCCGGGTAATATCACGTTTTTTTATCCATCTGTAAGCATCCACAAAGTTCTGCCCGTCGCCTGCCTCATTTCCAAGCGACCATATTATTACGGAAGGATGGTTTTTATCTCTTTCTAACATTCTGACTATCCGGTCCATATGGGCCTTTCCCCATTCAGGCTTGTCTCCCAGGGTAAGATCCTTATCGTAGCCAATACCGTGCGATTCAATATTGGCCTCAGCTATTAGATAGAGTCCGTATTTATCGCATAAGCTGTACCATAATTCAGGCTGCGGGTAATGAGATGTACGTACAGCATTGATATTATTCCTCTTCATCAACTCAATATCTTTAAGCATGGTAGCCTTATCCACTACATGCCCTTTTTCATCGTGGTGCTCGTGGTAGTTTACGCCCTTCAGGTAGACATATTTTCCATTAACATAGAGATTGGAATCCTTAATCTCCACCTCTCTGAAACCTATATTGCTTACGATACTTTCTACACATAAACCATCCGAATCATATAGGGTAAGAGCCATATCATACAGACTGGGCGATTCTGCCGACCAGGCCTTAACTTCTTCAATTATGGTATTAAATCGTACAATATTATCAACAACATCCTTCTCCTCTGTATATATAAACTCCCCATCCTTCAACAAACTAATTTTTACCATGGCCTCAGCTTCAGCCTTAAGCTTGATCTCAAGGTCGAATATCCCATTTATGTAAGCAGAGTCTAATCCTGCCTTTACAAAGTAATCAGCTATTCTTGTTTTTGGTCTGGCATACAAATATACCGAACGAGTAATTCCACTCAGACGCCACATATCCTGATCTTCGATATAGCTACCATCACACCACCTGTATACTTCAACTGAGATACTATTCTTACCGGGTTTAACAAAAGATGATATATCAAACTCCGCAGGGGTTTTGCTACCCTGGCTATAACCAACAAGCTTCTCATTTATCCAGACATAAAATGCAGAACTGACTGCACCAAAATGAAGTACAAGGTCTTTCCCACTCCAATCTGCAGGGATACTAAAGAATCTCTTATAAGAGCCAACCGGATTCCACTCATGATGTATAAAGGGAGGATTACTTTCAAATCCGTATCCCACGTCAAGATATATTGGTATCCCATATCCCTTCCTTTCCCAGTTTGAGGGCACCTCAATCTCATCCCATCCTCTGAGATCAAAATCATCCCTGAAAAACCAGAAAGGTCGTTCGTCGGGTGACTTAACCCAGTTAAACTTCCATGTTCCATCCAGTGTTTTATAGGCAGGGTTATTTTCGATTTCACCTTCCATGGCAAGTTCCTCTGACGAATAAGAGTACATTGTTGCCACCGGATCCAATCTGTTCTGCTGAACCATCATGGGATTTTCCCAATCACGTATCTCTTTTTCCTTAAACTCAATACCTGAATAATCTGTGTATTGATTGCACGACGATAAGAGGGTGATTAAAACAATTAAGCACCCGGATTTTCTAATCAGTTTATTCATCTATGAATCAGGTTAAAGAATTAAACTTTCTCTACTTTACAGGCTGATAGTTTAAAAGGCGCTATTTTAGAGTGAGGGTCAAGCTCTGCCCTGGTAAGGTTATTTACAAGGGCTTCAGAGAAGTGCCAGGGCATAAAAAGCTCACCAACAGCAACTTCATTGCTTTCTCTTAAAATAGTTGTCAGTTCGCCCCTCGAATTTGATAATTTAACCTTATCACCTGACCTAAAGCCCTGCTTATAAACATCAATGCTGTTCATAAGTACATATGCTTCGTTGGCATAGGCATTAAGTGCATCATTTTTGCGCGACATGGTTGCAGAGTGATACTGGTAAAGAATCCTGCCCGAGTTAAGAATAAAGGGGTACTCTTTTGATGGACGCTCAAGCTGATCAATATGATCGACAGGATTTAGAGCAGCCAGTCCGTCAGGAGTATTAAACCTTTCCAGGAAAAGTGTTGATGTGCCGGGATGGTTTTTATCGGGACACGGCCACTGTATACCTTCATGCTCTATACGACTGTAATCTATTCCGGCCATCATAGGTGCAGCCATTGCTATTTCATCAAATATCTCCGAAGCATCCTTATAGTCTCCGATATTATATCCCATTCGTTCGGCTATATCAAGAATAATCTTATAGTCTTCCCGGGCCTCACCTGGCAGGGGAACGACTTTTCGTACCCTGAGCACTCTTCGATCGCTGTTTACAAAGGTCCCGTCTTTCTCTGCATAGGATGATGCTGGCAGTATTACGTCTGCAAAAGGTGTTGTTTCGGTATTAAATATATCCTGCACAACAAGGAAATCAAGATTCCTTAAAGCCTCGGCAGTATGATTAAGATCAGGATCTGTTACCATGGGGTTTTCTCCCATTATATACATAGCCTTAATATCTCCCCTGTGAGCAGCATGCATTATTTCTACTGTTGAGAGTCCTGGTTTACCCGACAACTTTTCATAATCAGTTTTCCATAATTTAGCTATTCTTCTCCTGTTTTCATCATCACCAATAGGTATATAGCCCGGATAAACAACAGGAGAAGCACCAACGTCAGTTGTTCCCTGGACATTGTTCTGTCCCCTGGGCGGATCGATACCACATCTCTCTTTTCCAATCTTACCTGTTATAAGCATCATATTGATAAGGGAGAATACATTATTTGTACCGGTAACCTGCTGGCTCATTCCCATTCCGGTCGCTATCATAGCTGTTTCAGAGCGGGCATACATCCTGGCCGCCGAAATCAATAGTTCGGCAGGTACAGAAGTAATTCCCTGCACCATTGATGGGCTGTACTTCTCAACAAGCTCCTTAAGCTCATTGAAAGCCTGCATACCACCTCTTACTCTGTCTTTTATAAACTGCTCATCAATAGTATTATCGACAATTATTTGTCTTATTATGCCATTCAGAAGTGCCACATCTGTTCCCAGGCGGGGCTGAAGCCATATATCTGCATATTTAACCAGGGGTGTCCATTTGGGATCACAGACAATTATCTTTGTTCCTGCGGCCTTACCTGCTTTAACATAGGTAGCAGTAATAGGGTGTGTCTCAATAATATTATTACCTGTCACAAAAAGACAGTCTGTTGTTTCAAAATCTTCTATTGAGTTACTGCCGGCACCATCGCCTATCGATTTTAACATTGCAGTAACGGTTGAAGCGTGACACAGTCGGGTACAATAATCGACATTATTATTACCAAAGACCATGCGAATAAACTTCTGGAAAATATAGTTGTCCTCGTTAGTACATTTTGCAGATGCATAACCGGCAAAGACTGATGATCCGTGTTTTTCTTTTATATCGTTAAATTTTTGTGCAATAAGATCAAGAGCTTCATCCCACTCAGATTCAACAAAAACGCCATCCTTTTTAATCAATGGTTTCTTTAACCTGAGGTCGCTACCAACATAGTCGTATCCAAACCTACCCTTAATACATAGTCTTCCATCGTTGGGCATCACTCCTTCAACACCATTAACCCGAACTATTTTATCATTCTGAACCAGGGCCTCAATCTGGCAGCCAACACCGCAATAAGGGCATGTGGTTTTTACTTTCCTATCGATGCTATCGAGCTTAATATCAGATCTGTGAGGTTTCTCAACAATTGCTCCTGTCGGGCATAATTGGATACATTCTCCACAGCCATCACATTCAGATTCGGACCATTTATCAAATCCGGCAACGATATACGATCCAATTCCTCTTTCAGAGAACGACAGTATATTTTTTCCCTGCACTTCATCGCACCCCTTTATACACCTGAAGCACTTAATACACTTTGATGCATCGTAAGTCAGAACGGGGGAGCTATCGTCGACCCGGTAATCGAGGTCAGTATAAATATTAGGGTAGCTACGCTTACTGTGATCTTCGAGTCCGTACCTTTTTACCAGGGTCCATAACTCATCGTCATATGTTCCGTCTTCGCTGTCGTTATGCTCGGCGAGGAGGTAATCCAGTGTTCGTTTCCTTACATCCTCGATTTCCTTATCAAAAGCTGTTACAACAAGGCCATCGCTGACATTAACTGTACACGACATTACCAGTCCACGTTGACCTTCTATCCGTGTAACGCAGAGCCGACAGGCACCTGTGGGACTGAGTTTCTTATGGTAGCACAGGCCTGGAATATCGATGCCATTATCTCTTGCTACCTGGAGCAGGTTTGCTCCTTCTTCGGCCTGGATAGTTTTTCCGTCTATCTTTATATTTACAAGTTTAGCCATATATAATAAATTAAAAATCAGCTGAAAAATATCTCTTAAGGCTTGCCAGAGGTAAAATTGGAGATTGTCCGAGAGGACAAAGCGATGTTTTTGCAATATAATCTGCTTCATCTATCATATCATCCAGTTTAAATCCCTTGCTATTCCCATTATTTATATCCCTGATCATCCTTACCAGGCGATCCGTTCCAACTCTGCACGGAACACATTTTCCACATGACTCATGCTTAAAGAACTCAAGAATAGATTGAAGCATCTCTGTGATCGACCGACTATTATCCATTACCATAATAGCACCGGAACCAAGCACGGCTCCTTTTTCCTTTAGCGAATCATATCCTGTTGGAGTATCAAGTACAGATTCATCGACAAAAGTACCGGCAGCTCCTCCAATCAGAACAGCTTTCAGTTTTGCTCCATTTTTTATACCTCCGGCAAGATCATATATTAACTCGCGCAGTGTAGCCCCCATCTCGACCTCGTAAAAACCTGGTTTTTCCACGTCTCCGCTTATAGTAAATATCTTTGTTCCAGGCGACTCTGGCAGGCCCAGCTTACTATATTCTCCGGCTCCTATTCCTATAATTGTTGGCAGGGTGGCAAGTGTTTCAACGTTATTTATCAGCGTTGGGAACCCAAATAGTCCTTTCTCTGCAGGGAAGGGAGGTTTTATCCTGGGATATCCACGTTTCCCTTCGAGCGATTCAAGCAATGTCAGTTCTTCTCCGCAGAGATATGAACCGGCACCCAGTCTAATCTCAATATCACATGAAAAATATGAACCGAAAATATTTTTCCCAATAATCCCTCTTTCCTTCGCATCTGCAATAGCTTTTGAAACCATATCAATTGACTTATAGTATTCGGCACGCAGATATATAAAGGCCTTTGTTGCACCTATAGCATGGGCAGCAATAAGCATACCTTCGAGCAAAAGGTGGGGATCGTTCTCCATAATGATCCTGTCTTTCCATGTTCCTGGTTCGCCTTCGTCGGCATTGCAGATCATAAATTTTTGCTCACACCTGAGACAGGCTTCGCTGGTAAATTTCTCCTTGAGGCCTGCAGAAAATCCTGCTCCACCACGACCTCTAAGGCTTGACTTAACCATTTCATCTATAACCTCAACATGGTTCATCTGCAGGGCTTTCCTAAAACTGTCGTAGCCACCGACAGATAGATAATCATCGATGGACCCGGGGTCAATCTTTCCGAGGTTCTTAAGGGTTACTCTGTGCTCTTTTATCACAACTTTCCTATTTATATTTCTTTAATATTTTCTCGACCTGATCGGCACTTACATTACCAAAAAGGTCCTTTCCAATCATTACACTCGGCGACTCAGCACATCGACCAAGACATTCAGTATGCTCAAGTGTAAAAAACATATCCTTACTGGTTTGACCAATATCAATACCAAGTATTTCTTGTAGTTTCTCTATTACCGGAACAGAACCTTCCATATTACAAACGGGCGAATTGCATACCCTTATAATATACTTTCCCCTGGGCTTTACGCTGAACATTGTATAGTAAGTAGCCACACCATAGACATGAGAAAAAGTTGTATTTACATAATCAGCAGCCAGTTTCATATCTTTCTCAGTAAGATAATTATTAGGATTTGAGTCCTGCAGCTCATGCAATATACCAATAAGGTTATCTTTTACGGGTTTAAATTTTTCTAGTCGTTTCATATAATGTATTTATATCGTCTGTCATCCTGACTTTTTCAGCCGTAGGTTTATCGAAGGCTGATAAAGGAAAGGATCTATTCCCAAATTGTTACAGATTCCTCATTTCGAGTCTTGGACTCTCTTTCGGAATGACATATTTTAAACTTCTTTAACTTTTTCAAGCTATTCAATTTTTTCAACTTTCACTGAGCAAACCTTTGTTTCAGGTATTTTCGCCACCGGATCTACGGCACATATTGTAAGCTCATTTGTCGGTGTCTCGTGAAAATGAAAGGTTAGCGAGGCTACTCCGGGAGCAATAATATGAGTAATCTTCACTTTTACCTTTACTTTTCCCCTTCTTGACTTTACTGAAACAATATCACCATCATTTACACCCATAGATTCAGCATCTAAAGGATTTACATTAAGAAGCTCTTCACCGTCTAATATTTCGAGTCCTTCTACCCTCCTTGTCATAGTACTGGTATGGTAATGATAGAGGCTTCTGTCTGTTGTGAGCAGGATGGGATATTCGCTATCGGGCAGTTCTACTGAGGCCCTGTAAACGAGGGGGAAAAATTTACCCAGACCGTTCTTCCTCGAGAACTTCTCAGTGTGCAGGAATTTTGTTCCGGGATGGTCGGCCCGTGGACATGGCCACTGTAAACCAACATCTTCTATCCTATCGAAAGAGATACCACCGTAGATGGGTGTAAGAGAAGCAATCTCATCCATAATCTGAGAGGCAGAACTATATTCAAATCCTTCTCCGCCGAGGCGTTTTGCTATCTCTGCAGCTATCCACCAGTCGTCCATAGCTTGTCCCTCAGGATTTACTGCCTTTCTTACTCTCTGTACTCTTCTTTCGGTATTTGTAAATGTTCCATCCTTTTCGGCAAAACTTACTGCCGGAAGAATAACATCGGCGTAGCGGGCAGTTTCTGTAAGGAAAATATCCTGGACAACAAAAAAGTCGAGCTTATCAAGGGATTTCTTAACATGGTTAGAATCTGCCTCGCTAAGAATTGGATTTTCACCGACCTGATAAAGTGCTTTAACCTTGCCCATTTCGATACTGGTAAACATCTCCGTATGTGTTATCCCGTCATCAGGATCAAGCTTAACATTCCAGGCCTTTTCAAATTTCTCCCTTATCTCAGGCAGAGTAACTTTTTGATACCCTGGATATACATCCGGGAGGCCACCCATATCGCATGCACCCTGCACATTATTCTGTCCTCTCAGTGGATTTATTCCTGAAGCTTCCTTGCCAACATTACCAGTAAGCAGGGCCAGGTTGCTTACAGCCAATACATTATCTGTACCATGTGAATGCTGTGTTATACCCATTGCATAAACCAGCGAGGAAGGCTGCATAGTGGCGTATATTCTTGCCGACTCAATAATTTTCTCCTTAGGTACTCCTGTGATTCTCTCCGTTGTATCAAGATCAAATTCCTTTAATGACTCCATAAAATCATCGAAGCCCTCACTACGGGATTGAATAAAGTCTCTATCCTCAAGACCTTCATCAACAATTACTTTCATCATCCCCATCAGAAGCACTACATCGGTACCCGGATAGTGCTGCATATAAACATCCGCAAAGCGACATAGATCTATCTGCTTGGGATTAGCTACAATAATTTTTGCACCTTTTCTCTTAGCCTCCTTAATATGCATTCCAATAATAGGATGTGCGGCTGTTGTGTTTGACCCGATCGAAAAGAGGGTTTTAACATCTTTAAATTCGTCTATCGAGTTTGTCATAGCACCACTTCCAAAGCTCTGTACCAGTCCGGATACGGTTGGTGCGTGACATAGTCTCGCACAGTGGTCGATATTATTGGTCCCCATTACTGCGCGGGTAAATTTCTGGATTACATAGTTATCTTCGTTTGTAATCTTTGCAGAGGTAAGAGCACAAAATTTATCCCCTTTTGCTTCTTTGAATTTTTCGGCAACCAGATCGAGAGCTTCGTCCCAGCTTACTTCAACAAAGCCATCACCTTTCTTAATAAGTGGAGCTTTCAGCCGATCTTTATGATTAACAAATTCATAACCAAAGCGGCCTTTTACGCATAGCCGACCCTTATTTACAATACTATCTCTGTCACCTCTTGAGCTTACAATGGTATTTCCCCGAACACCTAAGTACATGTTACAACCTACTCCACAATAGGTACACACTGTTTTAACTTCGCGGCTTGCTTTTCTTGTTTCCTTAAACTTAAGGGCGCCAACCGGACATCTTACCACACACTCTCCGCATGACTCACACACTGACTCAAGTATATTCTTATTAAAGCCGGAGCTTATTATAGTTTCAAATCCCCTGTAACCATAATCAAGAGCATTCACACCCACAACCTCGTCGCAGGTCCTAACACATATCCCGCACATTATGCACTTATTATGATCTAGTATAAAGAAAGGGTTGGAGTCGTCATCTTCGATTATGGGTCTGGTCCTTCTCAGAGACGCCAGCCTTTCCTCGTTTACCCCGACATAAGCAGTGACTTCCTGCAGGCCACATCCGCTATTGCTTGCACAATTGGTGCAGTCCTGTGTATGATTAGCATGAATCATCTCCAAGGTAGTCTGCCTGATAATGGATATATCTTCGCTTTCGGTAATTACTTTCATCCCCTCCTCCACCGGGGTTGTACATGAAATTGTCTGACCTCGCCTTCCCTCTATTTCGACCACACACATCCTGCAATTTCCGGATGGTAGCAGGTCGGGATGGTGACACAGGTTAGGTATATAGATATCATTTTCGAGAGCAGCCTCAAGAACTGTTTTTCCCTTCTCAACATGTATCTGTCTTCCGTCTATATTTAGTTTTATCATATTCAAACTGTTAAATTTCAACTGGTTTTGATCCAGGGTGTAATTCAATTGCATTGAATTTATCGGGACATTTTTCAAGGCACATGCCACATTTAATACAAAGATCCTGGTCTATTACATGCAGGCTCTTTGGTGTCCCGCTTATTGCAGAAACAGGGCACACCTTAAAGCAGGCATGGCACCCTGTACACTTCTCCTCAATAATATCATAGTACTTAAGGTCCTTGCACACTCTGGCAGGGCATCTCTTCTTTTCAATATGCTCAATATACTCATCCCTGAAATACCGTATAGTTGTAAGGACAGGGTTTGGTGCTGTCTGGCCGAGTCCGCAGAGAGAACCCTTCTTTATTCCTTCGCCCAGTTGCTCAAGCAGATCGATATCAGACATCTTACCTTCGCCGCTTACAATATCTTCGAGGATATCAAGCATCTGCTTTGTTCCCAGTCGGCAGGGAGCACACTTACCGCAAGATTCTTTATGGGCAAAATCTATAAAATAACGTGCAACATCCACCATACATGTATCTTCGTCCATCACCACAAGACCACCCGAACCCATTATGGTTCCTGCTTTGGCCAGAGAATCATAGTCAACCGGAATATCCATCATACTTGCCGGCACGCATCCACCCGATGGACCGCCTGTCTGAACAGCTTTAAGCTTCTTGCCCTGAAATACACCTCCTCCAATATCGTATATTATCTCTTTAAGACTGGTGCCCAGAGGTACTTCTATCAGCCCGGTATTTTTTATCTTGCCAACCAGGGCAAATGTCTTTGTTCCTCTGGAGTTTTCAGAACCATATTGAGAGAACCATTCAGGGCTGTTCTGCATTACTCGCGCAACAGAGGCAAGAGTTTCAACATTATTGATTATTGTAGGTTTACCCCACAGACCTGAGACAGCAGGAAATGGCGGACGCGGTACCGGCATACCCCTGCTTCCCTCAATAGAAGCAATAAGGGCTGTTTCTTCACCACAAACAAAGGCACCCGCTCCCTCCTTTACCTTAATTTTAAAATTAAACCCGGAGTCCATAATATTGTCTCCCAGCAGATTATTTTCTTCAGCCTGTTTTATTGCCAGGCTTAATCTCTCAAGTGCCAGTGGGTATTCAGCACGGCAATAGATATATCCGATACTGGCACCTATAGAATATCCTCCTATTACCATACCCTCAAGGAGCGAATGAGGATCACCCTCTATTAATGACCTGTTCATAAATGCCCCGGGATCTCCCTCGTCGGCATTACATATAAGATATTTTTCTTCGCTTTTTTGATCAAATGCAAACTGCCACTTCCTGGCAGTTGGAAATCCGGCTCCTCCCCGTCCTCTAAGCCCTGAGTTCATAAGATCGTCGATTACTTTTTGTGGCTTCATCCCAAGTACTCTCTTCAGACCTGAATAACCCTTATTAGCCAGATAATGATTCAGATTAGTCGGATCTATTATTCCACAATTATTAAGCACCAGTCTTGTCTGGGGTTTTAACATCGGCGAGTCGAAGAGAGATGGTGTACCATTCTGTGCCTCTTTCTCAAGGGTTCCCAGCAGGTTCTCCTTTATAATCTCATCCTTTTCAAGGAAAGATTCTGCAATCTTTCCTGCATTATCCGCGCTTACATTCCCATAGAAAAGGACAGGTTGACCGGGCTTATACACCGAGATAATCGGCTCAAGATAACACATCCCAATACAGCCAACTTCATATACCCCGAAAGCACTATTTTTTTCGGAACTCAAAGCCTCCAGCCTTTCTATCACTTCTGTTGAGCCTGCCGATCTCCCACAGGTAGCATTTCCCACCATAAAGAATGGCCGGTCTCCACCGATGTAGTTTCCCCAATCTGACAGGGCCTTATCAAATAATTTATTTAAATCCATAAGCTGACTATTTCTTTTTCTCCGGTTTAAACAGTTTCTGAATCTTCTGAGGTGTCAGGTTTGCTTCAACCTTTCCGTTCTTCATAATACAGGGAGCAAGACTGCAGGCACCGATGCATGCCACATCCTCCATTGAATGTTTAAGATCGGCTGATGTTTCACCTGATTTTACGCCCAGTTGTGTTTCAAGCTCATCAACTATCCTTGTAGCTCCCTTCACATGGCATGCAGTGCCCCTGCAAACCATTATATGAGTTTCTCCCCTTGGTTTGAACCTGAACTGAGCATAAAAGGTCGCTACTCCGTATATTCTGCTCTCAGGCACATTGGCAAATCTGGATATTGCAGTTATTGCCTCCTGAGAAATAAAACCATCCTGGTCCTGTACCCTTTGCAACAAAGGAATCAGTTCTTCATCCTTTCCCTTAAAGGAAGAAAAAACATCTGTGTATTTGTGCTTTCTTATATCCATAGAATAATCTTATTTTTTTCGTGTTTTATTTCTTCTTGCTATTTCGAGATCAGCCGGGGTATTAATATTATAAAATGAAGACCTATTATCTTCAGAAGCAGAAATTTCAAGGTATTCAACCTTTAAGTCATTAAGGAAATTCCTTATCGCATAATTTTTATCTGCAGAAAGATAAGCATCAAGTCTGCCAAGTATTCCCCTGCTATATATTGCATGCAGAGGTTCTATATTACCGTCTATTGATGGAATAAGAACATCGCAATCTGAACTCAGGAAGTATTTACTTAACTGCCTGATCAATATTTCTGACAGACCTGGCATATCGCCGGCAACAACAAATACGGCCTCAGCTGAACTATGTGTAAGGGCTGAGTGAATTCCCCCAAGGGGGCCAACATTTTTAAATATATCCTCAAACATATTATAATTACGATAGACTGAGAATTCCTGGCTATAATTGGTAATTATTAATGTTGTTGAGAAAACTGAATCCAGGATCTCAAGGGTTTTCTGAATTATTGGCTTATCCCCAACCAGCATATTAGCTTTAACCTTGCCCCCAAACCTGCTGTTTTGTCCCCCGGCAAGAACCGACCCATCAATTTTTTCGTAGATATCAGCAGATAACATATTAGTCTTTAAGGCTATAACAAGAATCGTTTACATAAAAGGATACGTACAATAATCTCAGAATGTACTAAATAAATAAAAAAAATGCAAAATGCTTTTTAGCGGTGACTTATTGTGATCCGGCACTGCAAGTTTATAATGAATCTATATTAGGATAGGCGTAGGGCAAAGGGCAAAGGGCGTAGGGCAAAGGGTGTATGCCTGGAGATCAAATAATCAAGCTAACATATCAATATATTATTCATTATAAAATATTTAATGTTTTTTCGCTTATTTTGCCCCATACATAAAGCTCCATGCGAAGAAGGTCGATTGTTCATAAACTTATTACTTATTTTCTGCTGCTTAATATCATTACAGTTATTATTGTTGGTTCCTATTCATACTTCAGGGCGAAGGATGCGCTTCTGAAAAGGACTATTGACCAGCTTACTTCCATCAGGATTGAGAAAAAGTACAGGATTGAACGATTGTTTGAAGACAGGATTGAGGATATTGGACTTATAAGTAAATCGGAGGATGTTCTAAATATCTACAGACTCCTGGCTGAGAATGATATTAGCGAAGCAGATAAAAAGGCACTGGTTTTTTCAGAATACAGCAAGTTCTTAAAGAAGCACTTTTTATCCAATAAGTATTACAGGAAATTTTTAATTATTGGTGCAGATCAGGGTTCTATTTCCTTTACTATTAGCGAGTCTGATAGTGCCCTGTATTTTTATGACAAGAATAACAGACCACTGAATAAGCTATTTAATGATATTTTGGTTACTTCCTCCATTTCTATAGAAGACTACACAATGGAAATAGATTCGAATAGTGCTGCAATCTTTGTGGGTGCTCCCGTTTTTGATCATAATTCCAGCCTGATTGGGATTGTTGCAACCGAAATAAATACCGGGGCAATAAACTCAATTATGTATGAAAATAATCCTCATAACGGTCTTGGGGAATCGGGAGAATCATATCTGGTTGGAAGTGATTTCCTGATGAGAAGCACATCGAGGTTTGAGGACAATTCCGTTTTTAAGACTGAAGCAAGAACCAGGGGCGTACATAATGCTCTGGAAGGTATTACCGGAACTAGCCTGATTTATGATTACCGGGGAATAAAAGTAATCAGTTCATATAGCAAGGTTGATATCCCGGGGCTCAACTGGGTAATTCTCTCTGAGATCGACGAAGCAGAAGCAATGATACCAATTTATTCATTGAGGAATAATATCCTTTTCCTGGGTGGATTGATGTCTTTAATGCTTTTTGCCATTGTATATCTTATCGCAAGAAGGATCTCGCTGCCTGTGCTTAAACTGAAAGATGCCGCCGATAAGATCTCTGGCGACAATTACGACGTTATTGTGGATGATATTGCCAGCAAAGATGAAATTGGCAGTCTGGTTTTAGCTTTCAACGAAATGTCGGGCAGGATTAAGGAGCAAAGGGAAAAGCTTAAACTGGAAAGATCTATGAGACTGAGCTCTATGATAGATGGCCAGGAACTTGAAAGACTGAGATTATCGAGAGAATTGCATGATGGCCTTGGGCAATCCATACTGGCTGTAAAGCTGAGACTTGAGAGATGCGCAAATGCTCCTGCAGAAAAAGCAAGAGAGATTATGGAAGAAGTGGATATTCTGATTGCAAACATTATAAATGAGATCCGAAATATCTCAAATAATCTGATGCCTGCAGAACTCAGCCAGCTGGGTCTTACAGAGGCCTTGAAGAAACTTTGCAGGGATATGTCAAAAAGTTCAGGTATTGAATTCATTTTCACCAGCTCAGAAATCCCCGGAGATATCAACGAAAAAATAAATACCTACCTCTACAGGATTTCGCAGGAAGGTTTGAATAATATAGTAAAACACTCTGATGCCAGCAGAGGAAAAATAAGCCTTGCTTATTTAGATAGTATTCTGGTTCTCAGTATATCAGATAATGGCAGGGGCTTCAACAACAGTAAGGATAGAAAACTATGTGGCAACGGGATATCAAATATGAATGAAAGGGTTCATCTTCTTGGAGGTGAATTTAAGCTTCATTCTGAACCAGGCGATGGAACAAAAATCGATATTAGGATAAGACTTGAAAATAAAGATGGAAAAGATTAAAGTTATACTCTCGGATGATCACCAGATGTTCAGAGATGGTGTTAAATCAATACTAAATGACGAAGCTGGTATAGAAGTAGTTGGTGAAGTTGGTCGTGGCCAGGATTTGATTGAAATGCTCAGATCCCTTACACCAGATCTGCTTATAACAGACATCTCCATGCCGGGAATGTCAGGCCTGGAGATATCGGAATATATTAAAAAGAATCATCCCGGGGTAAAAGTACTTATTCTGTCGATGCATGTAAACGAAGAATTTATTGTTAAAGCACTTGAAACAGGAGCCAGCGGCTATCTCCCAAAAGACACAAGCATGAGTGAATTGCTGGCAGCTATTTATGCCATAAATAAAGGGGAGAACTACTACAATAAAGATATCTCAGATACGGTACTTAAGTCGATAATGCGAAAATCGAGCTCAGGTGATAAGAGGGATCAGGGTGTAGCCCTTACCGAAAGGGAAATGGAGATTCTTCGTAATGTTGTTGAGGGATACACTAATAAGGAGATAGCCAGAAAACTGTGTATAAGTATAAGGACAGTAGACTCGCATAAAAACAATATAATGCATAAACTTAATCTGAAGTCTTCTGTAGAATTAGTAAAATACGCAATTAAAAATAATCTCGTCAGTATCGACTGATAAGTAGTAGCCATATAATATATCCTGACTATTCGTTGAAACACCTCTATGTGTATAGGTAAATTACCTATAAGGAATAGTAATATTTCCTAAACAAATTCCAGTCTAATTACTGATTGTAGCAGAATACTGGTATAGATATTTTTGTGTCAGCTTATTCAAGACTCAATTAATTTTTTGACGATAAATAATATACTCTACTAACTAAATCAGTATTAAGATGAATCTGAAATCTAAACTCTTACCAATAATTGTTATCCTGGTTACGGTCTCCTTAAATGCAGGAGCCCAGGAAGAAGATTCGCCATGGAGCCTGGGTGTCGACTTTGCAAGTCGCTATATCTGGCGGGGGATAAACCTTGGGGGATCTTCACCCAGCGTTCAGCCCTATATAGAATATGGCTTTGGCTCTGAAGATCATTCCTTTGCCATAGGTGCCTGGGGTGCTTATTCCTTAAGTGGTACACAAACGGGGCAGGAAGCCGATCTTTACCTTTCATATACGGTAAAAGATATTTTCTCTCTTACCCTGACCGATTACTTCTTCCCGGATGAAACAAGAGATAGCTACGACTATTTTAATTACAATAACGACTTTAAAAAAATTGATAATGGCGATAAAGATCAGACCGGACATTTATTTGAAGCAGCCCTGTCTTTTAATGGCACTGATAAACTGCCGGTGAGTATTTTGTTTGCAATTAATATCTGGGGTGCTGATAGTCGTAAATATATGGATGAAGGAGGAGCCCTTGTACCTGCTGATGGAATAGTAATGTCCAAGTATATTGAGCTTGGATATTCAACTTCGATTAAGAATACCTGTATAGATTTATTTGTAGGTATGCCTCTCGATTTTCCAGATACTGATAATGGTGAACCGGCAGGCTTCTACGGACAAACTAAGGCTGGTATAACAAATCTTGGAATAAGCATATCAAAAGAAATACAGCTTACTGATCAGATCTCTCTTCCTGTTTATACTTCGTTTATTACTAATCCGGAGGCCGGTAATGTGTTTATGGTCTTCGGGATGTCATTCTAAGCAAATTCTTATTAATCAATAATACTAAAATTATGTTTGATAGTGGCTCAACAACATTTATGATCTTATGCACCAGCCTGGTGATGTTAATGACCCCGGGGCTGGCATTTTTTTACGGCGGACTGGCGGGTAAAAGAAATATACTCGGCATAATGGTCCAGACCTTCGTGTCGCTTGGTGTTACAACTATAATGTGGGTAACTATAGGTTATTCATTGTGTTTCAGCGGTGGAGAAGGTGGTATAATCGGAAACCTTGATCTTGTTTTTCTTAAGGGTATAGCTTTTGATGATGCTTTTGATAATGGCAAATATCCGATGTATATTTTTGTTGCCTACCAGATGATGTTTGCAATTATTACACCGGCACTTATTACAGGAGCTTTTATTAATCGTGTTACTTTCAAAGCCTACCTGATTTTCCTTGTTGCCTGGCAGATATTCGTTTATTACCCCTTTGTACATATGGTATGGGGAGGCGGACTAATGGCCCAATGGGGTGTTCTTGACTTCGCCGGAGGTATTGTAGTTCATGCAACAGCAGGTTTCGCTGCTCTGGCATCTGTAATCTACGTAGGCAAGCGCAGGGATACTAATTCGCCACCAAACAGTATTCCGCTTGTTGCAATAGGAACCGGATTACTATGGTTTGGATGGTATGGTTTTAATGCAGGGAGTGAGCTCGATGTGGATGCAATATCAACACTTGCTTTCCTGAATACTGATGTTGCCGCTTCATTTGCAGCAATAACCTGGCTGATAATAGAATGGATAAAGGAAGGGCAGCCAAAATTCGTCGGTCTATTAACCGGTGCAGTGGCAGGTCTGGCAACAATTACACCGGCCGCTGGATTCGTTCCGCTATGGGCTGCAATGGTAATAGGAATAGCTGCCGGTGCAGTATGCTTCTTTGCAGTACAAATGAAAAACAGGCTAGGATGGGATGATGCACTTGATGTATGGGGTGTTCACGGTATTGGAGGAACGCTTGGTACTATATTACTTGGAGTATTTGCATTTTCAACCATTAACGGACAAAGCGGACTTCTTGAAGGTAATACATCCTTCTTTCTTAAAGAAGTTGTTGCAGTATCAATAAGTGCTGTTTATGCATTTGGCTTTACCTATCTTATGCTTGTAATAATAAACCTTATTACACCGGTCAAAACTACAGACCAGGAAGAAGAAATTGGTATCGACCAGGCTCTTCATGGTGAGAAAGCTTACGATGAAGGAGCACTATAGTTTCTATTAAAATATAGCCGGAAGGCATAAAAAGAATAAAGGCATTAATCGCGTGATTAATGCCTTTATTTTTGCTCGGGCCTGCTCTTTGCTCTTAGCCCTTTGCCCTTAGCTCTTTGGTATTTGCTAAAAGAGCCCTGTTATTATTCCCTTATCATCAATATCGATCTTTTCTGCTGCAGGGGCTGAGGGTAGTCCGGGCATACGCATTATTGCTCCTGCTATTGGAACAATGAAGCCTGCGCCCGAGGATAGTTCAACCTCGCGGATTGCAATATTAAAGTTCTTTGGACGTCCTTTTAAAGAAGCTACATCCGAGAGTGATTTTTGTGTTTTTGCAATACAAATAGCCAGATCTTTCAGTCCCAGTTCACTTATCTGGGCAAGTTGTTTTTTGGCTTTAGCAGTAAACTCAACTCCATCAGCTCCATAAACTTTTGTTGAGATTGTTTCGATCATCTCCTTATATGGAATATCGAGTGGATAGAGAGGCTTAAAGTCGTTAGCAGGATCTTCGCATCCTTCTACTACTTTCTTCGCCAGCTCTATTGCACCTTCACCACCATACTCCCATGATTCATTAAGAGCTACAGTAACACCCTTAGCAGCGCAATGTTTTTCAATCATTTCGACTTCTGCCTCTGAGTCAGTTACAAACTTGTTAATTCCAATGATGGGCTTAAGTCCGAAGTTTGCCATATTCTCAATATGAGCATCAAGGTTTTCGAGTCCTTTCTCAAGAGCATCCAGGTCTTCATTCTTAAGATCTGCAATATTAGCTCCGCCATGGTATTTAAGGGCTCTGATAGTAGCTACAACAACCACTGTATCAGGCTTGAATCCTGCAAACCTACTCTTTATGTCAAAGAATTTCTCAGCTCCAAGGTCACTGGCAAAACCGGCTTCAGTAATTACATAGTCACTTAAGGACATTCCCATCTTGGTAGCAAGAATAGTATTTGTTCCCTGTGCAATATTTGCAAATGGACCTCCATGAATAATTGCAGGAGTATTTTCAAGGGTCTGAACAAGGTTTGGTTTGATCGCATCTTTAAGCAGAACAGCCATTGCTCCTTCAGCCTTCAGATCACGGGCATAAATTGGCTTCTTCTCATAAGTATATCCAATAAAGATATTACCAAGCCTGCGCTTCAGGTCTTCCATACTGGTAGCCATACATAGTATAGCCATTACCTCAGAGGCTGCTGTAATATTAAAACCTGACTCGCGTGGTACACCTTCTGTAGGTCCGCCAAGACCTATAACACAATCTCTCAGGGCACGCTCATTCATATCCATCACCCTCTTCCAGACAATAGTCCTGGGATCCAGTCCGAGACTAACGGAGTGCTGGTGAAGATTATTGTCGATCAGGGCAGCCAGAAGGTTATTTGCTTTCTCCACTGCAGAGATATCACCTGTAAAATGAAGGTTAATATCTTCCATAGGAACAACCTGTGCCATACCGCCACCAGCAGCTCCTCCCTTTATGCCAAATACAGGCCCCAGCGAAGGTTCACGAAGAACGACTGTTGTCTTCTTCCCTATCTTGTTCATAGCCATTGTCAGACCTATGGAGGTAGTTGTTTTTCCCTCTCCGGCCGGTGTTGGGGTTATGGCCGTAACAAGAACCAGTTTACACTTCTTTACCTTTTCTTCATCTATAAGATCAAGAGGTAATTTAGCCTTATATTTACCATAATACTCCAGCTTATCTTCCGGAATCTCTAATTTAGCAGCTATGTCCTTTATATGGGACATTTTAGCTGCCTGAGCAATTTCAATGTCTGATTTCATAGTTCTTATTATTGTTTATTTATTTAATTACCTAATTGTTAAGTTATTGAACCGTTTGTCGTCTCGAACGAAGTGAGAAATATGTAACTTAAATAAAACAGATCCCTCGACAAGTTCGGCCCCTATTGTCGTTTGTCTTTTGTCTCGTATCTTTAAGGGGCCGTTAATTTAGAAAAAAAAATTGAAATAAATATGACACATGTTGTTATAACAGGTGGAACAAGAGGCATTGGAGCCGGGCTGGTAGAGGAGTTTGTAAGGCAGGGATGTCGTGTAACATATAGTGGAACCACAGACAGGTCGGTAACATCGTCATATGAAAGCTTAAGCGAAGATCTTGATCCTGCTATGTTCAAGGGTGTGGTATGTGATGTAAGAAAGAACAGTGATCTTGAAACATTGTGGGACTTTGCAACTAAACTTTTTGGTGATATTGATATCTGGATCAATAATGCCGGCATAGCAAACTCTCAAAAAACAGTGGGATCTATCAGTAATAATGAGATTTCCAGCTTAATAGATACAAATATTAAAGGCCTGGTTTCTGCCTGTCAGATATCATACCAGAGAATGCTTAAACAGGGAAAAGGAGCAATTTACAATATGGGTGGTCTTGGTAGTGATGGGAGAATGATTAATGGCCTGGTTCCCTACGGGATGTCGAAAAGGGCAGTTCAGTACTTTACAAGGGCTTTTGCCCGGGAAATAAATAATGGCCCTGTAACAGTTTCTCTTCTGCTACCGGGAATGGTAATTACTGATATGATACTTGATCCGATTAGAAAAGATCCGGAGGGCTCGCGGAGGTCGCGTCGTATCTTTAATATCCTGGCCGAGGAAGTTGAAACTGTTGCGCAATTTCTGGTTAAGAAAATTCTTGAAAACGAAAAAAACGGAGCGGTCATTTCTTTCCTTACTCCGTTTAAAGTTTTTTTACGCTTTATAACAAGGCCTTTCAGCGGCCGGGATATTATCACAGAAAAACTATAAATATATAGTTATTGTGCTAGCCAGCTTAGTACATCTTTGGATCCAGGCTTATTCATTGGTTTAAGATGCCTGATCAGCTTACCATTCTCATCTACCAGATATTTTTGGAAATTCCAGCTTACTTCTGAATCTTCAACACCGTTAAGATCTTTCTGAGTTAGCCATTTATATAGTGGATGCATATCATCTCCCTTTACAGAGATTTTTGACATCATCGGGAAGCTAACACCATAATTTTCAGTGCAGAAAGTCATGATCTCAGAATCTGTTCCCGGCTCCTGGTTCCTGAAATTATTCGCCGGGAAGCCCAGAATAATAAAATCATCGCCGCCGTATTCTTCAAATAGTTCCTGAAGATCTTCGTACTGAGGAGTAAAACCACATTTAGATGCAGTATTTACTAGCATAACCTTTTTGCCCTTTAGCTGTGCAAAGTCAAAATCTTCTCCATCAATGGTTTTTACCTTGAAATTATAAAAGCCTGTATCCTGGGCACTGGCAAAAGAAAAAACCAGGATAGACAGAATAAAGGAAAATAGAATCTTTTTCATAATATAATACTTTTGTTTATATGATAAACAGACAAAAATGATAATTGTTTGTAAGCACCTTATTGTCGCACCATCCTGGCCAGCCAGATTCAGAATCAGATCTTATCTTACCTGACACTAAAAAGGTAGATGGTCTTAGATTCGAATATCTGCCCGGGCTCAATAAGGGTTGAAGGAAATGCTTCCTGATTGGGACTATCGGGGAAGTGTTGAGTTTCGAGACATAATCCACCCCGGTACTCATAAGCCTTGCCGCCATGCCCTTTTTCTGAACCATCAAGGAAATTACCGCAGTATAACTGCACTCCCGGCTGATCAGTAAACATCTCCATCACCCTTCCGCTACTCTCTTCATAAACAATAGCATCTGGCTCAATATCATTATCCAGAACAAAATTGTGATCATAACCCATTCCGAGAATCAGCTGCTTAAAGTCCTGGTTGATCCTTTCTCCTATCTTATGTGGCTCCCTGAAATCAAATGGTGTGCCATCAACACTAATATTGGTTCCCAGTGGAATCAGGTCAGAGTTTACCGGGGTAAATTCTGACGCCCTGATCTGGAGTATATGATCAAGGATATCTCCGTTGCCAGCCCCTTTAAGGTTAAAATAGGCATGATTGGTAATATTTAACACAGTTGCTTTATCACTTGAACACTTATAATCAATTACGAGCTCATTATTATCGGTCCAGGTATATAAAACTTCAACATGCATATTACCTGGATAACCTTCCTCCAAATCGGGAGAATCATATATAAATCTAACGCCAGGCTCTTTCCCTTTCTTCTCAATAATCTCATAATCCCACACCACGCTATGCCATCCTCCCGGACCACCATGAAGGCTGTTTTCTCCATTATTAATGCTCAGCTTATATTCGCTGTCGCCAATTTTAAAACTACCCTTTGCTATTCTATTGGCATAACGGCCTACTACGGAACCGAAATAAGGGTCTCCTGTCAGATAATCATCAAGGCTACTATAGCCAAAAGTAATATTCTCGAGTTTCCCATCCCTGTCAGGCACCTCAATCCAGTTAACTGTAGCACCGTAATTTGTAAGTCTGACAATATTGCCTTCATTATTTTTAAGTGATATCAGGACAACTTCCTGTCCGTCGATCTCTCCAAAATCGTCTATAGTCATATTATACTCCTTTTGTTTCTTATCAGTGCATGAAAATAAAACAAGTGCAAGAAAAAATGCGATAATTTTTGATGCCATACTTCTCATTTTAAATAGTTTCTTAAGCATTGTACTTGTTAAATTTTCTGGTGCCATTCGAGAAATTCATTTATAGATTCCATAGAAGATATTATAGGTTTATATCCAAGTTGCTCTCTGGCTTTATCATTATTAAGAGTAAACGATGCCTTCATTATTCCTGCAGCATAACGAGTAAGGGACGGCTCATAGCCACCTCTCAGCTTTGCTATTAATTCACTGAGTGTAGCGGCAAAATACACCAGGGGATATGGTACCCTGCCAATTTTCTTTGTGTAGCCAAGCTTTTTGGTAGTCTCTTCCATCAGCGGCCAGAAACCAAATGATTCTCCATCCGATATATTATATGCCTGCCCTGAAGTATCAGGCCCCGAGGTAAGGGAAAGGGCTACGGCATGCGACAAATTTTTTATTGAAGTAAAGTCGATTATATTTTTCCCGCTGCCAATTATCTTAATTTTATCCTCTTCGTATGCCTTAAGTACCCTTGGCAAGGAAGTTGTATCTCCCTTACCAATTATACCTCTGGGTCTGAGCGAGATAGTATGGATATCTCTTTTATGGTAGTTCAAGACCTCCCTCTCTCCCATTAATTTTGTTACGGGGTACCATGTAACATACTTACGTGGTAGTGGATCGTCTTCCTTCACATCTATACGATCCTTGAAATTAAAGTATATATTGGCAGTAGAGATATAAATAAACCTCTCGAGACTTTCAATATTATTAAGAAGATTCTTCGTAAGCTCAACATTATCCCTGTAGAAATCGCTATACTTTCCCCATATTGATGATCTGGCTGCAGAATGTACAATATGTGTAAAATGGCCAAGCTCCCGGCTAATAAATGCCGGATCTGTAAGATGCCCTGTAATTATCTCAAAGCCTTCGTCTCTCAGCTCTTTTGCTTTTTCCTGATTTCGTCCTGTCCCAGCTATCTCAGAGTTGGGGAATTTATCCCTTAGAGATCTCATAAAAACTCCGCCGGCAAATCCTGTTGCCCCGGTTACCAGTATCTTCATCCCAGTCTGTATTAATTAATAAGAAACTAAGATAAGAATTAATAATACAGAAAATATATTCGGTATTAAATAACTTATTCCTGGTAACTGGGTCTTTAGAGGATGTTAAACATATTAGGTGAATTTATTATGTCTTTTTCAAAGGTAGCGGTAAAATATTTTTATGATTACCTTAACTTAGTAGACCAAAAATTTATTTTATTAAATATGTCTTCAAAAAAATCAGTGAAAGTTTTCTCTCCTGCCACAGTATCAAATGTTGGCAGCGGCTACGACATTATGGGCTTTGCTATCGATCAGCCAGGAGATATTATCGAGATGGAACTTAATAATAGCAATTTTATCACAATTGAAAATTTTACTGATGCAAATATTCCTGTTGACAATTCGAACGTGGTTGTTCCTGCTCTCGAAAAAATGAAGGCCAGACTGGGAGATAGTAGCGGGATACATATAAGATTTCTAAAAAAAATAAATCCTGGCAGTGGAATAGGGTCGAGTGCTGCCAGTTCTGCGGGTGCTGTTTTTGCTTTTAACGAACTTACTGGCAGGAGATTTAAAGATATAGAACTGATTGAGTTTGCAATGGAAGGAGAAAAGCTTGTTAGCGGAGAAGCCCACGCCGATAATGTTGCTCCCTGCATCCTTGGCGGATTCACCCTGGTAAGATCGTATAAGCCTTTAGACATAATCCAAATACCCTTTCCTGAAGAGCTTGTTTGCACCATTGTTCATCCGGATATTGTTATTAAAACATCCGAATCAAGAGAGCTGGTTAAAAAAAATGTTCAGGTAAAGAATGCAGTAATCCAGACTGGGAATGCATCAGCACTGATTGCCGGACTTATGAGCAAGGACCTGGATTTGATTGGACGTTCGGTAAGCGATGTTATTGCAGAACCTTACAGGAAAGCACTTATTCCTGGTTATGACAGGGCTAAAATATCTGTTTTAGATTCGGGTGCATTGGCGTTTAATATCTCAGGTTCAGGTCCATCAGTATTTGCTTTTAATAATAATACTGAATCTGCAGGCATCAGTGCCGGAATTATTAGCTCAGTTTTTGATTCTCTGGGCATAGAAAACACTTCCTATATTTCAACTATTTCTAAGCAGGGAGTAAGAATAATATTGTAGAATTTTAGCTCAGACTACAAAATTTAACTCTTAATAAGAATATCCGGAAACAATTTTTGCTTATTAACTGTGTCGGCAGAACTATAATTATTATCTTAATTGCTCAAATTAACAAGCTATATTTATGGAACGTCGTGATTTTCTGGCAAAATCAGCCTTAGGGACTATCGGGCTGGGGATCAGCTCATTTTCAAATGCCTATGCTGTAGATAATAAACCCCTGAACAACACCAGGAAGATAGTTGCTTTTGGAGGTGGCAGCAATGCAAATATGATCAATTATGTAGCTACTCTGACAGGTAAGGAAAGACCAAGGATATGTTACTTACCAACAGCCGCGGCAGATAGTCCTTATGCAATTCTGAACTGGTACAGAAAAGTAGCCGAATTAAATATTATCCCTCTTGTGCAGGAAATGTTTATCAGCTCCTACTCACAGAAAGATAGCTTCGAGGATATTCTGCTGTCAATGGATGCGATTGTCGTATCAGGAGGCAATACCTTGAATATGATGGCTATATGGAAGGCACAGGGGATCGACAAAATACTATTTGATGCATGGAATAAGGGTATTGTACTTAGCGGGGGAAGTGCCGGATCATTATGCTGGTTCGAGGAAGGGACAACGGACTCAAGACCTAAAGAATTAACAAAAATTGAATGTCTTGGATTTATTAAGGGAAGTCACTCACCACATTACGATGCAGAAGAACAGAGACGACCAACCTATCATAAACTGATAAGTGAAGAATCGCTAAAGCCCGGATATGCAATTGATAATAGTGCTGCAATCTATTTTGAAGATAATGAAGTAAAAAAGGTGGTATCGACCCGTAAAGGACCATCTGCTTATTATGTCGAAAAAATAAATGGCAGAATTGTTGAGAAGGTATTAAAGCCGGATATATATTTATAACTTTCTGTCCTGAATAATATAGACCTATTATTATATTTGCCGTTTATCTATAGGGTTTTTTATCCGGATAGGGGTCATAATGTTGAAAGAACAATTATTAGCAGGATTAAAGATTTTAAATATTATAAACTTACAATTCAAATTAATTATGAAAACAAGAATAGCTCTCACCATAATCCTCGCAATATTTATATGCGGGCCTGTATCAAGCCAGGGAAAAAATAAAAAGAAAGTTGTGCTGACAGGAAAGATTGTCAACAGGGATTCTATGCCTGTAAGGAATGTTTCAATCTTTCTTGACGGAACCAACTCGAACGTTATGTCTGACTCAAAAGGAGAATTCAGGTTAAAATTTAAGCCCGATGTCAAAAAAATATCATTCTACAGTCTTAATGATGGCGTATTTGAAATAGCCTATATTGGACAGGAAAGGTTGGAGATAACAATGAACCATGAAGCAAGTCTACTGCCTGATACAAGGCAGATGGATGAAGAGTCTGTTGAAACAGGATATGGACGAAGCAGCACAGACGATCTTACTGGTAGTGTTTCTTCAATAAAAAGTGACAGGTTCAAGAACAGGTCATATAATAATATTTATTCTATGATTGCCGGCGAAGCAACCGGTGTTACAGTTGAAGGAACAACAATCAGGATAAGAGGAATATCATCACTTATTGGCTCTAGTGATCCACTCCTGATAGTTGATGGCTCACCCGCTGTTTCACTGGATCATATTGCTCCTAGTGATGTAGAATCAATAGACATATTAAAGGGCTCTTCAACTGCGATTTACGGTTCCAGAGGAGCTGCAGGTGTAGTTGTAATTACCACAAAAAAAGGTAAGAAGAATAAATAGAAATCACCCTTTTAAAGAAAATAAGCCTGCTTGAATCAAGCAGGCTTATTTTTTTATCTACTACCAATCTCATATTCCTCCGGCGGCTGAGCACCAAGTAAATTCTCAACAAAATAATCCCATCTCCTTCTCATCATATAAGGCTCATTACCAAAGCCATGACTTCTGTTGGGAAACAAAATTAAATCAAAGTCCTTATTAGCCGCAATTAGTTCGTTTACTACCAGAAGAGTATTATAAGGTGGTACATTCGAATCCATTGTTCCATGAGCAAGCAACAATTTACCTTTCAGGTTTTTTGCCAGCACCTGATTTGCCTGTATATCATAATTATCTGTTCCATCGGGATAAACTTCAAGCATGCCATTCCACTTTTCGCCCCAATCGTCTTCATAATTTCTGTTATCGTGATTTCCTGCACCACTTACAGCCACCTTAAAGAAATCAGGGTATCTGAGTATCGCTGCTGTAGAGGCAAAGCCTCCTCCGGAATGTCCGTAAATACCAACTCTGTCGAGATCCATCCATCCGAATCTCTTTGCAAGCTGTTTTAATCCGCCTATCTGGTCGGGAAGGCCATTATCACCCATATTACCATAATACACCTCCTGGAAGGATTTTGATCGCATCGGCGTACCCATTGCGTCGAGTGCAACAACTATAAATCCAAGCTCTGAAATAGACTGACGATCGCCTCTTGAAGGAGCAAAGCTTCGTGATCCAACGCTGCCGGATTGTGGTCCAGGATAGATATATACTATTACGGGATAATTTTTCCCGGGATCAAAATTTGCAGGTTTATGAAGAAGACCATATAAGTCTGTTTTGCCATCCCTTGCCTTTACAACAAAGGGCGTTGGTGCAAGCCAGCCTGATGATATAAGTCTGGAGATATCTGCTTCCTCAAAAACAAAAGCATCACTGGAATCAAAGTATCCGACCTTTGATAGCTGCGGACTTACCGGTGTTGAAGCAATATCCACAAAATATTCTCCGCCAGGCGACAGGCTTACCACATGGTTGGCACTATCGGGTGTATGAAGTATTAAATCACTGCCATCAAAATCCACACTGTAGAGATAGCTGAAATAAGGATCGCCCGGTTCGCGTCCTGCTCCCGTAAAATATATTCTTCTCTCCCCTTCGTCAACCCTCAGCACGCTCAGCACCTTCCATTCGCCTTCTGTAATACGATTAATCTCTTTGCCACTCTCCAGATCATGTAGGTAAAGATGTCCCCAATTGTCTTTTTGAGAATACCAGATAAGCTCACCCGACTCTGGCAATACTCTCCAGCATATGGAATTATAGCCGGATTCATAAAAGGTGTCTTCGCTTTCTTCCATTACATTCCTTACTATTCCACTTTCAGGATCTGCTGTCCTGAGTATTTCGTGCCTGTGGTCCCTTGAGGTTGAAACAAAAGAAAGTAGGTCGCTTTGCTTGCTCCACTCAACATCCAGGAAAATCCCTCCCCTTCCTGCAATATGATCACTTATTGTTGACCTGTGTGGATCGGGATCCATCTTTAGCTTTATTATTTTTTTACTACCAATATCAATAAGCAACCTCTCTATTCTGAAAATAAGAGAGTCTCCCGGTAGTGGATACTTCCATGCTTCAAGTTCGGGATGACCAACATTAGTTGTAGCCAGGTACATTTCCCCGACACCTCTGGCATCATGACGAAAAGTGGCTATCATTTTTGAATCAGGCGACCATAAGAGGACAGGTGTCTCCCTTTTTGTCCAACCAGCATTATTGGTCGCATATCCATAATCCTTTTCACCGTCGTGAGTTAGCTCAATATCCTCCCCGGTATCCAGATTCTTTATCCATAGATTGTACTCCCTGATATAAGCGGCCCAATTGCCGTCGGGAGATAATATCGAATTAGGTACTATGTTCTTATTAATAATCTTTTCGGCTTTTGCTCCATTAACAAAACAGATATAATCTGTTCCCTTAATGCTAACCTTAATGGAATTTACCCCATCATTATACTCGAAGGAAGTAAAAGGCAGTCGCTTTGCATCGTATTTATCTCCTGTTGCTGCAGATAGAGATTTTGCAATCAGATCGTGATCAAAAGCCTTTTCCCGTGACTTCTCAGGTATATTGACCCTGATAAATTCATAATCGCCCTCAATATTATTTCTGTACCAGAAACTTTCAGCATCTATCCATACCGGACTAACTGAAGTGCCTGATACCAGGGCTGAAGTATTTGAAGAAAGCATACTTTCTGCCCTCTGGTAATCTTCTGATTTAAGCTTTGTTAATTTATCAAGCCCTGTTTCTGAGCCCGAATTTGTACAGGCATATATGAACAGGGATAAGAGGTAAACGGGAATAAGAGATAACTTAATAGTTTTCATAGCAATAAGATTCTTCGGGTTATTGCCAGAAAATTACTAATAATAAATGAATATTGACTATTGTTCCCTTAAAGCATCTGCAGGATTTGTCCGTGCCGCCTTAATAGCCTGGTAACTTACCGTTATAGCCGTTGGAACGAGAGTAATAATTATGGCCAGGACAAAGACCAGCGGACTGATATTTATCCGGTAAACATAATTCTGCAGCCAGTCTGACATCAGGTAAATCACCACCGGAACTGAAACAACAAATGATATTATCATCAATACAAGAAACTCAAATGATATCATTCTGAGAACAGTGGTTTCACTTGCACCGAATACCTTTCTCACACCTATTTCCCCTGTTCTCTTCTCAACAGTATATGAAGCTAGTCCAAACAATCCCAGACAGGCAATTACTATTGTAAGCAGTGTAAATAGCAAAAAGATGGTACTCCTGTTGCGGTCGTTTCCAAATTGCTCGCTAAAATTATCAAGCAGGTATGTGTATTCAAAATCCTTACCAGGGAAAACTTCATCCCAGGCCTTACGGGTTGATTCAAGAGCAGTGGCCTCATTCTCTCCAAGCTTTATATACATTATTGCATTATCCAGCCTGAAAAGCAACATTAATGACTCCACCTCATTGTACATACCTGTCTGATGATAATCTTTAATTAATCCTATAACAGATCCCATCACCTGAGTACCATCGCCCAATTGTACTTTTTTCCCAATTGGTTCATCCCAGTTAAACCTGTCAGCCATGGTCTGATTTACCAAAACACCTGTTATTGTATCTCCAATATAATCCATTGAAAAATCTCTTCCCTCAAGGATTTCAACTCCCAGAGTTTCGACAAAATCATCATCAACCACAGCAAAGTTTACACCTCTTTGTTGCATTCCCTCATCAGTTTCAACACTGAAAATCACTTTTGGACTTCCCTGTCCGAGCTGGTTACTGGTAAGTGTTGCATTAGCGATTAAGGGGCTATCCATAAGACGCTCCTTAAGTAGTTTCATCTTTGTTATTGGCTCATTATCCGGCAACTGAAGCATTACAACCCTATCCATATCCCAACCCTGATCCTTCTTCTGGAGGTAAGAAAGCTGGTTAAAAACAATAATGGTGCATGCAATCATTGCTCCTGAAATAGTAAACTGTACAATGGTCAGAATCTTTCTGAAAAGTCCCTTGGATGATCCGGATTGAAACGATCCCTTCATAACATCAACCGGACTAAAGCGTGAGAGATAGAAGGCAGGATACAAACCTCCAATTATTCCCACAACAATCATTATTCCAATTATGGATATGAAAAACACAGGTTCTGTTAAGATATCCAGGGTAAATGATTTTCCGGATAGGGTGTTTAGCCCAGGCAGGAAGCCTATTATTAAAACTACTCCAAGTAATAGTGAAATAAGAGTAAGCAATGTTGACTCTGTTAGAAACTGGGCAATAAGAGGTCCTCGATTAGATCCCATAACTTTCCTGAGGCTTATTTCCTTAGCCCTCCTGGCAGAGCGGGCTGTTGACAGGTTTACATAGTTAAGAGTTGCTATTAGCAGAAGAAGCAAGGCAACTATACCAAATATTATTACATACTGTAAGCTACCCGTTGGTTGAGGTTCCTGAGCCGAATCAGACTTCAGGTGAATATCCCTGATATTCATTAGCTGGTAGGTAATTTTTATTCCTATCGGCTCAAAAATGGAAGCCATATACCTGGGGTACATGTCTTGCAGCTTTTCTTCAAACTGTGCTGCTGAACTTCCCTGGTTAAGAAGAATATAAGTAAAGACTCCGAAATTTCCCCAGCTACCGAACTCATCCGGCAGGGTAGTCCTTGAAACAAGACCATCGAAAATAACATGCGAATTACGGGGAACATCTTCCATTACAGCTGTAACCTGGTAAAGATCGTCTCCATTCTGAAGCGACTTGCCCACAGGGCTCTTATCCCCAAAATATTTTCTTGCAAGAGTTTTGGTAAGGACTATCGAATTTGGCTTATTAAGAGCTCCTTCAAAACTGCCATCAATAAGTTTATAGGAAAAAATATCGAAAAAGGTAGAATCGGCATAATACATATTCTCCTCATTATGCTCAATCTCATCATACTTATAAAGAACCCGGCCAACATTGAATAGTCTGGTTACACTCTCAACTTCTGGATAATCAATCTGCACCTGTGGTGCAAAGGGCACCTGTGCAACTATCCATGTAAACTCATCATCTGTCTCCTGGATGTAGGACTGCACCCTGTAAATTCTGTCTGCATTCTCATGATACCTGTCGAAAGAGACTTCATCAAGAACATATAATATAAGGAATAAACTGGCTGTTATTGCCAGGGTCATGCCCATTACATTGAGAAGGGTATAGCCAAATTTAGCAGTGATATTTCTTACCGCAGTTTTAAGAAGATTACGAAACATAGCTTCAGGTTCAAGTGATTTTCAAAAGAAAGATAGGCTTTAATTATTTATCAGATTGTTAAGGAAATGTTATTGTGAGTCAAAAACACAATAAATTTTGCTCGAACTGATAAAAAATTAGTACATAGAATTGATCAGTTTCCCGATCTCATCCCTCTTTTTAAGGGGAAAACTATATGAGATTCCGTCTCTGGTTATAACATTTAAACCCTTTGAAGAAAACATTCCTCCGAAGTAAATAACTTCCTCTATACTTTCAGGCAGGATCTCAATATTATGTGATTCGTGGATTTGCTCAATTGCTTTGAAATATACCCGCTGGTTGGTAACTATCAGCTTGCCATGTATCTTATTATTATCGACGGTTTTTATCGTATCACCCGCCTTAATAACAACCTCGTTTGCGTATAAATCTACTGTCATGATAAAGAATTTTAGTTCTGGTGTTATCCATTCTTTACTAAACAGACGATTAAAGTTAATAAATGTTGCACAATGGAAGTGCGAAGTTCGAAACTCAATATGCTGAGTTATGATTAGATCTATTTAAACTGTATATAACCAACTTCTTCAAGCAACTTAAAATAATCATAGACTTCCTGCGGATCAAATTCCTTTCCCGAATATACTTCCGCATAGTCGATTATCCCCGCAATTGATAATGACCCTGTAATATATGATACCAGGGTCCTTGAATCGCGGCTGCGGGCAATCTTAAACTTATCTGCATCATTATGCTTCAAAAGATATTCGGTGTAAGGTTCAAATGATGTAGGCGAGTATATCTTGTACCTGACACTTTCTGAAATTTCAGGTATCATCTTATTCAGTTTATTATAGAGCCTGTTATCATTTTTATTTGACGGTACTGTCAAGCCAAGGTTCTCTGCTTTAATATTTGCTGCAGCATAAATATACTCTTCCATAAATGAACGATAATCCCTCCACTGTCGTAGTGAATTATTGATCAGGGCATCTGACTCTGATGAGCCTGTAGATATTTCCTTAAGTGTTCTTACAGCTTCTATTTCCCTGGAAAGAGAAACATTTATTATTTTTTCGGCTCTACTATAATTCTGCTCAAATGTTTCCTTATCCGAGGCGTTAATAAGGTTTACAGCATTTGAGAGACCTCTTTCGGCAAACCTGTTTAATCCAAAATCCGAACATGCTTCAATCATACCCGGCAGGATTTCATCCGTACAGTTAGCTGCCGCATAAGCCGTTGCCGCACCAATAAAGGCAATTCTCTTCATCTGTGTCGGATCACCCTTGTCGGGTGTATCTGTATCTGCGTGGTACCAGTAGTCTGGCCATGTAAAAAACTCTATTCCCGGCACTGCGACAGATGAATTGTTAAAACATAAGTGATCACTGCCCCCTGTTGCTTCATGAATATAATACCTGAAGGCATCAATAGATCCGTTCTTTTCCATCATAGGTCTGGGAAAATACTGCCCTCCCCTTCTTCCACGAGGCGAATCCGGCAGGTAGACAATATCATTTGTTCTCCAAACATAATTTAGAACGGAGCTTGCCAGACCATCATAGAAGCTTGCAAGCTGTGCAGGCGTCTCTCCCATGGTTAACCATGAATTATTTAACCTTAATCCCTCCGATACCATATCCATATTAATATTTATACATGTATTGGAAATAATTTCAGGATTCTCCGAAATAAAATTATAAGTTCCTGAAATTTCATTTGGCCAGAGAAAATAAATATTCCTCTTCGGTCTTTCTATCTGCCCCTCTTTGATAAGCTTATTTAATGACCTTAAAATTTCGAGCTGTACAACGCACCCACCAGTATTATCGTTTGCACCACGTTTGGTATAGCCCTCAAAAAGGTGGGCGGTAAAAATCACTCCGGGTTTATCAGGTTCTGTGCCAGGGATCCAGCTAAATACAGATTCAAACTTATCCTTTTTCTTTTCTATCCTGGTTTTGCATTCGACCATGACTTTATCCCCATATTCCAGATCCTCAAGCATCTCCGACCATTGCCTCCATGAGACTGTAAATCCGGCCTGCAGATTGCTGCCTGTGCTATAGGATCCTGAACTATACACTACCATATTTGGATCGAAGTACCTCTCACGCGAACTAAAACTTATTATAGCCCGCAAGCCCAGTGAGTCTAGCATACTGGCAATATTGCCCCGGGCATGATTCCACATCAGGCCAACTTTTCCCCTGTATTTATTTTCGTTCCCGGGCATAAGCAATCTAGCAAGACCTGACTCATCCATCGGGGGAATATATATTAGTTCAGCGCTAAAATCAACATTCTGAGATCCCCTGGCAACCATCGCAGCATCGGCATCTAATCTTGCAATAAGTTTCTTTGTCGGTTCCGTAATCCATAGTTCTGCTTCAACAGGGTAATCAAAGTCACTATCGCTTTCAGAGCGGTCCAGCCTGACGGTTTCGATCCCATAGGATTGAACCAGTTGCAACATTTTTTCAGACTCGTAGAATGTATCATTAAACTCAGCCTCCTCACGAATCCATGGGGCTCCTGCTACGGCAACCATATTATTATAAATAACCTGGCCTGATATCTCATTGGTAAGAATATCAAGAGTCTCCTGAGGAAGAGGAGTCTTAAGCGGATTAGTCTGAGCCAGAATATTGTCGAGACCTGAAATTAAAAATGCGGCGGATAATAAAAAGGATACAAGGATCTTCTTCATAAGATACAGAATTAGAAAGTTATTAGAGCTGATTCTCTCTAAAGATAAAACTAATGAACCTAATCTGATTCGCTGAAGTCTATGTTTGAAATCATAATCTCCACTTATATGTAGTTTTCTATATTAATTCTTCAGCCTCAAGAGTGCTTTTTTCCTGCTTATGATCTTTGTTTTAGACAAGTCTGCAATATACTTAAGAATTAATTTTATAACTTCCCCCTTAAATGAGTTGACAATGGAAAAAATAACTGCTTTCCTGCAAGATTCTCTGGGCATAACTCCTGAGACACAAAGTAATATTATCTATTCAATTATAATCCTTGTTGTACTGGGTGTGCTGAGATACTTAATATTAAAGGTAGTCTGGCGCTATTCTGATGAGCCAAAAGTACGTTATACATGGAAGCGTGCAGTATCTTTCTTTTTTGGCTTATTCTCTGTTTTGTTAATACTGGGTGTATGGTTTAAGGCTCTCGGTCAGCTGGGCGCTTTTCTTGGCTTACTCTCGGCTGGTATTGCCATTGCACTAAAAGATCCCCTTACTAATATTGCAGGGTGGTTATTTATACTTGTCAGGAAGCCCTTTTCTATTGGTGACAGGGTCCAGATAGGTGATGATGCAGGTGATATAATAGACATCCGCCTTTTCCAATTTTCCATTTTAGAGATAGGGAAATGGGTTGATGCAGATCAAAGCACGGGCAGGATTATCCATATCCCTAATAGTAAAGTATTCACTGATTCACAGGCTAACTACAGTGCTGGCTTCGAGTTTATCTGGAATGAGATAGCTGTCCTTGTAACCTTTGAGAGCGACTGGCAAAAAGCCAAGAAGCTTCTCGGGAGTATTATTACAAAGCATGCTGAAACTTTAAGCTTATCTGCTGAGAAAAAGATCAGGGAAGCAAGTAAAAAATATATGATTTTCTACCAGTACCTTACTCCAATAGTTTACACAAAAGTGCTGGATAGCGGCGTAATGCTCACGCTAAGGTATATCTGTGACCCCCGCAAGCGAAGAACATCCGAGAATGATATATGGGAGGACATCCTGGTGAATTTTGAGAAGCATCCTGATATTGAGTTTGCATATCCTACCACCAGATTTTATAAAAACGGGGAAGGCATGCCCGGTGCTGGAGAAAACCACCTTTCGTAAATAAGGAAACAAAACTGGTATTACGAGTATTGCTTCGCAAACTCGTGATTCCTTGTGCTTTGTAAAGAAAAAACCACACTCCGGAGAACGTGAAACGTTTGAAAGCTCTGGAATTACCTCCCTGTGGTCGGTGATTCCTTGTGCTTTGTAAAGAAAAAACCACACTCCGGAGCCGGCAAAGCCGGTAGCTTTTATGCAAGCCTTTCAATTTTAAGAAGCAAGCTTCCTCACCGAAAGGCTTGCATAAAAAAAGCCCCGCGATATTCGCGGAGCTTTCCGGAGTGTGGTGCCAGCTGGAATTGAACCAGCGACACCAGGATTTTCAGTCCTGTGCTCTACCAACTGAGCTATGGCACCCTCTGTTCGGACTGCAAATATAAGTGCCAAATTCATTATGACAAAAATTTAAATTACCTTTTTTCATTAAAAACATAATTATCTTTATTATTTACAACCTACTCTTTACTATATCAGTTACTTAAACTACTTTTGCAGCCTGATAATAATTAAATGAAACATTTTATACATACTCTCGATAATGGCATCCGTATGATACATATGGAAGTTCCCAATATTGTTGCAAACTGCGGTTTAATAATAAATGCCGGGTCGAGAGACGAGAAAGTTGATGAACATGGCATGGCTCATTTTATTGAACACATGTTCTTTAAGGGTACAGGCAAAAGAAAAGCCTTCCACATACTTAGCAGACTTGAAGATCGTGGCGGTGAGCTAAATGCATATACCACAAAGGAAGAAACTGTTTTGTACGGCTCCTTCCTTAAGGAGGACTACTCCGTTGCCATGGAGCTTATAAGTGATATAGCCTTTAACTCAAGCTTCCCGGTAAGGGAAATAAAGAAAGAAAAAGAGGTAATAGCAGAGGAGATTAATTCATATAAAGACACTCCCAGCGAATTGATATTCGACGACTTCGAAGAACTTATTTTTAACGGTGATGCTCTCGGGCGTAATATCCTGGGTGAAGAAAACAGCCTTATTAATTTTGACAGGCCGGCAATAGAAAGGTTTATTAAAAACAATTACTTCACCGATCAGATGGTTTTTTGCTCTGTTGGCAATATCTCAAATAAGCGTATAATAAAGCTGTTTGAGAAGTACTTTTCAAAAGTTCCTATAAATACAGGTAAGCGAATAAGATCGAATAATAATGGGTATATCCCCGAATCGAAAATAATTGAAAAAGGCACCTGGCAGAACCATTGTATTATTGGCAATATAGCTTATAACCTTAAAGATAAAAGGAGAATTGGTATGTACCTGCTGAATAATATTCTGGGAGGACAGGGACTTAATTCAAGGCTAAATCTCTCCCTTCGTGAGAAAAACGGATTTGCATATAATGTAGAATCCTCCTACCACCCCTATTTTGATACAGGGGTCTTCCTGATTTACTTTGGTACCGAAGAAGCAAATCTTGAAAAAAGCATATCAATTGCGAAAAAGGAGCTTAAGAAATTACGAAGCATAAAGCTTGGGATAACTCAGCTTCATAAAGCAAAAAAACAAATAAAAGGTAACCTTGCAAGATCCTACGAAAACCACGAAAGTTATATGCTGAGCATGGGTAAAAGCCTTCTTGTATATGATAAGGTTGACCCGCTGGATGATATTTACAGGAAAATAGACCTGATCAGTTCCGATGACCTGATTGATATAGCTAATGAGGTATTTTGTGATAGTAAATTATCAACTCTTATTTATAAATAATGGATAGCGAGATCGATAAATATATAGCCGATCATACCACACCGGAGAGCGATTTGCTGCAGGAACTGTATCGAAAGACCTATACATCAGTTGTTAATCCTAACATGATATCAGGTCATCTGCAGGGGAAAGTCCTTGAAATGCTTGTGTCAATGCTGGCTCCCAAAACCATTCTTGAGATCGGTACATATACCGGATATTCGGCTATCTCTATGGCAGCAGCTATGCCTGAAGATTCTGAGTTGCATACAATCGAAGTAAATGATGAATTATACAAGATGAGCAGCAGCTATATTAAACGATCTGGATTAAGCAATAGGATAATTATGCACACCGGAGATGCAAAATCAGTTATTCCCAAAATTAAAAAACAATTTGACCTGGTATTTATTGACGGTGATAAACGCGAATATTGCGACTATTACAGGCTTGTATTTCCACTTGTAAGACCTGGTGGATATATTCTTGCAGATAATGTTTTATGGGATGGTAAAGTTACTGATAAAAGAGCCCTCGATCCGATGACATCAGGAATAAAAAGCTTTAATAATCTGGTCAGCTCTGACAAAGGGGTTGAACAGGTAATACTACCTCTTAGAGACGGCCTTATGATTATTAGGAAAACACCTCCAGGTAAGCCCAGTTCTGAATCTTTCAGAGGATCGCAAGAACTCTAACTTTTTACTTTTTTGACCTTGGTTGCAGATGGACCTCTTGCACCTTTCTCTACTTCAAAAGATACCTTATTGCCCTCTTTTACCGGCTCGTCCAGTTCATTTGCATGAACAAATATTCTTTCCTTAGTTTCCGAATCAAGGATGAAACCAAATCCCTTGTTGTCGTTAAAGAAACTTACCTGACCTGTTCTTGTCTTACTGGAACTATTATCATTCTCTGTCTTTGGAATACCTATTTCAATATCTTCCAGCTTAACAGTCTCCTTCTTTGTATTATCAGGCGCTTCAGAAGTTATGTTTCCATCCTGGTCAACATATGCAATCATATCTTCGAAACTACTTTTAGAGGAATTTTCTCTTCTGGCCTGCCTCTTTTTTTCTTTCTCTTTTCTGGCCTTCTGTTTTTTATTTCTAACTTCTTTCTTGTTAAAAGATTCCTTTGATCCACCCATAAATTATCTATAGTATTAAATTAATATTTTCTTTTGCTGCCTTTGCCATCTTATTAAACTCTTTCTTTATCTCCTCAAATATTTCTTTTACCGTTGTGATCTTCTTAATTCTGCCTGCATTTATCCCGGTAAAGACAAAACCATCGCCCATATTACCATTATAGGCAGATGCCAGAGCATTTGCTATGCAGTATAAGGTTGTTTTAGGATTACAGCTCCTTATACAGTTAAATGAACAAGCTGTTGGTCTCCTCTTTCCTGCAGTGGCCTCCTCAAGGAAATTATTATGTATTGCCCTGCCTGGCATACCAACAGGACTCTTAATTATCTCTATATCTGATTCACTTGCATTAATAAAAGCATCCTTAAATTCAGATGATGCATCGCACTCCTCTGTTGCAACAAATCTCGTTCCTAACTGAACAGCTGTGGCACCCTGATTTATGATATTATACGCATCTGTGCCCGAATAAATACCACCTGCAGCAATAACAGGTACTCTCTTTTTATGAGTCAGGTAAATCTCGTCAGCAATATCCCTTACCTCTCTCACCAGCACAGGAAGTGATTTATTCTCGTCCTGCAGCTCATCCGCTTTAAAACCCAGGTGTCCACCTGCCTCTGGTCCTTCCACAACAAAAGCATCGGGAATATAATTATAATTCTGACTCCATTTAGTCCAAATAATCTTTGCAGCCCGTGCTGAAGATACTATAGGAACCAGTTTGGTTTTTATCCCCTCACTCAAATATTTCGGCAAATCAAGAGGCAAACCTGCTCCGGAGAAAATAATGTCTATCCCTTCCTCAATTGAAGTTCTTACCATATCAGAAAAATCAGTAAGAACCGACATTATATTAACTCCCAATATCCCATCTGTAAGCGATCTGGCCTTCCTTATCTCGTTTCTAACACCCTCTATATTACCTATTCTGTAATTAACATTCCTGTTACCGCTTGTTAGTCCGACACCTACTGTAGAAATTATTCCAATACCGCCCATATTAGCAACTGCAGAAGCAAGACTCGACAATGAAATACCAATGCCCATACCTCCCTGTACTATCGGAACCCTGATCTTTAAATCACCTATCTTAAATGATTTCATACTACACAATGTATTTTCACCGACACTTCAGGTTCCCGGCAATGGTTAATAAAAAGAAAATAAATGAGAAAGTATCCCCCTGGTACTATTTCAAAAATTCATCATCCTGAATATCAGGCAAAGTTAAGCAATTAATCGATGGAACTGGCAATTATTGCACATTTCAGGCAGAAAATAAGTATAAATACTATTTCTGAAGGTCCTCTTCCTCCAGTTCACCTGTAATTTCCTTTATTCTAATAGCATTAAGTTCCCTTGATACAGTAGTGAGATTCATCATGATGGTCTTATACTCGGGGTACTTATTATATTTTTCCCTCATTGTATACATAATATTAAGCACCATCTTCTGCAGATTCTCACTTGTCTCAAACTTTTTCAGGTTTTCAGTTGACATATTTGGTGGTCTTATAGTTTTGCTCGCTGCAATATAATAAAATGTTCATCCTCCACCAAACATGCCTGCGGGGGCGGGGGTGCGTGCTACGGGATGAAGATCCAGGGAAAAAGAGAAATGTGGTACAATTTTTGACACAAAACGGTAGTTAACAATTAATATATTAATCATGAAGCTAAATATATTCAGCAAAGGAATTCTGGCCCTTTTATTTATAGTTCTTGTGCCACTATCTGTAAGTGCCCAAAGTCAGAAAATCACAACTACATCAGCTTGCCGGTTATTTGCAGATATTGAGAATGTGTCATCAGTATTATCATATATACCAAAAGGTGTGGAATTAGAAGTAATTGAATACTCTGGCGATTATGCCCTGATTGAATATGAAGGAACAAAGGGATGGATCAGGGCCGATAAAACATCTGCCCCCCAGGCTACTGCTAAGGTGGAGGATCAATATAATGAACCGCAAAACTATAACAACTATAATCCAGTACAGCTAACAGACAGATTCTCAATACTGATTGATAAGTACGGATACTGGACAGGCAAGGCTATTTATGAACATAAGATATGGAAAGGTATTGACAATAATATGGTAAAAGACAGCTGGGGCAAACCGCTGCAGGTAAGTCGTGAGATAAATAGTACGGGTACCATTGAGATATGGACCTACCGTAAAAGCTGGCTACTTCTGCAAAATGGCATTCTAACGGAATGGGGACCCAATAAATAAGCAGAAAATAACTTTTGGCCGGAAATAACTCGAGCTAAGCAATTAAGTAAGAAAAAAATTACAGAGATATACTGTATTATTACAACCTAAATGTAATACAGACAGCCCACTAACATACATTTTTTCAGATAATCCCCGGGCTTTAATCCAGGAGTTAAAGCATAATAAATGTTAAAAATTTTCGTAAGGAATTTTTTTTTTCAACCTTCATTCTTCCAAAAGAATAGATCGGAAAAAATATTTCATACTAAAAGAAGGAAAAAGTGAAAAAAAATGTGAGTTCTGTTGCTAAAAGCAAGCTTGTAATTATTGTAATTGCAATAATGCTATTGAATATGCAATCTATTGTTTCTCAGGATCTTTCCGGATATCATAATTATAATGATATGACGAAAGAGATGAAAAGCCTTGTAAACGCAAACAAGAGCATTGCTAAAATTGAATCTATAGGAAAAACCATTGAAGGGCGTGATATATGGTTGCTTACTATTGGTAATCAGCAGGGGACCTTGCTTGATGAGAGACCGGGTATGCTGATAGGTGCTAATTTTGAAGGTGATCATCTGATTGGCAGTGAGATTTCTCTCACAATCATAAAGCATCTCCTTGATAATTACAATTCTGATGAGGCTGTCAGATCCAGCATCGACGAGCATGTATATTATATCTTACCAAGGATTAATCCTGATGGGGCTGAAAGAATGTTTGATAATCTTAAGACTGGCCAAAAAACAAACATGTCTCCTTATGATAGTGATAATGACGGGAGAATGGATGAAGATGGTCCGGATGATTTAAATAAGGATGGCCTTATCACTATGATGAGAGTGAAGGATGAGGATGGTATCTATATGATAGACCAGGATGAACCCAGGCTAATGAAAAAAGCCGATCCCCAAAAAGGAGAGACAGGCATATATTCAATTTACTGGGAAGGTATCGATAACGACAATGATGGATTTATTAACGAGGACCCTGCTGGAGGTGTCGACATAAATAGGAATTTTCAGCATGAGTATCCTTATTTCAAGGATGATGCCGGATGGCACATGGTAAGTGAAAAAGAATCTATTGCCTTAATGTCGTGGGTAATAAAGCATAGAAACATAGCAATAATGCTAAATTTTGGTGAAAGCGACAACCTGATAATACCGCCAAATGCGAAAGGGCTGTTAAGTTCAGGTAACGGCATTGATCTTAATATTATTGCAAATAATAGTTATTCCGATGCTGGTAAAGTAGGAATAATTAATACAGAAGGAAGAGGCAGGTACGGTTCATGGATGAGAGCGGGCAGAGGCGGACAGGGTTCGGAAGCATCTTCGGGAGGCAGGCAAAGACCTTCAAGAACTGCTGAAACCACCTTTGGTCGTGCCGACCTTGACTATTTCAGTAAAGCCAGCGAAAAATATAAAGAATTAACAGGCATTAATAAACAGCCCCCGCTGAGAGATCCTGCCGGCACATTTTTCCAGTATGGATATTTCCAGTTTGGCGTTCTTTCTTTCTCAACTCCCGGATGGGGACTCGACGATTCAAAAGCTGACAATGGCGACAGGGTAAGACCTGAAGCAAGTGAAAGAGGAAGAGCAAATGCTGCCAGAGCACCAGGGATGACTACTCCATCAGGATCAGCAAGCAAAGGAATGGACAGGGATTTTATTACTTACCTGGATAATAATGATATAAATGGATTTGTAGAATGGAATTCTTTTACTCACCCCGAATTTGGAGAAGTTGAGATAGGCGGATTTAAGCCCTATGAAATTAATAACCCCCCTGCCTCAGAGATTGCAAGACTGGGTGAAGCTCATGGTGAATTTGCCGTATGGCTGTCAGGACTATACGCCAAAATTGATATTGCAAAGACAGAGGTAATTAATCATGGTGGTGGTTTATTCAGGATAAAAGCAGAAATTGAAAATAGTGGATTCCTTCCTACATCACTTTCACAGGGAGTTACTTCACGGTCTGTTAAGCCAACAATGGTACAACTTGAGCTTGAGCCGGAAGCAATTATTTCAGGTAATTCCAAAACCTCATTCTTTCAAGCCCTGGACGGATCAGGCAACAGGCAAAAATACGAATGGCTGATAAAAGGCAAGGCAGGTGATAAGATTGATCTTAAAGTTGTTTCTCAAAAAGCAGGAACGGACAGGGTCAGTATTACATTGAAGTAATTGATAAATAATAATTAATAGGAGGAAAAAAAGTGAAAACTATATATAAAACCTTAGCCAGTGTATTTGTCGTTATTTTAATAATGACACTTGTTACGCCCCTGTCTTACGGACAGAAATATGCCTCAGACCCACAGTTCAAAGTTAAGATTGATTTTAACCGCTGGCATGATGTTAATGAACTATGGGACGATATGAGACGACTTGAAAAAGCATTTCCGGAATTTTTGAAAATGCAATCTGCAGGAAAGAGCTATAATGGTCAGGACATAATGTATATGACTATAAATAATCCTAAGACAGGAGATGAATTCAGTAAGGCAGGTATGTATATCGATGCCAATATTCATGGTAATGAAATACAGGGAGGCGAAATCTGCCTCTATACAATATGGTACCTTATGGAGAACTACGGAAGGATAGACAAAGTAACTCGCCTGGTTGATGAAAGGGTATTTTATATCTTCCCTACAGTTAATCCCGATGGTCGCCAGTACTTTATGGAAGCTGACGGAGGAGGAGCCCGAACCGGTCAAGTCCCTGTCGATAGTGATAATGATGGCTTATACGATGAAGATGGCCCTAACGACCTTAATGACAACGGGGTGATTGAACAAATAAGATTATATACCCCCGGCAAAGGAAATATGCGAATCAGCAGGGAGGATAAAAGGATAATGGAGCCAGTGGCTTTTGGAGAAACAGGAGATTATATTATACTCGGATCAGAAGGGATAGATGACGATGGCGACGGCCTTGTTAATGAGGATGGACCGGGAAGCTATGACCCTAACAGGAACTGGGCAATCGACTGGCAGCCAGACTATGTACAGGGAGGCGCAATGGATTATCCCTTCCAGCTACCCGAAGCGAATGCAATTAATAAATTCTTAATGGCTCACCCCAATATCGCCGGTGTTCAGGCCTATCATAACAGCGGTGGAATGATATTAAGAGGACCCGGTGCAGAGGCTCTTGGTGAATACCCTGCATCAGATGTAAGATTCTATGATGAGCTGGGTAAAAATGGAGAAAGGATATTACCATTTTACAGGTATATTGTGATATGGAGCGGATTGTATACAGTGCATGGAGGTTTTATCGACTGGACCAGCGATGGACTGGGAATGATATCATTCTCAAATGAGTTGTGGAACGGCAGGCAATACTTCACAAGCCCTGAATTACAGGAACAGACCCAGGATCCCAACAGTCCGATCTCAGGACAGAAAGGGTCATACTTTTTTGATGATTACCTTGAGTTTGGCGACCAGTATGTCGACTGGAAAGAATTTGATCATCCTGATTATGGTAAGGTTGAAATGGGCGGCCGATGGAAAAAAACAAGAGGCAGAGTTCCTCCAAGATTTATGAATGAAGAGCTAAGCCACAGGAATATGGCCTTTACTCTTTACCAGGCAGATGAAATGCCTATGATGAAAATGGGAAGTTATAAGGTTGAGAAGCTGGGAAAAGATGTATACAAGGTATGGGTAGAGTTTTCTAATCCCAAGGTGGCTCCTACTATTACAGCCAAAGCAGCTGAAAATAATGTTGTAAGACCAGACCTGTTAACCCTGAATGGTGATGTGGAAATTATCTCCGCAAGCTGGATCCTGGATCCACTAACAAATGATTACCTGAAACCTGTAAGCGAGGAGATCGATCAGCACGACCTGTCAAGAATAATGATCAGAAACGGCCATCCCGGAAAAACATCCAGAACAATTCAATACCTGGTAAAAGGTTCCGGAAAAGTTACCGTTAAATACGACTCAGTTAAAGGTGGCACAGTAAGTACTTCCTTTGATGTAAAATAATTTTGTTTATCAGAAGAAAAGGAAAGAGGTCTTTATGACCTCTTTTTTATTGCATCTATTTATCTACCTTCGCACTATCAATTCTGAATTAAATAAATGCAATGGGCGACGAAATAAAACATATAGACCTAGCTAAGACTATCCGGGAACGGAACTCAAAGCTGTTGAAAAGCCTGCCCCCCATTGTTGTTCGCATACTAATAAGAATAATTAAACAAGAGGAAATAAATTCTATAATAAACAAGTACGACGGGTACCCTCCATCTGAATTTTTACCCAAGATTATAGAAGAGTTTAATCTGCAACTTGATATTGAAGGAATCGAAAACCTGCCGGCAAATGGAAAGTGCTTTTTTGTAGCCAATCATCCCTTCGGAATTCTTGATGGCTTAATCCTTACCTACACAGTATCTCAGAAATATGGTAGTCTTAAAGCAATTGCAAACGATTCTTTTGCTTTTGTTCCACAATTAAGACCCTATGTAGCTGCTGTAAATGTCTTTGGCAGGTCATCAAGGGAGTATTTAAATGCAATAAATGAAACCTATAACAGCAATGAACCAATAACTCACTTCCCGGCGGGAATAGTATCCAGGATAGTTAAAGGAAAAGTAAGGGATCTCCCCTGGCAAAAGAGCTTTATTGCTAAAGCTGTTACAAGTAGAAGAGATATAGTTCCCTTCCATTTTCATGGAAGAAATTCCGGGCTCTTTTACTCTATTTTCATCTTCAGAAAGGTCTTTGGCATTAAAACAGTTATTGAATTAATGCTTCTTCCACGCGAGATCTTTAAGAAAAAGAATACAACGGTCAAAGTTACAATTGGTAAGCCTATCTCATATGAGACCTTTGACAGATCCCATTCCAATTTTGAATGGGCACAAAAGCTTCGATCTCATGTATATTCCCTTGGAACTGACAAAAGAGAAGATCTGATAAATTAATAATGAGGAAACAAAAGTTGCCACCGCTGACTGTGTAAAGTTTCGTATCTTTTATTTATTAATAATAAGGCAGTTAACTTATTTATTTACTGATTGAAACTTCGCATAAAAAATATGGCTTACACTCGGTACCAGATGCTTGTTAAGACCGAACTGGAGAAACGGGGAATACCATATTCCTGAAATTATGGCTTCCCTGGGATAAGTAATCTTAACTTGGCTCATATATTAATTAGCCTGGGTATTGGCTTCGTACTTGGAGTGCTCGCAAGCAAAAGGAGATAGTTCTAAAATAAACTACGGTATTAATTTATTGGATATTAGTTCAGTATCTGATTATTAGCATTATCTTTGCTCAATATTAATAAATACAATAATGAATACAGGAACAGTAAAATTTTTTAATGAACTCAAAGGATTTGGATTCATAAAGGATAGTGCTTCAGAGAATGAATACTTTGTGCACTCATCGGGTTTAAGTGACCAGATAAAAGAAAATGACGAGGTAACTTACGACCTTCAGGAAGGTAAAAAAGGACTAAACGCCGTAAATGTTAAACTAGTGTAATTTTAATATTATATAAGACATTTATTATTAAAGCCTTACCAAGTGTAAGGCTTTTTTTTTCGATTATTTAACTTGATACTTGTGAGTAAAGCTCTGAAAATTTCGAGAAAACTTCTTCTGTTATATTGCTAAAGCAAAGAAAGCCGGACGAAAGTCACAAAAATTACTATATCCCATTAAACCAAAATAAAGAAGCATAGTCTAATAGAAAGTGCTAATATTAAATTATGAAGACAAAAAATAAATTATTTATTAATATAGGAACTCCTGTCATGCTTTTATGTATTTCAATTTTCCTATTAGCCTGCAGCAAAGATTCATCTAATAACAATGAAACCAGAACAGATAATCTGCCTGATATATCAGGCTACCCGATTGTTGATACAGAAGTAAACCAATTCTATAATAATACTGCTATAATCTCAGCACCGGTACAGGGAGATCCATTTTATGGGCAAGATGCTTCATATACAGGCAATTTGCCATCATATACAGACAATGCCGACGGAACAATTACAGATATGGTTACAGGTCTGATGTGGGAACAGGATATGGGAGAAAAAATTACATATGATGAAGCATTTATAAAGGCAGAATCTTCATCATTAGGTAATCGTAACGATTGGAGAGTGCCAACAATAAAAGAATTATACTCGTTGATACTCTTTACCGGGCAGGTTTCAGGGCAGCAGGCAATATCAATGTTTATAGATACTGATTTTTTTAATCAACCACTGGGAAATACGTCCATTGGGGAGCGCGAAATAGATGCCCAGACATGGTCGAGCACTCAATATGTCGGATTAACAATGGGTAGAGATGAAACGGTTTTTGGCGTTAATTTTATTGACGGAAGAATAAAAGGATATCCCAAATATAAACCGATGTCAGGTGAAAAAAATACAATGTACTTCAGGATGGTACGTGGCAACTTGGATTATGGCATAAACAATTTTATCGATAATGGTAATGGTACAATCAGTGACCTCGCAACTGGCTTAATGTGGCAAAGCGCAGATGACGGGGTAGCAAGAAACTGGGAAGAATCATTGGCATACGCTGAAATATATGGAGCTTGGAGGATACGACAACTGGCGTCTGCCAAACGCTAAGGAACTTCAGAGTATTGTAGATTACACCCGTTCACCCCAGACTACCGATTCACCCGCAATTGATCCAATTTTTTCAACTACTGAAATTGACGATCCAGATGGAAATCCAGGACAATATCCCTATTTCTGGACCGGGACAACTCACCTTGATGGAATAAACCCGTATGCTTCGGCAGTCTATATCGCCTTTGGTGAAGGTCAAGGACAAATGAACGGAACCCTGATGGATGTACATGGAGCAGGTTGCCAGAGAAGCGACCCTAAAAGCGGTGATATTAACGACTATCCTGAATTCTTTGGTCCGCAGGGTGATGTAAGATACGTTTATAACTATGTACGCTGTGTCAGAGATAAACAATAGTAAAAGTTTCACCTGACATCTGAACTTATCTATCTATCCACTTTTTAAATTTGCCTACTTTCTCCCTGCTCACAACCATATAATCTTCAGAAATAGATGGTATATTCTCGATAAGCTTTAATTTAAGTCTACTTGAAGAATATATTAATATGTCGCTAATAGCATTAATGGATATCAAACAATGACGGTTAATTCTGAAAAACTTATCAGGGTCAACTACTTTATGCAAGAAATCAAGAGAGTTATCAATAGCATATTCCTTGCCTGAGAATGTTTTTAAAAATGTTGCACGCTCCAGAATATAGAAACAGCAAATGTCATTTACCTGAATCGATCTGTAATGAGATCCAACCTTAATAAGGAAACGATTCTTATGCTGTTTATAAAGGGTCCCCAAGAGTCTTTTTATGATGTCGTCGGACAATCTTAAATGGATAGCTTTAAACTTATCAATAGCTTTACGAAGATTATCTTCCTCTATAGGTTTTAGCAGGTAATCAACACTGTTTACCTGGAAGGCCCGCAGAATGTAATCGTTGAAAGCTGTTGTAAAGATTACCGGGGTATCAACTTTTATAATGTCAAAGATTTCAAAACACAAGCCATCATCAAGCTGTATGTCGAGTAAAATGAGATCTGGTGATTTATTGCTCTGGAGCCAGTTTACAGCTTCTTCAACTGTTTCTAAAATTCCTGCAATATTTATACTCTCATCAATTTTGTATAAAAGACGGACCAGCTTATCTGATGCTGGCTTTTCATTCTCAATAATAAGTATCTTCATTTCAGTAAAGGGACTTTTACTATAAAGTTCGTGTTTGTTTCTTCAATAATAAGACTTTTACCAGTAATTAATCTGACCCGTTCTGAAAGATTCTTAAGTCCAATTTTAGTCGAATTATACTCTACATTCATTTTCTGAAGGTTATTCATTACAATAATATGCTGATCTTCAATAAATATTGAAATCATCAATGGTTTTATACGTGTCGCCATGTTATGCTTGATAGCATTTTCAATAAGAGTCTGAAGGGAAACAGGCAGAATCTCAAAACATCCAGGATCTGGTACATTTATATTGAGTAATATCTTTTCGTTATCTCTTATTCTATGAAGTTCAAAATAATCGTTTACGAAGCCCAATTCTAATCGCAGACTGACTTTGCGCTTTTTACTGTTCTCAAGAATATACCTGTATATTGAAGACAATCTGATTATAAATCCCTCGGCTTCTTCTGGCTGTGTACTCACTAATGATGACAGGGTGTTAAGGCTATTAAAGAGGAAGTGCGGGTTAATCTGACTATGAAGTGTCTCGTTTTGAAAAATCAAACTTTGCTCTTTGAGTTTCCTTTCCCTGTTTAATGCATCCAGCCATTGAATAATAAGAAACAATAAGGCTCCAAATGACAATCCCAATAAGGTAGGCTTAAACCATACTCTCAATTCAAAATGAAAGAAGTTGTAAAATGCTCTGCCAGGTTCCAGTCCGTTAATCAGGAAACCAAAAAACCGAAACAGCGTAAATATTATTAATGCAAGCACGAAACAGGCCAGATAATATATTGTAAACCTTATAAGGATATACCTTAAAAATCCTTTACTCGAAGGTTCCGGACCAGATGGAACGAATATTATCCTGGCAAGATAAATAAATGACTCCAGGTATATAAAAATCAAAGCAACTAATCTGAGATGTTCCTTACCAGATAAAGGGTAATTACCAACAATCTTTGCAAAAAGAACAACACTTAATGCAAAGAATAAAATAGCTATATGTGAATAAATTCTCCGCTGATCAGTAAGCGTTTCTATTTTTTTACTTTTCATAGTCCCGAAGGTACAAGATCTTACTGAATTTTATTTACCCATAACTCTCTGATGGTTTTAGTCAGAAATTTATTTTCAGAGCCAGCTATCTCAATTTCCTGAATAATTCCTCCATACATAACAGCTTTACCTATCAACCTGTTCTCAAGAGAAATCCATATCGTACCCCAATATTGTTCTGTACCCCTGGTCTTAAATCCTTCCATTTCCATAGCAACCTTATTATCGATTGCCCTGTATTCAATAATTGCAAATAACTTATTATCCATTGTAGATATACCGCTCCAACACAATTGAATTTCCTGATGAGAGTATGTGCCTATATCTGCCATAGTAAATTCACCTTTAACCTCCGGGATGGTAAAAGATTTATTTAGTTGAAGTGAGTCTGAATAGTTCCAGGCAAATCCTTCAATCGCCATCATATCCCAGATAAGGTTTTTGGCATATACGCTTTCAGTTGTTAGAGGAAAATCTTTGAAAGCGTGGGCATCCAGCATCTTTTCAGATGGAATATATTTCATGTCTTCCATGTATTCCTGTTTCGCTCCAGTAGGGAAATTATCTGAAAATTCTTTTGAGTCAGAATAATAAACATTATTCCAGCAAACAAACCCGTTTTCAAGTCCCATAGTGTATTCTCCTATAATTTTTTCTTTGCCAATAAAGTTCCCATAAAGATCTCTATTAGTGTAAATAGCTGTCATATTGTACCTTTGAATAGTCTGACTTATCGGAACAGGACTTAGTCGCTTTAAATACTTATTTATAAACTCCTTTTCACTCTGCCCGTAAGATAAGGATGGTGAAATAGTCATCAGGGTCACAAATATTCCTGCCAAAATTGAATTAATTCTATTTATCATTGTCATAAATTTTTGATTTTACTCTAAATTATTATCAAAGTAAATCCAACTATGATCCAATAAAAAGTAAAAAATGTAGAGTCGTTGATTAATATGGCTCTATTGATTTAAAAAGGTGTTGAGTCGGTTGAACAATTGTCATTCAAGTATCACAGCAAAGATGATATCAGCTAGCATCTTTGTTTTATAACTCACTGTAAAGTTCAGGTCGAGAGTATTAAGAAAGAGAAGTTACTGAATACTCAGATCTATCTATTGCAGGAACTTATTCAGAGCATATAGTCTTATGCAGTTTTTATATAAGACATTATCAACATCTTCCGGGCTAAAAGTTGATTTCATTGCTTCAATTACAGGCAGGTACTCCTTATAAGTATCTACGCCAAAAACAGTTGCATCGGTACCGAATAGTATTTTATCCGATCCACATTCATTAATAGACCTGATAACATTACTGCTTTCGGCCAGGGCAATGTCTCCATAAATATTAGGGTTTCGTTTTATTATCCCGATTGCTTCGCTGTTATCGCTCCCCATACCCATATGAGCCATAATAAAGTTAATCTCCCTGTACTTATTTGCCACCTCCTCTACGAATCCAACATTCGACCTGCCGTCATCTTCTGTATGCACAAGTACTGGAAAGTCGTATTCGCCTGCCATCTCAATAAAGGGTGCTATTCTTTTATCCCTGAACTCCAGGTTCGATAGTTTTGGATGTATTTTTACACCGGCAATAAATTCCCTGTTAGTGCGAATAAATTCATCCAGTACGCTGCTCCGCTCCTCAGTATAAGGCTTTACCCATAATAATGCTTTAGCTCTTTGCCTGTTGCTTTTTACAAAATCCACCACCCTTTGCATTGATGTTAGCTGAGGGACCTGTCTTTCAGCCGGAATTAGCTCCTTATCAGAATTAAACTCGGCTCCCTCTATACTGGAAACCAGGACAAAGTCAATCGAATATTTTTCGATAGCATCCAGAAGGGTCTTCTCAGGCATGGAAGAAATCCTGCTTTTGCCAATGGGGAAACTAATTTCACCTATATGTGTATGAGTATCTATTATCATTCAAAAAAATTTGAGTTTGAAACCTATAGCTTCCCAGGCTATTCTATAATTGGAAGTAATATTGCTCTTATCTTATATCGGTGTTAAAACTATTAATTTCCAGACTTAACACAAAAAATAAGCTGATTTTAAAGAATGAAAATGCTTATCTTCGTCGATCCCTCCTTTTTTCGGGATAAACAAGCTAATCAAAAATATAAATCTGAAAACAGATGAAAAAGTTACTTATGCTCGGAATGGCCTCATTCCTTTTTATGGGAATATTAAATGCCCAGGAATCTGAAATTATTGGCAAATGGACTCTCACAAAAATGCAAAAGGGAGATGAGATTAGAGAAGTTGACTCGGGTATAATTTTCGAAGAAAACAATATTCTGAAGCTGGGCTTTTTTAATATGGAGGAAATAGTTGACGCAGGTACCTGGGAATACGATGAGCAGCAAAATTCCATAATAATGAATAGTACTGTTGATAAAAATATGAATGGAAAGGCAGAAGTAATTTTACTAACAGAAGATGAATTGCAGTACAAAAAAGATGGTGTTATTTATACTCTGGTAAAGTACGATGATAGTGAAGAATTTGGTGCAATGCTCGATTTTTCAGAAAGCAATTTTTTTAATGAAGATGGTGACTATAAATACGAAGGTGAAGAAGAAAGGCTTCCCTGGAAGGACCCTTCAGAAATGCTAATAAGTTTGGTTAATGTAAAACACCTGGTATATAAGCGCTCAAAACTTAATGAACTAACAAATAGCTTTGAAGACATAACACTAACAGCAGATGTAGCGGCCAATGCTGAAGAAATGTCGCTGAGCATCGACTATATATTTTTTGGGTTCGACCGCCACAATATTCCCGAAGACTTAGAATTACCACCAAATACCGAATATACAAATCTGCTATATCCTGAAGTAAAATTCAATTTTAGAATCGTAAATACCGAAGAAATAACAACTAATGCAGGCACCTTTCTATGTACAGTTATAGAAGCAGCACAGGATGAAATACAGAAAAAACTCTGGATGATTAACGACAGGCCTGGAATTTATGCCAAAATCATTATCGAAAAGCCAGGTATGTTTGGAGCATACTCATTAGAAATTTATGAATTAGACGAGATTCAATAGTTAGATTCGATCGAGATTCTCGTCTTTCTTCCTTGCTATTATACTAATAAATGTTGACATATATTAGAAACTGGTATTTCCCCGTTACAGAAATAGTTGTTTCGCCATCGGAAAAAGAACATGAAAAATTTCCTTTTACCCTATAAGTTATTTCATCACTACTTTTATCAATCTCTTTTACGGAGGTCACATTATTAACACCTCCTGGTTCAAGGTCATAATATTCGAAAAAGAAAAGTAAAGCTTTATCCTGATAGTCAGGGTCAGTATCAAATTTAGCTATTTTAAAGCTACCTGTAGTTGTCTCAAAATCCTCAGAACTTTTATAATGAAGAAAATATGCTTCAAACTCACCTTCAGGAATATTCAAGGTTGTAATAAAATTTTCGAATCCTTCAACTGATCCTATCTCGGTATAATATCCACTCCCCGTGGAAGTAAAATCATCGGAATAAGTTTTACCATCAATAGTTACTTCAAAGAAACTTGGTTCATCATCCTTGGAACATGAAAATAAAACGGATGAAATAATAATTAATACAGTTAAAGTTTTACAATAGTTCATAGGATTTAGGTTTAGAGGTTTAGAGGTTTAAAGATAAAGATATCAATAGTTAAGAGATTTATAAAATATCCTAATAATAAATTTGTGGCCAAGAGAGTAACTAATGTAGTGTTTAAGATTCTTTCATATTAGCGCAGATTCTTATAAATTTACCATCAGATCAACCTATTTTCATTATATAATGAAGGACAATATCCTTCAGTAAGGTGATAAATTAATATAAGAGAGATAATATTATGAGTAGAGGATTCGTCAGGGAAGGTGATCAGGAAGAAGTACCTATGATACCGCAAAGGGCATATTTGCCTCCTGGTGTTGCTAATTTCGTTACTTCTGAGGGGATGGATCAACTCTTAAAAGAAAAAGAGGAACTGACCAACGAAAGGGAAAACCCTGGCATAGCAAACGAGAATGAGAAGCGTATTGCGAGGAACTTCGTAAATGCAAAATTACAATTACTGAATAATAGGATTGCTGAAGCCAGGATTGTTGAAATTAGCGAACAACAATCTGATGAAATTACCTTTGGGGCAAGAGTAACTCTCAAAACTGGTACAGCGGGAACCTTGAAGACATTCAGAATAGTAGGTGTTGATGAAGCAGATATTTCAAAAGGTAAGATTTCTTTTATTTCACCTCTGGCTAAAGTGCTAATGAATAAGAAAACAGGCGACAATGTTACTTTAAAGCGAGACAAGGAAGATATTGTTTTCGAAATAATTGAAATAAGCTACAAGTAAAGACACCTCTTTCTCCCGGCTTTATAAAATATGGATATAAGAGTAAGTGTCAGGGTGAGTAAAACTATCAAACTTTGAAACCAAGCACCAGAACATCGTCAGTTTGTTCATCCTTATTTTTCCAGTTTTGAAAGGTATTGTTAAGGATTATCCTTTGCTCTGACATTGGTTTATCTGAGATTTCCACAAGAAGAGATTTAAATGGTTTGTATTTAAATTTCTTACCTCGCTCACCACCGAACTGATCGGCATATCCGTCGGAAAACATATAGATAGAATCACCGCTTCTCAATTCTATTTCATGATTAGTAAACTTATCCATTCTATCATAAATTGAGATTGGCATCTTATCTGGCCTGATCTCTTCTATTTCGTTCTGCCTTAAAATATATAGTGGGTTATTCGCTCCAGAGTACTGCAGCGATTTCGTTTTAGGATTATAACAAATAAGAGCAATGTCCATACCATCTTTTTGTTCACCTTCTTTTCCTTCCTGCTTTAGTATCTTTACAATTTCTTTTCGCAGTTTTCGTAATATTACATTTGGTTGTGTTATATATTCTTTCACTACAATCTCCCTCAGAAATGAAACACCCAGCATGCTCATAAAGGCCCCAGGCACTCCGTGTCCGGTGCAGTCGGCAGCGGCAATAATTAAATGATCCTCAACAGATGCCCACCAGTAAAAGTCTCCACTAACTCTGTCTTTTGGAATAAGTAATACGAAATGATCTGCGAAATTGTTAATTACAAGTTCCTCCTCAGGCAGTATAGCTTTCTGTATTCTTTCAGCATATTGAATACTCTGTGATACTTCACTGTGTATTATTTCAATTTTTTTCTTTTGCTTATTCAGGATTAGATTTTTTTCTTCTATCTCCATCTTTTGCACTGTAAGCATTCTGTTAGATCTTTGTTTTAGAATATAGCTTCGAACGGCAAAGTAGAGACCAAAAATCATTAGTGCCAATCCTGCTAATGCAAAGTTTCTAAGAAGTTTTTGCTGATTTATTTCAGCATTCATCTCGTTTTCCCTCTGTTTTCGGGCGATCTCAAGATCTTTCATCTCCAGCTCAAACTCAGTTTTCTGCATTGCCTGGAGTGTTTTTTCTCTTGAATCACTAATATTGAGGCTATCACTATACCTTTCATAGATCTGGAGAGTATTAAAGGCCTCTTTAAAATTCCCAAGACTCTCATAAGAATCGGTCAGATTCTCAGCGGCAAATCGAATAAGATAATGTGAATTTAAATCCAGAGCTATCTGATATGCTATATTGCTGTATTTTAATCCCTCCCTGTATCTTCCCAGCATATTATTCGCTGCTCCAACATTACCATTATACAATGCAATGCTAGATAAATCATCTCCAGATTCTATCAGTTTTAGGGCCTTCATATAGTAATTCAGGGCTGAAGCATAGTCGCCTTTTTTGTAGTAGATTACACCGTAATTATTGTTAACAGCTCCTAATTCTGAATAGTTCTTGTATTGAGTAAACACCTCTTCCGCTTTTCTGTAATACTCAAATGAGCTGTCGTAATTATTTAGTGAGAGGTAGGTATTCCCAATTTCAATGTACAATTGCCCAAAAGCTTGCTGCCCAAATCGTAAGATTATTAAAGAATCAGTTTTTCTTGCAAGATCCAGTATCTGCAAACGGTACTCAAGAGCTTTTTCATACTCTTCAATATTATTATATAAGAATGACATATTCATTGAGTTAATAATAAAGCCAATGGTATCATTCAGTTGCTTATTTATCTCTTCAGCTTGTAAATAGTAAACTATTGCTTCGTGGTTGAATCCTGCATTGGCATAGGTTGAACCAAGGGATGTAAGGCTTCTTGCTATCCCGCTTTTAGTCCCAATCTTTCGCTCAATATTCAGACGTTGTTCGAATGCGGCAATTCTATCCGCCAACATACCAAAATCTCCAAATACTTCTCCTATTATTCTGTATAACTCGGCCTGACCCCTATAGTCATCACCCACAATCTCTAGCAGTTCTTCAATATATGCCTGTGTTGTATCTCTGGATATTAATAAATGTTCGGCGAGTAATAACCTTGCAATCTCTCCCTGCTCTATCTTGTCGGTTTTTTTCTTAAACTCAAGTTTCAAACTGTCAATCTTTGATTGGCTCTGTGCAGTAAGGCAAATGAAAAAGATGGAAAATAGAATTAAGAAGAAAGATTTTTTCATTATTGAAATTTTAAAACTTATAACAAGTTACTTAAGAGTCAGTAGCTTTGAGGTTTCATATTACTTCTCACGTAAACCAAATATATTGAAATTCAGGATAAGTATCAAAAGTAAAAGCATGTGAGCATTGTGAGCTCAATGTTCGGAATGAATTAAAAACAGAGCGATTGAGATCGCTCTGTTTTCAGTATTCCTATGGGACTAAAGTTACAAAATGTTTAGTTGCAACTTTGAATTTTTAATCAATTAAGCCCCTGCTTCTTAATAAAGGTTCGATAACTGCTTCTCTTCCTCGAAAGTTAATATACATTTCAAGAGGATCCATTAAGCCGTTGGGCTCCAGTACATTCTTACGGAATGATTGAGCTGTTTTTTGATCATATAATGAAGTTTCATTGAATGCTTCAAAAGCATCATTATCCAAAACTCCTGACCATAGGTAACTATAGTAACCTGCAGAATAGCCACCTATAATATGAGAAAAATATGTAGTCCTATACCGTGGTGCAATTTCTGGTATTAATTTTCTCTTTGCAAAGAAATCTTTTTCAAATGCTCTGACATCAATATCCTTCTCTTCAGTTAATGAGTGATACTCCATATCAATAAGAGCAGCTGCAACAAACTCAACTGTGATAAAACCTTGATTAAACAGACTTGCATTTTGAATTTTATTAATCAACTCCTCAGGGATTACTTCTCCGGTTTCATAGTGTTTTGCATAAACTTTTAAGACCTCCGGATGTATTGCCCAGTGCTCCATTATTTGAGATGGAAGCTCAGTAAAGTCTCTTGCCCTGAAGGTCCTTTGATAACGGACATTTGAGAATAAAGCATCTAATGCATGACCAAACTCATGAAAAACAGTAGTTACATTATCTAAGGTCATTAAGGCCGGGGCATCCCCAATGGGTCCGCTTGCATTGGTAACAAAAGTTACAATTGGAATGGTTTTATTACCGTCATCATCAATCTTATAGCTACGATAACTTCCACACCAGGCGCCACCATTTTTACTGGCTCTCGCATAGAAATCCTGATATAATACTCCAATGGTAGTTCCATCGGCTTCTTTTACTTCATAAGCAAAAGCATCCGGGTGTGGTAAAGGAATGTCTTTAATCTCAGTAAAAGTTATACCATATAATTTGTTGGACACATAGAAAATCGCTTCCTGAACATTTTGGCGAGAAAAATAAGGACGAATTTGTGCTTCTTCAAAGTTATATTTTGCTGCACGAACTTTTTCTGCATAATTCCACCAGTCCCATGCTGCTATCTTAAAGTCTTTCCCTTCAGCATCTGCTATCGCTTGCATATCTTTTACTTCTTGCTTAGCAACTTCTAATGCTGGCCACCATACCTGATCAAGTAAGTCATAAACACGTTCTGATGTTTTAGCCATTCTTGTTGATAATACAAGGTCTGCATGACTCTTATAACCCAGTAACTTTGCCTTCCGTACTCTTAAATTATAGACTGCTACAGCAATAGCCTTATTATCTCTTTCATTATCGTTATCACCACGCATGGTATAGGCCGTATAAATCTGCTTACGCAATTCACGATTTTCAGAATAGGTCAGGAAAGGATACATACTGGCGCGCTGGGTTGTATAAAGCCATTTACCTTCCATGCCCTCTCTTTTTGCAGCCTCTGCTCCCGCTGCTCTAACGTTCTCCGGTAAGCCTTCAAGATCACTTTCATCTTCTATAATTAATTGGTAGGCATTTGTTTCACCCAATAAATTTTGACTGAACTGAACACCCAGGGAAGAAAGTTCTTTATTTATCTCTTTAAGCTCTTCTTTTGCTTCACCCTCTAGATTAGCCCCATTTATTATAAAACCGTTATATAAGTTTTCCAATAAATAGAACTGATCAGCTTCAAGGTTTAAGTCGTCTTTTTGTTCGTAAACAGCTTTGATCCTGGCAAACAATCTTGGATCCAGATTAATCTCATCGCTATGGGTCGACATGATTGGAGACAATTCTTTAACGAGGGCCTGGATTTCAGGAGTAGTATTTGCACTGTTTAAACCATACAAAACAGGTGTTACTTTGTCAAGAAAACTTCCTGTGCGTGTGTAGGCAACAATGGTATTTTCGAAGGTAGGAGGATCAGTATTATTAAGAATCGCTTCAATTTCAGCTTTTTCTTGCTTCATACCCTCTTCAATAGCAGGCATATAATGCTCTATTTTAATAAGGTCAAATGGAGGAACTCCGAATGGAGTGTCAAATTCAGCAAAAAATGGGTTATCACTTTTCACTTCTTTTTGTTTGCATGCAGTTAGTGCTAATAGAACTAAACAGCAAAGGATAAATAGTTTTTTCACGCTTATATATTTGGTTAGTGATTAGTTTATACCTGATAATATTAAATAGCTTCTGTCGCATCTATTAAAATGTCCTCTAAAATAATGAATTAAATCTTAATCTATGCAGCCAGGGTTTGAAACGATATAAATATATGCCGCTATTGTAAAATCGAGCATCTCATAACCAAAAGAGAAACGAGAGTGCTCGCTTTCGCTCTCACTCTCGCTCTGTTTTCAGTACCCGGAGGGGGACTTGAACCCCCACGGCCGCGAGGCCATTGGATTTTAAGTCCAACGTGTCTACCAATTCCACCATCCGGGCATTGCTGAACTTGCGGTGCAAAAATAGCAAAATATTTATTACCCGGAAAAGAGTATGAGTTATTATTCACATAGAGCTTTCAGCATATCTTCAACATCGCCCGGGCTGCTCATAATCTTTGTAAAAGTCGACATTTTAAGATCAGGCCAGTGAAGTGCAAAACGATACCTTCCATGCAACATAATAGCCTTATTATCAATAAGTATTATTTCATAGGGCATGGCTGCCACATTATCTTCACCTATTATTGATAGAAAATGATTCTCACCTTTAGCCTGATCGTACATTCCAACACCAAAAATGGCAATCTTTTTATCGAGTACTATCTGTTCAAATATTTTTTCTGTTTTGCCCTTACCTGACTCAAGATTTGTGCGTATTACTCCAAGGCCTTCATTAAAAGATTTAAAGGTATTTAATTCGACAGGTTTATTGAATGTCGGCATCGCAGGCATATATCTATATTTTTTAAGATCATTCTCTGATACATCACCACCAAAACCTGAGGGAGTAGTTCCTTCAAAATAGAGTGCTGCCAGAACCCTTCCCTTAAACTCTTCAACACCAGTTTTGATATGACTAAGATCCATAGCAGAACCTGAATATGCATAAAACAGATACTCGGGATTAATAACAGATACTGTAACTTTCCCATCGTAATGGGTAATGCCAACCTTCATTACCGAAGCAAGTAAGGCCTGGTCTGGTCCCTCTGAAGCCAATTTAATAAGCCTTTCGCTGGTAAAGGCAATAACATATAAATGATCGCTGTCGCCCGGATAGTATTCTCCAATAATTCTGAATCCTCCTGTAGAGATTCTTGCTCTTACAATTTCGGCCATTTCACCGATTGTTCCACTTCTTACTTCCATTTTATAATATGGAGGTATAGCATATGTAGATACGGCAAATGCAACAAATAGTACAAACAATAATAATCTTTTCATTATTCTTAATTTTTATTACCGCAAATATAACTAATTGGATTGAAGCAGATAATAAGGTGATAAATATTAGGAAGACAGGTATAGGAATTCCTCTACTCAGCCTGGCTCCCTCCCTAAAAATGTCCACCGGACATTTTATTAACGATCTGCCCTCTCCAGGCGGAATTGGCACGCAAAGCGTGCCGGATCCTTCTCTCCAGGCGGAATTGGCACGCAAAGCGTGCCGGATCCTTCTCTCCAGAGGGGTAGCTATCAACAGTTAGAAGCCACAGGGTGGCTATTTTTGTATTTAGCACACTCCTTACATGAGCAAGCTCCTGACGGAGCCTGCTAAATACAAAAAGGCAGCGATACTCGCTGCCTTCTAACTGTTGAGCGGGAAACGGAACTCGAATCCGCGACCCCGACCTTGGCAAGGTCGTGCTCTACCAACTGAGCTATTCCCGCCTTTTGTGCTTGCAAAAATAGCACTTTTTTAATCACTTCAAAAAAATATTTTACTCTTTAATTTTGCATATTATCAGAATTGATAAATCCGCCTGTTATTCTCGAAAGAGCTGTTTGTGATGAGATAAGGTTATAAATGGCCTGAACCTCCTGGTAAGCTACATTCAGATAGATCAATTGTATATCGCGATAATTAAAAGAATTTATAACACCTGTACGATATTTTTCGTCTGCAATTTGCAGGTTAAGCTTTGCAGCTTCAACATTCTCTGCAGAAATATTAAGAAGCTCCTTTCTGACATTATACAGGTCGTAAATGCTAAGCAGCTGGTTATTAAGACTTCTGCCAAGCTCTTCCTGTTCAAGTCCTACAATATCCTCTTCTATCTTTGCAATCTCCACCGATCTCCTCCTCTGCCCGGCCTGATAAATATCGTAAGAAAGAGAAACATTTGCATAAGCTGATAAAGAGCTACCCTTAGAAGCTTCCGGTAAAAAGGTATTTGAATTATCTACTCCGGTCGATAACCTGAGTGATGGATAATAATTACTCTGAGACAGCTCGGTGCTATTTCTGGCCAGAAGCATATTTATATACTGATTTAAGAGACTTACATTACCAGACATCATTTTATCTGAAAGGTCTGACAGAAGGTAGTCTGTAGTATCAGCTTCGAAAGGCTCAATAAATTGCCATGTTTCATGACTTTCCAATCCCATAAGGAAGTCAAGGTACCTGACCGAGTTTCTGTAAGTAACCTCCTGGTTCAGATATGCTGCTTTATCACTCAGGTAATTGTTCTTTGCGGTAAGTACTTCGAAAGTACCGGAGTTTCCAAACTCTTTTCTTGCTTCCTCGTACTCGTACCTGTCTTCAGAAAGCCTAACTACTTCTTCAAGAATTGAGAGTCTCTTTTCGTTAAGTAAAACCTGGTAATAAGCCAGAATAACATCTTCGATTGTATTTTCCACAACTATATCTGCCCTTCCGGCAGCAAGATCTTCAAGCTGACCAAGTTTATCTTTAGTAAGATTTACCCGAAAACCGTCAAAAATAGTCCAACTTAATCCCAGTCCTGCAGTAAGCCTGCTGGAAAAGATATTATCGTCAATATTCTGGCTATTAAGTGATGAGGCATTAAAACTAACCACAGGATAGCGTCCTGCATTTCCCCAATCGTTATTAATTGTTGCAATCCTGGTATCCGCTTCGCTTATCAGTATCCCATAGTTATTTTCGAGAGCCCTGCTCAGAGCATCGGATAGTGAAAGCGTATTATCCTGTGCAATAAGCATTGCACCAAGAATATAAAAAATTAAAGATATATATAGCTTTTTCATCTTACATGATATTTTCAGTTGTATCGAGCTCACCGTCGCCGTTCATTTCAAACTCAAGCCTTCTTCTACGCTGAACAAGAGCTGATTCCACTTCTTCTCTTTCTGGCTTAATACCTGTCCAAAATTGCTTTAACAATACCTTAATATCGCTAATAAGCATAATAAGTACAGGGAAGAAGATTAATATAAAGACTGTTCCAATAGCAACACCATAGGCAAGACTGATAGCCATAGGAATTAAGAACTGTGCCTGCATACTATTCTCAAGGATCATTGGGAAAAGTCCGACCGTAGTTGTAATTGTTGTTAGCAGTATAGGTCGTAGCCTTGATTTTCCTGCACCAACCACGGCATCTTTTACTTTCTCCCCATCGAGCAAGAGGCCGTCGTATTTTGCAAGGAATACTATAGCATCATTTATTATAACTCCTGTAAGAGCAATAATGCCCCAGAGGCTCATTATGGATAGTGGCTGGCCATGGATGCCATGTCCCCAGAAAACTCCCAGCATTGATAGGGGGATCATAAATATGATTATGGCCACCTTTGGCAGACTTCTAAAGTGCATTAACAAAATGAAGATTATCACCAGAAAGGCAAGGCTAAAATAATAGGTAGCTTTGGAAACGGCTTCATTGCTGCTTTTTCGCTGCCCCTGAAACATATACCTTACACCTGTATATTGCGCCAGCAGATCAGGTAATATCTCAGTTTCAATCTGATTAAGAATCTCCGGAACAGGTGCATAAGGGTCTACCGTTTCTGCTTCTACCCTTATTTCTCTTGAACCATTAAAACGTTTAATTGATACAGGTCCACGCTCAAGATGATAATCGGCAAGCTCTATAAGAGGAAATTCTCCGGAAGAAGTCTTAATCTTCATATTTTCCATCTGTCCCAGAGTAAGTCTGTCTGATTTTGGATACCTGACCCATATACGCAGCTCGTCGCGACCCTCCTGCAATCTCTGTGCCTGTCCGCCATAGAAACCCTGTCTGACCTGCCTGGCTATTGATGTTTCATCAAGTCCCAGATAGTATGCTTTTGGCTTAAGGTCAAGTCTAACCTCCTGCTTTCCGAGTGCTATATTCTCATTTATATCCTTTAACTGAGGAAGTTCTTCCAGCCTCTTCATCAGGTAATCTTTGGCCTGCTCAAGTTCGCCCAGGTTCTTCGACATCAATCCTACCGATATTGGGGATCCCCACCTGTTACGTCCGCCAACTGTAAACTTTCTGGCTTCCGGTATGGGACCAATCTTCATCCTGACACGATTTGAAATATCAAAGCCTGTAACGTTCAGTCCTTCCAGGTTCATTGGATATATATCTATGCTTCCGGAATGGGATCCAGACTCCTGTATGGTTCTTGCTGATCCTATATTTTTATTTACTGTCTCGATAAGATCGGAATCCAGACCCAGTTCTTCAGTCATCTCGCTATTCACTTCCCATACAGCCTTTTCGATCCTGTCAAGCACCGTTCTTGTCTGCGCCACACCATCTCCGGGAGTAAAAGCAACATTTACAGAAAAATTATCAAAATCAACTGTCGGGAAGAAAGTGTTTTTAATATGTCCTCCTGCAAAGAGCCCTGCGGTTACCAGGAATAATGCAATTGGAATACCTATCACTGCATGTCTCCATCTAATTAACCACAGCAGTACATAATGGTAGATATCGTCTCTGAGCCAATCAATAAATCTCTCAAAATATTTTTTTATCCCCTTCCTCTTCCTTGGTTCGGCAAATCTTTTCAGCACCTCCTTTTTGCCGATATGAGCAGGCAAAATAAAAAATGCTTCAATAAGTGAAAATGCGAGCACCAGGATCACTACGATACCGAGTTGAGTCATCATCTCCATATTTGTACCTTTAAGGAAGAGAAGTGGACTAAAGGCAATTATTGTAGTGGCAACTGATGTTAACACAGCAGGAGCAACTTCCATTGTACCCTTAACAGCAGCTTTCATTGGAGAAAGGCCTTTTTCAAAGCTGGAAAATATGTTTTCAGCAATAACTATACCGTCATCAACAAGAATACCAATTACAAGCAACATGCCCATCAGTGACATCATATTAATTGTTACGCCAATCAGGTTTGCAATGATAAACATACCGAGAAAGCTGAACGGAATTCCAAATGAAACCCAGGCAGAAACTTTCCAATTCAAAAAGAGTGTAAGAGATACTATTACCAGGAAGAGCCCTAGTAAACCATTACTGGTAAGCAGCTCTAGTCTGCTTTTTAGTATATCAAAGAATGATCTTGAAACTATCAATTCAACTCCCAGGTCGCGGGCATTGAAATCATCAATATATTCCAATGCATATTCAGTAATCTCCTTCAGATCTTCTTCAGGAAGCTTCTCGATTCTTATTGAAGCAGCCTTACGACCATTTATATAAGATTCGTTGGGGACATCAGCAAATTTCTTTTTAACCTCACCAACATCCTTTATCCTCAGGAAACTACCATCTGTTTTTGCACCTATAATAATATTTGACAATTTATCGGTACTTGTACTTCTTGACCGTAGTCTTATAAGCAATTCCTCATCTTCAGATTTTATTTCTCCACCCGATACATCCTGGTTATTACTTTGAATTGCACTTATAATCTGATCGAAGGAAAGATTATAACGAAGTAACTCATCCTCTTTAATTTCAATTGAGATCTCAGGTTGTGGAAATCCCGAAAGACTAACCTGACTCATTACCCCTGAATTGAGAAAATCTTCCTCAACCAGCTGGGCATAATTTTTAAGAGACATAAGGCTTATTTCGTGTCCCTCTGATGCTGCAAGGGTCATAAACATTGCAAATGCTCTCGATCGCTGCTTTGACACTATTGGTCTTTCGGCAGCTGACGGCAGGGACGATATACCATCCACAGCATTTTTTACTTCAAAAAGCACCTCATCTATTGGGTACTCTCCAGTTGTCTCAACAGATACAGTCGAGCTATTCTCAACCGATGTTGATGTTATTTCCTTTACCCCGATAAGCCCCCTGACAGCCTCTTCAATCCTGGATGTAACTCCCTCTTCCATCTCGACAGGTGATGCTCCAGGATAAAATACTGAAATAGTTATTATCCTGCTCTCCGTTTCAGGAAAGAAGGACATATTCATCTGGTTGTAACTGAATATCCCAACAAGTATTACAATAATTATAATGATATTGGCATACATCGGGTACTCGACAAACCTCTCTATTAATTTTCTCATAGCTTTCTACCAGTTTCTTTCTTAATGAACACCAGGATCAATTTTTAGGCGAGCCTTTAGCCTCACCCTGATTTGATTTATCACCCTTCTGTCTATCACTTTCTATAGAGAAGTCAGTACTTACCTGAATTCCCTCCTGTACATTAATCAGAGCCTGGGTAACTACAAGATCACCTTCGTTTAAGCCCTTAAATATCAATGTTTTTTCATTTGTCTTTATTATATCAACCACTCTCTTTTCAAGTCGTCCGTCAACAACCACAAATACCTCATCAGAATTAAATACTGAATTTCTGGGAATCTCCATAACACCTTCAACGGGGTGACCCGGAAAGCGAGCTGTAAGATATTCACCGTTCATAAGTTCTTTTCCTCTCGCACTACTTAGCCTGATAAAAAGAGCCTGGCTCTGGGTATCCTCATCTATAAACATCCCTTTTCTGACAACTGTACCTATCCATATCTCATCCTGCCCCCTTCTAAAAACACTTACCTTATCACCTACATTAATCCAGAAAGCATCATCTTTCTTTACGGGAACTTCCAGCTCCAGGATATCAGTCTGAATTGCATGCGCTACCCGTCCGCCGGTGTTTGTATAAGCACCTACTTCCAGGTAAACATCAGAGAATGATCCATTAAATGGAGCGTATACATTATGTCTTTCGAGTTTAAGCTCATCTCTTAAGATGCTATAATAATCACTGAGAACACCTCTGCTACTCAGGAATACCTTAAGCTTTTCATCACTTATATCTGGCATCTCAGGAAGTTTATCCTTTATATCAATTGAGTTAAAGAATTTAGTAAAGCCGGAGATATGATCCGGATAATCAATATTAATATCAGGTAGCATATTAGCAATTGTATTCATAAACTGGCTCTTCCTTCCCTGGAGGTCGAGCAGCGCCTCATCACGGTAAATAGTGAAGAGAAGATCGCCTTTACGGAACTCTTCTCCTTTCTTAAGGCTTACATCTCCCTTAATTATTTTACCTGTTGCCTCTGCAATTATATCAATAGAGCTTAAAGAATTAAGTCTACCTGATGCTTCAACAGGTGATGTAATAATTTCATATTCAACTTTTTCAGTCTTTACATAGCGTTTTATATCTGCCTGCATTCGCACAGGGGGCTCTTCTTTTAATGAAATCAGGTATTTCATTAAACCAAAAGAGAGGCCTACAATAAATATAAATGCGGCAACAATAATTATTCTTCTGTCAATCTTTTTCATTATTTATTTAATGTTAATCATATAAGTAAGACACTATGCAAAATGCTTTTATTTCAAATTTATTAATAATGTTCTACTCCTCTAACACAATTTTTTAGTGAGGGTTCATATTTTACGAATATTTAACAACTTGACTTGAATACTATCGATTGTAAAATAGCCTATCTTTACCTCATTAGAATAAAATTATAACGATAATGAGTACTACAAAGAAAGGTTTTGGCACTGCTCCCGTTTTCTTTACGGCTATATCAACAATACTTGGAGCCATCCTGTTTCTGCGCTTTGGATTTGCTGTTGGAACGCTAGGATTCTGGGGAGTTATTCTGATTATATTACTGGGCCATATGGTAACAATACCAACCGCTATGGCCATCTCAGAAATAGCTACCAATAAAAGAGTAGAAGGTGGTGGAGAGTACTTTATTATCAGTCGTTCATTCGGACTTAATATAGGTGCTACCATTGGCATTGCCCTGTTTATGTCGCAGGCCATAAGTGTTGCCTTCTACGTAATAGCATTTACTGAGGCCTTTGAATTCTTTTTTAACTTTATATTTGATAAGTTTGATAAGATATTACCGAGGCAGGTAATAAGCATTCCTGCAATGCTATTACTGGGTTACCTGATCTTAACAAAAGGGGCCAATATGGGAGTTAAAGCCCTTTATTTTGTGGTTGCCATACTTGCAATATCACTTGTATTGTTCTTTATGGGATCAACCGATCATGCCCTTGGATCTGAATTTAGTCTTAAAAGTGCAGAAATAAGGAACGGGGGCAACTTCTTTCTGGTTTTTGCTATTGTTTTTCCTGCCTTTACGGGTATGACAGCCGGAGTTGGCTTATCGGGTGAGCTTAGAGACCCTTCCAAATCTATTCCGCTTGGAACAACTGTTGCGACATTTACAGGGATGATAGTCTATTTCTTTGTAGTGTATAAACTGGCCATGTCGGCCAGTCCAGAAGATCTGACAAATAACCAGCTTATTATGGCCAAGATAGCAATAGGAGGGGCATATATTATTCCACTCGGACTGGCAGCTTCAACAATATCTTCAGCCCTGGGCTCAGTTATGGTAGCACCCAGGACCTTACAGGCCCTGGCTCTTGATCATTCCTTTCCTTCAAAAAAGCTTAATTGGTGGCTTTCAAGAGGGCGCAAGGGTGATGGTGAGCCTATAAATGCATCTATGGTTACAATAATTATTGCCCTTTTCTTCGTATCGCTGGGAAATGTTAATGCCGTCGCAGAAATTATCTCGATGTTCTTTATGGTAACCTATGGGTCGCTCTGCCTTATTTCTTTTCTGAATCACTTTGGATCAAGTCCTTCATATCGTCCATCATTCAAGAGTAGATGGTACCTTTCACTTGCAGGTTTTATAATATCAATATGGGTTATGTTTAAAATAAATATGCCTTATGCAGTAGCTGCTGTTTTATTGATGATATTAATATACACCTTTATCAACTTCTATCACAAAGACCGACAGGGACTTGAATCAATATTTGCCAATGCTATATTTCAGCTTAACAGGAATCTGCAGGTATACCTCCAGAAATCAAGAGAAAAGAAGAAAGAAAACGAATGGCGGCCCAGTGCAATATGTATCTCAAAGAATTCTTTCGAGAGGGATACTGCCTTTAAATTATTAAACTGGATATCATACAAGTACGGATTTGGAACTTACCTCCACAGAATTGAAGGCTATTATTCAAAAAATACCCACCAACAGGCACAGTTGGAATTAAGCAGAATAATAGAAACCTATGATAAAATCGAAAACCATGTTTTCGTTGATACAATTATTTCTCCATCTTATACCTCTGCAATTGCACAGGCAATACAGGTGCCTGGCATCTCAGGAATGGAAAATAATATGGTGATTTTTGAGTTTTCAAAAGGCAACAAAGATGAAATAAGTGAGATTATTGATAATTATGCACTTATAAATGCCGGGAATTTTGATGTTTGTATCCTGGCTTCAAGCGATAAAACTCCTATCTACAAGAATGGTATACATGTCTGGATTAAATCAAGTGATGAAACAAATGCTAACCTTATGATAATGATGAGCTTTATTATATCCGGACATCCAGACTGGAAAAAATCCAAAACAAAAATTTTTGATATATGTAAGCCTGAGCAATATGATGAGGTTGTTGCAAGTAAGGCAAGACTGATTAAAGACGGCAGGCTACCGATAACCGATAAGAATATAGAAGTGATCGTAGAAGAACCTACAAAGCCTTTCAAAGAGTTAATCTCTGAAAAATCGGCCGATGCAGCCCTTACAATAATTGGGTTCAGGGGTGAAACTTTAAAACACAACGGGGAATCTGTATTTACAGGATATGAAAATATGGGGACCATTTTGTTTGTTAACTCTCACGATGCACTGGAAATAGAATAAGGAGGCATAGGGCGAAGGGCAAAGAGCTAAGGGCAAAGGAGGGCCGAGCGTTAATAAGGTTGCCGGTGGCAAGCTTTAGGGAGGAGCCAGACAGAGCAGAGGAGTAAAAAGTAAAAAGAGCAAAGGGCAAAGAGCTAAGGGCAAAGAGCTAAGAGCTAAGAGTGTAGGAAAAAAGGAAGCCAAAAACTATTTTCGAATTAATTTCTGAATATTATAGAGCTTGTTAAGTGCTTCAACAGGAGTAAGGTTATTTACATCAAGATCGACAATCTCATCCCTGATTTGTTTCAGGACCGGGTCGTCAAGCTGAAAGAAGCTCAACTGCATACCTTCTCGCTGAGATGCCAGGTCGCTAACCGGTTTAGATAATTTACCATCCCCTTCACCTTCCATCTCACTTAAAACTTCTGAAGCCCTTTTTACAACACTTACCGGCATACCGGCCATCCTTGCTACATGGATTCCAAAACTATGCTCACTGCCTCCTCTTTTTAATTTACGTAGGAAAATAATCTTATTTTCAAGTTCCTTTATTGATACATTATAATTCTTTACCCTGGAGAAAGAGCTTTCCATCTCATTAAGCTCATGATAGTGAGTAGCAAATAGTGTTTTTGCTCTATTCTTATGCTCATGAAGATATTCAACCATGGCCCATGCAATGGATATTCCATCGTAGGTGCTTGTACCTCTACCTATCTCGTCGAGCAAGATCAGGCTTCTGTCTGACAGATTATTCAAGATACTGGCTGTCTCATTCATCTCTACCATAAAAGTTGATTCACCCAGGCTAATATTGTCGGATGCCCCAACCCTTGTAAATATTTTATCTACCAGACCTATCCTGGCTTCAGTAGCAGGAACAAAACAACCTGCCTGGGCCATTAGAACGATAAGTGCTGTTTGTCTTAAAAGAGCCGACTTACCCGACATATTCGGCCCGGTAAGTATAATAATCTGCTGGTCTTCATTATTAAGGACAAGGTCGTTAGGCACATACGATTGTTCGGGAGGTAGCTGATGTTCAATTACGGGGTGACGACCATCTTTAATATCTATCTCAAATCCTTCATTTAGTTCCGGACAAACATAATTTTTCTCCAGCGATATTATCGCAAATGAATACAGGCAATCAAGTCGTGCTACTATTGCAGCATTAAGTTGAACCTCACTTATATAAGCGATCAGCGATTGTACCAGCTTATTAAATATATCCTGTTCCAGAGCCAGTATCTTTTCCTCTGCTCCAAGTATCTTATTCTCATACTCTTTCAACTCCTCTGTAATATATCTTTCGGCGCTTACCAGTGTCTGCTTCCTTACCCACTCCTCCGGAACCTTGTCTTTATGAGTGTTCCGGACTTCGATATAATAGCCGAATACATTATTAAAGGCTACTTTCAGCGAAGGGATTCCGGTTCGCTCACTTTCACGCGATTGCAGATCAAGCAAATACTGCTTACCCGATCTCTGGATACTTCTTAATTCATCAAGCTCTTCTGAGACACCTTCACGGATAACATTTCCCCTGCTTATAAGAATTGGTGGATCATTACTCAGTTCCTTCTCAATCTTATCACTTACTTCCGTAAGAGGGTCCAGCTGATTACCTGCTATAACTAAAGGGTCACAAGCGGAAAGTTCGCAGGCTTCTTTAACTGGCACCAAAGCCATTAATGCTCTTTTTAACTGAACAACTTCCCTGGGGTTAATTCTGGCTGTTGCCACTTTAGATATCAGTCTTTCAAGGTCGCCAACCAGACCAATTTGTTGCAGCATAATATCCCTGTACTCATCGCTTCCGCTTATGTACGCAACAGCTTTAAGACGTGATTCAATTTGCTCCTTATCCTTAAGTGGCAATGACAACCATCTTTTTAACATTCTGCCTCCCATTGGGCCGATAGTCCTGTCAAGAACGTCAATTAAGGTTAAGGCGCCTTCATAGGGGGAAGAGAACAACTCCAGGTTCCGAATAGTAAATTTATCAAGCCATACGTAGTTCCCTGCTTCGATCCTGGAGATACTGCTTATGTGCTTTAATTTTTCATGCTGGGTGATGTCCAGGTAGTGCAGTATTGATCCTGCTGCTATTATAGCATTGTCAATACCATGAACCCCGAAACCTTTAAGAGAGGATGTACCAAAATGTTGCAGAAGCCTTTCCTTTGCTGCATCTATATTATAAATCCAATCATCCAGCTTATAAGTATAAAACCTCGATCCAAATGCTTCGCGGTAAGTATCAGTTTTGCTTTTTTCGAAAAGTACTTCCTTGGGATCTAGCTTATTTAAAAGCTGGTCAATATATGCTATTGTTCCTTCAGCTACCAGAAACTCACCGGTTGAAATATCGAGAAAGGCCACACCGGCAGCTGTTTTATGAAAATGTACAGATGCCAGGTAGTTATTCTCCTTGTGCTCAAGCACATTATCATCGAGCGATACTCCCGGGGTAACAAGCTCTGTAATACCCCTTTTTACAATTTTTTTAGTGAGCTTAGGATCCTCAAGCTGTTCGCATATTGCAACTCTCTGCCCTGCTCTTACAAGCCTTGGCAAATAGGTGTCAAGTGCATGATAAGGGAAGCCTGCCAGTTCCACATATGAAGCAGATCCATTTGCTCTTCGGGTAAGGGTAATACCCAGAATATCGGATGCCTTTATTGCATCTTCACCAAAAGTCTCATAGAAATCTCCAACCCGGAATAACAGTATAGCATCAGGGTGCTTTGTCTTTATGCTGGTGTACTGCCTCATTAAAGGTGTATCTGCATATTTCCCTGAACCTGCCATATTAAGTATTTAATTACCGGAATCTTCCGGTCGTGTTTTTAGTAGGATAACAAAGATACAATGTACCATGTTTTAAATAAAATTCTTTTTAAAATTGTTAATATCTATCTAAATTCAATTTTGAATACTCCTTATAATAATGACAAAAATCAGTTTGTATAAATATGTTTAATTTCCTACTTTTAGTCGATTAACCTAACTATAATTAACACTAAAGAATTATTTAAAATCTACACTTATGAAGAAATTAATGTTTGTCCTGATTTTGCTTGCTGCAGGAACAGTAATTACAAATGCTCAGTTTACAAATGCTCAATTAGAAAAAGGTACCATTATGATAGGAGCATCCACTGGCATTAACCACCATTCATCAGGTTCGGGATCCGGACTGGCAAGTCTGGGATTTTCAAATATCACCTATACAGAAACTTATGAAGATGGTGGATATACTGAAGAGTCTAAATCATCCAGCATCAGTATTTTGCCCAGAGGTGGCTATTTTATTATGGATAACTTTGCTGCAGGTGCTGGAATTAACTACTCCAGATCAAAAGAAGAATACGATTATGAAGGAGCCCAGAAGCAATTCACTACAGTATTTTCATTTGAACCTTTTTTAAGGTACTATTATCCACTGGATTTTATAACTCCTTTTGTTGAGGCCAGTGCTGGTTTCGGCGGAGTTTATTACAAAACCATAAGCGAAGATATTAACGAGCCTATTAAGAACAATAATCCATTAAGCACATTTGCAGGAGGCGTAGGTCTTTCCTTCCCTATTGGATTACATGCCTCATTTGACTTTATGACTTCTTATACCCGCCTAAAAGTTGTATCCGAAAATGAGTTTTATGAATCAACTAACAAACAAGGAACTCTTGGTATTAACTTTGGATTTAAGGTCTTTCTGGGAGGACCCGGATCAGGTATAAATTCTTCCTACTAAAAAAATAATTATTACTGTAAAATAATTAGAAAAAACAGACATCAATCATTGATGGACAGTAATGTACTGCATATATTGAGTTTTATTTACTGTCTCTTTATATAGCTCAACACAATGCAAAAAATATTAGTTCTTGGATCCGGTCTGGTTGCAAAACCACTGGTAGAATACCTGCTTGAAGCCGGGTACTTTGTAACAATAGCCTCAAATACACCCGACAGGGCTGAACATATCCTGAAAGATCACCCAAAGGGCGAATCTATTTACTGGGAGGCTGATAATCTGGATGTTCTGGAAGAGCTTATCACAGGCTCTGCACTGGCGATAAGTCTGCTTCCCTACAAGTTCCATCCCGATGTTGCGAGGATTTGCATAAAGCAAAAAAAACATATGGTAAGCACTTCCTATGTAAAGGAAGAGATGAAAAGCCTTGATTGCGAAGCCAGGGATGCCGGCGTAATATTATTAAACGAGATAGGTCTCGATCCGGGGATAGACCATATGTCGGCCATGCGAATTATAGACAGTATACACGGGCAAAATGGGAAAATTGAAGGTTTCTATTCTGTCTGTGGTGCACTGCCTGCCCCCGAATCGGCCAACAACCCTTTTAAGTATAAGTTCTCATGGAGCCCTAAAGGAGTAATACTTGCCAGTAAGAACAGCGCTGAGTACCTTAAAAATGGTAAAGTGGTCAAAATTGAATCCGAAAACCTTTTTAAAGACAGGTTCTCTCATAATATAAGGGACCTTGGTGAACTTGAAGTTTATCCAAACCGTGACTCAATAAGTTATATTGACATATACGGCATCCCAGAGACAAAAACTATGTTGAGAGGCACATTCAGATACAGAGGGTGGTGCGAAATACTTGACTCAATGAGAAAGCTAAGATTACTCAGCGAAGAAGAATCTGATTATACGGGATACTCCTACCTGGATTTTCTCAGCAGCCGCTTACCCGGTGGTAATGGCGACATCAAGAAAAGGCTGGCCGATTATTTTAAGATAGAAGAAGATTCTCTGCCTGTAAAGGCATATGAGTGGCTTGGCCTCTTCGAAAAAAAGGATATGGGCTTCACCAGTATCAGTCCTTTTGAAATAATATATGATTTAATGCTGGGTAAAATGATGATAGGAGAGGAAGACAGGGATATGATTGTGCTGAAGCATCTTTTCCTCGCCTCTTATCCTGATGGAAGAAGAGAAGTAGTAACTTCAAGGATGGTTGATTTTGGATCACTTAAGACAAATACATCTATTGCAAAAACAGTAGGTCTCCCGGCCGCAATTGCTGCTGATATGATTCTTAAGGGTAAAATAAAACTAAGTGGAGTTTACATCCCGGTAATACCAGAAATATATAATCCTGTTCTGGACAGACTCGAACAAATAGGTATCTCAATGGAAGAAACATTTGGTCTGCCCGAATCTGATTTTATTGATTAATCAGAACTCCAGGTAGAAATCTTTTGTAAGGCTTCTATATTCATGCGAATATTTGTGCCGTCCATCTGTTTCGATTACAATTATGCCGGAAGAAGCAGTTTTTTTCTCGCGGGAAAATTCCATAAGCATCCTTTTAACCGAGGAGGACGGTGTAGGCTTAATATTTAATATCCTTGTACAATAGAGTCCGTATTCAGTTGCTTCAGCTATAAAAAGGTTTGCTTCGGTATAAGGTAGAATAAGTGATAGGCGCCCAGTCTCGTCCAGCAGACTGCAGCTGAGATCCAATAATTCAGAAGTATCGAGTGTAAGGTTATGCCGGGCCTTTGACTTTCGCTCTGCAGCATTCCTTAAAGAGTTCCTGAAAAATGGAGGATTGGTAATTATATGATCAAATTTCCTTTCTCTCTTAAGGACAAAATCCTGAAGACTTATCCTTAAAACTGTTATCCTCTTGCGCCAGGGAGACCTGGCGGTATTAAGTGTTGCTTCTGCTGCTGAAAGACTGTCGGGCTCAATAGCAATAATCTCAGCATCCGATCTCTGAGCGGCCATCAGTGCCAGCAGTCCGGTTCCGGTACCTATATCAAGAATATATTTATCATCCTTAATATCACACCATGCACCAAGGAGCACTCCGTCTGTACCAACCTTAAAAGCAGATTCTCTCTGCCATACCTTAAACTGCTTAAAATTAAACCATGTGTTTGGCATCTTTAAAACATATCATTAACACCCAGTCCGAACAATGCATAGTCGTACTTAACAGGATCTTCGGAATCGAATAGACGCAGGACAGCGGTCAATTCTTCAACAGCCCTCCAATCGTTAGCCTTCCTTTTAAGCAAGCCCAGCTTTCTGGCAATATTACCAGAGTGAATATCAAGTGGAATATAAAGCTTGGAGGCAGGTATACTATCCCATATCCCAAAATCAACTCCATGATTATCACGCCTTATCATCCACCGGAAAAACATATTTAATCGTTTGCCAGCCGCACCGCTGGCAGGATTTGCAAAGTGCTTCTCTACCCGTCTTTCATGAGCCAGATTAAGAAAGTCTTCCCTGAAAATTATAAGAGCTTCCTTCATCCCCAGCCCATTCTCAAAAGGTACTTTCACCAGATCTTCCAGACTATTATATCTAGTGTAAATACTTTTCAGGGATTTCAAAAAAAAGATACAATCCTGGCCTTGAAAAGTACGGTAATAGAAACTACCAAAGCGCTCTAAATCGTCTGCTTCGGCTTCCATCAAAAATTCGTAAGGACTCTCACCCATCATCTTAATAAGCTTTGAGGCTGACCTAATTATCAGGTCACGTCTGCCCCATGAAATAGTAGCCGTAAGAAAAGCGGAAATTTCTATATCTCTTTTATCATGGAAGTTATGAGGGACAGATACGGGATCATTTGAAATAAAACCTCTATTATTAAATTTCATATACTTCTCTTCGAGAAAGCCATGCATCTCATCGAAGCCAATACCATTAAAAGAGGGATTATTACTCATTAACAATTACTCCATCAATTATTTCAATAGTTCGGTCAGACATAGCTGCAAGTTCACGATCGTGCGTCACTATAATAATGGTTTGTCCAAAGCGGTCTCTCAGGTCAAAGAATAACTTATGAAGCTCCTGTTTATTCTCCGTATCGAGGTTACCAGATGGTTCATCAGCAAGGATCACGGAAGGATTATTTACCAGTGCCCGTGCTACAGCAACCCTTTGCTGCTCTCCGCCGCTCAACTCAGAAGGCTTATGATCGAGGCGATTTGACAATCCCAGGTAATTCAGAAGCTCTTTAGATCTATTCTCTGCATCAGCTTTTGAACTGCCGGCAATATAAGCCGGGATACAGACATTTTCAATTGCAGTAAATTCTGGAAGCAGCTGATGAAACTGAAACACAAAGCCTATCTCCTGGTTCCTGAACCTGGAAATAGCCCTGGGAGTAAGATTATTTATTTCCTTACTATTGTATTTAATTATCCCACTGTCAGGTTTATCGAGAGTTCCCATTATCTGCAGAAGGGTTGTTTTACCAGCGCCGCTGGGGCCAACAATACTAATAATTTCCTTCTCCCTGACCTTCAGATTTATTCCCTTCAGAACCTGAAGATCGCCATAGGACTTTGTAATATTCGTAACTGAAATCATAATACAAGTAATCTGAGAAATTAAAAATAAATAAAGAACAGGAATAAGATATACGAAATAACCAGAAGAACTCCTTTCCATCTGCCAAGCTGCGATCCCTTTAAAGGCAATATCAGTAGCATAAGCAAGATAGATAAACCCAGCATATACCATAGATCAAAAGAAAGCACGCCAGTATCCTGGATACTTATTGGTGCAATTGTAGAAGTAACACCCAGTATTGCAAGAATATTAAATATGTTTGAACCTATAATATTACCCAGAGATATTTCATTTTGCTTCCGTGCTGCTGCAACTGCCGATGTTGCAAGTTCTGGCAGGCTTGTTCCCAGGGCTATTACAGAAACTGAAATAACTCTCTCACTTATATTAAAACTTCTTGCTATTTCGGATGCTCCCTTTACCAGGAAGTTTGATCCTATTACCAGGGCAATGCTTGATACAATTATCAGAAAAATTGAAATTACTACTGTGTACTTTATTTCAGGTGGACTCCCCATGCCTTTCTTAAGCTGCATCCTCGAATGTTTAAGAGTCCCTATTACAAAAACTGCCAGGAGAGTCAACATTATAATACCTTCAAGCCTGGATAATGCTCTACCCGTAAAAAGAAATATTATCAGCAAGATGCTGATTACAATCATTACAGCCCAGTCGCGTAAAACAGACCTTGTATTTACAAAAAAAGGTGTAATTATTACTGTAAGTGCCAGCACCAGCCCGATATTGGAAATATTACTACCGACAACATTCCCCAAGGAGATATCGGGGTGACCAGAAAGAGCTGCATTAAGGCTTACCACCAGTTCAGGTGCAGAAGTACCGAACGATACTACCGTTACTCCTACAACAAGAGCTGAAATCTTAAAATGACCTGCCAGGGAGACTCCCCCTCTTACCAGAAATTCGCCCCCTGCAAGAAGTAAAACAAGACCCGCGATGAGGTAGAGAGTATATTGCATCGATTAGATTTTGGAAGAAAAGAACCCTTTATTTCATTTTCTTTTTCATGTTGTCTGAGACATCTTTTATGTCCTTTCCAACAGTATCTGTAATATCCTTAATATCATCCTGCACTTCTTTTGTGCTCTCATTAAATTCCTTCTTTATATCATCAGTTGCTTTCCTGAATTCACGCATACCTTTACCAAGACCCTTCGCTATATCCGGAATTTTATTTGCTCCAAAGAGTACAAGGGCAACTGCCATGATAATAAATATCTCCTGCCCGCTTATAAATAAAAGATTTGTCATGTATCAATTCAGTTTGAGCTGTAAATTTAATCTAAAAACGACAAAAGACCAACGACAAACGTTAAAAGGAAATGGCTAAGAGCCAAGGGCTAAGAACCAATAGTTAGTAAGTACAAAAAAAGCGCCCCAAAATGAGGCGCTTTTTTTATATCATAAGATCCTGTTAATTCTTTTTTCGGCTACTGAGAACTCTCTCTGTTTCTCCTTTTCCTATTGTATCAAAAACAACCGGTGTAGCAACAAAGAGGGATGAGTATGTACCAACTACAACACCAACCATAAGTGCAAATGTGAATCCCCTGATTACTTCACCTCCAAAGATAAAGATTGAAAGCAGAACAACGAAGGTACTCAGCGATGTACTGAAGGTACGGCTTACCGTGCTGTTAAGAGCAAGGTTTAATATTTCTGTCCGCCCACGTTTCCTGTACAGTCCCATATACTCCCTTATACGGTCAAATACAACCACCGTGTCATTTATAGAGTATCCCACAACAGTCAGAATTGCTGCTATAAATGCCTGATCTATTTCCATTGAGAAAGGGAAGATTCCATAACCAATTGAAAATAATCCAAGTACAATTAATGAGTCGTGAATAAGAGCTACTATCGCTCCCAATCCAAACTGCCAGTTTCTGAATCGCAAGAGGATATAAAGGAAGATGATCAAAAGTGACAATCCGATAGCCCATGCAGCCTTTACTTTTATATCATCAGCAATGGTAGGCCCAACTGTTTCTGAACTTTGCCTGAAATCAGACAGGAATGTCTCTTTATCAACATTTCCAGCCATGGATGCAAGACCCTGATATAGCAAGCTCTCAACTTCTGTTTCAGCCTCTGGCTCATCAATCCTGTATTTAGTTGTAATTTTAACCTGATTCTCATTTCCAAAAGTAACTACGTTTGGAGTCTCGCCATAAACTTCGGCAAGCGCAGATGCTACATCTGTTGTAGCAACAGGTTCTTCAAATCTTACTACATAAGACCTACCTCCTGAGAAATCAATACCAGGATTTAGTCCTTTTGTAAAAAGTGAAACTATTCCAAGTAATACTACAATACTTGATATTACGTAATAAATTTTCCTTTTACCAATAAAGTTAATATGCAGGTTCCTAAACATATTCTCTGTCATTTTTGTAGAGAATGTAAGTTTGATATTTCTTTTCAGGAAGGCTTCATAAATCAACCTTGTGATAAAGATTGCAGTAAAGAGTGAGGTTACGATACCAATTACAAGTGTAGTTGCAAAACCTTTGATAGGTCCGGTACCAAATACCATAAGAACAACACCAGTAAGTAATGTGGTAACGTTAGCATCGATAATTGCAGAGTATGCATTTTTATAACCATCGGCAATTGCCAGCTTAACCCCCTTACCCATTCTTAGCTCTTCCTTGATCCTTTCATAAATAAGCACGTTGGCATCAACCGACATACCTATGGTAAGAACAATACCGGCTATACCAGGCAATGTTAATACGGCACCCAACGATGCAAGCACTCCCATAATAAAGAACATATTCACTATCAGGGCTATATCGGCTACAAGCCCGGCTTTGCGGCTATACCAGAATAACATATACAGTAGCACTACCACAAAAGCAATAAGGAAGGATGTCAGACCTGCCTGAATTGCCTCTTTACCAAGAGATGGTCCAACAACAGTATCGGAAATAACTTTTGCAGGTGCAGGTAGTTTACCTGACTTAAGGATATTAGAAAGGTCTTCCGCACTTTCTATGGTAAATCCACCTGTTATTTCAGAGCTACCACCTTTAATCTCACCTGATGAACGCGGAGCTGATTGGACATAACCGTCAAGAACAACTGCGATGCATCTTCCGGCATTCTCGCGTGTCATTCTTGCCCATATCTTTGCACCTTCTGCATTCATAGACATATCAACCTTTGGCTCGGAGCCTCCGGTCTGAGAATACGAAACCCGGGCCGATGTAATAACATCTCCATCTAGAGGTGCTCTACCGTCTCTTGTTGTAACTTTAATAGCATGGAGCTCATACTGTGTCTCTGTATCATCAAAATCTGATGGATCAGAACTCCACATAAATTTTATATCTCTTGGGAACAAGGACCTTATCTGATTCATAGACAGATATTCCATCACTTTTGCTGTATCCCTATAATGAGAATAACCTATTACACTTCTGGTCATTGGCTGACCATTCTGGTCGACTGAAGGTCTGAGAATGCCGAATAGCGGATTTTGCAATCTGAAATCTTCCAGTGTTGCAGGTTCATCAACTTCGGTTGAATCCTTTATCATTTCCAGTAATGATTCTTCACCTGAAGTAGTATCCTGTACTGATTTAAGCAGATCCTGCGATGAATTTACTTCTTCCTGTTCAGCTTCTGTATTTTCTTTAGCGCGCGCTGCTAGCTCTTCTTCCTCAAACGCTTTAAGTAAATTATTTGCTTCGGCCAGGTAATTAATGATTTCCGTGTTCTCGTAAGTTTCCCAGAATTCAAGTTTAGCAGTTCCCTGAAGCAATTCTCTGACCCTTTCCGGATCCTTAACCCCTGGTAATTCAACCAGAATTCTTCCACGTGCTTCAAGCTGGGAAATATTTGGCTGTGTTACTCCATAACGGTCGATCCTGTTTCTCAGAATATTAAAGGCATTATCAATTGCACTTTCAGTCTCGTCGGTAAGTACATTAAGAACCTCTGCATTTGTTGAATTAAAATTTATAAGGTCTTTTAATTCTATTGTTCCGAATATTGCTGCAAGGCTGGCACCGGGATCCAATTCTTCAAATGATTCACCAAAGAGGTCAATAAAGTTCCTTTGACTCCCTCTTTTCTTTTCATTTGCCATTGCGATCGCCTCATTAAAGGTCTTATCAGTGCTGTAATTAGACAGTGCCCTAATAATATCTTCAACCTTTACCTCAAGAATCACATTCATTCCTCCCTTAAGGTCGAGACCGAGGTTTAATTCCTTGGACTGTACTTCCCTGAATGAATTACCGAGAAAGCTCCATTCATCTTCACTTAGAGATGCGATTGAATCGAGATAGGCCCACTCAGCTTTAAGATCACCATTTGAGGCTTCACGAGCCTCCTTCTTCACCTTACTGGAAACACCTGTAAATGACAACTGATAGAGTGAAACCAGGGCTAATGCAACGGCCAAAAATATAATTGCTCCCTTGTTTTGCATTTTAACTTAGTTTATTGAAAAATTATTTAATTCTTTTTATCTCTTTTTACGGACGTGCAAAGATATTAAATTTTTCGAAAAAGGAGGAGTATCTGACTGGAAGATTGCAGATTGAAGATTATAAGATTACTTACGGGAATAATAATAAGATAATAATCCCATTAAGGCTTAAATCCCTGGCACTCTATTACACTTTACCAAATCCCAGCTTATACTTCCTATTCAATCATAAGATCGAAATCTGCTTGAAGGGGTACTCCCTTGTCAAAATCAAAAAGGGTCAGCTGGCGAAGGTTATAATAATAGGTCCAGTAACTCTGGATGGCCTGAATAAATCCACGTCTGTTCTCATCCTTTTTGGTATCGGCATTATTTAGCTCAAGCACATCTACATTACCAATTAAGAACCTTTGCTTGGTTACCTCATACATCTTCATTGCAACAGTATCAGATTTTGCAGCAATTAACACCTGATCATCCTGCAGATTAAACTGTGCTACATCCAGAAAGAGGTTCTCCTCAAAGTCAATTCTAGATTGCTGCACTGTGGTTTTTATTACCTCTTCATTCGATTGTGCCATTCTATACCGGCCTTTTCTGAGGCCCCAGTCTACAATAGGCACAGTAAAGCCAATACTAATCCTCTGCTGGTCATCGAGCGCCTGATAGGCCCCCGGTATTTCAATATCCTGTCCTTTAAGTCCATAGCTGAGATTCATATTTGCATTAAGTCCTTTCTCAGCTTTTGCCTGAGCAACGCTTTGCCTGGCCTCAAGCAGTTGCACATCGTATCCTATCATTTCAGGATTATTTTCAAGGGCTTTATTAAGCACAGTTGCAGCATCCACTTCAAAATCAGGAGTAGTAGTAGGAATAATAAGCTCCAGGGTAACATTCTCCCTAAAGCCTAAAAAAGATCTTAGTCTCTGCTCTGTATCGCTCAGATTATTCCTGGCAGAGTGCCTTGCCGTTTCTGCATTCAGGAACGACAGCTCCATCTGCAATAATTCATTTTCGGCAATTGTTCCCAGGTTATATCTTCCCTGCGCAAGCCTGTAAAGAGTATCGGCATTGGCATAGTTCATGTCGGCTATTTCCATATTAATCTGGGATAGTGCTAGCTGGAAAAATCGCATTACAGCACGTGCATGCACGTCCTCAACAGCCTCGATATAAGTCTTTTTTGCTTCTTCGTATTTAAGCGGTTCAATTTGTTTCTGCCACTTAAGTTCATTATACCTGAAAAGAGGCTGATTAATATTTATACTGACAGGAGTGGATATATACTGAGTTGAACCATCGTCACCGAGAACGTCAAACTGCCTGAAGTCAGACTCCAGTGAAACTGTTCCACCCGTAAGACCAATGTTTTGTTCAAGTGACAGTGTTCCCTGGAATGAATTAGTATTCTTCTCTACATAATATTCCTGTCCGCTTTGGTAATCATATTCCCTCTCAAAGCTCCTGTTGTAATCGGGCAGGGTTCCTGAAAGCATAAGTGATGGCAGATATTCCGCCTTGAAAGTCCTGAACTGCCAGTAGCTGGCCCTGAATCTGTGTTTCGCAAGTATCGCATCAAGAGACTGCTCTTCTGATAATTTTATTACCTCTTTAAGGTCTAGCTTCATCGTTGTTGATTGTGATGAAGCATCAAGCCCTGATATCAATGCCAATAAAACAAAAATATACCTTATTATTCTTTTCATCTTTAACTAAATATTTTTATTCGTATCTGAGTGATTCAATCGGATCTCTTTCTGCTGCTCTCTTTGCCGGAGAATAGCCAAAAATAATTCCTACTGCTGCCGAAACACCAAATGCAATTATTACCGAACCAACTGACACAATTGTTAATATACCTGCCAACTCTTCAATCAGCCTCGAAAAGACTATCCCCAAAAATATTCCTATCAAACCTCCCGTAACACTTATAAGGATTGCTTCTGATAAAAACTGCACAACTATATCCATTTTTTTTGCACCTATTGCCATTCTAGTGCCGATCTCCTTTATCCTCTCCATTACCGAGGCAAACATAATATTCATAATTCCAATACCTCCTACCACCAGGGAAATTGAGGCTATGGCTCCAAGCACAATATTAAATATATCTTTTGTTCTCTGCTGCTGCTTCAGTAAGAGTTCAGGTACAGTTATTTCAAAGTCTTTAACATTGGAGTGGCGTCTCATAATCATTCTGCTGAGCACCTCTGTTGATGGATTTAATCTTTCTGTCTCGTCTACCTGAACCACTATCCTGTCAAGCTGATGATAATTACTTGATCCTGACTGATTTGGGTCTGAGCTACCTGTGCCACTAACATTTACGGTCATACTTCCTCTTCCTCCACCAATCCTGATATTTGTATTTGCACTTGTAACCTGTTTTGTATTTATCAGGGCCCTGTTCTGGTATCGCATCAGCATTGTTTTAATGGGGATGTAAATATTATCATTATATACATTTACCCCTGTATCCTCAAACCCTGTAAGGCTGATATCAGTTTTTTCCAGAACACCTATTACTTTTAACCAGACTCCATCAAACTTAATATATTGTCCGAGAGGATCTATCTTGGAAAAAAACTTGGCTCTGATATTGGCGCCGATAAGGCAAACCTGGATTCCACGATCTTCATGAAATTCTGTAAAGTAGTACCCTCCTTCAAGAGGAAGATTGTAAAGTCCGAAATAATCGTTAGTCACACCAACCAGTTTGGCTGGATATTTCATTCCATTTAATACAACATTAGAGTTGTACGATATCTCAGGACTAATACGGTTAACGGATGGCAGAACATCCTGGATAGCTTCAACGTCTAACATTGAAAGTCCTCTCGAAAATTTATTCTGTTGCTTATCTCCTTCATCATCAGATGAATCGTCGACTTCTATAATTGGTGTAATTAATATATTATTAACACCAACCATTTCCATCTGTTCCAGTATTTCCTGCTGTGCTCCTTTGCCAATTGCAAGCATACTTATAACAGCAGCCACACCAAAAATAATACCCAGAGCTGTCAGAACGGATTTAAGTTTATTTGCAAGAATTGCCTCAAAAGCAATTATTACATCATGAAAATATCTTTTAATCATAATAATAATTATTAATTGCCAGCTGGCAGCTGTCCTGATTGACCGCTACCAGATTGTCCTCCCTGACGGCCGCCGCCTCCCTCACGCATACGGCTTGTCATCTGCTGCCTTTCTTCTTCACTCATATTCTTTAACCTTTCCTGCATCTCAGGACTCATCTGGCGTCCACGACCCTGGCTGTTATTATTCTCTTCTTCTATCTTCTCAGCCTCTTCCTTTTTCTTTTTCGCCTTATCCTTTATTACCTCTTTTAATTCTTCTCCCTGCCATTTGAAAGTATCAGCTTCATCAGGTGAGTTTAGATAAAGCTCATCACCAGGGTCAAGACCCGCCTCTACAATCACCTCATTCTCATTTGCCTCTCCCAGTACAACGACCTGGCGGGTATTATTTTTTCTATAAACAAAAGGAACACTGTCTGTTGTTGCGTGAACACATTCCAGAGGAATAGACAATACTTCAGCAAATTTCTTGGTTACAATCATATTTCCGGTTGTCATCGATGGTCTTAGTATTGGATCTGTGCCGTCAACCTCAATAATCACTTCAAAAACCTTGGCATCTGTATTAGGAAGTTGCTCCCCAATATTTGCCACCTCCTGTACAGCGCCTGTATATCTTTTATCAGGAAATGCGTCAACAGTAATCCTTACCGGCTGACCGATAGTTACCTTGCTTATATCAATCTCGTTTACATATGTTTTTGATATCATTGTTGACAGGTCGGGAAGTGTTGCAACAACAGGATCCCACGGACTTATACCAGATCCAACCTTTCTCTTCTCTCCACTCCACTCTCTTTTATATATTACCATTCCAGGAGCAGGTGCAATTATCGTGAACTGGTCTATTACATCCCTCATCTCGGTAACCTTATTTCTCTGCTTCTGCAGATCGAGAAATGTTTCTCTTACATCAGCCTTTGCCTGCTGTACTTTCAATACGTAGTTCTTCTCAGCCTGCTCGAAAGAACGCTTTGTTTTATCGAGATTAATCTGATTTTGCCTGATTGTGGTAGGAGGTTCATATTTTGATTGCTCAAGTGTTATCTGTGCCTCTTCCATATTATACTTAAGATTTACCAGGTCGTCCCTGAGATCTCCGAGACTGATGGTTGTGTCAAGCTTTTTCATAGCATACTCATTCTCCGCTGTTTCCAGCTTGTCGAGCTCATCCTTATAGGTATTTTCGGCATCAGATCTGTCGAGTGTGGCAACGTAGTCGCCCTTTTCCACTACCGTTCCTTCTGGAATAAGATCCTGTATCAGTATCTCACGAAATCTCATATTACGGCTTGATAATCCATCAGGGCCTTTAATCTCTGTGGAACTTTCTGCCTGTAACTCACCAGTTGTTGTAACAACTATCTCAAATAATCCCTGTTTTACCTCTACAAATAAAAGTGACTTATCATCTTTCTTTGTAAGTGAATTGAAAATAATCAGTGCAATTATTGCTACACCAATGACAATTCCTGAAATGATTAACGTTTTTTTCATTATGCTTTCAAATTTTCTATTTTTTCGTGCCCAAAATTACTATAAATTCAGGCTCATAAATGCTTATTTATTACTCATTAACAATTATTAACAATATCTGTTTAATGTATATAACTAACAGACAACGCTATTGTTTGGTTTATTCCACAAAATATATGCTGGAATCAGTACGAAAGTATCTTTTTAACACTTTTTATGATATTCGCTGCAATTATATCTGCCTCTTCTCTGGTATGGGCCTCCGAATAAATCCTGATAATAGGTTCAGTATTTGACTTCCTAATATGTACCCAGGCCTCTGCATATTCAAATAAAAGGCCATCTTCGGTGCTTGAAATCTCGTCCTTTAGATTTCTTGCCAGCTCGGCTATAATATTATCCGGATTTACATCGGCAGGTAACTCGATCCTGTTTTTGGAAATCACATATTCAGGATATTTATATCTTAATTCTGAACATTTCAATCCGGATCTTGAAAGATGGGTAAGGAATAGAGCTATGCCCACCAGCGCATCGCGTCCATAATGAAGTGCCGGTAATATTATGCCGCCATTACCTTCACCACCTATAACAGCCCCTTTTTCCTTCATTTTTTTTACAACATTCACTTCGCCTACTGCCGATGAATACCATTTTTCTCCATATACGCCGGTAATATCTCTTAGAGCTCGTGTTGATGACATATTTGACACAGTAGTACCTGGATTCTCAGACAGCACATAATCGGAACAGGCAACAAGTGTGTATTCCTCATTAAAAAAATCCCCGTTCTCACTTATAATAGCCAGTCGATCAACATCAGGATCGACAACAAATCCCACATCAGCCTTTTCACTTACAACAATCTCAGCCAGCTGCCCCAGATTTTCCGGAAGCGGTTCAGGATTATGAGCAAAGACGCCGCTGGGCTCACTATTAATCTCAACTATCCTTTTTACACCGAGGCTTCTTAAAAGATCGGGTAAGACCAGTCCGCCAACAGAATTTACGCTATCAATTGCAACCGTAAAAGAAGCTTCACGGATCTTATCGACGTCTATAAGTTCGAGATCAAGGATTTTTTTTATATGATAGTCGTGATAGCTATTAATATATTTATATGACCCTGTATCTTTAATATCGGAATAAGTAAACTGTTCCGATTCAGCTATTCTTAGGATCTCCTTCCCGTTTTCATCAGAAATAAACTCTCCACTACTATTAAGAAGCTTCAGGGCATTCCAATTACCAGGGTTATGACTTGCAGTAAGAATTATCCCGCCATCAGCATTCTCATTTACAACAGCCATCTCAACAGTTGGGGTAGTAGCTAGCCCGAGATCGATTACATCAATACCTGAACTGCGAAGAGTTGAAGAAACAATATTACTGATCATTTCGCCTGACAGCCGGGCATCCCTGCCGATAAGGACCAAATATTTATCTTTTTTACTCTCACTTAGAACCCATGCAGCATAGGCAGATGTAAACTTTACTATATCCAGAGGGCTGAGACTTTCTCCCGCTTTACCACCTATCGTACCACGTATTCCTGAGATTGATTTTATTAGTGTCATTATTGCTAGATAGTTATTTGTTAGCTTCGCTCTTACTTTTTATCTCTTTGCCCTTTGCCCTTTTACTTTTTACTCCTCTGCTCTGTCTGGCTCCTCCCTAAAGCTTGCCACCGGCAACCTTATTAACGCTCGGCCCTCCTTTGCCCTTACCTCTTACCCCTTAGCTCTTCGATATTTCCTCTCACAAAAGTGCAAAAAATTACTGAATGAATAAATAAGTAAATAATTGTAACTTTGCTGCCTGAATCAGATAATAGAATGAATAACAGGAAGAAACAGGTAAAAGTAAGCGAATCGACAGTGCCTTCTGAGATAAGATTAAACAGATATATCTCAAATGCAGGTGTGTGTTCGCGCCGAGAGGCAGATGAATTGATAGCAGCCGGTGATATAATGGTGGATGGTAAGGTGGTTAAGGATATGGGTGTAAAAGTAAACAGCAGCCATAAAGTTAGTTACAAAGGGAAAATACTCTCTTCAGAAAAAAAAGTATACGTATTGCTTAACAAGCCTAAAGATTATGTTACCACAATGGATGATCCACATGCAGATAAAAAGGTAATTGATCTTGTTAAATCTGCCTGCCCCGAACGCATTTATCCAGTTGGCAGACTCGATAAGAACACTACGGGATTACTACTCTTTACCAACGATGGTGATCTCGCTACAAAGCTTTCACATCCCCGGTATAATAAAAAGAAAATATATCATGTATTTCTAAACAGGCCTGTAACGAAAAATGATCTTCTAAGACTTACTGAAGGCATTACTATAGACGAGGATCAAAAGGTAATGGCAGATGTAGCTTCATTTCCTGATATGGATGACAGATCCCAGGTAGGACTTGAAATACATTCGGGACAGAACAGGGTGGTCAGAAAAATGTTTGAAGTAATGGATTATCGTGTAAAGAAACTTGACAGGGTTTATTACGCGGGACTTACAAAAAAGAACCTGCCACGTGGTAAATGGAGGTTTCTTACTGCTGACGAAGTAAAGAATCTGAAACGAGGATCATATAGTTAATATGAAACACAGATCCGGATTTGTTAATATACTTGGAAACCCAAATGTTGGGAAATCAACACTTATGAATGTGCTTGTCGGGGAAAAACTATCGATAATTACCTCAAAGGCCCAAACAACAAGACACAGGATTAAAGGGATAGTGAGCGGTGATGACTTTCAGATTGTCTATTCCGATACACCAGGAATACTTAATCCGAAATACAAACTGCAGGAATCTATGATGCATACAGTTGATAGCGCCCTGCAGGATGCTGATCTGATACTTTATATTACTGATGTTGTCGAAGAATTCGATAAGAACAGCGAGTATCTGCAGAAGATAATTTCAATTGATGTCCCAAGGATTGTCGTTATAAATAAGATTGACCTGAGCGATGATGAAAAGTTGAACAAACTTTATAGCATGTGGGAAGAGCTTATGCCCGGTGTTCAGATTGTTCCTGTTTCAGCATTAAGAAATTTTAATATTGATAACCTTCTGAAATTAATTCTTGAAAAATTACCTGAAGGACCTGCATGGTTTCCGAAGGACCAGCTTACAGACAGGTTTGAGAGATATTTTGTTACAGAAATAGTTCGTGAGAAAATACTGGCAAATTATAGCAAGGAGATTCCCTATTCTGTGGAAGTAGAAATTGAAACCTACGAGGAGACTGCTTCAATTAATAAAATAAGAATAATAATTCATGTATCCAGGGATAGCCAGAAGGGCATTATTATAGGCCATAAAGGGAAAATGTTGAAGCTTATTGGCAGTGAGGCACGAAAAGATATTGAAGAATTTATCGGCAAGAAGGTCTTTCTGGAAATATATGTTAAGGTAAATAAGGAGTGGCGAAATAATCCAAATGCCCTAAAACGCTTTGGTTATTAGAATCCGGAAAAGCGCATTTAGAAGGCAGCAAGAAATAATAAGTTAAAGGTGATGAGTAAAATTGTAGCAATTGTAGGGCGACCAAATGTTGGTAAATCGACACTGTTTAACAGACTGACAGAAAGCAGGGCTGCTATTGTTGATGAAGAGAGCGGAGTAACACGCGACAGGCACTATGGAAGAGCCACATGGAATGGTATTGACTTTTCGGTAATCGATACTGGAGGATATGTTACTAACTCAGATGATGTATTCGAGGAAGAAATAAATAAGCAGGTAGTACTTGCCATCGAAGAAGCTGATGTGATTGTTTTCCTTGTAGATGTTATAAGCGGCATTACAGACCTCGATGAGTCTGTAGCTAATATGCTCAGGAGAACACAAAAAACAGTTATCGTGGTTGTCAATAAAGTTGATAACAATGACCGAAGAATGGACGCAGCAGAGTTTTATTCTCTGGGGCTGGGTGATTTCTTCACTATCTCATCAGCAAACGGAAGTGGCACAGGTGATATGCTTGATGAAATAGTAAAGAACCTTCCTGAAACTGCTGTCGAACCACTTGAAGAGTACCCTAAGTATGCAATAGTAGGAAGGCCAAATGTGGGCAAATCGACACTTATTAACACCCTTATGGGTGAGGAAAGAAATATAGTTACACCGGTAGCTGGTACAACCAGGGATTCTATTTATACACTCTATAATAAGTACCAACATAAGTTTTATCTTGTTGATACTGCAGGTCTGAGAAAAAAGGCGAAGGTAAATGAAGACCTCGAATTCTATTCCACTTTGAGATCTGTTAGGTCTATAGAGAGTTCTGATATATGCCTGCTGCTAATTGATGCTACAAGAGGATTGGAGTCACAGGATCTGAATATAATGTATCTTGTTATTAAGAATAGTAAGGGGCTGGTTGTTCTTTTTAACAAGTGGGACCTTGTTGAAAAAGAAACCAATACCATAAAAAAGCTTGAGAAGGAGATAAGGGAAAGGACTGCTCCGTTTATTGATTATCCGATTCTATTTATTTCTGCAGTAAACAAGCAGAGAATTCACAAAGTACTTGATACGGCAATTGAAGTTTATAACAACAGAACAAAAAAAATACCCACATCGGCACTGAATGAGGTAATGCTAAAGGCAATAGAGAATAATCCCCCTCCATCTTTTAAAGGAAAGTATATTAAGATAAAGTATGTTACCCAGCTACCAACCCATTCGCCTTCATTTGCCTTTTTCTGCAACCTGCCACAGTATTTAAAAGACCCCTATAAAAGATATCTTGAAAACAGGCTAAGAGAAAATTTTGATTTTCATGGTGTCCCGGTAAAAATATTCTTCAGAAAAAAATAACTAAATTGGTGTGATTTTTGTACCATCCCCGAAGAAGCATATGAGCAAAATAAGGAATATCATATTGATACTGGTACTGGTTCTGGCCCCCTTATCATGTAAGAAGATCAGGCAACTTCCTCCTGAACCTAAGATAAGTTTTACGGGCTTCATTATGTTTGACTCTACAGATATACTTGGGAACAAACACAAAGCAGGTATCCTTAAGTTTTATTTTGAAGATGGTGATGGCGATATAGGATTAGACCAACCCTACATTGGAGATACTAATCCTGACACTACAAACCTGACCTTTTATCTCTACGAAAAAGAAAACGGCTTTTTTAGCACTCCATCCGATACTCTTGGCTATCGCATACCTTATATGGAAAGAATCGGGCAAAACCAGATTTTGCAGGGCACTATTGAGATAAGCTTTCTCTATATTGGATATAATGAATTTGATACTCTTTTATATGAGTTCTTTATTGAAGACCGGGCCGGAAATATAAGCAATACCAGTGAATCGTGTGAAATAATATTTACGGGCGAAGGAGGTTGCCTTCCAGAAGAAGAATAAGCTTAAATCATAACTCCCATAAAGAGCACATCGTCTACCTGCTCAAGGTCTCCCTTCCACTCATCGAAATAGTCTCTGACAGCCTGAGACTGCTGATCCATTGGAATATCCTTAATCTCCTCAATAAGATTCTTCATCCTGATAATCTTAAGCTTCTTACCCTGGGGACCACCAAACTGGTCGGGATAGCCATCTGAGAACATATAAACAGAATCGCCCTTTTTGAGGTAGTATTCCTGATCGTCAAAATATTTTTCACTTACACTTTCCCCTCCTACTGAGCTCTTATTACCACGTATATAATACTGTTCTCCTTCCATAACCAGTATAAGAGGCCTCATGGCTGAGGCAAACCTGAGCATGCGTGTTTTCATGTTAAACTCACAAACAATAATATCCATACCATCGCTTGTTGAGTGTTCTCCTTCTCCCTGGTTGAGAGTGGAAGAAATCTCCTTATCGAGGGTTGACAGTATCTGGGATGGCCTTGTAATCTCTTTTCTTAATACAATCTCCTGTATCAGTGCCGATCCTATCATCGACATAAAAGCACCAGGCACACCGTGACCGGTTGAATCTGCACATACAATAATAAACCTGTCTTCATCTATATGATCGAACCAGTAAAAGTCTCCACTTACTATATCGCGGGGTCTGTAGAAAGTAAATGAACCATCAAATACTTCATCCAGCTTGGCCACAGAGGGTAACAAACCGGCCTGAATTCTCTGGGCATAGTTTATACTGTCTGTTATCTCCCTGTTTTGCTGCACTATCTCTTCCTTTTGCCTGACAACCTCTCTGGTTCTGTCCTCAAGTTCGCTTTCGAGGTAAAGCTTAACTTTCGTTTGAGCATTTTCCCTGACCCTTATAATAGTTACTATTATGCCCAGTACTATACAAATCATAATAGCTACAAACCACCACATCCTCCAAAGGGGCTTCCTGACAGACAGATTAAAACCTGCTACAACATTATCGGTTATGCCGTCATAATTATATGATATAAGGTTAAATCTGTAATTGCCATCCGATACTTTATAGCTAACCGATCTTGAATAAGTGGGTTCAGACCAGTCAGTATCATAATTATCGAGTTTATATCTGTAATAAACTTTTTCTGAATCAGAATAATATAGTCCGGCAAAGTTAACGGTGATGCTGTACCTTATTTTATATGGAAGGTTGTACGATTCCTGTAAGGGATACTCAATATTATCTATTTCTATAGAAATGATATTAGTCTGTGGTGCAATCATCCTGGCCTGATCAAGTTCAGGCATATATTTCATAAAACCTTCCGAACTGCCCATCAGGATATATCCTGCTGAAGTTTCGAATATAGCATTCTCATTATAATCTTCTTCGAGCTCAAAAATATCGACAAAGGTTCTGATCTGCCCTAGCTCAGTGTTCAATACTGAGAATCCCTGCTCATGACCAATCCATATATTGTTTTTACTATCTGCAAGGATGCTGTAACAATGATCACTGAGTAATCCATCTGATGAAGATATATGTATCAGGCTATCGCCGGTAAACCGATAGACTCCCTTGCCCAGGGTAGCCCCCCAGATCATTCCATTTTTATCTATATCATATCCCTGGAATTCTATTCGCCCTCCTCCATAAATAACTGCCTTCCCCGCATTAACTCCGCTCTCGGAGTCAACCGTATAGAATCTGTTTCCTGTTGTAGCTACATATACCTTTCCGCTACCATCAGGCAGTACCTGGTTAATATTATTATGTGGCAAATTTTCATAAGTCGTGTACCTGCTTATTTCTCCCGAATCTGTTCTGCGAAGCAGCAAACCGCTTCTTGTTGCTAACCAGAGGTAGTCGCCGTCAAGTTTAATATCTGCAATATAATTCTCCAGGTTATTATCTGATAAAAAGAACTGAGATACTCTGCCATTCTCGGCTATTATAAAAATACCCTTTGTATCTGTACCAAAAAGAATAGATCTATTAAGATATGGACAGTAGGAGGTAATTCTCGATTCGCCAATATATCTTCCCAGGTCGTTATATGCTATTGCTTCTTCTTCCTCTATATCGTATGTATATATTCCCCTCTCTGCACCGACCATAAGATTATTATCCTGCTCAAAGAACTTAATTATATTATTCGACCTGCCCACACCACCAGGAATAAGAAAAGTGTAAGCATCAGAAGCAAGTACAGAAACACCATCACCAAACTGACCTATCCATATATTTCCTTCCCTGTCCTGATAAATATCCTTCACATCGTTTCCAGAGAGTCCAGAATCTTTATTATAGAGGCTAAGTTCAATATTGTCTCCTTTGAAACCAAGTTTATAGATTCCCTCACCAAAGGTAGAAACCCATAGATTACCGACCTTATCATACAATAAGGACTGTACTCTCGAGCTATTAATAATATTATCATCCATAAGCCGAGAGACCTCTGCAGAACCATTAGCTATAGTAACCCTGAATAAGCCATCATCCTCGGTACCAACAATATAATCATTGCTTTCGGGCACCTGCACAATCGCCTGAATCTTCATAAAATGCAGCTCCTCAAGCTCAAAATCGGGTACAATTCTGTCTTCTTCAACCCTTACTGCAAATAAGCCCATCTGTGTTCCCAGCAAGAGTTTATTATCTCCCAGAAGGGCTCCGCTATAAATTACATGATCCTCGTCAGAATGTAATCGCTCCGCCTCCACACCATCCTTCATATTAAACCTGTAAATACCCTTGCTCTGCGACAAAATATAAACCTGTGAATTATTGGCTTCAATTAAGGAGTTTATCCTGAAAGCGTTAATACCTTCTATTCTATTAAGATCTGATCCAGAGCTTGTATAAACATTCCCGTCGCTGAATCCAAAAACAATACTACCATCTGAAGCATCTATACTTGATACCGGAAATCCGTTATCTGTTGAATCTGCAGGCGATATATTGTGAAAATTAAAGCCATCGAATATTGACAGACCAGAGCCTGTACCCAGCCAGATAAACCCCCTGCTGTCCTGGTTAATTGTATAAACAAACCTGTTTCGGAGACCTTCTTCAGTATTATAGTTCTTAAATTGAAATGTTTGCGGAAAGCAAAAGGCTGCACTTAATACAAGCAGGGTCAGGGTTAATAGTGTCCTTCTCTGTTCAGGGGGAAAACTCATTAAGTCTACTTATTATTTATTTTTCTTACTCCAATACTTGCATCGTAAACAGGCACTCCACCAATCGGCACTACAAAAAACGGTAGGGTCTCACCATATTGGTTCTCAACAGAAATAACAACATTATTATTTCTTACCAGGGCCGATCTCTTTTTAATAAACTGAAAATCAAGAGAGCTATTAAGTTCCGCATTATCCAGCCTTATCCTGTCTTCAGACCACTCGCTCTCTCCACCAATCTTCTGCAGCTGACCCCTTCTTACACTGGACACAACCCTGATAACGCCATCATCGTCCCAGTCAAAATTTACCGTCTTAATAAAAACACAGGCAGTATCCACATAGGGATAAATATGGGAAATATTCTCATTGTTATTCCACATTCTGAAGGTGTACTCATATGTAAAGGCATTACCATCCTCTATTGGCACGTTTTGGTCGGCCTCTCTGCTAAGGTAGTAACGGTAAAGATTACCATCGTCACCCGATTCGCCTTCTGCAATTATTTTAAAAATATAACCACCGAATTCCTCTATAAATTCACCCTCGCGCGGGTTAAACGGCCCGAATGTATACCAGTTATCGTCATATCTGTTATCCATACCAAATATCTTTGAAGCCAGCATTACGCCACTTCTGTAACCACCGGTTGGCTGTATACCTTTTGAATCCTCTGTTGAACAGCATTCGAGTCCGCCATAAATAGTATATGACATCCTGGTGTCCCAATATCCATTAATCTCATCAACATCACCCCCTATATCGGGATCATATACCCTGATATAAAACGGATCTGTATAATTAGTAGGTACTTTAAAAAAGAAGGTCTGTGAAAAGTCATCATCTCCCCATGATATATCACCATCTTTGCCAAAAGTCATTAGATAAGGTATATTCTCATCTTCAGCAGGCACAGACTGAGCCATAGACACCCCTCCTGCCATAAGCAATAACAGAACCCATATCGCAATACCTATTTTTATTTTACCGCTCATAATCATACAAAAATAATCTTTTTCACCTAGTGCTTTCTCTTACCACAATGTATTTGCTTACACAGGCTTCCCTTATATTACCATCCTGATCGGGTTCAGCTGTAACAATCAACTGAACAGCATATGTCCCCGGTGATGTAAATACTTTATCCGTCCTTTCTCCCATAGCTATAGTGCCATCATCAAAATTCCAGTAATATTTATTTATATCCCATCCGGGCAGATTTGTACTAGCAGCATCAAATATTGTGCCCTGTCCCACAATACATGTATCAGGGGAGTCAATATAAGCCTGCTGGGTTTTGACAATCTCCAGGAGATAACTCTTATCGTTATACTTAACTTCACCCGTTACGTTGTCGATAACATTCAATTTAACAACATAAAGGCCAGGCTCTTCAAAGCAATGTTCTGTAAGAACTCCCGTACCCTTTTGCCCGTCATCAAAGTCCCACTCGTAATCATAGGGCATAGAATCAAATTTCTGGGCATTCTCTTCATAAAACTCATAGCAATACTGGTCCTCCACCTGCTGAGGGCAATTGTTTTTACGTATTATCAATGAAGTAAAACGATAAATATCATCTGTTCTTTCCCTGTTGGAAGTAAAAAAGCCATCCGATGTTCCAGGCTCAGTAATATATGAAAAGTCATCTTCGACCGAGTTTATTGGCTCGGGTAGCAGACTTGCTTTTTTCCATTGTCCAAACCTTAAAGTAGAAGTATATAGGTCCAATCCACCTATTCCTCCGGCCCGGTCGGAAGCAAAGAACAATTCTCCCGAAGGGCTGAACCATGGATAAAGATCTGCACCGGGACTGTTTATTTCGGAGCCCAGGTTAAGCGGCTCTGCCCATTCGCCATTAAGCCATTCACAGTACCAGAGATCAGAGCCTCCCTCTCCCCCAGGAATATCAGATGCAAAGAAAAGATATTTGCCATCGCTGCTGATAAAGGGATGACCTACATTCCAGAGTGGATCATTATGTTTAAAAGGCCTGATATTTGTCCATGAGTCTCCCTGCTTATCTGCTATAAAAATACCTCGATTATTCTCAGCCCCCTGCTTTGTTGCTTCCTTGCCCTGCTTTACATTACTGGTATAATAAATCTGTTCCCCGTCGGGGGTGAAACAGAATGGTCCCTCGTTAGCCAGAGGACTCAGGTCCTTAGAAAAGACGCTTGCCCTTCCCCACTCCATGGTATCCTTCCTGGAGGCATAATAAATATTGTATAAGAGGGTACGTTCGAATGTTCTGACATCTCTTAGTGCACTTATCCTCCTGTCGGAGCAAAAAGCAATGCCGTCCTCGGTAAGAACAGGTGACATATCATTGAATATCCTTGAACTCACAGGAACTTTCTCAATCCTGTAAATATCACCCTCCTGTGCACCTGCATGGCTTACAGAAAAAATAATTACAATTGATAATATATAAACTCTGATACTCATTCCATTAGAAATATCTTGGGTTAGCTGCTGAGACCTTCTTACCAAAATCAAATCTCAACGCTATCTCATGTGTGCCTCCAATAAAACTGCTTATCTCACCGAGGCTGTAATCATATGAATAGCCGAGTCGTAGCTGCTGGCTAAGCTGCAGTTCAAGAAGACCCACAATTGCATCTTCTCCAATCCTCCAGGATCCACCAATCCATACAAAATCATATATTATAAAGTTGCTGTTCAGGTCTAACCTCAGAGTACCCGACATATTATACTTTGCCATTACCGAAGGCTTTATTTTAAAAGCGTCGGAGAACGATAAGAGGGCTCCTGCAGAAACCAGCACATCATAATAAGCTGGATCTATTGCCCTGGTATAGTCTGCAGAAAGAGCATCCGTCTGGTAAGTAAAAAGTGCAGGAACTGCCGCACCGGCAAAAAATGTCGGACTGACATAATAGAAACCAACACCAACATTTGGCAGAAGGTATGACTCCTCTCCGACATTATTAAAAGCTGCATCGCCTGGATCAGTAGTTACTATCCCGGTAAAGTCGGTGCTAATCATATCTACTCCTGCCCTTAACCCAAGAGACCATTTTCCCTTATCGGTGTTGATATGAAAGGCATAGTATCCAAAAGCACTGGTTTGCTTTGTAACACCATAGGTTAGATATGATTAACTGATAGGCCAAGGGCCACTCTCTCCTTCTTAAGTGGTGAGTGCATAGCGAGAATGAAGACATAGTGCTCTCACCATCGAAACCCAGCATACGCTTTTACGAACAGATAGAGAAATAGAAAGTGCATCTCTTGTTCCTGCATAGGCAGGGTTAAGAACAAGTCCGTCAAGAAGGTACTGGCTGTATAAAGGGTCTTGATTACCTACAGCAGACCTGTCTTCTCCATTTTGAGCAGTCGATAACTGCGTAAAACAGAAAAAAATTACATAGACTATTATATATCTAATTGCCGACAATAGTTCGTTTAATTATTATATATCCCTTTTCCTGGCGCTCCTCAGGAGCTGTAACATTGAGAAAATAATAATAAGTTCCATCGGGAAGAGGATTGTTATTCAAATCCCGACCATCCCACTCATTATCATACCCATCTTTACTTCTATATACTACCATACCCGACAAATTTGTTATTATAAGCTCACCCTTAACATTGGGTTCATCAAATCCATCAATTACAAATTTGTCATTAATATTATCACCATTCGGTGAAAATCCTGAACTAATATTAAGTGCTCTAACATTAATTATTACTTCATCAGTTTTCTCCGGACACCTGTCAAATGTACTTCTGACCGTCCATAAGAAAACATTATCACCATCACCAAGATTTGAAGCGATAGCATTTGGATCATTAGCATCAGTAAAATCTATTGACCCGGTATTAATCGACTGCATAACAGTCCATTCCCCTTTACCTATTTCAACCGGTGCTGCTTCAAGAGTTACATCCTCCTTATAAGTGGGCAGGCTCTTATCCTCGCCTGCATAGGCATCAGATTGTATAGAATCATATCGTACACTAACAACCTCAGAAGTGTCAATGCAGCAATCTTCTTCTCCTGACAAAATAATACGCCGGAAAAAAAGCTCCTGGGTAACAGGACCGGGTGAATAATTCTGAACATTGCTTCCTGCTACCGGGTTTAAATTACCAGGATCCGTACCTGACAACCAGGAGAACCGGGGAATTTCTAAGGGTTTACCACCTGATAGCGGTGTACCTTCAATCTCACTTCCGGGTTCACCAAAACACTCAATAAGACCAGGTGTTATAACATTATCGGAAATTGTTGGATAGATTGTAATAACTATCTCTATCGCTGAGGTATCTACTACATACTCCGGATGATACCCACTCTTGCGTAGGTGGTTGTTTTTTCACTGGAGTTGTCCCGGATCAAAAGTTACACTGTCTATAATTATTCCTGATGGCCGAAGTCCATAGTCCCGGTGGTTTTCTCAAGCCACTCATAAGAAAAAGGAGCACCAATACCACCTGTCATATCAGCATCATCAGTACCCAGTAGTGGATTTGGATCACCATTAAAGCAAAGTGCTGTATCTGTGCCGAGATAAAAGGTAAAAATGTTATTATTTTGAATTTTAGGCTGTACTGTAACCAATTCTGGTAAACTCGTATCGGTACATACTGAAGAATTAACAATTCGTCGATACCATGTAGTCTGTGTAAGTGCTTCGGGTTGATAATTCGCAGAGCCATTGCCTGTGGCAATTGTAAGGGGAGTAGTAAAATTATCTGTACTGGCTTGCCATGTGTATCTTCGATCAGTCGGATCTCCTCCGTCTCCGTTCGCAAGAACCGAACCGTCAATTATTCCCGGAATAATATCCTCACAGATAAGAGACGGATCAGGAGGCGTAATTATATTATTTTTAAGCCTCGACCACATAATAAGAGTATCAACATTTGATATATCAACGCATCTATCAGCTTTGCCTGAATAAACAATTCTCCTGAAGAACTGGGGTGCATCTCTTGTGAAGCTAGCCTCGTTCGGGTCATAATCCCTATTTGTCTCACCAAAGTCAGTGAAACCTGTACCAGAGTCCCATTGCCATTTATAACGGTAAGAACCGTCCCCGCCGGTCAGTCCTGTTGCCCCATCTGGCCCCACAAGATTTGCCAGAAGATCATCCTGGCAGAGGCAATTGTATCAATTGATGAATGGAGAAATAATATTACCTGCTATTGTGTCTAAAACAACAATCTCTGCAACGTTCGAAATATCATAACAATAACCGGATTAACAGCACGATAAAAATATATGTTTCAGTAAGTACCGGAGGGTTATAGTCACGTTGATCATTTGATATTATCAGCCGACATCCCATGAATCGTAATCAGTATTATTTACTGTCGACATTCTCCAGGAGAAAGTAGAGTCAGGCACTGCAGAATCGAAGGTTCCGCCACCAAGTATACCTGTTGGAAGTAGGGTATCAGGATCCTGGTTAAAGCAAATTATAGTATCGTATCCAATTTGTATTGCCTGTAATCGGTGGCTGTACAATAATGGTCACCTCCTTGCTAACATCTATTACCTTTGGATTCTGGTTCCGATCAAACACAACCCTTTTAAAAGAAACGGTATCATCTTCGGCCACAGTAAGGTCAAGGTCCTTGCCCGTCTCTCCGGGGATGGTGTCCCAGACTATATCACTGTCTTTCTTTCTGATCCATTTAATATCGTAAATTCCGCTACCTCCCGTCGGCTCACTACCGATAATTTTAGGAGCTGAATCACCAGAACATATGGTATCAAACCTGGATTTTGTATCATCAGAAACAATTGTATTAAAAAGAAAGCCGTTCAGGCGTATTAGCAGGGTATCTGTGACCTTGCCACTGTCACCATTAGGATCTCCCTGAAGGTGTTCCCAGGTAGGGAGCAGTCCTTCATCTCCTGGTTCAACAGAAGAAACAACACCATGAGGGTAAAAGATCCTTATTTGTAGAAATCAGACCACCGCTACCTCCACCGCCAGAGCCAGAAAAATTATAAGTATGACCTCCATTACCACCATTTGCTGTTATTGTGAGAGCAGAAGAAGGGCTGTAATTAGATGATATAACTACAGAACCACCAGCACCTCCGCCACCGGCACCTCCGTTATTTTCAGCCACCGGCCATACAGATTCGCCATCTGCCTTTATTGAGTAGCCATTGCCAAATATTGTATCAGCCAGAATAATTATTATCCCACCTCCACGTCCACCATCAGAGGCAATATCAGATACTGATCCTTTTCCGCCGGCTCCTCCGCCACCACCCATTACTACGGGGTAGTAATAATCCGTAACCCCGCTTTCCAAACTCAGATCCTGCCCTGCAAAGCCCTTTCCATAAAGACCATCAAGGTCAGTGCCTGTTGAACTCACCCCCCCGGTTCCATAGCTGCTTCCACCGCCACCGCCGGCAAACCTACCATTACCGCCGCCGCCACCACTGGTAAAACGGCCCTTACCCCTGGCATAATCATCATAGTTAATCGGTACTCCGGCAATATGGCTCGCTATCCCCCTTCCCTTCCTGGCGGCCTTATTTTCAGCCTCGGTAAAATGAAGAAGATCGGGATCAACATTCTGTGCAGTAATTGTAAGACCCTGGATAATGTCTGAGATTCCGCCCTCGAAACCCTTCCCGCTGACATCTATATCAGCATTCAGGTATATAGTATTATCTACAAGGAAAGTAAGAACCCCTCCTGTTCCACTTACCTCATCCCAGGGGGGACAGCTCAGCTCTCCATCAACTGAAGCATTCTCATACTCTTTTACTTTCACCAGCTGGACATAGGACTCAGGGTCATAAGTTCCGAGCAGATCATTCTTGAAAGTTATGATATCGGGGCCTGTACTAACGGCATCAATAACGATAAATTCGTAATGACCCCAGTCGCCAACATTTGTTGTAATTGATGTGCCTAAAGTAGATATAACCGGGTCAACCTCTGCTCCCTTCATCTGGATAATCAGCACCTTTTCGTTAGGAGCAAAACCTGCAAGATTATTATCAAGTTGTACCTGGTCAGAGGCAAGTATGGCCGTAACCTTACTGTAGCTATTGATTGTACCGCTGATACTTGTTACCTGAGCATATCCCTCAGGTAGCATTAAGCATAGCAGAAAAAGGCTAAAAAACAGGTAATAAATATATCGCTGGCCGCTTCTTATCATTAGCTTTTTATTCAACATTGCTAATATAACTAAAATCCAATATTATTCAATCCTGCCATTTAATATTAGATAGCAGGTTTATTGAACAATATACCTGATATTATACGACGACTATTTAAATTAGTTTCCTGTTGTTGATAAGACTGGAAATTCAATAATAAAGGTCGTTCCCCTGTCAACTTCAGACTTATACCTTATCGAGCCATTTGCTGATTCAACAATTCTCTTTACAATAGCCAGCCCGATGCCCATACCCGATGATTTTGTTGTAAAGGTTGGCATAAATAATTTTTCTCCTACAGAGTCAGGAATACCCACTCCGTTATCCATTATACTTATCCGGGCAATATTGTATGTAATATCAAGCGACACTTCAACCTTTCCGGGTTTATTGGAAGGAATAGCCTGAACAGCATTTCTGATAACATTGGTAAGCATGCTCTTTATCTGTTCCTTGTCAGCCATAATAATGACCTCGTCAATCGCCTGGCACTTGCAAATAATATCAACATTCCTGGTATTTTCAAAGAGTTCGACAGTACTCCTTAAATAGCTTACCAGGTTTATCTTCCTGGGATTTGCTTTTGGCATCCTGGCAAAATCAGAAAATTCAGTTGCAATAGATGAGAGGTTATCAATATTCTCAATCATATTCTCACTGAACTTCTCAATTCTTGCTTCAAAGTCGCCAGGCTTATCCTTCCAGGTTTTTAAAAGTTGCTGAACATTGAGCTTCATGGGGGTAAGCGGATTCTTTATTTCATGAGCTATCTGCTTGGCCATATCGCGCCATGCATCTTCCCTCTCCGACCGGGCTAACTTAATAGCACTTAAATGAAGCTGCTCAAGCATATCATTATACTGCTTAACAAGTTCAGATATTTCATCATGCCCCCTGTAATCGAGTTTTGCAGTCTTACTATCGAGTGAAACAGAAGCAAGTCCCTCTTTTAACATCCTGAGAGGATTGGTTATTTGGAGTGCAATAAATACAGCAAAAGCCATCGATATTACTATTAGCAGAAGGGAGAAGTTAACAATTGTAACCACCAGGTTAGAGATCTCCGTAGATAGTTCATTCTGTATGGCGAAATAGGGAATATTTAAATAGGCAAGTACTTCATTCCTATAGTTCTGGAAGGGTGAATAGGCCGATAAGTAGGTTAGTTCGCCTACCTTTTCCTCCTGTATAAAGCGAGATTCGCCAAATAAATTAAGCTCCGTATAAGCCCTGTAATCCATTCTCTCTCCTTTCAGATTCTTATCAAACACCTCCCTCCTGGAGCTTGCCAGGAGATTACCATCAACAGCGTAGAGGTTAATATCTGTAAAGAAAACATTGCTGAATTTTATAAGAAGGGCATCAAGGTTCTGATAGCCCTCCTGGCTCCAGTTGCTTGCTAAGTGATCTTCTGAGGATAGTTTATGATCAAGCTCAATATATACTGAACTAAGCTTTTCGCTAATACTATCATAATGTTTCGCCCTGTACTGGCTAATACTGAGTGATATAACAACAGATCCTATAGCAAAGATAGAGCCCAGGAGCAGGAGTAAAAAAGCATACTGCAACTTTTGCCTGAAATCAAGATGTCTGATATTTATTCTACCGGGCGGACTGAGTAATATCAGTATAAAGGTTATAAGAAGAAAAAATACAATAAAGATATAGGTGAAGTTAATCAGTATATTATGGAATTTCATAACAGGTCGGGCTATTACAACCGACACTGTTGGGGAGTGGTTATAAACCATGCAATCGTGACCGTTCTCAACAAAAGAGATAAACTCCCCAATGTCTATGCTGTCGTGCTTCAGTGTCATAGGAAAAGGGTAGTTACCTGTTTCCAGTACAAGGGAGTCTTCAATATACTTGGCCATTGAATACTCTTTTGGAATCGACGGGCTCTGATACTTTTTATCCTTTAGAAGTTCTGGATAACCTGGTTGATCATATGCCAGCTTACTTATTATATCAATAAACAGGCCTGTCTTAGCTCTTTCATTTACCCTATCCTCCTGATCAAAAAACATTGTAGCCAGGTAGTAAGGCCTGCCAGATCTGTTATCGATCAGGTAAAGACTCGAATCAATAAGAGGTATCCCATATTCTTCGAGCCGAGAATTAAAGAAATCAAAGCAAAGTACTTCTCTATCAGAATTCTCAAGCAAAAGAGGTGAATCCCAGTTACATACGGTATAGATAATATCATACTGCTGCCAGTAGCCATTAAAATATGCTGTATCGAGGTAGTTATATATCTCTGTTACATCACCTTCAAGGAAGAAATCAAGGGTCATCATCGGGGAAAGCACAGTATCATTTGTCAGCCTGTCCCAGTTGTCTATAAGTAGTTCCTCTGCGACAGGGTCGTTATTACCTATCTGGCCAACAGCCATAACTTTGATCTTTTCAGTCTCTGTATCCCACATTTCACAAGATATAAACCATGCCAGATAGATACCTGCAATAAGAGACAAGACTACTGTTGAAACTACGATAACAGACTTCCTGTTACGGAAGACCCAGGTCATTAAAACAAATAGTGAAAAAACCAGGATATGAATATAAGGATGCTCCTGATTAACAATATAAAAAATATTTACAATAATAAGAGATGGGACAAGAGCCAAAAGGACTTTCCCGAAACCTGTATCCGAAAATGAAACAAATATCTTAAAAAGATATATTAGCATTACCAGCAAAAGGGTTGATGATGCAAAGAAAGAAGCAAGCGTAAATCTATCTACATCAAGAATCTTATAAAACTCAAAACTGATGTTCGACGAAGAAATAAATGATTCCATCGACAGGTTAAAGAGCATAAAGAATATAGCTGCCGGGATAAGGTATATTGAAAGGATAAGCGGTCCTCGGCCCGATTGCATTCTGCTGCTCCTCAGTGGCCACCACCTGTAAAAGCTATATGATATATAAAGCAGAAATAAATTAGCCAGCAGTATATGTCCGGGAGAGGGAAAGAACTTCCCCCCAGTATACCTGTATGGCGTAAAAATTGAAAGATTAGATATTATTTCAGGTTTACCAGTAAAAAGGAAAAGGGAATAAAGTAATACCGATACAGCAAGTACAATATATACTCCGGCACGTCCCTCCTTCTTATGTGTAATCCTGTCAGTTATGCCATTAATCAGTTTTACTGAAACAACAAAAAACAGCAACCACAGGATAAGTGGAATTACAAGAAACCATGTATTAAAATTTGCCTGTTTATCAAAATCGATTGAAAGGATGTAATCACCTTTATTGTTATATACAGGGTATTCCTTTCCGGGATCGGTCGAGAATTCTGTGCCCGAAGGAAGACCTAACTTATCCCTGAAACCAGATCTTATAAGCTTGTTTTCAATTGCATATTCATCATAAATATCTATAAAGCAGACATTCAAGCTGGCAGAATCTTTTATATAAGAGTTTAAAACCCAGCGATTCTGAATAAACTGGAAGGTTTTATCGAGATTAAGGGATTTACTATCCTCTGGTATTTCAAAGGTATTACCCGACCATAGTACCAGCTTTCCATCCAGATATCTGGCAAAAGAAAGACCATCCGACTCGGCAATCTTCTTTAAGTCTGAAATATCATCACCCGACAGGTTTTCTTTTAATACAATCTCTGAAAGAAGCTTATTACCCTCCTTTTCAAAGCTGTGGAGTTTCCTTGTAAAGCTTTTTACTTCTCTCCTGTACTTAATATCACTTTTATATACAAGATCTGAAACAAATACACCTGCTATTATCAGTATAAGATAAATTACACAATTCCTGTTACTTCTTAAAAATCTCATTTACTCATATTTATTCATTGTGATATGGCAGGCCTCCAAGTATTGACAGTGCCCGGTACAGCTGCTCAACGAACAATAACCGTACCAACTGGTGTGAAAAGGTCATCTTCGAAAGCGACAAAATTCTGTTTGCTTCCTTGCGCAGATCCTGATCCAGACCATAAGGACCGCCAATTACGAATACTATTCTTTTAGAACTACTCTGAAACAGCGAATCAAGCGTTTCCGCAAACTGTATACTTGACAGACTTTTGCCTCTTTCATCAAGGAGGATAATATAATCTCCCTTCGACAATTTAGACCTTATTGCTTCTCCTTCCTTCTTTATCTGCTCGCTAATATTTAAAGATTTCCTGTTCTTAATATCCGGAAGACTAATAATCTCAAAGGGTACAAGCCTGCTAACGCGCTTAAAAAAATCATCAACACCAGCTAGCAGGTAATCCCTGTCTGTTTTCCCGATCTGCAATAGGACAATCTTCATTAAAAGATAGTTAAAACAGTTTAGACTTATTTATTAATATAATTTTAGACTTATGTAAACATACAAATTAATGAACTTAAATATAAATTTTGAGTACTTATATGCAGCTATATTATAAGGTCAGGGTTTCACTAATTGATTATTTTCATATACATTTGCCTGACAAGGCTAATAGTTCAAAATACTTCAAAATGAAAAAGCATAAGCTATTATATATTGCATTCTTATTTCTTGGAAGTTCTATGTGCATGGCCCAATCCACAACAGTACCGGCAGAATTATCCCTGGCTTTTAAGACAGGCGATATTGAGAAACTGTCTGAATATCTTAATAATACTGTTGAACTTGTAATACTCGACAAAGAGGATTTCTACAAAAAGAAGGTCGCAGAAAATATCCTGCGTGACTTCTTCAATAAACACCGGGTTCAGGATTTTATCATTAAACACCAGGGAGGAAAGAATGATGCCAATTTTGCGATTGGAGATCTTCGCACAGTTGATGGTTCCTTCAGGGTATATTTCTTAATGAAAAAGGTAGATTCCAAACCATTAATCCACCAGCTCAGAATTGAAAAAAATGATTCAGGAAGCAATTAACAACCTGATAGACAGGGCGCTTATTGAAGATATTGGAGATGGCGACCATAGTTCACTATCATCAATACCAAAGGAAGCCCGGGGAAAAGCACGATTAATTATTAAGGAAAAAGGTGTAATTGCAGGACTATCTGTTTCTGAGAAAGTATTTGCCAGGGTGGATCCAGATATCAGTTTTACCACATTCCTAAATGATGGAGACAAAATTTCTGTCGGCGATATCGGGTTCGAGATAGAGGGTCTGCAGCAGTCTCTTCTAAAAGCCGAGAGGCTGGTACTGAATATACTTCAGAGAATGAGTGGCATAGCAACAGAAACCCGAAGGTATGCCGACTCAATAAAGGATTTTAAAACCCGTATCCTTGATACACGCAAAACCACACCCGGATTCAGAGCCTTTGAGAAGGAAGCCGTCAGAATTGGAGGAGGGGTAAATCACCGCATGGGGCTCTTTGATATGATTATGTTAAAAGATAATCATGTTGATTTTGCAGGAGGAATTGAAAAGGCTATTTATGGTGCAGTTAAATACCTTGAAAGCACGGGAAAGGATCTGTTAATAGAAATTGAAGTAAGAAACTTTGATGAAATAAACCAGGTACTTAAAACAGGGGGCGTTGACAGAATAATGCTCGATAACTTCAGCACTGAAGATACACGCAAAGCAGTTGAAATAATTGACGGTAAAATTGAGATTGAATCGTCTGGTGGTATTACTTATGATACTCTCAGGGATTATGCTGCCTGTGGAGTTGATTATATTTCTGTTGGAGCACTAACCCATCACATCATAAGTCTTGACATGAGCCTGAAAGCAGTATGAACCAGAAGCTAAAAGAAAATATTATAGATCCGCTGCTTTCCTGGCTTAAGAAACTTGTACTCCCGGGATTTGACAGAGTCCCTTTTTATGATGTGATTACTTTCTTTTTCAGGGGATTTAAAAAAGGAACTCTGGTAACAAGGGCCTCTTCGATTGCTTTTAACCTTATGCTGGCGCTTTTACCCACTACATTTTTTGTATTTACCCTTATTCCTTTTATTCCCATACCAAATTTCCAGAACGAGATAATTAACCTTTTTGAAAATATTGTACCTGAAAACGCCTACTTGCTATTTGAGTCGACGATAATTGATGTTATTACCAGAAAGAGTGGAGTTTTCCTAATTACCATGTTCCTTGCTTCAGCTCTTATGTCGTCTAATGGTATACATGCCCTGATACATTCCTTTGTTGTATCCGATCACCAGTTTGAGACACGCTCATGGGTGGCACAAAGAAGGGTTTCATTCAGTCTGCTTCTGATAGTTGTCTTCCTGATAGCCCTGTCTGGGGTTCTTTTAATATTCGGCAGAGATCTTTTACAGATACTGGTTGATAAGGATATTATTACATCAACCTGGCTCAGGTACATTATTTTTGGACTAAAATGGATAATCATTATAGGTATTCTTTTCCTGGCAATATCATCCTTATATTACCTTGCTCCGTCGAGAAAGGCAAAATTCAGATTCTTCTCAGCAGGGGCTACCCTTGCAACAATATTATTTATTATCACTTCTCTGGGGTTTTCGGCCTATGTCAATAATTTCGACAATTATAATAAGCTCTATGGTTCGATGGGAACCATCCTTGTAATTCTTTTATGGCTCTACCTTAACTCGATCTCTCTGCTTATTGGTTTCGAATTAAACGCAAGTATAAAGACGGCTAATATTAAACAGAGAAGTATTTTAAACGAACTGGATTAGCTACAGTGAAGATAGCGGGCAACAAGTTCTGCTATCTCATCATTCTTTCCGTAAAGTTTTTCACTTAATTCCTTATCGTCATACTCTTTCAGCTTTTTCAAGATGCTCTCTATGGTACCCTCTGGGAAAATACCATCCTTTTCATAGAAATCGCGATCAGCTTCCAGACATTCTGCCGACTCATAGCAAGAAGCAGGGAGCTTATCGAGACTATTAAGTTTTTCACTATTCTCCTCCCTGAAAATATTAACTTCTACATATAGCTTCTCTGCCTCCTTAAGCGACTCCTCCCTCGACAGTCCATATTCTGTTGCCACTACAAGACCGGCCATCAGAAGATAAAGGTCGGCAGAACCGTCGGGTGCGCGGAACTCAACTGTCTGCTTGCTGTCAAATGATTCAGCTTCTGATGCTTCCTGTGGATTGGCATCATAAATCATATTCGACTCTCCCCTCCATCCAAGAGGTACACGAACAAGCACAGACCTGTTTCTGTCACCCCAGCAAATATTAGTAGGAGCCTCCTGGTGGGGTACAAGACGGAGATATGAGGTAGGTATAGTATTTCCGAAGGCAGTAAGAGACTTTGAGTGACTTAATATCCCTGCTATCATTTTCTTTGCTGTTTTGCTCAGATCAGAACCTTCTACCATAACATTTCTACCGTCCTTCTCAAGCAGCATATGTATATGAAGACCGCTACCTGCCTTTCCAACAGTAATCTTTGGTGCAAAGCTGACTTCGACCCCATATTCAAAGCCAAGCATCCTGACTATCCATTTTGAAATAATCAGTTGTTCAACCGCTTCTTCGACCTCGGAGGGAAGAAATTCTATCTCATGCTGCTCGTAATCTTCACCATCCTTTGTAAAACTTCCTACTTCAGAGTGACCGTATTTTATGCGGCACCCGGCATTTGCACATAGGCGAAGAGCTTCTACTCGTAAATCTTCAAATTTAGCAAAGGGCTTTGTCTGGTGATAACCTTTCTGATCAACCAGAGGGTAAAGATCATCTTTAAACGACCGCACATAATACTCCAGTTCGCCAAGTGCCTTCATCTTCATCCCTGTATTCTTTCTTAACCTGGCATAAGCCTTTTTGAGTATATTCTCAGGGGCACTATCAAGGGGCTTTCCAGTATAATCGTAAAATGAGCAGAGTATTTCAAGTGTTGGCTTTTCGGTAAAGGGATTTAGAAAAGCCGTTCTGAACCTGGGAATTACATAAAGATCGCTTGATCCCGCTCCAACAAATGAAAAAAGGCTTGATCCATCCACCCTCTCTCCACTTGTAAGTATCTGGTATAGGTGATCCCTGCTGGAAAGGACAAAATTCAGAGATTTTAGCTTGCCATCTTCAGCTACATACCTGAAATTAAGCATTTCCACACCTTTTGCTTCAATAAATTTTATTAAATCATCTCTGGTAAACTGATTTGCCGGCTTTTTGAGGAACTGAACAAGTTCATTTGGGTTCATTAGGATCTGCTCGCTATTCATCTCTTATTATGTATTTTATTTAATATAAAGCCTTAGTGAGGAATGCAAATATAGAAAATTACCTTATCTCAACAAATGCGCAATATCATTAACAAAAATGAATAAGCTAATTGTATGTTTATAAACATTGAACCAATTATTTTTATACTTTTGATCTCAGAATCTCCATAAGGCCGTTAATGAAACGAATTTTCTTATTAATATTACTTGTCCCGGCACTGCTCTTTAATAGTTGCAAAGAAGAAAAACATGCCAGCTATATGACGAATCAGCTTGCTGCCGCTTACTTCAGTAAGATTGATTCTATCTGCAAGGACGAAAAGGCCTCACTGTGGGGAACAGATATCTATGGCCCGCTGATGATGGTTGACCGCGATACAAGGCAGATATATGCTAATTTCCAGGACGAAGAGGGCTTACTAAAGCTCAGGGATGAGATATATGTGGGCATTTACCCGAAAGAAAAGGTAATAAGAGATTTCGCTGTATCATTCGGCGGAACTGTTTCGGGGATGACTCAACTCAGGGCAGAGGAAGACGAATATGAGATAATATCAAGGTCTGTACATGCCTTATTTCATTGCACACAGATAAGAAAAGCGATCGACACTCCTCAATTTCATGCAAGTCATCTTAACGAAAGAACTGCAAGACGATGGGTTAAGTTGGAATGGAAAGCGCTGCAAAGAGCAATTCGCACTTCTGGTGATACCAGGACACAGGCAATAAGAGATGCTCTTGTTTTCAGATCAGCAAGGAGAGAAATGTACCCCAGATTTGTCATACAAGAGAATAACTTCGAAAATTATGAAGGCATAACGACTTTTACATATATGTATCTGTGCAGCAACACATATGAGGACTATGTAAAAAGATTGCTAAACTACTACGAGAGAATATATAATACCAGGAGCTATCCAAATTCCTGGGGTTTTATTAATGGAGCTCTCTACTCCCATCTTCTTTTTGAGAGTGGATTTGATTTCAGTACTATTAACAGCAGGGATATTGACCTTGGAGAGCTTTTAAAAGAAAGATATAGTATTGAGCTTCCCGAAATATCGAGAGATATAGCAGGTTCGCTTGCTTTTAATTACGATATAGATCTTATTAACGAAGAAGAGAATATAAGAGAATTGAAATTAAGCGAAGAACTGCAGAGAATAGTATCAAAATATATCGACAAGCCTGTAGTATATCTCGAACTTGAAAGTCCGAATTTTAGTTTTGAACCAGGTGATATGACTCCGGCAGACAGCCTTGGAACTGTATATAATACCCTCAGGGTATCTGACAACTGGGGTAAAATCACTGTTGATGAAGGTGGCTGCCTGGTATCTCCAGGTCTGGAATTTATAAGGGTGCCTGCAAAAAATATTAAAACCGACAGGAATCATATCACAGGCGACGGATGGCAGATAATATTAAACGACAGCTGGGAATTAGCCGAGTTTGAAGAAAACTTTGTTGTCAGGAAACTTCTTCCCTGATCAAACACATCTTACTGCTTGCTGAGTTCTTTAAGCCTTTTCTCCAGAACTTCTATTTTAGTCTCCGCATCTAACTGTTTCTTTTGTTCCATCCCCACAACTTTTTCAGGAGCATTATTTACAAAACTCTGGTTACTAAGCTTCTTCATTATGCTATTTAGAAATCCCTTCTGATAATCCAGGTCAGACTTAATCTTTCCTATCTCGGCCTCAATATCCAGCTTTTCTCCAACAGGAATAAAATATTCGGTAGTTCCAACAATAAATGAAACAGCACCCTCGGGTTTACTGTCTGCGTAATTAAAACTATTGATATGCCCCAGCCTCATTATCACACTTAAAAATTCAGGCATATTCGATTTTACAGTATAAAGTAACTCAATATCTTCCCTTTGAGGAATATTCCTTTCCTTTCTTACAGTCCTGACAGAACCAATAAGCTGTTTTGCTAAATCGAAATCCTTCAACACTCCGGCCGATATACTCTTCTCGTCAGGTTGTTTTACGAGCATAATAGATTCATCAGCTTTCCTTTCAGTTATCAGGTGCCATATTTCTTCTGTTATAAAAGGCATAAAAGGATGGATCAACCTTAATAAACGATCGAAATAATCGATGGTCTTATCGAGTGTTTTCTTATCGATAGGACTTTGATAATCAGGTTTAACAGCTTCCAGATACCAGCTTGAAAAATCGTCCCAGAATAATCTGTAAACAATCATAAGTGCATCACTTATCCTGTAGTTATCGAAGGCCTTATTATACTCTGATATAGCCTCAGAAAGCCTGTTGTCGAACCACTTAATGGCATCAATGCTCCAATCGGGCTGATCAATTGATTCATCGCAATCCCATGTTTTAACCAGCCTGAATGCATTCCATATTTTATTTGCATAATTTCTACCCTGCTCCGGCAGGTTATCGTCGTATAACAAATCATTACCTGCAGGCGAACAAAGCAGCATTCCTACCCTTACCCCATCAGCTCCGTATTTATTAATAAGACTTATAGGGTCGGGGGAGTTACCCAGCGATTTAGACATCTTCTTTCTCTGCTTATCGCGTACAAGACCATGAAGATAAACATCTGAAAAAGGTTTTTCACCCCTGTATTCATATCCTGATATTATCATCCTGGCAACCCAGAAGAATAATATTTCAGGAGCTGTTATTAGTGCATTTGTAGGATAATAATATTTAATATCATCATTTTCAGGCTCGAGTATCCCATTAAAGCAGGTTATGGGCCATAACCAGGATGAAAACCATGTATCAAGAACATCTTCATCCTGCCTCAGATCAGAAACACCCAGTCCCGGGTTGCCACTGGCCTGCCTGGCTTTCTCAAGTGCTTCTTCGATCGTTTCTGCAACAACAAAATCATTACCATTAAAGAAATATGCAGGTATCCTGTGCCCCCACCATAGCTGCCTGCTAACACACCAGTCCCTTACATTCTCCATCCAGTGCTTATATACATTTCTGAATTTGGGCGGATGTATATTAACCTCCTTACTCATAACAGCATCAAGGGCAGGTTTGGCCAGCTCTTCCATCTTGAGGAACCATTGCATCGAAAGCTTGGGTTCAATTACGGCATCTGTTCTTTCAGACCTACCAACCTTATTCTTATAATCTTCTATTTTCACTAGTGCTCCCAGGCCTTCCAATTCACTTTCTGCCAGTTTACGGGCAGCAAATCTATCCTCTCCTATAAATAATACGGCATTCTCAGAGAGAGTACCATCATCATTAAAAATATCAATACTCTCAAGATTATGACGAAGCCCGATCTCATAATCGTTAATATCGTGAGCGGGTGTTATCTTAAGGCAACCTGTTCCGAATTCCATATCCACATACTCATCAAAAATTACAGGCACCTCGCGGTTTACCATCGGAACGATAACCTTCTTACCTTTGAGTTGCTTAAAGCGATCGTCTGTGGGATTAACACATACTGCTGTATCACCAAGTATGGTTTCAGGCCGTGTTGTGGCTATGGTTACAAAGTTCTCTTCACCAACTATCCTGTACCTTACATAGTAGAGCTTCGAATCCTCCTCATGGTAAACCACTTCCTCATCAGAAACAGCTGTTTTGGCCTGCGGATCCCAGTTAACCATCCTTACACCCCTGTAAATCTTACCCTTGTCAAACAAATCGACGAAAACCCTGATTACAGACCTGTACCTCTGCTCATCCATTGTAAACAGTGTCCTGTCCCAGTCGCACGATGCCCCTAGGGATTTAAGCTGCTCCAGGATAATACCCCCGTGCTTATCTGTCCATTGCCAGGCATGTTTTAAAAACTCCTCGCGCGAAAGATCATTTTTATTTATCCCCTCGCTCCTGAGCTTTGCCACAACCTTGGCCTCTGTGGCTATTGATGCGTGATCAGTACCAGGTACCCAGCAAACATTCTTGCCGTTCATCCTTTCCTTCCTAATAAGCACATCCTGTATGGTATTATTTAGCATATGTCCCATATGCAATACACCTGTAACATTGGGCGGGGGAATAGTAATTACATAAGGCTCCCTGTCGTCGGGCACACTCTTGAAAATACCTCTCTCCATCCACTCTTTATACCACCTTCTTTCTGCTGCAGAAGGCTCATATTTTGAAGGAATATTCATTTTGCTCAGTCATTTTTTGGAAATGCAAAAATATGAATAAATATGGGAGAATGGAAGATTTGGTGAGTGACTTATTATTTTTTGGTCTGTTTAATTGTTTCCTGCTATTAATCATAAAATATTATGAGCATAATTTTTACTTTTGTCTTATAAACTAATTCAATACGACAGATCATGCCAAAAATATCAGACAAGGGCAAAGCAATGCCTGCATCTCCAATCAGAAAACTGGTTCCTTATTCGGAAGCAGCAAAAAGCAAGGGCCGTAAGGTCTACCATCTGAATATCGGTCAACCAGACATTCCAACACCGGAAGTTGCACTTAACGCGGTAAGGAACCTGAAGGAAAAAGTTATTGCCTATTCTCATTCAGCTGGTAATGAATCGTACCGGAAAAAGCTTGCCGGCTACTATAAATCTGTTGCTATAGATATCGACTACACCGACCTGCTTATTACCACTGGTGGTTCAGAAGCAGTATTATTCGCGTTTATGACCTGTCTGAACCCTGGTGAAGAAGTAATCGCGCCAGAACCATTTTATGCCAATTATAACGGGTTTGCAACCACTGCCGGAATTAATATTGTGCCTGTAACTTCGTATATAAAAAATGACTTTGCACTTCCGTCAATTGATGAAATTGAGAAAAAAATAACATCTAAAACAAGGGCTATCCTTATCTGCAACCCTAATAATCCTACAGGTTACCTCTATTCAAAAGAGGAGCTCTTACAACTCAGAGATATAGTAAAGAAACACGATCTCTACCTTTTCTCCGACGAAGTATACAGAGAGTTTTGTTATGATGGAGAAGAACATTTCTCAGCTATGTTCCTGGAAGGAATAGAGGATAATGTTGTAATGATGGACTCTGTTTCGAAACGATATAGTGAATGTGGTGTCAGGATTGGGGCCCTTGTAACAAGGAACAAAGAAGTTATAAATACAGCACTTAAATTTGCACAGGCCAGATTAAGTCCTCCCGGACTGGGACAGATCGTTGGCGAAGCTTCTATTGATACACCACCAGAATATTTCAGGGAAGTTTATGATGAATATATTGGCAGACGCAACTTTATGGTTGAAGAACTGAACAAGATACCGGGAGTATATTGCCCGAAACCCAAAGGAGCATTCTATACTGTAGTTAAGTTGCCGGTTGACGATGCAGATAAGTTTTGTCAGTGGATTCTTGAAGATTTTGAATATAAGAACCAAACTGTTATGATGGCACCTGCAAGCGGATTCTACTCTACTCCGGGTAATGGAAAGAACGAGGTAAGGATTGCCTATGTACTAAACCTTTCCGACCTTGCTAACGCAATGGAGACCCTTGCTGCCGCACTAAAAGCGTATCCGGGAAGAGTTGATTGATAAAGTGATCTGAAACAATATTATTTATATAGAAGGTACCTGGATCGGATTCTTTTAAAGTGATCCAGGTCATCCTTCCAGCTTAGTCTTATCTCTTCAATGCTAAGTCCATCTATTATCTGCTGCTTCAACTTGCCGTTTCCTGTAATTGTATTAAAATAAGAATTGAAGAATTCATCCTTCTCAGGAAATTTGCTATAAGCATCTATCAGCCACTCCAGGTTTAATTGATCACCCGGAACTATACCCTTTTCTCTTGCATCAGAAAGGTCTATTCCGTAACATTGCTGGCCTTCAAGTATGGGCTGAGGAGCACCCCCTGATGATAAAGGTTTAAAAGTAAAATCAGATCCCGGGTAGTCGGGATGACCAAAAACCTGAAAAGGAAAATCAGTACCCCTGCCACATGAAAATACGGTACCCTCAAAAAAGCATAATGAAGGATAGAGGTAAACAGCATTCTGGTTTGGAAGATTCGGAGAGGGTGCAATAGGAAGTATATATTCTGTCTTATGGCTATAATTAATACATTCAACTACCCTAAGATCACATTTTACTCCACCTGCAAGCCAGCCTTCTGAATTTATCATCATTGCATATTCTCCTACTGTCATACCATGTACAACCGGTACTGGCTGCATCCCAACAAAAGATGTAAAAGCCGTATCCAATACAGGCCCATCAACATAATGTCCGTTGGGATTAGGCCTGTCAAAAACCATTAGCTTAACTCCCTGCTCAGCTGCTCTCTCCATAACATACTGAAGGGTTGAGATATAAGTATAAAAACGTGCCCCCACATCCTGGATATCAAAAATAATTATATCAAGTCCCTCAATGTCTTCGGGAAGGGGCTTCCTCCTGCTTCCATACAATGATACTATAGGTAAGCCCGTGGTACTGTCTAATGCATTGTCAACATATTCGCCGGCACCGGCATTTCCCCTGAAACCATGCTCCGGGCTGAAAATACGAAGCAGATTTACATCCATAGCGAGTAAGGTGTCAACCAGGTGCTTACTGCCTAGTACTGAAGTATGATTTGCCACGATACCTACCCTGGCATTATTTAAAAAAGGGAGATATAAATCTGTTCTTTCGGCACCGGTTATAACTTTTGTTCCACCGGGCTCAGCTGAACATGAATTTATAAGAGAGATGGAAAAAATAAGGGAAAGCAGTAAATTCAGGTTCATCATGTTTTTTAAACAAATGTAAAATAATTGTTGCATCTTATCCAAATATCGGGTATACTGCTGGCAGCATAACTAATATTAATTTGCTACTTTTACCCATCAAATCGAAGAAAGTGAGAACGGGTCTGTTTATATCGAGAAGGCTTATCAAAGAGCAGAAAGGAACTACCTCCTTTTCAAGGCCTATTAATATAATTGTTATTACAGGAATTGCCCTTGGTCTTACAGTAATGATTCTTTCAATATCAATCCTGACCGGTTTTAAAAATGAAATCAGAAACAGGATTGCCGGTTTCTCAGGACATATCCAGGTTTTAAACTTTGATTCAAATTATTCATACGAGACCATCCCCGTCTCCGGAGAACAGGAGTTTTTATCGAAGCTCAATGGCCATTGGGCCATTCAGAATATCCAGACATTTGCAACTAAGGCAGGTATAATAAAAACAGATGATAATATACAGGGTGTTGTTCTTAAGGGAGTTGGAAGTGATTATAACTGGGATTTCTTTGAGAACAGCCTGGTAGAAGGTTCTGTTTTAAACCTCAACGATTCAACAAGATCTACAGGTGTTATTGTCTCAAGACAGGTATGCAGGCTTCTTAACCTTAAACTAAATGACGATTTCGCAATGTATTTCGTTCAGGATCCGCCAAGGATGAGAAGATTTACAATAGAAGGTATTTATGAGACCAGTGTTGAGCAGATGGATAAAATTTATGTGCTCTGCGATATCAATCAGATCAGGAGACTTAATAGCTGGGAAGAGGACCAGGTAAGCGGCTTTGAGATTATTTTAAAAGATTTCGACGATATAGATTTAATGACTCTTGTTGTAAGGGATGCAATCGGATACAGGTTTGAAGAAGACCAGGATCAACTTAAAGTTACCAATATCAGGTTGAAGTATCCCCAGATCTTTGACTGGCTTGGTTTTCAGGATACAAATGTGGTCACTATCCTTGTACTGATGCTTCTGGTTGCCGGGTTTAATATGATTTCAGGACTCTTAATTCTTATCCTGGAGAAAACCAACTTTATTGGAATACTGAAGGCCGTGGGATCTAATAACAGACTTATCCGCAAAGTATTCTTATATCAGGCAGCCTATCTTATTATAAACGGACTTGCATGGGGTAATCTTATAGGAATCGGTCTCGCAGTGCTGCAGAAAAAACTTGAATTTATATCCCTCGATCCATCTTCATATTATCTGAGTACTGTTCCGATTAATCTAAATCTGATTCATATCTTATTACTAAATTTAGGAACAATGGCAATTATCCTCTTAATGCTAATTATTCCATCCAGACTTATTTCAAGAATATCACCTGTTAAGGCAATCAGGTTTGATTAATTGTTAAAATTATTTTTTTAGCCTTTTTGCTTCTATTTGTTAACACTTTCAGGGAATTAATAAATATATTAAGCTAAATTAATTGTCTGAATATCATATATTAAACTACGGATATACTAAAGGAGATAACAGAATTTGATATATCTGTTTTCTTGAATAAATTGCCGTATAAATTGTTTTCGATGAAGAAATTTAATGCCAGAGATAATTACGAAAATACGCGTAAAGAAATTGGTTTTGTTGATCTGAACAATGCAGCTACTGACGATTACAAAAGGATTGGATTTATGTCTGGTCTTGAGGTACACCAGCAATTACTTACAAAAAGTAAGCTATTTTGCAGGTGCCCGGCAGGCATTTACCACGATCATGATAATTACGATGCTGAAGTAATAAGGCATATGAGGCCAACCCTGAGTGAACTGGGTGAATATGATGGCACTGCGCTTATGGAGTTCAAAACCAGAAAAGAAATAATTTACCGCCTTAATAATGAAAATGCCTGCACCTACGAGGTAGATGATACTCCCCCGTTTCCGATAGACAAGGAAGCTCTTGATGTAGCCCTGGAAATATCCCTGCTTTCAAAGCTAAATATTGTCGGAGAAGTTCATATTACAAGGAAGCAGTATCTCGATGGCAGTATTCCTACCGGGTTCCAGAGAACAGCCATCCTGGGTGTGGAAGGAGAGATTGAAATAAGCAACAAGAAGGTAAGGCTTATACAGCTAAGTATAGAGGAAGATTCATGCAGGGAAATATCCGATATAGGACATACCAGGGTTTATAAGACCGACCGGCTTGGCATGCCTCTTATTGAGACTGTTACATATCCTGATCTGGAAACTCCATGGGAACTGGCCGAAACAGCAGAATATATTCGCTTCCTTAACCGTAGTACTGGCAAAGTAAGGACCGGTATAGGTGCAGGGCGTGAGGATGTAAACGTAAGTTGCAGGGGCGGTAGCAGAGTTGAAATTAAGGGTGTAGCTCATATTTTATGGATTCCCAGGCTGTCTCATAATGAATGTTTCAGGCAATATGCACTTCTTAATATAAAGTCTTTGCTGAAATCCAGGCTGGAGAATGGATCATCCTGGAAATTAAGTCACAAAGAAATTACCTTTGCAAACACTCAGCTCCTGTCGAAAAGCATTAAAAACGCCCTTGACCAAAATTTCAAAGTAATAGCAATAAACCTGCCGGCTTGCAGGGGCACTCTTTCACATTTCACTCAACCAGGTGTTATTTTTGCAGACGAACTGATAAACAGGCTTAAGGTAATTGCCTGTATTGAGAAACCAAATATGATTCATTCTGAAGAGCTGGATCCGACAGAAACTGAGAAAGAGTGGTCTGGAATAAAGAACTTTCTTGGATCAGGACCTGAAGATGCTCAACTTGTTATTTGGGGTCCTGAAGAAGATATACCAACAGCCATTGAGACAGTTGAAGAAAGAATACGCATGGCTTTTGAGGGCGTGCCTCTTGAAACAAGAAAATCTTTTCCAGATGGTACTACAATTTTTGAAAGAGTACTGCCCGGTTCAGACCGGATGTATCCCGATACAGATTCGCCACCCATACCTCTGGAAGAATCTTATATAGAAAACTTAAGAAAAAATCTCCCCCCCGATATCTCAGTAAGATTTACCCAGATGAGGGATTGGGGAATCCCCGAAGACACATACAAGTATCTGCTTAGCAAAAATCTTATCCCCGTGATAGAAAATATAGCTGAGAATACCTGTTTTACTCATAAGCAAGTGGGATCTTTCTTTGGCCGGAAATATAAAAGAATTGAAGGTAGTAAAAAAGCCCACAGTAATTTCAACCTGAAGATTATCTCAAATATGTTTAGCTATCTTGACAGGGAAGGTTTAAAATATGAATTAGCCGAGCCCATGCTGAATATACTTTTCGAGCACCCGAAAATGAGATATGAATCCATCCTTACAACACTCAATTTTAAAAGACTGGATACCGAAGAAATCCTTGCACCACTTAATCTTCTGCACAAAAAGTTTGAGGAAGGTAAAGTAGAGCTTGATAAATCCAGACTCGTCAACTGGCTTATGGGTCAGCTACGGAAACAGGCAAGCGGCAATGTAGATCTTGGCGAATTATACCTGAAGGTTAAAGAATTTGCTGAAAATAAAAATAAGTAAATATGGCTGAAGATTTTTTCCAGGGATATAAGGGTGAAGCACTCAAAACACTTAAGAAGTACCACGTACGCGTTTGGGGCCAGACCGAGATAGATACCACAAGAGGAATATTTACAGGTACAGTACTACCAAGGTCGGAAAATGATGACGATCTGCATATAGTACTGAAAATTATTACCGGTTATAATATTGGAATTGATGTAAACACGATAAAAGGGATGAAGGAAACCGGCTATCAAAAAGCCAACTACAAGATTCCTGAGAAAGAATTCCCTTATTCAGACGATAAACCATCGATTAAGTTATTTGGAACGGGCGGTACTATTGCATCAAGGCTCGACTACAGGACTGGTGCAGTTATTCCCGCATTTTCGCCAGGAGAATTGTACGGCGCTGTTCCTGAACTTGCTGATGTCTGCAATATAGATACAGAAAAACTATTTGCTGTATTCAGCGAAAATATGGGGCCAGAGCAATATATTACTCTGGCAAAGGCTATAGGAAGAGAAATAGAGAATGGTGTCGACGGTATTGTGATCGGACATGGTACCGATACGCTCCACCATACTGCAGCGGCTCTTTCATTTATGGTACAGGATTCTCCTGTGCCTATCGTACTTGTGGGATCACAAAGATCCTCAGACAGACCTTCATCAGATGCTGCCTTAAACCTAATACATGCCTCCTGGGCTGCAGCACATGGAGATATTGCAGAAGTAATGGTATGTATGTTTGGTCCGACCAGCGATGAATATGGCTTTCTTCACCGGGGGACCAGGGTACGAAAAATGCATAGCTCCTACAGATCTACATTTCGGACAATTGGGGATACACCGGTTGGAACAATAACCCGCGAAGGCATAAAACATATTAAGAAAAACTACAATCACAGGAGAAAAGATAAGAAAGTAAATATACTTCCCTACTTCTCAGAAAAAGTGACAATGCTATATTATTATCCCCATATGCAGCCCGAAATACTGGATAATCTTGTTGATATGGGATATAGGGGTATTATTATAGTTGGCACCGGCCTGGGCCATGTAAACCGAGAACTTTACCCCGCACTTAAAAGAGCCCAGGAAAAAGGAGTGTCAGTTTTTATGACCCTTCAGACTATCTGGGGCTATGTTCATATGTTTGTTTACGAGACAGGGCGCGATATGATGGCACTGGGTGTTACGCCGCTCGGCAATATGCTACCAGAAGTTGCATGGGTAAAACTGGGCTGGGCCATGGGCCAGACTGAGGATTATGATGAAATCAAAAAAATTATGTTGTCGCCTGTTAACCAGGAGATTACCGAGCGTGAACCCTATAACGGTTACCTTGTTTATCAGGGAGGCGTACCAGAAGTTGAAAATTTTGTAAAGAGGTTCCATAAGTAAGCAGTTATATAACAATATTAAGTAAAACAAATTCTATTATATTTGTCGAAATAGTAATAAGGAATAAATGATAATATACTTTCTAACCGGTCTGGCAGCAAGTTCCCTTCATGTAGTTTCAGGTCCGGATCATCTGGCAGCCGTCACACCACTGGCTATTGAAAATAAGAAAAAGTCATGGCTGGTAGGTTTTACATGGGGATTGGGACATACTATAGGAGTGTTTATAATCGGTATTCTGTTTATTCTTTTCCGCGACCTTATACCGGTTGATATTATATCAGCCTATAGCGAGCAAATAGTTGGTATACTTCTTATTATTATTGGTCTATGGATCTTCTATAGAATTTTTTCATCTAAACCTCACAAGAATATCAGGGGCAAAAAAAATGATGCATGGACCGCCCTGGGCATAGGTGTGATACACGGTGTTGCAGGAGTAAGTCATCTTATCGGCATACTACCAAGCCTTGCCCTCCCAACAAAAGCCGATTCGGTCTCATATATTCTTGGTTTTGGCGTGGGGACGGTTATTACAATGGTTACATACTCGGCAATAATGGGAATGATATCTCATAGAGCTGCGAAAAATGATCATAGCAAATTATTACTTGGTATCAGAATCGCAGGAAGCACAGTTGCTGTACTTGTTGGTATTTTCTGGATTTTTCAATCTTCTCATTAATAATAATCTTAAACCATACTGAAGCTTTTTAAAGCTTTCTGGATTAATATTATAAGTCTGGAAGAATATATCTTTGTAAAATGAATATTACTGAGCTTGCACATAAGCTTGAAGAAGCTCTTAAAGAAAAGTTGCCGGGCACCGATGTACAGTGGGCAATGGCCTCATCCGACCGTATGATAAGTAACTACCCCAGGCAAAAGAAAGAAGATACACGGCTTGCAGCTGTACTCATTATTCTTTACCCTGTAAAAAACAGAATCCATACTCTCTTTATTCAGCGACCTGAATATAAAGGTGTACATAGCGGACAAATTTCTTTCCCCGGGGGTAAAAAAGAAGACTCCGATAATAATCTAAAAGATACGGCCCTTAGAGAAGCCTGCGAAGAAACTGGTCTATGCGGATCAGATATAAATATTATAGGCAGGCTTACTCCACTTTATATTCCGGTAAGTAATATAGAGGTTACTCCTGTGGTGGCTTACACAGTAACAAGACCGGCAATTAACTCAAATAGCGAAGAAGTAGTATCGCTTATCGAGGCCGAGCTATCCCTTTTTTACAAGCCACAAATAATAAAAGAAAAACCTATGTCCATCAGAGGTGAAATGCTAAATATTAAATATTACGACTGCAGGGGACATATTATATGGGGAGCCACTGCCATGATGCTCTATGAACTTCTGGTAGTTATAGAAAAAGCCAATATTAGTTTTGAGCCAGCAGATTAGTATAATGATCATATCGATCAAGAACCTCGATAACATAATTAAAAGGCTCCTCTCCACGACAAAAGCCATGCTCAACAACCGGATCATGGTAATACTCGGGATCTGATTTTTTAAGAAGGTAATAAGCAACATTATCATCCCATATTTCGGGATCACGACCATTCTTTCGAGCCAGTTGCCTTGCATCCAGAACATGACCCGGACCGACATTGTAAGCTGCGAGAATAAACTTCAATCTTTCAGACTTATCCACAACCTTATCTTCGAAAAGAGTCTGAAGCCATTTAATATATTTGATGCCGGCATAAATATTACTTTCGGGAGATTTCCGTATATCAACGCCAAAATGTTCACCTGTCGAAGGCATAAGCTGCATTAGTCCATATGCTCCTGCCCATGATGTAACATCAGGGTCAAAACGCGATTCCTGGGCTACCAGTGATGCTAGCAAACGCCAGTCCCAACCAATAGAATCACTATACTGCCTGAAATAATTATCATATTCGGAAACCCTCCCGCTGATAAGCGAATAACTATCGCTTCTTACCATTGTTCTGGACCTTGAATTCTTAAAATATTTTGCATATAAAAGAGCATAGCTGGTACTCTTCCTGTAAGTGTTTATCCAGCTGTTCAGGCTGGCAAGCAGTTCGTCAGATCCTACTTTACGAATAGCCCAGGCAAAATTCTGGGGGAAACTAACAGGTGTATCCACATCCAGGTTCGTATAATAAGTACGATTTACGAGTCCGACATTCTCATCGCACACAGTATAATCTATCTGCTTCTCAGCAACCAGGGTTATAAGCTCTTCCACCTCCATAGGTACTTCAATAATATTAATTGAGTCACCAATCTCATCCTGGAGATTCTTAAGACGTTGGGCAAAAGACGATCCGCTCTGTACATAAACTGTCTTGCCGGCCAGATCGAGCTGGTTACGCACAAGTTCACGATCAATATCATCCCTTGTAAGCTGACGCCAGTTATCCGGTCTGCGTTGTACCAGTACCTGCCGGGACTGACCAATCGGGGCAGAAAAGCTTACTCTTTCCTTCCTTTCATTGTTAACGGCCAGGTTAAGAGCCATCAGGTCAACATCTCCCATGTTAAGCATTTCAAAAGATAAATTCAGATCATTCTCTGTAATAATCTCGAGCTCAAGATCTATATAATCGGCAAAGGCCTGCAATAACTCAAACTGAAAACCCATTGGCTCACCCTTATATATAAAGTAGCTTGTTGAATTAAAATCGGTTATTGCTACAAGCTTACCTCTCTCCCTGATCTGAGAAAGATCCTTATAAACAACCAGCGACTTATTATCATCACTTGAAGATGTATTGCAGGAAAATGTGACGAACAATAATAGTGTTACAATTAATATAAGTCTGGCACCCAAAATATGTTCTTTAATTAGACATATGCGTTTTTTACCTGAGCAAAAAAGCGCGGCAAATATACAAAATTAATTATAAAAGGTCCATGCTACACCATATTTGAACATCCTGACTGGCATCTGGTAGGTCGGAACATATCGATAATTATCGTTCATAAAGTCCAGTCCATAGTTAACATGCTCAAACGAAATAAAAAATCTGGTTCGTTTTAGTTTTAGATTAATAAAGGCATTAAGGTAGGGATAATTACCGGTCTTAAGCTCGTTCTGCTTGTAGAATGCACCGGTAGCTGGCATATATGCAGATGCATAATATTCGGTATTGTAGATAGCTTCAACACCCATCTGAAATCCGAGCCGGCCATCTGTGACCTTAAATCTGATTAAATGATCAAAGTAAAATGAGCTTTTAGCTGCTATTAAAGGCAGGTCGAGGACCTGGGTATGGCTCGATTTCTGTATAAGAACCTTATTATCAGATCTGAACTTCCAGAACTTAAATATCTTATTGGCTCTTAAGGTAAGTACTGATATTGGTCCGTCGAACTGATCGGGTAATGCCGCCTGATTAAAATAAAGATAGTTTGTAATAAGTGAATAATCGGCCGACAGGTCGAGGCTGGCAAGTGGTATTCTATATCCACCACCAATATTTACTCTAAGCTCCTTCGCAAAATCATTATTCCACTCAAAGTGATTACTTCCGTAACTGTTTTGCCAGAACGAAGGTTCGCTATTTATAAATGAAGCTCTTCCATATATCTCAGATGACCATTTACCTGACCCAATTATCTTTTCTATTCTTCCTTTCAGTTTAAAATCGCCTGATTTATATCCCGAGAAATATAGTTTGCCATCTGCCTCCCATCTGAATTTATCTCCTATCCTGTTTGAGAGTTTTCCAATTACTGCATTCGATGAATTCTTCCACTTTAGTGTATCTGCATAGAAGACTGTATCATGAAGAGGTCTTATCTGTGAATAAAGATCCATTTCATTCGTTATTCCCACGCCTATATCCAGCTGGAAATTTTTTCCCTCACCAGACGAAAAATCAAATCTGATTGTATTTCTCAGAACCCTGCTATAAAGCGAATCGAAGGTATTTACATTATTTCTAACACCCGTTATATATACAGAATCATAGAAACCTGCATCTGGAGACTCATCGGAGTAGGTCTTTTTGCCATTTTCCCAGCTTAATATATGGCTGAATGTCCCATTTATTGAAGATCCTTTACCCGAAGATGCAGTATCAGCTTCATTAACACGGGCTCCTCCGATGGTATATCTCTGTATTAAGAGAAAATCCTTATATCTGAAAACAGATTCGGCATTATTTAAACCTCCAAGATTTGTAGGCAAGTCTCTTGTAGCAATAGTCCCTAACTGACTCAGATCTGACAGCCCACCATTTTCACCACCTTTAAAATTATTAAGAGTCCATGAGCCGAAGAACCTGTACTTTTTCCCAAGGTAGGACGAATGAAGAGTAAATTGTCTGTCGTCGGTAGCCTGATATCCATACTGTCCGAGACTATTAATAATTTTCAGATCCAGACCGACATTAAGATACCTGTTAATATTCTGTGAATGTCTTACATTAAAAGTCTGCTCTGCTTCTGCTCTGCCACCCCCATATGTCCAAAATAACTCTGTAAACGGCACCTGGGTATCAATATATACCTTATTGCCGGTATGACTCATGTAGGCTTTGTAATTTCTGTAAATAAATTCATCCGGATTATATACTCTTCTGAAGAAATCAAATTCTTCTATAGGCAGACCATAATTACCCAGGGATGAATAAAAGGGGCTTTGTTTATCGAGGATCCTATACTCCTGGAAACCTGAGAGTGCCGTATCTATATCCATTGGCACTATCTGTGTATAATCTTCTGAAAGACTATATTGCCTGGTGATACGAATTATGCCAGTGCTATCCTGCTGTGCCATTATAAAGGGAGCACTTAGCAGAAATAATACGAATATGAGTAGTTTTCGCATAGGGCCAAAGATAACAAAAAACTCCCTTCGGTCGTGTAAATTGCTTCCTTTGGTCGCGTAATTTGCTACTTCGTTGCGTAATTAGCTCGCTTCAACAGCATCGATTTACGTCGCCTTGGCGGCCTAATCCACGTTGTCGTTCAGATAAGCATTATCGTCTCTTAAGACAGGCTCATCATCATCATCACTAAGAGTAAATGTTGATATTTCCGTGTTATCCTTATTTGCCGCTTTATCTATCTGGATATTCTTTCTTACAAAGGCCGGAACATCTTCAAACTCATCAATATTATCCTTCATATTGTCATTTGAAAGACCCCTGTTCTTCAGGATATTCTGCATATGCTTAATCTTCCTGAGTGTGCCATCACTTGATTTATCTGAATCAGTTGATTTGTTTTCGGCTGCAGAAACCACATCAAATTCTATAACAGCCTGTTGCTCATCCGCCTCGTCATCACTGATCACAGACTTCTTCCTCTTAATTTTTATTACCTCAGCATCGGCGCTTTCTATTACTCTTTTAATTACTTTTTCGCCTGTATCAAGGGTAACTTTCTCAGTCTTTGGAATAGCTTTATAGGGTTCCAGTACACTATTTGATTCAAATCCCGTGGCAATAACAGTCACACTTACTTCGCTTCCCAGTGTATCATCATTCGAAATGCCTCTTATTATAAGTGCGTCACTTGAAGCAACATCGTAAATATAGTCTGTTATCTCTCCCAGTTCATCCATTGTAAGCTCATTCACTCCTGTTCCCGACTTTACATTGAGCAAAATACTCTGTGCTCCGGTAATATCATTTGAATTTAGCAGGGGTGAATTAATTGCTTCCTGGATGGCTGTAAGAGCCCTTCCCTCTCCGCTTGCCAGGCCTGTTCCCATTACTGCGACACCGGAATTACGCATTACTGTTTCTACGTCAGCAAAATCAACATTAATATAGCCTGCCTCAGTAATTATCTCAGTTATTCCCTTTACGGCCTTAGTAAGCACATCATCAGCTTTCGCAAAAGCAGTGGATACACTCTGGTCGCCGTACATTTCTCTTAACTTTTCGTTATTGATTACCAGAAGAGAATCGACATGATCTTTTAGCTCGTTAATCCCTTCCACAGCATTTTTAATTCTTATTTTTCCCTCCGACTTAAAGGGTATTGTAACAACAGCAATGGTCAGTATCCCTGCCTCTCTGCATGCCCTGGCAATTACCGGTGTTGCTCCCGTACCAGTTCCTCCTCCCATACCTGTCGTAATAAAGACCATCCTGGTATTTCCTGACAGTGCAGTCATTACTTCGTCAAGGTTCTCCTCTGCCGACATTTTACCGGTATCAGGTTTGCTTCCTGCACCTCGACCCTCGGTGAGTGATTCTCCAATCTGCACCTTCACGGGTACAGGGCTTTCAGTCAGGGCCTGTGCATCAGTGTTACAGATAACAAAATTCACATCCTTGATACCATGGTTATACATGTAGTTTACGGCATTATTACCGCCCCCACCAATCCCAAGAATCTTTATTATTGAGGACCTCTCCACCGGGAGGTCAAAATTCATCAGATCATCAGACATGACACATCAATTTTAATTATTTACTATTCTTCGTTCCTTAAACCATATTAATTTATTCTCTGATCTTCTGTTTCAAACATCTTACCGAGGCTCTGCTTCAGCTTCTCGGTCCATGAAATTTTTGTATCAGCATGCTCGTCATAAATATCACTATGCTCATCCCCCACAGGAGCCTCTTCGTTTAACTCTGATTTTTGGTCAGATCTGGATCCTGCATTAAATGTGCTTTTGAATGTTTCAAGATAATCGAATCCCCTCATAATTAAACCAACGCTTGTAGCGAACATTGGCTGATTTATCTCTTCTTTTGACGAACCGGAAAGATTTTCATTGGGCAGGCCAATTCGTACATCCATTGCTGTTTTAAACTTAACCAGCTGGGGAAGATGTTTAAGCATTGCTCCTCCACCTGTAAGAACTACTCCCGCAGATAACTTATCGGCATAGCCCGAACTCTGTATTTCAAAGTTTACAGCATCAATTATTTCCTCCATCCTCGACTGTATTATATAGGCCAGGCTCTTAAATGATATTTCCTTGGGTTCGCGTCCGCTTATCCCCGGAACGGAGACCACCTTATCCTCAGGGGCAATATCTCCCAGGGCTGATCCATACTGCAATTTGAGTTGTTCTGCAAAGCGATGCAGAATAGAACAACCCTCCTTAATATCCTTGGTAACAACATTGCCTCCAAATGGTATCACTGCGGTATGCCTTATTATATTATCATAGTATACTGCCACATCGGTAGTTCCCCCACCGATATCTACCAGTACAACACCGGCCTCTTTTTCATCGCTGGTAAGGACAGCATCTGATGAAGCAAGAGGCTCAAGGATAAGGTCCTTAACATTAAGGCCTGACTTCCTTATACATTTCTCAATATTCTTCGCAGAGGCTACCTGTCCGATTACTATATGGAAGTTTGCTTCCAGCCTCCTTCCGCACATCCCGATAGGATTTTTAACTCCTGTTTCATTATCAACAATGAAGTTCTGCGGTATAACATGAATTATTTCCTCACCTATTTCAATGGGAATTTTGTGCATATCCTGGGTAAGGTTAAACACATCTTCTTTTTGAATCTCGTCATCGCTGCTATCACGATTTATATAGCCGCGACTTTTCATGCTTTTAATATGCTGTCCCGCAATACCTACAAAGACATCAGTAAAAGCAACGTCAGACCTTTGCTGAACGTCTGCCACTGTTTTCTGAATAGCTCCCACTGTCTCCTCAATATTTAACACAACTCCTCTTTTAACTCCGTTTGAGGGGGCTTTACTCAATCCCAGGATCTCTATCTTCCCGTTTTCGTTCTTTTTACCAACAATGGATACAATTTTTGTTGTTCCAATGTCGATTGCTGCTACAAATTGTTCTCTCTGTTTCATAGTGAAATAAATATGGTTTTACTGCTCTTTATCTTTTTTTACAAACTATCTGTCCTTCATACATTAAATTAATTTCGCGGTACTTATTCCATCCGGCCTTTGGAAGGGCCTGGAGATATAGTTCCTCCAGATATCCAAGTTTTTTCTCGAATCTTTCAGGGCTGCCAATCTTAATCACATGGTTACCAACCCTTGGAATAATATCAATATTTCCATCTTCAGATATCCATAGCTGTTCTATCTGTCCGGCCCAAAATTCATTCTCATTTATAAGCTTCACAATCTCCAGAATTTTCTTCAGTATGTTCTCTTCAGCCAGTGATCTTATATTACCTTCTGCAATTGAATTATCCGGGACAAATATATTACCGCTAACCACAATAACCCTGGGTGTATAAACCAGGCTATGAGGAATTATCTCTCCATCATTATCGAGGTAATAGCTATTTCCGTAATTGGTAATTATCCTTACAACCGGATTGCGCTGATCAGCTTCAATATGCAATACTCCGTCAGCTGTTTTATAAACCTCGACTGACTCCAGTTCGCGTATTTCCCTTACTCTATCTTCAATATCACCGGCTGATATTTCATTTATTGGCCTGCCAAGTATTCTCTCATTCTCACTCTGCAGCATCGAGTTTATATAAGCAGAAGTAATAAATCTGTAGCTGGCAGAATCTACTATCGTGATACTTATACTTCGGCAGTTTTCGCTAAATACCTTATCCGAAATAAAAGACGGCATTATTATCATATACAATACCAGAGGGATCCACCATATCTTGCGTATTATCCTCATACCAGGCCTCCTTTCAACATATTCTCAAGAGGTTCTACCAGGGTATCAATATCCCCTGCGCCAACTGTTAAGAGTATATCAAGCTTCTTTCCTGAAAGAAAATCAGTAACCTGGTCCATCTCTACCATAACACACTCGCTGCACTTCATTTTCTCCAGAATAATATTTGAGTCCACCCCTATTATTGGCTCCTCCCTGGCTGGATAAACTGGCAACAAAACAACGCTATCTGCAATATCGAGAGATCTTGCAAAGGCAGCGGCATGCTCCTGTGTACGAGTAAATAAATGAGGCTGAAAAACTATTGTAATATGCCTGTTCCCATAAAACTCACGCACTGAATTAATAAGGTAGTCGAGCTCTCTGGGATGATGTGCATAGTCGTCGATATAGGTAATATCCTTATTGCTGAATCTGATATCAAAGCGCCTTTTTACTCCCTTAAAATGAATAAGAGCTTTTCTTATTTCATCATCACTTACACCAATAAGGGAGGCAAGCGATATTGCTGCAATTGTGTTTTCAAGGTTTAACTTACCTGGCATTGTTGAAATAAGTCCGGGTATTTCGCCCCTGGGTCTGATTACATTAAAGTGATATGCCCCTCTGTCAATCCTTAACTTATCAATCCGAAAATCTGAATTTTCGTCAAGGCCATAAGTATAGACGGGTATTTGTCCCAGTGCTTTAATCCTCTCTCTTATCCTGTTATTAACAACCAGTGAACCACCTTCCCTGATCTTTGATGCAAAAATATTATATGCCTCTACCATATTATCCAGACTTCCGTATACATCAAGGTGATCGGCATCAAGTGATGTAATAAGAGCAAGATAGGGAGTCAGAAAATGAAATGAGCGGTCGTATTCATCGGCCTCAACAACAGTAATATCGCCTTTACCAGTAAGTATATTGGTATTATAGTTGCGCGAGATACCACCCAGAAAAGCAGAACAATCGACGGCTGATTGTTTAAGAAAGTGTGCAGTAAGAGTAGAAATACTTGTCTTTCCATGTGTTCCGGCCACTGCTATAGCGGTGCTCTTTTCAGTGATCATACCCAGTATCTCTGCTCTCTTAAAAATTTTGAAACCTTTATCTGCAAAATACCTGTAAATCTTATTTTGACCGGGTATGGCAGGTGTATAAATAACTAATGTATTATTTCTGTTCTTAAATTTCTCAGGCAGTTTATCGATGTTATCTTCATACTGAATTACACATCCCTCTTCAGTCAGCTGCCTGCTTAGCAGAGTACTAGTTCTGTCATAACCACCAATTTCAAATCCGCCCTCAAGAAAATACCTGGCTAGAGCACTCATACCTATACCTCCGGCACCTATAAAATATATGTTCTCTATATTTCTTAACTCTCTCATTCTGCCAGTTTCATTATTTCGTTCGCAATTCTCATATCAGAATCATCAATTGACAGTCCTGCAATATTACGACTAAGCTCTTCCCTTCTTTTTTCATCAACTAATAGTTCAAGTACTGCTCCGACAAGTTCTTCTGCGGCATCTTTATCTGCTATTGCAATTGCTGCACCCTTTTCAGAAAGGGCAAGTGCATTCTTTGTCTGGTGATCTTCTGCCACATTAGGAGAAGGCACAAGTATAACTGGCCTGGAGCTAAGGCATAGCTCAGAAATTGTTCCGGCTCCGGCCCTTGATACAATTATATCTGCCGCACTATAGGCATACTCCATTTTATCTATAAAATCAAGCACTTTTATATCAGCATTTATGATAGGTGACGACATTTTTTTCATGGAATCGAAATAGTACTTACCTGTTTGCCAGATTACCTGGCATCCTTTCTCCTTAAATCTCTCAAGTCCGTTTAGTATCGAATTATTTATTGTTGCCGATCCGAGCGATCCACCCAGGATTAAAACAACAGGTTTTGAATTGCTAAAACCAAATGATTTCAGAGCATCCTTTTTCAGGACCTTCATCTGTGATATATCTTTTCTCACCGGGTTACCTGTCAATATTATCTTTGACTTATCAAAGTATTTATCCATCCCTTCATAAGCCACACATATCTTTGTTGCCCTTTTTGCAAGCAGCCTGTTTGTAAGCCCAGCATAGCTGTTTTGCTCTTGTATCAGGGTAGGAATACCCATAGCCCCGGCCCTTTTGAGAAGGGGTCCGCTAGCATATCCGCCAACACCAACAGCCACATGAGGTTTAAAATCCCTAATAATGCCGGAAGCTTTTGCCAAACTATATACAAGCTTAAACAAAACGGCAAAGTTCCGGAGGCTAATCTTCCTGCTTAGCCCTTCAACCGGAAGGCCTATAATTTTGTAACCTGAAGCCGGAACCTTTTCCATCTCCATTCTTCCTTCAGCACCAACAAAGAGCAAATCTATGTCTGGATCGATTGCTTTTAATGCATTGGCAATCGAGATAGCCGGGAAAATATGTCCTCCGGTACCGCCCCCGCTTATAATTATTCTCTTATGCTGTTGCTCCTTCATATATTATCTCGTCTCCTTCGTTTTCAATTTCTTCCTCATCTAGCTCTTCATTATTTGCCTTTGCATTAACTACCCTGCTTACTCCCAGTATTGCTCCAAGCGAGAAGCTGGTTACCAGCATCGAGGTTCTCCCCCAGCTTATCATAGGCAGTGTCTGGCCGGTAACAGGAAAAAGACCCACTGCGACAGCCATATTTAGAATTGCCTGTACCACTATCATAATGGTAAGTCCCAGCACAAGGAAGGCCGGAAATGCTGTTTCACATTTCTTAGCTATTGCTATTCCCCTGAAAAGGAGAATCAGATATACAAGTGTTATAGGTATTGCGCCGAAGAATAAACCATATTCCTCAATAATTATCGCAAAAATAAAGTCTGAATTTGATTGTGGCAGCATATTTCGCTGCACGCTGTTGCCCGGAGCCTTGCCAATAAGACCTCCCGACGCAATAGCAATTTTAGCCTGGTTGGCCTGGTAATCTCCATCAACATCTTCTTCTCCGGAAACAAAATTTTCAATCCTGTTTTTCCATACAGATACCCTGTTGGCATCTGTTGCCAGGTCAAGCAAAAGAGCTATTAATAAAACACCTGCTAAGGCCATTCCAAACCATGCCATAATATATTTTAAGGATACCCTTCCTACAAACAGGATCAACATGCAGATACCAAAAATCAGGAGCGCCGTAGAGAGGTTCTCAGGTAATATAAGAGCACATACAATTGCTATTGGGACAATAAATATCCTAGTCATCAGCTTAAAATCCTTAAGCTGGTGCTGATGCCTGGATAGTATTCTGGCCATATAAATAACAAGTGAAACTTTTGCAATATCTGAGGTTTGTATTCTGAAACCTGTTCCTGGTATAGTAATCCACCTGGCAGCTTCATTAATTCTGACTCCAAAAATAAGAGTGAGAATCAACAATATTATTGAGACAAGAACAAAGAAGCCTGCAAGTGATGAGTATATCCTGTATGGAAGCTGGTGAGTCACAATAATAATAAACAGGCAGAATACAAGCATTACTCCCTGGGATTTAAGGAAGAAAGTAGTATTCCCATCATACCTTGAGAATGCAACACTGACCGAAGAACTGTAAACGGCAAGCAGCGAGTACATCATAAAGACTACAATAAGTCCCCAGATAACTCTGTCCCCTTTAAATATGCTTCCGAATGTTGTCTTCATATACCACTTATTTTATAAATTCCTTACCGCATCTTTAAACTGCCTTCCTCTGTCCTCGTAACTCCTGAAAAGATCGAAACTGGCACAGGCCGGAGACAATAATACCGTATCGCCTGTTGTAGCCAGGTAATAAGACGATTTAACTGCTTCTGCCATTGTATCGGTCTCAACAATTGTTGGCGCGATACCGTCAAAAGCCTTAACTATCTTATCATTATCCTTGCCCAGGCAAACAATGGCCTTTACTTTTTTTCTTACAAGATCATTCAATTCAGAATAATCGTTTCCCTTATCCACACCTCCTGCTATCCACACAACATTATCGGGCATACACTCAAGAGCGTACCATGTCGAATTTACGTTAGTAGCCTTGGAATCGTTAATAAATTTTATTCCATGTACAGTTAATATAGTTTCGAGCCGGTGCTCCACACCCTGGAAGTCAGAAAGACACTCCCGGATAAGCTCCTTCCTTATATTTACTATTTTGCCTGCTATAGATGCCGCCATAGAATTATAGGTATTATGACGGCCTTTTAATGCTAGATCGTGGATTGACATAATCAGTTCTCTTTTATTGTGGATATTGAGGGAAAGATTTTCTTCTTCGATAAATGCTGCCATTCCTTCGATTGAGATGTCGGAGAAGGGCATCAGCTTTGCCAGGGTATTCCTTTTACTTATCTCTTCCTTAAGTATAGGATCGTCGGCCCAGTAAATAAGATAATCTGAAGCGGTCTGCCTGTTAATTATCCTGAATTTGGAATCAATATAATTTGAAAGCTTATAGTCGTACCTGTCGAGATGATCAGGTGTTATATTCATAATAACTGCCACATCAGCCTTAAAGTCATACATCCCGTCGAGCTGGAAGCTACTTAATTCAAGTACGTAATAATCAAAATTCTGAGTGGCAACCTGCAGAGCATAGCTGGATCCGATATTGCCTGCAAGGCCAACCTTCAGACCGGCTCTTTTTAGAAGATCATAGATAAGTGATGTAGTGGTTGTTTTACCATTACTCCCGGTAACGCATATCTTAAAGGCCTTGCAATACCTGCCTGCAAATTCAATTTCAGAAATAAGCTCTACGCCAGTATCCTTGGCTGCCTTTACAAGTGGGGCACTATCTGGTATTCCAGGACTCTTAATAATTATATCGGCATTCAATACCAGAGATTCAGTGTGCCCCCCCTCTTCAAATTGAATCTTATGTTCCGACAACATTCCCAGATATTTATCTTTAATACCACCACTGTCCGAAACAAATACATCAAAGCCCTTTGCATCGGCCAGTATTGCCGATCCACAACCGCTCTCTCCCGCACCTAATATGACTGCTCTCTTACTCACTTTGCTTTGTTTTTCCTTACTTTCTATTTTTTACTTTGCCCTTTGCCTTTTCGCCTCAGTTTTACCTTATTTTTAAGGTTACCACACTCAGTACTGCAAGTATTATTGCCACTATCCAGAACCTTGTAACTATTTTTGGTTCAGGAAAGCCTTTTTTCTGGTAGTGATGATGAAGTGGTGCCATAAGGAACACTCGTCGACCCTTACCAAATTTCCTCTTTGTTCTTTTAAACCATGTTACCTGGATCATTACCGATAGGCTTTCGGCGAAAAACACGCCACATAGAATAGGGATAAGCAGCTCCTTACGGATTATTATTGCAAATACTGCGATAATGCCACCTATTGCCAGGCTTCCTGTATCTCCCATAAATACCTGTGCCGGATATGAATTATACCACAGGAAGCCAATTGCAGCACCGATAAAGGCTCCGGCAAATATCATCAGCTCGCCCGTATAGGGTATATACATAATATTAAGGTAGTTAGAGTATATTATATTACCTGAGACATAGGCAAGGATACCAAGTGTTACAACCATTATTGCTGAGGTACCTGTTGCCAGACCATCCAGGCCATCGGTAAGATTAGCCCCATTGGATACAGCCACAACAATAAAGATTACCATTATAACAAAAACCACCCATCCCCAGGGCTGCCTTTTATCCTTTCCAACAAAGGGTACCAGCCACGAGTAATCGAACTCATTATTCTTTATAAAAGGAATTGTAGTCTTGGTTCCCTTAATGTCGATTGATGTATACTCTATAGCATTATCCTGGGTAGAAGACCTTATAACCTGGCTTAGTTCGGTTGTATTTCCTTCCTGCAAATCTATTTCCCTGATAATTACATCATCACTCAGATAGAGAGTAAGTCCAACTACCAGGCCGAGGATCAGCTGACCGAGAATCTTGAATTTTCCTGCAAGACCTTCCTTATTCTTACGGAATATCTTTATATAGTCGTCTACGAAACCAATTAACCCCAGCCATATTGTAGTGATAATCATCAATATAACATAGATATTATCAAGACGGGCAAAGAGCAGGGTGGGTATCAATATTGACAGAATAATAATTATACCTCCCATAGAGGGAGTTCCTTCTTTGCGATATTGACCCTCTAGATCAAGATCCCGAACCACTTCACCAACCTGCCTGAGCTGAAGATATTTTATTATCCTCTTACCTATCAGAAGTGATATCAGCAAGGAGGTAATTATAGCAGAAGCTGTTCTGAATGAGATATACTCAAACACACCGGCTCCTGGTACATTTAATTCTTCGAGGTATTTAAACAAATAATATAACATTCTGCTTTAGTGCTTATTTATAGCTCAAGTATCTTTTTAATTTCTTCGCGATCATCAAAATGACTTTTTACTCCCTTAATCTCCTGATAGGTTTCATGACCTTTACCGGCCACAAGTACTATATCCTGTTCTTCAGCCAGCATTAGGGCTGTTTTAATTGCCTCGCGACGATCGCTTACCCTGAGAACTCTTTTCAGTGATGCAGCGGGCACCCCACTTAAAATATCGTCGATAATTTTCTCGGGATCTTCACTCCGGGGATTATCAGAAGTAAAGACCACCCTTGTACTTTCAGATGCTGCTATTTTTCCCAGTAAGGGCCTTTTTGATCTATCGCGATCGCCACCGGCTCCTATAACAGTTATCAGAGAAGTTGACTTATCTCTAATATTGTTTAAGGCTTCCAGAACATTTTCCAGAGCATCGGGTGTATGTGCATAATCGACAATAGCTATTGGTCCTTTTAAAGACCTTATTAATTCCAGTCTGCCTTCTACAGGATTCATCTTGCTGATTGCAACCAGAACCTCCGTTTTGTCGGCTCCCATTTCCATTGCCGCTCCATATACTGCAAGCAGGTTGTAGGCGTTAAAACTGCCAATAAACCGGGTTGATACTTCATTATTATCAATTTTTAAGAGCATCCCTTCAAACCTCTCCTCCAGCAAACTACACCTGTATTTAGCATCTCGCCGCATCGAGTAAGCTGTTTTTTTCGCTCTGCAATTCTGAAGCATCACTTCAGCCCTCCTGTCATCCAAATTTACAAGAGCAAAAGCTGATGGAGGTAAGCAGTCAAAAAACCTTTTCTTTGCTGCGATATAGTTATCAAAATTCAGGTGGTAATCTAGATGATCATGGGTCAGATTTGTAAAAATTCCTCCCTCAAATACAAGTCCGTCTGTGCGGTGCTGGTCGAGGGCTATTGAACTAACCTCCATAAAAGCAAACTCACAGCCTTCATCAATCATTTCGCTTATAAGCTTGTTGATCTGAACAGGATCCGGAGTAGTATGAGTTGCATCTACCTTCTTCCTGAAAACCTTATTCCCTGTGGTTGAAATAAGACCTGCCCTGTATCCCAACGAGATATATAGTTCATACAGGAGACTTGCTATGCTTGTTTTACCATTGGTTCCTGTAACACCAATCAGCCTCAGCTTTTGAGATGGATTATCATAGAAGTTTGCAGCAATAAAAGACAGAGCTTTAGCAGAATTCTCTGTTACTATCCAGCATATTGAATCATTTATACCGTCCGGCAGTTTTTCACATACAATTGCTTTTGCGCCTAAATCTATGGCCTGATCAATATAGTTGTGACCATCTACCCTGGTGCCTTTAACTGCAACAAAGAGGCTGTTATCCAATACCTCTCTTGAGTCAAAGCAAATACTGCCAATAGCAATATTATCCGATCCAATTATCCGGGTAATATCCAGCTTATTCAATATTTGAGCAAGTATAAGCATCAGCTTCTTAATTCAAGTTCAATCACATCCCCGCTTTTAATCCTTGTTCCCGGCATAATAGACTGCCTGATAACACGTCCCCTGCCATTAACTTTTACTTTTAGACCTGTATTTTCGAGAATAAACAACGCATCCCTGATTCCCATGCCCGTAGCATCAGGCACCAGATTCTCAATAAATGTTTGCTCTTTAATCAGAATGGTATCAGGCCTGCGAACAGGGTTTAGCCATTCCGATTCGATATTTCCGCCAGTTCCACTAATTCCCAGGTGAGCCAGAACAGTATAAGTATCGCGGGCATATCCTTTCAGGATAAGAGGATATTCTCTTTTGCCAGGATCTTCAAACTCCTTATAGAAGCCTGTTGCATAAACCTTATCCGCTATTTCCTTAAAAACCGGACCTGCCACCAGGTTGCCGTAGTAAATCGAGTTTGTAGGTGCATTAACAACCACAATGCAGGAGTAAACGGGATTATCAGCCGGGAAATATCCAACAAATGATGCCTGGTATGATACCTTCCCATCCTGCTTATAGCCATATTTATCGTTTGCTATCTGTGCTGTACCAGTTTTTCCGGCTATCCGGTATGTTTCATTTTTCAGGTTAGTAGCTGTACCCTCGTTAACAACTCCTTCAAGCAATTCCTTAATCATCTTAATAGTTGATCTTGAACAGATTGAAGACCTAAGCACTTCAGGCTCAAAGGCCTCTATTACATCACCATGATAACTGACCTCTTTAACTATTCTGGGCCTCATCATCTTTCCATCATTGGCAACAGCATTGTAAAATGTAAGTATTTGAAGCGGTGTCATCTGTACTTCGTAACCGTGCGACATCATTGGAAGTGAAATTCCGGACCAGAATTTATCGCCTGGATATCTTATCAGAGGAGATCCTTCTCCCTTTATTTCAATACCCACTTTCTCATTAAGACCCATCCTGTAGAGTCGATCTACAAAATCGCCAGGATGGTCTTTATAATTATCATAAACTACTTTTGCTGTGCCTACATTTGATGATTTTTCAAATACCTCCCTGGCTGTAATTGTGCCATAACCACCCCTGTGACTGTCGCGAATTATCTTATCGTAATATTTTACCTCTCCATTGCCCGTATCAATAGAATCATCCAGGCTAATTACCCCATCTTCCAGTGCAACAATAAATGATGCCAGTTTAAATGTTGAACCAGGCTCTGTACTTTCGCCTATTGCGTAGTTATATGATTCATAATACTCACCGTCTCTCCCAATCTCAAGGTTGGCAATTGCTTTAATATCTCCTGTCTTAACCTCCATCAGAACTGCTGAACCATGATGTGCCCCGTGCCTTTTAAGTTGCATAAAAAGTGCACTCTCTGCAACATCCTGAAGATCGATATCTATTGTTGTAAGTATATCATTTCCATCCCTTGGCTCAACTGAGTTCGCATCATTAACAGGCATCCAGGCACCTCCTGTCAGTCGCTGTTTCAGCACTGATCCGTTTGTCCCGGTAAGATCACTATCATATGCTCCCTCCAGTCCCACTACATTACCTGATACACCCTTATTAAGGGAGCCAATGGTTCTGCTTGCGAGAATCATATGAGGAAGAATACGCCTGTTCTCAAGCTCTGCTATCATACCACCCTTGTACCTGCCTTCCCTGAATATTGGAAGAGTCCTCAGCTCTTTTAAATCACCGTGGCTTACTTTTCTTTTAATCAGGTAGTAGCGATCGCCATTAGCCCTTGCTCGGGTTAAGTCATTTTTCCATGAAGAAGCCGATTTTAAGCCAACAATACGTGAAAGTCCCTCGGCCAGACCATCTATGCCCTCGGCCCACACCCTTGCTTCCATACCTGACGACCGGGTGTCTATATAGATATTATAGTAAGGTACTGAGCTCGCCAACACTCTACCATCTTCGGCAAGTATATCACCCCTGTTAGCCGGCACATCATCAGTTTTATAGATATAGCCTTCTCCCATCTCAGCCCATTTCTCACCCTCAACAAATTGAATATAAACCACCCTCCCAAGTATAGCCAGAGCTACAACGATAATCGTAATGTAGATTATTCCGCTTCTCCATACTATTTCATCTCTTAATGCCATTTTAGTCCTCAACAATAAGTTTATATGGTGGTGCCTTCAACTCCTTCAATCCCAAAGCCCTGTCATTTATCATTTTAAGCACCTCAGATTGTTTGCTCAGATACATTAATTCTGCCGAAGTGGCCAGAGCTTCTGATCTGAGTTCTTTTACTTCACGTTGCAGCTCAATGCTTAAGCGAATTGTCTTTTCGGCGTGGAACCTGTTTGCTATATAGATAGCACCGAGAAATGTAAGAAGTGTAAGAAGCCCGAGGTTCTTAAGCACAAGCCTTTCACTCAGAAGTGAACCACTGATTATATTCTTAAGGAATCCATCCTTCTTTTTGGCTGTATTTGCGCTATTAGTATTCTCTTCCATCTCAGATTTTTTCTGCTATCCTTAAACGGGCACTCCGCGCCCTGCTGTTATTATCAATCTCCGAGTCGTCAGGTACTATTACCTTTCTGTTAATAAGCCTGAAGGGTGACTGGGTATTACCATAAAAGTCTTTGCTCTCCTTACCCATAAAATTTCCTGTTCTGAAAAAATTCTTAACCACCCTGTCTTCTATTGAATGGTAGGTTATCACCACCAGTCTTCCCCCTGGTTTAAGTACATCAACAGCCTGAAAAAGCATCTCCTTTAAAAATTCAATTTCCCTGTTTACCTCGATCCTTAGAGATTGAAATACTTTTGCATAAAACTTGTTTTCCCTGCCTCGGGGAGCAAATTCAGACAGCAGTTTTACCAGATCTCCTGTTGTCTCAAGATTTGCCCTTTCTCTTCTTTCAATTATTGCATCCGCAATTCTGCCCGGCCCCCTTAATTCACCATATTCTCTGAGTATATATATCAGGTCTCCCTTTTTATAGCTATTTAAAATATCGGCTGCCGTCTTAGCGCCTGTGTTGTTCATCCTCATATCCAGCTTCGAGTCGAATCGAAACGAAAATCCCCTTTTGGCCTCATCAAACTGATGAAATGAAACACCCAGATCAGCAAGTAGTCCGTCGATACTTTCTACTCCATGGTATCTCAAATTACTTCTCAGGAAACGGAAATTCTGATTTAAAAAGAGAAACCGGTTATCAACCGGCTTATTTTTTTCAGCATCCCTATCCTGGTCAAATGCTATCAGTTTGCCCTCACCAAGCAGTTCAAGTATTTCTTTTGTATGGCCTCCTCCACCGAATGTTACGTCGACATAAATCCCTGTGGGCTGTATATTCAGCCCTTCTATACTTTGCTTGAGTAAGGCAGGGACATGATACGCCATTTCTATTCATCTTCAGTGATTAATCCACCCATCAATTTTTCAGCCAGATCAGCAAAATCATCAACAGGTATATCTATTGCCTCGTATTTTTCCTTAGACCAGATCTCTATCCGACCGTCCTGGCCAGCCAGCACAACATCTTTATTAATTTCAGCCAGATGCAATAACTTTTTTGGAACCAGCAACCTGTTGCTTCCGTCGAGCGACAGCTCGGCTGTACCTTTAAAGAAGTTTCTTAGAAACCTGTTATGCTCACGATTGTAGGGATTTATGCGACTGCGAATCTTCTTCATCTGCTCCTCCCAGTCCTCACTTGTGAACAGCACAAGACAATTTTCGAAAATATCTCGCCTCACTACAAAATGATCGCTCCATGACGACTCCATCTGCTTTTTAAAGGCAGAAGGGAAAATCATCCTCCCCTTGGAATCAATCTTGCAACTGTAATCACCTATAAATGTGGCCATAAATAATTCAGGTTTTAAATGTAAAAATAGCAAAATATTCCCACTTTGCCCCACTTTCACCCATTTTTTTACACTTTGTTGAAAACTTTTGATTCGATGACCCACCTCAGGATTATAGACCCTGTAAGCTAAGCACTTACAATTATGCAAAATGATAAAAGCCAATATTGCCCATTACATCCCATTTTTTAATAAATTTGCAATGCAAAAAAAACAGCAATAACAGTTATAAAAAAAGTATGTCAGGGGTAGATCCATTGAAGATAGATGTAGCTCAGATTTTGAAAGATAAGAGTCCTGGTATTTCAAAGCTAATGCCAAAATTCCTTATTAAATACCTGCGAAAAATAATCCACGAAGAAGATTTGAATAATTTTTTCCAGGTTTTTGGAAAACTACACAATGTAGATCTTGTAAGAGCTGGACTAACATATATGGGTATTGAATATAGCGTACACAATAAGGAAGCCATACCAACTACAGGAAGAAATATATTTGTTTCAAATCATCCCCTTGGGGGATTAGACGGTCTGGTTTTTATGACCGAGCTTTCTAAATATTTTGATAATATCAAATTCCCGGTCAACGATATCCTGATGAATGTTACAAATATGGAAGATGTTTTTCTTCCGATAAATAAGCATGGAGCACAGGGGCGGGATGCTGCAAAAGCTATCAACGAAGCATACGCCTCTGATAGCCAGATCTTATATTTCCCTGCTGGGCTTTGCTCAAGAAAAATAAAGGGCGAGATAAAAGATCTGGTATGGCATAAGAGCTTTATTTCTAAAGCTATAAAGCATAAAAGAACCATTGTTCCCATTCATTTCTCAGGGCGAAACTCGGATTTTTTTTACAGGCTGTCGAATATAAGACTGCGACTGGGAATAAAATGGAATCTCGAAATGCTTTATCTTGTTGACGAAATGTTCAGGCAGACAGGTAAAGATCTACATATAGTTTTCGGGAAAGGTTATAATTGGGATATGTTCGACAGGTCAAAAACACCAATTGAATGGGCAGACTGGCTAAAGTCAAAGTCGTATGAATTAGCGAAATTCATACCAGATCAAAATAAAAACACTAATTTTGATTAGAATATACGGCCAAATTGCTTGTTAATAGGATACAGACTGAAGTATGAAGAAGATAGTATTAAAATCACCCATGCAAGAGATTGAGAAGGAACTTACCGAAGATAGATTTCTGAGAAAAACGAATAATGCCAACAACGAAGTATACCTGTTTAAGAGTCACGACTCTGAGGTGCTTATGAGAGAAGTCGGCCGCCTGAGGGAGCTTACCTTCAGAAGCGCAGGAGGAGGAACAGGTAAAGAACTGGACCTGGACGAGTACGATTACTCAGAAACAGCTCCTCACCAGCAATTAATAGTATGGGATCCCGATAATAAAGAGATAATTGGGGGTTACAGATTTCTGATCCACGACAAAAGGATTAAGCCCACCGATCCCTCCGATATGGCATCAGCTTCATTCTTTAATTTCTCAGAAAAGTTCAAGACAGAATTCCTTCCTTACCTAATGGAGCTGGGGCGTTCATTTGTTCAGCCCGATTACCAGTCGAGGGCCATGGGTAGAAAAAGTCTCTTTGCTCTTGATAATCTCTGGGACGGGCTGGGAGCAATAGCTATTGAAAATCCGAATGTCAAATACTTATTTGGCAAAGTAACTATGTATGAGCATTTCAATATCGAAGCAAGGGATATGATTCTTTATTTTATGAGAAAACATTTCTCAGACAAAGATAAACTTGTTACACCCAAGAAGGATGTTTCTGTTAATATCAACGTCGATAAAATGAAGAAAAAGTTTATCCACGACAACTATAAGGACGACTACAAGGTTCTTTCACAGGCAGTTAGAGACCTTGGAGAAAATATACCTCCTCTGATAAATGCCTATATGAACCTTTCACCAACCATGCGTACATTCGGTACGGTATTTAACGAAGGATTTGGCAAGGTTGAAGAAACTGGTATAATGATAACAATCAAGGATATCTATATTGATAAGGTAAACAGGCACCTTGCTTCCTACAGGAATGATTACGAAATAGGAGTAGGTTACTAATAGGCTCTTTCGTCGCGACCCTCAATAAAATTAATATACGACTGGTTCACTACCCGGTTACCTCCCGGCGTAGGATAATTACCTGTAAAATACCAGTCGCCTGTATTATCAGGACAGGCTTTATGTAATCCTTCAATCGACTGGTAGACTATCTCGACTTCAGCATTGATAGTCGGCAGCTTAAGCATCTTACCTATCTGTACAGAAATTTCATCTGCGCTGTAGGGATCGTAAATCTGCTTTACCACATTCCTGATCTCATTTACCGGTTTGCTAACCTCCTCGAGGGCCTGACGGTAAATATCATCAAGTAATTTTTCATTACCAGTTTGCTTTATTAATTCAATCGCCGCCCTGAAAGCAATAAAATCGCCCATCTTTGCCATATCTATCCCGTAACAATCGGGGTATCTGATCTGGGGTGAAGATGAAACAATAACTATTTTCCTTGGATCAAGTCGGTCAAGGATTCTGATAATACTCTTCTTTAATGTTGTTCCTCTTACAATTGAATCATCCAGCACCACCATGCTGTCGACACCTCTCTGAATAACACCATAGGTAACGTCATATACATGACCAACCAGGTCGTCGCGCGACTTATCTTCGGTAATAAATGTTCTTAATTTAGCATCCTTAACTGCCAGTTTCTCAATCCGGGGCCTGAGCGACATAATTTTTTCCAGATCTTCACGCACAAGCTTATTGCCACGCTTCAGAATTATGTCCATCTTATTATTGTTGATATAATCCTCAAGTCCCTTTAAAAGACCATAAAATGCACTCTCTGCCGTATTTGGAACATATGAAAAGACTGTGTGCTCCATATCAAAGTCGACAGCTTCAAGGGTCCGCATAGTTAGCTGCTCACCCAGTCGTTTTCTCTCCCGGTAAATATATTTATCTGTTCCCCTCGAAAAATAGATTCTTTCAAATGAGCATTTATGTGCCGGCTGACTTTCCCTGACTCTTTCTATACTTACATTACCTGAATTCCTGGCAATAATAGCCGTGCCCGGTTCCAGTTCGTTGACCTGGGTGGTTTTAAGGTTAAAAACCGTCTGGATTACTGGTCGCTCCGATGCCACAACCAGTACCTCATCATCGTGGTAGTAAAATGCTGGTCTTATTCCCCATGGATCACGAGTAACAAATGCATCACCATGACCCAGCATCCCTGCCATAGCATAGCCTCCATCCCATTTTTTACTGGCTCTTGAGATTATCTTTGCAATGGAAATATTTTCCTCTATCCTTGGTGAAATCTCCTGCTTACTCAGACCCTGCGATCTGTATTCCCTGAATAATTCCTCAACTTCCTCATCGAGGAAGTGTCCGACATTTTCGAGGATAGTTACAGTATCCGAAAAGTCGACCGGGTTCTGTCCTATCTTCAGAAGATCGTTAAAAATATCGCTTACATTAGTAAGATTAAAATTGCCGGCAAGAACAATATTTCTTGACCGCCAGTTATTCTCTCTGGTAACAGGGTGAACATAATCTATGTTATAGTTACCAAATGTTCCATACCTTACATGCCCCAGATAAAGATTACAGGCATATGGCAAAGATTCTTTAATAAAATCGATATTATCGGGATCAGACGCTCTTTCTCTTTCTGATTCGGCTGCCTTATATATTGAATCGAATACATCCTTAATAGGATTTGCACCATTTGATCTCTCCCTGAAAATATATCTGTTTCCTGGTTTTACTCCGGGCTTCAGGGCAGCTATACCTGCTCCATCCTGTCCCCTGTTATGCTGCTTCTCGAGAAGCAGGTACATCTTTTGTAATCCATAATCCCAGGAGCCATATTTCTCAATATAGTATTCCAGCGGCTTAAGCAATTTGACCATTGCTATACCGCACTCATGTAAAATTCTATCGCTCATATACTATTTATCAAGGTCCGGAAAATTTATAATATCCGGAACAATGTATGCATTGGGAAATTTCTTTTTTATTATCAGGAAGTCATGCATTGCATCCCTCCTTGTCCGGTAATTACCAACCCTTACTTTAAAGAAATTAGGTGCTGCGAAATCTAATCTTGACTCAATACCAGGAAATTCTGAGATAAATTCTGAATTTACTTCCATTGCCTCATCTCTGGCTGTTCTCTTTGATCCATTATAAATCTGGATCCTGAATCCGTCAAAGCCTCCGTGCTTCCGGTTTGCTATAATATGCCGTGTAAGAAGAGTGTCTATGGCAGGATCCTGGATCAGGGTAACGCTACCTTCACTGTAGCTTCCTTCACCCTTAATAATACTTTCTGCTTTAATTATTCTCTGGGCATTAACCAGGCTGAAACATGAGAACAGAATCATAAGAAATAGTAGGTACCTCTTGTTCATGGCTCAAAAATAGAATATTTCAAATTAATACAAACTTATATAGAGGTATTAAAATCTATTAATCTATATTACCCGACTTCAATACATAATAAAACTTTCCACCCTTCGATCCTGCAATCAAAAAAGCATCTTCGTATGTAAGCGAAAGACTTCTGCCAAATATCTTTGTATCGTAGGAATCGCAAACATCCAAAACCCTTATTTGTTGTTTACTTCCTCCATCCGGAAGACTGATCCCTGATAGTATAAGGCAGTTCTGATTCAACATAAGCAGGTTCATCGAAGAGTCAAAATCCAGATCTGTTCCAAGGTTTGAGTTCTCTGTATAAACCTTCCAGTTAAGCATTCCTCCTGTGCTAAGTGATGCCACAAAGGAATTACTAACCTCACCCGCATTCCCGGTATACTCTGTACGACCACCAATATAGAGAGATCCTCCATCTTCTTCGATAGTTAGCGAGCCTGCTACATAATCTTTATTATTAATTAGCTCAGTTTCCCAGATAATGGCTCCCTCATCTGTTAACCTCGCTACCGAGGCCTTACTGTTGTTAGTGGCGAGTTTCTTAGTTAGAGATACATAAATATCGTAAGGCGATAGTATTACCATATCTGTAAGAGATGCCTTAAACCCTGGATTAACTTCATTTATCTGAAGGATGTTACCATTTATATCAAATAAGGCAGCAATATAAGTTGATGATTTTAGGGAGTCGGGGCTATCGCTGGCCACAAGCATATAAGTGTTTTCATCATACTTACATACCTGGGTGGTCCTTACATCAGGGCCTACGGCTATAATCGTATCCCATTGTTCTGTACCTTCTCCATCGATTGACGCAAGCAGTATATCACCATCAGAATAACCCGCAAGAATGTAGGCGTTTGAGACCGAATATCCGCCATAAATTTCAGTTATCTCAGTATAACAACCCTGATAATCAGGTGAATAATTAATATCGATAGCTGATCCTGAGCCTGTTTTAATAAATAGAGGTTTGAGATCTGCCTGTCCGACTATCAGAAAACTCGAATCAGATGCTATTTCAGTATCATAAGCCGAACCTGTGCCAAAGGTTTTCTCAATAATAAAAACCGCCTCATCCTTCTTACAAGAAAAAAGGGACAGTAATACCAGCAAGAGAACAAAATTTCTCATGGATTAGAATTTTTAAATTTATCCTAGCTCGGCAGCCAGTTCATCTGTCATCTCAAGATTATGAAATACATTTTGAACATCATCATCATCCTCCAGTGCGTCAATCAGCCTTAAAACACTTTTTGAAGATTCAAGATCGAGTGTCTTTGTGTCATTTGGTATACGCTGTAGTTCAGCACTTATTGCCTCAACTCCAATTTCTTCGAGCTTTTTATTCAGATTGCCAAAGTCCTCCATGGCACAGGTTACGTTAATTATATCTTCCTCAAGCTCAATATCCTCTGCTCCTCCGTCAATAAGCTCAAGTTCGAATTCATCCATATCCATCTCAGCACTTTTCTGGATAGTAAAAATGCCTTTCCTGTCGAATAAAAAGCTCAGGGAGCCATTTGTTCCAAGGTTTCCACCATACTTATTAAAAGCCGCCCTTACACTCGATACAGTCCTGTTATTATTATCTGACAGGCACTCTACAAAAACTGCTATTCCGCTAGTGGCATAGCCCTCGAAAGTATACTCCTGGTAATTTGAAGCATCATCGTCTGTAGCTTTTTTTATTGCCCTCTCAATGTTATCCTTAGGCATATTTGCACCCTTTGCGTTCTGAATCGCAAGCCTTAGTGACGGATTTGAATCGGGATCAGGACCACCGGCGCTGGCAGCAATGGTTATCTCCTTAATTATCCTGGTAAACATCTTACCCCTTTTAGCGTCGATAGCGCCTTTCTTTCTCTTTATCGTAGACCATTTACTATGTCCTGACATATTTATATGATTTTGTTTCAGCTACAAATTTAAGCAAATAAGCATTTATAGCAAGAGCTAAATTGCGAAAGGGTGCGGGGTGCGGGATGTACCATAAAAATAATGCCGCTATTAAAAATATAATAACGGCATTATCTGAAAACAGTCGGGTTTTACTTTTATTCTATTGTTCTTCTCCCAGCTCTACAAGCTCTCCTTTTTCATCTAAAACTGCCTGATAAATCGAAGCAAAAGCTGCACTAATCCACATAAAGGAGATAAAAACACCAAAGCCCAGACAAATAAGTCCGAGAATAATTACAAAGAAGGCAATTATTCCCATCCAGAATATTCTCCAACCATGTCCCTTGGTAAGCCTCCAGCTCTCCTCCACCGCTTTTACAGGGTCATATTTCTTGTCCATAACCAGGTATGGTACAAATGCAAGTCTACAGGCAAAGATTATCCCCGGAATAATTACCATAAAGAATCCGAAAGCAATAATTGCTCCCGAAAGTAATGAAGCAAGAACTACATTAAGGTAATTTTTAAAGGAGTCAAATAATTCAACGACCTCAGGCTTCTTATCCCTTACACTCTGCAGGTAGATCCATTTAACACCATATTCCAGGGGTGAAATAACAAACAAGGTATAAGCAATGGCAAATATTTGTCCGAACACCACTGCAATTGCAAGGAAACTAAAATGATTATGATTCAGTTCGCTTAAATTAGCTGGTATTATATAGGGTATTGTTGCAACAATAACTATTAATGATACAAGTAGCAAGGTAATAAAGTACTTCCACAATACTCTCCAGCCGTGACTGTAGGCTGCCCCTGCCCTGGGAACCAATTTTTTACTGTCAAGATTTTCCATAATATTTATTTTATTATTTATAATTATCATAATCGCACTGTAAATATATTACCAGCTCTTACTGTAATCAATCCATCTTTAGTAGGAAATAGCTTTTATCCAACTTTCGTTGGAGGGAGTATTAGCAGAATTTTATAACTTAAGCGTTTAATTTGAACAGTCGATCCATCTTATGATGCACTTTATTTTTATACTTGCAACAATTATCTCAATCTCCTGTGGATCATATGCTTTAGTTTTACTTGGCAGACTTAGAAAGATTTACCGGCTGGACTTTATTTCCAGCTTTTTGTATTATGAAATACTGAAACTGGGCTTTGGAATTTATGGTATTTTCGGCGGACTGGCAATTAAGGAAATACTACTTAAGTATGATCTTCAGTCGGCTCAGATTGAATCGATTGTTATTGCTCTGCCCTTTTTCGGAGTACCTTTTATTATTGCAGCCTGGTATCTCCTGATTAAAATGGCACATGAGATGTCGGGAAGAAAAATAAATCAATATATTTCAATAAGTTATTTTATACTAAGTACGCTTTTCTTTCTTGCCTATGGGCTGATACTAAAGTCGTCGCCAGATAAGCGGAATATTAATCCTGATAATCTTTCACAGCTGATAAGGATAGTCTTCTACACCCTCGATCTGCTTGTAAAAATATATGTACTAATGCTTCTTATCCTTCAGGGAATCAAGTCAGGAAGAGCCAAATACCCGGCTCTTAATAAGAGGTTTAGCTTTATTCTGACAGGAATAGCATTAATGAGTTCTGCAGCTCTACACTTTGCATATGTGCATCCACTTATAGGAATTTATTTTATACTGCTCTTCTTCGGAGCCGACCTGGCTCTTATTATATTATTACGTATTTACCTCTACGATAATAAAGACAAATACTCTGATGTTACCGATATTCTTGAGAACCTGTACCAGCAATATGGTATCTCGAAGAGAGAAAGAGATATAATAAGAGAGATCTGCAATGGTCTCACAAATCAGCAGATTGCAGATAAACTATTTATTTCCCTCCAGACTGTCAAAGACCATACTCATAATATTTTCAGAAAGGTAAATGTATCCAACAGGGTGCAGCTAACACAGATTTTTTCGATATAAGTCAGCAAGGATCGAAAGGAAAATTACTTTATTAACTCTTGATTTTTCCCTCCATATTTCCGACCTTTAATAATCTGAAACCCCAACCTTTATAAATTTAGTTAAATGAATAAAACTATACTTATAGCCCTATTTATTCTACTTTTATCCGGGCTCTCAAAAACCAGCGGACAAAATTTGATTATTACAGGTGTAATGGATGGCGATCTTAGCGGAGGACTTCCAAAAGCTATTGAAATTTGTGTCCTAAATGATATTGCTGACCTGAGCGAATATTCAATTGCTATGGTATATAACGCCAATACAAGTCCTGCTACTCAATTTACATTTCCAGCAGTTGCAGCCAGTGCTGGTGATTTCATAACTGTTGCACAGGGTGATGCCGTATTCAATAACTATATGGGATCCGAGGCAGATTATTATACAAATAATATTAGCGGAAACGGAGACGACAGGTACCTTATTATGAAAGGTGAAATGGTTCTGGATATCTTTGGCGAGTTTGCAGTTGATGGTACAGGTACCGACTGGGAGTATATCGATGGCTTTGCATACAGGAAATCCGGAACAAGTCCCGACGGAGCTAGCTTCAATATTGATAACTGGGATATTTATAATAGAGGCCTTGAAGGCTTTTCAACAAATGCAGAAGCTACTGTTCCTTTTCCATCTAAATCATTTAAGTCAGGTAGTGGCGCACAATCTACAGGGATAAGTGGTACTATCAACAGCTACAGTAAGGTTACTGCGGTTGGTGTGGATTGGGTCGAACTTGCAGATAATGCTACTGGTTTTGCTGCTAATGATAAGGTTCTCATTATACAAATGAAAGGTGCTGAGCTTTTCGTGGGTGGCTCAGTATTTGGTTCAACAATCACAAACTCAATTGGAGATTTTGGCTATTATGAGTTTGTCATTATTGATGCTGTAAGCACATCTCCTGACAGGATAACTTTCAAAAATGATCTGAGAGGCAACTATGACCCTGAATCATTTGTACAGCTGATTAAAGTAAAAGAGTATGAAAATGTGACGGTCGATGGATTACTTACCTGCGATCCCTGGGATGAGACAAGCGGAACGGGTGGCGTTCTTACTTTCCTTGTAGATAATAATTTATTCCTGAATGCTGATATAGACGTTAGCGGGAAGGGCTTCGAAGGCGGAATCTCAGACATTATCCAGGGGCTCACGATAACAGCACAGAATGTTGATCCCGATCTTCTTGACTTTACCGAGGCTGAAAACAAAGCTGCCAGGAAGGGAAGGGGGATAGCCAGCCATATTGGCGCGGTACCGATTAATTATGATAATTATGCCAGGGGCAAGGGCCGTTTTGCCAATGGTGGTGGTGGTGGAAATGGTCGTTATGCAGGTGGTGGTGGCGGAAGCAGTTATGGAAGTGGTGGGGTGAGTTCAGCAGGCGCTGACCTTGATGGCTTTTTTGGAAGGGGTATTGGAGGACAGGATATAAGTATGGAAACTTGGGTTACCCATTTTTACTACCCCGTAGTAATGGGTGGCGGCGGAGGTGCCGGTGGGAAAGGATCAGTATCTGATGTTGCCTCTGACGGAGGACGTGGAGGAGGTATTATTATTATCCTGGCCGATACAATATTTGGCAATGGCTACTCAATAAAGGCAGATGGCGAATCTGTATGGCCGGTGGCTGAAAATAACGGAGGTGCTGGTGGCGGAGGTGCCGGTGGAGCAATAGTTATATCATCCAATTTCAGCTCTGGCTCGGCTCTTACAATATCAGCGAATGGTGGCGACGGAGGTCATACCTATAACTTCTATGGCTCCGGCGGTGGAGGTAGTGGAGGCCTGATCTTTACCAGTAATGATCTTTTAGCTTCAGGTGTAGTTTCTTCCGTTGAATCAGGATACGAGGGTTCCGCTCCCTACCTGGGAATGCCTTCCGGAGTTACTTCGGGTGGGAGTGGCAAGGTTACGGATACCCTCCTAATACGACTTAACGGCTTTCTTTATAATACAATTGTTTCTGATGTAACAAAATCAAGAGTCGATTCAATATGCTATGGCGAGAGTGCTCCCAAAATAGTTGGTACTACACCTGTTGGGGGATTGGCGCCCTACACATTTGAATGGCAGAAAGGAGCTGATGACGGATCATGGGGAGGACTATTACCTGATAATGGGAAAGATCTTGATCTCTTAGTACCTGAAACTGACACAATATATCTGAGGAGGATTGTTAAAGATAGCAGTCCCACTCAGATTATCGATACCAGTAAGGCTGTAATGATCATTGTCCAGCCGCCGATTACCGGTAATATTGTTGGGTATGATACTACTATATACTGGAACCAGGATCCCGATGCACTATTGCCGCTTGATATTCTGGGTGGCGGTAATCTCGACTCAAGTAAACCGGATTCGACATTTTCATGGTTAAGTTCTCCGATAATCAATCCGGATTACCATTTATGGAGTCAGGCTTCCGGCACCAGTGATCTACGTACCTATGATCCTCCTATCCTTACCGATACAATGTATTACTTCAGAGTAGTAAAATCAGGAGCATGCTATGACACATCAAATATTGTTACGATTGTTGTTCGGCCGCTAAGTGAGGGAAATGCGCTACTTGATGACCTTATGGTTTCAGGTGTTACAATCGATGGATTCAGAACCGATTCTTTAACTTATAAGTATGTTCTTTCAAACGGAACAGTAGTTATTCCTGAAGTTACAGCGATTGCTACAGATCCAGATGCAGTTCATACTATTACAGATGCCAGCAGCCTGACCGGAACTGAAGCCGAACGAACAACAACCATATCAGTTACATCCTGCAATGGATTATGCTCTCTTACTTATAAAGTTGTTTTCGAAGTTTCGACAGGGATTGAAAATTCAATGGATTCTGAACTGAAAATATACCCGGTACCTGTGTCTACAGAACTCATTATTAAAAATATAAGATCTGCTAAGTATATTGAAGTAGTCGACATTACCGGAAGCAAGGTCTACGAAAGAGCTATTTCAGGTGAAGAAAGCCACAGGATTAATATCAGTCAACTCCCGGAGGGAATATATTTCCTTAGACTATCTGACGGAACGAATCAGATCACCAGGAAATTTATTAAACAATAATATATAATACTTCTGCAAAAATGGCGTCTATAATAATGAAGACGCTTTTTTTATATAAATTTGCACCCTATGAAAAGTAGAAGTATGCATTATCTCAGGAGTATAATCCCTGTAGTTATCGTCCTGGCAGCGATAGTCTGGTCGTGTCGCAAACCAACACCTCCAAAGGTGACAGAAGTAATTCCTAATAAATACGATAGCTGCTTTGCTACCGGCAGCGATAGCACTCTTGATATTGTAACTTTAAATGTTCAACAATTCCCCAAAATGGGACTTGAAACTATTGAGGAACTGGTAATCCTGATTGAAAAAATGGAGGCTGATATTATCGCCCTTCAGGAAATAACATCCAGCACTGACCTATCCAGTCTGGATGACCTGCTTGAAGACTATAGCGCGCTGGCCTACCCGATTAATAATTCAGACTGGAACCTGGCCTATCTATACCGTGACTCCGAGATAAGTATTGATGCCTCTGAGACAAAAATAATTTTCAGCGATGACTTCTACTCATTCCCCCGTCCACCATTTGAGATTCATGCTACACATATACCAACATCTACTGATATAATTGTCCTGAATAACCACCTGAAATGTTGTGGCGGATCAGAAAATGAAGACAGAAGAAGGACGGCTTCAGAAAAACTACACAGCTATATTGAATCAAATTACCCTGACGATGCCATTATAGTCCTTGGCGATCTTAATGACGAGATAGACGGAAGCTCAGCTTCGACCAATGTTTTCTGGGATTTTGTTAACGACCCTGATAATTATTCTGTAGCAGATATGTCAATCGCAACAGGCAGCTCTTTATGGTGGTCTTACCCTTCATGGCCCAGCCATATTGATCATATTATTATTTCTGACGAGCTGTTTTCAATGGTAGATACGGTTCTGACTGTAAGAGCAGATTGGTGTTATAATAATTATAGTAATGTTATTTCTGATCACAGACCAGTCTATTTGAGATTGAAATGATCACTATGCAATACTTTCGTGCCAGGAAGAGCAGAGAAAAAACAGATAAATACCTGGCTACCTCTTCACTTGGCTCTCAGCTCTTTGCTCTTGGCTGCTCTTAGCCCTTTGCTCTTTGCTCTTAGCCCTTAGCTCTTAGCCCTTTGCTCTTAGCTCTTAGCTGCAAAGCAGCCTACTCCATTTGTTTTACTACAATAATATAGACCGGCAAATGATCGCTGTATCCTCCCAGGTAGGTTGTACCAGCATAGGTTCTGAACGGATAGCCCTTATACTGTCCATCCTGCTGTAGAAGAAAATCTTTGTTAAATACCCTGGCCGCGTAATAAGTAAGATTGTTATAATCATTTCCAAGTAAGCCCTGCGAAACAACAATCTGGTCGAACAGATTCCATATATCCCTATAAGCAAGGGAGCCTATTCCCTTCTTAAATAATGGATACATACAGTTAAAGAGTTCACCTTCTTCAAGGTTGTCGATATGATCTGAGGCACGCAACACATCATTCATACTTATATTTATTGGGTCATCGTTAAAGTCACCCATAACTATAATATTGGCTTCAGGATCTATTGCCAGCAGACTATCAATAATTGATCTTGATAATCCGGCAGCAGCATTTCTTTTAGTGCGGCTCGCTTCTTCGCCTCCCCTTCTTGATGGCCAGTGATTAACAATTATATGCATTTCCTCATCTATAAAAGTACCGCTAACAAGTAATTGATCACGTGTGTATATTCTTTCACCCTCCTCATCAAACAGAGGAAGCTCAAAGCTTGTCGATTCTTTAAGAGTAAAATATTTTGGCTGGTACAAAAGAGCAACGTCAATACCTCTCAGATCAGGTGAATCATAGTGTGCAATCTTATATTGTGAATTCTGAAGATATGGGTGAGCAACCAGATCTTCAATAACAGATAAGTTTTCAACTTCAGAAACTCCAATAATGGCAGGCCCACCGGGGATTCCTTCATCCTCACCAATCTTTGATATAAGCCCGGCAATCATTTCAATCTTTGATATATATCTGTCAGCTGTCCATCCGTTTGGACCATCAGGTGTAAACTCTTCATCCAATACTCCTTCGGTATTTAAAGTATCGAAGAGGTTTTCAAGATTATAAAATGCTATTACCCCTGCTTTGAGGGACTGAGAATAAACACCACCTGAAACAATGAGGAGCATAGCTATTACCAGGATTCTTTTCATAATACTCATGTTTTGATGTAAAAATAAGATTAAGTCTTATATCCTCCAATTTGTTAATGCTTGATTAATAACTTAGCTCAATTTTGGCTATCTTTAAAACCATATTTCTTGCTAATTATGAAAATAATAATAATCCAGCAGGCAATTATATTAATAAACTACAAGAGGAAAGGTTAAAAAAGCAAGAATCAACAAGAAATAGAAGATGATTAGGCAAAGGATAATATCGGCTATATGCCTGCAGCTGTTTTTTGCGGGATTCCTCTGGGCCCAGGTTCCGGCCGGATACTATGATTCTGCCAATGGACTTAGTGGCACAGCCCTTCAGCAGGCCCTGCATAATATTATCGACAACCACACCGTACTTTCATATACACCAGGACTTTGGGATGCTGTAAAGTTAACAGACGCCAGGGGCGACGGTACAGTCTGGGATATGTATTCGGATAACCCTGCCGGCGCTAATCCCTACAATTACACCTTTGTTACAGACCAGTGCGGAAACTATAATTCTGAGGCAGACTGCTACAACCGGGAACACTCCTTTCCCAAGAGCTGGTTTAACGACGCCTCACCTATGTATACCGATCTGAACCATATTTTCCCGACCGACGGCTATGTAAATAACAGGAGAGGCAACTATGCCTTTGGAGAAACCGACAGTCCCTCTTGGACTTCTCAAAATGGAAGTAAGGTAGGACCATCGTCCGTCAGCGGATTCTCAGGCACAGTATTCGAACCCATCGACGAATACAAGGGCGACTTTGCCAGGGCTCACCTGTATATGGCTGTAAGGTACTACGGCGAAGACTCATCCTGGCCGGGAGGAGCTATGACCGACGGAGCACAGCCTGAGGAATGGGCCCTTAACATGCTTCTTCAATGGCACTCAGATGACCCGGTAAGCACGAAAGAAACTGATCGAAATAACCAGATATATAGCCTCCAGGGTAACCGAAATCCCTTTATTGACGACCCAACTTTCGCCGATAATATATGGAGCTCAACCGGAATTACTGAGATGAGTATTGAAAGAGATAAGTATCTGAAGATTTACCCTAACCCGGTGGGTGAAGAGCTCCGATTCACAATAAAAGATTATAGCGAAACAGATTTAAACATTCAGATTTACTCACTGACAGGATCCTTGATCAAAGAACTTTCAATAAAATCCTCATCCGAAAACCATATTAATATCCTATCCCTCCAAAAGGGATCTTACCTGCTGCTTGTCAGAACCGGAGACAATATTTTTAGAACTCGTTTTATTAAACTATAAAGCCTTCTCACCCTTTCCAACTTTTTTCAACTTCTTCAACTTTCTAATCTTTCATATTAACATATCTAGAGTGATATATATGATCTTTTTTTATAACGTTTTTTTTTCTTATTTTATGCTCGAATCCTAAAATTATTTTCCTATGAAATATCTAAGTATTTTATCTCTTATTTTATTCCTGGTCGTATCTTGCCAGAATAATGAATCCAAGAAAGCAGAAACTACTGATAACGAGACGACTGAAGTTGAGGCGGTAACTGATTTTGTAGTGTATAATGTTACAATTGAAGGAATGACCTGCACAGGTTGTGAGGAAACAATTGAAGCAGGTGTTACAAAAGTTGAAGGTGTAGGTTCTGTAGAAGCAGATCACACCGATGGCAATGCCAGCATTAAATTTGAAAAGGGTAAGGTTGATACTGCAGCAGTAAAGGAAGTAATTGAGGCTTCAGGCTATAAAGTTCTTAGCTTTAAGGAAGCTTCAGAAGAAACAATTGCCGAATAACAGGAGACACCCAATCGTAAATGGAAGAAGAAAAAAAGAAGCAAGCTAACCAGCCAGAGGAAGAGACTGATCAGGGGCTTAGCTCCAGGCGTGATTTTATGAAGTCAATAGGTCTTGTTGGTGCTGCTGCAGCAACAGGTGGGGCGGCTATTTATTCAGGATTTAAATATGAAAAGGCGAAGGGGCCAAAGGAAACAGTAAGGGTGCTTACAGAAGATAACCGCCTGGTTGAGATACCTATTGACCAGATCGAGGAGATAACTTCATCCCTGAAAGTATTGCAGACAAGGGGGCGCGAGGGTATCGCCGGGAAAAGATGGGTTATGGTTATTGATCTTGCCAAATGCCGTAATGCAAGGCAGTGTGTCAATGCCTGCCAGTCGGCGCATGGTCTGCGTCCTTATGAATATCATATCAATACCCTCTCGATGCAGGAGAACGAAACATCGGCTCCATATTTTATGCCTAAGCCATGCCAGCATTGCGATAATCCTCCCTGTGTATCCGTTTGCCCTGTTGATGCTACATTCAAACGACCAGATGGGATAGTATTAATAGATAATGAAAGGTGCATCGGCTGTCGCTTCTGTATAGCTGCCTGCCCCTATTCAGCCCGGATTTTTCACTGGGAAACTCCCAGGGAAATTGAGATCGAAGAAGATGCAGTTTACGATGTCGAACTTAATATACCTCAAAGAAAAGGTACTGTTACAAAGTGCCTTTTCAGTGCCGACAGGTTAAGAGAAGGTGAACTGCCTTACTGTGTTTCTGCCTGTCCCAATGGAGTATTTTACTTTGGCGATCAGAATGAAGATGCTGTCACAAATGGAACTACCAAAGAAACAGTCAGGTTAAGTCAGCTCCTGGAAGATAATGCAGGGTACCGCCTGATGCCTGAATTGGGAACAGAACCCAGGGTTTATTATCTGCCCCCTAAAAATCGTCTTTTCGATTTCCCCGATAATATGACTGAGGATGGCAGCGAAAATTTACATGTTTAATTAGTGAAATCATTATATGTCAGACTCAGATAAGAAATTCCTGGCTCGACCCGAAATAATTAACAAAGTATCTGCCGACCTGTTAAGACCAGTTAGACTAAACAGGAACTTTGTGCTCTGGATGATGTTCCTCAGCGTATCACTTGTTCTTTGCCTCTATGCTTACTCCATCCAGCTACGAAAGGGTCTTATTGTTACAGGTATGCGCGACTATATAAGCTGGGGAATGTATATAGCCAACTTTGTGTTCTTTGTTGCCGCAAGTCTTATTGGTATGCTGATAAGTGCGGTGCTCGGACTGATTGGTTATACATGGATAAAACCAATAGCACGAATAGCCGAAATTATCGCAGTAGCATTTGCAGCTATAGCAGGTATAGTGATTATATCCGATATGGGTCGCCCCGAAAGGCTCCCCTTCCTGTTTTTACACGGACGCATACAATCTCCTATTCTCTGGGATGTAACAGTTGTTACTACATACTTTGTACTTAGCCTCCTGCTTTATTTTCTTCCTCTTATTCCCGACCTGGCAATTGCCAGGGGTCGTATGAACCATGCCCCGCCATGGCTTCAAAAGGTTTATAAGATTTTATCCTTACGATGGGTTCATAAAAACAGCCAGTACAAAATAATATTTAAATCCATAAGGATATTGCTTATCCTTATTATACCCGTTGCATTTGCAATTCATACGGTAACCTCCTGGTTATTTGCAGTTACACCGCGCTCAGGATGGGATAGCACAATATTTGGACCTTACTTCCTTACAGGAGCATTTGTTGCAGGTAGTGCTGCGGTAATAATAGCAATGTTCTTTTACAGAAATAATTTCAGGCTGAAAGATTATCTTACAGAGATGCACTTCGATAAGATGTCGAAGCTTCTAGTGCTTGCGGCTATAGTATATCTCTATTTCAATATAAACGAGTTCCTGGTTCCAGGATATAAACTAAAAAAGTTTGATGCCATTCATCTTCATGCCCTTTTCAGCGGTCATCATGCCATGCTTTTCTGGGGAACCCAGCTACTGGGACTGATAATTCCAACCATTCTGTTATTATTCAAGCCCATGCGCAATCCACTGCCCGCAACAATAATATCTGTTTTCGTACTTATAGGCAGCTGGCTAAAAAGGTATATAATAGTTGTACCTACACAGGAACACCCTTTCCTTCCAATACAACACGTTCCAGGTGAATGGTTTGTCTATAAACCAACGCTTACAGAAACGGCGATAACCATAGGATCCTTTATCCTGGTACTTATGATAATAACAATCCTTTCTAAGACATTTCCGGTAATAACAATATGGGAAGAGGCAGAGGAAAGAGAAAAACAACTTACTGAGAAAGAGAGTTAATTCAAAAATCAGTCGATGAGATATAAACTACTAATATTATTGATTTTTTTGGGATCCCAGATTGTCCAATCCCAGGATTGGCTTGTTCCAGACGACAGAAGTGAAGTACTCGCAACCTTTGAATTTACAGACTCTGTCAGAGGTGCAGGTGCAACAGTCTACCTGCTTAACTGCAAATCGTGCCATGGTGATCCCGGAAAAGGTAATTACCAGGCTCTTAACCCTATACCCGGAGATCCTGCAACTGACAAAATACAGGTAAACAGCGATGGTGCTCTATACTATAAGATAAGCGAAGGAAGGGGACTGATGCCTTCATTTAAAAGGATTCTGTCTCCCGATGATATATGGTCTGTCATTTCTTATATCAGAAGCTTTAATCCCTCTTATACACAGATAGTTTCAATGGCCAGTCAGCTTTCCAACCTGAAGTGGTCAAAAATAAAGATACTGGTCGATCTTGTCGAAGAGGATCATAAGCTTATTGCTAATCTTACAGGGCTTGAAGGTGATAAATGGACTCCTGTACCCGGTACAGAGGTCAGTCTGACGGCAAAAAGATACTTCGGAATGATTTCCCTTGATGACCCGAGGATATCTGATAACAGTGGTAGAGTAATTTTTGATGTGCCTGACGATTTGCCAGGCGACAGCCTTGGAGGGGTACAACTAAGAGTTAAACTTACAGATATCGAACTATTCGGTGATATCAAAAAAGATACCATCCTGAATATCGGAACCGCAACACTGGTACCGCCACTTAACAGGGATAGAGCAATGTGGAATGTTAACAGGATGGCGCCCGTATGGCTTATATTTGCCTATGCAGGTCTTGTTCTGACTGTATGGTCATTTATATTTTATGTCCTGTTCAGGCTAAGGGCCATCCACAGTGAAGGAGAAGATGAAGAATAAAATTTTAAACCATAATTAAGCATGAAAAAACCTTTCTTATTATCCATAATAATTTTTACAGGGATACTATCCATCAACTCCCAGACACAGATTGATGAAGATAAAATAGAAGTCGGTATAGTTGAAAAACTTGGTGAGACCATCCCGCTCGATCTGACTTTTCTGAATGAATCGAATGATACAGTTTCTCTGGGAGAACTTATAAATAAACCAACTATACTATCGTTCGTTTATTTCGATTGTCCCGGTCTTTGCAGCCCTTTGCTAAGCGGAATCTCTGAAGTAGTAGAAAACCTTGATATGGAGCTTGGTGATGAGTACCAGGTTATTACTATAAGCTTTAATACAAAAGACACCCCCGAGAAGGCTGCTATCAAGAAAAACAACTTTGTTACTAAAATAGGCGAAGAAAACCGTAAACACTGGATATATCTTACAGGGGCGCAGGACAACATACTTAAAATTACCGAGTCTGTAGGCTTTAAATATATGCCACAGGGACTTGATTTTGCACACCCTTCGGCCATTATCCTTCTTAGTCCTGAAGGTAAGATCACAAGATATCTCTACGGAATAAACTTCCTGCCCTTCGATGTAAAAATGGCTATTATCGAAGCTCAACAGGGAATAGCCAGACCAACCATTAACAAGATCCTGGAGTATTGCTTTGCATACGACCCCAATGGAAGAACCTATACACTGCAGGTTACACGAATTGTCGGAGGATTTACGGTATTTATCCTCTTGATTGGTTTTATAATTCTGATTTTAAAAGGAAGAAAAAAAGCAAAAAAATAATATATGAGCAGTAACACTAATAATCAGGTAAGTTATCTCGAATACCAGGGAAAATATAAAGGTCTGCTCGGCTGGTTGTTATCTACCGACCATAAGAGGATAGGCCTGCTATATATGTATGGAATAGTAAGTTTCTTCTTTGTAGCAGCAGCGCTTGGACTGATGATGCGAATTGAAAAGTTTGCACCCGGACAGGATATAATGGATGCCCAGACCTATAATGGAATCTTTACCATTCATGGTATTATTATGATTTTTATTGTGGTTATTCCCGGGCTGGCAGCAGTTTTTGGAAACTTCTTTCTGCCTATTATGATAGGGGCAAAAGATGTTGCATTCCCAAAACTGAATCTTTTATCATGGTACCTCTGGCTAGCGGGATCAATCCTTGGCGTCCTTTCGCAGTTTATTGGAGGAGGGTCTCCTGATACCGGCTGGACCTTCTATGTTCCCTATAGTGCCGAATCGTCGACCAGCGTTATATGGGCCCTCACTGCAGCTTTTGTTCTGGGATTTTCATCAATTCTAACGGGGCTGAATTTTATTGTTACTATACACAGGATGAGAGCCCCGGGTATGACATGGTTCAAGATGCCCCTCTTTCCATGGTCGCTCTATGCTACAGCATGGATACAGGTACTGGCAACACCCATAGTTGGTATAACCCTTCTTATGGTAATAGCCGAAAGAACACTTAATATTGGCTTCTTTGATCCCGCCCTGGGGGGCGATCCTCTTCTCTTCCAGCATCTATTCTGGATCTACTCCCACCCCGCAGTCTACGTTATGATACTTCCGGCGATGGGTGTGGTTACAGAGATATTTCCCACCTTCAGTCAAAAACCTGTTTTTGGCTACGGTGCTATCGCAATATCAAGCCTTGCCATTGCCCTTGTTGGCTATTTCGTCTGGGGACACCATATGTTTACAACAGGTATATCCTACTGGTCGCGATGGTTTTTCTCCTTCCTTACATTTATAGTAGCGGTACCCAGCGCCATTAAAGTATTTAACTGGATATCAACCATGTATGGTGGGTCAATAGATATGAAGCCACCTCTGCTCTATGCAATATCCTTTATTTTCCTTTTTATGATCGGGGGATTTACCGGATTAACTCTTGGAGCACTGGCTACAAATGTACAGACACATGATACTTCATTTGTAGTAGCCCACTTTCACTATATTATCTTTGGTGGTATGGGATTTGGTTTTTTTGCCGGTATACATTACTGGTTTCCTAAAATATATGGCAGAATGTACAGCGATAGGTGGGCCTACTGGGGATGGGGCTTTACCTTTGTTGGATTCAATGTTCTCTATTTCCCGCTCTTTATAATAGGTATACAGGGAATGCCCAGACGTTACTTCGACTACCTGCCACAGTTTCAGACAGGCCATATGATATCAACCATCGGAGCCTTTATCCTGATTAGCGGCCTTATTATTATGGTTAGTAACCTTGTCTACCACAGAAAAAAAGGCAAGATAGCTCCTGCCAATCCATGGAAAGGGGTTACGCTCGACTGGATGATTCCATCGCCTCCCCCACTCGAGAATTTTGATGTGATTCCCGAGATAAAGCATAATCCATATCTATTCGACAATACAAAGGCAGACGAAGCTTAAATAAAGTTTTTTTATGAGTACAATAATACCACACGATGAACATTACGACCCTGAAGGATCGAAGATAGGAATGTGGTTATTCCTGTTCACCGAACTGTTTCTTTTTGGTGGCTTATTCCTGGTTTATGCCGTATTCAGAAATAAATACTCTGCAGACTTCCATACTGCAGGCATGGAGCTAAACGCCTTTATTGGCACCCTTAATACCATTGTTCTCCTGGTTAGCAGTATGACCGTTGCGATGTCTATAACAGCAATCCAGAAAAATAAACCCGGGCTGGCCAAACGCTTAATACTTATTACCCTGGTTCTTGCCCTTGTGTTTATGATAAATAAGTACTTCGAGTGGTCATATAAAATTGAACACCACCTCTACCCTGGATCAGATTTAATGGCCCAGCTGCCCAAGGGAGAGATCTTATTCTTTGGACTCTACTTTATGATGACCGGCTTACATGCCCTTCACGTTGTGATAGGTATGATACTCCTAATTATCAATCTTTTTAAGATCAGCTTGGGAAAGGTAAACTCAGAAAGGTTCGGACTGCTTGAAAACAGTGGTCTTTACTGGCATCTTGTCGACCTGATCTGGATCTTCCTCTTTCCCCTCTTATACCTTGTTACTTAATATCTCTGACAATGGAAAACGAGAAACAACATATTACACCCTTTAAATCACATGCAGTTATTTTAATATTACTGCTTTCACTAACCCTGATCTCGGTGCTGGTTACCCAGGTACATTTTAGCACTTTTTCTGTTGGTGTAGCACTTATTATTGCTTCTGTAAAGGTAAGCCTGGTACTTATTTTTTTTATGCACCTTAAGCACGAAAGCAATATTGTCAAAATTATGGTTGCAGGGGTTTTTGCCCTTTTTGCAATCGTAGTATTAATAACTTTTATTGACTATTTACTTAGATAAAAGATACAATTATGTTTACAGGAGGAGCATCCAATCTCGCTGAAGGAGTTGACAAAGCATTTGCATTTATTTTCATAGTTGCCTTTATCTTTATTGTAGGCATAACTGCATTTATGATATTTACGGTGATAAAATATAACCGTAAGAAGAACAAACCCGCCAAACAGTTTTCAGGCAGCGTTAAGCTGGAGATTATCTGGACAGTAATACCTACAATTCTGGTAATGCTGATGTTTTATTATGGCTGGATTGGTTTTGCACCGATGAGAAAGGTGCCACCGGGAGCTATGGAAATAACAGCCATAGGCAGAATGTGGGAATGGGAATTTGACTATGGCGATGGTAAACTTTCAAAGGAGCTGGTTATTCCGGTTAATGTACCGGTAAAACTTAACCTGCTATCCGAAGATGTTAATCACAGTCTTTTTATCCCTGCCTTCAGGGTAAAAGAAGATGTTGTTCCGGGCTACGACAATTACCTCTGGTTTACTCCGTACTACATAGGAGACTACGAGATTCTATGTACAGAATACTGTGGTCTGCTGCACTCTTCTATGACATCCAATACCAGGGTTGTTGACTCGCTGGTCTTTGTCGATTGGCTGGCAAACCTGGAAGCTACAGGTAATATCCCCGATCCGGAGGGACTGGTTTTACTGAAAAACACCGGTTGCCTTGCCTGTCACTCACAGGATGGCAGCAGACTTGTTGGTCCGACCTTCAAAGGCTTATTTGGGTCCGAAAATACAGTTATCACCGATGGTGAGGAAAGAATAATTATTGCAGACGAAGAATATCTTAAAAAATCTATAACAGACCCTGAAGCTGATTTAGTTAAAGGTTATGCAAAAGGATTGATGCAGTCATATACCGATGTTGTAAGCGAAGAAGACATTGCTAAGATGATTGACTATATCAAAACCATAAAGTAAAATCCTTATGTCGCCCTGGTTAAACCTGATAAAGTTTAAGCTTATACTTGCAGTTACTTTAACAGGGATTTCAGCTTACTTCATTAATAAAGGGGGTATTGGAATTAACCTATTCCTGTTAACAGGGGGCATCTTTTTTTTAGCAGGAGGAGCAAGTGCCCTTAACCAGTACCAGGAACGCGAAAGCGATTCAATAATGAACCGGACCAGGCAAAGACCCCTTCCCTCCGGTTTAATCAAAGCCCGCTCCGGTCTAATCATGGCAGCCTGCATGCTTATTGTTGGATCTCTTATGCTGGCTATTACAGGACCACTGCCTTTTGTCCTGGGCATTTTAAATGTGATCCTGTATAACCTTCTATATACAAAGCTTAAAAAAATAACTTACCTGGCAATCATACCAGGCGCTCTGGTCGGAGCCCTGCCCCCGGTAATTGGATGGACTGCTGCCGGAGGATATGTCTTCAGCCCGACAATTCTTTTCCTTGCAACTCTGATTTTTATGTGGCAGATACCACATTTCTGGCTGCTTGTTATTAAGTATAATAAGGAATACGAAGAAGCCGGCTTTAAAACTCTTATAAAAATATTTAGCGAAAACCAGGTTAAAAGGATAGTATTTGTCTGGATTAGCATTTCATCACTCTTTGCCATAACATATTTCTATTTCGGAATAGAAATAAATATTGTATTCATCTATATTATCCTTGCAGCAATTATTCTATTTATTTCTGGCTTCTACTGGCTTCTCTTCCGCACAAGGGGAAAGCTCAGCACTGCCTTTATACTGAGCAATATCTTTATCACATTCCTATTTCTTATCCTGGCTACCGGATCGATTATCTGATAAAATTCAGGTCCATATTCTCTTCCTGAGCCCTCTGCCTGTAGTTATTGAAATTATATGTGAATGTAAGTGTCACAACCTGCGTTTCAGGTTGAAGTGAGGTTACGGTCAGGTAATTTTCTCCTCTTATTTCGTTCTCTATAACAAAGGTCTTAAACAGATCCCTTACGCTGAGGGCAAGTGATGCCTTTCTTTTTAACATCTCCTGCCTTACCCCAACATTAAACATATACGATTCCTTTTGTGTGCCCTGGAGGGTAATACTCGGCCCGTTGTAAATAGCCGAAAATGTAAGTCTGGTGCTTTTGGTGGGTAAAAATACCGAAGTAAAATTAGCTGTCCATATAAAGCTGTTATTATCATTCTCCTTGTAAAAGGTATCATCCTCCAAAGAGTAATAGTATAAGTTACCAGAGGCAATTACCCTGAGCCATTGTGCAGGCTGGATATTTGCCATAAGCTCGGTACCGGCCGAATGCGACCTGTTAGCATTTACAAAGTGCTGGTGCATAATCCCGCCAGGTTCAGGTGTAAGAACAACGGTCATAAGGTCATTCACCATCCTGTAATAAGCTTCAACAGATACGAAACCCAGCTTAATCTGATTTTGATAGGCCAACTCATAGGAGTCGATAAACTCCGGTCTTAAGTCGGGACTACCACTAACAACAAGCTGGTTGTCGGCAAACTGTTCAACAGGGTTCAATTGCTGACGACCAGGCCTGTTAATCCTCCTGCTATAGCTAAATTGCAATTGCTGATTGTCTTTTAGCTTCCTCGTTATATTGCCGCTGGGGAATAGGTTAAACTTCGAATATATGTAATCTGTTGAGCTGTCTACCTGCTCAAGAAACCTGTCGGTATATTCATTTCTTAAACCTACCTGGTAATTATATTTTCCGAGGTCACCACCCCAGGTAAAATATACTGCATGAATAGACCTGTCGAGTTGAAACTCGTTACTTAATGCAGGGTTTTCAACCCAGGTTTCGCCCGGCAGCACAAAATCTTCATGTACCATATTATTATTTTCAAGTAAGCGCCGATACTGGTAACCCATCTCAAGTTTACCCTTTCCTTCGAAACTATTCTCATAGTCGGTCTTCACCCTTATATCATTTATATCCATCGCATTATCGAGTCGTCTTCGATCGGTAAAGACACCCGTTGGCTGCCAGCCGGCATCCATAGCCTCTTCTGACAGTTCCTGAATAAGATTTCCCTGGAAGCCTCCAATAAAGATACTGCTCTGCAATTTACTTCCTTCCTTTCTGAACTTATGATCCCAGGTAAGATTTGGCATATAAAATACACCATCCACATTCAGATCATTTGAAAAGTTAAAATTTCCTGTTAGTAAAGGATCTGTAACTGTCCTTACTATTTCATTATCAACCAGGGCCTTGACCCTCTGTGGACCAAAGCGTCCGGAAAGACTAATACTATTACGCTCATCAATAGTAAAATCCATCCCCAGGTTTCCGACAATGGTGTTTATTTTTGCTGACTGACCAAAACCGTTAGTTATCTCGCTCTCATTACCAGGTGCTGTAGTTTCGCGAAAAATATCCCCTGTAACATCAGTATTATAACTTGTTCCTGTAACGCCTGCAAACATATTTACCTTACCCTTACGATAATTAAACTGTGCATCGCCATTTAACTTCTCCCTCAATCCTGCCATAAGTGATACCTGTCCGTTTAAACCTGCCTCAGTCTGTTTCTTAAGAACCAGATTGATAATTCCTGTAACCCCGTCAGGGTCGTATTTTGCAGATGGGTTGGTCATTATTTCTACATCCTCAACCATTTCAGGTGGTATCTGCCTGAGCATATTAATCCCTACTCCAGGAACTGGCTTGCCATCGATCAGAAGAGTAAAATTACCACTTCCCCTCAGCAGAACATTTCCTTCGGCGTCGAGTGTTATAGATGGTGCATTTTCGAGCACCTCAGCAAGAGTAGAAGCTCCTGCATCCTGAAATTCCTTTACTTTCAGGATTTTCTTATTGTCGCGATATACGATCTGCGGTTTTACTGCAAGTACACTTACACTGCCCAGATCTTCTGCCGCTTCGACAAGTGCGATATCGCCTACATCAAAAACAGGCTCATCATCAGACAGGCTGAAGCTAAAGCTTTTAAACTTGTACCCAACAAATGTTGCAGTAAGGGTGTATACATTCGCGGGCAAATCACTAATTATAAATTCTCCATCCTGATTTGTGGCTGCTCCCGTTGTAATTGCTGAATCAGGCTGACTGTATATGGCAACTGTTGCATTTTCTATGGGAGTACTTTTCAAAGCATCAAATACTCGTCCCTTAACCTGTCCTGATAATACAGACTGGGCATTTAGCTGATTAAAAAAGAATACTGTAATCAATAAGATTATTGGTTTTTTCATGGCCGACTTTTTTTAGTTAGTTTCATTTTTCCGTTTATAACTACATTACTCCATATATATCCATCCCACTTATCGCCAAATATCATCTTAAGAGATGGTTTCTGAAAAAAGAATCTATCCTCCGGCAAAATAAGTCGGTGAGTCAAATAAAAAACAGGTCAAGATGAATCAGAGCGGTTTGCAGATAAAATATCACCACTTACAGAATAATTTTGGTGAGCACAGCCCTTTTTAGTTACATTTACAACTCAATTAGTAAGGGTCAGTAATATGAAAAAGGTAGCAGTCGTCTTCATTCATGTGATGATATGGCTTATTGTCATTGTAGCCCCTGTATTTCTATCTTTAGTCTCTAAAGATGTTCCGCAGGATATACTTACCTATTATATATTTGAGTCATTCTTTCATCCCATTGTATTTTATACCTTTTTCATTTATATAATTCCTATTACCATTTACCGTAAGGGAAAAGTAATATCTACCGTACTTATCTACCTTTTTACCCTGATTGCCCTGGTAATAATTAAGACGGGGATAATATTTGTGGCTATCAATGTTGCACAGCTTGATCTTGGCGATCATAATATGCTTGAGATAAGAACCCTGGCAGGAACTTTTGTCAACATGGTTTTTATGATAGTACTGGCACTACTAATAAGAATCGCTCTTTATTGGGCCAGGGATCAGCGAAAAAACACAGAGCTTCAGCTCCAGGAACATAAGATGGAGGTAGAGCTTCTTAAGGCACAGATTAATCCGCATTTCTTTTTTAATACGCTTAATAATATCTACTCACTGGTATATAAAAAATCGGATGATGCCCCTGCAGCAGTAATGAAGCTTTCTGAGATAATGAGGTATATTATTTACGACTCAAAATCGCAGATGGTCCCAATGGAGAAAGAAGTGGAGCAGCTAAATAACTATATTGAACTTGAAAGACTCAGATCGCGAGACCCGGGTTTTGTAGAAATTGAGACCAGGGGAAATATGTCTTCCCATGTGGTGCCACCAATGATCTTTCTTTCGTTTGCCGAGAATGCATTTAAGCATGGTAAAAGGAAAGTTAAAAAACCGGGTATTAAATTCAATATTATCGTTGAGGATGGTAAAATAAAATTCATTGTTACGAATCACATTCTTGTTGAGCCACATAATAATCATGTAGGTGAAGGAATAGGTATGCAAAATACCAGAAGAAGGTTAGAACTACTATACCCAAACTGTCATAAGCTGCATATCAGAAAGGATAATGAAAAATACGAAGTGAGCCTGGAGCTTACATGCAAAAATTAATTGCTTATGAAACTTAGATGTATTGCTATAGATGATGAGCCGCTGGCTCTTGAGATAATAAGAGATTATATTTCGAAGGTACCCTTTCTTGAGTTAATTGAGACCTTCGATAATGCTCTCGACTCAATTGATTTTATCAGAAGCAGCGAGCCTGATCTTATGTTTCTTGATATCCAGATGGAATCTTTTACCGGAATCCAGTTGGTGCAATCACTTTCAAAACGTCCTGAGGTAATCTTTACAACGGCACACGACAATTATGCTGTAGAAGGATTTGAATTAAATGCAGCCGATTACCTGATGAAGCCTATCTCCTTTGAAAGGTTTGTAAAGGCGGTCGATAAGGTTTATAATAAGCTGCGCCCCTACCCCGAAAAAAGAAAATATTCAGAAGTAACCATATCCAATCCGGCAGAGAAATACTTTTTTGTTAAAACCGAAAACAGGCTGCAGAAGGTTTTTTACGATGATATACTTTATATCGAGGGACAGGGCGATTATCTCAGGATTATCAGTAGGGTAGATAAAATAATGACCCTCCAGAATTTTAAGAATCTTTCTGCAATACTCCCTGCAAATAATTTTATCAGGGTACATAAATCGTATATGGTTGCAATTAATAAGATAGACAGTGTAAGCAGAAACAGGATTACTATTGGTGAAACCATTATACCGATAAGCGATAGTTATAAAAACAACTTCAACGACACAATTAAGGAGAAAGGACTAATTTAAGTTGCTTTTCATATCTTTGTCTGCCGCTAACATTACGATTTTTAATGAAGAAACATCTAATAAACGCTGCTGTTGGAATTGGCTTTGCTTCCATTTTTATGTTCCTGACGCTCAGGAATAAACCCCTTGGTGAAATATTCTCGCTTCTGGGTGAGGCACAGCCTGGATGGATAATCTCCAGCATTGTATTTTTAGGACTTATTTTCCTCCTGAGGAGTCTCAGGTGGCAGCTTTTTCTGAGTAATAACGATGAAAACGCCCCTCTAAAGCATGTCGCTTACTCCCTCCTGCTGGGTACCTTTGTAAATGCTTTTACCCCAAAACTTGGCGAAGTAGTAAGATGTACATCCCTCGAAAAAAGTACAGGTATAAGTACATCAAAAGCAATGGGGACTGTTATCTCCGACAGGGTGTGGGACCTGGTTGTCCTTTTTTCAGGAGTAATTATTGTGCTCCTTATAGAATACAAAAGGCTCGGATCACTTGTTGTTAATTCTTTCAGAAATGCATTTAGCTCATTTAGTGATAGTTTAGCAGGCATACTAATTGTTATCCTGATTATTATATCTCTAATAGCAATCGCATGGTATCTGGCAACAAGATATGGTCTTGCTGAGAAGATCAAAAACTTTGGCAAAGGAGTAGCCTCAACCGCTAAAACTACATTCAGGATAAAAAGATCACGGACATTTGCAATCTATACTCTTGTGATCTGGATGCTTATGATTTTAATGAATTTTGCCTGTCTTAAAGCCCTCCCAACAACTGAAGAATTAAGCCTGTACTTTGCTGCAGTAGCTTTATTTATCGGCACACTGGGCTGGGCTATTCCAAGTCCGGCAGGGATTGGAACATCACACTTTTTTATCCTGCAATTGTTTATCCTTTTCGGACTTAGCGAGCAATCCGGCGTTGCATATGGCCTGCTGATAAACGGTATACAGGTTGTTATAACCCTGGGTGCAGGAGCACTTGTTGTGGCAGCAGTAAACCTTTTCAGGGTTCTCAGGCCACTCCCGCAGTCAGACCATGAACAATAAAGCACTCTGCCTGGTTAAGAAAATATGAGTAAGAAATTATATATAGAGACATACGGATGCCAGATGAACGTGGCCGACAGCGAGGTGGTGGTATCTATAATGGAAGAGAAGGGTTATAGTGTAACGGAAGAAATTAAGGAGGCCGATCTGATACTCGTTAATACCTGTTCTATACGTGATAATGCCGAACAAAGAGTATGGGGAAGACTCGACCTTTTTAAAAGTATTAAGAGAAGCAGGCCCGGAACCCTTGTAGGCGTTATTGGGTGCATGGCTGAACGACTTAAGGAACAACTTCTCGAAACTGACAAGATGGTAGATATAGTTGTGGGTCCGGATGCTTACCGCGACCTGCCCCGGCTTGTTGGCGACGCTTTTGAAGGACACAAGGGAGTTAACGTCCTTCTTTCCAGAGAAGAAACTTACTCTGATATATCACCGGTTAGAATGGATAGGAATGGTGTCTCGTCCTTTGTATCGATTATGCGGGGATGTAATAATATGTGTTCCTACTGTGTCGTTCCCTACGTCAGAGGAGCTGAGAGGAGCCGCGATCCGGAAACTATCCTTAAGGAAGTAAAAGAACTTTTTGAAGCAGGATACAGGGAAGTTACCCTGCTGGGTCAGAATGTCGACTCATTCATCTGGAGAGATGGTGATATAGAAATCGGTTTCGATGCCTTGCTTGAGCGGGTTGCCCGCTTTAATCCGGCTATGAGAGTACGGTTCTCAACATCCCACCCGAAAGATATGTCGGATAAGGTACTTCACACCATGGCCAGATATAATAATATATGTAAACATATTCACCTGCCTGCACAGAGTGGCAGCAGCAGGATACTGGAGCTGATGAACAGAAAGTATGACCGCGATTGGTATATAAACCGGATTGAAGCAATAAGGAGGATCTTGCCGGAATGCTCTATCTCAACCGATATGATTACAGGATTTTGTACAGAAACAGAGGAGGACCATCAACAATCCTTAAGTCTTATGGAGAAGGTGGGCTACGATTTCGCCTATATGTTTAAGTATAGCGAAAGACCGGATACTAAAGCTGCCCGGAAATACAAGGATGACGTGCCGGAAGATATAAAAACAAGAAGACTGAACGAGATTATAAAGCTTCAGAACCGCATGTCGGAGGCAAGTAAAAAGAGCGACCTGGGTAAAACCTTCGAAGTGCTCGTTGAAGGAGTATCCAAAAAGTCGGATAAGGAATTAGCAGGCCGGACATCACAAAATAAAGTGGTTGTATTCTCTCGCAGGGACTACAAAGCCGGGGATTATGTTAGGGTAAAAATTACTGACTGCACCTCTGCAACCCTGCTTGGGAAACCAGAGTAAGTATTTACCTGCCTGTTTATCAAGTTATTACAATTATACTCAATATGCATTATATTGGGATTATTCCAATTAATTGTATAAATTTACCTTGAATAATAACCTAACTTAAATTTGAAAAATATGAAAAGGTTAAAAAGCATATTATTTATTATCTGCGCTATAGTGATTCTGGCTCCTTCGGGCATACAGGCACAGGACGGCGGAGAAATGCCTGGAATGGTAATTAAGACCAATCCACTGGCAGCATTGGGCGGACCCTTCTGGGTAACCATAGTACCTTTAACAGGAGAATATAAGGTTCTTTTTGAAAAACGGACAAACGAGAATCAATCAGTGATGGTTGGTGCTTCATTCTTAGGACCAAGTCTTATACTGAATCTCGATGAAATAACTTCAGAAGGCGAAGAAATTTCTGGCATAAATACTGCTGGATTCAGGGCACAAATCTGGTATAAGTTTTATCTTGGAAATACAACTGCTCCGGAAGGTTTTTATGTAGGTCCCCATATATCATATGCAGCTGCTAACATTGTCAATAAAGATAATACAAGTGACAAACTTAAGATGTCGAAACTGAATATTAATGCAGTTATTGGATACCAGCTTATTGCCGGTAATGGATTTGCACTGGATATTTTTACAGGGCTTGGTGGAAGGAATATTGGATTCACTGCTGAGGGTGATTCAGAAGAAGTTCTAGACTTTGAAATGGATAATAAATTTAGCGCTGCCGTTACCTTTGGGGTAAATTTTGGCTACGCATTCTAATATCATTTACCTTATTAAAACCAGAATAAGATAATGCAGGCTCCTATTTAGGGGCCTGCTTTATTATTATACCAAGCTCGTTCAGCTGATCTTCAGAAATTGTTGATGGAGAGTCTATCATAATGTCTCTGCCCTGATTATTTTTGGGGAAGGCAATATAATCACGAATGGTTTCTGACCCATCAAAGAGAGAAGCCATCCTGTCAAAACCAAGTGCTATACCACCATGAGGAGGTGCACCATATTTAAAGGCATTAAGGATAAAGCCAAATTGCTTCTCTGCCTCTTCCTTTGTAAATCCAAGTGTTTTAAACATCAGGCTCTGCAATTCAGAGTCGTGTATCCTGATTGATCCGCCACCAATCTCCACCCCGTTAATAACAAGATCGTGAGCAATTGCTTTTACTTTAGCGGGATCAGTTTCCATTAGCGCTATGTCTTCCTTTCTGGGAGATGTAAAGGGATGGTGCATTGCATAGTACCTCTGAGTATCCTCATCCCACTCGAGCAGTGGGAAATCTATTACCCAAAGGGGGAGAAAAGTACCAGGGTCTCTAAGTTCAAGCCTGTCTCCCATCTCCAGCCTGAGTGCACCCAGAGCACCAAGAGTTTGTTTCTTTTCACCCGACATTACCAGAAGTAGATCACCAGGTTCAGCTCCTGTAAAACTTAACCATTCTCTGAGATCATTCTCAGAATAAAATTTATCGACAGACGATTTAACAGTACCATCTTCATTATACCTGAGGTAAACCAATCCTTTAGCACCTATCTGCTGGCTTTTTACATATTCAGTAAGTTTATCCAGATCTTTCCTCGAATAAGATGCACATCCATGCGCATTTATTGCCCCTACATATTCTGCACTATCAAATACAGCAAAATCATGGCCCTGGACGATAGATGTAATATTTATAAATTCCATCCCAAAGCGAAGGTCGGGCTTATCTGTACCATATTTTTCTATTGCCTCATCATAAGTCATCCTTGGAAAATCACCTTTAATATCAATTCCTTTTATCTCCCTGAAGAGATGCTTAAATAATCCCTCAAAAGTATTGAGTACATCTTCCTGTTCAACAAATGAAAGCTCACAATCAACCTGAGTAAACTCAGGCTGACGGTCTGCCCTCAGGTCTTCATCCCTGAAACATTTAACTATCTGGAAGTACTTATCAAAGCCTGAAATCATTAGAAGCTGCTTAAATGTCTGGGGCGACTGCGGCAGTGCGTAAAACTCCCCCTGGTTCATTCTCGATGGTACAACAAAATCTCGTGCTCCCTCAGGAGTAGACTTTATAAGTACAGGTGTCTCAACTTCAATAAATCCTTCTCCATCAAGGTAGCGACGCACTTCCTGAGCCATTTTATGACGGTGAATAATACTGTTCTTTACAGGCTCCCTTCTTAAATCGAGATACCTGTATTTCATTCTTAGCTCATCACCTCCATCACTCTTATCTTCGATAGTAAATGGTGGTGTCTCGCTGCGATTTAAGATATTAAGTTCATTAACATCCAGTTCTATATCACCTGTGGGCATATTAGGATTCTTGTTGCTTCGCTCCATCACCTTTCCTCTTACCTGAATAACAAATTCACGCCCAAGTTTTCTGGCCTTTTCACATAATGCAGCCCTGGTCTCCATATTAAATACCAGCTGAGTCTTCCCATACCTGTCTCTCAGATCAATAAAGGTCATTCCGCCCAGATCTCTCGACTTCTGTATCCAACCGCTCAAGCTAACTTCCTCTCCTACATTATTGATATTCAATTCTCCACAAGTGTGTGTTCTGTACATTTTCCTGATTTTTATATTTCTGCAAAGATAATTAAGAAAAGATAAAAGACGAACGATAAAAGACGAACAACAAACGACAAAAGAGGGCCAAGCGTTTAAAAGGTTGCCAGCGGCAAGATTTAGCGAGGAGCCAGGATGAGCAGAGGAAAAAGGAAAAAGTTGAAACTGCGTTGAAAAGGTGTAATAAGTATAAAACTGGATGTCTGGTCAACATTAAACCACTCAAACCTCTTAAACCACTCAATCCTTTTTTATACTTTTGTACAAACCATCATTAATCTTAATGGACGAGATTTTAACTGACGAATATTTTATGAAAGCCGCCCTCCGGGAGGCTGAAGAAGCCTTTTCAAAGGATGAGGTTCCTGTCGGAGCAGTTGTAGTCTGTAATAACAGGATAATTGCCAGAGCACATAATCTTACAGAGACCCTGACCGATCCAACTGCACATGCCGAGATGCAGGTAATAACGGCGGCAACTTCATACCTGGGAGGAAAGTACTTGACAGATTGCACGGTTTATATTACGCTCGAACCCTGTCAGATGTGCGCGGGAGCACTATTCTGGTGCCAGGCAGACAGGATTGTATATGGCGCCAGCGACGATAAGCGGGGTTATACAGTAAACAACTGCGAAAGTCTTCACCCTAAAACACTGGTTAGGTCTGGTGTTATGGAAACTGAATGCTCCGCATTACTTAAAGAATTTTTCACATCGAAAAGAAGAAATAGGAACTAAAATATTCCTGGTATTTTATTAAAAGAATTTAAAAAAATTGGCTTAGGTTTGCATAAAGGATTCAGACATGACATTCGATAATAGCAGAACAATTATAGCCCTAAGGCTCAGGGTTTTCATAGCATCAATCCTTTTGATCGTATTTGTGTTTTTTGTCGTTCTCGAAAATAAGATCAACTTTCCAGTTCTTGGACTGGACTCTGATGCATGGACCACTATTGTCCTGATTATTTATGCAGGTTTAGCATTTTACCCTCTGGTGCTGAAATATAAATATTTTTACTACTCCGACGACGGACCAAACCTGGTATTCAGGTATTATCCGGTTGGCTTATTTACAGGTAAGAAGAATTCTGTTGAAATACCAAAAAGTGAGTTTGTCTCTTACAAGATTAAAAAATACTTTTTATTTCTTAAAAAAATTACCCTGTCGCGAAAAATCGACATGCGAATTGCCCAGTATCCTGAAATCCATCTCGGATCATTAAGGAAAAAAGAATTTAATAAACTTGCTTCATCACTCGATTCATTTTTGCAGGTTAAATAATTATAAACTCATGAGTTAAATCATTTTATTTAAGTTGAAATCAAAGCAATTTTACCCAATAAACAAACAACTTTTTTAAACTATAATATTTTATATAATGAACGTAGATAAGGTACTTAACGAACTTGAAAAAAAGCATCCCGGGGAACTTGAATATTTACAGGCAGTAAGGGAGGTTCTCGAGTCAATTGAGGAGGTCTATAATGAAAATCCACAATTTGAAGCTGCAAGTATTGTAGACCGTTTAATTGAGCCCGACAGAGTATTTACTTTTAAAATACCCTGGCTCGACGATGAAGGGAAAGCCCATGTTAACCTGGGTTATCGTATCCAATTCAACGGAGCAATAGGTCCATACAAAGGTGGCCTAAGGTTCCACCCCAGCGTTAATCTTAGCATACTGAAATTCCTGGGCTTTGAGCAGATCTTTAAAAATTCACTTACCACTCTGCCTATGGGTGGAGGAAAGGGAGGATCTGACTTCAATCCAAAAGGAAAATCTGATGCTGAAATAATGAGATTCTGTCAGGCATTTATGCTGGAACTCTGGAAATATATAGGACCTGAAACAGATGTACCGGCTGGAGATATTGGCGTCGGTGGCCGTGAAATTGGCTATCTATATGGTATGTATAAGAAACTGGCAAGCGAGCATACAGGTGTTCTTACCGGTAAAGGGATTAACTGGGGCGGATCAATTATGAGACCTGAAGCAACAGGCTTTGGAAATGTCTACTTCGCCAAAGAAATGCTTGCTACAAAGGGTGAAACCTTTGAGGGCAAAAGAGTAGCAATATCAGGATTTGGTAATGTTGCATGGGGTGCTGCTCTTAAGGTTACAGAACTTGGAGGAAAAGTAGTTACTCTATCAGGACCTGATGGTTATATTTACGACGAGGAAGGAGTTTCAGGCGAGAAGATTGAGTATATGCTTGAGCTAAGGGCCTCAAACGAAGATATAGTTAAACCTTACTCTTACGAATTCCAGGGAGTTGAATTCCACGAAGGCAAACACCCATGGGAAGTAAAATGTGATATCGCTCTTCCCTGTGCAACTCAAAACGAGCTAAATGCTGAGGATGCTGAGCATCTTGTAAAGAACGGTTGTTTCTGTGTTAGTGAAGGAGCTAATATGCCGTGTACACCTGAAGCCATTGAGATATTCCAGAAGAATAAAATCCTCTACGGCCCGGGAAAAGCAGCTAATGCGGGTGGTGTAGCAACATCAGGACTGGAAATGTCACAAAACTCACTTAAGCTTCATTGGGGACGTAATGAGGTTGATGGCAGACTGCATGAGATAATGACAAATATCCATGAAGCATGTGTAAAATATGGCACTGATGAGGATGGCTATGTTGACTATGTGAAAGGAGCAAATATTGCCGGCTTCCTGAAAGTTGCAAACGCAATGCTCGACCAGGGAGTTCTCTAGGTTAATAAATACACACTATATAAAACCGTCACATCTCCTGTGACGGTTTTTTTGTGCCCTATTAAACTTTTTCAACTTTTTCAACTTTTTCAAGCTTCTTCTTCCTATCTTTATTGGTGGAATAAATACGCTGTCTAATGTCAGAAAAGCTAATCTACCAGATTGCCCTTGGCAATATGCCTGGGATTGGTGATATAAACGCAAAAAAGCTAATCACTTATTTTGGGGATATTGAGACTATTTTCAAAGAGTCATTCCGAAACCTTATTAAAATAAATGGTATCGGATCCGGCCTGGCAAAATCACTCACTGAGAACCGCTCCCTGGATCGTGCGAAGAAAGAGCTTGAATTTATCAGAAAGCATGATATCAAGACCTCCTACTATCAGGACGATGACTACCCTGTACGACTAAAGGAATGTCCCGACTCCCCAATACTTTTATATTACAAGGGAGATCTTTCACCAGCGCCTGCTCATATCCTATGTGTTATAGGGACCAGGAATGCCACAAGAAAAGGCAGGGATATATGCAACTCTATCATTTCCGGACTCGCAGAGAAATATCCCGACCTGATTATTGTTAGCGGACTTGCATATGGTATTGATATATGTGCTCACAGGTCGGCCCTGAAGAATAATCTTTCTACAATAGGTGTTATGGCACACGGATTTAAAACCCTTTACCCGTCCTTACATGCTCCTACAGCCAGGGAGATGCTGATAAAGGGAGCTCTTGTTACCGACTTTATATCAGATGAACCTCCTGATCGCAATAATTTCTTAAAGAGAAACAGGATTATTGCAGGTATGTCTGATGCCGCCCTTATAATTGAATCAGGAATTAAGGGCGGAGCAATGGTTACAGCAGATATAGCAATGTCTTACAACCGTGAAGTAATGGCTGTTCCAGCTTATCCAGATACAAAATATTCTGCTGGGTGCAATATGCTTATTAAATCGCAGAAAGCAAACCTCATAGAAAATGAAAATGATATTGAGCATTTTCTTAACTGGAAACCTGTAGTAAATATAAAAAGAGACCAGGAGCTTCATCTTAGCGGCCTTGATCCTCTGGAAGCAAAAATTATCGATTGCCTGAAAGAGAATAATCAGATTACAGCTGATCAATTAAGCAGGATAATTAATGAACCCGTACAGAGATTATCACCCTCCCTGCTTAACCTCGAATTCTCTGGAATCATTGCTTCTCTTCCGGGGAATATTTACAAACTAAATTAAGCCTGAAATATGGTCTTATTAATCATGACAAAAATCATGTTATTTATTATGTTATATAACATATTTATGCTAGCTATATTACTGATTATATGCTTTTTACCCTAAATATCATTTGTGCTACCAGATATTGTGTTGGAGAAACGAATTTATAAATGAATTATCTTCTTGTTTTCTTCTAATTTTAACCTCAGATAAATTAATCAACAATAAAAAAAATATTGACTATGGATCCCAACGTAGAAAAATTTATGGCAGCTATTAAGGCAAAGAATCCAGGTGAAAATGAATTTCACCAGGCAGTTCATGAAGTTGCTGAGTCTTTGATTCCTTTTATCGAGGAGAACCCAAAGTACAAGCATGCCAAAATCCTTGAAAGAATCGCCGAACCTGAGAGGGTAATATTATTCAGAGTTCCCTGGCTGGATGATAAAGGTGAAGTTCAGATTAACAAGGGATACAGAATTGAAATGAACAGCGCCATTGGACCTTATAAAGGTGGCTTGAGATTTCACCCTACAGTAAACCTTGGTATCTTAAAATTCCTTGCTTTTGAGCAGGTCTTTAAGAACAGTCTTACTACTCTGCCTATGGGTGGTGGAAAAGGTGGATCTGACTTTGATCCCAAAGGAAAATCTGATAATGAAGTAATGAGATTCTGCCAGAGCTTTATGACAGAGCTACAGCGTCATATCGGACCTAACACAGACGTTCCTGCCGGTGATATAGGAGTTGGCGGTCGTGAGATTGGATTTATGTTCGGTCAGTACAAAAGATTACGTAACGAATTTACAGGCGTTCTTACCGGAAAAGGAAGAGAATGGGGTGGATCACTTATTCGTCCTGAAGCAACAGGCTATGGTACTGTTTATTTTGCACAGTATATGCTTCAGACAAGGGGTGAATCGCTTAAAGGAAAAACTGTTGCAATTTCTGGTTCAGGTAATGTTGCCCAGTACGCAACTGAAAAGGCAAATGAGTATGGTGCCAAGGTTGTTACTCTTTCTGATTCAGCTGGTTATATTTATGATCCTGCAGGTATCGATAATGATAAGCTTGCTTACGTTATGGAGCTTAAAAATGTCAAGCGCGGAAGGATTTCTGAGTATGCTGAAAAATATGGTGTTGAGTATTTCGAAGGTAAGCGTCCATGGGAAGTTAAGTGTGACGTGGCAATGCCAAATGCTACACAAAACGAAATTAGCGAAGAAGAAGCAAAGATGCTTATTAAAAATGGTTGTTACTGTATTTCTGAAGGAGCCAATATGCCTTCAACACCGGATGCTATAAATGTTTATATCGATGCCAAAATACTCTATGGTCCTGGCAAAGCTGCCAATGCTGGTGGTGTTGCAGTATCAGGTCTGGAAATGTCGCAAAACTCAATGCGCTATAGCTGGACACGTGAGGAAGTAGACAATAAGCTTAAGCAGATTATGTCTGACATCCATGAGATGTGTCAAAAATACGGAACAGAGCCTGATGGATTTATCAATTATGTAAAAGGAGCAAATATTGGAGGTTTCATAAAAGTTGCTGATTCAATGCTGGCTCAAGGAGTTGTATAACAACAATATACACTATAAGAAAAAAGGGGACATTTATTTGTCCCTTTTTTTTTTGTTGTTTATGTTTGCAGCCCTAACAGAAATCCATGAATTACATCGATACACATTCACATCTCTACCTTAATGAATTTAAAAACGACAGGGAAGAGATTATAAGCCGGGCACTTGGAGCAGGTGTCGCCAAAATACTCCTTCCGAATATTGATAAGGCGTCTGTAAGCAGTATGTTGGAAATGGCATATAGCTACCCTGGCATATGTTATCCTATGATTGGTATACACCCGACATCTGTAAATGAAGATTACGTCGAGCAGCTAGAATCAGTAAAAGAATGGCTGTCAAAGGAAAGCTTTATTGCTATCGGGGAAATAGGTATCGACCTCTACTGGGAAAAGAAATATATAAAGCAGCAAAGTGAGATATTTAAGGCTCAACTTGAGCTGGCTCTTTCAAATAAACTGCCTGTTGTTATACATGCACGTGATTCATTTAAGGAAATTTTCTCCCTGCTCGAAGAATACAGGGGAAGTGGACTAAGGGGAGTATTCCACGCATTTACAGGGGATACGGGTCAAGCTGAGTTTATTATGGACCTTGGGTTTTATATCGGTATAGGGGGCATAGTAACATTTAAGAATTCCGGACTTGATAAAGTTGTTGCAGATATTGGAGTAAATAATGTTTTACTTGAGACAGATTCTCCTTACCTTGCTCCTACGCCATACAGGGGCAAGAGAAATGAAAGTGCTTATATTCCCCTTATTGCTGAAAAAATTGCAGAAGTAACGGGCTTAGCACTGCAGCAGGTATCTGAAATCACCAGCAAAAATGCCTTAAGCCTGTTTAAACTAGACAGTTTATAAGCCCATATGTCCAAAAAGAAAACATCAATATTGCTTATTTATACCGGCGGAACTATCGGCATGGTACAGAATCCGGTAAACGGGAACCTTGTCCCCTTCAATTTTGATTATATTGTTGATCAGGTTCCGGAGCTAAACAGATTTGACTTTAATATTGATACGCATTCGTTTAATCCACTTATCGATTCTTCAAATGTAAATCCTTCTGTATGGAAAGATATAGTGGGAATCATCGAAAAAAATTATGAAAAATACTCCGGTTTCGTAATACTGCATGGAACAGATACAATGGCCTACTCATCATCAGCATTAAGTTTCATGCTTAAGAATAATTCGAAACCTGTTATTTTCACAGGGTCGCAACTACCAATAGGAACACTTAGAACAGATGGCAAAGAGAATCTTATAAGCGCACTTGAGATTGCGGCGGCAAATGAGAACGGTAAACCGATAGTTCCCGAAGTATGTGTCTATTTTGAAAATTCCCTCTTCAGGGCTAACAGGACCACAAAATTCAGCACCGAACACTTTAATGCATTTGCCTCTCCCAATTGCGAAGTACTTGCAACAACAGGAATTGATATTGTTTATAATCGCAGAGAAATTCTATACCCAACTGTAAGGCAGGACCTTAAAGCATATTATAATATGGATACCTCTGTAGGAGTTCTTAAATTATTTCCCGGTATAGGCAAAGATCTGGTCAGGGCAATTCTGAAAACAAGTAAGCTTAAGGCTATTGTTCTCGAGAGTTTTGGCGCCGGAAATGCATCTACAGAAAGCTGGTTTTTAAAGGAAATAAAAGATTATATCACCAGCGGTGGAATAATATTAAACGTAAGTCAATGCTATACAGGCAGTATCAAATCGGAGCTTTATGAAACCGGTCAGCAACTTATAAATGCAGGTGTGATAAGTGGCAAGGATATTACCACTGAATCAGCACTTACCAAATTAATGTATCTGCTTGGAAATTATGACAATAATGATGAGATTAAAAAGATGTTAAAAAAACCTATAATAGGAGAAATAAGCCTTTAGCATGTTTTTTTTTGCATTTTTTTCGTATTTTGTGCCGCCTGAAATTCTTTGAAAATTTGATAACAAGCCCTGGGGTTAATAACAATTGGAGAGGTGCAGGAGTGGCTTAACTGGCACGCCTGGAAAGCGTGTGTACCTCAAAAGGGTACCGAGGGTTCGAATCCCTCTCTCTCCGCACAGATCTTAATAAATTAAAAGAAAGTGCTGATTGAGAGAGTAGTAAATTACTCATTACGCACCTTCGGTAGTCGGATACGAAAGTTAAACAGGGAAAATACATAGGGTTAATGGCCAGGTTAAGGGTCATTATAGAATAGATTAAAGGCAGTAGATTTTATTTTTTACTGTTAGCATTATAACAGGTTAGGGGCGATAATTGCTCCCAATTAAAAATTATTTTTAAATTTGCTAAGATTATTAAACTTAATAACTAAAAATTACAAACAAACCATGAAAAAACTATTTGCATTTGTAGCTGTGTTTGGGATGCTTTTTGGAGCGTCTGTTAATGCTTTTGCTCAGGACGAGCCACAGGAGACACAAGACCAGGACACAACTGCTGTGGAGCAGGTTGTTGAAGAAGCCGCCGCCGTAGTGGAAGAAGTAGTTGAGCCTCTTGAAGAAGGTGGTAGTGAACTACACAAAAACATTAAGATCAAATTCGTTGAAGGTGGTGCTGCATTTATGGGTGCTGTACTTCTGACACTTATTCTTGGTCTGGCCATCTCCATAGAAAGAATTATTTATCTGAACCTTGCAACCTCAAATACTGACAAGCTTCTTAAAGCAATAGAAGATGCTCTTGCTGATGGTGGCGTGGATGCTGCAAAGGAGGTATGCCGTAATACCCGGGGTCCGGTAGCAAGTATTTTCTACCAGGGACTTGACAGAATGGACGAAGGAGTTGAAATGGCAGAAAAATCTGTTATCGCCTACGGTGGTGTTCAGGTTGGACTTATGGAGAAAAACCTAAGCTGGATCTCGTTGTTTATCGCGATTGCTCCTATGCTTGGTTTCATGGGTACTGTAATTGGTATGATCGACGCTTTCGACAAAATCGAAGAAGCAGGTAACGTAAGTGCAGGACTTGTTGCTGGTGGTATTAAGATCGCTCTTATTACTACTGTATCCGGTCTTATTGTTGCAGTTATCCTCCAGGTTTTCTACAACTACATCCTTTCAAGAGTAGATGCTTTGACAAACCAGATGGAAGACTCATCAATTTCACTTATTGATATCCTGGTTAAACACAACCTTAAAAAATAAGAGATTATGTCCAATTCAACAAGTAAGATATTAAAAATCCTCACATGGGTTCTGATGGGTATTACTGTCGTCTTTGCAGGGTTGTTCTACCTGGGCGATGTTGTTCCTGGAACAGAAGGAACCAGGCTTGAGGAGCCGGTTATAACACAATCTTTTCTTGTTTGGGCTGCAATTCTTCTCTTCCTTACAGCAGGTATAACAGTGATTTTTTCTATAATTAATTTCATTGTTAACCCCAAAGGTGGAAAGAAAACACTCATATCATTAGTATTCGGAATTGTAATAATAGTAATTGCATTCCTTCTCGCTGACGATACTGTGCTAAATATGCCCTATTACGACGGAAAAGATAATGTTCCGGGAATGTTAAAATTAGCTGACGCAGTGCTGTTTACCTCGTATATGCTTATCGTGGTAGCATTTCTGTCTATTATTGGTTCAGCTGTTTCCCGACTATTCAGAAGATAGATTATAAATTCCCTTTGGGGACAAAAAGTTAAAATAATGGCAAAAAGGGAAGTACAGGAAATTAATGCTGGTTCGATGGCCGACATCGCATTCCTCCTTCTTATCTTTTTCCTGGTTACCACAACCATGGATTCAGATACAGGACTGATGCGTAAATTGCCGCCTATTCCGGATCCAAACCAGGAAATGCCGGATGATCAGCAGATTAATGAACGTAATATACTTGAGGTTCTGGTTAATAAGGACAATTTCATCCAGGTTGAAGGAGAAGTTATCCAGTTAAGTGAACTCAGATCTGTTGCAAGAGAATTTATTGATAATCCTAGCGAAGCTGAAGATATGCCCGAGATGATTGATAAGCAGGTTAATTTTTTCGGCCTTATAAGAGCTCATAAAAATGCAGTTATATCACTGCAAAACGACCTTGGTACAACCTATGGCGTTTACCTTGCTGTTCAGAACGAACTGCTTGCGGCAAGGGATGAACTTAAAAATGAGCTCTCACTCGGAACATGGGGTATCGAATATGATGATCTTGATGAAGACAGGATGAAGGCAGTTGATGAATATTACAAGGTGCCTATTTCTGAAGCAGAACCAAAAAAAGTGGGAGGTAACTAAGATGAGTAAATTTACAAGAAAGACCGGAAAAGGTGGTGTAGCCAAAATTAACACCGCATCACTGCCTGATATCGTCTTTATGCTTCTTTTCTTCTTTATGACAACAACTGTTATGAGGGAGGTGGAACTTAAAATCGGTGTTACTGTACCCGAAGCTACTCAAGGAAAGAAACTGGAGAAAAAATCACTGGCAAGCTTTGTATATATTGGCCAGCCATTGCCTAATCTCCGTGCTACTTTCGGATCTGAACCAAAAATTCAGCTAAACGATGCATTTAAAGAGGTTGCAGATATTCAGGACTTTATTGCACAGGAAAGAGAAACTCTTGACGAAGCAGACAAAGCCAAAATGCTTGTTTCACTTAAGATCGACAGAGAAACAAAAATGGGTATTGTCTCCGATGTCAAGCTGGCACTCAGACGTGCAAATGCTCTGAAAATCATGTACGCCAATACAAATGTTGATGAAATTACCCACCTTCACTAGGTAATATCAACATCACAAAATAAAAAAGGTGCTCCATGTGGGCACCTTTTTTGATATTTGAAATATCTGACCTGACCAGAAGTCACTCTCTTATCTTTCTACATCCTTATCATTTGATTCGTTTTTTATTGGGTAAGCCTGACTAAAAAACAACTTTCCCTGTTCCTTATTCTTTATTCCTTTAGAACCTGTGAAGATAGGAGGCCTTAAAGAAAAAACCTCTGGTAGTCTCCATAAAATCCTTATCATATACATAGTCGTTACCATCCCACATTGTCCGTTCATAAACCGAACCATAACCAAGGTAAACAACTGTCCCTGGAATATATGTAAAGGAAGCGAGGAAATCTGTCAGAACATTCTCGTAGTAGCCATTATACTCAGAAATAGCCCTGATAAAGAAGTATTTATTTATCTGGTAAGTCAGTTTCCCTCTCAGGATAGAATAATTATATTCCTGCTCTCCGCTGGCCGAATTATAAAAATCAGAATATGTATAGCTCAGATCAAGATGAATCTTATTTGATGGCATATAATTTGTCATAAACAAAAACCTGTTTGTATTTCCCTGATAAGGGTTTTGTGTATAGCGAGGTGATCCTAATCTCTGGTAAAGTACAACACTGCTGAGCTTGGTACTTAACTGAGAACTTAAGAGTCCGTGAAACCCACCAGTGATAAAACGCTCCCCCAGGAAAATTTCAGTTGAATATTCAGCCTTCACCTTTATATATGTAGATCCCCTAAAAAAGATCCAGGCAGCAAGGTGATCTACAGTCTCCCACATATTGTATTCAATATCCTGTATTTGTTTCGAAAAAAACTCAATATCTATCCTCTGAAGCTTATCTGTTTTCGGATATAATTTTGGCTTTACAAGCCCTTTGAAATAATTTATCCCACTTCGCCTTATAAAAGCAGTCTCAACGTTAAAATCCTCGCTTATACTTTTACCCCCAATAGAATAGGTAAGATTGCGACTGTCGTGTGCAAACTCCCCCGAGAACATATGGCCATTATAAGCTTCTTCCTGTGGATTCGAAAGACTATTACTAAAAACAGCATTATACATTATACTTGTCCCGCTGCCAACCCTTATCTGTCCGTCTAAACCGGCAACACGATTATAGGTGCTATCCATCTCCCTGCCTGTATATATGGCACCGACATAACTATCGTCAAAGAGACTGTATTTCATTCTTAATATGGGGTAATGTGCAATCCTGTCCCTGCCACTATTATAAGGATTAGTCACCCTGTCTGGCGAATATAGGGCAGCAAGGGTTAATCTATCACCTGCTTTACCAGTTAGTTTAAGTCCTGCCAAAGGATTGGCAATTTTCCTGGAATGTATAAGTGTTCTTACAGGGTCATGTTCATCAGCTTTTGTCGCTGCCATTATAAAATTATCATGACCCTCAAGGAAGAAGGGTCGTTTTTCAGCAAAAAAAAGGTCGTACCTGAGATTGACGTCTACCTGGCCTGCATCAGACTCCACCTGGCTATAATCAGGATTAATAGTACCATCCAGAATAAGCTGAGAGCTTATACCATATTTTGCCGTTAAACTCAAATCTGGTGTACGAACACTTTGCATCTCTCCCTCGGCATGACTGTCGTGAGCTGTATAGGTAAAAGCAGGAAGCACCTCGAAAAGCTTATAATGCCTTACTCCTTCATATATCATTGGCTTCATCTGGGTAAGGAAGGCCATTCCCTTTGATGGATCCATTGCAGGATAAGAGCCCTGTATATTCTCCCTGCTGATCTTTCTTTCAAAAAAAACCGACATCTCAACAGGCTCTTTGGTAGAAAACCTTATACTCTTTAGTGGAATCTGCATCTCTATTCTGTATCCATCCTTATCAAGTAAGCCGGCGCTATACCACACAAAGTCAACACTTGAATCTTCCTGTCCTGCTGAAAACCGGCTGTCCATCTGTATTCCGTGGGGGTTTACATAGAAGGCATATAATGACTGATGATCATTAAAGCTGTCAAGATTCACACATATCCAGTCGTCGGCACTGATATTGTTTCGTGAATTTACTGATGCCTTTATCTTTTCCGGTTCATCATCAAAGCACTCAAAGGCAAAATAGATATTTTCGTTATCGTACAGCATATAAACAACCGTTCTCTGGCTCATATCCAACCCAAAATCAGGAGAAAAGGTTTTGAATCCAGTTACGCTTGCAGCATTAATCCATGCTTTATCAGTAAGCACCCCGTCTATTACTGGAGGATTATCTATTCTGCTTGGTCTGAGGACCCCGGTATTCTGTCCCATAACAGTTGCAGCTACAATTAACAGCAGCAGTAATAGTGTATTTCTTTTCATAGCCAGGTTAAACTTTACATTTAATGACATGCAATATAAGAAGATGCTGCATAAAATATATGATGTAATTCGGGTGGAGAGATGAGCCTTAAGGGTTGAGCTTATACCTTATGGGTTTATGTAAAGAAATATATGGTGGAAACAAGTAGGTTAATAATGCATTTGTGATCAACAGCAAATAAGGGTGTTAAAAATTAATTAGCCAGTCACATTCAGTTCAACACCCTACAGGTCATCACACACATCACATATCACTATTCACGTATTTATAGTTTTTCCCCAGTCATTTATAGGGTTTTACAGCTCCTGGCTGTCATAATAATATACCTAACCACAAAACAACACAGCCATGAAAAAGATAGTACTATATTTTTATATCGCTCTAGCAGCTGCCACCCTTTTTGCCTGCATTAATAATAGCGGAGATATAATTAAGAAACAGGGGCCTTATATCGGCAGCAAATTACCCGGAACAGAACCTGAATTATTTGCACCTGGGATAGTTGCTAATGGATACAGGACAAGAGATGTGGCTATAACACCCGATGGTAAAGAATTATATTTTGGGATATTTAGTGCAGGACATTACAGCATCCTTGTAACAAGAGAAGTTAGTGGAGGCTGGTCTAAACCCGAAGTTCTGGAGCACATGGAGAACCCACGGTATATGAATATTGAACCAGCACTGAATTATGATGGTTCAAAACTGTTTTTCCTCTCAAACAGACCCGACTCAGCAATGGGCGTAAAGGAGGGTGAACAGGATATATGGGTAATGGACAGGCAGGGAGATCACTGGAGCAAACCATATAATCTGGGTCCGCCGGTAAACACAAACCTTCCCGAATTCTACCCATCTCTTACAAAAGACGGAACACTGTATTTTACAAGAAATGATCTTAATTCTGCTACTGCCTATATTTATCGTTCGAAGTTTGTGAACGGCACTTTCCAGGAACCTGAAAAACTTCCGGAGCAGGTAAATAGTGGTAAAAATCACTATAATGCTTTCGTGGCACAGGATGAAAGCTATATTATTGTACCCACCGTAGGTCGAGAAGACAGCTTCGGAGGCACAGATTACTATATAGTCTTCAGAACAGAAGATGATAAATGGAGTAATCCTATAAATATGGGCGACAGGGTAAACACTCCGAACACTTTTGAATATTCTGCATATGTTACAAGTGATGGCAAGATTCTTTTCTTTATGTCGCTGAGAATGGCAGAAGATCCTGAAAAATTAAGTTACGACTTCCTGCATAACTCTTATAGTAAAGCGGAAAGCGGAAATCCTTCGATCTACTGGATGGACGCCGGCTTTATTGATACCCTTAGAGTTAATGCGGTTTTCGAGTAGAAAATAATGAATCTGGCTAATTATTACTCCCTTCGCGGACCTTATTGAATCTCCATTCGCATAGTTCTTTAAAGCGTACCATAGTATTCGTTGTAACCCTGTCGTGAATCGATTCCCATACCCTGTTTATCAGACTAAACCTGGAAAAATATTCTTTACCATAAAAGTCAAAACCAACAACAAAAAACAATTGTGATGCTTCGGTCTCATTTCGTTCTGCCTGAGGTGATCGCACATACATATAAAAAACTCCAATGGGATATCCCCCACTACACTTATAAAGAAGGTACCTGGCATTGTCAAAATCGTAGGATTCAGGTACACGTTGGATCTTTATTGCATCAAGATCAAATAAAGGTGATAAACCAAACCATAGATTTTTTCTCCCAAAAAGATAAATTTGGATATTCTCCAGCTTATTGTTAATTCTTGATACGCGGGCAATATGATTAGGCCAGCAGGTTGAATCTCCGTTCCAGTTCAGGAGCTCCTCAAAAGAGTAATGAGGGGGCACATTTATACCAATCTGGTGAATATTCAGTACTGAGTATTTTTCAACATTTACACCAAGACGCTGTATTATCCTGTCGTTATAGTAGATCCTTTCTTCAGCAGATTTAAACCTGATATGCGTTTTGATCTTTGGTTTATGCAGGATAAATTGTCTGATATCAGAAAAAACACCCTTGCTTCTTGATGGAGGTTGATAGCTTATGGAATGCTCTGCACTCAAGTCTCTTATATTTAGTTTTGCATAACATTCCAAAGTTAATATATAAATACCACCTTTCTACTTCTTGAGAATCTATCTGGAACAATTAATCCGGACCTTTCTACTTAATGAATTAAGTAACAAGCTGTACAAAGTATTATACTTTGTTATTATTCCTTAAATTGTGATATAGTTATGAGTAACTATAGTGAATAATATTACACATATAAAGTGTATTTTACTATGTTTGTTAACAAAATCATTCAAGCTGCCAATAAAGCCAAGATTAAATCGAATAAGATGATACTTTAACGAAAAACTAAAGCCTCAAAAATGATGATTTATAATAAAATTACTTTGGCTTTTCCTGAAAAGATTGAAAATCTATTTTTAAAAAAATTCTTTTCTGACTCAATTTTAATGGTAAGGCTGGGTGTTATATTCTCTGCAATACTCTACGCTGCATTTGGCTACCTCGATTCTTTTATTCTTCCTGAGTATGCGAGACTTTTTCACATCATACGATTTTTTGTATTTGTTCCTTCAGCCCTGATAGTTTTTCTCCTGTCTTTTTCCAGTTACTTTCAGAAAGTGTGGCAATTATTAGTATCGATCCTGGCCATAATAGGTGGAGGAGGGATAAGTATAATGACCTTGCTTTCTCCAGACAATTTTATATATTTTACTGGTCTAATCCTGGTTGTATCAGCTGCATATTTTTTAGTAAAACTAAGGTTTCAGAGCGCGACAATAACAGGTTGGTTAATGTTCTTGATCTTTAACCTCCTTGCCGTGTTTTATTCTCACTCCAGCATTGAGCAGATTATTACCTATAATTTCTTTTTCGTAAGTATAAACCTGATTGGAATGATCGCTGCTTACAATATAGAGTATTATTCACGTCGTAACTTCTTTCTAAACAGAGAACTTGACAAGGAAAAATTACTTATTGTAGAGAATAACAATAACCTCGAAAGAATAGTAGAAGAACGCACCAAAGAAATGCAAATTGCCAAGGAAAAGGCTGAAGAAAGCGATGTCCTTAAATCTGCTTTCTTAGCCAATATGAGCCACGAAATACGCACCCCAATGAACGGTATTCTTGGCTTTACCCAATTACTAAAAGAACCCGATACAACACATGATGAGCAAAAAGAGTTTATTGATATTATTGAGCAAAGCGGGATACGTATGCTCGATACTATTAATGACATTGTTAATCTTTCAAAAATTGAATCAGGACTGATTACTGTAAATAGTAATGAGACAGATATAAACGAACAAATTGATTTTATATATAACTTCTTCAGACCTGAGGTTGAAAGTAAAGGCCTACAGTTCTCAGTTAAAAATACTCTCCACTCAAAAGATTCAATTATTAACACAGATAGCGACAAAGTTTATGCAATTCTTACAAACCTTGTTAAAAATGCAATTAAATTTACGAATGAAGGATCAATAGAAATTGGATATGAGAAAAAAGGGAAATTTCTTGAAATCTATGTAAAAGACACAGGGCTTGGCATTTCAAAGAATAACAAGGATGTAATATTTGAGAGATTCCGTCAGGTTAATGAATCACTTGACCGTATGCATGAAGGCAGTGGTCTGGGTTTATCCATAGCAAAATCTTACGTTGAAATGCTGGGAGGTAAGATATGGGTGGAAAGCGAAGAGAGAAAAGGTTCAATTTTTTATTTTACTATTCCCTCCTTAGCTGATTCGAATAAAAAAACTATAATCAAAGATCCTGTTCAAGATGTGGACGAAAAGCTTCAGGAAAGGCAACTGAAGATATTAGTGGCCGAAGATGATGAAGCATCATTCTCATTCTTAAAATTATTACTTAAAAAATTCAGTAGTGAAATCATTCATGCAGCAACAGGAATTGAGGCGCTTGTGGCTTCTCGGAATAATCCCGACATTGATTTGATACTGATGGATATAAAAATGCCCGAAATGGATGGGTATGAAGCCACTCGTCAAATTCGATTATTTAACAATGATGTAGTTATAATTGCGCAAACAGCCTTTGTTCTTTCAGATGACAGAGAAAAGGCATTACAGGCTGGATGCAATGATTACATCTCCAAACCTCTTAAAAAAACACTGTTGCTTGAATTAATCAAGAAGTATTTTTTCATTCTTGATTAATGTATTAAGCTTAATACACAAGTATAAATCAAAAAAGAGTTAGCAGATATTCGAGAGAAGTTTTGAATCCCTTCCATCTAATGAAAAACAAAGGAATTAAAGATTTTCGTGATTACATTTTAGCAGAGAAAGAAGATTTTACCCTGGAACATAGGATATTATTATCAGCAATAGTAGTAGGTATTCTGATAAGTATCGTTGGTGGATTTATAAATTTCATCCTTGCTCCTTCAGCAATTGCAATAATTATACCACTCGCTTTATCTGCCTCCTTATCAGCTATATACTATTTTGTCAGATTTAGAAGAGTAGTTAAGCAGATTGCTACACCAATTATTGTTGCTGCAATATTAGGCATCTCAACTGTCTGGATCTTTAATGGAGGTATAAATGGGTCCAATATCATGCCTGCATTTATAATACTAATACTTGGATTACTAGTAGTTCCGATCAGAATCAAAAAATATATTATCATCCTTTTTATAGCAGTAAATGTTTTTATTCTTATCATTCAATTCTACAGACCAGACCTAATAGTAAACTTCTCTACTGAAACTGACCGCTGGATTGACAATATCATTACTGTAATTTATTGCTCATATTTTATTTATATAATTATAAGATTTGTACATAGAAACTACACTATAGAAAGAATCAAGGCAGAAAAGGCTGCGATAAAACTTAAGCAGTTAAATAATGATAAAGACCTCTTTATTTCTATTCTGGGACATGATTTAAAAGGTCCGTTCAACGTCCTTCTGGGTATGTCAGAAGAATTATCGGAGAACCTTCAAGATTACCAGATTGATGAGATTAAGAATATGATAACTGACATCAATAAATCAGCACAACAATCTTATAATCTTTTAGAAGACCTGTTATCATGGGCAAGAGCACAGCAGGGAAAGATCTCTTTTAAACCACAAAAATTAAATTTTGCAGATCTATGCAAGGATGCTCTTGAAATTCTTCAACAAAGTGCCAATGCGAAAAAGAATCAAATCGTTTATCCTGCCGAATCCAGACTCACAGTCTTTGCAGACCCTGATATGATTAAGACGGTGCTTAGAAATCTTGTCTCAAATGCTATTAAGTTTTCTAATATTAATGATGAAATAAGTATTAGTGCTATCCAAAATATTACGGATATAACAATCTCAGTATCAGATAATGGAGTGGGAATTCCGCACGACAATATAGAGAAACTGTTCAATAATTCATATATTATTACAACAATTGGAACGGCTAAAGAAAAAGGAACCGGTCTGGGCTTATTGCTTTGTAAAGAATTTGTGGAAAAACATAATGGTAAAATTTGGGTTGAGAGTGAAGTAGGAAAAGGAAGTGTTTTTAAGTTTACCCTGCCCTTAAACAGCGAATCCAACGAAACACTCATTCGCTAATCACGTTCTCGCTTAGAAGCCCGGACTTCGCAGTTCTCGTCCTCTCCTCTAAAATAGAAAAAGGTAAGCCCTCTTCCCTTCTCTGCTCATCCTGGCTCCTCGCTAAATTGATCCACTGGATCAATTATTAACACTCGGCTCGGCCCGGTTCTCCGAATTCCGAAAGCAAAAACAACTTTCTTAGTGATCCCGAGAGGACTCGAACCCCTACCATGAGAACCGGAATCTCACGTTCTATCCAGTTAAACTACGGGACCTGTAATTATGCTACAAAAGTAACTTCACAATAGCACTTTTCAAAGGCTCTTATTCATATAATGTTTTTTGCCAACTTTTTCCTAATTTCGCAGACCATATAAGCACATAGAAAATATTGAATATCATGGAGTATAAGTTCGGGGAAATAGAGAAGAAATGGCAGGAATACTGGGAAGAGAACAGAACATTTAAAACAAGTGAGGATTTAAGTAATCCCAATAAGTTTTATGTACTTGATATGTTCCCCTACCCATCCGGATCTGGCTTGCACGTTGGTCACCCTGAGGGATATACTGCAACTGACATTGTAGCAAGGTATAAGCGGATGAAGGGAGCAAATGTTCTAAGGCCAATGGGCTGGGATGCATTTGGCTTACCTGCCGAACAATATGCTATACAAACAGGTACGCACCCAGCTATAATAACCAATAAAAATTGTGATAATTTCCGGCGCCAGATAAAGGAACTTGGTTTAAGTTATGACTGGGATAAGGAAATTAACACTACCGACCCAAAATATTTTAAATGGACACAGTGGATCTTTATAAGACTCTTTAACACCTGGTTTGATGAAAAAACCGGCAAAGGAGAGCATATCCATAAGCTGCCCATACCTGAAGAGATAAGTTCTGCCGGCGAAGAGAGTATAAGGGAGTACAGAGACAGTAAGCGTTTAGCATACTACGACAATGCACAGGTTTGGTGGTGCTCTAATTGTAAAATTGTCTGCGCCAACGAAGAAGTACTGACCGATGGGACGCATGAAAAATGTGGCAACACAGTCGAAAAAAAGAATCTTAAACAATGGATGTTAAGGATACCTCTCTATGCCGAAAGATTGCTTGCAGGACTAGATGAACTTGATTGGCCTGAAGGAGTTAAGGATATGCAGCGCAACTGGATTGGAAAATCGAACGGAGCTGAAGTAAATTTCGAGATAGACGGACTGGATAGGAAATTAAGCGTATTTACAACAAGACCTGATACGCTATTTGGCGCTACTTACATGGTTATTGCACCGGAGCATGAATTAACCCTTACTCTGGCTAGCGATGCTTACAGTGATGAGGTCAAAAAATATATTAAGGCGGCCGCCCTTAAATCGGACCTCGACAGGACTGACCTGGCCAAGGATAAAAGCGGTGTCTTTACCGGTCGCTATGCAATAAACCCTGTAAATAATAAGAAAATCCCAATATGGGTAGCAGACTACGTTTTAACCGGATATGGTACCGGTGCGATAATGGCTGTTCCAGCTCATGACACGCGTGACTTTGAATTTGCCGAAAAATTCGGGCTTGACATAGATTGCATAATGGACCCGGCAACAGAAGATAAAGAGATTAGGGAAAAAGTAATTGATGGCAATCTATGCTGGACCGATGACGGTAAATACATCAATTCATCAAACTCAGCTACCGGGATTGATATAAATGGCCTGTCGAAGGAAGAAGGAATAAAAACCACCAGCCTATGGCTTGAGAAAAATAATATCGGAGAGACAAAGGTAAATTATAAGCTACGCGACTGGCTTTTTAGCAGGCAGAGATACTGGGGCGAGCCCTTCCCTGTTATCCACTGGGAGGATGGTGAAATAACAGTTATGGACGATTCAGAACTTCCTCTTGAATTGCCTTCGCTCGAAAAATATGAACCAGGTGAAAGCGGCGAATCACCCCTTGCTAACTCAAAATCGTGGCTTGAGGTGAATAAAGATGGCCGAAAAGGAAGAAGGGAGACTAACACAATGCCACAGTGGGCAGGATCGTGCTGGTACTACTTAAGATATATTGATCCGCTTAATGATGAGATGATATTCGACAGGGAAAAAGAAAAATACTGGATGCCCGTCGATCTTTATATTGGAGGTGCAGAACATGCAGTATTACACCTTCTTTATAGCCGGTTCTGGCATAAGGTTCTTTTTGACCTTGACATTGTTTCTAACGATGAACCCTACCAGAAACTGTTTAACCAGGGAATGATTCTTGCCTTTGCATATGAAACAGCTACAGGAGCAAAAGTAACAGGAGACCTTGTCGAGGAAAAAGATGCTAAGTTCTACCACCGGCAAACGGGTGAAGAACTGAATCAGATCGTCGCTAAAATGTCTAAGTCACTTAAAAATGTAGTTAACCCTGACGAGGTAATTGAAAGGTATGGTGCCGACTCACTAAGGCTTTATGAGATGTTTATGGGTCCGCTAGAAGCAACAAAGCCCTGGGATGAGAATGGAGTTAAGGGTGTATTCGGATTTCTGGCCAGGGCCTATCGTTTCTTTGCTGATAGTGATAATATAAGTGAATCGCCCGAAGATAAGGATATCCTGAAAGCACTTCACCAGGCAATAAAGAAGGTTGGATCTGATATTGATAACCTCAGGTTTAACACTGCCATTTCAGCTCTGATGATCTTCACTAACAGCGCCATCAAAAAGAGGAAAGTAAGCAAAGATACTGCAAAGATATTCGCTCAGCTACTATCACCATTTGCCCCTCACCTGGCAGAAGAACTATGGGAAATGTACGGCAACACCGGCACTATAACTTATGAGCAATGGCCCGAAGTAAACGAATCATACCTCGAAGAGGATGTATTTGAATACCCCGTTTCATTTAACGGAAAACTGAGGTTTAAAATTGAGCTGCCAGTCTCAATGACTCCGGCTGAGATAGAAAAAATAGTGATTGAAGATGAAAGGGCTAAAAAATGGCTTGGAGAGAATGGACCAAAGAAAGTAATAGTTGTTCCACGCAGGATAGTAAACGTGGTAGTATGAAAAACAGATTCTCATTATTATACCTCCTTTTCCCGGTTTTTCTATTTTTAGTATTATTTACTTTTTGTTCGAGGGTGAACGAAGAAAGCGGATTGCCTCTTACTACACCTGTAGACTCGCTTGAAAAAGACACTCTGGAAAGCCATCTTCTCTATGGGATAGATACCTCAGGATACCTGATTGAGACGGGCAGAATAAGAAGAAATCAGTTTCTGTCTGATATACTCGATAACTACGGAATTACTTATTCAGATCTTAACATACTGCTCAGTAATTCAAAAGAGACACTTGATGTAAGAAATATTAAAGCAGGATCTTCCTTTACTCTTTTCCTCAGGAACGACACCCTGCAAAAGATCGATTACTTTATTTATAAGGATAATCCGGTGGTCAGTTATATTTTTGACTTCACCGATTCGCTTCATATAAGAAAGTTTGAAAATGAAATCCGTTCTGTAATAAAATATTCATCAGGAACTATAGAATCGTCACTCTGGAACTCAATGATCGACTCAAAACTAAACCCTGTTCTGTCAGTTGAGTTGTCGGAGATCTATGCATGGACAATAGATTTTTTTGGTTTACAGAAAGGCGACAGGTACAAAATTATCTACGAAGAAGAATATATCGATACCGTCTCAGTTGGTGTCAGAAAAATTTACGCAGCATGGTTTGAGCACTCAGGTAATCAATTCTATGCAATACCTCTTATTCAGGATGGTGTTGAATCATATTACGACCTCGAAGGGAACAGCCTGAGAAAAGCCTTTCTGAAAGCTCCACTTCGTTTCTCAAGGATAAGCTCAAGATTTTCAAACAGCAGGATGCATCCTGTTCTAAGAATAAGAAGACCCCATCATGGAGTAGATTATGCTGCCCCGGTAGGCACTCCTGTACATGCAATAGGCGATGGAAGGGTAACCAGTGCATCCTATGACAATGCAAACGGAAGAATTGTAAGAATTACCCATAACAGTGTCTATTCTACAGCCTATCTCCATCTGAGCAGGTTCGGAACCGGGATTAAAGCCGGCAAGTACGTAAAACAGGGAGATATAATCGGATATGTGGGCAGTTCCGGCCTGTCGACCGGTCCGCATCTCGATTTCAGGTTTTATAAAAATGGCTCTGCAATTGATCCACTTAAAGTAGAAGCCCCTCCGGTTGAGCCAATATCTGATGAAAACAGGGAAAGATTTGAGAAAGTTAGCAATGTAATTAAGATCCTGCTCGACTCAATTGATTAGCTAATCCAGGATAAAAACAGCTCCAGGATAAAATCAGTTATAGTTTTTCTATAAGGTCTTTTATTACAACAGGGTAATGTTCATATTCCAACAGATGAATCTTCTCTGCAAGGCTATCGGCATTATCTTCAGGTTCAACCTTACACCTGGCCTGGAAAATAATATCACCATCGTCATATATCTCATTTACACTGTGTATGGTAATCCCCGACCAGCTTTCTCCATTATCTATAACCGCCTTATGTACTCTGGCTCCATACATACCTTTACCCCCGTATAAAGGCAAAAGTGCAGGATGGATATTAACCAGCCTGTTCCTGAAAGTATCAATTATTATAGCAGGAACCAGCCATAAAAAACCTGCCAGCACAATAAAATCGATCTTCTCTTCTCTAAGAATATCAAGAACCCTGTTTGAAGCATAAAAATCGTTGCGGTCGAAAATTTTACTCTTTACAGAAAGTTTTCCAGCCCTTTCCAGTACATAAGCATCGGGTCTGTTTGTCAAAACAAGAGTTACTCTTGCGCACTTTTCGTTCGAAAAATAGCGAATAATATTCTCTGCATTGCTTCCGGAGCCCGAGGCGAAAATTGCTATATTCTTCATTTACAGTAGTTTACTATATTAAATAATATCTTACAATATTAAAAAAAAGATAGGTATTTAATTGTTTTTCAGCAAGATACCCTTGCTATTTAATAAAAAAAGCGTAATTTGTTTGAATAGTTTTGTACAAATATATTTCTTTGCAGGGTTAAAAAATCTATTATTAACCAAAATTTGAGATTATGTCTGATATTGCAGCAAAAGTAAAAGAGATTATCGTTGACAAGCTTGGAGTTGACGAATCAGAAGTTACCATAGAAGCTAGTTTTACTAACGATCTTGGTGCTGACTCTCTTGATACTGTTGAGCTTATCATGGAGTTTGAGAAGGAATTTAATATTGGTATTCCTGACGATCAGGCTGAGAGCATTGGCTCTGTTGGTGAAGCGATTAAGTATATCGAAGAGAATGCAAAATAATTTTGCATAACTGAAATTAAAGAACAATGAAAAGGGTTGTAGTTACAGGATTGGGAGCTATTACTCCCCTGGGTGGAAATATTTCTGAAACCTGGGAGGGTTTAGTAAACGGTGTGTCCGGATCTGATTGGATAAGCAGATTCGACACAGAAAAATTTAAGACTAAGTTTGCCTGTGAAGTTAAGAACTATGATCCTACAAATTATTTCGACCGCAAGGAAGCCCGGAAAATGGATAGGTATTCACAGTTTGCATTAATTGCAGCTGAGGAGGCTATTAATGATTCCGGCCTGGATCTTGAAAAGATAGACAGGGACAGGGCAGGTGTTATATGGGCTTCCGGGATCGGCGGTTTGGAAACATTCCTTAACGAAATAAAAAGTTTCGCAGCCGGTGATGGAACCCCGCGTTTTAGTCCATTCTTTATTCCTAAGATGATCAGCGATATTGCTGCCGGTCTTATATCAATGAAGTATGGACTGAGAGGACCTAATTTTTCTACCGTTTCTGCATGCGCATCGTCAACACACGCGTTGATATCAGCTACTGATAATATCCGTATGGGAAAGGCAGACCTTTTCGTAACAGGTGGATCAGAAAGTACAATAAATGAAGCAGGTGTCGGGGGCTTCAATTCTATGCAGGCGATGTCTACTAATAATGATGAGTATAAAACCGCTTCACGACCATTCGATGCTACAAGAGATGGATTCGTTATGGGAGAGGGCGGAGCAGGACTTATCCTCGAAGAATACGAACATGCCCTGGCAAGGGGAGCAAAAATTTACTGTGAAATTGTTGGCACAGGAATGACAGCCGATGCTTATCATCTTACAGCACCTCATCCGGAAGGCAAAGGAGCTTATAAGGTGATGAAAATCGCAATTGAGGAAGCTGGGATCTCAACAAATGACATTGATTATATAAATGTGCATGGAACAGCAACACCTCTGGGCGATATCTCTGAAGCGGTTGCCATTGTTAACCTTTTCGGTGAGCATGCATACGAGTTAAATATTAGCGCCACAAAATCTATGACCGGTCATTTGCTTGGAGCTGCCGGTGCACTTGAATCTATTGCATCAATCCTGGCAATGTCGAATAGTATTGTTCCACCAACCATTAACCACAAGGAGCCTGACCTGAGGATTGATCCCAGGTTAAATCTTACCCTTAACAAAGCTCAGAAGAAAGATATAAGTGTTGCACTTAGTAATACTTTCGGTTTCGGGGGTCATAACGCAACCGTGGTAATGAAAAAAATATAAGAGTTAGTGGCTCTTCTCAAAAAGAAAAGCAATAATACCTATATTCTTAGCAAAAGAGATTTCCAGTCTCAACTTAAGAAGATTCTTGGTTTCTCCCCTTCTGATATAAGCATATACGAAAAAGCACTGATTCACAGATCGGCTACAGTTACAAAGGAAGACGGGACAAGAATAAACAACGAACGACTCGAATTCCTGGGCGATGCGATACTTGATGCTGTACTCTCTGACTACCTATTTAAAAAATTTCCCAATTATGATGAAGGTAGTCTGACAAAAATCAGATCCAAAATTGTTAACGGGCATATGCTTAACAAGCTATCAGTCTCCCTCGGCATCGACTCCCTGGTAATCACTCATATTAGTAATAATAATAAAGGCAAAAAACTATATGGTGATGCACTGGAGGCTTTTATAGGCTCAGTATTCCTTGATAAGGGATACCAGAAAACGAAAGATTTTATTATCAAACGTATGATTGGGGAGCATATTGACCTGCACCGAATCGAGATTACTGAAAATGATTATAAAAGCCAGGTCTTTCAGTGGGCTCAAAAAATTAATAAACAGATAGATATTTCCTTTGTTGAAGAATTTGACAAGCTCAATAATAAAGCTCTGTTTACCACAACGCTGCGAATTGATCATGAAATCTTCGGACATGGAACTGCTTCATCAAAAAGAGAAGCCGAACAGCAGGCTTCATTTGCGGCATGGACAAAGATTCAGAATATCGGCTTCATTGACTGATATCTAAAATTTTACTACCTTTAGCTATATATTTTAACTGGATGAAGCCGTCAGGTAAAAAATCATTCCATAAACTGGTAATTGATGATAAATTTGATCATCAATTTTTTGGTCTTGTATGCCACGAACCCGACTATAAGACCTCTCTTCTGCTTAATAATAAACTCAATATAAATTTATCCAGCAGTGATCCGGTAATATTGAATACTGCCGACGAAATAAGTTTTTCGAGGTTTACAGCAAAATCAAGATATTCTGACCTTAGCTACCAGCTTGTTAGCAATAAATCAATAAATAATACCCTTAGTAAGAATTTCCCGTCCCTCGACTTTATCTTTGTTATATGCGGCAGCCTCAATAACGACATTGTTGAAGAAACTCAGAAGAAGATACGCGAAAGTAAAGAGTTTACAGCTGTTTTTTTACTGGACCAGGAAAAGTTATCTGATGAGTATATTATAATCCAAAATTCATAATATGGACGATCTGTATTTTAATCTGGCATCTGAAGAATTCTCAAAATCACGGAAAATTCTAATATGGATAATTGCAATACTAACTGCTCTGGTGGCAGCCTGGGACTCTTACCTGAAGTTTTTTAAACACGACGCATCAGCAGATCTGGGATTAACCTTTACTTTATATGGTATTACCATCTTCTTATTTTCAATAGCTATATTGGCTACAATAAAAAGGAAAGAGCATTTTTTTAAGGTAGATAGAGAAAAAATCTCCTATCACTACGGGCTAATATTCCCTTCTCACAAGACTTTTGAATGGAGCGAGATTAAGAAAGTATATATGCCACCCCATAGCAAAAACGCAGTCCTGATTTTGCATAACGATAAAGATGTACATATTAACCTTACCTGGGTAGAAAAAAATAAGTCGAGAAATATAAGAAAGCATATTTACTTTTCGGCTAAAGAAAGGGGAATTGAAATTCTGAAGAAACAGTATAAAAAATAGGCAGACAAATAATTGCCTGCCCATCTCTTTTATTAACCCTAAACCTAAAACCTAAGTGAAATTTTTCTTGTAAAGGAAAGGAGGCTTTGAACCTCCTGATTCCTTGATTAACCCTAATCTAACCTATGAAAAAAACCTCACTTATAAAATATCAAACTTCGTGCCAGAATATATTTCTATAATATATAAAATGCATGCTAATTTGCCCCCTTCTGTTAAAGAGTGTTAAATAAATCTGTTTGTTATATATAAAGGATATTTTTGTAATAGACTACTGATTAGCATGGTAGATTCAAATACCCGGGAGGCTGAATTTAAACTCTTATGAAACGCAGAACCATTATTTTGCTGGCAATCATTTTCTCGGTAGTAATGTCGGGGTTGATCCTTGTACAGATCTACTGGATAAATAATGCCTTCGAAGCAAAGGATCAGCAATTCAGGGTTCTTGTCAGTAATTCGCTCGATGTTGTAATAAGAGAGATGGAGAAACAGGAAATCTTACAACGAATAGCGGAGGAAATAAGCTTACCAAAAGCCGACTCTGTTGTTGCGATTGTGCCATCCAGTTCACAGCTTGCCAGGCAGCTCCAGGGATACCAGCCAGACTCAAGAATCATGGAATTATCGGGTGCTTACGACCAGGAATTATCATTGATAATAAACGAGGAAGGGCAGAAAATATATTTCTACTCAGACGATGAGCTATACTACCCCGATAACGGAGCACCGGAATTATCGATTGAAAGTATAAGGGCAGGAATATCAGGAAGGGTAAGTAATAAGACGGTACTCCTTGAAAACCTGATGGGCAAAATATTTGAAGACACTCCCCCACTATCCAACAGAATAAGCAAGTCGGAAGTTGATGAATTGCTATCATCCACCTTAAAGAGGCTTGGGATTGAAATTGACTATGAATACAGGATAGATGAGGGCAATAGCACAGTGTTTAGCTCAGAAAGCTTCGACCTGGCTTCAAAATCCCACAAATACCTGAGACAGTTATTCCCGAACGACCCTGTACCCGGACAAAACAGGATGACCCTGTACTTCCCAAAGGAAACAAAGTACCTGATTAACCAGGTAGGTATTATGGGTTTTACATCAATATTTGTTACTCTTTTGCTTATTCTTTTCTCAGCTACAAACATCATTATTATCCTCAGGCAAAAACGAATCTCCGAGATCAGAACCGACTTTATAAATAATATGACGCATGAGTTAAAAACGCCTATATCAACCATATCTCTTGCGTCTCAGATGATGGCCGATAAATCGATAAGGGATGAATTTAAAAACCTGGATAATATCTCCAAAATATTAAATGACGAAAGTCTCAGGCTGAAATACCAGGTTGAAAAAGTATTGCAGGCCTCTGTATTCGAAAACGGATCAATGAACCTGAAGTATAACAATGCTGATATCAATAATATTATAAGAAATATCAGCGACAACTTTTCTTTACAAATAGCTGAGAAGCAAGGAATGATAACACTAAGTCTTGATGAAGATGAATGCTTTGCCATGGTGGATGAAGCCCATTTCTCAAACATGCTCTCAAACCTTATCGATAATGGAATCAAATACTCACCTGAAGTTCCGAATATAGAAATTACCACTAAAAGCAGTGAGAGCTACATACTTCTTACAGTAAGTGATAATGGCATTGGAATAAAGAAAGATGATCTTAAGAGAATATTTGAACGATTCTACAGGGTTCCGACAGGTAATGTCCATAATGTAAAAGGCTTCGGACTTGGACTTAGCTATGTTAAAAAAGTACTTGATGAACATAATGCGACAATTACTGCTACCAGCCAGCCTGGACAGGGAACTGTCTTCCAAATAAAATTACCTAAAAACCGATAAGATATGGTACGTATTCTACTTGCTGAAGATGATAATAACCTCGGAACACTACTAAGAGATTACCTCAGTGTAAAGAGTTATGAAACCATACTGGTATCTGATGGTGAACAGGCATGGACAAAGTTTAACTCAGAAACCTTTGATATATGCCTGCTCGATGTAATGATGCCCAAAACAGATGGTATAAGCCTGGCAAAGAAAATCAGAGAAACCGATAAGCAGACACCAATTATATTCCTGACGGCGAAGAATATGGAAAAGGATATTATTGAGGGATTTACTGCAGGAGGCGACGATTATATAACCAAACCATTCTCCATGGAGGAACTGCTTTATCGAATAGAAGCAATCTTGAGACGAACCAGGGGTTCTGTAATGGAAAATAAGGATGAATATGAGGTTGGTAAATTTACTTTTTACCCATTAACCCAGATACTGGAGATAGAAGGAGAATCTAATAAACTTACCACTAAAGAGTCGGAACTACTCAGGTTATTATGCACTCACAGAAATGAAGTACTGGAGAGAAACTTTGCTCTTAAGGCAATATGGATCGACGACAACTATTTTAATGCCAGGAGTATGGATGTTTACATTACCAAACTAAGAAAGTACCTTAAACGAGATCCTTCTGTAACAATACTTAATGTGCATGGTAAAGGCTATAAGCTTATTGTAAAATAATACCCCGGCCTTTAAAAGACCAGGGCATCAGCTTAGGTTAGATTTTGAGTTAAGGAATATTTTGCATTACCTTAATTCTCTGAAGGCACTAATTTAGGATATTTTTTCGTATTCCAAAATTAATCCATTTTTAATACTGCGAGAAAAGCCTGCTGGGGAACCTCAACATTTCCCACCTGGCGCATTCTCTTCTTACCCTTTTTCTGTTTCTCGAGCAGTTTTCTTTTCCTTGTAATATCGCCACCGTAACACTTAGCAGTAACATCTTTCCGTACTGCTTTAACTGTTTCCCTGGCAATAATTTTTGCACCTATTGCTGCCTGAATCGCTATATCAAACTGCTGCCTTGGTATAAGTTCCTTAAGCTTTATACACATCCTGCGACCAAAATCATAAGCATGCCCCCTGAAGATAAGTGTCGATAGTGCATCAACCATTTCCCCGTTCAACAGAACATCAAGCCTTACAAGATCAGCCTTTTCATATTTCGAATAATGATAATCGAATGAAGCATATCCCTTTGATATACTTTTTAATTTATCATAAAAATCGAAAACTATTTCAGAGAGAGGCATCTCAAAAGTAATTTCTACCCTGTCGCTGGTAAGATACACCTGATTCTTAAAAGTGCCCCTCTTGTCGATACACAGGTTCATAATGGGTCCAACGTAGTCTGACTTTGTAATTATCTGGGCCTGAATATATGGTTCCTCAATCCTGTCGATATTTGTTACCGGGGGCAGTCCTGATGGGTTATGAACATCCACAACACCATCTCTGGTTGTATATACACGATATGATACGTTAGGTACCGTAGTAATTACATCCATATCAAATTCCCTGTCGAGTCTCTCCTGGATAATCTCCATATGCAATAATCCCAGGAATCCACAACGAAAGCCAAAGCCCAATGCAGCCGAAGACTCTGGTGTAAATGTAAGAGATGCATCATTTAGCTGCAATCTTTCAATTGAGGCCCTTAAATCTTCATAATCGTCTGCATCAACAGGATAAATACCTGCAAATACCATGGGTTTTACATCCTCAAAGCCCTCTATACCCTTCGAACAGGGATTCTCAACATGGGTAATGGTATCTCCTACCTTCACCTCGGATGAGTTTTTTATCCCCGAGATAATATATCCAACATCCCCGGCACTGATCTCTGATCTCGACTCCTGCTTTATCTTTAATACACCGATCTCATCAGCATCATATTTGCTTCCGGTATTAACAAACTTTACATGATCGCCTTTTTTAAGTGTGCCGTTAACAATCCTGATATAGGCAATAATACCCCTGAATGGATTAAATACTGAATCGAATATAAGTGCTTGGAGAGGAGCATCCTTATCCCCGGACGGTGAAGGAACAAGCTCAACTATTTTCTCAAGTATCAGTTCGACACCCTGGCCTGTTTTTCCACTTGCTTCAATAATATCTTCTCTTTTACACCCGATCAGATCCACTATCTGGTCCTTAACTTCATCAGGCATGGCATTTGCCATATCCATCTTATTAAGAATTGGTATTATTTCCAGATCGTGTTCGAGTGCCATAAACAGATTAGAAATCGTTTGTGCCTGTATTCCCTGTGTAGCATCAACCACCAGCAGTGCGCCTTCACAGGCAGCAATTGATCTTGATACTTCATAAGAAAAATCAACATGACCCGGAGTATCAATAAGATTTAGGAGATAGTCATTCCCTCCTCTTGAGTATTTCATCTGTATGGCATGACTTTTAATGGTTATGCCTCGCTCCCTCTCCAGGTCCATATTATCCAGAACCTGGTTCTTCATATCCCTCACCGATACTGTGTTAGTACTATCCAGCATTCGGTCTGCCAGAGTACTCTTACCATGATCAATATGAGCAATAATGCAGAAATTTCGTATGTTATCCTTGTGACTTGCCATAATTAGGGCAAATATACTATTAAAGTTGAAAAGGTTGAATAGGTTTAAATGCTTGAATAAAACAAACAATTCCCGGTTCAACAATTCAAGCTTTCAACTATAAATACTAATTTTATACAAATTGATCTACTCTATGATTACATTCCTTATATGCATAGTTGTTCTTATCCTGGGTTATTTTACCTACGGAACATTTATAGACAGGTATTTCGGAATGATGCCTGATAAAAAGACACCTGCATGCAGACTGGAGGATGGCGTTGACTTTATCCCGATGCCGGCATGGAAGATATTTATGATTCAGTTTCTGAATATTGCAGGGCTGGGTCCTATATTCGGTGCCATTCTGGGTGCAATGTATGGACCGATGGCTTATATCTGGATTGTTCTGGGGTGCATCTTTATGGGTGCTACACACGATTACTTTTCGGGCATGTTATCGATAAGAAATAATGGAGCAAGTTTACCCGAGATTGTTGGTAACTACCTCGGATCAACGGCCAGGTCCATTTTGAGGGTCTTCACTCTCCTCCTCCTTTTATTTGTCGGAGTAGCTTTTGTTAGCGGGCCTGCAAAGCTATTGTTTACGATGACCAATGTGGATATCAGAATCTGGCTCTACCTGATTTTTGCATATTATCTGCTTGCTACCCTTTTGCCTATAAATAAAATTATTGGCCGTATATATCCGGTTTTCGGAGCCTCACTACTTATAATGGCTATAGGGATTGGAGGTGCATTAATACTTAAATCAGCAAATGGCAGTCTGGATATGATGGAAATTAATTTCTCATCATTTAAAAATTTTCATACTGATCCTAAATCCAATCTCCTGTTTCCTATGCTATTTATAATTATATCCTGTGGTGCCATATCAGGATTTCATGCAACACAATCGCCACTTATGGCCCGTTGCCTCAAGAATGAAAAACAGGGAAAGCCAATTTTCTACGGGGCAATGATAACTGAAGGTATTGTTGCTATTATCTGGGCATCGGCTGCGATGAATTATTTTGGCGATGTACATGGTCTGAATTACACACTTACAAACCCACTTACCTCCAATAAGGATATTATTCCGGATCCGGCCTGGGTGGTTAATGAAATTTGTAATTCCTGGCTTGGCCGTCTGGGGGCAATATTTGCAATAATAGGTGTTGTTGCCTGCCCGATTACCTCGGGTGATACTGCATTCAGAAGTGCACGACTCACAATTGCAGATATATTCGGTATTAAGCAGGTAAGTCTGAAAAACAGGCTGGCCGTTAGCATCCCTCTTTTTATAATTGGTTTTGTTCTAACCTTTATTATGAAAGATGAATTTGGCAGGGTATGGAAGTTTGTTGGGATCTCAAATCAATCACTGGCCACCATTGTTTTATGGACTGCAGCAATGTATATGGCTAATAGGGATAAGAATCACTGGTATCTTTCTCTACCTGCTACCTTCCTGACTATTGTCTGTATTTCATATATCCTGGTTGCACCTGGAAGCAGTGCCGGACTGAGTCTTCCTCCTGCTACGGCGTATATTATCGGACTTATATCGGGTTTAATGGCACTGGCTTTCTTCCTTATTTCTGTCAGGAAAAGGTCAAAAGAAGCCCAAACCACTTAAACCACTTAAACCACTTAAACAAAAAGAGGTAACCATATGGCTACCTCTTTACTATTCGTGGAATTCGTCTTTAATCTGTGTAAATATCTTTTACATCATTCCTGGCATTCCGCCGCCCATTGGAGGCATTGGAGGCTCATCTTCTTTTATATCAATAACCACTGCCTCTGTAGTAAGGAACATACCAGCTATTGAAGCTGCATTTTCAAGAGCGATTCTTGTAACTTTAGCCGGATCAATAACACCAGATTCGTAAAGATTCTCGTACTTATCTATCCTGGCATTATAACCAAAGTCGGCCTTGCCTTCTTTTACGGCCTGAACAACAACAGCACCCTCTTTACCTGAGTTAATTACAATCTGGCGAAGTGGCTCCTCGATAGCACGTTTAATAATCTCAATACCTGTCTGCTGGTCTTCATTATCTGCCTTGGCTTTCTTAAGAGAATCGATAGCGCGAATATAAGCAACACCTCCACCAGGTACAATACCTTCTTCGACTGCAGCCCTTGTTGCGCTTAATGCGTCATCAACACGGTCTTTCTTCTCCTTCATTTCAACCTCTGATGCAGCTCCGATATAAAGCACTGCAACACCACCGGCTAATTTGGCCAGACGCTCCTGAAGTTTTTCCCTGTCATAATCTGAAGTGGTTGATTCAATCTGTTTCTTTATCTGTCCAACCCTTGCTGCAATAGATTCTTTATCACCTGCTCCGTTTACAAGAGTGGTATTCTCTTTATCCACTGTTACTTTCTCAGCTACGCCAAGCATTTCCAGTGTGGCATGCTCAAGCTTAAGACCTTTCTCTTCAGAAACAACTGTACCTCCTGTAAGAATTGCTATATCCTCAAGCATTTCCTTTCTCCTGTCTCCAAATCCGGGTGCTTTTACGGCACAAACCTTCAAAGAACCGCGAAGACGGTTTACAACGAGTGTAGCAAGAGCTTCACCCTCTACATCTTCTGCAATAATCATCAATGGTCTTCCATTCTGTGCAGTAGCTTCGAGAATAGGAAGAAGATCTTTCATGGTAGATATTTTCTTATCATGGATAAGAATATATGGATTCTCCAGGTCAGCCTCCATTTTATCAGCATCGGTAACAAAATAAGGAGAGATATAACCACGATCAAATTGCATACCTTCAACTACTTCAACAGTAGTTTCTGTTCCTTTTGCTTCTTCAACAGTAATAACACCTTCTTTTTTTACCTTACCCATTGCTTCTGCAATAAGTTTACCTATTTCATCGTCATTATTGGCTGAAATACGAGCTACCTGCTCAATCTTATTTAAATCGTCACCAACAACCTGGGCCTGCTCGGCTATTGATTTCACAACTTCTGCAACAGCCTTATCAATTCCTCTTTTCAGTTCCATAGGATTGGCTCCTGCTGTAACATTTTTCAGACCAACATTAATAATAGCCTGAGCAAGAAGTGTAGCGGTAGTAGTTCCGTCGCCGGCATCATCTCCGGTCTTGGATGCTACTTCCTTTACCATCTGTGCTCCCAGATTCTGGTATCCATCTTCCAGATCAATCTCTTTGGCTACGGTTACACCATCCTTGGTAATCTGTGGTGCGCCAAACTTTTTCTCAAGAACAACATTACGTCCCTTGGGACCAAGGGTAACTTTTACTGTATCAGCAAGCTTATCAACACCTTCTTTAAGAAGACGTCTAGCTTCGATATCAAATTTGATTTCTTTTGCCATATCAAATAATTTAAATTGTTATCAGGTTTACATTATAAAAAGAACATCACTCTGTGACATAAGCAGATAATCCACACCATCAATGGTGAGTTCCTGCCCGCCGTATTTTCCATAGAGGACAACATCACCAGTTTTTACCTCCATCGGTTCATCTTTCTTACTCTCCCCAACAAGTACAACTTTTCCTTGCTGTGGCTTTTCTTTTGCACTGTCAGGAATAATAATTCCGCTCTGTGTTTTTTCTTCTGCTTCTGCTGGTTGAACAAGAACTTTGCCAGCGAGCACTTTCCCTTTTAAATCTGCCATCTCTATTTCTTTTTGTTTTTAGGTTTAACATTTATTTACCGACATCCCCTAATTATCACATTCTATGCCAAATGAAAATATTAGCCGAATAGGGCATAAAGTTGACATTATTGCAAAAAAAAATGTCAGTCTGATGACAAACTGACATTCCAAAATTATTTTTTTATAGCTTATTGCTGTCCACCTTCAGTACCCGGATTCTGTTCTGGAATTGCTGTTGGCAATGTTGGTATAGCACTGGGATCGACAGCATTTTGAATCTGTTGCTGAATCCTTGACTGCTGCTCATCTCCCGACCTTGGAATTGTTGCAGTTGCTGCGACACTTAAGACCAGAATAACTACGGCCAATGTCCATGTTGCTTTCTCAAGAAAATCAGCTGTCTTACGTACACCCATGGTCTGACCTGTAGATGTAAAATTAGCTGCCAGTCCGCCACCTTTTGAATTCTGTACAAGCACTATAAGTATCTGCAGGAAGCAGGCTACTATTATTAAGACCGATACAAATATATAAAGTCCCATTCTCTTTTAATTATGACATTAATTCTTTAATCTTCTCAATTTGAGTCGCAAAGTAACTACTTTTTTCCGGAAATTTCAAACTTAATTTTTCATAAATAAGAATTGCCTTTGTATAGAACTTCTGATTAATATATATCCCGGCCAATGTTTCGGTTATAAGTCCAGGGTTTTTGTCTTCAACCTTCTCTGCAATATCTTCAATTGGAGTATCCAGCTTCACCCTGCTGGGCTCAATTCGTGGGTTTAGTTCAATAAACCTGTCGACCAAATCATAGGCAGAGCTGCTTTCTGATTTATTAAAATCAGTCTCCGGATAATCCATGTCGAGAAGATCCTTTTCTCCTCCCGCAGATTCTGACTTTCTTTCATCATCAAATCCCTCAATAATATCTTCATCTTCATCAAGCAGCAGTATCTCATTCTCGGCATCTATATTTTCTGAGCCTCTTACACTATCATCTTCATCCTGATCGATAGTGCTGTCTGAGGCGGTACTATTCTTATGCGAAGGTTTCTCCAGTTCGGCAAGTCTTGATTCAATCTGTTTAACGAGCTCCTCTCTCGACCTCAATCCCTGTTCATCAGTTTCAGTACTAAGCGGCTTTTCCTGGATCTGTTCATTCGTACTTTCTCTAACAGAATCTTTAAGAATATAATAAAGTACTTCCCTGTTAGCAACAAATACTGCATTCTTCTTAAGAGATTCTTCAAAAGTTACACTATCGGCAGAATACTGTGCATCAAGAAGCAAAGTATAAACAGACTGGAACCATGGATACAGAGATATTATTTCCTTAAGCTCTGTACTATCGACCTTTTCAGACCAGCTATGGTTTCGAATCATTTCTATAAGTTCGCTTCTGTTCATTCTACCAGTTTACGAAAGCCTTGTTAAAGATATCCTCAATTAGTTCCTCTACAATATCTTCAGACAACTCCTGTTCTACCGAACTCAACTCCAGCGTACTGTCGTAATCTGCATATCTCGAAAAACTCTGTTCAAAGCTATAATCAGGTTCAACCGTATTTGTAAACTTAACCCTTACAGTAATTGTAAACCTGTTCATGGCAGCCTGGGCATCCCCTGTAACTGTAAGTGGACGAGTTTGATAATCAGTAATTTCTCCTTCGAAATTTACATCTCCAATATCATTTACAAACTCCAGATTAGCCTGTGCCCTGCACTTATCCTGTAATTCATCAGTAATATACTGTCCCAATCCGGGTTGCACAAGATTAGCCCGGTTCTGAAAATACTGAATGCTTATTGTTTTTATTTCAGCTGAAATGCTTGCCCCTGAAAAGGAATAAGTCACCTTACATGAATCAGTAAGCATGGATATAAAGACGACTAAGACCGGTAAAATAACCAGTCTTAATATTTTCATAAATGATCTTGATTTATAAATCAATTCCATATTCCTTAATCTTTCTGTAAAGTGTCCGTTCAGATATTCCAAGTTCATCCGCCGCCAGCTTCCTCTTGCCTGCATATTTCTCAAGGGCCTTCCTAATAAGCTCTATTTCCTTATCAACAAGTGAAAGCGACTCCTCAATTATCTCCTCAGTGTCCTGAATGTTTTCATCATCATCCGGTGGATGGGGTATTTTAACCGGTGCTTTGCTATGAGCAAGCTCGGTTGTTGTTCCCCTTTCCGACTCATCGTAGAGCCTTCTGATAACTTTAGTATCTGCTTCAGACAGATTCAGGCTATCCGGGTTCTCGTTTAGCATATCCAGTACAAGTTTCTTGAGATCGCTCATATCCTTCTTCATGTCGAAGAGAATCTTATACAAAATCTCTCTCTCGGAAGAAAATGATTCTCCACTCTGCCTATCTCTTATTAATGCCGGCAGCTTGGTCCCGGAATAGTCGGGCAGATAAGTTCTTAGTACTTCTGAATTAATTTCGCGTGAGCCTTCAATTATAGAAATTTGTTCTGTAATATTCTTAAGTTGCCGTACGTTGCCAGGCCAGCTGTAATCTGTAAGAATCACTCTTGCATCATCAGTTAATTTAACTGAAGGCATGCGGTACTTCTCAGCAAAGTCAGATGCAAATTTACGGAACAATAGCAAAATATCTTCACCCCTTTCCCTTAGAGCCGGAATTGCAACGGGCACTGTATTTAGCCTGTAGAACAGATCCTCTCTGAACTTCCCATTCTGAATTGCCTTTTGAATATCAACGTTGGTAGCTGCAATAACCCTTACATCAGATTTTTGCATCCTGGATGAGCCCACTTTTATAAATTCACCTGTTTCAAGTACTCTTAAAAGACGAACCTGGGTGGCAAGAGGTAGCTCTGCAACCTCATCAAGAAAGATTGTTCCACCATCAGCTACCTCAAAATATCCCTTTCGATTATCGGTAGCACCCGTAAAGGACCCTTTCTCGTGTCCAAAAAGTTCAGAATCTATTGTTCCTTCAGGAATGGCTCCGCAGTTAACCGCGATATACTGTCCGTGCTTTCTTGAGCTATGGCTGTGAATAATCTTCGGGAAAGTTTCTTTACCCGTTCCACTCTCACCGGTGATCAAAACAGACAGGTCTGTCGGGGCAACCTGAATAGCTATATCTATTGCCCTGTTCAGACCAATATAGTTACCTATTATGCCAAATCTTTGCTTTATGCTCTGTAGTTCTTTCATAGGGCCAATATCATCCATGCGAAATTAATCTTTTTTAAAGACTTAGAAAAATCCATTTTTCGTAAATTCGCTGATATAAAAACACAGCACTATGAAAGTACTCGGGATAATACCTGCCAGATTTGCTTCTACAAGATTTCCAGGGAAAGCACTGGCGATGATAGATAATAAGCCACTGATACAGCTGGTATACGACCAGGCTTCAAAGGTGCTGGACAATTTATATGTTGCAACCGACGACAGCCGGATTGAAGAAGTGGTATTGGGTTTTGATGGCAGGGTGGTAATGACATCCCCCGAGCATAAAAGCGGCACCGACCGCTGTGCTGAAGCACTAAAGTCAATTTGCCAACGCGAAGATACCTGTCCTGATATTGTAATAAATATTCAGGGAGATGAGCCCTTTATTAAGCCACAGCAAATAGAGCTTCTGATAAAATCGTTCGACGATAAGGGAGTCGAAATATCAACGCTAATAAAGGAAGTTTCAGGGATTGAAGAACTGGAAAACCCAAATAATCCTAAAGTAGTTATCGACGAAAAAGGCAATGCCCTATATTTCAGCAGGGCTGTTATCCCCTTTATAAGGGATAAAGCTGATGGGGAAATATTTGAAGGTTACCCCTTCTACAGGCATATTGGAATATATGCTTACAGAACTGATATTCTTAAGGAAATAAGTACGCTTAAGCCCACAGCACTTGAGCTTGCAGAATCACTTGAACAGTTAAGATGGCTTCAGAAAGGATATAAAATACGCACTTCAGTGAGTTTATGGGATAGTATTGGAATCGACACACCGGCTGATCTTGAGAATGCTAAAGTTATGTTAAAGAGTAAATAAAAAAAGGAAGTAGTATCTTTTTGCACGATATTTGCGTATAAGCTAGAAACCTATATTGCCTATGAGAGTATTTTTACTCATAATTTTCTTTGCAATATCTACAGGTGTCCTGAGTGCTCAGCAACTTAAGGCTGTTAATACTGAGTATGGTATTGAACAAGCCGTTTTAGATAAGGAAAAAGAACCTGAGATTAAAATATTTCCGGTCCCGGTTCTTAATAGTCGATTTACAATAACGTCTGATATCCCCTTTAAATTTGTTAGGATTAGCAATATTATCGGACAGGAGATTGCTCGCGAGAAACTTGTTTTCCCAGTTAAAAGAAAAGAAATTGAATTACAGGGCAACGAAAAAGGTATTTACCTGGTTACCATTGAACTTGAAGACAATCGCAAAATTGTCAGAAAAATCCTGGTTGATACAGGAAGATAAGAAAAGACAATAGATCTAAGGCGTAGGATAAAGCTACCCCATTACTCCAACACCCAAACACCCCAACACTTTATTCAATTTACCTTCCCATTTTTACAGTAATAGATTTTGCTATATCCAGTGCCGTAGTAATTGTAGAAAGATCCTCAAAAAGCTCACCTGTTGCCCCGGAATGATGACTGTGACCTATTGCCTTCATCTGTACCTCATCACCTGCCAGAGCAGGATCGAGAATAGCCTCATATACGAGTGCTGGCTGGCATGATAACTTATAATACTCATCATCAGGGTAGAGGTCATTGGTCCAGTATTCGTTCCAGTCCCAGTTTTGATTTATCTCCAGCATAATTCTAAAAGGCTGATTAATGGGCTTATCTGTCCTGCCAGAGATCTGGAATCCGGTAATGGGTGTTTCACCGGTATATGCATCGGCTACAGGATTATCCTTATCGGGCATATATAAGCCATCTGAGGCTTTAATACCACGCTTATGAGCCCAGTAGGGCAATGTCTGAGGATGACGTCTTACCCCGGGAGTCCAGCTGTTATCAATTACCTCGCCGAATCTGAAAACCGAAGTTGCAACCGATCTGGGAACATATAGTGTCTGTATATAATTACCCTCCATATCTTCAAGCCATATTGCCATTAGAGGATAATAAAAACTATCGCCACGCTCCAGGTCCAGTGTAATCCAGGGACCTTCACCCATCTCGTTCACTGTAAAAACATACTGCTCCTCTTCGATGCCGTCTGAATCAGATCTGCTAATAGTACAGGAGGCTGCTAATATTGCAAGTAATATTACTGTAAGTTTTTTCATTTTATATATCTTAAAATTCTATGATTATTCCTAATGTGGGCAGGACAGTCCCTGATTCACCATTTATATATTTAAGCAGGTACTTATCACTGTCTGAGGGGTTGGTCAGAGGATTACCTGCTTCATCACTTTGCCTTATAAGTATAGGTGGCTGATCTGCCTTAAAATTATAAACATTCTGAATGTCAATATAGAACATTAACGACCAGTTATCAAAGTAGAAAGCCCTGTCGACCCTTATATCGAGCTGGTGAAATGCCTTTAGCCTCTCGCTGTTGTAAAGGTTGTAGTCAAGATAACCCTGCCCCCTGATATCCCAGGCATCCTTAAACGATGACTTATTTAAGTCAAAGGGAGTATAGGGAGCACCCCCAACATATCTCCATTTTACTCCTGCATCCCAATATTTACCAATTCTTTTTGTTGCCGTAATATTTAATAGGTGAATATTATCCCAGGATGTTGGTATATATCTATCTGATAAATCCATAAACTCACTTCTTACCCATGTATAGGAAAATACCATATTTAGTCCGCTAAGGTTTTTAATCCTTCCCAGCAGTTCAACACCGTAGGACCGTCCGCTTGATATGGATTTGACCTCCTCATCACCGAAAATACCATAATCAGCACTCTTGCTCGCTAAGGGAATTGAATCGCTAATCGAGAATGGATAATCGCTGTATTTCTTGTAAAAGCCTTCAATTGTAAACTGGAAATTTTCACGTGGGAGGAATTCAAGCCCTGCAACAATATGATCACTCTTTATATATGTAATATTATTCTGTTTATTGATAAGTGTTCCATTAGCATCGGAGTAACCCATTGATGTATATGGAGGCAGCTGCAGGTACCTGCCAATATTGAAGTTAAAACTCAGTCTGTCAGAAAAAGACCACGAAGCCGATGCTCGAGGACTCAGATTCTTCAGGGGATTAGCCATTTCAGAAGAGTAAGTAGACCCTTCTACCCTCAACCCTGCAGAAAGGGACAGCCTTTTGTCAATAAAACTCTTTGACCCCTGTGCGAAAAGTGCATATTTATTTGTTCTGAAGGATATTTCAGATTCTCTTTCTATTACGTTAGATTCAATAAATAATTTCTGCATCGAGCTGTTTCTGTATAAAACATTTTCGAAGCCTGCTCCATAATCCAGTTTTAGACCATCTTCCCTTTGTATTGTACGCTCATACCTGAACTTATTCTCTCCCTCACCAGAAAGATAATCAAGCAATTTAAGAGACTCAATCTCCTCGTTGCCTGCATATTTGTACTGCCTGTTATTTAAATAATTCCTGCTCAACACCCAGGTGTCGTAGCCATTATCCCTGAAATGCTTATACTTTATTCCGAAAGTGTAACTGTACTGCTTCTGAACCGGTATATAATCAAGAATGTATCTCTGGTATTCCGTTTCGTTTGCTTCGCGGTTTAGCTCAAAATCGTCAAGAGCACCAATCCCCAGTATAGTAAGCTCACCCTTATCGCCAATCCTTGTCTTATGCTTAAATTGAAAATCGTTATAAGTTGGCAAAAAAGGCAGGCCTATGGCACTAAATAAGAACTGCAGGTAAGATCTCCTTGCAGACATTATTATAGAGCTGTTTTCACCCGTCGGACCGTCAATTGTAATACCCAGGTCTGATGCACCTACCGTGGCCCTGTATTTCATTTTTTCATTATTACCATCGATCTGCCTGAAGCTTAGCACCGAGCTCAATGCATTTCCCCTTGATGCAGGGAAAGCTCCAGAATAGAAGTTCAGTTCCTGCACAAAATCCACATTTATTATCCCAACAGGTCCGCCCGAGGCCCCCTGAGTTGAGAAGTGATTAAGATAAGGAATTTCAATATCGTCAAGGTAAAACCTGTTTTCATTAGGACCGCCACCTCTTACAATAACATCGTTCCTGAAAGCCGGTGTTGATGCCACACCGGGGAATGATTGTATTACCCTTGATATATCCCTGTTTCCACCAGGATTCTTTTCAATCTCCTGAATACCTACTATCCTCACAGACAGCGGCGACTCGAGCTTCTTCCTGAAAGGTGAGGCTTTGACAACAACATCATCAATACCCACTACAGCTTCAGTTATAGGAAGCTCGATAAAGACTGAATTATCTCTTGTAACAAGAAACTCAGGCGATACATATGCCTCGTATCCAACTGAAGAGGCCTGTATCCGGATATAACCCGGTTCAAGACCGGTAAAAAGAAAGTTGCCATCAAAGTCTGTCATCGCTCCCGTGGTAGTGCCAAAAATAACAACGGTCGAAAAAGGCACCGGCTCATTGGTGGCAGCATTTAAAACCCTCCCTTTAACAGTTCCCTCCTTTTCCTGGGCAAAGAGGTTTCCTGTGACAGAAATAAAAAAAAGTATAGGTATTAAGTAGGTCAGTTTCATTAAAAAATTATTTTGTTTAGTTTTTCTAATTTTTAGTTAAACACCACAAAAGTAAGATTGTTTAAAGATTCCTGAAATATTCCTGCTCTGAGTCGAGCTTAATGCCTGGATAAATTTGATTAATATGGCTTATTCTGTTTAGCATATTCTTTTTAAAGGCTTCCTTTTCATGTCTGTTATTACCTGTAAATCGATGTTCTACTCCGGTCATAACTTTTTCAATATCCCTGTACAATTTCATTACATCCTCCTCGATATATGTTGCTGCAAAATAATCCCAGATATATTTTACTCCTAATTGTGAGGGATGCAAAAGGTCATCCTTATAGAATCGATAGTCTCTCAGATCATCTATCATCAGCTCATAGGAAGGAAAGTAATTAAGCCTGTTGTCCTGAGACATCAGACTGTCAATTGCAAGTAAAAGAATGGATTTACTGATCTGGTTGCCGTGTGCCCCATCTTTCCAGTGTCTGACAGGGCTCAGGGTAAAAACAATATTAATCTTGCTGTTAAACTCTCTGAGCTTTTCGATAAGGTCTTTCCATAGTGAAGTAATTTCGTCAACACTAAGTATGTCCCTTATAAACTCCTGCGCCGGAATTTTATGACAATTTGAAACGATCTTGCCTGAAGATTTCAGCCGGTATACTCTTGCTGTACCAAAAGTGACGAAAAGGAAAGATGCATTCTTAAGCTTTGATACTGCAAAATCTAGTCTTGGGTTTATTGATTGAAGGACATCTTCAGGAGATTCACCGGAGAATGATGTATCGTGACTAAAGCTCAGGAACCTTTCTCTGTATTCGAATAAATCTTTCTTTGTAAACTTTCGGCCCTCTATTAGACGACCCAGGGAATCAGCCACAGAAGCCGGATTATACAAAACGCCAAAGGGGTTTATCAGGATATCGAATTTCCCTCTTTCCAGGTAAGATCCTATCTCCTCTGAAAAGCAGGAGCCTGTGAAAAATAAAGGCGTGTGATATCCAATTCGCAGACCGGATTTTTCAGGGCTTATTTCAGTTCTGAATTTCAATAGCTATAAACTTACTATCCAACTATTTATATAAGAAAATACATCTCTGTTAAACGACTCATTCTGCAACTCATGATAAGCTTTATCCCATAACTTAAGAGAAATATTATCATTTATCTCAGCTAGCTTTTGACTTCCTTTTGTTGAAGTAATCATATCATCTTCACCATGTACAAGCAGGACCGGTATATCAATTATCGATCCGGTCTCAAGTATCCTTTTAGCTGCATTTGTTGCTTCCACAGCCAGTCTTACCGATATACGGTCGTGCACAAGGGGGTCGCTATTATACTTCTCATTTACATCGGCAGCCCTTGATATATGCTCCAGCTTTAATCCATTCGCCTGCAGGATTGTCGGAAATATCCAATTCACAACTTTTGCAAGGGCCAGTGTGGATTTTGAAGGAGCTGACACGAGCTCAAGCCAGGAGGAAGTAGCAATAGCAAAATCGAATCCAAAAGAATTTGTAAGAAGGTAATTCAGTACTATATTGCCTCCCAGACTATGCCCGTAAAGTCCGATAGGCTTATCGCCGTAGCTCTTAACTGCAAATTTTGCAAGAGATTCAATAATCGAATTGTAAGTGTGATAGCTGTTTATATGACCCCTTCTGCCGGGCGAACGACCATGACCGGGCAGATCAATCCCGATTACTGCTATGCCCTCTTCAGCAAACCAGCTGGCCCAGTGTGAATATCGTCCAAAATGATCTCCAAGACCATGTATCAACAATAAGACTCGTGAAGGCTCTGCGCCGGTATCATAAATATCACCTATAAGCTCAATGCCATTTTCTGTATCCAGTTTAAATTCCATAATCTTGGCTAATATTTTCACCTAAAGTACGAAATAGTGATCTAAATAGGAAACCGTTATTTCTTAGTAATATATGCACCATAACTGCATATGAAAATTGTTTAACAGATATGCTATTTAAACTATACTTAGAATACCAAGACCCCTTAATATCTATAATACTCTATATCTGATCTTTATAATTTTAATTCTATTTAGAATACTCTTAGACTTAAGCGAGTTTAAGATATTAAGATTTGTATATCTTTTATTATCGTCGTATATTTGAATCATTAAAAACCAAGTAAAGAATAGAATTATGACAGCGATAGAATTTAACGACAACCTGATTGGTCTTGAAGACAACATGATGAAGTTTGCCCTTAGTCTTACTGCTGATTATACACGTGCAGAAGACCTTGTACAGGACACCTTTATGAAAGCCATTACCTACAAGGATAAGTTTGTAGACTACACAAACCTTAAGGCATGGGTTTTTACAATAATGAAAAATACCTTTATAAATAATTACAGAAGGTCGGTTAAAGAAAACACCATTATTGATGGTTCACAGGATCTTTACTTTATAAACCTGCCCCAGGAGTCTGGATTTGTTTCACCCGAGTCAAAATATTCGGCTAATGAGATTAACAGGGTTATCGATGCCCTGGAAGATGAATTTAAGATTCCTTTCAGGATGCATCTTGAAGGCTTTAAATACAAAGAGATTGCCGACAAGCTCGATTTAAAAATTGGAACAGTAAAGAGCAGGATATTCTTTACCCGGAAAAAATTAATGGAATCTCTTTCAGATTACAGATAAGATATACACCAAACAAGTAAAAGAATAAAAGGGGACGCAAGAATTTGTGTCCCCTTTATTATTATGATCTTCTGCTTCTGAGAATAATACTAAGTACCACAAATATCACAAATAAAGCACTCACTATCCAGGCCCACAGGTTGCTTTCGGTAGATTGTGCCCACATTGAGTAGTCGCTCGCAAAAACAAGATCTGAATTTACTTCCCATAGAATAGCTCCCTCCGTATCGATATATCCATTTGTCCCCACCAGTTCGCCGGGCATCTTTACCTGCACCAGGTAGGTTTCGACATCCATGGCAAGCTCCAGCTTCCTTTCAAGATTAGCAATTGAAGAATCAATTAAGACCTGGTTCTTACTATAGTAACCCTCACCAAAGAGTGAATCGATCGCCACATCTATATCAAAATCATCAAGGAGTATATCTCCCAGCTCTTCCTCCTTCTGTGAAATATATTCAAGCTCTATTGATGTATCCCCAGATTCTTTAATTAATGAATCCATCTCAATTAATGCTGCCTTTACCAGGCATCTTCCAAGCCATTCATCCTTCTTCTCTTCCAAAGTATCATAAACAGCCTTGTATTTAGTGCTATCTTCCCCGTACCTGTAATCATTAAATATTTTCTCAGGCATATAAAAAAGATGAAGGTATTTTTCGTCGAGAAAATCTTCCGGAGGATAGGCTTCAAGCATTTTAGCTACATCTTCAGAGTAATAGTACACTGTATTAAACCACCTGAATTTCCTGGAAAAATCTGCACGCCTGTTCAAGTGGTCATTAGAACCCTTGTGGTTCAGGTAGGTATCATTAAGCTCAAGCACTGAATTAAAATGCTTTTCAGCTTCAAGAGTCCATACCGAATCTCCCTTCTCAGAAACTTCCAGTATCTTGTTTAATGTCCAGGTACTATCAATCGGAACCTGCAAATTATTAAGATCAAACTCACTCTTATCATAGCTTATAACGAGCTTACGATCAATAGACCCATCCGTATTTATATTGTTTATAACAAGCATATCCGGCCTGCCACATTGGCTCGACATAAGCATCAGTGACAATATTACCATCGAAAGTATTCCTATTCGTTTCATAACTCTTGCTTTTTTATATTTCCATTTACCTGTCGCTCATAATTTTCTTTTAAAAGGTCCTGGTATCTCCTTTGAAGATCAGAATACGAATTAACAAGATCCCTGAGATCTTTATCAGATACCATTACGCTATCCTGCAGCTGTCCTTCCTGCATCTCTTTCATAATTACAGAGTTTAGCAATACATGCTCTCCCTGCTGCCTCAGTATTTTTTCTGTGCTGCTTTCCACCATACGACTCTCAAGTTGACCTATCCTGCTTACAATACTAAACTGCTGAAAGACAAAAACGAAAATCAGACCCATAGAGATAGTAATAAGTCCTCTTCTGACCCAGAGTATCTCTGTCCAGCCAAACAAAATATTCATTATCTTACCTATTGACTGCTCTTTATTTGGTTCGGATGTTTTGTCCATAACATTCCTTATCATATCTGACCTGTCTTCAGGCTCAGGCTTGTACGAATCAAGCCTGGAATAAATTTTATCAAGTTTATCTTTTGCTTCCATATTATAATATCCTCTCCGCATTTTTCTTAACAGCCTTTCTGGCGTGATGTAAATTACTTTTGATTGAACTTTTTGACATACCTGTTATTTCTTCAATTTCATCAGCTGTAAGCTTCTCTATAACCGAAAGAGTAAATACCAACTGTTGCTTTGTGCTGAGCTTCGAGGTCAGAAGCTTTAAAATCTTGCCGTACTCATCACCATTTACCCTCTCTTCGGCACTTCTTTCTGATGCAATGTTTAGTAGTTCCGGAGAATCCTCGCCGCTTTTCCATCGTCCCTTCCTCTTCTGAGTCCTCAGGTAATCATAACATTTATTTACAGCCACTCTTTTTGTCCACGCTAAAACAGACTTCTCACTTCTAAGTGTTTTTCTCTTCTCCCACAGCTTAATATAGGTTTCCTGAACTATATCATTTGCATCATCTTCAGAGCCCACTATCCTGCATGCCAGACTAAAAACATAATCGATAGTCCCGTCCATATAAGACCTGAACATTTCCCTGTCTCCCCTGCTGATAGCTTTTGTATAATTACTGTAATCCACAATCAGTTTACTTGTTCTGTATATAATACGCAATTTTTACAGCAAGGTAAAAAAGTATTCTATTTTTATTAAATTTATAAGAGCTAAGCAGCTTATATTAAGAACTTTTACGATACAGACAGATTTTTATAGAAAAAAATACTGACCGGATTAACAATTTGGTCGAAACTGTGTTTAACAAATATTGCTTAACTTAACTTAACTAAATTAAACCTAAAATTTTTAAGATGGAAACTGTAACAAACTTTGACTTTCAGGGCTTGTGGCAAAAAGTTCTTGAACTGGCCACCAGCTATGGTATAAAACTGATCCTGGCTATTATTGTCCTGATCATCGGACTCAGAATCATAAAATCTCTTACAAAGGGATTAACCAGGGTATTGAGAAAATCTGATGTAAGCGAATCCCTTATCCCCTTCCTCAGGAGCCTTACTTCAGTTGGATTAAAAGTACTTCTATTTATAAGTATCCTGGGCATGGTTGGTGTGGAAATGACATCATTTATTGCAGTGCTTGGTGCCGCCGGACTGGCCGTTGGCCTTTCCTTGCAGGGAACCCTACAAAACTTCGCAGGTGGTGTTATTATACTTCTCTTTAAGCCTTATAAAGTCGGCGATTATATTGAAACACAGGGATATGCCGGCACTGTAAAGGAGATACAAATCTTTACTACAATAATGCATACTCCAGACAATAAAGTAATAATCATCCCCAATTCTCCAATTGCGACAGGATCACTTATCAATTATTCAGCCCAGGAAACACGCCGAGTAGATTTTAAATTCGGAATTGGTTATGGAGATGATATTGAAAAGGCAAAGAAGGTATTAAATGATATTGTTAACAAGCACGAAAAGGTAATGAAAGAACCTGCTCCTTTTGTAAGAGTGGTTGAGCTGGCCGACAGCTCGGTTAATTTTGCAGTAAGGGCCTGGGCAAATTCATCAGACTACTGGGATGTATATTTTGATATTACAGAACAGGTTAAAAAGAATTTCGACAAGGAAGGAATATCAATTCCATTCCCTCAAAGCGATGTTCATATATATAACAAATAAGATGAAAGAGGGCCGAGCGTAAATAACCGATCCGGTGGATCAGTTTAGCAAGAAGCCAGGATGAACAGAGGTAAAAAACAAAAAACAAAAGGATGAAATATATTATTACAATTATAGCTGTATTCGGATTTATTTTTACGACTGCAGCTCAGGAAGACACAACAACAGTTGCCGGTCCGTGGAAGTCTAACGGAATGGCTTCCCTGAACTTTTCACAGGTAAGCCTTACTAACTGGGCACAGGGTGGAGAAAGCTCATACGCAGTAAATGCTCTTACTGCTTTTAACATTAACTATTCAAAGGATAAGACATCATGGGACAATGCCCTTGATATTGGTTACGGTATTCAGAAAGTAGGCGACAGGAATTCAAGTAAAACAGACGACCATATTGACCTCCTGTCGAAATACGGCCAAAAAGTATCAGGAGACTGGCTGGTAAGCGGGATGCTTAATTTCAAGTCTCAGTTTACAAAGGGATATAAGGAAAGTGATGCAGGAAGAACAATGATTTCAGATTTTCTTTCTCCTGGCTATATTATTCTGGCTATCGGTATGGAATATAAACCCAGTGATAGCTTTTATTTCTCCGCATCGCCTCTTGGAGGAAAGGTTACCATTGTGATGAACGATAGTTTATCTGCAGTTGGTTCGTTTGGCGTAGAAGCTGGTAAAACATCAAGGTCAGAGTTTGGTGGAACAGTAAAAGTAGGTGTTAACAAGGAGGTGATGAAGAATATTAACCTTACATCTACACTGGAGCTATTCTCAAACTATCTTGATACACCTCAGAATATTGATATAAGCTGGAAAACCATGATCAATATGAAAGTAAATGAGTTTATCTCTGCCAATATATCCACTCATCTTCTTTATGATGATGATATCGATACTTTCGACTCAGAAGGACTGGCACAGGGACCAAGAGTACAGTTTAAAGAGCTGCTTGGAGTAGGCCTTTCTTTTAAGTTTTAGTTGTCATCCTGAGCAAAGCGAAGGATCTATTACTAATTAGTTATAGATTCCTCTCCCGAAGTATCGGGAGCTGAATGACAGGGCTTACAGATGCTCAAGATTACGGAAAAAACCCTTATAAGCGGTTCTTAATACCGGCGAATTACGGAAGATGCTATTAAACTCGTCTTCCGTAATTTTTTTCCAATCCTCTATCGTATATTCCAGAATCTCTGCCAAGGGAGAAAACTCTTCTACTGTGGTAGCTTGTGCCTTCTGGTTCCACGGACAAACATCCTGACAGATATCACAACCGAAAACATAGCCATTTAGATCTGTATCGCTGTCTTTAAATTCTCCCCTTTTCTCAATTGTCAGGTAGGAAATACATCTTGCTGAATCTATGGTACGTTTTACCGTAATTGCCTGTGTAGGGCAGGACTTAATACATATTGAACATGAGCCACAGTGGTCTTTAATACTTACTTGTTCATATTCAAGCTCTGCATCGATAATAAGAGTTCCGATAAAGAAATAAGATCCTGAATCAGGATTAATAAGCATAGAGTTCTTTCCCTGCCAGCCCAATCCGGCCCTTGCGGCCCATGCTCTTTCAAGAACAGGTGCAGAGTCGACAAATACCCGACCATTAATATCTTCAGAGTACTTTTTAATTTCAGAAAGTAATATATAAAGTTTGTCTTTTATTACCCTGTGATAATCATTCCCGTATGAATATTTTGAAAATAAAGGTGAATCAGTATTTGCGCTTGCATCACCGGGATAGTAGTTTAAACCAACAACTATTACCGACTTTGCCCCATCCAGAAGAAGTCGCGGATCGAGCCTTTTATCGATATTCCGGTTCATATAAGCCATCTCGGCATGGAGGCCTCCGGCTAACCATTCTTTGAGTTCCGGCTCATGGTCTGATAGAAAGTCTGCCCTTGCAATACCACAATGCTCAAACCCAAGATCAGACGACCTCTGTTTTATTAGGCGAGTCAATTCTTCGCGTAGGGGCATTGATAATATTTTTATTAAAGAAACCCTAGTTCAAGTTTTGCCTCATCGGTCATCATGCTCTTATCCCAGGGAGGATCAAAGGTAAGCACGAAATCGCAATCTTTTACTCCCTTCGTACCTGCTACCTTATACTTCACCTCTTCCACTATCATCTCTGCCATAGGGCAATTTGGTGCAGTCAGTGTCATTGTAATATGGGCTATCTTATCCTCATCAACACTAATCTCATAGATCAGACCAAGATCATAAATATTAACCGGAATCTCAGGATCGTAGATAGACTTCAACACTCCTACAATTCTTGCCTCGGTTTCCATATATTCATTTGCACTCATTTCAGTTGCTTTTCTGTTTTGCGTTAAAGGCTATGGCATATAGTTTCATTTGCTTAACCATGGCCAGAAGACCATTCGACCTAGTTGGCGACAGATTTTGCTTCAGTCCGATCTGATCAATAAAGTACAGGTCGGCAGTCATTATTTCTTCGGCAGTACGTCCCGATAGAACCTTAATAAGAAGGGCAACTATACCCTTTGTAATAATGGCATCACTATCGGCCTTAAAAAACAGTTTGCCATCTTTAAATTCAGGGTATAACCAGACCTTCGACTGGCAACCATCGATAACATAATCTTTTTTTCTGTACTTTTCATCAAGGATCTCCAGGTCGCGTCCCAGCTCAATCAGGTAATTATACTTATCCATCCAATCATCAAAGACAGAAAAGTCTTCTACTATCTGCTTTTGAATTTCATCAATAGTCATACAATACTTTTTATCTCATTAATTGCTTAACCTTGTTAACTCCTTCAACCAGACGATCGGCTTCTTCGGTGGTATTATAAAAACAAAATGAAGCTCTTATGGTTCCATCGATCCCAAGCCTGTCCATTACCGGCTGAGCACAGTGAGTACCTGTTCTGACAGCAATACCCATTTTATCAAGTATCATACCGGCATCATACTGGTGTACTCCATCAATCAGAAATGATATTGTCGCAATTTTTTCAGGAGTATCACCATATATTTTTATTCCACAGCTGTCCTTTAACCTTTTGCTTGCATAATCAAGGAGATTCTTCTCATGGGCTACTATTTTGTCTATACCAATACCACTGATATAGTCAAGTGCTGCATAAAGACCAACTGCGCCAACAAAATTTGTAGTTCCGGCTTCAAATTTAAAAGGTAGTTCGTTGTAGGTAGTCTTTTCAAAGGTAACCTTATCTACCATATCACCGCCTCCCTGGTAGGGCGGCATTGCTTCAAGCCACTTTTCCTTTCCGTATAAAACTCCTATCCCTGTGGGGCCGTAGACCTTATGAGCCGAAAAAACATAAAAATCACAGTCCATTTTCCTTATATCAACATGCCCGTGCTGTATACCCTGTGCTCCGTCAATCAGTACAGGAATATCGTGCTTATGAGCAATCTCAATAATCTTCTCAACAGGATTTATTACTCCCAGCGAATTTGAAACATGGGCAACCGAAACCAATTTTGTCCTGTCGGATATCAAGGTATCAAGCTTATCAATTTCCAGCACCCCATTATCATCCATGGGTATCACCCTTAGCTCCGCTCCCTTTCTATCGCACATCATTTGCCAGGGAACGATATTGGCATGGTGTTCGAGGGCGGAAATAATAATATTATCACCCTTTTTAACAAATGCTTCGCCAAATGAGAAGGCCACCAGGTTTATTGAGGCTGTTGCTCCTGCTGTAAAAATTATTTCCTCTTTCTTTTCGGCGTTAATAAAACTCCGAACACCTTCACGTGCAGCCTCATATTTCTCTGACGACATATCGCTCAGGTAATGTACTCCCCTGTGTATATTGCTATTATAATTCCTGTAGGCCTCACTAATGGCATCAATAACAACCAGAGGCTTATGGGTTGTTGCACCATTATCGAGGTAAACAAGAGTATTATCATATACTTTTTGGGAGAGTATAGGGAATTGGTCTCTTATATGCTTAATATCCATCAATGATGTTTATGATTTGATTCACAGTTTACTGCACAGGTAGTACACCTGGTAAGTTCTCCCTTTAAGCGCTGAAGTATCAGTCCGTCAATTCTATCTTTCAACACATCGGTTTTGATTGTATCAGCAACCTCATGTGCAAAACCGAACATAAGCATTAACCTGGCCTCATCCTTATCAATTCCTCTTGATCGCAGGTAAAACATTGCTTCCTCATCGAGTTGACCAACAGTAGCACCATGACTGCATTTAACGTCATCAGCATAAATTTCAAGCTGTGGCTTTGTATCCATCTTTGCATCGTCGGTAAGAAGAATATTGTTGTTACTCTGATAGGCCCTTGTCCCCTGGGCATCCTTTGCCACCTTAATTGCACCGTTAAATACACCGGTGGCATAATCATCGAGTACGCCTTTAAATAGCTGCTTACTTATACAGTTTGGAACAGCATGCTCAATATTAACATAATTATCAATATGCTGCCATCTGTCGGCAAGGTACAGGCCATATGAATTACTTTCTGCACCCTCACCGTTTAATCTGTGGTAGGTAGAGTTTCTTACCAGTCCACCATGCAGAGTAACATTATTGGATGAGGCAACACTATCTCTTTCCTGATGTATAAAAGTATGAGTCAGTTTAGCAGCATTATTATGTTCGTTCTGTATTCTTAGGATATCAAACTTTGAATTCCTACCCACATATACTTCGGTTACTGCGTTTGTCAGAAACTTCTGCGGCGACAGGGCATGATCGCATACTATAAGTTCTATCTCCGAATTATCCTCAATCACAAAAAGATTTCGGTGCTGAATAAAGGTATCAACATCACTTGTAACAAGGTTAACTATCTGTACAGGCTTATCAAGAATGGTCCCTGATGGAACATATACAAATATTCCGTCAGATGCAAGGGCAGTGTTCAGTGGAATAAGTCCGTCATTACCATTTACTGCATATTTTGCATAGTGAGCTTCAACAACATCCTTAAACTGTTTTGAAGCACCTGAAAGACTTCCTACCCAGACGCCTGAATCGAGTTGTTTCATGCTCCCGTTTCCACTGGGATAAAAACCATTTACAAGTATCAGCTCGTGTACATCGAGGGTGTCTACTTCGCACCTGAAATTCTGTGCTACCTCAAAGTCTGTTTCCTCGGGGATAAAAAATGATTTATAATTTGCTCTGAACCAGGGCTCGAGATTGGTATATTTATAGTTCTCTACTTTTCTGTCGGGTATGGCGAGCTCCATAAATTCTTTTAAGGCCTTAGCCCTGAATCCATTAATATAGTCAGACGTAAATTGACCTACCCGCTTTACATTTTCATTGTAAAGAGTTTCAAACTTTAACGATATCTCCTGTTTTTTATCCATTATAAAATCAGTCAAGTTCCTTTTTTATCCAATCGTAACCCTTAGCCTCCAGCTCCATAGCCAGTTCTTTACCTGCTGTTTTTACAATCCTTCCATCATAAAGTACATGAACCACATCGGGAACAATATAATCGAGCAGTCTCTGGTAATGAGTAATAACTATTGTTGATTTTTCGGGACTTTTCAGCTTATTCACACCATTGGCAACTATCCTGAGAGCATCTATATCCAGGCCCGAATCAGTCTCATCGAGGATGGCTAATTTTGGCTCGAGCATAGCCATCTGAAAAATCTCATTTCTTTTCTTTTCACCACCGGAAAAACCTTCATTAACAGACCTGCTTGTAAGAGCAGAGTCAAGTTCTACAAGCTCCTTCTTTTCGCGCATCAGTTTAAGAAAATCGGACGCCGTAAGTGGTTCCTCGCCACGATATTTCCTGTGCTCATTTATAGCCGTTTTCATAAAGTTTACCATGCTTACTCCAGGTATCTCAATCGGGTACTGAAAACCCAGGAAGATACCCATTCTCGCACGTTCTTCGGCAGCCATTTCAAGTAAGTCCTGGCCCATATATCTAACCGATCCACCAGTTACTGTAGCTATCTCCCGTCCGGCAAGGACAGAAGCCAGGGTACTTTTACCTGAACCATTCGGACCCATTATTGCATGTATTTCTCCTTCTTTAACAGAAAGAGTCATTCCCTTTATTATTTCCTTACCGTCTATTGTTGCCCTGAGATCTTTAATTTCTAACATTTTATTTTATTGTTGAAGTGTTGAATCGTTAAACTGCTAAAATTGTTATACTGTTAAGTAGTTAGTCTTATCTCTTACCTCTTACCCCACCGATCCTTCCAGGCTGATCTGAAGCAACTTCTGTGCTTCAACAGCAAATTCCATTGGCAATTTATTTAATACTTCTTTGGCATAGCCATTTACAATAAGGCCAATCGCATCTTCGGTGCTGATACCTCTCTGGTTGCAGTAGAAAATCTGGTCTTCGCCAATCTTGGATGTTGTAGCCTCATGCTCCACAATACCTGTCTGGTTATCCACTTCAATATATGGGAAGGTATGAGCCCCACATTTATCGCCAAGGAGAAGTGAGTCGCACTGGCTGAAGTTTCTGGAGTTCGAGGCATTTTTCAGTACCTTAACCAGTCCCCTGTAGGAGTTCTGACTCTTGCCTGCTGATATTCCTTTTGATACAATAATGCTCTTTGTGTTTTTACCAATATGTATCATCTTGGTTCCTGTATCGGCCTGCTGGTGATTATTTGTTACTGCTACCGAATAAAATTCGCCACTTGAATTATCACCCTTAAGTATGCACGAAGGATATTTCCATGTAATAGCCGACCCTGTTTCAACCTGGGTCCATGATATTTTTGCATTATCCCCTTTACATATCCCCCTCTTGGTTACAAAATTATAAATACCACCCTTTCCATTCTTGTCACCCGGGTACCAGTTCTGCACAGTAGAATATTTTACCTCAGCATTTTTCTCGGCCACTATTTCGACAATAGCAGCATGAAGCTGGTTTTCATCCCTTTGCGGAGCCGTACATCCTTCGAGATAACTTACATAACTATCCTCTTCGGCAACAATAAGTGTTCGTTCAAACTGTCCTGTATTGGCAGCATTAATCCTGAAATATGTAGAGAGCTCCATCGGGCATCTTACTCCTTTCGGTATATAGCAGAATGATCCGTCGCTAAAGACAGCCGAGTTAAGAGCCGCAAAGTAGTTATCGGTAGCCGGAACTACAGAACTCATATATTTCTTAACCAGATCGGGATGTTCACGTACTGCTTCACTGAATGAACAGAAAATAATACCTCTGTCGGCCAGTGTATCCTGGAAAGTAGTTTTTACAGAGATACTATCCATAACGGCATCAACAGCTACGCCTGAAAGTCGTTTTTGCTCTTCGAGTGGAATTCCCAGTTTACTAAAGGTATCAAGCAGCTGCGGATCAACCTCATCAAGGCTTGCCAGCTGTGCTTTCTGTTTTGGAGCAGAGTAGTACACTATATCCTGGTAATTAATCTCAGGGATCACAAGGTGAGCCCAATCAGGCATCTTCATCTTCTTCCAACCTGCAAAAGCCTTCAACCTGTACTCAAGCATCCACTCAGGTTCATTCTTCTTTGCTGAGATTAAACGAACAACATCTTCATTCAGTCCCTTCGGAATATCATCAGCATCAATATCGGTGTAAAAACCGTATTTATAATCACTGCTGGTTACATCATCTAATATCTTATCCTGCTCTTTTCCCATCTCTGATTCATCGTTTCAGTTCTTGTCTCCTGCATAGTAAACAGGTATGGATCAACATTTGTTTCTCTTACTTAGATTTAATCTAAATAAAGCAAGGCAAAAGTACAAATTTTAGGAATAATCACATAAGAAATAAGGAAGAATGAGGCCGGAAAATCCTCTCCTCTTATTAGAACAGCTAATCAATACGTTTTCTCGTTCAATTTAACTAATTTGGCACTAGCAAAACATAAAACTGACAGGGATGAAAACCATAATTACCTTTTTTATAGGAATAGTATTTATTTCAGGATTAAGTGCTCAGGAATTAACTGATCTGCCAACAAGCATCAGGAAAGTAACAATGTTCCCCGACAGGGCCCAGGTTTATCACGAGGGATCGATAGATCTTAAAGCAGGGAAAACAATATTAAGAGTAAAGGGTTTATCACCCAGGCTTATACAGGGTACTATTCAGGTTGAGGGCAAGGGTAATTTTATGATTATGGCTGTTAACCAGAAAGTTAATTACCTCGAGAACCCGGCTGAATCAGAAGAAATAAAAGAGCTTAGAAAAAGGATTGAAAGACTGGGAGAAAGTATTGAAGACGAAAATACTGCAATCGGTGTATTAAGAGAGAAGGAGGCCTTTCTGGCAGCCAACAGGGTAATTACAGGAGGCAGCAAGAGTATCAGCTCAAGCGAATTCAAGATTCTTACAGATCAATATGTTGCTGGCATAGAATCTGTAAGGCTCGGAATACAGAAAAGGACCAGGCTGATTAAAGATTTGCAGGCTGAGAAGCAGAAACTGGAAAACCAGGTTGCCGGAGAGATAAACAGGAACAAGATGCCAAGTGGTGAAGTTTTTATAACCCTTATCGCCGACAGGGCAACAAAGGCGAATATGTCACTCAACTATCTTGTTACCAATGCCGGGTGGTATCCATCTTATGATATCAGGGTAAGCAGTCCCGATTCGCCCGTAAGTATTTTTTATAAGGCCAACGTCTATCAGAACACAGGAGTTGACTGGGAAGATGTAAAATTAAGCTTCTCAAGTGCCAGTCCGTCTGTTTCGGGCATTATGCCTGCACTTAATCCCTGGTATATAAACTTCCAGCAGCCAATAGTGATTCGTGGAAGCTATGCGGCGGATGCACCCAGGGCAAGCAGGATGAAGTCTGCGGTAGCAGAACTGGATGTTATGGAAGAAGCTGAAATGGGGTATATGGCACCTCCTGTTACTATCTCAAATCAGGGTACCAGCTTTTCATTTGACCTTGATATAAACCAGAAGATACCTTCAACAGGAGAAGCATCATTAATTGAGCTACAGAGGCTGGAAGCAGATGCTGTTTATAAATATATGAGCATCCCAAAACTGAAGCAGGAAGCATTTCTTACGGCAGGGATAGCCGACTGGGAAGCGCTTAACCTACTCGACGGAAAAGCAAATATCTATTTCGGAAATATGTTTACCGGTGAGACTTATATCAGCAGATCACAGCTAGCAGACACTCTGGCTGTTTCGCTGGGCAGGGATGAGAGCATAACAATAAAGCGAGAAAAGAGAACTGATTTTACAAGTACCAGGATGATTGGAGCCAACAGGCTTGATACCCGCTCTTTCCTGATTACTGTAAGAAATAACAGGAACAACAGCATTGAGCTTGTAGTTACAGACCAGATTCCTATAAGTCAGAATAACCAGATAGAGGTTGAAACCGAAGAACTCTCAGGCGGCCAGCTTAATGAGATAGATGGCAAAGTAAAATGGACACTTAAGCTTAAACCTGAAGAAAGCAAGGAATTAGTTCTTACATACAGGGTTAAATACCCCAAAAACCAGAAAATTATATTAGAATAAACCAATATTTTACCTAAGGACTCAGGGCCATAATCGTATGTTCTTAGTCCTTTTTCTTTAGTCCAACAACATGAAAACACTCGGAAACATTCTCTGGTTAATCTTCGGCGGCATTTTTATTGCTATTGAATATTTTGCTGCCAGCCTGGTATTAATGATAACTATTATTGGCATTCCCTTTGGTATACAGACCCTTAAGCTGGGCATACTTGCCCTGTGGCCCTTCGGACATGAATCAAGGCAGGATGCCAGATCATCTGGCTGCCTCTATGTGCTTATGAATATTATCTGGATTTTTGTAGGAGGGATCTGGATATCACTGAGCCATCTTGTTTTTGGCATATTGTGGTGCATCACTATTATTGGTATACCCTTCGGCAGGCAACACTTTAAGCTTGCAGGGGTAGCACTAACTCCTTTTGGCAGGGATATATATTAAAAAGGCAAAGAGCTAAGAGCTAAGGGCAAAGAGGTTTGTTATTCCGGGCGAAGAGAGGAATCTGTGTTTGGGGAGCAGGGAGCAGGGAGTAAACTTAAAACAATCTTATTGGTGAAACAATTACATAATTAATTACGTAATTAATTACATAATTAACACTTAAGAAACATGGCACGGAGAAAACTTGAAGACAGAAATATACGTAGCCTTCAGAAGATAGCTGGAGGAAAGAGCTATGGTATAACTTTGCCAAAAGAATTTATTAAAAAGCTAGGCTGGAGAGCGAAACAAAAGCTTGAAGTAAAGTTATATAATGACAGGATTATAATTCGGGACTGGAAAGAATAAAAAAATGAATGCTAAGCAACAACAGAATGCACATTCAATCCTCAAATAATAAATCTGGCTGGTTAGATTATGGAGCCAGGTTTTATGATCCACCATTGCAAACTCATTCTCAACCTTTCTCAACTCAGTCTAAACCGTTTTCAGATTCCTCGTCGCTTCGCTCACTCGGAATGACATATCCTGCTTCGCTCACTCGGAATAACGTATCCCGCTACGTCCGCCAAAATTTTAACGAAGGCGGGTACCCCATACCCCTATTTGCCCTTCGCCTCTCTTTAACTATCTTTGCAGCAAATATCATAGAATGGAAGATAAAGAGAAACAAGAAGAACAGGGTTTTGGGAAATATATACTGATTGAAAAGATTAAGGAAAAGTTCTCAAAAACATTTATGGATGACAGTAGCAGTGAAAATGTTATGCTTAGCACTTCGGTGATGCTCGAGGGCATTCACTTTAGCATGACCTACTTCCCCCTGAAGCACCTTGGATATAAATCAGTAATAAGCTCTATAGCAGGCATATATAGCAAAGGCGGCAGGCCGGAGACAATTGAGATTAACCTGGGTGTAAGCACCAGATACACTATAGAAGATATTGAAACAATAATTGAAGGAGCAGATATTGCCTGCCAGAACTATGAGCTTAAGATATCAGGCTTAAATATTGACAGCTCTTTAACCGGACTTACCATGGCAGTAACAGCTTCCGGAACAAAAGATCCGGGATTATCATCTGACACAGAACCAACAGAGACAGACCTGGTGTGTGTTAGCGGTGACCTGGGAGCTGCATTTATGGGATTACAACTACTTGAACGGGAACGAAAAGTATTTGAAGAAACAGGCGGATCACAGCCCCAGCTTGAAGGAAAAGAATATGTTATCGGAAGGCAGCTAAAGCCGGAGATAGACCGTGATATATTAACTAAGATTACTGAAGCCGGGCTAAAACCTACTTCGATAAGGGTATTAAAAGAGGGACTTGCCTCAGACCTGATTGCTTTATCAAGAAGATACCAGCTGGGATGCAGGTTATACCACGATAAGATTCCCTATGTACAGGAAACTACTGATGCAGGTAAGGAGTTTGGCATGGAGCCCCTGATAGCAGCACTTAGCGGAGGCGATGATTTTGAATTTATGTTTACCTTTCCGGTTACGGATTTTGAAAAAATAGAGAAACTCGAAGCCTTAAGTATTGCCGGACATCTAACTCCCGAAAATGAAGCATTTACACTGGCTCTGCAGGATAACAGTCTTGCCGAACTTAAAGCACAGGGATGGGAGGAGTAAGGCCGTTGGTCGTTTGCCTTCTTTATCTTGTTGCTGCTTTAATTATTCCACGCTTGGAACCTGAAATAAATTCCACTATCAGTTCCCGCTCAGGACCAGCCTTAAATTCAGCTTTTATATGTTCTAGTGCCTGGGTAGTGTTCCTGCCCGACTGGTAGATTATCCGGTACATATTGTGAATTTCATCTATCTGCTCCTTGGAGAAGCCTCTTCTCTGGAGTCCGACACTGTTAATGCCCATATAACCTACGGGATTATGATTAACCATAACATAAGGGGGCGCATCTTTACGTAGCATTGTTCCGCCTCCAAGCATTGCGTGTGAACCTATATGTGTAAACTGGTGAACCGCAGATCCTCCTCCAATAATAACCCAGTCGCCCAGGATTACCTCTCCTGCCAATCCGACATTATTTACCAGGATGCAATTATCGCCAACTATGCAATCGTGTGCTACATGAGAGTTGGCCATAAGAAGGCAGTTTTTTCCAACAATAGTCTTACCCAGTGCACGTGTTCCACGATTTATAGTAACACCTTCGCGCATTGTTGTATTATCGCCTACTTCGGTAGTCGTTTCTTCCCCATCAAACTTAAGGTCCTGTGGAATAGCAGATATTACTGCACCAGGGAAGGTCTGGCAATTTTTACCGAGACGGGCACCGTCCATAATAACAGAGTTGGGACCTATCCATGATCCGTCACCAATTACTACATCTCCAGCAATATATGCAAAGGGCTCAACTGTAACATTAACGCCAAGCTTTGCATCAGGATGAATATAAGCCTGATCTGAGATCATATTATTTATTTTTTACAATTTGTGCAACAAGTTCTCCTTCAGCAGCAAGGTTTGAACCGACGTATACCCTGCCATACATTGAAACGATGCCACGACGAACCTCGTCGGTCATTTCAAGTTTAATGATAAGTGTATCACCCGGTACAACTTTGCGCTTAAACTTTACCTTATCAATCTTTAGAAAATATGTCGACCACCTCTCCGGTTCATCAACAGTACTCAGAACAAGTATACCTCCCACCTGTGCCATAGCTTCAACCTGCAGAACTCCCGGCATAACAGGCTCTTCGGGGAAATGTCCCTGGAAAAACTCTTCATTAACTGTTGTATTCTTTATACCAACTACCGATGTATCATCCTTATAAATTATTTTATCAACCAGTAGAAAGGGATACCTGTGTGGCAGAATCTTTCTTACTTCAGTAGTTGAATATACCGGTTCTGCATTAGGATCGTAAACGGGTACATCGTTCTTAAGTCGTCCTTTCTTAATTTCCTGTCTCACCAGTTTAGCAAGGTTGGTATTAGAAAGGTGGCCCGGTCGTGTAGCAACAATCTTACCCTTGATATGCTGACCAACAAGTGCCATATCACCCAGTAGATCAAGTAGTTTATGACGTGCCGGCTCGTTTGGAAACCTGAGGTCTGTATTATTTAAAACACCCTCTTTATGTGCATTAATATGAGGTTTATTAAAAAGCTGTGCTATCCTGTCTAGTTCAGACTGGGGGACTTCTTTTTCAAGAATTACTATTGCATTATCAAGATCTCCTCCCTTAATCAAACCCGCCTTATACAGTGGCTCAAGCTCATGGAAAAAAACAAAGGTACGGCTGGAGCTGATCTCCTTCTCGAAATCCTTTTTATTATTCAGCATAGCATACTGGTTACCCAGTATTTTAGAGTTATAGTCGATTAGTACGTTAATACTAAGATGATCGTCAGGGTAGATAATCAGATCCACTCCATTTTCTTCATCAGAGTAAGTGATCTTCTCTTTAACCACATAATAATTTCTGTCGGCATCCTGCTCTACAATACCTACCTTAATAATTTCTTCTACAAAGATTGCCGAAGAACCACCCATAATAGGAGCTTCCGGTCCGTCTATCTCGACAAGGATATTATCAAGGTTCATTCCGTAGAACGAAGCCAGTACATGTTCAATTGTAGCAACTGTTGCTCCATTTTCCTGCAGGGTGGTACCCCTGGAAGTATCAACAACATTTTCTGCAAGGGCATTGATTATTGGTTTGCCGGGCATATCAACCCTGCAGAATTTAAATCCATGTCCGACTGGTGCCGGTTTGAAAGTAATATTTACATCAACGCCTGTATGGAGGCCTTTACCTGTAAGACTTACATCAGCCTTTAATGTCCTTTGTTTAATACTCATTTATTAAAGAGTTTTTCAATTTAATTCTGGATGCAAAGAAATAAAAAAAAATCGAACAAGCCACCAAATGATGCTCTAACATGGTTTAAGTCAAATGTTTTACATTGGAACGCAATGATTTATCTGTCTTTTAAAAGTTTGATTTCCCTGGTAAGGATATCAACTTTCTCTTTCAGGTCAGGAAGTTTCCTGAACACAATATAAGATTTCTGAAAACTCTTAAATTCAAAAGCTGGCGATCCATATAATACGGTATCGGGGTTTTTAATTGGTCCGCTTATTCCTGTCTGCGCAGCAGCCTTTGTACCATCAGCTATCCTAATATGGCCTGTTATTCCCACCTGGCCTCCGAACATGCAATTTTTGCCTATTTTAGTAGATCCTGCCACGCCGCTCTGTCCTGCCATAACAGTATTTTCACCAATTTCCACGTTATGGCCTACCTGTACCAGATTGTCCAGTTTAACCCCTTTTCGTATTAGTGTTGATCCCATTGTAGCCCTGTCTACAACTGTATTAGCACCTATCTCTACATTATCTTCGAGTATAACATTACCTACCTGGGGTATCTTTTTATAATCATTTGCACTGCTGGGTGCGAAACCAAAGCCATCGCTCCCAACAACCGCACCTGCATGAATAATACAATTTTCTCCGAGCCTGCACTCATGATAAATCTTAACGCCCGAATACAGTATTGATCCATCTCCAACGGTAGTATTATCACCTATATAAGCATGGGGATAAATATGCACCCCCCTGCCCAATACTACATTTTCTCCTATATAAGCCATGGCACCTATATATACGTCTTCACCTATCCTGGCTGATTCTTCAATCACAGCTGCCTTACTGATACCTGTTTTCTTTGGCTTAGACTCTTCATACAGGTTTAGAAGTGAGGCAAAGGCCTCGTATGCATTTGCCACCTTAATCATTGTTGCTTTTACATCAGCGGAGGGAACAAAATCATTATTAATAAGTACTATTGATGATTCTGTGGTATATAAATATTGCTCATAGTTCATATTTGAAAGGAAGGAAATTGCTCCCTTATGTCCTTCTTCAATTTTTGCAACCGTTGTAACCACAACATCCGGGTCGCCTATAATTTCGCCTTTTAAATATCCTGCAATTAACTGTGCTGTAAATTTCATTTCCTGCTTATTTTATTTCTTAGCTCTTTGGGGTAACACAAAAAATATTTTGTGATCTTTTGTGAAAGGGCATCATGGTTCAACATATCAGAAAGCTCGGTTATCTCTTTAAGATCACCTGATTTAGTTAATATCTTTACGCTTGGCAAAGCCGGGGCATAGGTTCTGTTTGAGACTTCTCCTGAAAAGACATAATATTTCATATCTTTCTTGTCAAGCTTCAATATATCACCTGCCATAAGGGCTATTCTTTTTACATTCTCACTATCAAACGGATGATTCTGCAATTCTATTGCAAGCAGATCTCTTGAAAGTAATCTTCCCGACAGGTCGGATAGTATTTTATCATCGCTATGCTTCCATATTCTTATAGATGCGAGCAATTCATTGTCATCCATCTCCAGGAATTTATCCAGCAATTCTTCAGATATGCTACCTGAATCAGAAGCTGAAACTTCAGAAAGATGATTAATAAGGAAATACTTAAGTGAAGGCGATGAGTTAAGGCTTTCTCCCCTGCTCAACAGTTCTTTAGCCCTTATAATAATATTTATCAGGAGTCTTTCTGCCGACACCACGGTCTTATGCATATATACCTGCCAGTACATCAGTCGCCGTGCTATAAGAAATTTCTCAATGGAATAGATCCCCTTTTCCTCGACAACAAGCCTGCCATCTTTAACATTGATCATTTTTATTATACGCCCTGATCCTACTGAGCCCTCTACTACGCCTGAGTAATAAGTATCACGCACAAGATAATCAAGCCTGTCCATATCTATCTGACTAGATATAAGGTCGTGAAAAAAGGCCCTCTCGTAATTAGCAGTAAACATACTTATAGCAAGATCTAGCTTCCCCTTAAATTCGCGGTTTAACCGTTGCATCACAGCCAGCGAAAGCGCCTCATGGCTGGCTTCTTCGACAAGGAAATATTCGAGTGCATGTGAGAATGGACCATGACCGATATCGTGTAGCAGGATAGCAGCCATAGCGGCTTCTTCTTCCTCAGAAGATATCTCTATACCTTTGTTCCTGAGTGTTTCAAGGGCAAGTACCATAAGATGAAGTGCCCCAAGGCTATGCTGGAACCTGCTATGCGTAGCACCCGGGTAAACATACTCAGAGAGGCCAAGTTGCTTTACATATCTCAGCCTTTGAAAAAAGGGATGCTCAATTAACTCATAAATAAATCCCCCGGGAATTGATATAAATCCGTGAACGGGGTCATTAATTATCTTAGATATATTTTTTGAGACTTTCAAGTCATTAACTTTGTCCTACAAAAGTAGGAATATCTTTCGCATTGCTCAAATTGTTGTCAATTTGATCTTTAATCAGGTAATTTTTTACAAATATTTGAATTTAATAAATTTTATTGTGGACATAATGAAATAATTATCGTCTATAAATAGTCTAACAATTATGGAGAAAATAATCACCGGGAGATGAAGATAGAGATCAGGGACCTGAATTTGGTCTATAAGAATGGTAATCATGCAGTAAAGGATATAAACCTCGATATTACACCGGGCATGTTTGGACTCCTTGGCCCAAATGGTGCCGGGAAATCGAGTTTAATGAAGATACTGGTAGCACTTATGAAACCATCTTCGGGTGTGGTAATGATTGACGGGATAGATATTCAGAAACAAAGAAAGAAACTGAGGTCTTACCTGGGATACCTTCCCCAGGATTTCAGGTTCTTTACCCGATTAAAAACATGGGAATTTCTCGATTATGCCGGATCACTGGCAGGGATCAGAAACAGGAAGAAAAGAATGGAAACGGTAGATGAGTTACTCGATAAGGTAGGTTTGCTGGAGGCTCGCGACAGAAAAGCGAATAAATTGTCTGGAGGGATGAAGAGAAGGCTGGGTATAGCCCAGGCCCTTATTGGTAATCCAAAGATAATTGTTGTAGATGAGCCTACTACAGGTCTCGACCCTGATGAGAGGATAAGATTCAGGAATATCCTGTCGGATCTTAGCCAGCAAGATGTAATAATTGTACTGTCTACTCATATAGTTGGAGATATCTCTTCTACCTGCCAGGATATGGCTCTACTTAATAAGGGTTCGATGGTTTTTAACGGGTCTCCCACCGGTCTGGTTAAAGAGGCAAGCGGACATGTATTTAACCTTAGTCTAACACAATTGGAATATGATTATGTAAAAGACAACTTCCATATAATATCAACCATACCAAGCGAAAGAGGATGGGATGTACAGATTGTAGCAAATGAAGACCCGGGATACACGAGCAGGATAATAGATCCTAACCTGGAGCATGCTTATGTATATTTCATGGAACTTAGGACAAATAGTACTCCTTTAAGTGTATAACTGAAATACTGATATGATTTCTCTCCATAACATATTCACTGTAGCGAAATACGAAGCAAAGATATTAAGGCGTAGCTGGCTGTTCAGATTATTTGCACTGGGAGCTATTTTCATCCTTACAATAATGAATATTGCGATAGTATCGCCAATAGGAGATGAAGACTGGCAATTCCTGGCTATCCCCTCCAGCATACCTTATCTAAATCTCTATCTGCTAAATATTGGCCAGGCACTGGTTATCGTCTTCCTGGCATCGGATTTTCTCAAGAAGGACAAGAAGCTTGATACGAATGAAGTACTATATACCAGGTCGATGTCTAACCTGGAATACATCGCAGGGAAATCATGGGGTATAATCAGGCTTTTTCTGTGGATAAATATTATTGTATTATCAGAAGCCCTCCTGATAAATCTGATAGCAAAGAATACCTTCGTTGATATCGGAGCATACCTGTACTTCCTCCTGATAATATCAGTTCCAACCATAATATTTAGCTTGGGCTTTGCCTACCTGCTAATGTCGATTATCAAAAATCAGGCAATAACCTTTCTATTATTACTGGGCTACGCCGCTCTTGACATGTTCTATTTATATTTCAGGGCAGGTTCCATATTTGACTATATGCTGTTTGGCATGCCCGTTTTTAAATCACAAATTATCGGTTTTGATGATATAGGCCAGGTCTTGCTTCACAGGGGCTTATACACGATGCTGGGTCTGAGCTTTATTTTCTATACTGTACTTACCTTTAAGAGATTACCCCAATCGAGATCACACAGGGTTGCTAGTTCTATGTTGATGCTGGCATTACTGATTGGCTCCGGCTATTCTGCATATTCACTTATGAAGGATTATTACGGTGGACTAAATATGAAGGCCACAACCCTCGAATTGAATCACAAATTTGAGGCAGCAAATTTTCTGACAACCTACAGGGCTGATCTTTCAATAGTACATAAAGGGAAAACCATTGAAGGGCTTGCATCACTGCACTGTGTGAATAAGCTTGATAAAGAGCTAAGTGAATATATATTCTCCCTTAATCCTGGGCTTAAACTTGGCAATTTAGTTTTGAATGGTGAAAATATTGATTTCGAGAGAGAAGGACATATAATTATTATCAGACCTGAAAAAATGCTGCTGCCCGGCGATTCAACACATATAGATTTCTATTATTCGGGCACCCTAAATGAGGATTACTGTTATCCCTGGTACGAGGAAAATATAAAAGAAGATGAAATGCGTATTGGTCCGATTCCTGTAAACCAGCGCCAGGTCTTGCTATATAAGGACTATGCACTTCTAACTCCTGATGCCAACTGGTACCCGGTAGCCACACTGAATTATTTCCCGTCAAATCCGGCACGAATCAAAGTAGATTTCACAGAATACAATCTGAAGGTTGAAACATCAGAAAAACTTACTGCAATATCGCAGGGAAAATATAGCAGGGATGGAGCTTACTCCTACTTTAATTCTGAGAATCCGATTTCCGGCATATCGCTGATAATAGGCAACTATAAATGCGACTCCATCAGGATTGATTCAATACTTTATACTGCCTGGTACAAGCCCGGTAATGATTTCTTTAAGAACGACCTTAATGAGATAGCTGATACAATTCCTCTGCTTATTGAAAATGTAATGAATGAGCTTGAGACTAACTTTAAAACAAGCTATCCTTTTAATAGTCTTAATCTGGTTGAGGTTCCGGTACAATTCAGATCGATAGAGAAAAAAAACACCCAGACCCTTGCCGAAGTGCAACCATCGATGGTTTTACTTCCAGAAAAGCTTTCAATAATGAATGATGGGGATTTTTATCGCACCATTAAAAGAAATAAGAAAAGAATGGAGCGCGACAATCAGGTGGTAACGGATAAGGAACTACAGGTAAGAGCTTTTACCAACTTTATCAGAAACAGTTTTATTACCGGAGGAGAAAACTTTAGCTTTCGTAATGGTAGTTTCAGCACCGAAACAAGCAGATACCTTCTTGGTCCGAGTTATTATTTCTTTAAGAATAATTTCTATTCTCCCGATTATCCTGTTATGAATGCAGTTTTCGAATCTCACCTTCAGAAAGTAGAAGCAGCAAATATGAGAAGAGGATTTCTGGGAGGATTAAGCGAAAACGATAAGGCGAATAATATACTTAAGGATAATAGCCTGAATGATATACTACTGCTTGATCCTTCGAACGACACTCTGAGACTTATTCTGACCGTAAAAGGAGATTACCTGTTTAACTTAATACGGTCGCAGGCCGGCATGGATGAATTTAATGATTGGTTCGGAGTTTACCTCGAGGAGAATAAATTTAAAAACATCAGTATCAGTCAGTTCAATTTAGAATTGGAAAATAATTTTGGGTTTTCTATTTCTGAGAGCATGGAAAAATGGTTTAATGGCAAGGAGCAGCCTGGATTCTACTTTACCAGGCTCACAACAAGCGAAATAGTTGTAGATAACAGAACAAGATACCTTGTATCCTTTGACGCCACCAACCCTGAGTCTATTGAAGGTATTTTTACTGTAAGCGTAAGGACGATGGGAGCCGGAAGAGGTGGTGGTGGAATGGGAGGAGGTCGGCCCGGCGGGGCAATGGGTGGAGCAGGAGGCCCGGGCAGGGGAATGCAACCAAGCGAGGTAGACAAGATTGTAATGCTTGAGGGAGAAACGTCAAAAAGAATTAGTCTTATACTCGATGCACAGCCCAGAGCTGTGTCTTTCAACACCCTTTTCTCATTGAATAATCCGAGTGAAATAACGATGCCAATAGACGAAGTTTTACAGAATAATCGAGCAGAGGCAATAGAAGATGAAGTTATTCTTCCAAATATTACTCCATTTACTGAAGAAAATGAGATAATTGTGGATAATGAAGATCCCGGCTTTTCATTTGTCGAGCCAACATCTTCAGGCAGATTAAAGAATTGGCTTGGAATAAATTCTGAAGACAGGATCGACTATAGCGAAGTAGCACCATGGTGGGCACCTGAATACTGGCAAAAAACCGTTCAGAGCAGCTACTACGGGATGTTTGTTAAGTCGGCACATTATACCAGAAATGGGACAGGAGAAAGAACTGGGACATGGACTACTCCTATTAAAGAAGAAGGATATTACGAAATATACGCATATGTCCAGGGACAGAGCAGAGGACCAGGGGGACCGGGAAATATGGGAGGAAATGCACAGGCAAATAGCAGGAGTCGGAGAGGATCAAGCCAGAAAGACCTGCATTTTACTATATACCATGATATGGGATCTGATGAGGTAGTGGTTGATTCAGAAAATGCCACCACAGGATGGAATCACCTTGGATCCTACCTTATATCAGGAGACTCAACTTCGGTAGAGCTTAGTAATAAATCGGAAGGCAGAATTGTTACCGCCGATGCAATTCGATGGATAAAACAAACCAGATAAACAAGGAAAGAAATGAGAAAGTTACATTTTATATTAATTACTCTAATACTAATTCCGGCAGGATTAGCAGCTCAGACTGGCATTACACTGGAGAATGCGATGGATATTGCAGAAGAAAACAGTCCTGACATTAAGCGTACCAGGTATAACCTGATCAGGAGTCAGGAAAACCTGAATGCCCAGAGAGCCTCGCTCAAGTCAAACTTTTCGCTTACAATAGACCCGCTTGAGTACTCAAACGACAGGGAATTTAACGATTTCTTTTCAACCTGGAACGACCAGGAAGTTATAAGAAGCTCAGGGTCGTTTACTATAGCTCAACCAATAGTTGCAACTGATGCCAGTGTTTCGCTTACAAACAGATTGTCGTGGCAGGATGTTACAAGTGAGTATAATAACGCCCAGTCGACAGGTTTCAATAACAACCTTTACCTGAATATTAATCAGCCTATTTTTACTTACAACAGAACGAAAATGAATATAAAAGAGCTTGAACTGGCTCTTGAAAACTCGCAACTGAACTATGCCATTCAGAGACTTATGATGGAGAGACAGGTTGCGCAATACTTCTATACTGTTTACCAGCAGCAGGAAAGTCTTGAAATTGCAAAAGAAGCATATGAAAATATGCAGAACAGCTATACAATTATCAGAAACAAGGTTGATGCCGGACTATCGGCAAGGGAAGAACTTTTCCAGGCCGAACTAAACCTCGCAACCTCAAGATCTGATTATGAAAATTCAGTTGTAAGCCTCGAGAATGCAAAGGATGATTTTAAACTGCAGATCGGGATGAGTCTTTATGACGAAATTATTGTTATAACAAACGTCTCGGTTGATACAGTTGATGTGGATATTGCCATGGCAATAGACAATGGACTGGCAAACAGGATGGAGCTAAGACAGAGAGAAATTGATATTGAAAATGCTGAATTCGGCTTAATACAGACTAAAGCTCTTAATGAGTTTAAGGGAGATGTAAATCTAAGTGTCGGACTTTTTGGAGATAATGAAAACATTGGAAATCTTTTCGACTCCCCCAGGAGTAACCAGTCTGTTGCTCTTTCATTTACTATTCCTTTGTGGGACTGGGGAGAGAAAAAATCGAGAATAAAATCATCAGAGATAAGTATTGAAACTCAAAAACTGACGATGCTCGAAGAAGAAAATGATATTATTATTAATATAAGGAAGGTTTACAGAAACCTTATCAACCTTAAAAATCAGATAACCATAGCAGAGCAGAATGTAAAAAATGCTGAGCTTACCTACGACCTCAACCTGGAGAGATATGAAAACGGAGATCTGACAGGTCTTGACCTGAATCTTTACCAGGAACAACTATCAGATAAAAAGCTGGCACTTACAAATGCATTAATATCATATAAGCTTGAACTGCTTAACCTGAAGATTCAAACATTATATGATTTTGAAAAAAATAAGTCTGTAACTCCCATTACCACAATTGAAAATTAAAAACACTTATAATATACTGTCATGAAAAATGTACTCTTATTATTAATCCTCAGTATTTTCCTGATTACAGGCTGTAGAGATCAGGAAGCGAATCTGGATGCAGATGTTGATATTCCTGTGTCAGTTCAAGATATCCTACTAAAATCAATTGAAGAATTTGTGAGCACTACGGGTACTGTTTACCCGATAGTTGACGTTGAACTGGTATCGGAAATAAGCGCAGATTATTTTCTAGAGAAAAATCCCCGCACTGGCCGAAAATGGCAGCTGGGAGATAAGGTTCGGAAAGGTGATATTATTGTCCGGCTCGAAGATGAGGAATTTGTGAACAGTGTTAAGATCGAAGTACAGCAGCTTAATTTGGAGCTGGCAAAAAGCGAACTCGAAAAGCAGGAATCACTTTACGAAAAAGGAGGTGTTACCTTAAAAGAACTCAAGGATGCAGGAGCAAGCCATATTAATGCCAAATATGCTCTTGAGAATGCGGAGATTCAGATAAAGAAAACAAAAGTAGTTTCTGAGTTTAACGGAGTAATAACAGACCTGCCTTACTATACTCAGGGCTCATATCTGAGCTCCGGATCTCCCATAGTAAGCATAATGGATTATCAGAGCATGTACCTCGACATTAACCTCCCCGAAAAATACGTGGAGAGAATAAAGGTCGGACAGGAGGTCCGGCTCACAAATTATACTATTGCCAATGATACTATCGAAGGAAAAATTTCTCAACTCTCTCCTGCTATTAATGCAGACACAAGAACATTTAAAGGTAATATACTTGTAAGCAACAATGATCTCCTGATGCGACCAGGAATGTTTGTAAAGGCAGATATTGTTATTGCAAGAAAAGACTCGGTAATCGTTATTCCAAAGGATATAATTCTGTCGAGGCAAAGAGGTCTTACAGTCTATGTAGTAGAACGCGGAGTTGCAAGTGAGAGAGTAATCTTTACAGGTCTTGAGAACAATAAGGAGGTAGAAGTTGTAAGAGGTCTGACAGCTAATATGAGAGTTGTAACAGAAGGCTTCGAAACCCTTAGCGATGATTCTAAAGTCTCAATTATCAAATAGCAAGAGCAAATGAAGAAAATTGCCCGATTTGCAGTTGATAACCCGGTTACCATTTTAATGATAATCCTTGGCATATTACTCCTGGGAATAATTTCTTATGGTAAGCTCGGAACCGACCTGTTTCCTGATCTCAATAATCCCAGGATATATGTTGAGCTGGTAGCAGGAGAACGTCCTCCTGAAGAAATGGAGAAGCAGTTTGTCGACCAGGTTGAATCGATTGCCATGAGGCAAAAAGATGCCATTAACGTATCGTCGGTATCTATGGTCGGAACAGCCCAGATAATTGTTGAATATGCCTGGAATAAGGATATGGATGAAGCATTCCTGGATCTTCAGAAAGATATTAATTCGGCAAGCCAGAACTCAGACCTCGACGAATTTACAATTACTCAGTACGACCCCAATGCATCGCCGGTAATGATTATCGGATTAAAGCATGACAGGATAGACGATATGGATGAATTAAGGCAAACCGCCGAAAACTATATCCGTAACGAACTGATCAGGCTGGAGGGAATAGCTGATGTTCAGCTCTCAGGTCATGAAGTAAACGAAGTTGTAATTGAAACCAACCAATATCTCCTTGATGCCTTCGGACTAACTACCAGTACTATAGCCCAGCAAATAGCTAACTATAACAGGAATGTGTCGGGAGGATCAATTGAAGACCTGGGATTAAGATACATTGTTAAAGGTGTAAGTGTACTGAACAGTGTCGATGACCTTAACTCAATAATTGTAGGCTTTAAACAGGTCTCAGAAAGTACTCAATCAGGAAGCAGCGGATCAACACAGAGCAATGCATCTGACAGAGCACCCATATTTTTGGGAGATGTGGCAAAGATATATCTCCAGAACAAGGAACCCGACAATATTGTAACTATCAATGGTGAAAGGTGCATCGGCTTATCTATCTATAAAGAACCCAGATATAATACAGTAAAAGCCGTTGAAGACCTTAATAAAACGATTGAGGACCTTCAGAGGGCTCTGCCCGGTTACCACTTTACAACTGTTCAGGATCAGGGCGAATATATTAAAGGCTCAATAAACGAAGTTATGAATACGGCCATGATTGGAATACTTCTGGCAGTATTTGTGTTATTTCTCTTTCTCCGAAGACTTGGAACAACCCTTATTGTGAGTCTTGCAATGCCAATTTCTATTGTGGCAACCTTCAACCTGATGTATTTCAACCATCTTACCTTAAATATTATGACACTTGGGGGACTTGCCCTTGGTGCAGGAATGATGGTCGATAATGCAATAGTTGTTCTTGAAAATATATTTCGTAACAGAGAAAGCGGAATGAAACTAAGAGAGGCTGTAATTACCGGTACTGCTGAGGTTGGTGGAGCAATTACTGCCTCTACAATTACTACAATTGTTGTCTTTCTGCCAATTGTATATATGCATGGTGCATCGGGCGAAATGTTTAAAGATCAGGCCTGGACTGTTGCCTTCTCGCTGATATCGTCCCTCTTTGTGGCAATACTGGTAATACCCCTTATGGTAAGCCGTTTCTTTAAGGACAAAGGAGGAAAGGTAATAGTCGAAGACAAATCAATAAAAATAGAGTGGTACCCTGCCCTGCTGAAAAGAATATTAAATAATAAGTTAATAGTTATTGTAACGGCAGTGGTTCTTCTTGTTGCTACAGCATTGATTATTCCGAGAGTGGGAAGCGAGTTTATGCCCTCAACAGAGACGCCCGGATTTAGCCTGGAGTTAAAAATGCCTGAAGGCACACAACTCGAAAGAACTGCCGAAACAACAAAAAGGATAGAGGATATTATAAAAGAGCTGCTCGGTGATAAAGTTAAAATGATATACAGTCATTCGGGCATAACAACAACTACCGGAACAGACCAGTCGGATCTTTTCAGAGATGAAAATACCTCTGTTATTAAAGTACTTCTCTTTGATGAGTATGTTCATATGGCTGATGAAGCCATTGGTTTAATAGAGAAAAAAATTGGTGGTGTTCCCGGTCTTGATATTAATTTTAACCGCGAAGAAAGCGCACTGAGATCTGCAATCGGAACAGACGAAGCCCCCTTTGTAATTGAAATCAGGGGAGAAGAACTGGATATAATAGAAGATATAACTGAAAGTGTTAAAAGCATCCTCCTGGAAAATCCCGATCTGCATACTATTACAACATCACTAGATGAAGGAACACCTGAAGTTGATATTGTAATCGACAGGTTCAGGGCAAGCTATTATGGAGCTACTGTCGAAAGTATTGTTTCACAGATACAATCAGTACTTCAAGGTGCGGAAGCAGGCGAATTTGAGGATGCCGGAGAAATTAAGGATATAACTGTAAAACTACAGGATATGCCTCTTGCTGATCTGAAGAACCTGGTAATTAGTGCCGGGTCTGTATATGTTCCGCTAAGTGAGCTGGCTAGTATAAATATTGAAAAATCACCCAGGGAAATAAACAGGAACAACCAGATACGTACCAGTTACGTTTATGCCATACCAGGTGAAAATGTAGCTATTGATAAGATTGCCCAGGATGTGGACCTTGAGCTGAGTAAGCTCACCCTACCGTCCGACTACCGTACAATAATTACGGGTGAGGAACTTAAGCGGAAAGAATCAATGTCTAATCTCACTTTCGCACTGATACTTTCTATTGTGCTTGTATATATGGTTCTTGCCTCACAGTTTGAATCGCTTCTTCATCCCTTTGTAATTATTCTTACTATTCCACTGGCTGTTGTTGGCTCAATATGGACCTTCTTTATTTTTGGCTTAGCCCTTAATATGATGGCCTATATAGGTATAATAATGCTGGTCGGGATTGCAGTAAACGACTCTATAATTCTTATCGACAGGATTAACCAGTTAAAGGAAAGTGGTATATCAAGATATGAAGCAATCATTCTTGCAGGAGGCCAGAGAATAAGGCCTATTCTTATGACCAGTATAACAACCATTCTTGCTCTCCTGCCACTTACCTTCGGATTTGGTGAAAGTGCCTCCCTGAGATCACCTATGGCTCTGGCAGTAATAGGCGGATTAATTACGTCCACAATACTTACCCTGGTGGTGATACCTACAGTATACTGGGCCTTTGATTCAATAAAAGACTATGTTCGGAAAGATAAGAGTACAATATAACTTTACAATCAGTTAGCCTGCTATGGATTTTATTATTAAGCGGAAAACTTTAATCAGTATGCTCTTTATAGGGCTTACTCTGCTGGGTTATATTTCTTATCAAAGACTCAAGGTAGAACTCTACCCCAACTCACAATTACCAACCTTAATAGTACAGGTAACATCATTCCTGGAAGTTGATCCTTCCTATATCGAAACCAAGGCAGTAATACCTATAGAAGGTGCCATTGGCACGCTTGAGGATATCGAAGAACTTGAGTCGAATGTTACAAGCAGGAATGGTACCATCATTATCTATTACACTCAGAAAGCAGACCTGAAGTACTCTTACTTAAAACTACAGGAAAAGGTAAACATGATTTCGAAAACTCTGCCTGAGGAGTTTATGATTAATATTATCAGAGTAGATCTGGAGCAGATAAACAGCATGTTTATGGAACTCCAGGTAAGAGGTACAGGGGGAGCAGACCGTGTGCGTAATGTTGCAGAAGAAGAAATAAAACCAGGGCTTGAGAATATTGACGGAATTGCGGGGGTTGAGATTTATGGGGGCCGTGAAAAGTCAATAGAAGTTAGACTGGATGAGGATGCATGTCTGGCCAACAATATTACAATCAGCCAGGTAAGCAATGCTATTGCCTCCAATAATAGAGACAGAACATTTGCAGGAACGGTTATAGACGGAGATAAAAAACTATTCGTAAATGTATCTGCCGAATATACTGATGTAAGCCAGATAGGTAATATAATTATTAAAGCTGAAGGGCCGGTTCTGCTTAGAGATATTGCAGAAATATTCTTTGGCGTAAAGGAAGAAGAATCTTATAGCCGCGTTAACGGCCTCGAGGCTGTTACAATAAGCCTGGTATATGATAACCAGGTTAATATGATTGATCTTTCGCACAACACAATTGAAGAAATCGACAGGCTTAACAAAGAACTTGCCTCCCTGGGTGTTGAAATAGTTATACAGAATAATAATGCAGAAATTATGGAAACCAATATAGACCAGATTATTAATCTGGCGCTTATTGGTGGTTTACTGGCTGTATTGATACTATGGTTCTTCCTGAGAAATATACGCCTGGTCTCGATAATAGCTTTTTCTATTCCGGTATCTGTGTTTACTGCTTTCAACTTCTTTTATGCTGCAGGTATTACAATTAACAGCCTTACGTTGGTGGGAATGGCTCTTGCTATAGGTATGTTAATTGATAATTCTGTTGTTGTACTTGAAAATATTTACCGGCTGGCAGGGACGGGAAAGAGTCCCGAACAGGCTGTTAAGCAGGGTACTACAGAAGTCTGGAGGTCGGTTGTAGCTGCTACTCTTACTACAATAACCGTATTCCTCCCTTTTATTTTTTCAGATAATTTTCTTGTTAAGTTAATCGGTAAGAACATTGGTGTATCAATAGTCTCTACCCTTGTAGTTTCTCTTGCTGTGGCCCTTTTACTGATACCTATGGCCACGCACTTTCTACTCTCAGGTTCAGAACATAATAAGTCAGAAGTATATAAAAAGTTATCTCTGCATAACCGGATGATTCAAAGCTATCTTCTTATTCTGAAGGCAAGCATGAGAAAGCCGGCATCTATTATAGTAGGTTCGCTTGCAATATTTTTCGCAGTTCTTATTATAAGCCTTGGGCTAAGCATGAACTCTCTGTCGGAGATTGAAACACCTGAATTCAGGTTTAATATTACCATGCCTGGTGGATCTACACTGGAAAGAACAGACGCTGTAGTTGCAGAGATAGAGAAAAGGTTCGAGAGCCTGGAAGAAAAGCAGGATATTATAAGCCGGATTGAAGAGAGCCAGGCCACCATAACCATAAACCTTAAGGAAGATTGGGATAAAGAAAGTGATAGAAATCTGGCTGAGATAAAGAATGACCTTAAAGTAAGGGTTAACGATTATGCTCTGGCTGAAGTTGAGATGGAAGAGAGCACTTCCTCAGGTGGAGGTGGAGGAAGCATGGGAGGTTCAAACCCGGGTAATAATATGACCAGTATGCTTGGCATAGGTATAGAGTCGGAATCAATAATAATTAAGGGTCAGGATTTTGAGAAAATGCGTAATGTTGCAGATGACCTTGAGACATTTATTGAGGAGCTTGAAACAATAAATTCGGTAAGTATTAACCTCCAGGATAATCAGCCGGAGGTCCAGCTTAATTTTGATACTGAATTAATGAGCCGGAATAATATTTCCCTTAATAACGTATCACAGGAGCTTGGATCATTCCAGAAAGAATATTCATCGGGGGTAAAATTCAGGCAGGGTACGGATGATTATGATATAATCATAAAATATGATCTGCCCCTTGAAGAAGAGGATGAACCAAAAACCATAGACGACCTGAAAGAACTCCAGGTAACAGGATCGACAGGTAGTATATTGGAGATGGACGAAATTGCCAATATTGTTTTTTCAAGTGGGATGGGTAGTATTCACAGGGAAAACCAGGAGAAAAGTATTACACTTACCTACAGGTTTACCGATGAAGTAAACGATTCTAAGCCAGTACTTGAATCGGCAAGGGAGGAGATTGATTTACTGGTTTCAAGTCTTAGTATACCTGCCGGAGTAGCAATAGAGGTGATACACGAAGAGAATGAGCTAAGAGACTTTTATATATTAATCGGTATTGCTATTATATTGATATTTATGATACTGGCAGCAGTATTTGAATCGCTTTCAACTCCGATAGTGCTGCTTTTCTCAATCCCACTTGCCGGACTGGGATCACTTATTTCTCTGATTCTTACAAACAACTCCATCCTTAATGCAAATACACTTATAGGTTTTCTTATTCTGCTCGGTGTAGTTGTAAATAATGGTATTATACTTATCGATTACTCGAATATCTTAAGAAAAAGAAAATACAGACAATCGAGAGCGCTAATGATGGCCGGACTGGCACGGATAAGACCCATCCTTATAACGGCTATTACCACCATGGTAGCGATGCTCCCTCTTGCCATGGGTAAGGCAGAGTATGTTTCTACGATTGGAGCATCATTCGCAATAACTGTTATTGGCGGACTTGCACTGAGTACTCTGCTGACACTTGTATTTATACCTACCTTCTATACTGGTCTGGAAACATCATTAAAATGGATTAGGAGCCAGAGCATCTTTATAAAATTTATTATGCTGCTTATAACAGCAGGCCTGCTTCTTATAATACTGCTTTTCCTGAATACCTTCCTGTGGAAATTAATAACATTAATGCTTACCATAATACTTGTACCGGCATCCACATGGTTTATCCTTACAAGCCTTAAGAAGGCCAATGCTGATATAATTGCCGAGAACGAACCTATCAGGATAGTAATACAGAGCCTGGTTAAGATCTACGACCGTGATAGCAGGTTTGTTCGTGAAATGAAAGCAGGCAAAAAAATCCGCCAGAGACTCGGCCTTGAAAAAGATCCGGAGTCTATCAGAGATATTGACCAGTTTGTATGGCAGGTCCCAATTTTCGGCTTCCTGATATTTTTTACCTATTTCTACCTGCAGAATAATTTATGGATCTTCATTTTTAGTCTTGTTAGCTGGTTCTTTCTATTGGAACTGTGGGATCCACTTGAAAAAGTCCTGTCGAAAAAGAATAAGAGGAGATCTGGCAGCATCCTTACTAATTCTGTCCGCAGATTAATCTTCTGGATTGTACCAATCGTTAACCTCGTAATTTTTCAGATTAAGTGGGATAGTATCGCTGCCGTACTGGTTATTGGGTTTATCTGGTATGCAGGAATATTTATTTACATAACAGGCCGCTACCTTAACAGGGAGAATATTGATATATACAGACTTAAAGGGAGATTCAGAAATCTTCGTAAATTTTTATACAAGCTTGTTCTTGCTACACCACTTATTGGCCGTACGCGCAAGCCATTTAAAGCCCTTAACAGCGTATCGATGGAGATCGGGAACGGGATGTTTGGCCTGCTGGGTCCGAATGGTGCGGGTAAAACCACGCTTATGAGAATAGTATGTGGTATTCTCGAGCAGAGCTATGGCAAAATATGGATTAACGGACTGGATGCTCAGGAAAAAAGGGAAGAGCTTCAGGGTTTAATAGGATATCTGCCACAGGAGTTTGGAACATACGAAAATATGACGGCCTACGAGTTTCTGGATTACCAGGCAATCCTTAAAAACATCTCAGATTCAAAAACCAGAAAAACCCGTATAGAATATGTCCTGAATTCTGTACATATGTACGATCGCAAAGATGAAAAAATAGGTTCATATTCAGGAGGAATGAAACAAAGGATCGGGATTGCACAGATACTGCTTCACCTGCCACGTATACTTGTGGTAGATGAACCAACAGCCGGCCTTGATCCCAGAGAGAGAATAAGGTTCAGGAACCTTCTGGTTGATCTGAGCAGAGAGCGGGTTGTTATATTTTCAACCCATATTATTGAAGATATATCAAGCTCATGTAATAAGGTCGCCGTACTTGACAGGGGTTACTTAAAATTCCTGGGGCATCCATCAGATATGACCGAAGCAGCCCGTGGCAAAGTATGGCAACTACACATTAAACCGGAAGTATTTAAGGCCTTCTCAGAAAAATATCTGGTTGTTCATCATATGAGCGAACAGAATAAAATAAGGGTGAGATGCATTTCAAAAACACAACCTGCCGAAGAAGCAATAGAGGTTGCCCCAAATCTTGAAGATGCCTACCTGTGGTTATTAAGAAAAAGTAAACAATTATCAGATGAGTAATAATAATATAGGAGGCTCATTAAAGATAGCTATAAGCATGGTGAAATATAATCTCAAGATTATATTCTCAAATAAGTTTATCTGGTTTATTCTGGGTGCCTTTGCATTTTATGTTGGCCTGATATTGATATATGTCTTTGAGGAAGAAATATCAAGGATTGAAGATCTTTACGGAATATTTATATTCTGCGGTCTCCTTCTTGTTTTCTACCCAACCGTATTCGGGGTTCAGAACGACCAGGATGCCCGTACAATTGAAATATTATTCGGAATTCCAAACTACAGGTATAAGGTGTGGCTGGTGCGAATATTGATGATATATATTATCACTTTTATTGTACTCCTTTGTTTTGTGCTGCTGACTTCCTTTTTGGTAATAAAAATGCCTGTATTGGCTGTGACTTACCAGGTACTCTATCCTGTGTTTTTTATGGGAGTAATGTCATTTATGGTGTCTACCCTGGTACGCAATGGCAATGGTGCTGCAGTAATCATTGTAATCTTCAGCCTCTTTTTCCTTATCCTTGCTGATATGCTCGAGACAAGTAAGTGGAATGTCTTTCTTAATCCCTTTAATCTACCCAGCGATATAACAGAAACATCATGGTCGGGCATTGTGCTGGAAAACAGGATTATACTACTGGTTTCTATTATCCTATTTCTGCTTCTGGGCCTATACAGCTTACAGAAGAGGGAAAAATTTATTTAAGGGGCATAGGGTATATGTTGTAAGGCCTAAGGAAAAAGTCGCAGGGTGCTCTTTAGCCTTAGTCCTTAGTCCTTTGTCAGGAATTAAAGATTTTGCCTGTTTCATAAATATTTCATACATTTGCACCCGACATGAGGGGTGATTGACTTCTTAGGGGACAAATTAAGTCCCCTATTTTATTATAATAAGGTCTGAATGATAGACAAAACGAGAATAGAAAAGCTTGTAAGAGACTTTATCGGGAAGGGTGATATCTTCCTTGTAGATATTAAGGTTACAACGGGAAACAAGATTACGGTTCTGGTTAATAAGAAGGGTGGAATTACTATAGATGAATGTGTCAAACTGAGTAAGCATATTGAAAATAGCCTTGATCGCGAAACCGAAGATTTTGAGCTATCAGTATCCTCACCGGGCATTGGAGAGCCCCTGCTTGTTAATGAGCAGTATGAGATAAGCGTGGGACACAGGGTTGTGGTGGTTGATGGCGATGGTGAAAAACATACAGGTATAATGAAAAGTTATTCAGACGGGTCTTTCAATCTTGAGATGAAGCAAAAAGTTAAAGGGAAGAAAAGAGAGCTTGTTGAGAAACCTTTTAATATAAATGAAATTAGAACAGTTAAAGTATTAATAACTTTCAAACAATAAAGACATTGTAGTGAGATGGAAAATGTAAATTTGATCGATACCTTCTCCGAGTTTAAGGAGCTGAAGAACATAGACAGGGCAACCATGATGAGTGTTCTGGAAGATGTTTTCAGAAGCCTTCTGGCAAGGAAATATGGTTCTGATGAAAACTTTGATATCATTGTTAATATCGATAAGGGTGACTTTGAGATATGGAGAAATCGTGAAGTGGTTAAAGATAAGGATCTCGAAGATCCTAATACCCAGATATCGCTGAGCGAAGCTAAAAAGATAGATGAGGATTATGAACTGGGAGAGGAAGTTTCGGACGAAGTTAAACTTCATGATTTCGGAAGAAGAGCGATACTCGCATTGCGTCAGCACCTTACAACGAGGATCCTGGATCTTGAGAAGAACAATATATATATAAAATATAAAGACAGGATTGGCGAAATAGTCACCGGTGAAGTTTACCAGGTTTGGAAGAGGGAGATACTTATACTGGATGATGACGGAAATGAATTAATAATACCGAAGTCAGAGCAAATCCCTTCGGATCATTTCAGAAAAGGCGACACTATTAGAGCTGTTGTTATTAAAGTTGAAATGAGGAATAATACTCCATATATTATTCTTTCTCGTACGTCACCAATATTCCTTGAAAGATTATTTGAGTTGGAGGTGCCGGAGATATTTGATGGACTTATTACAATCAGGAAGATAGTAAGGGTACCTGGCGAAAGAGCCAAGGTAGCTGTTGAATCATATGATGAAAGAATTGATCCGGTTGGAGCATGTGTGGGGATGAAAGGATCAAGGATTCATGGAATTGTTCGAGAGCTCAGAAATGAAAATATAGACGTAATTAACTATACTACTAATCTCCAGCTTTACCTTACCAGGGCACTCAGTCCTGCAAAAATAACCAGTATAAAAATTGCAGAAGAAGATAAAAGGGCTGAAATATACCTTAAGCCAAACGAAGTTTCGCTGGCCATTGGTAAGGGAGGCCTGAATATTAAGCTGGCAAGCCAGCTGACAGGTTACGAGATCGATGTATACCGTGAGCAGGAAGGTGAAGATGAGGAAGATGTAAATCTCGAAGAATTCTCTGATGAGATTGATGGCTGGATCATCGACGAGTTTAAGGCAATAGGATGCGACACGGCGAAAAGTGTTTTACAATTATCAATTAGTGAACTTGTAAAAAGAACAGACCTTGAGGAAGAAACAATTACTGAAGTAGTAAATGTTCTCAAGTCTGAATTTGAATAATATTTTTTTGTAAATAACGGAAGATCAATGACAGAAGGGTTGAAAGCTACAAGACTTAGTAAGGCGGCAAGGGAATTTAATGTAGGGATTTCTACTATAGTGGAATTTCTACATAAAAAGGGTTTTGATATTGATTCAAATCCCAATTCAAAAATTCCCCCGGAAGCATATAGTCTGCTACTGGACGAATATAGCACCGATTTAAGCGTAAAGAAAGAGTCAGAAAAACTTTCCTTCAGCGAATTTAATCGCAAAAAAGAAAGTTTAACCATCGACGAAGAGTCGGGAGCTGTTGTTGAAGAAGTAGTAGAGGAAGAAACTCCTGTTGAAGTCCCTCCTAAAAAAGAGACTGAGCAGCCGGAAAAGGTAGCTGAAAAAGTTGATAAGGAAGAAAAACCCGCTGAGGACGCAAAGAAAGAAGCAGAAAAAGATAAGCCGGAAGAGCTTAAAGAAAGAGCTAAAAAGGATGTTGGGATTAATGTTGTTGGAAAAATAGACCTCGATAAGATAGAAAAGAAAGGGAAAGCTGCGCCGAAGAAAGAGCCTGAAGTGAAGGTTGAGGCTGAAGATAAAGCTAAGACTGAGACTAAGACTGAGGCTAAAGTTGAAGAGAAAACTGAAGCTAAGGTTGAGGAGAAGCCTGAGGTTAAGCCTGAAGTGAAGCCTGAAGTTAAGCTTGAGGAGAAGAAGGCTGAGGAGAAGGATAATACTAAGGAGCTTAAAGAAGATTCTGTATCCGGAGAAGAGGTCAGTAAAGAGGCTAAAAAAGAAAAGGAAAAAGATGATGATAAGCGAAGTTTTATCAAAACTAATTTCCAGAAATTATCGGGCCCTACTGTTGTAGGTAAAATAGATCTTCCAAAGGTTGAAGAGAAAAAGAAAGAACAGAAAAAGAGGGAAAAGGTTACTGCTTCCGACGACGATAACAGGAAAAAGAGAAAGAGAATAAGAAAGGACAAGGAAAAAGTTTCTCTTAATAAAAATCAGGCCGATGCCAGGAAAGGTGATCCGAAGAAAAGGAAAAAAGCGGTTTCACGGCCTGAGGTAAGCGATGAGGATGTACAAAAGCAGATCAAGGAAACACTTGCAAGGTTAACAACTAAAGGAAAATCAAAGGGATCTAAGCACCGCCGGGAGAAAAGAGACCTGATAAGTCAGAAAGCCAAGGAGGAGATTGAAAAGCAGGAAGCGGAAAAGAAGATATTGAAAGTTACCGAGTTTGTATCAGTAAATGAGCTCGCAACCATGATGTCGATACCTGTTACTGATATTATCTCTACATGTATGGGCCTCGGATTATTTGTTTCAATTAACCAGAGGCTTGATGCAGAAACCATGTCGATGGTTGCAGAAGAATTTGATTACGAAGTTGAATTTGTAAGTGCAGAACTGCAGGAGGCAGTAAAAGAAGATGATGACATCGATGAAAATCTTCAGTCAAGACCTCCTATTGTAACTGTAATGGGGCATGTCGACCATGGTAAAACAAAACTACTCGATTATATCAGGAATGCTAATGTTATTGGAGGTGAAGCAGGTGGTATAACCCAGCATATTGGTGCCTATGGAGTTAAGCTGGAAGACGGAAGACAAATCACCTTCCTCGACACACCCGGACACGAGGCATTTACAGCTATGCGGGCAAGAGGTGCACAGATTACCGATATAGCTATTATAGTTGTTGCTGCCGATGATGGTGTAATGCCTCAGACTGTTGAAGCAATTAATCATGCTGCTGCCGCCGGAGTGCCTATAATATTTGCAATAAATAAAATTGATAAGCCCACAGCTAACGCTGAAAAAATTAAAGAAGAGCTGGCTAATATGAATTACCTGGTTGAAGACTGGGGAGGAAAGTATCAGAGTCAGGAAATATCAGCCAAGGGAGGAATTAATATTGACGAACTACTCGAAAAGGTCTTGCTTGAGGCAGAAATGCTTGATCTGAAAGCAAATCCAAATAAGAGAGCAATTGGGACTGTTATAGAATCTTCACTGGATAAGGGAAGGGGATTTGTAGCTACTATTCTTGTTAAGTCGGGGACCCTTAAAATAGGTGATGTCTTACTTGCAGGTGCATATTTTGGCCATATTAAAGCAATGTACAACGAGCGAGGTCTCCGCGTTGAAGAAGCAGGTCCAGCCTCTCCGGTACTAATACTTGGATTGAATGGAGCGCCCCAGGCAGGTGATAAGTTTAATGTAATGGAAACCGACCGTGAGGCAAAAGATATAGCAACCAAGCGGACACAGCTACAGCGTGAGCAGGGACTGCGTACACAAAAGCATATTACCCTTGATGAGATTGGAAGAAGAATTGCTATCGGTAATTTCCAGGAGCTTAATGTTATTGTAAAAGGTGATGTTGATGGTTCTGTTGAAGCCCTCAGCGATGCCCTTATTAAGCTATCTACCGAAGAGATACAGGTTAATATCCAGCATAAGGCTGTAGGTCAGATATCAGAATCTGATATTCTGCTGGCTGCTGCATCAAATGCAATTATTATCGGATTCCAGGTAAGGCCTTCACTAAGTGCACGTAAACTTGCTGAAAAAGAGGAAATTGATATCCGTCTCTATTCAATTATCTACGATGCTATTAACGAACTGAAATCAGCAATGGAGGGTATGCTTTCACCGGAGCTTAAGGAAGAAATTACCGGAACTCTGGAGATAAGAGAGACCTACAAAATCACGAAAGTAGGAACTATTGCTGGTTGCTATGTTAAGGAAGGTAAAATGAACCGAAATACAAGAATAAGAATAATCAGGGATGGTATAGTAATCTTTACCGGCGAACTTGGATCCTTAAAGAGATTTAAAGATGATGTCAAGGAGGTACTATCTGGTTATGAATGCGGGCTTAATATTAAAAACTTCAACGATATCAAAGTTGGTGACATAATTGAAGGATTTAAAGAAGTAGAAATAAACCGCACTCTGTAAAAGAAAGATTGTGACGATTTAAAAATATAATGGCGCTTACAAGAAGCGCCATTTTTTTTATCCAAGTAGTTCTTTGTATTGTTCGGCTGACAGCAATTCGTCGAGCTCGGAAGTATCAGCGATACTGATCTTTATCATCCAGCCCTCGCCAAATGGATCTTTGTTTACCAGGTCGGGTGCATCTTCAATTGCCGGGTTAACTTCCAGCACCTCACCGCTGACAGGCATAAACATATCTGAAACAGTCTTAACAGCTTCAATTGTTCCAAATACCTCCTCCTTATCAAGTGTTTCACCTTCTGTTTCTATCTCAACAAATACAATATCTCCCAGTTCACCCTGGGCAAAGTCGGTGATACCAACAAAGGCATTATCGCCATCAATACGGATCCACTCGTGATCTTTAGTGTACTTTAAGTTATCAGGTACATTCATTTTAGTTGTAGTTTTATTACATTAATTGATATCAAAAATAAGTTTTTATCCTATTTAACACAATGATATAAGCTTTTTTATAATATGTTATAAAAATAATATGATTATAGACTGCCTCACATTCGTTCGGAATGAGCTCTTTCGTTCGGAATGAGCTCTTTCGTTCGGAATGAGCATCCTGAGCAAAGCGAAGGATCTATCGGAATTGTATTCCCTATTCCTTAAGCCTGCTTATTGAACCAGTGTAAACTTGAGCGAGAAACCAAAATTGGTTTCGGAGGTACGATAGGTAGTGGCAACAAAAGGATCACGTATATTATGATCAAAAAATACCTGCAGATTAAACCTGTCGCTCAGAATATAATCGGCAGTAGTCCTTATGGCAAAGATCTTTTGTCCTGCCACTGGCTGGTTTACATTCTCAATCAATTTCCTTGAAATGGTTTTATTATCTCTGATAGAAAAATCAAGCCTCAGGTTTAGATCACTCCTCAGTGCCCGTTGTCTTCCGCCAGTACGAACTATTACCTGCACATCATCAAACCTGTAACCTGTACCAATAATTAGCTCATTATTCCTTACATCGGCAACCTGGTTATTAGCAAGGTTAAGGGTAACAGTACGATTTTTCTTCCACTCAAATCTTGTAGTAAGACTATTTTTCCAGTTAAGATCGATATTAAAAAGCGGGCTGAATTGTTCATTTATAGTAACCACATTTAGTTCAAACTGAGGTATATAATTACTATTTAGATCTCTTATACGACTTACTCCGTCTTCGCTGTCATCGAAATACAGGTTGGTTGTATATGACCCTACGATATAAGACGACCTGTATTGATGGGCAATATTTACAGATCTGAAAACTTTCTGGACGGCGTCGAACCTTGACAGTCCGTCAAAGTTTATTCTCCAGTTAGGCATCATGCTTAGGTATGAAGGGAACACGTCGAGAGTCACTTTTTCAGGGTCTTTCTTAGCATAGGCTGCAACAAATGCAGGGATAAGCACTTCGCTTGATGTAGGCCCATAACCACTTTTATAAGGACCATCGAGCGGCAGACCGGTTTCGGGATCTATATCAGGATTATAAAGGGGGTCTGACTTCTGTCTTTCGCTGGCCCTTCTTTCAGAAATAACTATTGTATTTTCCTTAAACTTCTCAAAGGCCTCAGACATATAGCCATTTTTCTCGTCCATCTTTTCAAAGGCTGTGCCCCAGGATAAAATAGATATGGAGAAGTTTCCATTAATCATTTCATTTCGCAGGCTATCGGGAAAATTTCCGTAGCGGTCGGCGGTATAATATGAAGATATCGATTTAGCAAATCGCCTGTCTGCCGTAATATCTATCCTCATGCCCGGGAAAGGTTCTACAGTACTGCGAATTGAAAAAGTCTCATTCCTGGTCGACAGGGAAGCATTATTTAGGAGTGTATCGGTAGTAATCCATCCATTTGTAAGTGCCCTGTCAAAGAATTCCGGATCGTTGTAACCACTTATAAACCTCCAGCCCGGAGCCAGTACACCATTTACATCTGACAATCCTGCATATTTAGTACCAGGTGTATATCCTGGAAGAACCTGGCCCTGATCTATCTGGTAGGTAGCCGATACATTTCTGACACCCATCACTGCACGCATAAGATATTCGCCAGCCACTATCAGCGGACTTCTCTTTATCTCGACCTGACCTTCTATATTTACACTTGCATCGCTTACATCTTCGCTGCTTGTAAAAACAATTTTGTTCTCAGATTGTATCTCTGTTTCTCCAGTAAGTTCGGTACCATCGGGTTTCCTGATCTTTACATCAATATCTTCTGTTCTAAGATTATGGTATATATTCTTTTTTCTGCCTGCTACAAAATTCATATTGTCCCTCGAGTATGTTACAGTACGATACTCCTTCTGCATGTTTTTTGCAGCTCCCGGTCTTGTATTGCGATCGATATTTTTCAGGAACTCAGACATATTATAGAGATTTGTGAAATTTGCCTGGGCTGTAATTTGTCCTGTATTTGAGTTCTTTATCGTATTCCCCAGGTTAATATTCATACTATCGGGATAGACAGGTCCGGCAAGCCAATCATAGTTAGCACCATATCTTACATTTGATGATATCCAGCTCATCAAAGGCAGCTTATTTATTGGTATATTATAGTTAATATTGATATTATGCCTGTAGTGTGTTGTACGTCCGAAATCCTTCAGGTTTGTAAGCACCGAATCCTTCCATACTTCATACTGATCTTTATATCTGTCGCGATCAACGCCACCCATTGGTTCGTCTATCCGCGAAATATTTGTTGCACTGAAGTCAATCTTTAACTGCTTGGTAAGATCGTATTTTACATCATAAAATCTTGTCCACTCAAAATCCTTCCTGAAGGTGGGTTCAATCTTGATATAGGGATTATTGATATTCCTTGTCTTTATCTCACTATAATACCTGCTCAGATCTGTCCTGAATCCGATATGTCTGGGCATCAGGTAAAAATTTGCATCTCTGATTATCCTGAAAATTTTGGGCCTGAAAAGCTTAACATTCTTAAAAGGAGTAATATTTTTTGGTCTGGTATCGTAAAGGTAATTTATCCCTCCTCTATAATTTTTCTCAAGGTTTATTTCTGTATTAATATTTCTCTTATAGAGCTCATTATAGGTGTAGTTAACAGAGAAATTAGAAATATCCCAGGGATAAGACTTCTCCTTAACCTTATTAATACCTGCATTACTTACAGTTATTGTTTTCCGGCGTGTATAGTCCTCTGCTATTGTTTTCAATGAGTCTCTCTGTTCGGGGGGAAGATTATCGAGTGCGTCCTTAAATTCAATATCCGGATCGAGGGGATTATACTGCGGCTGTATAAGGGCTTCTGAATAACCTACATATACCGGTATAGTTACTCCTGATTCTGCAGGGAAAAATTTACCAAGCTCAATATTTGTAGACATGTCGTACTGTAAAATCTGCTCCTTGCTACGTTCATTTACTTTTGTATCCAGAGAGCCAAAACCAGGGGTGCTTGTCTGACCAACTATATCAAAAGTACCAAGATCGGCCAGCCTGGTCTGCAGACGGGCATTAGCTGCCCATCCCCCATCTTCATTAAAATCGCTGAGTCGCAGTTCATTCACCCATACTTCGGCAGACTTTGATATCCCGTCATCGTTATTAATATCCCTTGTCTTTATTGGATTTCGTACGCCAATCATGATTACCCTTACATTGCTCAGGTTTGGATTCCCTGAAACAGATACTCTTGCATCTTCGTGGGCATACACAAATACATCAGATCTGCCCAGGGTGGAGCCTGGTTCAGACATCTGCCTGTTACGTTCCTGCTTGGCATCCTGGAAAACAGAGAGATCTATATCGAAGCTATTATCCGACGGCCATACAATTGTTCTATCTGATTCGCTGTCTTTACTGTAATATCCTGGAGGAGTAAGCTTTAAAGGGAGTTCATACTCGTAGAAATTTCCCTTATAGTCTGATCCTATCCGAATAAAAACAGTTAGTTCATCATCAAGTAATGGTTCTCCTATTATTGCTTCGCCATGTACTTCCATCCTGAGTTTTCTGTACTGCCTGATATCAAGGTTTACACTTTTAAACGCAGCCCTTGCATCTCCATCCTCCAGGTCCAGAACCCTGAGCACCATCGACTGCTCATTAAGTTGCTGCAACTGGGGATTTGAGGGATCTATTACACGGTCAAAACCGGGAGGCAGAACATAATTTACAGGTTCTTTCCCGGCATTTTCCTCAATACTTACCGAGCTTATCTCGAATGATCCATCATTTGGCTCAGGTATATTTACTCTCTCGCCCCCTTCAAGGAAGGAAATATTATACTTTCTCCACTCTGCCCTGACAAGATCGAGCTTAGCAAAACGCAAGATTGTTTCATCCCTGAATCCTTTCATAAACATCCTCATAAATCTTATCGATTTAAAATCGGATATAGAACCAACTGCTCTTTCATAGTCGATAATAGGTATCTTAAACTGATACCATTTCACCGAAGATTTATCCCCATTTGCAAGGGTTGCAGTATATTCTATTTCATCAACGATAAAATTCGATCCAACAACCATATCCTCGGGTCTGAGGCTAACTCTGTACTGGTAGTAGCTCTCAGTCTCACTAAGGGTATTATCACGGTTAATATCTTCCATATCGGGAAGTGTTGAACCACTGGTAGGATAACTCTCTCTTGACATCTCCGAGGTTGGAGAATTTCTCTCCATTCCGTTATACTTCTTGTAGCGTTTGAGTATATCCAGCTGGCTGGCATCATAGTCTGATCCTCTGAAATAATGAAAATCGTCATTGGACGGGTCGTCCTGTATTGCCTGAAGAGCCAGGCTATTGGTAACAACCGTACTTACATCGTTAAGATAGGAATTAAAGAAGCTCTGTTCATCGCTGTTAGACAAACCGTCGAGTCCTACATCCTGGTATGTTCGTGAATTGGCAGTATTATCGAAGGCATTAACAACAGCCTGCACAGTCGGTATTCTTCCCCACGAAGTGGTATCAATATTTGTCAACTCAGGCGAGGTAGGCAGACCATTCTCGAAGCTCTTACGCGAATCTCTTAATATATCCTCTGAGATATTTCCCAGGTTAAAATAGAGATCTCCACCCTGCTTTGCCGGATCCTCTGCAAATGGATCCATCATCCAGAATTTGATATACTGTATATTGGCTGTTTCAAAATCACTTGTTAGCACCTCTCTCATAATACCGGCCCACCTTGTCTCGGGATCTATCAGGGTACCATCGGGGTTCAATCCTGAAGAATAAGCTGATCCGGATGTTTCAAAATTATAGGGTCCACGTTCCCGGGGATAGAAAGCCAGGTTGAGAACTGCCAGGTTTGTTGGTATACCTGAAGGACTTTCCTTAAAGGGGAACAACTCATTTTCATATATTTCGCGAACAAAGTGACTTGACTGAAGGTCGGGATTATTCTTAATATGATCGGGGGTTGTACTACCGTTTCTAAGAAAGAGAGGATCGATAACATACCACGACAGTTTAGATCTGTTGTAGCCGCTGGTAAGGTTATTATTAAGCCTTGCTTCAGGAAATAGCATATCCTGTCCCTGGGGAACGCTGGCAAGCACCCAGGCATTATATGTTTTCATGTCGAGAGGTATCTCGCTGGCCTCAAAATCATCAATATAAGAATTACCAGCCGATGATATTGCCCTGGAGTGTCCGGGAATAAGGTGAGCAAACTCACCAAAAAAGGTAATTCTTGAGGGAGCCTTTGTCTGAACCAGTGGCAGGGCATCAACCATCTTTGTAAGAAACTGCGATTCTGACCTGTAAGAGGTATTAAACCCAAGTATTGTATTTGAGATAGGCTCCTCACCAAAATTCACCTTCTGAGTATAGGGCCTCTCATTAAGATGCAAAACAGTAGCTCCAATATTAAAATCATCCGACACCTTATAGTTTAAATGAGTACCCAGCAGTGTTTTGGTCTGGAAGCCAAAAAACTGGTTACTTTCCAGAGAAACCTGTATGGGCGTCTGCGATTCTATAAGGGCAGCGTTGATAATATTAACCCTACCCGCATTATAGTCGACAGTATAGTCTACGTTCTCAGTAAGCGGAACACCTCCAGCGGTAACTTTTACGCCACCTTGTGGTATATTAAGGGCATTAAGATAGATCTCTGAACCTGAAGAAGAGGAGTAGGTTCCGCTTATCTTAAACTTATTCTTTTCTGCACTCTGAACAGCTTTGGTCTGGGTGGAGTCGTATAGCTCCTGGAAAACATATTTTTCGGCTATTGAGGGATCAGTAAACTTATCTCTAAGGTAGGAACCAAAGGGTTCCACTACCGGGAACATCATCCTTCCTTTTGAAGGATCTATTGTGAGTCGCTCAAGGTAGTCAAACACACCATCCGCCTCCCTGTCGTTCTGACTGTTAAGATTATCCAGTCCCATAACCTGGAGAAGGATCAACTCACTCAGATTACCTTCGGGTATATAATTTATAGAGTTTCCTGTTTCATCGTCCTGGTAAAGGATATTTAGAGTAAAATCACGAGGTTCTATCTGGTAGGCACCCAGTGCATAGATATTTTTCATCATCAGGTCCCAGGTGGGAAGCCTTGGTGAAAGGGTTGTTCCCTTAAGTAGTTTTAGTACCAGGGCGTCGGGAGCGCTTATTCCGTCTGTCGAAAATTCTCCAACCTTAAATATCTGACCTCCAAGCGTATATTCATATGCTACAGCCAGAACTTCATCGTTATTTAGGGCAACATTCAGCGAGATATAGCCCAGTTGACTATTAATCGTAAATTCTCTTTCCGTAAGTTTCCTTGCGTTCTCAATCTTCTCATAATCACGTCCGATCTGAAAATCCGGATAAAGTGGGTCAAATGTATCTGTTACCTTATCAACGTTACGTATTCCCGAATAGGTAGTCTGGAGCTGTTCATACATACCATTGGTACTGTTACGGGGATAAACACCATTCCCTGGAACTTGCTGAAAGGCAAAGACAGGGTTATAGATATTGGCCTGGCTTTCGGCCAGATCCATAAGAGCGACAATATTCCTGGTTTCTTCAAAATTACTGGTCTTATTGGTAATCCATACCTCTATACGCTCAATATTGATACCCGAGCTGACAAGAGGGAGTTTACTCATAGACTGGTCGTAAGTATCGCGAAAATAATGACTCAGAAAAAAGTGTTTGTTTGCCTCATATTCGTCCGCATATACTTCATAATCACTAATCTGGGCACCTCCCTTAACCTCAACGGTAGAAGATTCTCCTTTCTGCTGTGAGATAACAGACGTTACCGTAAGCTTTCCGAATTGCAGCTCAGTTTTAAGTCCGAAGAGGCTATGACTTCCTGTTATAAGTGTTCCGGTAAGAGGAAGAGTTACATCACCGGCTTCTATTTTTTTAATTATTTCATCCTCCTTACCCGAGTATTCCAGTTTTGTCCGGTTCTCAAAGTCGAACATTGCTTCGGTATTATAGTTAATACCTAGCTGCATTTTATCACCTATTGTACCGGTAACATTCATCTGAATTTTTTCCTGGAAATCGAAGGTGGGTATTGTCCTGAGCTTCTCAGACAATGTCGGATTATCCGTTCTGGAAATATTGATACCAAACACCAGTTCGGCCGAACCCTGTGGAATAATATTTATGGTATTAGAACCGAATACTTTATCAAAGGCCTCACCCCCTACCTGTATCTGAGGAATCAGAGATCCTCTTGCGCCGGCATCATCTCCGCTGAGCTTCATATGCCAGTATTCCCTCATCGACTTCTCAAACTGGTACCTGCGATATTCTTCTGGGCTCATATATACAGGGGTACGGTAGTTTAGCTCACCGATTTTTTCATAGATGATGTATTCATCTTTTTCAGCGTCGTATTTTACCGACGAAACGATATTTGAAGGTCTGTTAAGGAAGAGAGGAGACGAGGCTTGTTGCTCCCACGGATTACCGCTATAATCCTTAAAGGGGTAACGAAGATTTCTGCTTGTATCGCTCCTGATTGTATCCTGGGGCATAGCAGACACTCCCATGGGCAAATCCGATCCTGCCAACATACTTTGTGTAGTGGCCAAGAGAAGAAAAGCAATAGATAAAAATAGGCACCTGCTATATACAAACCCTGATCTCAAAAGCAGTTAGGTTCAGTTCTACAATATCTTCAACGCTCCTTTAATAAGTTGCTCTACGGTAAGTTCCTTTTCTTCTTTTAGAAGCCTGTCAAGAGCCTTACCCACAACATTCTTTGGAAAACCCAGCATTACTAATGCAGTAAACGCTTCATCCCTTATTGTATTGTCTCTGACAGCAAATAAATCTGCATCATCGGATGACTTCCCAATTTTGTCTGTTAGGTCAATAATTATTCGCTGTGCTGTTTTAGCTCCAATGCCCTTTATACCCTTAAGTATATTTACATCAGACTCAAGGATTGCTTTCTCTATTCCTGATGGTTCTACAGATGACAACATCATCCTGGCCGTATTGGCTCCTACACCAGAAACTGAAAGCAACATCCTGAATAATTCCCTCTCGTTACTTGCTGCAAAACCATAAAGCTGATGGGCATCTTCCCTGATAACTTCATGGATCAGAATTTTAACATTTTCCTTACCATCTATCTGACTGTAGGTATAAAGGGATATATTAATAAAATATCCAATACCTGTGGTTTCCAGCACGAGTGATGTTGGTGTCAGGGTACTTACTTTTCCCTCAATATATTCAATCATAACTAATCGTTTCCTTATTCAATCTCATCCGGCAGATCTTCAGTTCCCGACCTTGTATCAAGACTGTGCGTATTAAGCGGATCACTGTTTATCTCAGCATATGTTTTACGATTCTTAAAAATATCACAGGCCAGAAACATGGCACTTCTGAAAGATTGTTCCGATGCTTCGCCCTTACCTGCAATATCATAGGCAGTTCCATGGTTGGGAGAAGTCCTTATTACCGGTAGTCCGGCTGTATAATTTACCCCTGTATCGAAGGCCAGGGCCTTAAAAGGTATCAGGCCCTGGTCGTGGTACATAGCAAGTATCCCATCGAATTTAGAAAATGAACCTGCTCCAAAGAATCCATCAGAGGGATAGGGGCCAAAAGCAAGTATATCTTCCTCGGCTGCTTTTTCAATAGCAGGTACAATTATATCCTTCTCTTCCATGCCGAGAAGTCCTTCATCGCCGGCATGCGGATTAACGGCAAGGACTGCGATCCTGGGTTTCCTGATTCCGAAATCGACCATAAGCGAGCTATTCATTATTTTAAGCTTCGAAAGGATAAGCTCCTGGCTGAGTGAAGCTGAAACTTCACTTAGAGGGATATGGCCTGTAACTACTCCGATCTTCATATTCTCGCTTACCATAATCATTAAGACCTCATCTACACCAAAGCGGTTTTTTAAAAATTCGGTATGTCCCGGGAAGGGAAATTCTTCAGACTGGGAGGTATTTTTGTTAATAGGAGCTGTTACCAGTACATCAATCTTATTCTCTGCAAGGTGATCTGCTGCCATCTTAAGAGGCAAAACGGCTGATTCACCTGCAAGGCTAGTTGCCTTACCCAGCTCAACCCTTACCTCATCATCGAGACAATTAATGATATGTGCCCTTTTGGGAGTAATCTCATCAATACTTTTAATAGTGTTGAAACTGAAGTTAGTTATATTCAGTGCCTTCCTGTGATAAGCAGCAACTTTCGGCGATCCATAAACAATAGGTATACAGTTGTCTACGATCCTGTTATCCATCAGGGTTTTAATTATAACCTCGTATCCAATACCATTAATATCTCCCTGTGATATTCCTATTTTGATACCATTCATATTATCATTCATTTTAATTCAGTTTAGATTTTCAGATCAGAATCTGACAGTATATTCAAAAATTCAGATAACAATCTTACACCTGATCCTGTTCCTCCTTTTGGTCTGTAATGATCATTCTCCTTCAGCATAGCCGTACCGGCAATATCAAGATGTATAAAAGGAGAATTTGTAAAATTTTCCAGGAACTTTCCTGCTGTTATTGCTCCTGCTTCCCTTCCTCCAACATTCTTAAGGTCTGCTATATCTGATTTAAGGAGATCCCCAAAATCATCCCAGAAGGGCATCGGGGCTATCCTTTCATGAACCCTGTCACCCGCATCTTTTAAAAGCCCGAAATATTCATCACCTGCATTGCCCATAACTGCCACAGCCTTATTGCCAAATGCATTGGCAGCCGAACCTGTAAGGGTTGCAATAGATATCATCAATGATGGTTTAAACTTATCTGCATAAGATAAGGCATCAGCAAGTATCAGGCGTCCTTCGGCATCTGTATTAAGCACTTCGACCGTTTTGCTGTTATACATTGTTATTACATCCCCCGGGGCATATGCATCCTGGCCCGGCCTATTATCGGTTGCAGGAATAAACGCCATTACATTCAGGGGTGAGTTTGTTCTGGCAAGATAATACATCACGGCAGCAACAGCTGCACCTCCAGCCATATCTGCCTTCATTTCTTCGATATAATTGGTAGGTTTTAGATTTAAACCTCCTGTATCAAAGACAACACCCTTTCCAACAAGTATAAGAGGATTTTTATTAATATGTTTTTTTGGCTTCCATTCAATAACACTCAGGGTTGGCGGATCGTTACTCCCCCTGTTTACAGCTATTATCCCTCCCATCCTGAGAGCTTCTATTCTTTTTTTTGTAAGTATATCAACCTTCAGTCCGGCCCCCTTACAAAAATCTGCAATACTTGATGCCAGTCCCTCTGCACTAAGATGGTTAAGAGGTTCGTTAACTCTGTCCCGGGCAAAATATACTGCTTCTGCCATGGCAGTCAGATCATTTATTTCGACTCCCTGGTTTTTATCGATAAGCACCGACTCCGGATAATGAAGATTCTTGTTATCGCCATCCTTTTCACTTTTGTACTTCTTAAAGCTATACCTGCTGAGGAGAATACCTTCTGCAAGGGCCTTTACAGATCCCTTTCTCGCTTTATAGGAGGTAAGTGCTACAGATAACTGCTTTTTTGATCTCAGCTCTGCAACAATTTTTACACTTGCCTCACGAAGTTTCTCATAGTGTGCATTATCAGACAGGCTTATATCTTCCCTTATTAGTATGGTAAGTTTAAAATAGGAGTTAACAACAACAAACTCAGGTTTATCAGCCAGGCTCCTTTTAATATATTCCTTCTCTGTAGGAGTCAATTTCAGGTAGGGGGGAATATTTTCTGTTCCCATAATACACACTACAGTCTGATCTGGAAAAATCTCACTGATATTTTTAATAAGTGGCACCATAATCTAAGGGTATATTGTCAGGCTCATATAAAGTTTGTAAAGTTAATAAATTATTAAATCTATTTGCGATAATCAACTACCTTTGTATCCTTATGATTAATATCCGAAAAATATTAGATAAAGCACTCACATCAGGGTATTTAACACTTGAGGAAGGCATCATTTTATATCGCGATGCCATGCTCTCCGATTTAATGGCTACTGCCTTTTATTTGAGAAAGATAAAGGTCCCCGGATCATATGTGGGCTGGCAGATAGACAGAAATGTCAATATTACAAATATTTGTTTCTCCCAGTGTAAGTTCTGTAACTTCTGCAGAAAGCCAAATGACAGAGATACTTACATAACTTCCTTTGAGGAATATGAGCAAAAGATAAATGAGCTCTTTGAGAAGGGAGGTAATCAGCTGCTGCTTCAGGGAGGTATGCATCCTGATCTGGGAATAGAATTCTATGAAGATTTATTCGCGAAATTAAAGAAGCGTTTTCCTGGGCTCAAGCTTCATGCTCTTGGTCCGCCTGAAGTTGTTCACCTGGCCAGGAAGGCAACACTAAGTTACGAGACTGTTCTCGAAAGACTTGTAAAGGCAGGGCTTGACAGTCTGCCAGGCGCTGGTGCTGAAATCCTTGTTGACCGTGTAAGGAAGATCGTATCTCCTGCCAAGGCGAGTAGCAGTGAATGGCTCGGTGTAATGGAAGTTGCACATAAAATGAATCTGCCAACATCTGCAACCATGATGTTCGGTCATGTTGAGACAGCCGAAGAGAGGATAGAGCATCTTATCCGTTTACGTGATCTACAGTCACTAAAACCTGAAGGTCATTATGGCTTTATCTCATTTATACCCTGGCCTTTTATGGACGAGGGAACCGTTTTGGCTGAAAAGAAGGGAGTCAGGAGCAATATTGGCATGACCGATTATATAAGACTTCTGGCGATAAGCAGAATAATGCTTGATAATATAACAAATATCCAGGCCTCTATCTTAACAACCGGAGAAAGCACGGCCAGGATATCGCTTTATTCAGGCGCAAATGATCTTGGCTCGGTTATGATTGAAGAAAATGTTGTCAGCGCAGCCGGATCAAATGGCCTATTTAATGCAGATCAGCTCAAGCGTATTATCAGTGAATCAGGTTTTACTCCCAGGCTCCGAAATCAAAAGTACGAAGCAGTAGAGGCACCTGAGCCAGGCGTCCAGGTAAAAGAAGAACAGCCTAAGGCTAAAAACTAGTTCTTTTGATCGTCGAGATCGAAGCTTATAGTATAGAGAATTGCCTCGACCTGTCTTAGCAGTTCTCTCTTATCGTCGTTAGGAGCATAAACATAGCCATCAACCATTACAAACCTGCTATTAAGCTCATCCTTTGTTACAAGAGTTACAAAAGGTCCTCCCATAAAGCCATTCTCAAGAGTCCATAAGCCCCTAAGCATAGCATAGTTTCGCTCTCTGAATCTAAAGGTGGTATATTCAACAGGTGCACGATCTTCTATTGTCATCCATGTTCCACTAGCAGGCCCCTTAACCTTTTCTTTAGTCAGGTTATTCCTTATGCTGATTATGCTATCCTTGTTAAAGTAGTTTTCACCATTATAATCGAAGTAGTGAACTACAACCGACTGTGTCGTTGTTGGTGTTTCGTAAGACATCCATACAAAGCCTTTCTCGCTTACATCGAGGGAATAATTGGCAGGAACGTGCAAGATAAGATTATGATCGGTACGCAGCTTATTAAAACTTACGCTATTTAAGGATCTCTTATAATAAGATATCCATCTGTCTCTTTCGGCAATATTAATCTTATCAATTATTAGTTTTCTGTTTTCCCTGAGGGTCTCAATAAGCTCTTCGTCGTTTTTTCCCTGAATAGTTATTATCAACTGAGTTGAAGCATACTTACTTGTCTGGAAGCTGGCCTGTTTTTCCTTATCCGGATCAGTCTGGAAGAAGATTATATTTCGGTGTGTAATATAATATTCGCCGAAATTTCCTGAAGGGACACTAACAAGATCAAAAGTAGGTTCTGCCTGAGGCAGTCCATCAATTGGAGTTGCAATCAGATCTCGTATCGTATCTCCCATTTCACCTTCCCACTTTGCTTTATCAAGTACTATAACTACCTCCCCTGTTGATCCTGAAACATTGGGTTGCAGACTAGCTCTTCCTTCAGAACCTTTATTATTACAAGATTGCGTAAATACGATAGCGAGAATAAAAATGATAAGGGTATAAATTCTTCTCATAGCTGAAAAATTGATTGTTTTTTCAAATTTATAAATTTTTGGGCAAAAAAAATCCCGATCTTAATGATCGGGACAAATATCGTGCTAAACTTTACTATTCCTCATCAACTTTATCCTTTTCCACCGCCTCATCCTTAGTAGCCTTCTTAAATTCTTTCATACCCTGTCCAACTCCTTTCATCAATTCAGGAATTTTTCTTCCTCCAAACAGTATAACTACCACAAGTACTACAAGGATAATTTCTGTTGGTCCAAACATTCCAGCTATAATATTCATAACGCTTGCTTTAATTTATTATTTGTCAAAGTTAGAAAAAAAATCTATTTCCTCAATTCTCTTATAATATCATTCCCATTGGCAAAGATAAGAAGTGCTATAAGGATTATCATACCTACCAGCTGAGCATATTCCAGGAACTTATCGCTGGGCTTTCTACCGCTTACTACTTCCACAAGTAAAAAGAGAACATGACCACCATCCAATGCAGGAATTGGTAATATATTCATAATCCCGAGTACTATCGAAAGGAAGGCTGTAAGGTTCCAGAAGGCATTCCAGTCCCATGCACTTGGAAATATTTTACCGATGGTAATAAAGCCGCCAAGTGATTCGTATGCCTTAGTATCTTTAGAGAAGATAATTTTAAACTGTTTCAGGTAATTACCAAGTGTTTCAAATCCCCTGTCTATACCTGCAGGGATTGATTCAATCAGGCTATATTTAACTGTTTTTAATTCGATATAATCAGGAGGTGTATCTCGCACTACACCTATCATTCCTTCAGCAGTAGTAACAAGCTTAACATTCAATGTGTCACCAAGTCTAAGCAGGTTAACCGTAATTTCTTTCCCTTTTTTATCAGCGATAAATGACTGGAACTCATCATAAAAATTAAACAAAACACCATCAAAGCCCAGTACCTGGTCTCCTTTCAATATTCCTGCTTTTAGAGCCGGCGATTCTTTCTGGTAGTCTGCAACGATAAAAGGTCCATATGGTATCCTGGCATCAATTTTTCCTTCTCCCTTAATAATCAATGGAATAAAATCTCTGTTAACAGGTATATCAACTAATCTGCCATCTCTGTTTACAGTTATTACTTCGCGCTCATTAAGAACCAGGTCGATCATTATAGACCTGAAGTTATCTATATGCTCACCATCAAGAGAAACTATCATATCACCGTTTCTCAAACCCATTTCATGAGCCAGTGAATCTGTTACAATACCATATTTGACATTATCGGTAGGCAGATAGGTCTCGCCCCAGGTAAAAAGAACGGCTACATAGATAAAAAGGGCAAGAATAAAGTTAAAAACCACTCCTCCCACCATTATTATCAGTCTCTGCCAGGCCGGTTTAGATCTGAACTCATGGGGCTGGGGAGGCAGTTTCATCTGCTCCTTATCCATTGATTCATCGATCATGCCGGATATTTTCACATATCCTCCAAGGGGTAGCCAGCCAACACCATATTCTGTATCGCCTTTTTTAAACTTAAAGATTGAAAACCAGGGGTCAAAAAAAAGGTAAAACTTTTCTACCCTGGTCTTAAATAATTTGGCGAATAAAAAATGTCCGAATTCGTGAACAATCACGATTATTGAAAGACTGACTATAAATTGTGCTATCTTGATAAGTACTATCATTTCCTGACTAATTTTTTTACAATATCCTTTGCTTCTCTCCTTGCCCTTTTGTCCATCTCTCCCAATATATCAAGATCGGGCTTGCTGATTAACTCCATTTTCTGAATTACTTCCTCAATAACTGTTGTCATATCAGTAAAACTAATAATATGATTAAGGAAACTATCCACAGCAATCTCATTTGCTGCATTCATAACACAGGGAGCTGTTCCGCCTGCATTCAGGACTTCAAATGCGATTGCAAGGTTACGAAATTTTTTTAAATCAACCTTTGTAAATGTTAATGAATTATAATCAGCCAGTTCAAATCTGGGTAAATCTGTTTTTATACGATCGGGATATTCAAGGGCATATACAATAGGAAGTCTCATATCGGGCAATCCCAGCTGTGCCTTCACAGAACCATCCGTAAAATGAGCAAAGGAGTGAATAATTGATTGCGGATGTATTATTACTTCAATCTGCTCGGGTTTTAAATCAAACAACCATTTTGCCTCAATTACTTCCAGTCCCTTATTCATCATAGATGCCGAGTCTATAGTAATCTTATCGCCCATATCCCAATTGGGATGATTAAGAGCCATTTCAGGGCTAACTTTTTTAAGCTCCTCCAATGAGAGCTCCCTGAATGGGCCTCCCGAAGCTGTAAGAGTGATTTTTTCAAGTTCATTTCCACTTTCTCCAACAAGGCACTGAAGTATGGCAGAATGCTCTGAGTCAACAGGAATGATCTTTGCGTTATTTTCATAAACCAGCTTAGAGATAATCTCTCCTGCCACAACGAGTGTTTCCTTATTGGCAAGGGCAATAGTCTTGCCGGCTTTAATTGCCTCGATGGTAGGTCTCAGACCTGAATAACCAACCATGGCAGTAAGCACTATATCTACATTAGCAGAACAAACAATCTGCTCAAGAGCTTCCGGACCGACATATACTTTTATTGGGAGATCCTTCAGGGCGTTTTTAAGTCTTTCGTAGTTCTTGTTATTGACAAGAATAACTGAATCGGGCAGGAACTTTTTTGCCTGCTGAATAAGCAGCTCAACATTATTATTTGCGGTAAGAACTTCAGCCGTAAACCTATCGGGGTACTTAGATATTATTTCGAGAGTTTGAGTCCCAATCGATCCTGTCGAGCCAAGTATAGCTATTCGCTTCAAATCAACCTCCCTCTATTAGAATAAAATATAGTTTTCAGGATTAAGTACTTCGCCATTATACCAGATCTCAAAGTGCAGGTGAGGACCTGAGGTATACAATTCGCCGGAATCACCAACTATTCCGATTCCTTCTCCTGCCCTGACAACATCTCCCTGCTGCTTTAAGAGGGTTGCATTATGCTTATAAACCGTAATAAGGTTATTTGCATGCTGTATTTGTATTACATTACCGGTCTCCATTGTCCAACCTGCAAACATAACAACACCATCGAGTGCGGCCGACACCACGGCTTTAGGGGTAGTGACAATATCAGTACCATAATGTTTTGTCCTGGGGTCTATACTGCCAGAAACGATGCCTTTCACCGGGGGGAAAAAATGAATATTGGCAAGACTAATATTTTCTTCTGACAATGAAGTAGACAGAGTAAGGTTATACTGCTCTTCTCTTTCTACCTGTAACCTAAGGAGGGAATCTTCTTCAGAGGTGTTAAAAGTAATATTTTCGTAATTAGACAGGGTATCCTGCCCTGCTACCCTATCTACAGGTTCTTGGCCGGAAATAATTGCATTAAGGTTTCTGAAGTACTGATCGCGTAGCTCCAGCTCCATCTCAAGGGAGTCGAGTCTGATAGTGTTCATCCTCATATTCCTTAAAGTATTCCCATCAGGGTATCCCGGAATAAACTCCCTTAAATTAGTAAACGTTATCAGGGAAGCAGTTATACCGACTATCATCAGGACAATAAAAACAAGCAATAAAAAACCATTATACCTGGTCATTCTTACATGCCAGACCTGCTCGAATGTCTTATCGTTATATACTGAAAACCTGTATTTATCTCTCCAACTTCGCTTATTATTATCTTTACTTTTTGCCATTATTAGTATTTTCCGAGATGCAAAGATAGCAAATAGACTCTCTAATCTACACTACCTTTACAGCTTTATCTTCAGATTGCCAAAGTCCGTGCTTGGTACATACAGCCATAGCGGACAGGTTCATTGATACAGGAGGGGCCACAATATAAAAATCGACTTCCACATTTGCAGGTTTATTTCCATATGCACCGGATGAATATTTAGCCTCTGCCAGGAGGGTTTCCCTGTTCCATAACTGAATAGTACTGATATAGTGGTCATAATCATCAGGATGAGGATATTGATCTCCCATAGTAAGCTTAACCTTAAAAGTATCTCCCTTCTTGACCTGGTCGGGACAGATTACATGTGGCATGTGCCTGTCGAGATAATCGCGTTTAACTTCTTTATCTTCTTTCTCAATGTCGGTAGCTTTAAAAACACGTGGCATAATCTTGATCTTTTGTTTATTTAATTATAACAGAAAACTACGCTAGTTCGTATATGGCAAACTTACAAAAAAATGGAGTATTGGAGTAATGGGGTGTTGGGGTGTTGGGATTATTCATTTATATAAATGTATAACAAGCTTAATTACAATGAAGATATATAAGAGCTGGAGTTTGTTATAAAGCTGCCGCTTCAGGCATTTTTTATTTTTTCACAGATCAATTTGGCGAGACGTAAAAACTGTGTTATATTTGCAGCCACATTGCGGGGTGGAGCAGTGGCAGCTCGTTGGGCTCATAACCCAAAGGTCATAGGTTCGAATCCTATCCCCGCTACTAAGGAAAAGCCTTCCGAACATCAGTTCGGAGGGCTTTTTTCATTGGGGGAGCCCCGAGCTTGCTCGAGGGCGAATTCCAAATGAAAAAAGGCCGATTCTGCGAGGCACGAGCAGAAAGGCTTTTGCTTAGTAAAGCCCCCCTCTTAGGACTCGCGATCCCGACAATAGGAGGGAGCGCAACACTGTCCCCGCTATTAAGGAAGACTCCTCATCAGATTTGATGGGGAGTCCTTTTTTTATGTCCCTTTTATTCCTTGTAAACAATGCTTTCCAGCAAATACCGTATTAGCTTCTGAAGTTAGATATTGTTGTTATTCACTATATATTTTGGATATTTGAAAAAGTAATTAGATATTTGTCTAAATATATAATTAGATATAATGAATCGTGTCTTTAAAGCATTAAATGATCCAACAAGAAGAGAAATCCTTGAACTGTTAAGAGAAAAGGATATGAATGCCGGAGAGATTGCCGATCACTTTAACATAACAAAACCCAGTATATCACACCATTTAGATTTATTAAAACAAGCCGACTTGGTGTTAAGCGAAAAAAATGGACAGTTTATAACATACTCATTGAATAGTACTGTAGTAGAAGATATTATCCAATGGCTCATGAGTTTTAATCAAAAGAAATAGAATCATGAAATACAAGGAATTTCTTAAAAGAGAAGCGATTAATTGGGTAATTATACTGATGCCGTTCATCTACATTCTTCTGGTTTATAATAAATTGCCGCGATTTGCGCCATTGCAAATGAATAGCGAACAAACGATATATCATAAAGTAATATTCGTTATGGGATTCTCATTTATTACGTACTTCATTTTCCTGGTGAGACCTGCAATTGTACCTAAAACAGCATTTCAAGAAAATCTTAAAAGCTATCACAAAATAAGAACTCTATTTCTTGGTTTTTTTTCGCTCTCATCAATGATTTTTGTCTCTGAAAAGATTGGAATCCCATTTAATTGGCCAAAAATTGCTTTTATTATATCAATGGTCTTTATTACGGTCATTGGGAATCTCTATCCTACATTAAAGAATAAATATCTCTTTGGGATAAAGAATTCATGGACCCGGAGTAGTGAACTTATCTGGAAAAAAACGCAAAGTTTTGCCGGCAAAGTTTTTTTCTGGGGAGGTTTGCTTGGTGTGTTATATGGAGTGTTGTTTGATGTCAGTCTGATGTTTGATATCAGCCTGATAAAGGATTCCAATATGACTTCAATGTATATTGTATATCTTTTTATTCTGCAACTTATACCGACAGTTTATTCCTACTTGCTATTTCGCAAGATTAAGTCTCATGCTCATTAATTGAATCTATAACTTTCGTTAAATCCTTCAACAAATCGAGGTTAGATATTTCAAACCTATAGTCTACAAAGAAAAAGCCTGGTACGAAAGTACCGGGCTTTGTTTTTAAGGGCTCGTCATGAGCTTGCTCATGTAAGAGTACTTGAAAATAAAGCCAATGGCACGCGCAGCGTGACGGGCTTTTACTTTGTAAAGCTACCCACTAAGGAAAAAGCCGACTGAAAGGAGGCTTAATCCTTAGGGAATATCGAACCCCGAATAACGATTTTTGAAGTATAAAGCCCTGGGCACGCATAGCGTGCCAGGCTAAGCTTTGGGCTGCTACCCACTACAGGATCACGAGGAGCAAAGCTCCGGGTAATCCTATAGACTCGTCGGGATCTTGCTAACGTAGGGGTGCCGAAAGCTTAACAAGGAAGAATAAATAGCTATACTTTAGTTTGAAAACCCTCCTAAAATTCTTAATTTTCTAAGATTATTATTAGTTTATTAAACCACTAAAGATGATTGACAACACTACTCTTTTTAATTGCACAGATTGTGAATATCAGGAAACCTGCTTTATGAACCTGGTGAGTAATGAAATCAAGTCAAGTAAGATGTATACCGATCGCATCAGGTACCTGAGGAGACAAACTATATGCAAGGAGGGAGAATTTTCATCCGGAATCAAGCTGATTCTTGAAGGGTATGTAAAGGTAATTCTCGAAGGGCCAGAAAAGAAGAATCTTATCATTAAGATTCTTAAGCCCGGAGATTTTGTTGGAGTATCTGCTATATGTGGCGATTCTATATATAATTTTTCAGCAATGGCTCTTACAGATGCACTGGTTTGTTCTGTAAATAAAGATTTAGTAGCTGAATTACTTATGGCAAAGGGAAGATTCTCCTTTGAGCTGGCAAAATGGTATTGCAGTAACAATAATTTTATGCTGAATAAATTAAAAACAATCAGGTTTAAAAACCTTCACGGCAGGATGGCTGATTGTTTGATCTACCTGGATAATAAAGAGTTTAAAAAAGATAATTTATACCAATACCTAAGTAGGCGTGATATAGCCGAACTTGCCGGCACTCCTATGGAAAGTGCTGTCAGGATACTTTCAGAATTCAGCGACAGCAAAATTATCAGGATGAAAGGAAAGGAGGTTGAAATTCTTGATACAGACATGTTGACAAGAATAAGCAGGGGAGGCTAATTCTTGCCATCTGTTAATTCAATTTATTCATGTAATTATTGATTTTATCCTGTACAATTGGTACGTAACCTTCCTCTTTTACAAATTTTTGTCCCTCAGTAAGCGACCATTTAATAAAATCAAGGGTAGCTTGCTTTTCCGGTTTACCTTTTGACACGAAATATAGTTCCCGGGCAGGTGGTGAAGGATATTTACCCTCTGCAATAGCTTCCAGTATATTATCCAGTGTATCATAAAAGTCCTCATCTGGGTCAATGATCCCATTCCCGTTTAGATCTATAGGAATAACCTCTATTACTTCACGTTTTTTGCCGTTTTTTGGATTGTATATATACGAGGTATTATTAAAAGCTATTCCTGCAGGATCTCTTCCTACAGCATTTAACAGAGCAGAATCGCCATGCAGGCATGTTCCCTTCAAATCTTCTTGTTCTCCTCCCAGATAATTAGCCCAGTTACTTGCCGCCCCGGAAGCATCGCAACGAGTGTAAACCTGTATTTCCTTTGATTCATTAAGGTTTAATATTTTACCCCAATCAGTAATTGAACCATCAATAAAAATACCAGCAAATTCGTTTTTTGTCAAACCACGTTTCTTCAATTTATCCAGGTAAGGATTATTTTTATATGTAGTTGGTAAAACGGCATTTGTGCACACGCCAACCCACCATACACCTTTATCCATATCTTCCTGTACAATTTTGCTAGAGAATAATCCTAAATCAACTCTGCCACTTAATGCATCTGCCATGCCTACTCCTGCTCCTCCTGCCGAAATATTAAACTGAATTTCTTTATGCTCAGTTTTATATTCCTCCGACCATTTTATTACCATGGGATAAAGAGCATATGCTCCAGAAATATTTATAGTATTTTCTTTATGCTTCTTTGACACGCATGATGACAGTAATAAAGCTGCTACTATCATGTAAATAAAACTTAGCCTTTTCATTATCTGCATTTTTAAAATTATTATTAATAGAAGTAATATTCTTCAATATATGATTAAGGAAACATTACAAATTAGCATAATATAAAGTTAAGTTTTAGTGAACTTAATCGACATATATTCAGGTTGATATCGGTCAACTCTTGTACTTATCTTTAACACGATATGTTTTGAGTATATACAATATATTTATTGTGTTTCGTCAAAATAATTGGATGGAAAGAACTAACTTTTTATAGCCACTGACAATGGTAGCGGTGGGTACTGGTTTTATGTCGATAACAGAACCGTAAGATTTATATCAGGCCAAGACACCTTCGGTGAGCTCGAATCACAAAAAAGTGACCATCCTGTACAGACCTTTAGACAGGAGATAAGCAACAATCAAACTTACACTAGCTTCTCACAACTTTCAGAAAAACGTGAACAAAAATAATTCACATGTGTTTTCAAGAAAGTATATATATATGAGGTTTCACCTCTTTAGTACTAATCATAAACTGTAGCTAAAATGAATAAAAGAAGGCTTTCTTTGATAGCAGGTATAAGTTACCTGATTATCTTCTTTGCGGCAATATTCGCAAATTTCTTTGTAATTGAATCCCTTGTTAATGATCCGGTTCATACGATCAGTGAAAACCATATGATTGTTAGATTCGGAATACTGGCATTTTTGATCACAGTTGTTTTTGATGTGGTAGTTGCATGGGCGCTACTTGAACTTTATAAAGACCATTTGATGTCTGTCCTAAGTACCTTGTTCAGGATGATGCACGCGGCCATTATGGGAGTAGCAGTTTTTGCACTCGTACTTGCACTTTCATTAACAGGCAGCCAGGAAATTCTAAATCAGATCGACATCTTTAATATAATCTGGTTGATCGGACTATTTTTCTTTGGGGTACATCTAATACTGCTGGGAAGAATCATCGGCAGACCCAAAATAATAGGTATATTTCTGGTATTTGCAGGAGCCATGTACATGGTCGATACTGCAGCGCATTTTGTACTTCCGAATTATGAAGACTATGCCGCAATTTTCCTGGCACTGGTAGCAATCCCAAGTATTGTAGGCGAAATGGCTTTCTCAATCTGGTTGCTTGTCAAAGGAGGGAAGGCATTATAAACCAGAGATATGAAAAAACTGATCCGGCTATTTGGATTCACCATATTATCCCTGCTCGCTATAATTTTACTGGTCGTTGGAATTTTATCCTTCCTTTATTCCCCCAGGTATGTATACCGGCTGGCAAAATATAATGTAGCCGATGTATATGATTACATCCATTTCGAGAACAGAGAGATACAGGCAGCGGAAAGTGCCTTCTCTTTCACGGTAAGTATTGATGAGCCCCTGGTGGAATCTATGTTCCATGAAAAAGTAGAAGCCTACGGGTTTACCAGTCTTAATGAGTGGGCGGAAAAGTCCCAGACTACTGCGCTGATAGTTATTCGACGGGACACCCTTCTCTATGAGAAATACTTCAATGGATTTTCCAGGGATTCCTATTTTCATTCCCAGTCCATGGCCAAATCCTTTATTTCAACACTCATAGGTTGTGCCATTGAGGATGGATACATAAAAAGCGTTGAAGATCCAATGACAGCTTATATCCCGGAACTCCTGGAGAGGGATGTCCGCTTTGGAAATATTACTATCGAAAACCTGCTTATGATGCAAAGCGGCCTGAAATACAAAGAATCATATGTCCCAGGTTTAGGTATTCATGCTCCCTGGCACGATGAGGCGATAGGCTACTATCATCCCAATGTCCGCAAACTACTGCTAAAAAAGGTGGATATTTCAGGAGAACCAGGAAAATATTTTCAATACAATAATTACAATACCTCTTACCTGGGTCTGATCATAGAAAGGGCCACAGGGAAAACGGTTTCTGAATATCTTGAAGAAAATATATGGTCCAGGATCATGGAATATGATGCTCTATTCTCTGTTGACAGTAAGAGGTCGGGATTTGAATACATGCCCAGCCGCCTTATATCAAGGGCAATTGATTATGCCAGATTTGGTAAGCTGTTTCTTGATGAAGGTAACTGGGATGGTGAACAGTTAATACCTAAAGAATGGATCCTGGAATCGACACTTGAAGACACTACAATATCCAGAGACTTATACCCGGAATGGATGGGAAGCGGAGAAAGCAGAACCTACTATAAATATCAGTGGTGGGGGCATGTAAGTAATGATTCCAGCTACCAATTCTTTGCTTCAGGTAACCTTGGCCAGGAAATCTACATTATTCCCAGGGAGGAGACCATAATCGTTCATTGCGGAAATTCACTGGAATATTATAACTCAGATGTATTAAGGAGTGCATCCAAAATGATAAAGTAAATGAAAATAGGTTTGATATTTGCCTATCTCGCTTTGATGCTTTTGTCTTGCGAGAAAGATCCGGCCATATGGGAGGGGCCCGAACTTACCCGGTCCCGGGAGAAACTTACAGTTGAACAATTGTTTGAGAACACTTCTTTGCCTCTGATCGACATGAGCTTTTTTGCAAAACCCGAATGGGCAAAACCGGCTGTCCACCATTTTTCAGGAGCCATCTATTTAGAAGATACTGAAATGATATTTCCGATAGAAAGGGCGTATTATTCAGGAGAAAATATCTTTCCAGGCATCACGCTGGAATTTATCAGCCATCAGGGAGAATTAATCCCGATCCGGAATGAAATACTGGTGAACGAACTTCAGACAAATAGTCTCTGGAATGTGCTCATTGGAACAGGTAAACTTTGGAAGGAAGAAGGAGATGGTGGGTGGAGCAGGGCATCCTTTCCGCTGACTTTAACCGACAATTATATCGGGCAGGCCAGGAATTGCGTGGCAACTTTTGTCTTTAAAAAGGATACAATTAGCAATATATATTTTCAATCTAGCCAGGAAACGGCAGATTTAAATGATCAGCAGGTCGGTAATATGCGAGTTATGCTACCCGCCAAGTATCAAGCTCGGACATACACCGATTCACTCCTGGTTATTGAGAAGAGAAATCAGCTCAAGTCGGGGATGCTCCCTGTTTATCCCTTATCTTCAATTGATGTGGACAATGAAATTGCTGACTATTTTGAAAAAGTATTATATACCAATGCACCTACAAGCCTGGGAGCTGTAATAATAGATGAGACCATATATTTGCAGCCGCCCAAAACCCGTCATGGTGCATACCCCTACCCATATGAAATGCGACATTCCGTGTATTCGGTAACCAAGAGCCTGACCGGGGCGCTAGCCATGTTCTATCTCGCCGAGCGCTATGGTGTAGAGATATTTGATGCGCTGATCACTGACTATGTCCCGGCCCTGGCAGATCATCCCGGATGGCAGGGAGTAACATTTTCACATACTCTGAACATGGTTACAGGTACTGAAGGAGGTGAGGATGGCGCGCATCTTTATGAAATTCTCGTCAAAGCCCGTACAGCCGAAGAATCTATACAAAATATTGCCGGTCTTGGTGATGATGCTGCGGACCCTGGAGAAAGTTTTAATTATGCCTCCACCAACCTTTTTGTATTGTCCTACGCCATGCAAAACTATGTAGAAAAAGAGGAGGGTATGGGATTTTCTTATTGGGATCTTGTTTACGAAGATGTGTTGGTGCCTATTGGTGCTGAAGATTTTATCTTGCGACGTACCGTTGAAACTGACGGTTCAGCAGGTCTCCCACTACTGGCTTATGGAGCATGGCCGACATTGGATGAAGCTGCAAAAATAGCTTTGTTGTTTACTCAGGAAGGAAATTATAAAGGACAACAACTGCTACACAGGGAGAAATGTCGTGAAGCCCTTGGCCGTACAAAATCGACTGGTATAGATACCGGCAACGATTATCGGGGTAATCACTACCGGCATGCCTTCTGGACAACAGATGTTAGAGCCAAGGGGTGCAAGGTCGATGTAAGCTATATGCTGGGCTATGGTGGAAATTATATCTGGTTTTTTCCGAGCGGAGCAATTGCCATTCGTTTTATGGATGAATATGACTTGAATTTTAAAGATTTAGTCAAAGCTGTAGAGAAAATCAGTCCTTCGTGTAATTAAAAACTACATTTTATATCATATTGGGAGAATTTAGTGCTTAGCTTATTACAGAAAGGCAACAACTTCCTCCAATCCCTTCAGCATAGAAGGCTTTTGCTTGTGTAAAACGCCCTCACTGAGTAAAAAGACCCACGGAAAGATACTGTAGTTTTAAGGGAGAAGAATGAAAAAATAATCTAAAATATACTTATTGATTGTTACAGTTTTTTAGTGGGGATAATAAACAGTGTTATTGAGGATTTACTTAAAACCTTCTCCACTACACTACCCATTAATATTTTCTCTAACCACTTCCGGCTATGAGAGCCTATAACAATAGCATCTGCATGAATTGTTGCAGCTGTATCCAATATTGTTGCAGCAATATCACCTTCTTCTACACAGACTTTAACAGATTCATCATTAAGGTGCTGCTTCACCCTATTAAGATAATCCATAGATGCATTTTTTAAACCCTCTACGCTATCTAGTTGAATTGGATTCATATCTATGTATCCGCTATACCCCATAATCGGAGAGTATTCCTTTGATGAATAGTATAAGGGATCTGATATAACATGCAGCAATGTAACTTCTGCGGCCATTGACTCAGCAAACAGATACCCGGTTTCTACCACTTTCTGTGCAGTTGGATCATAATCAATTGCAATCAATATTTTTCTTATTTTATTTTTTTTCATGCTATTCAAAAATATATATTTCGGATGATTCGCTTTCTAATATCTTGTAATATAACAAGAATATTGATCATTTCTTATATTGTTTTACCGGGTTTATATCCGATTATTTCTATATTCTCCTTTTTCTCGTTTCAGTATCCTGAAACCCGGGGTTTCATGATCTGTATATTTATCATTTGAACTGCTACAATAATATATAAGTCAATAATATAACAAGGCCTTGACAAAACAATTTATGCTAACAAATGTTTTTAATTAGCTAAAAAAGAGGCTTATTGTTTATTATCTTTAAATTGACTTAGTTTGCTTCATCTTTAAATAATGAAGGATATTACTTATGTAAACACCGGAGAAGTTAGGTCAGGCGGATCTGATTTGATACTTAGCTCAGGAGCTATAGGTTCGTGTGTGGTTATTACCGCTTTTGATCCGCTTAATAATGTTGGTGGAATGGCCCATGTTATGTTACCTGGAACAGCTACATCGAAATATCAGCTTAATGCCTGCAGAAATGCAAGTAATGCAATAGATGAGTTGTTAAATCAACTCTGTTTATTGAATGTGGAAGAAAATAATATAGAATTTTGCATGATCGGGGGAGCTAACGTGCTGAAGAGGAAAAACGATAACATTGGAGAAAAAAACATCGAATCTATTGATGAATTACTCAATAATAAAGGCCTAAAAGTTTGTTCCAGAGAAGTCGGGGGCTTTGAAAGAAGAACGACTTTATTTGATATTGAAAAGGGATGTATTTATTTTACTGTGGGCGATTCGAAACAAAAAATCTTATGGCAAACCATCGATAATATTAAATGAACTTATCTTTCCGACTATGGATAAAATGAATCAATCATCAAGCCAGCTAGAACAGTTACGTGAGAGGGTTTCAGCTCTGGAGAAAAATGAATTATTGCTTAGGGCAGCAGAAGATAAATTACATACTGCTCATCAGCAACTTCAGCTTAGCGAGGAGAAATATCGTGATATTGTTGACAGTATTAGTGACGGTATTTTTATACTGAAATCTGACAAACTGATAGTAAGTCATTTTAATAAAGCAGCAGAGAATCTTTTAGGAAGGAAGGCAGAAGACGTGCTTGGCAAAGCACTTTTCGAAGCCTTCCCGGAGGCTAAAGGATCGGAATTTGAGATAAAATACAGGGAAGCTTATAAAAAGAAAATTTTTGTTTCATTTGAAGTCTATTTTGGAATAGATCCATATTTAAACTGGTACGATGTAAGGGTATATCCCGGTGAGAATAGTATTTCTGTGTTTTTCCAGGTGATAAGTGAAAAGAAAAAATCGAATGAACAGTTAAAAGCCCTGAATCAACAATTGCAGGCAAACGAACAACAACTAAGGGCTGCGAATCAACAACTCCAGGCAAACGAACAGCAGCTAAGGGCAGCAAACCAACAATTAGAAGCAGCCAATCAGCAACTCTCAGCCAGCGAGCAGCAATTAAGAGCAATAAACCAGCAGCTGGCTGCAAATGAAAAAGAATTAATTGCAGCCAAGGAAAAAGCTGAAAGGAATGTAAAGTACTACCATGACATTATTAACGAAATAGGAGACCCCGTTTTCGTGAAGGATGATCAAAGCAGGCTTCTTCTGGTTAATGATGCTTTTTGTAAGATGTTTGACCTCGACAGATCTGATATACTGGGTAAAACCCTGGCCGAGCATGTAACCCCTAAAGAACAAGAAGAATTTTTACGCATTGATAATGAGGTGCTAAAAACAGGGAAGGAAAATGTTAATGAAGAATCTATTACAATAAGAGGGGGTGAAAAACGTACTATTTCCACGAGAAAGTCGCGTTTTAAAGATCTTAATGGAAACAAGTTTCTAATAGGTATTACTCGTGATATCACCGAAAGAATTCAATACGAAAAAAGCATATTAAAAAATCAATACTATTTAAAAAAGGCACAGGAAATTGGAAAAATAGGTACATGGGAACTCGATCTAATAGGGAATCAACTTTTCTGGACTGATGAGGTTTACAAAATATTTGGAGTCCCTGCAGAAACTTCTGTAACATATGAGTTATTCATAAATTGCATTCATCCCGAAGACAGAGAATATGTTAATATGGAATGGAACGCTTCCCTAAAAAGAAAATCGTACGATATTGAGCACCGTCTGCTGCTTGATAATCAAGTAAAATGGGTAAGAGAAAAAGCAGATTTTGAATTTAATGAAAAAGGAACTGCAGTTAAGGCCATTGGTTTTGTTCAGGATATCACAAAACAAAAACAAATTGAGGATGAATTACTTAAAGCCATAGAAAAAGCTGAAGAAAGCGAGAGATTAAAATCAGCATTTCTTGCTAATATGAGCCATGAGATACGCACTCCCATGAATGGTATACTGGGATTTACTGGCTTATTAAAGGAACCTGACCTTACAAAAAACGATAAGGAAGAATTTATCGATATAATTGAAAAAAGCGGTCAACGCCTGCTTAATACGGTAAATGATTTAATTGATATCTCAAAAATTGAATCCGGCCAGGTGAAAGTATCAGTTTCTGAGTTTGACATAGAAAAGTTAAATAAAGATCTCTTTACATTCTTTAATGCAGAAACTGAAAGTAAGGGACTTGAACTTTTTCTGAGTAGTTCGCCACTAAAAAATTATACTATTCTGAGTGACGAGAAAAAAGTATACTCCATACTTACAAATCTTATTAAAAACGCAATAAAATATACTCCTGGTGGTAGAATTGAGTTTGGTTACCAGAAAAAAGAAAACAAGCTGCTATTCTTTGTAAAGGATACAGGAAAAGGTATTCCTGAAAAACTATTGGAATCTATTTTCGATCGGTTTACACGTAATGATCTCCATGGTGATGATCCAACAGAAGGATCAGGTTTGGGTTTATCAATCTCAAAAGCGTATGTTGAGATGCTTGGAGGGAGAATATGGGTAGAGTCGGAAGTGGGAAGAGGATCAAATTTTTATTTTACAATACCATATAAAACAGTTGAAGGCAGCGCTCGTGAAAATAAAGAAGGTAAAAGGAAAATTGTAGAAGAAATCAGAAATTTAAAGATCCTGATTGCTGAAGATGATGTGTTTTCATATAATCATCTCTCAATAATACTTAAACCCATAAGTAATAAAATACTACATTCAAAAAACGGAACTGAAATAGTTGAACTATGCAAAAATAATCCGGATGCTGATCTAATTCTTATGGATATTAAAATGCCTGGAATAAATGGCTATGAAGCAACAAAACTGATCCGTGAATTTAACAAAGATGTTGTTATTATTGCTCAAACTGCTTTTGCCATGGCGAGCGATCGGGAGAAATCAATTACGGCAGGATGCAACGATTACATTTCAAAGCCAATTAATAAAACTATCCTGCTAAAGATAATCGAGAAAAACCTAAAAGACAAGCATTTATAGAATAGTACCCAAGTCTAAAAGTCTATCCGCTTGATATAGGACAGGGCTATTTAAAAAAAGCATAAAAAACTAAGATATAACCCTTTTTTCAATATAGCGCGAATTCAATATTCGCAATACCCCCATGTAATCAAGCCTGAATTCCAGCAGGTCTCCAACCGTATAGTTCTTTTCATTTTTACCCAGATCGATAACGAGCATATCTGAACTGGCGCCTACCAGGCTTATATTCTCGTCTACAGCTTTGATATGTTCCTCATCCACATCAAGAAGTCCCATATCGATTATTGCTCTGAAAGAGGTTTCCCCTATCTTACCCTGGTCGAACTCAAAGCTTTCTCCTTCGACGTTAGTACCCATTTCGCCCACAGGAACAACCGGTTTCTCAGTAATTTCAATAATCTCAGAATACAACCTGAATACATCGGCCTTCATCTTTGGCAGGGAAGTATTATTATATAGGTCTGTTCCCATAAAAAGAGTCTCTCCTACCCTGAAATGATTTATACCTTTCGGTAATAACTTCTGGATTAAAAGTGGGATTGTAACGGAGGAGCCACCCGAGACAAAAGGTATCTGCCTGTCGAACCTGGCCTCCACAAGTTGCTCGTAGAGGCTGAGCTGGATCAGCTTATCGTGGTTGGGTAATACACCATAAAGACATGAAAGGTTAGTTCCGAGTCCGACCACTTCAATATTCTTTAATTTAAATACCTTTTGATAGAACTCAATAAAATCATCTCCCATAATTCCCTCACGCAGCTCACCCAATTCTATCATAATGATAACCTTATGTATTTTACCCTGCTTTCCGGCTTCATCAGCAAGTAATTGTATGGTTTCACTCTCTGTGTTAAGGCTTATATCAGCATATTGCACCACGCTTTTTATTGCTCTTTTTGCAGGGGGTTTGATATAAATAGTTTCTATATCGGGACGTATAGATTTTACCATCTTCAGGTTTGATGCCCTCGAATCGCATATCTGACGAATATCCAGTTTTAAAAGCTCCGTCAGGTAATCCCTGTTGCCACACAGAAGCTTACTTACTACCGACCATTGAATATTATTTTTCTGGAATAAAGAATCCAGATAATTATAATTATGTGTTAGCTTTTTCGTGTCAAGAGTTATAAATGCCATAATCAGGTTCTTTTAATTATTCTTCGTTCGATTCTTTCAGGCAGCAAAGTAAGAATCTCGTAATTGAGCTTATTGCTTATATCACTGAAGGCACTGACTTTAATCTCCAGCTCTCCCTGTTTACCTATCAGGACTACTTCGTCTCCAACTTTAGCCTCCGGAACGGTAGTAATATCCACAAGTACCATATTCATATTCACCACTCCTATAACACTGCAGCGCTGCCCATTAATAAGCACCCTTCCTATGTTGCTGAGTGATCTGCTGTATCCATAATAATAACCTATAGGAATCAGGGCCGTACGTATATCTGTCTGAGCCAGAAAGGAGATTCCATACCCTATATATTCTCCGGTACTAACATCCTTTACAGACATAATCCGACTCTCCCAGCCAAGTATACGCTGCAGGGGATCTACCCTGGATGATTTCCTGCTTATATAATGAATAAAAGTTTCGGTGCTTGACCAGAAGCCGTAAAGCATAATTCCAATACGGACCAGGTCAAAACGCGCCCTGGGATAGACAAAGGCTCCTGCCGAGTTGGCAACGTGCCTGATCCCGGGATTAATCTGTTCTGCCGACATCCAGTTAAGCAAGCCATTATATTTTTTAATTTGCTTCTGTATACGTACATGGTTTGAAATACTCTCCGGGCCTGCAAGATGAGTACAGAATCCTGCAATAACAATATGATCGCTGTTTTCCTGTATCATTTTTACAGCCTTTTTCAGATCACCTTCACCCAGCCCGGAGCGATTCATTCCGGTTTCAACCTCCAGATGGATCCTGGCACATAACTTTCCCTGCCTGGCTTCCTCAATTGCTGACTCAAGTCGTTCCAGGTTAAATACGAAAAATTCGTAATTCCGTTTTATTGCTTCTCCCAGGTCACTGTCAGCGATCCATCCCATAATCATAATTGTGGCATCACCCTTAAGACTAGAATCCACTCTGAGAGCCTCTCCGAAATCAAATACAGAAAAATGATCAATACCTTCCTTTTCGAAAAGAGGGACTATGTGTTCTATACCATGGCCATAAGCATTTGATTTCACCACAGCAGATATTCGGGTTTTTTGACCCAGCTTTTTGCGAAGGAAGGCTACATTATTCTTTACAGCAGATTCTTTCAATGTTATTTTTGAGCTAGATTCCATCTTACGCCAATAGATTTTTATATATATTTTCAAACATTTTCACTCCCGTTTCTATCAAAGTATCAGGAAAATCATAGTCAGGATTATGAAGTGCAGCCTGAGTTAAGCCCGAACCGAGACCAAAGAGGCATCCCTTGTACGATTCTGTATAATAGGCAAAATCTTCAGACCATGGGTATGGAGCAACAGCTTCTACAAGAGGAAGTCCATTGTCGCAAGCTGCCTTTTTAACATATTCAACACAATCAGTATTATTTTCTGTAGCAGGAAATTCCTCGGAATAAGCAATTTCGCATTTAAGCATAAATTCGCTGGCAGATTGATGAATAAGTTTCTCCGCTTCAGAAACCAGTATTGCCATATCTTCATTTTCGAAAGCCCTCAGCGTACACCTAAGCTCTCCATATCCAGGCGATGTCCCAAAAGATATCTCGCCCATCATAAGATTAATCACAGTAATAAGGACCTGTGACTTAAATAGCCTTCTGTCATTTTTTAAGCTCTCTAGCAACTGTATTATTCTTGCAATTGACATGGCAGGATTTACACCCTTTTCCGGCTCAGCAGCATGAGATGATTTACCTGTAAGCTTAACTGTCATCCCACGTGAGGCGGCTGTCATGGTACCTTTACGTACAATAATACTGTGCATCTCCTCGCCAGGAATATTATGAAGTGCAAATAAATAGTCAGGTTTCAAAGAAATGAATTCTTTATTATTAACAACATCCCTGGCACCCTGCTCTATTTCCTCGGCATGCTGAAACAATAGCACTGCTTTTCCCCGCCCTGGTCTGTTTTGGGCAATTACCTGACCCAGTCCGGCCAGTATAGTCATATGGCCATCATGTCCGCATGCATGTGATACGCCCTTCTCACTCGAGCTGTAAGTCAGCTTATTTATTTCATGGATCGGGAGAGCATCCAGCTCGGCACGAAAAATGATAGTTGGACCTATATCTCTACCCTCATAAACTGCCATAAAACCTGTTTTGCCAAGAGACACAATTTTATCAGGAGAAGTAGGATCCAGAAACTTCTTGAGCCTTACAGAAGTATTAAACTCCTGGTTCGAGATTTCCGGTTCTTTATGAAGTGTATGCCTGAGCTCTATCAGTTCATTTCTTTTCATTGACCTTTTTTTCAATTACATAAATAAGAATATAAAGCAGTGCCGATGTTCCGATTCCAAAAATATTCGCATCCAGATTAAAGGGAAGTTTTATATCAGTTATTATCAGGCTAATGGTAGTAGTCCCCCCTGATATCATAGCAATCATCGCAGCCAGGGTGCTGGGCTTACGACTGAAGAGTGCAGCAATTATTGGCACAAAAAGACCTGATACCATAAAGGCATAGGAATAGAGCATCAGGTCAAGCACATTGGTCATATATGAGGCCAGAAAAAGAGCCAGCACTCCAATGCTGAGGGTAATTAACTGGGATAACTTTAGATTACCCTTAAGAGATCGTTTCCCGGGAAATAATTTATCCAGGATATCGGTCTGAACATTTCCAGAGGCAGCCATCAGGCAACTATCGGCTGTAGAGAGTATGGCTGAAAAATAAGCAGCCAGTATGATTCCTGTTAAACCAACCGGCAGTACTGTATTCAGTAAAATTGGTAAACCCATCTCTGCATCCATTTCTGCACCAAGTGGGTAACCCAGGTTAGAGAACATTCCCTGCTCGAAGGCTACCCTGGAAAACAGACCCAGCATAACCCCCATAAAAGCCATTACGGGCCATTCAAACAAACCGGCGATAAACCAGGCCTTTTGTGCCTGCTTCTTTGTACGGGAAGCATATATTCGTTGGTATAAGGTCATGCCTACAAACCAGATTGGTATAATAGTAACTGCCCAGTTTACGAGCTGCTGCCACTGAATATTTCCAAGAGAAAGGAACTCATGTCCCAGTGTGGATTTAATACTATCCAGCCCCCCTATGGCTTTATAAGCGATTGGTATGCCAATAAAGATCAACCCGGCCATAAGAATTATCCACTGAACTGTATCTGTATATATTACTGCTTTCAAGCCACCTATACCCGTGTATACCACTGCTATTACACCCATAATAATAAGTGCAGTCAGAAGATTTATCTCAACGAATGTAGCCGATGCCAGCTTGGCTCCTGCCAGTAGTTGTGAGCTCGTAAAACCTATATACCCTATAGCAGATATAATTCCGGCGATAAGAGCCACCTTTCCATTATAATAATGTTCAAATACCTGAGGAAAGGTAAAGAACATCTTCTTTCTGGATAGCCGGTGAATTACCGGAATCAGTAATACTGCACTAAGCCAAGCTCCTATAAGACCTGTAAAGAGCATCCACGATCCTGCCAGTCCAATAATATATCCCAGGCCACCAAGACCTATCGAAAAGCCGCCACCAACGTCGGTGGCCACTACCGAGAGTCCTATATGCCAGGCTCCCATAGATCGCCCTCCTATGTAATAATCTTCAATATTATTATTCCTCCTGAAGAAGTAAACTCCTATACCCAGCATCAGAGAGAAATAAATTATAAAAATCAATATATCAACAAAATGCATACAATAGTATTGTAGGTAATTGTGCTGTTATATCAAATCTATAAAGCACATTATGATATGTGTAATACTAATTTTGATGCGCGTCTTTCTTGTAGCGCATCTCCAGATATTTGTTTGTAAATCCGATCTTTTCATAAAGAAATTTCGCCGGATTTTCAGGTTCGACGTGTAGTGCCACATCTCCTTCTGCTTGTTCTACGGATTTCTTCATAAGGGCCTTACCTATACCCTTACCTCTGAGTTTCTTATGGCTTGCAATATAAACGAGTATATTCTCCGGGATATATCCCTTCATTCCTGTCCTGTTAACAACCACCACGCCGGAAAGCTCTTCATTATGAATGGAGGTTAATAGAAAACCCCCAAATGAAGGTCGCTCCTCAAGAGCATAGTCAACTGCTCTTGTAATATCTTCTTTAGCATCTCCAAATTCTTCAAGGTTAGTATAAAGGAATTCAATAATGTCATTCTTTTCTTTTTCTTCCGGCTTCCGGGAAGTATCATAAAGATTGATTTTAATCATAAGCCTGTTATTTAAATTATTACACAAGTGATAATGCGATTAATAAAGTATAATATTTCAAAAATACAAATATTTCTTTGCAGATAAATGAAAACAATTCCAACTTATGGCCTGATCATCATTGTATAAAGGGTTTTAAGAAGGAATAAAGTAAGCCGATTATTTACTCTCATGCGACCAATTAAAACCAGAATATCAGAAAGCCAATAAACCATTTCCAAATTAGATCTTTGATTCTACGCACTTAAAGAACAAAAGCCTCGAATTACATTTCCATATGACTTTTTCATTCTTGTTTTCTTAACTTTCCATATATTTACTGTGTTTTAAGATTGATCTAAGTCCGTGACAGAAAATCCTATATCTGGCTGGTCATAATGAACAAGTTTTAAATGGAAACATATTATGTTCTGATTGTTGGCTTTTTATTATTATTAGCCGTTTCTCTTCTGATTATTGGTGTAAGTAATGACGCTGTAAATTTCCTTAATTCGGCAATTGGATCTAAAGCAGCGCCATTTAGAGTAGTCCTTCTTATTGCCGGCATTGGCGTACTGATGGGGGCTGTATTTTCAAATGGAATGATGGAGGTTGCAAGGAAGGGGATCTTTAATCCGGAAGTTTTTTCCTTTAGCGAGATAATGGTTATTTTCCTGTCTGTGATGCTTACAAACATCCTGCTTCTTGATTTTTTCAATACTCTTGGTCTGCCAACTTCAACCACCATTTCAATTGTTTTCGGAATTCTTGGTGCTGCCGTTGCTGTTGCACTATTAAAAATGAAGGGAGCCGACTCGGGTATTGATAGTATTGGGAACTATATAAATATTGAAAGCTCGGTACTTATTATAATAGGGATTTTCTTATCCATTGTTATTGCATTTAATGTCGGTCTGATCATTCAGTGGTTTGTCAGGCTCGCCTTCTCTTTTAATCAGGAAACCACCTTAAAATACTGGGGAGGTATCTGGGGAGGTTTTGCTATAACGGCGATTCTATATTTTCTTCTTATCAAGGGAGCAAAGGGCTCAACCCTGATATCGCCCGAAACTTTGAAGCTAATTAACAGTAATACTGCTATCATACTGTTTACAAGTTTTATTGCCTGGACCATCATATTCCAGATCCTTATTACATTTACCAGGATCAACGTACTTAAAATTACAGTACTCGTAGGAACATTTGCTCTGGCAATGGCCTTTGCCGGAAATGATCTGGTTAACTTTATTGGTGTGCCCCTGGCCGGATTTGAATCATTTAAGTCATTTTCAGCTTCAGGAAGCACTGATGCCGGATCTTTTATGATGGTAGCCTTACGTGAACCTGTCAATACCCCGGTCTTTTTTCTGGTTAGCGCCGGATTAATTATGGTATTGACTCTTCGACTTTCAAAGAAGGCAAAAGCCGTAACCGCAACAACTATCGACCTGAGTCGACAGGGGGAAGGAAGCGAACGCTTTGATTCATCATCCCTGGCTAGATTTATTGTGAGGCTAACAATTGATTTAAGTAAAGGAGTAAAAAAAATAAGTCCTGATGGTCTGATCAAATTTGTAAAGAGCAGGTTTCAGGCAGATATTGATTTTGGCAATAAAGAGTATAAATTAGCTTTTGACCTTGTTAGAGCATCTGTTAATCTTGTTGTAGCGAGTATTTTGATAGCTATAGGGACATCCCTTAAGCTGCCTCTATCAACAACCTATGTAACCTTTATGGTGGCTATGGGCACCTCTCTTGCCGATGGTGCATGGGGACGTGACAGTGCTGTATACCGGATTAGTGGTGTACTAACAGTAGTAGGCGGATGGTTTTTCACTGCCCTTATTGCCTTTTTAGTATCATTTATTATCGCTGCAGTTATCTTTTTTGGAAAGATGCCTGTTATTATAGCTCTTATAGTTATTTCCGCTTATATATTATTGCGAACCCATATCTTTTATAAAAAGAAATCAAAAAAAGAAGATGAGACTGCGAGCCAGATTATTACTGCTTCATACGATGTGTTAATTTCCTGTGATAATGAAGTGAGAAATGCTGTCATTGATGTTGCTGAGATATTAAATCAGACCTACACCAATTTCTTAAAAGAAAAACATAAGAAATTAAAAACGCTCCGCAAGGAATCCAGAAAACTCACGAAAAATGTAAAACAGATACGAGAAGAGATTCCTAACACACTAAAGAAATTTGAGGAAAGCGATCTTGAAAGCGGTCACCATTATGTTCAGGTAGTGACTTATATGGTCGAAATGTGTAATTCTCTAACACATATTGTTCAGCCTGCCTTTAATCATCTTGATAACAATCATGCTTTTGACAAGGAGCAAAATAGCAGCTTAGTAGATTTTAACTCCAAGATCAATGCCTTTTTTGTTTCTCTGATAGATATGCTTAAACACCGTAGATATAAACAGATTGATGATCTTGTCCTCCAACGGGATAAATTGATAAACCTCATAAATGATATTCTCTATAACAGGGTTAAAATCATTAAAAAGAAACAAAAAGGAGTAAAAGTTAGTGTTACATATATTGAAATGCTTTCCGAAACAAAGAACCTTTTATTAAATGTGGTTCAACTTGTAAAAGCAGATATCAAGCTCCTGGATTATTTAACTCACGAAGAAATTTCCAAAGATCTAACAACTTAATAGAAACTCAGGCATTTCCACAAAACAGAATTTAGATATTTGGCTTTCCCGAGATAATAGTTTCTTAACCTGTATATTATACTTCTATTTCAATTAATAACAATGGGCTACAAAAGCATTCAAATAAAAGTACCAACAGACTATTCTGAAGAAGAGCTCAGAAATGTTATTGAAAAAGAACTCAAGCTTAAGGATTTTTCTTATCAGATAGAAAAGAAAAGCCTTGATGCCAGGAAGAAGAATGATATCCATTGTATTCTTGGACTGCTTGTGTCTTCAGAAGAGATAGAGGGTGACGATTTTGCTGCTCCTCAGTCACTTGAAATTCCATATAAAAAGCGAAGCAAAAAAGTAGTTGTAATTGGGAGCGGTCCGGCTGGTTTTTTTGCTGCACATGTATTGCAATTAGCTGGTTTTAAAGTAACTATTCTCGAACGAGGGTCGGAAGTGGATAGGCGATCCAGGGCCATTGAGCTCTTCGAAAACAGTGGAAGTTTTAACGATCAGAATAATTACGCATTTGGCGAAGGAGGAGCCGGAACTTTTTCGGATGGCAAACTAACATCCAGATCAAAGCATATCTCAATGGAACGCAGCTTTATTCTATCGGAATATGTTAAAGCAGGGGCCCCCGCAGAAATAGAATATATGGCCTACCCTCACGTGGGAACCGACAATCTGAAAGTAATTGTGGCCCACCTTCGTCGGCAATTTATTTCTAATGGAGGAACATTCTTATTTGAAACTCAACTAATGGACATTATTTTCAAAGGGAATATGGCCACGGGGGTAATTTCTGATAAGGGTGAAGTGGAGGCCGATCATATAATACTTGCTACCGGACATTCTGCCTACGATACTTACCGCATGCTGATTAAAAAAGGAGTTGAGTTTGGCACCAAGAATTTCGCCATAGGACACAGAATCGAACATCCGCAAAAGCTAATTAACCAGGCTCAGTGGGGCAGGGAATCATTGCCCGGAATCAAGGCGGCAGAATACCGTTTAAGTACAAAAGCTACATCAGGATTGGGAGTTTACAGTTTTTGTATGTGTCCTGGAGGTATGGTGGTGCCGGCTGCAGCCTATAAAGAGAAAAGTGTTGTTAATGGAATGAGCCAGTACAGGCGCGATGGCCAATTTGCAAATGCAGGTTGTGTGGTAGGAGTCCATCCTGATATGCTGATCGGGAAGGTGAGCTCACCAATTGAAATACTTGACTGGATGGATAAGCTGGAGGCTAGTTTTTTTGCATTTTCAGACAGCTATGCAATTCCGGCAAATATGGCAACTGATTATATACGAGGAAAAGAATCGAAACTTCTATCAGATAGCAGCTACCCACTGGGATTAAAATCCGCACCTCTTTTTAATCTGATCCCCGCAGTGGTATATCAGGCCTTAAGAGATGGGATAAAGGATTTTAGCCGAAAACTGCATGGTTTTGACAAGGGTGTGCTGATGGGCCTGGAGAGCAAAACTTCATCACCTATTCAGGTTTCGCGCGATAAGAACGGGAAGTGTACAGGCTTTGAGAATCTCTATTTTGTTGGTGAAGGCAGCGGGTATGCGGGAGGTATTATCTCGAGTGCCGCTGACGGAGTTAAGTGCGCAATAAACTTATCTAATAATGTTGAATTTTCTTAGTCTGAGCAGTGGAAGTAGTGGTAATTGCTACTATGTTGGTAATGGAAGCAGTGGAATATTAATAGATGCAGGGATCTCTGCGAAGAATATCCGAAAATTCCTGAGTGATAAAGGCATTTCGATACAGGCTGTTATGGGTGTGTTTATTACACACAATCATAGCGATCATGTAAGAGGGATAGAAGTCATTGCGAGAAGAGATTCAATCCCTGTTTACACAACTTCCAAAATATGGAATAGCATTCTTAAGCCGAGAAGCAAGCTATCAAAAGATCTATTTAGAGAGATCTATTTACAGGAAAAATTTCGACTTGCCGGCTTTGAAATAGAAGCATTCCCTGTTAGTCATGATGCCCCTGAGACTATAGGATTTCATATTTGTTCAGGAGATCAAAAAATGACGATTGTTACTGATCTGGGTCATATATGCAATATTGCAGCTCCATATATTAATGCAGCCGAACTACTTGTTATTGAATCTAATTACGACGAACAGATGCTTTTAAATGGCTCATATCCATATTTCTTAATAAGAAGGATAATGTCTGATAAGGGTCATCTGGGAAACCATCAAACATCTGCTTTCCTGGCAGAGAATATTAACAGCAAGCTTCGGTATGTTTGCCTGGCTCACCTTAGCAAAAATAATAATACTCCAGAACTGGCTCTTAAAAGCCTGTCTGAAGCATTATTAAAAAAAGATTTTAAACCTGATGGTTCGTTAAGCTTATCAGTACTGAATCGGAATTTACCATCTGATATTATAAGATTGTAAGGATATAATATTCCGATCCTTCAATGATCTCCGTAAGTTCTTAGTATTAGTCCAGCTTATTTTCAGGAATAAGTGCAAGGCAGTGATATAGTTCTGAATTAGAGCCAGAAACCATAAGTTTAACTTCAGTAATAGCTCCTGTAGAAGTATTTACCTCTACCAGGTACTGGTTTTGTTCATTATACTCATAAACAAGAGCAAATACACTGCTTCCCACTTTTTCCATATCCATTACATAGATGTCTTCGTCGTCAATATTTGCCGTATACCCGATTGGAATAATGGTTGATACCTCTCCATCCAGGTTTGATACATAGATACTGTTATAACCCCCAATTATCAGCTGACTCTGGCTGGATCCATAGATCAGAGCTCCCGGCGACCACAATTCTTCATCTTCCGTCACATCATAAACTACTTTATGAGTACCAGATACTCCGGTAGATTTATTAAAAATTGAAAGTGCGCTATTGCCCTCCGTATTTGAATAAATAAGAGTAAGAATATTGTCGTCAGGGGCAATAACCATATCTGCAATTGCATCCCAGTTATCATCTGCATTATCATTTAGCAAAGTAGCTTCTCCTGTAGACATATTAATGGAATAAAAGTTACCATTGCCCTGGTTAGTAGCACCTGCATAACATTTTTTTGTATCAGGATCATAAACCAGCCCCCTCAGTCCTGTAAGAGGTTCATTATTGTAGCTTAAATCCATAACCTGGGTCAGTTCGCCCGAGGACTTATTTACTGTGTACATAACTCCACTTGAGCGTTTTACGACAACGAGTTTATCAGCAACTGTTTCTTCATCTTTCTTACATCCTGATAAAACTAGCACTGTCATTAAAAAAGTAAGACCTAGAAAATAAATAGTTTTCTTCATAATTGTTTTTTTAGTGATTTGCTGATTTATTTGCAGCAAAATTGTTGGTTTAGGTATATTTGAATGTATTAAATCTATTCCTTTTGTGTTCTTTTATATAGACAGCCAAAAACGTGTCAAGCTAAAGCAAATTTACCATTATAAATGGATAAACCTGCTCAGAGCATTTATTAGAAATAAATTCAGTTAATTTAATCTATCCGGTAATACTGATTTTCAGTAGCCGTTCGTGATCAAGTATGGTAAATGATCTGCCCTCCATACTTATTAGTCCCTCATCATTAAATTTCTTCAGCATCCTTATCAGTGTCTCCGAACTCATACCTGAAAGCTCGGCCAGATCTTTCCTTGAAAGAGGTAGTTCAAATTCACAATTCTTAAATATCCTGTCGCCAAGGCACAGAATTATATCAGCCAACCTTCCATAAGCCTGCTTATATGTTAAGCAAAAAAATCTGCCATATAACTGGACACTGTTTGAACTAAGAATATCTATTAACTGCCTTGAAAAATCGGGGTTACTGCTAATTAGCTGTCTGAATATATTAATATCAATCTGTTTTACCTCGCAATCAACATAGCTAATTGCTGAATAAGGAAAGGTACGGTGATGCTCTGCTACAGCAGCCAGTCCAAGAAAATTACCATCCGGTACTATTCTGAGCAATAATGAATTGCTCCCATCTTCCACAAACACTTTGGCCAACCCTTTCTCCATATACATAACTGTATCAACAAGACTGCCCTGCTTGCATAATATTTCTCTCTTATTGTATTTAACAACGACAGAATTATCATCCACAAGCTTTTTTTCTTCATCCGTCAGAACATCAAAACAGCGACACGAATGCGAGCTAATAGTACAACCTGTAAACTTTAAACTGTTCTCCATTTCTTGCAATATACATTGAAGGGCAAATATACAAAGAATATATCATAAAATGAACTGACGCAGGTCAGCTATTTAACTAATCTGCAGCATCCGATTTTGGGTGCTATAACATTACAAGTGTTTTTGGCAAATTGGTAAAATTCAGCAAACTTTACGCCAGTATAAAGCAAGTGCTGAATTTTTCTTTTTTAGTGTGAAAAAATTAACGACTAAAGACCAAAGTTGAAACTTATCAGGAAAAATGCAGTATAAACAAAGACAATGAAATTTGTCTGTTATAGAATGGTGTTCAAACAAAAACTATTTAATTATCATGACTAAATTATTAATATCTCTCTTAAGGCCACTGTTAGTTGTTGGGATGATAGCAATGATCGCTTCAAGTTGCACAATGGTCGACAATAAAGATCAAAAAGCTCTTTCATATGGTACCTGCGAAGGTTGCCATACAGATTATGACCATCTTAAGTTGGTTCACTCCCCTGATACTGCTGTTCCTGCAGGAGGCTGTGGAGGATCTGTCACTCCCAGAAATCCTTACGACAGGGTTTTTATGGATCCTGAATCAAACGGATACGAATCGTACAAATCATCAGCTCATGCCGGACTTGGATGTGTTGCTTGTCATAATGGCAATGATTACGAATCCGATAAGGACAAGGCTCACTCCGGAAATTTTCTCCGCCATCCCTCAGAAGAATATGACGACAAGTGTGGAAAGTGTCATGTTGACCAGGTATCTGGATTTGCTACAAACCTTCATCATGGTGTTGGCCAGAAAGACAAAGTAACCAAGAGAAGCGGACTGAGTGGGCATGAAGCCTTTGCTGATCTTCCCGAGCACCAGATTGAAGGATACAATGCTAACTGTGCAATTTGCCATGGTACATGTGGAAACTGCCATGTTGTACGTCCAAATGCTGATGCCGGCGGCCTTATGAACTCTCACGGATTTAACCCTGAGCCTGATATGCTGGCAACCTGTGTAAAGTGCCATTCATCAAGGGGAGGACATGCCTACCTCGGACTTGGAACTGGAACCGTTCCTGATGCTCACCTGACTGAAGCAGGATATGATTGTCTTGACTGTCACACCGGTACTGAAATTCACGGTAACGGAGAGGTAGTAGACCACAGGTATGAATATTCTGAACTGCCAACATGCGAACAATGTCATCCAGATCTAACCAGCAATGCAAATGATGGTAAAATTTACCATAGTACACATGGTGATGACTTTAACTGCCAGGTATGTCATTCACAGGATTATAATAGCTGCGGCAGCTGCCATGTACACGAAGAAGGAGCAAGGATGCCTGCCTACCTGGATTTCAAGATTGCCATAAATCCACTGCTTCCCGATGCTGATGCAAATCATGATTTCCCAATGGCGCTGGTAAGGCGTACGCTAGGAGCACCAGATAATTTCGACCACTATACAGGTGAAAATTATTCCAACTTCGATGCATTCCCAATGTTTAATTATACCACCCCTCATAATATCATTAAAGTTACCAGCAGAACAGTTGCTGACGCATCATATGCAAACTGCATGGTAAACTGTCATATCCGTAATGAAGGAGGAAATTATATAAACAAGGAACTCTACCTGTTTATGGAAAATCTTACCGAGAGCTGGCAGGTGTCCTCAACAGGCTTTATTACTGTTGACGGAGAATTACCAGCAGGGTGGTTTATCGATTCATCAAAATAGAAAATATTATAATATCTAAATATCTAATGTCCAAAACAATAAAACAATTAATTATGAACAAGACTAAAATTCTATTATTCAGCGTACTTAGTATGCTTATCATTGTTTCTTCATGTAAGAAAGATGATCCCGTTGTTATTGATGAGTTTGAAGAGCTTATTGGTGTGGTTGAATCAGGCATCGGTGCTGCCGGTCTTCCAAGCTACATTACAGCCGAACAGCTTAAAACAAATAATACCGTTAGCCAGACATCTTATATAATAGATATAAGAGCATCAGACGCATACAACACTGGCCATGTAGAAAATGCAGTAAATGTAGCCTGGGGTGATTTATTAACACACCTCGAAGATAATGCCGCAGCAGTTGAAGCAATGGATGACATTGTAATTATATGTTATTCTGGTCAGTCAGCTGCATTCGCTACAGCACTTCTTAGACTTGCCGGTTATGATAATGCAAAATCTATGAAATTCGGAATGACCTCATGGCATTCTGATTTTGACAGCTGGTCAAATAGCGTAAGTACCTATTATGCACAGTTCCTAGAAACCACAGCCAATGCAATTGGAGCAGCAGGCGACTACCCGATGATTGATTCAGATTATGAGAATGGTGAAGATATTCTGATGGAACGTATCCAGGCTATCTTTGACGAAGGTTTCGGTGCTAATGCTATCAGTGCAACAGACGTTACTGATAATCCTGACAATTACTATGTAGTTAATTACTGGCCAAATGCACAGTATCTTAGCCCTGGTCATATTGAAGGAGCATATTGCTACGAGCCAGGATCGTCATTTACAACTGCTACAAATCTGGCAACCCTTCCTACAGATGAAACTATTGTAGTTTACTGTTATACAGGTCAGACAAGTGCATATATGTCAGCTTTCCTGAATGTTCTTGGTTATGATGCAAAAACGCTTAAGTTTGGTGCTAACTCTATGTTCACAGGAGATCTTCCATCTTCAAACTGGAGTACTTCCAATATCATGGATTACAATTACGTTTCGAACGATAAATAGATTCTTTCTATAATAAAGAAAAGGCTGTCTCAATAGGGGCAGCCTTTTTTATTCACATATATTTTTTCGGAAATATTTAGCTTAGGGTGTGGAACAACAATACAGAAATCGCTGCTTTTGCAGAAATGGATTCTAAAAGTATTTCTTCCTAAACCAGAGTGCCAGGCTTACAAGAGAGATCAGAACCGGCACTTCAACAAGTGGCCCTATAACTGCTGCAAATGCTTCTCCTGAATTTATTCCAAATACTGCTACGGCAACGGCTATAGCAAGCTCAAAATTATTGCTTGCTGCGGTAAATGATATTGTAACAGTTCGTGGGTAACCGGCTCCAATTCTCTTTCCCATAAAAAATGAAACAAGAAACATTATAACAAAATATATGACCAGCGGAATAGCAATACGTATTACATCAAGCGGTATCTTAACTATGTACTCACCCTTTAGAGAAAACATCACAATAATTGTAAAAAGAAGGGCAATAAGGGTCAGGGGGCTTATCCGGGGGATAAATATATCTCTGTACCACTCTTTATCTTTGACCCTGATAAGAATGAATCTCGTAAGGAAACCAGCAATAAATGGCACTCCAAGGTAGATAAATACACTTTTTGCTATCTGGCCAATTGTAATATCCACAACAAAAGATTCCAGTCCAATTAAGCGTGGAAGCAAAGTAATAAATACCCATGCATAAAGAGAAAAGAACAAAACCTGAAAAATTGAATTAAAAGCCACCAGTCCGGCTGCATATTCATTATCTCCCTCGGCCAGATCGTTCCATACAAGTACCATTGCAATGCATCTGGCCAGTCCGATTAATATAAGACCAGTCATATAGTGTGGATGGTTGGGAAGAAAAATAATAGCCAGAAGAAACATTAATATCGGACCTATCACCCAGTTCTGAACAAGAGAAAGACCAAGTACTTTGAAATTCTTAAATACATCTCCCATCTCTTCGTACCTGACTTTTGCCAATGGTGGATACATCATTACAATAAGACCAACGGCAATAGGGATATTTGTGGTTCCGCTCTGAAATTTATTCCAGAAATTACTGATCCCAGGAAAAAGGTAGCCCCAAAAGACACCAATGAACATTGCCAGGAATATCCACAGCGTAAGGTAGCTGTCAAGGAAGGAAAGCTTCTTAGTGCTCACGTATATTATTTTAGTAAATTTTCTATCCTGCTAATATCTCCATCATTCTCAGATGGATCAATATCAAAGATTCTGCAGATAAGATTATATATATCAACATTCTCAAAAGATTCTGCGAGATAAGCATCTTTAAATGATGGCCCATCTGCATAGAATATACCCTGCATATCGGTATTTAGTGGATCATAACCATGAGCCCCCTTGCTTCTCATCGAGTAATCTGGTCTGCTGCTGGCAATAATACTCCACCCACTGTCGGCCTCTGCAACCAGCCCGGGGAATCGTTTATGTGTTCCATAATGATAGTGTTCAGGCATGGTTTCTTTTGACCAGACTTTTACATGAGGCACCTTACTCAGGATGCTATATACAGAATCGATATACTTATCTACCGGGTCTATCAGGATAACCGGATTCCCACCCGTATAATATTCGACAAGGTCCTCAGGGACCTCGTCCTGCAGATTAACAAGCCTGTCGGATGATACTTCTCCCATACCATGATCAGAAACCAGTATAATATTTACACGTTTACCGATTGGAAGGTCTGAGATTCTCTTATATAAACTTCCTATTATGCCGTCGAGATAAACAACAAGCGAATCGGTCTCCTGTGATACTGGTCCGTAGCTATGAGATACTCCGTCAGGTTCATCAAAATAAAGAGTAATAAACCTGGGTCTTACTTTTTTGGGCAGGCTCAGCCAGTTTATCACAGAATCAAGCCTTGCCTCGTAGGGAATTGAGCCGTCGTAAGAGCTCCAGTAGCTTGGCTGGTGACCATTAATTGGTGCTTCTGAACCTACCCAGAACATCGAGGCTGCAATTAAACCATTCTTCTCAACGGTAGTCCATATAGGCTCACCACCATAGAAATCTCCATTTTCAACCATTTCCCTGTCGCCTATCCTGTATAGCATCTCCATATCAGGATCGTAAAAAGTATTACTTATAAGTCCGTGATGATCAGGATACAGGCCGGTGGCAATACTATAATGATTTGGGAAAGTCTTTGTAGGAAAAGACGAGATAAGGCTTTTCGCCTTAACCCCTTTTTCAGAAAACCGATCTATATTTGGTGTTTCATAGAGTTGATCATAATCCCACCTGAAAGCATCCATAGAGACCAGAACAACATATTCCTCCTTTTTAGAAAGGAACAATATCACAACAAACAGTGCCAAAATAATAAATATCCCTGCAATCAATCTTTTCATATCTTAAATCTTTAATCTTATTATCTTCAAATATTAAATCGTATTCCCGTTAATTCTTCTGATAATTCCCATAGCCTGTGCCAGGTCTCCCTGTCGTATGAATGTCTCCCTGACTTTACAAGTGCCGGGAAGCCAAAAACCTGGCCCCTTCCTTCAGGTCCTATAAATTCGCCCCCTTTCAGGGTCTTGTCTGTAGCAGCCATCATAGTTGGCAAAGCTCCTTTTACTGGGTTCATCAATACCAGGTCCTTTAGCTTATCAATTATCTTGGGAAGCTTAACTATTTTTGTTGAGCTTATGCCTGGATGAACCGCAATTGATAATGTGCTTCTCCCCTTTTCTTTTAATCTTCTATCTAGCTCATAAGCGAAAAGAAGATTGGCGAGCTTGCTTTGCCTGTATGCTTCCTTTCTTATATATAAGCTTATTGAATTAATATCATCGAAACAGATAATACCTTTGAAATGAGCAATACTTGAGACTGTGACTATTCTCGAACCTATAGTGTTTAAAAGGATATCTATTAAACCTGCAGTAAGGGTGAAATGGCCAAGATGATTAGTAGCAAATATCATCTCGAACCCATCCTCGGTAAGCCTGTGTGGCCCCGTCATTATCCCGCCGTTATTTACCAGCAGATCAAGTCGCTTGTATCTTTCGAGGAACAGGGATATAAAGTCTTTTACAGAGCTCTGGCTCGAAAGGTCGAGATGCATATATTCAACCTGAGCCCCTGGATATAAATTTAAAATTCTTTTACATGCAGCCTTTGCTTTCGACTCATTCCGGCAGGCCATAATAATTCTCATTCCCCCTGAGGCAAGCATCCTGGCAGCTTCAAAGCCTATCCCACTGTTTGACCCGGTAACAATCCCGATCGTCCCAGCATGATCAGCAATGGAATATCTCCTCACTAATTCTTTCTGTCTTCTTGATACCATATAATCTATGATAAGCTCTTAAGTCCTTTCAAAAATATAATATAAATATAAGGTTTGCAGCAATATTTATGTTGAATCTGTGCAGCTTTTATATTAACTTGAGGGCAAATGAATAATTCTCCGTCAGATAGTGAAAAGTTCACCCCTGATAATAGGGCTGAATGGCGAGAGTGGCTAAATGCAAATCATAGGACCTGCAATGAAATATGGCTGGTCTACTATAAGAAGCATACGGGCAAGCCAACTATCTCGTATAACGATTCTGTAGAAGAAGCCTTATGTTTTGGATGGATTGATGGTATAAAGAAGAGAATTGATGAGGAAACCTACTGTCACAGGTTTACACCGAGACGATCAAATAGTAACTGGTCTGAAACAAATGTAAAGCGAGCAGTCTTAATGATTGAAAAAGGCCTGATGACTCCTTCGGGTCTGATAACATTTGAAAAGGCGAAAAGATAGCTAAGGGTAAAAAAATAAAACGATAGACAAATGATACGATTTTTTGTAATCCTATTACTACTTATTAATTCGCTGGCAGGCTTTTCACAGGTCGATAAAGGAACAACAGCATTGCTGGTAATTGATATTCAGGATTTTTATTTTCCGGGCGGCGATGTAGCCCTGTCAGAGTCAGAAGCTGCTGCAGAGAATGCCTATAAACTCCTGAAGTATTACCGCAAGAGTGATATGCCTGTCATATTTATCAGACATAATTACGAACCAGGTGGATCAATAAATAATATTGTTAAACCCGAAGAAGGAGAAATAATTATATCCAAAAGCAATGTAAACTCTTTCCTGGATACAAAACTTAAAGATGAACTGAGCAAGCTGGGGATAAAGTCGCTTGTAATATGTGGAATGCAAACCCATATGTGTGTTGAAGCAGCAACAAGAGCTGCCTCTGATCTGGGGTATGAGTGTACCGTCATTGAAGACGCATGTACTACAAGAGACCTGAAATATGGAGAAAATATCATTCGGGCAAAAGATGTACACTACTCAACCCTCAGCACCCTCAAAAGCTACGCAAAAATAATGACGACAGAAGAATTTTTAGCTAAATCTAAATAATAAGCACTCCGTAACTCACACTAAAGGTCGGCGCCACCCCTTCTTTTCAAAGGAGGGGAAATTACCCTTCTTCACTTTTGTCTTTTGCTCTTTGCCCTTAGCCATTATATTCATCAAAAAAGTCATTTCCTTTGTCATCGGTAAGAATAAAGGCTGCAAAATTTTCAACCCTGATTTTTCTTACGGCTTCCATTCCGAGTTCTTCGAAATCGACAACTTCGACTGATTTAATATTGTCATTTGCCAGGACTGCTGCAGGGCCGCCAATTGAACCCAGGTAAAATCCGCCATGCTTCTTGCAGGAATCGATAACCTGTCTCGATCTGTTTCCTTTTGCCAGCATTATCATTGATCCGCCCAGGCTCTGGAAAAGGTCAACATATGGATCCATCCTGCCAGCAGTGGTCGGACCAAAGCTACCTGATGCCATTCCTTTAGGAGTTTTTGCCGGTCCCGCATAGTATACAGGGTGGTTCTTAAAATAATCAGGCATAGGCTTACCTTCATCAAGCATCTGTTTGATACGTGCATGAGCCATATCCCGTGCAACGATAAGTGTTCCGCTAAGATTAACCCTGGTTTTTACCCTGTACCTGGATAGCTCATCAAGGATTTCCTTCATTGGCCTGTCGAGATTTATATTAACAGGCTCTTCCAGCTTAGGAGCCTTTGCAGGCATATATTTAGCCGGGTTTCTTTCGAGTTCTTCCACGAAGATGCCCTCTTTTGTAATTTTGGCCTTGATATTCCTGTCTGCACTACAGCTAACACCCATACCAACAGGGCATGAAGCGGCATGGCGAGGCATCCTGATAACTCTTACATCATGTACAAAGTATTTACCACCGAACTGAGCGCCAACACCATATTCCTGACAAATTTTCACAATCTTCTTTTCCCATTCAATATCCCTGAATGCTCGTCCACTGGCGTTCCCGGTGGTTGGCAAACTGTCCAGGGAGCCGGCTGAGGCTTCTTTTACAACTTTCAGGTTGGCTTCTGCCGATGTTCCGCCTATTACAAGTGCGAGGTGATACGGGGGACAGGCAGAAGTACCAAGATCCTTTATCTTTTCCTTCACAAACTTTATAAGGTTCTCTTCGTTTAGCAAAGACTTGGTTTGCTGGTAGAGGAAAGACTTATTTGCAGAACCGCCACCCTTGGTAATAAATAGAAATTCGTAAATATTACCTGGTTTTGAATATATATCAATCTGTGCAGGAAGATTACTGCCTGAGTTCTTCTCTTCGAACATTGAATAAGGAATAATCTGCGAATACCTGAGGTTCTTTTCCTTATATATTTCAAACACACCCCTTGAGATAAATTCGGCATCATTAACCCCTGTATATACATCTTCGCCCTTCTTCCCTATTACAATGGCTGTACCGGTATCCTGGCATGAAGGCAGTTCACCTGCAGCAGAGATAACCTGGTTCTTAAGCATTACCCAGGCAACAAATTTATCGTTGTCTGTTGCACCCGGATCTTCAAGTATTGATTTTAGCTTTTGCAGGTGAGCCGGTCTCATCAGGAAAGAGACATCTTTAATTGCTTCAGCAGCCATCAGTTCAAGTCCTTTAGGATCAACCTTCAGTATCTTTCTTCCATCAACCTCAACAATACTAACATAATCAGTACTTATATGTCGGTAACTTGTTTTATCATTACCTAACTGGAAAGGGTTTTCATATATAAAATCAGCCATAGCAGAAAATTGAATTATTAATTATTAGGTCTAACCAAATTTATAAATAAGCTGGGTCAATAAAAAATAAGTTGCTATTAAACACATTTATTACATGGGTTCAAGAATTATATTTGAAAAAATAATTCTTTTGAGTAATTTGAGAATCCTAAAAACCGAAACCAACATAGAGAATTATGTATAATAATATTCCTACCCCCGATGCCATACCTGTAAACTGGCTCTGGTTCCAGGGTTTGCTGATATTTACATTTATACTACACCTGCTATTTATGAACCTGATACTGGGAGGTAGTTTGATCGCAATCTGGGACAATATAATTAAAAAGAGGAAGTTACCCGGCGTGAGTAATCTTCCCATTATTCTTGCTCTGACAATTAATCTGGGTGTTCCTCCATTATTATTTGTTCAGGTATTATATGGTCACCTGTTTTACTCTTCTTCTATTATTATGGCCATTCCCTGGCTGCTTGTAATTCCTATACTGATCCTGGCATATTATGGATCATATATATATGTGAAAAATATTGAAAAATCACCAGTATGGGCAAAGGCAAGTCTTTTTATTTCTGCATTTTTCCTGCTTTATGTTGGCTTTATGTACGTTAATAATTCTACTCTTGCAATAAACCCGGCTAACTGGGCAAAATACTTTGATAAACCAGGAGGCACCAGCCTCAACCTTGGTGAACCTACCATATGGCCCAGATACCTTCACTTTATTATTGCTGCACTCTCGGTAGCATCGCTGGCTATTGCTATTTATGCAGATATCAGCCTTAAAGACAATATCGAAGAAAGGGATAAGATAATAGTGCTGAATATGAAAAGGTTTGCCTGGCTTACTGTTGCTCAGTTTGCAATAGGAACATGGTTCTGGCTAAGCAACCCGAAAGACATATATATGGTTTTTATGGGTGGCAATATTTTTGCTACTGCATTTATGGTTCTTGCCTGGCTTATGGCAATAAGCATGGTTGTGTCGGCATTCAGGAAAAAAATCAAGGCCACAATGATTCACGTGCTTGTAATTATCGTGCTTATGGTATTTATAAGAGAGTTTCTTCGATCGGCCTGGCTCAGGGATATTTTCACTCCCGGCTCTCTCGAAGTATCAAAGGAAATTACTCCGTTTATCGTCTTTCTTTTAGTATTTGCTGCAGGCATATTCAGCATGTATTATATGTATCGTTTAGCAACCGAAAAAACTGACAAATCATGAATTATCCCATATGGTATATCCCGAATAGCGGAGGCTCATTGCTAATAGCGATAATAGCCATCCTGCACGTTGTTATTTCTCACCTGGCTGTTGGAGGGGGGTTGTTCCTGATTTTAACAGAAAGAAAGGCTCATCTTACCGGTGATAGTAAATTGCTTGAATATGTTAAATCCCATACCTGGTTTTTCCTGCTGCTCACAATGGTTTTTGGCGGTGTCTCGGGAGTTGGTATATGGTTTATAATTGGCCTTGTTAATCCCCCTGGGACATCTATCCTGATTCATGAATTTGTATTTGGATGGGCTATCGAGTGGGTCTTCTTTATAGGGGAGATAGTTGCCCTGCTTATTTATCATTACAGGTGGGATAAAATGAGCCCGAGAAATCATATGATAGTAGGGTGGTTATATTTTATCTTTGCCTGGCTTAGCATGGTAGTAATTAACGGAATCCTTTCATTTATGCTGAATCCCGGAGATTGGAGCCAGAGCGGTAATTTCTGGCATGGGTTCTTCAATCCTAATTATTTACCATCACTTATCTTCAGAACCTGTATCGCTGTAATTATTGCCGGCATATTCGGGCTGGTTACGGCTGCCTATAAAAAGGATGAAGAGCTTCGCCGAAAAATCTTTGCATATTGTGCCAAATGGATGTATTTTCCACTTATTCTGCTAGCAGTATCTGGCTTTTTCTACTACTCAACAATAAGTAATGAATCGTATAATAATGTATTCTTCTTTAATCCAGAAAGCTGGTTCTTTCAACAGGTAATAATTGATACCAGCATACTGCTCTTTGGTCTGGGCCTTTTTACCCTCATAAAATTCAACTGCAGGTTGCAGAAACCTATTATCTTCACTATGGTTGCAATAACCTTTGCCTGGATGGGAGGATATGAATATCTCCGGGAGATTGCACGTAAACCATATGTTATTTATAACACCATGTACTCAAATGGCATCCGACCATCGGAGATAAGTTCAATAAATGAGGCCGGATTTCTGACAACAGCGAAATGGACCAGCATGTCTGAGCTTAGCGACGAGAATATTATTGAAGCAGGAGAAGAAATATTTAAATTTCAGTGTCATAGCTGTCATACTATTGATAACTACAATGGTGTTTCTAATAAGGTAGAAAATTTTACTCTGAGAGGCATTGAAGCGCAGCTTACAGGAATGGGTAAAGTAAATACCTATATGCCACCATTTGCAGGTTCTGAAGCCGAAAAGCAAGCCCTTGCAAGCTTCCTTTATTATAAAGTACTTGGCAAGGAACAAAAATCTGAAGAACTATATAAGCCCCCCGCCCTAAGTCATGAAGTACCTCCTTTTGATCCGATAAACGACGATTATGTTCTGCTGGTATGGAATGACCTGGGTATGCATTGCATATCAGATGATGAAGCTTATTTCTCATTCCTGCCCCCAGCAAACACCTTTAACGCCCAGCTGGTGAAAAGAGGCTCTAAACCACAGATTATTACCGATGGGGTAAAGATTGAATACGAAGTTGAGGAACAGCATGCTAATCCTATTAACCATTCAAAATTCTGGGAATATGATGAGCTCACTTATGGTGTTGATCTTGAAGACGGAGTAGGACTTAAAGGCTTTGGCCTTAAGGGTGAGATGCTTGCCCACGATGATCGCTTTGCAGCAGAGCTTATTCCTGTAGTGCCATACAGGGATGACAACAAATATAGTCCCTATCCTATCTTTACTTTTACTGCTTCTAATGCTGAAGGCGAAAAGATTGCAATGACCAGGGCAGTTGCACCTACATCAACAGAGATGGGATGCCGAAACTGCCATGGCGGAGGATGGGCATGGAACGAGGTATCAGGTGTAGCCCGTGAAACATCAATTAATATACTCTCGGCACACGACAGGTATAATGGTACTACTCTTCTTGAAGATGCCGAAAACGGTAAGCCCCAGCTATGCCAGTCCTGTCATGCAGACCCTGCCTTAGGTGCACCGGGAAAACCTGATGTATTGAATTTCTCCTCTGCAATCCATGGTTTCCATGCAAATTATCTAAGCGATCAGTATGTTGAAGCATGTAACCTGTGTCACCCTTCAAGCGAAGAAGGAAGTACAAAGTGTATCAGGGGAAGACATTCGGATTTCCTCGACTGCACAAGCTGTCATGGTACAATAGAAGACCATGCTCTTGCTCTTCTGACAGGCGAATCGGAGAAAAAGGCAGCAAGACGATTATCCGCAAGTTTATTACCTTATTCAGTTGCAACAAAAGCAGAGATACAGGGAAGGACTCCATGGATTATGGAACCTGATTGCAAGGGATGTCATACAAATTTTGATATCAAGAACGACGGATTTTTCGGATCCTTTAATAAATGGGTTCCCGGATTTTCTGCTCTTTATCGCAACAGAACAGATAATATGGGGATGATGTGTATATCGTGTCATGGTTCTACGCATGCAATTTACGGTGCGGTTAATATATACGACAGGCAGCGCGATAATATTCAGCCACTGCAGTACCAGGGAATCGCAGGCACTATTGGAACAGATAACAACTGTGTAGTTTGTCATAAGAAAAAAATGAACACCAGTGGTCACCATCGTAACCAGGTAAACAGGCCAATGCCTTCAGCAATTGTGGAATAAGAAAATGTAGTTAAGCTGTTTAATTGAACAAGAAATGAAGCGGATAATATTATTACTTCTACTAAGCATTACTCTTGCGCATACCTATTCCCATCCCTGGAAGCCTAAGCATTTTGTTATTATAGATACTGATGCAGGAATTGATGATATGAGGGCTATATCAATGCTTCTTGCTTCAAATGATGTTAAGGTGCTGGGCATAATAGTTTCGGGAGGGGCATTGTCGCCTTACGACGGATATAAAAAAGTTAAGAGCATGCTTAAGTCCTACCACCACGAAGGAATTCCCATTGCCATGAATTATAATATCAGGGGCCACGATATGGAAGTACCTCTTTCTTTGACCTGGGGAGATGAGGAAGGACTGAATGTTCCGGAAACTAATGGGTTTAATAAGCTCTGCAAGCTCTTATGCGAATCAGGAGATGAGAAAATCACTTTTATTTCACTTGCCTCACTTAATTCTATATCCGAACTTATCAATAGCAATGTATTATCGGCAGGCAGGATTAAGGAAATAATATGGAGCAATAACAACCTTAAGCGTTTAGATGGTTTTAATGCGGCAATTGATACCAGGTCGGCCAGCAGGATAGTTAAGGGTGATATTCCTCTTGTTACTGTTGCTTATCCATCGGGGACCTTTTATAATGATACTTTTACTTCTCAAATTAAATTGATAAACAACAGATACAGCAAAAAGATTAGCGAGGTAATCGACTCTAATCCAGGTCTTTCAGGCCATAGCTTTGCTCTATCTGCTGCCGATGAGATGGTTCCTGTATACCTTCTTACTCCGGAGCTCTTCAGCAGCTCAGATATAAAAACCCACAGGTTTATGAAACCGCTGAATATTGTCGATCTCCAGGCATCAACATTGACCATACTTAAAGGGGGTAAAGACAGGGGACTGCAGCTAATAAAAACCCTTCCGCAGGATACTTCTTTTTACCAGGCAGACCTTCAGCCCTTTATTAATGAAATAATTGAAAAGCATGGGCATGAAGAATGGGTGTCGGGAGTTCTTGCAAATGAAATACATCGTCATCTCGGGATATATTCTATAGTTGGAGTGAAAATGGGCATTCGTGCCTTAGAATATTTCGGTGCAGGCATTGATGAGATCGAGATAATAAGCAGTGCCGGGAAAGTACCGCCTTTAAGCTGCATGAACGACGGCCTACAGGTTAGCACCGGGGCAACCACCGGGCATGGTCTTTTAACTGTAGATACTGCATTAAAAGAGGCATCAGCAATATTCAAGCACATGGGAAAGGACATACGGATAAGTCTGAAAAAAGATATTTACCTTAATATATCAAATGAGCTGAAGGAACTAAACACTGTAAACGGGCTTGATAGTGATATATACTGGGAGCTTGTAAGACAGAGGGCTATACTGCAATGGAAAAACCTTGACAGATATGAAATCTTTAATATAGAGGTAATCAACTAAGCCCACCTATAAGTCAGAAAGCTTAAAAAGGCTATCCTCTCTTATACCACCAGGTGTTTCTTTTAGTGTACAGCATTCTGTCTCCAGATCGTGCTCGAAAAAAATGATATATCCATTATCAAGACTTTCTCTTAGCAGGGCTTCCTTTTCCTCGATTGTTTTAAGCTGATCGATATCATAGCTCATATTCCATAGAGAAGGAATATGTGCTACTGTAGGAATAAGATCAGCAGCAAAAATCACTTTCGTGCCTTTATAATCTATTAGCGGTATAATTTGTCCCGGAGTATGTCCATCTGCAATCCTTATCGATATCCCTTTAAAAAGCTCACCTTCATCGTCAACAAACCTCAGGTGACCGCTATCCATCATAGGCAGAAGGTTATCCTCGGGATATGCGCTGGCTTCCCTTTTATTTGGATTAATAGCCCAGTCCCATTGCCTTCTGCTAACCCAGTAATCTGCATTCGGAAAGCTTAGCTCATAGCCTGCCCCCTTATCGCTTTTCTTAACCCCACCTCCGCAATGATCAGAGTGAAGGTGTGTTAGTATCAGGTCGGTAATATCTTCAGGCTTATATCCTGCTTTCAATATTCCGTTAATCAGTCCGTCGCCACCATATTGATAGGTGTGCTTAAAGTATTTTTCACTCTGCTTATCCCCGTAACCGTTATCAACCAGCACTATATCTTTGCCATTGTCAATAATAACAGATCTTAAGGACATACTTATCATATTATTCTCATCAGAGGGATACTTATTATTCCAGAGCATTTTTGGAATAACTCCAAACATTGCTCCTCCATCCACCTTGAAATTCGAAATATGTACCGGAAATATTTTCATAGTAATTATCTTTAGACACAAATATATTAAAAGCTTGAAAAGGTTTAAATTGAGTTTAATAGCTTTGTTAGATGCTTTGGCATAACAATTCAATGAATTAACAGTTCACCGATTTAACAAAAATAATGAGAATACATTTTATAGCAATTGGTGGAGCGGTGATGCATAACCTCGCCATTGCACTTCACAAAAAGGGTAATATTGTTACGGGTTCTGATGATGAAATTTTTGAACCCTCAAAGTCGAGACTGCATAATGCAGGGCTACTGCCTGAGAAACGGGGATGGAATGCCGATTTAATAAGTAAGCATATCGATGTGGTTATTCTGGGCATGCACGCTAGAGAGGATAACCCGGAGTTAATTAAAGCCCGGGACTTAGGACTTGATATTAAATCATTTCCGGAGTTTCTTTACCAGGAAACAAAAGATAAACTGCGGATAGTTATTGGTGGTAGTCATGGTAAGACCACCATAACTTCGATGATAATGCACGTATTAAAATCATCAGGTATAAAATTTGATTATATGGTTGGATCCATTGTCGAAGGATTCGATACCATGGTTGGACTTGACAACAGGTCTGAGGTAGCTGTTTTTGAAGGAGATGAGTATCTTACTTCAACGCTTGACAGGCGACCAAAATTCCACCTCTACAAGCCAGATATAGCGGTAATAACAGGTATAGCCTGGGATCATATTAATGTATTTCCTGAATTTGATACTTATCTTGAACAATTCCGGATTTTTACAGACAAAATCAGCAATGAAGGAACACTTATTTACTTTAAAGACGATAACAGGCTTAGCTCTATTGCAAAAAAATCGCGCAATGATATAAAGAAAATCCCCTATTCGGTACATAAATACACTACTGGTCCAGGTGGGTGCACTATCCAGCATAATAACAGAGAATACCAGCTGAGAATATTTGGCGAACATAATATGCAAAACCTGAACGCTGCTAAAAAGGTATGCGAATGTATAGGAATAGAAGGTGATGCATTTATGGAAGCTATATCTGTATTCAGGGGTTCTGCAAGGCGACTGGAGCTGCTGAAAAAAAGTAATAATGCTGCACTGTTTCTTGATTTTGCACACGCTCCTTCCAAAGTCAGGGCAAGTGTTTCTGCCCTGGCAGAACGATATCCGGATCATAAGAAGATATGCTGCTTCGAGTTACATACTTTCAGCAGTCTAAATCCGATATTTCTGAAAGAATACAAAGATTGTCTCAAAGATTCAGATATCGGGTATATATACTATAATCCGGCTGTTCTGGCTCATAAAAAACTGGATCCTTTATCGAAAGAATATGTGGAAGGAGTGTTTGGGTCAGGTGTTACAAAGGTATTTGACGACTCCAGCGAGCTTATTTCTAAATTAAAAAAGGATAAGCCAGACAGAGTAGTATATTTGTTTATGAGCTCAGGTAGTTTTAATAATACTGACTTTAAGCAGCTGGCTGAAAACTTGATTAATGAAGATCAATAATAAATTTTAATAAGCTATGGAATTATCACCGGTCATCTATGCCTTTCTTCTTACACTGTTTGCAGGTCTTTCTACAGGCATAGGTAGTGCGCTTGCATTTTTTACAAAAAAAACCAATACCAAATTCTTATCCATCAGCCTAGGATTTTCTGCAGGTGTAATGATATATGTCTCCTTTGTAGAGATTCTGGCAAAAGCTAACGATACATTATCCACTTTTATGGGCGAAGCAAAAGGAGGATGGATAACGATTGCCGCATTTTTTGGAGGAATATTTTTTATTGCGCTTATCGACAAACTAATACCAAAGGCCGAAAACCCACATGAGATAAAGAAAGTGGAAGAAATGGATAAGAAAAGTTCAGATAAACGTTTAATGAGAATGGGCTTATTTACAGCCCTTGCCATTGGCATCCATAACTTCCCTGAAGGACTTGCAACGTTTACCGCTGCATTGGATGATCTTGAACTGGGTATTGCAATAGCAATTGCAATTGCAATCCACAACATACCTGAAGGTATAGCAGTTTCTGTTCCGGTATACTATGCAACAGGAAGCCGCAAGAAGGCTTTTACCCTGTCATTCCTGAGCGGACTGGCAGAACCGATAGGAGCTATTGTAGGATATTTACTGCTTATGCCGATTATGAATGATATGGTATTCGGAATTCTCTTTGCATCTGTTGCAGGAATAATGGTATTTATATCACTTGACGAACTACTTCCGGCTGCAAGAGAATACGGCGAACATCATCTATCTATTTATGGACTTCTGGCCGGAATGGCAATAATGGCGCTCAGCCTGCAACTTTTGTAATAGGTTATTTTTTTATTTTATTATGCAACTTATTATAATTAGTTTTGTCACTCAAAATAAACATATAGAGAAACTATGAAAAGAATATTATTTGCTATCATATTGATTTCAGGATTAAGTTTGGCTGCTAAGGCTCAGGATTACAGAACAGGTGTTGGCCTGAGATTTGGCTATCCATACGGATTAACAGTTAAGCACTTCCTGAATGAGACAAACGCTGTTGAGGGAATCCTTGCAGGTAGTTATGGTGGATTCGTTATCACAGGCCTTTACGAAAACGAGCACTGGACAGGATGGTATCCAGGTATTAACTGGTACTGGGGTTTTGGAGCCCACCTCGGTTTCTGGGACAATAATCCATGGGTCTCGGGTGATGGAGGCGGAGTACTTGGTGCAGATTTTGTTTTAGGCCTGGAATATACATTTGATGAGGTGCCTATTGGCCTCTCACTTGATATAATTCCTACTATTAATCTTATTGGAGGAAATGGATGGTCTCCTCAATCAGCACTTTCAATAAGGTATGTTTTCTAGAATAACTCCGAAATTAGCAGGAGATAATTAAACTGTTCTAAAATTTTAAATAAAGATTTGCACGTTTAAAAAAATAATATTTTCTTTGCATGCGCAAATTTAAACAATAATGGTCCGTTCGTCTAGGGGTTAGGACGCCAGGTTTTCATCCTGGTAACAGGGGTTCGATTCCCCTACGGACTACAAAATATTCAGATCGGATAAACAGAGAGAGAAAAAATGGCAAACCATCTATCGTCAAAGAAAAGAATAAGGCAGACTGAAGCACGTAAAGTGCATAACAGGTATTTTGCCAGAACAATGCGTAACGCAGTAAGAGATCTTCGCAGCACTACCAGTAAAGAAGAAGCCACCACTCTCTTCCCAAAAGTTAGCTCAATGATTGACAAGCTTGCAAAAACAAACATTATTCATAAGAATAAGGCCGCAAACCTGAAATCATCACTGGCAAAACACGTAGACAGTCTTTAATAAAATAAAGTACGATATAAGCATCCCGGTCGATTTTCGGCCGGGATTTTTTTATTCATTCCCTGATATTAAGTATCTTGTAGCTGGAATAAATAAAATGCTGCATGTCGTTAAGTATAAAAGAATGGGCCGTGGAAGACCGGCCCAGAGAAAAAATCCTATATAAGGGAATATTTGCATTAAGCGATGCTGAGTTAATAGCTATCCTGATTGGTTCTGGAAACAGTAAACAATCAGCGGTCGACCTTGCCAGAGATATACTTAAACTGGCCGACAATAAATTGAATAAGCTCGGTAAGCTGGGAATTGAAGATCTACAGAAACTGAACGGGATTGGAAGAGCCAAGGCAATTAATATACTGGCAGCCCTGGAACTGGGCAGAAGAAGGAAGTCAGCCGAAATTACTGATGATAATATCATAAAATCAAGTAATGATGTTTATAATATTTTCCACCCCCTGCTTGCAGACCTGAAGTATGAAGAATTCTGGCTGATTTACCTTAATCGTTCAAACAGGATAATTAGCAGGTATAAAATCAGCCAGGGTGGCATTAGCGGAACTATCACTGATGTCAGGCTTATTATGAAGAAAGCACTTGAGCTGCTTGCATCGTCGATTATTATCTGCCACAATCACCCCTCTGGTAATAGAGAACCCAGCGAAGCAGATAAAAGAATAACTGCAAAAATCAAGGAAGCCTCCGCATACTTTGATATTTCCCTGCTCGATCATCTTATCGTTACAGATAATGGATACTACAGTTTTGCTGACAATGGGATTCTTTAATACAAAACTTTCCCTAAGACAGATTATTTAACAGGCTCTGAACAGATTTTTTGAGAACAGGGTGGATATAATCAGGTGCAATATCGCTTAAAGGATGCAGAACAAATAGTCTGCTGGCCATATGAGGGTGTGGTATTATAAGTTCAGGAGTACTTATTACCTGGTCGTCGTAGAAAATAATATCTATATCTATTGGCCTATCACTGTATCCGCCTTTTGAAAATTGCCGGCCCATCTTCCGTTCAATTTTCTTTGCGTTCACCAACACGTCTTCCGGCAAGAGGGATGTAGTGATACAAATTGCCATATTCAGAAACATATTCTCGCTCTTATAAGCCCATGCTTCTGATTCATAAATATCCGATTCAAGCAAAATATCTCCAATATCATTACCTATAAGGGATATAGCTCTTTGTAGAAAACTCTTTCTGTTTCCAAGATTACTGCCAAGTGAGAGATATACCGTGGCCATAAAAACAATGCATTTTCAATGAATTGTAAATATATTAAATACCACTGAACCTTAATCCCTTGGAAATGTTTTTTATATATTTATGGTCCTATATTATTACCGGACTTATTTTTAATAAAATAATACTTATGAAAAGTTTTCTGAAATATACACTCGCAACAATAACAGGTCTATTTATAGCCAGCATATTGTTTTTCGTTATTACCCTGGTAGGAATGAGCGTCTTTGTTGCATCAGCCGACAAGCCGGCAACAATAGACGACAACTCCATACTTGTACTGAATACATCAATTCAGATACCTGAGCGAGGCAGTGATGATCCTTTTGCCAGCTTTGACCCTGTCAACTTTACATTTAAAGCTGCTCCGGGATTGAATAATATTATTTCTAACCTTCAAAAGGCAGCAAGAGATGAGAATATTAAAGGTGTTTTAATTGAAAACGGTCCCATGATTCATGGATGGGGCACGGCAAGAGAGATTCGTGAGGCACTGATGAAATTTAAAGAGTCGGGAAAGTTTGTTATTGCCTATACTGACTACTACCTGACACAGGAATCTTATTATATCTCTACTGCGGCCGATAAGGTTTATCTGAATCCGGTAGCCATGATGGAATTTAAAGGAATTGGCAGCGAAGTAATGTTTTATAAGGAAGCACTTAACAAAATTGGGGTTGATGTGCAGGTTGTAAGGCATGGCAGGTTCAAGGGTGCGGTAGAACCATTTATGGGTAACAGCCTTAGTGCAGAGAACAGGATGCAGATTGATAAATATATTAATGGTATATGGTCGAATGTGCTATCGGAAATATCAGAATCGCGTGATATACCTGTTTCGACTCTAAATAATATTGCCGATCGATTAGATGCTACTGACACTAAAAATGCTGAAAGTCAGAATTTAATCGATGGTTTTCTATATCGCGATGAACTAAAAATGCGACTTATTAATCTTAGCCATGAACAGGCAGATAAAGACCCTGCTCTGGTTTCTATGTCTAAATACAGCAAAGTTGTTGTTCCCGGATTCTCAAAATCGCAGAATAAGATTGCCATTGTATATGCCGAAGGGACAATAGTTATGGGCGAAGGAACTGCTACAAATATTGGTGGTAATCATTACGCCTCGGTTATCAGAAAAATAAGGGAAGCAGATAAATACTCTGCACTGGTTTTCAGAATTAATTCACCAGGAGGTAATGCAATGGCATCGGACCTGATCTGGAGAGAGATTGAACTATGTTCTGAAAAAATGCCGGTTGTTATATCCATGGGTAATTATGCAGCTTCGGGTGGTTACTATATTGCTGCACCTGCTGATGCAATTTTTGCTCATCCGACTACACTAACAGGATCTATTGGAGTATTTGGGATGCTTCCACAGGGAGGCAGACTATTAAGAGAAAAAATCGGCATTTCTACGGAATCTGTTATGACAAATAAATATGCAGATGCCCCATCTTTATTCAGGCCTATGGATTCATACGAAATTGAAGTAATGCAAAAGAGTATTGATAATACTTATAATGAATTTGTTAACAAAGTAGCCAGTGGGAGAAGCATGAGCGACGAAGAGGTTGATCTGCTGGGTGAAGGCCACGTATATTCAGGGAGCGATGCCCTGGACATTAAGCTTGTTGATAAAATAGGAGGATTGCCTGAAGCTATTGAATATGCTGCCGAACTTGCATCAGTCGAAGACTACAGGCTTATTGAACTACCTGTAATAGACGACCCCTATACAAAGCTTATGAAAAGTCTTGGAGGTGAAATACGCAGCCGTATTATTGAAAAGGAACTTGGAATGGCAGCAGGATATTACAGAGAGATAAACGATATTATATCGATGGAAGGAATACAGGCCAGGATTCCATATATTATTAATCTGAAATAATGTTAAGAGGTCCTTTTAAAATATTTCTTTTCCCCTTTACCCTGATATATGGGATAATTGTCAGAATTAGAAACTATCTGTACAATACAAATATCCTGAAATCCGTAAGCTTTGATATACCAATAATATCTGTAGGGAATCTAGCGCTTGGAGGAACAGGTAAAACACCCCATGTTGAATATCTTGTTGCCTTGCTGAGCAAAAAGTTCAGGGTGGCAGTATTAAGCCGTGGCTATAAACGTAAAACGAGTGGTTTTGTCCTTGCGAAAAAAGGATCTACTGCCTCTGAAATAGGGGACGAACCGGCACAGATAAAAAATAAATTTCCGGAACTGATAGTTGCCGTTGATGCAAACAGGGTAGCAGGAGTCAGAAAAATACTCGACATGCACCCTGAGACAGATGTTATAATACTGGATGATGCTTACCAGCACCGAAAAATATCACCAGGCAAAAGTATTATATTAAGCGAATACAATAACAGATTTACTTCGGACTTTCTTATGCCATACGGTAAACTAAGGGAACACCGAATAAATAGCCGCAGGGCAAACTTTATTCTTATAAGCAGATCCCCTCTCGATATCTCAGCTATAGACAGAAGAATTATTGTTGGTGAAATTGCACCCCTGCCGCATCAGCACCTGTACTTTACATCAGTAGTATATAAAGAGCCCCTACCCTTTTTTAAAGATACTCCTGAACCCCTTTGCCTTAGTAAGATTTCTGAGACCAATCGACATATATTGTTAGTTACAGGAATTGCTGCCCCCGATTATCTATATAAATACCTCTCAATATATTCCAGTAGGATAATTCATCTTAAATTTCCTGATCATCATTCCTTTACACCGAACGATTTGGGTAAAATAAACAGGGAGTACAACTCTTTGGACTCGGGCAACAGGTGTTTAATAACTACGGAGAAAGATGCGGCAAGGTTAAAAGAAATACCTAATATTGCAGACTTTATTGATAAGGGTACATATTATATCCCAATAGGAATATCATTTTTGAACGATGATGGAGAGGAATTCAATAATTTTATAAGCGACTATGTTAAAACAAATCAATCAAACAGTATCATTTCTTAAGAAAAAAGGAATTAATAAGCCGGATGCAGGCATTATCCTTGGAACTGGCCTTGGCGGACTTGTTTCTGAAATAAAGAATAAATTGGAAATAGAATACTCGAAGATTCCCAACTTCCCTGTTTCAACAGTTGAAGGTCATGCGGGAAAACTTATTTATGGAGACTTTGGCAATAAGAAAGTTATTGCAATGCAGGGAAGATTTCACTTCTATGAAGGTTATTCCATGGATGAAGTAATATTTCCTGTAAGGGTTATGAATTTCCTTGGAATCAATACTTTGTTTCTTTCGAATGCGGCCGGTGGTGTAAATCCCGACCACGAAATAGGCGATATTATGCTTATCACCGATCATATCAATCTCTTACCAAATCCTCTATTAGGTCCCAACGACAGCAAGATTGGAGAAAGGTTTCCGGATATGAGTGTACCCTATAATATGGATCTTGTAAAGAAAGCTGAAGATATAGCAGGAAAATACAATATCAGAACTCACCGCGGGGTATATCTTGCTACATCAGGTCCGACTTTTGAAACACCATCTGAATATAAGTATTTCAGAATTATTGGGGCCGATGCTGTAGGGATGTCAACTGTGCCTGAGGTAATTGCTGCCAGGCATATGGGCCTTTCCTGCTTTGCAGTAAGTATAATAAGCGACCTTGGTGTTGAGGGTAAAATTGAATATGTAACTCACGAAATAGTTCAGAAGGCAGCTGCAGAGAGTGAATCAAAAATGACTAAAATAATGACTGAGCTAATCGAGGAGATATAATTCAATGACTACTGATAAACCTGGCGAAGCAAAAAAATTCCAAACATCCAACATAGTAATAATATCGATCGCTCACCTCCTGCACGATGTTTATACTTCCTTTCTTGCACCGGTTCTGCCTCTGCTGATTACAAAACTTGATATTAACCTTTTTATGTCGGGATCACTAAGTGTGATTCAGCGAATCCCCTCCCTTTTTAATCCCTTTATTGGTATACTGGCCGAAAAAGTAAGAGTAAGATATTTTGTAATCTTCGCTCCTGCGATTACAACTGTTGCCATGGGCTTAATAGGCGTGGCACCATCCTATACGGTTCTCGCTATACTGCTTTTTGTAAGTGGAATAAGCTCGACCCTCTTTCATATACCTTCTCCTGTTATGATAAAAAAACTATCAGGCCCAAGGATAGGTATGGGAATGAGCTTCTATATGCTTGGAGGCGAGCTTGCCAGAACACTTGGTCCGCTTATAATAGTTGCAGCCATAGAAATATGGGGACTGGAAGGTACATTTAAACTAATTCCATTCGGTCTTATTGCTTCCGCAGTTCTATGGTTAAAATTCCGCAAAATTGCTATTAGCGATGAAGTTAAATCGGAGATAAGCCCCAATTACTTTTCTGTTTTTAAACGATTTATTCCTGTATTTATGACACTGGCAGGAATTACATTCTTCAGAGGCGCTATGAAGTCGGCCCTTACACTGTATCTCCCGGTTTACCTTACAGCCAATGGCTCGGAGTTATGGCTAGCTGGCATATCTCTTGCCCTGCTGCAACTTGCAGGAGCAGCCGGAACCTTTTATTCAGGAACTATCTCCGATAAAATCGGAAGACGTACCACGCTGGTTATAGTTTCAGTAATATCGCCAGTTCTGATGCTTATTTTCCTTCGCAGCAGCGGTTTTATGAGTATTGTTTTACTTTTCCTGATGGGCTTCTTCCTGGTTGCTCCCCAGTCGGTTAACCTTGCTGTAATTCACGAATTAAAAACAAAACATCTTCCATTTGTAAATGGTGTATATATGATGATAAACTTTTTTATAAGTTCTGTAATGACAATGGCTGTTGGAGCACTCTCGGATAAAATAGGTCTTGACAGAACTTTCACTATTGCAGCTTTTCTCGCATTCCCTGCAATAATATTTTCCTTAATGGTTCCGAAAAAGGAGAAGTCCTTATCGCCTTAATATAGAGCATACTTTTTTCCATTTATATACTTCGCCTGCCTGTGAAACGGCCCTTACAAATACAATATATATCCCGTCGGGTAATATATTGCCGTTATTATCCCTACCCTGCCAGATAATTGTTTCCTTTCCGTATGCACTCATGTTCTCGCTTAGATACTTTACCCTGCGACCCGAATCATCATATATCAGAATATCTACTATCCACTGGCCATCCACCATATTTAAATTAATAGAAAGAAAATCCTCAAATCCATCATTATCAGGTGTTATCCTTGTTGATGACAGGCTAAGTTCTGAACTACCTTCCGGATCTGTGTAGTTATCAACAGAGTTTGCCAGTCCGGGTGTCCCCCATCCTGAAAGACCGGTAGCTGAATGCCAGTTAGAAGGGGTATTTGTATTAATATCAGGGTTTATTCTTTCAAGCGAAATGCCTGCTGTTGCTGATAATAAGTCGAAATGATAATCATCATAATAACTGAAATCATCAATTAGCAATAAATCTCTCGACATTAAAAGCAACCTGCCTTTGCCATCAGGAAGAGAAGTAAGATTGCCAGTTTCATAAATACATAAAGGATCAGAGTTATAATAATTTATAAGTATGTTCGACTTATCCTCGGTAATTACAAAATAATCTCCGGGCAGAATGCACCTTGGTTCTTCAGACAATAAAGTAATTACTCCTGTATCCTTCGATTGCAAGTTTATACTGGTGATCTGCAAGTCTCCTGCATCAATAGTTTTCTCTGACCTGTTATAAAATTCTATATATTCGGAGCAGCCCGGCAGGGGCTCAAACATTACTTCATTAAATATTAAATCACCTGGAACAGCTTTCTGTGTTAATCCAAACCGGCAGTACCCAGGATAAAGAATATTAGACGAATAATCATAAATACCTGAAAAATCAATTGTATAAACACCTCCAATAGTAAGATTGCCAGAGATTGTAAGCTCATAGGCTCTGCGAAGTGAATCCACCTTTAATATATTTTCAATATCAAAGCCCGTTATATGAATATTGTCAGTCAATTCTTTTATTTCTGTAACGGGTTCAGAAAATATAATCTTCAAAGCAGAAGGAGAGAGAGCAAAGCAGTTTTCAACATAAGGCTCAGACAGGTCAGGCCAGTACTTGTAAGCAGAATTACGGCATCCGGGTGTTCCTCCTCTGCTATCAAGACTGTAAGTCCAGTTTCCTTTTTCTGCAAATGGATAATCGGTATCTATCATCTCAAATGACCAGCCACCACTCTGTTTCAACTGATTATTTAACCACGAATTATTATATTCAATACCATGTATTGTACCCGACAGGGTATCACAGAGACAGATATAATCTGATGAATTATTTAAAGAAGGCATGGATTGAAGTCCGAGAACTGGAAGATCTTGCTCAAACTCAGATATATGATCCTGGTCGCATATCAAAAGGTAGTCTGAAGCATCTAAGACAAATTCAGGAAATTTATATTGCTTACCACTCTTATAAAGGCTAAGCGAGCCGAGATTGAAAGGAAATAAAGACCTGTTAAAGATTTCAATATATTCACACTCAGGGAGACTGACAGAGGGCTCCGGATCAGGCATTATTTCTGAAATAATTATATCACCCCACTCTGGAAAGGCCAGCGATATATCTACATTTATATTAGCAGCGCAGTTACCATGATTATCACATATATTATTTACATCCAGGTTATATATGTTTTTATTTTTAAAGCCTGAATCAAAATTCAGAACAACAATTTCATGACTTAATTCAATACTTTCAGGTCTTATATTACCCGGCTGAATCATAAAACTGTTTACCGAGATCCCATCTCCGGATACAGCTTCGCTAAAAAGGATTTCTATGCTATTTTCGCCGGTAAAGGATGTTTCTATTATTTCAGGTGCTACATTATCCTCTTCAAAATAGCCGTTTATTTCAATATCGTCTATCCACAGCAGTCTGTCATAGGAAGAAGTATAATTATATAATAAGCCAAAATATTCAGAATCAAAACAGGAGTCGTCATGCCCTCTACCTATAAGGTAGCGATCATCTCCGTTTATTTCTATTTCCACAGTCCATATTCCGTCTGTCTGCCTTTCAATAATCAGGAGAGGCGCTTCGCCTGTTCCAATATCATTCTGCCAGTTAATTATTGTAGACAGGATTAAGCTCTTGAAGCCCTCACTCTGTTTCCATAGCCTCAGAGTATCATCGTAGCCACTTAAATTTACACCCAGGATTATCCCATTTAAAGTCCCTCCCTCCATTGTTTTATCAGGCTCCATTTCAGAACTAAGAATAACAGACCACTTATTGGATGAGGATGGATTATATCCGTGCCTGATCCTGAACTGCCACGACACAAGGGCACTTTCCATCTGAAGACCTCTGAGCGGAAAGTAAGCAATATCACTTCCGGCCTCCAAATTATCAAATATATGCTTTAAGCAATAAGACCCACCCAGGGGATTCTGATCATCCAGTCCCCACCTGTTAATATCAGGAAAAACCCAGTCCTCAGGTATACCTGACTCAAAATCGATATTAATCTGGCCAGATAAAAAACAGGGTATTAATGAAAGTAATAATACCAGAATTCTCATGCAGCGATAATTTATATCCCCTTAAACAGCTATATTTGAGGGATAAAATTTTACATAAATTTCGGAAATAATCCTTTCAAATCAAAAAATGTTAATATGAAAGTAGCGCTTGTAGGTGTTACCGGAATGGTTGGCCGTAAAATGCTTCAAGTACTTAAAGAAAGAAACTTTCCTGTTTCGGAACTTATACCTGTAGCTTCATCCCGTTCACTAGGAAAAGAAATAGTATTTAATGGCAGATCATACATCGTAATTGGTTTAGAGGAGGCTTTAAAAAGGTCGCCTGATATTGCACTTTTCTCTGCAGGCAGTAATATATCAAGACTCTGGGGACCCCTGTTTGCTGAAGCCTCCTGCACGGTAATTGATAATTCTTCAGCCTGGAGAATGGAAACAGATATCCCCTTAATAATACCGGAGATTAACCCCGAAAAACTTAGTTTGTCGGACCGAATTATTGCTAATCCTAATTGTTCGACCATCCAGATGCTGATGGCACTGGCACCTCTTCACAGGGCCTTTAAAATAAAAAGAATTATTGTTTCGACTTACCAGAGTGTAAGTGGATCGGGCAAGAAAGCTCTAAACCAGTTGGATCAGGAAAAAGACGGGGTATGTACAGACATGGCATATCCTCATCCCATTTACAATAACTGCATACCCCAATGTGCAGATTTTGAAGAAAACAACTATACCACAGAAGAGATGAAACTTGTAAACGAGACCCATAAGATTCTCGGGGATAAGTCAATAAACATATCTGCCACTGCAGTCAGAATACCTGTTACAGGAGCTCATTCAGAATCGATAAATGTTGAATTTCATAAAGACTTTTCCATGGACGAGGTAAGAAATCTGGTTGATAATTTCCCCGGGGTCTGTCTCCAGGACGATCCTGCAACGAATTTATACCCCATGCCTGTAAATGCTTACGAGAGTGACAAAGTATTTGTTGGAAGGCTTAGGCGTGATCTTTCAAACAATAAGGCTCTTAACCTATGGGTCGTTTCAGACAACATAAGGAAAGGTGCAGCAACAAATACTGTCCAGATTGCTGAGCTTCTTACAGGAAGATAGAAAGAGGAATTTTTACAGCTTTAATAGAGGTAATCGTTATAAGGATACCTTAGCTTATGAAGATCTTTTACTTCGGCATATAAAAGTTCCCTGAATTCGTTCAGGTTAGTTTTTTTCTTTGCCGAAATAAAAATTGTTTTTACATCATTATTAGCAGCCATCCAGCTGTTTTTCATCTGTTCAAGAGTGAGGTTTTCCCTCAATACTGGACTCAGATCGTCTTCATCTTTATGAAGATGCGTGTAGGCATCTATTTTATTAAAAACAACAATTACCTTTTTATCAGATGCATTTAGATCTTTCAGGGTAGCGTTAACAATTTCCATCTGATCTTCGAAACCAGGATGAGATATATCTACTACATGGCAAAGTATATCTGCCTCTCTAACTTCATCGAGCGTCGATTTAAAAGACTCTATAAGGCTATGTGGCAATTTCCTGATAAAACCAACTGTATCAGAAAGCAGGAAGGGAAGGTTATCCACAACCACTTTTCTGACCGTAGTATCAAGAGTTGCAAAAAGCTTATTTTCGGCAAAAACGTCAGACTTTGAGATCAGGTTCATTATCGTTGACTTACCTACATTGGTATATCCCACAAGAGCGACCTGTATCATCTTTCCCCTGTTCTTTCTTTGCGTACTCATCTGTTTATCTATCTTTCCCAGCTGAGTCTTAAGTCGAGCAATTTTATCACGTATTATCCTCCGGTCGGTTTCAATCTCTGTTTCTCCTGGTCCGCGCATCCCTATGCCACCTCTCTGGCGTTCCAGGTGAGTCCACATTCTTGTTAGTCGGGGCAAAATATACTGGTATTGTGCAAGTTCGACCTGTACCTTGGCATGGGCTGTTCGTGCTCTGCTGGCAAAAATATCCAGAATCAGATTTGTACGGTCAAGCACCCGGCAATTAAGGATTTGCTCAATATTTCTCAATTGGCTGGGAGATAGTTCATCATCAAAAATTGCAAGATCTACATCATTCTCTTTTACAAATGCTTCTACTTCAGCAATTTTACCTGATCCAAGAAAGGTTTTTGAATTGGGAGCCTCCAGTTTCTGAACAAAGCGTTTAAGAGGTATAGCTCCTGCCGTCTGAGCGAGAAAGGCCAGCTCATCAAGATGCTCGGCTACCTCGCCCTCGGTCTGCCCCTGCGATATTACTCCGACAAGGACGGCCTTTTCTCTTTCTATTTCTTTTTTATCAATAAAGCCCATCAATCTGGTATTCCTGCGGCGCAAAAATATCAAATCGTGGGCTTGTTTACTAATAATATAGTATAAATATACTCTACTGAATAAATCTGCTGTTCTGGTTCATAGCAGCACGAATGCCCATCTTCAAGGCTTCGCTGCACCTTACTACCATTTCAATATCAGTAGGGAATGGCGCAGGTTGCGTTTTTGTTCTTGCCAATTCTTGAGGTGTCAGAGCCTCAACATCGCCAATTGCCCTGGCTGAAATATGATCAAAGAAAGAGTCTGCACCCAGTGGATCTCTCTTAAGAACCTGAGTCGGATTAACAGATACTATTTCAACCTCACCTTCGATGTGGCAGGATTTTTCCTGTACGCTCTCAATCAATGCACACTGCACTGCCTTATATTTCTTCACCTTTATATCATTACCAAGTGTATCCCTCATAACATTCCCATTTGCATCCAGTACATACTGGAAACCATCTTCAATCTCCCTTTTAATAAGAGTGTCTCTCTCGAAGGTATTATCGGGTGATACTGCAATCATTTTTATTGTAACGTTAACAAAGTAATCGTACTGGGTGTCTTCAGTAAGCTGCTCGGTATGATACTCCACCCACTCGCTGTTTAGCCTGGGAAGATCGAGAGCCAGGAGGTCTGACTGAAATTCCGGAGGGAAATTAATTTGAGACTGATTCTGTATCTGAACCATTACCCGACTCATTCCCATTATCTTTGTCTCATATATAAGATCATCAATACCTTCATAATCACCTGCATATTCCTTTGCCCTGACGAACTCATAATAAGCCTGCCTGTATCCATCCTTGGTTCTTGACTCAAGCAGTGTCTGTCCATGTGAATAATAATAATCTGCTGCTTTCTTTTTGGCTGCAATCATTTCCTCCATATAGTCGACATATGGAAAATCAACTGTTCCCCTGCTTCCCTGGAGTGGAAGAACAGTACGCACGAAAGTTTGCCTGTCGTTCATCTTCTTATAGACCAGGTAAATTTCATCCCAGTTATCAGCTTTACCTTCCATCTTAAGAAACCTTAACCTCTCATTATCCTGTTCTAAGGCGATTCTGTAAGACTGGTCAAGAATATCTATATTCTTATCATCAGTTCTGTCCTTTCTAAGCTTTTCAACAGCCTTTGTAATAGCTGCCTCATAGTTCCCGGATTCCATCTGCTTTTTTGGTGATCCACACCCAAAAAGGAAAATCGATATCAGTAATGAAAAGAGTAGAGTATTTTTCATATCAAATTAATTAATAGGTTTATGCGCTAAAGGTAATAAATAATGAATGGTAAAAAAAAGCCGCTCAGTATGTACTAAACGGCTTTGTATCTATATCAAGTAAATATATTACTGTAACTGGAAATTAACTGTAATTGAAAAACGAACCCTTACAGCTGCCCCGCGCTGTTTTCCTGCAACCCACTTGGGAGAAGCCTGAACCGCTTTTATGGACTCTTCATCGAGAGCAGGGTCGACACCCCTCATTATCTGCACATTACTTACTGTTCCATCAGGCTCAACAACAAACATAATAAACACTTTACCCTGGATTCCGTTTTCTGCAGCAATCTGAGGATACTTAACCCTTTTCTGAACCCAATCACGGAATTTATTTACATCACCTCCCCTGAAAGTAGGCATGTCCTCAACAACAACAAATATTTCCTCTTCTTGTTCTTCCTGTTCTTCATCAACTGCGAAATCATACATTTGGATCTCCTCATCAAGATCCATATCGTCATCTTCAAATAAGATCTCGTTATCGATCTCAACATCATCCTCAACGATTTCAAATATCTCAGTTACTTTAGGAATCTCTGGTGGAGTTTCTGGCTGAATCTCTTCCATTTCAGTAATTGGAATCATCTCCTCCTCAATAATCTCATCATTTCCTGTATCAAACTCATTGGCTCCTTTTTCACCTGAAGTCCACTCAAAAGCTATTAAGCAAAGAGAAAGAGAAATCACAAGTCCGAGTTGCAGAAACAGTCCTTTCCGCTTCTCAAGATTTACATTGTCGTTTTTCTTAATTTCCATAATTCATGATTTTAAGGTGCTAAAAATAAGTATTAAATGAATTAATGTCAAATAATAATTATCCCAGCATCTAAAATTAACACTTTTTATACTCTTATATCCTATAGTCCCGTAAATATATGCTTTACCCTTTTAAGATAATTGCCTTTTTGAACAAATTTTTTGAAGAAACTAAAAATTAGTTACTTTTGCACATTAATGGGGATATAGCTCAGTTGGCTAGAGTGCGTGACTGGCAGTCACGAGGTCAGGGGTTCGATTCCCCTTATCTCCACCCTAACTCAAAAACAATCAACCTCTGCAAAGAGGTTTTTTGTTTTTATTCAAAGAACTCACTAAACGACTAATAAACATCAAAAAACATGCCGGGATTTGCGGAGAGCAAAGGGCTAAGAGCGAAGGGTGAAGAGCAGAGAGCAGGGAGTAAAAGGCAAAGTGATGATTAGCAGCTTAAGCCAATTATTTAAGAGCTGATATTGGGCAATAGATCTTTATTGCTATATTTGATTATCAACATATATCAATCATACAATACATTATGAAAAATCGTCGTATACTGTTCCTGTCAGTTATATTTACAGGATTAAGCCTATTGTCATTCGGACAAAAGAAGAACCTGACAATAGAGGACTATGCTCAATGGCAGAACCTGGCGGGTTATAATATATCTGATAATGGCAACTGGGTTTCGTGGAACGTGAGACTTGTGGATGGTGATGACACACTCTATATAAAAGGTCTTGAAAATGGGAAAGAGTTTAAATATCCTCTTTCAAGCAGGCAGCAATTCTCTTCTGATTCAAAATGGCTTGCAATGCAGGTTAACCTGAGTGAAAAGAAGCAGGAACAAATGCGTGAAAGCAAAAAAGAGATAAAGAACAAAGTCAGGTTATTAAATCTTGAAAACGGCTCGGTTCGTATTTTTGAAGATATAAGGTCTTTCTCGTTTACAAAAGATGGCAAACACCTTGTTATGGCCGGATATCCTGAGAAAGGTAAAAAGACTTCAGATATTTTTATTTTTAAGCTGGCCGAATCAGCCATGAAAAACCTTGGAAATATAAAGGAGTATTCCATAAACAAAAAAGGGACTCAACTGGCATATATTACTGATATGGCAGGAAAGAACGGTAATGGCGTTGAGCTTTTTAACCTTGATAGTTATAAAATTACAGTAATTAGCAGTGATACTACAAAATACTCTGATCTGAGATGGGAAAAGGAAGGGAATGCTTTTTCCTTCCTCAAAGAGTATTCTGATACTGCTTATATTGAGAAAAATCACAAAGTAATCGCCGTAAGCAACTTATCGGCTAAGCCCCAGATTAAGGAGTTTAATCCGGCCGAATGCGAAATTATTCCTGAAGGAATGAGGGTGAGAGAAACTTACACTCCCCTGTTCTCGGATGATATGACGATACTATACTTTGGTGTTTATGAATGGACTGCCAGGGAAGACAAAGAAGAGAAACAAAAGGATAAGGAGAAATTACCCGGTGTTGATATATGGCATTGGAAAGACGATCCTATTCAACCCAGACAACAGGTTACTTATCCGGTTGCAGATGCTAACTTTACCTATATGTTTGCCTGGAATATTGAAAGCGGCAAGGTAGTACGTATAAGTGATGAGAACCTAAAAAATCCGAGAATTACGGGAGATGGTAAAAATGTACTCGTAAGGAGCGATAACGCGTATAAGCCTCAGTTCAGGACTGCAAAATACGATTATTACCTTGTTAATGCCATAAGTGGTGAAAAAACTGAAGTGCTAAAGAACTTCCCAACTATATATAATTCATCACCCGGGGGAAAATATCTGTATTATTTTAAAGATAAGGCATGGTGGGTTTTTGATATAGCAGCTAAACAGCATATTAACCTGACATCAGGGCTTGCTATCGATTTCTGGAATACTCGTGATGATTCACCAAGGGATATAAAACCACCTTGGGGTGTTGGGGCCTGGTTTAAAGACGACAAGGGTTTTATTGTTTATGATGAATATGATGCATGGGCACTGTATACTGATGGGAAAGCACCAAAGAGATTAACCAAAGGGAAGGAAAAGGAGATAAAGCACATAAACATCAGGCTTGATAATGAAGAAGATTATCTCGATCCGGAACAGGATATGTATTTCTATGTAAACGGCGATAAGACTAAATGGAGCGGATATACTGTCCTCTCTCCAAATGGTAAGCTTAAAGAGCTAATATATGAGAATATGGCCATCGGCGGTCTAAGCAAAGCGAAAGAAGCTGACAGGGTGCTATTCTCAAAACAAAGCTATGAGGATTCTCCCGACATTTTTGTAGCAGCAACAAGCTTCAATAAACCAGAACAGGTATCCGCCACTAACCTTCAACAGAAAGATTATTTCTGGGGAAGAAGTGAACTTGTTGAATATACCAACAGGGATGGTAAAAAGTTACAGGGAGCGCTTTACTATCCTGCCAACTATGAGGAGGGTAAGCAATATCCGATGATAGTCTATATATATGAGATTCGCTCAACAGGTGTTCATCGCTATGTAAGCCCATCAGACAGAAGTGCGTATAATACAAGCAACTACACAAGCTCAGGTTTCTTTATCTTCCAGCCTGACATTATTTATAAAACCAATCACCCAGGAGAATCTGCAGTAGACTGCGTTGTACCCGCTGTAGAAATGATGCTGGAAACAGGGATGATAGATAAGGATAAAGTTGGTATTATGGGACATAGCTGGGGTGCTTATCAAACCAGTTTTATTATTACACAGACCGATCTGTTTTCTGCAGCAGTTGCCGGGGCACCTCTTATTAACATGATTAGCATGTACAATGAAATTTACTGGAATAGTGGGAGTCCGAACCAGAATATCTTTGAAACATCGCAGGGAAGATTACGTGAACCATGGTGGAATATAATGGACGAATACATAGACAACTCTCCTATGTTTAATGCCAATAATATAAAAACACCCTTTCTGGTTGCTTTCGGTAATAATGATGGAGCCGTTGACTGGCATCAGGGAATAGAGATGTTTACTACCATGAGACGAATGGAGAAACCCTATATTATGCTAGTCTACGATGGTGAAAATCATGGTTTGCGAAAAAAAGAGAATATGATAGACTATTGCACTAAAACCCGCGAATTCTTCGAGCATCATCTTCTAGGCAAGGAGGCTGAAGAATGGATAATTGAGGGTAAAACATATATGCAGAAGAAAAAAGAAGAGGAACTAAAAAATAAAGCCGAAAAATAATTACTGCCCGAAGCTGGTCGCTTTCGAGGTCTTTTAGAATCCTTGAGAAAGGTATAAATGACGATAATTAAGAAGAAAGAAGTAATAAGAAAAATTAGGCCGCGGAACATAATTTTGCCGGTACTTATTGGATTATTACTTGTGGCTTACCTGATAAAGAAGGAATTTAGCGGCGAATCATTTACTGATTTATCCTTTAGCTCCAGGTCGTTTATATTCCTCGGTATAGCAATCTGTTTTATGATATTCAGGGATCTGGGTTACATGATACGTATCAGAATCCTGACGGAGAATGATCTTACATGGAAGAAAGCCTTCAGGGTAATAATGCTCTGGGAATTCACCTCGGCTATTTCCCCATCAACTGTAGGAGGGACAGCTGTTGCTGTCGTTTTCATCCATAAAGAAGGATTGGGGGTTGGACACTCCTCCTCTGTAGTACTCTTAACTTCCTTTCTGGATGAATTATATTTTGTTATTATGTTCCCTCTGCTCCTGCTAATTATAAGCGGAGAAAAATTGTTTATGCAGCAAGGCATACTTTCGGATAAGTCATTATATATGAACGAATTGTTTCTGTTTGCTATAATAGGCTATACCATAAAACTGATTTGGGTAATACTTGTTGGATATGGATTATTTATAAATCCAAAGGGTCTTAAGAAGCTAATCGCTACTATTTTTAGATTACCTATTCTGAAAAGATGGCACGAGCAGGCGCTTAACGCAGGAGATGATATAATAAAAAGCTCAAATCATTTTAAAGAAAAAAAGGCATTATTCTGGGTAAAGGCAAGTTTAGCTACATTTCTATCTTGGTCGTCAAGATACCTGGTAGCTAATGCCCTGCTTTTTGCATTTTTTGAACTCAGGGAACATTTTCTGGTTTTTGCCAGACAGCTTGTGATGTTTATTATGATGATTATTAGTCCCACTCCCGGGGGAAGTGGAATAGCTGAGTTTTTATTTTCACGTTACCTTTCTGACTTTGTAGATGTAAGCCCTGAAAATCTCGGAGCCACTGCCCTGGCTATTGCTCTTATGTGGAGAGTAATTACATATTATCCATACCTTATTGCCGGGGCTATTATTGCACCCGGTTGGGTAAACAGGAACTTTATAAAAAACAGAGATAATAAAAAAGTTAAGGATAAGGAATCTTAGTAATTTACATTAAGTATTTTTATCTTGCTGAGACTATTTAAGAAGTACTAAATCTGATATATGAGTGAGGAGATATTAAAAGCTCTGATGCAACTGTTTGCACTGATCGTAAAACAGGACGGCGGGATGCTATCGAGTGAGCGCGAATATGTCCACAACTTTCTTAAGAAACAGTTAAGTCCTGGCTCGGTACCTGAATATCTCGAACTATTTGACAGCAATGCAGGTCCCCTTACCGATCTGTCGGGTGAAAATGAGAACGCCCCGCCCTCAGTCAAGGATTCGGTAAAGATATTCAGCATCTGCAAGAAAATCAATCGTACCCTGAACCAGTCGCAGAAAGTGGTTGTGCTGATGAGGCTATATGAGCTTATTGATTCAGATAAAAGATATACCCTTCAGCGAATGAATATTGTCAATACTGTGGCTGAGGTATTTAAGATTATTAAAGAAGAATTTACCAGTATTGATACTTTTGTAAAGCTGGATGCCGGATCCGAACCGGAACACAATTCAATATTAAAGCTTGATCATACCTCAACCTGCTTTGAGTGTACGCAGGAAGAAATAGACCAGAGCAGCGGAAATATTATTTTCATTCTCAGAATTGCAAGTGTTGACTTATATTTTATTAAGCACTTCTCACAAGGACAGCTATTTCTTAACGGGCTCGTACTATTTCCAGGCAAGGTTTATACTATAGCAAAGGGCAGTTCACTGAGATATCAGCAGGGAAAACCAATTTATTACAGCGATATAGCTGCTCATTTTCTTGCATCGAAAGACTTTAATAAAATATCGCTGGTAGCGGAAAATCTGAAATACATTTTCCCTGGTAACAATATCGGCCTTAACGATATAAACCTGAACGAATCAGAAGGGACACTGCTGGGTATTATGGGATCAAGCGGCTCAGGAAAAACTACACTTATTAACCTCCTTAGCGGAATTTCCACTCCCAGCTCAGGATCGGTCAGAATCAACGGGATTGATATTAACAATACCGATAAACCAGTTGAAGGAGTTATAGGTTTTGTTCCACAGGACGACCTTTTAATTGAGGACCTTACAGTTTTCGAGAACCTGTACTTCGCTGCAGGTTTTTGTTTTAAGGATAAAAGTAAATCAGAGTTAAGCAGGATGGTAGACTCTTCTCTGCAAAGTCTTGGTTTATACGAAAAAAGAGACCTTAAGGTGGGCTCGCCTATGACAAAGATTATTAGCGGAGGCCAGAGAAAGAGGTTAAATATAGCACTCGAACTAATTAGGGAGCCCTCGATAATGTTTCTCGACGAACCAACTTCAGGTTTATCATCAAGAGACTCGGAGAATGTTATTGACCTTCTTAGAGAACTGACATTCAAAGGGAAATTAATTGTCACAGTTATACATCAACCTTCATCGGAAATATTTAAGATGTTCGACCAAATGTTAATACTTGACAATGGGGGCGAGATGGTATATTATGGTAATCCTGTTGAAGCCCTGGTGCATTTTAAGACTCTGGATGCTCAGATTGAAAGTAGCGTAGGTGAGTGTCCTACATGTGGAAATATCAACCCTGAGACCATTTTTAATATAATAGAAACCGAAGTTGTTGATGAGTTTGGAAGGTATACGGGTAAGCGAAAAATGGCACCCACAGACTGGGCCAGAGAATATAAAAAACTTTACCCCCCTGACAGACATGATGAAGTATCAGACCCTCCTCCTTCAAACCTGAATGTTCCTTCAAGGTTTAAGCAGTTCAGGCTATTCACATGGAGGGATATCCTGAGCAAGGTTTCAAACAGGCAATATGTTATACTTACCCTGCTGGAGGCGCCTATTCTGGGGTTTATGTTATCATATATAATTAAATATATTGCAGATCCATCTTCTAAAACATACATCTTCAGAGAAAATGAAAATATCCCGATATATATATTCATGAGTCTTATTGTAGCTCTTTTTCTTGGTCTAATAACAAGTGCTGAAGAGATATTTAAGGATAGGAAGATACTTAAACGAGAACGCTTTCTTCACCTTAACAGAAGCAGCTACCTGCTCGCCAAGATTGCAGTATTAATTTCTATCTCCGCGCTTCAGGCATTTCTTTTTGTAGCGATTGCAAACTATGTACTGGAGGTGAAATCGCTGTTTTTCGAGTACTGGCTTGCATTCTTTACAACAGCAAGCTGTGCAAATCTTATCGGGCTAAATATTTCTGCTTCATTTAACTCAGCCATTACAATTTATATTGTTGTACCGATGATAATGATACCAATGATGGTACTGAGCGGAGCAATGTTTCCTTTCGACAAACTAAACAGAACAATTGGAAGTGTAGGTAAAGTTCCTGTTATAGCCGAGATAATGCCCACTAAATGGACTTATGAAGCATTGATGGTGACACAGGCAAAGGATAATAATTACGACAAACTAGTTTACCAGTACGACAAACAAAGCAGTCAATCTGATTTCTATGCATCAAGGCGATTAATGTCACTTCAAGACGCCCTTGAATTTACTGTAAGGGCCTACAGGCACAAAGAACTTTCTGAAGAGTATCCAGCGAAGACTAAACTAATCAAAAATGAGATAGAGCATCTTATGACGATGAGTATTTTTAAACCATTCGAGTCTGTCGACAAAATAAATCCACTTGATTTTAATCATATTCTGGCCGAGGAGATAGAAGAATATATTCAGAATGCTATCACTACTTTTAATGGTCTGGCAAATTCAGCTGAAATAAAAAAAGATATCTTTATTAACTCCAACCGTGAAACACTTGATATTGTTTATGATAACAGTCATAATCAAAAACTGGAGGAAATAGTAAAGAAAATCTATGAACAGAACAAGATACTGGAATATAAAGACAGGTATATACAAAATGTATATCCCATTTATCTCGATCCTGAGATATTAGGTCCATTTAAATTCAGAACCCATTTTCTTTCTCCAAGGAAGAACTTTTTAGGTAAGCTTGTAGATACTTTTGCGTTTAATATCAGCATAGTATGGCTAATGACCCTTGGAATGTATATTCTACTTTATTTTAATGGCCTTGAGTTTATTATTGGCAGGCTTAGCCGGAAATAATTTATAATTACTACGAATAAAGACAATTGCCTTTCATTTTTTGTTTTTTTTTCTATTTTTGTATATCCGAGATAAATGTCTCAATATGAAAAGCATTACCAAAATAATCTTCTGTCTGACTGCCGTGTTACTTGTTTCCTGTGGTAATTCAGGTAAAAAAGAAAATAACTACGTATTCCCTGAGTCAGACTCCCTACCGGTTAATGAAGTTGAAAAACTCAGCCAGGAAGCTATAGATGATATTGTACAGAACATTAGTTCACCAGTAGAGATGGCAGCACTTCTTCAGTCTCTTGATGTTCCGTTTTTTGCTGATTATCTTGCTTCTACAAAAGGATCTGAAGCACTTACTACCAGCTTCGAGCAGGCACTGCAGCTTGGTATTTATGGTGCCGACCTGGGTTACCTAAATATTTATGAGAAAACAGGAACTGCAATTGAAAATCTCACCACTATTAAAAAACTGGCAGACGGTATTCGTGTCGGACAGTTTTTTGATTTTGAGATCTTAAAACGATTAGCTCTTAACAAGAACAATCTGGATTCTCTACTATTTATGTCGGTTCATTCATATAATCAGATGGATGATTACCTAAGGGAAAATAACAGGGGATATCTTTCTGCACTTATGATTACAGGCGTATGGCTGGAGGCTCAGTACCTTGTTTGTAAAGTTGTGGACGATTATCCTCATCCTGAAATAAAGAACCGGATTGGAGAACAAAAGATCGTTCTTAACGACCTTATGTTACTGCTTAATCCCTATAAGGAATCAAGTGCTGAATATGCAAATCTGTACGAAAGTTTCGAAAGGATAAAGGAGGTTTATCGTCCTGTAGATATCTCATATACTCCAGGTGAACCGGAAACTGTTGAAAAAGATGGCAGGCTTATTGTTATTCAGAAAGAGGAAAGCGTAATTACCATGACCGATGCACAGTTATCCAGTATCGTGGATATTATAGGAGAGATAAGAAATAATTTAATTGCCTTATAATTAAGCATGAAAAAACTTTTGTCTATACTGTTAATAGTTTTTGCTTACCTGGGCCTGCAGGGTCAGGAGCCTCAGGAGCTAATAAGTCAATGTGCACTTGATATTGGTGAAAATACAACATATCTCAAAGACTTCGTTATCAAACTACCTTCTGCTTCGGATCCATCTGATGCACCAGTATACAAAGCTAACTTCTATTTTATGAAAAATCAGAATTACCGCTTTACTATGTGTAACTCTGATGACTCTGAGGGAGAGCTGGTACTTGCACTTTACGACAAACAAAAACTGATTACCACATCTTTTCTGAAAAGTTCAGATAAGATATATTCTTCTGTAGATTTTGCATGTAACAAAACCGGGCTTTACCAGCTATGGTATACATTTAAGGACGGACAGAAAGGGTATGGAGTAGGAATTGTATCTCTTGTAAAATAGAAAATCCACTTAAAAATATATTCCAATAACCTGAATAGCCAGAATGGCAATAAATATAATAGCAAACACAACGTTTGCTATTTTTTTATTTCTCACAAATACGATAAAATGAGAAATAATATAGACAAAGGGAATTAAAACAATATATATTAGTTCTACTGAGGCAGAAGGAACTATAAAATAGACCGCCACTGTTATAATCAGAATCCATATAAGCAAAGAAAATGTCTTTCTGGTTTTAATCTTTTTGGTTGCAAAAATACCAAGCAGATGAGAAAGAGATACAATAAGTAAAGATATTCCTATTATCAGTCCGGTAATCAATATTGGTGACCAGTAGTATCTCGGGGCAGTTTTTATAATATTATCGAATATCATACCTGAAAATACTCCAAGGTCTTTCCCTGTAACATAGTAAATTGCATATACAACTAAATATGGGGCCACAAGTCCGAAGAGAGAAAGAAGGAGTTCCCTGAGACTAAAGGTTCTGATAAGCAAAATACCTATAATAATTACAAGGTAAAACCATATAATATTAAAATAAAATAGTGAGCCCAGACTTAAGATCAGTGAAGCATCAAAAAAATTATAAGCAATGCTTGTCTTTCTGTAAGAAGCCATTACCCTGTCAATAGCAATAATTAACATAAGGGTTGCAGGGAATACAGGATTAAGAGTCTGAGTACTTACAAAAAATCCGCTTACCAGGATATAGAGTGATGCAGGCAGTAAAGTCCTCTCTGTAATAAAAAATAGCCTGGTGTTAAAGTTTGCAAGGTAAAATGCTATTGACAACATTACCAGAAAGGAAATAAGAGTACCCATCAGCATATTTTGACCTACACTGCCGAGCAGAAGAGAATAAAGAGGCATGGGCTCAGGGCCATTAATACCAAAAGGGCTAAATGGTTCCAAAAACTGCTGTAGCCATAATAGTACTGCACTTACAATAGCAATAAGTATTGTACCCGGTCCTATTCCCCTGTATAATCTTAAAAGCATTCTCTATTTTAAATCAAACCCTATATCTTTCCTGAAATACTTTCCTTCAAATTCAATTCGTCCGGCATTCCTGTATGAAGATTCCAGTGCTTTCCCCATGTCTGAAGCAATCGAACTTACTGCAATCACCCGTCCTCCTGAGGTAAGCACTTTATTATCAACAAACTCTGTCCCTGCGTGAAAAATAATGCTGCCATTATCTACCTTATCGAGTCCGCCGACAGGCTTTCCCTTTTCGTAAGCCTCAGGATATCCACCCGAAACAAGCATTACTGTAGTTGCTGTATTGTTGCTAATCTTCAATTCCTTCTTATCAAGGTTCCCTAAAGCAACTCCTTCGAATAAATCCAGCAAATCGCTCTCAATCCTGGGAATCACAACTTCTGCTTCAGGATCTCCCATTCTTACATTATACTCAATTACCTTTGGTTCGCCCTTACAATTCATAAGTCCAATAAAAATAAAACCCTTGTAATCGATCCTGTCCTTCTTAATACCCTTGAGTGTAGGCTTAATAATTCTTTCTTCAACTTTTCTGAGGAAATCTTCTGATGCAAATGGTACAGGAGAAATTGCACCCATACCTCCGGTATTAAGTCCGCTATCACCTTCCCCAATTCTCTTATAGTCTTTTGCCTCTGGCAATATCTTATAATTCACCCCGTCTGTAAGTACAAAAACAGATAATTCAATTCCTTCAAGAAACTCCTCAATAACTACCTTAGACCCTGCAGAGCCAAATTTACCATCGAACATTGCCTTTAGCTCTTCAAGTGTTTTATTATAATCACTCAATATTACAACACCTTTCCCTGCGGCCAGTCCATCAGCCTTAAGCACATATGGCGCCTGCATCTCTTTTAAGAAAGATGCAGCCTGATCAAATTCATGTGATAAGAAGCTCCTGTATCTGGCAGTAGGAATACCATGCCTGGTCATAAAGTCTTTGGCAAAATCTTTACTACCTTCAAGCATGGCACCTTTCTTATCGGGACCAATTACAGGGATGTCTGCTAATATTTTGTCGGCAAGAAATTTATCATATATCCCCTCCACAAGGGGCGCTTCGGGTCCCACAACAACCATAGAGATCTTATTATTTGTAATAAAATCCCTTAGTTCCGACAGATTGTGGATATCAAGATCCACATTTTCGCCATGAAGCCGTGTGCCCGCATTTCCGGGAGAAGCAAAAATCTTCTCAACTCTTTTACTTTGAGATAATTTCCAGACTATTGCATGTTCTCTTCCTCCGGATCCTAATACCAGTATTCTCATCATCTTTTTTTTCAAAAGTAATATATCAACTTCATAAATAAAACTACCTCACTAAATTAAGTCGTTCAAGAGAATCAAAACTATAACCTTCATCTAAACTATGCTTAATAAAATCTTCAAGAATTAATGGTGCTTTACTTTTTATACTATCATGAAGTGCAATAATTGATCCCGGTCTTATACCTCTTTTTAGAATAGAAAGCACATCAGCACCTGATAAGCTACTATCGAAATCGTATGGCATAATACTCCAGAAAACGACCATATATTTACTTCGCACGGACCTGTATTGGGCTGGACTTATTTTTCCATACGGAGGCCTGAAAAAGTCAGACCCGCTGACCTTAGCTCCCATCTCAACATTTCGTAAATATTCAGATGTTGTTGTATGGTAACCATTTAAGTGATGATAACCATGATTCCCAATAGAATGTCCCTCATTAATAATGCTCTCAAAAAGCTTATTATAAGTCTCAACCTGGGTACCACAAACAAAAAATGTTGCCGGCACTCCGTATTTTTGTAATATTTCAATTATTGTCTGGGTAACTCCATCTGTAGGTCCATCATCGAAGCTAAGGTAAATGGTCCTGCCTGATCCAGAAATGCTAAAGTATGCTCCGGGATAGATATACTGAAGAACTTTGGGTGGCCGAAAAATCCTCATAACCAAGGAGTCAATTATAAAATTCACTAAAATACCTGTCGAGCAAGGGTTCCAGCCTGCTTGTAAGCGATGGTATATTATAATTTATTGCTGCCATATATGTGCTCCTTAATGATTCTATACTCATGGCAGTTAATATATCCAGTCCATATCGGTGCAAATAATCCAATCCAATAATATAATCAAGATACTGCGAGCTGTTTACAATCAGAATATCTGCCATATGCATAGCCTCATCGTTCATTCCTGCAGCCAGATATGCTTCAAGGAGGCTTATTGAGTAATAGTTGTAAGGAATCTTATCAGATGGTATTACTTCTTCGCATCTTTGAAGTACCTCCCTTGCTCTCAATGTATCACCTTCCAACGCTAATTCTGTAGCAAGACGACCAAACAATCTCCTGAAGTTATTAAACATCCTCCTGTTTACTTCATCAAGGTAGACATCCGGATCAGAAGCATTTCCCCATTTAAAACGCTTCATTATATTATTATACATCTTTTCCGTATTCAATTCACCATTTTCAGTCCTGGCACCCGGTATGCTGTCTGATGGCACAATTTGGTAGGCAAGTCCCTCCATTTTAAAAAACTTATCCAGACCCTTGTAATTCTGAGGAGGGACTGTACTGGCATAGTAAAGAGGCCTGGTCCATTCGTTTGTTCCTATTATATCCATTATCACCAGATCGTTCTTATACATTTCCCTGTCCGGATATTCCCAAATAATATTTTCTTTTAATCCCGGCCAGTATTTCTTATCGACAATACCATTATCCTTCACCTTAGCTGTATCCACCGGTATCAGGAGTCTTTTAACCGGAATATAATTGTAAAAATCTCCCCGACCTGTAAAATCAATCTTGGCCTGTTTCTCATCCATGGCAACAAAATCAAGGATATCATTTATGTCTATGGGCCTTCCTATCTGTTCAACCACAGGCATTTGCTCTCTCTGTCCTGGTCTGTATTTCTCTCTGTCCAGCGAAATAGGCAGGGGCTCTGATTTATAGGCCTTACGCTTCATCATTTCAATATACCATCCGGCAGAAAGGTAACTCAGATTTGCGACCCTGACGTCTGTACGAATGCCTTCGACGTCCTGTGCATACCATACAGGGAACGAATCATTATCACCATAGGTAAATAGTATTGCATTTGAGTCGCATGAATTCAGGTAATTGGCGCCTATATCCCTGGCTGTATATCTACCAGATCTGTCGTGGTCGTCCCAGTTTTGTGTGATAAGTATTAGAGGAACAAGTATAAGAGACAGAGGAAAGACTGTAATTAAGGCAGCTTTCTTATTTAAAATCCTGGAAACAAGCTCGATAAACATTAATGCTCCCAGTCCGATCCAGATACTAAAGGCATAAAATGAACCAGCATAGGCATAATCTCTTTCCCTGGGTTGCAGTGGATACTGATTCAGGTAAACCACAATTGCAATACCTGTCATAATAAAAAGAGTAGCTACAACCCAAAGGCCTTCCCTATTCCTTTTGAATTGCCATATTAGTCCGGCGATACCAAATATCAGGGGTAGAAAATAATACCTGTTTCTTCCTGGATTGTTTTTGAGATCATCAGGCAGGGAGTCTTGATCGCTGAGTCTGTAATCATCAATAAATGGTATTCCACTTATCCAGTTACCATGAAATACATTTCCATTACCCTGAATATCGTTTTGTCTTCCAGCAAAATTCCACATAAAATAACGCCAGTACATATACCCGGACTGGTACCTGAAAAAGAACTTCAGGTTCTCAGAGAATGTCGGTACTGTCAGATTCCTTGCCTCCGATCCGCCTTGAACTGTAACCTTCTTTCCCTTTACATCTGCCCAGTATTCATACTCTTTAATATGATTCTGATCACTACTGTACATTCTAGGAAAAGGAGTAGTAAACCGCGAGTCGTATTGATATTTTGCCCTGGTGTAGGGTTCATATTTATTATCACTTTTAACGTAACCTCCAGTTTCCCTTTTCACATCAACAACCGGAGCAGAATAGTATTGCCCATTTAGTAGAGGCGCACTGCCATACTGCTCACGGTTAACATAGTAAATCATTGAAAATAGATCTGAAGGGTCATTCTGATTCATAGGGGGCTTAGCATTGGCCCTTATCATAATCATTGCAATAGATGAATAACCTATCATTATTGCAGCAAGAAAGGTAAGTCCGAGGTTTAGTATTTTCTTATTTCTCTTTATTGAAAAATAGATACCCCAGATAAAAAGAACGATCAGACACACTATATAAAAATAAAGTCCTGAATTAAATGGCAAGCCAAGTGCATTTACGAAGAAGAGTTCAAACCACCCTGCGATCTTCACAGTATAAGGTAAAAGCCCAAATACCAGGAAGAAAAGCAATATCGCAGAAAATCCCAGTGCCTTTAATATGCCCTTTGATGTAACGCTGTAGTTTTTGAAATAATATACCAGCACAATCGCAGGAAGTGCCAATAAATTAAGCAGATGGACTCCAATTGACAGGCCCATCAGGTAAGCAATCAAAACCAGCCATCTTCCAGAATATGATTTATCAGCCTCATTTTCCCACTTTAATATAGACCAAAAAACAACTGCTGTAAAAAGTGATGATGTGGCATAAACCTCACCTTCTACTGCTGAAAACCAGAAAGTATCAGAAAAGGCATATGCTAGCGATCCTACTATCCCTGCTGCAATTATCGATATCCTGGTAACAAGATCAATGTTTTCAGACTTTACACTATATAGCTTAGCTGCCAGATGAACAATGGTCCAGTAGAGAAACATTATTGTAAATGCAGAAGCAAGTGCCGACATAATATTAATCATAAGCGCGGCATTTGACTGATTGCCAAAACTGAGCAGCGCAAAGACACGGCCCAGCATCAGAAATAAAGGAGCACCCGGAGGATGTCCTACCTGTAGCTTCCAGGATGATAGTATAAATTCGCCGCAATCCCAAAAACTTACTGTAGGCTCTACCGTTGATACATATACAAATCCGGAAATCAGGAATAAAACCCATCCGACAATAATATTAATCCTGCCAAATTTTATCTGAGTCATTTTTCAGTGTCTGTTAGATACAACATTTTATAATTCTATAAAGATATAATATTATCCGGCAGTGATATATTCAAATCTCTGATAGAAATAAGGAATATTAATCGAGCCCTTTAGAATTGCAGTATATCAATTTATTAGGCTTCAATATTCGTTTTTTTGAAATATTGTTGTACTTTTGCAGTCCAAAATTACAGGAGCATATACCTGTATATGAGATTAATTAATAAAAGATTGAACTAACGTGGACACACTAAGCTACAAAACTGTATCTGCAAACAAGGCAACTGTAGATAAGAAATGGCTTCTGGTAGATGCTGAGGGCGAAACATTGGGTCGCATGGCATCAAAGGTAGCTATGATGCTGAGGGGTAAGCACAAAGCTGACTTTACACCTCATGTTGACTGTGGTGATAATGTTATTGTTATCAACGCAGAGAAAGTCCGTTTATCAGGGAATAAATGGAGCGATAAAGAGTACATAAGACATACCGGTTATCCTGGAGGTCAGCGTACTACTACTGCAGAAGAGATGCTCAAAAAGAAGCCGGCTAACCTGGTTGAAAATGCTGTAAGAGGCATGCTGCCAAAGAGTCGTCTTGGAAGAGAGCAATTTCGCAATCTGTATGTTTATGTGGGTGATGCTCATAATCATGAAGCACAAAAACCCGGAAAAGTTGAATTAGATAAAATTAAGTAAGAAGCATGGAAGTTATTAACACAATCGGAAGAAGGAAAGCTGCCATAGCAAGGGTTTATCTGTCGGAAGGCAAAGGAAAAGTTACAGTAAACAACAAAGATTACAAAGAGTACTTTACAACCGGTACGCTCCAGTACATTGTTCAGCAACCTCTTAATCTGCTAAATGTTGCCGACAAGTACGACATAAAAGCTAATCTTGATGGAGGTGGTGTAAAAGGTCAGGCCGAAGCACTTCGCCTGGGAATTGCAAGAGCACTTGTTGAGATTAACGAAGAAGATAAGTCAGCCCTTCGAACAGCTGGTTTCCTTACAAGGGATCCTCGCCAGGTTGAAAGGAAGAAACCTGGTCAGCCAAAAGCTCGTAAGAGGTTCCAGTTCAGTAAACGTTAGAAGTCCAATAATATAGATACAAGTTTAGTATCTAAATTGCATTGACTTCCCCAGAGGAACTACTTTGCAATTGGCAAACAGAAAGTAAACTTAAAAACAAAACAATGTCACTAACAAATTTTCAAGAATTACTCGATGCGGGTGTTCATTTCGGACACCTAAAAAGAAAATGGAATCCAGCCATGGCTCCTTATATTTTTATGGAGAGAAACGGTATTCATATTATCGACCTGGAAAAAACAGTTGCCAAAATTGACGAATCAGCAAATGCTATTAAGCAAATTGCGAGGTCAGGAAAAAAGATATTATTTGTAGCCACAAAGAAGCAGGCTAAAGATATAGTCTCAGAAAGAGTAAGCAAGGTTAATATGCCTTATGTTACAGAACGTTGGCCAGGAGGAATGCTTACTAATTTTCCAACTATCAGGAAAGCAGTAAAGAAAATGTCGTCGATCGACAAGATGGCCACAGATGGCACATTCAACAATCTTTCAAAAAGAGAAAAGCTTCAGATTACACGTCAAAGAGCTAAACTAGAGAAGAACCTCGGTTCTATATCAGATCTTACCCGACTTCCAGCAGCACTTTTTGTAGTAGATATTACCAAAGAATATATTGCTGTAAGAGAAGCAAAGAGATTAGGTATTCCGGTGTTCGCAATGGTAGATACAAACTCAGATCCTACCACAGTTGATTTTCCTATACCAGCAAATGATGATGCATCAAAGTCAATATCCTTAATAGTAGATATTCTTTGTAAGTCTATTGAAGAAGGCCTTGGTGAAAGGAAAATAGAAAAAGAAAAAGAAGACGATCAGAAAAAAAGTACTCAAAAAGAAACTAAAGCTGCTCCCAAAAGAGTAAGGACAGTTAAAGTTGAAGAGAGTAAACCTGAAAAAGAGGCTGCTCCTGAAAATAAAACAAAAACTGCAAAAACAGCGACTGAAGAAAAGAAGGAAGACGCCAAATAAAAAAATACAATAATAAAAGACATAATACAATGAGTAATATAACAGCAGCAGATGTTGCTAAACTGAGAAAAAGTACCGGGGCTGGTATGATGGACTGCAAGAAAGCACTTCAGGAAGCTGAAGGCAATTTCGACAAGGCAGTAGAGATAATCAGAAAAAAAGGACAGGCTATTGCGAATAAAAGAGCCGACAGAGAAGCCAGTGAGGGTGTAGTACTCTCAAAATCATCAGATGATAATATGCGCGGAGCTATCCTTGCACTTAACTGCGAGACTGATTTTGTCGCGAAGAATGAAGATTTTATAAAACTGGCCTACCAGTTCCTTGACAAAGCAATCGAAGAAAGACCTGCAACGCTTGAAGACCTGAAAAACCTTCCATTTGAAGGAACAACAATTGGTGAGAAAGTAATTGAGCAGATTGGTATAATTGGTGAGAAACTTGAACTTTCATATTTTGACTCACTTAACGACAAATATGTACAGGCTTATATTCATCCTGGTAATATGCTTGCGACTCTTGTTTCTTTTAACCTTGATGGAATAGACGAACAGGTATATAAAGATATTGCCATGCAGGTAGCCGCTATGAGTCCGCTTGCTGTTGATAAAGATAATGTTAGTCAGGACGATATCAACAAGGAATTGGAAATAGGCATGGAACAGGCCCGTCGCGAAGGGAAAGCTGAAAACCTTCTTGAGAAGATAGCGCAGGGTAAGCTGGGTAAATTCTTTAAAGAAAACACCCTCTTAAACCAGGATTTTGTAAAAGACAACAAGCAGACTATTAAACAATATCTGCAGTCAAACAATAAAGAGCTTACAGTTTCAGGTTTTAAACGTTTTACGCTAAACGCATAAATCAAGAAATAACAAGATAATTAATCCCGGTTTAAAGACCGGGATTTTTTTTTGCTTTTCGCTTATCCTGTCATTTTCACGGGAAATATTATAATTTTATTACTTTTAGTCCTCAAATACAAGAATGATGTATAAACGTATTCTTCTTAAATTAAGCGGCGAATCATTGCAGGGTGCAGGTGATTCAGGCATAGCACGCGAAGTGCTCGTTTCCTATGTCGGGCAAATACTGGATTTACAAAAATCAGGCTGTGAAATTGCTATTGTTATTGGCGGAGGAAATATATTCAGGGGCTTGAGTGGTGCCAATGACGGAACAGACAGGGTAAAAGGTGATCAAATGGGTATGCTTGCCACGGTAATTAACAGTCTTGCTCTGGAAAGTGAAATAAATAAGCAGGGAGGACAGGCAAAAGTTTATACTTCAATACGGATGGAGCCAGTTGGAGAATATTATAACAGGGACAGGGTAGTTAAAGATATGAAGAACGGGATTATCACAATAATAGCCGGTGGCACAGGCAATCCCTATTTCACTACCGATACTGCAGCTGCTTTAAGAGCCATTGAAACCAATTCTTCAGTCCTGCTTAAAGGAACCAGAGTCGATGGCATTTATGATTCAGACCCTGAAAAAAACTCAGGAGCAATAAAATATGACACACTCAGTTTTGAAGAAGCAATAGATAAGAATCTTAAAATTATGGATCAGACAGCCTTTACCATGTGTCGCGAAAACAATATGCCAATTATTGTTTTTAATATGAATATCGAAGGTAACCTGCTAAAATCAGTTTCCGGTAAAAAATGCGGTACTCTGGTAAAAAAGAGCTAAAAGAAGAGGATTATTATATTTTTTATAAATTTGTTTTCAGCTTCGGGTAAATTATTAATCGATCCCGTACATTTTTGAACTTAAACTTTAGCCGTCATGAATGAAGAGATTGAAATTATTTTAGAAGAAACCCAGGAAAAGATGGGCGAAACTCTTTCTCATCTCGAAATAGAACTTTCGAAAATAAGAGCAGGTAAAGCTACTCCTGCATTGCTTGATGGTATTACTGTCGATTACTATGGTGTTACTACTGCACTCGCCCAGGTATCCAATATTAATACTCCTGATGCAAAATCAATTGTTGTCCAACCATGGGAAAAAAATATGCTTGGCCCGATCGAAAAAGCAATATTGGCCGCCAACATCGGACTTACACCTATGAATAACGGCGAGATTATCAGGATTAATGTTCCGCCTCTTACTGAAGAAAGAAGGATTCAACTGGTAAAAATGGTAAAAAATGAAGGAGAAAATGCCAAAATAAGCATCAGGAATTCAAGAAAGTGGGCTAATGACGAGCTTAAGAGATTACTGAAAGAAGGCCTGTCGGAAGACCTGGAGAAAGATTCTGAAATAAAAGTGCAGGAGTATACCGACGATTATACAAAGAAAATAGACGCAGTAATAGAAGTAAAAGAGAAAGATATTATGACCGTATAAAACCTCATCGTAAATCAGTCTGTTAGCTTATAACAGAACTGTTTAGTCCTTCGCTGCAATTGTTACAGATATCAATAGCAGACCTGTCATTTAATAGTTTTTTTCTGAAAGCAATATATTTCGGTCCTCTCCATATCTCTTTGAAAGTCTGCTGGCTTAGGTCTCCCATTACATACCTTGCATCCTTATCAAAACAGCATGGTAATACTTTCCCATTCCAGCTTATTACCGGATTTGTCCATAATCTATAACAATTATTAGGCTTTTTACTTCGTATGGATAATTTCCCCTCATCGATATCATATCTCCTGTACCTCTTATCTTGAGGTAAGAAATCAGAATCTGATGCAGCAGGATCCAGTTGCATTGACTTAAAACGGATCCTCGCACCTACACTTTTAGAGTAAGAAAGAAGCTCTCCCAGCTCTCCCTCGTTATACTTATTTACAAGAACCTGCAGCTCTAGCTTTTTTCCTCTTCCCCTCTTTCCAAGATTATAGCTGAGCATTTCGATACCTCTCATAAGCTTTTCAAGATTCCCATTTTTACGATACTTCAAATAGCTTGATTCGTTAATCCCGTCGAGGGATATAATAATTTTATCAAATTTTGCATCCGCCAGCCTTCTGCAGCTTTCCTCATCTAAAAAATGACCATTTGTTGAAATGACTACACCCATATTACCAGCACTCTCAAGCATAGAAAAGAATTCAGGGTGCATCATCGATTCGCCCTGGAAATAGAACATTGTTTTAAGCAAGTAGGGAGCCAATTCCCTGCTTATCTTCTCAAATAACTTCATAGACATATAACCCTTTTCCCTTTTGCTTAAGCCCGAACCGGAAGCACAAAAAGGACAGGCAAGATTACAATTATTTGTTAGCTCTATGCCTACTGAATATGGCATACCCCTGATTGTATTACGACCTGTATATCTGGAAACAGCATAAGAACCAGCCAGAACTAAAAAATTTGAATATCTATTCAGGACAGCCACTGCATAATAGTTTAGAATCTAAAGATACTATCAAAATTAAGTAAATCAGATAGGGTATAAATATTCTTAAAGGTCTTTATTACGAATACATATATATAAATATAGAATTTTGTATAATTATAAAATTTATTGCCATGAAAAATTTAGTTAAAATAAGTACTGCACTGCTAGTCTTGCTGGCCCTGTCGTTACAAACCTACGCCTTAGACAGTGTTTTAAAAAAGAAACAGGAGCCACAAAATTTTATTACAGTTAGCGGCACAATTGTCGAAGGGGAGAACAATACACCTCTGATTTTTGCGACAATAGCTGTTAAAAACACCAATATAGCCACAGTATCAAATATTGATGGTGAATTCACTCTGAAAATATCAGAGGCGATAAAAAATCCTATACTTGAAGTAATGTATATTGGATACAACAACAAGGAAATTGCAGTTTCTGATTTACGCACAGAGGGACGGAATAATACAATAAGCCTTACACAGGCGACGATCCCTATAGCCGAAGTAGTTATTAAGCCCATATCAGCAGACGAAATTATCTATTTTGCAATTGATAATATGGACAAGAATTATGAAAATGTGCCAAATCAGATGACATCCTTTTACAGGGAAACAATTAAAAAGAACAGGTCTTATGTTTCGATAGCTGAAGCAGTAGTTGAAATATTCAAAGCTCCTTACAATAGCGATTTCCGATTTGATCTTTCAAAGGTTTATAAAGGCAGGAAAAACGTTGAAGTAAGCAAGCTGGATACTGTTTTATTTAAGCTGCAGGGAGGTCCTGTTACAACTCTACAACTTGATGTTGCAAAGAATCGCATGTCGATTTTCACAAAAGAGGTGATGAAAAATTACGATTATACGCTTGAGACTATTGTGGTGATTGATGAAAAACCACACTATGTAATTGAGTTTCATCAGAACAGTAATGCAGATACACCTCTGTTCCTCGGAAAATTATTTATCGAAATGGAATCATTTGCTCTGAGTGAAGCAGAATTTAGTATTAATCTTGAAGATGAAGACGAGGCTGCATCCATCTTTATCAGGAAAAAACCCCTGGGTATGAAGATAACACCTGAAATGGCCAGTTACAGGGTTAAGTATCGTGAACAGAATGGCAAATGGTACTTCAGTTATGCCCGTGCAGAAGTTAAATTTAAGGTTGACTGGAATAAAAAATTATTCAACAGCCATTATACAACCATGTCTGAAATTGCGATCACCGATCGTACAGAAGAAGAAGTGGTTAAATTTACGCCTAAAGAAAGATTAAGAAAAGGTGATATATTTACAGAAGAATTAGCTGCATTTGCAGATCCTGATTTCTGGGGTGACTATAATGTAATAGAGCCAGACCAGAGTATTGAATCTGCAATTAGGAGACTAAACAGAAAACTAAGATTCATCGACAGAGACGGGAATTAAGCAAAATATGCCGAACAGAATATGGCAAACGACAAAGATATAATAAGTGGAATAAAACAGGGCGATATAGGACAGTTTGAGTCACTGTTTCGTTCCACTTATTCTTCTCTTGTCAACTACGCAAGAACCATACTTAAAGACAATGACACAGCTGAAGAGATTGTACAGGACCTGTTCTATATATTATGGAGAGACAGGGGGAAAATTAAAATAAATACTTCCTTAAATGGGTATCTTTTCAGATCAGTTTACAATAAAAGCATGCATTACCTTGAACACCAAAAAGTTGTCAAACGGCACGCCGGGCAGGCTGCCGCCGGAATAAGTATTGATAATGAAGATCCTGTTGAAGTATTAAAATATAAAGAGCTGCACGAAAAAATTACACTAATTATCGAGAAACTACCAGAAAGATGCGCAAGGATATTTTGCATGAGCCGGTTTGAAGGTCTAAAATATTCTGAAATTGCAGACCAACTTTCAATCTCGGTTAAAACAGTAGAAGCTAATATGGGAAAAGCCCTTAAGGAGTTCAGAAACGAGTTACTTTAAGCTATGAATAAGACAGATAAAAATTCGGAGAGAGATTGGGAAGAGATTGCTTCTTACCTATCGGGAGAAAATAAAACCAAAAGTGAAACAATTAAGCGTTTTCTTGATAGCAGGGGCCAGGAAATTGAAAATTATTGGACAATGATTGATAAGAAGAGAGTGGATAATAAAATAAATGTTGATAAAGCATGGAATAAACTATTTGCCAGGCTCGATGAAGATAAGCTTATAAATAGAAAGACTTCAAGCAGACCTCTCTGGACACAGGTACTCAGAATTGCTGCTGTTGTAATATTAATGGCTGCTACAACAATTACAATAAGATTTTTAGCAAAAGATAATAATTCCATAACGGATCTTACATCAGTAGCTACTACAATAACTGAAAAAAACAGGGTAATAAATCTGCCCGACGGAAGTGTTGTTACGCTTAATCGTAACAGTGAGCTTTCTTTCCCAGAAAGTTTTGATGGTGAAAGCAGGAAGGTCGAACTTGTAGGAGAAGCCTTTTTTGATATTGTGCCCAATCCTTCATTACCCTTTATTGTGGATGCAGGAAATGCCAGGATTAAAGTACTTGGAACATCCTTTAATGTAATATCTGACAACGAGGAAAATGAAACCGAGGTATTTGTCAGTACAGGAAGGGTTATGCTTTATAAACCTGCTGGTGATGCAAATATAACACTTGAGCCAGGGGATATAGGAACAATTAAAAAATCTGAAGCAGAAAGCAGGGTAAACAAGGATCTTAACTACATGTCGTGGAGAACTAATATTCTAATCTACGATGGCGCAATGCTGGAACAGGTATTCTATGATCTGAAAAGGACTCATAATATAACTATTGAAGTTTCAGATGATTCAATTCTTGATCATTTAATAACAACTGAATTCAGAAACAATTCAGCCGAAGTTATAATCCAGTCAATCTGCAAAAGCTTTACTCTGAACTTTGAGAAAAAGGAAGGAATTTACTACCTTTCAAATTAGCATTTATTTATCCCCCATGATTGAGGGTGAAACAAAAAGATCAATTCAGTCCACAAGATACCTGGCAGCCATTATACTCTTAGTGGTGGCCTTTGGCTCGTCTGTAATAGCACAGGACTCTGTCCTGGAAAAAGCTGTGACTGTTAATATGACCAGGGTTCAAAAGCAGATGGTATTCCGCTCACTTACAAGACAGAGTGGATATGTTTTCACCTACGATACTGAACTGATTAAGCCGGATGAAATAACTTCTGTTAACTTCCAGGGCGCTACGATAAGAACAGTTCTGGATAGCATTTTTGCAGGTGAGAATTTTGGCTATTCTGTTATTGATAACCACATTATTATTTATAAGAAGGTCGATGAAAGCACTCCTATGATAAGGGAGGAAGGAGAGCCTTCTGTTTTTCTAATATCAGGTACTATAGTTGAATCAGCAACTTTAAAACCACTCCCTTACGCAACAATAGGAATCTATAATATAGGACTGGGGACAATATCAAATGAAGAAGGCAACTTTGAATTAAAGGTAACTGAAAATACACTGAATGACTCTTTAAAAATATCCTACCTTGGTTTTGTAGACCGAACAATCCCTGTAAGCCAGGCAATAGAAAACCACTATATCATTCAGCTTGAAAGAGACTATGTGCCTATCCCTGAGATAATTATAAGGTCGCGCGAACCCCTTGACCTTATAGATAATATAAGAAAAAACATCGAAAACAATTATGGATCTTCTCCGGCTATTCTTAAAGCATTCTACAGAGAATCTGTATCAAAAAGAAATAAAGTCCAGCTCTATTCGGAAGCTGTTATAGATATTTACAAAAGCTCCTATACAAGGCCGCTTAGAACAGACCAGATAAGTATACACAAAAGCCGGAAAATTGAAAATGTCGACAAAAGCGATACCCTGTTAATAAAACTACAGGCCGGACTCGATGCATGTCTCGAACTGGATGGAATTAAGAAGACCTTTGACTTTATTAATCCGCTTAACTTCACTGACTATAGATATAGGATGACAGACATAGTAAATATAGGAAACGAGGCAGCCTATGTTATTGAGTTCACCCAAAAAGACAATACTTCTGACAACGCCCTGTTCCAGGGCTCAATATATATCAACACCGATAATTACGGGGTACATTCCTTTGAATTTGAGATAAACCCTGACCACATCGATCTTTTAAGCGAAAATTATATAAGAGAATCATCCAGGGGCTTTACCGTCAAATTAAGACAGGTTAAATATAAAGTAGACTACAGATACATTGACAACAGGTATTTCCTGAATCACGTTAGAGGAGATATGGAATTTTACGCCAGGAAAAGAAAGAAAGTCTTTGGCAGTAACTACAATATTATTTTTGAAATGGCTGTAACAGGAATCGACACAATAAATGTGGAAAGATTTTCGAGGGATAGAATTGTACCTAAACAAAGTGTATTCTGGGAAACGATTAATGGTTACGACACAGAGTTCTGGGGGACTGATAACTATGTCAAGCCCGAACTAGATATCCAGGAAGCCTTAAAACAGATAAATGCAAGGCTTGGAGAATATAAGAAAGAAGATTAATAAGTATCCAGTATCCTGTATAACTCACCCAGGTCTGGAGTAAGAATTATCTCAGTCCTTCTGTTTTTTTGTCTAGCCGTACTGCTCTTAGCAGGATCGACCGGCAGATATTCTCCCCTTCCCGAAGCAGACAGTCTTTTGGGATCAATTCCTGACCCCTCCAGTAAGACCCTGACTACTGTTGTTGCCCTTTTAACACTTAAATCCCAGTTATCCTGAATTGGACCGCCAGAAGAAATATATGGTACATCATCAGTATGGCCCTCAATTGTTATCTGGATATCTTTATTACGGGCAAGTACTGAAGCCAGTTTCTGCAAAGCATCCTTTCCATTTGTATCTATATTATATGAGCCGGTTTTGAACAATAGCTTCTCATCCAGTGATACATATACCTTTCCATTCTTCATTGAAACAGTCAGCCCATTATTCTCAAATCCAAAAAGAGCAGCAGACACTTTGTCCTTTAAATCTTTTACAGCCTTTTGCTGGGCATCAAGAATCTGCTCCAGCTCAAGCAGTCTTGCATTTCGCCTGTCGAGTTCATATGTTAACTGATCCAGATCTGCTTTCTTTGCTTCCATATTTAATTCCAGTTGCTTAAGCAAATCTTCCTTATCCTGCAAATCTTTCTGAGCAGTCTGTAGTTCTCTCAATAATCTGCGTGTTTCTTCAACATTCCCCCTGATAAGATCTTCCTGGGCCTTCTGAAGGTCGGCGTACCTGTTACTCAGGTTACTATATTCAATTTTTGCCTCCTTAACTTCATTATCCAGCTTCTCCTTTTCACCTTCCATCCCTCCAAGTTGCTCCTCGAGTTCAGCAATCCTGGCCTCCATTTCCCGATTATTCATGGAAAGGTCCATATTTTTTATCTTGAAATCATCTCTCTCATTCATATAATCAACACTCCTGTCGTGCAAGGTATTATATTTACCACCGGGTACGCATGATCCAAGCAGAAGCACAAATGCGAGAAAGCCCAATAAACCAGAATTCTTCATCATAAATATATTATTTATCAATTATCAAAATACTATAACAATTAATCCACACTCTTATTTCACAAAAATAAGAAATTCCCTCAGGTAGTTACTCAAAGAGATAGCAATAATATTTTATATATTTGCATCGCTATAGTTATAATCACCATAAATGCAGGATCTCCTAAATAGTATTTCCTCTCCTGAGGACCTCCGAAAATTAAAAAAGGAAGATCTGATTGAGGTAAGTAAGCAGCTCAGGCAGTTTATTATCGATATTGTCAGTACTAACCCCGGTCATTTCGGCGCCAGCCTTGGTGTTGTTGAGCTTACAGTAGCCCTGCACTATGTGTATAATACACCTTTTGATAAAATAATCTGGGACGTTGGTCACCAGGCATATGGTCACAAAATACTTACCGGCAGAAGGGATATCTTTTATACTAATAGAAGATACAAAGGTATAAGCGGCTTCCCTAAAATGTCTGAAAGCGATTATGATGCATTTGGCGTTGGCCATTCATCAACCTCAATATCAGCTGCTCTTGGAATGGCTACTGCAGCAAAACAGGCTGGTGAAAACAGGAAAATTGTTGCCGTAATCGGAGATGGCGCCATGACTGCCGGCCTGGCCTTCGAAGGCTTGAACAATGCGGGGATTCAAAACTCTGACCTGCTTGTTATTCTCAACGATAACAATATGGCCATAGATCCTAATGTCGGTGCATTAAAGGAATATCTTCTGGATATCACTACAAGTAAAACTTATAATAAGTTTAAAGATGATATGTGGAATATTCTTGGTATGATAAGCAAACTCGGACCCAATGCGCAGGAACTGGCATCAAAGCTGGAGGGGGGGCTGAAAAGTGCCCTTCTTAAGCAATCTAATTTATTTGAAGCTATGAATTTCAGGTACTTCGGTCCTATCGACGGTCATGATGTACTATACCTTACCAGGGTACTGAACGACATGAAAAGAATCCCTGGCCCTAAAATTCTTCACTGTGTAACCCAAAAAGGTAAAGGATTTAAACAGGCAGAGCTTAACCAGACCGTCTTCCATGCACCAGGTATATTTAATAAAACCACAGGCCAGCTTGTAAAATCACCCTCAAATGGCCCCCAGCCTCTTAAATACCAGGATGTATTCGGGCATACTGTGCTTGAACTGGCCAGACAAAATGAAAAGATAGTTGGTATAACTCCTGCCATGCCTTCAGGCTGTTCACTGAATATTATGATGAAGGAGATGCCCGAAAGGACCTTTGATGTAGGTATTGCTGAACAGCACGCTGTAACCTTTTCTGCCGGTTTAGCCTCTCTGGGTAAAATACCATTCTGCAATATATACTCCTCTTTTATGCAGAGAGCTTACGACCAGGTGATTCATGATGTGGCTCTGCAGAACCTGCACGTTGTATTCTGCCTCGACCGGGGAGGCTTGGTTGGATCAGATGGAGCCACCCACCATGGTTTTTTCGACATTGCCTACCTCCGGACAGTTCCAAATATTGTTGTTTCGGCACCCATGAATGAGATTGAGCTAAGAGACCTTATGTATACTGCTCAACTCGAAAAGAATAAAGGGCCCATCAGCATAAGGTATCCTCGGGGATCGGGCCTATTTAATAAATGGAGAGAACCATTCTGCGAGATACAGATTGGAAAATCCAGGATCATAAAAGAAGGAAAAGATCTTGCCATCCTTAGTTTTGGTCACCCCGGTAATTTTGTAGTTGAAGCCAACAAGCAGCTTGATAATGATGGAATATCAGCAGCACACTTTGATATGAGGTTTGCACAGCCTCTTGATGAAGAAGCGCTGCACACAATATTCAATAATTTCGATAAAATAATAACCATTGAGGACGGGATGCTAAAAGGAGGGTTTGGAAGTGCCGTTATAGAATTTATGAGCGATAATGGCTATAATGCACATGTTAAAAGACTTGGGATACCTGATTTCTTTATTGAGCAGGGTAGCCAGGAAGAGCTTATTGCTGAATGTGGCTTTGATGCAGCAGGCATCGTTAAAGCGGTAAAGACACTGATAAAAAAGCAGGGAGCAGGGGGCTTGGAGCAAGGTGTAAAGTGAATAAAAAAGACGACATTATATCTCAACTGAAAAACATTAGTTCTTATATCATCCCAAACATTGGCGAGGGATAGAAATATCGCTTAAAATATGCAAGAAAATTCAAGCTCCTGGAAATTTACCCGTCCATTCTGGACTGCTAACATTGTTGAACTGTTCGAAAGAGCTGCTTATTATGGCATGTTTATAGTAGTAACTCTCTACCTGTCAAGGGAAGTTGGCTATAACGATATCTGGGCAGCGTGGATAGCAGGAGGCTTTTCTGCCGGGCTTTATTTCCTTCCTCCCTTCAGTGGAGCCTATGCAGATAAGATAGGCTTCCGAAAATCACTGTTGCTTGCCTTTGGATTACTTACTCTTGGTTATTTCGGACTGGGAGCACTTCCCTATAAATCTACAGTAATCCCATCAATGCTTGTTGTAATGGTAGGTGGGTCTTTTATTAAATCAGTGATTACCGGTACTGTTGCTAAAGAAACCTCCGAAACAAACCGCGCAAGGGGTTTCTCAATCTTCTATGCAATGGTAAATATAGGTTCATTCTCGGGCAAAACACTTGTATACCCTATAAGACTTGAACTGGGACTGGTCTATGTAAATTTCCTTTCAGCAGCCTTTACACTGGTGGCATTAATTATTGTTTTTTTCTTTTATAAAAGTGCAAAAACGGAAGGTGAAGGTAAGTCTGTTAAGGAAATTTGGGAAGGTTTTGGGCGCCTGTTTAAGCAACCACGACTGATCATCCTAATCTTTATAATAAGTGGCTTCTGGATGGTACAGCATCAGCTGTATGCAACAATGCCTAAATATGTTATCAGGCTTGTTGGAGAGTCGGCTGCTCCCTCATGGTACGCGAATGTTAATCCACTGGTAGTGGTTCTGACAGTTGTATTTATAACCCAGCTGATGAGAAGGAAATCGGCCCTTACATCAATGACTATAGGTATGCTGATAATGCCTGTATCGGCCCTGGCCATGGCTTCCGGCCAGCTATTTAGTATAAATGAATCTGAGCTTGGTTTTCTGGGCATGCACCCTGTTGCGTTTATGATGATTGTAGGAATAGTCTTCCAGGGACTGGCCGAGACATTTATATCTCCACGCTTCCTCGAGTACTTCAGTTTCCAGGCTCCAAAAGGAGAGGAAGGCCTTTATCTTGGATTTAGCCATACTCACTCCTTTATTTCTGCCCTGCTGGGCTTCGGAATATCAGGATATCTTCTTGAAAGATTCTGCCCAGATCCGAATACCCTTAGCGAAGTTGAAAAACTTACAGCCTACGACCATGCACATTATATATGGTATGTCTTTGCAGGAATAGTGTCGCTTGCAGCTCTTGCCCTCGTTATTTATGGAATGGTAACACGTAGGATAGACAGAAGGGCACTTAATACATCAGAATAAAATCTGACTTTTTTAATAAAAATTATATTGTGTTACTTTAAATTCATAATCTTCTTAAAAGTAGAAAATGACTAAAAAACAAAGGATATTATTTAGCATTATAAGTGGGCTTTTAATGGTGCCGGCCTGGTATAAATGGGGCAGTGGAATTATTTTACTGATAGCCTTTGTTCCCTTACTATTTATTGAAGACGACCTAAAGGAGAGAAAAGGAAAAGTAAGGGGCCGTTTCTGGCTTCCGGCATTATCTTTCCTTATATTTAATATCCTTACAACATGGTGGGTGAAAAATGCATCCTTTGCCGGACTAATGGTTGCCCTTGCGGTAAATACCTTTATGATGAGCATGCCGTTCTGGCTCTTTACCCTTACTAGGAGGAAACTTGGTAATAGAATAGGATACTTCTCCTTTATTGCTTTCTGGATTGCCATGGAATACTTCTATTTGAATGCTGAAATTTCATGGACATGGCTAAACCTGGGTAATGGTTTTGCATACGATATTAGACTGGTTCAATGGTATGAATATACAGGTACCCTGGGTGGAACATTATGGGTGCTTCTTTCCAACCTGGGAATATTCTTTATTATCAAAAAGCTTCTTTCGGGCGAAAGTTACAGGAGCATACTCAGGCTCAGATTAGCTGTTGCAGCTATTATCCTGGTACCTGTACTATTCTCTGTGGCAAGGTTTTATCAATACAAGGAGAAAGAGAATCCTTATGATATAGTTATTGTTCAGCCAAATATAGACCCCTACCAGAAATTTAATGATATCCCTGTAGAAGAACAATTAAATATATATTTCAGGATAGCCGACTCTCTTGCTGATGAAAATACTGACTATATCATTGCGCCTGAGACCTTTATTAATAACCAGATATGGCTTCACAATATCGAAGGTAATTCAAGCATTAAGGCCCTGCGAGATTTTTCAAAAAAATACCCGAAGGCAAAACAGGTAGTTGGTATTACCTGCTATGGTCTATATACTGACGAGGAAAAAACTGAAACAGCCCAGGAGCTTAGGGATAATCTGTACTACGATAGTTTTAACACAGGCATACAGGTAGACACCACCGATTATATTCCCTATTATCATAAATCACAGCTTGTAGTGGGTGTTGAAAAAATGCCTTACCCAAAATTACTGGGCTTTCTGAAAAAGATTATGCTAAACCTTGGGGGCACCTTCAGGAGCCATGGTGAGCAGGAGTACCGGGATACTTTTCTAAGTCCTCAGGATAGTTTAAGAGTGGCACCCGTAATATGCTACGAATCAATTTTCGGTGAATACGTTACAGAGTACATCCGTGAAAAAAATGGCAACTTTATATTCGTAATAACCAATGATGGCTGGTGGGGAGATACTCCGGGCTATAAACAGCATAATTCGTTCAGTTCACTTCGCGCAATTGAAAACAGGCGATCTGTTGCCAGAAGTGCAAACACAGGTATCTCAGCCTTTATCAACCAGAAGGGAGAAGTTCTTCAATCGCTTGGATGGTGGGAAAGAGATGGATTAAAAGCATCATTAAATGCCAATAATAAACTTACCTTCTATACCAGGCATGGCGATTATATAGGCCGGATAGCCTCCCTTCTGAGTGTTATTATATTTATCTATCTTCTATACAGGATGTATATGCCATTCTACGGCAAAGAGAATAAATAATATTTTAAGCATGAATAGATTCAAACCAATTTGGCCAGCATTATTCGGAGATCTTGACCATATAAGTTCTGAAAAATATTTTGTGACATTAACATCCTTAGTGGCTGCTATTTTTCTATTAATCCTATGTGTCGTACACATAATCATGGGACTTGAAGTAGCTCCGGTTATAATAGCCGGGAGCAGCTCTTTAACAATGCTGGGCCTTTATCTTTTCCTAAGATTTGGGACTTGCCTGCTTATACCAAAGATTATCCTGACCGTATTAGGACTGATCATGCTAGATTTTACATGGTACTCTAAATATTTATCCAATGGTCCTGTTCTTTTCTTCATCCTTATTTTTGCAGCCCTAGTAATATGGGTCTGGGAAGGTAAACAACTTGGGGTTTTGCTTATCTTTTATTTTCTGAACCTTGCAGCTCTGGTAATAATCGAATTAAATGCCCCTGAATATATGTTCCAGTATAATGATCCGTCCAAAAGAAGTCTGGACATATATTTAAGTTTTATTCTATATTCATCACTGATGATATTCCTCTTGTACCTGGTGAAAAGAGAATTTATCAGGCAAAAAGAGAAGGCCTTAAAGTCGGATAAGCTTAAATCGGCCTTTCTGGCTAATATGTCGCATGAGATAAGAACTCCGCTAAATGCTATTTCCGGGTTCAGTCAGCTACTAAGCGACGGGGTCGGCTCTGAAAATAAACAACAATATATTAATGTTATACAAACCAGTTGTGACGATCTTCTGCTTCTGATAAATGATATTATCGACCTTTCAAAAATTGAAGCTGAAGATCTGGAAATAAAACCATCTGTATTTAGTATCAGCGATTTGTTTATAGAACTAAAACATCTCTTCTCAATTGATTTACTGAAAGATGAGAAGACTGATATTGATTACAGTTATAAGCTTCCTGATGGTGATATTATAGTACATACTGACTATCTCCGTTTAAAGCAAATACTGTCGAATTTGCTCAGTAATGCTATTAAATTCACCTCTAGCGGGACAATTATTCTTAGCTGCGAAAAAAAAGACAGAGATCTAATCTTTACTATTTCAGATACAGGTTCAGGAATACCTAAGGAAGATCAGCCCAAAATATTTGACCGCTTCACTAAATTTAATTACCAGGGTATGAATGTTCAGGGTGCGGGAATAGGTTTGTCAGTTACGAAAGAATTAGTTACTTTGTTAAATGGAAGGATCTGGTTTAATAGCGTATACGGAAAAGGATCTGATTTCTATTTCTCTATACCCTATGTTGTTCCAAAGAATCAGTCAGCCTTATAAATAGTATATAAGATGAACTTGCCGCCAATCCAGGGAACCAAAAAGACTGTTCTTATTGTCGAGGACGATAAGGTATGTTACATGCTTATAAAAGAATTCCTCAAGCCAATGAATATTGAGATCCATCATGTAATTGATGGTAAAGATGCTATCAATTTTATTAAAAAGAATCCGGATACAGGTCTTATTCTGATGGATATCAAACTACCCTTTATGGATGGTTATGAAGCGACAAAAGCCATAAAACAGATCAACCCGAAAATTCCAATAATTGCCCAGACTGCTTATGGATTAATTGGTGATAGGGAGAGAGCTATTATTGCAGGTTGCGATGAATATATATCAAAGCCAATAAAATTGGATAAGTTGCTAAATATGGTTAATCTGTATTTATCAAACTAAGACTGGTCTACCCATCCTAATTTTCTTTCCTAATCAATTCTTATACCAGAGCAGGAAATGATTCCTGAACAAGCTAATAACAAGTTTATATAAGATTAAAAGCTTGTGTAGCTTTGGTATCTATTAATACACACTCTAATGACTTTGAAGTCAGATTATTCTATGGCTTGAAAATATTTAAATTATTATCAGGTATATCTCTCTGCCAGAGAAAAAGGGACATTTTATTTTATCTTTTATGTTTTTAAAATATATTCTGATTGTACAAGTCATCAAATAAACTGATTACCTTGGCCGATGCATTGGCAATACACGCCTTTGATACTATTTTACACTACCATAAACGGATTTATATTATGAAAAACAGACTAATCCTTTCAGGTATCATTATCCTGTCAATGATTGCAATGTCAGTATCTGCACAGCAGGTACCCACCCCGAAGGAGCATTTCGGGTTTAATATCGGTGATGACTATTGCCTGGCGACCTACACTCAGACCGAGGCCTATTTTAAAAAGCTTGACGCGGCTTCTGACCGTGTAAAGATTTTCGATATCGGACCGACCGAAGAGGGCCGTCGTCAGTATATGCTGGTGATCTCATCATCTGCAAATATCATGAATCTCGATCGCTACAAGAATATCTCCCAGTCTTTGGGCCGTGCACAAGGGATAACTGACCAGGAAGCCAGAGCCATGGCAGAAGAAGGCAAGGCTGTTGTTTGGATAGACGGAGGTCTTCATGCCACAGAGACTGTAGGTACCCATCAGTTAATAGAGACAGCCTACCAGTTGGCATCAAGGACTGATAAAGAAACCCTTGAAATTCTTGACAATGTAGTTGTTCTGCTTACCCATGCAAACCCTGACGGTCAGGAACTGGTATCAACTACGTATATGAGAGAAGAGGATCCCACAAAGCGCTCGACAAGAATTCCGAGATTATACGAGAAGTATGCCGGTCATGATAATAACAGGGATTTCTTTATGAACAACCTGAAGGAGAGCCAGAATATCAGCCAACAGCTCTATATTGAATGGATTCCGCAGATTCTTTACAACCATCATCAATCAGGACCGGCAGGAACTGTCGTAGCCGGACCTCCGTTCCGCGATCCCTTTAATTATGTTTATGACCCTCTGGTAATTATTGGTCTTGACGGAGTAGCCGCATCGATGGCCAACCGTCTTATTGCAGAGAATAAGCCTGGTTACACCCAAAAGGGAGGATCCAGATACTCTACCTGGTATAATGGTGGATTGAGAACAACAGGATATTATCACAATATTATCGGGATTCTCACGGAAATAATCGGAAGTCCTACACCAAGTTCTATTCGTTTAGTTCCTAGTCGCCTGGTACCCAGTAGTGCTAATCCATTCCCCATAGAGCCTCAGAGCTGGAACTTCCAGAAATCGATTGATTACTCACTTTCGCTAAATTATGCAGTTCTGGATTATGCCAGCAGAAACCGTTACCATATGCTATACAATCTGTACAGGATGGGGATGAACTCTATCGAGAGAGGTAGCAACGACTTCTGGACAAAATTTCCCAAGGCTATTGAGGCACTTTCAGAGGCTCAGGATAGAGAGAGGGCATCAGCCGAAGCGGGTTCTTCAAACCCCTTTGAAGAGATATTCAAGGATCCTGAAAGAAGAGATCCAAGATTATTCATTGTACCTTCTGATCAGGATGATTTTCCGACAGCCGTTCGTTTTATCAATGCCCTGATAAGTTCAGGTTTACAGGTGCAAATTGCAACATCAGATTTCACAGCTAAAGGAAAAAATTATCCGGCAGGGTCTTATATTGTCAAAACGGCACAGGCATACAGGCCTCACGTACTGGATATGTTTGAGCCCCAGGATCATCCAAATGACTTTCAATATCCGGGAGGGCCTCCTATAGCTCCATATGATGCAGCAGGATGGACTCCGGCATTCCAGATGGGAATTAGTTTTGACAGATTGCTGGACGATGTTACCGGTCCTTTTAAAACTATACCATACGGTGAGCTGCAATCACCTCCTGTTCCGGTGATGCCTGCTTCTGCGAAGACAGGATATACATTCAGTGCAAAGGTCAATAATTCTTTTAAAGTCGTCAACGATCTGCTCAGCGAAGGCATAAAAGTATTCAGACTACCCGAGGGGGACAAAAATAACCCGCTATCAAATCCCGGAGACTTCTATGTACAGTCTACAGCAAAGACGCGCACTGTACTATTCAGATCGGCTGCTGATAATGGAGTGAAGGTAGAGATAATGACTGCTTCACCTTCCACTACAGAAAGGTTACAGCCTGCCAGAATTGCTTTATGGGACAGGTATGGAGGATCAATGCAATCAGGTTGGACCAGATTTGTTCTGGAACAGTTTAATTTTCCATTCACTCTTATCTATCCACAAAGAATTGATGCAGGAAACCTTAAAAAGGATTATGATATTATCATCTTTGTATCTGGAGCTATCCCCTCTCCGCCACGTGCAGAATCAGGATCACAGGGACCGCGCAGAGGAAGAAGTGAAGACCAGGATCTTAGTAGTATTCCGGCTGAATATCACCACACACTTGGAAGCATATCTGCTGAAGAATCTATTCCACAATTAAAGAAATTCCTCGAAGAGGGAGGGGTGGTAATTACGATGGAATCCAGCACTAACTTAGCTTATCACCTGGGCATACCAATAGAAAATGCCTTGGTAAAAACAGACGAAAACGGCAGGGAAAGAGGTCTTTCCAGAAACGAGTATTATGTGCCGGGAAGCGTTCTGCAGGCTAACATAAATACTAATGAAGAGGCGGCATGGGGCATGCCTTCTGATGCTGACTTCTATTTTAGTAACAGTATGGTATTCAGGCTTGGAGAAAACGCCGAACAGATGGGAGTAAAGAGATTGGCGTGGTTCTCAACTGACGAACCGCTTAAAAGCGGATGGGCCCTTGGCCAGGATTATCTTAAGGACGGCATCTTAGCAGTTGAAGCTCCGGTGGGACAGGGAAAATTATATCTCTTCGGACCAAATATTACGTTCCGCAGTCAACCCCACGGCTTATTCAAGTTACTATTTAATCAACTCTATAAATAAAAATAATATACCAATCGCATATTTAAGGCTCTTTCCCTATACGGGGAGGAGCCTTTTTTTCTCTTTTATAATGGTACCCCCAACCGGGCGATTTTACGAACCTTTTTGGAGGGATTTGGAGTTGATTTGGCGGGTTGAATCGAAAATTTGAATATAACAAAATGTTGGGGCTTCGTAGATTTTTATTCTTTCACTAACCTCAATTCTGGCAAGATTATTCTAACCTCATTTTCTGATTCTTCTTTCTGCCAATAAACTATATAGTTTATTTCAGCACTTGTCAGTTTAAAGCCTTTGCTTTCATGTTCAGCGATTCTTCCTTTTAAACGACTTGAGAATTTAACTACAAAATTGCCCTCTTCAATAAGGCATCCTTCTTTTGTGACTTCTAATCTATCACCGCTTTTCAGATTTGAAATAAGATTCTGTTTAGAAATGAAGAAGTCTAACCAAATATCTTTATGAGATAAATGTAATATCAATATGTTAGCAGATTTATAGGACTTGGTATCGGACCTCTTTTCAATTTTATCTATTGAAATATCATCCAAATAATTACCATTCAAATGAATAGATAGATTCTGCTTAGCCCTTGTCATGGCTACATAAATTTGTCTCTTTTTCTCGTTATTATCTGGATTGAAATTGTCCAACATCAAAAAAACGTTATCAAATTCCTTACCTTTTGCCTTATGGATTGTTGATACAAAGATTGTTTCACCATTTACTCCTGTAAAATCTTCAATGTTAGATTCTTTGATAAATACCTTGAAATCAGATTTATATTTTCTCTTTGGATTACTTAATTCAAATTCTTTTATCAGGTTAATAATGATATCAATTTTTGAACTTTGCTTATATCTGTTCCACAGCTCTCTTTTTGCATTTCGCCAATTTTCATCAGAAATGATGTAGGTATCTTCTCGAAATTTGAGCTGGTCAATAAAATATCTTACTTCAAGTAAATCATATAGACTAAACCCCTCATTTGTCTGAATTAATTTAGCTGCCAACCCACCATTTATTAAGAGACCGGTTACCTGCAATGCTTCATCATTAGTATGTGTTAAAACACATGTGGTCCCAACAAGGTCCGTTGTTAGAACATCTTCAACTACAGGTTCTATTATGTTGGAGCTTTTATATTTTACCAATTTCACCAAACCGTCGTCAGTTTGGTTGGCTACTATTGGAGTTTCCTTTAATCGGTGACTGATTTTCTTCAAGAAATGGTTTGTAAAACCCACTAAGTTATTTTTACTGCGATAATTTTCAATTAGTTCATATTTTATTGCTTGGTTTTCGGAAATAAACTGTTCCAGGTATTTTGAGTTTGAACCCCTGAATTCATAAATATTCTGGTCATCATCACCTACTGCAATCACCCTCATTTCTTCATTCTGTTCCATTAAGACTTGAATTAATTCAAATTCATTGTCTTTCATATCCTGGGCTTCATCAATGACTATAACAGTTTTAGTTATGCGGTTTGGTTCAATATCCCGATTTCTAATTTTCTCGACGGCCTTGTTGATAATTGTTTCTGACTTTTCAATGGAACCAACTTTACCCATTAAATCAAAACAGTAGGAATGAAAAGTCTTTATTTCTATGAAATTGGCTGCATTACCAATCAATCCAATTAAGCGTTTTTTAAATTCAGTAGCTGCTGCTCTAGAAAAAGTTACCATTAAAAGTTGTTCATGCTTCACATCCTCCATCAGAAGGAGTGATGCTAGCTTATGAACCAGAATTCGAGTTTTCCCACTTCCCGGGCCTGCAGCAACTACAATATATTGTGATGTGTTGTCTTTAATAATACTCAATTGTGCAGGAGATAATTCTCCGAATAATTGTCTGAATTTAGTTGGTGTTAAATTTCTTTTAATCTCATTTTGGCGACTGGAATTGAAGTACTTCTTTAAAAATGAAGAATAATTTAACTGAAAATAATCCTCCACAAACTGTAGAGCATCCTTATAATCATCTATCATCTTTTTTGCATATTCCCCAACTATGTGAATCTGCTGGATTTTATTTTCATAAAACTGTTTAAGTTTTTCATAATCCTCTGCTTTATAGCGCTTTTTAGTATCTTTTTCAAGACGTTCGATTGTAAGCTTATTATAAACCACAAGGAAGCCTCCTTCTATTTTTATTGCATCAATTCTTGACAAATAGAATAAAGCATCTTCAATATCATCTATGGTAATGTTAAGTTTATAGAGTGATTTACTGTTTTCGTATTCTTGCTTCAATTCGTGAACAGAGAACTCCACAAGTAAATGCTCTGTGTTTGCTTCAGATTTTGAAATACTCTCTCTACTTTTTTCAAATAGAAATTCAACAATGAAACGGGCTAATTCGTGCCGTTTTTCCAATTTGCTTTTTAATTCTGCATTTGAATGGTTTGAGATAATTGAAAGATGATTCCGAGAGTAGGGATGATTCTTTTTCTTTATCCAGTTTTTAATTGCCCAAAAATTTAAAATTGTTCTAAGCTTATTAGGAGAGATATTTGCTATCCCATTCTCCTCCACCAATTCATTAAGCTCTTTGATGTGAATTGTTTTTTCTTGTTCATCAAATTGTGATAATAGGAAGTTCTCGATTTTACCAATTTCATTAACAATCCCAAGTGAGCGGTTTATGTTATCACCTATCTTAATAAACGCAGTTAAATCTTTCGTGTCTGCAAGAATTTTTTCCTCTCGAAGTAAGTTAACGACGTTTATAACTTCTTCCTTCACAATGCCAAGATGGTCTGAAATATGGTCAATTCTTGATTCTGCTTCTTCGTCTGTGCCTTGTTTTCGACTTTTGCTGGAAAATAATTTCTTGATAATACGGACTGCATGTTGCTTTTGCTTCTCATTAAAACTTTCTGAATTGTTTATTTTCTCAATTGCTTCCTGGGCATTTTTAGATAGAATACTATTTGCAAATATCCTGGGCATATTTTGACCTCGTTTTAAATACCCTGCCTCTTCAAGTGCTGCAATAGCAGTAGTTACCCTAGTTTCAATTTCAATAACATTATCATCCCATCCAGCTTTTCTTGCAATCTCCAAAGCTGAGTTTGATGCCTTTAATCTAAAACGGGTTATATCCTTAATAGCTTTCCATATCTGTTGAATCTCTTTTATATTCAGTTTGGTTTGATTAAGTAATACAAAATGTTTACTCAAATCTTCCTCATTGTAAAGGACGTAACATTCAGCTGTAATTTTTTCGTCCCTTCCAGCTCTCCCGGCTTCTTGTACGTAATTTTCAAGAGAATCAGATACGTCATAATGGATGACCATACCAACGTCCTTCTTGTCGACTCCCATTCCGAATGCAGCAGTAGCTACCATAATATTAACATCACCACGGATAAAGGCATCTTGGTTTTCAGATTTCTCTTGTTTATCCATTTTCCCATGATAGGGTTTTGCCAGATATCCATCAGTGGACAACCTTTCCGCAATTTGGAAAGCTCTACGAGTTCTGGACACATAGATAATAGTTGGGCATGGTTTTCCATCAATCAGGTTGCGAACAGTATTGTATTTCTCTTCCTCGCTTTCCTTAGGGATAACCTTGTATTGCAAGTTTGTCCGTGAAGCTTTGGAGCTATAAACTTCTAAATCAAGTAATAACTTGTCAAGAAAATAATCTTTAATGTCCTGTATTACTTTTTGTTTTGCAGTAGCTGTAAAACAGGACACGGGTATTCCTTCATCTAGGTTTTTCTTTTCTCTTAAAGACTTTAAAAAATCACCAATATATAGGTAATCCACTCTAAAATCCTGCCCCCACGAAGAAAAACAATGAGCCTCGTCTATAACAAACCTTACCACATTTCGTCCTAGTAATACTCGTTCTATTGTCTTTGAACGTAATGATTCGGGGGATATATAAAGAATGGAGGCAGAGCCATTTTCAACCCTCTCAAATGCTTTAGCCCTTTCAATTGGGTCAAGCAAACCATTTATGGTAACTGCATCTGTAATATTTGAATTCTCCAAATTATCAACCTGGTCCTTCATCAAGGATTGTAAAGGAGAAATTACTACAGTTAGGCCTTTTACATTTTCGCCACTCATTAAAGCCGGAATTTGAAAGGCTATGGATTTACCTCCACCAGTTGGAAAAACTGCCAGTAAGGATTTATTGTTAATTGCGGCATTAACTGCTTCTTCTTGAAGAGATTTCCCATCATAAGTACGGTAAGAATCAAATCCGAAGTATTTTTTCAGGCCTATTTTGGCATCTAATGATTGATTACAAAATGGACACCCTAATAAGCAAGGATTGCTTCTTAAAAGATACATTATTCGGTCCACATCAGGATAATTCTTAATTACCCAAGGAGGGGCTATTGAATAACGACTGTTTGTATTAATTAATGCCAGGCAATAAGCTAACTCTATTGGATTCTCGGATATAAGTCTCTCTAAATAAACATTATCACAGATTTGATCCGAAAATCGTTCTTGAATAATGGATACTATATCAGAGTAAGTAGGTGAATACCCAATATATAAAAAGAATGATTCGAATTCAGGTACGTTTCCTAGCAATGAATAAAAGACTTGTCGCAAATCCTCATCCAACTCATTAAAAGCAGCAAGTTCATCATAAAACAGGTCTTTAGCTTTAATCGCATCATTCAATGGGTTATTCAGTTCGTCTGTCTGAAGTTTGTCATCTTTTAATAGTGCATGGTAAGGAACCTTAGGGAACAGTAAGGGAGACAGGAATAATGTGTCTATAGCTCTAATACCGGAGAAATCATATTTGGTAAACCTCTTTAGGTGTGGCAAGTCATGTTTGAGGATATTATGACCACAGATATACTGGGCGCCTTTAATATGCTTCAATAGATCGGAGGGCGAACCTGAATGTAACTGCTCTCCATTATCGGATATACATCCAATATCAAGCACCTTCTTGGTTTTAACATCAACTTCGGTATCTAAAAATAGTATGTTCTTCATTATTTAAATTCCCCAACATGGATTTGTACGTGTACCTTTAGTAATATAAGCGCAATAAACTCGAATATACAATATTAAAGTGAAATGACTTATTCTTAACTAAGTGTTCTACAACCTATTGGATTCGATTACCTTCAGTTCTTATGAAAAGTCTCCACCTTAACGCACCTATCAGAGCACCCAACAATACAAAAACCCTGTAACAACTTGTCTTACAGGGTCTATAATAATGATCTGTACCCGGAGCCGGGGTCGAACCGGCACTTCCGAAGAAACTGGTGTTTGAGACCAGCGCGTCTACCAATTACTCGTCGCTTTCGCGTCTCGTGAGCTCTCTCCCTTCGGTCATTCGGTTCCGCCATCTTAGGCAATAAAAAAGACGAAAGCACTTTTTCCTTTTTACTTTCGTCTTTTCCCCTTTTATGTACCCAGAGTCGGGATCGAACCGACACGGTATTGCTACCACTGGTGTTTGAGACCAGCGCGTCTACCAATTCCGCCATCTGGGCTGGTAGATTTGCAAATATTCGCTTACGAAAATAGTTAAAAACTACTATCCTGCAAAGCAATAAAAAACCAATTATCTACTTACCGATAAGTTCGAGGATCCGTTCTTCGTATTTATCATCTGCCTCAAGGGCTCCCCATCCGTACTGGCCCTGGAACAATCCATCATAAGCTGCGTCGTGATAACTCCTGATAATATGAGGGATACCCTCGCTCTCAAGTATGTCCTTTATTCTGTAGGCCTCCATCTCATTCTCAAGCGTTAGTATTTTCTTATGCATATGCTTTTCTTTTACAACTCAAACAAACTACAGCACCCGCTGTTCACTTAATCGTTCTTATTGGCGAAATTTTCCTTCCTCTGCTGAATCCTTATTAGCCTTTTCTTTTGAAAAAGATAAACTGGAAAAGTTATATATGGCACTACCATAAGCATAATTATCCAGGATATCCTATTATATATTTCACTGCTTACCATATCAACAATAAAAACTATTAAAGTGACATAGAGCAAAAGGAAAACCAGGATAGGATTAATGGCTAAAGAACTGGAGCCATATTTGGAAAAAGCCCATACTAAATATATTATCCAAGACGCAAAAGTAAGTACCCACAAAACTAATGGGGGGATTGAAATTTTAGATTTTTCTTTAATCATAATACAGCGATTTAAATTTATTTAATCCACATTATTCTTTTACCCGATAGGGTTTAAGTTCTTCAAAAAAGATATCTCCATTAGGCACACTAAAATCCATCCCCGTGATTTCGAGGTTGTTGTTAAGATTAAACTTAAGTGTTCCAAAGTCAAACCATGCATGAATATTATCCCAGTCTATCTCCCATACATCATAATGCCAGTGCTTTAGTGTGGCAGATAATTCGGGGGCGTGCTCAAAATACAATCTTAGCTTCTCTCCTTCCTTCCTGACCTCTATTGTCCCATATATATCAGATTTATATTTCCCGGCATAATCATCACCTGAAAGAGAGGGTTTGGTGTTTTTAACCCTGGCCTCCCGGGCCTTTGTAATGCGGCGATCTTCATCCGGACGACTATTCATTCTTTCAAGATAGACCCGCGACCAATCCTGGTCTGCTTTACCAAGAAGCTTATCAAGCGTATAATATGTAATGGCATTGGTAGGACTTACAAGTCCATTACTTAGAACTACAACACCCAGTTTAAGATCGGGAAGCATATTTACTGATGATATCATTCCATCAAAGCCGCCTCCATGATTAATCCTTAGATTACCTCTGTAATCACTTATTGACCATCCCAGTCCGTACCCACTAAAATTTGTTCCGAAATCATTTGGATTAACATGGTTGACCGTAAAGTTATTATGAGGTGTCCATATCATATTACGTGAAGCTGAAGTTAGCAAGGTATCTCTTCCAATGATCCCATTATTCATATTAAAGATCATCCACTTTGCTATATCATTTACTGATGAAATAATGCCGCCCAGTGCACCAACTTCCTGCCAGTCGACCCAGTCAATAGGAACGTTCTTGCCAGACACCAATGCATGAGGAGTTGCATAGTTTCCCCTGGAATCAAGATCATGGGGGCTGGTAACTGTTCTCTCCATATCGAGAGGATCAAGGATTCTTTCCTGAACAACTTCGTGCCAGGGTAAGCCTGTAACCTTCTTTATTATTTCACCAGCAGTTATATACATCAGGTTAGAATAGCCATAGCCTGATCTGAAGTCATAAGCCTTGGGAAGGTACTTTATTCTCTCAATAATCTCCTTGCTGCTAAGGTCAGATTTATACCATATAACATCTCCGCTAAATGTGCCAAGGCCAGATCTATGACATAGAATATCACGAATAGTCATCTCCTTGCTCACCCATGAATCATACACCTCAAAATAGGGAAGATAATCTACCACTTTATCGTTCCAGTCCAGCTTACCCTCCTGTACAAGCATAGCAATAAGAGCTGAAGTAAAAGCTTTTGAATTTGAGGCAATTGCATAGAGAGTGTTCCCGTCAGGGACTTCATTTTTGCCCTCTTCTTTCAGTCCATAGCCTTTACTAAAGACTATTTCTCCATCTTTTACTATTGCAACAGTAAAGCCCGGCACATTCCAGTCTGCAGCAACCTCCTTATAGTATTTATCAAGATCGCTTAGATCGCCTTTTAAGACAGGCTGAGCGAAGAGGGTGACCGAAATAATAATAGCCAGGCCCAGTAAGAATAATTTTCTTTTCATATTCCTTAAGAATTATTATCAGAGAATAGTAAAGATAGAAAAATAGGATGTAATTTTCCTAATCTATAATTCATCATCCACCAAAAAAAAATACTGGACTATCCCGGGTTCATTATTTGAGAAATTATTATGCAATAATTGATTTACTTATCTTTAATAAAAAAATCAAATGAGTAATATAGCACTTCTTGGGATTCCCTACGATCGTAAATCTTCTTTTATGAGAGGACCGTCGGCAGCACCTTCGGAAATAAGAAAATGCCTTTATTCTCACTCCACAAACCTCTTTGCTGAAAACGAGATGTCGGTAGAAGGTGAAAGGATTAAAGACCTTGGTGATATAATAATTGATGAATATCAGGATATAGCCAAGGAAATAAAACAGGTCCTTTCAGGTAACGATAGAATAATATCACTTGGTGGAGACCATTCAATTACCTATCCAATTCTAAAAGCCTATTCAGATTATTATAACGACATTGAGATACTCCATATTGATGCACATGCCGACCTCTATGATATACTTGATGGAGATAAGTTTTCGCATGCCTGTCCCTTTGCAAGGATAATGGAAGAAAAAATTGCAGTACGCCTGGTACAGGTTGGAATAAGAACACTTAACGATCATCAGAGAGAACAATCTAACAGATTCGGCACCGAGATTATTGAAATGAAAGACTTTTCCAGAGAACAAATTCCTCAATTAAAGAATCCTGTTTACCTCTCAATTGATCTCGACGGAATCGATCCTGCTTTTGCTCCTGGCGTCTCACATCATGAGCCCGGAGGTCTTTCGACACGAGAAGTAATAAACATTATTCATAGTATAAAAGGTACTATTATTGGGGCTGATATAGTAGAGCTCAACCCTCTGCGAGATAGTAATGGCATCACTGCTTCGCTAGCATCCAAGCTATGTAAGGAGATAATGGCAAAAATGCTTGAAAGCGATTAAGGATAAGATTAGCATAGAGCTATGTTGATTTTCGGTGCTGAATTGTGTAAGTTTGATGGCCCAAAAATTTAGCTAATCTGTATTTCCCTAATCTGATATGACAAAACAGGACAAGACCAGTGATAAGCAAGAAAACCTGGATAAAAGGTATCTCAGGATGGCTACGATATGGGCCTCAAACTCTTATTGTGTAAGACGTCAGGTAGGAGCTCTTATAGTAAAGGAGAAGATGATAATATCAGACGGCTATAATGGTACTCCTGCAGGTTTTGAAAATATCTGTGAGGACGAGCACGGTAAAACCAAAGCATATGTACTGCATGCCGAAGCGAATGCCATAACAAAAGTGGCAAAATCGAATAACTCAAGCCAGGATGCTACCCTTTATGTTACCTCAGCACCCTGCATTGAATGCGCTAAACTGATTATTCAATCTGGCATTAACAGAGTGGTTTATTGTAATGAATACAGTAAAACAGAAGGTCTGGAGCTGCTTAAAAGAGCAGAAATAGAGATCAATTATATTCAACTTGATACTGAAGAAAATGAAATATAAAAATAGCTTACGAAGTATAATACTGCCAATTATTATTGCTCTTTCCGTTGCAGCTGGTATGCTCTTTGGCAGGTTAATGCCTGGTAATAATTCAGCTCATCCGCCAATGACGGTTAAGCCGCGTAGTAATAAGATCGGGAATATCCTTAATATTGTTGAAGCAAAATATGTGGATTCAGTAGATCGGGAAATGCTTGTTGAAGATGCTATTCCTTATATATTGAATAAGCTGGATCCACACTCTGTATATATACCCGCAAAAGATCTCCAGCGAATGAACGAACCTCTCCAGGGTAATTTTGAAGGCATAGGGGTTTCATTTAATATGCTTACTGACACAGTTCTAATTATCAGCACTATACCCGGAGGACCATCAGAAAAGGTTGGAATAATGGCCGGCGACAAAATAATATATGTTGGCGACTCACTTGTTGCCGGACAGGGTATTCCGGACCAGGGAATTATTTCTCTACTGAAAGGTCCAAGGGGGACGGAAGTAAATATTCGTGTACTGCGAAAAAGTGAAGATAGCCTGCTGCCTTTTACAATTAAAAGAGATAAAATACCAATTTATTCTGTCGATGTTTCATATATGGTGAATCCTGAAACAGGTTATATAAAAATAAGCCGATTCTCGATGACCACTTACCAGGAATTTCTTGAAGGTCTGAGCAAGCTGAAAAACCTGGGTATGCAAGATCTTATTCTTGACCTAAGGGGAAATGTTGGTGGTGTTATGGATCCTTCTACCCAGATCGCTGATGAATTCCTGGACCAGGGCGAACTAATTGTCTATACCGAGGGCAGGGCAAGTCCACGACAGGACATATATGCTTCATCAAATGGTAATTTTAAGGAAGGGAAATTAGTAATACTGATTGACGAATGGAGTGCCTCGGCAAGTGAAATACTTGCCGGTGCGATACAGGACAACGACAGGGGTATGATAGTAGGCAGAAGGTCATTTGGGAAAGGTCTTGTACAGGAACCAATGGCTTTTAACGATGGTTCTGCACTGCGCTTAACTATTGCCAGGTATTATACTCCAACTGGCAGATCAATACAAAAACCATATTCTGACGGGACTGATGCTTATTACGAAGACCTGCACGAAAGATTTGCCCGTGGGGAAGCACTTGTTGCAGACAGTATTCATTTTGCAGACTCTCTGAAGTACATTACACCAGGTGGAAGAACTGTTTATGGAGGAGGTGGAATTATGCCCGATTATTTTGTTCCTGCAGATACAAGCGGAGGATCTCTATATTTTACCAGGCTGAGACAGTCGGGTCTGATATACAGCTTTGCACTTAGTTACAGCGATGATAAGCGGGAAGCTTTATCAGAACTTACAAGTGCTGCTCAGTTTGATGATTATCTGACAAGGGAATCAGTGATGAAAAAATTCGTAAGCTATGCTTCAGAAAAAGGAATAAAGGCTTCGGATAGCGATTTACAAAGATCAGGAGAAGTAATTGAGATACAGTTAAAAGCATATATTGCCAGGAATTTCCTGGATAATCAGGGCTTTTATCCTATCTGGGAAAAGCTTGATACAACTCTTCAGGAAGCTATTAAGTATTTAGATAGATTTTGAAATAAAATCTGAAATAACTCTTACTGTAAGATCTGTTTCTTCCAGGAATCCCATATGGCCTGATTTCTTGAGCAAAACCAGTATAGCTTCTTCCGGCATCTTTAACTTTTCCAGCATAAGCTTATAGGGTATGTAATTATCCTTTTCACCAAGTATATACAATAAAGGGACCCTGCTCTGAGATAAAATATCCTCTCGTGATTTGCGCTTGATCATTCCCCTGAGCACCGCAACTATTCCTTCAGCACTGTGTCCTCCGGCTATTCTTATCAACTCCTTAATATCATCAGCATGCTTTTCCAGATTTTCATCAGCAAACATCTTAGGAACGTTATAAGGATAGATAGCATACTGTTTCCCTGCCTCAACAACCTTTATTTCCCGCAAGCGGTTTTCAATTACTTCAGAGCTATCTGCAAAGGGATGAGAATGAATAAGAATATATCCCATTAGGCTCTCAGGGTAATTCTCAAGCACTGAAAGAGCTACATAGCCCCCCAGTGAATGACCGGCCAGAAAAAAACTGTCGACCTTTTCATTTCTCACAACGGCCATCACGGCTCCGGCATGAAAACACATTGTAAAATCGCATGAATAGTACGACGATTTACCATTACCAGGCAAATCAACACAAATTAAGCTGTATCTTTCCGATAACTTATCCCTGAATCGCCCCCATACTTCGGAAGATTCAAGATATCCATGTACAAGAACAATTACCGGACCTTCCCCACTCAGGGTATAAAAGATATCGCCTCCTTCGTATTTAGCATACCTGCTTTCCATTCTATAGAACATGTGGTTTTTATTAGTACTCTAAAAATAAATAAAATATATTTGTATACATTGATATACTTTTAACCTAAATCAACCTCACAAATGAATAAAGTGATCTTCTCATCCATTTCAAAGAAATTTGTTATGGCACTGGCAGGTCTTTTTCTCCTACTATTCCTGCCGGTACACCTCATCATTAACCTGATGCTGCTAAAGAGTGATCCAGCTCCGTTTAACGAAGCTGCACACTTTATGGCGACATTTCCTGTAATTAAAATTGTAGAAGTTATGCTTATGGCTACAATACTGATACATATTACTTACGGGCTGATTCTACAGATACAGAACTGGATGGCAAGACCCGAAGGTTACAGGTCGGGCATGAAAGCCGAAACATCATTCTTTTCACGTTTTATGATCTGGACCGGAGGAAGTATTTTTATTTTCCTCATTATACATTTCTTAAACTTCTACTTTGTGAAACTTGGCATTGTTGAAGGTGACCCTGAAAACTTCTACGCCATGGCACACAAGCTTTTCCAGATCCCGGGATATAATATCCTGTACTGGATTTGCTTTATACTGCTCGGGTTCCACCTCTATCATGCATTTGGTTCAGCCTTCCAGACGCTGGGTCTTAATCATAGAATCTGGACACCTGTTGTAAAAATAGTAGCACTATTCTATGCTATCATTTTACCCCTGGGATTCAGTATTATTCCACTGGTTATCTGGCTATTTTAATAAATAATCCCGGAAAAGAAATAAATTATGGCAAAGTTAGATTCAAAAATACCAAAAGGACCACTCGCTCAGAAATGGTCAACATATAAGGCTACGGCCAAGCTCGTAAACCCTGCAAATAAAAAGAAACTGGATATAATTGTTGTTGGTACCGGACTGGCTGGTGCAGGAGCAGCATCTGCCCTGGGGGAACTTGGCTACAACGTTAAGAATTTCTGCTATCAGGATTCCCCCAGAAGGGCGCACTCTGTTGCAGCACAGGGAGGAATTAACGCTGCAAAAAACTACAGGAATGATGGTGATAGTATATACAGGCTCTTTTATGATATGATTAAAGGAGGCGACTTCAGAGCCCGTGAATCAAATGTTTACCGTGCAGCAGAAGTAAGTAATGACGTTATTGACCATTTTACTGCAATGGGTGTTCCCTTTGCACGTGACTATGGTGGCAACCTTGATAACAGGTCATTTGGAGGAGTGCAGGTTTCACGTACATTCTACGCAAAGGGCCAAACTGGCCAGCAGTGTTTGTTGGGTACTTACTCATCTCTTAACAGGCAGATAAGTAAAGGATCTGTAAAAATGTTTCCCCGTCGTGAAATGCTCGACCTGGTTATTATTGAAGGTAAAGCCAGAGGAATTATTGTTCGTAACCTTATCACCGGGGAAATTGAACGTCATTCGGCACATGCAGTAGTTCTTGCTACTGGTGGATACGGAACAATCTATTATCTCTCGACACTTGCAGTTAATTCGAATGCATCAGCTGCCTGGAAAGCTCATAAGAGAGGAGCATTTTTTGCTAACCCCAGCTTTGTGCAGATTCACCCTACCAGTATTCCTCAGCTAAATGATTACCAGTCGAAACTTACCTTAATGTCTGAGTCCTTAAGAAATGACGGCAGGATATGGGTTCCAAAGAAGAAGGGTGACAGAAGACATGCTAATGAAATCCCAGATGAAGAAAGGGATTATTACCTGGAGAGAAGATACCCTGCATTTGGCAACCTGGTACCAAGGGATGTAGCTTCAAGGGCAGCCAAGGAAAGATGTGATGCAGGCTATGGTGTGGGAGAGACAGGACTGGCAGTTAACCTTGATTTCAGGGATGCTATTAATAAGCAGGGTAAGGATGCTATCGAAGCTAAATATGGAAACCTTTTCGAGATGTATGAAACCATTACCGGACTGAATCCATACGTAGAACCAATGAGGATATACCCTGCTGGTCACTACACAATGGGTGGTCTATGGGTTGATTATGATCTTATGACTACTATACCGGGACTGTTTGCCATCGGTGAATCAAATTTCTCAGATCATGGTGCAAACAGGCTTGGCGCCAGCTCGCTGATGCAGGCCTCAGGCGATGGTTATTTTATTCTTCCTTATACATTGGGTAACTACCTGGCAGACGAGATCAGAACACCAAGGATAGCAACTGATACACCCGAATTTGATAAGGTAGAGCAGGAAGTAAGGGAAAGAATTAATAAACTTCTTGCTATAAAAGGCAAACAAACAGCTACTTCCTTCCATAAACGATTAGGACGAATCATGTGGGATTACAGTGGCATGACCCGAAATGAGGAAGGTTTAAATAAAGCACTTGAACTGGTTAATGATCTCGAGAAAGAATTCTGGAGCGATCTTGCAATACCGGGTAAAAACGAAGATGTAAATATGGAACTTGAAAAAGCCGGTCGTGTGGCCGATTATTTCGAGCTGGCTAAACTAATGATAAGAGACGGACTCAACCGTAAAGAATCATGTGGAGCTCACTTCAGGGAAGAAAGTCAGACACCTGAAGGAGAAGCAATGAGAGACGATAAGAACTACATGTATGTTGCTGCATGGGAAAATATGGGCAGTGACAAAGCTCCAACTCTTCATAAGGAAGAATTGATTTTTGAAGAGGTTGAGGTGAAAGTCAGATCTTATAAATAGTAGTTAATTTCAATGTATTAAACAGAAAGTTAATTAGTTATGAAAGTAAAACTTAAAATATGGCGCCAGGAGAATTTCAAGACGAAAGGCTCTTTCCAGATATACGATTTTGATAAAGTGTCTCCTGAAATGTCTTTCCTGGAGATGCTGGATGCACTTAATACAGATCTTATTATTGATGGTAAAGATCCCATTGCCTTCGACCACGACTGCAGAGAAGGTATTTGTGGATCATGCGGAATGTATATAAACGGACACCCCCATGGTCCGGTGCCAGGTATTACAACCTGCCATCTATCAATGAGATTTTTTAAAGATGGAGATACAATTACTATTGAGCCCTGGAGAGCTAAGGCCTTCCCTGTTATCAAGGACCTGATGGTTGACCGTACACCTTTTGATAAGATTCAGATTGCAGGTGGATTTATCTCCACCAATGTCGGATCTGCACCCGACTCGCACGCAATGCCTGTAAAAAAGAAGAATGCTGATGATGCTTTCGACGCTGCAGTTTGTATAGGTTGTGGAGCATGTGTAGCAGCCTGCAAAAATGCTTCTGCAATGTTGTTTGTCTCTGCCAAAATAGCTCAGTTTGCGCTACTGCCACAGGGCAGGCCCGAAGCAAAGGCCAGGGCAAGGTCTATGGTAGCTAAAATGGATGAGTTGGGTTTTGGAAACTGTTCCAACACCGGGGCATGTGAGGCCGAATGTCCGAAAAATATTAAACTAATAAATATAGCCCGCTTAAACCGGGAGTTCTACAAAGCATATTAACAAAAAAATCCTGGTTTTCACTATTTTGAAAATCAGGATTTTTTTCTAAGTCGCATGTAGTATGCCACTATTGCCATACTGACAATAATAATACCGGTAAAATATATATAGTAATTAAACTTTCCGGGTATATATCTTTTAGAAAGTTCAAAAAAAGATTCACTATCTGGCAGATTCCAGAGTTCTGAAAACGAATAATGGACGAGTATAAAGCTGGAATAATCCCATACGAATGAAATTACAAGGATAATAGCCCCTGCTACCAGCATAAGCCACTCCTGCCTTTCAATCCTTGTATCAGCACCCCGATTGGCAAAGCTAATAATTACCATCGCCAGGATAATCATCAATACAGATACTATAAGCGGACTGATTACCGGACCTGTCCATGTAGCAGGAATAAGAAATAGTACATCCCATTCAAAAAGCGATGAAGGCCAGGCAATTAATAGCTTCAGGAAAACATAATAAAATATATCCCATATAGCAAAACAGAATAAGAACCAGGCAAACTTTTGAGAAAAGGTCTTTCCTGAAATAACTGCCACTCCAACAAGCATTATTAGAGTTGCTGCTTCTCTTAATATCTCAGTGAGAGCCAGTGAAGAATCCATTGTTGCAAGCGGGAATTTAAATCCTCCCGGATAAAGCAACTCCCGTATATAAACTACTACTGCACTTTCCAGAAAAGCCATAGCTATACTAAAAAAAGTAAGCCATAATATTAAGCGTGATACCTTCATCTTAACAAATTACTGCTTTCCTGACTCAAATCAAAACTCAGGACTTCAAAGCAAACAGGCTTTTAACTGCTATACAGTTTACAGTTACGGCAGACCTATTCTAGAACATTTATATATAAGCTTTTAATTCAATAATAATTAATATGTTTGAAACCGGATAACAAAAACTATAAGTGATGAAAAGATCAATATTATTAGCTATTAGCCTTATTGCAGTTTTTTGTATTAACGCTCAGACTATCTATATCCAGGATCCTGAAATCAAGAAGATGGTGGATGAGATTTCGCGTGATAATATTGAAAAATATATTAATAAACTGGTAACATTTCATTCGAGAAACAATTTCTCAGCACAGGATGATCCTAATAAAGGAATAGGAGCATCATGGAACTGGGTCAAGGAGGAGATGGAACAGTATATTCCCCAGTCAGAAGGAAGACTATCAGTAGATTTCGTTAACTATAAGGCAGGAGGTGAAGGAAGCAGGTATGAAAAGGAGGTGGAGCTAAAAAATGTAGTTGCCACTTTAAAGGGTATTGATCCTTTAGACGACAGGATTCTAATAATAAGTGCACACCTTGATAGCCGGGCCTCAAATGGCAATGACGGAGAAGCATTTGCTCCCGGTGCTAACGATGATGGATCAGGTATAGCAGCTGTGCTTGAGCTTGTCAGGATAATGTCGAAGCATAAATTCTCGGCAACAATAAAATTTATGGCTGTAAGTGGTGAAGAACATGGACTATGGGGTTCGGGTCATATGGCAAAAATTGCTAAAGAAGAAAACTGGAATATTACAGCTATGCTTAATAATGATATGATAGGTAATAGTGGATCGAGTGGAACATTACTAAATGATAATATGAGGGTAAGGGTTTTCAGTGAAGGAGTGCCTGCATATGAAAGTGAAGATATGGCCAGGATGAGAGCTTATACTGCAGGAGAGAACGATGGTAAAGCAAGGCAATTAGCCAGGTACACAAAAGAAATAGGAGAAAGATATGTAGAACAACTTGATGTTACTCTGATTTTCAGGAACGACAGGTTTGGAAGAGGTGGAGATCATACCCCCTTCTGTCGTGAAGGATTTACTGCCGTACGCATCTGTGAGTATAACGAAAACTATAACCGCACCCATGCCGATACAGTAATAAAAGATGGAATAGTATATGGAGATATGCCGTCGGGAGTAGATTTTGAATATGTAAGAAAGAACGCCGGTATTAATCTTGCTGTTCTTGCCAACCTGGCGATGGCCCCTATGGAACCTAAAAATGTGGGTATAAAATTATCGGGTATGAGTAACTCATCGACCCTGAGCTGGGAAACACCAGAGAATGGGAAAGCACCAGCCGGATACTACCTCTTAATGCGTGAGACTTATAAACCACTATGGGAAAAGAAATTATATATAAAGGGAACCGAAATTACGGTCCCCTATTCAAAAGATAATTATTTCTTTGCCATACAGGCTGTCGACGAAGATGGGCATGAAAGCCTGCCTGTATTCCCTTCTCCTGCTAGGAGGAGCAGGTAGATTCAATATCTGCTACCGTCTTTGGTATTGGCTTACCAAGCAGTTTATGCCCGTTTTCTGTTATTAGCAGATCATCTTCTATACGTATACCGCCAAAGTCGCGATACTTATTGACATGGTCAAAGTTGATAAAGTCTTTATTCGTTCCCTCGGCCTGCCATTTATCAATTAATTCGGGAATAAAATAACATCCCGGTTCAATAGTAAATACATGACCGGGTTTATAAGGAAGTGCAAATCTGAGATAAGCAAGCCCAAACTGGTCGCTCCTTTTTACCTCATCGCTATAACCTACAAAATTCTCGCCCAGTCCCTCCATATCGTGAACATCCATTCCCATCATATGTCCCAGACCGTGAGGCATAAATAAAGCATGAGCTCCGGCTTTAACAGCATCATCTATATTACCTTTCATAAGACCCAGGTCTTTCATCCCCGAAGCAATAATCCTGCAGGCCATCAAATGAAGATCGCGGTTAGACATCCCCGGCCCTGCTGCGTTTATAGTTTCAACATTAGCCTTTAAAACGATCTCGTATATTTCCTTCTGGCGCTGATTAAATTTTCCGCCTACAGGAGTTGTACGGGTAATATCTGAAGAGTAATTCATATTTGTCTCAGCACCACAATCAGTTACCATCATCCTTCCCTCCTTCAGTATATTGCTATGATCATGGTTATGCAGGGTCTGACCATTAATACTTAATATTATGGGAAAGGATGGACCACGTCCCTGTGCCAGTGCAATGCCTTCAAGAGTTCCAAAGATCTCCTGTTCTTTTACTCCCGGTTTACACATCTTCATCGCTGTTGTGTGCATATCATATGCAATTGCAACAGCCCTTTCTATCTCTTCTATTTCAATATCTTCCTTTATCGATCTCAGGGCTACTACTGCCTTGATAAGCTCCTCAGAAGCGATCGATTTCATCTGGCAGGGATTTTCCTTAAGCAAGGAACCCAGGGTCATTTTTGTTTCACCCCTGTAAGGAGGAAGAAAATGAACTTTTCTGCCCTTTGATTTTGCTTCTGAGAGAAAATCTGCCAGGGCAGCCATCGGAGCAGTCTTTTTAATCCCAGCCTTCAGAGCGAGCTCCTTAATAGTCGGCTGCGGACCCATCCAGATTATATCATCGACATCCACATCATTTCCAAAAATGATATCCTCTCCTGAATCAAGATCCACAACTCCAGCCAGTCCCTGAAGATCCAGACCAAAAAAGTACAGGAAATCACTGTCCTGACGGAAATGATATGGGTTTGCAGGATAATTCATCGGTGAATCGACATTACCTATAAATAATGCTACACCACTATCAATTGTCTGTCTTAGTTTTTCTCTTCTTTTAATATATGCTTCTGATTTAAACATTGCTTGTAGTTTTTATTACATATTATTTTGATCATTAAAAATACAGCTTAATTAAACGAAAGCAAAATGATCTTTAATAGTATTCATAAGCTTCAAATGAAGAAATTTTGCCGAATCCCTATCTTTTTTCCAAACTTATTGAATATCAATAGCGAATAGTATTGCATATTAATTTGAATTTGCTATATTCGCACTTGTTGTCAACAAGTTATTAACATTTCTGACCTGAGATATGCCCTACCGTCGACTGCCAAACACTGATGCCGCCCGAATAAGAGCCATGAGAGAAGCCCTAAAGAAGGGTAAAGAACTACCACCATTTAAATTAGCCTATTCATCATCATCATTTGTAAAGCTTCAGGCTTTCCTTCCTTCATTTGAAAATATTCACCAGTTGCAAAGGCAATCAATGACTAATCAGGTGAATAGTAATAAATCATACCAGGAAATTGTAAAAAAGGCAAGGACCTATGTTAGTCACTTCATGAAGGTAATGAATCTTGCTGTTCAGAGAGGTGATCTGAGAAAGGACACCCCTGAATTTTTCGGTCTGAGCAACGGGAACTCCTCTCTACCGACACTCACCTCCGAAAAGGACGTAATAGAATGGGGTAAAACAATAATTGAAGGTGAAGCAAACAGGTTAAGATCGGGAAGAACACCGGTTACTAATCCTACAATTGCTGTAGTAAAAGTACATTTTGAGAAATTTATGGATGCATGGCAATTCCAAAAAACTCTTCATAAAAGGACATCAGACTACTCGTCACAGATAGCCCGCATGAGAAAAGAGGCTGACGAGATTATTGTTTCAATATGGAATGAAGTCGAAGAAACCTTCTCATCGCTTAGTGAGGAGTCAAAACGCCAGGAAGCCGAAAGATACGGGCTTATTTATGTTTTCAGAAAAAGTGAGCTTGAGAAAATGGACGAAGAGATTAAGCTGCAGCATAATACTATTTCTCGGAATTAGCTTGCCAAAGACTATACCTGATTACAAATAATAAGCTTAGCGAAAATACCAGGGGCATAACGAAACTATATTTATCTCCAGGTATATAATCCTGGAAATTACTATTTATATTTTCCCAACCTATAAGATGAGCTATAATAACGGGTACGAGGTTATTTATAAGGTGAGCCAGTATCGGCAGCCAGATTGTACCACTCCATAAAAACAGATAGCCATACACAAGCCCAAGCACTATACGCGGAACAAGTCCATAGAACTGCATATGAAAAATACCAAAAAGGATTGCGGTAAATAATATACCAAGATGGGGTGACCTAAAAAGTCCGGCAAAAATATCCTGGAAGATACCTCTGAAGAGAAATTCCTCTCCAACAGCGGGTATAAGAGCGATTATTAAGATATTAATAATTAAACCCCCTGTAGAACCTGAATATATTAACCATCCTGTAAGCTTGGCTGCGTCTGCTTCTTTCATGCTCATCCATGCCTCTAGCCCACCAAGCCAGTCAGGCAGAATAAGCCTTGAATTCCATATACCCAGATCACTCATTAGCGGTATTAAAAATATTGCCAGAAACACCACAAGCATAAAGCTGGATATACCTGGCAACTTATTAAGTTTAAGATAACTCGATACCCTTCCTGTCATAAGATAAGCTACACACAGTGAAGGGATAAGGAAGATAGATATATGTTGTAATGCCTGTATATATTTAATATAGGCCCTCTGAGAAGAGTCAATTTCAATAATGCCGTGGCTTATATCACCTATCCCCATACCAAAAACAAGACGACCTGATAACATTGTAATAACAATTAGCACAAGAGATATCAACAACATTACCATTAAGGCTACCAACAATTGTATAAAAGGTTTCTGAGATTTCAGGGGTAATAAGCCACCGGAATATTTCATTTTAACTAATTTTGTCGAAGTTAGTTATTTAGATGCTTATTAAAAAAGCTAGTTCGTGAAGATTGGTTCAACAATACTTAGAGACAAGCCTGTATTCCTGGCCCCCATGGAAGATATTACAGATCCTTCATTCAGGAGCATATGCAAGGAATATGGGGTAGATTTTATGTATACTGAATTTATATCTTCCGACGGATTAATAAGAGATGGAGTCAAAAGCCTGAAGAAGCTGGATATTAATGATAACGAAAGGCCTATCGGGATTCAGCTCTATGGTCATATTGTTGATTCAATGGTAGAAGCTGCTCTAATGGCAGAGCGGGCAGAGCCAGAAGTAATAGATATCAACTTTGGCTGTCCCGTAAAAAAGATTGCAGGAAGAGGAGCAGGCTCGGGAATGATGAGAAATGTACCTCTGATGGTAGAAATGACAAAGGCTATTGTTGATGCTGTAAAAATACCTGTAACAGTTAAAACACGACTTGGATGGGATGAAGAAAATAAAAATATTGTAGATATAGCTGAGAGGCTCCAGGATGTAGGGATATCTGCCCTGACAATCCATGGCCGAACAAGATCGCAGATGTATAAAGGAAAGGCCGACTGGACACTAATCAGAGAAGTAAAAAACAATCCCAGAATGACTATCCCCATTATTGGTAATGGAGATATTGACTCACCCGAAGCAGCAGCCGAAATGTTTAAGAGATACGGTGTTGATGCAATTATGGTAGGCAGGGCTTCTGTTGGTCGTCCCTGGCTATTTAAGGAAATCAGACACTATCTTGATACTGGAGAGATTCTTCCTGAACCAGCTCTATCTGAAAAAGTAGCCCTTGCCAGGAGACATCTGGATAAATCTATTGAATACAAGGAAGGGAGCAGGGGAATTTATGAAATGAGGCGACATCTCTCAAACTATTTCAAAGGTTTACCCTTCTTCAGGGATACAAGACTTAAGCTTCTTACCACTACCGATACTGTTGAAATAAACAATCTGCTGGATTACATTGAAGAAGAATGGGGTGACTATTCAGCAGGGGATAAATCAAAAGGGGTTTATGACATATAAGCATAAACCCCTTAATGAAAAGTAGTATATTTGAGTGTATTTAATACTGAGTGGAACCGGGATCAGCAGTCATTATGACTGTCATTTTCCCGGTTTCTTTTCAGTTTAATACCTCCATCCATTGCCGGCAGCAACACGGCCTCGACCTGGTCTGCTGGCCATATTTCTGCCACGACCTCCTCCGTTTCCGTATCCAAATCCTCGTCCACCCCTGGATGCCCTGTTATATGCTTGACCGCGTCCACCTGCAGGCCCGGCAATAATATTGTTATTAAAATATGCCCTTTGTTCTTCTGTCAACACCTTTGATATCTTATCAAGATGATTATTCTGCTCAAGGGTCATCTTTGCCTTAATCTCGTTTGCAGTAATAAGATCAGGTGCAGCATAAAAATCATTACGTAACTGGTCAATCAGTTTTTGATGAGCAGTATTAATAGCTGTTATCTGTGCTTTTTGATCTTCAGTCAGACCAGGGATATCAAGGCACTGTCCGGCATATGACATCCTGTTATTGGTCCTCCGAAAATATTGAGCATTTGATACACTTGCGACAGCAAAGAACAATAGTGCCGCCATTGCTGTTATTTTCAAATTGTTTTTCATAATTAGTTATTTATTGTATTTATACTGAGTTTAATAATTGATAATCTATTTTTTTAGAATCCTGTTCTTCCTCTTCCGCGACCTCTTCCCGGACCGTTCTCCTGATATATTCGACCTCGCCCCTGTCCGCCTCTTCCTCTTCCATAAATAACACCCTCAGGGTCGAGCATATCTCTGAACATAAATTCAAGTCTGGATCTTTGATTACTGTCACATACCGTATAAAGCTGGTAATAAAAATTTACAGTTTCTCTTTTTAACTCACTGTGGCGATCTCCAAACTTTGCAATAATCTTATCCAATTTTTCTTTATCGGGGCTTGGAGCAGACATCTCCTCGACTATCCCATGACGCAGATCGCTTAGTTCGCTTGTAATATTACCTGCCCTTAGATTATAATCTGAATTATATTTTACAGCCTCTGATTTCTGTTCCTCATCAAGTGCGAGCTCATCCCAGAAAAAGCTCATCCTGCTTTCACGTGGCTGTTGCCCAAGGGCTATTTCATTCTCTTTAAGGTCTTTTTTACCGGCGCTTACTGAAATAATCGTAGCAATATTGGTACTGGCCAGGAATAATATGATTATAAGGTATATTGTTCTACTTCTCATATTAGTCATTATTTATTAGAAAGAAACCTTCTATTGTTTCAAGATGAATTTCATTAGTATAATAATATTCATCGGGCAAATCAGCATATACCTCAGAACTACTATCGGAAGTAAGTTCCGAAATAAATATACCGGTAAAGATTCCAAATATAATTACTGCAGCAGCAGCCAGAGGCAGAAGTACAGACCTTAAAGTAAAAACAGAACGCTTGCTTTCTGCTATCCCTTTCAATATATTGTCCGCAAAGCCCTTTGAAACGCCAATGTTTTTTTCGGATTCAATATAAGTAATAACACCCTCCATAAAAGAGAACTGCGAGCTGCATTCTTCACATATATCGATATGTGCTATTAATTGGCTTTCTGTCTCCCTCTCGAGTGATCCCTCCGCCAGTGCTAAAATATTCTTATTTACTTCTTCGCAATTCATAATTTCTGTTCTTCATTAGTTTGACACTTATATTTAATTAAACATGCGCTCCTAAGTAAAATTTTTTCTGAAATATTCCCGAAGGTAATCCTGCAGATTCTTTCTTGCTCTGAAAATAAGCGACTGGACTGATGACAGGGACAGCTTCATTACCTTTGATATTTCTTCGTAGGAAAGCTCTTCATATTTTTGAAGTATAAATGCTGTTCGTTGATTCTCGGGAAGCCTGCCAATTGCCTCTCGTAGCGCCTTTCTGTGATCTGAAGCTTTTATTTTATCGTCTGCTTTTTCATCTGAGCCCGGATCAAGCGCATCCCTTATTTCAATATTTTCATATTGATTTTTTAATTTCCTTGATCTGATATGGTTTAATGATTTATTTACGGCAACGCGGTAAAGCCATGTTGACAGACGCGCCTCACCCCTTAAACCTGATGAAGATTTAAAAAGCTGTATAAAGACATCCTGGGCCAGATCTTCTGCATCCTCATGGTTGCCGACAAATCCCATACAAACCCTTATAATCTTATCCTGATAAGCTTCTATAATTTGCTTAAAGGCATCCTGGTCGCCCCTGTTTATAGCAGCAACGAGTATATCTTCGTCCGATTTATGATTCTTATTTGTCACAAATAGTATTGTTCGGCTAACTATATTGTTAGACAACCTGAAGCAAAAAAAATTGCGCTTATATATTAATCTTTATAAGTAAAAGATTCTCTGAACTTCCATTTGTATATAATAAACAGGGCACCTACAAATATTACAGAAAGAATAATCAGATATAAAAATTCTGTCCATGGTTGTACTGTCTGCTGCTCAAACATCGCTGCTGTCTGTAATGCTGAGGCCTTTTGTGTCAGAAAAATAGATAGAAAAATATTATTTGCAGCATGTGCCCCAATTGCCAGCTCAATCCCGTTATCCAGCACTGAAATAAGACCAAAGAGTAGCCCGAAAGATATATACTGGGGCATTACAGTGAAAAAGCCAAATTCTTTTATTTCAGGATTTAGCACATGCATCAGGCCAAACAATAATGAGGTAATAAGTAGAGGTAACCACTTATTTCGGGCAGCAACTCCAATCCCCTGCATTAAATAAGCCCTGAACAATACCTCTTCAAAGGTAGTTTGAAATGGCATTAGCAAGAGCGAAATTACTGCCAGCACAATAAGGCTTCTACCAGTATTATGAAGTGTAAAGTTTGACGGATCAAACTTCATACTAAGTATAAGATAAACAGCCATAAGGAGTGCCCATATGAAAAAACTAACAAACACCCTGGACCAGCGGCATGAAGACCCCCCATTTATAAGTGTAAGAAATGATCTGCCGTGCAAGGGCTTCATTAAGAGATAAACAGCATACAAGCCAATAATAAAAGGAATTACAATAAGCACCAGTGCAAGATTTGGTTCGATCCCAAAACCCGACATGTCTGCAAGATTATCAGAGCTGGCTCCAACTAAAGACGGATCGGCTGCTGTCTTTGCTACTATAGCCACAATCAAGGGTATGGCTCCTATAGTATTTGCAGCTCCAAATGCTGCTATAAACATTACAAGATACCTCCACCAACTATTTTTGCCCTCTAGTGCTGATTCAAAAAACATAATAATAAATTTTAAAACCCATCTCCTTTTCTACGGGGATGATCAATTGAATAATGCAAACCAAGGCTTTCTTTCCTGTTACTTGCCATTTTTATTACAAGATAACCAACATTAATCAAGTTCCTCAGCTCTATTAATTTCCTGCTAATCAAAGATTTCTTATATAACTCTTCCGTCTCAATATATATCAGTTCAAGGCGTTTAAGTGCTCTCTCAAGCCTCAGATCAGATCTAACAATTCCTACATAGTTAGCCATTATCATTTGCATCTCCCTGTAGTTCTGAGTAACAAGGACCATTTCTTCGGGGTGATTTGCTCCTTTAAAATCCCAGTCGGGAATATCATCCTGATAACCAAGTTTTTCTATCCGCCCAAGCGAGTCAACTGAAGCTCTGTGGGCGTAGACCACTGCCTCGAGTAGCGAATTGGATGCAAGCCTGTTTGCACCATGTAAACCGGTAGATGCTACCTCTCCAATTGCATATAACCTGCTCACTGTACTTTCTCCCTTTTTATCAACCTTTATTCCGCCACAAAGGTAGTGTGCCGCCGGCACAACAGGGATCATTTCTTTTGTGATATCAATACCCAGGCTCAAACACTTTGTGCTAATATTGGGAAAGCTTTTCCTGAGTTCATCCGGGTCGAGGTGCGTTCCATCAAGATATACAAAATCTTCTCCCCTTACCTTCATTTCATTATCTATAGCCCTGGCCACAATATCTCGTGGTGCAAGCGAACCCCGTGAATCATACCTGTTCATAAATTTTTCTCCGGAGCTATTGCGTAGTATGGCTCCATGCCCACGGAGCGCTTCGGTAATAAGGAATGAGGGTCGCTCATCAGGATTATAAAGTGAAGTAGGATGGAACTGGATAAATTCCATATTCTCAATAATACCCTTGGCCCTGTAAGCCATAGCTATCCCATCGCCTGTGGCAATCTCGGGGTTAGTGGTTGTCTGATAGAGGTTCCCGATACCCCCTGTTGCAAGAACAGTTACTTTGGATAATATTGTCTCGACCTTTCGTGAAATGGTATCATATATATATGCCCCATAACACTCTATGCCACCTTTATGACGTTTTACTATTTGTCCGAGATGGTGTTGTGTAAGAAGGTCAATGGCAAAACAATTTTCACGAATGGTAATATTGGGATGTGATGCTACTTTACCAGCCAGAACATTCTGTATTTCCTCTCCTGTATTATCCTTATTATGCAGTATTCTATGCTCGGAATGCCCTCCCTCTTTTGCAAGGTCATATTTGCCATCATCTTTTGTGTCAAATCCAACCCCAAACTCGATCAGATCCCTGATCCTGTCAGGTGCTTCACTTACAACCATTCTTACGATTTCCTCGTCGCAAAATCCAGCACCTGCAACAAGGGTGTCTTCTATATGTTTGTCGATAGAATCGGGTTGATACATCACCGAGGCTATACCTCCCTGAGCATACCTTGTGTTTGTCTCACCAATATCTGCCTTTGAGAGAATAATTACTTTTCCATGATCTGCTGCCTTAAGGGCAAAAAACAAACCAGCAATACCCGAACCTATAACTAAGAAATCTGCTTTTTCAGCCATCAATAAAAATAAGTGGATTAACAAACAAATATACAAAGATTAGGCTTTCCTGCCCACAAATTGGAAATTGTAAAAGCAAAGTTTTTGGCTTACTTTTGCCTCAAATAAAGAAAACTTATTAATATGGCCCAGGAAGATCTCTTCAAAAACATAATTGCACATTGTAAGGAGTATGGTTATGTATTTCAATCCAGCGAAATTTATGACGGACTCAGTGCAGTTTATGATTATGGTCAGTATGGAGTTGAGTTAAAAAATAATATCAAGAAATACTGGTGGGATAGTATGGTTTTGCTTTATGAGAATGTTGTAGGTCTTGATTCAGCAATTTTTATGCACCCCACCACCTGGAAAGCTTCCGGCCATGTAGATGCATTTAATGATCCCCTTATTGATAATAAGGACTCAAAAAAGAGATATCGTGCTGATGTACTGATCGAGGAGCATATTGCAAAAATCGAAGGCAAGATTGAAAAGGAAATCCAAAAAGCACAGAAAAGATTTGGAGATAGCTTCGACGAAAAGCAGTTCAGGGAAACCAATCCCAGGGTGCTCGCCAACCAGGAGAAAATTGAAGTGCTATCCGGCAGGTTTGTAAAAGCTCTGAATGATAATGATCTGGAAGAGATCAAACAAATTATTCTAGATTATGAAATCGTTTGCCCGGTGTCGGGTACGCGAAACTGGACTGATGTACGACAGTTTAACCTGATGTTCGGCACTGAAATAGGGTCGACAGCCGAAGGAGCAATGAAGATATATCTCAGGCCGGAGACTGCCCAGGGGATCTTCGTAAATTTCCTCAATGTACAGAAATCGGGCCGAATGAAAATACCCTTTGGTATAGCACAGATTGGGAAAGCATTCAGGAATGAGATTGTCGCCAGGCAATTTATATTCAGAATGAGAGAGTTCGAACAGATGGAGATGCAATTTTTTGTTAAACCCGGAACAGAACTGGAGTGGTTTAAGCACTGGAAAGAAATTAGGATGAAATGGCACAAAGGCCTTGGATTTGGTGAAGAAAATTATCGTTTTCACGACCACGACAAGCTGGCTCATTATGCTAACGCAGCCACGGATATTGAATTCCTGTTCCCATTTGGATTTAAGGAAGTAGAGGGAATACATTCCAGAACAGACTTTGATCTTAGTCAGCATCAGAAGTTCAGCGGTAAGAAATTGCAATTTTTCGATCCTGAAGAAAATAAGTCCTATATCCCCTTCGTAGTTGAAACTTCTATTGGAGTAGATCGGATGTTTCTCCAGATAATATCAGCATCATACACTCAGGAAGAAATTAAGAAAGAAAACGGCAACATTGATATCAGGGTTGTATTAAAACTGCCTCCTGTTCTTGCTCCTGTTAAACTCGCAGTAATGCCTCTGGTTAAAAAAGATGGCCTCCCTGAGATATCAAGAGCTATAATTGATGAACTTAAGTTTGACTTCAACTGCCAGTACGACGAAAAAGATTCTATTGGTAAAAGATACCGAAGGCAGGACGCAATTGGAACACCATTCTGCATTACTGTTGATCATCAGACAAAAGAGGACAATACCGTTACTTTGCGATACAGGGACACCATGGAACAGGAAAGACTATCCATAGATGCTCTTAAGGAGATCATTAAGGAAAAAGTTGATATAGGCAGTTTATTGAAGAGGCTGTAGATTCAAAAAAATATATGTCAGAGAATATAAAGATTCTGATTATTACTTACTACTGGCCACCATCAGGAGGTGCAGGTGTACAGAGATGGTTGAAGTTTTCTAAATATCTTCCGGAATTTAACTTCCAGCCATATATACTTACCGTAGATCCCAAATATGCACAGTTTCCTGCTTATGATAATTCTCTTATTGAAGACATTAACCCGAAAGTAAGAGTATATACTACAAAAGCCAGAAACTACTTTAAAGCACTTTTCTGGAAAAAAGAAGGAGCCGGCAAAAAGAACAGTGCTCCTGTAAAAAATACCTATACAAAAAGCAAGTTTGCCAGGTTTATAAGAGGGAACCTGTTTATCCCTGATCCAAGGAAAGGATGGAACGGCTTCGCATTCAGAAAAGCAGTTGAGCTTATAGAAGAACAAAATATTGAGATAATTATTACCAGTGGTCCACCACATTCCAGTCATCTTATAGGCCGTCGCTTAAAGAGAAAATACAATAAGATAAAATGGATTGCTGATTTCAGGGATCCCTGGACAGACATTTACTATTACAGCGATTTCTATTCCTTAGCCCTGTCGAGAAAAAAAGATAAAAAATACGAATATTCTGTATTGACTGAAGCTGATAAGATCCTTACTGTTGGAGAAGGCATGAAAGCACTTCTTGAATCAAAACTGGATCCGGGAGTAAATAAAATATTTGTTCTGCCCAACGGCTTTGATGAAGATGATTTTCAGAATAAGAGGATTAAAGACAAAAAGAGGCCCTTTACTCTTACTTACTCAGGGAGTATTAGTGAGCGCTATCCTCTTGAATCCTTTCTGAAGGCTATCTCAGGATACATAAATAATAATCCCGGACAAAAACTTTCACTCAGCTTCGTCGGACAACAAAGTGAAGGCCTTATAGAGCAAATAAAAAAATATAAGCTTTATGATATCAGTACTTTTGTAGATTATTCATCTCATATGGAGACCATTAATCTTATTAAAGCGAGTGATATGCTGCTGCTTATTATACCCGAGCATAAACATAGTAATGTTATTATAACAGGTAAAATATTTGAATACATGAAATCAGGAAACACCATCCTTGGTATTGGTCCGACAGAAGGAGATGCAGCAAAAATCCTTACTGATACAGGGGCAGGCAAGATGTTTGATCCTGGTAATATAGAAGGCATTGGAGAGTATATAAGTGAAAATGTGTATAAGAATAAAAATATGACTGTTAAGGGCTTAAACAAATTCGAAAGAAAGAACCTGACTTCCACCCTGGTAAAACTGCTCGATCTCTAAGAATTGAAAAATAAATTACATATAATAGCACGAAATCTTTTAGGAAAAGAACTAAGAGATATCCGTAATTCCGGATCTCCCGTGTTCTGGCACTTCAATGTCAGGCCGACACCACTTGAAAACGAAAACTATTTACCACAGACCGGTCCTGAAGAAAAGAAAGACATTAATTATCGCATAATGGACCAGATACTTCGCTTTGGAAACGAGAAGGCCGGAGATAAATCTGTATCTGATCTGCTGGAATATCAAAAAATGGATTTATGGTTCTACCAGAGACTAACTGTTTATATGGCTGCCAGAAATATCGAATACCTGCTTGAAGAAATAAGACTGGCGTCCAAAAAATATTCAGTAATCCTTTATACTGATATCCATCCTGATATTCTTGCAAAGCATCTTCCTGAAAATATAGAATACAAATATCATAAAAATCAAGCTGTTAGCTTAGTAAAGATGCTTTCTATAGGGTTCAGCATGATTTATGCTGTGGCCCGGGTTTGTTTTCGATCTACCTCTAAAATAAGAGGTAAGCACCTTATCCTTGATAATGCTAAACCGCTTAAAATATCTCAGGGACCCGGTACTGATCCCTATAAAGGAAATTTTGTGTTCAATAATCTTTTTAAGATTCTTGATAAGAGGTTTTGCCTTATTACAGAGGCGGGAATGCCCGGCAAAAGAACAGCAAAAATCTCTGACTACAGAAATTCGTACCAGTACAGAATCCTTAAGTTAAGTAATATTTCTTCAGACCAGATTCTGGCAAGGGCAATGCTAAACAGAACTGCAAGAAAGGAGATCATGGAAACCAGGAGAGAGCTTGGGCTAAAGCTCGACAGTCTGGCTCTAAAGTTCAGAGATACTGAGTATTCAATTATTACCTACCTGCTTACAGGTTTAAAATCCTCATTTAGGATTTATATTTCAAGATATATAGGCTTTAGAGAAATTTGCCTGGAAAACAAACCTCTTTCTCTTACTGCGTCTGATGAAAACAGTCCCTTTAATAAAAGCCTGATCGATGCATGCAGATATCTTGATATAAAAACCTTCGGCATTCAGCATGGTGCAATACATGACCTCCATCCTGCCTACAGGTTAACACCCGAAGAAGCAGGTAAAAATATTACTGCTGATCTAAGCCTTGTATGGGGTGATTACTGGAAGGATCATCTTATAAGGACAGGCAATTATTTACCCTCTGCTCTTAAAGTTAGCGGACAGATAAGAACCGACACAATACCATTACTTCAGAATTCAGGACAGGCACAAGGTGAAAAAAGAATAATTCTATTTGCTTCTCAGCCCCAGAGAGATCCTTCTCTAAGGGAAAAAGCAGCGGCAGATCTTTTTAAAGCAGCATCAAAAGTTGAAAATATTATTATCTGCCTGAAGCCTCATCCGCTCGAAAAAGACTATTATAAATACTACAGTGATATTGCAAAAAAATATGGCACAGTGAATATTCGTTTCAGGCCGGACGATGACCTGTATGAACTTATCAATTCTGCTGATGCTGTTTATACCTGTTTCTCCACTGTGGGTACTGAAGCTGTTTACTTTTATAAACCATTAATTATTCATGACCCACTCGAACAGGATATACAATCATATATTTCTTCTGGTGTAGGACACAGGGTAAGAAATGAAGATGAATGCGAAAGCGCACTCAGGCAGCTTACCAGTGACTTATTAACTCAGGATAAGAAGGCAGCTTCAAAGTTTATCACCGATTATGCTTTTCTAATCGACGGAAAGGTCTCCAAAAGGGTATTATCGGAAATTACCGGTGACTCTTAATATATTCCTGCAAGGTATCCTCAAGCAGCGAGTTTTTATTAAGAATATGTAAAACAAACTCTTTAAATGCTCCCTGGCCACCAGCGGTTTTTAATCTTATATCAGCATAAGCATCCATATATTCTGAAGCATTCGCCGGGATACCAACATATCCGCACTCAATCATAAGCGGGATATCATTAATCTCGTCGCCGATAAAAGCAACCTCAGAAAATTCTATTCCCATCTCAGCAATAATATCTTTTGCCACCTGCAGCTTATTTCTGACACCCTGATATATCTTATCGATCTTAAGTTTAAGAGCTCTTCTCTCGACCGCTGCAGTTTCTTCACCTGTTATAATGACGACAGGAATATTGTGCATCTTCAGGAACAGTACTCCAACGCTATCGGAGGTAGAGAACTTTTTTAACTCGTCACCACTTTCACTGTAATACATACCGCCGTCGGTCCATACACCATCTATATCTGTAAGTACAAGTTTCGGGATCATACTATTTAATGTTTTGAGGGTAAATAATTTCATCCTTTGGGATCGGCCGTATCACTCTTTTTCCGATAAGCTTATCCTTTTCTGCATAACTAAATCCATCACCAGGACTGAGAAGATGAAGATCTTCATCCCTCAGAATATGACCTTCCTGCAGGTCTCTTAGAGCAGCTAGGCTCCTCTCAAGCTTTTGCCTTGACTGGCTAACAGAGGGAGAAATAAATATATCTTCTTTACCCATAGCATCTTCCAGATTACGAATATCCCTGACCATCCTTTCGATACCATCAACTCCCAGTGATCCGCTATGGTCCGATCCTTTCATCGACCTGTCGAGTGTTATATGTTTTTCTATTATCTCTGCCCCCAGGGCCACAGCAGCCAGAGGAATAGATATTCCAACTGTATGATCAGAATATCCAATTACATAATCTGAATAGTTTGCCTGCAGGTATAAGATAGTTTTTAGATTCACATTATCATACCTTGTTGGATATTCAGAAACGCAGTGAAGTATACTTATCTCTGAGTGATACCTTGTAATAATAGCGAGAGCATTATCTATTTCTTCCTTGCCACCCATCCCTGTAGATAAAATAATAGGTATACGGGTTTCAGCCAGCGCACTTAAAAGGGGTAAATTTGTAAGGTCGCGCGAAGCTACTTTTAGTCTGTCGGGAGTAAATAGTTTAAGAAGACTCATTGCTCCTGTTGCACATATTGTTTCAACAAAATCCAGACTCTTCGATTTAGCATGCAGGTAAACATCCTTATGCTCTTCGTCGCTCAGCTCCAGAAAGGCCCTGTGCTCACCATAAGTCATTCCAAAGGAATGAGGAGAGTCGTAAGGTTTATTCATCATAGATGTCGACAGTTCCTGGCTCAGATCCCTCTTCGTAAGTTTCACAGCGTTCATGCCGCTAAGCTCCTTATTAAAGAGTTTATCTACAACCGGACGGGCAACAACATCCACAAGTTGCATGGCAATATCTGTTGAACCATTATGATTCTGACCTATTTCGCCGATCAGATATATTTTATTTTTCATTTTGCTTAATTCTTTTTGTCATTCCCTCTTTCCAGTCTGGCCTGCTATCAATTAATCTGATAAGCTCGCTCAACTTACCTGAAGAAGACAGCTCCTTACTACAGCTGTAAATTTCTTTTGCAAGTTCAAAATCTGCCTCCGAATCAACAGTTAGCCTTATATTATCCCTTGAATAAACAAGTTCGGGAGCATCAATATAAGATATATCAAACATATGTGGGTTGGTATACAGATAATTCGTAACATGCTCCAGGTAAATCTTTTCTTCTGTATACTCCAGTGTTCTTTTTATGGCGCTGCGTGTCAGCAGCTCAGCCCATAATCCAAAGTGAGTACGAATACCCACTCTTTCATCGCTAAGTCTATAACCTATATAGTCGCCCCCATTCCGGGCAAATAAGCTCAGCAGTTCAATCGGAGATGATTCAATAATAAAAGGGTTATCCGAGCAAACTCTTATAATAGGATCTATTTTAAACCTACTACTTGCCATATAGAACCTGTCCAGAACGTTATCGCTTGATCCCCTGTAACAATCAACCCCCAGCCTTTCACATATATTAAAAATCAGATCGTCAGCCGCTTCATCCGTGGTAGCTACCACAAGTGAATATTCTGACTTATTTTTAAAGCGTTCGATTAATAATTCAAGAATTGACTTGCCATTATAGAAGGGTAAAATAACTTTTTCGGGTAAGCGACTGCTTCCCACTCGTGCCTGCATTATAATACCCGGTTTGTATTTCATCGTCCAAATCCCTTTTTAATAAGCAAATGAAAAACACTTACTAACTCGTCTGATGTTCTAAGTATCAGACTCAATAATATATAAATCAATGAGATGGCAAAAGACCTGATTAAAATGTCGATAATCCAGTTTGAGAAATGAGGTGTGAAGATTCCCAATATAATCAAGGCAGCAAAAATTATTAATACCTTAATATGATTTATTTTAAAAGGCTGAAATGAATATTTTTTAAAGAGAAATAACATTCTCGCGAATGTATATATAACAGAAGAAATCAGCGTGGCTATAGCTGCGCCGTTTATGCCCAGTACAGGTATAAGAATGATATTGGAAACAACGATGCATACCAGTAATAGTATCATAAAATAAGTCTGGTACCTGTAGTATTCAGATGTAATAATAATCTGAATATTTACGCCGGCCATTACCTCAATAAGGTTTGCCAGCGCAATAAAGAAAATTACATATTTACCCTGTGCATAAATATCAGGCAAATAACTTAGCATACTGTCAACATTCAGCCAGACAATCAGAAATACAAATGTTCCAACCACGAACTGGTTAATACTGCTTTGATAATAGGTTCTGGAAATAAGATCCCTGTCGTTTGCCTTCCATGCCTCGGATATAACAGTCGACGAAATTTTAGACATAGCCCTCTGTGGTATAAGAATCAATGTGCCGAAATAAAATGCAACAGAATACACTCCTGCAGCACTCAGATCCAAAAAACTGTTAATCATCAATTTATCAAAACTCAGTTTAGCCACCCCGCTCAATCCTGCTATCAATCCAAATAAAGCGACCGTAAGCATTTCTGCCTTCAGTTTCTTAAGGAAAGAAAGATCTATCTTAAAGGAAACATGTCCTGTTAGGATAAGATAGCCTCCAAGTATAATTATTGTGATACTATATGATAATATATATAGGATAACATAGGTTCTGAAATCTATCCAGCCGGCATATACAGAAATAATAAGACCAAGGTTAATAATCCTGATAAGTACTTCTCTTAGAAACGATCCAAGAGCAGCCTTATACATAACCCTTGCGTAAGTATCTAAAAGATTATAGTAGAGAAACAGGAATACGAGTGGAATTATCCAATCTACATATTCCGGAAGCAGTGACGACTTCTCGGCATTTTGCTGAATAAAAATGGGTTTGCCAAGCAATATCAATATACTGAACAGAGCAAAACCTATAAGTGAAATAATAAAGCCCAGTCCCAGATAACCATGATGCTTCTTCTCCTCATCCCTGAACAGAGGAAACATCTTTATACTTACATTATTAAAACCGAGGGAAGCGAACTGTGCCAGTATTACTGCCATGGCAACCAGCACCTGAATTACTCCAATCTGATCAGATGAAAAAATCTTGGGCGACAGGATAACAAGGTTAATAAAACCAAGACCCACACCAAGGTAAGAATAGAGTGTTCCTTTAATCGTCTGTCTTTGAATTACGCCCAAGTCATCTATTTAATTAAAAAGACTATTTTTGTACTACTACAAATATACATTAATATCGATTAATTAAGATGACAGATAAGTCTTTTATAAAGAAGCTTCTACCCCATCTGGTAGCAGTTCTAACCTTTCTTATTCTAACATTAATTTACTTTGCTCCTGCACTTGACGGTCAGGTATTAAAGACTCACGATACAACCGTGTTTGCCGGTAGTTCAAAAGAAATCGCGGATCATCGTGAAGAGTTTAATGAAGAACCTTTGTGGACAAATTCCATGTTTGGTGGTATGCCGGCTTATTTAATATCCACCCAGTATTATGGCAATCTGCTAAAACCACTACATTACTTATTAATCACTCCAGGAATACCCATAGCTCCGATTCTCTTGCTAATGATAGGATTTTACATCCTACTTTTATCGCTCAGGGTAAATCCATGGCTGGCCATTGTAGGATCTATTGCCTACGGATTTTCTTCATACTTTTTTATAATACTGGCTGCCGGTCATAATACTAAAGCTATGGCCCTTGCCTATATGGCTCCCTTAATTGGTTCGGTAATATATGCATACAGGAGAAACCGCCTGATAGGCACTGCTTTCCTGGCTCTATTTCTATCTTTACAGATAATAGCAAATCACCTTCAAATTACATATTATACTCTGCTGATTATACTTTCTTTTGGAATATTTGAACTTATTCATGTAATAAGGAATAAAGATTTTCAGCCATTCCTAAAGACTTCTTTAATGCTGCTAGGAGGTGTAATTATTTCAGTTACTGTAAATTTTGCAAGTCTATATACAACTTACGAGTACACGAAATACTCAATGAGAGGGGAGTCCGAATTGGCTTCAGATTCTCAGGACGATACGGGTGGACTTGGAATTCAGTACGCAACACAGTGGAGTTATGGTATAGATGAGACTCTTACTCTGCTTATTCCTAACCTGAAAGGCGGAGCATCTGTTCCCTTCGAAAACGATAGCGAAACGGTAAAGGTGCTAAGGCAAAATAATGCTTCTCAATATATCCCACAGTTCAGGCAATACTGGGGCACACAAAACCTTGGGACAAGCGGTCCTGTATATGTAGGTGCAATAATGCTCCTGCTCTTTATTATGGGACTTGTGCTGATTAAGGGTCGAGACAAATGGTGGATTCTTCTGATAAGCATTCTTGCTATAATGCTGGCATGGGGAAAGAATTTTATGCCTATGACCTCTCTCTTCTTTAATTACTTCCCTGGTTATAACCGGTTCAGGGCAATAACTATGATACTTATTATTGCTGAATTCTGTATACCTCTTCTCGGCATACTCGCCCTCGATAAGATAATAAAAGGGGAAATTAAGAGTAAAGAATTTTTAAAAGCATTGAAAATTGGTGGAGGTGTTCTCTTTGGTATCCTGCTTTTATATTTACTTTTCCCTGGTCTGGCCGGATCATTTATTTCGAGTAATGAGGTAGGTCAACTACCTGAATGGTTGAGAAGTGCACTAATCACCGACAGAAAAAACATGCTTAAAATGGATGTTTTAAGGTCTATCCTTCTTATTGGCCTGGCCTTAACTGCTCTATATCTGTATTTTGCGAAAAAATCTGTTTTTTCAATTTTCCCTGAAAAATACAATTTCCTAAATGCTGTTTTATTACTGGGCTTACTTATTACTATTGACATGTGGCCAGTGGATAAGAGATACCTGAATAATGAGAATTTTGTTACAAGAAGAAATGCGGAGGCAAGTTTTAAACCATCTGTAGCCGACAATGCAATACTGGCAGATCCCGGAGAGGTAAGAGTCCTCAACTTAGCAGCCCCGGATCCTTTCTCTGAGGGTATCACTTCTTACTACCACCATTCTATAGGTGGTTACCATGGAGCAAAAATAAGAAGATACCAGGACCTTATATCAAATTCAATAAGCAGAGACTTAAGCATCCTCGGAAATAAATTAAATTCTGCCACTTCCCTTCTGGATCTTGAAGGAGCATTTGTTGGATTGAATTCTCTTAATATGCTTAATACGAAATACGTAATCTTTAATCCGGAAACTCAAGCACTTGTTAATCCTGAAGCTCTTGGAAATGCCTGGTTTGTCAACAAATTTATTATTGCAAATACACCTGACGAGGAACTTGCAGCAATAAATAATTTTGATCCATCGAATAAAGCAATTATTAATAAAAAATATGAGAGCTTATTAAGCGGATATACTTTATTAGATGACACTCTTTCATCAATTAAGCTAACAGATTATCGTGCAAACAGGTTAATATATTCATCTTCATCTGCGAGTACCCAACTGGCTGTTTTTTCAGAAATTTATTACCCGGAGGGATGGAAAGCCACGATCAATGATGAGGAGCTCGAGATAATCAGGGTGAACTATGTATTAAGAGCTGCACTTATACCACCGGGAGAAAACGAAATAACTTTCAGTTTTGAGCCTGAATCGTATGCAACTGGGAACCTGGTTTCTATGGCCGGTTCAATACTTCTTATTCTATTATTATTGCTCACCATCCTTTATGAGGTAAAAAAGAGAAAAAAAAGTAATGCAGAATAACTGTCCTGTTTGTTCAAGCGAGCATACGTCATTATTACATAAAGTAAAAGACCATTTTCTGACTGGTGAGGATTTCAATATATGGAAATGTGATAACTGCAATTTCTGTTTTACTATTGATCCCCCGGCGGAAAATAAAATATCTGAATATTATAAGTCTGAAGAATATATCTCGCACAGTAATACCAGTAAGGGTTTAACAAACCGCTTATACCATATGGCAAGGCAATGGATGCTCCGGAGCAAATTCAGTATTATTCAAAAATATTCTATTAAAAAGCGGGGAAGACTGCTTGATATCGGATGTGGTACAGGATATTTTGCTTCATATATGAATAATAAGGACTGGGACAGCATAGGAATAGAAGCTGACCAGAACGCAAAAAAATATGCAGAGGAGAAATTCGGACTTAAAGTATCTAGTCTGAATGATTTGAAATCTTTTAGCTCGTCGGAATTTAATGTCGTTACTCTATGGCATGTACTTGAACATCTTTCATCGCCAAAAGAAATATTAGACGAGATAAGCAGAATCCTAGATGAAAAAGGAATCTGTATAGTCGCTCTTCCGAATACAGATTCATATGACGCAAATTATTACAAAACATATTGGGCAGCCTGGGATGTACCCAGACACCTGTGGCATTTTAATATATCCTCATTCAAAAATATAATAGAAAATTCAGGGCTGCGCCTGAGAGCTATTAAACGAATGCCACTCGACTCTTTTTATATTTCCATGCTAAGTGAAAAATACCGCGGATCGGGGATCAGTTTCCTTAAAGGGCTGGTAATAGGTAAAATTGGCTGGATAAGCTCCTGGTTTAAAAAATATAAATCAAGTTCGCTTATTTATATCCTTGTAAAAGAATCTTAATATCTATCCAGCCACCTGTATCTCCTCGAACTGCTACCTATCTTCATAGCAACCATAATTTCATGCGAACCATAGGTTACACTCTGTATCTCATTAAAAGAAAAATCAAATGAATATCCGAAGTAGAAACTTTCAAACCTGGCTCCTACACTGGCAATAAAAACATTTCCGGTACGGTAGGATAATCCTGCCCAGAAATCCTGTCTTAATAAATAGTTCATCCCAATATCGACCTGTGGCTTCCATTGCTCAGACATGCGAAACATAAAATTAGGCTGTATTTCACTCTCCACACTTATTGGATAGGTATATGAACCAAAAAGGTAGTAATGCCTCATTAGTGTAAGGTTATCGTATGAGGAATTCCCTATCTTACCATAAGACTGAAATAACTGTTCAATAGAAAAACCTAAGTTATACCTGTAATTAAGAAGGTAAACCCCAAAATTGGCATCCGGAACAAAAATACCCTGTCTGAGATCACTTAGTAGTATGGGGTCGTCAGGATCCTCAAACATAATCTCGTCTTCGTTAATCCTGAAGTGAAAGGCAGTAGCCGAGATACCAAAAGACAGCTGTGTCTCTCCGTATAGCCAGGTATGGTAAGCATAGGTAAACTGCGCTCCTGTTCTCTGCACAAGACCATTCTTATCACTGAACACATAGCCTCCCAATCCTACTTTCCCTTCAGATTTGGGTCTGAAAACTCTGCGTCGGGCATTTGTGTTTCGGAGAATATAACTCCTCTTTAACATCCTGGTCTGATAGCTAAATGAATATGTACGAGGGGCTCCTGAATACCCCAGCCATTGTTCACGGGCGGTAAGGTTAAAGCTAGTATAGCCATCTGAGCCTGCCACTGCTGGATTAATAAGGTACTTATTAAAAAGATACTGGCTATATAAAGGTAGCTGCTGAGCACTCAGTTTGAATGCCATAAACAAAATTGCAACTACTATAAATACTACCCTTTTCACTATTTACATATACGTTAAAACTATCTTACTATTGTAACATGTCCAAGTATTACCTTCCTGCCATTATTTAAATTAATAACATAATGATACGAATCAATTGGTAAATCCCTTCCCTTACTTTTTCCATCCCATGGCTGTGGATAACCTTTCTCTGAAGCCCATACCATCTCTCCCCACCTGTTGAATATTCTTATTTCTGCATCCGGATACAGGTTTATAAGATCTATATTCCATACATCATTAATATTATCACCATTGGGGGATATAGCATTCGGGATCGTAAGACAGTTATCCCTTTCACTACTAACAATAATTGTATCTGTTAGTGAACATCCATTATCATCGGTAACTGAATAAATATAGGTTCCTGCAGCTATATTCGACAACACAGAACCTATTGTATTATCAGACCATTCATAGAAATAATCTGCCAGCACAACACCTCCTGAGGCAAGAAGGGTAATTGTTCCATCCGGCATATCTATGCAATATGGTTCATCAATTGTTTCAATTACACTTATTGGTTCAGGCTGTGTAATAGTAATTATTGTATCCTTGTTACACCCGTTGGCATCATTAATAACAACTCCGTAAAGTCCAGCAGCCAGATTTTCCCTGTAAGACCCGATAAAACCATCAGTCCAGTAAAACGAAACACTTCCAACTCCGTTAACACCTTCCAGGTCTATTGAAGCAGTATTATCACCAAAGCAATTTACACTATATCCTCCAAAATTACTTTCTGAAATAGTTGCGTTAAATCCTATCTGACCCGGTTCAATCATCACTGTTGTATCTCTTACCTCACACAGGTTAGAATCAACTATATGAACAATGTACTGTCCTGCCTGCAGCATATTAATTGAAGATTGATCTGATGTAAATGAACCAGGACCTTCCCATGTGAAGACATAAGGACCATCACCACTGGTAACGTTAATGTCTATGGAGCCGTTAGTTTCACCTGCACAACTGATATTCACCCCATGATAATCAGATATAAGTTTCTCTATTTCGAGTGGTGGAGGAAGGTATATATCAGCTGAATCAATCAATATACAGCCATATGCATCTTCTATTGTAACTATATATCGTCCTTCCATCAATCCGGATAAATCCTCCGTAGTACTTCCGTTATCCCAGTTAAATATATAAGGATGAGTGTCTGCTCCTCCGCTAACTTCAATATCGATGGTGCCATTATCCATGGTAACCGACTCACAGGTAATATTAGTTTTGTTTATTTCAATCTGCAGTGGCTCGGGCTGTGTAATAACTATACTGTCATTGTAAACACAGGCGTTACCATCGGTAAGCTGGACATAGTAGGTTGCTGCACTCAATCCAGTTTGATCCTCATTGCTTATCTCAATCCCCGATCCAATAGTAGTTGACCATAAATACTCATATCCATTCAGGCTGCCTCCCTCGGGTGTAATATCGACATCTGCCAGGCCGCCATTACAATCAATATTATATAAACCATCAAATGTTTCCGTAGGTAAGAATAAGATATTTAAGGTATCAGGTTCAGTCAATACGTAGTTAAATGGCATATCACACCCTGTCTGGTCGGTAACAATAAGGTCGTATGTACCGGCATAAAGAGAATTAATATTCTTTTCTGCACTGGTGAAACCATCAGGACCTATCCATTCATAAACATAATCTCCGGATCCTCCTTCAAATTCAAGACTGATACTACCTGTGTTAAGTCCGTGACAACTAATATTATTACCATCCTGATATGTACTAACAGTATCACTTAAAAGGGTAATGCCTTCTGGCTCTGTAAGGGTAATACTGTCAGAGAAAGAACAACCAAATAAATCAAATACTGTAACTGTATAGGTACCATAGGGCAGTCCCCATATCGAATCCAGGGTATTATCGAAGCTTATTACGCCACCATTGCTGGCTGTCCACAGATAAGTATAATCATTTTGACTCAGCACCGAGCCTCCCGTAATATTTGATACCCGAATAATTCCGTCGCTATAGCCTTTACAGGTAATATTATAACCACCCTGGTATTCATAAGGTATAAGGTCGGCACTTATTTCGCGAGGTGATCTGACATAAGTTTCGTTCGTAGTTATACATCCATTGTCATCCCTGAAAGTAACAAAATATTGTGTTAATAACTGGCCTCCTCCGACATTTGGTACTATATCATAGGTATCACTATCACCAGGATCATAGCTTTCGCCAAGAACCCCCGTTTGTATTGTATCCCCAGCTTCATCTGTTACCCAGTAAGTGAATGGGAAAGCTTCCGTAGAGGTAACACCTACAACTATTTCACCATCATTTGAATCAAAACATGAAGTGTTAATGTTAAATAGTTGTGAATAAACAGGATCTCTTTTCCTGAGCGGAGTGAATTCAGTAAGCGGAGGATCCTTAGATCTGAAAATACTCGAATCTGCCCTACATCCATTATTATCTATAACCAATAAATCGTATTTCCCTGGACGAAGGCCATCAATAAATGTAGTATCAAATTTTTCATATTCATAATAGCCAGTCCAGTGGATAGAGTCAAATGGTGCAGTCCCTCGCGAAAGGGTAGCCATTAAAGCCAGATCATCTCCTCCACTACAGGTTAGAGGATTTGTAACAACTATACTCCTGATTGGAATAGGATGAAGTTTTACTTCAACAGTCTCTATGGTGCCATTTGAGCATCCGGTAATAACATTTTTGGGAGTCACATAATAGAAGACCGACTGAATGGTATCATCATCGTTGATATAATCAAACACAATATGATCTCCTATCTGCAGGTCAGTAAGAGGATCTGTATTACCTGTAACATATGTAGCATTACTCAATGCCACCGTGTAGTCGAACTCAATAATACCATGGGTCATAACAGTTGGAGTAGTAAGCTCAATATCTGTAAAGGCTTCATAGCAGATTCGCTCAGCCAAATTAATCGGTATAACTCGTGGTGTGGGATTTACCCAGACAGAGATGGTGTCATTTATACCAGAACATTTTTGTGATCCTGCAGGATCAATCGTATAAGGACTAACAACATATTGTATCATCCTGGCTGTGTCGCCCGAATTATTTAATCCCTCATTAATAATGTCTGATACCTGTAAATTGGTAACCGGACTGGTATAGCCCGTTATATCTGCAGGGTAACTGTTAATAACACTTATATCAAACCTTACACCAACTGTCGGATGATTATTCGAACTAAATGATACAATCAAGTTTTCATTATTACATAAGGTATCATTAGCAACCGATAAGTCAACAAATACTGTAGGCTCAACCCATACATCTACGGTAAAGACATTGCCCGTACATCTTTGTACTCCGTTATTATCTACTGTATATGGTGTTACATTAAACTGTACCAGCTGTGCATTGGTGCCAAGGTTATCAAGCTGCTCAAGGATCCTGTCGCCGGTCAGATAGCCGGTCCTGTCAGGATTAGTGTTGGTAACGGCTATTGAGTCACTATCGTAGGTAAGTGTATAGTCAAAGCGTACAGGGTTAGTCGGATGATTATTACTTAGTAACTCTATATTGGTTACATCTCCATCACAGATAGTATCACTGGCCGGTAAGAACGATAAGCTTAGAGTAGGCTCAACCCATACATCTACGGTAAAGACATTGCCCGTACATCTTTGTACTCCGTTATTATCTACTGTATATGGTGTGACATTAAACTGTACCAGCTGAGCATTGGTACCAAGGTTATCAAGCTGCTCAAGGATCCTGTCGCCCGTCAGATAGCCGGTCCTGTCAGGATTAGTGTTGGTAACGGCTATTGAGTCACTATCGTAGGTAAGTGTATAGTCAAAGCGTACAGGGTTAGTCGGATGATTATTACTGAGTAGCTCTATATTGGTTACATCGCCATCACAGATGGTATCACTGGCCGGTAAGAACGATAAGCTTAGTGTAGGCTCAACCCATACATCTACGGTAAAGACATTGCCCGTACATCTTTGTACTCCGTTATTATCTACTGTATATGGTGTTACATTAAACTGTACCAGCTGAGCATTGGTGCCAAGGTTATCAAGCTGCTCAAGGATCCTGTCGCCCGTCAGATAGCCGGTCCTGTCAGGATTAGTGTTGGTAACTGCTATTGAGTCACTATCGTAGGTAAGTGTATAGTCAAAGCGTACAGGGTTAGTCGGATGATTATTACTGAGTAGCTCTATATTGGTTACATCTCCATCACAGATAGTATCACTGGCCGGTAAGAACGATAAGCTTAGTGTAGGCTCAACCCATACATCTACGGTAAAGACATTGCCCGTACATCTTTGTACTCCGTTATTATCTACTGTATATGGTGTGACATTAAACTGTACCAGCTGAGCATTGGTGCCAAGGTTATCAAGCTGCTCAAGGATCCTGTCGCCGGTCAGATAGCCGGTCCTGTCAGGATTAGTGTTGGTAACGGCTATTGAGTCACTATCGTAGGTCAGTGTATAGTCAAAGCGTACAGGGTTAGTCGGATGATTATTACTGAGTAGCTCTATATTGGTTACATCGCCATCACAGATAGTATCACTGGCCGGTAAGAACGATAAGCTTAGTGTAGGCTCAACCCATACATCTACGGTAAAGACATTGCCCGTACATCTTTGTACTCCGTTATTATCTACTGTATATGGTGTGACATTAAACTGTACCAGCTGAGCATTGGTGCCAAGGTTATCAAGCTGCTCAAGGATCCTGTCGCCGGTCAGATAGCCGGTCCTGTCAGGATTAGTGTTGGTAACGGCTATTGAGTCACTATCGTAGGTAAGTGTATAGTCAAAGCGTACAGGGTTAGTCGGATGATTATTACTGAGTAGCTCTATATTGGTTACATCTCCATCACAGATAGTATCACTGGCCGGTAAGAACGATAAGCTTAGTGTAGGCTCAACCCATACATCTACGGTAAAGACATTGCCCGTACATCTTTGTACTCCGTTATTATCTACTGTATATGGTGTGACATTAAACTGTACCAGCTGAGCATTGGTGCCAAGGTTATCAAGCTGCTCAAGGATCCTGTCGCCCGTCAGATAGCCGGTCCTGTCAGGATTAGTGTTGGTAACGGCTATTGAGTCACTATCGTAGGTAAGTGTATAGTCAAAGCGTACAGGGTTAGTCGGATGATTATTACTTAGTAACTCTATATTGGTTACATCTCCATCACAGATAGTATCACTGGCCGGTAAGAACGATAAGCTTAGAGTAGGCTCAACCCATACATCTACGGTAAAGACATTGCCCGTACATCTTTGTACTCCGTTATTATCTACTGTATATGGTGTGACATTAAACTGTACCAGCTGAGCATTGGTGCCAAGGTTATCAAGCTGCTCAAGGATCCTGTCGCCGGTCAGATAGCCGGTCCTGTCAGGATTAGTGTTGGTAACGGCTATTGAGTCACTATCGTAGGTAAGTGTATAGTCAAAGCGTACAGGGTTAGTCGGATGATTATTACTGAGTAGCTCTATATTGGTTACATCTCCATCACAGATAGTATCACTGGCCGGGAAGAACGATAAGCTTAGTGTAGGCTCAACCCATACATCTACGGTAAAGACATTGCCCGTACATCTTTGTACTCCGTTATTATCTACTGTATATGGTGTGACATTAAACTGTACCAGCTGAGCATTGGTGCCAAGGTTATCAAGCTGCTCAAGGATCCTGTCGCCCGTCAGATAGCCGGTCCTGTCAGGATTAGTGTTGGTAACGGCTATTGAGTCACTATCGTAGGTAAGTGTATAGTCAAAGCGCACAGGGTTAGTCGGATGATTATTACTGAGTAGCTCTATATTGGTTACATCGCCATCACAGATAGTATCACTGGCCGGTAAGAACGATAAGCTTAGAGTAGGCTCAACCCATACATCTACGGTAAAGACATTGCCCGTACATCTTTGTACTCCGTTATTATCTACTGTATATGGTGTGACATTAAACTGTACCAGCTGAGCATTGGTGCCAAGGTTATCAAGCTGCTCAAGGATCCTGTCGCCCGTCAGATAGCCGGTCCTGTCAGGATTAGTGTTGGTAACGGCTATTGAGTCACTATCGTAGGTAAGTGTATAGTCAAAGCGTACAGGGTTAGTCGGATGATTATTACTGAGTAGCTCTATATTGGTTACATCGCCATCACAGATAGTATCACTGGCCGGTAAGAACGATAAGCTTAGTGTAGGCTCAACCCATACATCTACGGTAAAGACATTGCCCGTACATCTTTGTACTCCGTTATTATCTACTGTATATGGTGTGACATTAAACTGTACCAGCTGAGCATTGGTACCAAGGTTATCAAGCTGCTCAAGGATCCTGTCGCCGGTCAGATAGCCGGTCCTGTCAGGATTAGTGTTGGTAACGGCTATTGAGTCACTATCGTAGGTAAGTGTATAGTCAAAGCGTACAGGGTTAGTCGGATGATTATTACTGAGTAGCTCTATATTGGTTACATCTCCATCACAGATAGTATCACTGGCCGGTAAGAACGATAAGCTTAGAGTAGGCTCAACCCATACATCTACGGTAAAGACATTGCCCGTACATCTTTGTACTCCGTTATTATCTACTGTATATGGTGTGACATTAAACTGTACCAGCTGAGCATTGGTGCCAAGGTTATCAAGCTGCTCAAGGATCCTGTCGCCCGTCAGATAGCCGGTCCTGTCAGGATTAGTGTTGGTAACGGCTATTGAGTCACTATCGTAGGTCAGTGTATAGTCAAAGCGTACAGGGTTAGTCGGATGATTATTACTGAGTAGCTCTATATTGGTTACATCGCCATCACAGATAGTATCACTGGCCGGTAAGAACGATAAGCTTAGTGTAGGCTCAACCCATACATCTACGGTAAAGACATTGCCCGTACATCTTTGTACTCCGTTATTATCTACTGTATATGGTGTGACATTAAACTGTACCAGCTGAGCATTGGTGCCAAGGTTATCAAGCTGCTCAAGGATCCTGTCGCCCGTCAGATAGCCGGTCCTGTCAGGATTAGTGTTGGTAACGGCTATTGAGTCACTATCGTAGGTCAGTGTATAGTCAAAGCGTACAGGGTTAGTCGGATGATTATTACTGAGTAGCTCTATATTGGTTACATCGCCATCACAGATAGTATCACTGGCCGGTAAGAACGATAAGCTTAGTGTAGGCTCAACCCATACATCTACGGTAAAGACATTGCCCGTACATCTTTGTACTCCGTTATTATCTACTGTATATGGTGTGACATTAAACTGTACCAGCTGAGCATTGGTGCCAAGGTTATCAAGCTGCTCAAGGATCCTGTCGCCCGTCAGATAGCCGGTCCTGTCAGGATTAGTGTTGGTAACGGCTATTGAGTCACTATCGTAGGTAAGTGTATAGTCAAAGCGTACAGGGTTAGTCGGATGATTATTACTTAGTAGCTCTATATTGGTTACATCTCCATCACAGATAGTATCACTGGCCGGTAAGAACGATAAGCTTAGAGTAGGCTCAACCCATACATCTACGGTAAAGACATTGCCCGTACATCTTTGTACTCCGTTATTATCTACTGTATATGGTGTGACATTAAACTGTACCAGCTGTGCATTGGTGCCCAGGTTATCAAGCTGCTCAAGGATCCTGTCGCCCGTCAGATAGCCGGTCCTGTCAGGATTAGTGTTGGTAACGGCTATTGAGTCACTATCGTAGGTCAGTGTATAGTCAAAGCGTACAGGGTTAGTCGGATGATTATTACTGAGTAGCTCTATATTGGTTACATCGCCATCACAGATAGTATCACTGGCCGGTAAGAACGATAAGCTTAGTGTAGGCTCAACCCATACATCTACGGTAAAGACATTGCCCGTACATCTTTGTACTCCGTTATTATCTACTGTATATGGTGTGACATTAAACTGTACCAGCTGAGCATTGGTGCCAAGGTTATCAAGCTGCTCAAGGATCCTGTCGCCCGTCAGATAGCCGGTCCTGTCAGGATTAGTGTTGGTAACGGCTATTGAGTCACTATCGTAGGTAAGTGTATAGTCAAAGCGTACAGGGTTAGTCGGATGATTATTACTTAGTAGCTCTATATTGGTTACATCTCCATCACAGATAGTATCACTGGCCGGTAAGAACGATAAGCTTAGAGTAGGCTCAACCCATACATCTACGGTAAAGACATTGCCCGTACACCTTTGTACTCCGTTATTATCTACTGTATATGGTGTGACATTAAACTGTACCAGCTGAGCATTGGTGCCAAGGTTATCAAGCTGCTCAAGGATCCTGTCGCCCGTCAGATAGCCGGTCCTGTCAGGATTAGTGTTGGTAACGGCTATTGAGTCACTATCGTAGGTCAGTGTATAGTCAAAGCGTACAGGGTTAGTCGGATGATTATTACTGAGTAGCTCTATATTGGTTACATCTCCATCACAGATAGTATCACTGGCCGGTAAGAACGATAAGCTTAGTGTAGGCTCAACCCATACATCTACGGTAAAGACATTGCCCGTACATCTTTGTACTCCGTTATTATCTACTGTATATGGTGTGACATTAAACTGTACCAGCTGAGCATTGGTGCCAAGGTTATCAAGCTGCTCAAGGATCCTGTCGCCCGTCAGATAGCCGGTCCTGTCAGGATTAGTGTTGGTAACGGCTATTGAGTCACTATCGTAGGTAAGTGTATAGTCAAAGCGTACAGGGTTAGTCGGATGATTATTACTGAGTAGCTCTATATTGGTTACATCTCCATCACAGATAGTATCACTGGCCGGTAAGAACGATAAGCTTAGTGTAGGCTCAACCCATACATCTACGGTAAAGACATTGCCCGTACATCTTTGTACTCCGTTATTATCTACTGTATATGGTGTGACATTAAACTGTACCAGCTGAGCATTGGTGCCAAGGTTATCAAGCTGCTCAAGGATCCTGTCGCCGGTCAGATAGCCGGTCCTGTCAGGATTAGTGTTGGTAACGGCTATTGAGTCACTATCGTAGGTAAGTGTATAGTCAAAGCGTACAGGGTTAGTCGGATGATTATTACTGAGTAGCTCTATATTGGTTACATCTCCATCACAGATAGTATCACTGGCCGGTAAGAACGATAAGCTTAGAGTAGGCTCAACCCATACATCTACGGTAAAGACATTGCCCGTACATCTTTGTACTCCGTTATTATCTACTGTATATGGTGTGACATTAAACTGTACCAGCTGAGCATTGGTGCCAAGGTTATCAAGCTGCTCAAGGATCCTGTCGCCGGTCAGATAGCCGGTCCTGTCAGGATTAGTGTTGGTAACGGCTATTGAGTCACTATCGTAGGTAAGTGTATAGTCAAAGCGTACAGGGTTAGTCGGATGATTATTACTGAGTAGCTCTATATTGGTTACATCTCCATCACAGATAGTATCACTGGCCGGTAAGAACGATAAGCTTAGAGTAGGCTCAACCCATACATCTACGGTAAAGACATTGCCCGTACATCTTTGTACTCCGTTATTATCTACTGTATATGGTGTGACATTAAACTGTACCAGCTGAGCATTGGTACCAAGGTTATCAAGCTGCTCAAGGATCCTGTCGCCCGTCAGATAGCCGGTCCTGTCAGGATTAGTGTTGGTAACGGCTATTGAGTCACTATCGTAGGTAAGTGTATAGTCAAAGCGCACAGGGTGAGTTGGAATATTATCACTCCGTAATTCTATGTTTGTAATATCACCTGTGCAAATGGTATCACTCTCAGGGATAAAATACATAATCGGAGTTGGTTCTACCCAAATATTAACAGTAATGTCTGGTAATTGACACAGACCATAAGCAAAAGGTGTGATAGTATACGTAATTCTTTTTGCTTCAAGGGATGAATTATGAAGACTATCAGCAATAGTAAATGGTAGTGCCTGTGTTGCCTCGGAATAACCTGTTATCTCCGCATCACCAGAAACAGTCCATGTAAATAACATATTCTGGAAAGTGTTACCAAGAACAATCTCTGTTTGGCTATCGTTACATATTATAGTGTCTGTAACAGTAACAGTAGGAGAAGGAGGAAGCGAGTATTGTACTGTTACTGTAGCCTGACAGCTATCAATATTACCCGCATCATCTTCAACATATAACCATACAAGATTGTCACCGAGGTCAAGGCAATTGAAATCAGTTTTACTTGCTGTAAATGTGAGGCCATTATCACAATTATCAGTACTACCTCCATCAATAAGAAGAGGATCAAGAGTATATAATCCTGTATTAAGATCAAGAGAAACAGTAATGTCCTGACATAAAACTGTAGGAGTTGTAACATCCTGGACAGTTATAATCTGAAGGCATGATGTACTGTTTCCTGAAGGATCTGTTGCAGTCCATGTCCTCTGTATTTCATAATTCGAAGGTATTGCAGTTGCTACGATTATATCACTATAGTCAATATCAATATTACCTGCTGCTGCACAGTTATCTGTTGCTGTGGCTGTGCCTGTTCCTGTTGGGGTGCTGTCATCCTCACAGCTGATAGTGATATCGCCCGGACAGCTGATTACTGGATCTGTTATATCCTGGACCGTGATTACCTGTACACACTCATCAAAGTTTGTGGTGGGATCTTCTGCTCTCCAGGTCCTTGTGATAGTATAGTTATAGTAATCTGCATTGGCAGGATCTGCTCCCTGGGTACTTACATCGCTGTAGGTGATTGTGATATTACCTGCTGCTGCACAGTTATCTGTTGCTGTGGCTGTGCCTGTTCCTGTTGGGGTGCTGTCATCCTCACAGCTGATAGTGATATCGCCCGGACAGCTGATTACTGGATCGGTAATATCCTGGACCGTGATTACCTGTACACACTCATCAAAGTTTGTGGTGGGATCTTCTGCTCTCCAGGTCCTTGTGATAGTATAGTTATAGTAATCTGCATTGGCAGGATCTGCTCCCTGGGTGCTTACATCGCTGTAGGTGATTGTGATATTACCTGCTGCTGCACAGTTATCTGTTGCTGTGGCTGTGCCTGTTCCTGTTGGGGTGCTGTCATCCTCACAGCTGATAGTGATATCGCCCGGACAGCTGATTACTGGATCGGTAATATCCTGGACCGTGATTACCTGTACACACTCATCAAAGTTTGTGGTGGGATCTTCTGCTCTCCAGGTCCTTGTGATAGTATAGTTATAGTAATCTGCATTGGCAGGATCTGCGCCCTGGGTGCTTACATCGCTGTAGGTGATTGTGATATTACCTGCTGCTGCACAGTTATCTGTTGCTGTGGCTGTGCCTGTTCCTGTTGGGGTGCTGTCATCCTCACAGCTGATAGTGATATCGCCCGGACAGCTGATTACTGGATCTGTAATATCCTGGACCGTGATTACCTGTACACACTCATCAAAGTTTGTGGTGGGATCTTCTGCTCTCCAGGTCCTTGTGATAGTATAGTTATAGTAATCTGCATTGGCAGGATCTGCTCCCTGGGTGCTTACATCGCTGTAGGTGATTGTGATATTACCTGCTGCTGCACAGTTATCGGTTGCTGTGGCTGTGCCTGTTCCTGTTGGGGTGCTGTCATCCTCACAGCTGATAGTGATATCGCCCGGACAGCTGATTACTGGATCTGTTATATCCTGGACGGTGATTACCTGTACACACTCATCAAAGTTTGTGGTGGGATCTTCTGCTCTCCAGGTCCTTGTGATAGTATAGTTATAGTAATCTGCATTGGCAGGATCTGCTCCCTGGGTACTTACATCGCTGTAGGTGATTGTGATATTACCTGCTGCTGCACAGTTATCTGTTGCTGTGGCTGTGCCTGTTCCTGTTGGGGTGCTGTCATCCTCACAGCTGATAGTGATATCGCCCGGACAGCTGATTACTGGATCTGTAATATCCTGGACCGTGATTACCTGTACACACTCATCAAAGTTTGTGGTGGGATCTTCTGCTCTCCAGGTCCTTGTGATAGTATAGTTATAGTAATCTGCATTGGCAGGATCTGCTCCCTGGGTGCTTACATCGCTGTAGGTGATTGTGATATTACCTGCTGCTGCACAGTTATCGGTTGCTGTGGCTGTGCCTGTTCCTGTTGGGGTGCTGTCATCCTCACAGCTGATAGTGATATCGCCCGGACAGCTGATTACTGGATCTGTTATATCCTGGACGGTGATTACCTGTACACACTCATCAAAGTTTGTGGTGGGATCTTCTGCTCTCCAGGTCCTTGTGATAGTATAGTTATAGTAATCTGCATTGGCAGGATCTGCTCCCTGGGTACTTACATCGCTGTAGGTGATTGTGATATTACCTGCTGCTGCACAGTTATCTGTTGCTGTGGCTGTGCCTGTTCCTGTTGGGGTGCTGTCATCCTCACAGCTGATAGTGATATCGCCCGGACAGCTGATTACTGGATCTGTAATATCCTGGACCGTGATTACCTGTACACACTCATCAAAGTTTGTGGTGGGATCTTCTGCTCTCCAGGTCCTTGTGATAGTATAGTTATAGTAATCTGCATTGGCAGGATCTGCTCCCTGGGTGCTTACATCGCTGTAGGTGATTGTGATATTACCTGCTGCTGCACAGTTATCGGTTGCTGTGGCTGTGCCTGTTCCTGTTGGGGTGCTGTCATCCTCACAGCTGATAGTGATATCGCCCGGACAGCTGATTACTGGATCTGTTATATCCTGGACCGTGATTACCTGTACACACTCATCAAAGTTTGTGGTGGGATCTTCTGCTCTCCAGGTCCTTGTGATAGTATAGTTATAGTAATCTGCATTGGCAGGATCTGCTCCCTGGGTGCTTACATCGCTGTAGGTGATTGTGATATTACCTGCTGCTGCACAGTTATCGGTTGCTGTGGCTGTGCCTGTTCCTGTTGGGGTGCTGTCATCCTCACAGCTGATAGTGATATCGCCCGGACAGCTGATTACTGGATCTGTAATATCCTGGACCGTGATTACCTGTACACACTCATCAAAGTTTGTGGTGGGATCTTCTGCTCTCCAGGTCCTTGTGATAGTATAGTTATAGTAATCTGCATTGGCAGGATCTGCTCCCTGGGTGCTTACATCGCTGTAGGTGATTGTGATATTACCTGCTGCTGCACAGTTATCTGTTGCTGTGGCTGTGCCTGTTCCTGTTGGGGTGCTGTCATCCTCACAGCTGATAGTGATATCGCCCGGACAGCTGATTACTGGATCGGTAATATCCTGGACGGTGATTACCTGTACACACTCATCAAAGTTTGTGGTGGGATCTTCTGCTCTCCAGGTCCTTGTGATAGTATAGTTATAGTAATCTGCATTGGCAGGATCTGCTCCCTGGGTGCTTACATCGCTGTAGGTGATTGTGATATTACCTGCTGCTGCACAGTTATCTGTTGCTGTGGCTGTGCCTGTTCCTGTTGGGGTGCTGTCATCCTCACAGCTGATAGTGATATCGCCCGGACAGCTGATTACTGGATCTGTTATATCCTGGACCGTGATTACCTGTACACACTCATCAAAGTTTGTGGTGGGATCTTCTGCTCTCCAGGTCCTTGTGATAGTATAGTTATAGTAATCTGCATTGGCAGGATCTGCTCCCTGGGTGCTTACATCGCTGTAGGTGATTGTGATATTACCTGCTGCTGCACAGTTATCTGTTGCTGTGGCTGTGCCTGTTCCTGTTGGGGTGCTGTCATCCTCACAGCTGATAGTGATATCGCCCGGACAGCTGATTACTGGATCTGTTATATCCTGGACCGTGATTACCTGTACACACTCATCAAAGTTTGTGGTGGGATCTTCTGCTCTCCAGGTCCTTGTGATAGTATAGTTATAGTAATCTGCATTGGCAGGATCTGCTCCCTGGGTGCTTACATCGCTGTAGGTGATTGTGATATTACCTGCTGCTGCACAGTTATCTGTTGCTGTGGCTGTGCCTGTTCCTGTTGGGGTGCTGTCATCCTCACAGCTGATAGTGATATCGCCCGGACAGCTGATTACTGGATCGGTTATATCCTGGACCGTGATTACCTGTACACACTCATCAAAGTTTGTGGTGGGATCTTCTGCTCTCCAGGTCCTTGTGATAGTATAGTTATAGTAATCTGCATTGGCAGGATCTGCTCCCTGGGTGCTTACATCGCTGTAGGTGATTGTGATATTACCTGCTGCTGCACAGTTATCTGTTGCTGTGGCTGTGCCTGTTCCTGTTGGGGTGCTGTCATCCTCACAGCTGATAGTGATATCGCCCGGACAGCTGATTACTGGATCTGTAATATCCTGGACCGTGATTACCTGTACACACTCATCAAAGTTTGTGGTGGGATCTTCTGCTCTCCAGGTCCTTGTGATAGTATAGTTATAGTAATCTGCATTGGCAGGATCTGCTCCCTGGGTGCTTACATCGCTATAGGTGATTGTGATATTACCTGCTGCTGCACAGTTATCTGTTGCTGTGGCTGTGCCTGTTCCTGTTGGGGTGCTGTCATCCTCACAGCTGATAGTGATATCGCCCGGACAGCTGATTACTGGATCGGTTATATCCTGGACCGTGATTACCTGTACACACTCATCAAAGTTTGTGGTGGGATCTTCTGCTCTCCAGGTCCTTGTGATAGTATAGTTATAGTAATCTGCATTGGCAGGATCTGCTCCCTGGGTGCTTACATCGCTGTAGGTGATTGTGATATTACCTGCTGCTGCACAGTTATCTGTTGCTGTGGCTGTGCCTGTTCCTGTTGGGGTGCTGTCATCCTCACAGCTGATAGTGATATCGCCCGGACAGCTGATTACTGGATCGGTTATATCCTGGACCGTGATTACCTGTACACACTCATCAAAGTTTGTGGTGGGATCTTCTGCTCTCCAGGTCCTTGTGATAGTATAGTTATAGTAATCTGCATTGGCAGGATCTGCTCCCTGGGTGCTTACATCGCTGTAGGTGATTGTGATATTACCTGCTGCTGCACAGTTATCTGTTGCTGTGGCTGTGCCTGTTCCTGTTGGGGTGCTGTCATCCTCACAGCTGATAGTGATATCGCCCGGACAGCTGATTACTGGATCGGTAATATCCTGGACCGTGATTACCTGTACACACTCATCAAAGTTTGTGGTGGGATCTTCTGCTCTCCAGGTCCTTGTGATAGTATAGTTATAGTAATCTGCATTGGCAGGATCTGCTCCCTGGGTGCTTACATCGCTGTAGGTGATTGTGATATTACCTGCTGCTGCACAGTTATCTGTTGCTGTGGCGGTACCTGTGCCCGTTGGTGTGCTGTCATCCTCACAGCTGATAGTGATATCGCCCGGACAGCTGATTACTGGATCTGTAATATCCTGGACCGTGATTACCTGTACACACTCATCAAAGTTTGTGGTGGGATCTTCTGCTCTCCAGGTCCTTGTGATAGTATAGTTATAGTAATCTGCATTGGCAGGATCTGCTCCCTGGGTGCTTACATCGCTGTAGGTGATTGTGATATTACCTGCTGCTGCACAGTTATCTGTTGCTGTGGCTGTGCCTGTTCCTGTTGGGGTGCTGTCATCCTCACAGCTGATAGTGATATCGCCCGGACAGCTGATTACTGGATCTGTAATATCCTGGACGGTGATTACCTGTACACACTCATCAAAGTTTGTGGTGGGATCTTCTGCTCTCCAGGTCCTTGTGATAGTATAGTTATAGTAATCTGCATTGGCAGGATCTGCTCCCTGGGTACTTACATCGCTGTAGGTGATTGTGATATTACCTGCTGCTGCACAGTTATCTGTTGCTGTGGCTGTGCCTGTTCCTGTTGGGGTGCTGTCATCCTCACAGCTGATAGTGATATCGCCCGGACAGCTGATTACTGGATCTGTTATATCCTGGACCGTGATTACCTGTACATTTTCATCAAAATTACCAATAGCATCTTCAACTCTCCATGTTCGGGTGATGGTATAGTTATAATAGTCTGAATTGGCCGGATTAAGGCCCTGATCGTCAGTGTCAGAATAACTTACAACAGGGCTTGGATCACAATTATCAGCCTCATCTGTTACATCACCAGTAAGACCAAGGTTGTCTCTGTTATCGTCACATTCAATAGTTACAGGCCCCGGAACTGTAAATGTTGGATCTTCATTATCAGAGACAACAACATCAAAGCTGCATTGATCGGTATTAGATTTATCATCTGTGGCAACCCAGGTTACCGTAGTCGTTCCCTGGTTGAATGAAATTCCATCCAGATTTGTTCCCGTTCCTACTGTAGCATTACTTAGAGTATAAGTTATTGTTGGAGTGCCACAATTATCTGTTGCTGAAGCATTCCATCCGGTACCCGAATGGGTATATGTACAATCCCCTACATCTGTATTAACAGATTGAATACCTGATACAAAACAATTTATAGTCGGAGAAATAACATCCCTTATCTGAACTATATAGTTTGCTGTAAGTGAGTCGCAGCCAGTTAAGTCGTTAGTCTGCGTAACTCTTACCCAGCCAGTCGGACCTGAACCCCAATCTATTACAACTGAATTTCCAGTAGCTGAGCCATCTATTGTTCCGCCGGATACTTCCCATTGATAAGAATGGTTTACAACTGAGCTAACCTGGTAAGAAATATCTTCAGAATCAGGGCAAACATCATTTGACCCGTTTATTTCCGGAGCTGGTTTACTGTTAATGGTAATATCGTAAGTGATTGAAGCTCCAGTGCAGCCACTTGCGTTTGTAACTGAAACGGAGATTTGCCCTACCCCTGGGGTTGCCCAGTTTACAATAATTTCATTTCCATTATCAGTAGCTATGCTGCCTCCTGTGACAGTCCACGCATATGAAGAAAACACATCCGGAATTGAGTAGATAACAGGCTCGTTTTCACATACCTCTTCAGAAAATACTGAATTTGATGTCTCGGCAGAGATATTTAGAAGAAAAGCGGACGGGTCATTCTGATTTACATATTCTGTTAGCAGCCACTCCTCACTTCTTGCAGCTGTCTGTACCCGTATTTCATCAATTAAGCCTGCAAAATTATTTGGTTCCCCCCCCCATATCCAGTCGTCAATATCTGCCAGTGCGTTCCAGTAGGTTGGTACCTGATAAATATTAAATACCATTGGAACCCCATCAATATAGATATTTACAGATTTTGTATAATAGTTAAGTGTAACTGCCAGGTGGTGCCATGTACCGTTAGTAAATGGGTTCAGTCCAAGGTTATAGTTTTCCCATGCATTATCAACCTTTGGGTAAAAGAAGTGATCTCCATCTCCCTGGGAGGCCCATTCATATCCATCATTAGGTGGACCAACACGATTGCTGGATACCATAACTCTTTGATATCCTCCATCATCTGCATCAACATAGTTGATCCACATAGAAAATGTTCCTATATCATTTGTTGCATCAAGGCTTGGCGAATCAGAAACCGTAATAATATCATTCAGACCATCAAAGCTTCTTGCTGTTAATATCTTACCTGCCGAGGGTGACGTCCCGGAATTAGTACCGTCATTATTATATTGTGTTGCATCTAGAAAATCGCCGTCGAGATGTGTTACCTGGACATAGTTTGCACTCCAGGTATCAGTGCTGGACTGATCAGTAGTAATCTGAGGATTACCGTAGAACATTCTTACGACAGTATTGGTCGATTCTGCAAGAACCGGGATTTTTACCCAGGCGACCAATTCTCCTGTAGACGCAACATAGCTCTCAATTTGGTGATCAAGCCTGTTATAATCCTCATCCGTAAAGATTATATCGTAACCATTTGCATTGATTACATTATCCCTGAGATCTGTATCGGTGAAGCTGAATAACACCGGGAAGTTGTAGTGAGTCCCGTTAACCTTACTCCCATCAATGGTCAATGATTTCTGGTAGGTATAGAAGAATGTTGGTTCAGGATCAGGAATACTTAAGTAGGCAGCCTGCGTTTCCTGGGTGCTGCAATTATCAGTTATCATGCAAGAGTAAGCTGCCGCATCATCTCCGTCCAGATTATTTATTGTGAGACTGCTGGTTGTAGCGCCTGAAATATCTCCGCCATCTGAAATAATGTCACCATCTTTTAACCACTGGTAATTTACCGAACCATATCCTCCCGAGATTGCAACAGAAAATATGGCACTCGATCCGGCACATCTTACAAGGGATGATGGATTGGAAGATATTGTAAAACAGTTACCCGTTCCGATCCCAAAATGAGAACCTGAAGAATTATCAATTCCACTACAGCCCAACCTTTCAAGCACAGTACCGGCAAAGGTGCCATTAGAACCATCAATAGTCCAATCACCGGTACCTGTTCGTTTTATTATCCTTGCATCAGAGTTAAGTGGGTCGGGGTCACTGAAGCCAATGGCATCCAGGCTCAAATCATAGTCGGTGCTAATCAAGCCATTCCGGGCCAGGGTGGTCCAGTAACCATCATTATATTCAAGTGCAATTTGCTGAGCATCGATATCAAAAACAGGCAGTCCGCTTCCATTTGGATCTGCTTCTATGTACCTTGTCCTGAGGCTTCCAGATGTAAGATTTGTAAAGTTAAACAAAGCCATCTGTCTCTGAGAAACACCAAGTGGAAAATAATAATCAGAAGCTGTACTGGTAATCGCTCTTTCGAAGAATCCATCAATAAAAGATCCAGCTCCATAGCTTAGCGACCCTGGTGCTCCATTTGCCAGGTATAGCACATTAGTTCCCGATGTTACTTTACCGGATACAAGATTTAGATCGCCGTTTACTGTGATATCGTTTGTAAGGCTTATTCCGCTGGCATTGTTAAATGTGAGATCATTTGCTGTGGAAATTGCATTCCCGGTGACCTGGGCAGATGATCCGTTATATGTATAATCTGCAGCTGACGAAAAAGTCCTTGTGCCTGTTACCTGTACTGATCCTGTACCAAACGAGTTTGAGAGCCCCTGCAGATGAGCTGTTATAATCCCTGCACCTGCGTTAAGAGTAAAATCCCCTGAGCTTCCATCAATGACATAGGTGCCCATATCGAGTATAGAGCCTGCCGCCACATCGAAATCGACATCATTCTGGAAAGAACCTCCAGTCTTTATATAGGTTTGAACACCTGTACCGGTAAAATTAATTTCACACGGGCCACTGCCGCTGTCACGAATAATTCCACCTGAGAAAGTAAAGGTACCATCGATATTAAGTGATGCTGTGGAAGAAGAACCGTCTTCATGCATAATAAAATCTCCACCCGCAACACTAACATTACCTGCGACATTAAGTGTAGAACTGGCACCTCCAGTAACAATACAGTAAGAACCACTATTAAGAAAAAAGTCGCCGGATACATTCACGGTGCATGACCCGGTACCATTATTCATTTTAAATGTTGAAAGATTATCAACTATAAAATCCCCAAGTACCGTTATTGTATACCCGCTTGCATTATTTGACATTCTCAGAGCCCTGGTATTGGGATCATAAACCGCGCCGGTGCTCGAAACAGTCATATCGCCGGTAACAGTCATGTTTGACTGCATATAGAGGTTTCCGGCATGCCCGGAGCAATTCCAGGTAAAGTTCCCAAATGACTGGTCTAATCCAGTGAGCATACTATTTGTTACACCGGTAATATTACAATTTGAACCTGAATTCCAGTTGGCACTGGGTATGTTACCACCATTTCTGGTATGATTATAAACACCAGAGTTTGTAAATTGCATAAAAGCACCTGCTGATACATTTATGGTTCCACTGTTATTTACTGTGCCGAATACTCTCAGGTCAGTACCCGAACCATTATTAACTGTAAGAGTACGAAATGAATTAATATTTAGCGTAGCTCCATTTGAAATAACTACCTGATCAAGTGTTTCAGAGGTACTAAGTGTTGCTGTGTGCCCCGACCTTATAGTTATAAGCCCATCATTAAAGTCAGGCGGAGTGGCTGCAGCTCCCCATCCGCTATTAAAAATTTCCCAGTTAATATTACTTGCGAAAGAAACATCTCCTATTGTCTGATAATCGCCATTGCTCTGTCCCGAGGCATAATATGAATTTGTGAAAAAAAACAGGAATGCTAAGGACACAAATATCCATTTAATCCGATTGGATGGATAGGGTAAGTGGTTGGTTAATATGGATAATGTCTTTTTCACAAATACAAAAAAATGTCCATTTCGACTAATTTCTTTTTTTTTTAGTCAAAACAATATTTTTATATTTTATACGTCCGCAAATAACAAATCAAAACGGACTATTATAATTCTTTTACAAGACAAGGTTTATTCCCGCAAGGTTGCATATAATCAACCTAATCCGAGGAAATTTAAAGATAATAACTTTTTTCTATCTATAAAGTGATCTTTGACGAATGCAGGCAATGGATAAATAAACAAACTGAAAGTGCATATAAATAAAAAGCACCACCCTGTTCAGGTGGTGCTTAATAGATTATCCATTAATCCTTTATATGATCATCATTGCATCGCCATAGGTTCCAAAGCGGTACTTCTCTTTAACGGCCTGATTATATGCTTCAAAAACTTGTTTATAGCCACCAAAAGCAGCAACCATCATTAAAAGTGTAGAATATGGAAGATGAAAGTTGCTTACCATCATATCAGGCACTTTAAACTCATAAGGTGGAAACAGGAATTTATTAGTCCATCCATCGAATGGTTTTAGCATTCCCTCAGTAGAAACTGAACTCTCCAGGGTTCTTACAACCGTTGTTCCTACAGCACACACTTTTTGTTTTTCTGCTTTTGCAAGGTTCACTCTGTCGGCAGCAGCCTGCTTAATAAGTATCCTTTCTGAATCCATTTTATGTTTGGTCAGGTCTTCTACGTCGACACTCCTGAAATTTCCGAGCCCTACATGGAGAGTTATCTCTGCAAAGTCCACACCCAGTATCTCAAAACGTTTAAGTAGTTCCCTGCTAAAGTGAAGTCCGGCAGTTGGTGCAGCAACGGCTCCTTCGTGCTTGGCAAATATTGTTTGATACCTGTCATCATCTTCAGGCTCAACAGGTCTGTCGATAAATTTTGGAAGGGGCGTTTCACCCAGTTCATACAGTGTCTTTTTAAATTCTTCATAAGAACCTTCATATAAAAATCTTAAGGTTCTTCCTCTGGATGTAGTATTATCAATTACTTCTGCCACAAGCATATCATCTTCTCCAAAGTAAAGTTTATTGCCAATCCTTATTTTTCGTGCCGGATCGACAAGCACATCCCATAATCTTTGATCGCGATTAAGTTCACGAAGGAGAAAAACCTCTATTTCAGCCCCTGTCTTCTCCTTATTGCCAAACAACCTGGCGGGAAACACTTTAGTATTGTTAAACACAAGCAGGTCATTCTCAGAAAAATATTCGATAATATCCTTAAAAACTTTATGCTCAATTTTTCCGCTCTTCCTGTCAACGACCATCAATCTTGATTCATCTCTGTTCTGAGATGGGTAAAGCGCTATTAATTCCGGTGGTAATTTGTACTTGAACTGGGATAACTTCATGTGATTCAAATATTCATTTAATATTAATACTACGACAATTTTATCCCCCCTTATACGGAAGAATACTGATATTGTTACAGGGCTTTAATCTTTTCTTCAAAAAAATCCAGAGTCATTGCCTCTGACAAACCATAAGTTCCTATGCTTGTTCGACTAAGCTCTGTGAGATGAGCACCACTATCAAGGGCATTCCCTACATCACGGGCCAGGGATCTTATATAGGTGCCTTTTGTACATTTTACCCTGACTTTAATATATGGCATATCACAATTTAAGAGCTCCATCTCATATATAACAATTTTTCTGGGAGCAAGTTCTCTCTCTATACCTTTTCTTGCATACTCGTATGCTCTTTTACCATCAATCTTCTTTGCAGAGAAGATAGGAGGAACCTGATCCTGCTCACCAACAAAAGACTCTAATACAGATATAATTCCTGACTCAGTAATATGATTGGTGTTGTATCTTTTATCAACAGCGGTTTCCAGGTCGAAGCTTGGTGTGGTCTCGCCTAGCTTAAATGTTCCGATATATTCCTTATCCATATCCTGAATTTCAGATATCGTTTTAGTTTTTTTCCCGGTACAAATAATTAATATCCCGCTGGCGAGTGGATCAAGAGTGCCTGCATGACCAACTTTAAGCTTCTTATATCCAAATTTATTATGTATAAGATTCTTTACCTTTTTAACCAGGTCGAATGATGTCCAGTAAAGAGGTTTATCAAAAATAAGGATTTCTCCTTCAGCAAAATTAGTAGTGGAATCTATAATCATTAAAAAACTAAAATTGAAATAAGACCTATTATCAGACAGTATATACCAAACCAGAATAATTTACCCTTTCTTACTATTCTTATCATCCACCGACAGGCTATAAATCCGGTAATAAAGGCCGAAATAAACCCTGCAATAAGAGCAATAACTCCTACTGAATTTTCATTACTAAACTCACCACCAATAAGTTCAATAAAATTGGCACCAAGGATCGGGATTAAAACCATTAAGAATGAGAATTTCGCAAGTTCACTCTTTTTATTCCCAAGGATAAGGCCTGTTGATATAGTTGCTCCAGAGCGGGATATACCTGGAAGAACAGCAAAAGCCTGTGCTAAGCCTATAATAAAGGCATCGAGATAATTAATTGTGCGATTCGAATCCCGGGCCACTAAGGTAGAAATCAAAAGAAGGGCAGTAATGATTAGCATGGCTCCAACGAAGGCTATGTTGCCATCGAAATAGCTCTCAACATAATCCTTTAAGAAAAAACCTACCAGCATTACTGGCAACAGGGAAATAAGAATCTTGATAAGATATCTGCTCTCCTCATTGTACCTGAATTTCAGTGTTCCCCTTATAAGTTTCATTATTTCGTCCCAGAATACAACAATGGTACTTAAGACCGTTGCCCCATGGACTGCAACAGAGAAGCTAAAACTGGCATCGGCATCAATCCCAAAAAGATATTTTGAAATTTCAAGATGTCCGCTGCTGCTGACGGGTAGAAATTCGGTTAAGCCCTGGATAATTCCAAGAATTATTGCTTCAAAAAAGTCCATGTAAAAAAGTTCTTATTCAGATCCCCCGGGCTTTTTCATTATAGCCCATATTTCAAAAACAAAACCAATTAGAACGACTATCGGGGCGAGAGTTATTCTCCTAAAACTAAATACCTTTTCATTGAACTGCGAAGGATCGTCTGTCTTTCCTCCCAGCATAAGCAGGAAGCCAACAATAATAATTCCAAATCCTATTGCCAGTAGTTTATAATTATGTTTACCCAGAGCAAATCCGGTATCCTGTTTTTTTTCATTTTTTTGTGCCATGCTCAAAAATAAAGTTTGTCTTCTGAAATACCCAGATATTTATTTACTGAAAAATATGTCGAAAAATAATTTATTAATATACCAATAACTATAATACTACCGAATAGAATTAAAAGTAATCCCATATCCTGAAGTGAGAATAATAAATAAAACTCCTGTTCGATAAAATACAGTATTACCATTAAAAGAAGTATTGAAACCAGCCCGGCTATTATGCCATGCAAAATACTTCTTAATAAGAATGGCCTTCTGATAAATGATCTGGTAGCTCCTACCAGCTGCATTGTATTAATAATAAACCTTTTAGAGTATACACTAAGTCTTATAGTATTATTAATAATTGTAAGAGAAATCAATAGTAGCAATACGCTAAAAATTAAAAGCAAGAGACTAATCTTCCTGACATTCTCATTTAGAAGATGAAGAAATGATTCCTGGAAATAAACCTCCTCCACCAATGGATACTCCAGAATATATCTCTCAATATTTAAAACACTATCAGGATGAGTATAATCTGCAAGCAGGTAAACATCGAGAGATGGCAGAAGAGGATTATAACCCATAAAAGAGATAAAATCTTCTCCAAGTTCTTCTTTCAGGTTTTCAGCAGCCTGTTCTTTTGAAATATACTGACTGTCTTTAACATATTCTTTTGCCGCAAGATCTTTTTGCAACATCCTGATATCAGCCTCTTTTGCCTCCTCCTTAAGCATTACTGAAAAGCTAAGACTCTCTTTAAAATAGTCTGATAATTCTCTTGCATTTATAATAAGCATCCCCAGAAGGCCCAGTAAGAAAAGAACCAGAGATATACTCACTATCAATGTAAGGTATGAACTTCTTAGTTTAGTCTTGGAAATAGGTCTGGTCTGTCCCACTACAATTACAATTTGTGCTCAAAAATACACAAGATATACCAATAAAACATTCTACCCCCAAAAAAAGTATGCAGGCAAAATAATATCAAATCATTTATTTACTTATTCAAGAATGGTAACCCAGCCAAACTGGTCTGGTTCATCTCCATTCTGGATTCCAATAAGCTTATTATAGAGCTTCATCTGTATTTGACCAGGGTCACATCCCGGACAATACTCATAAACTTTCCCTGTCTCAGGGTCCATAATCCGGGCTATTGGGCTTATTACCGCTGCTGTACCACAGGCTCCCGCCTCCTCAAATTCAGCAAGCTCATCCAGAGGCACCTTCCTTCTTTCGGTTTTCATACCCATAGATTCAGCTATATCAATAAGACTTTTATTTGTAATTGATGGAAGTATTGATTCTGATTTTGGAGTAATATATGTGTTATTCTTAATTCCAAAGAAGTTAGCCGGACCACATTCATCGATATACTTCTTTTCTTTCGCATCAAGGAATAATACGTTTGCATATCCCTGTTGCCTGGCCTCAACAATAGCTTTTAAACTCGCTGCGTAGTTGCCTCCCACTTTAAAGGTGCCGGTACCCAGGGGTGCTGCCCTGTCATACGAACGACTTAATATCATATCCACCGGCTTTATTCCTCCCTTAAAATATGGGCCCACCGGGGTTACAAAAACCATAAATGTAAATTCCTCAGCAGGGCTGACACCAACCATTGGACCATTACCAAACAGAAGTGGCCTTATGTAAAGTGAAGCACCTGAACCATATGGTGGAACAAATCTCTTATTCAGTTCAACCACCTTAAAGATAGCTTCCTTAAATAATTCAACCGGAACTTCAGCCATTAAGATTCCCCTGGCTGAATTTATAAGTCGCCTGGCATTTTCTTCCCACCGAAACAACCTAATTTTACCGTCCTTACCCATAAATGCTTTCATCCCCTCAAAAGCTTCCTGCCCATAATGCAAGCCTGTAGCGGCCATATGTACGCTTAAATTTTCGGAGGTGCTTGTTTCCAGCTCTCCCCATTTACCATCCTTATAATGACAGCGGATATTATAATCTGTTTTGATATAACCAAAAGTTAAATTTTTCCAATCGAGTGTTTCCATTGATCTAGAAAATTAGTTTGTGAATTACTTTCAAATGTAAGCTTTTATAGGAAACATGCAAATGAGTTTTGACAGATCTTTAATTACAACTCTTTAATGTAATCTTTCAAAACCGCTACCTGCTTTTCTACAGAATTAGTTCGCAGTAACTTAGCCGTACTTGTAATGAAATTGAATGACGATAAGTGATCTAATTGCTCACCAAACCATGCTTTCTTATCATCCAGACCTATCATTGATTTTTTCTCAGAAAACAGCAGTTCAAGCCTGATAATATAATCAACACGCCCCATATAATCATTAATAGAATCATATAATATCTGACCTTCCTGCGACTCAGGCTTGCCAGAAAGAGATTCTAATATAAGATCTGCAGCCTCTTCGATCTGGGTCTTGGAAAAATCGTATTCAGGAGCCTTATCTCTGAGCAAATTGAGTGATGCATTCTTGAAATCCTTATAATCTACCATGTATCCACTCTTAACAAAAACAGAAGCCAGTCGAAGAATTAATAAATCTTCGTCCTTAAGCATCTCGGCTCTCCCGATTAATTCAGCCTGTGTACTAATATTTTTCAAATACCTTACATCATGGAAAATAAGGTCCCTGCTTCCATTATTTTCATAAAGCCCAAAGACTTCATCCTCAAGGTCAAGAAGCCTGATCACCAGTAGCTTATTTTTAAAAGCATCGTTTGGTTCATTTTTCCCCTCCAGTCTAAGCTCAGGCCTGATACCATTTACAAAATACATGTCGAGTTCTCCTTTATACTTCACGGGCATTTTACCCCTGTATTCGCATATAAAGAATTCTCTGGCATACTCATAAGTCGTACCCGAAATATTTATTTTTCCTGCCTCACCCGACGACTCCATCCTGCTGGCAGTATTTACAGTATCTCCCCATATATCATATGACAATTTTTTATGACCTACTACTCCGGCAATCACCGTGCCTGTATGAAGGCCAATTCTTATATCCCAGTAGATTTGTCCTTTCGCCTTCTGCTCTATTTTATGGTTTTCCATAAACTCCTGCATCTCAATAGCGGCGAGAATAACTTCTATAGGGTTCGATCTGTTCTTTTTTGGGATTCCTCCGGCGCACATATAGGCGTCGCCAATAGTTTTTATTTTTTCAATATTGTACTTCTCCACAACATTATCAAAATAGAAAAAGAATTTATCAAGTTCATCTATAAGAATCTCCGGATTAACTTCCTCAGCAATCTTTGTAAATCCCTGTATATCTGAGAACAATACTGTTGCAAAATTAAATTTCTTCTTGGTAGCCTTGCCCTTGGCCATTATTTCATCAGCAGTTCCCTTTGGTAAAACATTTGCCAGGAGTGACTCTGTTCTCTCTTTTTCATCTTTTAACTCTTCCGTCCGGCTCTGAACAAGCTGCTCGAGCATTATCTGCCGGTTAATATGTCGCTTAATCAGTACCCTGTAAAGTAGCCATATACATATTACCAGTATTACAAAATACAGTAGCAGGAAATAAGGATACAAGAAGATTGGCTTCTTTATCTGGAACCAAAACAGTGTTTCTTCCGAGTAGATCATGCCCTGGCTTCCTATTCTTACTTTAAGGGAGTAGGCACCAGACCTAAGATTGGTATATTCCTTTACCGGATGAGGGGTCCAAAGAGTCCAATCTTTATCATAACCCTCCAGAAAAAAGCAATAGTAAAAATCAGTCTCTTTTCTAAGATTAAAGAGCAAACTGTTCTGCTTATGAGAAAGAACAATAGTTCTTGTTGCCACCTTATCTAAATCAAAGCTGCTCAACACAGTATCATAATTTATCGTAACGGTCTCGAGCAATGGTCTTTTATTCTGCCCCATTGTATTAAACACCGGGAAAAACAAAAAAATCATGATGCCTGATAATAAAGCTCTGAAGCTCTTTGTTGATAAACTATTCACTGCTATAAATATGAATAAGGTCTGCTATCAAATGTACTTATTTAAAATGTGCACACAAAAAGGTTAGTCAAATTATAGTACATTTGAAAGAAAATATTGTGTAAAATGGAAATCGTTTTTGCCACAAATAACCCCCATAAAATCAGTGAAATAAGCAATATTATTGATTCAAAGTTCAAATTATCAGGTCTTGCAGAATCAGGAATACATGAGGATATACCGGAAAATGAAAACACCCTCGAGGGAAATGCCCTGGCAAAGGCCAGATATGTCTATAAACTAATCGGGGCAGATGTATTTGCTGATGATACGGGGCTGGAGGTTGAAGCACTAAATAATGAACCCGGCGTATTATCAGCAAGATATGCGGGTGATCATAAAAACCCGGATGATAATATTGACACCTTACTTAAGAGGCTTGAGGGCATAAATAACAGAAAGGCCAGGTTCAGAACGATAATTGCCTTAATACTGGATGGACAGGAATACCTTTATGAAGGAATAGTCAGCGGGGAAATTCTTAAAGAAAGAAGGGGAGAAAAAGGCTTCGGTTATGATCCCATTTTTATGCCAGATGGCTATAATAAAACTTTTGCCCAGATGGATATTGAAGAGAAGAACCTTATTTCCCACAGGGCAAGAGCCTTAAAAAAACTAACAGACTTTCTGATCCACCACAATAAGCAATAATCCGCAATAATAATAGTTAAGAATACATGAGATCCTTATTTTTATTGATTCTACTATTGTTTCCATCCCTAATTTCAGGGCAGGTTGGAGTAGGGTCGTGGGAAGATCATTTGCCATACAACTCTTTGAAGAAGATAATTTCAGGAGGAGACAGGTTATTTGCTTCAACAGATTATGCTCTGGCAGTATATCAGCTGCAATACAATGAGATTCAAAAACTATCAACAGTACAGGGATTAAGTGAGTGTGGTATCAGTACAATTGGATTTTCTGAAGATCAGAATACACTTATTATTGCTTACAACTCTTCGGGTATAGACCTTTATAAGAATAATATTATTAACAATATACCAGATATACGCGACAAGTATATCCCTGGTAAAAAAAGCATAAATAATATTATTTCCCGTGGAGAGTTTGCATATATCGCAAGCAGCTTTGGGATTGTTGTATTGGATCTGGACAGGCTTGAAATTAACGACACCTGGAACCCTTCTCCAAACAATACTGTTTCTGAAGTATTTGATATTGCGTTCTCTGGAAATATTATTTACGCCTGTACTGCTAATGGTACTCTTTGGGCTGATTTAAATGAGCCCGGCCTGGCTTATTTTGGAAACTGGACACCTGTTTCAGGAACTTTTCAAAATTCTATATATACAGATATAGAAATTGCCGGAGATAAGTTGTTTCTGTCGAAGAAAGCAAGCGGGTTAGAAGGTGATTCTTTACTTCTTATCGAACAGGAATCTGTTTCTGTTTTATCTTCTGATTCAGAACAAGAGATAAATTCTATAGCTTACTCTGAAGACCTTATTCTGGTTTCATATACCGATAAGGTAGAAGTATATAGTAGCGAGGGCAGTCTTATCAGGGAAATTAGTGATTACCAGTGGGGAGTACCGGAAAGCAGTGATGCGCTAATAAGTAATGGGATAGTATATATAGCAGATAATACAAATGGATTAGTAATAGAACATAATCAATCCAATTATGAGGCTGTAATATTAGAGGGACCTCTTTCAGCTTATTCAGAAGATATTTACTCCGAGAATGGGAAGGTTTACATTGCCGGAGGAAAAGTTACTGATGGATGGGATAACACCTGGAATATATTCCAGGCCAGTATTTTTAAAGACAGGTCGTGGACAAAAATAAAATACAACGATTCGTGGGATATAACTAAAATAAGACCATCTCCGCTGAATCCAACAACTATCTATGCATCCACCTGGGGAACTGGATTGTATAGAATAAATGAACAGGGAATAGAAGAACATTTTGACGAAAGTAATTCCCCTCTTGAATCGGCTATTCCAGGAAGTGATTACATAAGAATTGCCGGTCTGGCCTTCGATGATAATAACTACCTATGGCTAACACATACAGGGGTGCAGAATAGTATCAAAGTGCTTAAGCCCGATAATAGCTGGATAATAATGCCTTATACAATCAACGCACCTGTTATCGGGGATATTATTATTAGTCGCTCAGGCAATAAATGGATAGTTCTCCCTGGAGGAAATGGACTGTTTGTATTGGATGATAATGGTACCCCTGATAATTTTGGGGATGATAGGTCATTGCGCCTGGATGTTGAAGATCAGTATGGGGAAAAGCTAAATAATATTTATTCTATTGCCGAAGATCTGGATGGTAATATATGGCTTGGTACCGATAAGGGTCCGGCAATATATTATACCCCTGAAAGGGTTTTCACAGAAAATATTTATTGCCATAGAATAAAGGTGCCAAGGAATGATGGGTCGGGATTGGCTGACTATCTTCTATCAACTGAAAAAATAAAAAGTATATGCATTGACGGAGGAAACAGGAAATGGCTTGGAACAAATAATTCTGGCGTATTTCTGCTTAGTGAAGATGGTAAATCATTGATTAAGTCATATTCCAAAGCAAATAGTCCGCTCCTTTCTGACACCATTACTTCAATAGATGTAAATGATATTACAGGAGAAGTATGGATCGGAACTTCAAAAGGAGTTATTACTGTAAGGGAAACAGCAACTCTTGGTGATGATAATCTAAAAAAGATATACGCATTCCCCAATCCGGTTAGACCCGAATATAATGGTTTACTGACCATTACCGGACTGGCTAGAAACACAAAGGTTAAAATTACCGATGTCTCTGGCAACCTTGTTTATGAGACAACTTCAACAGGAGGACAGGCTACCTGGGATCTAAAAAATTATAGAGGACAAAGAGCTGCTACGGGTGTTTACCTTGCATTTTGCTCAACTGAAGACGGAGAAAAGGCAGAAGTAGTAAAAATATTGATTGTCAGGTAATAAGGGATTGAATCCTATCAATCTGCTTCTGCTTATTAACTTCTCTCAGGCTCTGGGCTGTTTTAGTAAAGTACTGATGCCCTGAAATAAATTTAACCTGCAACTTATTCCAGTCATTAAGTGAACCTATCTTGTTCTGAGCTTTAAGCTCGTCATAAAGGGTATTTGACACCGGTATAAAGTCGCTTCGTCCGAGATAATCAAGGTCGGCATCACAAATAATTTTCTGTAGAAGTGTTACTGGCTTTGGTGGAAGCTTGGTGGCCATTATAGTTTCGCATATTATCTCAATCTGCTCCTCATTATAATTATATTCAGGAAGATATTTCTTAACCATCTCTGTCCCGTAAAACTCGTGCTCATCGTATGAAATAGTATGGCCTGCATCATGAAATAAGCCAGCCATCTTCAACAATAAAATTTCTTCATCTGAACACCCTTCTGCCCATCCCATAAGCTCAACTTCTGTTACAACATCAACAGTGTGCTTTACATTATGATAAAAAAGATACTCAGGCAATTCCTTCTCTAGTTTATCGAGAATTATCTCCTGTATATCTGTAAACTGTATCAGTCCAAACTTGATTCTAAATGCATCATTTGGCTTTCTCCCAAGGCCGTCAACTGAAAACTCAGGCCGTAAACCTATCACCTCATATACATCAAGGTCGCCCTTGTATTTTACAGGCAGCTTGCCAAAATATTCACAATGAAAAAATTCCTTGACCAGTTCATAGCTCATAACTGAAATCAGTATATGCCCCTTTTCTGATACTGTTTCAACCCTGCTGGCCGTATTTACCGTATCTCCTTTAATATCGTACGAAATCTTCTTCTTACCACTAATTGAGGCTGTAACCGGACCTGTATGAACTCCAATTTTTAAGTCCCATATCCTTTTCTTTCCTTTCCGTTTCTCGCTTTCAAAGTCTTCCAGGAAATTTTTCATTTCCATTGCGGCCATAACCACATCAATAGGGTTAGTAATATTCTTTGTTGGTATACCACCGGCACACATGTATGTATCACCAATAGTTTTTATTTTCTCGATATTATATTTTTTCACTATCTCATCGAAGGCATAGATAACCTCATCCAGTTCATCCATATATTCACCCGATCCCTTATCGGTCATAAGCCTTGAAAACCCATGTATATCGGCAAATAGAACTGTAGCCATTTTAAATTTAAGCGACCTTTGATCATGGGTGTCTCCTGTTTTTCCGCTAAGCTGTTCAGGCAAAAACTGCTCCAGCAGAGTTCTGTTCTTCTCGTCTCTCCTGGCAAGCTTTTCATTCTCCTTCTGAAGTTTTTTTATTTTTTCTTCAAGTTCCTGGTTCTGCTTTGCCAGCCTGGCTATCCTTTTAACAAGATTCTCATGTGATTCGTTAACCATAATACCGCTTAAATAATACGGTTGAATATACGAATTTTAAATTTTCATCTCAAGATTTGTGACATAATTCCAATTTCATATTTTTGGTAACTTGCAAGCATTATGTTAAGTAAAACCGGTGGTATAGTATTACAAACATTCAAACACTCTGACTCAGGGGTCATTTGCCATATACTTACAGAAGAGTTCGGATTAACACCTTTTATAGTAAAGGGAACGCATAGCAGGAAAAGCAATACACGTATCGCCTATTTTCAAGCTCTTCAGATACTTAATCTGGAAATATATTATAAGCCTTCGAGAAATATACAGTCTATTAAGGAAGTCTCGACTGATATTCCTCTTAATAATTTGCATTTTGATTTTGAAAGAAACAGCATTGCCTTCTTTATTGGAGAGCTTTTAAAAAAAACACTTAATGAGGGCGAGCCCAATGAGATATTATACCAGTATATTAAGGAGAGTATTATCCATCTCGATACTTACAAGAATATATTAAATTTTCATATTGGTTTTCTTATAGGTTTGATGAAGTATATAGGAATTGCTCCAACCCATGAATACAGTCAGACAAACTGCTATTTTGATATGCAAAATGGCTTATATACTGATAGTCCGCCGCTACATGGATATTATTTCGATAAAAAAAATTCCGAATTATTATATCGCTTCTCCTGTACTTCAATTGAGGAATGCAGCAGTATAGCACTCAGCGGAAATACCAGATCCATATTTATAGAAAGTCTTATTTCATATTTTTCGATGCACCTACAGGGATTAAATAAGATTAAGTCCTTAGAAGTCCTGAAAGAAATATTTAAGCAATAAGATTCAATCATTATCATTATCTTTTCTATCTTAGTCCTTCCTAATTAACTGCAAATGCCGATACTTAATTCGATTGCCAACTGGCTTAATACCAAAAGAATATACAATATTGAGCTCTTTAAAAAGTATCCCTTCGAGGTTCAACAGGAGACTCTTTACAGCTTACTCGAAAAGGCATCTGATACAAGCTGGGGCAAAAAACATAAGTTCTCATCTCTTGGCTCAATCAAGGATTTCCAGGACTCTTTGCCGATACAAACTTATGAAGATTTTGAACCCTATATGGAGAGGTTGAGAAAAGGTGAAAAAGATCTTTTCTGGCCGGGTGACGTAAAATGGTTTGCCAAATCGTCAGGTACAACTACTTCTAAGAGTAAGTTTATCCCGGTAACTAAAGACTCCCTCGAAGATTGTCACTACAGGGGAGGCAAGGATGTCCTTGCAATATATACCAGGATGTTCCCCGACTCAAAAGTACTTAATGGAAAAGGTCTGACCCTCGGGGGAAGTCACAGAATAAATAAATTTGAAAACAAATCACTCTATGGAGATCTTTCGGCCATTCTAATTGAAAACATGCCTCTGTGGGCCGAATTGCTGAGATCGCCCAGGGCAAAGATTGCATTGCTGGAAGATTTTGAGGAAAAGATGGAAAAAATTGCAACAGCAACGGTTAACCAGAATATTAAATACCTTGTTGGCGTTCCATCATGGTTCCTTGTCCTGATTAAATATATGCTTAACTATACTGGAAAAGAAAACCTACTGGAGGTATGGCCTGACCTCGAGCTGTTCTGTCATGGAGGAATCAGTTTCAAGCCCTATCGTGAGCAGTATAAGAAATTAATCCCCAGCGATTCCATGAGATACCTTGAGTCGTACAATGCATCGGAAGGTTACTTTGGAATACAGGATGATCTTACTACGGATGATATGCTATTGATGCTGGATTATGGGGTTTTCTATGAGTTTATTGAGGCAGAATCTATTGAAGACAAAAATGCTCCTGTACTAACTGTAGCTGAAGTAGAAAAAGGTATTAATTATGCCATAATTATTTCTACAAATGGCGGACTATGGCGATATATGATTGGTGATACAATTGTATTTACCAGTCTCTATCCTCATAAGTTTAAGATATCAGGGCGAACACGTCATTATATTAATGCATTCGGTGAAGAGATAATAATTGAAAATGCCGAAAGGGCACTTGAAATGGCCTGTTCAAGAACAGGGGCTATGATAACTGACTATACAGCCGGTCCTCGTTTTATGAGTGCCTCAACCAGAGGATCTCACGAGTGGCTTATAGAATTTGAAAAAGAGCCCGATGACTTTGAGCACTTTACCGACCTGCTCGACACATCACTTAAATCTCTAAACTCAGATTATGAGGCAAAAAGGTATAAAGACCTCACCCTGGTTAAGCCCACGGTTATAAGTGTCCCTGCCGGAACTTTTTATAAATGGATGGATAAAAAAAATAAACTTGGAGGCCAGAATAAAGTCCCCCGTCTTTCAAATGACCGAAAATACCTTGATGAAATACGTGAAATTTTAGGCTTAGATTCAAATTAATTTTTAATTTTAAGAGTAATTAAAAAAGTGATTTTATGCATATAGCTATTGCAGGAAATATCGGATCAGGAAAAACAACCCTGGCAGGTCTGCTATCCAAGCATTTTGGCTGGGAAGCACATTATGAAGATGTAGATGACAACCCTTATCTGAATGATTTCTATGAAGATATGCAACGATGGTCGTTTAACCTTCAGGTCTATTTTTTGAACTCAAGGTTCAACCAGGTTCTGGAGATTAAAAAATCCGAAAAGACAATAGTTCAGGACAGAACCATCTATGAAGATGCTTATATTTTTGCTCCCAACCTCCATGCAATGGGTCTGATGTCGACCAGGGACTTTGAGAACTACTTTACCCTTTTTAACCTGATGACATCCCTCGTTGAGCCTCCGGACCTGCTGCTTTACCTCAGGGCCTCGGTGCCAACACTTGTTAACCAGATACAGAAAAGAGGTAGGGACTACGAAAGTTCCATAAGGATTGATTACCTGAAAAGACTTAACGAAAGATATGAGGCGTGGATAGAATCATATAAACTTGGGAGATTACTTATTATAGAAGCCGATGCCTACGATTTCCCTGACAATAAAGATCATTTGCGACAGATTATTGATAAAATAAATGCCGAGCTGCACGGGCTATTTTAGATATTTATTACGCTGTAAACTAAACATATACTAAACATGAAAACACTTAGGAGAATATTCCTGATTTCTCTGGTAATGTTATTTTTTACCGGGTTCACATCAGGTCAGCAGGAGAATTTCACTCCTGTCCCGATAGATAGTAATATCAGGTATGGAAAACTTGATAACGGACTTACATACTATATCCTGGCAAACAAAGAGCCAGAAAAAAGAGCCAGCTTCTACCTGATACAAAATGTAGGATCCTTGCTCGAAGAAGATAAGCAAAACGGACTTGCTCACTTCCTAGAGCATATGGCATTTAACGGCACCAGACATTTCCCCGGAAAAGGAATAATCAGTTTTCTTGAAAAGCATGGTGTTGCTTTCGGAAGAAATATAAATGCCTACACCTACTACTACGAAACAGTATATAACCTCAGCGATGTCCCTGTTGATCCACCCGGACTACTGGACTCATGTCTGCTGGTGCTGAACGACTGGTCTGATTATCTTCTTCTGAGTGAAGAAGAAATCGATGCAGAGAGGGGTGTAATTGTTGAAGAATGGAGAACAAGGCGTACATCCGCTTCGAGAATGATGGAACAGTATCTTCCGGTTCTGTTAAAAGGCTCCAAGTATCCTGAAAGAGATATTATCGGAGATATGGAAATAATTAAATCCTTTGATTACCAGACACTGAGAGATTATTATAATAAATGGTACAGAACAGATCTGCAGGCTGTAGCGATAGTCGGCGATTTTAGTGCAGATGAAATGGAAGAAAAAGTTATAAGTCTATTTTCGAAGATTCCTGCACTTGATAATCCTGAGCCAATACCTGCATATAATATCCCTGAACATAATGAAACACTGTACGTGCTTGCAACAGATAAAGAGGCAACACAGCATTCTGTTGACCTTTACATAAAACATAAGGCCGTAGAACCTTCGCAGAAGGGAATAAATTATCTGCGTGAACAATATATCAGAACTCTATTTAACTCAATGATCTCTGCAAGGATAAATGAGCTTGTACAAAAAGGGGTACCTCCCTTCGTTACAGGCTCTGTTAATTACAGCAGCTTCCTAAGAGGATACGACGTTTTCAGTTTGGGAGTTACTTGCAGACAAAATGAAGATTCGCTGGCCTTTGATGCTATATACCGCGAAGCAGAACGAGTGAAGAGATATGGATTTACCGAAGGTGAGCTCTTAAGAGCCAAGGACAAAATTCTAACAAACTGGGATAGCTATTATAAGCAGAAGGATAAAATAGATAACGACACTTATGCCTCAAACATACAATCCCACTTTCTTATTAATGAGCCTCTTGCCTCAATAGATTTTGAATATAATACGATAAAAGAAATTATCCCTGTTATATCACTTGAAGAAGTATCCGAAAAAGCAAAAGAATGGATGACTGATAAAAACAGGGTTATCCTTGTTCAGGGACCTGAGGCGGTAGGAGAAACTTACCTTACAGAAGAGCAGGCTCATCAAATAATCTCCAATATTTCGGAAGGACAGCTTGAGCCTTATAATGATAAGAGTACAGGAGAAAAACTTATTAATACAGAGCTCGAAGGATCAAAAATTATTAGTACTCTTAATCTGGATAACTTTGATGCCACGGAATGGACTCTTGAAAACGGAGTGAAGGTAATATTTAAACATGCAGATTTCGAAAAGGATAATGTTTCACTTATGGCATTCTCAAAGGGAGGTTTGTCCCTGGTTGAGAATGCTGAAATTCCGTCTGCACAAATGATGGCCGGGCTTGTCGCCGCATATGGGGCAGGCGATTTTGACAATGTTGCACTGCAGAAATTCCTTAGTGGAAAGAAAGTATCTGTTAATTTTTCTCTGGCAGACCTTACTGAAAATATTAGTGCCTCGGCTACTCCTTCCGATCTGGAAACAATGTTCCAGCTGGTATACCTCAAGTTCGAGAAACCCAGATTCGACGAAGAAGCACATAATGCACTTATTTCAAGGTATAAAGCCCTGATCTCACAGCTGAATAATAACCCTCAGAAAATTATGCAGGACTCAATCTCTGTAATTCTGACGGATTATCATCCCAGGACAAGAATATTTGATTCTAAGTTTATTGATGAGGTAAACTTTAAGGATATAGAAAAAATTTACAATGAAAGATTTGCTGATGCTGATGATTTTACCTTTATCATTGTTGGAAATATTGATAAAGAAAGTCTTAAACCATTAGTGGAAAAATATCTTGGGTCTCTTACAAGTATTGAAGGGTCTGAAGAATGGATTGACTGGAAAATTAATACACCCGAAGGGCAAAAAAATAAAATTATTGGACTGGAGATGGCTGTCCCAAAAGCTACCGTACTTGTACACTTCTCCAGGGCTCTCGAATATAATGCATTTAACCGCCAGGCCTTAAGGGCCATTAATGGGATTCTTACCCTCAGGTACGATGAAACTATTCGTGAAGAAGAGGGAGGTACATACGGAGTATCGGCTACCATTTCTCTCGAACAATTTCCAGAGGGTAAAGGCTCTGCCAATATACTTTTTGAATGTGAACCTGAGAGGGCCGAAGAATTAAAGGCAATAATACATAAAGAAATAAAGAAGTTATGTGAGGAAGGACCATCCGAAACCGACCTCAGCAAAACAAAGAATAATATCCTGAAAGTAAGGGAAGAATCGAAAAATCATAATTCATACTGGATGTCTGGTCTTTACTCATATTATTTCAGTAAGATAGATTATAACGATCCCGCAAATTTCGAAGATATTGTAAAAAGTCTTACTCCGGATGATATAAGGAAAGCTGCTGTTAAGCTATTTAATAATGCAGAAAATATTGATATTGTATTCAGTCCGGCGGAAACCAAAGAATAATAACTCAATCCATGGTGTGGCATATTTAACTATATGCCCGCCGTGGTCTTTTTACTTTTAAAAGCCGCCAGTAATTTCTTTTAATTTTTCAAAAAAAGCCCTCTTACGATCTGAATTTATACCCCAGTCTACTGGTATGGACTGGAATCCCTCGTTAATACTGTCGCCCTGTCTCCTGTAATCGAAATATCCCCACGAGGCATATGACTCTATAGCAGCTTTAAGGTTGTATTCTTCCATATCAAAAGCATAGTGATCATCCTCATTAATTAAAACAGGCTGAGCATTATATTCGGGCATTACCTTTGTCCTTCTTATCATTTCTCTAAGGTCTGAAGGATTATCAACCCCATTCCCATGTAAGAGAATAAAATCAGACGAAGTAATAACACTTTTTACCGGTATAGATCCACCGCCAAAGCTGGTGCCAACAAGATATCTTTCTCCCTCCCTGGTATTATTCTTAACCCTGTCAATCAGTTCATAAACCCGTTCAGAAGTCAATATTTCATGATCGTAATCTACATTACATTCATTATTAATCTCGATAAGAACATTCCTGAATCCGGCATCAAATAACCAGTTTATTGTATTGTCTACTGCCCGAATAACAGCCTGTTCGTCGTCCAGCACCTGATCCTGTCCAAAATAAAACAGGCCAATGATGGGAACCATTCCAAGCTGATCAGATTTTTTCAAAATTCGGTACAGCCTTGTAAAGTATTTCCTTTTCAAACTACCATCCCCGTTAAATGCACTGTTTACCCATTCACCACTTCCATATCCGGTTGGGCTACCACCCTGGAGATTCATTGTAAACGATAACATTCCCGACCTGTACCATTCCTCCATTGAAGTGATAAATTCGTTTGTATTCCTGTTGGGATCCCATATCCCGGTATCCGGATACTTCCATAAAACAGATGTTTCCGGATTACTATCATCAAAAATACCCTGCACCATCCTGGAATTGAAGAGCAAACCTTCAATGCTATGAGTGTTCCAGCTCCTGCCCTCATAAGTTGGAGAACCGTTTAAATAGAATTTATTACCCCGGATACTTATTTCTGTTGATGGAGTATACTTATCGCATGAGCCAAGGAATGCGGAAATCAATATTATTAAAACTACTATATATTTACCTGTGTTTCCCATCTAGCTACCCTTCTGAATATCTGATAACATCCCTTTAATTTTCTTCCATCTTGCGGCATCCATCTTCGGTCCCACAACTTCAATCACATTGCCCGCCAGAACAGAGCCATAGGCACCGCACATATCCAGAGGATCATCCATGCACAAGCCATACAGGAAGCCTGCGGCATAAAGGTCGCCTGCCCCGGTAGTATCCTTACTCTTCACCTTTATAGTACCAACCTTAATAATCTCATCTCCCCTTTTGATAATAGACCCTTCCTTCCCCACTTTTACTACTGCAATTTCGCACATCGACGCAAGTTGGTTTAGTGCTTCCATGGGTTCCTTCCCTGTAAAAGCCCTGGCTTCGTCCTCGTTTGCAAAAATTATATCAACATATTCTGAAACAATCTCTGTAAAATCTGAGTGAAAAGATTCAACAACATTATAACTGGCAAGATCAAGAGCTATCTTAATACCTTTATCCTTTGCATTCTTACATGCGGTTCGCGTAAGCTCCTTGTTAATTATAAGGTAACCTTCCAGGTAGAGAAAATCATAAGCTGTAAACAGATTACCCTTAATGTCTGTTTTATTAAGCTCGAGAGCTGCCCCCAGGTGGGTAGCAAAGGTTCGTTCACTGTCGGGCGTAACAAGTGCTACAGCTGTACCGGTATCGGTTGTTTTCCTCAGGAGATAGGTATTAACACCTGCCTCCCTCATATCAGACTCAAAAAAATCACCTGTCTCATCCTTCCCTACTGAACCGATAAATCCTGATTCCATACCAAGCTTTGCCAGACCATGCATGGTATTTGCCGCCGATCCACCTGAAGCAAGGCTTGTTGCAATACCTGATGTGTCTCTTTTTATTGTCTTTGATGTATCGTCATCAACAAGGGTCATACTTCCCGGTGAGAATCCAAGATCAGAGATTATTTTATTATCAGGTAAAATCTTCATCACATCAACCAGAGCATTACCAATGCCGAGTACATTTTTCATAAACGGGTAAAGTTTAAAATGAGTAATTCAAAATATTTGGCAAATATATTGCTTAATTCACTAAAAGCCTTTATTTTTGCCGAGCAATTTTAGAATCGAGTTCTTTTCTTGCCTGATTATTCCTCAGTAGCTCAGTTGGTTAGAGCGGCGGACTGTTAATCCGTAGGTCGAAGGTTCGAGTCCTTCCTGAGGAGCCTGTAAAAAAAGACCCCTGGCAACAAAGCCGGGGGTTTTTTTATTTACTTAAAGAATAGGGCAAATCTTCTCTTTCAGCTCCCCATTTTATATTTGGATCAGCGCTCATATTGAAACTTATTTCCCCCCCGTTTTGTATTGCCTCGTATGTAAGGAAGCTGTGGGTAAGCTTCTTTCCATTAAGCCGTGCCGACTGTATAAAATAATTATCGGTCAGCTTATTATTTGAATATATAGTAAAAGTCTTTCCATTCTCAAGTTTCAGGCTAACTTTTTCAAAAAGGGGACTGCCTATTACATATTGGTCTGTTGCAGGTGTAACAGGGTAAAATCCCAGGGCACTGAATACGTACCATGCCGAGGTCTGACCGTTGTCCTCGTCACCACAGTAGCCGTCGGGGGTGGCAGAATACAGTTTATCCAGGACTGTCCTTACCTTCTTTTGTGTTTTCCATGGCGCTCCTGCATAATTATATAAATAAATCATATGTTGAATTGGCTGGTTGCCATGCGCATAGTTACCCATATTAACTATTTGCATTTCGCGAATCTCATGAATGGTTCCCCCATAATAGGAGTCGTCAAAATCGGGGGGCATCTCAAATACATTATCCAGCTGTTTAATGAAATTCTCCTCTCCTCCCATAAGGTTTATCAGTCCCTGTACATCATGAAAAACAGACCAGGTATAGTGAAGGCTGTTCCCTTCGGTAAATGCATCACCCCATTTCAGTGGATTAAAAGGCGACTGGAAAGTACCATCTTTATTCCTGCCCCTCATCAAATTGGTAGTATTGTCGAAGACATGCTTATAATTAAGCGATCTGCTGTAATATTTATCTGCCTCTTCTTCATTACCCATTTTTTCGGCCATCCTGGCTATTGTAAAATCAGCATAGGCATATTCAAGTGTTCTGGCAACATTTTCATTAATACCAATATCATAGGGAATGTAGCCCATGCTCTTATAAAATTCAAGGCCTTCCCTGCCAACCGAACTGACTGGCCTTCCTGCAGATACTTCTGCATTTTTTTTAATTGCATCATACAGAACAGACACATCATCCTTAGCCATATTTCCCTTTAAGAAGGCATCTGCAATTATTGGTGCAGAATTTGAGCCTATCATGCAATCGCGATGGCCCGGGCTGGCCCATTCAGGCAGCCAACCCGACTCCATATAGGTATTAGCCAGACCAGCCATAATATTGCTGTTCAGTTCAGGGTACATAATATTGAAAAAGGGATAAACTGCCCTGAAGGTGTCCCAGAAGCCATTGTCGGTAAACATATATCCCGGTAATACCTGACCGTTATACGGACTGTAATGAACAATATTATCTTCGGCATCGAATTCATAAAATTTTCTGGGAAAAAGTAATACACGATACAGACAGGAATAAAAGGTCCTTAAGTTATCAATATTACTGTCTTCTATCTGAATTTTACTCAGCTCATTCTCCCATTCCTGTTTTGCCTTCTGCTTTGTTGTTTCAAATAAATCGTCTCCAATCTCTCTATCCAGATTAAGCTGAGCCTGTTCGGGACTGATAAATGAAGAAGCAACTTTAATATTAACTACTTCACCCTTATGTGTTGAAAATCCTATTATGGCTCCAACATGTTCGCCTTCACTAACGAGCGAATTCTTTATCAAATGCCACTTATCTGTCCATGTGTGAAAAACCTCAAAATCTTTATCAAATACAGCCACAAAGTAATTATGAAAGTTATCAGGCACGCCTCCCGAGTTATTGCGGCAGTAACCAATTATTTTCTTCTCCTCTGGAATTATTCTGACCATGGACCCTTTAAAAAATGCATCCAGAATTATATATGATGAATCAGACTTAGGGAATGTAAAATTAAATTGTGCCGCTCTCTCGGTCGGGCTTACTTCGGCAGTAATATCGTAATCGGCCAGATAGACATTGTAATAATATGGTTTAACTGTTTCTGCCTTATGTGAGAACCATGATTGTCGCTCTTCTTCATTAAATTTAAGATCCCCTGTTACGGCCATAAAAGAAAAAGCTGCATAATCGTTAATCCACGGACTGGGTTGATGTGTCTGCTTAATTCCCCTTATCCTGTTTTCGTTATACTTATATGTCCAACCATCACCCATCCTTGAGGTCATAGGTGTCCAGAAATTCATTCCCCATGGAGTTGCAATTGCCGGGTAAGTGTTCCCATTTGATAAACTGTACTTTGAATCTGTACCCATCAGCGGATTCACGTAGTCTGACAGATCAAAGGAGCCATCCTGATTTCCCTGGCTGTCGTTTTGCTTCTTGCATCCGTTAAGGATCAGTACTGACAATAATATTATAAATATGTCTTTGCTTCTCATTCTCTGGTATTTTTAAATTACTGAATACTGTATTTTTCGACACCTTTATCTGTCATTACAACCTGCCTGATGGTACCATCCTTATTAAACTCCAGCTTATCAATGCAGGTAACGCGATGATCGCGGCCCTGATTAGGTATTGGTCGTCTGTGGTAAACTATAAGCCACCTATCTGTTCCCGGGATATTTATCACAGAGTTATGTCCCGCCCCTGTGGCTATATTCTCATCCGATTGCAATATTGTACCTATTCTGTTGTATGGACCCCCTACCTGATCTGCCATTGCATAAGCAACTTTATACGAATCATCTCCCCAGCTTCCTTCAGACCACATAAAATAATAGATCTCCTTCCTCTTAAATATTACGGGTCCTTCAACGTAAGCTTCCGGGGTAATTTCTTTAAATAAATTGTCTTCGTCCCATGGAATTATCCCTGTGAAATTATTATTTAATACACCAATATTGCAATGCCTCCAGCCACCATAAATAATGTAATAAGTGCCATCATCATCCCTGAAGACAAACTGGTCAATTGGCTGAGCTTCATTAAAAAATTCTGATATCAGGGGCTTATTAAGGTAATCCCTGTACGGACCTGATGGAGCCGTGGCAACTGCAATGCCAATACCCCCGGTATGATTTTCAGTATTATTCTCATCCCAATACGGGCCGCCCGGCTTTTGAATATCGTTTGCAGAAAAAAACAGATAAAACAAACTATCCTTCTCAATAAGAGATGGTGCCCAAAAGGCCCTATGTGCCCAATCAACTATTGATGTATCAAGAACAGCGGGGTGTTTAAGCCAGCTTACCAGATCTTTAGAAGAAAATGCATCAAATTTTACCTGCCTGTTATACTTATCCGAGTAAGTTGGAAAGATCCAATACTCACCCTGAGCAACCTGGACTTCAGGATCTGCATACCATCCTTCAATTACAGGATTACCAGATAAGACAGCTGCCTTTTCACTACTATTGTTATTGCTTTTACAGGCAAATAAGCAACAAGAGATTAAAAGCAGGACCAATATTAAATTTTTATCCTTCATCAATTGTCTTTTGCAATATCTGACATTTCGAAAACAATCTCTCCTCCGTTTATAATATCCTTGTGAGACAGAATATTGCCTTCAAGAAATTTTCCATTTACAGAAACACTACTTACATAAACATTTTCCCTGCTTTGATTATTTGCTGTTATAGTAAGTGTTTTACCATTCTCCAGATGTATAACTGCTTTTTTAAGCAGTGGACTACCAAGAGCATAGTAAGGTGATCCGGGTGTAACGGGATAAAAACCCAGGCTGCTGAAAATATACCAGGCACTCATCTGACCTGCATCATCATTGCCACACAGACCATCAACATTTGGCCCGTACATGGTCTCCATTATCATTCTGACACGCGACTGTGTTTTTTCAGGATGGCCTGTCCAGTTATATAAATATGGAATATGATGGCCCGGTTCATTACCATGTACATAATTACCGATAATACCATCACGTGTTATATCTTCGGTCTGTTCAATATACTTATCATCAATATCCATGGTAAATAAAGAGTCCAGGTGCTCGCTCATCCTTTCCTTCCCTCCCATTAGAGCTACCATCTTCTCAATATTATGAGGCACATATAATCCGTAATTCCACGCATTACCTTCGATAAAGCCCTGTCCATGAGTATCCATAGGATCAAAATCTTTTCTAAATGATCCGTCTGCCATCCTGGGCCTCATATAACCGCTGCCCTGATCGAAGACATTATTATAATACTCGGAACGCAATAAAAATTCCTTTTCAAGCTCATCTTTACCTGAATATTTTGCCATCTGTGCAATGCACCAGTCATTATATGCATACTCCAGTGTTTTTGAAACAGAAGAATGACTTATGTCGTCAGGTACATACTTATAATCAATATATTCTCCCAATCCTTCAAAATACCTTACGCCTGCTGTATTTACAGAAGCTTTCAAGGCTCGCTCGTAATCAAAATCACCAGTATTCTTTGATATAGCATCTGCGATAACTGATGTGGCATGATAACCAATCATGCACCAGTTTTCATTGGCATAATGGCTCCAGATAGGCAGCATCTTATGTACACTCTGGTCGTAATGAGCCAACATGGATTTTATCATATCGTTATTACGATCCGGTTGGAGTATATTAAACAGGGGGTGAAGCGCTCTGTAGGTATCCCAGAGAGAGAAAATCGTATAATTTGTAAAGCCTTCGGATATATGAATATTCTGATCGAGTCCGCGATATTGCCCATCTACATCTTCATATATGATTGGCGACAGGTTTGTATGGTAGAGAGCTGTATAAAAGGTTATTTTGTCGTCTTCACTTAGTGTCGTTGCTTCGATTCTTGAAAGCTCGCTATTCCACTTTTCCCTTGTCTGTTCACGTATTTCGTCGAAATCCCAGTGAGGGATTTCTTTTTCCAGGTTTTTTATTGCACCGGCTGTACTGACAGGTGAAAGAGCGAATTTTATCTTGATTTTCTCATTCTCGGAAACATTAAAATTAAAATATGCTCTAATATTTTTACCAGCCATTTCGGGAAAGTTTTCCTCCTGACTGAAGCGCCGGTAAAAACCGTCATAAATAATATCATCATACTTCTTATGGCCATAGCTCTTAAAGGCTTTTGAAAATTGCATTGCAAAAAACACTTTCCTGGTTCTTGCCCATCCTTTAGTCTGCCTGTACCCGGTTACCAGCGAATCGTTTTCCACCCGTATAAAAGTCCATACATTCTTATTGTCGTAATGATAAACATTGTAAACAAGATCGAGGATTATACTAGCCTGGTCTGATTCAGAAAAGGTATATTGATGGAATCCCACCCGTTCGCTTGCAGTAAGTTCAGCTTTAATATTATAACTTTCAAGATCAACCTTATAATAACCTGGTGATGCTTCCTCTCTTTTATGAGAAAAGACCGAATAATATCCTTTATCTCCTTCCTCCTTATTAAAAGGATCTGGATTCTCTTGCCCGCTTATCGGCATAATAAGAAAATCACCCAGATCAGAATGGCCGGTGCCACTGAAATTAGTATGGGCAAAGCCAATTATTGTTGTGTCGCGATACTGGTAACCAGCACAATATTCATAGGTTTCCTGCCTATAAGCACCATCCTCTTTGTACATGGGTTGAAAATTTGTTTGCGGGCTTAACTGCACCATTCCAAAAGGAGCAGTGGCACCCGGGTATACATGGCCCATTTTGCTTGTACCAATAAAAGGATTAACAAAGCTTGTGTAGTCTATATTTGAATCGCTTATAATGTTTATATCAGAACCTGTATTATTACAGGAAATAAACACAGTCAAAGCGAAAAAAAATAAAGTAATATTTCTCATAGTAGTGCATCTTTTTTAAATTATTAAACCGGGACCATGCATCATGCATTATACAGTTAGAGAATTTCCTGTAGCCCTGACTCGCAATTTAATTATTAGTCATCAATCCCCAAACTGTTTCTGAGCATCAATCAAATGCTGTTGATACCTTCTCTCATACAGAACAAAATTATTTTGATCTGACAGATTATTTTTATTTGGCCGTAAAGACTAATTTGAATACATTCAGATTCTGATTTTTAACCAAACCAGGAATACAACTAATGGAAAAAATATATTCGGTTGGCGTAGATATAGGTGGATCTCATATTACTTCAGCTCTTGTAGATCTTGCTAAAAGAAAAATACTTGAGAATACCATGGTAACTATGCCGGTAGATAATAAGGCTGAAGAAAGTATTATTATTTCAAGATGGAGCGAAGCTATTGGGAAATCAATTTCCATGGTCGACATAAAAAGGATTAAAGGAGTAGGTTTCGCCATGCCAGGGCCTTTTGATTACACCAATGGTATTTGCCTGATAAAAGGAGTGCCCAAATATGAAAAACTATACGGTGTTAACGTTGGAGACTCAGTCCGAAATAAATTAAATCTGGGAGATGATGTCTTTTTCAGGTTTATGAACGATGCATCCTCTTTTGCCGTGGGCGAAGCCTGGGCAGGAAAATCTTCAAAGACAAAACGTTCGATGGCAATAACTCTTGGTACAGGTTTCGGATCAGCATTTATTGCAGACAAAGTACCCGTAGTACAGGGAAATGATGTGCCGGATCTAGGTTGTGTTTATCATATTAAATACCGGGATGGTATTGCAGACGACTATTTTTCAACCAGATGGTTTACAGATAGATACGAAAAGATGACCGGTTTAACGGTTGACGGAGTTAAGGATGTGGTTGAGGCTGTCCTCAAGGAGCCCCGGCTAGAGTCACTTTTTGAAGAATTTGGCTACTCACTTGGAGAGTTCCTGGCTCCCTGGCTCAATAAGTTTAAATCCGAAATGCTAGTTGCAGGTGGTAATATTTCAAGGGCTTATGGTCTCTTCAATAAATCACTGAGGTCGGGCCTTGACGATAATAAGTGCCAGGTGGAAGTTAAGATTTCTGATTTAAAAGAAGATGCTGCACTGCTGGGTAGTGCTTACCTTCTTGATAATGATTTCTGGAATTCTGTAAAGAACCGACTACCATATATGTAAGGTTAAATGCTGACAAAAAGCTAAAATATAATGTCTGAAAAAATTAAAATTTCCAAAGTACTTCCTGTACTAATGTCCTTTTTTGTAATGAGTTTTGTAGACCTTGTCGGAATAGGGGTAGATCGTGTTAGCTCCGACCTGAACCTATCAGCAACCCTGGCACAGCTTATACCTTCAGCAGCCTTCCTTTGGTTCCTCCTATTATCTGTTCCTGTTGGGATAATACAATCAAGGCTTGGAAAAAAATTCATGTTAAATATTGGGATGCTTATTACAGCACTGGGAATGCTGGTACCTTTTATTATGTACAACTTTGCCATGGTACTTGTAGGCTTTGCTTTCCTGGGAATTGGAAATACCATTGTTCAGGTTTCTGCAAACCCCTTGCTGGTAGATGTAGTACCGGGTAACAGATCGTCCAGTTTCTTAAGCTTCTCCCAGTTTATTAAGGCCATAGGCTCAATGCTGGCGCCTCCTCTGGCAGCTATGTTAGCAGCCCGCTTCGGTGACTGGAAATTGCTTTTTCTTGCATTCGGGATAGTATCTATACTATCAGTAATATGGTTGGGGACAACGCGTGTGGAAGAATCTAAAAATGAAGAAAAGAAAGCTTCTATAAAATCTGCATTTAAGCTACTTGAAAACAGAGTTGTCCTTTTAATGGTTCTCTCGATATTTGTGGTTGTCGGTATTGATGTGGGATTTAATTCAAATTCGGGACAGTTTCTGATTAATAGTTACGGTTTTGAGCAAACATCAGCAGAATCAGGAAGAATATTTTATTTCTTTGGACGTATGGTCGGGACCTTTGGTGGTGCATTGTTACTTACCAGATTCTCCTCCAGGAAATTCTTCCTCTGGTCGACCATTCTGGGCATTATTTCTTTTGTTGCAATACTCGCTCTTCCATATTTATCGGATAGCTGGAGCATATGGTTTATCGATCTCCTTATTATTATTATCGGATTGGCGGTTGCTAATATTTTCCCGCTCGTTTTCTCTATTACTGTTAAGATCTTACCCGAACGCAGTAACGAAATATCGGGACTTATGATGATGGCAATCTCTGGTGGAGCGATATTTCCGCCAATTATGGGATGGCTAACAGATCTAGGTAACACGACACTGGGTATGTCTGTTCTTCTTTTGTGTATGATTTACCTCTTCGTCGTAGCAGGCTGGCTAACTAAAGCTAAGTCTTAATTTTTAGCCTGCAGATAATAATATCTGAATAGCTTTGTGAGCTATATTTGTATTGAATTACCTTGCCGGTAATTGCTTTTACCCAGATTATCTGACTTATTTATATTCAAACTGCATTTAAATTAGCTATAAGCCTCTCTAGTTTAATGCTTTTTAATATATTAGGACGACCTAACCAACCTATTAATAATATGAAACGTCTTTTACTTCCTTTATGCCTATTGTTTTTTGCAGGAGGATATAATTCAATTCAGGCTCAAATTACAGGAACAGCTCATGACTTTTCAGCAGAATCATGGGCGCCGGCAGAAAATAAAATATGTGCCGTTTGTCATACAACTCACAATGCAACGCCGGTTGCAACTGCCCCTCTATGGGACCATGAAGTAACAGCTGTAAGCAGTTATAACCTGTACTCATCGGCTACTTTCGACCCCCACGGCGGAACAACAATTAGCGACCCTGGAGCCAGCTCAAAACTTTGTCTTAGCTGCCATGACGGTACAATTGCACTCGAAAACTTTGGGGGAGTTAGCGGAGGAACAAATTATATTAGCACAGCAAATCGCATAGGTGGCGCCTCAGGCGGTGATATGTCGAATGAGCATCCTATTTCATTTGATTACACTACAGCTCTTGCAGGTCTGGATGGTGGCCTTCACGATCCGGCTACAACCAACGTACCAGCCCTTTCAGGAACTATATCAAATACCATGCTTTTTGCCAATAAAATGGAATGCGCATCCTGTCACGATGTTCATAATAAGTATAATGTACCTTACCTTCTTAAAATTAGCAATACTAACAGTCAGCTTTGCCTGACATGCCACGACAAATAGTTTTTAGTCTTACCCTTAAAAATATTATAGTGGTCATACACAATGTAATTCATGCATTCTTATGAATAAATATCTTATTAACAGGAAGGTTTTGATTATCCTTCCTGTTTTATTAATGTTCTCCTGTCAGAATCAGCCTTCAAGCCTCACTGATCCTGATAATCTTGTTATTTATCCTCAACCACCGGCCAAAACAAGGATTCAGTACCTTACATCAATCAGCACCTCTGCAGATTTCGAAGGAGAACAAAGTACAATAAACAAATTTTTGACCGGCGACAGAGCGCCTGTGCCAATTGTAAAGCCATATGGTGTTTGCATAAATGGTAGCAGGATTTATATTTGCGATACAGGAGTCAGGGGTCTGATAATTCTGGATACAAGTGATGAATCGTTTACTGTTTTTATACCAGGAGGGAAGGGACAGCTACAAATGCCTTTCAACTGTGATGTGGATTTTGAAGGAAACCTGTATATAGCAGATGGCAACAGGAAACAGGTGGTAATTTTTGATAAGAATCTTAATTACCTTAATGAATTGAATCTTGTCGACAACTCAAAACCTACCGATGTTAAGGTCGATAGTTCACATATCTATGTAACAGCGTCCGATAATCATCGCATCGAGGTATATAGAAGAGAGGATCTGAGTCTGAAAACATATTTCCCGAAATCCGATATTACCGACGAAGAATACCTCTACCAACCCTTAAATATAGATCTTAGAAATAATTATCTCTATGTCTCAGATATTGGTAATTGTTCGGTTAAAGTATTTGACAAGGAATTTAAATTGAGAAAAAGTTTTGGTAGCCCGGGCAACGGACTGGGACAATTTACCAGGCCAAAAGGAATATCTGCCGACAATGATGGAAATATATATGTTGTTGATGCTGCCTTTGAGAATACTCAGATCTTTAACAGTATGGGAGATCTTTTACTGTATTTTGGAGGGACCTATACAGGGCCGGGAGGCATGTGGCTGCCGGCAGATGTAAGTGTCGACTATGGAAACCTTGATTATTTCAAGCGTTTTGTTGACCCTTCCTTTAAACTCGAATACCTTATTTATGTAAGCAACCAATACGGTCCGGATAAATTAAGCGTATACGGATTTGTCGGATTAACAGAGTAATACTGCTTGCCGTGAAAGTTAGATGGGTAATATACATTTTTGTTCTGTTGATATGCGGAATATTCTTCTCATGCTCCGTTAACAAGAACTATAAAACCCTGTCGCTTTTCTTTGATGGAGTACCCAATCCGGCAGATACCATCAATTCCGGTAACATATTAGATTCGAATCTTAGTGATAATGCCGATGCCATTGACATTGATTCGACCTTACAGGAAACCAATGAAATCATCTATCATGGGCCTTATCAGTATAAGGAATGCAACAGCTGCCACGACATAAACTCAATTGGTAATATGATATTTGATGAGCCCGAATTGTGTTATCAGTGTCATACTGATTACAACGAATTATACTCCAAGATTCACGGACCGGTAGATGGAGGTTTCTGTACAAGCTGCCATAATCCTCACTCCAGCAAAGAACAGGCATTACTAAATGATAAGGTAAATAATTTATGTCTCTTCTGTCATAAAGCAGAAGAACTATCGGAGGCCGATATGCACAGTGGAGGAGATGATTTCTTGTGTACAGATTGTCATAACCCACATGGCGGAAGTAGCAGCTTAATGTTTGTTGAATGAATTGCAAAAAGATATATAGCATATCATTATTATTACTTTTAAGCATAAAAGTATATTCTCAGGAATCACCATTCTCGCTTGGATTCTGGCACTTCAGACCAGTCTCCGGAGAAGTAAGCCTTCTGGGCAGCTACCGCACCTTATCTTCACAATTAAATGATCTTAATGAAAATTTGAATTCGAAACACTTCCAGGCAGGGGTAAAACTTAATTCGTCAAGTTATATGTGGAACCCCGATATAATTTCCTTCTCTGCCTCAGGTGAATATAGACCCGAACTCAGAGATGACAGGTACCTGGTAATCCCCGACAGGTCAGAAGTAAGAACACTTTCAAGGATCAATCTACAGGCAGCTGTATTTAATAATAAAGCTATCAGTATCAATACTTTCTACAATCTTAACAAGGCATATTTTAATCGTGAGAATCTGACCAATGTAAGATCTGACAACAGGCAGTTTGGGACAATGCTTTCGCTTTCTAATAAAATCTTACCTCTCAGGATAAGTTACCGGGATATTAAGTCGGACCAGACTGAGACTGAGTCAGGCAGGTATTTTTCAATGGCCCAGAGAAGCCTCGAGGCAAGTACGGATAAATCATTTTACGGCAACGACAATCATGAATTAAGATTCTCATTAAGGGATAATAAGTACAGGTATGACGAACTAAGAGATGTAGATAATCAGGTAGCACATATAGATTTTATTAGCCAGTTCTTCTTCGATCCTGATAGAAAGTATGGTCTTTCTTCGAATGTAGCTTTCTTTAAGCAAGAGGGAACCTATACTTTCTCAAGATTCGAAGTAAATGAAAGAGGGATATTGCATCTGACCGATAATTTTGACCTTATCGCTCAATACAGGTTCTACAAGATGAATGATCATAATCAGTCGATAACTATTAATAAAGGCAGAGGAGAAATTAAGCACAAACTATATCAAAGTCTTACCAGCCAGGCTTATATAGATTATACGGGCAGCTCTCACACCTATTATAATGAATCTAGTGTTATTTCGGGGGCACAGATTAATTATACAAAAAAGACAAGCTTTGGAAGAATAAACCTGGGCTACCATTTCTTTGCGCACAAAAACAATCTTGAGGGAGAATCAAATAATATAAATATATTAAGAGAAGAACACAGGCTAAGCGATATAGAGGTTATAATACTTGATAAACCATATATTGACCAGCTAAGCATAACATTAACAGATATTACATCTACTATTATATATCAGGAAGGACTGGATTATATAATTAGTTCAATTAATAACTTTACTGAAATACTCAGGATCCCGGGAGGACAAATAGCACAGGATCAGTCTGTTCTGATAAGTTACACGGCCATTCAGCCAGGATCATATAATTACCTGGCATTAAACAATACACTAACATCAAGCATACTTCTCTTCGACAGAATACTGGAGTTATACTACAGAGGCTCCGCTCAGGAATATCCACAGGTTAAGCAAACAGAGTATCTTACCCTGAACAGGTTTTACCAGAATATTACTGGTCTGAGAATTCACTATAAGATAGCTACAGCAGGAATAGAATATGACTATTACAATTCTGACCTTATACCATATAAAAGAATAAATTATTACCTGAATCTGAACCTGAAAATAAAATCGCGGATGCTGCTCTCACTAAATGGAACACTTAGAGATCATCATATACTTGATCAGGAACTTAATTATATCTATTCTAACCTATCGACCAGGTTTACATACTCGATCAACAGGTGGAGCAGACTAAACCTGGAAGGATCATATCTGAAGCAAAATGGTCGTACCATAGACTTAGATCTGATAACAGGAAAGACCGAGCTGATTACAAGCTTCAGGAAATTAACCATTAAAGGCAGCTTCAATATTTATAAAAGAAGCTATGCACAGAGTAACTTCCTGTACACAGGAACAAATCTGGAGATAATCAGGAAATTTTAAAATAATATATTATGAAAGTATTAATAAGCTTAATTATTGGAATTTTTGCAATCGTCTCAATTGACAGACCGGGCAGCAATTTAGGTGCCCCGGGAAAAGATAAATGTATCGATTGCCATGAAAATCTTATTGAAGGTTCTGTCGTGCACCCAATAACTGAGGATGGATGTGATCTGTGCCACAGCTCAACGGGAAAGAAGCATCCGGGAAAAGAAAAAGGCTTTGAGCTTACCGAACAATATCCGGAACTGTGCTATATGTGTCACGACCCAAAAACAACAAAAGAGAATGTTCATTCGCCTGTTAAGGAGGGGTCCTGTGCAGATTGCCACTCCCCCCATAGTTCTGATAACAGATCATTAATCCTGAATGATTTTTCTGAGAATACATGCCTCGACTGCCATTATATTGAAACAGAAGATATTAATACAGTACATGGCCCGGTAATGAAAGGCGACTGCCAGAGCTGCCATGATCCTCATCATTCAGACAATCCCTATAATCTGAAAAAGGAACTAAAGGATATGTGCCTGAGCTGTCACGATAAAGAGATCAAATCAGGAGGAAGGATACTGGATGCAATTTCTCCGCTGCTTGTTGAGGGGAACGTAATACACGGACCCGTAGATAATGGCGACTGTACAAGCTGTCACTTTCCTCATTCCGGAGAATACCCCTTTCTTCTTGTTAGCGAATATCCGGTTGAACAATATGCAGATGCAAAGACTGAGAATTTTGATCTATGCTTTATGTGTCACGATCCTGATATGCTTACCCAGCAAAATACCGATTATGCTACTAACTTCAGAAACGGAACAAACAACCTTCATTACCTCCATATAAATGGGAACAGGGGAAGAAACTGCAACCTTTGCCATAATGCACATGGTGCTCCCCGCGAACATATACTTGAGGAAACGGTACTGTTTGGAAGATGGGAAATGCCAATGAAGCTGGAGCTAACTGAAACAGGAGGCTCCTGTGCAACAGGTTGTCATAAAAAACTGAAATACAGCAGAGTTATCGAATAGCTATTTTTTTATCTCAGCTCCTTCGACTATTGTAGCATACTTGTAACCATAGCCAAAATCACGATCGATAGCAAGTACACCTGTGAATGCAACCTGGTCGCCCACATTTACTTCAGCAGAAGTAGTAATGGTAAGATCAAACTCACCCGAATAATCTGTTCCATCCTGGATATGAACCCAGTTTCTTCCCATAATGGCCGGGTTGTATTTAGTTACCTCACCTTTAACTGAGACACTTTTACCTGCCAGATTCTCCCTATCCTTTAAAATTTCAGCGATTGTAAGTATTCCTTCTTCATGCTGAATATCAACCTTCTTTTTCTCACTTGAGATATTGGCAACATGCTCAGTTGCATCCTGGTTATAATCTATCTCCTCTGAGGGGGTTGCCATAACCGGACCTTTATTACCTCCCTTACAGGCTGCAAGCATTACTATGGCAAGCAGAATAAAAACTCTTTTTATCATATCTTTAAATTTTGCGCAAAATAATAAAAAACTCTTCTGTAAACGCATACAGAAGAGTTTAAATAAAAATTGTTCAATTTTTTATTGGTTGGTCCGAACATTTTGCCCCGACTTTGGCCTATAAAAGACCAATACAATATTATATTATTCTACTCATTTATAAGTATTTATTATAAATATAATCATAAAAGATGCTGACAAAAATATTTCTTTGTGCTATTCAGCAATTAAATTCGTTATTTTCAGCAAAATCATAAATTATTTATATTAAAAAGATAAATTCATAAATTAGTTCTGATTGCCAATCTCTATTCCGCATATTTATGTTTTCAGCAAGATTTTTTTTTACCACTCTAATAATATTGTTTTCAACAAGCTTTCTAAGCGGACAATCTGCTGAAAAAAAATTAGAAATTGAATGGGTAAAAAATATACCAGACCAATATGCAAGGGAGCGAAAAAGTCCTTTACAAATTATTGAGAATATCTTTTTAGGCTCTGCCATCTCAAATATATCAAGGCCTGTTGATATTGCTCTATCATCCAAGGATAATGGATGGATAGTAAGTCAGGGAAATGGTGAAATAATAAAATTTCAAGGCCAGATTCTATCAGCGACAAAAATTAAGAATAACAATAAGACTCAATTTAAATCTCTTGTTTCAGGATGTTTCATTACTGGTATTGGCCTGCTCTTTTCAGACTCTGCAGAAGAAAATATTTACCTTCTAACAGAGGAGGGCAAGCTAAGCACGTTCTGCAAGGAGGTAATATTGCAAAGACCAACGGGAATAGCCTACAATAGCAAAAAACAGGAGATATGGGTAGTTGAATCAGGAGGACATCGTATCAGTGTCTTTAATAAAAATGGCAGCTTATTATTCAGGATCGGAGAAAGAGGTAGTGATCAGGGCCAGTTTAATTTTCCAACTCATATTGATATAGACGATAAGGGAAGAGTATATATTGTTGACGCGATGAATTTCAGGATACAAATATTTAATCAGAATGGAGATTACCTTTCTTCTTTTGGTGAGCATGGAGATGCTTCTGGTAAATTTGCGCGTCCCAAGGGTATTGCCGTTGATGGGAAGGGAAATATTTATGTAGCAGATGCCTTATTCAATACAGTTCAGATCTTTAACTATCAGGGTGATTTTCTTTATTACTTTGGTAAAAAAGGCTCCGGGAACGGAGAATTCGTAATGCCATCAGGAATAAGAATAGATGATAATGGTTATATTTACGTTTCAGATAGTTATAATAACAGAGTACAGGTATTTAAACCTGGTAAAGATCATTAAATGACTACAAGATTCTGGCAAATACTAATAGTATTATTATTTAGCTTTAGCGGTGCTTTCTCCCAGTCGGTAGTTAACTCACTTCATAACCTTTCGGCATCAGGACCAGGCTCAATAAGGGCTACATCAGAGCAGGAAATTTGCATCTTCTGTCATACCCCTCATTCAGCCAAAGCAGACAGCCCACTATGGAATAAGAGTGATCCAGGTGTATTTTATAATCTTTACACTTCTTCAACCATTCAATCTGTTCCAGGTCAGCCTTCAAACTCATCTATTCTCTGCCTTTCGTGTCATGACGGGACAATTGCTCTGGGCAATGTCTTAAGCAGGGCATCAGATATAGATTTCTCTGGAGGAATAACGATGATGCCCCCTGGAAGTTCGAATCTTTCGAGCGATCTTTCAGACGATCATCCAGTATCTTTTCAATATAACTCGACTCTGGCAGCCGCCGATGGCCAGCTAATAGATCCTGCGCTAATTACTTCGCCGGTAACATTAGAAAACGGGAACCTGGAATGTACGTCATGCCACGATCCTCATTCAGACATTTTTGATAATTTCCTTGTGCTTTCAAATCTCTTCTCTGATCTATGTTATAAATGTCACGACAGGAACTACTGGTCATCTTCCAGTCATAACACTTCGACAGCAACCTGGAATGGCTCCGGGAATAATCCCTGGTTCCATACAGATTATAGCAGGGTATCAGAGAATGCATGCGAGAACTGCCATAACCCTCATGGGGCAGAAGGTAAACCTGTCCTGCTTAACTATATTGCTGAAGAAAATAATTGCCTGGTATGCCATAACAGCAATGTGGCTGCCACAGATATATCTTCACAGCTAAGCAAGGCTTATACTCATAATGTTTACTCGTATAATCTTACACACCTGCCATCTGAAAGCCCTCTGGTAACATCAATGCATGTTGAATGTGAAGATTGCCATAATCCCCATGCAGTTAATAACAATAGTGCTTCTCCTCCAGCTGTTTCGGGAAGTATATTTGGAGTTAAAGGCGTAGATATAGGCGGCGGGGAATTAAATCAGGCACTTAACCAGTACGAGCTATGCTTCAGGTGCCATGCAGATAGTCCCGGTAAGCCTGGTAGTGCTACTGTCAGGGTTATTGAACAGAACAATACCAGGCTGGAATTTAATCCTCTTAACCCTTCATTTCATCCTGTTGCTGCAAGCGGTAAGAATCCAGACTCACCCAGTTTAATACTTCCTTATTCGGAGAGTTCGATGATATATTGCTCTGATTGCCATGCAAGTGATGGTGTCGGGGCTCCGTCAGGACCACACGGATCGTCGTATCCCCAAATATTAAAACTCAGGTATGAAACGACAGATCTCACGGTAGAGACGGCCGATACCTACGCATTATGCTACTCCTGCCATAGCCGTACCTCAATCCTGGCAAATGAATCATTTACCTATCATTACACACATATAGTAGAAGAAAATACTCCATGTAATATATGCCATGATCCCCATGGGATTAGTAATGCCCAGGGCTCAGCTACAAATAATACTCATCTTATTAACTTTGATGCCAGTATCGTTATACCAAGCGGCTCGGGGCTCAGATTTGTTGATACAGGTGATCACCATGGATATTGCCAGTTAAGGTGCCACGGCAGAGGCCACGGTGCCGGGATGAGTTACTGATACCTGATTTAATTATACGCCAGTCTGAGATCCGGAGCCGACATTGTAGGAGCGATAATTTCCTTCCATTCATCGGCATCCCAGGTTCCCAGGGAGCTATGATTTATCAGGTACTTCTCTGGTATGGGATGGGTACCTATAACGACCTTAATCTTATACCTCTGTTCAATAAAAGCTTTAAACTCTTTAATATACGGACAGGGGGGATAACCCACAACCAGGCCGGTAGCAAGATGTATAACTTCTGCGCCGTTATTTATCATCTCTTCGGGTACATATTCTATATTACCACCCGGACATCCGCCACAGGAAGTATAGCCTACTAATTCTACATCCTCATCCTTAGGATATATATCGAAAGCTCCTTCTCTGTTTTTTAAGGATCTAAAACATTTTCCACCTCCACAATCACGGTAACGACCACATATAATAATTCCTATTTTTGTTACTTTTTTCATGATACTGCTTAATTTGAATTATTTGATTATTTTTTATTAAACGATTTATCAGGGTATGCCGGGTGCGGTGGGATCTCCCTTGGATCCTCTTTAATAAGCTTCTGGAGATGTTCTATTGCTGCATCTAATTGTGCATCCACACCATTAAATGTTGAATGAGGAAGGTTATCAACCTTGATATCCGGAATAAAGCCCACGCCTTCGATCAGCCATTCTCCCTCGGGGCCATAAACCCCATTCATAGGAGCACGAGCAAGTCCTTTATCACTTAATTGATTCTGGCTGCCCAGCCATACCTCACCCCCCCAGGTTCTCATTCCTATCGTCTTACCAAGGCCAAGGCGTCTGAATCCGTCACAGAAGGCTTCACCATCTGAGGCAGTATTCTGATCACAGAGAACAACAATATGTCCCCTGAAGGCATATTGCATATTCCAGGCTGGTTGAGACGATCTGTAAGCCCAGTAGAACCATGCCTTCCTAAGTAATTTCTCAAGTATGAAACTATCAATATTACCGCCCCTGTTATGCCTGACGTCGATAATAAGTCCCTGCCTGTTAAAAACAGGATAAAACTCACGGTACCACTGTTCAATATCGCTACTTCCCATTGCTCTAAGGTGCAGATAGCCTATCTTACCCTCGCTGCTTTTTTCTACTTCCATCCTTCTTGAATATTCCCAATCGCTATATCTTAGTCCGGATTCCCTTCCCATAGTTGTAACAATGGCCTCATAAGGCTGTTTTGTCGAAGCCGATATAAATCTTAGCCGAACCTGCTTGCCGGATTGATTTCGAAGAAGGGCACCCGGATGTATCTCCTCAAGAGTAGGGTCGCCATTTATATGTGTTAATATATCACCTTCCTTAATATTCAATTGCTGGTCAGCCAGGGGTGATAACTCATCCGGATAATCAGGATCTGCCTTATATATATAGTCGATTTTGAATCCACCACCTTTTTCATCCCTGGTAAATCTTGCACCCAGGCCTGCGACATTAACATTATCATTACCACTTCTGGTATCACCACCTCTTACGCTTGTATGCAGAACCGACAATTCGCCTACATAGCGTCCAATAAGGTCGTTTAGTTCTGAGCGTGTTGTAATACGATCAACAAGGGGAAGATACTTTTCGTACATAGCATCCCAGTCGATATTATGCATATTGGGATCGTAAAAATAATCCCTTTCCATCCTCCATGCATCTGTAAATAGCTGTCTCCAGTCTTCGCGCGTGTCCATATTGAAAGTCCAGCCCGATAAATCAATCCTGGCATCAGCCAGCTTACTTATTGTAGAAGTGCCGGCCTTAAGCATATAGAAAGCGTTATCCTTACTGACGAGGAACATCTTTCCATCGGCAGTCATCTCAGCCGATCGAACGCCATCGACCAGGACGGTCTCTTTTTTTGATTCATTCCCTATCTTAAAAAGAACAAGATTAGTTTTTGCATCCCTCCCGCTACCTGTACTTGAAAGGAAATAAATGGCATCATTATTTACCGCGAGCGACCTGTAATTTCCCGGAGCAAGGGGGACCTCCATTATCCTTGACTGTATATTATCAGGGTCAATCTTTACTACAATATTTTTATTATCGGTTTGTTTCTCTTTCTTATATAGTTCGTCATCCGGTTTAAATGGCGATCTTAAGCCTTTCTGCAATGCGATATGATATATCTTTTCTTGCCTGTCAAAATATGGTTCAGGCTGACGGGAGCCCCAGGGACTTCCTACAAGAGATTGAAAATTCCTGTCTGATATTAAGTATAACCACTTCCCGTCGGGGCTCCATGAGGGATTTGTACTATTTGCCCTGTCAGTTGTTAAAGCTATATTTTCACCATTCTCTACTCCATAAGCAAAAATCTGGGCGAAAGTATTATTGGCTACCTGAGAAAATGCGAGCCACCTACTATCGGGCGACCATGATATATCCCTGATACCTTCCCTTGTTGTTGAAATAAGTTTCTGCTTTTTTGTTTCCATATTCAATAGCCAGAGATCATTGTTCAGGTCGCGGTATGCTAAAAATGATCCGTCGGGAGAAGGATATCCGGTAAATCTTAATATTTCACCATCAGAGGTAATAGCTTTATGTGCTCCTATTCCATTAGCGGGAATCTGCATAAATTCAAATTCACCACTTTCGTCAGATAAAGTAATAATATCTTTCCCGTCTGAAGAAAAGGCCGCATCCCTGTACCTTACTCCTTCTTTTCTTGACAGCTGTACCAGTCGGCCTGATTTAGCAGGGGCAACAAATACTCTTCCCCTTGCAGTTATAACTATCTTTTCTCCATCTGGGTGAGGGTGAACCGAAGTTATATATTGTTCGGGATCAGTTACCCATTTTTCTCTCATCTGATCGAGGTCAGAACCAAGTGTAATATCAACTTTCAACTCTGTATCTGCCACAATATCATATAACCAGATATCAGCACCTACATGGTATACAATCTTACCTTTATCAAGTGAAGCATATCTTACATCAAAATCTCTTTGTCTGGTATGTTGCTGATAATCTTTTCCATCTTCTGTCATCGACCAGATATTCATTATCCCGTCCCTGTCGCTTATAAAATACACCCTCTTGTTCCACCACATCGGGTGATGACTTCCTCCTTTATATTCATCCGACAGGCATGTTGCCTCTTTGGCTCCGTCCGAATATTTCCAGATCCTCCTTGCAGTACCACCCATATAGCGCTTTGTTACATTACCATGATAGGCAGGCCTTACAAAATAAATTGTATTACCCTCAGCATTAAATGAAGATTCACTTGCCTGACTTAATGGGTATCGCGTAAGAACTTTATTTTTAAAATCAATCTTTACTGTTTGAGGATCAGGCAATGTAGAATATGCGGTGGTAGTATAGACAAGTTCTCCTCCGGGAGTCCAGTTGGCAACAACAGACGATTCTGCCTCGTAAGTCCACCTGGTAGGCAAACCTCCCGTAACAGGCATGGTGTAAACCTCTGTGGGACCCTCGTAGGTAGCCGAGAATGCAAGAGTCTTACCATCAGGCGAAACCCTTGGATATGTCTCTTCACCAGGATGGGTAGTAAGCCTTACTGCCTGTCCGCCTGATACAGGAACCTTCCATAGATCTCCTTCTGCTGAAAAAAATATGGTCTCTCCGGAAACCGTTGGGTACTGGTAATATCCCTTGAATCCCTGTCCATTAATAGAGCTCGTGCTAAAAGCGAACATGAGAACAATTATAGTCGTCGCAAATCTGTTAAATTTTTTTATTGGATACATATCAAATGATTTATGAATTATCTTCTAAATTTAAACATTATCACAGATTAGCAATAAAGTGGATATATTTTACAAAACATATCCGGCTTGTTTCATTTAATAGAATAAAGAAAATCCCTCCCGATGCATAAAGCAGGGGGAGAGATTTTCACAATTAACTATGGAAAGACAAGACTAATTTTTTCCATTATTTAAAATCTGGTCGGAAGCATCTTCAGCCGCCTTAATTAAAGGATAACCTGCAGGAGATGCTGTCAGAAGAGGATGGGTCCCGATCTGTGCTGTAAGCAATGCGTTAATTGGCATCCTGTTCTCAATTATTATCCCTATTGTGTTAGTTAGCTCGCCTACAGATAAGCCACCACTTACCTCACCACCAAGTATTACACCTGCTTCTCGGCCAACTATTAATTTCACAAACTGCTTGTGAGTATCTTCAAGCGAACCCGGGTGTCGGTCAATCCCTTCGAACTTACCTACAACAATATCAAAACCCTCTTCCCTGGCAATGGTCTCAGTAAGACCTGCTACGCCGAATCCGGTATCCCCTATTGCGGTTGAGAAGATAGATATTGTTCCGCTAAAAGTTTTTATTGCAGATAACTTATACAGGTTCATCCCGGCAATCCTTGCTTCAGCACATGCAGTCGATGCCAGCATTACAGGACATTGTTTCCTTGTTACAAAGTCACGTTTCTCTGCACAATCACCCACAGCAAATATATCTTTATCCTCGGTCCTCATATATTCATCAACCTTTATAAAACCATTATTTGTAATGCCAAGACCCGCTTTTGATGCTAGCTCAGTCTGTGGATGATATCCAAGCGACAGAACAACAGCATCCGCTTCGATAATTCGTCCGTCTTCAAGTGTTACAGATTCTACACTATCCTTTCCATTGATACGGGTTACGCCTGAATCTGTCAAAATATTAATACCCCTGGTTTTAAGCAGCGTTTCTGCCACGCTTGAGATATCCTCATCAAAAGCAAGCCCAAGAACATGCGGAAGCTTTTCAATAAGTGTAACTTCTTTCCCCAGTTTATTAAGTTCGTCAGAAATTTCAACACCTATAAAGCCAGCTCCGATTGTTACTATCTTTTTACAGTCAGCCAGTTTCTTCTGCATCTCATCGAGGTAGACCTTATCCTTCGGAACTGTAAATACATTCTTCAATCCTGTTCCGTCCAGCCATGAGGGGATGTTAGGTACAGATCCTGTTCCCAGAACCAGTTTGTCGTATTGAACAGAATCGCCATTTTTTAGTTCTACGATTTTCTCTTCACGCTTTATCTTCACGGCTTCGTCATAAATAATATCTATATTACTTGCTTCAAACATCTTCGCAGCAGGTAAAAGATCTTTTTCTGTTGAACCAACCGAACCAAACACATAGGGTATTCCACATGGAATAAGAGTTTGTGCCATCTTCGTAATAACAGTAAAACTTTTATCTCTATATACCCTCTTCCCTGTGGTGGCTGCAACCAATCCGGCTGCACTGCTCCCTATCACCAGCACATCTGTCTTTTTCATAATATTTAAAATGTTTTTAATTGTTTATTATTAAAGGCTTCATAAGCCTCGTTAACTGTCATACCACCTGCACCCACAAAAATTTCTATGCCCGCCTTTTCAAGAACTGAGAGGGCGTTTCCTCCCGGTCCGTTTCCGGTAATTAATACCTCGGCTCCTAAATCAAACAGTTTTTGTGCTGTTTTTGGACCTGCACCATGTGCTTCTTTGCTTATTGCCCTGTTATCATAAGCCATCAGCGAATTATCTTTTGTGTCGAGAACAAGTAAATACTCACTTCTCCCAAATCTTGGGTCCATATCAGAATCCCTTTCGGCTCCTTTAGATGTAAATGCAATTTTCATTATTTATCTTTCTTTATTATTTCATTTATTTTAATCCAACTTTCAGATATTATTTTTCCCGGTAGCGAGCCCTGACCTTCAGATACGGTTTTTCCCTCTGTTAAAGCCCTGGTAAAAGAATTATCATAAGGTATATTTCCAATATGGTCGATATTCTCCTTATTAACGAATTCTACTATCTCCCTGGCAACATCATGATTTAAATCTGCCTTATTTATTATACAGCCTGCCCTTATTCCAAATTTATCAACCAGTTTATATACCCTTTTCAAATCGTGTAATCCGGATACTGTTGGTTCTGTTACCAGGAGTACAAAATCTGCTCCTGAAAGAGATGATACCACGGGGCATCCTATTCCGGGAGATCCGTCTACAATAATATAATCAGCATCCTCCTCAGCGGCTATTCTTCTGGCTTCCTTTTTCACTTCTGCCACTAACTTCCCCGAGTTATCAGCTCCTATGCCCAGTTTCGCATGTACCATCATCATGCCCAATCTTGTGGTGGAAACAAATAGTTTACCAACATTTTGTTCTACCATTTTTATGGCTCCCTCAGGACAAACACGGGCGCAGTACCCACAACCTTCACATCCTATTCTGTCAACAGAACATGTATCCTCGCCTTTTATAATTGCCGAAAACCTGCATGTATCATAACATATATTACATCCGCTACACTTTGATTGATCAATCACCGCCAGCTCCCCGCTAAAAAAATCCTTATCAACTGAATAATCCGGATTCAGCAGGAGGTGCATATCGGCCGCATCCACATCACAGTCAGCAATAACTGCTTTCTTACCTGCCAGATATGCGAGGGAAGCGGTAATCGAAGTTTTACCTGTCCCGCCCTTCCCCGATATGACCACTAGCTCCTTCATCTATAATTCACTTTTATATTTCGACTTTATATACTGGTCTATTTTTATCAGTTCGCTCTTAAACTCCTCTACTTCCGTATAAATAAGCTTCCCCATGGAGTAAAGCGAAGCTATTTCCCTGCTATCGGGGATCCGTGCTATTACATCAATATTTTCCTTTTCGCAATATTTGATAACCTTATCATCCCCTATGCCAAATCTGTTAACTATTACTGCAAATGGTTTTTTTAACTCTCTCATTGTATCCACAGCCAGGATCAGGTCGTTCATTCCAAATGGAGTAGGTTCGGTAACAAGCAGTACAAGGTCGGCATCACGCGTTGCTTCAATAACAGGACAGGATGTTCCGGGAGGTGAATCAAATATAACAAGGTCGATTTGCGCGAATCTCTCAGCAACGAGTTTTTTTGTTTGAGCAATCAGTGGAACCGACTGCTCCTGACCAATATCAAGCCTGCTCTCAAGCAATGTGAGCCTGCCATTTTTATATCCTTTCACCTCACCTATCCTCTCCTGAACCATTGGCAGGGAGCCCGTAGGGCATAATTCAGAACAGGCAAAGCAACTATGGCATAGTTCGGGAAAAACAAGTATCTGTGATGCCAGCTGAATTACGGCATTGAAGTTACATACCTTCTGACAATTACCGCAAAGCAGGCAATTGCTCTCATCCCATTGCGGCCTCTCCTTGTACCTGGCCTCACCTATAATTGGATCGCCCGAAAGGAATAATCCTGTATTAGGCTCTTCCACATCCAGATCTGCAATAACTACATCAACAGTTTCTGCCAGATAGGCTGCAAGGTTAGTTGAAATGGTTGTTTTGCCTGTTCCTCCTTTTCCGCTGGCTATTGCTATCTTCACTCAAAATCCTCCCTTTATTAATGAGTACACAGGTTATCCCCTGTCTGTAGCTGGCTCTTAAAATAAGCACTTACAAGATCAGCGGGGCTTCCATTCTGCACACCCATAAATACCTTAATATTATTTTGAGCAAAAAGATCCTGTGCTTTTTGGCCCATTCCGCCTGCGATTATTACATCAACACCGTGCTCAGCCAAAAAACGAGGATAAACACCCGGTTGATGAACCGGTGGATCAAGATACTCTTCGCTAACAATAGATTCGTTATCGGTATTAACAATGGCGAAACTCTCACAATGCCCGAAATGGGCAGTTAGTTCCCTGTTAAATGTAGGAATAGCAAATTTCATCACTTTACTTTTTTTTCTTCTTTTTAACTTTATTTGACTTTATATTTTCCTGATTGGCTGTCTGATCAGATATATTATCTCTCCCGCCAAACCAGAATCTCCAACCCCGGGCCTGGCCATGGCGGAATCCTCTCCCCATGCCGCGACCCATGCCGCGACCCATGCCGCGCATACCACGCACCTGATTAACATCTGTTACAGAACCCGGAGTGTCGTTTCCGGCACATAAACCCTGGCCTCTGCCTGTCATTGGACCTTCGCCCATCGGACCTTTTCTGTCACCTCCTGGCATAATAACCTCCTTTTTATTTAGTTCGACTATAGCCGCAACATCTCCCATGCCCAAAACCACCTGCCAGGTTCAATAAATTTGTTGAATGACAGACCGGACACTCGGTTACGGCCTTTGAAAAATCTGTTTTAAACATATGCCCACAACTCTTACACCTTATTGTATTTGTCCTGAAATGAATATTACCTCCATTAATTGTCAGGAACTTACCCCGGATCAAAAAATCAGCCACCTTACCTCTGGCCTGATCTATTAATCTTGTGAAAGTAGATCTGGATATTTCCATTTCCTCAGCTGCCTCAGCATGGCTTAAATTCATATGATCAGCCAACCTGAAGGCTTCAAACTCATCGAGGGTAAGCTCGACCTGATCAAGGGAAGGACCTCTTAGTCCGACAGGTTTAAATTCCGTATATAATGGAGGCTCATGTACTACTCTATTGCTTTTGGGCCTGGGCATAAGGTAAATATTTTCTACAAATATAATGCACATATGTTCATTATACAAATCTTTTTTTATGATTTTTGTCATCCTAACAGGAGCCTTTTTGGGCAAGAAACTTTTATCACCATAATCAAACTGATAGTTAATAAAGTTATGCGACAGAAAGGAGGAAGGCATTTTTAGGGACAAAAAAAACCCGGCTCAATGGCCGGGTTTTCATGTATTAGATAATTAAGTCTACTGCAGAGTTGGGTCTGGATGGGCTATTATTGCCAGGTACTCTTCGTAATTAAATCCCTTGAAAGTAGGACTCTCAGAGTTATGGCATGTCTTACAAAGTTCCTCATCGGGAACAATCAGACCCTTGGTTATAGCCACCTTTTGGTTCTTCATTATTGCTGGTGCCTTATACATACTTCCAGGTCCGTGACATGATTCACATGAAACTCCTTCAGTTGGATTTATTCCTCCCATAAGCTTGGGATCGACAGACGCTGCAGTTGAGTGACACTTAAGACATTTAGGATCTTTTGCTTCATCTGCGCTAAGAGATTTCATTGCATTTGCATGTGGGCCTTCCATCCACTTATTATACTGCTCGCCCTTATTGGGTTTATTATGACACATCTTACACTTTGCTGCTCCAATGTACTTGAAGCTCTGAGAGTAGGTCAATCCTCCCATAAATAAGAGTAAACAAAGAACTGTAAAAACTTTTTTCGTAAACATAGAGTGAATTTTTGTGGTTTATACTTTACTATCTTTTATGCGTTGTAATCGTTCAAAATTAATAAAATCTACAAAACATGCTACTATTATACAGCATGAATTTGGCTTGGCTTTACAATCTTATATGATTTATTTACTATCAGGTCGGCCTTTGGTTTAAGCGAATTAACTGCCTGATGCTCCCTCTCGAGTATATTTAGCCTGAAATCGTTCATCTCTTCCTTCATCCGCATTATCTGGCTAATCTTGGTCTCCTGGTATGTAAGATCAATAAATACCCTTAAATCAATATCAGGTGCATCTATTGCATATAATCCATCTACAACCAGAAGGTCTATTTTGCTAAAATCCGTAATAAGTTTATCAACCTGTTCAGGAATAAGATCTATACATGGAATAACACATTCCTGTTCCTCCTTAAAATCCCTTATGGTTTTTCTTATTTTTACCCAGTCGTATTCATCCAGGCCAATTTTGTCAAAACCCTTATTCCTTCTCCATTCTTCTCTTAATAGGGGTTGTACCTTATAATAATTATCAGTGTGAATAACCTTAACTCTTATATTATCCTCCTTAAGTCGTTTCCCAAGAGCATGTGAAAGCTCAGACTTCCCGGAGCCTGACTCCCCCGATATTCCTACAATATACCTGTATCTCTCATCTCTTTTCTTAAGATCATTAATAATATATTCATGTATTGAAGCAGCAGCCTCCTTGTGCATATCATTAATTAGCAGAATATCGCCTAACATTTATACTCCTTTCTGTACTTTACCTTTAAAATTTCCTTGCTCTCTATCTCAAAAAATTCACCGTAAATATGAACTTTTATTTTTTTATTATTATTGTTAAAAGCAAATAATTCTATCTCATCTTTTTCAACTTTAATTGTAAAATCAGAATCCCTGAACGTAAACTTATACTCCATACCAACCCAGTGATCTGGCAGCTTAGGACAAAGAACCGGAATATCTCCTGAAATATCCAGGCCTCCAAACATGCACAGGGACCTGTATACTGTTCCGGCCATCACGCCGCAATGTATTCCCTCTCCTGTTGTTCCTCCCTGTATATCAACAAGGTCTGATTTAAGTGCTTCCATATACATATTCCATCCGGTCTCAGGGTCTTTATACGAGTATTCAAGCGATGAATGAACAAGTCTCGACAATGTTGACCCATGAGATGTTCTTTTTATATAGTAATCAAAATTCTTGCCGAAATAATCTTCATCAATCTTATACCCCATATTTTCGAGTATATCAGAGACCCCTTCCACTCCTAAATTATAGAAGGTCATTATAAGATCGGCCTGCTTTGAAAGTTTATATTCATCCGGAGATTTACCTTCAGCTTTCAATATTCTGTCAAGTCTGTGGATATCTCCATATTTCTTTTTGTATCCTTCCCAGTCAAGTTCCTTAAGATCGAAATAGCCTTTAAATTGCTCTATTATTCCATCCTCACTTATATTTACGTTTAATCTGGTTCTGATATCATTCCATTCTTTAATCTCATTCTCTGAGAAATTAAGCTTTTTCAAAAGTGCTTTTCTTGATTCGCTCTTAAGATTATCAAGGTAAATTATACACCTGGAGAACAGCCAGCTTACCATAATATTGGTATAGGCATTATCTGTTAGTCCGCCGGCCTTTTCACCCGGAAGTTTCTCGTGAAACTCATCAGGACCCATAACAGCACTTATGTGATACCTTTTCAGCTTGCTATCATATTCGCATTTACTTGCCCAGAACCTGGATATTTCAAGCATTAGCTCTGCTCCATAGCTAAGCATAAACTTAAGATTCTTTGTTGTCCAGTAATAACTCCAGACATTATATGCAATAGCCAGTGATACATGTCTTTGCAAAGAGCTGTAATCGTCACCCCACTCTCCTGAGATAGGATTCAGATGAACAACCTGTGTTTCCTCCCTGCCATCGCTACCACTTTGCCATGGGAACATTGCCCCTGTATATCCGAAATTCCTGGCATAATCCCTGGCCCTGTCGAGACGTCTGTACCTGTACATCAACGCCGACCGTGTAACCTGAGGCATAGAAATATTGTAGAGGGGTAAAATATATAGTTCATCCCAGAATATATGTCCCCTGTAAGCTTCCCCATGCAGTCCCCTTGGCGGTATACCGGCATCAAGTTTAACATGATGAGGCGAAGCAGTTACAATCATATGATAAAGATGCAGGCGAATTAATTTCTGTGCCAGGCGATCTCCCTTGATCTTTATATCAATTCTTTCCCAGATTTTTTTCCATGACCCTGCCGAGAGGGCAAGCTCAGTTTTATAATTCTCCATTTTGCCAATTGCCTTCCTGGCATGATAGAGTGGAGTTGTAACCTTACTATCCTGTGATGTATAAATTGAAATAAGCTTTTCAAAGTTAATTTCGGAGCCTTCCATTGCCTCAACAGTATAATCCTGACAGGCCTTTCCTTTTGAGCATTTACAATCAATATGATCTTCAAGATCCTCGCTCCCGTTTAATATATGTTTGGCACCTATGGCTATTGTAACATTAGATTGTTTAGTTACAACCTCGATATAAAACCTGTTGCCATCTGTCTTTTCTGAAAGATGAAATATGTGATCCTGGTTAAGCTGGCTATATCTTTCCACACCGGCATTAATGTGGTTACCATCCAACTCAGATCTGATTATTATTTTATCGCTGTAATTAAGAGGGGTAATGCTGTACTTAATCCCTGCCAGGTGGTGATAATGCATGCCTGCAAAACGTGAAGTTTTCAGCAGTGATTTTCTTCCTTTATCATCCTCAAGCTCCATTTCTCTAATCAGTTCTCCAGTCTTAAAATCAAGCTTTCTCAAAATTCGATTAATCCTGAAAGAAGGGTCGGGCTTAAACTCAAACCATTCGCCATCTCCAATTTTAAATTTAACTGGCAGGTAATTGGGGATATTTACAAAATCTTCGTTTTCAACATCCCTGTCACCTACTTTTGAGACTAAACGATTATATAAGCCAGCAATATAAGTCCCTGGATAATTTACCTTGTTAGCCCGGCTCTCATTCATCGCTCCACGAGTACCAAAGTATCCATTTCCTGTTGCAAGCAAAGCCTCCCTTGATCTCTCTTTGTCCTTATTATAATCAAAATAGGAAAGGTGCCATCCATCTTCGTAAAGACCATTACTAAACCAGTCGTCTATCCTGTTAATTGGAATATCTTCAAGGTCTTCCACAACTATATCAGCACCACTGGCAAGAAGCTCATGTAAATTATCTTCCCTGGCCACTCCAATAACCAACCCGAAATTACCATTCTTACCTGCTTTTACCCCTGAAACGGCATCTTCTACAACCACAGAATTACTATATTCCACTCCCAGGTTATCACATGCTGTCGTAAATATATCTGCTTCAGGCTTCCCTTTTAAACCAAGTTCGGCCGACACAACGCCATCAACCCTGGTTTCAAATAAATCCAGTAAACCCGCTTTTTCGAGCACCGGTTTACAGTTCTTACTTGATGACGCCACTCCTATTCTTATACCTTCTTCTTTCAGATCGTACAAGAGCTTAACAGTAGATTCATATACCTCAACGCCCCTATCCTCCAGGACCAGGTTAAACATAGTGTTTTTCTTGTTGCCCAGCCCACAAACTGTTTCCATATCTTCGCTATCGGATGGATCCCCAAAAGGAAGATCAATACCCCTTGACTCCAGAAAAGAAGCGACACCATTATATCTTGGTTTACCGTCGACATAAGGCAGGTAATCAGCACTATGTGTGAATTCCTTAAACTCTTCGCTGAAGCGCTGTTCTCTTGATATAAGGTATTCGTCGAACATTCTTTTCCAGGCTTCTCCATGTACCAGAGCTGTTCTGGTTATTACTCCATCCAAATCAAATATTACAGCAGAAAATTTCCTCATTTCAAAAATTTTTCCTTTAATCAATCAAAAAAGCAATTTTAAATCTTAGAAGCAGCATTTTACTAAAAAACTTATTGAAGTTACTCATTTTAGGCCTAAATTTATAATAAAATTACGAATCCAAGTTATGAGAAGACTGTTCATTGCATCCAATAGAATACCCGTAACAATTCACAAAGATGGTGATAAGTTCAATATTACACCTGCAGGAAAATCAACCATCTATGATCTGCCAGGTTTTCAGGACAATTTTGAAACCAGGTGGATTGGTTTAACCGGGATTGACGATCACAAATTTACCGACCAGGAGAAAAAGCAGCTGACTCTCCGCCTGGAGGAATACAGGTCAAAACCACTCTTTCCCGATCCAGAATTATACCAGGCTGCCATGCACGGATTTGCAAAAAACACTCTCTGGCCCTTATTCCACTACTTCCCTCAGAATGCAAGCTATGATGACTCTTACTGGAATGCCTATATAAAGATAAACCAGATGTATTCTGATATAATTTGTGAGTGCCTGCAGGATGATGATACTGTTTGGATACACGATTACCATTTATTGCTTCTCCCGCAAATGATAAGGAAGTGCAAGCCTGGCGTTTCTATTGGTATATTTATACATATACCCTTTCCCTCATTTGAGATATTCAGGCTTCTTCCATGGAGGGAAGAAATTCTTGATGCAATGTTATCGGCCGACCTTATTGGATTTAATGTCTTTGATTACGTTAGGCACTTTCTGAGCTGCGTAAGAAGAATAAAGGGCTACGACACTATTTTTAACCGTATATCCATAGGCGAAAGAACTCTCCTGGTTGATGTGTTTCCAAAAGGCATACACTTTGATAATTTCACATCTGAGGTCCGAAGGCTGCACGACCTTCATGCCAATGGAGGATCAGATACACAGGGTGAGATTGTAAGTAACTTTGCGAAAAACAATGATAAAAAAATAATACTATCTATTGATCCGCTTGATTATACCAAAGGGATACCTCACAGGTTGCTTGCTTTTGAACTATTCCTGCAACTTTACCCAAAATATATGGAGGAAGTTACCCTGGTTCTGCTGGCCCTGCCAACAGGCGAATCCTCAAATTCATATAATTCGATTAAGACAAGGGTTGATGAGCTTGTGGGCAGAATTAACGGTCTATATGGAACTATAAGCTGGTCTCCAATTATTTACCTGAATAAAAAATTCTCAGAAAATGAACTTATTGATATCTATGCATATTCTGATATAGCTCTGATACTACCCCTAAGGGACGGCATGAATATGGTTGCCAAAGAATTCGTAGCGTCCCGACTGGATGGCAAAGGCGTTCTTATACTAAGCGAACTTGCAGGAGCCAGTAAAGAACTACATGAAGCAATCCTTGTTAATCCGAATAATCTTGGTGAAATAGCTGAAGCGATAAAAGAAGCTATAGAAATGCCAGTTTGTGAGCAAATTCGGCGAAATGATGTAATGACAGAGAGAATAAGAAGATATTCTGTTGAAAAATGGGCAAACGAGTATATTAAAAGCCTTGACGATGTAAAGCATCTCCAGGAAACAAATTTAACCCGTAAGATTAATGATGGACGGATAGCTGAGATTGTTTCAAATTACAAGAAAGCCGAGAGCAGGATACTCTTTCTTGATTATGACGGTACATTATCTGGTTTTAAAAAAGACCCTGAAGATGCAAGGCCCGATAAAAAATTATATTCGATTATAAAAAAACTTACTGATGACCCTTTAAATACAGTGGTTATAATCAGTGGCCGGGATAAGGAAACCCTGGGCCGATGGTTTAAAAGTAATTCTAAAATACACTTTATTGCAGAGCATGGAGTATGGTTAAAAAATCCGGACTCCGACTGGTATATGATGGAACAAATTAATAACGACTGGAAAAGTTCTGTTTATCAAATACTTGAGTACTACGTTGATCAAACGCCCAATACTTTTATTGAAGAAAAGAATTTTTCTCTTGTATGGCATTACAGAAAAGCAGACCCAGATCTTGGAATTCAGAGATCATGGGAGCTTAAAGACCAGTTAAGGAACCTTACGGCCAACCTGAACCTGGAAATAATGGATGGAGATAAGGTTATAGAAATAAAATACTCTGGAATAAATAAGGGAAGGGCAGCAAAAAGCAAAATTGGAAATAATGAATATAATTTCATCCTGGCTTTAGGAGACGACTGGACTGATGAATATACTTTTGAAGCATTACCAGACGAAGCATATACAATAAAAGTCGGGACTAAGACAACCAAGGCTTCTCTTTATATAGAGTCTGTGGAAATGGTAAGGGAACTACTTGAGACATTACCCCTTTGAACAAGTCTTGACCGTACTTGTTAGACATCTAACAAACAATAATTACAAGAATATGAAATTTAACGTTGGATCATACGACAGGGCAATAAGAATAATCCTCGGACTTCTGATTATAGCACTGGGAATAATTTTTAAAAGTTTTCTTGGGCTGTTTGGCCTCATACCTCTTTTTACGGGTCTTTTCAGATTATGTCCTCTTTATATGCCCTTTAAAATAAACACAAACAAAAAGTCTTAAGAGGAACTTTTTAAGCTATTAGCCCGAAGCCTAAGGTAGATGAAGATGGATTCTTATCCCTTGTAATAGATGGTGATCATAGCAACACCCCTGGTCATATCAATTTTGTTTACTCTCAGTCTCCTGATTTCATAACCGGTAATTTCTTCTAGCTTTGCCTTGAGAAATTCGTCGCTTTCGTAAATATCTTCAGTCTTATCGTATACAATATCTTTTTTCTTGTAAGAATGCTTGCACAGGAAAGCTTCAAGTAACCATGCAGGTACGATTATCAGGGTATTGGAAAGAACAATACCGTTCAGAATATCAACAAAGTTAACCAGCGAATTAATCATGGCTACACCGATAACCAGAAAAAGATAGGTCATTTCCCTTACCGGGATACTTTCTGTTCTAAACCTGAGGATTCCAAAAAGGGCAAAGAGACCGAGTGCAAATCCAAGCTGCACCTCAACCATTTCAAGTGCTGTACAGATAAGGAATACAACTATCCCCAGTAAAAAGAAAGCAAACATATATTCAGGTACTCCCTCCTTCCTGTACTCATAATAGAGGAGTCTCACCAGAACGAAAAGAGTCAGGAGGTTTAAGGCAAACCTGATTAAAAACCAGGCCGTATCGCTGAGGTTAAGAGAATCAATAAGAACTGACATATTAATAATTTTTTATCAAAATTTAATTTATTTAATACATTCTTTCTCAAGGAGTTCAAAAAGTTTATCGTTTCTATATAGCCGGTAAAAGCTTTTTATAAAACTAATTAATTCCTTTTTCACTTTCCTGTCAAGGTACTCAAAATTTCTTACCTCTTCAATGAAAGATTCCTTATAGGCCAGAAACTCATTTGCAATTATTCTGTATTCATCTTCACTTCTGTACGGACCCATATAAACCCTGTCGGTAATGCTTTCAAGATTGAGGTCGCTTCGGGGAACTGCGTAATGTGTGTTAACAAATCCTGAATAATCAAAATCATAAGGGATTGGTAATATTTTCATCGTATCACTGCCTTCGGTTTGAATAAGCTTTAAATTATGTACAATCTCGACGAACCAGTCTGAATTGGCTATCAGATACTGGAATAAAGATACCCTATCCAGAATGTCCGGTTCAATATCGTCGAATTCAAATTCCTCTCCTTCAATTTCTTTTGCATTAAACCTGTATAATAATCTATCCAGAGGCTCTATCAAGAAAGCATATTGCTCAAAAAGAAGTCTTTTATCTCCGGTATCTATATAGTTGACTTTTAAGAATCTCACTCTGAAACTATAGTCAGTTACAATATTGTACAGTCTGTAGATAAGATATTCTCTCATCAGGTAGGTCTGATAATTTTCACTGTCGTAACAGTGAGTAACCATCTTTACATTTTTCAGTGAATCGAGATCAGCAAAACCGAAGCCAGTATCCTTGAAATTTAAACGTAAAGGAGGAAATTCACAGTTCCTGTACCTGTAGTTGCCCCTTGCACGCAGCCGAATCTTCTTATTTATGGAATCCCGACCATTATATTTATAAGAAAGAAGAGCATCCAAATACTCTTCATCAGGCTTACTGCTCATATATTCTGTAATATCAAAGCTAATAGTCAGCTCAAGGATTTCGTGGTTTTCAAAAAGATTAAATGTATTTATTACTACCTCGGGTATCTCGAAATAATTACTATTTATAGTGGGTGCACTTTGCGACCAAAGACTATATACTCCCGGTATGGTAAACAGGGTAATTATTACAAAATAATACTTCAGCCTCTTTATAAATTGAAACATGTTCTCTTTATATTGTAAAATAATTCGTCTCTCCTATACTCATTAAAGAAACTCTCTATATATTTAAAAGCTCTCTTTTTCTGTCTTTCGTCTAATAAATCCAACTTTTCAATCTCTTTATAAAACTCCTCCTTGCGATCGAGGAAAAAATTCATTACGCGGCGGATCTCCTCTTCAGTACGACATGGACCAATATATATCCTGTCGGTAATATTCTCAAGGCCATATAATTCATTTGGGATCGCATAATACGCATCAACAAGGCCTGAATAATCGAAGTCGTATGGAACAACGGACAGCACGGAGATATTGCCAACAGCCGGTTCGATCAATTTCAGATTATGAAGATTCGCCAGGTGCCAGTCGTCATTACCTATCATATACTGGAAAAGACTGAGCTTATCATAATTTTCAGGCTCAATAAAAGTTGTTCGTACAATAACATTCTCTCTTTCAACGGCACCTAACCTTGCTTCCAGAACATCAAGCGGCTCAATAGCTATTCCGTATTTAGTCAGTTTATAGCCTTTTTTACCGGTATCTATATAATTAATTTTAAGCAGTCTAACACGAAAACTTGTATCTGTAACTACATTGTATAACTTATAGGCAAGGTATTCCTTAAGAAGATAAGCATCAAAATTTTTATTGTCCTTACAATGAGTAACCAGCTTAACATTTGAAACTCCCTTAAGATCGGCAGGCCTGTTCTCACAATTCTTGAAATTCAGTCTTATGGGTGGAAGAATACAAATTTCATTTCTTGAATGACCCCTGCCCCTGACCCTTATCTTATTTACCAGAGAATCACCAGGCGCAATATAAAATACCAGTTCTGCATCCAAATAATCTTCGGTAGACTTTTTTTTCATAAAGGTGCTCATATCAAACTTCAGGCTAAGCTCAAGAACATCCTCACTTCCAAAAAGATAAAACTCCTTTTCACCGCCAGATTGTGCAAGGGAAAAGGCTGTAAAGAACAGGGTAAAGAATAAAGCAGTAAATCCCCGAAAAAAACTATTTCTCATTTTCCTTGTATTCATCTACTAATATATTTTCATCATTATCCGGATCCCCTATATCGTCTTCATCATCGTCCAACCATTGTACTTCAGGCTTTTGCGGCCCCTCTTTCCTGTACCAGAAAGCCAGAATAACTCCACAGAACGCACCCATCATATGGGCTTCCCACGAAATATGAACATCTACAAATGGAAACATGCCCCATACCATGGAGCCATAAAGATAGGCAACAAGCAAGGAAAGAGCCAGCAATCTCATATAAGATCTTAAAATACCACTTACAAATAAGAAAGCTGCCAGACTATAAATTAATCCGCTTGCTCCAATATGCCATGATTCCCTGCCTAAAAGCCAGACAAGTATTCCTGTCCATATCCATGATACCATAATTACCCTCAGGGCTATATCTGAATAAAAATAAAAAAGAGCCGAACCCAGGATTATTAAAGGAAAAGAATTGTTTAAAAGATGCCTGGCATCAGCATGAATTAGAGGAGAAAGGAATATTCCGGGTAAACCTTTTATAGTAAGAGGCAACACTCCGAGGGTATATAGTGAAATATCAAATTCGTATTCTACGAACCTGATAATCCATAATAAAAGGATAAATAGAAGAGGGAGTATAAGGCTTAAGAATATTCTCCTCTTGAATAGTTCAACAGACTTATCTTCAAGGGCACTATCCATTTTCAATAATTGACTCTAACAAAATATCCTCCATGTTTTCTTATATTCAGAACATCTCCCGATTCAAATAACAGGTACTGGCCTTTGATTCCTGAGAGTAAGCCTTTAACACACGAACTACTATCAAAGTTCAAAGATTTTACCTTAGTCGGGTATTTTAGAACAGGGAATTTAAAGCGCATAATATTATCGTCTTCCTCCCTGTACCCAAAAAGGCTTTCTGGCAGAATCTTCAGGGCTACAGCCTTCTCCTGTACCAGGTCAAGGTCCGCCGCAGGTTCACCCGATAGCATTCTTCTCCAGTTGGTTTTATCAGAGAAGTGATCCTTGAGGAATACTTCGATCTCTCCTGCCAGATAACGGTTTGGAGTACGAGCCAGTATTATTGCTTCGCTGGCTCCCTGGTCTATCCATCTTGTTGGAACCTGTGATGACCTGGTTACACCAACTTTCAATGCCGGAGTGAGGGCCAGATAAACAAAATGATCTGTTAGACAATTTTCTTGAGACCATTTTAAATCTCTGGATATTCCAAGATGGGCTTCGCATTTCTCAGGGTGTAACACACACTTATCTGTTTGCGGAAGGCTGATAAAACAGGGATAACAATATCCCTGGGCAAATGATTTCCTGGTTTCTCTTCCGCAGTGTATACAGTTTATTCTTCCTTCGTATATCAGTTCTAACTCACCTCCTATCCTTTCGGTAAGATCTATCTCATTCTTACCTACAGGTAGTATATACTTAATATTTGACCCCTTCGAATCAGGCAGGTATTCCGACCTCATTTTCAACAAATTACCTGTGAAATCCATATCTCTGTTTTTAATCGTGTCCGGGGTATATTATCCCTGCTTTCTTTTTTATCCTGTCAAGAACATTAATCAAATCTATGCTGAATGATAGAGGTACAACTTTACTTTCTGCTCTACCCTGATCAAGCATTTCCATTACCTCTTTGGCTTCCAGGTGAAATCCCCTTGAGGGAGGAGAATATCTATAAACCTCATCCTTCTTACCAAGTTTTCTTAGAGATGTTTCCTGAGATCCATCAGGCAGCCGCCTTACTGAAACAATTCCCCTTTCACATATAAGATCACAACCAACACCAGTATCAGACTTAAGTGATGCAAAAAGGGATGCGCTTCGACCATCCTTATAGGAAAACAGGATGTCAATATTATTATCTGCACCACTGCTATCAAAAGTTGCATAAGTCTGGATACTGTCTGGTACTCCCAAAAAGCTAAGAGCATCAATTACCGGATAGATCCCTATATCCAGAAGTGCACCTCCTCCTAATTGAAGATTATATACTCTCTTTTCTGGCTCATATGGTGGTTTAAATGCAAAAAATGACCGGAGTGATACTATCTCACCCAGATCTGCGCCCGACAAAAGATCCCGGCATTTATGATATGAAGGCTGAAAGGGAGGCCAAAGAGCCTCCATTAAAAACAAATCCTTTCTTCTGGCCAGGTCTATCATCTTCATAACTTCACTGCTGTTAAGGGCAAAGGCCTTTTCGCATAATACAGGCTTCCCGGCTTCCAGGCATAATATTGTATGCTCCATATGGTGAGAATGGGGTGAGGCAACATACACAATATCAAGGTCAGAATCGGCTGCCAGCTCTTTATAGCTACCGTAATATCTTTTATACCCATGTAAATCTGAAAATTCCCTTGCACGGCCTGTATCCCTTGAACCAACTGCATGCAATACAGCATTATCAAGCAATTTCAATCCCTCAGAAAAACGATGAGCTATATTTCCGGGACCAAGGATACCCCAGTTATAAGACTTTCCCATTGTAGTAAAATTAATATCTAAAAGTAGTAATTTTTACAGTATCCACGCGATTCCTAATATTTTGATCGGGCTTATTAAGATAAGATTTATAGCACTTTAACTATGTATTCTTGCTGATTATCTAAGCAGATATTAAACCAATTAAAATACCTAAGCTACAAATCACTGTATATCTGCAGATTAAAAAATTATTTGTATATTTTTAGTACTATGTATTGCATGGTACTAATATTTTTATATATCTTTGCATTGACAAGTTATATGTAATAAACCGTACTAGAATATAACATTATGAAAATCACAGTTAGCATTAATATTGGCGGTATTGCTTTCCATATTGATGAAGATGCTTACACAGAACTTAAAATCTATCTCAGGAGCCTCGACAGGCATTTTGCAAAGGAGGAAAGCTCTGCCGAGATTATGTCTGATATAGAATCTCGTATTGCAGAGTTACTTAAGGAAAGGATAAGCAATTATAAACAGGTTATTACACTTCAGGATGTACTCGACGTAATTGATATACTTGGCACACCCGAAGATATTGACAGTGAAGATAGCGGAACAGCTTATTCCAGAATTTCAAGACCCGGTTACCATAGGATGTATCGCGATCCGGACAACAGAATTATAGCCGGTGTTTGTTCAGGTATGGGTGCATACTGGAGAATGGATCCCTGGATTGTGAGGGTAATATTTATTGTTGCCGCATTACCGGGGGGACTGGGAGCTCTTGTATATATAGTTCTCTGGATAGTTCTCCCGGAAGCTAAAACAACAGCACAAAAAATAGAAATGAAAGGAGAACCTGTAAACATCCACAATATTAAAGATTCTGTAAAGGATGAATTTAGAAACGTTAAAAAAAATATGAACCTATAGGGCACCTGAACCTGCCTCTCATATTTTGAAACAGAAAAACATTAGATATTATGAACGTTGAAAATAATAAGGCTCAGATGAGGAAGGGTATTCTTGAGTACTGCATCCTCTCAGTAATCTCAGTAAACACCTGCTACGCCAGTGATATAATAAATCGCCTTAAGGAGGCCAAAGTAATAGTTGTGGAAGGAACATTATATCCCCTTCTCACCAGGCAAAAAAATGCAGGGCTTCTTAGTTACAGGTGGGAAGAATCACAGCAGGGACCACCAAGGAAGTATTACGAACTGACAGATGAAGGCAGGGAATATCTTGCCGAACTGGATAAGTCATGGGAAGAGTTAGTTAATTCAGTAAAAATTATCCGTAAGAAATAAAAGACTATATCTGATGGAAAAAACTTTAAAAATAAATATATCAGGAACAATTTTCCAGATCGAAGAGGAGGCATTTGAACTTCTTCGTGACTACCTGAAAGAAATAAACAAGCACCTCAAGAATGCTGCTGGTGGTAATGAAATGATTGAAGATATTGAAGCAAGGATAGCCGAACTGTTTCAATCCAGTCCATCCTGGAAAACAGGTGTACTATCAAAAGAAGATGTTGAGGATGTAATAGACACCATGGGCAAACCTGAAGAAATCGCAGAAGAATCTGGTGCTGAATTCAGGGATGAGAGTAAAAACACGTCAAAACGTCTTTACAGAGACACCGATGGAGCTATAATTGGTGGTGTATGTAATGGTCTTGGGGCATATCTCAGGATAGATCCTGTATGGATCAGAATTTTGTTTGTTCTGTTCACCGTTTTTTATCTTTCAGGACTGCTGGTTTATATTATTCTTTGGATTGCCCTGCCCAGGGCAAGCACAATATTTCAAAAAAGAGAATTATATGGCGGAGAAATACCTGAAAGAGACCTGGGAAGAAAGATAAAGAAAGAAGTTAATATAGCAGCCGGTAATGTTAAATCAACGGCAAGCGAAGGAGCACAGAAAGTAGGCGGAGCATTCAACGAGATATTCAGAGCCTTTGGTAAGTTCTTTTTAATACTATTCAGAATTATAATTGCTATTATTGGTGTAGTATTTATCGTAGCAGCTTTCTCTACTCTACTCACCTACATTGTTTTTGCCTTTTTCCAGAGTCCGATATTAATGGGATCCTTCTTTGACACCGGCTTATTCAATATTAACGATTTTCTTACAACACTCGCTGGCCCTGCACTTGCCCCATGGCTGATTATTCTCTCCAGCCTTGTAATTATTCTGCCTCTTATTGGAATAATTTACTGGGGCATAAGAATGGTTTTTCAATTCAAGGCAAAAGATCTTGTATTAAACCTCGCAATGTTCATTATCTGGATTGTCAGCTGCACTGCACTTTCATTAATTCTTTTCAGTGAAGGAATTAGTTTCTCCCATACAGGAAGAGTGTCCAATGAAATATCCCTTGATGAAACAAGTACTGTGTTGCTGTTTATAAACGAACAAATAAGTGAAGATAATTATGATAAAACCCTTTCTATTCCTGGTGATCATATCAAATTTTATCTCGATGAAAGCAAGCACCAGATATTCGGCACACCAGAAATACAGATTTATCATACCGACGACGAAGCTCGTGTACAGATAGTTAAATATTCATCGGGCAGAACAAGTGCCCATGCACGCCAGCAGGCAGATAATATTTCATATAACTTCAAAGTCGAAGAAAACACCTTCCTGCTCGACAATTACTATACAATACCGGGTGGAACCATGTGGCCCGGAGTTAAAATAAAGATCAGGTTTTATATCCCTGAAGGCTACCAGATATATATCCAGGAAGAGCTTGAGGAGCTTTTCGAGGATTACCAGGGAAATGGAATCTACTCCTATGAGCTTGGAGATAAAACCTGGGAGATGACTGAGGAAGGGCTAGTTGAAATAGACCTAAAGTAAAGCTGTTTTATATACCTGACAAGTTCAGCTCTGGAGTATTGGGAATTCATCAACCCGATACTCCTTTTTTTCGTTAACGCTGTGTTATTTAAAGGTTAAAGAATAAGTCTGCCTTAGATTTCAGGATATTTTTGACTAGCTTCATATCCGGAAATACCATTTAAAGAAAATAAACTGACTTTTTAAAGTCACTTTAATAGACCAACTTAATAACCCAAGCTGAAAACCATGAAGAACTTCATCATGGCTGGCCTTTTAATATTGATCTCAGCCACAACTGCCGGTCAAGAAACACCGGGCATTAAATCAGACACTCTTAGAAAGGATGCTTTAAATGTTTACTATCCTGATGCTTCGAGCCACCTAAAACAGGAAATCCCGTTTATTAACTACGTAAGAGACAGGAAGGTAGCTGACCTGGTTATTGTTTCCACATCACTAAGTACTGGCTCGGGTGGACAGAAATATACTTACTTCCTGGAGGGACAAGGAAAATATAGGAACATGACAGATACTATAGAGTTTTCTTCCAATCCTGACGATACTTATGAAATGATTAGAGAAAAAAGAATCCAGACAATTAAGATGGGACTAATCAGGTTTGTGCAGAAAACGCCTCTCAGGGATTTTATTAAAATAAGCTTTAGTGAACCTATGTCTGACAGGGTTTCCGGCGACAAATGGAATAGCTGGGTTTTCAGAACATCGGTTCACGGCTTTGCCTTTGCCAGTGAATCGAGCGACTACTATGATTTGTCAACTTCTATCGATGCTTCACGTACTACAGAAGCATGGAAATTAGAGTTCGACGGCAGCTATAGTGTAAACCTGAGGGAGATGAGGTGGACAGACCCGGATACTGAGGAAGAATTATCAGAAACTGACAGGAAGGTGTCTTCACATGCAGGAGCTCTTGTCGTAAAAAGCATTAATGAGCACTGGTCAGTCGGATTAGTTTCGAATATCTCCAGTTCAACCTTCCACAACTATACTTCTCATTTTATGTTTAAACCAGGTATTGAGTATAATATCTTTCCATTTTCACAGTCAACCAGCAAACAGTTCAGATTTATGTACTCTATTGGACCGGTATATAATAATTACTGCGATACAACGGTCTACTTTAAGAAAAATGAAGTTGTAGCACAACAAGGATTATATGCAGGGTATAAGAATATACAGAAGTGGGGTGATTTCAATCTCTCGGCATCCTGGGATAATTACCTCCACAACTGGGATCTTAATCGCCTCTCCTTTAATGGTTCAGTAAGTCTCAGAATAGTTAAGGGACTAAGGCTAAGTCTATCAGGAGGCTATTCTTTTATTCACGATCAGATAAATCTTAGAAAAGGTAGTTCAAGCACCTCAGACGTTCTGATGTCAAGGAAAGAAATGGCCACAACTTACTCATACGACGCATTTTTCAGTATCTCATATACTTTTGGATCTATCTATAATAATGCTGTTAACCCCAGGTTCACGCGTAACGGAGGGGGTTCGGTGATAATATTCTAAAATAAAGAAAGGCTGTCTACAAGAAGACAGCCTTTTCTCTTACCTTAATCTATTAAACCTTAATCAATCTTACCACCATCCATTTTGTCTTTGCATGTTTCTGTGATGTCTTTCAAATCCTGCTCTGAACTTCCCCGTCCTTAATTCAATCTCCTCTGAAACTCCATCCTTGCTTACAACTGCTATATTATCACAGCTTATACCATCACCGAAATCTATTGTCATTAGCTCTCCGTCCCTGCTTATCTCAACAATACCGCCCAAAATAAACCTGCAGGCCCTGTCTATATACAGAGGCTCAATAATGTTTCTCTCAAATACAATATCATCATTAACTGTTATTGTACCACCACCAGTTTTATAAAACTTATTATCTGCAAACTCAGGTGTCAGGAATCCATCAATCCATTCCTTAGAGCCACTGAATTCCCTTCTTACCGAAAGTGTATCTCCATAAAAGACAGTACAATCTGACTGGGAAGAAACCACCCAGTTACCATCTTCATTCTGTCCTTCGTTCACAAAAGTAGCTACTTTATCAATCTTCCTGTTACCAAATACAACATCCTCATAAACCACTGTGTATTCTGCTCCAGCGTTAATCATTTTGTCAGTAATAGTAATATAAATCACCCCCGAACGAAGCCTGCCGTTACCTGTAAGACACTCTTCACCAAAGTCAATTTTAATTTCTTTCGGGAAATCTGTGCCACTAACCGTAACCTCAGCACAATCAGGAAAATTCACATTTGGAAAATATCGTACAATATTTGATTTAGTCATTGAAGCAAGGTGACCTGCATATGTCGCAGCTGTAACTTCACTCCCCAGAGCATCCTCTGCAATAATATATGCTACTTCGTCTTCGGCTATTGTTATTCCGGCATCAGGGCTTGTATTATTCTGACAGGAGCTTAAAAGCCCGACAAGGATAATAGCAAATGTAAATAATAGTAAATTTTTCATAAGTAGTAGTTTTAATTTTAGTATCTGCTTCAGTATTCTTCTGATTATAAACCGAAGCAGTATAGAACTACCCTACCTGAATAAAACTATTTATTTTGCGGCGGCGATCAATTAAATTTATAGTAATTAATAAAAAAAGAAACCGGGAGAAATATCTCCCGGCTATTTGATCTCCATAATTGAAGTCACCTGACAGGAACCATGAAGAATTAACTATCCTTGTCCAAAATTTATAGAGTTCCGGATCTTGGATACAGATAACTTCATCTCAATCTGTAAAGGGAATAGAGATCATATATAAATAATATTGCTTGGCTAAGCATATACCGAATAAAATAGAATATACCCTACCCTTAGCCCTCAGAACGAGAGATTCAAAAAGATGGTAAGTGTTCGAGGAACAGCTTCAGCGTGAAGATTGATTGATGAGGTCTGGTTGGCAGGAATCATAACGAAATTTGAATATTTTATGTTCTCCGTATTAAAAATATTCAGGACAGAAAAACCGGCATCAAAAAAATAATTCTTCCTCTTGAATTTATACACTATAGAAGCATCAAGTCTGTTATACGGAGACTCTGTAAGATCCTCGTTGACAAATATGGTTTGAACAGGGAAACCCGAGCCATAAACATAGTTAGCGGAAAAATATACTGGGTCAAAATTAAAAATTCCTGCAAGCTTCAATTCATGTCTCTGATCATGAAGTGCCGGTCGATAGTCTGTAAAGATTGGAAGAGGGAAGTACTCTTCTGTCTTACTAAGGGTATAGCCGGCCCATATCGAATGCCCGGCCAGCTCTTTTTTAATAAAAAAATCCAGTCCTTTACTTCTGCTATCGCCTGTATATATTGTCCTGTAACTTTTTGTCCTTACATAACGTGTAAGTCCGTCTGTTGTTTTATAGAATCCCTCTATGCTGGCCTGGAAATCAGAACCCGAATAACTCAGACCTCCTACAAAATGACTGGCATCCAATACCGGAATGCTCTCATTATCACATACAGTCCATTGATACCTGTAATTACCACTTTCATCAACAACAGAACTAAGAGCAATAAACTGTCTGTATTTTCCCCAGGCTCCGCTTATTTTAAATCCTTTACCGAGTTTTACATTTGCAGCTATTCTTGGTTGTATATACAATTGTCCCAGATCAGCTGCATAATCGGCTCTAACTCCAAGTACCAGGGAAAGATTTTTACCGATTGATATATTATCGCTCAGATAAGAGTTTAAAATCAATAATTCGGAATCATTATTTATCAATTCAACACCTGACGAATCTTCAGTATAGACCAGGTCATCTCTTATTATCCCCAGTCCGAATTTAACTTTATGGCCACCTGTAACAGTAAAATGATTATCAATGTGAAAATCTATTTCGCTTATGGTTGTTTTAGACTCAAGCTCCCTGCTAAACTGTAAAGTATCAGGCTTCATTGGCCTTTCCCTGGTGGCTTCCCTGAATTCATTCAGCCGTGTATCCAGACCAGAATATGCAAAGCTTATATTACTCACCGCTCCCTTGTTCCACTTTTTACCATAAAATGCGGCTATACCCTTTTGCATATTTTTTTCTTCTGCTTCGTCGTAAATTATAATATTATTAAACTGTTCATCTGTTGAATAAGCGAAATTATCACCCCCTGCATAAGCGCTTATATAATAAGTATCTCCTTTATCAAAACGACCCGAATATTTAAAATTTAAATCCCTGAACTGGTAATCAGGAAGAACATTCAGGTCAACATCATCCGACCTGTTTCCATTAGTCCTGGACGACAGGAACTCCAGATTTACAGACTCATTCAGGTCGTAATATGTCTGGCGGAAGGCCATAACTATTGCAGATTTATCATTGAGAGGGACACTGGCCATCCCGTTCAGTGTCATATTATTAATATTGAAATTTATATGGGGATCTACTGTGCTGCCATCAATGCCTGTAATATCAACAATTCCCCCTACTCTCTCCCCATAATCAGCCCCATATCCTCCTTTCATAATTCTGATATCCTTGGCGAGATAGGGATTAACGGCAGAGATATTATCATTGTAGTTTCGCAGGCCGAATATAGTAAAGCCATCAAAGATCACCTTACTGTGTCCCTCATATGAGCCCCATATAATAAGGTCGCTTGATTGCTCTCCGGCAGCAAGTATTCCCGGCTGCAATCTCAAAAGGTTAAACACAGAATTATCTCCATTCCCGGGCAGGTATCCGGCCACCTTATGATTAATTCTCGATTCGCCTGCTTTGCTTCCTGTTTGTACAGAGTGAGGAAGCACTGAAGCTCTAACTACTACTTCATCAATATCTATACTGCCTGGTCTTAATAATATTTGTCTGCCCTGCCCCTCTGTCAGAATTGTATCATGCATAAAATACCCCAGGTAAGATACCAGTACCCTGAAAACACTATCTTCCTTTGACCTGTAAGAAAAATTACCCTTAAAGTCAGAAACAAAACCACGACCGTTTATCATAAGATGACAATATGGTAAGGCTTCAAGTGTTTCTGCATCAGCTACCCGGCCTGATAAACTGTAAGTGACTATCTCGCGCTTCTCTTTTTGAGCGAATATAATATAGACCTCACCCTTTTCCTCGAATGCAAGCGGGAGGTCTCTAATAAGTGAAGTGATAGCCCTTGAAGGGCTTTCAAATTCACCCTTCAGGCTAACTGTGTAGCTTGAGAGCTCTTTATCATTAAATGAGACCTGCAGATTATACCTGTCGCGAAGATCAATAAGCACCTTATTAAGTGGTTCGGATGATACTGCAATGCTTATTTGCTGGGAATAAACAGGAAATACCCAAAATAAAGATATTAGAATAAATAAAAATCTGAATCTAATTAATCCTCTCATCCTTTAATACCAGGTATGTACTATCATTGATCTTTTCAAATTTAATACCAAATGGCATACAGACCAAATCAAGAATAGTATCAACATCCTGGTTACGAGAAAAATTACCTGTATATATTAATCCTTCACCGGCATCGCTATTAATAGTGATACCATATTGTCGTTCTATTTCTTCGAATACCATGTCAAGTGGTACCGAAGTAAAGAAAAATTCATTATCAGTCCATGAAATAGACCTGTCAGCCTGTCTGTCGCTTGTACTTTTCAAATAACCTTCAGGATCAAGAATTGCCTTCTGCTCAGGCAAAAGGAATACTTCTGAATTCTTATCGGCGGCAAAAACCTTAACCTTGCCTGAAAGACAGGTAACTACATAACTATCCCCTCTTGAGAAAATATTAAAACTAGTACCAAGTACAGCTGTTGATGCCTTCTGCGACTCAACAGTAAAATCTTTTCCTTTAACTACCTCAAAATATGCTTCGCCCGATAGCCTTACATCACGCTTAAATTTCCACCAGAGAGGATTATAGTCAATTTTTGTTTCAGCATTAAGAGCTATAGTCGAGCCATCTGGTAAGATAACGCTGAGGTGTTCGGCATTTCCGCTTTCAACTGTACGGGTATAAAACCTCATCAGTGTAGGAATTCCAAATAGCAAAATTAAAACGGCGGCGGCGGCAAAACGTATAAAGGTGATCGACCTGCCGCTTGTAATTACCTTATCCCTTTCGGTAAGCTTATCCTGCATAAGGGTCCATATTTCATTGCTGGATTTATCCCAGGAGATACTTTCTCCACTGAACAGATCCAGGGGATCAGGGTTCTTCTTATGTTCCTTATTTACTCTATTTTTGCTCATCTCTCTATTTGCTGCCAATTTCAAGTCTCTCCCTGAGAAATTTAAGTGCAAGGCTCATTCTTTTCTCCACAGCCTTTTGTCCGATATTAAGCCTCTCTGCTATTTCACCGTATTTAAGCTCTTCTACCCTACTCATCATAAATACAATTCTTTGATTTTCGTTCATTTCTGCCAGTACTTTCTCATACCTGCCTTTAAGCTCATTATACTCTGCTGTTTCATCAGGCGATTCACTATAATATTGAAGTTCGATAGATTTTCTATACTTACCATCCAGTTCCTGTCTCCTGAAAGAACTTACAAAGAGATTTCCTGCCATCTTATAGAGAAGCCCAACAATTTTTCCATCCCTAATCTCAAAATCCTTTTCCCATACTGTCATAAACACATCCTGAGCTATATCCGTAGCCAGGTCCTGGTCGCCACACCTATAGTAGATATAACTCCTGATTGAATCGAAATTCTGATCAAATAAGATTTTAAACTCTTCCCTGGTCAAATCACTGCTCTTTAGTCTCCCTAAAAATAACAATTCAAATTATTATCCTGTCTAAACTTGAAAAAATCCTCCTTTATTGATATATCGCCTGGTAAATAATTTACCCTACCAAAGAACATATTAAATTAAAGACATAATAGTTACGAATTTCATATCTTTCGTTAAGCATAAAACCATAAGCAGATGAAAAACATACTTATTCTCCTCTCCGTAATTGTCTTAATTCCATCCTGTAATACAGACAAAGAATCAAAAACCACCTTCAGTATTTCTATTACAGAATCTTTGCATGAAGATATTTCTGACGGCAGATTACTGCTGTTTATATCTGATAACAATAAAAGTGAACCAAGGTACCAGACAAGAGACGGATATCTTTCTCAACAGGTATTTGGACTGGATGTAGAAGGATGGGAGTCTGGTGCAGCGATGGTCTTTAATTCGGATAAATTTGGCTATCCCCTTATAAGTCTGTCAGACCTTCCATCAGGAAAGTACTATGTCCAGGCACTTTTTCATAAGTACGAGACCTTTAATTTATCTACAGGACATACTGTTAAACTGCCAATGGACAGAGGCGAGGGACAGAAGATGCTATCTGCACCGGGTAACCTGTTCAGTCAGGTATATGAGTTTGAGATTGACCCCACAAAAGGATATGACTTTGAACTTATATTAACAGAAGTCAACCCTATTATCCCTGAACCTGAAGACACAAAATATATCAAACATATAAAAATAGAAAGCAAATTACTAAGTGAGTTCTGGGGCAGACCCATGCAACTTGGTGCACATATTCTTTTACCGGAGGGATTCGATAAGCACCCCGAAGCTCGCTACCCTCTGTGCGTCTTTCACGGACATTTCCCTGACGATTTTGGAGGTTTCAGGACAGAGCCGCCGGTAGCTTCTGAAAATCCGGAATACAATGAGAGGTTTGGTTTATCTGATTACCAGTACGTACAGCAAAAAGCAGCCTATGATTTCTATAAAGAATGGATCTCTGAAAATTTCCCGAGAATGATAATAATTGAAATTCAGCATGCCAATCCCTATTATGATGATTCATACGCTGTAAATTCGGCAAACCTCGGGCCCTATGGTGATGCAATAACTTACGAACTTATACCCGCAATAGAAGAGAAATTCAGAGGAATAGGAGAGGGATGGGCAAGATTCCTATATGGAGGTTCCACTGGTGGCTGGGAAGCTCTTGCTGTTCAGGTATTCTATCCCGACGAGTATAACGGATGCTTTGCTGCATGCCCTGATCCAATAGATTTCAGGGCATATACTCAAATAAATCTCTACGAAGACGACAATGCATACTGGCAAAAAGGTCCCTTCTCAAAGCTTGAGTATCCGGGACACAGGGACTATCTGGGTCATATTAGCTCAACAATAAAGGATCAGAATTACCGGGAACTGGTTCTTGGGTCCAAATCAAGATCGGGTGGACAGTGGGATATTTGGGAGGCTGTTTTCTCTCCACAGGGAGATGACGGATACCCCATGCGTATTTGGGATAAGATGACAGGAGAAATCTCTAAGGATGTAGCTGAATACTGGAAAGAAAATTACGACCTGAGATATATTATGGAACGCGATTGGGAAACACTGGGACCAAAGCTGGAAGGGAAGCTCCATATTTACTGTGGTGATATGGATAACTATTACCTGAATAATGCTGTTTACCTGATGGAAGAATTTCTGGAAGGAACAACAAATCCTTATTATGGAGGCGAAGTAAAATACGGCGACAGGGCTGAACATTGCTGGAACGGAGACCCCAAGCTACCGAACCACCTCTCAAGGCTCAGGTATAACGAAATGTATATTCCTAAAATTCTGAAAAGGATAGAGGCTGGTGCTCCCGCAGGAGCCGATCTAAGTAGCTGGCGCTACTAAGAGCTAAGGACCCTACCCTTTTGCTAGTCCTGTGACTCCGGCACAATAAATAGATATCCCTTTCCCTTAAGGGTCTGAATACTGATTCCAGGATCATCTTTAAGGTATTGCCTTATTTTCCTTATATATACATCAAGGGTCCTGGAGTTAAAAAATGAATCATCTCCCCATACAGAAAGCAGAAGATGCTTGCGATCGCTGATATGGTTTATATTACCACACAATATATTTAATACCTGTCCTTCTCGATGCGATAGCTTAGTGCTTGTATCAGCACCCTTCAGTTCATAGGAGAATGGAGAATAAATGTAGATCCCAAGCACAATATCCTTTTTACCGGGCAAATCCTTATTGCTACCACCCTTCAATGCAATCTGATTATCGATTCTGACTATCAGCTCTTCAATGCTAAATGGCTTTCTAATATAATCTGTTCCACCCGACTCAAACCCTTTTACCAGATCCTGTGTCTCGGTTTTAGCGGTAAGGAATATTATTGGGAGATCATTATAGAGGCCACGAATGCTTCTACAGAGAGTGTAGCCATCTACATTGGGAAGCATTATATCAATAACACAGATATCTGGGATAAAATAGTCAAAAGACGACATAACCTTTGCCCCATCTGCTTCCCACCTCACTTCGTAGCCCTTCTTTTCGAGAGTGTCTTTTACGATTCTACCGAGAAACTGTTCGTCTTCAATATATAGAATCCTGGTCTTCAATCTTTAAGTATCGGTATCCTTATAGTAAATGTGCAACCAACCTTATTATTCTTAACGTCGATAGTGCCATTATGCATCCTGATTATCAAATATACAAAACTTAATCCCAGTCCATAACCCTTTACGTTATGGATATCATCACTTGGAACCCTGAAGAATTTGTCAAAAACTCTCTTAATATACTGATCCGGAATTCCAGGGCCCTTATCTGAGAAACTAAGAACTGCATTTCCATTATCAGCGTATAATTCAATTATTATCTTCGGATTACCATTACCATATTTCAAACTGTTATCAAGAAGGTTGGTAAGCACTCCCTGCATATATATCGGGTCGGCCAGTACGGCAAGCGGCTCTTCAAAACTAAATTTCACATCAGCACCGGCCTGGTCGATCCTGGGTTTCATAGATTCAAGTGCAGAGGCAATAAGCTCCTCGAGGTCCAATCTCTGCGGCCTGATAACAGAACTCTCCTGCTCAATAATTGAGTTATCGAGAACCTTGGTTATAAGCAGTTCCAGTCTCTTTATCTCTTTCGATGCCATCTCCATATACTCAAGAGAGAGGGCTCTGTCGTTTTTTATATCGAAATTACGCATTGCCTCAAGGGCGACTTTAATAGTTGAGACAGGGGTCTTAAGTTCATGAGAAATATTGCTAATAAAACTATTCCTCATCTCATTCAGGATAGTCTGTTTCCTCATACTGGTATAAGCAAGAACAAAGGCTGAAGCTGTAAGAAGTATCAGTATCAGTGCAAATAGGGTTTGTGGAAGAATCTTTTCAAAAATATAAGCCCTGAATTTATATACTTCTACCGACGGCAATGACCTGTCCCATCCCCCGATAATAATATAACGGTCGTTAGAAATATCGCTCTCCTCCAGACTAAGCGTCGATATCCATATTGGTTTTATGGCCAATTTCTCCTCTTTGAGCCTTGTTTCAAATTCCGAAATAAAGATCGCCGAATCAAGTTCCATCCCGGCATGCTGCAGGGATCTTAAATGTACTGCAGAGCTATCATCAACATGTTGAATAACAAGCTTCACACTTCTCAGCAACATCTCTCTCTCAAGAGTCTTAAGCTCTTTCTGGTTAACCCTGACTGAATCATAAGCCTCAGTAAGGTCAATTCTTACTATTGAATTACTCCCCAATCCATGTGTTATAAGGGTATCTCCACCAGTACTGAAAACCACTGAATCGGTCATCATAATTGCTCTCTTAGAATTTGATCCGCTATAAAATGCAAGAGCAGAATCTCCCAGTGCTGGCTTAATGTAGTTCTTTAGAAGAAGAGAGTCCATCACTATCTCGGCCGATGCTTTATAGGTAGCATTCAGATTCTTTCGCAGCCGCTCCTTTTCGCTTCGAAACTGTCCGGAAAGCCAGTATAAAGTAAATGCTATAAGCATCAGCTGGCTGATAAGCATTAATGCTCCTATTCTCTTATGTCGTGCTGGCAATTTCATGATTTACAGTTACAAAGATAAGCACCATTCCCTTTGTATATTCATTCATTAACCTTAATTAACCTAAATTTAGTTTTGCTTAACCTTTATTATTGTAACAAGTCCTTACTTTTGATCCAAACAAATAATTTAAAATTATCATGAAAAAGATCTTATTACTTCCCATCAGTCTGTTATTACTCTCTGTTGCCTTCGTAAATGGACAGAATATGCAACAGGGAACAGTGATCTACGAGGACATATCGAAAATTGAGATTAAGCTCGAAGGAGAGATGGCTCACCTGATGAAAGACATGCCCAAGGAGAGAAAGGTAGAGCAAGTTCTCTATTTTAACCAGGAAGCCTCTGTCTACACTGCAAAAAAAGAAGATCCAAAAGATATTGCAATTGACCAGCCAGGAATGAAAATTATGATGAGCGGTCAGGCCGATAATATACTTTACCTTGATCTTGCCTCCAGGGAAATGACAGAACAGAGAGAGTTTATGACAAGGACTTTCCTGATAAAAGGTGAGATGCCCTCTCAAAACTGGAAAATAAGTGGTGAGCAGAAAATGATTTTGGACTATCCCTGTATGGAAGCTACACAGACAGACACTGCAGGAGTAGTAACAAGAGCATGGTTTGCCCCGTCGATACCTGTTCAGACCGGACCTGGTAAATATTCTAACCTTCCGGGAATGGTGCTCGAGGTTAATATTGGCGATGGTAAAAGAACTCTTCTTGCTCAATCAGTTGATTTCGATACACCGGTAAAGGAGTTTCTAAGTAAACCGAAAAATGGTAAAAAAGTATCAAAGGAGGAATTTGATAAGATAGTAGAGGAGAAGATGAAGGAGATGGGTGCTGAAGGCGCAACAGAAGGAAGTATGATTATGATAAAAATAGGACACTAGAATAATGAGATTTACACTAACCTTATTGTTTCTGCTCTTCGCAGGAATTGTTTCAGCCCAGTCGAACCGGCTTACAGGGGAGATCCTCAGCGAAACTGGGACAGCCCTGACGTCTTCGACTGTTGTACTGCTTAATCCGGCAGATTCTACAATGCAATATTTTGGTATTAGCGGTACAAGCGGACTGTTCGAGATTAAGAATATAAAAGCGGGATCTTACCTTATGCAGGTTGCATTTATAGGCTACGAAACAATCTACAGTAATATAGAAATCCCATATAAGAACAATGGTGAACTTGGCCCTATTCCAATGATCCCTAAACTGGTATCTCTTGATGAGGTAACTGTTACGGGAGAAAGGATCCCTCTAAAGATAAAACAGGATACCCTTGAGTATGATGCAAAGGCATTCAAGGTTAAGACAAATGGTGTGGCAGAAGATCTGTTAAAAAAACTACCCGGGATAGAGGTTGATCGTGCCGGTAATATTAAAGCTCTGGGAGAGGATGTAAAGAATGTTCTTGTTGACGGAAAGGAGTTCTTTAGTGGTGATTCTAAAGTGGCCACAAAGAATATACCTGCAGATGCACTTGATAAGGTACAGGTTTACAATAAAAAAACAGAAGAATCACAATTTACAGGTATTGAAGATGGAGTGCGTAACCAGACGATAAACCTTCAGCTGAGCGAGGATAAAAAAGATGGAGTTTTTGGCGAGCTTATGGCAGGGGGAGGTACCGATAGTCACTACCAGGCCGGAGGTAAAATATACAGGTTTTCAGATAAGACCCAGATGGCTGCCCTTGGAATGATGAATAATGTAAACCAGTATGGTTTCTCTTTTGGTGATTATCTCAGTTTTACCGGAGGAATAGCTAAACTGTCGCATGGATCAGGAGGAATAACCATGGGTGGTGGTGGTTTCCCGATTAATTTTGGAGAAACAGTTCCAGGATTTGCCACATCGGGTGCTGCAGGAGTTAACTTCTCCTACTCCAAATCAAAAGATAACAGGTACTATATAAGTTATCTGGGCAGTGGCTCAAAAAGAGATCTAACAGAGACAAGCAGATCAACAAATTACAGGGAGATCGACTCCTATATTACCGACGACATAACAAAGCAGGTTCAGAGAGATACATCCCACAGTGTAAATTTTGGGATCAGGCACCTGTTTAAGGAGACAAATAACATTATTATTGATGGTGGACTATCATTTAACACAGGTTTTATACCTCTGACATCAACGATTAACAGTTATCTTAACGATGTTCTGCAAAACTCAATGTCAAGAGAGAGCTCAGACCTATCAGACAGGTTGACCGGAAATATGACAGCTACCTACCTGAAGAGGATTAACGAAGGGAAGACAATATTTAAAATATCCGGTAATGGGTCGCTATCAAACTCCAACAGTGAGACAACCTTTATGAATTCGATCGACTATTATAACCCTCTGTTATCTGAAATTATAAGCCAGTACCAGGAGAATAGTATCAAAAATGCTTCCTATGGTGGAGCAGCCTCTTTTACTCAAAAAATCTCAGGACCCTACTTTATGGATCTCTCTCTTAAAATCAACAAAAGCGATGAATCACTTTTAAGAGAACAGGGTGATGTTATTGGTAATAGTGTAATTGATACTCTTAGTCCGGAATTCTACAAAAAGAATATCCTGTTCACACCTGGTATCTCTATAAGGAGATCCAGCAAAGGCTTGAGTTTCTCTGTCGGCTTAGATTATGCAGCAGGAAGTTACAGCTCCGAGCTCTGGGAGGACTCACCTATCGAGAAAACCTACAGCTACCTACAGCCAAGGTTTAACTGGCAATATGAGTATAAAACCGGACGAAGGTTAATGATGTCATATTCGACAAGAGTAAATACTCCTTCAGCAACGCAGCTGATGCCTGTAGTAAATAACTTCAACACGCTGTCGCTCTTCTATGGTAACAGAGACCTTAAACCTGAATATTCACATTCACTGTCAGCCAACTGGTGGATCTTCGACCAGTTCTCATTTACATCCCTGCTTACCTCAGTAAGAGCATCATATACCAACAATAAAATCAATTATGCCCGAACGGTAAACGACAATCTCGGACAGGTGCTAAATCTGATTAATGTCGACAGGGATCTCAGTGCCAGTGCCAATATCGATTTCTCTACCCCTATCAGGCCTCTTGGAATAAAGACAAATCTGAGTATCTCAGAGCAATATAACAAGGGAATCAATATTGTAAATGATATTGAGAATGAGGTTTCAAATATCAGTCATCGTTTCTCATTAACATTTGATAACCGAAAAAAGGAGAAGTGGGATATCAATACAGGAGCGGGGCTCACCATTACTGATGTCTCCTACTCAATTCAGGAGTCGCTAAACAATGTCTATTACGACCTTAGCTGGTTTGGTGAGATCAGGTTTACACCCGGAGAAAAACTGGATATGAATATTTCGGCTGATGTTACAAACTATACTGCTCAGAGCTTTGAGGAATCGCAGCTTATACCTCTTATTGGTGCCGAGATCTCCTATTTCTTTATGAAGAATAACAGGGCCGCTCTCACTCTTACCGGCTTCGACCTGCTAAACAGAAATACCGGTATAACGAGAGTCGCCGAAATGAACTACCTCAGGGAAAGCCAGTCGAATATTATTGGCAGATATGTAATGCTATCATTTAAATACAGGCTAAATAAATTTGGTGGAGATACCGGTATGGATGTAAAGATTAAAAAGCGTTAAGCCCGATCTTCCTGAAAATAATTTATGATACATACAATGTTCTGAAAATTGAGCGTAAAATTTGCGCTATTTTGACAGCGATATATTATACTTATGATTAGGAAGAAGTTCTGGCAGACCAAACTGCCGTACTGGGTCCCCGCCCGGGGGCCTGGCAATTAAGTCAGAACGACCATTGGTTGGTTTGAACGGGTAGCAGGGGTGCTACCCGTTTTTTTTTGTAGCTTTAGCATCTATAATATTAGACTATGAAAACAATCGGACTTATAGGGGGAATGAGCTGGGAATCTTCTCTCGAATACTACAGAATTATTAACGAAACAATTAAAGAAAAACTGGGAGGACACCATTCCGCAGAATGCCTGATGTACTCTGTTGATTTCGGCCCTATAAAGGATCTTCAATACAAAGGAAAGTGGAACATACTTACAGATATGATGGTCGAAGCTGCAATCCGACTAAAAAACGGAGGAGCCGACCAGATTACTATATGTACCAATACCATGCATATGATGGCCGACAATGTTCAGCAGGCTACGGGTTTGCCGGTAATACATATCGCTGATACTACGGCAGAGGCTATTAAAGCAAAGAATATATCAAAAGTTCTGCTCCTGGGTACAAGATTTACCATGGAAAAAGATTTCTATAAAGGTCGGCTGACAGAGAAACATGGAATCGAGGTACTTATACCTGACCCCGACGATATCGATATCGTTAATGATATTATCTATAACGAACTGGTTCTTGGTTCAATAAAAGAGGAATCCAGAATGGCATATCTTCAGATTATAAATAAAATGGTAGAAAGGGGAGCGCAGGGTGCTATCCTGGGTTGTACAGAAATTCCTCTACTTATAAAACAGGAAGATTGTCAGGTTCCCGTATTTGACACCACAACAATACACGCGGTAAAAACAGTTGAACAGGCACTGAAGTAAGATGAAAATCGATTTTATCCATACCGGAGGAACCATTGATAAGGATTATCCACATACAACAAAAGGATGGGCCTTTGAATTTGGAGAACCCGCAACTACCAGAATACTAGAAAGATTAGACCCTTCATTTGAATATGATATTCATACATGCTTTCAGAAGGACAGTCTGGAGATTGATGATCTGGACAGGGAAAAGCTAACTAAGATGATTTCTGGGCTCACAGGCACCAGGATAATAATTACTCATGGAACAGATACTATGATGGAAACGGCTTCCTACCTGGCAGAAAGGATTAAGGATAAATTAATTATTATTACCGGTGCGATGCGACCGGAGAGATTTACTAATTCAGAAGCCGACATTAATCTTGGAAGTGCTATAGGCGCAGTAAATACTTTAGAAGAGGGAGTATATATTGCCATGCATGGAATAGTAAAAAGTTACGTTAAAATTAAACGCGACCTGGAAAGCGGGAAATATTATTAGCCCTTTCATAATCAGGAATACCTGGAGCAGTTGAGGATAGACCATTAACTATCCTTCTGGAAGGTTTTCTTACAATTGCGTTAAGGAATTTCATGGCAAAAAACAAAATTAAAATGACCCCAGTTTAGCCAGCACCTCATCCTTATAGCTTCTGCTTACTGGTATCTGCCTGGAACCTATTTCAACAAATTCATTTGTATATGAATCTATAGTGGCTTTTGAAACGATAAACGACCTGTGGGTTCTGATAAAGTCATTCTTTGGCAGCCTGGCTTCAATATTGCTTATTGTCTCTCTTGTTATAACAGATTTTTCTTTCAAATGAATTTTTATATAATCGCTTATGCTCTCAATATATTGGATTTCGCTAAAAGATATTTTAATCATTTTTCTGTCTGACCTGACAAAGATATGGTCGTTTGCTCCAGGTCTGCTGACCCTGTCTGCATTTTCTTTTAGCGGATGTGCTTCTTCTCTATACTTATTTATAGCCTGGAATAACCTTTCAAACGAAATTGGCTTTAAGAGATAATCAACTGCTTTCAGATCAAATCCTTCAACCGCATATTCCCGATAAGCAGTGGTGAAAATTATTCTAATATTAGAATTAATCGATTTTGCAAAAGACAGGCCTGATATATCCGGCATATTGATATCAAGAAATACAAGATCAACTTTCCTTTCGTTAATTATATTAAAAGCTTCAAGAGCATTTTTGCACGAAGCAACTAGATTGACTGAGTCTATGCGTGAAAGCAGACTTTCAAGAATCTCCCGTGCCACAGGTTCGTCATCAACAACTATACATTGAATTGATTTATGCATCACTTATTTTCCCCAGATTATTGATTACCAGTTTTACTTCAAATATATTATCTGCTAATTTTTGACTTAACTCATAGTTATCAGCGTAGTGCAGATCCAGCCTCTTTACCGTATTATCCAGGCCTATTCCGGACTCTCTGCTATTGCCGTAATTTAAGGTTGTATTCCTTATCCAGAAAAATAAGCTGTCCTCTTCTACTTTTGCATCAATATCAATTTTCAGATACCCGTCAACTATGCTGCCATGCTTAAATGCATTCTCTACAAATGGTATAAGAAGCATAGGTGCTATTTCTATATTCTCCCCTATTTCACCATAATTTATATTTACAAGCAGAGTATCCTTGAACCTTATCCTTTCAAGTTCAAGGTATTCCTCTATATGAAGTATTTCTTCCTTTAAAGTTACCCTTGGTTTACTTATCTGGTATAGAATATAGTCAAGCAGATTAGATAGTCTTAATATAAGTTCAGGCGTTTGCTTCGACTGCTTAATGGCCATTCCGTATATCGTATTCAGTGTATTAAACAAAAAGTGCGGATGTATCTGGCTCTTCAGATAAAGTAATTCCTGTTCTTTTAACTCGAGCTGGGCAGCAAGAATCTTGTTTTGTAGTTCTTTATTTCTGGATATGGTCTTAAAATTCTGGTCGAGTATCCTTATGGAGCTAACTGTTCCTACAACAAGCATTACCAGAATAAGTATAAAAGTGAAATTCTTACTCATTGGTGGCATCATAGTGATTTTCATATCCAGATAGAAATACAAAAAACCATAGAGTATAAGGGTAATAATATAAGTTGTAAGTACAAGGAGGTAAAAGCTTTTCTTAATAAATTCTTTATACTCCTTTTTCAACAGGAAACGGGGAATCAATATATATACCATTACATAGGTCACTGCCATAGTCAGAGGTAGAAGGAAACTTGAAAACCATATTACATAGGCTGTGTCGTCAGAATTATAACTAAAAAAATATCTATAGAAAAACCATACAATAATCCAGAATAGAATATGCAACAATATTGTTTTCAGTTTTATGGCCCTGCCAGCTATAAGCACATCAGATATTTATTCTTTTAACAATTATACATAAATTAGCGGATCATGCAGATATTTATCGACCAATAACCGATTCTGTTGCAGGAATAGCATTATAATAACAATAATCTCAGCTTAAAGCTCTAAAATTGCATTAACAAGATATTAATTATTGATCTGTCGCAAAAAAAAATATCAGCTTGTTTTGTGATATACATTTGGATCAGTATTAATCAAATTAGAAAAATATGTCACAAATAATTAGCAAATTAAACGACGGAGGTGCATTCTTTATGTACCCCATGGTTCTTGTCTTATTCATTGTAATAGCCCTTTTTGTTGTGGCCCTTGTAAAAAAAGATTCTTATGAGAGCACCATAGAATACCTCAAGTCGCTTGGCTGGCTAACAGCAGCCTGGGCCCTGCTTGGACATACTATCGGACTTATTACAGGCTTTGATGCTATTTCCGCAGCCCAGGATATTGCACCCGGCATTCTTGCTGGAGGACTTAAAATTGCCCTGCTTACGCTGGTGATGGGCTCTATAGTATTTTTCGTTGCACGCATCTGTATTATCGTGCTGCTGGTACTTAAGAAGAAAGCCTGAGCTCTTATTAGTTGTCATCCCGAGCGCAGAGAGGGATCTGTACCATGTGTAGAAATAGATTTCTCGCTGTGTTCGAAATGACATTCCCTTAACCTCCATAATACAATCCTGCTCCCGGGCCCAGGGGCAGATCAAGTAAGATCCATCCAACCAGCAGAACCGCCCAGAATAAGAAGAAGACAACAGTAAATGGAAGCATTGTCGACATTAAAGTCCCTATACCCGCTTTTTTATCATATTTCTCGTAATACACTATAATCAGGGCAAAAAAGCTCATCATAGGAGATATCATATTGGTAACACTATCTCCTATCCTGAAGACAACCTGAGAAAGCTCAGGTGAATACCCCATTAGCATAAACATTGGAATAAATACCGGTCCGAGTATCGCCCACTTGGCTGAGGCCGAACCCATAAACATATTTATAAATCCGGATAGAATAATAAATAATATAACCAGTGGAATTAAGCCCATATCAAGACTATTAAGAAAATGCGCGCCATCAATAGCAATAATAAGCCCAAGGTTACTCCACTTAAAGTAGGCCACAAACTGGGCTGCAAAAAACACCAGGACAAGAAATGCAACCAGGGTCTTAAAGCTTTCAACCATACCCTTTACAACGTCTGAGTCGTTCTTAAACTTACCCGTTATACTGCCATAAACTATTCCAAGAACAGCAGCAACAATAAACAGTACACCAATAAAACCCTTCAATACGGGAGAGGTAAAAAGCGTACCATCAGGTCCTCTCAGTATGCCATTCTCAGGTATTAAACCTGCGGCAAAGAGTAGAAGGAAAAAAAACATAACAATAGTTACCCACTTAAGGCCCTTTTTCTCCTTGTCATTTAACTTTTCAAGCGACTCCCTCTTGGCATCCCCCTTATACTCTCCAAGCTTTGGCTCAACAAATCTATGAGTAACCCAGGTGCCTGCGAGCGACAGCAAAAAGGTGGAGACAACCATAAAATAATAGTTTGCCGTCGGTAAAACGTAATATTCAGGGTCAAGTATCCTGGCAGCTTCGGTAGATATTCCTGCTAGCAAAGGATCGATGGTACCAATAATAAGGTTAGCACTAAAGCCTCCCGACACACCTGCAAAAGCAGCCGCAAGACCCGCAATAGGGTGCCTGCCAACAGAATGAAATATTATCCCTCCAAGAGGTATAATAAGTACATACCCAAGGTCTGAAGCAACATTTGAAATTATCCCGGCCAGTACTATTACGAAGGTTAGCATGCTGGCAGGAGCCTTTGCTACAAGAAGTCTTATTGAGGCACTTATCAGTCCGCTGCTCTCAGCAATCCCTATACCCAGAAGTGCCACCATAACTATACCCAGAGGAGCAAATCCCGTGTAATTATCAACCATGTCCAGCAAAATTCGGTGCAGACCATCTTTTGATAAGAGATTTATGGTATTTACTGTTTCTCCAGTTGCCGGGTGAATGGCATGCCAGTGAAGCAGGTAACCCAGCAATGAAAAAACCAGAACCAGGAGGGCAAGAATACCAAATAAACTCGCAGGGTGAGGCAATGCGTTACCTCCTCTTTCAACCCAATATAGAAAACCCCTTTTCCTGACGACATTATCCTTACTCATTTTTTATCAAATTTAATTGAGCACACAAAATAAGGAAAAAACTGAAATCTTGTAAAGTAAATTTTCATCATCAATGATACTATTTAACATAATTAAGACAATTTTCTTAAGTTTGCTTTACAATATAGTAGCATCTATTATGAAAAACTGTTTACCCGTATTTATACTATCAGCTATAACATTGTTTTCCTGCAGTAGTAATACAAAAACAATAAATGATTCTTTAGTGATTGACACTCTACAGGGAACTTCATTACTCGGCGCTGTCCTTATATCACAGCAACTCGACCAGGTAAAAGATTCAATTCGTATTTCGAATTATTTAATTGCTAATGCAGAATATGACAACAATCCTGACTCTGCGGATGCCCTGGTATGGAAGGGACGCAGGATGGCCTATCTGGGAGATTATAAGGCTGCCATTGAGATATTTACCGAAGGTATTAAAAAGTTCCCCGAAGATGCCAGGTTTTACAGGCACCGTGGCCACAGGTACATCAGTCTGCGTCAGTTCGATGCAGCAATAGCAGACCTCGAGAAAGCCGCCGGACTAATTGCAGGAACAGAAGATAAGATTGAGCCGGATGGAATCCCTAACGCAAGGGGAATACCTGTATCAACAACTCACAGGAATATATGGTACCATCTTGGACTGGCATATTACCTCGTTGATGATATGGAAAATGCACTGAGAGGATTTAATTCTTGCAAAGAAATTTCCGACAATCCGGATATGTTCGTAGCATCTTCACACTGGGTATATATGATTCTTCGGCGAATGGGTCAAGTAGAAGAGGCCAATAAGATTCTCCAGCCAATAGATGCCAATATGGATGTTTTTGAGAACATGTCTTATCATAATCTGCTCCTTTTCTATAAGGGAGATATTACAGAGCAAGAACTTATTGGAGAAGCTGGCGAAATGTCAACTGCTAATAATGCTGTTCTATACGGACTGGGAAACTGGTACTACTACAATGGGGATATAGAAAAAGCAAAGGAGGTTTTTTCTTTACTTGTTGATGAAGGTATCTGGGCAGCATTTGGAACTATAGCGGCCGAGACAGACCTGTTCAGAATGCAGTAATTTCTTATCGTCCGGCCCCGGTTTCCGGCTTCATGAGCCCTTAGTCCTTTGTCTTTAGTCCTATGTCCAATTTATTGGTTACCTTCGCAGCCCTTTAAGTAAAACTGATGTAAGCAGATGATAACAGTAGAGAACCTAAGAATACAGTTTGGGAAGCAGATACTCTTCCAGGAAGTAAATCTGAAATTTATACCCGGAAACTGCTATGGTGTAATAGGTGCAAACGGTGCAGGAAAAACAACTTTTCTTAAGGCAATTGCAGGTGAGATAAGTACAACAGCGGGACAAATATCTCTCGGACCCGGAGAACGATTGTCGGTTCTGAGCCAGGATCACTTTGCTTTCGACGAATTCCCTGTTCTTCATACTGTAATGAAGGGGCATCAACGACTCTGGGAGATCATGCAGGAGAAAGAGGCAATATATTCCAAATCTGAATTTACAGAGGCCGATGGGATAAAGTCTGCTGAGCTCGAGGAACAATTTGCTGAGATGGATGGATGGAATGCTGAAAGTGATGCTGCAACGCTGCTAAGCGGACTGGGGATAAAAGAAGAATTACACTATTCCCTGATGAGAGATTTGAGTGGAAAACAAAAGGTTAGAGTCCTTCTTGCCCAGGCTTTATTTGGAAATCCCGATAACCTCTTGCTCGATGAACCAACAAATGATCTCGACCTGGATACAGTGAGATGGCTTGAGAACTACCTGTCGAATTATCAAAACACTGTGCTGGTTGTTTCTCACGACAGGCACTTCCTGGATGCAATCAGTACACACACTATTGATATCGATTATGGCGATATTAAAATGTTTGCCGGGAACTATTCTTACTGGTACGAGAGTAGCCAGCTATCACTAAAACAACTGCAAAATCAAAACAAGAAGGCAGAGGAAAAGAAAAAAGAACTGCAGGAGTTTATTGCACGCTTCTCGGCGAATGTTGCCAAGTCGAAACAAACAACATCACGAAAAAAGATGATAGAAAAGCTTAATATTGAAGATATTAAACCTTCTACCAGAAAATATCCGGGAATAATTTTTAAACCTTCCCGGGAGGCAGGCGACAGGATACTGGATGTAAATGGCCTTAGTGCAAGTATCGACGGCAAAGTATTATTTCAGGATGTGAACTTCTACACTAATAAGGGTGATAAGATTATCTTCCTGTCAAGGGATACAAGGGCAATGACAGCATTTTTTGAGATTATTAACGGTCAGCAAAAAGCTGATAAGGGCTCTTACAAATGGGGACAAACTGTTACAAGTGCCTACCTTCCGCTCGATAACTCTCCTTTCTTTAAGAATAACCTGGACCTCTACAACTGGCTTTGCCAGTTTACAAGTGACACAACAGAATTCTATATTAGAGGTTACCTTGGAAAGATGCTTTTTACAGGCGATGATATTTATAAAAAAGTAGAAGTTTTGTCCGGGGGAGAAAAAATGAGATGTATGATCTCAAGAATGATGTTAAGCGATGCCAACGCGCTGATACTTGACACACCAACCAACCATCTTGACCTTGAAACCATACAGGCTTTCAATAATAATCTTATTAAATTTCCGGGCAATATTTTTATGGCCTCGCACGACCATGAGTTTATCCAGACTGTAAGTAACAGGATAATAGAGCTTACACCAAATGGCATTATTGATAAGCTTATGGACTACGACGATTATATTAGCGATGACAGAATACTTGAGCAACGGGAAAAAATGTATCGCTAGAAACTTTTTACCAGGATTATTGTTTATCAAAAAAAACATGCAATATTTGTAGCCGATTACAGAACAAATGAAAAACACAAAATTACATCATCATCATCTTTATCTTGCCCTCAGGCGATAAGGAAGTGATGTATTTAATAAATACAAAAAATATCCACAACCCGTCTGAGTAACAGACGGGTTTTTTTATTCCTGGCAGTTTACTCAGACATAATACTAAGAAAAATGAGCAAACTGAAAATTGCAATACAAAAAAGCGGACGTCTTAACGAAGACTCTCTTAAACTACTAAAAGATTGCGGAATCTATGTAAATAACGGGAAAGATCAACTGAAGGTGTCGGTTGCTAACTTCCCTGTAGAACTTCTTTATCTCCGTAATTCAGATATACCACAATACCTTGAGGATGGTGTTGCCGATATAGCTATTATAGGAGAAAACCTGCTTATTGAAAAAGAAAAACAGATACAGGTAGTAGAAAAACTGGGCTTTGCAAAATGTCGTGTCTCACTTGCTGTTCCTAAAAATACCACTACAAATGGCATTGAATGGTTTAAGGGTAAGAAAATTGCAACCTCCTATCCTGTTACCCTGAAAAACTTTCTTAAGGAGAATAATATAGAGGCCGATATCCATGTTATATCAGGCTCTGTTGAGATAGCTCCCAATATTGGGCTGGCTGATGCAATATGTGATATTGTCAGTTCAGGCTCAACCCTGTTTAAAAACGGACTGAAAGAAAGCTACAGGATTCTTGAGTCGGAAGCAGTACTTGCAGCTAATACCATGCTCGACAAAGAAAAAACAGATATTCTCGAAAGATTATTATTTAGAATAAGGTCTGTGCAAAGGGCAAAAAAGAGCAAATATATTCTTCTGAATGTTCCAGACGACCGTATTGAGCAGGTATCGGCTATTTTACCGGTACTTAAAAGTCCTACCGTTCTGCCACTGGCAGAAAAAGGATGGAGTTCGCTGCACTCGGTAATCGAGGAAGATAAATTCTGGGATGTAATAGATGAGCTTAAGAAAGCAGGAGCCGAAGGTATCCTGGTTGTTCCTATTGATAAAATTGTAATGTAATGAGACTAATCAAATATCCGGATAAAGAAAGCTGGACAACAATATTGAAAAGACCTCTTCAGGATGCTTCATCCCTTGATGCATCGGTAAAAAACATCCTCAAAAAGGTTAAGGATGAGGGAGATAAAGCATTGATGGAATACGGAGCAAAATTTGATAAGTGCTTTGCTGATAGCTTAGAGCTTACAGAGAGAGAGATTGGCGAAGCAGGGATCTTGCTCGACCCTGATTTAAAAAAATCCATAGATATAGCTAAGGAAAATATCTATTCTTACCATAAGAATCAAATCGAGGAAATAAGAGAAACTGAGACCTCAAAGGGGGTATTGTGCTGGAGAGAGAACAGGCCTATTGAGAAGGTTGGCATCTATATCCCCGGAGGCAGTGCACCTCTTTTCTCATCCGTTTTAATGCTGGCTATACCCGCTAAAATAGCAGGCTGCAGTGAAGTAATAATGTGTTCTCCTCCCGGACCTGAAGGTAAGATAGATCCTGCAATCATATATACTGCATCGCTATGTGGTGTAACGAAAATATTTATGACTGGCGGGGCGCAGGCAATTGCAGCGATGGCTTATGGCACAGAAAGCATACCCGCAGTTTATAAAATATTTGGTCCCGGCAACCAGTATGTAACCAGGGCAAAAGAACTTGTACAGCTCGACGGTGTTGCAATTGATATGCCGGCAGGACCCAGCGAGGTACTGGTAATAGCCGACGAAACAGCAAGGCCTGAGTTCGTAGCTGCCGACCTTCTTAGTCAGGCTGAGCACGGATCAGATAGTCAGGTAATTTTACTTAGCGACTCACCTGATCTGATTGTAGAAACCAGCAGGGCAATGGCCAGGCAACTGGCAGTCCTGCCCCGAAAAGATATCGCTTCAGAAGCTCTTGCCAGCAGCTTCGCCATATTACTTGATAATATTGACTCCTGCATAGATCTCAGTAATTTATATGCGCCCGAGCACTTAATCCTTGCCATATCCTCATACCGTGATAAATTGAAACTGATAAATTCGGCCGGATCGGTATTTCTTGGATTGTTTAGCTGCGAGAGTGCAGGAGACTATGCAAGCGGAACAAATCATACTCTCCCTACAAATGGTTACGCCCGGGCTTTCAGCGGAGTGTCTGTCGACAGCTTTGTGAAAAAAATCAGTTTCCAGGAACTAAGCAAGGAAGGCCTGGTAAACCTGGGTCCGCATATTCAGAATATGGCCAGAGCAGAAAAGCTTGAAGCACATAGAAATGCAGTTGCTATACGACTTAAATATATTGAAAATGAAACTTATTGAAGATCTCACAAGAGTGAATATAAGAAATCTAAAGGCCTACTCCAGTGCAAGAGATGAGTATCAGGGTAATGAAGGAATATTTCTGGATGCTAACGAAAATCCTTATGGCGAACTAAACCGCTACCCTGATCCCTATCAAAAAGAACTAAAGCTGGCACTTGCTGAAATAAAGAATATTTCAGCCGAAAATATATTTATTGGAAATGGAAGTGATGAAATTATAGACCTTGCCTTCCGTATATTCTGTACACCCGGAAGGGATAAGGCAGTTACCATTAGCCCCTCATATGGTATGTATGATGTTGTGGCCGGACTTAACAATATCAGCCTTGAAAAGCTTGAACTTGAAAAGGACTTTAGTATTGACATAAAGAAACTCCGTGAAGCACTATCTGGTACAGAGGTAAAACTATTTATCCTTTGCTCTCCCAATAATCCAACAGCCAATGCCTTCCCTAAGAAAGAGCTCCTCGAAGTACTGAAGGATTTTAAAGGAATAGTGCTGATAGATGAAGCATATATTGACTTCAGTAAAAAGGAATCATGGGTTAATGAGCTGACATCAATGCCAAACCTGCTTGTCTCCCAGACATTCAGCAAATCTATGGGACTGGCAGCAGCAAGAGTTGGAGTTGCATACTCAGATATTGAGGTAATTAAGATATTTAACAGGGTAAAGCCTCCATATAATGTTAGCACTCTGAACCAGCAGGCCGCCATAGATGCACTAAAGAATCTACCCGAAAAAATGAACCAGGTAGCTCAAATATTGCTATCGCGCGAGCACCTTATTACAGGTCTCAGTCAACTGCCTGTTGTACGAAAGATTTATCCATCCGATGCCAACTTCCTGCTGGTTGAGTTTGAGAACGGACCAGAAGTATTTAAGACACTGAAAAGCAAGAGAATTATTACCCGTAACAGAAATAGCATGCTTAAAAACTGTATAAGGATAAGCGTTGGCACCGAGAATGAGAATGATGTATTAATCCGGGAACTGAAAAATATCTCAAAATGAAAAAAGTACTATTTATCGACAGAGACGGAACTCTGATATTGGAACCCGAAGAGGATAAGCAGGTCGACAGCCTCGAGAAGCTTGAATTCTACCCGGGTGTTTTTCGCTGGCTTGCAGCTATAGCAGATGAACTTGAATTTGACCTTGTTATGGTGAGCAACCAGGATGGTATGGGTACACCTTCCTTCCCAGAGAAAACTTTCTGGCCCGCACATAATAAGCTGATAAAAGCACTGTCAAACGAAGGAATCGCCTTTGCCGACATATTTATCGACCCCTCCCTCCCGGAAGAAAATTCGTCTGATAGGAAACCCGGTACAGGTATGCTGGGCAAATATATTTACGGACAGTATAACTTAAGTGATTCCTGGGTTATCGGCGACAGGGAAACAGATGTGCAGCTCGCAAAAAATTTGGGGTGTAAGAGTATTATTCTTGCAAATAAATCTGATAATGCAACACTTTGCGCCACTTCATGGGAAGAAATTTACCGGCACCTGAAAAAAACGCCCAGAAAAGCAAGCGATTCAAGGAAAACATCAGAAACGGAGATCTCCATATCATTAAATCTTGATGGCAGGGGGAAATCAAATATTGATACAGGAATTAAATTCTTTGATCATATGCTGGACCAGGTGGCAAAGCATGGACTTATAGACCTGGAAGTTAAAGCTCTTGGCGATCTTGAGGTGGATGAGCATCATACAATAGAAGATACAGCCCTTTTGCTCGGTAAGCTTTTTCGTGAGGCTCTTGGACAAAAAAAGGGCATCGGCCGCTATGGTTTTACTCTTCCTATGGATGATGCCCTGGCGAGCGTTGCCATTGACTTCGGAGGCAGGCCCTGGTTTATCTGGGATCTTGAATTTTCATGCGAAAGGATTGGAAATATTCCAGCGGAAATGTTCAGTCACTTCTTTAAATCGTTCAGCGATACTGCCATGTGCAACCTTAATATTAGTGCCACAGGAGAAAATAACCATCATAAAATAGAAGCAGTCTTCAAAGCGTTTGCCAGATCAATAAGAATGGCAGTAAATAAAGATTCATCCGGAGCAATACCTAGCACAAAAGGAAGCCTATGATAGCAATAATAAAATATAACGCAGGTAATATCTTATCTGTAAGAAATGCGCTTATGCGCCTGGGAGAGGAAAGTATTCTTAGCGATGATCCTGAAAAGATTTTATCGGCAGATAAAGTAATCTTTCCCGGTGTGGGAGAAGCCGGTTCGGCAATGAAATATCTGAGAGAGAAAAATCTCGATAAAACAATTAAGGAAATTAAAAAGCCCTTTCTGGGTATCTGCCTCGGACTTCAATTGATGTGCAGGCACAGCGAGGAGAGCAATACCCCGTGCCTTGGTATATTCGATGCAGATGTCAGAAAGTTTCCTCCTGGCGAAATTATTCCGCATATGGGCTGGAACAACCTGTCTGTCAATAATAAATCGCAATTACTTAAAGGGATTAATAATAATGATGACTTTTATTTTGTTCATTCTTACTATGCTGATAATTGCCCCGATACTCTTGCTAGCTGCAACTATATTACCAGCTTCTCGGCCGTAATGCAAAAAGAAAACTACTATGCGACACAGTTTCACCCCGAAAAATCCTCATCCAGGGGAATAACAATACTCCAAAACTTTCTTAAGCTATGAGAATAATTCCTGCAATAGATATAATAAATGGTAAGTGTGTAAGGCTTACTAAGGGTGACTACAATAGCGTAAAAGTATACAATACCGATCCCCTGGAAGTAGCAAAGAATTTTGAAGACCACGGCATAAGCTACCTCCACCTTGTAGATCTCGACGGGGCCCGGGCCGACGGGATCACTAACTATAAGGTGATTGAGAAAATATCATCTGCCACAAGGCTGAAAATAGATTTTGGTGGAGGAATAAAAAGCGATAAAGATATAAGGATAGCATTCGAAAATGGAGCCAGCCAGGTTACTGCCGGATCCATAGCCGCTAATAAACCCGAACTATTTAGAAGCTGGCTTGATTATTATGGACCAGAGAAAATAATACTGGGCGCCGATTGCCGTAACAGAATGATTATGACCAGGGGGTGGACCGCTGAATCGAAGATCGATATAATCGATTATATCCTCAATTACCAGGAATCAGGCGTTTTATCGCTAATATGTACCGATATCGAAAAAGACGGTATGCTGGAAGGACCCTCATTTGAACTCTACAAGGAAATCATCAGCAAAACAAAACCGGACCTTATTGCAAGCGGAGGAATAAGTTCAATAGATGATATAAAAAGACTTAAATCAATAGGCTGTGAGGGCGCAATAATTGGCAAGGCAATCTACGAGGGTCAAATCAGTCTTTCAAAACTTGGTAAGCTATGCTAAAGAAAAGAATAATTCCCTGCCTGGATATTATGGATGGCAGAACAGTGAAGGGTATAAACTTTGTCGATATCAGGGATGCAGGAGATGCAGTAGAGCTGGCACGCAGCTATTCTGAGCGGGGTGCAGACGAACTGGTTTTCCTTGATATCACAGCAACTGTTGAAAAAAGAAAAACACTAGTTGCCCTCGTAGAAAAGGTTGCTCACGAAATAGATATTCCCTTTACCGTCGGAGGAGGAGTAAGCTCTGTTGAAGATGCATCGGCTATTATCGGAGCGGGAGCAGATAAACTTAGTATTAACTCAGCTGCGTTCAGAAATCCTAAACTTATAAGCAAGATAGCATCCCGCTTTGGTAACCAGTTTGTCGTGGTCGCTATTGATACCCGTTATGAAGACGGAGACTGGTTTGTATATCTCGACGGTGGGCGAACAGCGACTGGCATAAAAGCCTTTGACTGGGCACTGAGAACACGCGACCTTGGGGCAGGAGAGATACTGCTTACATCAATGAATAATGATGGAACAAAGAATGGTTTCGCTCTTGATATAACAGCCAAGCTCAGTAAAGAAATTGATATTCCCGTAATTGCGTCGGGTGGCGCAGGCACGATGGACCATTTCAGGGAGGTATTTGAAGAAACAGCTGCGTCAGCGGCACTTGCAGCATCAATATTCCATTTTGGAGAAATAGAAATTAAGGATCTTAAGAATTATTTAAAAAACTATAATATACCAGTACGATGAAGCCAGATTTTAAAAAAGAAAACGGACTCCTTCCTGCAATAATACAGGATGCCAGCACACATGAAGTATTAATGCTCGGCTATATGAATGAAGAATCTTACAATAAAACCCTTAAGGAGAATAAGGTATGCTTCTATAGCAGGTCTAAGGAGAGGTTATGGACCAAAGGAGAAAGCTCAGGTAACTTCCTCTATGTAAAATCTATAGATCTAGATTGCGATAATGATACCCTGCTTATAAAAGTAGATCCGGCGGGACCGGTTTGCCATACAGGATCAGATACATGTTTCGGTAACAGGTCTGAGAAAGGCTTTATTTATAAGCTGCAGGATGTTGTAAATAAGAGGATTGAGGATAAAGCAGAAGATTCATATACATATAAAATCTTCAGTAAAGGAGTAAATAAAGCTGCCCAAAAGGTTGGAGAAGAAGCTGTTGAGCTAATTATTGAGGCCAAAGACGAAAACAGGGAGCTCTTTGTAAATGAAGCAGCAGACCTGCTCTACCACCTCTTAATACTGCTTAAGCTAAAAAACATTAGACTCGAAGACATCGAAGAAGAACTTGTAAGGAGGCATAAATAAAAGTGACAGGGTTTTGCCTGCATACTTTAGAATAAAATCAGTAAATTTATGATCCTACAATTAATCCGGCTCATAAACCTTATTTACTGAAAATGAAACATCTTAAAGTCCCCCTGATTTTACTTCTACTTGTCGTAAATCTTAATCTCAGTGCCCAGAAAGATTATAAAGCATCTTTATTTGGCATAGAATCGAATGGAACAAAGCTTAATACCACATCCATACAGGCAGCCATTGACTATATCCATAATAATGGTGGTGGCAGGCTGGTTTTTTATGTCGGTCGTTACCTCACCGGCACAATCCATATGAAATCGAACGTTACCCTTCAACTTGAGGAAGGGGCCATCCTTGTGGGATCTACAAATCCCTTCGATTATGAAAAGCGCGGTTCCTGGCAGGCACTAATTTTTGCCCACGACCAGGAGAATATAGGTATTACAGGTAAGGGAGTGATAGATGGCCAGGGTTATGACTTATGCCAGAATATCCTTAGCATGGTACATAAGGGTATTATAAAAGATCCCCAGAACCTTATATACGACAGGCCTAGAGAAAGTATAAGACCTCAGAATATATATTTCAAAGGATGTAAAAATGTTACTATCAGTGGAATTATCTTAAAAGATCCGGGAGCATGGAACCAGCAATATGATCAGTGCAAGAATGTACTGATTGAAGATCTAATTGTCGATAGTAAGGCCTACTGGAATAACGATGGAGTAGATATCGTTGATTGCGACAGTGTAATTGTCAGAAACTGTTATTTCGATGCAGCAGACGATGGCATCTGCCTTAAATCACATAGTGCCGACTTTGTCTGCCAGAATGTACTGGTATATAACAATACCGTTCGTACCTCTGCAAATGGAATTAAATTCGGTACTGCTTCACGGGGAGGATTTAAGAATATCAAAATAATAAATAATCTTGTTTACGATACCTACCGTTCTGCCATTACTTTTGCTGCCGTTGACGGAGGTTTCGTAGAAAATATTATTGTAGATAGCCTGAGATCAATTAATACAGGCAACGTTATATTCCTTCGTATCGGAGAAAGGGTTGCGGGCAAGAAGGGACGGATGAATAATATTTCCATCTCAAATGTATATGCCACTGTACCTGCCACTAAAGCAGATGCAGGTTATAGCTATGAGGGACCGGTTGAAGACCTGCCCCGTAATATATCTCCGGCATCCATTGTGGGAGCTGAAGACGTTAAAATTACTAATGTCAGACTGAAAAATATTGAAATACACTACCCCGGTGGCGGCGATCCTGATTATGCTTATGTTGGACTGGATGAACTGGACAAAGTACCCGAAATACCTGCAAAATATCCAGAGTTTTCGATGTTTAAAGAACTCCCTGCATGGGGATTTTATATCCGTCATGCCGAAAATATAAGCTTTGAGAATGTTTTATTAATTGCAGAAAAAAAAGATTATCGTACGGCCATAGTGCTTGACGATGTGAATGTTGCAAGCTTTACTTCACTTAAGGTAAGTGAGCCGGGAGATAATAAAGAAGCTGTCTTCAAGCATAATAGTAATAAAGTAACGATTAAATAATACTCCGGCTGTGAAACGAAGAAAATTTATTTCACAGGGTTCTCTTGTGGCTGGCGGGGCATTCTTGTCGGGAGAAATATTACTGAAAGCATCGACGCCCGTATATCCAAAAATTTCAGAAAGCGAAAAAACAGAGCTTTACGACCTCTTCAAAAACCCTGATCTAAAATATCACCCCTTTGTTAGGTGGTGGTGGAATGGTAACAGGATTGAAAAAGAGGAGATCTCCAGAGAATTAAAGCTACTTAAGGAAGCCGGTATTGGTGGAGTAGAGATTAACCCGATAGAGTTTCCTCACAGAATTGAAGGCGATGACCTTGGTATTCCTTCTTTAAGATGGTTAAGCGACGGGTGGATTGAAATGTTAGAACACACCTTTTCAGAGGCAAAGAAGCTGGGAATAAGCTGTGATCTTATTGTTGGATCGGGATGGCCCTTTGGATCCGAAACACTTAAACCCGAAGAACGGGCAGAAGTTATTCTACTCAATGTAGACCATATTGATGGACCATGCCTCTTTGAGAAAAAACGGGAGGATCTGCTGGCAGCTGTCGACCCAAAAGTTACGGTTCCCTTTCCCGGACGCACATTTGAGATTATTTCCCTTAAGCTGGTTCCCGATCCCCTTACAGCTGTTGAGCAGGCTATTGATATATCAGATAAATCATATGATGATATTATTCGCCTTAATGTTCCCGAGGGAAAGCATGCTCTTTACTCACTGGTAAGGGTAAAATCATTTGCCAGTGTAATAAATGGTGCTCCCGGAGCAGCGGGACCAATTTTGAATCATATGGACAAAAATGCTGTAGAGAAATACCTCGGGCATATGTCGCAAACAATTGAAAGCCGCACGGGTCCATTATCTGAACATCTGAGGGCATTTTTTACCGACTCAATGGAGCTGGAGGGATGTAACTGGACCTCTGATTTTGAAGCAGAATTTCAAAAACGAAGAGGATATAAGCTAATGCCCTACCTGCCCTTTATAATGTTTAAGGTAGGTCGCCTGGGAGGTGTTGTTGACTTTAACTATGGTGTTAAGAAATCCAGGGAATTAGAGGAGAAAACCGGCAGGGTCAGGTTCGACTTTGAACTTACCAAGGCCGAACTGCTCTACGAAAGATTTACCCTCACCTACCTCGATTGGTGCCGTGAGAATAAGGTAAAGTCACGCGCCCAGGCATATGGAAGAGGTTTCTTTCCTCTTGAGACCAGCCTGGGATATGATATCCCCGAGGGAGAATCGTGGACCACCAACTGGTTGAAGCATAAGGTTGGTGAAGAGATGCCAGACGATGATTACCGTCGGGGAAGAGCATATACCATGATAAATAAATATGTTTCATCGGCAGCTCATCTCTCAGGCAACAGGGTGGTTAGCTGTGAGGAGATGACCAATACCTACCTGGTTTTTAATACCTCACTTGAAAGATTAAAGAACGGCTCCGACCAGAGTATAATATCGGGAATAACTCACTCTGTCTGGCATGGATTTAACTACTCACCACCAGAAGCCCCCTATCCCGGATGGATACAATATGGTTCCTACCTGAACGAACAAAACAACTGGTGGCCATATTTCAAATACCTGAATATTTACAAGGCACGAATATCTGCCCTGCTGCAAAATGCAGATATGTACAGCGATATAGCAATATTGCCGGCAAATTACGATTTATGGACTACCATGGGCGTGCAAACAGACCCCTTCCCCGAAAAATTAAATATAGAATATACCTCTCTTCTCTGGGAAGCAATTTGTAAGAACGGTGGCTCTGCAGATTATTTAAGTGAAATTATTATTAAGAAATGCAGTGCTACAGAAGGAAAACTGTGCTATAAGAATAAGCAGTACAGCACCATTTTCCTTCCAGGAGTAAGGAGTATCAGTCCGGAAGTGCTTGAAAAGCTTCTCGGGTTTGTTACTTCGGGCGGAAAGCTAATATGTATTGATAACTATCCCGACAGATCACCAGGACTTTTAAATCATAAGGCAAGAGATCTTCAGGTAGCAGCTATTGTTAAGAAAATGCAGAAGTATCCCAAAAGGTTTATTCTTTTGGACAGGCCAATTGAGACTGATTATATCAGCTGGTACAAAGAGGTCATGGCACAATATTCACTTCCCCACTATATTAACCTGGCCAGTCCCGATAAGTATTTAATGCAGGTACGCTACGCAGGCGATAATGGAAGTGAAATTTTCTTCTTCTCAAATTCTAATATTAATCAAGAATTTAGTTCCCCTGTCCGCTTCAGTCAAAATATTGTCTCAAGCAGAAATGCATGGATATGGAACCCCGAATCGGGCGAAAAACATATGATCAGTCTTGATAAAGGAGACACATTTAAGCTCAGGCTCGGACCGGCAGAATCTCTTATTATTGTCTTTGATAAAGAAAAAAACGGAGCATCTATGATTATGCCGCCTGCCGAAAGAAAAAACCCATCTACGATAGAGGCAAGCTGGAATCTTGTATTTGACCATTGCAGGGGTAAGCAATACAATCCAATTGTACTAAATAAGTTGTCTGACCTATCTGAGATTGAAAACTACAGGTACTTTTCCGGAAAGATCACTTACTCCACAATGCTTAATCTTGAAGGTGATTTGCCCGGCTATATGGAAATCAAGGGAGTTCATGATATCGTCGAAGTATGGATTAATGATACTAATTGCGGGGTCAGGTGGTATGGGGAGAAAATATATAAGATCGGCAGTGCCCTCAGGCCCGGGACCAATAAAATAAAGATCAGGATAAGCACCCTTATGGGTAATTATATGAAATCACTTACAGAAAACCCTGTAGCACAATACTGGACCAATGAGAAGAATAAGAACCAGGAACTTACGCCCATCGGCCTTATAGGTCCGCCTATATTATTTGGCTAACGATCGATTTTCGTATATTTGGCCAAATCCCTGGCGTTTATGAAAAAACCTTTCGTAATACTTATTCTGCTAACAATTACACTGGCTTCCTTTTCTCAGAAATCATTAAAAGCCTACAGGCTCGATGAAGCTATAATAATAGACGGAGTATTTGAACCCGGGAAATGGCTGCTTGCAGATAGTGCAACTTCCTTTATCCAGATGGAGCCAAATCCGGGTGCTCCCGAAAGCGGGACTACGGTTGCATGGTTTGGTTATGATGACAGGTATATTTATACCGTTATAAAGTGTTACCAGACTACTCCTGTTATAGCAAAGAACCAAAGCCGTGATGCCTTAAGTAAAAATGATGATGTTGCCGCAATACTTATTGATACCTATAATGATAACCGTACCGGCTATGCCTTTCTTGTAAATCCCCTGGGCACGCAGATCGATTTTAAAGTTAACGACGACGGACGTAATACTGACCTCAACTGGGATACCGAATGGCTAAGCGAGGTCTCACAATTTGATGGAGGTTGGTGTGTCGAGATGCAAATCCCCTTTTCGAGCATTAAATATGACAAAAACATTGATACCTGGGGACTGAATTTCGGACGGGTTCTAAGATCTAACTATGAAACATTATACTGGTCAGGTACCTTAAGTGATGATTTTCGGATTTCTCAGTCAGGGGCACTTACAGGAATAGTTACTCCAAAATCAAAAATGAGGTTCTCCTTATATCCCTATGCATCTGTATTTAAAACCAACAAAGAAAAAGTGGATGCAGATGCCGGAATTGATGCAGAGTGGCAAATTAGCCCAAATGTGTCACTTAACGGCACATATAACCCTGATTTTGCCACAGTCGAGGCCGACCAGGTAAAGATAAATCTTACAAGGTATGAATTAAGCTATCCCGAAAAGCGTCTCTTCTTCCAGGAGGGCAACGAGATGTATAACACCCGAATCCAGACTTTCTATTCGAGGAGAATACAGGATATTACCTATGGAGCCAGGCTAAATGGTAAAATAGGCGATTACCAGTTTAATGCGCTGAATGTGGGATCGCCTCAATTATCAGATACTGAACCAAATTCGTTTATGAGTGTGGCAAGGGTAAAAAAAGACATACTTAATTCATCATCGGTAGGACTTACGATGGTTGATAAAAGCTGGAATGGAGGATATACAAGAAATATTGGCCTGGATTATGTTCTTAACCTGGGTAAGACATGGAATATAACAGGTCAGTTTGTAGGAAGTGCTCCCGGTGATTTCTGGGATTCGAGTGCATGGTTTATGAGGTTTTCGCGCGAGAATAATATCTATCACTACCATGTGCGCTACACTAATATTGGTGAAGATTTTCGAGAAAATGTTAACCAGACAGGTTTTGTAAGAGACGACGACCGTAAGGAGCTGGATTTTGAAGTCACATATAAGTTCTGGCTTAACAATTCTTGGATTAAGTATATAGACCTGGGGTCAAATAATAACTTTTTCTGGAGTCAATCCGGCATATTAAGAAGCTGGAACCTTGATTCTGATATTGAGTTCTACTTTAACAATAAATTGAGTTTTGAGTATGCCTATGGCAACGAATACAAGCTTTATGAAAAAGAGTTTTATAACTATGAACATGAGTTTTCAATAGGCTACAACACCGAAGAATGGAGTAATGCCACAATAGGTTTTACCACAGGGCGATCTTATGACAGGCAGTTATACCTCTGGAGTGCAGGGGCCAGGATTAAACCAATAGATAACCTGTCGCTAAGCTATTCAGCTCAGGTGCTAAATCTCGACCCGGATCCCGATAATGAAGCAACTTTTATCAATGTTGCCACAATAAATTATAATTTTTCCAAAGACCTGTGGCTTAAGGTATTTGGTCAAAGCAGCAGAGCAAATGAAAAGGCCTATCTCTATGGGATGCTTGGATGGCGCTTTAAACCGCCCTTTGGAGCCCTCTATCTTATCTACTCACACGATCAGTTCAAAATTGAAAACGAACTTGTAAGATCAGATAATTTCTTTGTCAAGCTTACCTATCCGATAATATTTTAAGTAGGTAATAAGCGAGAAAGCGCCAATCATTACCATTACTGTTCACTCGCTCATCGCTTGTCTTTTCCCCTGGCACAGTAGCTACTTCTCTTATAGTAAATACTTACTGGGCCTCAAGCCTGCAGGGTAAAATTTCTTCCAATGCATTAAAAAAATTGCCAGATCTGTAATTTATCTTGCTTATCTTTCGGTATGAAAAATAAGGATCTTAACCTATTTAAGCTTGGCTATAACACGGAAATAGAAAGACAGCACAGTAATAATGACGGTAATGGTTTTATTATTGGCAGGATAGCCGCCGAGCACAGGGAAAGATACCTGGTAAAGACAGAAAAGGGCGACAGGGAGGGTGAGATACTTGGTAACCTGAGATATTCTGCCAGCAGCAGAAGTGATTTCCCGGTGCTTGGAGACTGGGTAAGCTGCACAGAATATGACGACGACAAAGTTCTTATCCACACCATCCTTCCCAGGAAAAGCCTTATAGAAAGACAGGCCGCAGGCAAGCAGGGTGAAAAGCAGTCAATTGCAAGCAATGTTGATTATGCCTTTATAGTTGTTTCTGTCGACCGGGACTTCAGTATTAACAGGATAGAAAGGTACCTTACTATATGCCATGATGCAAGGGTTGAACCGATAGTGCTTCTGACTAAAACAGACCTGATAGATAGTACTAAAAAAGACCTTATGATAAATTCTTTAAAAGATAGAATCCCACGTATAAATGTCTATTCACTTAGCAACATTAGCGGTGAGGGTATAGATATTATAAGGAAGCAGATAAAACCAGGCTTAACATATTGCCTTATGGGATCTTCTGGGGTGGGTAAGTCTACCCTCCTGAATAAACTGGCCGGAAAGGATATTATGAACACCGGTGATATAGGAGAGGCAAGCGGCAGGGGAAGGCATATTACAAGTCATCGTGAACTGAGGGTACTCGAAGATGGAGGAATTATAATTGATAATCCCGGAATGAGGGAGCTGGGGATAGCAGACTCGGGGGATGGATTGGATATTACCTTTGATAGCATTCTAAACCATGCTCAGCATTGCAGATATGGGGATTGTACTCATACCACAGAAGATGGATGTGCTGTTATTGAGGCTGTCGACCAGGAAGAAATTGACAGAGGACTTTATGATAATTTCCTGCGGCTCGAAAGAGAGAAGGATCATTACGAATCGAGCCTGGCTGAGAGGAGACAGAAAGACAAGGATTTCGGTAAGATGATAAAAAATGTAAAAAAAGATATAAAGAAACTCGGTAAAAGATAAACTGCTATGGAGATATTTGAGATTGTTTTAATTGCACTAATGATTCTTGGACTTTTTATCTCGATGATTGTTGCTTACCCCATGAGGAAACACCTGATGATAGAGACAGATATAAAAAACATTGGCCTCTTCCAGATGCCTTTCTATCTAAAGGATTACAATAGCATGATTGGTAAAGTAGAAAATATCTCAGATAGAAATAAATACAGAAGATACTTTATCATTTTCTTAATCTCAAACACCGGTTTTATTGTCGCCGGCATTATCTTACTCTTTCTTCCGGGATCATTATAGAAAGCTGCAGCAGGGGCGCACAACTTAACTCAAGACCCTTATTTTTTATAAATAAGGCGAATTTCTTCCATTTTTTTACCTTTAATCCCAATATTGAATACTTATGCAGTTAAACACACTCCTTTCAATAAAGAGATATACAATCTATCATGAAAAACATATCTGAAAATATTAGATTCTCAAGTTTATTGGTACTTATCGGTATTTTTATGTTCTGCGTTTCATGCAAAAAAGACAGTGGTCCGGATTGCACAGTGGAACCTGAGGTAGCTTTTTCGGTTGAGGAAACATTTGTCAGCACAGGATCTCCGCTACAATTCACGGATGAATCCACAAATGTACCTGATAACTGGTTGTGGGACTTTGGGGATGGAAGCACCTCGACAGAACAGAACCCTCAACAATCACGAAATAGTAATATACTGTAACATTGAATCAGGAAATGACTGCGGTGATGGTTTAAAAAAAAACGAACTCGTTACGGTTACTTCAAACCAGAAAAGATAAAGTAACAGACTATGATGGTAAATCATATTACACCGTTAAAATAGGAGATCAATGGTGGATGGCAGAAAACCTTGCAACTACAAAATTTAGTAACGGAAATGAAATTCCTTTAGTGACAGATATGCTTGACTGGTCTGAGCTAACAACACCTGCTTATTGTTATCACTACAATGATGCAGATAATCATGGCGTTATCAACGGTGCTTTATACAACTGGTATGCCATAGAAACGGGAAACCTGTGCCCTGACGGCTGGCATGTCGCATCTGAAACTGAATGGCAAACACTTGAAACTACTCTTGGAATGAGCACTTACGCATTAGATGATGAAGGATATAGGGGCATTAATGAAGGAATGGAATTGAAAGCCACCCTGACTGACTGGAATTTTCTTGAGCATCATGGCTCTAATACCGTAGGCTTTACTGCCCTTCCGGGAGGAGCACGTAACTTCTATTTTTCAGATCCCAGACCCTTGGGCTTCTTTGGCCTGGGGTCACACGCTTACTTCTGGTCATCTACAGAAAATTCACCGGCCGAGGCCTGGTATCGAATGCTTTATCTTTCAGAAGATGACGTCTGGCGCTCCGTTTACAATAAAGAGTATGGACTATCAGTACGTTGTGTTAAGGACTAATCTTTTACACACCTGACAGACTTTCCAAGATTCCAATTTGTAAAGGTTCTGAATATCGTCGACAGATCACACCTCAAGCCTCTGGATATAAATGCTGTAGAATAATCCTCGTGCACTGAAGAGGTATAAAAGAAACTGTTCTGACCAAGATGATCAAACGGCCCTCCCCGATATCCTCCAGGCAGGGCTGAAAAACCAAAAAGATCCGTTGCGCCTTCATTTGGAGAGTCCCAATGAGAAGTTCCCGTTTCTTTCAGCATGCCACCTTCATCTGTTCCTCTCCATACATTATAATCCAATAAGCCATCAGTTATTCCCAACTCCTGCTCAAGTTCCATCCATTCCTCATCAGAAGGCAGGTGCCATCCTGCAGGGCAGGAGCTCATGGCAGCCTTCCAGTTATATAATACTCCATACGTACTATAATTATCGGTAGATTTGGCCTCGTCAACGTCAGACCCATAATAACCATATACATAATAAAACAGGTCATTCTCCTTACCAACATCTTCTGACCCATCTGTACTTGTATAGACCTCCGGCAGGTAAGCCAGATTCTCAGCCATCCATACCTGCTCACCAATCCTAACCCAGATATACTCATTACCATCCTATTTATCAGTCAAAACACCTGAATCACCTGCAAATGGATCAGGAGCATCTACTTTGCAGGAAGCGAAGAATAAAAATATAAGTCCAAATAAAAAAATATTGATTTTCATATTAGTTGGTTTTAGGTTTAGTGTATCAAGATACAAAAAAAACAAACCTTAGACCTCAGCACCAAATATCAGATTAGCATAAAACATGGCTCCAAAAAAATTGCAGCTGCTGAACAATATCTGGATTTGAAAAGAATGAATTGAAATAGTTTTGTACTTTAGTTGATGCAATACTAAGATAGAGCCAACAATACAAATATTTTAATATTCAATTGAAAAGATCACTCATAATTCTGCACTTGCGAATTATGAGATTGCAATAAAGTGATAAAACTCAATAACAAATACTTACTTGAAGCTTATATTGAAAAAGGAGCAAAAAATCACTGACATGAAAACAATATTTACAATAATTTTAACCTTTGTTAGCTTTACTCTATCAGGAAATATAAACTACATTCAATTTGAAAAAATCCCTGATTATGAGAAGCATATCGATAGATATAATTATATTAAGGATAATGAAGCCTTTTATAATCACTGGCAACCAGAGTGGACCTATGATATAAGTAAGAAATCTTTGGTCAGGGGATTAAAAGAATGCTATAAAGTCTTCTCCGGGCTGGATGATAGTTCCCCGGAAGTTAACCTACTACTTGGTGACATTTCTCACTACCTTTATAATCACAGGAAGACGAATATTTCGAAACAGCCTCAGGTCATTATAATAAGGCAATCTACTTAACTCCGGATGATTATCGTCCGTTATGGTTCCTGGGAAATCACTACGCATTATCCGGAGCTCAGGATAAATCAATTGAGTGTTTTTTAAAAAGTCAAAAGCTGCTTCCGCCAAATGAACCGGCCACCTTCTGGGAAGAATATACTTTCGCCACCGCTGTTGCAAATATGCCCTCTCATTGCATTTATGCGATGGATAAAGCCAAATCAATTCTTGGAGAAGCAAGTTATTTTGAAGAGCAACTTGGACAAAGTATATATAATAGAATTATTCCCGTCAGAAATGATTCGATCTATAGCTATTCAGACATCTGGTCAGCATCAAAAGAGGATATGATAACATTTAGTTCTCGTCCGCTGGGTATAAAAATTATGATTGATTCTACATGGCATATTAATTTATATGATTACAAGGATAATCATGCAATGCTTACTATTGTACCGCCGGGAATTCCAAATGAAGATGGTCGGGTAATTACCTATACAATTGCCATAATTATTAAAGCTGCACAAGCCGAAGAATCATTGGATAACTTTATAGACGGATATATTTCGCGATACCCGAATAGAACAAAATTTGAATTCTCGGATAAATATCCAGGTTTATTAGCATTTGACATAAAGAACGAAGATATGTACCCGGATATCGGAGGAGCCCATATGCATATGATTGGTATTAATAGAGAAAGGCCTGAATACCCCGGACTTCTGCTTGAGCAACCCTTGTCACTTCCGCAGATGAAGGTAATAGTAAACTGGTTTATTATCGCGCTGGCGATAGCAAAACAGATTTGAGGGTCAATTATTTTATGCTATTATGCTGGATGCCTGTGAAATATTTACGATAAGGCATATAGCTATTTAAAGATCTTTTCGAGAATCAGTTAATTATTGAATAAGTAAAACATGAAATCTACCACTCTTTTTGCACTTACAATCCTTTTTTGGTTTTCACTACTTAAGTGCACAGACCTAAGCACTCAGCAAATTCCTGCCTTTAACCCATCGGAATCCCTGATGTATCTTCCATCTCAAAATATGAGATAGCATCGGGCTATTACCTTCTACTTGCTGATTATCAAGCGAACCTCGATGAAGAGGCTGTTTATAATCACGAGGTAATAAATGTAGTATCCTATAGTGGAGTTTCAAATGCCTCACAGCTATCAATCGCCTATGATACAAATTACCAGGACTTGAAGATTCATCACCTCTACATATGGAGAAATGGGGAGAAAATTGACCGCAGCAGTGATTTAAGCATGGAAGTCTAAATAATAGGCCAATCTCGATCAGGAATCTATACCGGGCAGGTAACAGCATAATAACTGAAGACATAAATTGGCGACCTGATGATTTTGCATAACCATCGTTGGTGAAAATCAATTTTTGATAATGAGAAATATCTACTTATCCCCTTGGAATCTGCTAATCCAATCGATTTATTTTCGTTGCGATTTTATTTTCAAAGAAAAGATACGCAATAATGTTTGTTGCGACACCTAACTATTCAAGATTTTACTATAATTACCAATAATGAATAAGCCTCAAAACAAAACATGAAAATAAATCTAGCCAACTACCATGCCATCAAAATATTCACTCTAGTATTTTCACTCATGGCCAGGTCAACACCTCCCAGAGTTTTGACTGGAAAAGACCTGTTCTTATATGTACGAAGAAATATTTACAGAGAAACAACGACATAAAAAACAAGATCACAAAACAGATAGATCCGCTATAGGGCATGGTCGAATGGAGCATTAAGCCCTTTCCTCCCGAACAGTTATTGCTCAGCGCGAGACTGCAAAGAAAATCGCTCACTGGTTTCAAGTTAAAGCAAATAGTATCATGATGCCTACCCTGCCCTCGTAAATCTCAATAGCAACATGAACTCGAAATTTACCGCAACAATGTTGACCATTCAAGTAATAAAACAAGAACACACTCGACCCATCAAACCAACAGGGTGGGATTCCTTAATTATACTATTCTAGAAAGCCCTATAATGCATCCCTCAGGGAAACCAGAAAGTCTCCGCCAAACTAATCACAAACACATTTCGAAACAGTCAGTCTTTTAAGGCCACAAAATCAAAGTAACTCTAATCAGGTGGCGAGCTATCAAAGAGAATATTAATGGATATATTACTACAAAGATCTTGAAGACCAGCAAAACAAAAAGCTGAATTTTATTTATCCTGAAATAAAGAAAACAGGCAAGACAGTGATCTCAGACAATATTGAAACAAATGATTTTACTATTAAATATGATTACGAGGTAGCTGGTTTCTGGAGAGAGATTGAAGAGGCCGGTGATTATTGGGTTTTTTCTTTCGAACCTATTCTGATGTATCAGTATCTTAACCTACAGGCTGTGAAAAGGTTATTTTGAATTGAACACCCTAAACCTTAAATACACAATATATTCATTTTCCGAGACCTGCTAATTACTGGAAATAAAGATCAAATAGCATTTATTTCGAACAAAATATTGAGCAATTAAGTAGCAGTTCATTCCAGATCGACTACATCTATAGTACAAAGAAAAATTATATTGAGGCAGATAAGTACAAGAAAATATGTGAAGAAAAGAATGAGATTGCCAAAGCGCTTCCTCTTGTAATATATTTTAATAAAAAAAAAGTATAAAAAAATTTGTTTCTCTTCATTTTCAAATTACTTGTCTATCCACAAGAATATGATATACATAATGAGGCTGGTCAACAGAGAAAGATGAACATCATTCTACAGAGGGTTCTAACATATAATTGGTACTTGACTATAAAAAATGGAATACAGATGTCTGTCTTTTAAATCAAAAAAAATAAGCAGGGTCGCTTAAAATATCAGAAAATGGAACGCGAATCCAAGCTATCTAAACAAAACACAATGCGAATGACTATTGAAAAAAATGAAAAATGATAAAAGAAAGATTATAAAAGAAAACGTTTTTCGAAAATATTCTAAAGATAATGCACTGGAGACTGGAATAATAATGAAAGACACATTTGAGGAATATAAAAAACTCCCCTGAATAATACAAGCACTCATCAGCGCAGCAGGGAGAAGCGAGGGCCGTTCGAGCCCGACAAGTGACAGAGACAAACTCTATAAATATAAAAAGGCCTGCATGTCTGCAGACCTTTTTGTTGACCCACTAGGGCTTCCTTCGACTCACTATGCTCGCTCAGGATAAACTTCTCGCCCTTTCCCCATTTCTCCGCAATGCAACGCATTGCTCCCCCCTTCAAAAAAAAGCTCCGGAAAATTTCCGGAGCTTTTTTGTTGACCCACTAGGGCTCGAACCTAGACTCTTCTGAACCAAAATCAGATGTGTTGCCAGTTACACCATGGGTCAATAGTACCTAATAAGGTGGTGCAAAAATAGAAAAATTTTAGTATATATTCCAAATTGATTATCAATTTATTTTTTCCCTTCATAATCATGCTTTTGAGCAACAATTATGTTAATTTTCATATGGGTGCCTCTGGCATAAAAATTTTGCAGTATATTTGGTTTACCTGACTTTTGGACAAGAGGTAGAAGTAAAATGAAATAACTTAAAGAGTAATGAACATCAACAGGAGCATTATAATATATTCTGTTATAATCTTGTTTTTCTTATTGTCTACCTCCTCTTTTTCACAGGAGATTGACAAAAAGACCTCGGTGCAGACTTTTAAGTTTACTGACCCGATATATGGAGTAGATCAGCGTCTTGTTAGTGGAGAATTCTACTCTGGGTATATTAATAGCGCAATCATTGGTCATCCTTACTTTTTTGATAATGAGTGGAAGACAGGATCAGTAGAGTTTAATAAAATAATCTATGAAAATCTCCTCTTGAAATATGATATTGAAAAGAATAGTATTATTCTCCGTTTTACCAATATCAATGGATCCAGTTTCCAGATCAATTTAAAAAAGAATCTGATTACCAGCTTCACCATGGATAACTATATATTTGTTCAACATCCCGGAACAAATGAGTATGATACAACATGGTTCAGTGAGTTGCTAACTGACGGAGAAATATCTTATCTGGTACTGCGGAAGAAAGTTCTTACCTTAAATCAGGGCTCAGGTTCCAGGGAATATTATTATAAGGAAAATATAAAACAATACCTGTATATTAATGGTGATCTGCTGCCCTTTCGGTCTGTAAAAAGTCTTTTCCGCTTATTCCCTGAACATAAGCAAGAGATAAGAAAGTTTCTCCGCTCAGCAAAATTAAGCCCAACAAAAAAAAGGATTGCAGATCGGGCATCAATGGTCAGGTACGTCAACGAACTGATAGAAGAGTAATTGTGAAACGGATATATATTATAATTGCATTTGTATTTTCTAGCACTCTCCTTTCTGTCGGACAGGAAGAGGACCGTACAATTATTTCTGGTACTTATAACAATATTCCATTTTCAGAGTTTGCCCGGCTAATAAAGAAAAATTACAATATCTCACTCTATTTCAAAGAGGAATGGGTTGAGGATCTAAGAGTAAATGCTGATGGAGATTCCATCAACTTTAATATTTTGCTTGAGAAGCTACTTACTCCAAAGGGGATCAGTTTTTTCGACAGGGGAAATAAACAATTCTTTATAACCGGCAACATTAGTATTGACGATAATGCTATCCGGGATCTTATTCTTTCACACGATCAACCTGATACTAATGAATCTGTTGATAACAGACTTTTAGATAATATTTCTTATGAAAAACGGATACACTCATATACCGTTGGGAATAGTAATGAAAGAGATCTTACAGGTGTCGCAACCATAACCGGTCATGTCAGGTCTGCCACCTCAGGTGAGTCTGTAATAGGTGCTACAATAGTTGTGGAGGGAACCAGTAATGGTGAAATTACAAATTCTGATGGATTCTATGTACTCAATATTGATGCCGGTTCAACGGTAACATTAAATGTATCCTGCCTTGGTATGGAGAAGGAGACCTACTTTGTTACGGTAAATAGCAGCGGGGTTCTTAATATTGAGATGACTGAGAAGCTTATAGATATTCAGGAGGTGGTAGTACGTTCAGGAAAGCATGATAATGTAAGGGGTATTCAAATGGGCTTCCAGAGACTTGCTGTAAAAGAAATTAAGACCATCCCTGCTGTAATGGGAGAGAGAGATATACTGAAACTTGCCAATATGATGCCCGGTGTCCAAACAGTTGGTGAAGGCTCAGCAGGATTTAATGTACGGGGATCATCATCCGATCAGAACCTGTTTCTGCTTAATGAGATCCCTATCTATAACACAGGACACCTGTTTGGATTCTTCTCTGCCTTTAACCCTGATATGATAAGTGACTTTAATCTTTATAAGAGTAACTTCCCAGTTGAATATGGAGGAAGGCTGGCTTCAATATTTGAAGTTACTACCCGTAAAGGAAATAAGAAGAAGTTTGGAGCAAGAGGAGCTATCAGTCCAATCACAGCCTCTCTTATGGTGGAAGTTCCTGTTGTTAAAGACAAAGCTTCTGTAATTATAGGGGGGCGTTCAACCTACTCAGATTGGATTCTTAAAAAGGTGAATGATATCGATATACAAAACAGCAATGCATCCTTTAACGACCTGATGGCAGGTATTCATATCCTTCCAGATACTAAAAGTTCTATTCAGCTATTCGCTTATAAAAGCAAAGACAGGTTTAATCTGACAGGCAATTACAAATACAGATATCAGAACAAGGGTGCCTCAATAATATATAACAAGCAACTTAATGATAGATTAAAAATAGAATTTACCGGTGTTTTAAGCAGGTATTCCAATTATAATGCAGATGTGGAGTACGCTTCAAGTTCATTTGAACATGAATTCGGGGTAAGCCACAGCGAGATAAAGACTAAGATCACCAGCTTTAACTATGCTAATCACACTATCTCAGCAGGAGGAAATTTTATTGTACACAAGCTTGATCATGGAGTATTCTCTCCTCTCAGATTCCAATCACTGCTTAAACGTCAGGATTTTGGAGAAGAGAAAGGATTGGAATACTCATTATTTCTTGTCGACGAGTTCAGGTTAACAGATAAGCTTACTTTATATGCTGGATTAAGATACAGCTCTTTTAATTACCTTGGGCCAAAAGATATATACTCCTACCCTGAAACACTTCCTAAAGAGATTGAGAATATTTCTGACACCAGCTTCTATAAAAAGGGAGAAAGTATTGTAAACTATAACGGACCGGAATACAGGATATCCCTGAACCAGGAGCTGAGCCCCGATCTCTCACTTAAGATGAGCTTTAACAGGATGAGGCAGTATATCTTTATGCTATCAAATACAGTCGCTATATCTCCCACCGATAGGTGGAAAATGGTTGACCCTCATATCTCACCTCCTATTGCCGATCAGATTAGTCTTGGAGTTTATAAAAACATAAACAGCCGTGCTCTGGAGACATCAGCTGAACTATATTTTAAACGTACTAATGGAGTTGTTGAGTATAAAGATGGAGCAGAACTAGCAGTAAATCCAAATTTCGAAACATCAATACTACAGGGCAAACAGAACTCATTTGGTGCCGAGCTCTTTGTAAAAAGGAATGCCGGACGACTCACAGGCTGGCTAAGTTATACCTATTCAAGGTCGCTAATAAATATTGACAGTGAGTATCAATGGGCCCGAATAAATGATGGAAGAAGCTATGCGGCCAATTATGATAAGCCTCATGCTTTCAATTTAGTTGGTTCGTACAGCATCTCAAGACGATTTAACATTGCTTCCAACCTGGTTTATAATTCTGGCCGACCAATTACTTATCCTACCGGCATTTTTTCAATTAATGGAGTAGAGGGTGTAAGCTACTCTGCACGTAACGAATTCAGAATACCTTCTTATTTCAGGGTGGATATATCGGTTAATATTGAAGGTAATCTGGTAAAGAAAAAATTTGCTCATGGATCCTGGATGTTTGCAGTGTATAATGTTACAGGAAGGAATAACGCCTATTCAATCTTCTTTAAAAATGAAGGAGGCAAGATAAAAGGATATAAACAGTCAATATACGGAGTACCGATTTTTACAATTAGTTACAATTTTAAACTGGGCAATTATGCGGTTGATTAGGTCTTGTGTTTTTTTATTACTGGTTCTTTTGGGGTACTCATGTATTGAGCCCTATAATCCAGACACAGAGGGCTACGAGGAGATGCTAGTTATTGAAGGGATAATATATGATGACCCCTCTTTGCCTGCCAGGGTATCAATATCAAGATCTATTAATCTTGATAGAACACTATCCTATGGTTATGAGAGCAATGCTATTGTAATGGTAGAACGTGATGATGGTGCACTCTATCCTTTTTCTGAAGTTGCGCCCGGAGTTTATGAGAATCTGTCAACACCTGTAATCCCTGATATTGGGGAGAGTTTCCGGCTTACTATACAAACTGAAGATAATAAGGTATATGAGTCAGAATTCGAACCCTATATCTATGGATCACCAATCGATAGTGTTATTTATAAGCCAGAATTCCAAAAGACTTCGACACTTGGGGATGCTGCATATGGTCTACAGTTCTACGCATACTCAAGCGGTGCAGATGATAATCCAGTATATCTTCGTTGGCTTCTTGATGCAACATATATGTATTCGGTACCATATTACACAAATTTTTTCTGGACAGGAAGTTCTGTTGTGGAGACAGGAATGCTTGATGAGCTTCGTGTTTGCTGGAAGGATCTGAATATTGCTGGTATCTTTATTGGTGACTCCTATGGTTTAACTCAAAATAGGGTTGCCGATTCAAAACTAAATTTTGTGTCTCAGTATGGCGATGCACTAATGATAAAATATAGCCTCAATGTTACACAGCTGTCCATTTCCGAGTCATCTTACAAATTCTGGTACGACTTAAATAAAATGATAAATGAGACAGGTGGATTATATGAGACTCAACCTTTCAAGCTTAGGAGCAATATAGAATGTGTATCGGATCCTGAGATAGCTGTTACCGGAGTCTTTGAAGTTGCCGGTGTAACAACCAGAAGGATATTTGCTCCAACCCCTTCTGAATTTAATATATTTCCCTATAGATGCTTTCTGGAAACAATAGGAGATGGAGGTTTGAACTGGGGAAGCTTGAGCCCTGATATCTACATTACACAGATTGAAAATGGAATTTATGCTGTAGGTAATCAGAAGTGTTACGATTGCACACTTCGGGGAGGAACAATTATTAAACCACCATTCTGGGAATAATATGAGAAAGGAGATATTAAATATCAATAACTGGAAAATGTTACCACCTATGGTGCTAATGTCTCTTTTTTTGCTATTCGCTGATAATAATGCAACTGGCCAGGAGAGGAAAGAGTTGATTCCTGTATTCTCCGAGACAAGCTGGATAACAGCAGAACGACAGATTTATCTACCCGGGGAGAATATTAATTTCTCGGCTATTGTTCTTGAAACAGATACTTATGCCCCCTCTTTCCTGAGCAACGTTATTAAGATTGAGCTGATTGATTCCAGAGGATTTGTAATCGAAAGTGATGAGTTCCTTCTGGATAAGAGCAAAACTGATAATATCCTGACAATACCATCATTACTACCAAGTGGATGGTACTATATCAGGGCTTACACTAACTGGATGCGCAACTCCATTCAAGTTCTGGATAATTACTTCCCAATAAAAATAGTCAATCCGGAGACCATCACTCAGAATATAGTACAGTCCAATCAGGAAAATAAAGTTATTACTATTGTTCCCGAAAGCGGTGCGCTAAATAATGACTTTCTAAATCAATGCTCTGTATGCTCAATGACTGAAACAGGAGAAAGATTACCCGTTTTTGCTGCCTTGCTAAATACAGATAATGATACAATAGCTAAATTCAATACAGACCAAACAGGGTGGGGCATTGTTTCATTTATTCATCAGGCTGGAGAAGAATACAGAGTAATTGATCTAAGCACTAAGACTGAGCTTTCGCTTATTATTAAAGAGACTCTGCCAGAAGGTATGGAGTTTAGTTTTACCAATACTGATGATTATATAAGAATCTCAGCCAGTGGATTGATCGAAGACAGAGTTAAGGTTCTTGTGCACAGAAACTACTCGTGGTATGCCCAGCAATCTATTTCTGTACAGGGAGGTGAGATTCTAATGGCAATTCCTCTTGACACTTTGCCAAATGGCATCCTGCAGGTCTCAATTTTAAATATGAATAATGAGGTACTCTTTAAAAGACTTCTTATAAATGGGACTGTTATTGGAAATGATCCAGATATTCTTTTTGAGGAAATTCCAGGCGATAAGCCATCTTATACATCTATTTTAACAATCTCCGACAGATTTGGAGAGGGAGAGAGATTGGTTTCAAACATCCTTACAAGAGAGTGTCCCTTAAACTTGTTTGAAAATTATATTCCAGGTCTTCCAGGATGGCCGGTAAGCTATGATATTCCAGCCGGGGATAACGCAAGAAAGGGATGGTTAATTGCCAATTCTTATCCTGATGATGTTCCTATATCGTTCTACCCAGGGAAATCTACTTATCCGCAACAAGTACAATACAACAATCTGACAATAATTGAACAGAGGGAAGCAATGTTCTCCTTTATGCCGGAAACCAGAGGACCTGCTATCTCAGGATTACTCTCCGATAGTGAAGGAGAACCTCTTAGAAATCAGCTAGTAGCAGCAACAATGCTGTCAGACAATAGTATGTTTGCAGGTTTTACTTTCGGATCGGGAAGGTTCCATCTAAGCATTCCTGGTATAAAAGATTTGCATGATTTTGTAATTGTTCCAACCTCATCTGCCCTGGCTGATTGGAAGCTGGATATTGAACAGAGATTCGATATGAGAGAGGTAAGTTTACCTGAAACAAGTTTTTCCCTCAGCTTGGAAGAGATAATGTTTGTAAGGGAACTCGATATAAACAGGCAGCTTGAGACTATATTTGTTGACACCAGGTCTGTGGCATCAGACACAAACAGGGTATCCGATAAAAAAGTACCGTTCTATGGAGATCCTAGCTTTAAAGTTGTTATTGATAAATATGTTAAGCTTACAAACCTTAGAGAGGTAATCTTTGAAGTTGTACCAAAGGTAGTTATCAGGAGTCGTCGTGGGACCTACAGTCTGGAAGTTATTACTGAGCCTCCTCTACCCTCGCAGTTCGAACCATTAATCTTACTTGACGGTATTCCTATCTACGAGTTTAATGAAGTACTGGAACTACCTCCTGACAGATTTCTGAGTATAGATGTGTTTAATAAGCTCTATATTCATGGTAATGCCGTGTTCTCCGGGATTGTTAGTATCAACAGTATAAACGGTGATATGGCCGGGCTCTCACTCCCAAATAAATCCGTGGTTGTATCATTAGAAATGCCCTTACAAGGCATAGAAAGAGTATACGATTTAAAACAGAATTCGGATTTCATCCCTGATCTTAGTGAAACACTATTCTGGGTACCTTTCGGATCACAGTCAAATTACAATTACTCCTTTTCTACAAATGATAACCAGGACACTATATCTAGTTTTGTTTACGGATTTAACAGTTTCGGCCAATGGATTTACAAAAAAGAATCCCTTCCATTTGATGGCGAAAGCCAATAAACAAATGGCCGTTACCGAAGATCAGAGCAAATAATCACCCAGCTTAATAGGAATATGCTGAGTGACATAATATAAATAGCATTTTTTTAACATTTCTTTACATAATATTTATGATAATAGAATAATTTTGCAAGAGACGGCCGGTAGCCATGAACGGCATGTCATTACTTATAAATTTATTTCCAATGAATGGAGGAAAAAAGTTGTATGGGATAGTATTGGTTCTATTCCTGTTATCCGGATACGCTGTATCAGCTCAGCAAACAAACCAACCGGTCTCATCAATATATGTTTACAACGAACTGGATAAGATATATGGACTTGATCAAAGACTGATTAGTGGTAAATCATATCCCGGAGAAGTAAAAGGATCAATAGTGGGTCACCCATACTGGGTTGATTCAGACTGGAAGTTGGGCAGTGTTGACATAGACGGGGTAATGTTTACAAATTTATTACTCAAGTTTGATATTGTTGAAGATATTCTTGTTTTAAACACTTCAAATCTCAATAAGCAGACCATACAGGTCTGTCTTAATATGAATACAATCTCAGAATTCTATCTGGGTGAAAAAAAGTTTATTGTGTTTCCTATGCTGGATGATTCAAATAAAAGAGTATTCTGTCAGGTCTGTGCGGAAGGTAAATTAAGCTACCTGGTTACAAAGAGTAAATCAATGGCGATTACAAGCGAAAGCGCTACAAGTTATAAATACAATGAGCAGATAAATAACTATCTGCTGTATGAAGGAAGGCTCATTAAATTTAAAGGGAAAAGGACTATTTATAAGCTCTTCCCTGAACTAAAACAGGATATCAGGAAATTCTCCTACCAAAATGCCCTTACCCTGCCACGAAAAAATATAATTAACAGGGCAATACTAATTGAATATTGTAACCTCTTAATAGATCAATCCTGATGAAAAAGGTACTGGTAATTGTCTTATTGTTTCTGTCTTTTAATTTTTGCCTCTTTTCACAGGAAGAGAAAGCAGTAACTATCAGTGGGGATTTTAGAAACATTAGCTTCACAGAATTTGCAGATAGGCTTAATGAAAATTACGATATTAAGCTGTTTTATAAAAATGAATGGATTAATGATATCAGGCTGAACTTTTCGGGAGACTCTTTAAATCTTATTGACATACTTGACAGGGTGCTCGGCGAAAAATCTATTAATTATATCAGAAAAGGAAGTAACCAATTTTTCCTGACGGGTGAGCTTGAACTGAATAATGAAGTATTACAGGATTTCAACATTAATGCTCAATCTGACAGCATTAAGAAATCAATTGCCGAACAATATTTCAGAAATATATCATACGAAAAAGCCATTAGCAGAGTCTCTGTAGGAAGCTATTCGAACAGCAGTAACTCAACAGTGAGTGTATTAAGTGGCCGCATATCCTCATCCACAAGTGGTGAACCGGTAATTGGGGCTACCCTTTTTGTTGAGGGAACCAATAATGGCGTTATTACTGATGGTAATGGTACATATTCTCTCTCTGTGGAGACTGGTTCAAATTTCGCTCTGAAAGTTTCATGCCTGGGGATGGTTCCGGAAACATATATGGTAGATATGCGCAGCTCAGGTGTTCTGAACATTGAAATGTCAGAAAAACTGATCGACATTCAGGAAGTTATTGTAAGATCAGGTAAGCATGATAATGTGCAGGGGATGCAAATGGGTTTCCAGAGGATAGAAATGAATGATATAAAATCAATCCCTGTTGTTCTCGGCGAAAGGGATATCCTGAAAATTGCTAATATGATGCCCGGAGTTCAAACTGTTGGTGAGGGAGCTGCCGGATTCAATGTCCGTGGGTCTGCATCCGATCAGAATCTTTTCCTTATAAACGAAGTTCCTGTACTAAATACCGGCCATCTCTTTGGCTTCTTTTCAGCTTTTAATCCGGATATGATCAGTGATTTCAATCTCTATAAAAGTAACTTCCCGGTAGAATATGGAGGCAGGCTCGCCTCGGTATTTGAAGTCTCGACAAGGAAAGGGAACAAGAAAGAATTCGGTGCCCGTGGAGGTATTAGTCCAATAACAGGATCTCTTCTGGTTGAATCGCCGATAGTAAAAGACAAGAGCTCAATAATCCTGGGAGCCAGATCGACCTACTCTGACTGGATCTTAAATCGCATTGACGATCCCGATATTAACAATAGTGACGCATCATTCTACGACCTGATGGGAAATATTCATATATTAAATGATGATTTCTCATCGCTGCAGCTATTTGCATACTACAGTAAAGATGAGTTCACTCTTGCCCGGAGTAACGATTATAGGTATAGTAACCTGGGGGCTTCATTGAAGTATGACAAGAATATCAGGGACAGATGGAAGTTGGATATTGTTGCTTTAATAAGTAATTATTCCAATTATCATACAAGCAGGGAAAGTGCAGTAAGTGCATTTGAACACCAGTTTGATGTAGGTTCAAGTGAATTGAAAGTTGATTTCACCGGCAATCCATGGCTAAAACATCGTGTTGGTGTCGGAGGAAATGTTATTCTGCATAGCCTGAACCAGGGCAGCTACGAGCCTTATGGACAGGAATCATTATTTGTAAGCAATGATTTTGGAAAGGAAAAAGCCCTGGAATATGCGCTTTTTGCCTTTGATGAAATTACTATTACTGAAAGTCTTAAGTTATACGCAGGACTAAGATATAGTCTGTTTAATTACCTTGGTCCAAATGATATAATTAATTACACTCCTAATAATCCTCTGGAACAGGAAAATATAAGTGATACTACTTATTATGATAATTTTAAAAGCATAAGTCACTACTCCGGACCAGAATACAGGCTCAGCCTTAATTATGAATTTACAAATGACTTTTCCATTAAGTTTAGTTATAACCGGATGCGGCAATACCTCTTTATGTTATCCAATACTGTCTCTATTGCTCCTACAGACAGGTGGAAACTTGCTGATCCCTACCTGGCTCCTCCTATATCTGATCAACTGAGCTTCGGGCTATATAAAAACACAAATAGATTCGCCCTGGAAACTTCGGCTGAATTTTACTATAAAAAAGGAGATAATATAGTTGAGTACAAGGATGGAGCAGATCTCTCTTCAAGTCCTCTCTTTGAAACCCTGGTATTACAAGGGCAACAGGAGTCATACGGGGCAGAATTTATGGTTAAAAGAAATGCGGGAAGATTTACCGGGTGGCTAAGTTATACCCTGTCTAAATCAACAATTACCATAAATGGTGAAGAATCGTGGCAGAAGATTAATAATGGTATTAGCTTCCCGGCTAACTACGATAAGCCACATGCCTTTAATTTTGTTGGAAGCTTCAAGATTTCAAGACGACTTAGCATTGCATCAAATCTTGTTTATAATTCGGGAAGACCTATAACCTACCCAACCGGAATAATATATGTTGATGATATTCAAGTAGTAAATTATTCTAAGAGAAACGAATACAGGATACCCGACTATTTCAGGGTAGATGTGTCGGTAAACCTTGAAGGAAACCTTGTTAAGGATAAATTTGCACATGGATCATGGGCTTTCTCCGTTTACAACCTTACCGGAAGGAAGAATGCGTATTCAATATATTTTAAAAACGACAATGGAACTATAAAGGGATACAAGCAATCTATTTATGGTGTTCCGATTTTTACTATCTCTTACAACTTTAAATTAGGAAATTATGCGGTTGAGTAATATTCTTCTAATTATACTTGCATTTGTTTCAGCTTGTACGGAATCATTTATTCCGGAAACATCTGAATATGATGATGTGCTTTTTATAGAGGCTCAGGTAACAGACGATCCAGGTATATCACCTCAGGTTCTAATATCTAAATCTCTGCCTGTAACCACTCAGGAATCTGATCCTCCTCCGCGTAGCAGTGCAGTGGTCTCGGGTGCATCGGTAACAATTCATTGCGATGATGGCAATGATTATATATTTTCAGAGACAGAGCCCGGTAGATACAACCCTGTAGATCCCCTCTTTGTAGGCCAGCCCGGGAAATCTTATAGCCTGTCTGTTGTTTATGATAACCAAACCTATGAATCATCCAATGAAATTTTAAGGGCCTCGCCTCCTGTTGATAGCCTTTCAAGGGATGCTGTTCGGGAGAAATTATCTGATACAGATGAAGCAGTTTACGGACTCCAATTCTTTGCACACACACATGATGAGGATAGTGAACCCTCATATTACAGATGGGAACTGGATGCCACATATAGATATATTGTCCCTCTTTTCTCTACTCACAGATGGATCAATAAACAGATTGTATTTTCAGATAACTATGATGTAAGTGTATGTTTCCAGGATAGATTTATTAACGGGATATTTGTCTCCAGCACAGAAGGTCTTGAGAGAAATCTAATCAGTTATGCACCTCTCCACTTCGAGTCTCAATATGGTGATAAGTTATCAGATACCTACTCTCTGCACGCGAAACAGCTAAAAATATCGGAAAGGACTTATAAGTTCTGGGATGATCTCAGTAAATTAATATATGAAACCGGTGGTCTGTACGAGACTCAACCCTTCAGGCTTGAAGGCAATATCTCATGCACCTCAAACCCTGATATTAATATTATTGGAATATTTGAAGTTGCAGGAGTAGCGGAAAGAAGAGATTTCTTTTTTATGCCGAGAGAGTTTGAGATTATCAGACTTTCTTGCGATTATGTTAAAGTTGGAGGAGAGGAATTACCATGGGATCAGCTTAAGGAAGGAGCCTTTCTCCTTGAAGATAAGCCAGGTGAATTTTACTCAGGAAGTGCTAACTGCTTTGATTGCCAGGAAAGAGGCGGAACATTAGTAAAACCACCCTTCTGGGAATTTTAATCTACTATTGAAATGATTAGAAAATTAGCTCCAATACTATTTACACTGCTTGCTCTTTCAGCGAGCATCAAGGTAGTCTCCCAGACTCAGTTCCGTGAAACAGTCTGGTTACAGGTAAACAGGGATATATATATTGCCGGTGAAGATGTGCATTATAATATCAGCCTGCTCGAAAATGACACTTACAAGCCATCTGCCTTAAGCAAAAACATCAGGCTTGAACTAATCGACGAAAACGGAAAAAGTATTATAAGAAAAAATATTGAGCTTAATAATTCAGCTGTTTCAGGTAAAATAACTCTTCCTTCCAATCTCGAAACCGGAATTTACAATATAATTTCCTACACCAACTGGATGCGAAACTTTCCTGTGCAAGATTTTTCATCATATCGGATAAGGATTTTAAACAGTGATGATACAAAAAGGGATTCGTTAATCCTGCACAACTCAAAGCTTAATATAGAATTAAATCCATATACAGATCCGAACGACCCATCTCTGATGAAGTGCAGCATTTATACAACAAATAGCTACAGTGAGGCTATAAGTACGCAGGGTGTTATTTTAAGTGGCCCCGGAGACACTGTAATGACCTTCCATACAGATAACACGGGATGGGGAACATCATACTATCGTCCTGCTGATCCAAATAGGTACCAGATATTTGCTATGGGCTTCGAGCGGGAAAACATAGATTTTAAACTGCTAAGCAAAGAAAACAAACTACCCGGATCATCAATAAGTGAAAAATATGGCTATCTGAATATAAATCTCGTGGGAACAGTAAGCGGCAAGACATATAAAGTTCTTGTACACAGGTTATACTCCTGGTCCTGGTACCATACTCTTGAAGCCAACAGCGATAATCTGATGATTCGTATACCTGTAAGAGATCTACCTACAGGTATTTCGCAATGCGTGGTTTTAGACAGTAATAACGATATCCTGTTAAAAAGCTTATGGTCGGATTACCGTGAAGAATCTTCTAAAGTTGGTATTGACATTGAAGCCTCATCTCTAACTCCGGGAAATGAATATTCGGCTAACTATTATACAGATGGAAATTTTGGGGAAGATGCTTCGAACTCCCTCCACCTTATTGCCGACAACTATGTTCCGGGAAGCAGATTTGAATATTACCTGCCAGGACTGCCAGGCTGGCCTGCAAATTATGAAATACCGGCCTCCCAGGAAGCTTTTGAAGGATGGATAAAAAATAATAGCTATACGGATGATATTATCAAAGCCTTCTTCCTGCAAAATCCTGAATTCCCCCTTACATTATCAGCAGATGAGTATAAAGATAATATCGAATACTATCCTGAAACAAGGGGAGGGATTCTTTCAGGTGCAGTACTGAATAAAAACGACCGCACACCAGTAGCTAATAAATATATAGCTCTATCTATTTTAAATGATAACTCATTTTATGCGGCAAAAACCGATAGCAAAGGAAAATTTGTTTTTACATTTCCAGACCAATCAGGACCGAGAGATTATTTATTCAATTTTATTGAAGAATTTGATCCTTCCTGGCAGATTGAAATACAGAATAATTTTGCTGATCTGTCTACAGAAAATAATAAACGGAAGGCAACATTTACTCTGGAAGAGCTGGAATTTCTCAAAAACAGCTTACTAAACATTAAACTGAAGGATCTATATTTTCCTGAGCAGGAGGAAGATGTTCAAAGCAGCGATACGCTGTTGATGCATGATCTGTTTTATGGCGAAGCAGATATTAGCGTAAGGGTTGAAGATTACGTTCGCCTGTCCAATCTGAGGGAAGTAATTTTTGAAGTTGTCCCCTTTGTAAGTATCAGGCAGAATAAAAAGAATTATACTTTAAAAGTAGCCGGAGATAACATATATACGAGTGAATATCCAACGCTTATTCTTTTTGATGGTATTCCGGTCTATGACTATCAGGATTTTCTTAGCCTCCCTCCAGAACGTATTAAGACTATTAATGCCGTAAACAACTTCTATATACACGGGAATGCAATATTTGAAGGACTGATCGATATCAGTTCAGTAAACAAAGACTTTGGTGGCTTGAGTATGCCCGAGAATACTATACTTTCAACTTTTGTTCTCCCGCTAAAAGGAAAATATATTCCATTTATTATAGAAAAGCCTGAAGACCCACATCTGCCATCACTTGATAATATATTCGAATGGAAAATATTAAGCGAGCGTTCTTCGGGAAAAGAAAGCATCTATTTTAATCACAATCCCGGGCCATATAATATCTTTGTATATGGATTTGATTTAAACGGGAAATGGCATTCGGGAAGAATAATAAAAGAAAATTAATTTTCAGAGCACTACAAGATGCAGGAGATGCTATCTCCTCTATTGAATCAGCTGGCTATAATATTCAAACGAAGTCTGACTCTACGCCTGTAACAGAAGCAGACCTGCTTTCTGATTCAATAATCAGAAAGGCTCTTTCTGAAATATCTCCTGATATTCCTGTGGCCAGCGAGGAGCAGGCATTCAATACCGACAATGTTGATACACCAGCTAAATTCTGGCTCCTCGACCCTCTAGATGGCACAAAGGAATTTATCAAGGGTAATGGAGAATACTGTATTTCTCTTGCTTTGATTGTCAATAATAGACCTGTTGAGGCATATATATATGCTCCTACTTTAAAAAAACTATGGTTTGCAATTAAAAACGGCGGGGCATATGTTATGGACAGGGAAACACCTGTCGGGCTCCCCCTTCTCAATCATAGAAAAAAGAAAGCACTGATTTTGTTAAGAAGCAGGTCGCATCATAACACAGCAGAATCAAAGTGGTATGAAATAGCAACAAATAATACTATAATAGAGGTTAAGGAACAGGGCTCTGCTATTAAGTTTTGTATGCTTGCAGAAGGCAAGGCTGACATATATATTAAAAAGGGCAGAATATTCGGGTGGGATATAGCAGCGGGCGACCTTATATTGGCAGAAAGTGGGGGCTTACTGCTTGCCTACGGTACTGAGAAGAAAATAGCCTATAAGTTTGATAAATCAGAAATGCCCTTCTTTGTTGCCTGTGGACAAAGGATAGAAAATCCTGAAAATTGGTTATTATAATTTCTGGCGATCAGCCAGATATGACATATTTATTTATTCGAAACACTCTTTAGAATCCTACTTATTGTCATTTGAGAACAGGTTGGGATCTCCTTCCTCCCATAGACTTGGCGATTCAGAATCGAACCTCTTCAAAATAGCAGTCATTATTGCCTCTCGCATAAAGCTGGATCTGTTACTGACCCTGAAACGCTGGCAGTATAAATTCAAGGCCCTTAGCTCCCTGTTATTAAGCATTACAGTAAGCCTGTTATTTCTTTTTAACCTGTCGTCTTTAACTTTCAAGCGTCTCAATATATGCTGTTTGGATACCTGAAGGTAAAATTAACAATATGAAGTATTACGAACCCGCAGACAGGCATTAATTATTAACATAAAAAAAACGATCAGCCTCTAATAGACTGATCGCCTGATACCTGCAATACTAATAACTTCTATAGCCTGTTATTGGCATTTAAGTCCTCAAAAGCCTCCCTTAGCCTGGCAATAAAGCTGTCTTCTCCTTTTCTCAGCCAGACCCTTGGATCGTAAAATTTCTTATTGGGCTTATCCTCACCTTCAGGATTACCTATCTGCGACTGGAGATAATCCTTTTTATCTTCATAATAATCCCTTACACCTTTCCAGAAAGCCCACTGCATATCTGTATCTATATTCATTTTAATAGCTCCATAGCTTATCGCTTCTTTAATAAGATGTTTCTCTGAACCGGAACCTCCATGAAATACAAAGTTTACAGGATTTGCTCCTGTTTTAAATTCCTTCTGAATATATTCCTGGGAGTTCTTCAGTATTACAGGTCTTAACTCTACATTTCCTGGCTTATAAACACCATGAACGTTCCCAAAAGAAGCCGCTATGGTAAAGTTATCGCTAATAACTGATAATTCCTTGTAGGCATATGCCACTTCTTCAGGCTGTGTATATAGTCTGGAACTGTCAATATCAGTATTATCCACCCCGTCTTCTTCTCCACCTGTTACTCCCAGCTCTATTTCGAGTGTCATCCCTATTTTGTCCATCCTTTTCAGGTACTCCTTACAAGTAGCTATATTCTCCTCTATAGGCTCTTCAGACAGATCGAGCATATGCGAACTGAAAAGAGGTTTTTCATTCATTTCATAAAACTCTTCACCGGCATCAAGCAGGGCATCTATCCATGGCAATAATTTTCTAGCTGCATGATCGGTGTGAAGAATTACAGGCACACCATAGTATTCAGCTACATTATGTACATGCAATGCACCCGATATTGCTCCGGCAATAGCTCCCTCATGACCTTCACTTGTCAGGCCTTTACCCGCAAAGAAATGAGCCCCGCCGTTTGAGAATTGTATAATAACCGGCGAGTTTACATCTCTTGCAGTCTCTAACACAGAATTCACTGAGTCTGTGCCAATTACATTTACCGCAGGTATGGCAAAATTATTCTTATTAGCATAATCAAATAGCTGTTTTACATCCTTTCCATAAAGTACTCCCGGGTCAAGACTTAATTTTTTCATATCTATAATATTTTCTCTGTTAATATTTTATAAATGTAAAGATACAATAATCCGATGAAAAGGTTATTGGTTAGTTGCTCGCTTTGCTCGCGTTAATGGTTATTGGTTATTGGCTGCCTTGCAGCAGCGTTATTGGTTATTGGTTAGTTGCTCGCTTTGCTCGCGTTAATGGTTATTGGTTATTGGTTTTAATACATAACTTAAAACCACCACCCCATTACACCAATCTTATTATCTCCGGATACATATTTTTATCTATCTTCGTAGTCAAAATACATGGATAATTGAAAAATTAGATATGAAGAAAGTATTACCTCTTATAATACTACTTATAGTATTGGGCTTGAAAATCAACGCCCAGGAGAAGATTTGGAGCCTGGAAGAGTGCATTAAATATGCAATCGATAATAATATAACGATTAAGCAACAGGAATTACAAACCGATTACCAGGAAAATATCCTGTTTCAGTCAAAGATGGCTCGTCTGCCATCACTGAACGGACAGGCCAGTAATAATTTCTCTTTTGGTCGTGCCCTTGATGAAACTACTTACGAGTTTACTGAAAATGAAACCATTATATCGAGTAATTTCTATGCAGGAGCCAGTATTTCTCTGTTTAATGGTTTTCAGAAAATTAATACTATAAAGAGTAATCAGTATATGCTCGAAGCAAGCATAAAGGACCTTGAAAAGATAAAAGATGATATTTCCCTTTCAGTGGCACTTGGTTACTTGCAGATATTACTAAATAAAGAACTTGTTTCGGCAACCCAAATTCAATTAGAAACCACCCTTGAGCAGATCGTAAAAACAGAGGCTATGGTGGAAGCAGGGAGCCTGGCCCGTGGCAGCCTGCTTGAGATACAGGCACAGGCAGCCAGGGAAGAGCTACAGCTGATTAACATGGAAAACCAGATCTCCATATCCTACCTTGACCTGGCCCAGTTGCTCGAGCTGGAAAGCGCTGAAGATTTTGAGATACAAGAGCCCGAAATAGACCTTGGTGAATCAGAAATTATTTCAGGGGATGTTAACAGCATATTTTTAGAGGCAGAAAAAATCAGGCCTTCCATTGCAAGTGCCAGACTCAGGCTGGAGAGTGCTAAGTACGATCTGCAGGTAGCTAAAGGAGGACTATATCCAAGCCTTTCGCTAAGTACAACATTCAGCACAGGTTATTCTGATTTCAGACAGAAGTTTTTGGGACTTGACCCTGTTACTTCCGGTCCCTTATATGGCAAATATCCCTTTGGAGAACAGATAAATGATAATATTAATTATGGGATTGGCCTCTCTCTTAATATCCCCATATTTAACGGATGGCAGGTAAGAACAAATATTAGCAACTCCAATATCAACATCAGGAATTCCGAATATAGTCTTGAGAGTACCAGGAAACAGCTCTTTAAAAATATACAGCAAGCATATGCAGATGCCGAGGCAAGCCTTAAATCATACTATGCAAGCCAGAAAGCAGTTCTGTCGATGGAAGAATCATTTCGCTATTCGGAGCAGAAATTCAATGTAGGAATGGTTACCCCTATTGAATATAACCAGGCCAAGTCACAACTTCTTAGTGCACAATCTGACCTGGCACAAGCTAAATACGAATTTATTTTTAAAACCAAGGTGCTTGACTTTTACAGGGGCGAGCTATTAACACTTGATAATTAAGTAAACTGAAATTTTACCCAGATATGAAATCCAACAAACTACTTCAATACCTTATTGCTGTCACAGTAGTTCTTATAATATTTGCGATTATAGGAAAAAACAAGGGATGGTTTGGAAAAGCTATGACAATTAAAGTAGCAGTCGAGCAGTCCGAAACCAGGTCTATTATCGAAATTATTACCGCAAACGGAAAGATACAACCCGAAAAAGAAGTTATTATCAGTCCCGATGTTTCGGGTGAGATAGTTGAGCTGGATATTAAAGAAGGTGACTTTGTGTCTAAGGGAGACCTCCTCTTTAAAATAAAACCAGATACCTATATTTCAATGCGCGACAGGACACAGGCGGCATTGGAATCGGCCAGGGCCCGACAATCACAGGCTGAGGCTCAATTTATGCAGGCTGGTCTTGCTTATACACGTAGCAAAAAACTATTTGATCAGCAAACTATATCACTATCCGATTTTGAACAGTCAGAAGCATCCTATAAGGTTGCCGAAGCCGAAGTGGAAGCTGCCCGGTTCTCAGTAAAAAGCGCTGAAGCATCTCTTAAGGAAGCCAATGAAAATCTAATTAAGACTACAGTATATGCTCCTATGTCGGGCACCATATCAACACTGCTGGTAGAACAGGGAGAAAGAGTTGTGGGTACAGAAATGATGACAGGCACCGAAGTACTAAGGATAGCCGATCTTACCCGTATGGAAGCATGGGTTGAAGTAAACGAAAATGATATTATTAAGGTTAATATGGGCGATACTGCTGTTATTGAGGTTGATGCATATCTCGATTATAAATTCAGAGGAATAGTTACCGAGATTGCTAATTCTGCCAACACTACAGGTGTATCGGCCGACCAGGTTACGACCTTTGATGTCAAGATATTTGTTCTTCCTGATTCTTATAAAGAATTGATATCTGAAACGGGGAAAAATCCTTTCCGACCAGGGATGTCAACTACCGTAGATATTCAAACCTCAACTAAGTATAATATTCTGACTGTTCCGATACAGGCTGTAACAACCCGGATTGACTCAAGTATTGAAGCCTCAACCCTTGCAAATGAGGTGATAAGAACGCTGGTTTTTGCATCAGATGGTACCTACGCACTGGCAAAGGATGTTAAAACAGGCATCCAGGATAATTCATATATTGAAATATTAAGCGGGCTCGAGCCTGGGACAGATATTATTTCTGCTCCATTTAGCGCGATAAGTAAAAAGTTATCAGATAGCACACTTATTGAAGTTGTTCCCAGAGAAGATCTGTTTAAAATTGAAAAATAAGCCAGGTTTATGATCCTCTGCATTGAAACTGCTACCAGTGTTTGCTCAGTATCACTATGCCACGATAACCTTATACTGGGACTGAAAGAGAGTCACATCGATAAGTCCCACGCCTCTCTGCTTACTGTCTTTATTGAAGAGCTGCTTTCCGAACATAAAATAAAAGCAGAAGCACTTGATGCTGTTGCGGTAAGCAAAGGACCCGGCTCATATACTGGTCTCAGGATAGGCGTATCAACTGCCAAGGGTATCTGTTATGGTGCAGGCATCCCTCTTATTGCAATAAGTACTCTTAAGAGCATGTACCATGGGATAATAGTTAAATATCATGATTACCCTGGAATAGATAATACTTTTATATGTCCGATGATTGATGCAAGGCGAATGGAAGTATACTCGTCTGTCTATAAGTATAACGGCGATAATATAAGAGACGTGAAAGCAGAAATTATCGATAGTGAGTCTTTTGGAGATCTGCTAAAGCAAGCTCCTGTTCTATTCTTTGGCAATGGTGCTACAAAATGCAAAGAGCTGATAAAACATCCTGAGGCAATATTTGAAGATGCTTATGAACTGAGCGCAGCCTCACTTGCTCTGCCTGCTCAAAAAGCGCTGGAAAACAAAAAATTCGAAGATATAGCATATTTCGAACCCTACTACCTGAAAGACTTTGTTGCAACAATCCCCCGAAAAAATATCCTCGGAACATAAAGTTAAGTGCAAAGAGCATGGGGCATGGGGTTGTAAACTTTTCCTTTCATCTTTCGTCTTTCGTCTTTCGCCTCTTTATTCTATCTTTGCCTGATAATAAAGTAAATAGTTAAGACAAAAAAGAAATGGCAACAACAGCAGATTTTAGAAATGGCATGGTAATAGAATATAACAATGGTCTATATACCATTGTACAGTTTCAGCATGTTAAACCAGGCAAAGGCCCTGCTTTTGTTAGGACAAAGTTAAAGAGTATTACCAACGGAAGGGTAATTGAAAATACTTTTACTTCAGGGGTTAAAGTAACAGCAGCCAGGGTAGAAAGACGTCCATACCAGTATCTTTATAAGGATGATATGGGCTTCGTTTTTATGCATAACGAAACATTTGAGCAAATCACAATCAGTGAAAACATGATAGAAAATCCTGAATTCCTGAAAGAAGGTGATACCTGCGAGGTAGTTGTACATGCCGAAACAGAGAACGTTTTAAGTGTGGACCTTCCTCAGTTTGTTGTAATGGAAATTACCTATACCGAGCCGGGGCTCAGGGGAGACACTGCAACAAATACGCTAAAGCAGGCAACTATCGAATCGGGCTCTACAATTATGGTACCTCTCTTTGTTGAGACAGGCGAAAAGATAAAAATAGATACTCGCGATAAATCTTACGTAGAAAGAGTTAAGGAATAATAATTCCGGGCTATGGACAAAAAATCATCCAGAAAAAGACTTCAGATGTCCAGATTCAAACTGGACTCATTGCTGGATATAACCACGTCTATTAATGCAAACCTTTCAACTGAAGAGCTTCTTGCCAAATATGAAATAATTCTTCGCGACAGCTTAAATATAGGGAAGATCCTGATTTATATGTATTCAGATAAATGGGAATGCATTCTTAATGCCGGATTCGATAAAAAACTTGAAACATCAGTCAAGCCCGAGAAGCGTTTAATTGAATTTACCGACACCGTTATTCTCCCACATGAAGAACAAAATGGTCTTCCCGATGTGGAAATTATTATCCCCGTAATAAATAACGACTCCCCGCTGGCCTATGTTCTGATTGGTGATATAGAAGAAGAAGGTACGGGCATGAGTCCTATTCTTAAGCATCTGAGATTTATCCAGATTATCTCAAGCATCATTATTGTTGCAATAGAAAATATCAGGCTATTTAAAGAAACCCTGCTCCAGGAAGCAATGAAGAAAGAGCTTGAATTGGCGGCCAGAATGCAAACCATGCTTATACCCGACAATAAGGTGCTTCCCAATAATGAACATATCCGCGTAACCGGTTACTACCACCCTCATTATGATGTGGGTGGTGATTATTATGATTGTATAGACCTGGGGGATGGTATAACCAGTATATGCATTGCTGATGTATCGGGCAAAGGAGTCTCTGCTGCTATACTGATGTCTAACTTCCAGGCAAGTTACAAGGCTCTACTCACAGCAGATGTTAGCCTTGAACAACTTATAAAAACACTTAATAAGGTTGTTGTTGAAAATGCTTCGGGTGAAAAATTTATTACATTTTTTGTCGCCAGGTATAACCAGAATACAAGGGAGCTTGAGTATATAAATGCTGCCCACAACTCGCCTGTACTTTACGATATGGTAAAGGGCGAAATAAAACACCTGGATGCATCCTGTGTTGGGATAGGTATGCTGGATGAAATACCCTTTATAAGCAGCGAATCAATTCCTATTACAAATCCATCCAAAATAGTACTGTATACTGATGGTCTGTCTGAGCTAAAAGGTGAAGACGGAAATGACATCGGTACAGAACCCATAATAGATCATATTAAGAACAACGATAGTATTGATAAGAATATCCAGAGCCTGATAGCCGATCTCGGAATACCGGATAATAACCCCTACATGTTCGATGATGTATCAATAATTGCTGCCTCGCTCAGATAATTCAGAAACTATAAGCTTATTATACCATCCTTAAAACATAATAATTCTTCTTCCCCTTCTGAACCAGGATATATTTATTATTTAAGAGCATCGAGGCATTAATCTCAAGATCAGGATCCAGAAGCTTTTCCTTATTAATGCTTACTCCACCCCCTTTTACCAGCCGCCTCATATCTCCTTTTGATGGAAAAACCTGACAGTGATCACAGCATAACTCTGTTACATTAAGCCCCTTTTCAATAAGGTCTTTACTTATGTCGAAAGTTGGTACTCCCTCAAAAACTGAAAGGAAAGTATTTTCATCTAAATTCTTAAGTGTATCGGTTGTACCTTTACCGAAAAGGATGCCCGATGCCTCAAGTGAAGAATTATAATCTTCCTGTGAGTGAACCATAATCGTCATTTCTTCGGCCAATTTTTTCTGTAATACCCTCAGGTGAGGAGCCTGTTCATGTTCCTTAATAAGCGCATCTATCTCATCCTGCTTAAGCATAGTAAATATCTTCATATACTTTGCAGCATCTTCATCCGAAACATTAAGCCAGAACTGGTAGAACTTATAGGGTGATGTCTTCTCGGGATCGAGCCAAACGTTGCCCGATTCGCTCTTTCCAAACTTGCTGCCATCAGATTTGGTAATTAGGGGACAGGTCATTGCAAATGCTTCGCCTCCCTCCTTACGTCTTATCAGTTCAGTTCCTGTTACTATATTTCCCCATTGATCAGAGCCTCCCATCTGAAGCTTACAATTATTCTCCCTGTAGAGATTCAGAAAATCGAATCCCTGCACCAGCTGGTATGAAAATTCCGTAAAAGACATACCCTGCTTTGATTCTGACCCCAGTCTTTTTTTAACCGAGTCCTTCGACATCATATAATTTACAGTAATATGCTTCCCTATATCCCTGATAAAATCCAGAAATGAGAATTTGCTCATCCAGTCATAATTATTTACAAGAAGTGCTTTATTGGGAATATCGGACTCAAAATCAAGAAACTTTGCGAGCTGTATCTTTATTGATTCCTGATTATGTCTCAGGGTAGGCTCATCCATCAGGTTTCTTTCCGCAGATTTACCTGAAGGGTCTCCAATCATTCCGGTTGCACCACCTATAAGTGCTATCGGCTGATGACCTGCATTTTGGAAATGCTTTAATATCATCACGCTCACAAGGTGGCCAATATGCAGGGAATCTGCTGTAGGATCAAAGCCAACATAGCCCGATACCATTCCTTTATTTAACTCCTCGTCTGTTCCGGGCATGATATCATGAATCATACCTCTCCATTTCAGTTCTTCTACGAAATTCATTTTCAATCTTTATATAATAAAGTGCAAATATAAGATAAAGAGGACTTAAATAAAGGTTGAAAGGATTTAAACTGGCATGAAATTGTTGAAAAGAAAAAGACCAAGGCGCGGTATTTCTTGCAGGGAAAAGGTATTTGCAATAATATGATATAAAACATCTCTGTGATTTAACAATTTTTTACTTTTGTATAAATATTAGGTATTATCAATATAGTACTGTCTGCATGATAAATATTTCCCGCCTAAATCGATACCTGCTCGGATTATTATTACTGATCTCGATTATAAGTTTTAAATCATGTTCAAAAGAAGAGCTAATATACCCTGTTATAATAACAGGTATGGTAAAGGATATTGATGAAAACGGAGCAGTCTTTAATGCACGTATCACAAACTATGATTCAAACCATACAACTGAGTATGGCTTTGCCTGGTCTGATAAACTAAATATCCAGTTTTCAGAAATGTTTAAGGTAATATCATCAAATATTGATGAGCAGGGAATTTATTCTTCACTTATTGATTACAGTCTATCAAAAGACAAAACCTACAATTTAATATCATTCACAGTTTATAAGGGGGAAACTTATCTTGGTAATAAGGTATTCTTTACCAGCCTTGGAGCACGAATTCCCGAGATTAAAAAAATTATTCCTGACACTGTCTCCTGGAATGATACAATATTAATACTTGGAGATAATTTCGGGTCGTTCAAAGAACAAACCCAGGTACTTATTGACAGCTACCCGGCTCCCTTACTATCTGTCTCTAATGATTCCTTAGTGGTTGTAATACCTGACGAGGTAAGTCAATCACCAGCCTCCGTTGAAGTTATCATTGCAGGAAACAGTGCCGAGCTGGCTGAGGGAATTTCAGTTTATCCACCTATTAGTATAAGCTCCGTAACACCAGGCGAGGGTAATTATCTCCAGCCAATTACTATAACAGGAAGAAATTTTTCCAACAGGGTTTACTATAGTGAATCAGCGAAAAGGACCATGGATAACCAGCTTACTCGTTTTAGATTTAATGACAGCTTAATAAGCTCCACTTTTATTAACGACAGTACAGTAAGACTGGTCTTACCTTCGGATATGGACGGGGGAGAGTTTGATTTTATTGCTGAAAACTCCTGCTCAAAAAGCAATTCTCTCAGCTACAAACATCACCAGGTAGAGTTAAAAGAAGTCATTCCTGATATTGCCGATGTCTACGACTCTGTAATACTTAAAGGTCGCTTTTTCAGTGGGGGAATTAACCCGACAGTTTATCTAAATATTGGAAGTGCCTTTATCTATTCCAATGATGTAACAGCCTGTGACTCAATAATCAGTTTTAAGGTTCCCAGAAATATAGTAAACCTTGAGCCTCAGGAAATTTCCTTAAGAATAAATGGCAAATATTTTCGAAGCGGTAAATACTTCAGGCTAAATAAACCCATAATAAACACTATACTTCCCGCATCAGGAATGTACAGAGATACCATAACCCTGTCTGGAATTCATATTCATCCCTGGGAAGATTTTAGTAAAGTATACATTGGTGGTCTTGAGGCAAAAATTACTTCATTAACAGATACTTCTATTAAGGTCTTGGCACCAGATCTTCCTCCCGGGTCCTATCCGGTAAGACTAAATATAGATACTTTCGATGAGCCTGTTGGCAACTTTACCTACAGGTCTCTGGATATAGTTTCCATATCACACGACACAATAAGACTTGGTGATAAAGTTATCGTTCAGTTTAATGATGCCCCAAGCGATATTACTTCAATTGTAATAAATATTAGTGGTTATAGGTTCCGTCCTCCTTATCAAGACATATCAAATAACTCATTTTATTTTTATGTACCTCTTAGAGGTATCACTCACGGTGATATTGAAGTGTACTTTAATTCAGGCTCTCAACAATCCTCATTACCTGTGTTTTCTGTATATCCGTTTTCAACTGTCTCAACCAGATACTTAGACAACGGAAATATGGTACGTCCTTTTAATTCTTTTGTGCTGGGAGATACAGTTTTCGTTTTAATGGGATCCTTTACCACATATTATACTACATGGATCTACGTGGATAATTATAGCTATTCTTCATCTCTGTGGGGGTCTTATCCCAATTATGCAGTTAATTGGTCAGCAAGCTTTGTTATCGACACTATCGCCTATTCCGGTCTTGGAAGTAGCAGGTTATCTTTGCCTCCATTTGATAAATTTCACAGTTACAACAAATATTCTCAAACCTGGGAACCAATAGCAGATTACCCCGGTGGGCCGACAAATAGTGCTGTTGCATTCTCATCAAATGGATTTGGATATGTTGGTTCGGGAACAGATTCAGAAGGTCTTGCGAAAAGGGACTTTTGGAGATATGACCCAGCAAGCGATGCCTGGCTGCAATTAACTGATATCCCTGGTGATAATGCTATTGAAATGTTCAGCATTAACGGCGATGCCTGGGTATTTCTTAACGACGGAAATTTTTTCAAATACCATATCAATACAGATAGCTGGGAGCAAATGGGTCAGCTACCGCAAGAGGCACAAAAAATTATGAGTTTTGTGCTGAATAGCAAAGTATATATTGGCTTTCTACTTGATAACATTACACAATTCTATGAGTACAATGCCTTTGATGATAGCTGGAGTATGAAAACAAAATTTTGGTCTGGGGAAGTGGCATTTCACAATACATTAAATAATAAGGGTATTTTTCACAATCATCATACAACCCTCTTCAAATATGATCCGGAAAAAGACTTTTAGAAAATAAAGACATGTTATATCGTTTGAGTATAAGTATAATTATTCTGATTATCTCGCATAATTCTTTTTCACAGATTATCGATAGCAAACTATCCTTGCATATTTATTATAACAATGAATTCAATATAGGAAACGAAACCGTAAGCTCTGGTAGTTTTATCATCCCCTCACTTTATGAAAATTATAAGAACAGATATTCTTTGGGAGGGAGTGCCTACTATCAAATTTTGAAAAACACCTATGCCGGGATTAATTTAAATCTAGGGGAATACTCTAACTGGACATATAATGATAATCTATTATTTTATGATAGTAAACTAAAGCATGCAGATGCCATTGCTTTAATTAAGAAAATAAACCCCTTCGCCAGGGCTCTTGATAACCGGGCTTTTAAGTACTATATTAAAGCAGGAGCCGGCCTGAGATTCCAGAGTTTTATTTCAACAACTTTAGTTCATCCCATTGATCCGGATCAGGATACTGAGACTACAAAGCTTAAGGCAATTGATCCGGGGGGTATGCTAAGCATCGGAATCTCATATCACCCGCTGGAACTGTTGGGTGTTTTTCTTGAATCCGGAGCCTCTTTTTACTCTGAAAGCTTTAATTTTTCAAATGAAAATAAAACAGGTTCTATATTTATACAAATAGGTTTATCATATACAATATTCCAGGATGAAAGCTATTATTTCTAGATTTTTAATGTCCGGCATATTCATATTTACGGTATTATCATATTTTAATGCTCCCGTGTACGGCCAAGATCTTGATAGTCCAGTAACAATAGGAGGAAATAAGAGCTTTATAAAAGACCTGGCCCTGAGTGAAAATGGCAGCACACTTTTTTATACCCTGGGTTCTTCCATTATTGCATATGACATGGTTAAAAAAGAAAACATCTGCACTTTTACAATTCCTGGATCCAGGGATCTCCAGAGTATTGCCTTTGCAAAAGATAGCAGTCTTATTGCAGGAGGTACAGAAGATGGTGAAATCATTATCTGGGATGCTAAGAGCAGATTAATCGTAAATAGAAAGAAGATGCATACTGGTGCTGTTCTTACTTTAGAAATTTCGCCCAGCTCAGAAAATATTTTTTCGGGAGGAGCCGACGGATCTGTCCTTAGGTACAAGACTGCCACAAATACTTATGACACCCTTTTTAGTAATAAGGAGTCTTTTATTACGAGACTTACCTTAAACTCTTCTGGACATGAATTATATTTTTCCGATTCTAATGGAAGAATCAACTCTTTTAATCTGCTTACAAATAAAACTGAATCTTTCTCATCCATAAATTCAGGTATAATAAGGGATATGCTGATAGAAAACTCATCCGGGAATATCTTAGCAGGTGGAAAGAACAAGAAAATTATAAGCATTAATCCGGCTAATAACTCATCTAAAATATTATACTCAAGCGTGAGTACAATTTCTTCCTTTGATACATCTGAAGAAGACAATATACTGGTAATGGGTCACCAGAATGGGTCAATCATCCTTTTTAAGCCCCAGGGCAATCTTATATGCAAAGTTATGACAGGGGTTCCTATACAAAGAATCAAAATTATTATGGAAGAAAGCAACAAACCTGTTATCGTTGCTGCTACTTTTGGCAAAGGCGTAAAAGTAATTCCCTTCAAAGCATTCAAATGCAAGGCTGGATAATAAAGGTTGAAAGCTTAATAAACCATATAACTTAGCACTTCGCCTCTGCCCTTTCAGACAATCACACCGGGCTCTTCCTTTTTTGCTCTTTCCCCTTTGCGACTTTTCAATTTCTCAAAGCCATTACGCAGATCACCTCCTTCGATTATAGGAAAGAGCATTGGTGCAAAATCTGCAACCGGATGATAAAGTACCGACTCATCTTTCTGTGTAGTACTAATCAGTTTTGAATTACGATCGAGAGTGCTTAAAACAACAAAAACAATACTCATAATTAGTACCGACTTTATTACTGCAAAAAGCATCCCCAATATCCTGACAAAAAAGCCCAGGGCAACTGCCTTAAGTAGCTTATCGAGGGCATTGGCAAGGAAATGAATCAGTACTACTATTACTATAAAAGTTATAACAAAGGAAATAAGACCAATATATTGTGTCTGAAGATCGAAATACTCAACAAGCTTATTCTCAGTAAATCCTGAAAATCTAATTGAACCCCAAATTCCGAGTATCAGGGCAGCCACCGATGCTATCTCGATAAACAGACCGTTTTTAAATCCCCTGAAGAGACTCCAGGCAAGAATTGCAAGTATTATTATATCAAGGTAGTTCATATTATTATATACTCTTTCGTAATAGATTTATTATCTGGTTTTATAATCCTTTAACAGTCCGTCGGATATCCAGTTAGCAAGTGCCTGACGGTTATCAGCCAGTACAAACCTTTTCTGATCCCTTGAGTTACGAATATTCCCAAGCTCAATAAATACAGTCGGGGGATGAGTGTTTCTTATTACATATAAACCACTTCTGGTAGTAACTGTACCATTATAGGGCCGATTGGGCTGATGCCTGCGGTAATTATCCTTTATAGTATTATGAATATTTGTAGCCATCCTCTTGCCGGAACTGCTGTTCTGATGATGATAGAAGTAGACATCAATATTTTCACTGCTGCTGCTGCTATCAAGATGCAGTACCACAAGTCTCTGGTACCTGCCCCTGTATTTCCTGTTTAGTCGGTTTACTGCATTTGTTCTTTGTCGTAACCTTGCCATTTGGTTTGCCGGGATGGGATCAGAGGGATAGCATCTCTCATCCTTATCCCTGGGTAAAATATTCTGATCGCGAATACCATCATTATTATCCCTAGTTATCATATATACCAGGGCACCATGCTCAATTAGCCCCCTGGCAAGACGCAGAGTCACATCATAGGCATATTCGTCCTCTGCAAGGATGTAGTTACCATAGCTGCCCTGGGCACCGGGATCAGGTCCCCCATGTCCTGACATAAGATAATAAACTGCTCCCTCAAGGCTGTTATCCTTTATTTCCACCTTTGAATACTTGCTGCCAAAAATCTCATAGGTTCTTACCAGAGGAGTGTCACCCTGAGAATCACTATCTGATATGTTCGGGTTTTCTCCTGATAAGAAAAAAAATAAGCCCAGCAAGCCTGAAATTAGTTTCAGCATATCTTTAATCGGTATATTTTTCCCAATAAGCTACGAATTTCTTTGAATCTCCAAACTAAATCAACCCCTCTGAGAAGTGTTTATTAACAAGCCGAATTAGTTTTTAACTATCTCCGGACTTCTGCATGATATAATATATTTAATATTGGGGAGTAAAATCGAATAATAAGTCTACCTTTGCGCCCTGATAACATATTAATATGCAAACATTTAAAGAATATCCCCTGAGTAAGGGCATACTGAAGGCCGTAGATGAGCTCGGCTTTATTAATCCGACACCTATACAGGAAAAAGTTATACCGGTAATTCTTGATTCCGGAAGAGACATTATCGGCCTGGCCCAGACCGGAACCGGTAAGACAGCAGGATTCGGACTTCCAATTATTGAACAACTTGATACCAGCCAGATCGGAGTACAATCAATTATTCTCTGCCCAACTAGAGAGCTCTGTCTGCAGATAACCAGCGACCTGGAAAGTTTTTCCAAATATTCACCCGGAGTAAAGATACTTGCCGTTTATGGTGGTACCAGTATTGTACCCCAGATTAATTCATTGAAAAAAGGAGCCCATATTGTAGTAGGGACTCCCGGCCGGACACTCGACCTGATAAAGAGAAATGTATTGAAGCTTAAAAAAATAAGGTGGATGGTTCTTGATGAGGCAGACGAGATGCTGAATATGGGATTTAAAGAAGACCTTGATGCCATATTACAAGATACACCTGCCAGCAGGCAATCGCTACTTTTCTCAGCAACAATGCCCGCCGGCGTCAGACATATAGCAAATAATTATATGAATGACCCACTTGAAATTTCTGCCGGCAAAAAAAATACAGGAGCTGCCAATGTTGAACACCATTATTACGTTGTAAAGGCTGCCGACAGATATATTGCCCTTAAGCGACTGGCAGATATAAATCCCAGTATATATGGTATAGTCTTTTGCCGCACACGACGTGAAACCAAGGATGTAGCAGATAAGCTTATCCAGGATGGCTATAATGCTGATGCTCTTCATGGCGACCTTTCACAGGCGCAGAGAGATTCCGTTATGCAGCGCTTTCGTAATGGACACCTTCAGTTGCTTGTAGCCACAGATGTTGCTGCAAGGGGTCTGGATGTACAAGACCTATCACATATCATTAACTATAACCTACCTGATGATCCTGAAGTATATATTCACCGTAGTGGACGTACAGGCAGAGCCGGCAAACATGGTATTTCAATTACAATTACACACTCAAGGGAAGGTCGTCGTATAAAAGAGCTTGAAAAGTTGGTTGGTAAGAAGTTCACATATATGCAAATTCCAGGAGGCAGGGAAATATGTGAGAAGAGATTATTCAATCTTATTGATAAAGTAGAGAAGGTGGAGATAGATGAGACAAAAATATCGTCCTTCCTGCCTTCAATATATAAGAAGCTTGAATGGCTCGATCGGGAAGAGCTGATCAAACACTTTGTATCGGTTGAGTTTAACCGCTTCCTCGAGTATTATAAAAATGCAGGCGACCTAAATGTAAACCCTGAAAAAGGGAGTGATGAAGGTAAAAGACGAAAGGGAAAAGCGTCCTACACCAGGATGTACATTAACCTTGGAGCAAAGACGGGAATGAATCCTTCGCACCTTATTGGCCTGATAAACGAAGCTCTTAAAAGAAACGATATTGATATTGGCAAAGTTGATGTTCAGAGAAACTTTTCTTTCTTTGAAATAGACAAGGATTTCGACAGGGATACCCTTAAGGCTTTTGAGAATACGGTTTATGAAGGAGTAAATATAAAAGTCGATATCTCAGAAGGAGAAATAAAAGGAGACCGTTCGCGGCCAAGAAACAGAGGGAAAAGCCAGTATGGTAATAAGTCCGGCAGTTACAAAAACAAAAGCCAGAAAAACTCTGGCTATAAAGGTAGAAAAAAGAGGTGAGAGGTGAGAGATGAGTCTTACTCACTTCTCACTACTCTCACAACTTATTACTATTTCATTAATCTATATCCATCAATTTTACCCTTCTCCATCTGGCTAATACCTTTCTCCATCCAGTATGGTGCGGGAGCTTCCTGCAGGTAATGATCAAAGAATTGCATCTTTCTTACCGAAAGATCTTTTCTGTTTGGTCTCTTCCTGAGGTTATGGTCCTCATCATTATACGACAGTAACCATGCCGGCTTATCGAGCCTTCTTAAAGCAACAAAGAACTCAATTCCCTGATACCAGGGCACTGCACCGTCTGCATCGTTATGCATAATAAGAACGGGCGTGTTAACCTTTGGAACAAAGAATATAGGCGAATTCTCTATATAATGAATTGGCTTTTCCCAGAGTGTACCACCAATACGACTCTGTGTTTTCTCGTACTGGAACATACGACTCATACCTGATCCCCAGCGAATACCTCCGTAGGCACTTGTCATGTTAGACACCGGTGCTCCTGAAAAGGCGCATGCAAAAAGATCTGTCTGAGTAATAAGATAGGCAATCTGATAACCACCCCAGCTCTGACCATCCAGACCAAGACGATCGGGATCAATAAAATCGAACTGATCAAGCATTGAATATGTACCGCTAACAATAGCATTATATGCACTCTGTCCCGGGTAACCTTCAACGTAAGGAATATCAGGAACAAAGATCAGGTAACCATTACTAACTGCATAGGTACGGTTTATAGTAGAAGCACTTGGTGCCGGAGCAGAATACCTGTGAACTCCATCTGAACTTCTCTCGTAGAAGTACGCTATCATCGGATACTTTTTATTAGGATCGAAATTCTCGGGCTTATAAAGTATTCCCTGAAGCATTTGTCCGTCGAAAGATCTCCATTCAACAAGCTCTGAAGTACCCCAGTTATAGTCTTTCTGCTGTGGGTTAGTATCAGATATTTTTACAGGATTGGCCAGTTTTGCCGAGGCAACATACAGCTCGGGGTAGTCTACATAATCTCCCATGGTAAAAATCATCTTATCGGCATCTTTAGCCTTTGTAAAAGATCCATATGCCTTTGGTCCTGATACAATTTTGGTTGGATCAGCAGCCTTACTAATCTTCAGAGTATAAAGACCGGCATCCTTGGTGTAAATATTAAATGAAGTAAGATAAATCTCTTCCTTCGGCTCAATATATATCTTGTCAGATCCACCACCGAATCCAAAGCGACCGCCTGAGCGAGGCTCAGCCGATGTATAGCTAAAGCTAATATTGTTCTTACGGCCAAAGCCATTTGTAAGGTTAAGCGCAGCAACTTTCCCTGTTACGTCAATTTTCCAGATATCAAACCTGTCGTTAACCAGTATAAACTGTTCACCTTCGATCCAGTCGAGTGACCTTGAATAAGGTGAAGGCTCACTGGGTGAATCATGAAGCTCATTATGAAAAGCAACTCCCAGTTTGGATGTAAGGTCAATAACTTCTCCTCCTGCTACAGCTTTGGTTTTCCAGCTTCTTGACTCAATACACCAGAATACCACCTGCTCTCCTGTAGGAGAAAAGACAACCGATGAGGGAGCAGCTTCAAGAACGAGAGTTCTTTTACCGGTCTTTACATCAATAATATAATAATCAGCATAGCGATTTGAGTCCCATGATCCAAGTTTCCTGTACTTGAGATCAGAAGTACCTACTGCCAGTTTACCATCACCTTTCATTAATATCCTTGCTGAAGGTAAATCTTTATCTGCCAGCTGAACCATCTTATTATCCTTAACAAAATATACAGCCTGGTAATTAGCCCGTTTTTCGCGGTTCAGGTTAACTTTCTGTTGTGGCTGTAAAATATCATCATTCCAGCTCCATATATCAAGTCTATATTTTTCATCTGCAAGAAGTGTATCTTCTGGTTCCTCAACAGGTTTTTCTGCTGTACCAAAAAGAAGTCTTTCACCCGACTCTGTAAAACTAAGTGATCCGTTCTCGCTTACCGACCAGTCTTTAATCATTCCTTCTGTCTCGCAATCAACAATCTTCTTAGCTGCACTATTATTCGCCAGGTAAAGATCATATATCTTAACATCTGATGTGTCTGTAGTAAAGATAAAGGCCTGCGAAGTACCATCTTCACTGAGGGTCAGGTTTTTCAATTCGCCCTTACCCTCAAATATTTCATTAAGCGACTCGTCAGCAACTGAAAATAGGCTTACAGTAAAATGCTTAACCTTGGTGCTATCGGTAGTAGATTGTACAAAACCAATCTTTCCTCCATCAGATGCCATAGTATAATCAACAACATCCTTATAGCTATGCTTTGCTCCTGTAACAGGATTAAATATCACCAGTTCGTTACCTTCAGCTTTCGCTCCACCACCCCTTGCAGGTCTTGCTGCAGCAGGTCTTCTTCCTTCAGGAGCAGGTGTTTCCTCAACATCTTCCTTCTTTTCCTTCTTCTCCGGTAGAGGCTTTTCCAAAAGGTAAGCAATCCATGACTCCCCTTCTTCAAAAACACTGAAAGACTTAACTCTCTCTATAAGAGTTGTTTCTCCACCCTTCAGTATCTTTATCCCCAGATTGCTCTTAGGCATATCATCGGCCTTCTTCTTGTCTTTTTTTGCCTGTCTTGTTACATCATATTCAGGCTGCACCATATAGGCAAAAAACTCATTATCAGGAGAAAATACGGCTCCTGATCCACGCTCAATCTTATCGAGCGATTTTGTTTTTACATTATAAAGGTAGAGGTTCCCATCTCCTTGTTGAGGATTAATCTCATACTTTATCCACTCACCATTATCAGTAATTGTTTGCTGACTAAGAGATTTCCATTCGTCGTAAACATCATGAGTTAATGGTTTCTTCTGGCCCAATACCATTAAAGGTATAATCGCCAGGAAAAGAAAAGCTAATCTTTTTGTGTTCATCTTCACAGTTTTGGTTAAAATTTTTATAAACTTATTAAAAGTACTTAATACAGATACTATTTCATGACATATTTTTAGCAATAGAATATATACTTTAAGAAGTTTTAACATTAATAGCTCCCAAAACTCTACCTTTGCTAAGATCGGACAGAAAAAATGGATAAAATAACTATGAAAAAAAGACAACTTGGTGAACTGGAAGTACCATCAATAGGACTGGGATGCTGGGGAATGTCCGGTGCATATGGTGCCGGCGACAGGAAGGAGTCCATTGCTACAATATTAGAATCGATAGAAATGGGAGTAAATTTTCTGGATACTGCCGATGTATATGGATCCGGGCATAACGAAGAACTGCTAGCCGAAGCATTAACAGGAATCCGTAAAAAGGTGCTTATTGCTTCCAAGTTTGGCTATATAGAAAATAGTGATGGATCGATGTCGGTAAGATGCGACCCTGAATATGTAAGAAGTGCATGCGAAGCCAGCCTTAAGCGACTTAAAACTGATTATATCGACCTCTACTATATGCACAGGCTGGATAAGAGCATCCCGGTTGAAGAAACAGTAGGAGCAATGACAGAACTTGTTAATGAAGGTAAGATAAGGTATATAGGCTTATCTGAGGTTTCTTCAAAAACGATAGAAAGAGCACTGAAAATATCCAGTATAAGCGCAATCCAATCAGAGTACTCTCTTTTTACCAGAGATGTAGAATCTGGTGTGCTTGAAACCTGCAAAAAGAACAATATAGGCTTTGTCCCCTTCAGCCCACTATCAAGGGCAATGCTAACCGGAAAGTTCAAGTCTCAGCAGATGCTGCCTGAAAATGATTTCAGAAAAAATCAACCCAGGTGGCAGGGCAACAATTTTTCATATAATATAAGTAAACTTGAAACTATTGAAGAAATTGCAAAAGTGAATAATATTCAGGCATCACAACTTGCACTATCCTGGCTGTTGTCTAAGGGAGAGAATATCGTTCCCATTCCGGGAATGAAAACCAGAAAATATCTTAAAGAAAACTACTCGTCTGTAGATGTGGTCCTTTCAGATTCAGACCTTGCACTTCTTGATAATATAGGTAAGGATATAGCCGGCAAGAGGTATACCGAATCCTCATATAAATTCCTGGATATTTAAAGAATTATTATTTAAACAGACTCTGCGATTTCATCTTATTGCTTCTTTCGGATATGCTTACCAGATATACCCCGGTAAAAACAAGAACAGCAGAAACAATCTTTATCGTATCAAGCCTGTCCTGTCCGAGTGCGATTGATACAATCACAGCCACCAGGGGCTGGATGTAAACATAGGTGCTTACAACGGTAGGACTGACATATTTCAATCCGTAGATATTCATATTGTAACCCAGAAAGCTGGTAAAAACTGTTACATAAATAAAAGCCAGCACAATAAGCAGGGGCAAATTCGAAAAGCTTACATCCGACAGCTGGTTAAAACCTATTGTAAGATTCGGGAACAGACCAAATAAAAACACCCACTTCATAACGGTATAACTATTGTACTTACTGGTCATTCGTTTTATTATAACAAGAAAGAAAGCCCAGGAGGCAGCCGTTAAAAGGATAAGTATATCGCCCAGTACAGACCCACCTCTAACAGAAAAACTACCCCTGCCCAGAATTAAAAGAGCTGTCCCCGACATCCCGACAATTACACCTGCCAGCCTGCGACCCGAGAACTTCTCCTTAAGTATAATTACGCCAAATATTATTGCCAGAATGGGATTAATCAGCATAATAAGTGAAGCATTTATCGGAGTTGTTTTGTCGAGCCCAAGCAAGAAAAACACCTGGTTAAAAAACACTCCGAATAAAAAGAAGGAAAGCATATAAATCAGATCCTTCCTTTCTACCTTCTCCCTTGGAAAAAACTGTGAGAAAAGCCAGAAAAGTGAAGTAGCAACAATTGCCCTCAGTGCAACCAGTCCGAGTGGCTTAATATAATCGGGCATCAGGATTTTTGCAATAGAATAGTTTAAACCATATATTACGTTTGCCCCAAGAAGGGCAAGATGAGAGACTAATAATGTCCGCTTAGAATTCATGATTGGCAAATGTAGTAAACCTTTTCATATGGCCTGATTTTTGTTCTTTTTTTCTGAACCAATCAACTACTGTCATGAATAAAGCAATAGTATATTTTATCCTGGTATTTATTACGAAAGTATCCTTTTCGCAATCAATTACAGATCTTGCAGGAGGAGTAAGAACATCGTTTGAAATTACCAGCCTTGACAAGCCCATGGGGGTTACCGACCAGTGTATTATAAGACGTGCCGAACAAATCTCAGGCAGTGATACTTATTCTACTGGCGATGGCGCAGGTTATGGTATGTACGGAATAGGATACGAGTCTTTACATCTTGAATTTATTGCTAAAGAACCCATACAAACTATAAGGAAAAGCCTGTTTGGAGAGATCTTTAAGAAATATCCAAAATATGATTTCTACGAACTTGTATTCCGGGGATCAGATAGTGAAGAAATTTTCAGAACCTTTATTAAGCTATGGCGAGTCAATATTCACTCCGACAAACTTGGAGTTATTGACGGATACCTCTATTCAATAGATCTGAAAGACATCCCTCTTGTTATTTTTAACAGTACCAGCAAAATTGATATTAGCAGACCGATATTAATAAGAAAATATTATTAGTGTTTTCATTTTCATAAAGTGCTATTTATTATCTTATAATTTTGAACTTTAAGTGGTTCGAAGGGTTTTGTATGAAACTGTGATAAGATGAAAAAAGCATATATGAATCCGTATTTTGCAGGGATACTGCTGGGCCTTGTTCTTTTACTGGCTATGTATCTCTCGGGACGTGGACTGGGTGCCAGTGGCGGACTAAAATATTGTGTTGTATCTATTGTAAACAAGATCAGTCCGGAGCACAGCCTTGGATCCGGCTACTACAGTAAATATTTTGAAGGCGGAAACAGGCCCCTGCTGTCATGGCTTCCCTTCGAAGTACTCGGTCTTCTTGTCGGCGCCTTTATATCGGGCCTCCTGTCGAAACGAAGCAGACTCACCATCGAAAAGTCACCCTCAATCACAAACAGGAAACGTCTAATACTTTCCTTCCTGGGAGGAGTTCTCTTTGTATACGGTGCTCAACTGGCCAGAGGATGTACCAGTGGAGCAGCTCTCTCGGGCATGGCTGTATTATCAGTTGCTGGTTTTGTAACAATGCTATCAATATTCGGATCGGCTTATCTTTTTGCCTGGTTCTTTAGAAAAAACTGGATTTAAATTCTTATTTATGAGCCCTTTAACCCTAACACCCGATTTCCCTCAGTGGCTTTCGCTACTGATAGCCTTTCTTATTGGTATCGGATTCGGCTTTGCACTAGAGCAGGCCGGTTTCTCTTCGAGCAGAAAACTGGCAGGCATGTTTTATGGATACGATACCGCTGTAATAAAAGTGTTTTTTACTGCAGCCCTGACAGCCCTGATAGGCTCTCAAATAATGAGTTATATGGGGCTTATTGATCTTAGCCAGGTATTTGTAAATGAGTTTTATCTCAATTCTTCAATTGCTGGTGGAATAATTATGGGTGCCGGTTTTATTATGGGCGGTTTCTGTCCGGGAACAGGTATCAGCGCTGCTGCTATTGGTAAAATAGATGCAATGGTATTTATCCTGGGAGGCTTCCTGGGTGCTTTCCTCTTTGCTGAAAGCTGGCCCCTTATTGGGGATTTTGCCACGGCAAATTATAAGGGTCCGGTAAAATTAAACGAGGTGATGGGATTATCTCCGGCTCTTTTTACTTTTCTTCTCGTTATAGTAGCAATGCTAATGTTCTGGCTGTCAGAGAAAGCTGAAAAAAGATTTTCCAGACCAGATATCACAACTAATTATTAAGAAGCAGCCATGAATACCCTTAAAGCTCTTTCTTTATCATTTATTATTCTTTCACTGGTGCTTTTGTTAATACCAGGATCAGGATCTTACTCATTTGTTGAAGACCCTGACCAACTTGCACTTAGTTTATCTGAGCCAGACGCTTATATGTCAGTCGACCAGGTGGCAAGGTTTATGATAAACGAAGACAGCACAGTACAATTGATAGATCTTCGGGATAGCCTGGAATTTATGAACTTAAATATTCCAGGAGCCATGAACATCCCTGCTGATCTCTTCTTTAAAAAGAAGCCCGAGACCTTCCTGTTCAACAACGATCTGAAATACGTGTTTTATTCGAACAGCGATATTAAATCAAGTTATGCACTCACACTTGCACGCGGACTGGGATACAGTAATTGCTATGCAATGAGAGGTGGATTAAACAGCTGGTTTGAAACAATAATGAATTCATCTTTTACCGGTGAGACAATTAGTCCCAGGCAAAATGCAATATTCGAGATCCGCTTCAAAGCCAGGCGTTTCTTTACTGAAATCAACTCCCTTCCAGACAGTTTAAGGATGCAGTATGCTGAATCAAGAAGACAGACAGAAAAGGAACTTGACGGAGGATGTTAATAGAATAAAATACCCTATTATGAATACAAAAATTACAAGTAAAATACTGATCCTGTTTAGCTTCTTTCTGGTACTGCTGCTGATAATTTTCCAGCTTAGTGGAAATAACTTCAGGCAGGGAGCAGAGAATTATGCTAAAGATGCACTTGAGGGAAAAAATCTTATAAGTCCTGAAGAATTTTCTAAGACTAAGGGCTCTGTAATAAGAATAGGTAATGGCACTAATGAGCCAGACATAGCAATATCAAACCTTTATCTTCTGGATTCAGAAGAATCATTACTTACCAGCTCAAGCATCCGGGCAATAAAAAAACTGGCCCCTCCCAGGATTATTATTGCCGACAGCTATGCAAGTGAAGCCAGGGCATATATGCTGCTGGCTCAAAAAGGAATAAAGGATCTTTATCTTCTCGATAATATTAAAAAGGAAATGCTCTTAAAATATGAATTCCGGCCAGATGCAGGAAATGCATCAGAATAGCCGGAACTCATTTATATAAAACTACAATTATTTCTCTAGCTTATAATCTTCAATATATTCATCTGTAAAAGGCAGCCACGAAAGAGTTAATCTTTCTTCCTGCATCTTTTCATACATAAAGCCATTATTCCCATAACTTAATGTACGTGCATCATAGCCGAACAGTCGCAGATAGCCGGTAACAAAGCCAGAATTATGCCCTGTGCCACAATATACCACAACTGTCTTCTCTGCTGGTATGGTCGACATAATATCTGCAAGTCCAAGTGTTGCGCCAGGCTTATATCTTACCGCTCCCGGAATATGACCGCTTTCATACTTATCCCGGCGATCGTAGTTTATTATAAAGTAATCTTCAGGACTGGCAAATACTTCTTCGGCGCTTATCATTAGCTCCTCCGGATCTTCACTGAACAGTTGCTTAAACCTATCTGCAGCAATCTCCTCTCCTGTAGAATAACCGGTTGCCATCAGGGGCATCCCTTCTGCAGGAGGCATATCATTATTGTCGGTTTCAAGCCTGTTCTGAAAGTCGGACGAGCATCCGGCCAGCCAGCCAGATTCGGCAAAGGATTTATTCCATCCACTCATACCCCATCTGAGTGCATATACATTACCATAACCCATCAGGCGAAGCAGCGAAGTTGTATAGCTGGCCAGCTGTCCGTCTTTGCTAACTATTACTATCCTGTCAAATTCAAAAGGCTTTATACCTGTCATAAAATATGATGGTAAATCCCTGAAATCAACATTTACTGATCCTGGCAGGTGCCCTGAGGCAAACTCCTGCACATCACGAATATCAATAACATATGTAAGAACATCAGGATCTTCGTATACACTTGAAGCCTTAATAAGTGAAGGGAAGAGCCTCGAATTGACATAATCACCATTTTCTTCCAGGTCTTTCAGGAGTAGTTCTGTTTCCCTGTCAATTACTATTTCCTTTTGAGCTTTAGCTTTTTGCTGTTTAGCAGGCTGTGAATCCCCTGAACCTGATTTATCTCCGGAGCATGAAAACAGAATAATCGACGCCAGGAGTAAAAGGAAGATCGAAATATTGCTGTATCCCTTAGTTCTCATACAGCTATTCATTTACAATTTCAGCACCATCTTTATCGAAACGCAATGATCCTGTCCTGTTACCTTTATCGTCATATTCAAACCTTGTAACTGCAACGCCATTAGCGGGGCTGTTAATAAGATTCCTGTCTTTATCCATATTCTTCATTTCAAGCATAGCTCCATGCTCATCGTAGCTATACTGTGTAACCGGAACATTCTTACCTGAAAGATATTCATCATCCTGGTCAAAAACAGCTCTTTCAGTCAGGTAACCATTATCGTCAACCTTATTGACTCTTTTTGCCCAGCCCCAGTAGAGATTTGACAGCTGACCTACTGTATTGTGTACTGAAAAACTAAGCAGATCGCCGTTTTCGTTATTCTTAAATTCAAAATAAGAAACCCCTATATCACCACAATTTTCAGCCGTACAATTATATAGGGTATCAGCCTCGTAATTCATCATAGCAACAACAAAACCATTATCATCATATTCGAACCTGAGCTCGTAAAACGGACAGAAAGGATTCATTACAGTTTCATCATCGGCAAGATTATACCTGAGCTCTTTTACCATACCATTCTCAAGTATACTCCAATCATAGCGATGGATATTATTCCTGTTTTCAACAGGCTCTGAATTATCATCAACAAACATCAATGCCGTCCTTATACCCTTATCATCAAGTGTATAAACAGCATTATATACTCCCCCTGATGAAATCTGTTCTCCATCCTTATTAAAGAATGATTTTATTTGCTTATCCCCCTCATAGACATATTCGATACGTGCAGCTCCGCCTAACGATCCATAGCTTAATAACTCATCTCCCCTGCAAAATTCAACTGAGGCCAGACGACCCATATCGTCGTAGGTAAATCTATAATTATTAATAGTTGCAGCCTCATCATCATTTAACTGATGCAAGCCCTTTTCAATATCATAGGGTGTTTCACTAAACTGGAGAGATCTGTAATGCTCAACGCCAGTTTTTAATTCAGCTGATCCTGTCCCCTGGTTGCATGATTGAATAGCAATTGCAAGGAAAACCAGGATAACTGCATGTAATGTTAGTTTTTTAAGTTTCATTTTTAAAAGTTTATTATTTGATTAAGAAACAATAAGTTCAGATCATTGTTCGGGGAAAATGCAAATATTATTTATCATACTTTTCTTATTCTTTCTTCGTTTTCTCCTTTTCCTTAACTTCTTCAGCAACATATCCCAGTTTCTCGAGAGAACGTTTTATCTTTTCTTTATCTGTCTTATCATTTCTGAATGATACTTTTACCTCCTTTGTTTCGAGATTGCATTTTACATCTTTAATACCCTTCTCCAGCGGAAGAGAGCCCATTATTGTATTTACACAGTTATCACAGGTAATAGATGTTTTAAAGGTTATGTCTACTATTTTCTTCTTATCCTGAGCTGAAACACCCAGACTTACTAAGAGTACTATTGCTATAAATATTGATTTTTTCATAAAATTATTTTTTGTACACTCAAAGAGTGCGGTTAATACTATTTATCTGTTTATTGATATTCTTATGCCTCCATATATCATTCGTCCCATTACAGGGCCCCATATCAGAGAGGTATCAAACTCATCTCCAAAGGGATTATCGGCAGAAATTATCGGATCTTCCTGTTTAAAATTTGTAAGATTTTCAATCCCTAAATAGATGTCCAGGTATTTAAATTTCCTTGTTACCTGCCCATTTATAAGCATATAGGGATCAAACTTTTCAGGTCTTTGATACAGGGGGGGATTATCCTCAGTTGAAGGAATTCTACCCGGTCCGTTAAGGCTGACCGTCACGTCATACTGCCATTTTCTTAAATATGAAAGATATGAAGTAGTCAGAAGGCCTTTATACTTTCCCTGCAGAGCTCTTTGCTGTAGCTGGCCATCGGTAGTCATTCTCACATCATTCCATCTGAATGCTGCAAGAAGATCAAGTCTGCTTAGAGGCTCCCACTGCATTTCTATCTGGGCGATATTTGAGATGGATTTACCATCCAGATTATAGAAAAATACACTCTTAACATCTCTGTCGAGGTCGACCACCACCTGATTAATAAATCGTGTATGGTAGAAATCTACCGACAGACGCAGTTCATTTCCTGCCAGCTGGTAATATGAGCTTAGACTACCCCCAAAATTCCAGGCCTCTTCCATCTTCAGGTCATCGGCAATATCAATATTTCGATTACTGGCGAGCAAAAATTGATTTTCAGCGAGTACATTTGTCGATCTGAATCCTTTTCCTGCATTGGCTCTAAGGGTAGTACGATCCGTCAACTCGTAGCGAAGATGTACCCTGGGCGTGATTATTGTACCATAAAGATTATGGAAATCTGCCCTGATACCTGCAACAAGGGTAATCATTGAAGTATCGATATATGAATACTGAAAAAACAGACCCGGAACCTTCTCCGTTCTATCTAATTCTTCAGAGTTTAGCATCTCATCATATCTGTCAAATCTATAGCTGAAACCTGCATCTACTGTATGCTCATCAAGATTTGGCTTCCACTGGTATAGAAGATTGGTGTAATAAGATTTCTGCATTCCCATATATGATTTTAAGCCAAAATCAGCCTCCTGATCATGGTAAGAAAAGCTATTGATCCAACCCAGAGACATGCTGCGGTCGGCCGGAAAAAGAAACCCTGTCTTGGTAAAAGCTTCAGCTCTTGTAGTATTAATCAATATCCCATAATCTGAAAGCGGATCAATAGATTCAGTTGGATTAAACGAGGTTTCCCCACCTATTCTTTCTTCTTCCATCAATCTTACTCCTGCCCTCAGGGTAATGGTCTCAGTTAGATAATCCCACCTGTTAAACAGATGATATTGCCTCACATTGGGCTCATCCCTGAAACCATCATTATTATGATCATTAAGCATCTGACCACTTTCTGCATGTCCCAGGATAGAAGTACTGAGCTTTTCTGATAATAACAGGGATGTATTTATATTTCCCTCTGTTTTCCCCGAGCTGTTACCGTATAAGTTTAGGTAGGCCTTCTCACTTGTTGTAGGTTTCTTAAATTCAATATTAATTTGCCCGCTTATTGATTCATAGCCGTTACGCACAGAGGAGGTCCCCTTTGAGACCTGGATTGATTCCATCCATGGTCCTGGAATATAATTCAACCCATATGTTGAACCAAGACCGTAAAGAGCAGGGAAATTCTCGGTCATAATCTGAACATATGAACCCGACAAACCCAGAAGCTGTATCTGTTTTGCTCCACTTAAAGCATCTGAATAAGATACATCAACAGAGGCACTGCTTGTAAAGCTTTCAGAAAGATTACAGCATGCAGCTCTTGTTAACTCAGCACCTGTGATCTTATAAGTTAATAAAGGGTCCTGACGGTCGATATGTATGCCACTGGCACGTCCAAAAACTATAATTTCATCTATTTCTGAAATCGGACTAAGAGAATATTCCAGATAGTCAGTATTATTGTCAACCTTTATAGTGTCTACAGAATAGCCCACAAAGCTTATTACCAGGAAATCAGACTTATTTGTCTTTTTTAGAACAAAATACCCGGCAGCATTAGTAGCGGTACCCCTTGTAGTACCTGCCCAGAAAATATTCGCCCCCGGCAGAGCCAGTCCCGATTCAGAATCAAGGATCTTACCTTCCAGGGTTCGTTGTGCAGACAGCAGGGCTGGTATGCACAAAAATAATATAAGTATATATATAGTTTTCATTTCATTTCATATTTATTGTAGGATAATACGGCAAGCAGAATACAGGCGTACATCAAAATACAGCCAGTTATCCGGCCTGTTTTTTACAACTCTTACGAAATGAAATTATCAGGTTCGATACTGAGAATTCAGTATCACAATATTTCTACCTCCAGGATTATCCGGAGGTGTATAAATGATTGAAAATTGCAGATCAGTCCCATTTAGAAATAGATCTGTTATAGTAAAATAAGTTAGGGAAAAAGCGATCTCTTCGTTTTGTATTGAATAGGGTAGCTGCTCAGAAAGATCCAGGTTGATCGTTTCATAAGAACAACAAGATTCTTCCTCCATCTCACAAGATCCTGAAGCATCCTCATCCCTGCTATCGGTTTCACAACAGGTATCAGGATTACTATCTTCAATAGCAAAAAGCGCCAGATCAAAGTCTGTTCCGCAATGCAGGCAAATATGCTTTTCGGCAATAATACCACCAGCACCGACTATTAGCATCAAGGAGAGGCTAAAAGCAAGCAGTATTTTTGTTATTCTGTTGATAACTAGCATAATACCAATTTAAGTACTATAGAAACAATTTAACCGACGATTTTGTTCTCTAAAATAATATCAGACAAAGAGCTCGAGGTTCTGTCTGGCCGCTTCAAGCAGTGGCCTGGTCCATACCCCGTAAGGGCAGGCTTTTTCGCAATGACCTTCACAGCTAAGGCAGGCCTCGGATGCCTTAGGCAGATCGAGGCGAGCATATTTTTCCATGGCTCTGCGCTCCTGCTTCTTTACGCTGAAATAATAATTATAACGAAGTATCTTATTTACCGGGATATTCTGCGGACAGGCCGCCTGGCAATCGTTACATCCTATCCTGCATGTTGTATGACCCAGGTGCTTAACAAAACCATCCAGTACATATTTATCTGAGGATGTCAATTTCTGGCCCGACAGCCCTATCATTCTTTCAACCTCATCGAAATTCTGGAAATCCCATATTGTTGTATGAGCCTTACTATTTGAAAGAACAAAGCGAGACGCTGCATCCCTGAACTGCTTCTCATCCTTTATACCATAGGAGCCGAAAAAGCTATGCGCAGCATCATTCATCTTCTTATACTTATCATAATATCCCTGGGTATACATATCCACTTCCTTCCCATCAGCAAGCAATTTATCACGCCTGCCAACGAAAAGATCGAAAAGGTGCACAGGATTGGATTTCATAATAATGGTCGCAATATCCTTCTGCTCACATGCTTCCAGCACTTTTTCGGCAATATCCCTGTTGGCAAAATTATAAGCCAGCAGTATTACATCAAATCGGCCATCCTCAACGGCAGTAAGAAGTATTTTATCAAGGCTCTCCTCTGTATCAATAGCCCAGTTATTACCATGACACGACACACCCACATGCCTTACCTTGCCTTCTTTCTTTAACTGCTCCATACCTGCATGAAAAGCCTCGTCCTTTAATATTTTTGAATTTTCTGCCGAATGAATCTGCATGCAATCAACATAATCAGTCTGAAGCCTTTCAAGGGCCTGGTTGGTTCTTTCAATAACTTCCTTTTTAGAAGGATATTCCTTTTCTGTATAAAGCTTTGTATTTATAAAAAGCTTGCTCCTGTCGTAATCTTTTATCACTCGCCCCACAACCCTTTCACTATTACCATTCGCATATGCCTCTCCGGTGTCGATTAGATTAACCCCGCTATCGAGCAATGCTCTTAATATTGCTTCATTCGAGGGAGCCCCGCTACCAAAATCAGACACCTCAAAGCCCGTTTTACCAAACCTGCGGTATTCCCTGATAAGAGGTTTTTCGTTAATATCTGAAGTTTCTCCTGATGCAAAGGCGGCTGTAGAGGCAAGACCTGCACCTATTGTACTCAGGGATGCCGTTTTAAGGAATCTGCGCCTGTTTAATTTTGAAGTTTTCATAAGCCCGGGAAATATTTATTACGAAAAATACAAATTCTATGAGATAGAATCATTACAAACTAGTGGATTTAAAACCTTTAATATATTAAGAATAAGATTCCTTATCCTACAATTGAATATACTTCAGAGATACTTTTTTTATAAATTATCATATCAGAGATGAACAATATTCTGCAAGAAGTACTTATATAAGTACTACCCTAATACAGTAAACAATGAAAAAACTAAAAAAAGAAGACCTTAAGCAGGAAGTTTTTGATCTCTACGATGAGTATGCACATAATCGTCTGGATAGAAGGACCTTTTTGGAGAGATTATCTATTTATGCCGTTGGTGGTATAACACTTAGTTCACTGATGAGTTTTGTAATGCCCGATTATAAGACAACAAGCCTTGTGAATAAAAATGATCCACGAATTATTTCTGAATATATCACCTACAAGTCTCCCAAAGGAGGTGGCAGCATCAAAGGTCTTCTCTCAAGACCGGCTGAAATCTCGGCTAAATTGCCTGCAATTGTTGTGGTGCATGAAAACCGTGGTTTAAATCCATATATTGAAGATGTAGGAAGACGGGCTGCCCTGGATGGATTTATCAGTCTGGCCCCCGACGCACTAACTCCTCTTGGTGGTTATCCCGGGAATGATGACGACGGAAGGACCCTTCAAAGGCAGCGAGACAGTAACGAAATGCTTGAAGACTTTATTGCAGCATATGATTACCTCAGAGAACATGAAAACAGTACAGCGAAGGTTGGGGTTGTAGGTTTTTGCTTTGGTGGGTGGATATCAAATATGATGGCTGTAAGAATACCTGCTTTATCAGCTTCTGTGCCATTTTATGGTACACAGCCAGCTGAAGAAGATGTACAAAAAATAAATGCTCCTCTACTTATACATTATGCAGAACTCGATAAACGAGTTAATGAAGGCTGGCCTGATTATGAGAAGGCCCTGAAAAAATTCGGGAAAGAGTATACAGCACATATGTACCCTGGTGTAAATCATGGCTTCCATAACAATACAACACCAAGATTTGATGAGGCTGCAGCAAAACTGGCCTGGGATAGAACAATTTCATTTTTTCGGGAAAAATTAGTATAATATCTCCAGGGCTTAAGAAATCTTAAAGAAGGAAAGTAAGTTTTTCTGACCTGTGCAGGAACCTTTGATCTGTTATTTTCCCCTGATACCCGGGATTTTGTATCTTGGCATAAACAGAGGAAGATCGTCAATTGCATATACCTGTACTGCTTCTGAGACATTTAATATAATTACACTAGATCATGAATAAGCTGGATATACAAAAATTTATCAAAGAGATTGAATTATTTAAAGGCCTTAGCGACCAGGAATTTAAAAGCCTTTCTGACAGTATTGAAGAACTGTCATTTAACAAAAGTGATCTGCTCTTTGAAGAAAATGGAGAACGTAAAGACCTCTTCCTTATTTACGAAGGTGAGGTTGAGTTATTCAAAAAAAATATCTACGAAGAAGAAAAAAGATTGTCCTATTTCACCAGGGGTGATTTCCTTGGAGAAGGAAGCTGGTCGAGTGAGAGCAAGCATTCAACAAGCGCAAGGGCAATAGAGAAAACAAAGGTTCTTTCTGTTAAAAAAGATTTCTTTATTCACAATGGTGAATCGGCTCTTAAGATAATGTCAAATGTTGCCCAGGTAATTTCGCGCAGAATGAGGCATGCCAACAACAGGATGGTAAATGTTGCTGCACAATATGAAGATGGGGAAACAAGACGGGAGCATGATCTGCTTGGATACAGAAATGTGCCCAATCAGGCCTACTATGGCATACAGACTATGCGAGGTATGGAAAACTTCAATATTAGCGGAATTTCGCTGAATTTCTATCCTGTTCTTATAGAGGCCCTTGCAATGGTCAAGAAAGCTGCAGCGAGAGCCAATCACGAGCTTGGTTTACTCGATGATGAAATTGCTGAAGCAATAATAATGGCCTGCACTGAGATAAAAAACGGTAAATATCAATTCCACTTTGTTGTGGATATGATCCAGGGAGGAGCAGGAACCTCAACAAATATGAATGCCAACGAAGTAATTGCAAACCGTGCACTGGAGATACTTGGTAAAAAGAAGGGTGAGTATGAATATTGTCACCCTAACAATCATGTTAACCTCTCACAATCAACTAACGATGCTTACCCAACAGCCATAAAGATTGCCCTGTATAATAATAACAAAAGCCTGACAACAAGCCTGGAAGATTTAATAAAATCGTTTAAGGCCAAGGGTGAAGAGTTTAAAGACGTTATTAAAATGGGACGCACGCAGTTACAGGATGCTGTACCTATGACCCTGGGACAAAACTTCAAAGCCTGGGCCACAACTCTCGAGGAAGAAGTAACACGACTTCAGGTAAATGCACGTCTGTTTCTCGAAATAAATATGGGTGCAACAGCGATAGGCACAGGTATAAATTCCGATCCTGAATATGCAGGTAAGGTAGTTAATCATCTGCAACTGATTACAGGACTTGAAGTAAGAAACGCCGACAACCTCGTTGAAGCCACTCAGGATACCGGAGCATTTATTATGTACTCATCGGCAATAAAAAGATTAGCTGTAAAACTCTCAAAAATATCTAATGATCTCAGATTACTATCGTCAGGACCTCGTGCCGGGATAAACGAAATAAACCTACCCCCGATGCAACCTGGCTCGTCAATTATGCCCGGGAAGGTTAATCCCGTTATCCCTGAAGTTGTAAACCAGATCGCTTTTAAGGTTATTGGAAACGACCTTACTGTTACACTGGCGGCTGAGGCCGGTCAGCTGGAGTTAAATGTTATGGAGCCCGTTATCGTGCAAAGTATCTTTGAGTCGGTAGAAATGCTAAAGAGCGGCATGATGACCCTTAAGCATCGTTGCATAGATGGCATCACCGCCAATAAGGAAAGATGCCTTAAAATGGTTCAAAACAGCATAGGTATTGTTACAGCACTTAACCCGGTGCTAGGCTACGAGACATGTTCTGCTCTTGCCAAAGAAGCCCTTGAAACAAACAGAGGTGTATATGATCTCTGTATTGAAAAAGGCTTACTCTCCAGAGAAAAGCTTGATGAGATACTTTCACCTGAAAGGATGATTAAACCTCAGAAGATGAATTAAGTATTTCCAGTCTGCTTTTAGGCGCAGGTTTACTATCGTTTGAAAGTTACCGTAATCAAACTGCTCTTAGCTGAAGCTATTAATTAGCATATTTCAGAACAAGCTTCGCATCGTCCTGCTTCGATAAATCAGTATAGAATTGTCTGAAATCATTATACGAGCTGGCAGGATACTTACCTTCATACATAATTCTCTTCCTTACATACAGAAGCTCATCTCCTTCAGTACTTATGCTGACGGAGTACTCACCAAATTCAGATTTAATATCACATCCCTCAGGAGATGACTCAATTACATATCCATCGGGCAGGGTATATCTTACCGAATCAATATCAGTAAACGGGTAGCTCAGAACAATATCCTGCTTTCTATTCCTGTACCTGGGCGGAATATAGCTGGTAGCATTCATCAGGTTAAGAGGAACAAAAAGACGCCCTCCCACCTGGGAAACATAGTTGGAAATGCTAATATCGAGCTCTGTAACTATCTCAGGAACAACATCTTTGCCGTCAACAGGCTCAATACTAAAATCATTAACCGTAAAATTTTCAATATCTATATTATTAAGAAGCCACTTCTCCCTGTTGCTTACTGACTTCCTCAGCAGGGAAGACACATTATCATACTGAAGGCCTGAATAAGTGCAATTAATTTGGGCAGTCGACCCTTCAATATCGCTTAAGTCAACCCTGGCATGTGTAAGCTGCCTGTTCTCCTCGAGTGAATATCTCCTTGTTCTAACAAGTTTGCCTCCATCAGGAGTGAGGACAAGAACATTTCTATCGTCGGTAAAATTACCAATATAACCAAAGGGGGAAATCTGGCTTGTACATTCCAGCCAGATTGTATCTTTATCTATCGGCACACATAAAATAATATGATTTGACTGGTTACTAACAAAATCAGCAAGCATATCCTTTGCCTCGGGGCCTGCCTTTACCTTGGTATAAAAAGCATCAATGCCGGCCTCATATAATAAGGACCTGGTAAAATTCGACAGTGCCTTACAATCACCATAGCCCAGCTCATCAACCTGTATAGCAGGCATGGGCTGCCATCCTCCAATCCCTTCCTGAATGCTTACATACCTGGTATTCTCCTGTACATATTCATAAATAATCCTTGCCCTTTCCCTTTTGTCATTGACTCCCTCAACAAGGGCAAGTATTTCTTCCCTGGTTTCGGGTGTAATTTCGTTTCTGCCATCAAGCAGTTTATAGGCCCACTCTCCAAGAGATTCCCATGTTTCCATATTTCCTTCAAACCCTTCAATCTTGAAATCGCAAGGTGCAGTATATACTATTGGTGTAAATTCATAGAGGTAAGGACTATGTTGTTCTCTCTCAACGGCTTTATATCCGCTTAGTTTCCACTCCTTAATCTTCTTCCCTGAATCAATTGTAGAATCGGGATCACCAGTCAGGTTTAACTCGTAGGTCCTGTAATTAAGCATTTCGGGACAGATCACTTTAAAGGAAGATTTCTCCACAGACAGGTCATAACCCTCAACAGGCTGCCAGGTCGGATAAACAAATAAACCATTATAATCCTGGTCGTATTGTATTTCGATGGTAAAGGGATATGAATTTATATTTGGAACATATACCTTCTGCCTGTTATCATCATAAATTGAATAATTTGAAAATGAGCTATAGTCTTTTATATCAGACGATTTTACTCTTTCAATAATATCTCCATCCTCATCGAAAATTGTAATCTTTATATTGGATATCGAAACGAATTTATCGTACCATACATTAAAATTAGCAAAGTAATCGCCGTTCTCTTCGAGGATGGTTATTGCGTAAAGGGTTTGCTTTTGTGCCCTGGAAACCGACTGTACCTTAAAAGTAACTTCGCTGTTTCTTACTACAGCGACAGCGTCCTCTCTCAATTCTTCAGGTATATCTGAAACCTTATATGGCTTTTCTTTGGCCAGACAAAAAGCTTCATGACTTAAAAATGTAAGAACTAATAGCAGAATAATAGTTTTTCTCATAATGCAGTAAGCACTTTAATTCTTTTTCAATACTACCATCTCAGAATGCTTACTTACCATCTGATCATAAAAATCTTTCAGTGACTTATACTCATCGTAAATAAAAAGAGATTTATTTATCTGAAACTCGTTGGTCAGATTTATCACACCATCATCAAAGGAAGTCCGTATTACAAACCTTGCTGAATTATCAGGAAGATTAAGGGTAATATTTGCAGGAAGCTCTTCCACGGAATAACCCTCAGGGATAGTTATAGAAGCGGTAAATGTTTCATTTATCGGGTAAGCAAAATCGATTGGATATTTTCTGTCTTCAAGTTTAAATGGATTGCTTTCTACCCTTTCATAAAACCAGGGATTAAAGTATATCATATCACCCGCAATATCAGTCTGGCCGACAATCTTCAGTGTATATTCTTCCTTAACAGGCTTGTAAACATCATCCAGATTCTCAAACTTATAAGTTTCTATTTCAAGTCCGCTATTATTATTTTCGATGCTTTCAATAAAATCATCTTCACTCTTTTCATCATCAATCATCTTCCTGAGGCTGTATGCGGCATAATCCAGCCTATCGTTTACCATAGAACCTGTAAAATCACCATCATTGTTCAGCGTCAATACCATATTACACTTATAATCATGTATACCAACCGGATTAAGATCCTGCCAGTCGGTATAAACTTTATCAACTATTCTTCCCTGCCCGTTAAGACATCTCTGGGGAAGTACATTGAATGTTGCAAAAGGGTCTGTAGCGTCAAGCAGAAAAACTTTATCATCATAGGTCACCCTGGCAATTACATAATTAAAGGTTGAAATAAGAGGTATATATGGATTAACTATTCCGTTTGAACGTGTACTCAATATTACAGGATTAGCCTTGAATCCTGCATTGCCAAGCATGGTAACCAGCATAAGATTGATATCAGCTGAATTACCCGACTCATCATTAAAAGCACTTCTAAGGGTTGAAGAAATATATTTTGAATTATAGTTGTTCCATTTCATATGCTGCTTAATATATTCAAAGCAGCCCTTTACCTGCTCATACGGATCATCTGTGCCGGATTTTATCTCCTCAATAGCATCCTTAAGGAAATTACCTCCCGACAGCTGTCCATAAAAATCCTGTCTTTCTACCAGGTTCTTATTAATCGATTCCCAGCTTTGGGTATGCAATACCGAGGGAGTGTTAGGATAATTCTCACTTGCTAATTCAAATTTGATTTTCAATAAATAATTATCTGCTGTAGTAAGCATGGGCTCAGATACAAAGGCCGGGATATCAATCCCAACCATTCTGTATACATTATTGATAAAATTTATTTTGCTATTTGATTCAGGATCCAGGACAAGAATATCACTGGTGGTACCAATATCGCTAACATCAAGAGTCTCATATCCTGTTACAATCTGCTTATAGTAAAAAAACTCGGGGACAGAAGCATTATACTCACTCCATAAAACAGGGATTGACCTCTGAAACTGCCACTCGGGAAGGTTAAAAAGAAAATCTGATGCTATGGTATACTGATATTCTATTATTGATCCCTCTTTAACATCGGGCATTGTAAACTTGACAGACTGTATATCCTTAGATTCTTCTTCTTTGAAAATTGCCTTATTCGTGAGTTTTGATTTTTCTACCTTGCCATTTTCAAGGTTATAGGTGGCGCCTGAAATCTTACTCAGTCTCTCAGATCTGCCGCCCGACGAATATAGCCTTAACTGATTATCGGCCCAGCTATAGCCTTCCTTCTTAAATATCTTAATCCTGATATGACGATCAAAGACTATCTTGAAACCTCCTGATATAAAGGAGAACTTTACATCACCAAAGTCACCGATTACCACAGCAGCAACAGAGGTGTCTTTTTCATATTGTTGCATCTCCAGGTTTGTTTGATCAATCTTGCCATATTTCATTTTAAATTCCTGGCCTGATAGAGAAATATTTAATAGTAAGAATGCCAGAAGAAAGAATGTGTTCTTGCAGATAGAAGCTTTCATATAAAAACAGGTTTAGTGCAACACCGGTAAAATGTTGCCAGGTTAGGTTTTGGTTTCTTAGAAGAATATTGTATCAGATCTATTAGTATTTATGACAAAAACACCTAAAAATAGAAAAAAATAGTAAGAGATACAATTAAGCTATGCCGGATAGCATAAAATTAGTTTATCAGCTTCTGCTGTTTTATTAAAGCCTGTCCTCAAGCACTTTTCTTGCTATCTGGAGTGTAAGAAGTTTTCTATCGCCTATTTTCCACCATCCGCGCTCTTTAAAGCGCTTAATGATGGTATCTACTGTTTCCTGGCCGACCTCATAATCTGTAAGCCTGGTAGGTACATTAAGCGAATGGAAGAATTGCTCAGTCCTGGTAATTGCAAGATCAGCCCTGTCGTCATCCGAACCTTCAGTTATATTCCATACCCTTTCAGCATACTGTAGTAACTTTGCTTTCTTCTCCTCCTTTAATACCTTCCATACACCGGGCAATACAATAGCAAGTGTCCGGGCATGATCAATACCATGCAATGCTGTTAACTCATGGCCCAGCATATGAACAGACCAGTCAGTTGGCACCCCGCATGATATCAGTCCGTTTAGCGCCATGGTAGCCGACCACATCAGGTTCGACATAGATTGATAATCTGCAGGATCTGCATATACCTTTGGTCCTTCCTGGATAAGAGTAAGCAGTATGGATTCAGCCATACGATCCTGGACAGGAGCATTAACAGGGTATGTCAGATACTGTTCGATTACATGGACAAAGGCATCGACAACACCGTTGGCGACCTGTTTAGACGGGAGCGAACCAGCAGCACCGGGGCTAAGTATAGAAAAAAGAGGAAAGGAAAAAGGAGATGAGAACGCAAATTTTTCATCCGTTGATCTCTTGCTTATAACCGAACCGCTGTTCATCTCCGTTCCGGTAGCGGGCAGGGTTAATATTGTTCCAATGGGTAGCGAGCCGGAAGGTTTTTTACCCCTTGAAAGAATCTCCCATGGATCACCGTCTGTATAAACTGCTGCCGCAGCAATAAATTTAGCAGCATCAATAACAGATCCGCCGCCAACAGCCAGTATAAATCCCAGCTTCTCTTTCTTTACCACTTCAAGCGCTTCCATACATTTCTCGTAAGTAGGATTAGGCTCAATACCCGCAAACTCAAAAACGGGTCTTCCCTTTAATGACTTAATTACCTTATCATAAACCCCATTCTTCTTAATACTACCACCACCATATAGAAATAATATCCTTGCATCCTCAGAAATATGATCTTTAAGTGACAATAAGTGTTCGTCTCCAAATAGCACCCGCACGGGGTTATAAAATTCAAATTTTTCCATATCTATATGCTTTATTTATTGAAACAAAGATATCATCATTATGTTAAAGCATCTGCCTGCTTTTCATATCAGAATTCTTAAATATTGAAGATGCTAAAGGGAGGGCTGTTTACACATTAAAAGCCTTTCAAAATGTAAACACAAGGCCAACACCATTTTTTGTTGGTTTAATAGCCAGGCTCTCATCATCTATCCCCAGCAGTTCAATCTCAATCCTGTTAGCTTTTTCACTACCGGTAAGCCAGGCAATCATCCCATAAGTAAGGGGAAAAATACCAGCACACATAATTCCTAATCCCGCACCAAAGGTGCCGAAGGATGGAGAGTCATCGGAGCTTAATTCATTGATGCCGTTAAAAGTCATTATACCTCCGCCAATAAACATACCCGAACCCACGACAGTCCATATTTTACCATTTTGTTCCATCTTATGAGATTGCTTAAGTGCAAGCTCCAGCTGGTCTTTGTTCATCTCTGAATAAGGATTATAGATATAGGTATAATACTGACCTTTTAAGCTTGCGCAGAAGATAAATAATACGGCAATTAAAGAGTATAGTGGTTTCATAATCTAATTAGGTTGTTTGCTATAAACCAGCAAATTATATGCCATTTATTATTGTCTGAACTCAGTATATCTTATTAAATTTATCCTTACAAATCAGAACATGCCCGCCATGGTAATAAAATTTTACCTCTGCATCTATTCCAATATCCTCTTCAGGCACCCTAAGGCGTATCTGGTCCGTAGAGATACTGATTATGCTTGCCCAGTGTCCTCCAATTGTAGCGTTCCAGGGCTGAATATATCCTATGGCAGTACCATAGACAGATATAATATCATCTGTGCGGGCTTCCGACGGAATAATTTTTGTTGTAAAGGGGAAAATATATCCTATTGCTTCTGATGAGCTGGCACTTAGTCCCACATCAACAGTAATATAATTTAATGAGTCAGTTGGCCATGGAGCTCTGGCCTTGATTAAACTATCTGATGAGTAACTTACTCCTGCTTCAGTATCATTAAAGAACACTTTAGTCCATGAATCTTCACTTCCAAGTCCTTTTCCCATTATGCGAACCTCCTGTCCGAAATAAACCAGTTTCGGGCTTATTGAGTCAATTACCGGACTGATATATTTAAAAGGCTCTTCAAAAACAGAAGTTTTATTAAATGCCGATACACTAATAAGGCTCTGCTCCTGTTCTTCACCAATAGGAACAACAACTTCTATTGTCTGGTTTGTAATGGAAGTAACCGTGCTTAATCTGTCATCAAATCTGACTGTATAATTCTCCTTCGGACCTATAATATTATCGCAGCGTATTAATAATCTGTCACCCGCATAAGCTTCCTGCGGATAAAAACTCACTATCTCGGGCGAATCACAATCTCCGCTTACAAAAGAATTTGTAGTTCCCAGAGAAAGATATGAATTTGACATGGCGTAGGCAATAAAATAGTATTTTCTGCCAGAGAATATTCCATTTGTTATTTCGAACTCAAACAAATCTTCCGGGGAGTAGTTATTCATTAGGCTAACAACAGCAGGGTCAGATTCCTCTGTAAATTCACCCAGGCCCCACAGAAAGCCGTAATCATCAATATCGAGGTCCTTCAGATTAAGAATCTTTCCCTTAAGGACGACTCCATTATTAATCCTCTTTGCGTCGAGGGTCCATACCCTGGGGAATTCTCTTTCAATTTCAAGCTCACAGCCTGAAATAAGAAAAATAAAGCTTAGGATAAATAGTACCCCGACCTGTTTCATCACTTATCTGAAATTTCGTTTATAAAGGATGCCGGCACTTTTGATATTCTGTATACCGAATTTAGTTTTATCAATATTACCATATATAGCAAAGCAACGAATAATATTCCTGTCGTTAATTTTAAAATCTATTCCTGCTCTTAGATTCAGTACATTAAAGTTATCAGGCTCTTCAAAATCATCAAAGTAATTATTTAAGACAAGATTTGTGCTAATAACAAGAATCTCTTCATATACGCTCCTTGAATAATTCTTATATGAATTACTGCTTATTCCCAGGCTCAGAACTGGAGATATCCTTTTGTCTGACAGGGGGTGTAGGCCTACATTTACTCCATAGGCGACAATAGAAGTTTCGATACGATCGGCATAAAATAATCTATATTCACCATAAGGCAGGTTCATACTTTCATCATGAGTGATGATGCCATGGCTGCGTGATGACAGAAGAGAGATCTCCACGAGACCTTTAAAGATGCTTACTCCACCAAAAAATTCCATGCTACCAAAGGGAGCACGGGTAGCAAAGGACTCATCAATATCTGAGATATTCAACACCGACTGATAGGAAGATCCAATACCTGCAAAGAAGATCAGGTCAGGAGTTTGTTTAGCCATACCATCGGGCTTATTTGCTTCCTGCGACAATGATATTCCTGGGAATAATAAACCACAAAGAGTGAAGCTTATGATGGCAAAAAATAATTTCACGGCAGGTCGGTTTTCAAAACAAATTTAATAATATAGTAATTAAATCACCTATTTTTTCAGGATCATTTGCTAAGAACACCCTTAAGTATGTACACTTTTGGTTATTTATATTCTGCATGCCCGATCAAGCACCGGTATTAATTTATACTGGCCATAAAGTGGGGATAATAGAGAAAAATAATTCCATTCTTTTACTATGCCAGCAATAATTTGATCAGAATAGAAAATTAGCTTATTTTTGCCCCCGATTACGGCCCCATAGTTCAAGGGATAGAACGGAAGTTTCCTAAACTTCAGATTCAGGTTCGAGTCCTGGTGGGGCTACATAGAGTAAGCCTTTTCGCCTTTCAGGCGTTAAGGCTTTTTTATTTGTGGACATAGCTTGCTAATGAACAAATCAAATAAAAAAGTCTGTGCGTCAGGTCCGCCACGCCTTGGGCGTGGCAATCCTGGCGGGGCTACCATTAACAAAGCATAAAGCACTGATATATAACCATATTGGTGCTTTTTGTTTACGTACTACTGTAACATTGCTGAAACAAATCTACGTTTTCTTTCTATTCACTCTGTTTGTGTCATTTTTGCTATGAGAATACATCAATATTACGATCCAATTAAAGATAAAACAGGCATTCAAGGAAAAATAAATGGTTGGCTTTATCTACTAGTTATCGGTCTGGTACTTGCTCCATTAATTTATTTGGGTGCAATCTTTTCAAACCTTGACTTTTTCAATTCGAATATAATGAACCCATTGTTTAAAAACTTTGAGGGAAATACAGAAAAGATATTATACCTAAGTTCAGAAAAAACTCTATTGGTTGTTCTTTTCACTCTATCAATTTTGACATTGATCCATTTCTTTAAAAAGAGGTCTTCAACACCTAATTTAATTATTGCATTGTTGCTTGTGGGCTTTTTATATGATATTAATGATAGCGTATTTGTGGGATTAATGCCCAATGAGTTCTCTGACAATGACCCTGCCTCTTATGGCATTGCAATTGTTGGTGATATCGTTAAGCTGGGTATATGGTGGCCGATTTTGAAATTATCTGGTAAAGTCAAAGAAACATTCACAGTAGGTCCGCCCAGTAAATAAAAATCAAATAATTGTCCTGATGGTGGTGTTAAATGCTCAAAGTATTTAAACATACGCTCTATCATTAGTACGTCGAACATATCCGGTTTGTAATATTAGAAAAGGCTATATGTGAATTTCAGCCTTGTATAGAAGGAGTTTCCTTTCCATAAGCTATTTTCGTCATCATAGTTATTTTCATATACCTGTAATGAAGAATAATTAATATGCCTTATTGAGGTGCTTAATTCCAAGCGTAATTGAGGTGAGAAGTAATAGCTTATTTCAATTTCAGGATCTAATCCAAAGTTTCTGGATGATATTTCGAAATCGATTATATCAATGTCAATCAATGCTCTCTGTTCAATATAGGAACTCCAGAATCCATTTAGCCCGAAGTATATCCATGTTCTGGTATTGGGGAGATATTGAATGCTAAGCTCAGCGTCTATCTCAAAATGATTCCCTTCAAAGTTTGATATTGGCTCCTGGAGATCATCGGGGTTTCTGGTTTTTTCGTTATAAAAGTTGAATCTAAGAGAAGATTTGGACTGCCAGTATAAATTTATTGGTTTTTCATAATTAATATCAATATATGCACCGACCTGATGCTCGGTTAAAGATCTTTCGGAGTTGAATAGCTCAATATCATCACTCGTCTGGATCGAATGTTGATTACTAATAAGCAGGTTATTGATAATTCCTAAAGATGTTCTAAAGCCAGACCCCCGATATGGAGTGGCTGCATAATCCCATTGATCATTTAAAATGCTGAAGTAAATGATGTCTTTGTCGGATATTATATCATTGGCAACAAGTATCGAATCAATAAATCGTAATTCCTTCTCCTTCTTTATCCTTGCATCAAAGAATCTCTCTGCCTTAATCTTTGAGATTTCCTGAGCAAGGAAAAGAATGAAACTGTCAGAAGGAATTTCCGTTATTATTCCAGCCTTATTAAGTTCTTCAATTATATATATGGCCAATCTTGCATCTTGCACAGGCTCAACTCTTCCATAGCCTACACCGATGGGTGTATTAAATCTTACAGAAAGCACCTTTTCACTAATATCAGCTGAGTTTGATCCATTTGAAGAATAATTTTTGGAGCTATGGGTAAATAGAGATGCGCTCGGGTTGACCTCTAAAAAGAAATTGTTATTGTTGAAAAACCTGTTTGAACTACTAATATTCAGCCTCCCCATATTAGAGTTGTCTTTTGTTGTAGAGGATATTAATTTGCTTGTATAGAGATCTGGTAATATAGATAGACTAGCGTTGAGGCCGCCTTGATATTTGCTATAGTTCTTATAATTGAAGTAAGCTAAATTCACATAGCCTTGTAAGCTGTTCTCAACCAAAGATATAGTATCGTTAACTGAATAGACATGAATATCTTCAGAAAGACCTGTATTTAGGTCAATGGTAAAGTCCAGTCGATTAACTTTAATTTCAGGAAGTTTATAATCCGATAGATTAAACTTCGAATACTGACTATAGAGGTTAACTGATGTTACTAAGAATAATAGTATTAGAACAGGTTTGAATTTCTTCATCCCGGATAATTTAGGTTGGTTGTATTTCAACACTTGCCGACAGCATCGTTATACCTTATGGTTGATCTACCAGAAAATATTAAACCCAAGCTCAAATGAAAGATAGCTCCACTTATAATCATAGGTAAGCTCAGGAGTAGTAATCTGGCCGATAGTCTGTTCAAATATAGTCAAATTCATTTTACTTGAATTATACTTTATTATTGGCTCAATTGAGACCCTGGAATTAATAAATAGAGCATAGCCAGCTCCTATATTAAACTGAAATGAGTCAGATTTTGAATTGTCTCCCTTTCCGTAAGTCTTCAATAATTCAGATCTTGAGAAAATACCATTATTGAAGTAATAAGATATTGTAGGACCGATGCCAATTGACTGATCTTTATACCCGTCGTCAAAGAACAGGCTTGTTGCCCCCATAAGTCCTAGCGCAAAGTTATCTGCCACAAAGTAAGCAAGGGTAGGATTAAGGCTAATACTGGTTCCTTTAGCAGGGACGAAGGGACCAGAATCAGAAATATTATTCTCCAGACTTAGAGTTAATGACCCTGTTCCTCCTACTATCAGGTTTCCTTTAGTTATAGGTTTCTCTATCTGACTGTAGACTGAAATTGAGATTATAGCTAGCAATAGTATTGTAAGAAGTTTTTTCATCCTGATTAATATATTGTTAGACTAATTTAATTATTCCTCCTAAAATTCACAACTGTTGAACAGCATCAAAATCAGGCTCATATTAATGAGCGAAATGGCTACTCACCCCTGTCTGGATAAGGCTACTATGAATGACCGAATTTCCCAATTAGTATATGAAGATACAATTTAATAGTTTTGTTGTGAACATATTTTTAGCATATTACCTGGAATCTCCAGACAGCATGATAATTAAAAAAGTTATACTCAAGATAGCATTTCTGCTAATTACAGCCATAATCTTCACTTGCTGCGAAAGCAGTTTTGAAGAGATTTACGATATTTCTGATGATAACTTCATTCAAGCCTTAATTGCTAATGAGGTTGATACTAATAACGATGGCATAATAAGTGTCAGCGAGTGTAGAGATGTTATTTCACTTGATATTAGTGAATCCAACATTAGCTCTCTGGCCGGAATTCAGAACTTTGAGAATCTAGAAACACTGAAATGTTCAAATAATAGTTTAAAAGGAATTGACATTTCAAAAAATCTTAAACTAAGATTTTTGGATTGCAGTAATAATGACATAAGATTTTTGGATGCTTCTACTAATGCCTTATTAGAAAAACTGAATATAGATGAAAACCAGATTGAATCCCTAAAAATCTCTAATTGTAGCTACCTAAAAGAATTACGTTGTTACCATAATCAATTAAAATATCTAAGTGTTTCAAAAAACACAGAACTATACTATTTAAATTGCAATGTTAATAAATTAACTTCCTTAGACATCTCTGATAACCTGGCTTTAGAATATCTAAACATTGACAATAATAATCTATCTGCACTGGATATTACTAATAACATAGAACTTCATACTCTTTTAGCATCCTGTAGTAATATTAGTGTACTTGATGTTTCAAATAACACAGCCTTAAAAGTATTACATCTAAGTGCTAATCAGTTAACTAATCTGGATGTTTCGAAGAATATACTATTAGAAGAATTAAGTTGTTCAGCCAATAATCTAAATTCCATTGATGTTTCTAATAGTACCCTTCTAACTGTATTGGGTTGTGGATTTAACCAGCTGGAGAGTATAGATATTTCTAACAATCCCCTTCTAAGATATCTTGATTGTAGATCCAGTGAATTAACGACCTTGGATGTTACAAATAATCCAGAGCTATACTGGCTTTTTTGTCCAAACAATCAGCTGAACCGCCTTGATATCTCCTCAAATACTAAACTAAGCAGGCTTGAAATAGAAGAAATGCCAAGCTTAGAGTGCGTGATAGTCTGGAGTCTTCCATTTCCTCCTGACAATATATCTTTAGTAATGACTAATAGTCCAAATGTTTCTTTTGTCCTAAGTGCAGCTGATTGCGTGTAGCAGTCGTGATCAAGCTCCATCCACCTATTTTTTGTGTACTTATTGCAACTGGAAATTTACTACAATAGTAAATCGCACCCTTACTGGAATACCCTGTTGCTTGCCGGCAAGCCACCTGGGTGAGTTACTAATAACCCTTACTGCTTCAGCATCAAGAGCGGGATCTACTTTTCTCACTACCATAACATTACTAACACTGCCATCTGCTTCGACTACAAATTCAACAAAGACCTTGCCCTGCACTCCATTCTCTGCAGGAATCTGAGGATATTGTACATTGCTTTGAACCCAATGGGCGAATTTATTTTGATCTCCCCCTCTGAATGTTGGCATTTCTTCGACCCTGATAAAGGGTACATCCTCGTTCACTTCCGGTACTTCATCAATTACATACATTATTAGCGGAATTTCCTCATCCATTCTGAAAAGGTCGTCGATATCAATATTCGTCTCAACTTCAACATCGTTTTCAAGTATTTCTATAATATCCGAGAATTTCGGCATGGGAGGTATAACATCGACCTGTTTATCAGGCCACTCAGTAATAGGAATAAGATCCGGTGTAAGAGTTTGCCAGTTATCTGTATTAAATTCATTCGGACCTCGTGGTCCGGATGACCACTCAAAGGCTATTAAAGACAGGGATAGAACAATTATAAGACCAAGCTGAAAAAAGGTCCCTTTAGTTTTTTCGATATTAACTTTGTCATTCTTTTTTACTTCCATGATATCAAGATTTTAGTGATACAAAAACCAGGCAATCAATAAAATCAAGTAATAGAAGCTTAGAAATTCTTAAGCTGTTGGTTTTGTATAGAAATACCCTCAATTAATATGCCACAAAAACAGTTCCCTGCTTTTTGAAATAGCCGGAAAGGGCTATTCCCGGAGTGTAACGACTAAAAATGCTTATCCAGATATATTATTTCTTCATTGATTCTTTGTAAGAATCTTTCGGTTTGTAGAATAACCTTTTCGACCGACCTGTCGATTTGTGAATCGGCAACCTCAACGTTCTGTAATGAAGCTAGCACTGAGCTGAGGTCTTCCTGTATCTTCAACATTGCCTGCTTTGAATAGGCACCGGTCCACTTCTTACTCCTGAATTGTTTATTTCTTGCTTTGATATACTCATTAAAGGTATCTGTAGATTCGGTCAGTATAATATTTACCTCATCAATAGATAATGCCTGGTGAGTCAGATCATAGTGATCAATTCTAGAGCGCATATTATTCCTCCACCTCTCAATTAGCCAGATACCATTACCGAGCCTCTCAGACCTTAATAACTGATCCTTCATTTGCTCCTTTGGATCTTTCTGAAAGTATAAACTAATTTCTTCCTCATAGTTAAATGGACTATCAAACGAAGATTCAGCAACACCTCCTTCAAAGAAATTATAAGTAAGAGGGTGCTCTGATAACTGCCACAGTGGATCATAGGGCATATGTGTTTTTACCATCTCTGATGGACTAATATCGAACCACTCTTTGTTATAGCGTTTAGTATATTTACCGTTTTCACCAAGGTAACCTGCCCCCCAGGTTGGATCATATAGGCTCCAGATTCCATTTACCTTTACCGTGTTCCAGGAATGACCCACTCTCCTCTCAACTTTTCCCTGCGCATTCTTTACATAACCCACTATAATATATGAAGTATATCCCAATTCCCTTACTATTGCATCAAACAGAAGTGAATAATCTTCACATACACCTTTCTTTCTGGAAATAACTCTATCTAATTGCACTTCCCGAAGTTCTTCCTGACTTCCAATATTCTTTTTTGGAGGAGATATATCACCTTCTTCAATATCATTCATTTTGCCAATATCATACTCAACATTATCTGCAATCCAATCGAATACTGACTTAATAGAATCGCTCTGAAATTCTATTTGGCTAATAATTTCCTGAAGCTGACCCGATTGGGCAATAAGAACCTGATGCATAAACACAAGACAGCTAAGTACAAGGACTTTCTTCATTTTGATAAAAATTTATTGGAGTATGCAATTTAGTAAAAGAATTCTTTGAGCCAAGGTCAGTGTGAAAAGTTGTAATATGGCCTGAATTTTGTAACTTCCATATGTAAATCTATTCTAATGAGAGTTTCATTTATTATTCTTATGTCTGTGCTGATGCTCCTTTCGGCATGTGAGAGATCAGATGATCCGGGAATAATGGAAGTGGATATAGGTGAGGAATTTACAGCCAGAATTGGAATAAAATATAAAATCGGGGATGATTTTTCCTTTGAGATTACAAGGATTAATGATTCTCGTTGCCCAACTGGTGCTCTATGTTTCTGGCAGGGTATAACAATTATATCCTTCAAAATTGAAGAAAATGAGATAATTGAGGATTCTGTCATAATGGGAGAGTCCTGGAGCAGGATATCAAACGATGATTATGATGGCCTTTATGAATTAAGAATCAGAGATGTCAAGCCCTACCCCGACATCAGCGTAAACCTGAAGCCGGAGGATTATAGAATCAGTGTTGTTATAAACAGGGAAAGTCTATTTGGTCCAACATTATAAGTCGGCCTGGCATACTCTGGGCAATGAACTAAGTCTAATATAACTTTCTCTGGCTGGCAAGTTTTAAAACCTGAAACCAAGCAGGAAATGATACCTGCTTGTTAAACTAAGCAAAGCTGCAGATGCTATAATTCCGTCTCCTATTTCGAAACGTGTTTCAAAAGAAAATCTTTTATACATCACCCCTATGCCGGCAATTGCTGCTCTATCTATCTTACTTGCTCCAAATGCATTTGGATATTCCTCTATTCTGTCAGCCTGATAGAAGTTTTTATCCATCCTATTGCTTCCATTTAAAACATATCCGAGAGATACACCACCATCAACAAACAGGCTGACAGCCCCTACCGGATGTTTATAGCGTACCATAGTGTTAAATTTCAAAAATGAATAGTCGAACTCAGATGTATATAACACATGATTAAACTGCTCCTCGTCATATGTCATAACAACATTGTAAGAGGAGAAAATAAGCTCATTGTTAAGTGACAACTTACCAAGATTTCTTGGCATAATAACATTTAAAAAAATGCCGCCCGTAAAACTAGCAGACATTTCTACATCAGCTTTTACAAGGAAGTCGAAATCATCGCTCAGGAATTTCATTGAAGTGAAGGTAGTACCAGCCACTAATCCAAACTCCTTAACGGGCTTTGCTTTTTCTATTGAAAAAGTAGGATCAGCATCTGTACACTTGTAATAATAGGTAAAAAGGGTTTCCAGGCCTCTTTTGGAATATTCCGTATTCCTAAGTCTTGGCTGAACCTCAGGGCAGTCACTCAGATATAAAGTTAATTGACCTATATATCTGTTGTTCTTAGCGAATGTCTTATAAGAGTCTTCTGTTTCTTTAAAATATTCCTTATAGGATAACAAACTAATATCATTCCCTTGCCTGATATAGAAATTATCTTTGCCTTCAAGGCTCTTATAATAGTATAACTCCTTGTTCCCGTTAAAAAGAGTTTGCAGGAATAAGGTATCAATCTCTATCTCAAAGTTGGGATTGAAGCCAAACTTGTTAACATCTGCAGGCGATACTTCAGTTTCAACTATGGCACTTATATATACATCATTATCAACTCCAAATTCAGCTATATCAAGAGGTGAATACAGCTTTATATCGCCATCGATCTCTGTCTTAAACCTGACATAATCAGGATTCTTTTCCCAACCCCTGTAATCGATATATCCGTTTAACTTTTCCTTATCAGTTCTTATTATATAACCCGGAAGATAATTTTCCTGGGCAGATAAAGAGCAAAATATAAGGCTGACTATTAGCAGCAAGCCTGTCCTGCGTAGCTTATTCATCATTTGTGTTTAAGTGGTGGGTAATAGTTTTTCATCTCCTGTTTTGCAGTTCTGAAGATAATAGTATTTATGAAAACCTGTTATGCTGTAAGGCAGATAGAAAAGAGTTTAAAGCTCTATAAAGATTCCATGTATTCAATTAAACTGATAATGCTCTGTTTGTCAGTGTACCTAACATTATTATCACTGACATATTCTCTGAATAAAGCTTCTCTGCCTTTATATAGTTTTCTTAACTGCCTCAAATTTACAAACTTGCTTATTTGGCCGTTTTTGTTTATCCAATAATAGAAATATGGTTCGGCCATTAAGTTTCCTGGCAAATTTATTTCGTATATGGTACCATTGGAAACATATCGCGATATAGATTCCTTTGATGATATTTCAGAAGAACCGCCATACGCGGATGGCATACCAGGATCCTTAACCCTGCACCTGTACTCAATATATAACTCATAGTTTAGATGATATAGGTATTCAACAAATTTACTATTCAAAACAATGAATTTTCTATCCTTGATAAATACTGTATCTATTAGAATTATCTCATCCTCAATTATTGCCAGCTTAAAACCCTGATCCTCGAAGATCATCTCCTCTGTTAATGAATTATAATTCAACAATACCTCCAGATTTATACCATTTTTTTTCAAAACGATTCCTTCAGTAAATTCAGGAAAGACATAATGAGTTGATTCTTCCTGTTTCAGTTGTGCATATGATGATCCGTATATCATCAATATGATTAAAGTAAGAAAATAGCCTTTCAAGGTTTTCATATTTATTAAACTTCTTTTTAATCTAAGAACTGCTATAAATATAACAAAAGTGTAGCGACTGAAATATTTGTACCGGGCGATAACAGTAGGAGGGCATGGCATAAGTTGTAACTTTCGCTCTGTCTGCAGCATTGTTGTTATTAGTTATTATATTAGTTGCTCAATAATTAAAATTATATCAGGTGTCAGGTGAGATAGGAATACTTGTATTAAGAATAATCATGGGTTCGGGTCTGTTGCTTATTGGGGCCATCAGTGTCAGAAGATTATACCTTGAAAGTAGTGAAGGCGACAAACGAGGGTTTGGAGCTCATTTAAGGAAGTATTTTGTATCCTATCTAATGATCATTATAGGCTTATATATACTGATTAAAGGATTTTAAATTCACAGCCTTATCTCCAGTAATTTAGCATAGAAGCACTTCGGAAGAGCAATTCGCTTCATCAGTGACAGCTTCCTTATAAAGGAACTTTTTATGAGAGCAGGAGTCTAATCAAACAAACAACTCTACCCTGATATGAGAAAAATAATGCTTCCTCTGTCAATTATGCTGTCTGCGGCCAGCCTGATGGCCCAGGTCAGGGTCCTCTCTCCCGAGGAAATGAAGGCTGATTTTTTGCAGATGAGAAAGCTGCTTGAAGAACAACACTGGGATTTCTATTACTATACGCCAAAGGAAGAAATGGACTCAGTATTCGATGCGAATTTTAAAAAGCTTAATGACTCTCTGCCTATCACAGAATTTTATAAACTCCTTACCCCTATTACATCACGTACAGGCAATGGTCATACAAACGTATGGATGCCCGGAAGCTTCTGGCGCGCCGGCAATGACAAATTCTTTCCCTATATCATTAAGATGATAGACGATAAAGTTATTATAGACGGCAGCTACAATGAAAAAGTCAGTCTGCCCCGGGGTACGCTTATACATACAATAAACGGCCGGCCGGTGAAAAGCATAATCAACGAGATGCTTGAAAACTACTCATCCGAAGCAATGCGAATACAGGGTAAAGTGGGATCTGTACAGCGACGGTTTGCTATGATTTACCTCAGGCGCTTCGGGTACCAGAATAAATATAACATGGAATATTCCCTTGCCGGTGAAATCAGGATCAGAGAGGGCGAACTTCCGACTGCAACAGAAAAAGAGGTAAGGGCAGTGGTATTTAACAATATAAAAGCTGCCGATCTCAGCCTGAAGTTAATCGAAAACAATTCGACTGGCGTTCTTACAATAAGTACATTTGGCTATTACGATCGTGTTGATTTTTTTAAAAGCTTCCTTGACAGCTCCTTCACCGTACTAAAAGATAGAGATATAAATAAGCTGATACTTGATCTCAGGCATAACGACGGAGGCGACCCCTTCTGCTCGGCACCGCTGCTTTCCTACCTTGAAAAAGATTCGCTTGTTTATTTTAGTAAAGCCAGTCGTGGATATCGTGAACTGATGAAGCCTGTGCCAAGGGCAAAAAATGCTTATGAAGGTGATTTGATAGTTTTTATGGACAGCCGGTGCTTCTCAACAAACGGGCACTTCTGTTCAATAATTAAATATCATAAGCTGGGTACCATAATAGGGATGCCAAGCAGTGGTAATTATATATGCTCAAACTCCAAAAGAGTCGACCTCGAAAATTCCGGGATAATGGTCTACTACGGCTCACGTGGTTATGCTACTGCTGTTGAGATGGATCGTGCAAAGCCAATTATGCCGGATATACAGATCGAAGAAACAATTGATACATACCTGTCTGGTCGGGATCTCTATATGGAGCAAGCAATGGTAATATTCAGCAAAGAGCAAAGAGGTAAGAACTAAGGGATATCATCTTATGTGCTTCAACCAATTCAAACTCATTCTCAACTCATTCAAACCCTTTAAACCCTTTTTAAACTTTTTTAAGTCTTTTCATCTCTGTATACTTTATCAACTTTCCCTATCTTAGCTTTTCATTAACTAAAACCTTATACTAATGAAAAGCTTTGCCTCAAGATTACTTATATTAATGCTGCTGGCTGTTATAGCAATGCCGCTAACTTATGCACAGAGAAGAACTAAATCATCCTCTGCTGAACCTGTTTCATCAGGTCAGCTGGAGAGTTTATCTCTGAATAACTTTAAATTCAGAAGCATAGGTCCCGCCCTTACATCAGGCAGGATATCAGACCTGGCTGTTAATCCGGATAATCATAAGGAATTTTATGTTGCCGCCGCGGCTGGGGGCGTATGGAAAACAAGCAATGGAGGAGTAACCTTTAATCCGATATTTGATAGGCAGGGTTCCTACTCAATAGGTTGTCTGGCTATGGACCCCAATAATCATAATGTTATCTGGGTAGGAACAGGCGAAAACAACAACCAGAGATCTGTATCCTATGGCGACGGACTGTATAAATCGATCGACGGAGGCGACAGCTGGGATAAAGTAGGGCTCGAAAAATCAGAGCATATCGGAATGGTAACAATCGATCCTCGTAATTCTGACATAGTATATGTTGCCGCCTACGGTCCGCTATGGAGCCCGGGAGGAGACCGTGGTATTTATAAAACCACAGACGGAGGAAAGACCTGGAAGCCCATCCTCGAAGTAAGCGAACATACAGGATTTAACGAAATTCATATCGATCCACGTAATCCTGATGTGCTCTATGCAACAGCCCACCAGAGAAGAAGAAGGCAGTGGACCTATCTCGGTGGCGGACCTGAATCAGGTATTTATAAATCGACTGATGCCGGTAAGACATGGAACAAAATAAATAAGGGTTTGCCATCGGGCGACAAGGGTAGAATAGGGATGGCTATTTCGCCCGTTAACCCCGAAAAAATATATGCCGTCGTTGAAGCCCAGAGAGGTCAGAGTGGATTCTACAGAAGCATGAACAGGGGAGCCTCATGGGAAAGAATGAGCGATGCAGTTTCAAGTGGTAACTATTACCAGGAGCTGGTAGCCGATCCGGTAAACGAAGACAGAGTATATATAATGAATGTATTCACCCTGGTAACAGATGACGGGGGAAAGACATTCAGGAACAGAGGTGAAAAAAGCAAACACTATGATAATCATTGCCTGTGGATAGATCCCAACGATAATAATCATTGCATCGAAGGTACTGATGGAGGTGTTTACGAGACTTTCGATAACGAAAACTGGCGCATGTTTACCAACCTGCCGGTAACACAATTTTACAAGGTAAGTGTCGACAACGATCTGCCCTTTTATAATGTAATGGGGGGCACCCAGGACAACTACAGTCTTGTAGGTCCATCACAGACCCTTAGTGATCATGGTATAGTTTCATCAGACTGGATAGTTACTGTTACAGGTGATGGCTTTGAATCGGTTGTTGATCCGCTTGACCCAAATATTATATACGCCCAGAGCCAGAATGGCAATCTTCAGCGTTTCGATAAAAGGTCGGGAGAGATGGTTAATATCGTTCCAAAGCCCCGCAAGGGAGAAAAAGAATACAACTTTAACTGGGACTCCCCTGTAATGGTTAGTCCACATAATAATAAAACCATCTATTTTGCAGGAAATAAGCTTTTTAAAAGTACCAACAGGGGCGACTCCTGGGAAGTTATCAGCGATGATCTGGATCGTAATATTGACCGTAACCTCTGGCCCATTATGGGCAAGATATGGCCAATGGATGCAGTGGCAAAGAACGGATCGACATCGAGATACGGTGCCGTTGTTTCTCTTGATGAATCAAGACTGCAGGCGGGACTAATATATACTGGTTCGGATGACGGACAGATAAGTATTACAGAGGATGACGGACAGACATGGAAAAAAATAAACCGCTTCCCTGGCGTTCCTGAATATACTTATGTCTACGACCTGATAGCCGATAAGCACGAAGTAAATGTTGTATATGCTGCCTTTAACAATCATAAATCAGGAGACTTTACTCCCTACGTATATAAAAGTGCAGATAAAGGCGCTACATGGACAAATATTTCGGGGAACCTTCCGGAAGGTGCTGTTTATGCCCTTTGCCAGGATCATGTTAAAAAAGAAATATTATTTGCAGGAACAGAATATGGAGTATTTGTTACACTAAACGGAGGCGTGAGCTGGAAAAGACTTAATGCCGGACTGCCTACGATTAATGTCAGGGATATGGCCATACAGGAAAGAGAGAACGATCTGGTACTGGCAACATTCGGAAGAGGATTCTATATACTCGATAATTATGCTCCCCTTCGTGAACTGTCTGAAGAAACGCTCAATAAGGATGCATACCTTTTCGCAGTAAAAGATGCTTTAATGTACAAAACATGGAGACCCCTGGGTGGGCTGGGAACAAAGGAGAAAGGATTCCAGGGACAGGATTTCTTTAGCGTAGCAAACCCTGAGATGGATGCTAAATTCACTTACTGGCTTAAAGACGGCGTAAGTACACTTAGAGATGAAAGAATCAGAAAGGAGAAGGAAGCCTTTAAGAAAGGAAATCCTATTCCATATCCTACACAGGAAGAGTACAAAGCCGAACAGGAAGAACAGCCTGCTTACCTTGTATTTATGATAACTGACTCCGAAGGGCTTCAGGTCAGGGAGCTTCGTACTCCACTTCGCAAGGGCTTAAATGAAATTGTATGGGACATGACCTACCCTGCAGAACTATCGGTAACAGAAAGAGATGCCAGCCCAACAAGAGGATTGCCATCATCTAATGTATTTGTATTACCCGGCGAGTATGGAGTTACTATGTTTAAAAATGTAAACGGGGAGTTCACAAAACTTGCTGGCCCGGTTTCTTTTGAAATTAAAGAACTTAACAATAGGACTATACCGGCATCCGACAGAAAAGAAATGGCCGAATTTAAGATGAAGACCCTGGCTCTTGATAATGCACTCAGGGCTGTTGGAAGTGCCCTTACTGAGATGAATACTAAAATACCCGCTTATCGGGCAGCAACAAAGACGTTTAATGCACCTGTTGCTAACAAACTGCTCCAGGAAATTGATGAGTTGGAAAATAAACTTGAGGAGATTGAAATAATTCTTAATGGCGACAGAACGACCAGAACTCTCGATCTAGATGGAGATTATAGCTTAAGATCTCGTGCCAGGAATGCCGCATTTGACAATATGAGAGCAACAACGAATATAACTGGCACATCAAAACGGAATTACGAGATTGCCGCAGAAGAATTTGCTCCTGTTCTTGAAAAAGTCAAGATGCTTAAGGAAGAATTTATGAAAATGGATCAAAAAATGACCGACCTGGAAGCTCCCCTAACACCGGGGAGACTTCCGGATTGGAAAAAATAAATCTTATTGTTCACCGAGCTTGCGCCATTCATCACGGCCGTAAGTCTCGGTTAGCAGGGTAAGTATTTCGTTGGCAGTCGATTCAATGGGCTTGTTTGTAATATTGAATATTCTGAAGTTGCCCTTTTTAAAGATCCTGGCAGCATAATCAAGTTCTTCGCGCACCTTACGCGGAGAGACATAGTCATCTTCAGGATTTAGGCCCAGTTGCTTCACCCTGTTACTTCGCTGAGCAATAAGATAATGTGGTGAAGTTGTTAATCCAAAAACGCGACCCGGATCAACTTTAAATAAATCGGGAGGAGGATCAATCCCTTTAACCAGGGGCACATTGGCCACTTTCCAGCCAAACATTCCCATATATATACTAAGAGGTGTTTTGCCTGTACGTGAAACACCAGTAAGAATAATATCAGCTTTTGAAAGCTTTTCCGTATTCAATCCATCGTCATGTTTCATGGTAAATTCAATAGCCTCAACCCTTGAAAAATACTGAATATTCCTGAGCCTGTACAGCCCGGGCTTGCTAATTGGCTCCATCTGTAAAAGATCAGAAATATAATCTGAAAGTCCTCCAACCAGGTCAAAATGCCTTACCTGCTCGGCATCACAGACAGCTAGTATTATCTCCCGCATCAAGGGATCTACCATGGTATGAACTATTACGCCACAAGATTCTTTTGCCCGGGTAATAATATCATTTACCTTCTCCATCGAATCCACGTTTGGAATCACAATCAGCGGAATATGATTATCGGGAAACTGGATTAACACAGAACTTACGACTGTATTACCGGCCATCCCTTTCCCTCCCGACACCACGAAAATAGGAGGAATATTTTCTCCACAATCCTTACTATTATCTTTTCCCTCTTTAGCCATGAATAATTTATATGTAATTCGACTCAAAAGTAAGAAATACTTAGAGTTTATTGACTCAGGATGAATAAAGAAAAGTATTATTAAAAGACTACAAAATATTATTATTGAAAAGATACTCACTAATGAGTATTAAATTAATTGTGAAAAGGCAGTAATTTTATTCTTCAATGTCGATTCATATTAAACTTATGAAAATCCTTTTCACAATAATCTTTGTCTTTGGTGTTTTGTCCTGCAGCAGAGACCCAGAGCAGACCTTCAGCGATCAGAGGGATAATATTGAATATCACTTTATTGAAGATGGGAGCAAGGTCTGGATGACTGATAATCTAAGCTACCTCGACGCCGGAATTTATAATGATGGGGCCTGGTTATGGAATTGCGAAGAAGAAGACTTCTCAAAAGTCAAGAAAGGCGCCTGTTTAAAAAAATTCGTGCTGTATGACTGGCAAACAGCTAAAAACTACTGTCCGGAAGGATGGCATCTTCCATCAATTGAAGAATGGAAGGACCTGATCGCCTTATACTCCGCCAGTAATATTGATTCACCAGGACTGGATAAGCTAAACTTCTCTTTTGACGGGCATGCTCGTATGTTTAATAAATTCTGCATCTTCGATGGTAATACCTACTGGACCCGCGACTCATCAGAGAGCGATCAAATGGCTATGACAATAGCTATTCAACACTCAAAGGACGGGGGTATAATTTGTAACCACGAGGTAACAGGCATTCATAATGCATTCTATGTCAGGTGTATAAAGAACAAATAATAATTATACTCATATATGAGTATTTCAGTAAAAAAAATTCTGCCCTATATTGCCTCGGCTTAGGGAATTAGTTCTAACCGCTAAATACCTCTTAGCACAAGGGTGATAGTTTGATTAATCACAATCAGACCAACTTAACCCAACCGGCAAAATAAGGCAGCCATTACCTATCAGGTAGTGGCTGTTTTTATTTACCCGGAGGATAATTTAAATGAATCTGGGTAGTGGAGTCCAAATTTAATTTATGAAGTATTTTCCTCCGGTGAGTATCGACAGTATTCTTTGATATATTAAGCACTTGAGCAATCTGTTTACTTGTTTGTCCCGTCTGCAGATGCCTGAACACCTCCTGTTCTCTTGGACTTAACTTTACCAGCATACTATAGGTACTCTGAGACGACTTATTGAGACTGTCGATATATTTATAAATAGCCTCGTTAAGCTCCTTTGCATCAACCGGCTTAAGCAGATAATCAAGGGCCGACTCCTTGATGGCTTTAATTGCGTATTTATCGTAAGCGCTGATAAAAATAACCGATGGATTATACCCCTCCTCTCTTACTGAACTAAGAAGATCAAATCCGCCCATCCCTGGCATTTCAATATCCAATAATATCAGGTCCGGCCTGTTGCTCCTTATCTGGTGAATTGCACTTTCAGGATCAGTTTCGCTGCCACAGATCTTTACTTTTTCATTTTTGTCAAGCAAAATCTTAATTCTGGATACAGCATCCCTGTCGTCGTCAATTATAAATACTTTTACCTGTCTCATTTGTCGGCAATTATTTCAACCTTAGTACCCTGGCTGTCGTCCGAATATTCATCCGCCAGGTTAACTATATTATAATCTATCCTTTTATCAAAAATAGAATAATATGTTTCAAAAATATCTTTTATCATCTGGAGTCCCTTCCCTTCTCTACCAGTATTCTCCTTTTCAGAGTTAAATCCAGCTCCATTATCCTGTATAATTATATTAAGAGTTTTGCTATGGCATAACACATTAATCTTGATATGCATCTTATCTTTTCCCCTGAAACCATGCTTAATTGAATTTTCAACAAAGGTATGTACGCTCATAGAAGGCAGGTTTACAGATTTACATTCCTTGGGAACCTTTATTTCAAAGCTCAATCTTTCTTCGTGTCTTACCTTTTCAAGTTCAAGGTAGTTCCTTACAAATTCTATTTCTTCATCTACTGTAACAACTAATTTATCAGAAGAATCAACAACTTCCCTGATCATCCTGCTAAAGCTTGTCAGAAATTCATCTGCCCGGGCAACATCACCTTTGATATACATGGCAGATATAGAATTAAGGGCATTGAAAATAAAATGCGGACTCATCTGGCTTTTAACAGCCTGCATCTGTAATGTCCTCATCCTTGATTCAATCTGTCTTCTCTTTTCTTCCTGCTTACCTTGAAACAATTGTATAAAATAGATCAGGAAATAAAATGCGGCAAACATAAGCAAGGAATACACATAGATATAGTTTCTTGCTTTGTTGCGAACCATCTCTATTCCATAATCGAAGTATGACGTCCTTAAATGAAAGCCCGAACTGATATTTTTATTAGAGATAAATACGGGGTCAAAATAAGTCCCATTTTCATCACCAATATTTACAGATGCCAGTTTTTTCAAGCCAACAGTAAAAACATTTAGCTCTCCGCTGAGATTCAGAAACAGAATCAGCTCTTCTTCAATGTCCGCAATAGTAAAGGGTCCATACATTGCTCCGGAGTATAAATTCTTGTTATCCTGCTTAATAAGATTCAACCATTGATCAAAAATCAAAATATTACCATCAATATCGCTAAGAAAAATTTTCTGATCTGATATATAGGCCTGAAGACCATTCCCCAGATTATATTCATTCAGTCTCTTTCTAACAAGTAAGTCCCCGGTGGTACTAAATATTACCAGCTCATTTTCATTAACACGAATGCTGGTTTCATTCTTCCTTAGAACGACCAGTTTAATTTCATCTTCCGTCTTAAGAACTGAGGTAGTAAGAATTGTCCCAAAGCCTTTAAACTCGATGGGCTCGAATTCATATTCAAGTTTATGATTATATATCATTAACCATGCACTGGAATCAGAATATGGTATATTAGTCTTATAATTACCGACTGCATTATTTATACCCCACATTTCCAGCTTACCGTCTCCGTTAATATCATAAGAGCTTAATGAATATCTGGGAGCAACACCTGCAGGATTGGTTTTCTTTATTTTATCATTTACAATATCATAATAGTATAAGGCCCTTGGCTGCAGGGTAAACCCGGCTGAAATAGAAAAATAAAATTCCTTTAAACCATCATTATTAGCATCCTCCAGTACCGGGGCAGTAATAATGTATTGTGCTTCTCCGTGAAGTGACGTACATCCTTCTATATATCTTCTGCGGATTACTGGATCAGACAGATTATAGCCTTCCAGAATATTTAGGAACAAGGAATCTCCTATGTAAGTAAATGCATATATCTCCGACAGACCATCATTATTATAATCACCTTTATAGATATTTGACCTGTTTGCAAATCTTCCAATAAAATTAAACTGGTTAGTAATCATATCCTCGCTGGTAAAAACTATTATCCCTATTTGCCCACTGGCAGAATTAGAAAGAAGAATCCTCTCGGTTTTACCATCATAATTCAGATCTAAATAAGTTGTGTTCTTATCAAACTCCCAGGGCCTCTTCTCTTTTATTTCCAATTCATACTCCTGTCCTATTGTAAAGAACAAGGCCCCCAGGATAAGAGTAATAAGAAATGATACCAAAAGACGTATAGTCAGATTGTTTAGGCCTTTCATTATGGTTGGATTTGTATAACAGACGAATAAATATAACTATTTCAGTCTTTAATTGCTATTTGTTGGATATAAATATTAAGCTGGATAAATAACGAAAAGCCTACCTTCGTCCATATTGTCAGGAACTTGGGCAAATAGCGATAGGATGAAATACTAATAGAGAATACAAGTAAGTTTTTGCCTAACTTTAGGTAATTATGCGATACTAAAAATATATAGATATGAAACCCAAATTCTTGAAAAGAGTAAAGAACTTTTTGCGTACAACCCTTCTTGGTGGACTGGCTGCTGTTTTACCTGCCGGGCTTATTTTCTTCTTTTTCAGATGGATCTTTAATATTATAAAGAAATATCTCGAGCCAATAGTTAGCCTAATTGAAGTAAAGACAGAGATCCAGGTTATTATTCTTTATATTATGGTAATAGCAGCTATTCTTATCCTCTTCTTTTTTATAGGACTGATTATCAGGACCCGGATAGGAATGTTCTTTAACACTGTGCTTGAAGAGAAGTACCTGCTAAAAATCCCCGGATACAGGATTGCAAGAGATACTGTAATGCAATTCTTTGGTAAGAACAGGTCATTCTTTTCGGAGGTAGTGCTGGTAGATATTTTTAATTCAGGCACACTTATGACAGGGTTTATTACAGACAGGCAGGACGACTATATCACCGTATTTGTTCCAACCGGTCCGAATCCTACTTCCGGAAATATTTACCATGTCCAGGAAGACAGAGTGGTGCATACCAGTACTACAATCGATACCGGAATGAAATCAATTATCAGCTGCGGAGCCGGGTCATCAGAAGTATTTATTAACCGGGTTAAAGCAGAATAAGACCTTATATAGAACTGTTTTCATCAGCGAATGGTCTATATTATTCCTGATTCAGCTCCCTTCGCTAGTATAAAAAAAGTTAAAAATTCATTTATCATAAGATCTTGTGTCAATAAATGAGGAATAATTTATTATCATGTACTAATATATAAATTCTTAATACCTAGTTATGATCCGAAAAAGCCCCATCACCAGTCGCTTGCTTGCGATTTTATTCTTCGGTCTTTTAATCTCGGCCGGACTGCAGTCCCAGAATGTACCAATAAGCTTTAATGAATACCATGGCTACACAGGGTCAAAAGATTACCTTGAGAAAGTAAGTCGTGCTTATCCAGATATTACCGAATTGATAAATATAGGTGAGAGTACCATGGGACGGCCAATATATATACTGGCAATATCCAGCATGAAAAACGGAACAACGATTGATAAGCATATTGTACTGTACAATAAAAGAAAAGAAAACGTTGATAATGTCCCTGTAATGAAATCGCACCAGGGTAAGCCAGGTCATTTTATTGGAGGATCAACACATGGGAATGAATATACAGGAACAGAAGTTTGCCTTTATATTATCGACAGACTTATCAAGGAATATGGCAAGGATGAGCAAATCACTACCCTGATCGACAATAATGTTTTTTATATATGTCCTACAATAAACCCTGATGGTGTTTTCAACAGTGTTGAAAAAGGAATAGCACAGAGGTCCAACTCGATGCTGAAAGATAATGACGACGACGGAAAAATTAATGAAGATGGTCCGGATGATATTAACGGGGATGGTAAAATGACTTCTTTCAGATATAAGGATGAAAAAGGATCGTATATAATTGATGATTTAGATCCTCGAATAATGGTCAGACTTCTAAGAGGACAGGAAACTGATAAGCAAAGGTATTCGGTAGTAAGAGAAGATTTAGATAACGATAATGATGGTAAAAGAGGTGAAGATTCAGAATCGGGAATAGACCTTAACCGTAATTACCCTGAAGGGTGGTGGAACGAACAGGGATTTGCAGGCGGTAGCGGAGACTATCCAACATCCGCTCCTGAGACTCATGCACTTGCAGAGTTTTTTACAAACTACCGCAATATTATTATGGCTCAGTTTTATCACACCTCAGGAGGTTTTACTTACAGGCCCATGGGCACGGCTCCCCATACAGAAATGGCGAAAGAGGATGTGGCAATATTCGACCTTGTGATGGGGAAAAAATACCTTGAGCTTATTGGCGAAGAAGTCCCTGAAGCATGGGCAAAGCCAGAAAAGACAGATCAGCTAAAAAAAGACCTTGCAAAGAGTGATGCCAATAAATATGCTAAAATGAGGGGCTACGTATTGCCCCGCGGGTGGAGGGTATCTTACAATGAAAATTCTGACCGACGTTATAGCTATGGTATGGCAACGGATTGGCTCTATGCTCAGTATGGAATATATTCTATTACCACAGAACTATGGAATCCTGCTGCTGATATTCCAGGGCTGGAGATAGCCGAAAATAACAATAACAGACTTGCAACTGAAAGAGCACTAATGGCCTATCAGGATAAAGAGTATAGTGGTAATTTATTTGTTGACTGGAAAGCTTTCGATCACCCTGAGCTGGGAAAGGGAGAAGTAGGAGGATGGATATCGCAGTACGCCAGGAATAATGCATTCCCCGGGGCCCCTCTGCTGGATGTATGTAAAAAACACTACGAATTTGAAATATTCCGGGCCAGTCTGCTTCCTCGAATAGAGATAAAAGATATTAAGACAGAAATCATGTACACGGCTGCATCCACCAGGGACGGAGAGGTTGAAGGGTCTGATGCTATTTTTAAAGTCACTTCCGGAAAGTCCAGAGGCAAATATCACATAGTTAAGGTTACAGCAACCATCGAAAATACCGGCGATCTGGCAACAAACCTTACCCGAGGTGCTCAGCTGCCAGGCAACAGGGATGATGTTGTACGGCTGATTGGAGAAAAAGGAGAAATAGAGTTTATTGAAGGACAGCCTTCGGTTAATATTGGAAGCCTTGGTGGCAAACTAAAGGTACCAGGAGTAAAAAATGCTCCGGGATCAAGAACAGTAGAATGGATAATCGCCGTAAAGGATAAATCGGACCTTAAAATCGTAGCATCATCACTTAAGGGTGGAACAAAGGTTCAAAATATAACAGTAAAATAAGGGAGGAACTAAGATGAAAAATCATAAATCAATTATAATATTAGTCTGCACTTTGCTCTTTGCCCTTTCACCTTTGCAAATAATAGCACAGGACAAACTTCAGAAGAGCGCCGGAGGAGAACATGGAGAATTTGACTTTCCTATTAACTGGAAAAGATATTATACTTACAAGGAATGGACGGGAATAATGCACGATCTGCAAAAAGCTTACCCGGATATCTGCAGTATTGAATCTATTGGAAAAAGCAGGATGGGCAGGGATCAGTTTCTTCTTACAATAAGCAATAAGAATACAGGCGACGACCTTACAAAAACTGCGATGTGGGTAGATGGGGCAGTACACGGTAATGAGGTTAATGGTATTACTTGCTCTCTATATCTGGCATGGCAACTCTTAACCAGGTATGATTATGATCCTTATATTCATAATATAGTTGATAATCATGCATTTTATATTCTGCCAGGCTTAAATGTTGATGCCAATAACTCTTATGTTGAATATCCCAATACTCCCAATAACCCCCGTGAGCCTTACCGCCCAGAGGATAATGATAATGACGGACTATATGATGAGGATCAGACTGAAGATGTTGATGGAGATGGGGAATTATCGTATATGTATAAAGAAGACCCCGAGGGCAGTCTCAGATTGTCGGCTGATAAAAGAAGGTTTGTAAATGCAGAAGATGGATTTATGGGTCTACGCTTTACCAGGATTGGATCCGAGGGCTTTGATAATGATGGAGATGGAAGGATAAACGAAGACGATATAGGTGGACCCGATCCAAATCGGAACTATCCATATGGATGGGGTCTGGACTCGGGCGATCCCTATCCTATGTCAGAACCTGAAACCAGGAATGTAATGGAATTTCAGTTGGCCCATCCCAATATTTTCGCCTCTTTTCATTACCATAATACAGGTCGTTTGATAATGTTCCAGGCTCCCCAGGCTGTAAGATTATCTGCACAGGAAAGGGAACAACTTGTTGAACAAACCAACAGGGAACTGGAAGAGCTGCAAAAAACAAATAAATATGCTCAAAAATTTCCCCGCAGAGTCAGCCCGGAGACTCAGCATGATCTTGACGTACAAACCAGTATAGTATCAGAAGGAGCCTATATCCTAAAAAATTACAGGCCCGTATTTGGCGGTCTGAGTGGTCAGGCTCATGCAGCTACTTATAATATGCTTGGCGCTTATGCATATCTTATAGAATTATGGGGATCTCCGGCAACTATTGCCGATACTGATAATGACGGCAGGGTGTCGGATGAAGAATATATGAAATGGATTGATCTTGACCTAGGTGGTGAGGGATGGATTAACCCTCATACGGTAAATCACCCTGACCTTGGAGAAATATGGATTGGAGGATCTGCAAAGAAACATATGCAGAGGACTCCCCCCTCAAGGTATATAGAGATGGAGGCCGAAAAGAATGCAAGATTTGTTTTGTATTGCGTAAGCCAGTTTCCTCAGGTAGAGATAGCTAAAATTAATGTTAAACCAGTTACAGATAATATCTACCAGGTTGAAGTGACCGTGAAAAACGACAGGGTTTATCCTACCTCATCAGATAGATCTGTTCAACTGAATAAGTATATTAAAGACATCCTTGAAGTTATATCATCCTCAAATATAAGTCTGATTGAAACATCAGGTAAGAACCTGACAGGTCAGGGAGGCAGGAATACCGGAAGAAACAATTCTCCCAACCCGGTCGTGCAGATGGCAGGAGGAGAAAAAACAGAGTTCCGTCTGAAAGGCAAAGAAAGCAGAACGATACGCTTTATAGTTGCAATGGATGGCAAAAAGGGAAGCCTTGAGTTTAGGCTTAAATCCAAAAACGGAGGTGACGATAATAAGAAAATTGAAATTATAAAAGAATAGAGACGTCGATAAAAGACGTCTCTACAATCTTATTTGTGCGAATATGTTAAGGTAAATCTACTTTTTTATTGCATCCCATACCTTCTTCTCATCAAGAGGCTTGGTACAGAAGAACCAGTCGTAACACTTCATATCGCCCTTGGCTTCCATTCTTTCTTTGGCTGTGCCACATGAACCTGCTGGAGGAACAATAACATCATCACCTGGACGCCAGTCGGCTGGCATAGCAACGCCAAACTCGTCTGCAGCCTGCAGGGCAACAATAACCCTGTAAAGCTCATCAAAGTTTCTACCTAGACTTAGTGGATAATAAATGATTGTCCTGATAATACCAGCCGGATCGATAAAGAATACAGCCCTTACAGCTTTTGTTGTTGCTTCACCTGGCTGAATCATGCCATACTTATTAGCAACTTCCATAGTAATATCCTCGATCAGTGGGAAAGTAACTTCCACATCTTTCATTCCCTTGTATTCAATCTTCTCTTTAATAGTACGGAGCCATGCAATATGACTGTATAATCCGTCTACTGAAAGACCCACAAGTTTGGTGTTTACTTCGGCAAACTTATCCTGCATACTTGCAAAAGTCATAAACTCTGAAGTACAAACAGGAGTAAAGTCGGCAGGGTGACTAAACAGGATTACCCATTCTCCCTTATAATCAGCAGGGAAATTAATGTCGCCCTGTGTTGTAACTGCTTTAAAATCTGGTGCTTTTTCACCAATTCTTGGCATTGAAAATACTTGTTTTTCTACGTTTTCTTCCATGATATAATACTTATTAAAAAATTAAAATTAATATTGGTTAGTTTCTCTGTTTACCTAAAATCTGTAATTTAAAATCAACAATATCAAAACTGGGGATCTTCTTCTTTTTAAGGTAATCCTCAATGATGCCGTTAAGTTCCTCATCATAAAAATCTACTATCTTATCTGAGTCAAGGTCATATATATGATGATGCTTTTCAAGAACAGCATCATACCTCATTTTATCCCTATCTGTCTTAACCCTTACAATCAGTTCACTCTCTACAAGAGTATCCAGTATATTATAAATTGTTCCCCTCGATATATTCGGATTATAATTCCTGATTATGGTAGTTATTTCATCAGCTGTTGGATGATCCTTCGATCGAAGAAGTGATTCAAAAACCAATACCCTTTGAGGAGTAATTTTTAAACCCTTCGACACCAGCCTGTTTCTTATATAATCAAGGTAATTTTCCATGTATTAATGACTCATTCCTATTTAAGACTTTGTAAAGATAAGAGATTTTTACATAGCATGCAAATCTTTATTCTTACAATAAATAATATGATTTAATGGTTTACCCCGGTCAGGGGATTTTGTAGCAAGTCTTCCGCTCCTAAAGATATCCGTTTTGCCTGAACCAGGATACAGCATCATCAAGTGCTGTTCCTATTGGAGTCTGTGGCATTTTTAATTCTCTTACTGCTTTTTCAGGATTGTAGAAATGTTCTTCTGTTGAAATTAGCGCAAGGGGATAGCTTACACTGGGGGAAAACCTGAATACTGTTGCAAAGAAACTCATTAATGCACCATAGGACAGGGTTGCAAAACGCGGAAGAGCCCTTTTGGGTGGCCTGACATCGAGTGTTTCGGCCATTTTTGTAAATATCTCCTTATAATTAAGATTTTCATTCCCCAGAATATATGATTCTCCTGTCCTGCCCAGTTCAATAGCATTCACAATAGCTGTAGCAACATCCTTTACATAAACGAAATTGCGTCCGCCCGTAGGATAACCTGGCACCTTACCGCTGTTAACGGCAAGGATCATGGCTCCTGAGCTGGGCTTTGCATCATAAGGCCCTATCATAAAAGTCGGATTTAAGACAACAGCATCAAATCCTTTTTCAACTTCCTCCAGAACGAGCTTATGGGCCTCATACTTCGAGCTTATATAATCAACCCCATATTTATCCGCGCTATATTTTGATACTTCGGTACCAGGACTATGCCTGTTGCCAGGACCAAAGCTATTAGCTGTTCCGATATGAAGAAATCTTTTTACCCCGGCCTCACGCGATGCCTCTATCATATTCCTGGTCCCATCTACATTCACCTTCCAGTATTTTTCATGTCGGCATGGCCATGTATCTGTCATGGCTGCTGCATGTATTACAATATCACAGCCCATAACAAGCCTGTCTAAATCATCCCTGTCTAGTATATCTCCATACTCTTTCTCTATATTGAGTCCATCAATTAATGGCGCCGTTTTGCCTTTCTGGATCAAAACCCTTACCTCATAATTATTTTCAATAAGTTTTCGTACAAGGTTATTTCCAAGCACTCCATCCGGACCTGTAAGTAGGACTTTCATTTTTGCTGTATAAGTAATATTTGTCCGAAAATACACTTTTTTATACACCAGATAACAGGTTTTCCGAAATATTTATTTAAAGATTTGGCTTAACTTTAAGTCGCATTTCTTGTTAGGATAATGATCGGCAAACAAAAGAAGTACAAAATTTTCATCGAAAGTGAACAGTTCCGGACTTAAAAAAAACATTATTAAGGACAACCTTGAGATTGCTCCTGGAGTATATATATTATCATTTGAAAAGCAATATAATTTTATCCCAGGCCAGATTGTTGCTCTGTCTCTTGATGCAGATGATCTTGAACCAAGGTTATATAGTATTTGCAGTGGTACAGAAGAAGATAGAATAAGCATTATATATAATCTGGTCCCCGAGGGTAAAATAACAGGGAGGCTGTCGTCCTTACAGTCAGGCGATTATGTTTACACTTCTAATCCCTATGGAAGATTCACCATCAGTCCGGAAAAGGCATTCTGTATTGCGAGCGGAACAGGTATAGCGCCTTTTATCTCCTTGATAAGGTCCATGCCTGCTCCCGAAGCTTACCTGATACATGGTGGAAGGGATGAGGCATCGTTTTATTTTAGCAATGAACTAAGCAACCTGGGTAAAAGGTATATCAGGTGCAGCTCAACTATTGAAAAAGAAGGGTATTACCGTGGCAGGCTTACCTCTTTCCTTCAAAATACCGATAAGCTGCCTGAAGGATACAGGTATTATCTCTGCGGCAGGGCTGAAATGGTTGTTGAAGCCCGAGATATACTTATATCCCGTGGTATCCCTTATAATATGATTGAATCTGAGATATATTTTTAATATGAAACAGCTTTTATTCGGAAAGACCTTAAACGAACTGATCGAAATTACCGCTTCTGCGGGTATGCCTGGTTTTACGGCCCGACAAATAAGCGACTGGCTTTATAAAAAACATGTTAGCTCTGTTGATGAGATGACCAACCTTTCGTTAAAGGCAAGAGAAAGACTTGGGAATAAATTTGAGGTTGGACGGACAGCCCATAGCAAAGTCCAGGTTTCAGTTGATGGAACTAAAAAGTATCTCTTCCCGGTAGAGCAGCATAAGTATGTAGAAGCAGCCTATATCCCTGAGAAAGAAAGAGCCACGCTATGCATCTCTTCACAGGTAGGTTGTAAGATGGGCTGCCTTTTTTGTATGACTGGCAAGCAGGGATTCCAGGGGCAGCTTTCACCCGGCGACATACTTAACCAGGTTGCCAGCCTGCCCGAAAGGGACGCGCTTACAAATATTGTTTATATGGGTATGGGGGAGCCATTCGATAATATTGATAATGTACTGAAATCACTCGAGATATTAACATCAGACTGGGGTTATGCCTTGTCGCCACGCAGGATTACTGTATCAACAATAGGTATTATCCCGGCAATGAAGACCTTTCTTGAAAATTCTGAAGCTCACCTGGCGGTAAGTATGCATACTCCCTTCGATGATGAAAGAAAAGCACTTATGCCAGTAGAGTCGGTTTATCCCCTGGAGGATGTAATAAGGGAAATAAAAAGCTTTGATTGGGGTCGCCAGCGCAGGATTTCTTTCGAATACATAATGTTTAAGGGAATTAATGATAGCGATCGACATATTAATGAACTCTCGAGAATGCTTGAGGGACTAAGATGCAGGATTAATCTTATCCGCTTTCACCCCATACCCGATTCACCCCTGGAAAGCAGTGATGATGAAACAATAACGCGTTTCAGGGATAAACTAAGCAAAAGGGGAATCACAACAACTATCAGGGCATCAAGGGGAGAAGACATTTATGCTGCATGCGGACTGCTTTCGACAAAAGAGCAGGGGGCAGGGAGCAGGGAGACAGAGGAGTAAGCTCACTCCAATCCCCGGGGCCCATGCAAATATCAAATCTGAAGGTTTGATATTTCTTTAGTTATTTTAAAATCGTAATCAGGATACTCATAAATGGGCATGCGAGGCTCTGTCTCACCGAGTGAATATCCCCATATACTTTCATAATCTCTGCGATTTTCACCCATTTCTTCGAGCTGGGTCAGGTATTCACCAATTGATTTTGATTCTATAATAATTACTTTTCCCATTTTATGAATAATAGGGCTATGGACACGATTTGCATCATGATCAAACTCGAGTATCCGCCTGCCATACCTTGTTATGCCAACAACCCTGTAAGTCAGACTCTTTCCTACACCAGGGAGGTTTAGCACATTCCTGTCGGTCGACAGGAAGGGTATTTTTGCCTCCTTTCTCAGCTTTGATATATTATCAATCATCTTTTCTGCTTCCATTGGGAAGTTTCTTATATCTGACCAGTATTTCTCAGGTATAGTTCCAAGGGTCTTCTCCTCTATCTGCTCCTGTACTGCCCTGGCATTGGTGGCAAAATTGAAATTATTTTCCATATATCCCTTTACCGTAAAGGTATAATAGGTCAGGATGCCTATATCGTTCAGTACCTTACGCAATTTTGCTGTATGCCCCCTTCGGCTTGCTGCTGAAGAAAATACCAGCTGATTCGTAACTGTCCAACCGGCCGAGATCAGTTTTTGTACAGCCTCCCTGGCCTCCGGGGTTACTTCCATAGGTGACTCAAAGTGTGTCTGAATAAGGAATTGTTGAACTCCTATACCGGAAGCCTTTTCTTTAAACTCCTTCAGAACTGCGATTAATCCGTCTGTTATTCTCTGGGGCAGATAGGCAGGTAATCTCGATCCAAGCCTGACCCTCAAAAGTTCTGCATATTTCTCCTTTGCTCCCCGTGATTTATTAGCTTTCTTTTTCCTGAGAGCCATCTCATAAACCTCATCCAAAATTCTCTTTAACGAAGAATCTGTACTCATCAATGCATCACCCCCCGTAATAAGTATATCCCTTAGCTGGCTATCGTTCTCGAAGTAGGTCATTATATTCTTAAGCTTCTCATTCCAGGCCTCACGAGGCTTAAGCTTATCAAGATTAAAATTCAGATGACCGCTCTGGAAGTCATACATTCTCTGGCATGAGGCACATAATCCTCCACAGGCACGCCCCATAGTATCGGGAATAAGTATTGCAACCTCAGGATAGCGACGATGAACATTATTATGTGTTGGGAGAAGCCATCCGGCTGCATTAGGTTTACCTGGCTCTACTTTATCCTCCTTCTCCCATGCCACAATGTGTCCAAACTCATCTACAAGCTGCTGACTGTAAAGAACATAATATCTTATTGCTAGATCAGCCCCAATTGCAAAATACGGAACCCTGACATGCAATAGCGAAAGGTAATAAGGATTTATAAAGAAGGGAATACCCTGCTCTTCGGCCGAGTAAAATATTCTCATTGTATCGGGATCAAGAGAATTACCAAGCAGTTCATTAAGCAGATCGGCCGACCTTACGGCAAAGCGAAGATGAAAAGTATGCTCTTTCCACCACTCAAGCATCTTCATATATTTCTGTTCCCTCGAATCGCCCTCTCTGAATTTGTACTTACTATCGGATATCTCGCCGGAGTCAATTTTATCAATCAGAATTTTTATAATTCTTTCCCTGTTCTCCTCGCGCAGCTTAACAATCCTTGGGTCAATACCCGACGGGAATCTTTCCATCCAGCTTATTACCTCTTTCTCTGAAGGAATGCTTGCTTTATATGTTCCCGATAGTTGTCTGAAAAGATAGAGCATATCTTCAAAGAAAGGAGGTTTTGCACCACCGGTACCATGTGTTACTGCAAGCCAGATCATCTTTATGGGGTTGGATACCGCTATTTCTCCCCGCAGATTCAGATCCTCATACGTATGTCCGGCATTATCGATATAATCAAGCAACCTGATCGCGGCATAATCTTCCCACTCAAGCTTCTCAAAAGCCTCTCTCCCTTTAACTTCTCCCCTGTAAAATTTGTAGGCATCTTCCCTCTTAATGTTAAGATCAAGAATCCAGTTTTTTACACCTATAAGTGCCTCCGTTTCATTACGGGCATTGCGCATTATTTCTTCAAGAACAGGATTTTCCTTAAGAAGTATCTTAAGCAAATGATGCGACTTTACGTTAATCGCTATTTTGTCGAGTTTAACAATATTTTCCATATCTCGCAGATTTCAGGGATACTACAAGATATAAAAAAAGACTGAAACCATTTAAAATAGGCCACCTTCATTAGAACGAGATGCGACAAAGCTTGATAGTGAGTTTAATCAACTACTTGCAAAGCAGCTATCTCAAGCCCTCACAGAATATACAGTTTAATTTACCGGGGCAAGCTTTGTTTTCTCATCAAAAAGCCGGATAGTGTCGTCCTGCAGCAGGGCCCAGAGAGAATACACGCCTTTTGCCGTACCTATTGGTACGCTTAAGCAATTCAGGGCAGACAGTACAATAATCATAATCCTGGCCCACTTATTATACGACAGGAGTCCAATACCACCTACTATACCAAGTATTCCGCCCAGCGCTACAAGCAGTGGCACAAAAGTTTTAACTAACATCATCGCCAGGGTAGCTGCTTCGACATCCTGTACAAAGGACTGGGCGTAGCTAAGCACAAAAAATATTACTACAGACCCAAAAACCTTCAAAATACCGAAACCTATATGGAGAGCTCCAACGAAGGTTACATGTTTTCTCATGTCTCGTTTATTTTCCATAACAGATCTTTTTAATAAAGATATAAAAACCAGAGAAACGCTGCTTGTATAAGCATATAAATAACATTTATTGAACAAAGCAGTCCCTGGCAGCGTTTATAATTATGCCAGATAAGGAACATTCAGCTTAAACTTAATCTATGCATTATATGGGAAACAGAGTATTTAACCCGGACAACAAAGCATTGCTTGAATCACCGGAAAGATATAAGATACTACCTCCTTTCAAAACACTAAAAGTTATGTGTTTAAAAGAGGATGATATAATGATTGATATTGGATGTGGCACGGGGTTCTTTACTCTTCCTGCTTCCGAAATTACAGGTCCGTCAGGGAAGGTTTTCGGTGTTGATATCTCCGAAAAAATGCTTGAGGAAGTAAAAACCAAGATCAATGGAAAGGGAAATAATATAGAATTATTATTATCCGATAACATTGCCCTGCCGCTAGGAAATTCACAGGCCACCTTTGCCCTACTCGCCAACGTCCTTCATGAAGCAGACAATATGATGACCATGCTTTCTGAGGCCATGAGGGTTTTAAAGCCCGGGGGCAGGCTGGCTATTATTGAGTGGGAAAAACGCGAAATGACCATGGGTCCTCCTGTAGAGCACAGGATACATCATGACGAGATAATGAGAATGGTTATGGACTCGGGTTTTAAAATGGCAAAAATCACACCCGCCGGCGATTACCATATTGCCTGTTCAGCTATTAAAGGAAGCTAAACTTTTCACCGCAAACTAAGACTTTTCCTGTTGGCGTAAAGCAACTAAATCAGGCTTAAATCAGTCTAAGACTTAGTGGATATCACTATCCTGTTAATAAGTTTATCTGCTAACTGCATCTATTTTATTAACTTTATTGCTGGCTGAAAAAATAAAAACTATGAAAAAGAAACTGATCTATCTGGGAGCCTTCCTAATTACTGCTGCTCTGTTTAATTCCTGCGACCTGCTGTCAGAAACATGTCAGCAATGCGCAATTAATGTGTATAACGCCCAGGGAGTATTCCAGTACTCAATTGATGACGGTGAGTACTGTGGTGATGAGCTGATTGCCTTTAAGGCAGCCCCCGACTATTCTATTGGAGACCTTACTGCCAAATCTGAGTGTGAATAAAGTTAAAATGATGAAAAGGAAAATATTTCATCGGGTATTACTGATTCTTGCCTTCTCACCCCTGCTGAGTGCCTGCGAGGAACTCAGCGGATGTATGGTTTGCCAGTTAAATACCTATGAGGATGGACTCCTAATAATCGAAGGAGGCGAATCAGAGTATTGCGGTCCTGAACTGGCAGTTATAAGGGCAACTGCTGACGAGGTGGATGGAGTATATACCTATAAGTGGGAGTGCCGTTAGTACAAGCTCCCTAATACCTTATACCAATTAGAACCACATCATCAACCTGTGGGCTCTTGCCTTTCCATGCTTCAAAGGTCTCATCCAGCTTCTTACCCTGCTCTATCATAGGAAGCTTATGGAATTCCAGCAATTTCTCTTTTAGATGCTTAATCATAAATTTTTTCTGCTTCGGCCCTCCAAACTGGTCGCCGTACCCATCAGAAAACATATAGATACAATCTCCCTTCTTAAGATCAAGCTCGTGCAGGGTAAAAGGATTCATTCTGTAATGGATAGCAACCGGCATTTTATCTCCCCTAATTGATTCCAGCTCACCATCCCTTACATAGATTAATGGATTATTGGCCCCGGCAAACCACAGCTTATTCTTATCGTAGTCGATAACACTAATGGTCATATCCATACCATCTTTAACCCTGTCCTCGTCTATAGACTGATTAAGAGATTTAATAATCTCATCCCTGAGCATATTAATTATCTTATCAGGCATCACAACTTCCTTACCATTAACAATTTCATTCAGCATCGTAACTCCAAGCATGCTCATAAATGCTCCCGGCACGCCATGACCAGTACAATCGGCCGCAATAATAATCTGGAGATTATCCCTCCGGCTCACCCAGTAGAAATCGCCCGAAACAATATCCAGTGGCTTATATAAAACAAAGTGATCGATCTCGTCGCTGAACAATTCAAGCGAAGGCAGCAGAGCTGTCTGAATCCTTTTAGCATACATTATACTATCAGTAATATGCTTTTTCTGGTAGGCTATCTGGTCTCGCTGGGTCTCAGCAAGGTCTCTTTGCTTTTCAATCTCAACCTTCTGAGCAGTGATGGTCCTGTTCTTTTCCTCAAGCTTGATATTTGCCTCTTTCTTAATTTTATATCCCCTGTAAATATAGTAGGCCAGGAAACTTAAGAGGATAAGAACAAAAAGTGCCGCATAAATAAATATTTTTTGCTTTTCAATAGATTCGAGCTGCACTTTTATACGGTCTTCCTGTTCATTTATTACTTTTTGCTTTTCACCTATTTCAAGCAACTTGGCTGAAATATTAGCCCGCTGGATTGCCAGGGTATCACGCTGCGCGGTAACTTCCTGCTGCTGTACCGCTATCATATCCTTCTGGCGGGCTATTTCCCTGGTCTGTCCGCTTATTTCACGTGACTGCCTTTCAAGCTCTTTCTGTTTTGCAAGCAGTACAAGCTCCTTCTGTTCAATCTCATTATCGAGACTGTCAAGCAAAGCCTTCTGGTTTTCTATCTCTGCCAGCTGCTCGGCAATAATAATCTTTTGCTGTTTAACCAGCTCCAATTGCTTATCAAGTTCTTCATTGGTTAACTCATATAAAGCCTCCCAGTCTTCTGCTGACTTAATTGACATGGCTATAACAGGGCGAGGGACAGAAAGTCCTACTTCCTCGAGATAAGATTCATTAATCTCAAACCTGGGAGTATTGTCAACTATTACAAAATTAAACATCGACTCCCCATACTTTGCCCCCTCTGTAATTAAAAGGGTTTTCTTTCCGGCAATAGCCTCCTTAACATTTTTTATTCCAAAATCATCATTGTTTTCTACAAACAAAACATTGGTATACTCTATTTTACTTTCATCCCTGAAAACAACAACTACAACAGGTTTCCCCTGTATTTCCGTTCGTGTTCTGGCCAGATCGCCCATCTTCTGCCATAAATCGCTTTCTTTTGCAAGAACACCTACTCGAAAAATCGCCATTGTGTCCAGATCTTCACCATAATCTACATATCTGGCAATATCAAAGATATATGCAGCCCTCGACCTGTTATCAAATCCTTGCTGCGAAAACAGGGTCGCAGGTACTATGGCCAGTAATACCACGATGATTAGCTTTCTCATAATGAGGGGTTTTGGTTTAAACTACTAATTTCGGGAAATTATATTAATATCCAAAGAATATCCTTGTTAGTGGCAGCTGCGCTGCGTTAGTGGTTATTGGCAGCTTCGCTGCGTTATTTGTTAGTTGCCGCCTGTCGGCTGCGTTAGTGGTTAGTGGCAGCTGCGCTGCGTTATTTGTTAGTTGCTGCCTTGCGGCAGCGTTAGTGGTTATTGGCAGCTTCGCTGCGTTATTTGTTAGTTGCCGCCTGTCGGCTGCGTTAGTGGTTATTGGCAGCTGCGCTGCGATATTTGTTAGTTGCTGCCTTGCGGCAGCGTTAGTGGTTAGTGGCAGCTGCGCTGCGTTGGTAGTTATTAATTAGCTAATAACGTTGAGCGAAGCGAAACAAATAACGTTGAGCAAAGCGAAACAAATAACGTGAGCGAAGCGAAACAAATTACGTGAGCGAAGCGAAACAAATAACGTTGAGCAAAGCGAAACAAATAACGTGAGCGAAGCGAAACAAATAACAATTAACATGAGCATAGCGAAACAAATTCCATCTTCAGGCACGGGTTTTGTGAATAACTTGTTAAAAACTACAATTATTTAGCAAGCCTTATCCGTTTTCATATCGTATTTTTGTTATGCAAAGAAGCCAATTAATGTATTCCGACTCCTACCACCTGGACTTATCTCAAAAGACTATTGCTATAGTCGATGATGACGTTGCTTCAATAAGATACTTCGAAGTTTTGCTAAAAACGACCGGAGCCAAGGTTGTTTCCTTTATGAATGGCACTGACCTTATTGACTACGTAAGCAAGAATATTGATTCGATAGATATGGTTCTGCTCGACTATCTTATTCCCCTTGTAAATGGAATCGACTGCATTAGAGAGATTCGTAAAATCAACAGAACAATACCCCTGGTAATGATTACCGCATACTATACCAGGGAATCTAAGGAGGAGGCTTTCCTTGCGGGCAGCAATGAATATATTCTGAAACCGGTAGTCCCCGAAAAAGTGTTGGCCCTGCTCGAGAAATATCTTGTTCACCGTGAATTTGTCCCTTATATTGACTGACAAGTCCCCCAATACCTATTCCAGGAATTTGAATATGACACTAAAATACTTATCTGTCATTCGCATGAATAGTAAGCCCATATAGGAGCAGCTTAAATTACAATTTGTATGGAAGTAATATTTATCAGCGGTATTTTTATGTCCTGTTTTATTGTTGTTCTATTACTGACAAAAAAGGATAAAGCATTGCCCGATAAAATACTGGCTCTATTGATAGCGTTTATTGGTATTCATCTTCTCGGCTATTATTTTAAGCAGACGGGTTACTGGGAAAAATACCCTCATTTAATTGGACTTACTGCTCCGGTGCCGCTTTTTCACGGTCCCCTTCTCTACCTGTATTGCCTCTATGCTTTAAGAGGTGCAAAAAAAATCCGTCCCTTCGACTATCTTCATTTTATTCCAGGCCTTGCAGCATATTTATATATGCTCAAGTTTTTCTTATTTTATACGGGTCAGGAAAAAATAATGCTTGACAGAGGAGAGATAAATGACTACAGTACATTCTCAACTATTCTGCTTATTGCCATATTTATATCAGGACTGGGATATGCATCTCTTTCATACCGTCTTACCCTTAAACATTCCGAAAAAGTAAAGAATCGTTTTTCATACAGTAGCGGAATTAGTCTGAAATGGCTGCGTAACTGCATACTGGGTATCGGACTGGTATTTTTGTTTGCACTAATCATTATCCTGCTTAGCGATGTATTGACTTACTCTTTGGGCTTCAACCATGAGTATATATTTTATTCTATAATGATTGCTTTTGTTTTTTATATCGGTTACTTCGGTATAAAACATGAAAATATCTTTGTAAGTATTCCTGATCCAAAAGATGAACATCCTGAAGAAAAAACTTCTGTAGAGAAATATAAAAAATCAGGGATAAAGGAGGAGGTCGCGAATAAGTTCTACAAGGATCTACTTATTATTATGGAGGAAGAAAAACCCTACCTAAACCCAAAACTGGGCTTATCAGACCTGGCAGGAAAACTTGAAATATCAACCAATCAGCTTTCGCAAATTATTAATCAGAAGGCCCGGGTCAATTTTCATGATTTTGTGAATGGATACAGGGTAGAAGAATTTATACGACAAGCGAAAAAAAATAAAGACTTCAGCTTGCTGGCCCTGGCTCTTGATTCCGGGTTTAATTCAAAATCTTCTTTTAATTATATTTTTAAAAAGCAAAAAGGATTATCTCCTTCTCAATACTTATCTGAAAGCTATCCAGAAGCATAAATACCTTAATCAACACATTATCAACAATATACATGCACAGCCTTATAGGGTGGGACATATAGAAAGTTCAATCCTATAAGATTGAGCGCTTGGCCTGTATATCCGTTATTTCTTTGCTTAAAATTTCTTTGTTTCACCAAAAACTTATGATAATGAAAACAATTGAGCAAAAGAAAATTATCGGGAAATACAGCAGACCATATTTATTTTTCCTGCTTAGCACTGTTATCCCATGGACTTTATGGTTTCTGAGTGGCTACCTAAGCCATATCGAACCCTTTACAAGAACAATTGAAGTGGCAACAGGAATTAGCAGCATAACGGGGTTGATTGCACCGGCCCTTATAGCTCTCTTCCTTATGTTGCCCGATCTTGAACTACGCAGAGATTTTATGGGGCGCTTCTTTAATTTCAGAACAATCAGAGGCGAATATATCCTCTTTACACTCTTTGTAATGTTACTAAGTATACTTGCTGCACAAGCCATATCCCTGCTTTTTGGCTACCCGGCAGAACAATTTTCCTTAAGGGGCTCCTTTACTTTTAGCTCATCCCTCTTTCCCGTGTGGTTCCTGCTTCTTGCTGCACCGGTATTTGAAGAGCTTGCCTGGCACTCCTATGGAACAGACAGTCTTGTTTCCCGCTATAGTCTGATTAAATCTTCTCTGATATTCGCTCTGTTCTGGGCTATCTGGCATTTCCCCTTATCCACCATTAAAGGATATTATCATAGTAATTTAGTGGAATCCGGCTGGCTGTATTCAATGAATTTTATAGTGAGCATGATACCCTTTGTAATTATTATGAACTGGATATATTATAAAACCAATAGAAACATCCTTTTAACTATCGTATTTCATATTACAGCTGTATTCTTTAATGAAATTTTTGCAACCCACCCTATGAGCAAAGTTATTCAAACAATATTGCTTTTAATTGTTTCAGCATTTCTTATAATAAACGATAAAGAATTGTTTTTTAAGAGAATAAGCTAAAAATTTGCAGATATGAAAAAACCACTAATTATTATAATAATATTTTCAATTTCAATATTAAATATAATGGGGCAGAATCTTAAGCAGACATACCGGGATGTGGTTAATAGGGGCATAAGCCGCACATCACTCTTAACAGCTGATACAATAAGGGATAAAGATCTTATTCACCTTCCGCTGCTGCTGCAGAAATATCTTAATTTAACAGGTGTTGTCGGGCAGGAGCGGGTAAGAAATGTAAGAATTATATTCGAAGGACGCATGCGTTCAAATCCGACCGATCCCTGGATGAGTTTTTCCTCAGAACAATACAACTTCTTTGATAATAATACACGGGCCTTTTTTATAAAAGCAAAAAAAATGGGTGTACCAGCTTCTGGACTCCACCTCTACCAGAATGAAGAAGCATTTATGAAGATAAAGCTTGCAGGACTAATTAAAATAATAGATGTAGCGGGTCCGGAAATGGATCAAAGTGAGACAGTAACTTTCTTAAATGATATTTGCTTTTTTGCACCCGCTGTACTGGTAGATCTAAAAAATATTTCATGGATTGAGCTTGATAGTCATCGCCTTGAAGCAAAATATACTAATGGTTCGCAAACGATAAGCTCACAATTAGTCTTTAACGAAGAGGGATGGCTTATTAATTTTATAAGTAACGATCGTTACGAGATTATAGGAAAAGAAGCTAATCAAAGGCCATGGTACACACCTGTAGAGGAATATGGCGAATTTGGATCTTATAAACTGCCAAAAAAAGCAGGCACATGGTATAAAAGACCTGATCAGGAATTTTGCTATGGAGAATTTACTACCGTAGATGTGTACTATAATATTCAGAGCGTAAAATAAACCTCTGCCCAGGAGAAATATACAACATATATACTACAAGAAGCTAAATAAGCCTGACCATAGCGAACCGTAGAATTAGTATAGCCATCTCACAACACAGAAATTATAATCCCCTCTGTGTCTTGCTAAGATAGGCTGAGTATATAGTCTGCAGATAATCTGCCAGGTCATTACCCAGCTCTTCTTCTCCGTTACTGATACAAATAGACGATACCCTCGAAATATAGCTCAACGATGTCTGTATCTCATAATCGGCAGCAGCCACCAGTGATGGTCTGAGGCTGGTATAGTACTCCAGGCTAGAACTGTAATACTCCCTCATTTCAGTAACCAGCTGAAGGGCCTGTTCCGTTCCTCCTGCAAGAAAATAAGCTTCAATAATATCGGGCATAAACATATCCCATGGTAGCTTCTCAGGCGGCAATTCTTCCATAATAAAATCGAGCACTTCAAGGGCTTTATCATTCTTACCTTCCTTTACCAGCTCTTTGGCCAGTTTAGCATAGTTTAGGCGGGCACGTATTACAGTAATGGTCCTTATATGGTAATAATCAAGATATACATCCTCATCCTTTGCATTACCCCAAGAAAACTTATTTATAAGATTGTTATAGAGTATGTCTGTATCTATCCTTCCATAATCGAGCCAGCTGTTGTTATGCGATTTTATTGGCACCAGCCTGTATGCATTTCCTTCAAGCTGGAAATACTCTTCCAGCCCAAAAGCATCATTATGATAGCCGGTAACAAAATAAACCGGCCTTTCCCAGTCATTTTGAGCAAGGAAATCGAGAACCATCATCTGGCTCTTCAGAATATAATTACCCGTCAGTTTAATATCTATATATGGAACAATCTGATCAGCATTTTCAGGTTTTACCGCTCCTGAAGCAATAACCTTATCCCTGTCGACAGGTATCCTTACTGTTCGTGATGGTATATAATCCCTCTCTACACCGTCACCAAACCTGTATTTAGTACCAGGGTCATCGCTTCGTATAAAATCAATTAGCTGATCAACATAGACAGGTTCCTTTATTCTCTCTATGATATAAACCTGATTATTTACACCATCATAGTACTTATCTATCGGCAATGAGAGAGGCATCGGGTCTGAATCATTCATCTTATACTTCATCTGCTCAATAAACCAGTCAGTATTAAAGAGCATAAGATTGCATACTCTTACATCTGTTCCTACTTCTTCTACTTCCTGGGCATACCAGAGAGGGAAGGTATCATTATCTCCGTTTGTAAAAAGAATGGAATTTGGAGCACATGAAAGCAGGTAGTTCTTTGCAACGTCTGTTGCTGTAAATCTACCCGACCTGTCGTGATCGTCCCAGTTCTCTGTGGCCATAATCAGGGGTATCGACAATGCAGCAAGGCTTACAATAGTTACAGAAAGTTTCTTCCCTATTACCTTTGAGAGCATTTCATACAGGAATAAGATACCCATGCCTATCCATATCGCAAAAGCAAAGAAAGAAGCCGCATAGGCATAATCTCTCTCACGTGGCTGATTGGGATACTGATTAAGGTATACAACAATAGCTATTCCAGTCATTATAAAAAGCAGTAATACCACCCATGTGTTCTTAATATCCTTATTCATATGATAATAAAGACCTATCAGTCCAAGCAGAAGAGGTAGCATAAAGTAAACATTCCTTGAGGGATGATTTTTCATCCTTTCGGGCATAAGGTCATCAGGACCAAAGCGGGGTTCATCGAGAAATTTAAATCCTGAGATCCAGTTTCCTTTAAAGGGCCCCCCTGCGCCCTGTATATCGTTTTGCCGGCCCGAAAAATTCCACATAAAATACCTGAAATACATAAATCCCACCTGGTAAGAAAACATAAATTTCAGGTTCTCCCCAAAGGTGGGTTTATATTCTATTCGAGGCTGACCATCCTGCCCGGTGACCTGTATCGGGGTCCCATTAACCGGAACCCAGTCCTTATAAACTGATACATGATCACTCTGTGGACTGTACATCCTTGGAAATAGAGTAACAAACCTGTTGTCATACTGGGGCTTAATAGCCCTGTTGGTTATTTTATACTTTCCATCTACAGGACTGTATGTAGGCTTGCCTTCATCATAAGATTCAAGGGGTGCATTATAGTAGGGACCTTTTACAAGGGGTTGCTTGGGGTATTGCTCCCTGTTTAGGTAATAAAGCATCTGGAATGCGGTCTCAGGGTTGTTTTCATTCATTGGCGGACCGGCCGACGCTCTTATCATTATCAATGTAAAGGATGAAAAACCAATCATTATTACCACTATGGCTGTAAGCATTGTATTTAAAACTGCCACCTGCTTTCTGGCCAGGTAATAAGAGATATATGCTATTACACCAAGTATAAGTAAATTGAAGAAAAGGCTGCTTGAAAGGAGCCATATCCCGGATGAAAGAAGTGCTGCAAGCGATAATATTGCAGTTTTCCTGGGATTTACATTATTAAACGTAGCTCTTATGGCAAGAATGCTGAATACAATAAATAATATAACCAGCAGGTAAATGCCGCTGTTGTAAGGCAGACCAAGGCCATTAACAAGCATAAGCTCCAGTTTAGTTGCCACGGTAAAGAATCCGGAAACCAGTCCCCACATAATAAAAGCGAGCAGTACAATCGACAGAAGTATTGCACTGATAAATCCTTTCCAGTTAAAATCGTATTTTTTAAAATAGTACACACATACAATAGCCGGTATAGCAAGCAGGTTAAGAAGGTGTACGCCTATAGATAACCCAATAAGATAAGCAATAAGTATCAGCCACCTGTTTGCAAAGGGCTCATCGGCCTCATTCTCCCATTTCAATATGGCCCAGAAAGTAACGGCGGTAAACAGGGACGAACTGGCATAAACCTCACCTTCAACTGCAGAAAACCAGAATGAATCGGAGAAAGTATAGACAAGGGCTCCTATCAGTCCGGCTGACATCACAGCAATTATACCCGCAAAAGATTCATCCTTATTCTCTCCAATAATTACTTTTTTCGCAAGATGAGTAATTGTCCAGAAAAGAAACATTATTGTAAATGCACTTGCCAGTGCAGACATAATGTTTACCATCAGTGCTACCCGGCTTACATCTCCGGCAAACAAGGAAAATGTTCTTGCCAGTATCATAAAGGTAGGCGCTCCCGGGGGATGACCTGGCTCAAGCTTATAACCTGATGTAATATACTCTCCACAATCCCAGAGGCTCATGGTAGGTTCAACAGTCAATATATATGTAATCGCTGCAATTACAAAGGCCAGCCAGCCCAGTGAAATATTTAAACGCTTGTATAAATTCATAAACAATATTTGCTTCGGCGGGTTAAACAAGTGATTCAAGTGGCGAATTTAATCAATTTGAATAAACTTTTCTATTTTTGATTTCTACATTATGAACAGGAAACAAATACTATATATTGTACTAAGCCTGATTTTTTCCCTTAAACTGGGAGCCCAGTACTACAATACGGGGCAGGATCCGGCAGCTATAAAATGGAAACAACTTAAAAGCAGCCACTTTCACTTTATCTTTCCTGCTGATTATGAGCAAGAAGCAAGGAGGACTGCCTATATATTTGAAAAATCGTATAAACTTACCGGGGGCAGCTATGGTGAAGATGAAATTTATAAGTTTCCTGTAATAATACATAACCACTCTATCGAATCGAATGGTTATGTGGCCTGGGCACCTAAGAGAGTTGAGCTATATCCAACTCCGGGACAAAACAGCATCCCCCTATTTCACAGTTCCCAGCTGGCTCTTCACGAATTAATTCATGTAAGCCAGCTGCAGGCACTCAGAAAAGGACTATCATCTCCGATGGAATATATCTTTGGCCAACAGTATACAGGTGCGCTGAGTATCTTCACTCCCTTCTGGTTCCTTGAAGGAGAGGCTGTGATTGCTGAAACGAAGTTCTCTTACTCGGGCAGGGGCCGGCAGCCGGATTTTGAGAAAAGACTTAAGGCCATGATTCTCGACGATAAAAAAGATTTCTCATACGATAAGCTTATAAGTGGCTCATATAAGAACTATACACCTGACCATTATCAGTTTGGATACCAGATGACAGCCTATACAAGAAGCAGGTGGGGAGATAATATATTTACCGATGCCCTTGACTACACTTCAAAAAGGCCCTATACGCTAAATCCATTTAATATTTCCTTACGAAAAAATACAGGCTCAGGAAAAGAGGAAATCTTTAACTCTACAATAAACTACCTGAGATCAGAATGGGGAACAGAAGACAGCCTGCTTATTAAGAGTGACTTTACTTATTACGACAAGCGTAATAGCAAAGATTATATTAGCTACCACTCTCCTGTTCTTGTGGGAAGGGATAGCCTTATAGCCATTAAGTCATCCCTGTCGCATTCACCCTCTTTTGTACTTCTTACAGATTCCGGCCAAAAAGAGATTAAGTTATTCACTCCCGGGTATATCTGGCCCTACAGAATAACTTCAAACGGCAGTATTATCACCTGGGCCGAGAACATTGATGACCCAAGGTGGGACAACAGGTCATACTCAATAATCAAAACATATGATATTAATACAGGACTTATGAAAGTCCTGACAAGAAAGAGCAGGCTCTTTTCACCCGCTATTTCTCCTGACGGAATCTATATTGCTGCAGCTGAAAGCTCTGAAGATTATATTAATAAGATACTTATTATCGACAGGTTTACAGGAGAAACCATTAAATCTGCCAATACACCAGGCAATGTCCTGGTAGTTAATCCACAATGGTCTTCTGACGGTAAATACCTGGCCTTTATTTCATCGGGAGAAAAGGGCGAGGGTATTATGATTTATAATACACGCGACGACAATTTTGAAACCAGACTTGCAGCAGGCTACAGCGACCTGCAGTCGCTTGCCATAAGGGATGATTCTCTTTATTATATTGCATCATATTCGGGTATTAATAATGCTTATCGCCTCGACCCCTCCGATAATATTGATCAGCTTACATCATCCCGCTTTGGTATCTCTGATATATCACTGAGGGGTGAGCAAATGTATTTCTCAGATTATAGCTCCAATGGAAACAGACCTGCTTCCTTCCCTGTCAGTACAGTGTATAAGAAACTTGAAGCTCCCCGGGATAAAGAACTGCTTCTAATTAAGGATATTGACAGTTCAAGTAAGCTGGGTGAATTTACTGATTACAAATATGATAACTACACTGTAAGTCCTTATAAAAAATGGCAACACCTCTTTAATTTCCATAGCTGGATGCCATTTTATGCCGACCTGAATAATCTATCCTTTGACAATATTGGTGTAAGTCCAGGTCTTACTCTTATGTCTCAGAACCACTTAAGCACCCTTACTTCAACAATAGCTTACGAATATACGAATAATGATCATTTCCTACATTCAAGCATTATATGGGAGGGACAGTACCCTGCTGTTGAGCTTGATCTTAGCTATGGAGGATCACCCTTTGTAGCAGTCGACGAAGACAGCCTCCATACTCCTGCAAGCATTAATCCGGGACTAAATGCATCTGCGCTTATATACCTGCCTCTTAGCTTCAATAGCGGCAAATTTTACCAGACAGTATACCCTTCCTTAAGGTTATCGTACAACAATAATTACATATATAAAGAAGCTTCCGGACTATTTGACTATGGTCAGCTTATTGCAACAGGAAGAATCTACCTTGCCAACTTTCACAGAATGGCAAACAGGGATATATACCCTAGATGGGGACAGGTTCTTGATATATTCGGAACTATTTCGCCTGGAGACAAAAGCATATACGGTCCGGTTAAGACGCTTCGCACAAGCTTTTATGCCCCAGGTATATTCAATAATCACGGAGTACGGATAATGTATCAGGCAGAAAAGCAGGATCCCGGGAAATATGCTTTTATCAACAGGATACCTCATTCGCGGGGATATGAGAACATTATTTCAAAAAGCCTGACATCTTTCTCGGCCGACTATGTTATGCCACTTGTCTATCCGGATATAAATATAAAAAGCTTCTTATATATAAACAGGATCAGGAGCACCTTCTTCTATGATTACAGTCTTGGTACTGATAATTATTATCGTCTTGAAAAAAGGGGTGTTGAAGGAGAAGAGCAGTTTACTTCATTTGGACTGGAGCTGCTTGCTGACTTTTATATGCTCAGGCTGCCCTTCCGTTTTAGTGCAGGTCTTCAGTCTGCCTGGATGCCTGAAAATAATGATGCATTCTTTAAGCTTCTTTTCAATATAGATGTCTTTGGCTTTGCTATTGGCAAAGAACCCGGGTTCTATCGCTGAACGAGATCCGCAGCATAGTCCTGTATCAACTTCCAGGCCCGGTGTATATGTTTCAGTGTTACATTTGTTTGAGATGTTACCATTCGCAAGGTGTATTTTCCGTCGAGGGTGGTATGTGTAAGGTAGATTTTACCTGAATCATTTAGCTTATGATTCAGCTCCTCGTTGATACTGTTAAGCTTATCTTCATCAAGCCCCCCCGGGTCAAACCTGAACGACACTGTATTTAGCGGAACAGGTGCCATAAGTTGAAAATCATTGTGTTTTTCAATCATTTCGGCAAGCGACGATGCAAAAGAGATATGACCTCTTACTTTATCCATCAGCTCCTCCAATCCGTAGTACCTGATAACAAACCACAGTTTTAGTGCTCTAAAGCGTCTGCCCAGGGCAATACCCCAATCGCGGTAATCGTTTACTTCTCCCCTTGTTCTTGTTTTAAGATATTCCGGTAAAACCTCGAATGTTTTAATCAATAAATCGGCGTCCTTCACAAAGTACACAGAGCAATCGAAATTGGTAAACATCCACTTATGTGGATTAAAAACGAAGCTGTCGATATACTCCTTACCCTTAATCATCCAGCTATATTCCGGTAAAATAAGTGCTGTTCCGGCCAGGGCAGCATCAACGTGCAGCCAGAGCTTAAATTCATCGCAAATTTTTCCAAGCTCATCGAGGGGATCTATTGCGGTTGTTCCAGTGGTGCCGAGTGAGGCAATAACACAGCAGGGAGTATAGCCCTGTTCTATGTCTCTCTTAACAGCTTCTCTCAGCGCATCAGGATTCATTGCATATTTATCATCCACATCCACCTTAACCAGGTTTTCAATACCGATACCGGCTATCTTCACTGCCTTATCTATAGACGAATGTGTTTGCCTGGAACAGTAAACCCTTAAGCGACCAGCTTCAGAATAACCCTTAGTATTAAAACTGAATCCTGTAATTTTTTCTCGGGCTGTGATTATTGCAGCCAGGGTGGCCCCGGAGGCTGTATCCTGTATTACACCCTCAAAGCTAGCGGGAAGTCCCATGGTATCCCTTAGCCAGTTAAGAACCCTTTCTTCGAGCTCTGCTGCTGCAGGAGAAGTTTCCCAGATCATACACTGAGACCCCATTGCTGCTGTAAGCATCTCGGCCAGTACAGAAGGCCCGGAATTGTTTGCCGGAAAATATGCAAAGAAATTAGGGCTTTGCCAGTGAGTTATCCCTGGCAGAATAATATCCTGAAAGTCTTTCATGATATCATCCATCGACGCCGGACCAAATGGAGGCATAGGAGGTAAGGAATCATAGATTTCGCCCGGACATGACCTTGACTTAACAGGATAATCCTCAATATTTTCCATATACTCAGCTATCCAGTCGACTATCTTATATCCTTCTTCCTTAAATTCCTTTGGATTCATTACTCTTATTCTATTATCCTTTCAACAAGAAGAATAATCTTATTATTACGCAACTCAACCACTCCACCGTCGGCTTCGTATATCTTTTCAGAATTATCCATCCCTACAACAATTATTGGTCCCTTATCAAGGGTTGAAACTATTGGTGCATGATCGCTCAATACCTGGAAGGAGCCTTTTTTACCAGGTATCCTGACAGTTTTTACCTCACCATCAAAGATGGTTTTATCGGGTGTAATAATTTCGATATACACAATAATTCAGTTTAATTTTATTCTGCCGATTCTGCAAGAAGTTTTTCTCCTTTTTCAATAGCCTCTTCAATTGTTCCGACAAGCATAAATGAAGCTTCAGGGTATTTATCAACTTCTCCGTCGATAATCATATTAAAGCCCTTTATTGTATCTTCTATAGAGACAAGCTTTCCTTCAATACCTGTAAACTGTTCGGCCACATGGAATGGCTGTGATAAAAAGCGCTGTACTCTTCTGGCCCTGTGAACAACCTGCTTATCTTCCTCTGATAATTCATCCATACCAAGTATGGCAATAATATCCTGTAACTCGTTATATCTCTGCAATATTTCAATAACTCTCTGCGCACAATTATAGTGTGCATCGCCGACTATATCAGCAGAGAGTATCCTTGAACTGGAGTCGAGAGGATCAACGGCCGGATAAATACCCAGCTCTGATATCTTCCTGCTCAATACTGTTGTGGCATCGAGATGCGAAAAGGTTGTTGCAGGAGCAGGGTCGGTAAGGTCGTCTGCAGGAACATATACTGCCTGAACAGAGGTAATAGACCCATATCTGGTTGAAGTAATCCTCTCCTGCATAACTCCCATCTCAGAAGCAAGAGTTGGCTGGTATCCAACAGCTGAAGGCATCCTGCCCAGAAGGGCTGATACTTCAGATCCTGCCTGGGTAAAACGGAAAACATTATCCATAAAAAACAGGATATCTCTTCCCTCACCTTTACCATCACCATCCCTGAAATGCTCAGCAACAGTCAGACCGGAAAGGGCTACTCGCAGACGGGCACCGGGAGGTTCATTCATCTGACCAAACACCAGCGCCAGTTTTGATTCTTTAAGAGCCTCAGGGTCTACTTTGGAAAGATCCCATCCGCCCTTTTCCATATCTTCCAGGAACTCTTTTCCATAGTTAATTACACCTGCTTCAAGCATTTCCCTAAGGAGATCATTTCCCTCCCGGGTACGCTCTCCAACCCCTGCAAAAACAGAAAGGCCCGAGTAGGCTTTTGCTATGTTGTTTATAAGCTCAAGAATTACAACAGTTTTACCAACTCCGGCACCGCCAAAGAGGCCAATCTTACCTCCCTTGGAATAAGGCTCAATAAGGTCGATAACCTTTATACCAGTATATAAAACTTCCTTTTCGGTTGACAGATCTTCAAATTTCGGTGGTTTACGGTGTATCTCATAACCTCCATCCTTGGGTAAGACACCAATACCGTCGATAGCATCTCCGGTAACATTCATCAGGCGGCCTTTTATCTGTTCTCCAATTGGCATTACAATTGGTAATCCTGTTGCAACTACCTCCATGCCCCTACGAAGTCCATCTGTTGAATCCATCGCAACGGCACGTACAGTATTTTCACCAATATCCTGCTGACACTCAACTACAAGTGTTGTACCATCATCTCTTTTTATTTCAAGAGCATCGTAAATATTTGGAAGTTGTGACCCCTCTCCATCAAATGTCACATCAATTACAGGTCCTATTACCTGGCTGATAACTCCTGTGTTTTTCGACATATGCTTTTCTTTTTATTATAAGTCTACAAATTTAACAAATTTTACTGATCGGGAAGACACTAAAATAAGATATTATAGCTGATTACAGCTTGTTGTACGTGTAATAAATATTAAATTTGATTAGAATAAACCTAAGATACTGAATCAATATGAAAAAAATCCTTCTGAGCCTTATGCTGCTTGCTGTATTAATACCTGCAACTTATGCTCAGTTTACAAATATCGGTGCCTCTCTAAGTTATGATTACAGGTATGTATTTAATGATGAGGCTAATGATCTGTCCTTGTCGTCATATAAGCTAAAAAATCCCATCCTTTCTTTTTCTGCTATATACGAGCTAGGCCTGCCTTTTCATCTTGTTCCCCGCCTCAATATCTATTTTCCCAATATCAATAAGTCAGAAGATATCCCTGGTTATATCTTAAAATCATCGTTATCGGCTTTTTCTCTTGATATCGACGGCCATTATGTGGTAAACTACCCGGGCGCATTTGAGGTTTACTGCCTAGCCGGATTTAATATCTTATACGCAAAGATGAAATTTGATGACACCCAGGATGGGGAAGATATTTATACGGGAGGAGACACCAATACAACGCTTGGTCTAAATCTGGGTGGGGGAGCTTACTGGACAGTTAGGGATGAGTTTGATCTCTTTGTTGAGGCTAAAGCGGTGCTTTTCGATCATCCAGCAGCCGGAATTAAGCTTAGAGGAATAGCAACTGCGGGCATACTTTTGAATATGGAATACCTCTGGACTAAGGAAAAAGGAAACGAAAACTAGCGCTTTCTGCCAATCAGGTCGGTAACCAGCATCTGTAAGGTTTCTTTCCTTGCAGGCGTGCTTGGAATGGAATCGAGTGCTATATAGGCACGGTCTATATATTGCCGGGCAAGGTCTTCGGCCCACTCTTTGATGCCCAGCTCGTTATATATAGCTATAACCTCCTTAATCTTTTGTTCAGGATCAATTTCAGGCTTACCAGGTAATAATTCTTTAAGCCTGCTAAGCGAAGCTCCTGAAGCAAGCTCATATGCCTTTATCAGAAGGAGGGTTTTTTTATTGGCAACTATATCTCCACCTATCTTTTTACCAAAGACCTGTGGGTCGCCAAAGGCATCCAGGATATCGTCCTGAACCTGGAAGGCAAGTCCGAGATTCAGTCCAAATGAATAGATAAGGTCAGAGTCTATTGAATTAGCTCCGCCGATAATAGCACCAATCTTAAGCGAGCCAGCTATCAGGACGGCGGTTTTAAGCTCTACCATTCTAAGGTACTCATCATGCGATACATAGGGAGTGGTTTCAAAGTCCATATCCAGTTGCTGACCGATACATACTTCTCTTGCCAGCTTATTATATATCTTAAATACCGCTGGCATGGTTTCGGCGGGAGCCTGGGCAATACAAGCATTAGCCACAAAGGCCATAACATCTCCAGAAAGAATAGCCTGATTTTCATTCCACTTACGGTGAACCGTTTCGGCTCCCCTCCTGAGTGAGGATCTATCCATTATATCATCATGAACAAGCGTGAAGTTATGGAATACCTCAAGTCCTATAGCAGGTTTTATAGCACTGTCTATACTATCGCTAAAAAGGTTGCAGGCCATAAGAGACATAACCGGCCTGATTCTTTTCCCTCCTGTCGATAGAACATATTTAACAGGTTCATATAACCTATCAGCTCCATCCTCAAATGAAATATTTAATATTGCCCTGTTGACAATGTCTTTAAGCTCTTCGCGGGTATACATACTATCCGTTTAATGCTTCAGCTCCACTTACCACTTCTAATATCTGGCTGGTAATAGAAGCCTGGCGGGCCTTATTATAATCCAAAGTAAGATCTCTTATCAGTTCAGTTGCGTTATCAGTAGCCATATGCATGGCGGTCATTCTGGCTCCGTGTTCGGCAACATAGGAGTCGAGAACATTCCTGTAGAACTGAACCTTAAGTGTTTTAGGTATTAACTCTCTAATTATCTCTTCCTTGCCCGGTTCGTAGATATAGTCTGTAAGTGTTTCAGATTCTTCTTCATCAGTATCAATTTCAACAGGAAGAAAGAGTTCGTTTGTAAGTATCTGAATAGCAGCATTTTTAAACTGGTTGTATATAAATTCAACCCTGTCGTACTTACCCTTCAGGAAGCTATCCATAACTTCTTCGGCAATCACGTTAACTGTTTCAAAATGCAAGTCATCAAAAACAGCACTATGGTCGCCCACTACCTTGTATTTGCTCTTTCGGAAATAATCGGCTCCTTTTTTACCAATTGTAATCAGGTCGACATTACCACTACCTGACTGTTGAGGATATTTTTCCTTCAAGATTCTTGTGGTCTCTTTTATTACATTCGAATTAAAAGCTCCGCAGAGGCCCCTGTTTGAGGTAATTACTATAAGCAGAATTTTATCAGGGTCTGAAATCCTGGAATAGGAAACTTCATTTTCCGTTTCTTCTATCCTGGCACTGATTCCACGCAAAATCTCCTGCAATTTGCCTGCATAGGGTTTTAATCTCAGTATCTTATCCTGGGCCTTCCTTAACTTAGAGGCAGCCACCATCTTCATAGCAGAGGTGATCTGCTTTGTCGACTTTATAGAGTTAAGTCTGGTTCGTATCTCTTTAAGATTAGCCATAAAAAATCAAATCCTTTACTCCTCTAAACCTGCAGACAAGTCGGCTGCAACCTTTTCAAGTATATCCGTTACACTATTATCAATCACTCCACTCTTAAGCGTCTCCAGCACATCGGAATGATTTAACTCGAGAAACTCTAAAAACTGAGATTCAAACTCTTTCACTTTTTTAACCGGGATTTTCTTCAGAAGTCCTTTTGTTCCACAATAGATTATTGCAATCTGCTTTTCAACGGGCATCGGGGAGTATTGTCCCTGTTTTAGTATCTCTACATTCTTCGAACCCTTATCAATCATGGCCTTTGTAGTAGCGTCGAGGTCGGAACCAAATTTTGCAAAAGCTTCCAGCTCCCTGTACTGGGCCTGGTCAACTTTAAGTGTACCTGCAACTTTTTTCATTGCCTTGATCTGGGCATTACCACCCACCCTTGATACAGAAATACCAACATTAATTGCCGGGCGCACACCTGCATTAAAAAGATCTGATTCAAGAAATATCTGTCCGTCTGTAATTGAGATTACATTGGTCGGGATATATGCCGATACATCACCTGCCTGAGTTTCTATTATTGGCAGGGCGGTAAGCGAACCTCCTCCTTTCACCATTCCTTTTAAGGAATCAGGAATGTCGTTCATTTTTTGAGCCACCTCATCAGATTCAATAATTTTTGCAGCCCTCTCAAGCAATCTTGAGTGCAGGTAAAATACATCTCCAGGATATGCCTCCCGTCCGGGTGGGCGACGAAGCAAGAGGGATACTTCTCTGTAAGACACAGCCTGTTTGGAAAGATCGTCATATACAATCAGAGCATCTCTTCCTGTATCCCTGAAAAATTCTCCTATGGCTGCACCCGCAAAAGGAGCATAAAACTGAGCGGCTGCAGGTTCGGCTGCACTCGAAGCAATAATAACCGTATAGTCCATCGCACCATGCTCCTCAAGAATAGCTGCAATATTAGCCACAGTTGATCCTTTTTGCCCGATAGCAACATAGATACAAAAAACAGGATCCCCATTTTCATAATTCTGTCTCTGGTTTATTATAGCATCTACTGCAATAGCTGTTTTACCTGTCTGCCTGTCGCCAATAATAAGCTCTCTCTGTCCCCTGCCAATAGGGATCATTGCATCGATTGGTTTTAAACCAGTCTGTAAGGGTTGTTTCACCGGCTGGCGGAAAATAACCCCGGGAGCCTTTCTTTCAAATGGCATTTCATACAACTTGCCTTCTATGGGGCCCTTGCCATCAAGTGGCTCCCCGGTAGGCATAATAACCCTGCCAAGGAGTCCTTCGCCAACCATTATAGAAGCAATGCGGCCGGTCCTTTTGGCAATATCACCTTCAGTAATCCCTTCAGACGATCCCAGAAGCACCGCTCCCACATTATCTTCCTCAAGATTCAGGACAATTGCCTGCACACCATTTTCAAATTCTATAAGTTCGTTCGACTGTACATTTGATAATCCGTAGAGACGGGCGATACCATCACCCACCTGAAGGACTGTTCCCACTTCCTCGAGCGAGGCTCCTGTTTTGATGCCTTCGAGCTGCTGTTTTAGTATCTCAGATACTTCTGCTGGTTTAATGCTTGCCATAAATTGCTCTATATATTTTTAAAATGGCTTTATTTATCTGCCAGATTAATTCTTATAAATCTTCTTTAAGTTGCTTTCTAATTTTTCGTAATTGTGATTTAACACTTCCATCAATAAAAAGATCTTCCACCTTGAGCATAAAGCCTCCGCTTATTGAGGGATCCACAAGCTCAGCCATATCAACCCTGGTATCAAGTCCCTCCTCTATAAGCTTAACTATTTCCTTTTTAAGCTTTTCGCTAATATCATTAGCAGTAGTTAGTGTAGCCCTTGTTATTCCATTGAATTCATCCGCTGCCCGGATATAAGACCTGGCAATTCCCTGCAGGAACATTTCCCTGTTATTACTAACAGTAAGGTTAACCATGTTTATCGACAGTTCTTCTATTTTACCTTTCAATAAAGCATTTAGGGCATTCTTTTTTACAGAATTCTCAATAACAGGACTATTCAACAGATCTTTAACATCCTCAAGAGATGTAAGTTCAAGGAGGTACAACATATCCTCCCTCACCTTATCAACAAGACCTTTTTCACGTGCCGTAAGGAACAGTGCTTTTGAATATCTGACTGATATTTTACCCTCGTTCATTCTTATCCTAGTTCTTTTTCAGATCAATATCATCAAGAAGTTTACTGATCAGGCGATCCTGCTCCGGTGTATCTTTCAGGTTTTCCCTCAGGATTTTTCCCGCTATCTCAACCGATAAGTCGGCAACCTGGTCTCTTATCTCGGCTATAGCTGCAGATTTTTCCTTCTCTATACCAATTCTTGCCTTCTCAACAATTCTGTCGGCCTCAGTTTTTGCCTGGTTCTTTGCTTCTGTAATCATTTTATCTCTCGAATCGCGGGCTTCTTTCATAAGTGAGTCCCGCTCTTTCCTGGCTTCCTTCATTATTGCCTCATTATCGGTCTGCAATCTTTCCATATCGCGGCGTGCTTCATCAGCAGCCTCAAGTGATCCCTTTATGCTATCCTCACGGGCCTTAATAGCACCCATAATGGGTTTCCATGCAAAAACCCTTAGCAGAACAAGAAGCAATCCAAAGATTATTGTTGTCCAGAAAATAGTTCCTATGGCGGGTGTTGCCAGACTATTTGCTAATATCATAATAATTATAATTAATTCTTAAAATAAGAAGGAAAGCAGCCAAACGCTGCCTTCCTTCAATTTTCTACGCTTTAGCAATAAGAGCCACAACAACTGCGAAAAGGGCTACACCTTCGATAAGGGCTGCCGAAATAATCATAGCTGTCTGTATCTTACCGGCGGCCTCGGGCTGGCGGGCTATTGCCTCCATTGCCTGACCTCCGATACGTCCGATACCAAGACCGGCACCTATTACTGCCAATCCTGCTCCAACTGCTGCTAATGTACCTGTCATAATAATTAAATTTAATTTGACAATTTATATAGTTTAATGATGTTCCTGTACTGCAAGCCCGATAAAGAGGGCCGATAATAAAGTAAATACATAAGCCTGAAGGAATGCCACCAGTATCTCAAGACAGTCCATAAACAGGACAAAAAGTATTGAAACCGGGGCTACCGCCAGGCTTTTAAAAATAAATATCAGGCTAACCAGACTTAATACAATTATATGACCGGCTGTGATATTGGCAAAAAGACGAACCATCAGTGCAAATGGTTTTGATAAAATGCCAATCAGTTCAACGGGAATCATAATAGGCCTTAACCAGAAAGGCACTCCGGGAGTATTAAAAACATGACCCCAGTACTGCCTGTTACCACTGAACTGAGTTATAAAGAAAGTAAAGAGAGCAAGTACCATGGTAACCGCAATATTGCCGGTTACATTAGCTCCGCCCGGAAGTACTGGCACCAGTCCCATCAGGTTATTAATAAGAATAAAGAAAAACGCCGTCAGTAGATAGGGCATAAACTTCTCAAACTTCTCCTCGCCTATATTGGGGATTGCAATATCATCCCTGACGAAAACCACTACCGGTTCCAGAAAGCCCTGAATACCCTTTGGTGCACTAACACCTGTCCTTCTATAAGACCTTGCAAGAGATACAAAAAGCCAGAGCAGGATAAGGGCTGAAATCAGCATTGCAGTTACATTCTTTGTAATGGAAAGATCCAGAGGCAATCTGCCTTCAATAATATGACCATCATCATCAATCTCTGCTATTCTCCCCTTAAGGTCACCTTCTTCAATTATTATAAAACCATCGTGCGAATGACCGTGAGCCAGATTTCTTGAAGAAAATACCGAAAGTCCACTGTCTTTTGTATAGAGAATCACCGGCAGATAAATACTTACATGATGTCCGTGCTTATCGGTATATACATGCCATTCGTGAGAATCGGCAATATGATCAAGAATATAGGTCCCGGGATCAAATTCAGCATCTTCTGAGTGATTAAGCTCGCTATGCTCATCCTGAACTTCGGTGCCATGATCCTGTGCAAGGGCAGCCTCAGGTTGCATAAACATAAGTGTCAAGGCGGCAAATAATATACTTACAAATGATCTCCCTTTCAAAACTAACCTTGTTTTATAAACCTGTTATTCAGCGACTTAACGATTATAACCATCAGGTAAACCGTGAATGTCAAATATAATATAAAAAATAATAGGATGTTATTCAATCCTGATTTTTTAAACGCTTCGAAATAGAGCAGGGCAATTATAGCGGAAAGCACAAATTTCACACCCATGGCTGCAAAGTTAAAAAGTGATTGCGCCTCGGCTTCCTTTCGGGAGCCGAAGAAATTAATGCTCAGAACAATGGCTGAAAGAATAAAGAAAGATACCACAAGAATTTCCAGGGATGCTTTATCGGCCGTTCCGGGTAGAAGTTTATTAACTATTAATCCGGACAGCAGCAATGCCAGGGAAAGGATAATTGTATTTAGAAGTCTTCTATAGAGAATTATCATTACTCTATTTATTAATAAAATCCTTTATGGCAGTATAAATTGCGGCAAAAACACCAAGCAGCGATAGGATTATCGTAAAAACCGGGATATCAGAAGCCCTTCTTGAATCGAGCTTTACCCCAGCAAATGTCATAACAACAATAATAACCACCATCTGGATAGCAATGCCTGTATATTTGGCATAGCTCTTTATGGGGTCATCAGTTTTACTTGCTTTCTTCTTTTTCTTCTGCGGCTGGTGCTGCTGCTGTTGATTTGAGTTCATTTCCATCACTCATATTACAGTTACCTGTAAACCTTGCTCCGGGCTCAATCGACAGTTTGTTTGTAATAATGTCGCCATTAATAGCAGATGAAACCTTAAGAGTCAGAAGCTGACTAACATTTATTTTTCCCTCAATCTCTCCTGAAACTTCAGAGTTTTTACAAACAACCTCGCCTTTTACTTTCCCGGTATTACCTATAACCACTTTCCCCTTGGTTGAAAGGTTTCCAATAAGTACTCCATCAATTCTGATATCGCCCTGCGATCTTATATCCCCGGTAATTTCCGTACCATTACTTATCAAATTGATTGTTGTGCTTTCAGTGTCATTAACCTTTGCCATATTTCCTCATTTGTTTAAAAAGATAACTCTCAAAGATATAAACTATTGTTTAATAGATATCTTAAATTATGTTATTTAGAATCGTAGGCCCACTTAACCCATATTGAGCCCCATGTAAATCCACCTCCAAATGCTGCAAGAATAATATTATCGCCTTTCTTTAATTGTTTTTCATAGTCTCTGAGGCAGAGTGGTATGGTGGCCGCTGTTGTATTGCCATAGTTCTGTATATTTATCATTACCTTCTCGGGAGGAAGTCCCATTCTTCTCCCTGTGGCATCAATAATCCTCAGGTTGGCCTGGTGAGGTACCAGCCATGATATGTCGTCTGCAGTAAGATTATTTTTTTCCATTATCTCAACTGCTATGTCGGCCATCCTGGATACAGCAAACTTAAATACTGTCTGACCTTCCTGAAAGATATAATGTTCTTTTGCATCTATTGTTTCGTGAGTAGCAGGGCGTTCGGAACCTCCGCCTTTCATATATAGGTGATGTCTGCCACTTCCATCTGTACGGAACAAATAATCCTTTATTCCTGTTTCATCCACAGAAGGCTCAAGTAACACAGCACCTGCCGCATCACCAAAAAGCGGACAGGTTGTTCTGTCGGTATAATCAGTAATACTGGACATTTTATCTGCTCCAACAAGTATTACCTTCTTATACCTGCCTGTTTCAATATAGTTTGCGGCAGTTTGTAAGGCAAAGAGAAAACCTGAGCATGCAGCATTTAAATCAAAACTAAATGCATTCTTAATTCCAACCTTGTCGCTAATTATATTAGCTGTTGCAGGGAAAAACATATCAGGTGTTACAGTAGCGCATATTAGCAGATCAATCTCGTCGGGAGATGTACCTGTTTTTTCGAGCAGTCCCTTTACCGCATTTGCGCCCATCACTGAGGTGCCCTGATTTTCGCCCTTCAGTATTCTTCTCTCCTTTATGCCAACACGCTGCATTATCCATTCATCTGAAGTGTCGACCATTGTTGCCAGCTCATGGTTGTCGAGACGATACTCAGGCACCCAGGCATATAGACCGCTTATTGCTGCTGTAATCTTTTTCATCTTATAATTCATCTATTATTTTCTGCGCCAGGTCTGCCTTTATGACATCTCTTGTTTGCAGAATCATATTCATAATTGCTTTTCGTTTTGAAACACCATGGCCGATAACGACATTTGCATTTATTCCAACAATCGGTGTTCCTCCTATATTTTCGAAATCAAGTTTATCAAAAAAATCGTCCTTGTAGCCTCTTTGCTTAAATATATCATAAAAAGCCTCGGCCTGTTTGATTACAATATTCCCTGCAAATCCGTCACACACAATCACGTCGGTCATCTCAGAAGTAAACAATGAATTTGCTTCAAGATTGCCGGCAAAATTAACTGAGGAGTTATCTTTTATAAGTTCATGGGCAGATTTTACAGCAAGAGAACCCTTGGTTTCTTCTTCTCCTATATTAAGCAGGCCAACTCGTGGATTTGGAATTTTCAGGACATATTTTGCATATATCGACCCAAGGGTTGAATACTGAAGCAACACATCTGGTTTGCTGTCTGGATTTAAACCCACGTCAAGAATTACTGATTGCCTGTTATCAGTTGATGGGAGCAGTGTAACCAGCGCTGGTCTCAAAACTCCGGGTATTACATTTACAGTATAACTAGCTGCAACAAGCATTGCGCCTGTATTGCCCGCACTACAGAAGCCATCCAACCTGCCACTTTTCAGGGCATTAAATCCAACCGAAATGCTGGAATCCTTCTTAAGGGAAAAAGCCCTGGCGGGGTGCTCCCCCATCCCGATAACTTCGGTTGAGGGCAGTATGTCAAAAATACTTTTGTCTATTCCTTCCGATTCCAGCCTATCAAGAATTAAAGACTCATCCCCAACAAGAACCAGCCTTTCATCGGATGAAAGATAATCAATTGCGTCAAAAGCACCTTCGAGAACAGCTCCGGGAGCAAAATCTCCTCCCATTATATCAAGCCCTATTCTCATAAGATAGATTTATGATTAAGCAGAGACTTCTTTCTCTATCGCAAGCTTACCCTTGTAATGTCCGCACTCAGGGCAAACCCTGTGATACTGTACTGTTGCTCCGCAGTTCGAGCATGAAGATACTGTAGGTGCAGTTGCCTTATAATGGGTTCTGCGCTTATCTCTCCTCTGCTTCGATGTTTTTCTTTTTGGATGTGCCATTTCTTCTATTTATTAAATTTCTAATCCTCCTCTAAGCTTTCCAAGTTCTTTCCATCTTGGATCTGTTTTATCATCTGACTCAGGTAAATGTTCCCTGAGTTTTTCAATCATTAAAGGATCGCAGCTGCTTACTCCGTTTATATCATCGGGGTGTACCTTCTGTATCGGTAAGGCCAGATGAGCAAACTCATATATAAACTGGCTCAGATCAAAGCTGCTTTCACCATAGGGTATCATTACTATCTCATCGTCTACCTCTTCCCATTGATCTCCATACTTAATAAGCAGAGCATTACTGCTTTCAATGTCCTGCCAGTAATCTTCCAGACACCTGTCACATGCTATCATCACCCTGCCCTCAACTGCAATTGTAAGCTCCATATGTACAGACCTCTTTACGAGATTAGCTATGACTTTAAGCTCACATTCTCCTATCTCACTATTGTCGTACGACTCAAAAAAATCCCTGTCTACATCAAAATCATATAAATGACTTCCCTCTTTAAGGCCTGACAGGGGTATATCATATAAACCGGACATCACTGTCAAAATTGGTGTGCAAAAATATAAAAGCTTATTCAATTATGAAAATGTAGAGGGAAAAAGATACACCTCTTTAAATATTGATTCTCAGCGCAAAGATAAAAGTAAATTTAAGAATGCCCTTACTTTAGGATAATCGTTGTTTACCGATTAAAACCTGCTCCCTGCCGATTTTCAATAATAAATGCAGCTTTCACCTGCTATTTTTGAATCATCAATAAATAAATGTGGTATGAAAAAAGATAATTGTAATAAAGACATTAATCCTCTATGGGGCATAGGATCCTTCCTTGTTGCTTTTGGCCTTCTTCTGGGGGTAATTATGATGGATCTGCTTCACCTGGGGGAGCCATCCGACTATATTAAATGGCAGGTGCTCCTTATATTTATAGGTCTTGTTTCTCTATTTAACGGCAAAGTAGGAGAAGCACTGATCCTTTTCGCGGTAGGCACTTATTTTCTATTACCCTACCTGAATATTGAAATACCCGATTTTATAGATAATTTCTACTGGCCGGGAGCTATTATTCTTGTCGGACTGGGATTTATTGTTTCGGGTGTGATAAGAAAGTTTCGTAATCAAAATCGTATAATTGAAAACTAAAAATACTATGGAAAACAGAACAGATTTTAACAATAAACATGATCATCATCACTCATCCGGCACTTCAAAAATTGCCATTGGTGTTGTACTGATATTACTAGGTTCTATGCTTATTATTGAAAGAACCGGCCTGCTTCCTCGCTATATTGAAAATATTGTATTTAGCTGGCAAATGCTGCTTCTGGCCATTGGCTTTATAATGACTATGGGATCAGGAAATAAAGGACCCGGACTGGTGGTAATGGCCGTAGGTGGTTTCTTCCTTATACCTGAAATATTCGATATTCCTTTCCGTGCATACCGTCTATTCTGGCCTGCGCTGTTTATTGTTGCAGGTTTAGTAATCCTGACCAATGCCAGATGGTTGAAATCAGATAAATGGCGTTCGCGTCAGACTAACTCCTCTGATACGATAGATATAGCACATATATTCGGAGGAGGAGAAAGAATTGTAACATCGGATAATTTCCAGGGAGGAAAAATAACAGCAATCTTTGGAGGATCTGAAGTAGATTTTACCAGGGCAAAGCTGGCACCAGGAGTAAATGAGGTAGAACTTACATGTATTTTCGGAGGAGGTTCTCTGATAGTACCGAGCGACTGGAATGTTATTATTGAAGTAACCTCTATTCTGGGCGGATTCTCAGATTCAAGAAAGATGTCTCACACCAATCCGATAGACATTTCAAAAACTCTTGTTTTAAAAGGAACTGTAATATTTGGGGGAGGAGAAATAAAAAGCTATTAATAATCAGAACCTGGCATGATTCACCCAATTATTACATTTCGCTCGAGGTTATTTATCTGGTGGCTGATCTGGTTCTTTTTAGGACTGGGACAGTCACTTCTTTTAAGCTTTGTAACAGATATTGGTCTGCTTGCTTCTTTTATTGACGGCTTTTCATCATCTCTTATCTTCAGTCTTCTTGCTATAGCAATATGGTTCCCGCTAAGACAGTTAAAGATGGATTCCGGGAAACTATTAAGCAGTGTGCTTAACCACCTTATTATCGGAATGGTTACCATAAGCATGTGGTTGTTGGGTGTAAGAGTTCTCACCGTGTCTCTTATTAACGATCCCGGGGCCTACCTTGAATTATGGAAGCTTTCATTTTATTACAGGCTGGCAGGAGGAATACTTATTTACGTGGTAATAACACTGACCTATTACCTTATTATAAGCCTCGATAATATAAATAAGAAGAACATTAATGAGGCAAAGCTTGAAAATATGCTTAGAGAAACAGAGCTGCTTATGCTCAGATCTCAAATCAACCCTCATTTTCTTTTTAACAGTCTTAACTCTGTAAGCTCGCTAACAATTACAGATCCCGGGAAGGCAAGGGAAATGGTAGTAAAGCTTTCTGAGTTTATGCGATACGCGCTCTCAAGAAAAGAAGAGAAAGCCGTTCCCCTGGAGAAAGAACTGATTAATATGAGGCTTTATATGGATATAGAAAAAATTCGATTTGGCAACAGGCTGCTTCTTAAAGAAGATATTGATATTAAAGCCCTGGATGTAAATGTGCCAAATATGATTCTTCAGCCCCTGTATGAAAATTCGGTTAAACATGGTGTATATGAAAGTGTAGATAGTGTTATTATTGATGTTGTAATATCTAAAAGCGACATGGGCACCACTATAAGCATAACAAATAACTATGATCCTGACAGCATCCCGGTAAGAGGCACAGGAACCGGGCTGAATAATGTACAGAGGAGGCTTGACCTCTATTACAACAAAGAAGCATCACTTAATACAAGAAAAGAAAATAGTAAATTTACCGTTGAGTTATTTATCCCTGACAAGTAAAAATACCAGGAGTAATGAATGATAATAATAAAATCAGGGTCCTGATTATTGAGGACGAGGAACCGGCAAGGGTTTTAATCAGACACTTTTTTTCAAAACATAAAAATTTTGAGATTATTGGCGAATGCGGTGATGGATTCTGTGGCTTGAAAAGTATTAAGAATCTTGAACCCGATCTTCTTATCCTGGATATTCAGATGCCAAAGTTAACTGGCTTTGAACTATTGGAATTGCTGGATAAGAAGCCTGAAATAATTTTCTCAACTGCTTACGACGAATATGCAATTAAAGCATTCGATATGAATGCAATAGATTATTTACTTAAACCATTTTCGCAGGAAAGATTTGATGAAGCAATCTTTAAGGCTGTCGATAAACTAAACAGCGGAAAGAAGGGGACAGACAACTTAAACTCCTTAACATCATCAAGGCCCGAGGGATCTCCATCGCTATCCAGAATTGTAATCAGAAAAGGATCTTCGATAAGCTTTATACCTGTTGACTCAATATTATATATAAGGTCTGAAGACGATTACGTTATGATATTCCACAAAGATGGTAAGGCCCTTAAGCAGCAAACCATGAAATACTATGAAAATAACCTTCCTGACGAAGATTTTATCAGAACTCACCGCTCGGCAATCGTAAAAATTAACCAGATAGACAGAATTGAGCCCTACGGCAAAGAAACCTATCGTGCTATTATGAAAGACGGTGCCAGGATACCTGTCAGTCGCAGCGGTTATAAGTCGATAAAGGAGAAGGTTAATTTTTAAGAAGCCCTTAAATTATTTTAACCTGTTTGAGCGAGGCCATTTACCCAGCAGGGTATTTATAACTTTATATCTTTTTATCCATATCTCTGGAGCAGGATCATAGCCATGAGTCCCACCGGGCCGACATCTTAGTATGCGATTGGTTCCAAGTACAAGGCCTCGCAGGGGCCCTAATTGTTTTATTGCATCAAGCGCATATGTAGAACAGCTAGGGGTATGCCTGCAGGAGGGTCCGGTAATTGGAGAGATAAACCATTTGTAAAAATAAATGGGTATAAGCAGAAAATATCCCAGTATCTTTTTTATCATTTTCATATCTTTTCAAAGATAAGCTAATTAGCTCTTACGATGATGCAAATCATCGTTTTGCGTGATGAAAATTATATCCGCCAATTATTCCACCCCACATAATTAGTTGTATCCTTATAAATTATTTAGGTCTGATACCACATTCATCACAATGAAAACGCATAAAAGTAAAGAAGATCTTGAAAACAAGATTGCCGATCTTAGCTTGCAACTTGACAGGGCTAATGAATTTTGTAAAAATTCCAGGGAAAAATTTCAGAAAGCACTAATGGCTAGTCCAGACCCGGTTTGCATTCTGGACATTGAAAGCATGGCTCTTGTCGAAATAAACTCGAACTTTATTGATGTTTTTGCATACAGCAAAGAGGATTCCCTAAATAAAACTACTGTTGATTTAAATCTCTGGTCGAGCAAGGAAGACAGAAATCATTTCTACGAAAATATACAGTTAAAAGGACGCATAAAGAACTTTGAAACAGAATTATTAAACAAAGAAGGGGCAACTTGTAAAACTATTATCTCCGCTGAAAAAATTATCTCTGATGGTAAAGATTGTGCACTAATATATCTCCGACAGGTAAATAATCTCAGAGAAACCCAGGATCAATACAGACTCCTGGCTGAAAACTCTACCGATGTAATCTGGGTATTACAGCCGGATGGTCGCTTTACCTATGTTAGTCCATCTGTTAAGAAATTACGTGGATACACATCCGAGGAAGTTCTAAAGCAGCCTCTGCACGAGGTTATGACCGAAGAATCGATGCAAAAAGTTTCAATTCTGCTTAATAACCTGCTCTCTCTCGATAATAGAAAAAAAGCTATTTCCGATTCTTTTCAGGCTGAGATTGAACAGCTCTGCAAGGACGGGTCGACAGTATGGACGGAAGTACTAGTAACTCCGATTAAGAATAAAGAGGGCCGTATAAGGGAAGTTCTTGGGGTAAGCAGAAATATACAGGGCAAGAAAATAGCACAGCAAAGAGCTCTTGAAAGAAGCCGTACACTCGAAAGTATATTCAGATCCTCGCCTGCAGGCGTTGGGATGATAGTAGATCGCACAATCAGCATGGCTAATGATAAATTCTGTGAAATGCTGGGATACAACAAAAGTGAATTAATCGGAAAAAATGCCCGGTTTTTATACGAAAACGATGAAGAATACGAGAGAATCGGAAGAGTTAAGTACAAAAAAATTGAAGAAAAAGGAACCGGAGCATTAAACACAAGGCTGGTAAGAAAAGATGGTATTGTCCTGGATGTACATATGAGCTCTTCTCCTGTCGATATAAATGATTGGAGCAAGGGTGTTATTTTTAATGTTCTCGACCTTACCAGTATTAAGGAGGCGGAGAGTGAAGTCGAGTTTAACAAGAAAAAATATTCGTCTCTGATTAAACATATTAATGATGCAATTTTTGTTTACTCCTGGGATAAGAAAGGCTATAATACTTTTGTTGAAGTAAACGATTATGCCTGCAAGATTTTCGGTTATACCAGAGGTGAATTTTTAAAGCTTAATCCGATAGATATTACCGTTCCGGAGGAATTGAAAATTCATTCTGAAGCCAACAAAAAACTCCTTGAATCCGGATCAGCCATATATGAATCAATCCACGTTCGAAAAGATAAATCGGTATTCCCGGTTGAGGTATCTTCAAATATTGTTGAAATAAACAATGAGAAAATTATACTTGCTGTTGTAAGGGATATTAGCGAAAGAAAAGAAGCTGAAAATGCACTTATTGAAAGCGAAGCCAAGCACCGGAGAATGTTTGAGAATTCACCCGAAGCAATGGCGCTGGCTGATAAGTTAGGCTTTGTCACTGATTGTAATCCTGCTTTACTCAAGGTGTTCGACCTTAAAAAAGAAGAAGTAGTCGGAAAGCACTTTACTAAGATCACAAGGTTCTCCCCCAAAAAAATCCCTTCCTATATTAAACTGTTCAGTAAAGTAATTGTCGGAAAACAGAATTTAACTGCCGATTTTGAATGGATTGATAGAAATACTAAGCCAAGAAGCGGAATAGTACATATGACTCCGATCTTCGAAAAGGGGAAGGTAAGTGGTATACAGGCCCTGCTAAAAGATACTACTCATCAGAAGGAGTTTGAAAAGAACCTGATTCTGGCTAAAGAAAAAGCCGAAGAAAACGACAGGTTAAAGACTGCCTTCCTGGAAACAATGTCACATGAACTAAGAACACCTCTGAATGCAGTAATTGGATTTAGTAATTTAATAAGTGACGAAAAGAATATTGACAATATTCAGGAAATGAACAGCTACATTTCTGATAACGGTCAAAAACTTCTGACCATTATCGAGTCTATTTTTGATCTTTCCATCCTGGAAACTAAAACCAGCATAATCAAATCAGAGGAGATAGATATTAATAAGCTTCTCTCCGAGCTTGGACAAAGCATGAGTGGTATAATTGAACTCGAAAAGAAAGGGAAAATAAATACCTTTTATCAACCGGGTAATACCGGGAGTGAGATACTAATAATAAGCGACAGCTTAAGGCTTAAGCAATTACTCTCAAATCTTATCACAAACGCTGTAAGGTTTACAGAAAAGGGCTCAATAAGATATGGTTATAAGATAATAGGATCTGAGATTGAATTTTTTGTGAGCGACACAGGAATAGGAATTCCTGAAGATAAAACCGATATGATCTTTGAAAAATTTCAGCAAATCGATAGCTCATTTACCAGAACCAGGGGCGGACTTGGACTTGGACTTGCAATTTGTAAAGAGATTTCAAACCTGCTGGGAGGGAACCTCAGGGTTGAATCAACTCTGAATGAAGGTTCAACTTTCTATTTCAGAATTCCTACCAGGCCTGATGATAAAAATTCTGCGCTTAACGGTGATTTTAGTCTGAATGGTAAATGTTTCATGGTTGTTGAAGACGTTGAATCCAACTATCTATACCTTGAAAAATTACTGACAGACTCCGGAGCTGAAGTACTATGGGCTCAAACAGGAGAAGAGGCAATATCTCTTGCATCAAGAATTGACTCTATAGATATGATTCTTATGGATATCCGGATGCCCGATATAAATGGTTATGAAATAACTCGTGAAATCAAAAAGATAAACCCTTCTGTTCCGGTAATTGCACAAACAGCTTATGCAATGAAAAATGATGAGAAGGACGCTTTTGACGCTGGTTGTTCAGCCCATATATCAAAACCAATTAAGGTTTCGGACCTGAAAAATACAATCTCAGAATTTCTTGAAACTCCCTCAAAAAAGACCCTGGTGATTTAACAATAAGCTATCGTCCCTGCACATTCAGAACCCCTGTGCTTTTAACCAGAACCCTGATTAATAGCCAGATTATCATTACCACTATTAACGACCATAGCCATATCGGGTTAAGCCTTACGGTATATTCATTAATATAATTTCGTGCAAGATCGAGCAGGGAAAAAATAATAAACATATTAGCCAGTCCGTGATATTCTCTTTTCAACACATTTCTGAAAGAGAATGGCAGATCAGCTTTCCTGTAATTCTTGAATCCAGGTAAAAAAGCCCTTACATTTTCAGACCATTTATCATATAGATCACCGAACTTCTTTCTTAGGAATTGTTCCTCGGCAAACATTATTCTCTCATAATACAGCCAGTAAAGAAGGCAAAAGAATAGTGTAAACCAGAGTGATCTAAGGAAGAGAACCGGTCCCAGCCACATTAAAAAATTACCTATATAAAGCGGGTGCCTGACAAGAGAGTATATACCGCTGGTATTTATCTGGCTTGCAACCTGCCCTTTGATATTTCGACCGGATGTGCCCTTTGGCGTGCGTCCGACAGTCAGTGCCCTTATTAACTGTCCGATCATCCCGACAACAATAAATATAGTCTCGGTAATAGAATTATATTCTATTTTTTCACTTAAATATAAGAAAGCAAATGCAGGTATCAGAAAGAAAACAGGAAGCCATCCTCTTCTTTTAAAGAGCCAGTTACCGCTTCTTTCCATCTCGTGTACTAATGCCATTATCTTTGTTTTGAGGTGGCTAAAGTAAGAAAATTATCAGAAACTGTATTTCACCCGAAGAAATGCGAGGTTTAATTTTAGCTTTTCGGATATCATATCTGCTTTAAAGTGCTGCCAGAAAAATGAAAAATCTAAATTTTTTGCCAGGGAGGCATCAATCGTGGGCCCGGCAAAGACACCATTAATACCAGGGTAAAATATTGTTGATAGTCCAATCTTTAGAAGGGGTGTTACAGGATACTGTGCTGATGCAAATAGCGAGATCTCAGAAAAAGCCAGGTCCTTAGCAGACATATTACCGGAATATAATTCATTAAAGTCATTAAAATCAACAGGCTTATTACAATACATCACCTGAAACTGAAGGTTTGCATTATTTGAAAAAGACCTGTCAAATCCAAGGGTGAAAAGTCCTGTTCCTGTAGTATCCGAAAAACTCTTATAGGGCTGAAACCAGCTTAGCTCCCCCCTGAAAGAAGCAGATCCTAGAGAACCAGACCACCCGGTACCCAGCATCAGGTCTGAACCCGAAATATAGCCGCCAAGAAACTGAATATCATAGCCCCATTTATTAAACCTGTAAAGAGCTGCTGCTGTAATATTATCTTCCGAATCGATGTTTGCAGCAATCTCCAGTGTAGAAGAATAGGAAGGATAGATCTGCAAACGAATAGCATCACTACCAGGTCTCTCGGGATAATCGAAATCAAAATAAGAATAAGTGTTAAACACATCATTAGGATTCCAGACAAAGGCCTGACCCCAGTTTATTCTCTGACGACCAAGCCTGAGCTGATAATTATTTCCGCTAAAATCAATCCAGAGTCTGTCAAGAAAGATATTGAAGAGAAAAGATCTTTCATCAATAACATTCCAGCTCATATCAAGCCAGCCCCTGTCTGCATCAATGCCGGAAGCATATCCCGGATAATAAGTAAGCATATCTGCTGTAAAGATACGGTTACGCATCTCCATCCCGAATGTGACTTTTGGTCCGGCATAAAGTCTCACGTTAAGCCTGTTATGAATTATGTTCTCATTAAACCATTCCTCATCGAAGCGCTCAAAAATTGAGCTTTGAAGCAGAGAAACATAGCCATTAGCTGTTAGTCCCGGATAAGTTTCCTGTGACAGAACCCTGGGTGATAGGCCAAGAAAAATCAGCACTATTGCTGCAATCTTAAAAACAGACTTCATTCGTTAATGTGTTTTATCAGATACTACCTGACCGTCTTCAAGGCTTATAACCCTTCGGGCCTTCTTAACTACCCTTGCATCATGTGTCGAAAATATAAAAGTAATGCTTTCGTCCCTGTTAAGTTTCTCCATTATATCCAGGAGGGTTGCAGTAGATTTTGAATCGAGATTTGCAGTAGGTTCATCAGCCAGGATGAACTTTGGCTTGGATGCCAGAGCGCGGGCAACGGCAACTCTCTGCTGCTGACCTCCCGATAATTTATTAGGTCGGCTGTTTGCCCTGTCTCCTAATCCAACTGCTTCAAGCAGTTCCATCGTTCGCTTTTCCCTGTCTGCCTTCGGCCATTTTTGAAGGTTCATTATAAACTCTACATTTTCCTTTGCACTTAAAACAGGTATAAGGTTATAAGATTGAAATACAAAGCCTATATTCCGCATCCTGAAATCAATTATTTCAGATGATTTAAATTTTGAAAGGTCTTTTCCATCAACAAGAATCTCTCCTTCTGACGGATAATCAAGTCCACCAATCATATTCAGAAGTGTTGTTTTACCTGACCCTGACGGACCAACAATAGCTGCAAACTCTCCTTCTTCAAAATCCAGGTTTACTCCATTTACAGCATGAACCTCCACCTCAGTTTCGTTATATATTTTATGGACTCCCTTTAACTCAAGTACTTTCATAGCTATATTTATTTGTAATTATTATTCTGTTCTTAATGCTTCTGCGGGATCAAGCTTTAATGCCTTTACTGCAGGGTAGATTGACGAAACTATTCCGGTCAGTATTATAAGTACAGTTACCATTAATAACATATCTGGACCTATCGAGGGGTAGATATGGACGGAGAAGCCCATTTCCTCGAATCCTTCCTGCATGTTTGCCACGGTCAGACCGCTTTGTCCCGTAATGGATATCAACAAATAACTAAGTGTAAGACCAATAATTCCGCCGGTAAATGATAAGAGGACAGATTCCGTCATTATCATTCTGAAAACCTTTTTCTTATTCATTCCTATGGCCGAAAGCATTCCGAGTTCCCTGGTACGCTCCAGGACAACCATAAGCATAGTATTAACTATACCGAAAGCCAGAGCGGCCAGTATAATGACCATAAAAAAACCATACATAGCAAAAGTCAATTCAGACATCATAGCCAGTTCTGGTTGAATTTTTTGCCAGGTAAGTACTTCCCTTTCGGGAAAAAGCGAGGATATCTTATCAGCTATCAAAGCGCTCTCATCCTTGCTGGAAATTTTTACGATTTGCTGGTGTGCAATATCTTCAGGCAGGCCCGCGAGATCTCTTAATTCATCGGCCATAACAAATACCTGCATCTTTTCATATATGCTGTTTGGTATATCATATAGTCCTGCTATCCTGAATCGTGCTCCTGTCTGGTAATTATCCTTATCAAGAAAGGTAATGGTTAATCTTGCTCTTTCACTGAACGACCATGCCGCTTCCCCAATAGTTTTTCCATGGTTTTTAAAATATGAATCTCCCAGCGCTTCGGCGAGTCTCTTTTTAAAAATCTTTTCATTCCTGAACCTGGTTCCTTTAAACTGTTCCAGTTTTTCTCTTACATCTGCGGGTACTCCATCCTCTTTAATGGCAGCAAGAGCTTCATCTGAGATAATATACCTGATAATACCCAATGATTTAGCCAGGTCGACACCAATATATGCGTAGCCACGTCCCTTCTCATCACTAAAATATCCACCCGAACCAGGATATACTTTATTATGTAAATTAAATACAGATCTTTCCTGGTCGGGATATATTCCATTTATCTGAACGCCCTGACTGCCTGATGCACTATTTGCCATTCCCATAAGCACAATCCTTGAACAAAGCGCTTCAACACCCTCAATTTCTGATATTTGACGGGCACTATTATCGGCATTTTCAATATAGTGGATCAAATCGTTATTTGCCCTGAAGTCTGACTGTGTAATCTGGATATGTGACACTTCGTTGTTAAGAGCCTCATCAACTCTCTGCCCCATCATACCTTCCATTACGCCTATAGCAAATACCCCGGAAAAGACCCCTATCGTTACAGAGGCAATAACTACAATACTTCTGGTTTTGTTACGCCATATATTCTTCCATGCTGTTTTTGTAATCATTACTCTATATTTAAGATCTTAATGCTTTAATTTCCTTTAGACTGAGTATTTTTCTCACAGGGTAGATTACAGATATAAGTACTATTAAGCCTATAATCAGTGACTGCCACAAATAATATGTATCTATCCATTTAGCTTTAAACATGGCTTCAAAACCATAGTCTTCCATCATTTTTGCAAGGTCTCCGGAAAATGCAATTGGCTTATAGTACAGGTATATAATCAGAGGAGTTGCTGCGACTATGCCCATGGCAATTCCAATAATGCCTATATAGACCATTTCATATACCATTACTGCAGCCATCTTTGTTTTTTGCATTCCGATTGCAATTACCACTCCAAACTCCCTTTGTCTCTCGGCTGTCATCATAAGCACTGTCCCGAAAACTCCAAAGGCTATAACAAGGTATAGTATAAGAATCATAATGGCCCCTCCAACATTATCAGCCTCCATCTGCTGTACAACCGTCTGGTTAAGTTCTCTCCAGCCAAGAATTCTGAGCGACGGCTCTACTTTATCTTCAAGGCGGCTAATAGTTGCGTCTACATCGCTGTCGTCGGTTCTATCGAGATGCAATGCGAGTGAGCTTAACATACCTTTTGCGGCAAAAAGATCCTGGCATATATCAAGAGGTAGATAAACTACCCGACTTTCAATATCAGGTGCAGGCAGTGATACTATTCCCTCAATTGCATATTTGCCAGCAGCAGTGGTTCCATGATAGCCCTGTCCGAGCAGTACAATAGTGTCTCCCCTCGACAAATCAAGGTATTCAGCCAGGGCGCCACCCACTATGGCTCCCTTTCGTCCGCTCTTTATATAGCTGCTTTCAACAGATGTATACTTTGTAATAAGCGGGATAATTATCTCTGTTTCTTTTTCGCTTAAACCCAGGTCTGTTCCAATTTTTGCTGTTCGTGAATATGCCTTCCCTCTGAATAGCTTAATATTTTTAAGCACTTTTGCAGGTAAATCCTCCTTTTCTATTTCTGCAATTGCCTTATCACTCAGAATATGAGTAACCAGCTTGCTTTCCACATCTGAAAGCATTGCTTCCCTGAGCGGATCAATCCCCATCACAAGTACTCCCTTCGACCTTGATCCGCTTGAGGCAAGGGCAAAAGACTCCATACGAGGTATCAGGCCGCTAATATTTTTATCTGCCAGAAGAGTGTTCTCAAGCTCTTCGGAGCTGCTAAATACATTGTCAATAACCTGGTCTTCGAAGTAATCTTCATTTTGAATCTGTATATATCCTGAATAGGATTCAATAATATTCCCAAATAAGTGGCTATATGTACCCAGTTGCACCGATCTCATAAGCAGGGCAAAAAATACGGCCAGAAAAATTGAGCCGGATGTAATCATGGTACGACGACGGTTGCGCCATAAGTTACGCCATGCCAGTTTATAATTCTTCATTATCTGATCCTCCGCTTTATCTTACACGTTTCATATTCTGCTGTGAAAAGAAGCTATCCTCGATTGATCTGTTAAACTCAAGGCTTTCAAAAATTACAATAGTTTTAAAGCCCTCTTCTTCAGCCGGCACCAATTCAAGCCTTGTTGGCAGAAGCCTTCCGTCTAGCATTTTAATCTCGCTACCCAACTCGGTCCTTATCAGGTAGCCGTCCTCATCATAGAGCTCTGATCTCAAAAAAAGATAGTCTTTCTTATCGATCCACCTGATCTGGTGCCCCCAGATTACGGCAGCATCTTCCTTTGCCACCATTTTTATTTTATAGCACATTCTGCCCTCAATTTCCTCCTCTCCGATTATCTTATGGGTGTAATCATCTACAACAGATGATTCTTTGAGTATATCATCATTGGTATAATCAGATCCCATCCAGCCCTGTGACATAAGTGAGGGAGGTAATTTCGTCAGCCTGCTAATAGATGGTGTCCAGGTCCACATCTCGGTTCCCCTTTTCAGGAAGGTTTGTCCCTTATCCCTCGCCGGAGATGTAATCAAAGTAAGAGCATACTCCGTCCCTTTTGTCCAGTTCTTAAAACTGATTGTACGCTCCCATGTTGGCCTGACAATGGTCATAGACAGAGTTCCAACACTTGTTTTTTCTCCGTTAAACTTCTCATTCGCCTTACTGACTATCTCCTTCGCATCCTGGGCCCTTCCTGGCGAAGAGCTAAGGACTAAAAGCAAAGAGGTCAGGATTAAAAATTGTCTTTTCATATCAGTTAATTTATGAACAGTATAGTTGAATAAGCCTGTTTTTAACTTTTTCAAGCGGGAAATTCTCAGGATTAGTTATTATCCCAAAGCCTACTCCATCGAGAAGGGAGCCGAAGATATAGGCATCGGTCAATGGATCTTCATGGCCAAGTGCCTCAAAATATTTTGTGAGCATAGGGATATAACTGCTATAAATCTTTTCAATTCTATCCCTTACCAGTTCAAGAACAGGAGGCTGCAGCATAAAAGAAAAATACAAGGACCAGAATTTAAGGTTCGATCTCATCATATCAAACATTAACTCAATAAAGGCCTCCATCTCCTTCCTTGTTACTATACCATCCTTATTGGGATCAAGCATATCAAATACCCTGTCAAGGCCATCCTCAATTATCTCCTTTATAAGGTGCTCTTTGCTATCAAAATAATTATATAACAATCCTTTAGATATACCTGCCCTTGCAGATATCTTACTTATAGATGCACTGTAAAAACCCTCTTCGGCAAATAGCTCAAGGGCCACTTCCATTATAAGAGCTTTTTTCCCTTCTCTTATCTCCTTAAATTGTTGTTTGGTCCTGGGTGCCATAATATTTTTGATTAAGCGTTCAGTCATTTATATAGAAAAAAAGAATATCGCCTTTAATTGAACGATTGTTCAAATATAATAAATCCGACACCCCTTTGTCAAGTTATTTAGCAAATATTTTATTACATTAAACCTATCTACTTGTTTCACTGTCTTTTACAAAAGATAAATTTCGAATATATCCTGCGCATTTATATAATGTCAAGCTTACTACTTATATAGATATCATCATCTCTGTGCTTATAAATTAATATTGCTGACCAATCGTTCATTTTATCCTTTTTACTTTTTGCTTTTTACTTTTAGCTTTATTACATATCTTTATCAAACTAAGCAAAAGAAATAAGCTATGGCAAACCTTAAACTGGCCCTGGGTTTTATCCCGGCAACAAGTAAAATTGAGCAGGCTGAAATTGACCTGGTAAAGGAATTTGAAAAACTTCAATCATTCTCCGACTCTGAAGAGCTTAAGAAATTTAATGAGCTTGACGCACTTGTAAATTCTGGTGACTTTAAATCAAAGAAAAAGGAAATTGAAGGACTTAGTTTTAAAGCATCCGAAGAATACCATAAAGAGACCGAGTATAAGAAATTGCAAAAAGCGAAGGATATTAAGCTTTATTTCAAGACCCTGAATGGTACTTCTCTTAAAAAATTCGAGGAAATGGATGGTTCCGGGATGATTGAAAAGTATGAGGACCTTAAAAAAACAGTAGAATCGGCCGAGTTCAGGCAAAAGCAGAAATCAGCAGATTTCAAAGGTTCCAACGATCAGAAACTCCTAAACGAATTTAACAGCCTAAAGTCCAATGCTGACATAAAGAACTATTATAAATTTAAAGCCTCCAAAGAACTGGCAAACTATAATCAGCTTAAGGGTTCACAGAAGCTTTCAAGACTCGAAGAACTTAAGGAATATATTGCCTCGGATGAGTTTAAAGAAAGAAAGGAATATCTTCTTGATAAGAAGAGATTTGAAAAATCAGAAATGTTTGGCAGCCAACAGGAATACGAAAAACTAAAGAAGAGTGATAACATTGTCTGGTATCTTAAGGTTAAGGACTCTAATAAGTTTGATCTTATTAAAAACAGAGAACTTACCTTTAGCGATGAGTTCGAGGGAGAATCTCTCGATAAAAACAATTGGCTTACCAATCATTACTGGGCCGATAAGTTATTTAAAGACCACTATTCACAGGAAACTGATCTCCATTGTTATACCGATAAGGACAACACTGAAGTTAGAAGCAGTTTATTGCAAATATCTACCAGGCCACAAAAAGCAGACGGTAAGGTCTGGAATCCCCTGCTGGGAGGCTTCAGGTTAAAAGAGTTCTCATATACCTCCGGTCTGGTTAATACCAGTAAGAGCTTCAGACAACAGTATGGTACTTTCAAGGCAAAGATAAAACTTAATACTGCCGTTGGTCCAACCCACGCATTCAGGCTGCTGGGAGACAGGATTACCCCACATATTGATATTTGCCGTACAGGAAAAGGTAAAGTATGGGCAGATATCTTTACAAGCGAAAAAGATAACAGGAAAAGTTCTATTGGCTCGAGATACAGCAAAGATTTCTTTATATACTCACTCGAATGGAGCCCAAACAAGCTGGTTTGGAAAATTAATGATGTAGTTTTTTATACCCAGAGCACAAATCTTCCCGATGAACCTCTTTATATGGTATTTACCGGAGGACTTGAAAATGCAATAAGTGGAACTTCATCTATGGAAGTAGACTGGGTAAGAGTTTATAAGGGAGTTGACTAGAGATTATAAGATTGAAGATTATAAGATTTACCGGCTCCTCTTAAGAGCCGGTTTTTTTTGGAATATTTTCAATTATAAATTGTCTAATATCAGTATAACTAACTCTTTAAACATTATAATTATGAGATATATTCTAATACTTGGATTTGCTCTGATTTCATTTTTTTCATCAGCACAGAGTAATATGATAAGTTCTGACTTTTCTTCGGAGGCAAAGATTATAGACGGAGCTGCAAACGACTGGCATACACCAATGCAGTATAATGATGATAAAATATCATACTCTGTATCGAATGATAACGATAATCTTTACCTGGTAATTCAAACTATAAGCCAGAGTGTTCAGCAAAAAATCATGAGATCCGGAATGACAGTTTCTTTTAGCAGCAAAAGCTCGAAAAAAAAGAATGTCCACATTTACTTCCCTCTTAAAGCTGACGCTGTATCAAATACTGAAAGACTTCGTCCGGATCCTGAAGGAAACAGGACTATTACAGATCAAAGAGCTAATATGAGAGTCAACATTCTGGAACAATTCACCGAAATGAAAGTAAAAGGAATAAAAGCAATTAAGGGTGAAATCCCCATAATCAATGATTATGGTGTTCTGGCAGCAATTAACTGGGAGGGAGAAAAAATACTTACATACGAAATTCAGCTACCAATTGAAGAACTGTTTATAACTGATCCTGCAAAAGATCAGGATCCAGGTGAATTGGAATTAAAAATTTATGTAAATCCTTTGCCCCAGCCAGATAACGCCAGAAACGGTAACATGTCCTCCGGATCTGGAGGAGGCAGAAGTGGAGGAGGCAGATCAATGGGCGGTGGAGGAGCTCCACCATCCGGAGCAAGGGGCGGAGACAGATCTGCTATGTTTACTGCGGATATATTCAAAGCAAAGATTGCTCTCAGCAAATCAAAATAGTAAATACATTTTATGTAAGTTTAGACAGTAAAATGATTAAACTTATATGGGAAAAACAAGATGCCCCTGGGCAGGAACTGATCCCCTTTATGTAGATTATCACGATAAGGAGTGGGGTGTTCCGGTATTTGATGATATTCTTTTATTTGAGTTCCTGATCCTTGAGACCTTTCAGGCAGGTCTGAGCTGGATTACTATTCTACGAAAAAGAGAAAACTTCAGAAAGGCTTTTGATAAATTTGATTTTAATAAAATTTCAGGATACAGTGACAAAAAGGTGGAAGAGCTCCTAAATAATGAAGGGATTATCAGGAATAAACTGAAAATAAATGCAACAATATCAAACGCAAAGGCCTTTATTAATATCCGTAAAGAGTTTGGCACTTTCAGCAAATATATATGGTCATTCACCGATGGAAAACCTATTATAAATACTTTTGTATCCAATGATAAAGTCCCGGCCAAAACCCCATTGTCAGATACTATAAGCAAAGACTTAAAGCACAGGGGATTCAAATTTGTTGGTTCAACAATTGTATATGCCCATATGCAGGCAACAGGGATGGTAAACGACCATCTGACTAGCTGTTTCAGACATCAGGAAGTCCAATCAGACCAATAGATCAATGAATAAAGCTCTGATCATATCTTTGATTACCGGCCTTCTGCTTTCTTCATGTATTAAAGAAGATTCCAGGCCTAATTTTGTGTTTATCCTGGTCGATGATCTGGGATGGACTGACCTGGGGGTTTACGGAAGTACATTCTATGAAACCCCCAACCTCGATAATCTGGCTGCAAAGGGGACAATGTTCAGTGATGCTTATGCATCCTGCCCTGTTTGTTCCCCTACCAGGTCCAGTATTATGACAGGCAAATACCCCACCAGGACCAATATAACCGATTGGATTCCCGGTGACGACCCTCAAAATAGAAAATTAATCGGAACATTAGACAGCAACCAGCTGGCACTAGATGAGATATCACTTGCCGAAACAATGAAAATGAATGGCTATCAAACCTTTTTTGCTGGTAAGTGGCATTTAGGTGACGTTGGCTTCTATCCTGACAACCAGGGCTTTGATATAAACATTGGCGGTCACCACAGGGGCTCCCCTCCCGGTGGATACTACTCTCCATATATGAACCCTGTGCTGAGCGATGGACCTGAAGGTGAATATCTTACCGACAGATTAACACAGGAGTCGATTAACTTCCTTAAAGCAAGTGGAGATCGTCCATTCTTTTTATATCTGTCCTTCTACACAGTGCATACACCAATTCAGCCAAATTTAGAGCTAATAGATCATTATAAACAGAAACTTGAGTCACTTGAAGATAAGGGCCGTATTATTTTATCAAACGATCATAATAGCGTAAGTGTTCTTAACCAGGCAAACCCCGATTATGCTTCAATGGTAAGTGCAATGGATAAAAACGTTGGCAAAATTATTAACTACCTTAATAAATCGGGGCTCGCTGAAAACACCTATATTATTTTTACTTCTGATAACGGAGGACTGAGTACGCAGACAGGAAACAGGGTCTCTCCCACATCGGTAAAACCACTTAGGGCCGGTAAAGGATGGTGCTACGAAGGAGGAATTCGTGTGCCTCTTATTATTTATGGGCCTGGTATTAAAAAAGGCGTTTCAGATTTCCCTGTAATAAGTACTGATTATTATCCTACCATCCTGGACCTTGCAGGCTTGTCGCCTATGCCCGAACAACACATTGACGGGATTAGTCTGATCTCTGTCTTCGAAGACAAAGAACCAGATAGAGATATTCTTTTCTGGCATTATCCTCATTACCATTCAAGCGGCTGGACACCTGGTGCGGCAATAAGAAAGGGCCAATGGAAATTGATCGAGTTTTACGAATACAATACTTATGAACTGTATAATCTGGAAGAAGATATAGGAGAAACCCTTGATCTATCAAAGCTGTATCCTGAAATAGCTCATGAACTTCATACCCTGCTGGCTAAATTCCAAAAGGAGAGCGGAGCTTTGTTCCCTGCTAATAATGCTGATTATAATCTGAAATGACACCAGCTAATTTTCAAATAATACTAAGTATCTGGATATTCCTGGCAATCATCCTCTTCCCTTTTCTGATTAAAGTCAGAGCTCCTTATGGTCGCCACTCTAACAAATCATGGGGCCCCATGATTGACAACAGGACAGGCTGGATACTGATGGAGTTGCCATCCCTGGTCCTCTTTTCAGCACTTTGTCTGAGTGGAAACATCCCAGCACAGGATATCAGGTGGGTTTTCTTTGGACTGTGGCTTATGCACTATCTTAACAGGGTATTTGTGTTTCCATTAAGGACACGCACAAAGGGTAAAAAGATGCCTGCTCTAATAATGCTGCTGGCTATGGTTTTTAATCTTGTAAATGCTTTTTTTAACGGGTACTGGCTGGGATATATGGCAGGGAGCGGAGGGCAGGGAGCTTATGATGCTTATTGGATAAGCGATCCCAGGTTTATTATTGGTATGACTTTGTTTATAACAGGGTTTATTATAAACCAGGTGGCCGACAATCATCTTATCAAACTAAGAGAAAAAAAAGGAAAAGGATATTTTATACCAACTCACTGGCTCTATAAAAGAGTCTCCTGCCCGAATTTTGGAGGAGAGATAATGGAGTGGACCGGATTTGCAATAATGACCTGGTCGCTGCCCGGCCTTTCTTTTGCAATCTGGACGGCTGCAAATCTTATACCCAGGGCACTGCACCATCACGGATGGTACCTCTCAAATTTTAAAGATTACCCTAAAAACAGGAAAGCTGTAATACCGGAGATCCTTTAACAAAGGACTCCTGTTGATTCCAGAGTAACGATTTATGAACTCTCAAACCCTCCAAACCACTTAAACCACTTAAACCACTTAAACCTTTTTTTCAGCCTTTTCAAAATTTTCAAAATTTTTCCAGTAACTTTTCCGAACTTTATCCGTCTATAGATTGTAACATAAAGTATGACACTTCAAGAATACAACAGGGCCGTAGATGAATTTTCCGATAGAGTTTATCGCTTTATTCTGAAAAGCATTAACGATGAGGAAAGAGCAAAAGATATTGTTCAGGATTCTTATGAGAAGCTGTGGAGAAATGTTACAGGACTGGAATATAAAAAAGTTAAGTCATGGTTATTCTCAACCTCATATAATACCATGATTGATATTATCAGGAAAGAAAAGAGAATGGTACGTAGTGACAATTACTATGAGCCAGAGGCTGAGTCTGAAGCTTATTCAGACCTGAACGAAGTACTGCATCGCTGTCTTGAGAAACTTCCTGATAACTATAAATCGGTATTATTACTCAGGGATTATGAAGGATATTCATATATAGAAATATCAAAAATAACAGGGCAAACAGAAGCCCAGGTAAAAACAAATATTTATCGCGGCAGAATGGCGATGAGAAAAATGATAGGAAGTAAAGCTCAGGTTGTATAATATGGATATTAATAGAAATAACTATCAGGTTTGGATCTCAGACTATTACGACGATGCTCTGGGAGAAAAGGAAGAGAAGATACTATTTGATTTTCTCGAGATGAATCCTGAGCTTATGGCTGAATTTAACAGCTATGGGGACCTTGTCCTTTTCCCTGATATTTCTATTCGTATAGATAAAACTTCTCTAAAGAAGGAACTGCAGAATGAAGACCCTGATGCAATTGAACATTGTGCTCTGGCTCTTTCCGAAAATGATTTAAACCCGGAGCTGGAAAAAGAGTTTACAGAGCTGCTCAATCGCTCCTCCACAGCAAGAAATGAACTTGAAATATATAAGGCCCTCAGACTTAAACCTGAAGCGGCTGTCTATCCGGATAAAATAAGCCTGAAAAGAATACCCTTAAGGGCTGCAGCAGCCAGATATGCGCTCCGAATTCTTGCATCGGCTGCAAGTATTGCCCTGGTAATATCTCTTTATTTTATTCTTAGCGGTCAGCAGGAAAATAGCTACACATATAATTCGGCCTACCTGCTTCCATTTAATAGCACCACAGAGCTTTCTGAGACAGAAGCCCCGGTCATTGCATCGGTATTAATCTCAAAAAGGCCCTCCGTAAAAGCCATTAATATCAAAGAACGGAAAAACGAAGATATTCAGCCGGAAGATGAACCAAAACGTGTTATATCAGCACCAGACAGCAAAACCTTCCTTACCGATGTCAGAATAGTAGATGTTACAGTTGCTCCTGCTCTCATGGCAATGGGCACATCAGAAGAGCCCGTGATGGAAGATAATGAGACTCAAGAGAATCTTAGTCCAAGGCAGTTTGTTGCAATGAACTTCAGAAAACTTCTTCTGAAAGAGGAAGACATCAGTACCGACAAACTAAAAGTATATGAAGTTGCCGATGCAAGCATAAATGGACTTAACAAGCTTCTGGGTTGGGAGATGGAATTCGAAAAGGAAAAGACAGATGATGGCAGACTGGCATCTTTCAAGTTCACTTCACAATTGCTTAAGCTAGATCATAAAAATAAAAATGTTACAGATGAGCTGTAACTTTTTCTTCTGCTATCCGTCTCAGGATAAAAATTAATAATCGGAAAATATTTTAGACATGAAAAGAATTATATCACTATTTGCTATTTCTGCTTTTATTTTAAGCATATCAGCTCAGGATACGCTCGTCTTAAATTACTATAATTCAGAACAGAAGCCAGAAACTACTATTAAGGACAACAATTCGGGACTCAAGATTGTAAACGATGGAGACGAAATAAAGATAAGGCTGGGAGACAGGGGACTGACTCTTTCTGAAAACGGTAAGATGCCAGTATTAAAGATTGATCGTTATAATAATAATTATGTGGAATTATACCAGGATGACGAAGACAATGGAGAGAAAAGAAGAAGGTCTCGTCGCAGGTTTACTCCTCACTGGTCGGCCGTTGAATTCGGGCTGAATAACTATGTTACTGCAGACCGTTCGTTTACTCTGCCTGCCCAGGATAATTTTATGGACCTTAACACCGGAAAATCATACAATTTCAATATCAATTTCGCACAGCTGGGAATTGGACTCACCAGGCATTTTGGACTTGTTACTGGTCTTGGTTTTGAATTTAACTCCTATTTCTTCGATGGCAATAATAATATAATGAAGGACGACAATGGTGTTATTGTTGAATATGACGCCTCACTTGATGGTATTAGTCTCGAAAAATCAAAATTCACAACAACATATTTTGTCGTTCCCGTGCTTGTGGAATTACAAATTCCTGTAAGCAAAGGTAATACTATTAATATTGCCGGTGGAATGATAGGAGGTGCTAAACTGGGTTCTAAAACAAAACTTGTCTATTTCGACGGAGGTAAGGAAAAGATAAAAGAAAAGGACGACTACAGTCTGAATGTATTCAGATACGGACCAACAGTAAGACTGGGATACGAAAGCTTTCAGCTCTATGCCACTTATTATGTGAACGGTCTTTTCCAGGAAAACAAAGGACCTGAACTGTACCCACTCCAGGTAGGTGTTGCTTTTGCATTTGACTAAAAACACCATAGACCCATCATCTTATTTTAAACCTCGCTAAGGCGGGGTTTTTTATTTATCTTTGTTAATTATTCACCACCAAAAACTCTATGAATTCACAAGAATTAAGTGATCTTGAGAAAAGGCGTTACAGCAAGCATATAATGCTACCCGAGCTTGCAGAAGAAGGGCAGCTTAAATTAAAAAATGCCCGGGTGCTTGTCGTGGGAGCCGGAGGTCTGGGTTGTCCTGTACTGCAATACCTGTGTGCTGCCGGTATAGGGAATATTGGAATAGTAGAATACGACGTCGTTACTGATAGCAACCTGCAGCGACAAATACTATATGGATCGGGTGATGTGGGTAAATTAAAATCAATAATAACAAGAGACCGCTTAAACAGTCAAAACAATAATGTAAATATTGACATCTTCAATATCAGGTTAATAGCCAAAAACGCGTTGTCTATTATCGAACAATATGACCTGGTAGTTGACGCCACAGATAATTATGAAAGCAGGTATATTATTAGTGATTGCAGCCAGATACTAAATAAGCCAATGGTTCATGGTGCAATCTATAAGTTCGAAGGACAGGTGTCAGTTTTTAACTATAAAGATGGTCCTACATACAGATGCTATAATCCGGAAAATAAAACCGGGAAAAAGGATCCTCTTGCAATAGATACAGGTATTCTCGGTGTATTACCCGGCATAACAGGCACACTGATGGCGACCGAAGTAATTAAGATTATTCTTAATCTGGAAGGGATACTTTCAGGTAAGATACTGATGTTTAATATTATTAAAAACCTGTTTTACTCAACAGATATCTCTTCCGATCCTTCAAATAAAAATATTGATAAATTACTGGCTCTATATAAAGATTTTTAACTTAAATAATACAAAATGAGACTACTATTAATAAGCAATTCAACAAATGCCGGAGAGGAATATCTCGATTATCCAAAGCATAATATAAAGGATTTCCTGGGAGAAAAACCACTTAAAGCACTTTTTATACCCTACGCTGGGGTGACATTTTCTTTCGATGACTATGAGGCTAAGGTTGCCAGGCGTTTTAAGGAAATCGGGCATGAAGTGGTTTCAATCCACCATTTTAGCGATCCGGTAAAGGCTGTTGAAGAAGCTGAAGCAATAGTTGTTGGAGGTGGAAATACATGGCAGTTATTAAAAATGACACAGGACAATGGCCTTATTGAGCCCATCAGAAAGAAAGTGCTGAATGGCACTCCCTATATCGGATGGAGCGCTGGATCAAATATGGCCTGCCCAACCCTCCGGACGACCAATGATATGCCAATAATTGAACCTAATAGCTTCAATGCCTTTAACCTGATCTCCTTTCAGATAAATCCTCATTATCTTGATGCTAATCCCGATGGTCACGCAGGAGAAACAAGAGAACAAAGGATAATGGAATTCCTTGAAATTAATCCCAGGCTTTACGTAGTAGGACTAAGGGAGGGTTGCATGCTCCTTCTTGAAAATAATAAGCTTAAGCTAATAGGGCCCAGGGGAATGAGAATATTCAGAAAAGGCGACTCCCCTTATGAGGTAAATGCTGGTGACGACCTATCGTTCCTTCTCTGATAAATAAGGAAGGCAAACTGGAGTCTTAAAACAGTTAATATGCTATAAGCTGCTATGAAAACAATCCTGAAAATATCCAGGTACCTGCTTATTGCCATAGTGGTAGTACTGACTCTTCTTATTACTCTGTCTGTTCTGCTGCAGGGACGTATTACACAAATCTTCCGTAACGAGGTTAACAGGTATACTGCAACAGGTGTTGAGGTTGAAAAAGTCAGCTTTTCATTATTAAAGGGATTTCCAAAGGCAACGGTGGAATTTAAAAATATTCGTATCGAATCGCCCGCACAAAGCTATATCATGACAGATAGCTTATCTTCTAATAATTATTTTCTTGAAGCTGAGAATATTTATGCCTCCTTCAACATAAGAGATATTATAGATAAAAAATATTCGATCGAAAAACTAGTTGTTAAGAATGGCAGCTTCATGCTTGTTAAAGACAGCCTGGGCATCTCCAGCAAACGCCTGATTAAAGAAGAATACAGGAACGATTCGGCAAAAATATCCTTCGATCTGGAAAATATCAGGCTTGAGGATACAAAATTTATCTACCTGGACGGAGAACGGGGATTAATATTTGATACATATTTCCTGGATGTGGCCGGTAAATTATCCCTGGCTGATGCCAAGACAAGCCTTGAACTAAAAAGCAGCTTTATTATCAATAATCTTACAACAAAAAATAAAGCTCTCCTTAAACAGGACTTACATGGCGATATTGAAGGTAGCTTACAAGTCTCAAGCGATTCAATTAACTTCAGACAAATCAAATTAATCGCTAATAACCAGAAGCTTAACCTTGAGGGATCCCTTGAGCGTGCTGAAAATCTATTAAAGCTTAATTTAGTTTCCAACAATACTGATCCGGGCGCTATAATCAGGAGCTTCAGTCTTGATAAAGACTTCGGTTTAGATATAATTCTTAAATATCAAAATACGGACTTCAGCATCGATTTTGATGAGCCAGCCAGAAGCTTTAAAGCAATAATGCATTCTTTCAGGACAACTTATGCTGCATCTGATTTCTCTGGTTCATTTTCCATCAATACGCTTCAAAACCCTGATATTGAATTAATTATTAATGCAGCTATTGATCTTGACCGCCTTTTCAGGGCGCATCCCTTTAAGGGTTTTGAAGCTATTTCGGGAGAAGCACATTTAAATGCAAGACTTAAGGGAAGGCCAGGCTCGCTTAAATCATTTGAAGCGAACAGGCTTCTTGAGCTCGACAGAAGTATTAATATTCACCTGAATAATGTCGACTTCAAGCATATAGGATATGAAATTCCCATCAAAAATATTTCGGGTAATATTATGATTGCAGAGAACCTCTGGGCAGATGAATTATCATTCCTGCTAGCAGGGCAGAATATGGTTATGAACTGTAAGATCGATAATGCAACAAAAATCTTCAAAAAGAATAGCGAAATAATAGATATCACAGCAGGAATATGGGCAGATAAGATAAATACAAATTTATTCCTGAAAGGCAGGGAGGGCGGATTGGAAACAGGAAATCGGAAACAGGAAAACGGAAACAGGAAAACAGATACCAGAGAAGGTAAGCAAGCGATTTTAGACAGGGTCAGTGCCAGTATAAACCTTAACGTCGACAGCCTGATAATTGGCGATTTTCGTAGCTCACAGTTCTATGGGGTTCTTAGCTATAAGCCAGGCTTTCTAAATATTAGCTCTTTCGACCTGATGGCCCTGGATGGTTCTTTCTCCGGCAATACATCAATAGCAAGAAAATCTGACGGATCATATGCAGCAAGAGCCTGGTTTGATATCGAGTCGGCAGATATAAAAAAGGCATTTATCGTATTTAATAATTTTGGTCAGAAGCAAATCCTGGCTGAAAATATAGGAGGTGATCTTTCAGGCACATTCAGTATAAGCACCTTAACTGATATAAACTTTAAACCAATCCCTTCTTCTCTTTCAGTATCAGGCAACTACTCTATAGGCAAAGGAGAACTGCTAAATTTTGAGCCGGCTCTAAAATTGTCACGTTTCATCGAGGTATCAGAACTGGAGAATATTAAATTTCAGAACCTTAAAAACGATCTTATTATTGCCGACAGAAGGTTATTAATCCCCCTGATGGAAATTAACTCATCGGCTTTTAATATATCTTTATCAGGGGAACAGGATTTTTCCGGCCCCTTTGAATATCACCTCAGTGTATTACTCTCCGATGTTTTAAGCAGGAAAGCCAGGAATTCCGGATCCTATATAAGTGAGTTCGGACCTGTCCAGGACGACGGTCTGGGGCGTACCACCCTCTTCCTGAAGCTCGAAAAGGATGGGGGGGAAACAAAGGTAAGCTATGACGTTAAAAAACTCTCTGAAGAAATAAAAGTCAGCCTGAAGAAAGAAAAACAAAGCCTGAAAACAATATTAAACGAGGAATATGGTTGGTATAAAGAAGATTCGCTGGCAACAAAAGAAAATAATAGCAAGCGTTTCAGGATAAGCTGGGATGAAGCAGACTCAATTAAAACCGTTCAAAAATACCCGCAGAACAGTAAGCCAGGTGGCATATTCAAGAAAATATTTAAAGCCGACACTCTTAAAAAGAAATTTTGAATATATACAGGAGAAAAATATTATGGAAGCTATTATTGCTCCTGGCTGCAATAGTTATTGGCGTTTCATCGCTTATCTATACAAACAAGCTTGTTCAACGACTTAAAGAGGAAGAAAGAAATAAGGTAAAGCACTGGGCAGAATCCATACAGCTTGTTGAAACCACCGACGATGTAAATGTACTTAACCTTCTTTCTTCAATTATAGAGTCTAACAATTCTGTCCCTGTAATTCTGAGTGACGAATATGGAGTAATACACGGCTTTCGCAATTTCGACCCGCTTAAGTCTGAAAATCCTGAATATCTGCAGGAACAACTAGAAAGATTAAAGGATAGATCAGAGCCGATAATTATTTCTTTCGGAGAAAATATGAAGAGCTATATATATTATAGCGAGAGCATTATTCTTACCAAGCTAAGGCTTTATCCATATATCCAGCTCAGCATAATTATTTTCTTTATTGCCATAGCCTATTTCGCATTCAGTATCTCAAGAAGGTCTGAACAGAACCAGGTCTGGGTGGGTATGTCTAAGGAGACGGCACATCAGCTTGGTACTCCTACCTCATCACTTGAGGGCTGGGTTGAAATATTAAAAGAAAAATACCCGGAAGATAATATACACCATGAATTATCAAGAGATGTAGAAAGGCTGGAAAAGATAACGGCGAGGTTTTCAAGTATCGGCTCAAGACCAGAATTACTACCTGAAAGGATCCTGAGCATAATTGAAAACAGTATTGATTATCTCAAAAAAAGAAGCAGCTCAAAAGTAGTATTCACCCTGGATGTCAACATTGACAAAAACACAGAGGTTCCGCTTAACTCCTCTCTTTTTGAATGGGTTCTTGAGAATGTCTTCAAAAACGCGATAGATGCGATGAATGGTGTCGGAACTATCAAGGTTGAAGTAACTGAACATAGCTCTAATATATTAATAGATATACAGGATAGCGGCAAGGGGATGCATAAAGCAATATATAAGAGCATCTTTAAGCCCGGCTTCAGTACCAAGGAAAGAGGATGGGGACTTGGATTATCTTTAAGCAAGAGAATAATAGAATTATACCATAGAGGGAAGATCTTTGTTAAAGCATCCGAACCGGGAAAAGGAAGCTGTATCAGGATTATCCTTAATAAGCATAAGCCATAAAAATAATTAACTTTGCTGCCTGAAGCGAGGATAATGAAAAGACAGGATATTGAAATAATGGCTCCCGTTGGTTCTTACGAATCACTATCGGCCGCTATTCAGGGTGGTGCAAATTCAATATATTTTGGGGTTGAAAAGTTAAATATGAGGGCCAGATCGTCTCATAACTTCACCCTGGAAGATCTCAGGAAGATAGCAAGTATATGTGCTGAAAACGGACTTAAATCCTATCTCACCCTTAATGTGGTGATGTACGACAATGAGCTTCTTCAGATGAAAGAGATCGTTGATGCAGCCAAAAAAAGCGGTATTAATGCAATTATTGCATCCGATCTGTCAGCCATCCATTATGCAAGATCCCAGGGTGTTGAAGTTCACCTTTCTACCCAGGTAAATATTACTAATATAGAAGCACTTAAATTCTATTCACAGTGGGCAGATGTTGTAGTGCTGGCAAGGGAATTAAACCTCGACCAGGTAAAATACATACACGATAGTATTGAAAGAGACAATATTTGTGGTCCCTCCGGCAACAGGATGAAGATTGAAATGTTTGTACATGGAGCCCTCTGCATGGCAGTATCTGGCAAATGCTACCTTAGTCTTCATGAAAATAATCATTCGGCAAACAGGGGTAAGTGCTATCAGACCTGCAGGAAGTCTTATATTGTGTCGGAGAAAGAAAGCGGTAATGAGCTGGAGGTCGAAAATGAATATATCATGTCTCCCAAGGATCTATCGACCATTGGTTTTGTAAACAAACTGATTGATGCCGGTGTAAGAGTTTTCAAAATCGAGGGAAGGGCCCGCTCACCGGAATATGTAAAAACTGTATCTGCTGCCTATAATACAGCTGTACAGGCAGTACTTGATGATAAATACAATGAAGAACTAATATCATCCCTTAAAGACCAGGTGGCATCAGTATTTAACAGGGGTTTCTGGGATGGCTATTACCTGGGACAAAGGCTTGGAGAATGGAGCAATAATTATGGTTCAAGTGCCAGCAAAAGAAAAATTTATCTTGGCAAAATCACAAATTATTTTAATAAAATAGGAGTGGCCGAGATTAAACTTGAAACAGGCTCTCTTAAAAAGGGAGATAAGCTTTTAATAATCGGACCCACAAGTGGTGTTGTAGAATATACGGCAAATGAAATAAGGGTTGATATGCAGAATGTTGAGCTTGCCGAAAAAGGAGTTAAGTGTTCTGTTCCCTCACCAGCTTTATTGAGAAGATCTGACAAAGTATATAAGTGGGTAGATGCTTCCGAGGTAAGGAAACAATAGCTATAATACCATATTATCAGCCTCAGATTTAACTTTTAATGCATTTACCCTGGCATTTCCGCTATCGGTCTCAATCTCTGTTATCATCGACTGATCCCTCTTTGAAAGCCCGTATTTATAAGTCTTATCATAGTAGTTCAGTACTATCCTTATAGCTTGCTGCATATTGTTTTCCCTGACTGCCCCTACGGCTTCATCTGCCTCCATGCCTCCCAGTCGTTTCCTGATGCGATTAATAGAATCTTCAAGCTGATCGTGAGGCATTTTACCATATTCATTAAGAAGTCTGGGCAGGCGGGTGTCTATATCGCACATTACGGCTATTACCGGAGCCTTTCGAAGAAAGCTGTAAAAATTTTCCGGAACAAAAACAGATCCAATATTAAGACTTTCATCTTCAATAAAAATTCTTCTCTCAGGATCCAGAGATCGAAATTTATCAAACAGAAGGTTCGCAAAATGCTCGCTTGATGGCTGGGGCGGCATCCCTATTGCTCCAAAAGCCGACCCCCTGTGATTTGCAAGACCCTCAAGGTCGACAACCTGCTCACCCATAAGAGCAATTTCCTTCAATATTTCAGTCTTACCGCTTCCGGTCATGCCCCCCACCACAATAATATTTCTTAGCTTCTCAAATTCCTCAAACACACGGGTCCTATAGTTTTTGTATCCACCTGCAAGCAGACTGCATTCAATATTTCCCTGCGAAAATAGCCATGCCATACTTGCTGATCTTCGTCCACCCCTCCAGCAATAAACACATAGCTTCTTATTATCGCCTGCAAGCTCAATTCCCCTTTCGAGTAAATGGGTCATCTTTGGTCCTACAAAAGAAAGGCCCTTTAATACAGCCTCTCTCTCTCCCTCTTGCTTATAAATTGTTCCGACAACAGCCCTCTCTTCGTCAGAAAAGAGTGGGATATTTATAGCCCCGGGAATATGGCCTTTAAAGAATTCTGAGGGTGTTCTTACGTCAATAAGAGGTATCTTCTCAGCTAATCTGAGAATTTCATCCACACCTGAAACTATCTGTTGATCTTCCAATATTATGCAAAATGAGAAAGTAGAACTTTTTTTATCTCCTTCTGTGTAACTGGCTTGGCAACAAAGCCCTGCATACCAGAAAGCTCTGATTTTTTTATTGATTCAGCCGTAGTGTCTGCAGTAAAGGCAATAATCAGAGCATCCTTATCCATTTTTAAAATTGATCTTGATGCTTCAAAGCCATCTATTATGGGCATTATCAGATCCATAAAGATTATATCGTACTTTTTATCGCCTGACATCTTTATTGCCTCTTCACCATTTGAGGCCAGATCTGCTTCGTAGCCCAAACTTCTGAATATTGTTGATGCCACTTTCTGGTTTATCAGGTTATCTTCAACAATAAGGATATTCAATTCCGTAGTCAGGTCTTGATTAAACTCGTTATCCAGATCCGGTTCTATATTTGGAAAACGATCCTGGATAATATTAAACAACTCGCTGATATGAAAAGGCTTAACCAGGTAATCATCAATACCGTAGTGGATACATCTTGAATAGTTACCCCTCTGATCATTGGAGCTAAGCATTAATATTATTACCTCTTTAAAAAGGTTGTTCTCCCATATTTCCTTGCCTACCTGGAAGCCATCAAAATCTTCAGTATCGAGTATAATTACAAATCTATATCTTTCATCCCCCTGCTCCAGGTTTGATTTTATAAGGTTTATTGTCTGTTTTTGCCAGCTCGTTACATAGGTCGATAAACCTATCTTATGAAGGGAGCTAAGGAGTTCTTCATCTCTGTGCCTTCCCCCATTTATAACAAGCGTTTTAATTGCTTCGTATGATTTTATATCTTCGGCACCTGAGTTCTTCTCCAGCCTCTTGTTGGAATAGACCTTTACAGTAAATACAAAGCGTCCTCCGGGACAATCAGGATCGTCCGAAAGATCAGATGGACATGAAGGTGTAAGATCACCTCCCATCATCTCAATAAGCTGTTTGCTAATAACCCCTGTAAGTCCTTTGCCGTCGTAATCGACCACCGACTTGCTCTCTGCCCTGATATAATCTCCAAACATCTTCTTAAAGGCAGTATTAGAGTAGCCGTAGCCGGTATCCCTTAGATCAAACTTCAGGAACATAGCCCCTTGTCCGGTTTGTTCAATATTACAATCTATACGTATCTGTCCCTTCCTTGTATGCTCCATAGAAATTGTCATAAGCCCGGAAATAACCTGCCTTAGCCTAAAGGGATCACCTATTAATGTTTCAGGGACATTCTTATCTACAATGGTTGTAAATTCAACTCCGGGAGGCCTTGTAGTAAGTGCTACATTAAGACAATACTCTATTTCCTTCCTTACATCAAAGGGTATTTCATCAAGCATCAGCTTGCCTGCCTCGATCCTTGAGAAATCGAGCAGATCATTAATAATTGTTAGAAGCAGGTCCGAGGAGCTTTTTATAAGATCTACAATATCCTTTACCCCGGGCTCCTGTTTCATTCCGGCAAGTATATCTGCCATCCCAATAATACCGTTAAGTGGTGTTCGTATTTCATGACTCATCCTGGCCAGAAATTCAGATTTAGCCTCGTTTGCCCTGGCTTCCTGTTTACGTGCCACTTCAAGCAGGGTAACATCAATAAGAATAACCATTATGGCATCCTCGCTCTTGAATTTTACGGGAATTTCCTTTCTGAAAATTACAATATCCACACCACCTTTCTTAATCACCATAAACTGATTAGGTTCATATCCTGCGCCCAGGTTTTCGGCAAAAAACAGTCCTTCGCCCGAATGGATATTTTCGGGCATCAGCTTTCCTTCCATCTCGATGGCATCATCATAAGAAAATAACCTTGCAACGGATTCATTTGCCTTGATTATCTCTTTACTGGTGTTCATTATAACAACACCCACCGGCATTTGCTCTATTAAGTGAATAAATGTTTGCTCAGATTCCTTTAAAAGTGCACTGTCTCTTTTCTGCCTTAAAATAAACCTTCTGTAAAACACGATCATAAGAATAACCATAAGAAGAGTAAAGCTTACAATAAGCAAAGAATTTCTTATGATATAGGTTTGATAAAAGCTTGTTGGGGCTGAGAATACCATTCCAAAATCTCTCTTCAGCAGAGTAACCGGGTAATAAGAAGAAATTATTTTACTCGTTTGTCCACTGGCTGTAACTGTGTGGACCTGGTTCCCGCTAATCTCATCAACTATATTATTCAGGATAGCGTCCCTGCCTCCAATTTCAATATCACCAGGGTTTCTGGCCAGCAGTATATCTTCTGTTAGGTAGTTGATATATAATATTTCACCCTCATCATCAATCAGCCACTGCCACTGGTAATCTTCCAGTTTATATTTTTGAAACTGTGCATGAAAGTAGTTTATATAATCTACTGTAATTATCATGTTACCAATTATTTCGTCATCATTATTAATTATGACGTAATAGGCATCATACTTATCGCGGTTCGGTGTAAGCATCTCCCTGCTTACAATTGGTTTCTGGGACTGGCTCAGGTAGGTGTTCTCAATCCATTCTTCATCCTGGTCTTTATACAGATTAAAGACCTGAGAACGAGTATTAATAAGTTCAATATTAACTACAAAATCCTCGTACTTGCTATAAAAAAATTTAAGTCTTTCTATTATCCTCTCCTTGGCGTAATCATCAATAAAGAAATTATTCATATTCTCCTTTTCTTCGAAAAAAATTCTTGTAATATCACTTTCGAAATAAAGGTTTACATCACCAGCTTCAACTCCTATCAACTGTACCTGCTGACTGAGCAGCTGCTTAACATAATTGATCTGCTTCTGGTATAGATTATTATAATATATCCCATTCACTGCGAGAATGATTATAATCAGGAGGTAAGAAAATATGCTTAATCTTTTCATCAATAGTATGTTTACAGGTAATTAGAGCTACCGTACAATCAGAAATAAAGATAAATTATTAATAGGACTCCCCAAAGTTATCTATATTTTGAGTTCGCATCAATCATTATATTGATATAGCTACGATATCTCGACCAGACTATCTCACCCTGTCCTACAAGATCCTTAACGGCACAACCAGGTTCATCAATATGCAGGCAGTTATTATACCTGCACTTACTAGATGCCCTGAAAATCTCGGGAAAGAAATGATAGATTTCTTTCTTATCGAACTCAACAAGACCAAATCCTTTTATTCCTGGAGTATCAATAATATATCCGCCCCCTTTTAACTCAAACATCTCTGCAAAAGTAGTTGTATGCTTTCCCTGCTTATGATAATCAGATATTTCTCCTATTTGCTGCTGTATATCAGCATCTATTATCCCCAGAAGTGTAGACTTACCCACTCCCGAATTACCTGAAACGAGAGTAAGCCTGTCTTTAAATATATCTCCCATCTCTTGCAGTCCCTTAGAGTCTTTTAAAGAAATAAGATAGCAATCATATCCTATCCCCTTATAAAGATTCTTTAAAGATTCAGCCTCTTCCTGCTCTTCCGTGGTGTATATATCTATTTTATTAAAAACTATTTTTACAGGTATCCTAAAAGATTCGGCCGCAACCAGGAAGCGATCTATAAACTCTACCTGTGTCTCCGGCTCTCTGAGAGTTACCATAAGTAAAGCCTGATCGATATTGGCTGCTATAATCTGATATTGCTTTGACAGGTTTATGGATTTCCTGATTATATAGTTCTTCCTTTCAAATATCTCCTTAATTATTGCCGTTGTATCATCAACCAGATCAAAACCCACCCTGTCGCCCACAGCTACCGGGTTTGTTCCCCTGATACCCCTGGTCCGGAATTTACCCTTTATAACACAGTCCCTGAGGCTTCCGTTATCTTCTTTTACACGAAACCTGCTCCCGGTTGATTTTATGACAAGTCCTTTTCTCATATTAAAATGGACGCATTCAAAGAGATGCGCTGCCTGTGGTCCATACTTTTTATTTTGTGCTTTTGTCTTGAAACAGAGGTGGATGCATCTCATCCCAGCCTGTAAGCTCCTGGTACTTAGCAGCCACTTTCAAAATTGCCTCTTCTCCATTCAGGCCTCCGATAAAACTGATACTGGTCGGGCTACCCCTGTCATCAAAACCATTAGGAACCACCACGCAGGGGTGTCCTGTCAGGTTAGTAATCAGAAGCTGATTACCCCCGTAGCTTGGTGTAATAATAACATCATAATCTTTCATTAGCTCTTCCATCTGCGCCATCAGGACAGATCTGTGCCTGTTGGCCTGGATATATTCTACTGCCGGAATAAATCTTCCCGAACGGAAAGTATTTGGCCAGCTCCATCTTTGCTGGGCTGAAAGGAGTGTGTCGAGATCATAGCGGGTCAACTCATCAAAAGCGGCCGATGCTTCAGCAGTAAGTATTATATTCATGCTTTCAACCGGGCTCCCCTGGAACTCAATATTTACAGGCCCCGGCTTTATTCCCATCCTCCTGAACACCTTCAGCACCTCATCCGAATTAGATCGACGGGCCCTTCTCTCCTTAAATGCATTTTCAAAATACCCAATTCGTAAATTATCTATACTGCTGTTTGCATCATAGGTAAAAGACCGGTCGAATACTGTCTGGTCTATTCCATCCTCTCCCCTAATAATATTAAATACAATAGCACAATCTTCGGCCGAGCGGCAAATAGGTCCTACTTTATCCATGCTCCAGCTAAGCGCCATTGCTCCTGTCCGGCTTACGCTTCCAAAAGTAGGTCTGAGGCCTGTAACACCACATCGGGTCGATGGCGAAACAATTGAACCCAGTGTCTCTGTTCCTATAGCAAAGCCCACCAGTCCAGCCGATGTAGCAGCTGCCGATCCGGCAGACGATCCACTTGATCCCTGCCGAAGGTTCCATGGATTATTGGTGCGTCCGCCAAACCACCCGTCGCCCATGGCGAGTGCGCCCATCGATAATTTTGCCACAAGCACTGCCCCGGCATCCTCAAGCTTCTTAACCACGGTGGCCGTTTCATTAATATGCTGTTTTTCGTAGGGCCGTGCGCCCCAGGTTGTTTTATAACCATCTACGGCAAATAAATCCTTTACTCCGTAAGGTATCCCATGAAGAGGCCCATGATAAATACCTTCTGCAAAATCCCTATCAGCCTGTCGTGCCTGTTCCAGAGCGAGATTCTCTGTGAGTGTAACTACACAGTTCAGGCTATCGTTATGCTTTTTCAGTCGGTCGATATATATATTAGTAAGTTCAACCGAATTAATCTGTCCGGTCCGGTACAACCATGAAAGCTGCCCAACTGTCATAAATGCAAGTTCAGTATCAGACTCCGGTCTCTTAAGATCAGGATAAGGCATAAACTGGCTTTCGTCCTGCAGGAGTGAAGTAGTCTTTGGCACTAAGGGCCTGAAGATAAGGGCAGGAGCGACGCTGTTCTCAAGGTGCACCTTTCTCATAGCTTCATAAGATGCAAGGTCTTCCAGTAGGTTTCCCTTCATCATATTTTGCTCGGCAGTATCAAACTTTAAGCCTATCAGGTTCTGCGCTTCGCTAATAAGAGTAGTATCAAATGCTGGAAATTCATCTTCGCGGTCATTAGCTGGCCTGCATGATGATATGATCAATACAACAATAAATAAAACAGGAATAAATATTTTTTTCATAGTTGGGGATTTTCTATTTCACAATGTAGAAAAAAATCCCAATAAAGCATTAAACATCATCTCTAGCCTTCCGCTGCCATAAGGAAGAATGGCTTCATCTCAAAGCTATGGTAATAAGGTCTGAGTCTTTTTATATTATAATACTGGTCTACGTTAACCAGTTTCTTTGTTGCGGTTACCATATCAATAGGAACATTATCATAACGTCCGTTTTTCAGAACCACCAGTCTTCCGTGTACCCCTTTCAATATAAGGTCGAGCGCAAGGTTTCCATAAGCCATAGGTACAATCGAATCAACTGCATCAGGATCTCCACCCCGAACCATATAACCAAGCTTCTGATTAATAATATTAATTGTCTTTCCCTTATTAAACTTTTCGGTTAAGTTCTTCATCTCGGCCGATACCGCATCCCCTATTCCTCCTAGTTTGGCATGTCCATACATATCCTTTTCTCCATCAGAGAATACCATCTCTCCACCTTTAAACGTAGCTCCCTCGCTAACCAGCACAACCGCATATTTACTTGGATTGGCATTTCTGTCCTCAACCAGAAGCCTGGTAAGACTCTCAATATCAAATTTATATTCAGGAATAACACACCTGTTAGCAGAGCCTGCCATGGTAGGAAGCATAGCGGTAAATCCTGCATAACGACCAAATACCTCCAGCACCAGCAGCCTTTCGTGCGAACCCGCAGAGGTTCTGAGACTATTGGTCATTTGGATTGTTCTCGTAACGCAGGTACTAAAACCTATACAGTAATCGGTACCCGGTACATCATTATCCATGGTCTTGGGTATGGCAACAACTTTTACACCATGTTTATACAGGTGCACACCATAGCTAAGGGTGTCATCACCTCCAATTGGGATCAGATAGTCAACTCCAAGCCATTCAAGATTCTTTATTACCTCCGGGGTAAGATCATTAATTTCCTTGTTGTAGGTATCTTTTAGGTGATCGGGAACATTATTTTTGGGCACATGACTTGGTCGTGTCCGTGAGGAGTGAAGAAAGGTTCCGCCCGTCCGGCCTGCCTTATCTACTATCTCGTCGGTAAGTACACCAAAGCATGAACTATTATCAGCTTTATTATCTCGTATCATCTCAATTATCCCAGCCCAGCCTCTCCTTAGGCCTATTACCTTATATCCTTCCCTGTTCGCTCTGATTGTTACAGCTCTGATTGCAGGGTTTAAACCAGGTACATCTCCTCCTCCAGTAAGAATGGCAATTACTCCTTTGATTTTCTTCTGATTCATTCTCTATATTTTTATAAATTTTTCGCTTTTTACCAGCCGGTAAATGTAGGCTATTTAGTAAAATAAACAAAGCAAGCAGAAGGCACCTTTATTTCAGACTTGATAAATTAATCGTATTTTTAATGCTTCAAGTAAAGCTATTTCAAGAAAAACCAGCATTTATGTCCTCAAAAACCGTAATTATCTATCAGAGCCGGGCAGGAACCACCGAAAAAGCGGCAAGAATTCTTTCAGAAAAAATAAATGGTGATACCACCCTTATTAATCTCAAGAAGGATAAAAATCCACCCCTTGATGATTATCCCAGGGTTATAATTGGTGGCTCAATAAGGGCCTCAATGATACAGTCGGGTATTAAAAAATACATAGAAAAGAATATGGATATTCTTAAGACAAAGGATGTCGGACTCTTCCTGTGTTGTATGGAAGAGGGAGATAATGCCGAAAAACAATTTAACGAATCCTATCCCGAAGAGCTCCGAAATATGGCAAAGGCAAAAGGTCTTTTCGGAGGAGAGTTCGACTTTAACAAACTTAATTTCCTTGAAAAAGGAATTATTAAGAAAGTGGCCGGCATTACCGAATCGGTATCAAATATTAAGCACGAGGCAATAGACGCATTTGCCTCAAAATTGAACAAGAGCTAACTTATTATCGCTTCTTATTATTGTAATTTAACACTGGATAGAGCCAGCGTTCTTCCACAACAGCTGCTTTTGTTTTTGTTACACCCTTATAGCTGAGACTCACCTTATATTCACCGGGTTCTGCACGCATGGTATTCCAGTATATTTTATGGATACCGTCATCAGTGTTTAGTTCTCTCTTATAGACTTCTTTGCCCTGATTGTCGTAGATTGAAATACTTGCTTCCTTTTCTTCTGCACCATTAAACCTGAACCATATTTCCAGGCCGTTTGGCTCATTGGGTGTACGAAGCTGATTAGAGCCTTTAATATCATAATTACCCCAGAAGGACTGCTGCGAAAAATTCATTTGCGGTTTGGCTTCGATATCGAAAAGGTGAAAATCTTCTTTAAGCACCTGCTTATTCAGTTGCTGCAAGGGCGTTATATCTGTAATCCAGGCTCCCCTGCCATAGGTGCCAACAATAAGGTCTCCTTCTCTTTTATGCACAATAAGGTCTCTTACAACAAGAGGTGGCAGATTCTCTTTCAGTCGGATCCAACTATCACCCCTGTTAAGAGAATAATAAACCCCTATATCGTTTCCTACAAATAAAAGATCAGGATTCTTATGGTCTTCGAAGATCACATTAACAGCATAAGCTGGCAGCGTAGAAGAAATGTCCTTCCAGCTTTTACCATAATCGTCAGTTACATAAAGGTAGGGTGATGGATCGTCGTTCCTATACCCGTTTTTGGCGATATAAGCACGACCGCCCTTATGTTTTGACGCAAGAACTCTTGCTGTCCACCTCTCGTGCGGCATGCCGATCTTTTCAAGATCTCCGGTAAACTCCTTCCAGCTCCTTCCTCCGTCTCTGGTCATATGAATACGGCCATCATCGGTACCGACCCATATTAAGTCTTTTTCTTTAGGTGACTCATCTATACTTACTATAGTACAATACATTACGTGGCCAGTGCCTGCAATTTTTATCTTATCATTATTGGTCAGGTCGGGGCTTATTTCTTCCCAGCTATCACCTCTGTCTTCAGATCTCAAAAGCATTTGTCCGCCTGTATACAAAGTAGAACTATTGTGGGGCGACAGAACAAGTGGTGTATTCCATGTAAATCGATATGGCTCGTTTCCCTCGGGTGGTACTGGTGTTATCTGCACTCGCTCTCCTACAGACTGGTCTGCTCTATGATGTGCTCCGAACTGGCTGGTAAAGTATATCCACCTGTCATCAACAGGATCTACCTTACAGTACATTCCGTCCCACATACCGACTATTACCCAGTCTTCTATACCCACCTCTCCCGACCAGCTGTTGGAAGGACCTTTCCACACCTCATGATCCTGCAGGCCAATATATATATTATAGGGTTCGCGCATATCTGCTTCGACCATATATATCTCTCCCAGGGGTAGATTATGGTAATGCATCATTGACTTTCCACCATCCCATGTTTCGTATATTCCTCCATCCGATCCCAGGAAAATATGATCGCCATCACGGGGGTCTATCCACAGAGCTCTGTTATCGCCGAAATTTGTTCTGAACCTGTCTGCGTTTCTTCCCTGAGGCCATGTCTTGCCACCATCAAGGGTATATGACATGCCTGCACCGATAATAAATATCTTATCGGGATCGTCGGGATCGACGCCTATCTTATTAAAGCTATACGCCGCCTTGCCGCTTACATCAATTTTTTCGGGATCATTAAGTCTCTCCCATGTTTTACCCGCATCAAAGGAGCGATAGGCCTCTCCACCTATAAGATTATCGAAGGAATGGTCAGTAAATTCATCGAAGGGAAGCGGGGCGTCAGGATCAACGCCCTCCTTAAGGTTAAGGTTCTGAATAACGGCCACCACTACATCGGGATTATTGTATTGAAGGTCTATGCCTATACGGCCAAGCGAGCCGTCTGGCAGGCCTCCCCCGGTAAGTACATTCCAGCTGGAACCTCCGTCTGTTGTTTTATAAATACGGCTCTTCTCTCCCCCTGGTTCAAAGGTCCATGGCAGTCGTACCTTATAATATGAACAGGCATAAAGGATATCTGAATTTTGCGGATTTATTTCTATATCGATCACTCCTGTAGCCTCATCAATATAAAGAACCTTATCCCACGATTTACCACCGTCGGTCGTTTTAAAAACTCCCCTGTCAGGGTTTTCAGTATACAATCGGCCCATTACTGCTACCCACACTATGTCGGGATTGGTAGGATGAATAATAATTTCGGCTATATGGTGTGAAGAAAGCAGCCCCATATTCTCCCAGCTTTGACCGGCGTCGGTCGACTTCCATATCCCATTACCGTAGTAAGAGGAACGGGCACTAAAGTCATCGCCTGTACCCACCCAGATTATATCAGGGTTAGACGGAGCCACTTCCACATCACCGATATATGTTGTTCCAAGATCATCGCTAATGCATTCAAAAGTTGTACCCCTATTAACAGTCTTCCATACTCCTCCGGCACGAGGAGCAACATAAAAAGTATTTTTATGTTTGTCGTTCTTACTGACGGGGATGGCCATTTCACCTACCCAGGCACTTACCCTGAAGGCTCCGAGGTTTCTGAATTCAAATCCATATTGATCTGCCTGGTTTCTACTCCTGTTCTGCCCATTTACAGGCGTTGCTATAGCAAGAACAAGCTGTAAAAACAGCAGTTTTACAAGTAATTTCATCCGAAAAACAAATTAATTAATATCTAATGCCCTCCAATCTGCATTTCTTGTACCCTGAAGGTAGGAGCTGCAAAGCCCCCGTCCATGTCAAGATCGGTTCCCATCATATCGATACCATTCAGAATAGCATCTGCATTTCCTGCTATTGTAAGTCCTTTTACAGGATGCATTATTTCACCATTTTCAACCCAGAAGCCGCTCGCTCCACCGCTGAAGTTACCACTTACCGGGTTTATTCCATAGCCTGTTACGCCCTTAAGCAGAAGTCCTTTCTTTGTGCCGGCAATAATTTCATTTCTGGAATAGCTTCCTGAATCAACAAAAACATTATGTGTTCCTATTCCCGGTAAACGTGTAAAGCCTCCTCTTGAAGCATTGCCCGTACTTTCTGTCCCGGCCCTGTTTGCCGAAGAAGTATTATATATAAATGATTTCAATACTCCTTTTTCAATAAGTGTTCTTTTCTGTGTTGGCACACCTTCGCCATCAAATGGGGCGCTTGCCATGCCCTTATCCCTAATTCCATCGTCCACTATTGTCAGAAGCTCTGATGCAAACTTCTTATCCATTGAATCTTTCAGGAAGCTTGCTCCCTGAAGTACCCGTTCGCCATTAATTGCAGATATCACTCCGCCCAACAGTGAGCGGGCAACATCGGGATCAAATATCACCGCCGCCTTCTGTGTCTTTATCATTTTTGGATCAAGCATCTCCCAGGCATCTTTAGCCGCCTTGGCTGCTATCTCCTCAAGGGGCTTAAGATCGGCAAAGAATCTTCTTGAGCAATATTCTCCTCCTGTATTTTTCTGCTCACCCTTTTCTGCAACCACGCTTACTCCAATGGAGCAACCCGAAGACTTATAGTTTTTAGATATACCTCTTGAGTTTGCAATAAATACTTCCCCATCAGATTCGCCATAGCCTGCCCCCGATGATTTTGTTACCCGTGGGTCGCTCATTGCAAGCTTCTCCAGTTCTATGGCCATCTTAATTTTTGTCTCCATAGGAACAGTGGCTATTTCAGGATCGTATAAGCCATTAACCATGCTTATATCGGGATTTGATGTAAGGGTATTATATTCGTTGGGCGTAGTTAGTTTAGCAAAGGAGATGGCTCGTTTAAGTGTTTCTTCCAACGACTTGTCGCTAAAGTCATTACAGTGACTAAATCCCATTTTCCCTTCAACAAAAACCCGAAAACCTGCTCCATGTGAGGATGCTTCTTCAACGGTTTCTATTTCACCATCCTGCACCTGTATGCTAAGGTTTCTTGAAGTCTCAATATAGACCTCTGCCTCATTAGCACCATTTTCCAGGCACTTCTTTATCAATTTATCTGTAAGATCCTTATAATTCATTTTTCTATGCTTTAACTGTTAGACTTTACCCTCTGCTTCCACCTACATTGATTCCCCTTATTCTTACTGTTGGCTGACCTGCATCTACTTCGGCCATCTGCCCTTTCCCGCAGATTCCAGGGCCGAAATCTAGATCATTACCAACGGCATCAATATTAGAGATAACCTCAAGGCAGGAACCAATAAGTGTTGCTCCCTTGATAGGCCTGGTTTTCTTCCCGTTTTCGATAAGGTATGCTTCCCTGCAGGTAAAGTTAAATACTCCCGTCACCGGGTTTACGCTTCCTCCGCTCAGGCTCTGAACATATATGCCCTTATTGGTGCTAGAAAGAATTTCCGTAGGATCAGATTCACCCTGATCAATAAAGGTATTTGTCATCCTTGGTATAGGTATATAGCGGAATGACTCGCGTCTGCCATTACCAGAGCGATCCACGCCCAGCTGTTTGGCGCTGAGGATATCATTCATATAGCCTTTCAGGATTCCCTTCTCAATCAGAACATTTCTTTGTGCGGGTGTCCCCTCATCATCAAAATTAATTGTCCCCCGTGCATTATTAAGAGTCCCATCATCAACCATGGTAAAGAGGTCTGACGCCACCTTTTGTCCCACTTTACCTGTAAAGGCTCCTATTCCCTTTGCTATATTATCAGCCTCCAGTGGATGTCCGACCGCCTCATGGACAAGTACTCCTCCCCATCCATTTTGCATTACCACATCCATGATACCTGCGGGTGCATCTTCGGCATCAAGCATATCGACGGCCTCACGGGCAGCTTTCCTGGCTACTTCCTCGGGTGTGACCTCACTGAACATTTCAAATCCGCTGTGACGGGATAGCCTTTCGCGTGACATATGCCTCTTATTACCATCCTCACTCATTGTCTGAACAATAAAGAAGAGCATTGGCAGCTCATCCCTGAGATATAGTCCTTCAGAATTAGCGATTACCCTTCCTCTTAGCTCATCGTAATAATCGACAAGAGCCATCTTTATCTTTGGATCATAATCCAGAGCAGCCTGGTCGGCTCTCTCCAGTGTTTCAATTCTCTGTTCGTCGGTAATTTCAGCAAGTGGTTGTTTAATACTTACAAATGATTCTCTGCTGGTATCATTTATATCTATCGGTCCCATCGATTTGCCATCTTTAGCAACATATGAAGCAACCTTTGCCGCGCGCATCAGGTTTTCTTCCGTAATATCGTCGGTATAGGCATAACCCGTTTTGTTCCCGGATATTACTCTTACCCCCGCTCCCTGACTTACTCCATAAAGACCACTTTTAAACCTGGACTCCTCCATAACAATATTCCTGGAAACCCTGTTCTCAAGGTAAACCTCTGCAAAATCGCCTCCATTCTGAAGGGCTGCACTGATGACCTTCTTTAATGTTTCCCGGTCAACATCCAGCCCTGAAGCAGAGGCTCCCATTGGCTTACATGAAACAAGCTGAGAAAGAAGGGCCGGTGTTGATGCCATAACAATCCCACCTTTAAAACTCATTTCAAGGAATTTCCTTCTGGGAATATCCCTTACAAAATACCGTTCGCTTTTCATATTCTATAGATTTTTTTGTTGCTTGGTCTTTTTATTATTTACGCATTGTCCTCTCTCCGTCTGCCGACATGTGCGCCGCAGTCAAAGTACAGGCAGGCTCCCTGCCCTGCACTTTATACCTATTTTATCACAAACTCTTTCTCCTTCAATACACCTGCCCTTGTTGTGGCAACAGAGGCCTTTCCTTTAATTTCCTTATCTCCATAAACCCTGACCTCAAAAGTTACAGATGTAGTCTTTCCTCCATCGGTAAAGCCTGCACTCTTGCTAAGACCTGAGCGGACAGACGAGGATGAACCATAAGAAGATCTTCTCCTTTCTGGCCCTTCACTTAATAATTTTATATCGGGACTATCACCACTAACAAGCTTCCTGTCAAAATTAAGAGTAACCTGGTCTTCCTTAACAATCTTTACAAGATGAGCCTGCTTAAGGGCTGTAGGAAGTTTGCCGGTATTTTTAAACGACACGGTGATATTGTAATCGCAGGAGTCGTTCTTATAAGATTTTTTCTTTTTTACACTTATATCTTCCCATTCGACCTGTGGCAGGTGTTTAACCATCTCCAGATTAAAAAGGGCCTGGTTTTTTGCCCAGGGAAGAAGATGTTTTGCAGGTGCATTCTGTGAGAAAAATTTAGGATGAAAACCACCTGTTTCAACTTCACCGTAAACAGGGTGTGTTGACTTTTTCCATTCAATAAAACCATCACCCTGGTTTTCTTCATCATCCCATCTTAAAAGATCCAGATCATCAATATCTCCATCTTCGTCATAGTCTTTAAATTTAGCACCATTCCATAATTCATCTCCATACCATATTGCTCCATAATACCAGTAACCAAAGTCAGGACCATGACCGAAAATCGGATTTCCTCCACCATAATCCTGGTACACATCACCAGCCCGCTCATAGCCGGTAATTGATTTCCCAATCTCGTCGAAGTGTTCGTACCACAGTCTGTCTTCGTCGTACATTCTTTCTTCAGAAGGAGAGGTTGAGGGGGCCCTAAGATGCATAGGAACCCTGGTGTCCATGGAATTTACAATATAAATATTAGGATGTGCCAGAAGGAAGGTAACAACTACTCTGGTTTCAATTTCACTTAAGGGATAATCTCCTGCTCCTCTTTGCGTATATCCCCTTCCGGTAGCCTCGACATGGGCTTCCGGTCTCCAGTTTTCGGGATAATTCCTGTGCAGGTCCAGTCCTCCTATTCCGTCCTCGTTAATCCTTCCGTCACCATCATTATCAATTCCTTCTGAGGCTGTCAGGTAAATACCCTCTCCTGCGGGAACTCTTTTCATAATCCTTCCGCTAGGGTCGTCAGGGTCGGGAATCATATTCCCGTTTTCCTCATCCTTCCACCGCATAGTAAGGATAATTCCATCTCCGTCGATATCATCCGGAGAATCCTCATCGAGCAAGCCGTCAAGGTCGTTGTCGTTCGGACGAACAGTACTCCTGTTGCTCTGGGCTGTGTGTATATAAAGGCAATGTCCATCGGGATTATTAACAGGACGTATATAAATTGCCTTTCTATCGACTATATCTGTTATTTCCTGGTTCTTGCCATATTCTGTAAGCAGGTAATTTATCAGCCAGAGCGATGACTCGGCAGAAGTAATTTCGCCGCTATGCCTGTTTCCTTCGAAAAAAGCGGCCGGCTTATCGGTATCCTTACCGCTTGCCTTATTTGTAATTGTCATTTGAAGAATGGGTCTTCCCTCAAAGCTTTTTGCCACTTCGTAGAGCTCGGTAAGCTGAGGATACTCTTTTGCAAAGTATATCATCCATTCGTTTATTACATCATTTGAATGAAAAGTATCAAATGTGAGCTCAGATCCTTTTTTATACTGAACATCTGAATGCTCTACCTGAGGGAAAAAGCTAACGCCATGACGGTAGCCCTTAACTGTATAAACTGTATCGTTCTGATCCGACTCGGTATAAACAATCGGGTCAAGTACCTTATATCCCTGAGCAGCTGCAAGCAACATAATAAACAGGGAGACAAGCAATAAAAATAGCTTTCTCATATTCTTTTATTTAGGTTATAACAATCACGTATTGGGAACAATTTTATCCCAGAATAAAAATATTGAAATTAGATTCAGATATCCAATATAATCTGATGTTTTGAAGCAGATACTCCTATTATCCTCTTTGCGAGATTACTTCAAGCTTTTCCATATCTACTATTTCTACTGTTTTGCCAAATAGCTTTATAATACCTTCTTTTCTAAACTCGGATAGAGTCCTTATCACATTGGCTGTACTCATAGAGATATAATCAGCAATCTCTTTTCTTGAAACAGGGAGCTCAAATACCTGGGCTTTATAAATATCGTTGGCGAAATATAAAAGTATATAAGCCACCCTTCCAACCAGATTCCTGTTTCTTATATCGAGTGTCTGAAGTATAATTTTATCTGAAATTCTTGATATTTTGGTCATAAGCTCCAACGCAAACTCACCATTTCCTGCTATCAGGCTACGAATATGCTCAAGTTTAATGCTGCATATTGTTGACTCCTCAATGGCAGATACCGAATATTTATATTTTTCTTCTGAGAAAATACTCATATTACTCACGAATTCGAAAGGTCTGGTAATAGCAATTATTTGCTCATCACCACGGTTGTTATTACGAAACACCTTAACCAGCCCGCTCTTTAAATATTTAAAATTTTGTATGGGATCTCCTTCTTTGTGAATAATACCACCTTTCTGATATAAATATTCCTCTCTGAAATTGCAAAGATCAGTAATCTGGTTCTCCTGGAGTGTAGAAAAGGCTACGTTTCGAAACTCACAACCTGAGCATTCACAATTATTACTACTCATAAAAAGTATTTTTATACAAAGTAATTCTATTTTAATGATATTGGGAGCAAATTGTTCAGATTTTAATGTAATTTATATTTTTCTCCCTATTTTGTAGAATCTTACATTAGAAGCAGCTTAGATATGAGTGAAAAGAAATTAAAAGTCCTGGCAATCAGTGGAAGTCCACGGACAGAAAGCAACACTGATAAAATAATTAATTCTATTATTCAAGGAGCTGAAGAAGCGGGTCATTCTACCGAATTTATTAAACTTAACGAGCTTAATATTTCTCCATGCCAGGCCTGCGACGATTGCAGAAGCGCGCCGGGTAGAAGATGCAAGCTTAAGGATGACGGAGCTGAAATATTACGTAAGACTGAAGAATGTGACGTTCTTATTTTCGGGTCTCCAATCTATATGGGAGGCGTTTCAGCTCAGGCCAAGGCCTATATTGACAGATGGTACTCCTTTAAGGACAAAAACAGAATTTCAGAAATTGAAGGCGACCGCAAGGTAGTGGGTGTATATGCTCAGGGAGCTAAAGACGGAACCTATCATCGTTTATTCGAAACTAACGAACGGCTCTTTAATTCTAATAACTTTGCTTACCTGGGCAGTCTTGTATCTCCGAATTACGAAGTTCCCGAGGACGGTGGCAAGCTGCTGAAGAAAGCATTTATTATAGGATTGAATCTTTAAAATGATCTACCGGACAGACTACCACACACACACCTTATACAGCGACGGGCATGGCTCACCGGAAGAGTCTATTTCTTCTGCTCTGAAGGGAAATATTTCCGAGCTTGGTTTTTCAGATCACCTTACTCTTACAGATAAGCAGCAGGACTGGAGTATTCAACTTGACAACTTTGAAAGATATATTGAAGAAATATTAAATCTTAAAAGCAAAACCCGGGGATTAAAAATTAAGCTGGGTATTGAAGTTGATTATCTGGAGGGTAAAGAAAGGGAGATAGAAAAATATATCAACTCATATCCCTTCGATTATATTATTGGCTCTGTACACTATATGGATGGCCCGGTTGATCACAGTCCAGATTATTATAAGAATCGCGATCTGGGAGAACTTTTTAGAAAATACTTTGATCTTGTTGCCGCTGCTGCAGCATCGGGTCTATTTGATATTATTGGCCACCTTGACCTGATAAGGATATATGATTACCATCCGGAGTCAGATCTCGGGCAACTCTACAGGGAGCTTGCCACTAAAATAAAGAAACATGATCTGGCTATTGAACTAAACACCAACGGAAAGAACAAGCCTTTAAATGATTTTTATCCGGATCCCTCCTTTCTAAATATTTTCAGGGAAGAAGGTGTTGATATCTGTGTAAATTCTGATGCCCACTATCCTTCTCATATAGGTCAGTATTTCGACGAGGCCTATACTCTGCTGATTAAAGCAGGGTATAAGGAGATGGTTACTTTCTCAGATAGAATAAAATCTTTCAAAAGCTTAAGGAGTTAACTTTTTACCTTCGCCCTTTTACCTACCATTATGAGAGCAGTAATTCAACGAGTTAAAAGCGCTTCTGTAAGGATTGAAAACCGCAGGGTGGCAAAAATAGATTCTGGTCTGTTAATCTTGCTCGGGATTGAAGAGGCAGATAATAACGAAGACCTTGAATGGCTTAGTAAGAAAATTGTACAGTTAAGAATTTTTAATGATGCTAATGGCGTAATGAACCTTTCGGTGGGAGATATTGGAGGAGAAATTATTGTTGTCAGCCAGTTTACGCTGCATGCAAAAACAAAAAAGGGAAACAGGCCATCATATATTAAAGCAGCCCATCCCGATATAGCTGTCCCACTGTATAATCGCTTTATACAGGAGCTGGAAAGCTTAATCGATAAGAAAATTGGCAGGGGTGAGTTTGGTGCTATGATGGATATAGAGTTGGTAAACAGCGGGCCGGTAACCATAATTATTGATACTAAAAATAAAGAATAAGCAGGAGCACTATATGAATTCATCACAGTTAAAAAGATCAGTCCTGTTTGTTGCAGCTTTTTCTGCTTTTATAACACCTTTTATGGGGGCTGCCGTAAATCTCGCCCTTCCCTCTATAGGTGTTGACCTCGATGCAAATGCAATACAATTAAACTGGGTAGTTTCGGCCTACTTATTAACAACAGCTGTTTTTATCCTTCCCTTTGGCAGGCTGGGCGATATAGTTGGCAGAAAAAAAATATTCCTGCTGGGGCTGGTGCTTTTCACACTTACTACCAGCGCCATCGTGTTTACAAAAAGTATTAATAGCTTCCTTTTATTCAGATCACTCCAGGGAATGTCAAGTGCCATGATCTTTGGTACCAGCATGGCAATTATAACATCTGTCTTTCCCCCCGGAGAGAGGGGCAGAGCGATGGGAATTAATATTACGGCTGTTTATGTTGGTCTGTCCAGTGGTCCCTTTCTTGGCGGACTGTTAACCGAATATTTTGGCTGGCGTGCCATCTTTGGAGCCCTTGCCCCGATAGGTGTTCTTGCTACTCTTCTTACTTATACAAAAATCAAAACCGAGTGGGCTGATGCAAAAGATGATAAAATTGATATTCCGGGTTCTGTACTGATTGGAATTGGTCTTATTCTTACAATACTTGGATTTTCGAAGCTGCCGGCAAATTATGCTTATGCCCTGATTTTACTCGGCGCCATATTTGTTATCTCATTTATACTTTACGAAAAAAGAGCCACCTATCCTCTTCTCGACATTAAGCTGCTGGTCTCAAACAGAACTTTCAGTATGTCAAATATGGCGGCAATGATTCATTATGCGGCAACTTCCGCAATAGGCTTTTTCTTAAGCCTTTACCTCCAATATCTGAAGGGCTTTGATGCGAAAACTGCCGGACTAATACTTATGACTCAGCCGATAATGATGGCAATATTCTCTATCCCTGCCGGTAAACTCTCAGATCGAATAAACCCTGGATACATAGCAAGTACAGGAATCGGCATGACATCTATTGGAATATTTGCCCTTACCTTTATCGGCGAAACAACCAGCATAATATATATTATTTCCATCCTTTTATTCAATGGTATAGGATATGCCCTATTTAGCTCCCCTAATTCAAATGCAATAATGAGTTCTGTCGAGAAGAAACACCTTGGTGTGGCCAGTGGCATGCTCGGTATGATGAGGATGATAGGCCAGACCTTCAGTCTGGGTATTGCAATGATGCTGATAGCTCTGTTTATTGGTCAGCAGAAAATTGCCCCCGACAACTATCCCGCATTACTTAAAACCATTAAAACAGGCCTTATTATATTTTCTGCTCTATGCGTACCGGCAATCTTTGCCTCGCTTGCAAGGAATAAAAGCCTGAATAAAAAATAATGATATGACAATCAAGGAGGCACAGGAAAAAGTTGACGCCTGGATAAATACAACGGGCGTAAGATATTTTAATGAACTAACCAATATGGCCATTCTTACTGAAGAGGTTGGTGAGCTGGCAAGGGTTATATCACGTGTGTACGGGGAACAGTCATTTAAAGATGGAGAAGAAAAAGAAAACCTTGGGGAAGAGCTCGCCGATATTCTTTTTGTTCTGATCTGCATAGCCAACCAGACCGGCGTAGATTTAACTAAAGAACTATTAAACGGACTGAAGAAAAGAGAATCACGGGATAAATTCAGACATAAGAATAACCCCGATCTTTAAGTATTGCCTGATTTGCCGGTTTTTCCCTTTCCTGCAATACCTGTCAAATCAAAGCAAAGACAAATGGATATGCATAAATAAATAAGTACTTTTACAAAAAATATTTATCTACTATGCAAAACAGGTTTTCTGGCATCAAATCGGAAGAAATAAGCAAGCTTATCAAGGAAATAAATATTCCCGAATCTCATGAAATACACAGGAGGATGATGAGCTTCCTCGACCTTACCAGCCTAAACCAGACCGATAGCGAAAAGTCTATTATGGATATGGTGGCCAGGGTAAATAATTTTCCATTCCTTTTTCCAGACCTTCTCAGTGTAGCTGGTATATGTGTGTTTCCTCGCTTTGTTTCGATAGTGAAAAACACACTTGAAATTAAAGATGTAAAAATTGTCTCTGTTGCAGGCTCTTTCCCTTTATCTCAAACATTTATTGAAACCAAAATCGACGAATGTCAAAGGGCAATGGATGCCGGAGCCGAAGAGATTGATATTGTAATTTCGCTCGGTGAATTTCTTTCTGGAAATAAAAGACTTGTGAGTGATGAGATCCGGGCTATAAAAGAAACGATAGGCTGCACTCACCTTAAGGTTATCCTCGAAAGCGGTCTAATGGATAGCCCGGAGTTGATATATTCAGCATCTATGCTGGCCATGGAGGCCGGGGCTGACTTTATTAAAACATCTACGGGCAAGGCCTCAATCTCTGCAAGTCCTGAAGCAGCATGGGTAATGTGTCATGCTATTAAAGACTATTTTAATATTTCTAAGAAAGAAGTCGGCTTTAAGCCTGCAGGTGGTATTTCAACTAAGAACGATGCACTTATCTATTATTCAATTGTGGAAACAGTTCTTGGCAAGGGATGGCTTGTTCCCGGACTCTTCAGGATTGGTGCCAGTCGACTGGCAAATGACCTGCTTAACGTTATAGAAGGCAGGGAGGCAAATTACTTTTAATAAGAAAGATTAATATAGGATGACTATCTATTTGCTCAGGCAGCCCGACCTTCTACAGGATCTTACCGGGATCATCCGTACAGAGATGATATGGGATGCTGATTGGTTATTGTATATTCTCCTAATACCAATGATCCTCTATGCAGTTGTTGTCTATTATGAAAAGTTTCCTGCAGTATGGCTTGCAAGAGTCGTTTATATTAATCGCTATGCCTACAATGCCTACAGAAACCGCTCGCATGGAGGCCAGATTGGGAATGCCCTCCTCCTTGTAAATGCAGCTCTTTGTCTGTCAACCTTTATATTTTTCCTGGAGCTGTCTTATGATTTACATTTCTTCTCACTAAAAGGCATAGGCCTGTGGTTTTTTAACCTTGCAATAGTTGTAGTTTCAGTGGGATTGAGATTGATGTTAATATCCTTTGTTGGGTCTCTTACAAAAACCATGGACGTTTTTAGTGAATATGCTTTTAATATTTTACAGTTTTATAAGTTTCTTGGCCTACCCCTGCTGGCATTTAATTTTTTTATACCTTATTTTGAAAGCATTCCTGATATAATTCTTTTTCTAATACCCGGACTCCTGATCGCCACACTGCTTATTATCAGACCATTAAGACTTGCCTCTATATTTGTATCAAGGGGGTTTTCATTATTATATTTCATTTTGTATCTTTGCATGCTGGAAATTATCCCTGTCCTGGTGTTTGTAAAATACCTGACGGGAACTGTCTAGAGAGAAAGGATCGGATTAAGAAACTAAATTGGTGGAACATTGAAGATCAAGAGTATTTTAGTATCACAACCGGAACCCCAAAACCCCAAGTCTCCATATTATGAGCTTGCCAGAAAACACAATCTAAAGGTTGATTTCAGGCCATTTATTGAAGTGGTGGGAGTTACTTCTAAAGAGTTTCGTCAGCAAAAAATTAATCTTCTTGATTATACTGCTGTAATATTTACCAGCAAGACAGCTATTGATCACTATTTCAGGATTGCCGAAGAATTGAGGATATGCATACCCGATACGATGAAATATTTTTGCGTTACGGAGAATGTTGCATTCTATCTGCAGAAATATATTGTATACAGAAAAAGAAAAATATTCCACGGAAAAGCCAAATTCAATGAGCTGGTGGCAATAATGAATAAGCACAAAGAGGATAATTTCTTTGTACCTCTATCAATACCACATAAAGCCGAAATCCCTGATCTTCTTGAAAAGAACAGTATTAATTTCACGATTGGGAATATGTATAAGACCGTCAGTGCAGACCTGTCTGATCTGGCTGATGTTTATTATGATATTTTAGTATTTTACAGCCCTTCTGGTCCGAAGTCGCTTCTGGAAAACTTTCCGGGTTTCAAACAAAATAATACTAAGATAGCTGCCTTCGGACCCACTACGGCCGAAGCACTGAAGGAATTGAGTCTTCGACTTGATATTGACGCTCCAACTCAGAAATCACCGTCGATGACTATGGCCCTCGATAACTATATCAGGGAAAGTAAGAAGGTCAAATAAAAAGCTTATTATAGCTATTTTATTCTGACTGCTGAAATGGAGGACCTTTCAAAAATTATTATTATTACTTTTGAGGTCGTACCCGGAGATAAATAAATGACTGTTTCCTACACTTTTCGGAAAGAAGAAAGACTTAGCGGTAAAAAAGCTATCGCAGGACTTTTTGATGACGGACAGGCATTCAGCCTGTACCCTTTCAGAATATTCTGGAAGATTCAGGATACAGATACTGGCAGTCCTGCCAGGATGGCTGTCTCTGTATCTAAAAGATGCTTTAAAAAAGCCGTCGACAGGAACAGGATTAAAAGACTTATAAGGGAAGCCTGGAGACAGAATAAACATGAGCTCTATAAACACCTGGAAGAAAATAATATTAATCTAATTTTAATGTTAGTATATACACAGGAAGATATGCCCGGATATGAATTAATAGAACAAAAAGTAAAAAAAGTTGTGTCAAAATTATTGCTAATTTTACCGATTAATCAGGTGTGAGGGGTTCTGGGTGCGAAGTGCGAGGCCGCTGCAAAAACTAAAAAAAGAGTTATGAAAAGAAGAAGAATTTTACCGCTTGCAATAATAGCATCACTTATTATACTGGCTACAATATCCTTAGGATTTCTACGCACAGAATCGAATGACTTTAAGCTGGCAAAGAATCTTGATATTTACTATTCTCTCTTCCGCGAATTAAACACCTTCTATGTAGATGGGATAGACGCCGACAAGCTGGTTACAACTTCGATAGACGAGATGCTTAAAACGCTCGATCCCTATACGGTTTACTATTCTGAGACAGACTTTGATGATTTTCGCTTTATGACAACAGGAAAGTATGGGGGTATTGGATCATTAATAAGATCCGACGGTGAATATGCTGTTTTAACACAGATATATAAAGACTTTCCGGCCGACAAAAACGGACTTAAGGCAGGAGACAGGTTGATCGATATTGATGGTTTTTCTCTAAAAGGATTATCGGTTACAGAGGTCAGCGAAAAACTAAAGGGCGATCCGAATACCGAAATAAAAATCATTATCGACCGACAGGGTGAAATAATAAACCTTACACTTAAGAGGGAGAGGGTTGCGATACCCCCCGTTCCGTATTACGGAATGCTAAACAGTCAGGTGGGCTATATTAGGTTTACCAACTTTACCCAGAACTGCAGTCAGGATGTTAAAGCTGCCCTTGTTGAGCTTAAAGAGAAGCACAATGCACAAAAAATTGTACTTGACCTCAGGAGTAACCCGGGAGGACTGTTAACCGAAGCAGTTGAAATAGTTAACCTCTTTGTAGGTCCCGGCGAAGAGGTTGTAAAAACCCTTGGTAAGGTTGATAAATTCGATGCTACCTATATCACAAAAAACCAGGCCGTTGACGAAGATATTCCCCTGGTTGTTATGATTAACCGTAATACCGCCTCTGCGGCTGAAATAGTAGCCGGGGCAGTACAGGATCTGGATCGCGGAGTGGTTGTCGGACAGAGATCATATGGCAAGGGACTGGTACAGGTAAGCCGACCTTTAAGCTATAATGCTATTCTCAAAGTGACTACAGCCAAATACTATATACCCAGTGGCAGATGTGTACAGGCTCTTGATTTTACTAATAGAAATGATGACGGATCGGTTGGCCATATCCCTGATTCACTGATCTCAGAGTTTAAAACCAGGAATGGTAGAACTGTTAAGGATGGCGGAGGAATAAGACCCGATTTTAATATAGAAACACCACGCCTTAGTCAGGTTGCTACCGAATTATACCTGCGCTCTTTTATTTTCGATTACGTCACTTCTTTTTACTGGAACAATAAAGAAATATTATCCCCACGCGAATTTAAACTGAGTGATGCCGATTACAGCAAGTTCAGGACTTTTCTTGAAGAAAAGGAATTTAGTTATGAGACAGCCACCGAGGATGCTCTTAACAGGCTTCTTAATACTTCAAAAGAAGAAAAATACTATGAAGTAAACAAAGAGCTTTTTGATAGTCTTAAATTTAAGCTTGAACATAATCTAGCAAACGACCTCTCCGTCTTTAAAGATGAAATTGTAAGCCTGATCGAAGATGAAATAATACTTCGCTATTTCTATGAAGAAGGAATGATAGAGCATACTATCGAAGATGATCCCTTTATTAAAAAGGCTGTAGAGGTACTGATTAACAGCGAACTTTACACTTCGATTCTTAAAGGTGATACAAGCCTGCTATCGGGCGAGTCTCTTTTGTCGAAAAACAATACAATAATTGAAAAAGATGAGCAGGACATATCTTGTTGACGGACCAATTAATGCCGATCTTATAGGGAATTATATTGGACTCCTTTCTTCATCGCGAGAGGTTGGTGGTCATTCTATATTTATAGGTCAGGTAAGAGAAGACCTGGTTGATGGCTTAAAGGTTAAGGCAATAGAATATTCGGCATATAAGGAAATGGTTTCAGATGAGGCAGAAAAAATTATAAGGCTAACTTCAGAGGCCTTTTCTGATGTGCATAATATAGAAATTATACATTCAAACGGTCTTGTCAGGGCGGGTGAAATATCGCTCTTTGTTCTCGTAACAGCAGGTCATCGCGACCAGGCAATAAGGGCCTGTCGCCACGTGGTGGAAATGATAAAACTGAATTACCCCGTCTGGAAAAAAGAAATACTTGACGACGATTCACATCAGTGGAAAGAAAATAAATCCTAGTCAGCCTTTTTTATGCCCACTGCTATCCTCCTGCAAAAGGCGGAAGAAGGGCTACTTCATCACCACTTCTTAGCTTTTCCTCATCCTCAACAAGATTCTTATTTACAGCAACCCTGAAGGAATAATTTTCGAGTTCAGGATAGTTGATAAAGATCTTCTTCTTTAAGGCCCTTATATCACCGACCCCGTCAATAGAAAGGCTGGAGGTGCCCGCCTTTTCTGCCAGTATTCCAAATAACAATACTTCTACCTTCATAATTGTATTAATAGATCCTTATAGAGCTCCCTCAGCCAGGCTATGGCCAACGGAGTGTTCAATATTACAAAAATTACCCGTTCAAGCGCAGACTGCAAACAATCTGCTAGTGTGCTTCCAGCCAGCTATAACCTGATCCGGTATCAACGATAAGTGGAACAGCAAGTTGTACAGCACTCTCCATTTCGGCAATCACAATTTCTTTAAGCTTCTCAAAGTCACTTTCTGCAACCTCAAACATTAATTCATCGTGCACCTGCAGAATCATCATTGCATCCAGCTTACTTTCCTTAAGTCTTTTATGAATATTAATCATAGCAATCTTAATTATATCAGCTGCAGAACCCTGTATAGGAGCATTTATAGCATTCCGCTCGGCATTACTCCTGAGAAGGGAGTTACGTGAATGAATATCCCTCAGGTATCTTTTGCGGCCAAACATAGTCTTAACATAGCCCTTTTCCCTTCCCTCATTTATACTACTATCCATATATTCCTTTACTCCCGGGTAACCATCAAAGTAACCATCGATCAATTTCTTTGCATCTGTCCTTGAAATATTTAATCTCTGGGATAGACCAAAGGCTGAAATACCATAAATTATTCCAAAATTCGCAGTTTTTGCCCTCGACCTCATCTCCCTGCTTACTTCCTCCTTTTTAACACCAAAAATCTTAGCCGCTGTTGCTGAATGAATATCCTGACCTACTGTAAAATCATCAATCATGCCCTTATCGCCACTTAAATGAGCCATAAGCCGGAGCTCTATCTGGGAATAATCTGCCGAGAAGTATTTTTTTCCCTTCTCCGGTATAAAGGCCTTTCTAATCTCCCTGCCACTTTCATCCCTTATTGGTATATTCTGGAGATTGGGATTATTTGAACTAAGTCTTCCTGTAGATGCCACGGCCTGATTATATGAAGTATGTATTCTCCTGCTGATCGGATCTATCAGCTGAGGAAGAGACTCAACATAGGTAGATAATAACTTTTTAAGTCCCCGGAATTCAAGGACCTTGTTTATTATCGGATGCTTATCCGACAGCCTGACAAGAGTTTCTTCGTTTGTACTGAACTGCTTGGTACGGGTAAGCTTTGCCTTGTCGTCTAGCTTTAGCTTTAAAAACAGGATATCACCAAGCTGCCTGGGAGAAGAAATATTAAACTCGGCACCGGCAAGAGAGTATATCTCTTTCTCCAGCTCAATAATATCGCTTCTTAATTCAACTGCATAATCTTTCAGGCTCAGCTCATCCAGCTTAATTCCATAGCGCTCCATATCTGCCAGCACTTTTACAAGGGGCATCTCTATCTCATCAGCTAAAGTGATCAGATCATGTTTATTAAGTTCCTCCTCAAAAAGTTGTTTTAACTGGAAAGTGATATCTGCATCTTCAACAGCATACTCAAGAAGTTTATCGATTGGAACACTGCGCATCGACCTCTGGTTTTTGCCTTTCTCCCCGATCAAATTTTCTATAGGTTCGGGCTTATAGTTAAGATACGACTCAGACAGGTAATCCATTTTATGTCTCATATCGGGCTCAAGCAGGTAGTGTGCCAGCATGGTATCAAAAAGCCTGCCCATTACTTCAATCCCATAAGAACCCAGTACCTGTATATCAAATTTAAGGTTATGACCGGTTTTAGCTATTCTCTCATCTTCAAAAACCGGCTTTAAAATATTTAGAATCCTTTGAGCCTCTTCCCTGGCTGGAGGCATCCATACCATCCAGCCCTTACTCTTTTCCCAGGAAAAAGCTATGGCAACAAGTTCGGTATTAAGCGAGTTAAGTGATGTTGTTTCGGTATCAAAACAAAATTCATCGAGTGATAAAAGTTTTGCTTTAAGCTCCTCTACCTTCGAATCTGTATCGGCGAGTATATAATTATGCTCTACTGTATTAAGATTTTGCCCGTCACTTTTTATCTCCATTTCTTCTGAGCCAAAAAGAGAGCCCTGAGCCGGATTATAAGCTTTTTGCGTCGATCCGGCAAAAGAAGGGATCGGTCCATTATTGTCTCCCTGTTCAATATTTAGCTTTGCTGACATTGATCTGAATTCAAGATCATCATATATTGTTTTCAGCTTATTTGTATCAGGATCTTTCCGGAGCATTTCCTCTTCCTTGAAATCAAGGGGTACCGAGGTCTCTATTTTCACAAGCTTCTTAGAAAACAAAATCTGCTCACTGTTATTCTCAATTATTTCCTTTTGTTTTCCTTTTAGTCCCGCTGTGTTTTCAATCAGTTTTTCTACACTATAAAATTCTGATATTAATTTTTTTGCTGTCTTGGGTCCTATTCCCGGAGCTCCGGGAATATTATCGGCTGAATCTCCCATAAGGGCAAGAACATCAACAACCTGAACAGGGTATTTAATAATAAATTCCTCACAAACCTCCTCCGGCCCCCAAACGACCGGATCTGCCCCTCCTCTTGAGGGCTTGAACATTTTTACATTGGGGCCCACCAGCTGAGCAAAGTCCTTGTCGGGAGTCATCATATATGTATCAAAATCTCTTTCTGAGGCCAGGCACGAAAGGGTTCCTATCACATCATCGGCCTCATATCCCTGCACTTCATAAACAGGTATCTTATAGGCTTCAAGGATGGCTTTTATATAAGGAACAGATAGCTTAATATCTTCTGGCGTGGCATCCCTGTTAGCTTTATACTCCTTATACATTTCATGCCTGAATGTAGGTGATGGAGGGTCAAAGGCAACGGCAATATGAGATGGATTCTGCTTCTGCAATACATCATCAAGGGTAAGCAGGAAACCAAAAACAGCAGATGTGTTTATTCCTTTTGAATTGATCCTGGGATTCTTAATAAAGGCATAATATGACCTGAATATTAATGCGTAAGCGTCGAGAAGGAATAACTTTTTTTGGGGGGTATCTGACATAGTATGCTTATTTAAAACCTATTTCTCATTGTCCGAGGCAAACCATTCTGCATATGATGTAGCTGTTTCATATAATTTGAGATTATGAAGAGCTACATCCTGTGGCAGGAAAGGTATAATTCTTTTTGCGATATCCTCAATCAGCATTTCGCATGTAGGCTGATAGTCGACAAGCATAACATTTCCAAACATATGATTGAGAGCATCAAGTCGTTTTTTATCGACTGCCGTCGAAACAACAACAGTATGATCAAACTTATTTACAACCTCTCTTTTTACAATCTTTTTAAGATCGCCAAAGTCTATTACCATACCAAGTTTAGTATTAGAGACATCAGCTATAGGTTCACCGATAAGGCTTACATAAAGCCTGTAAGAATGGCCATGTACGTTCTTGCAGGGACCGTCATAGTTCCATAAAGCATGAGCCATTTCAAAGCTAAACTCTTTCGTTACTCGTATCTTAGTCATTTGATCTGCTTTTATTAATTATACAAAAATAACCATAATAGAGGAGTTTTGTTGGCTCTGTTTACACAATAAGTATAACTACCCGCTGTCATGTATAAAGTAATTGCCTATTTTTGCGGGATATTGTGAAACAAATTATATGAAATTCACCGAATTAGATATACACGCCGACCTTCTTGATGCAATATCCTATATGGGATTTGAAAACGCAACACCAATACAGCAAAAAGCTATTCCCAGTATTTTAGCGGGCAGGGATCTTATTGCTTGTGCACAGACGGGCACAGGAAAGACAGCGGCCTTCCTTCTGCCCATACTTGATAAGATTGCCGGTCTGCCCAGGAATGTTACCAGCACATTGATTATCGTGCCCACCAGAGAGCTGGCCATACAAATAGACCAGCATGTGCAGGGCATTGCCTACACTCTTGGTATTAGCTCCATAGCTATATACGGAGGGGGTAGTGGAGGAGACTGGGACCAGGAGAAGGTTGCTTTAACACAGGGAGCCGATATAATTATTGCCACCCCTGGCAAGTTAATTTCTCATCTGGCTATGGGATATGTAAAATTTGATACTATAAGGTATCTTATTCTGGATGAAGCCGACAGGATGCTTGACATTGGTTTTATAGACGATATTATTAAAATTATATCGCATGTTCCCAAAAAAAGACAGACTCTTATGTTCAGTGCGACGATGGCTCCAAAAATCAGATCTCTGGCCTCCAAGATACTGCTTGATCCTGAAGAAATTAATATTGCAATTTCAAAACCTGCCGAAGGAGTACTTCAGGCTGCTTATCTGGTATACGACAGCCAGAAATCGGCACTGGTTGACCACCTGATTTCTGATAAGCCAGACTACCACAGTATTCTGATTTTTTGTTCCACTAAAAAGAAAGTTAGCGAAATATCAAGAATCCTCAGGAAATCTGAAGCAAAGACCGAATCGATATCTTCAGACCTTGAGCAAAAGGAAAGAGAAGCAGTACTATTGCGTTTCAGGGCAAAGCAAACAAGAATACTGGTTGCAACTGACGTTCTAAGCCGTGGTATTGACATTAAAGACATCAACCTGATAATAAATTATGATGTACCCCAGGATGCCGAAGACTATGTACATCGTATAGGCAGAACAGCCAGAGCAGACGCAACGGGCGTTGCAATTACATTTATTAATCCGGATGATATGTATTCCTTTTCAAAGATTGAGAAACTGATTGAAAAGGAAGTCTACAAAATAAGCCTGCCATCAAATCTGGGTGAAGGCCCCACCTGGAAAGAAATTACAGGTGGAGGGGGAAAAAGAAAACCATATTATAAAAAATCAGGGGCTTATAAACATCGCAAAAAATGAAAGGGTCATTCAAATCGGTAATACTAGTATTTTCTGCTCTTTTTCTATTTTTCCCAAGCGCAGAATCCCAAACTGAACCAGAGGTTAAAGAACTAACATACAGGGCATACACTCTTGGTAAAATAGACCTATGGAAAGAGGCCCTGGTTATGGCCGAAAGCAATTTTAAGGAATCAGGCTGCGACTCTGCCCTTCACGATGTTATTATGGTTCAGTATGCTTATATCTCATTCTGTATTGCCGAAGAATATAAAAAAGAGGGTAAAGAATTACTGACCTCTGCCTATGAGAATCTTGAAAAAATGAAAACAGATTATTGGGGAGAGGCCGACTATCTCGCCCTAAAGGCCTCGCTTGCAGCCCTGGAACTAAATCTATATCCCCAGAAAATGATGAAGCTGGTGCCCCTGGCTATTGAACTTACAGACAAGGCATATGAGACAGATAGTAACAATTATATGGCTCTTGCATGCAAGGCAAACATGCTTAACTTTACCCCAAGAATGTTTGGAGGATCTCCCACCGATGCCATCCCTCTTTATAAGAAGATAATTACTCTTTATGAGACTAATCAGGAAGATCCAACAAATAACTGGCGCTATGTAAGCACTCTTGTAACCCTTGCCGGCACTTATGAAAATCTTAATATGTATAAGGAAGCCTGCGAGATATATGAGCAAATTATTAAATTCGATAATAATATAAACTGGATTAATACAAATCTTTACCCCAACTGTAAAGCCAATCTGCTTAAACAAAAATGAAAGATAACTTATTAACTCTTCAGGGTATTTTAAACCATTCTGTTAAAACCTTCGCGGACAGAGAAGCATTCGCGTTTCTTGATGAGAAAGCATATACTTATGGTGATGTTGGAAAGATTACATCGACATTAAGATACCACCTCCAACAGCTGAATATTAAAAAGGGCGACAGGGTTGCTATTTTTAGCTCAAACTCACCAAACTGGTCTATTAGCTATTTTGCCATTGTTTCAATGGGAGCTGTTGTAGTTCCTATACTGCCCGACTTTACACCGGAAGAAGCAAAAAACATACTTGAGCATTCAGAAACGTCTGCGATATTTGTATCGGAAGGCCTCTATCCTAAACTGGCTGGAATAGATGATAAAATACCCCTTATTAAAATCGAAGACTATTCGATATACCCAGGAAAAGGAGATAGTATCTTATACGACCCGGATAAAGAGTCAACAGAAAATTATTCTGTTAATCCTGAAGATCTTGCAGCAATAATATATACTTCCGGAACAACAGGAAAATCTAAAGGGGTAATGCTCCTTAACCGTAATATTGCATCCAACGTACATCAGGGTAAGGATATACAGCCAATAGACGAAAACGACAGGTTCCTTTCGATCTTGCCCCTTTCACATACTTTCGAAAACACCCTTGGAATGCTGGTTCCCTTTATGAGCGGATCAAAGATTACCTATCTTAAAAAACCACCTACCGCAGCGATCCTGCTTCCTGCTCTTGAGAAGGTAAGACCTACAACCATGTTTTCTGTTCCGCTTATTATTGAAAAAATATACTATTCAAAAATTAAGCCTTCGCTTACAGGAAATATATTTATGGCTACACTATATAAATTTCCGCCTGTAAGAAAAATCCTCCATAAAATAGCAGGTAAAAAATTATATAAGACATTTGGAGGCTGTCTGAGATTCTTTGGCATAGGTGGTGCAAAGCTAAGCCGCGATGTTGAGCTATTTCTGCTGGAGGGAGCTTTCCCCTATGCTATAGGTTACGGACTTACCGAAACATCTCCTTTACTCGCAGGGATGGTTCCTAAACACGAAAAATATAAGCTCCAGTCTACAGGCGAAGCTATTAAAGATGTTACAATAAAGATCTCTGATCCTGACCCTGTGACCGGCGAAGGAGAAGTCTGGGTAAAGGGTCCTAATATTATGCAGGGCTACTATAAAGATCCTGTTCTTACTGCTGAAGTTCTTACAGAAGATGGTTGGTTTAAAACCGGGGACCTTGGTATGCTCGACAAGAGAAACTTCCTCTCAATAAGGGGCAGATCCAAAAATGTAATAATAGGGGCCAGTGGCGAAAATATTTACCCTGAAGAGATTGAGTCAATAATCAATAATTTCAAACACGTAGCTGAATCTCTGGTTATTCAACAGAAAGGAAAGCTGGTAGCTCTCGTACATATTAACAGGGAAGAAATTGAAGAAAAATATCGCTACCAGAAGGAAGAAATGACGAGGAAGGTTGAAGAAATGATTGATGAAATTCTTAAAGAAATACATCACCATGTTAACACCAGAATTAATAAGTTCTCGAGAATACAAAAGGTTGTCCTGCAACCAGTGCCCTTTAAAAAGACAGCAACCCTGAAAATTAAAAGGTACCTGTATAATTAAAGTGCTATCCTGCCTCTGTCCCGGCACCCGCCTGCTGCTGACTGCTAAACAAAAATGCCTGAAAATGTACATTAGGTCCTGCGACTTTTATGAACAAAGCTTAAGTTCAATAGTTACTATAATAGGATAATAACTATACTAAACAATTTCTTTATCAGTAAATTAAGTGTCTTACAGAATTGTAATTATAGTGATCCGCAGATCTTAAAAAAATATTAATTAGCTTTGGCGGGAATTAGCAGACGAGCAAACCAGGGTAAAAAGATAGATATGAAACATAACTTATTGACTATTCAGGGGATTATGAATCACTCTGTGGAGCATTTTTCAGAAAGAGAAGCGTTTTCATTTCTCGACGAGCAGCCTCTTACTTATGGTGATGTTGGAAAAGCAGTATCATCCTTGCAATACTTTCTTGAACAGCTAAATATCAAGCAGGGAGACAAAGTTGCTATTTTCAGTGCAAATATGCCCAACTGGTCTATTAGTTATTTTGCTATAGCTTCTATGGGAGCGGTTGTGGTTCCTATATTACCGGATTTTACAGACGAAGAGACCAAAAACATACTTGAGCATTCAGAAGCATCTGCGATTTTTGTATCGGAAAGCCTTTATTCAAAACTAAAAGATGTAGCTGATAATATTATTGCTATTAACATCGAGAACTTTACCCTGTTTCAGAGCACTGGCAAAATGGCTGCCTGGGATCCAGAAAAAAAATCAACAATAAAGTATTCTGTCGATCCTGAAGATATGGCGGCAATTATATATACTTCAGGCACCACTGGTAAATCGAAAGGAGTAATGCTTCTGAACAGGAATATTGCATCCAATGTTCACCAGTCCAAAGACATGCAGCCAATAGGCGAAAATGACAGGTTTATTTCTCTTCTGCCTCTTTCGCATACCTTCGAAAACACTGTTGGTATGCTTGTGCCCTTTATGAGCGGGGCAAAGGTTACTTACCTTAGAAAGCCTCCTACCGCTCCGGTCCTTCTTCCTGCTCTTAAGAAAGTAAAACCTACTGTATTGGTTTCTGTGCCATTAATTATTGAAAAAATCTATTATAGCAAAATCAGGCCTTCTCTTACAGCCAATAAATTTATGGCAACACTCTATAAGTTTCCGCCAGTAAGAAAAATTCTTCATAAAGTCGCCGGTAAAAAACTTTACGAAACATTTGGTGGATGCCTGCATTTTTTTGGTATAGGAGGAGCAAAACTGAGTCGTGATGTTGAGCTTTTTCTTCTTGAGGGTGGATTTCCTTATGCAATTGGCTACGGACTAACTGAAACCTCCCCTGTACTTGCCGGAATGGTACCAAAAAATAAATATAAACTACAATCAACGGGCTCGGCAGTAAAGGATGTTGTACTGAAAATATCAGACCCCGATCCTGTTACAGGAGAAGGAGAGGTATGGGCAAAGGGACCCAATATTATGAAGGGTTATTATAAAGAACCCGGACTTACTGCTGAAGTTATAACTGAGGATGGCTGGTTCAGAACCGGCGATCTGGGTGTTTTTGATAAAAACAATTATCTCTCAATCAGAGGTCGTTCCAAAAATGTAATAATTGGGGCAAGCGGTGAAAATATTTACCCCGAAGAAATTGAGTCGGTGATTAATAATTTTAAACACGTTGTTGAATCGCTGGTTATACATCAAAAAGGTAAACTGGTTGCCCTGGTTCATATAAACAGGGAAGAGCTGGAGCTGAAATACCAGGATATGAAAGATGAAATGACCAAGAAAGTAGAAGAAGCAATTGATGAGATTCTCAAAGAACTACACTATCAGGTAAATTCTAGAATTAATAAGTTCTCAAGACTGCATAAGGTTGTATTACAGCCTATCCCATTCCAGAAAACAGCAACCCTGAAAATTAAACGCTACCTTTATAGTCAGGCGTAGGGGGCATAGGGGATATAAGACATTGCATGTTCTGTAATTGCAACAATACTCAGTGCCGGATTAACACCCGGGTTGGCTGAGATCATTGATCCGTCACAAACCATCATGTTGGCATATGCAAAAACCCTGTTTTTTGAGTCTATAACGCCTTCTGAAGCGTTTTTTCCCATTACGGCACCACCAAGTATGTGTGCGGTCGAAGGAATCCCCATAATTGGCTCAAGAGCGAGTACATGAGCACGCCCATTTGTGATACTGCTGAATTTATCTGCCAGCTCTTTTGCCTCTGGCATAAATGGAGTAGGGTTCTCTCCCCTGTCAATTCTTGTCCTTAAAGCAAAGCGTCCCCTGCTCAGTCTTAATGTACTGTCGAGATGCTGCATAAAAAGCAATATCTGTGTCCTTTTTGCCCAGTCGCCAACAAAGAGTATTTTTAAAGTATTCAGGGGATGCCTGAACCACACACCCAGCATTTTTCCCATTCTTACAAATACATTTTTACCTATAGTAAAAGGAAGCATTGTAAGCCTCCAGAAGCCCGAGCCCTCTCCATATCGAACAGGCTCCAGGTGACTGTTATCGTCTGTATGAAGTATTGAACCAATAGCAACTCCCTTTGAAAAATCTTTTTCTCTGTCAAGGCTTACAACGCCAATAAGGCTTTCGTTGTTTGTCCTGACATCAAAGCCAAGTCTGTCTGAAATACCCGGGAGTGACGATTTCTTCAATTTTAACATAAGGTCAACCGTGCCAAGCACTCCGCCTGCAAAAATTATTCCCGCGCTTGTAAATTGCTGTCTTTTCCTGAATGGTCCGAAGCTGTCTTTTGTTTTAACTATATAGCCTTCTGTGCCATCTGGCTTATTTATGGTTTGAACATCAAACACTCTCGTCCCGGCAAGCACTTTGGCTCCCTTTATTTGTGCGAGCCATAAATAATTTCTGTCGAGAGTGTTTTTTGCGCCATGTCGGCAACCTGTCATACACGCTCCACAAAAAGTACAGCCGCTTACCCGTGGGCCCTCTCCTTTAAAATACGGATCGTCAATCTCCACGCCGGGTTCACCAAAATTTACTGCAACCATTGTGGGTTCAAAAAATTCGCTTCGCCCCAGTTTTTTACTCAGTTCCTTTAATGCCAGATCGCCTGTTTCAAGCTTTGGGTTTGTTTCTGCCCCCAGCATTTTTAAGCCAGTCTGGTAATGCACTTTCAGATCCTCTTTCCAGTTGGCAAGGGATGCCCAGCTGCCCGATTTAAAAAATTGTTCTCTTGGTATTGGCAGGGTATTGGCATAAACCAGCGATCCGCCTCCCACGCCGGTACCTGACAGAATTGATGCATGTCTGAAAAAGCTTATTTTCATTATACCTCGCAGGCCTGCGCGTGGTGCCCATAGCCAGCGACGAAGATTCCAGTTGGTTTTTGGAAAATCCTCCTTTTTAAACCAGCGTCCTTTTTCAATTACCAGCACCCTGTAGCCCTTTTCGGAGAGCCTTAGTGCGCTGACAGAACCACCAAAGCCTGAGCCAATAATAATATAATCGTATTCTAATCCCATCAATTTACAGGCGGCCTCCATCGCAGAAAGTTAATCTATCCTGTTTCCCTTGTGCTACTTTTCTCCCTGACCTATTACCACTGCTCCAGGATGTTGATGCGATCGCTTATCGGGGGGTGGGTTGCAAACATTGAAGAAAATGAAGCCTTCTTTTTTTCACCCGGATTATCAATAAACATCTGAGCAACATCCTGCCTGGTAACGGCTTCGATCCTTGCGTCCCGGGACACCTTTCTGAGGGCCGAGGCAAGAGCACCAGGTTTTCTTGTTAATTCTGCCGCACCTGCATCTGCCATATATTCTCTTTTTCTCGACAGGGCAAAACGAAACAGGTTAGACAATAGCCAACCAACGGCAGCAAGAAGCATTATAACTACTATGGCAGCTCCGTTTTTACTATCTCTTCGACCTCCTCCATAAATAAATGTTCTCATCAGGGCCTGGGTAACAAAGGCAAATATCCCAACAAACACTATTGATACTATTAGCAGCCTGACGTCCCTGTTGCGGATATGGGTAAGCTCATGTGCTATTACTCCCTCCAGTTCATCGTCATTTAATTTATCTATAATGCCCCTTGAGAGCGACACAGTATATGTTTTGCTGCTTAACCCGCTGGCAAAGGCATTAAGACTATCATCCTCGATTATATTAACCCTGGGCATAGTGATACCGGCAGTAATAGCAAGGTTTTCAACCAGGTTATATACTCTCTTATTATCTTTCCTTTCGAGGGGCCTCGACCCGGTTGCCCTGTTTATCATGGCTGAATGCGAAAAAAACGCAATCAGAAACCAGGCACCCACAGCTATAGTAATCCATGGAAAAACAGAAATAAATCCACGCATAGGATCTATTTCCTCCTCGCTCCCGACAGACATAATATAGAAAAACACCAGTGCAAGAGCATAAAAAACAAGCGGAAACATAACCAGAAGCAGAATAGATTTTGTATTATTCCGCCAGATCTGGGTCTGCATACCAGTATATTTCATACTAACTCAGATTAATTAAAACTCACTTCCGGGGGCTCTTCCATCTTTTCTCTCCTGTCGCCAAGATCAAACATTGGTTCCCGGCTAAATCCAAACATGCCGGCAACGATATTCGATGGGAAAGACTCAACCGAAACATTAAGTTCTTTTGTGGCAGAATTAAAGAACCTCCTGACCGCGGCCAGTTTATTCTCAACATCAGAAATCTCCTCCTGGAGATTAAGAAAATTCTGACTTGCTTTAAGGTCAGGATATGCTTCCACTGCAACCTGGATTCCTCCAAGTGCTCCTGAAAGCTGAGATTCTGCTGCGATCTTTTCATTAATTGATCCGGCGCTCATTGCCCTGGCCCTGGCATTAGTAACTTCAGTAAGAAGTTCCTTCTCGTGTTTCATATATCCCTTTACCGTCTCAATCAGTGTTGGGATAAGGTCGTGTCTTTGCCTGAGCTGAACATCAATATCGGCGAAAGCATTTTCACGGTTATTGCGTAAGCGTACAAGGCGGTTATAGGCGGTTATAAGGAAAAGACCTATAACTACAACCAATCCGATAATTATTATTAATACTTCCATTTTACTTTAATTAGTGTTATTAGTGTTTATCAAAAATAGGTAAAACAAGTCTAAGAGCAAAAGGCAATAGATGAATGGGGCAACTTAATCGGTAAAAGGCGTTTTGGGCTTAGAAAGTTAAGACCTTATTGCCCTTTTTTATATAATCAGACAATGGAACCCCCATCCCCTTTACGTCCACTCCAAGCTCTTTCAACTTATCGACCACGCCATACATTCTTGCACAGGAAATACAGGCCTCAGTTTTAATCCCAATTTCCTGCATTTTAGCCAAATTTTCCTGTAGTTTTTCATTCTCTGAAAGCAGCTTCGCCGAAGGTCCCCAGATAATAAAAGTAACTTCATCGAACCATCCGGCTTTCTTGGCATTATAAACATACATAAACACCATTTTCTCAGCCACCTCAATATCTCCGCTGGTCCATACTACAACAAGCTTTTCTGTTTCGTTTTTTTGCACACCCTGCTCTTCCTGAGCTCTTATGGATGGTGATAGGAAAATAACTAATAATGTACCAAGTAGGAGAATCTGACTTAACTTTTTCATCGTATTTAATTTTAGTGATTATTCTTTATTGGATACATTGTATCTCTTTGCTATTTCATTTAGCTCGTCTGATAAAAATATCTTTTTAGAACTCTTCGTTGCTATAAGATCTATCATAGCCCTGGCAACGTGTCGCCCTTCAATTGCCCGATAAATACCGAGCCTGCCTCTAAACAGAAAAGAAAACGTTTTCATAAAAACTGTTGCCAGCTTTTCTCCAAACCTGAACTCTGATCTGTTACCCAGAAGCAGGGAGGGCCGAACAATAACTGTTATGTCAAATGCCAGCTCTAAGATGCCTGCTTCCATTTCCCCTTTTATCCTGCTGTAACTGTTTCGCGACCCGCTATTTGCGCCTAATGAAGAAACAACTGCTACTCGTTGAATACCTTTTTCAATAGATGCTTTCGCAATATTTACCGGCATATCACGATCTATTTCCTCATAACGTTTAATAGAGCCAGCCTTTCTTCTGGTTGTACCAAGACAAATAAACAGATCGTCTCCCCTTATCATGTCTTTATAACTTTGCACGTCCTCAACATCAACCACATGCTCTATTACCTTAATATGCTGTATATTAAGGCTCTTTCTTGTAAACACCTTAATAGCAGTATATCTCATATTCTGAATTAATTCTTCTACCAGCTTAGCTCCTATCATCCCGGTAGCACCAAAGACTATTGCGGTTCTGTTATTCATTGTTTTTAATTTATATATTTTCCTTACCCTATTCCCTATGCTAAATAAACAGCTAATAATATAATTAGTTCGCCTTTAAAAAAACGGGGGCCGAAGCCCCCGACGGGGGAATATCCCCCTCTCCTGTGTAAGGCAAGAGTAAATTACTTTCCGCTGAAATCAATATCCTTAAATACAAGACTTGGTGTTCTCCATGACGATTTATCATATACATCATTTCCTGTCTCAACAAGACTCATCCAGAGATCTTTCATATTACCTGTAATATTCATTTCAGAGACAGCTTGTATTTCCTTCCCTCCTTCAATAAGGAAGCCCTCAATGCCATAGGAGAAATCACCCGTCGCACCATTTGTATTACCACCGTTAAAGCCGGTAATAAGAATCCCTCTGTCTATTGAAGAAAAAATTTCTTCAAGGCTCCTCTTGCCTGCACCTAAAACAACATTGCTTGTGCTTCCCGAAGTCGGAGCCAGGCCCAGCTTTTTTCCATAATAAGTGTCGATATAAAAACTTCTCAAAATGCCCTTTTCAAAAACTGTTCGTTTCGAAAGAGCTAGTCCCTCATTATCAAAATGTTTTGACCCTCGTCCGGATGGAATAAAAGGATCGTCGACCAGCTTAAGTATATCAGAGCCAACCTGTTTATCCATACTATCGACCAGGAAAGAATTCTTCTGTTGAATCGCCGATCCGCTAAGAGCAGAAACCAGTGGTCTCAACAGCTGTCCGGCCAGTCTGTTTTCAACTATCATCGTCATTTTTCCGGATGATATTTTCTTCTGGCCTATTTTTCTTATTGCCCTTTCCAGTGCTCTGTTTGCAACACCTTCGGAGATTAGCTTCTTGTAAAACACAGAGCTGTCAGACCATCCTGATTGGGGCCTCGCATCTCCGCCATCAACAGACACAGATGCAGAAACACCATAATATGAATTAGATGTATCTCCTTCAAATCCATTGCTTGTTATCATTACGCTGCTGGCCAGTCCATCAGAGTAAGATGCTGTAACAGATATAATTTTGTTATTTTTCCCAAGTATTTCCTTTTCGATGGAAAAGGCTTTTTTTATTTTTTCTTCGGGATTTATCTTTTCAAACTCAGAATCGAAAGACTCAAGATCAGGGCCACCACCCCTGTAGTAAAGAGCAGGATCGGGCAAAGACCGGTGTTCATCTTCTGAGAGATATTTAGTTCCGGCAATAGCTTCCTCGAGAAACCTCGACAGCTCATTCCTGTTATCAAGCCTGTTTGTTGAATGCACAGAATATTTCCTGTCGACTATAAGCCTGACGGACATTCCGGCCTGATTTGCCTGTTCCAGTTTATCTATTTTTTCATTTCTTACCTCAACGCTGCTGCTCTGGCCACTAAATATGTTTACGCTTACCTCCCGGGCGCCCTTATCGAGAGCTGTCTGCATTACCCATTTTGCAAGATCATATTTCTCTTTTGTAGTCATTTTATGATAATTGATTGTTAATTAAAGATTTATATAATCATACATTAGTTCCGCCTACTGTAAGTTTACTTACAAGAACTGATGGTAATCCGCATGTTACGGGTACAGACTGGCCGTTCTTACCACACATCCATGTTCCGTTATCTATAAGATAGTCATCGGCAGCCATGGTAATATCAGCCAGTGCCTGCGGGCCATTACCAATAATATTTATATCCTTAATAGGGCGGGTAATTCTGCCCTTTTCAATAAGGTAACCCGACTTAACAAAGAAGGTAAAATCACCTGCTCCTATTTTTACCTGTCCGTTACTGAAATTATCAACATATACACCATAGTCGACATTTGATAACAACTCTTCTTTTGAATGAGGGCCTGCTTCCATATAGGTAGACCTCATCCTGGGCAGAGGTATATTACGAAAAGATTCGCGCCTTCCATTACCGGTAGGCTTAACGCCATAATGTGCCGAACTGATCCTGTCGTGAATATAACTATTTAATACTCCATCCTTTACAAGGTAGGTCTTTTCAACATCGTTGCCTTCGTCGTCTATATTTAATGAGCCCCTGTTATTAGGCAGGGTTCCGTCGTCAATAATATTTATAAAATCACCGGCTATTTTCTTTCCCATCTTATCGCTGAATATTGATTCTCCCTTACGGTTAAAATCAGCCTCAAAGGTATGTCCTATTGCCTCATGAAGCAGTATCCCCGATCCTCCGGCTCCCATTACAACCGGCATTTCTCCGGCCTTCGGTTTTGTTGCGTCGAAGAGAAGATTAGTCCGATCAATAGCCTCATTTGCAAGTTCTTCTATAATATCCTTACCTAGCCATTCAAATCCCTTCCTGAAGGAACGAGCCGAATAACTGTTTTCAATTTGCTTCCCCTTTTGCATTATTGAAACAATTCCGAAGCTTACCAGTGGCCTGTAATCGTAAGTAAGTCTACCTTCAGAATTATAAAACAGAACGTAAGAGCTTTCATCATTTAAAAAGGCATTTACCTTTATTACTTTCTCATCAAGCTCAAAAACCCGGTCGTTAATTTGTTGCACAAAGGGGATTTTCTCACTTACCGATACACCTTCCCATTCCCTGGAAATATTATAATATGACCCGGGCTCTTTTACATTTATATCAGGGGCAGAAAATTCATGGGGCTGCTTAGCTATCGAAGCGGCCATTTTGGCCGCCTTAATCATGGCCTCGGGAGTAATAAGCTCAGAATAAGCAAAGCCTGTCTGGTCTCCCTTTAAAACCCTTATTCCCACTCCATAATCGATATTCGAAAAAGCCCTGTTTACCTTTCCGTCTTCCAGTCCGAGACTATTGCTTATTTTATGCTCGAAAAAAAGATCAGCATAAGAACCTCCTTTTGACAGTGCTTCTGAAATTACTTTTTGCAGGGTTTCCCTGGTAACCTGGAAATGTGAGAGAAAATTTTTCACGTCGGGGTTTAATTGATTGTTATTACATGATATTAAAACCTGAGGTAAAAATATGCTTCCCGTAATGGCAAGTCCCCCGGTTTTTATAAACTTTCGCCTGTTTAGATCCATCACTAAAATATTAAGAGAATCAAACTTAGACTGCAAGTTAAGCGATTATCTTGTGATAGCTACAGCCGGGAAAGGAGAAAATTGTTAACGGGGAGATAAATAATGATTATTGATTTATCCATTTTATGGCCGACTCCATAGTGCTGAACGGCTGTACCAACATGCCGGGTTCATTAGAGGCCATCATTGGAAAAACAATCTTGTCGGCAGAATCGACCACTACCGCTATTTTAAGACCGGCGAGCCCGGGGCTGCTCTTTATAAATATAAGCAGGTTTTTGAAAGTGTTCATATCAAAACTAAGCCTGGCCTCTCTCAGGTCGGTAATTATTCCCCTGCAGCCTGGTTTTATCATATTCTCGTTAAGAATATATACAAATGAATCCATGATATCCTCAGTTACAAGCTCGCCCTTAAACTCCCGGAAAATATATTCCGAATCGTCGTGCTTAATAATCTTATGAACAACATTTTTCATGATTCTTTATGCTTTTTTGTTCTCATCAGGGCGTTTTTCAAGTACTTCGGGCGTTCTTAACATCTGCCGTGTAAAGCGAAATAGTTTTCCGCCGTGAGAAGCATCAACAACCCGGTGGTCCATAGCCGCTCCAAGAGTCATAACCTTGCGAACCTCAACCTTATCGTTAATAACCACAGCCTTTTTTCTAATATTCCCCAATGTTATTACTATTGCTACGTTAGACGAAGGAAATAGTGCAGGGTATCCCACATCGAGTCCGATTGTACCAATATTTGCTATAACAAATGATCCATAATTACTTGCAGAAATACCACCGATCGAAAGACCCCAGTTAATTGTAATCAACTTTATTAACAGATAAACCATCCTCCTGAAAGGCCAGGGAATTTTTGCCAGCATTCCCTTTTTTCGCATTGCCTTATTCTCGTTTCCGCTACGCGTTTCCTGAATGCTCGTTTTCAGAAAGTCTGAAAGGTCCTCCAGGTTCATTTTCTCAGCAGAAGGAACTTTAACCGAACTCATTTCTTCGCCCTGTAATAATACACTTATCATTGCATCAACAGAATCCTTACCAACTATTTTACCTCGTCTAACATAACTATTCAGTTCAGGCACTTCTGTTTTCAGACCCCTGGCAAAAATAAGTGTAAAAATATGCGTGGGAGTAATTTTTAAACCCTGTTTCCTTTTTTCGGAAATATATTTTTCGAGATTACTAACGTCCACTTCAACCGATCCTAAAATCTTCGAATCAACAGGTTTAATGTACATGGCAGAAGCAACTTTACGCCATTCATTATTTAAGTTTTTCTCACTCATTATGTAAATTTATCTGAATTTAGTCCGGAATCAAATAAATATACGCTGTATTTTTTTGTTTATTAATATAATAATCATACTTTGTGCCGCAAAGTACTTTCAAAAATGAAAAACGATAATAAACATTCTGACGATTTAAGGCTTATCAGAAAAATTATGGAAGAATCCTCCCGGTTTTTATCGCTCAGCGGTTTATCCGGTGTTATTATAGGCATACTGGCACTTGCGGGGGCTTTTATTGCCTTCCTTATTATCCAAAAGTATAATCCCGGTGCAGGATTAATAATACAGCCTGAAAGCATCAGGCCCGGAGCAGCAGGCCTTCTTGCTCTTGATGCAGCCCTGGTGCTTATTGCTGCAATATGCATCGCATATTTCTTCGCTTTAAAAAACAGTCGCAAAAATAATACTCTGTTCTGGGGGCCGGTAACCAGAAGATTACTGTTTGGTCTTGCGATTCCTCTATTTTTCGGAGCTCTTTTTATTATTGTTTTGCTTGTAAATAAAAACCCCGAATACCTTGTATCAATAATGCTTTGTTTCTATGGAATGGCACTTATAAATGCCGCAAAATTTACCTATGATGAGGTACGCTACCTTGGTATTTCAGAGTTATTTCTTGGTATTGCCGCCGGATTTTTCCCAGAGTACGGATTAATCTTATGGATGTTGGGTTTTGGCCTTCTGCATATTCTTTATGGAGCATTCCTTCACCGAAAATACAATTAAACCAGGGGTTTCGATATGAAAGATATTTTAAACAAGCTTGACAAGCTTCTGGAAAACAGGATACGTTTAGGAATAATGTCGGCTCTTATTGTAAATAAAAATATTGATTTCAATAGTCTTAAAGAATTGCTCAGTGTTACTGACGGAAATCTTGCAAGCCATCTTAAAGCACTTGAAAGCAATGAATTAATAAAAGTAAAGAAGCAATTTATAGGACGCAAGCCAAAAACAACATATTCAGTTACAAAACATGGCGAAGAAGTATTTAATAAACACCTTTCAGCTCTTGAAGAAATAATTAGAAACACATAATTTTTTTTATATATACACTTTGCAATACAAAGTACTTTTAAAACGACAGCTATGAAAAATGAAAATCAGAATCAAAGCAAATGGTATGAAAGCATGACGGTCAAGTTATTTATTCTCGGCACCATGGCCATACTTTTTCTTATTCCCTTACAGCTAATTAAGATTGTTATAAGGGAGCGCGAATCAAACTCCAATTCTGTAAGAATGGACATTGCAGAACAATGGGGAAAAAGACAGACTATTTGTGGGCCCGTTTTAAATATACCAATTTACAGGAAGCCATCAGATATAAACCCCGAGGCGAGTCCCGATGAAAGAATCTGGCATATTCTGCCAGACGAGCTCAATATTTCGGCAGAGACAAATCCTGAAATAAGATATAAAAGCATTTACGAAACAGTTATTTATTCCGCAAGCATTAAAATGGGTGGCCGCTTTATAATTCCGGAGAGAATAAGGGATAATTATATCGTATTATGGGATGAGGCCTATCTGAGTATGGGTATTTCAGACAACAGGGGACTTGTAGACCAGGTAATAATTAATTTTGGAAATAATAAAATTCCTGCCGACCCGGGTTTAATTGACCGGGATATATTTCAGTCAGGTTTAACTTTTCCTGTTTCGGTAAACAGCTCAGCTAAAGAAACTGATTTTAGCCTTGCCTTTAAAATCAGAGGTTCAGACGGATTATCGTTTACCCCTGTTGGTAAAAATACCGGTGTTGAACTTTCTTCAAGCTGGCCCTCTCCCTCTTTTAATGGTAATTTTATACCGGCAATACGTGAAATAAATGAATCTGGCTTCAGTGCCAGGTGGACAATAACTCATCTTAACAGGAATTTTCCGCAGGACTGGGTCGGATCAATCCACGATATTAGCCAGGAAGCTTTCGGGGCTGATATGATCCTGGGAGTGGATCATTATCAAAAATCCGAACGCAGTTCCAAATACGGACTTTTATTTATTGCATTTACCTTTATGGTTCTTCTCTTTATAGAGCTTTCCTCAGATAAGAGAATTCATATATTCAGCTACTTCCTGGTATCTCTTGCCCTGGTATTATTCTTCTCAATGTTAAACGCCTTAAGCGAACATATAGGTTTTAATGCAGCTTATCTTATTGCGTCGATAGCAATTATTTTACTGGTTTCAATATTCTCAGGATCGCTTCTTGGAGACAGGAAAAAAGCACTCTTAATAGGCTTAATGTTAACAATATTATATGCCTTCCTCTTCTTCCTCCTATCGCTGAATGAATTTGCATACCTGGCTGGAAACATTGGCCTCTTCGTTGGCCTTACTGCCATAATGTGGCTAACAAACAGAACTGATATCTTCAAAAGAAATGGTCTTTAAAAGGTATTATTACAGATATTACTATCCAGGCCGGAGGGTTTTAGGATTTCGACTTTCAAGAATATGTATTACCCTCTGGCTGTGGATATTAATTCTATTTGGACACAGGATAATAAAAATAAAAAAGATGTTCGGATAGCTCCGCTTTGTATTTCTGTTTTTTTCCGATGCTTTCGCGTTTTTAGTAAAAAATATATAATAAATTACTATTTTGCGACCTCTAATTTTGAGGCCTATGTCTGTAAGAAATAAATCGATACTACTTATCCTTTCCATACTTTTAATTGACCAGATATTTAAAATATGGGTTAAAACGACTATGGTTATAGGTCAGGAGCATAATGTTATAGGCCACCTGTTTGTATTGCATTTTATTGAAAATAACGGGATGGCTTTTGGTATGGAGCTGGGAGGAAAGACCGGAAAATTAATACTCAGCCTGTTCAGGCTTTTTGCAATAATTGGTATCGGTTGGTATATTTCCTTCCTTATAAAAAATAAAGAAAATACAGGTCTGATACTTGCAATAAGCGCAATTATGGCTGGTGCCCTTGGCAATCTTATCGATAGTGCTTTTTATGGAATGATATTTTCAGAAAGTTTTTTTGAGCCGGCCCGTATGTTTCCCGAAGGGGGCGGTTATTCATCCTTCCTGCATGGCAGGGTTGTTGACATGCTATATTTCCCGGTGCTTAAGGGCTCGTGGCCGGAATGGTCGCCTTTTAAACCAGGACAGTCTTTTATTTTCTTCAGGCCCGTATTTAACCTTGCCGACAGCGCAGTAACAATAGGTGTTTTTTCAATAATTCTATTCCAGAAAAAATTCTTCAAAGAAAGCAATTAATGTTGCTTGCACATACTTACACAGGTTATAATATTTTTCAGATTTTCGTGCTTTAGAGAATAAAAGGTATTCTTGCCCTCTCTCCTGGATATCAGAACACCCTTGTCTTTTAATATTCCAAGATGATGCGATGTTGTAGATTGCTCAATTCCCAGCTTATTATGTATCTGGGTTACCGACAATTCCTGTCCACCCTGTAAAAAATCAATTATTGCTATTCTCATTGGGTGTGCAATTGCCTTCAACATATTAGCCGCAGCATCCAATTGTTCAGGATCAAGCTTTATATCAGCCATTATATAAGATAATTTAGTTTCGGTTAGTTTAAGAGGCAAATGTATATAAATATGTTAATGATATCAATATATCCTAAATAATTGTGATAGGCAATATCCTTTATTAATGTTGCTATTTTTATATCTTTGGCCCACAAACAGCATTAATGTCAAAGCTCACGTCCATCAGAAAGCCGGTAAAGGAAGAAATGGAGAAGTTTGAAAGTTACTTCAAGGATACCTTTCAGAGCGACGTTCCGTTATTAAAAATAATCCTCAACTATATTCTCCGTAGAAAAGGGAAACAGATGAGGCCCCTGCTGGTATTTCTGTCGGCCGGACTAAATGGTAAAATTAACGAAGCAACATATGTTGCCGCTACATTTATAGAACTTCTACATACAGCCACCCTCGTTCATGATGATGTAGTAGATGATTCGCAGGAAAGACGTGGCGCACTTTCCATCAATGCCTTATGGAATTCGAAAATTGCTGTTCTAGTAGGAGACTACCTGCTTTCACAGGGCCTCCTGATTAGCGTAAAGAAGAACAGATATGATATGCTCGAAATTGTCAGTAATGCTGTCCAGTCAATGAGCAAGGGCGAGCTGTTGCAGCTCCAAAAATCCAGAAAGCTGGATATTACAGAGGATGTGTATTTCGAGATTATCAGAATGAAAACAGCAACACTTATATCATCCTGTACCGAAAGTGGGACCAAGTCGGTTACTGATGACCCTGCCATCCTGAAAAACATGAAAGACCTTGGCGAAAATATTGGAATAGCCTTTCAGATCCGCGATGATATTTTTGACTACGAAAGTAACGGACTCGTAGGTAAGCCTGCCGGAAATGATATAAGAGAAAAAAAGATTACCCTGCCCCTTATTCATGCACTTAACCAGGTGTCTGCTTCGGAAAAAAGACGTATAATGTCAATTATTAAATCAAAGCATAAGTCTGCGCCAGAGGTTAAAAAGGTGGTTCATTTTGTCACCGATAACGGGGGGCTCGATTATGCATCCAGGATGATGGAGAAATACAGAGATAAAGCATTTGCAATACTCGACACCTACGACGACTCTGAATTTAAACAATCACTGTTTGAATTTATAGATTATACCACAGTAAGACACAAATAAACACAAAACTATAACTTATGAAAAAATTACTCTTTTTGCTTGTTACACTTAGCATTGTTGCATGTAACACCCAGGAGCCTGTAAAAGAATCAACTCTCTCAGGTCTGGTTCAGAATGCCGGCGATACACCGCTCAGGCTTGTACTCGGACAGGAATCTGACACAATTGCGATTAACGAAGATGGCTCTTTTTCAATCACAAAAGAAATAGAAAAAGCGAATAACTATATGCTACGCCTGGGAAGAAATTATGCCTCTGTCTTTCTGGCACCCGGCCAGGATCTTACCGCAAACTTTGATGCGGAAGACCTACGTGGAACAATTGAGTTCAGTGGCGATCTGGTCATGGAAAATAATTATTTAAAGGAGATTAATACTCTGAGCCGAGACCTTTCTTCAGAGATGGGCGAACTATATCTTGCCGAGCCGGAAGAATACCGGGATGGTGTTATGAAAATAAAAACAACAAAAGAAGATTTCCTTAAAAGTTATATAGAAGCCAATCCGGGAATGAACGAAGCTTTTATTAAAACCCAAAAACTGGATTATCAATTTGCCTATTTTTATGCACTTAGCTCTTACGAGCCTACCCATAATTACTATGCAAAAGTTGAGACCGTTGAACTTCCCCTTGACTGGTATTCATTTGAAGACGAAATTGAATTAAACGATCCTGATTACCTTGACCTGCCTTCTGCAGTAAGGGTAGTAAGTAATATAATCGCAAAAAAAATAGAACAAGATGGTGGCCCGGGAGAAGATGCCTGGGGAAAACCTGAACTTCTTGGCTCACAGTTCGACTGGATACTTGAAAACATTAATAACCAGAAAGTTATAAATTTCTTTCTGAAAGAAAACCTGACATCGATACTCGATTACTCTGGTCCGGCTGGAATAGAGAAATATATTGATATCTACTTTGAAAAATCTACCGACTCTGAATCAATAGCTGAGATTAAGGAAAAGGTCGATATGTGGGCACCCCTGAATGCGGGAAATAGCGCTCCTGGATTTACTCTTCCGGATATCGACGGAAATGAAGTTTCCCTCTCTGATTTTGCTGGCAAATATGTATATATCGACTTCTGGGCAACATGGTGCGGTCCATGCAAGATAGAAATTCCTGTACTTGAGGAACTTGCTCTTAAGTATGCCGACAAGAATATCGTTATAGTCAGCATATCCGTCGACAAAGATAAACAGGCCTGGATTGATATGGTAACAAAAGATCAACCACAATGGCTTCAGCTTCATGATGGTGTAAATATGAACGACGAATACCTTGTAAGATTTATTCCCACCTTTGTATTAATAGACCGCGAAGGAAAAATCCTGCAGGCTCGTGCTCCAAGGCCTTCTTCAGGAGAGGTTCTTGAAGACCTTTTCAATTCGCTCGAAGGAATATAGAACTGATAATTTTATACTATATCAGGGGCGCGTTCATATATTGTAACGCGCCTTTTCTTTCTTAAATATGTACCTTTAGCTAGTATTAATCAAGACCTTGAAAACATGAAAATCCTGCTAAGCTTTACCCTGGCTTTATCCCTAATGCTTCTCTCATGCAAATCCGATAAAGACAAAACCAGCTTCTCTATTGAGGAAGCAAGCATTTCTTCAATACTCAAAGCCTATAAGGAAGGAAGCATTAGCTGCGAAGATCTTGTAAAACAATATATCTCAAGAATTGAAAAATACGACCAGGCAAGCGGACTTAATTCTATCGTTATAATTAATCCTGATGCCATAAAAATTGCTAAAGAAAAAGATAAACTGCTTAAAAAGGGCAAAGAGCTGCCGCCCCTTCACGGCATTCCCGTTATAGTAAAAGATAATTTTAATACCGCCGGACTCCAAACAACGGGGGGCTCCCTGGCCATGAAAGGTTTTGAGCCGGAAACAGATTCATGGATTGTTAAAAAACTTAAAGAGGCCGGAGCAATCGTGCTTGCTAAATCAAATATGGCCGAATGGGCATTTAGTCCAATGGTAACCATTAGTTCCATTGCAGGTGAAACCCTTAATCCTTATAACCTCGACTATGTTCCAGCTGGCTCAAGTGGGGGTACAGCTGCTGCAGTGGCAGCAAATTTTGGAGCAGTCGGTCTAGGCACCGATACAGGAAACTCCATAAGGGGACCTTCCTCACATAATTGCCTTGTTGGTTTCAGAACCAGCCTTGGTCTTATAAGCAGGGCAGGTATAATTCCCCTCTACCTGCGAAATGATGTTGGAGGACCTATGACCAGAACCGTTGAAGATGCAACTATTATGCTTGATATTATTGCAGGCTACGACCCCAACGACCCACTTACAGCAGCATCTTCTGGCAAAATACCCGAAGCATATACAGATTACCTTGATATTAAGGGTCTTGATAAGGCAAGAATTGGGGTCTGTCAGGATATTATCGACAGAGGTATTGATCCGGAAATTGAACAACTGTTTTACATGGCGATTGAAGATCTCAGAGCAGGAGGTGCAACAGTTATTGAAAATATAAAAATTGAAAATTTTGAGGAAATTAGCAGAGGTCACTGGGCATCTGCCTTTCAATATGACCTTAACAATTATTTAAGGCAACAGGGAAATGGAGTGCCTGTAAAATCGCTTGATGAAATAATTGAAGCAGCTAACTATTCGGAATATATAAAGGATAATCTCCTTCACCATAAAAATCATCCTGAGAATCCGGCTGAAAATAATCCCCCGGCTCTTGATGTTTTTAACGACCCTGGCAGAATTGCATTTAGAAATGCAATCGAACAAAAAATGGAAGAGCTGTCGCTTGATGCCATAATTTATCCCTCATGGAGCTACCCTCCTGCCGGGATTGGTAAATTTGATGAATACCTCGGAGATAATAGTCAGATAATTTCTCCTCATACAGGACAACCTGCTTTTACAATTCCTATGGGATTTTTAAAAAACGACCTTCCTGTCGGACTTCAGTTTCTTGGAAAAATGTTTGACGAGTCAACACTGATTAAAATTGTCTACTCATATGAGCAGTCAACAAATCATAGAAAAGCACCCCGAAATTTTTCAGAATAGTAAATCTCTGTTTTTAGCAGGCTAATAAGAATAAAAAACATGCCCCATGGGTCATCAGCCTGTAAATATTGTCCGCTGAAGAACTTAAAAAGGTAAAAACTACGCTATATATAATTGATATATAGCAATATAGATCATTGCTATACAGGGATGATATTTATTCCCCTCCAGAAGAAATTTTCAAATATTTTCTGATTTTCTGACTTTTTGAAGCACCAACCACCTCCTCCAATGACGAAAGGGACGCTGAGCGAATTTTATCCAGTGAGCCAAATTTCTTTAATAATGTTTCTATAGTTTTTGGTCCGATACCTGGAATCTGATCCAATTCAGAACTTAACATTTTTTTACTCCTTTTATCCCTGTGAAAATTAATTCCAAAACGATGAGCCTCGTTTCTTAAGTTCTGAATTATTTTAAGACTTATCGAATTCTTATCAATATAGAGCGGAACCGGATCGTCGGGAAAATATATTTCTTCCAGCCGCTTGGCAATACCAACTATAGAAATTTTGCCCCTGAGCGAAAGAGTCTCCAGTCCTTTTATTGCCGAACTTAGCTGTCCCTTTCCTCCATCTATAATAATTAATTGAGGCAGAGGCTTATCTTCTTCAATTAGTCTTCGGTATCTCCTGAACACCACCTCTTCCATTGAAGCATAATCATCCGGACCCTCAACGGTCTTAATATTATAGTGTCGGTATTCCTTTTTTGATGGCTTTGCGTTTCGGAATACCACGCAGGCCGCAACCGGACTACTGCCCTGTATATTGGAGTTATCGAAACATTCAATATGGAAAGGCATCTCGGGAAGATTAAGATCAGCTTTTATCTGCGACAGGTAGCTGCCAGCTTTGTCTTCCTTCTTCCTGCCCTCAATTCGCTTTTCCTTGTTGATCCTGTAAAAAACAGCATTCCTCTCAGCCAGTTCTACCAATCTTAATTTTTCACCCTTACGCGGCAGCGTATATTTTATGCTATCATCCTTAATATCAGGCATTAACGACACTATTAGCTCTTTTGCTTCACTGGAATGCCTCTGCCTTAACTCAGTGATTGCCAGTGACATAAGGCCAGCAATATCCTCTTCTATATTCTGTTTCATCTCCAGGGTATAGCTTTGCACTATCGCTCCCCGGATAACCCTCATATAGTTTATATAAACCGCGCTTTGGTCTGATGTATAAGCAAATACATCCACATCACTAATCCTGGGATTAACGATGGTAGAACGACTCTTATACTTATCGAGAATATCAATCTTGTCCTTAAGTACCTGTGCCTTTTCAAACTCCAGCTTATCGGAGTATTTCTTCATCATTGTATTCAAATGACTGGTCACAGAATATATATTCCCCTTCAATATCTCTTTAATCTGTGTTATTGCTTCACTATACTCATCCTCTTCCTGCTCCTTAATGCAGGGCGCCTTGCAATTTCCAATATGATATTCAAGACAGACTTTATACTTCGCCTCATTTATTTTGTCTGCAGCCAGGTTTAATGAACATGTTCGTAATTTATAAAGCTGGCGAATCAGACCAAGTAGTGTTTTCACCATTACAACCGAAGTATAGGGACCGTAATAAACCGATCCATCCTTTATTACATTTCTGGTCATAAAAACCCTGGGAAAGGGCTCGTTTTTAATACATATCCAGGGATAAGTTTTATCATCTTTCATCAGGACGTTATACCTCGGCTGATACTTTTTAATCAGATTATTCTCGAGCAACAGTGCGTCTGATTCCGTATTTACAACAATATGGCGAATTGAACTAACGCGATTACGCATAACAAGGGTTTTGCCGCTATGCTTCTTAATAAAGTAAGATGCCACCCTTTTCTTTATATTCTTTGCCTTGCCAACATAAATCAACTCTTCCTTACTATCGTAAAACTGATAAACACCCGGTTCCTCGGGCAGGGTTTGTACAATGGCTTTAAGCCTGTCTATATTAGCAGATGCAGACATATAAAAGCAAAATTAACAATTATGTTGATTAATTAAATTAAAGATTGCAGGCCTTATATTATATCCAGGATCTTACGCCCAGGGCCTGGTTTGTCGAACGATATTTTAGAGAAAAGTTGAACCTTAGGCCTTGCTTTAGTCCTTAACATTTTTATCAAAAAGCTCAGTAAACCTGAAATTAATTCCATCAAAGAGGCCTGCATCGCCCAGTTTTAATTCAGGTATAACCAGGAGAGACATAAATGAAAGTGTCATAAAAGGAGCCTTTAAATGACTGCCCATATTCTTCACTCTTTCAGAAAGTTTGAGGTATTTTTCAGCAATTGTTCCACATGGAACATCCGACATGATCCCCGCTATAGGCAGGGGCAATATTTCTGTTCCCTCACCACCCGAAACAGACAGGCCTCCTCTTTCATGTATAATAGCATTAACAGCCCTTACAATTGAGTCGTCATCTGCACCAACAGCAATAATATTATGACTGTCGTGTGCCACCGATCCTGCAATAGCACCTTCCTTAAGGCCAAAACCCCTGATAAAGGCCACGCTGACAGGCCTGTCCTTATACCGGTCTTTAACAACTATCTTAAGGATATCTCTTTCCGGATAGGACTTAACACAGTCCTCCTCGCTCCACCTCTCTTTAAAAGATTTTGTATATAGCTCTCCGTCCTTAACATCAATAACCCTTATTAGACCTGGCTGATTTTTAATATAGATATCTGTGCCGGAAATCTCTGATGAATTAAAGGTATTGGGCTTTTCTGAAAGCACGCTATCAAAGTGAATCTTAGCTTCAGAATAAACCTTCCGTCCATCAATCCACGTCTCAAGCACATTAAAATCCTTAATACTGTCTACAACTATAAAATCAGCCCTGTCTCCTTCTCTTAACATACCCACACTTAAGCCATAATGTTTTACTGCATTAAGACTTGCCGCTCTGATCACATCAAATATATTATATCCACGCTTTATAAGCTCGGCCACAAGCTTATTAATATGCCTTTTTAAAAGCATTTCAGGATGAATATCATCGGAACATAGCATTAATTTATCCGGTGAAATATCAAATAAAGGAGCAAGAGCATCCATATTTCGGGCGGCACTTCCCTCCCTGATAAGTATCTGCATTCCGGCGTTTATCTTTTCGCTAGCTTCTTCAAGAGTAAAAGCTTCATGATCAGTACTTATTCCAGCACCTGCATAGCGTAACAGATCATCTCCACATAATCCTGGTGCATGACCGTCAATTAGCTTTCCCCTCTTTTTAGCACTATCAATTTTCTTAATAACTTCCTTATCTGAAGCAAGAACACCCGGGTAATTCATTAGCTCTGACAGGTAATAAATATCATCTCTGTCAAGCAAAGCCTCAATCTCTTTGCTGCCTATCCGTGCACCACTACTTTCAAAATCTGTTGCAGGAACGCAGGATGGCGCACCAAAGAAAAATTTCATAGGCACCTTGGCAGCATTATCTATCATAAAATCTATACCCTTTAAACCTAGAACATTTGCAATTTCATGTGGGTCGCTAACAACAGCTACAGTACCGTGTACAACAGCAGCTCTCGCAAACTCGGAAGGTACCATCATCGAGCTTTCTATATGCACATGGGAATCTATAAATCCGGGCAAAATATAAGAATCCAAACTTCCCTCTATGCGTTCAATTTTTTCAATAAAGCCATTACGAACAAATACTCTGGCAGGGAATATTTGCCTGTTAAAAACATCAATAAAATTTCCTTTAATTAACATTTATAAATTATTAAAATAAATAATTTGTTCCACGTGGAACCTTTTTAACAAATATGAAGAGCTATTAACACTATTGGGTGTCGACCCTTGTGTCTTATGTGTAGTGTGTAATGTGATGCGTTTTGTATATATATCAAAATATACGTTTTCTTTGCTCTGCGCCCTTTTCCCGAAACTCCTATCGTCCGATATACATTAGCAAAACAGAAACATCACTCGGTGACACTCCGCTAATCCTGCTTGCCTGCCCGACTGTACCCGGCCTGTGCTTACTCAGCTTTTGTCTCCCTTCCGTTGATATAGACTTTAACTCATCATATACAACATCATCTGGAATCTTCAGATCGTTTAACTTCTTAATTTTATCAGCCAGGTTTTTTTCCCTGTCGATATAGCCCTGGTACTTGATAGATATCTCAACCGATTCTAAAATCTCTTCCTTTCTTTGTCCCAGCTTCTCTATAAGACTTCTTCCTTTATCATTTAAGATTAAAAGTTCCTCGAGGCCCAATTGTGGTCGTGCAGCCAGATTCTCAATTCTTGTGCCTTCTCTTACAGCACTTGTTTCTTTTTTCCTTAAGAAATCATTTACTTCTTCTGGTTTAAATTTTACTGTTGCTGCAAGATTTCGTACTTCTTTTACCAGTACCCTTTTCTCTTTCAACCTGCTCATTCTGCTTTCATCAACAAGTCCGATTCTATATCCGACGGGGCTCAGCCTCTCGTCTGCATTATCCTGTCTTAATAAAATTCTGTATTCTGCCCTTGATGTAAACATCCTATAGGGTTCATCAACGCCCTTTGTAACCAGATCATCTATTAAAACACCAATATAAGACTCATCCCTTTTAAATACCAACTCTTCTTCGCCCCTTATTTTTAAAACTGCATTAATACCACACATCAGGCCCTGGGCAGCAGCCTCTTCATAACCCGTTGTACCGTTAATCTGTCCGGCAAAATATAGATTTTGAATTAGTCTTGTCTCAAGCGTATACTTAAGTTGCGTAGGTTGAAAAAAATCATATTCTATTGCATAACCTGGTCTATAGATATGGACATTCTCCAGTCCCGGTATTTTTTTAATAGCCTTCATTTGAATATCAAGTGGCAGGCTTGAAGAATATCCATTTATATAATACTCATTTGTATTCCAACCCTCGGGTTCAATAAAAAGCTGATGTGAATTTTTATCTGCAAAGGTTACTATCTTATCTTCTATGCTTGGACAATATCTTGGTCCTATTCCCTTTATTCGTCCCTGGAAGAGTGGACTGAATTTTAGCCCTTTTCTAAGTTCATTATGCACTTCCTCGTTAGTATGAACAATATAGCAGCTTTTCTCATTACTGATCTCAACCCTGTCGTTAAGAAAGGAAAAACAACGTCCCTCTCCTTCACCCTTCTGCTCGATCATCTTTGAAAAATCTATTGTCCTGCCATCAAGCCTGGCGCTGGTTCCGGTCTTCATCCTTTCAACTTCAAACCCAAGATCTCTTAACTGTTCGCTAATTCCAGTGGATGAGCCATCTCCAGATCTACCACCTTCAGATGTACTATATCCAACATGCATAAGTCCATTCAAAAAAGTTCCACTGGCCATTATTACTGCCCTTGATTTGAAACGTGTTCCAAAACTGGTTTCTATTCCTCTCACTATATTATCTTCAACTATAAGCTTAGTTGCTCTTTCCTGCCACATATACAAATTATCTCTATTCTCAAGCACCTGTCTCCAAATCTGGCTAAACAAAGTCCTGTCGCACTGTGCCCTCGGACTCCACATTGCTGGTCCCTTAGATCTGTTTAGCATCCTGAATTGTATCATACTTTTATCTGTAACAATACCGGAAGCACCGCCAAGAGCATCAATCTCCCTTAAAATCTGCCCCTTGGCTATTCCACCCATAGCAGGGTTACACGACATCTGACCAAGCTTTGTCATATCCATTGTTACCAGGAGGGTCTTCATTCCCATTCCAGCCGCAGCATATGCTGCCTCAACTCCAGCATGGCCCCCGCCAACAACTATTATATCATAATCATTCTTTTCCATCCTTCATCTTACTTAGATAATAGTCTTCCTTCTCTCTCATCACCTTAATTTCCCGCTTCGTCTTATCATTATATCCCATTAGATGCAATAAGCCATGAATCATTACCCTTAAATATTCCTGTCTGAAATTTGTTTTATAATTAAGAGAATTTCGCTTTACTGTATCTATAGCTATATATACTTCTCCCGCGAGAGATTTCTCCCTTGAGTAATCAAAAGTAATAACATCGGTATTGTAATCATGTTCAAGAAATTCTGAATTAATCTGCCGCTGACTATTGTCATCGATAAAAAAATAGTGCAGCTCATCGATAGCATAGCCTTCACTGAGCGCCGAGTCGATTAAGCACTTCTTAATTTTAGCAGATCCTGATACTTGAAATTTTACGTTCGTGTAATGAACTCTTATTGCCACGCCTCTTAGAGATTAAACTTCATAGTAACCTGATTTCCATCAGTGTTAAATTCTATGTCGTCTGCAAGATTATTCATTAAATAAACACCCCTTCCATGCAGACTTTCAATATTCTCAGGAGAGGTAGGGGTCGGGTACAACAAGCGGATTAAAACCAGTACCCTCATCCCTTACGGTAATATTTAGTATCCTATTCGACAAAATAAACGCCACATTAACATGCTTGCTAATATCTGTTTTATTGCCGTGAATAATAGCATTATTAACTGCCTCAAGGGTAGCTACAAGTATTTTGCCGTATGCATCTTTATTAATACCCAGCTCATTGGAAAGCTCATCTATAACATTCTCTATTTTCCGAATATTGGATATTTCAGAAGCTATATCAATATTTCTTTTCATTTCAATCCACCTTAACCTTTTCTTATACTTAATTTAAGGCCAAAAGTTACAATTTACATCCTCTTTTTTGCAAGCCAGTCTTCCGGATCTTTTTTATCCTTCTCCTGATATATCATAAACTTGATTACCGACTTGCCAGAATCCGCAGCATCAGAAAAAACATCTCCAAGTACCTGCTTCGTTTCTACGGTGTCGCCAGGTTTCACAACAACATTTACCAGGTTCTGGTAAACTGTGAGAAATTGTCCATGCCTAACAATTACGGCCATATTGCCACCAGATATACCAAAAACACTAACTACGCTCCCCTTAAAGACTGATCTTGCCTTAATCTTTTCGTTGCTCGTAATTTCAATTCCAATATTATCGACCTTTGTTCCTTTTAAAAGCGGATGATCGTGTACGCCGTATTTACTTGTTACAACTCCACGCTCAACAGGCCAGGGAAGCAGGCCTTTGTTCTTGACGAAATTATCGCCTGTTAAAGCTTCCTCGGGTGTTAATTCAACACTTTCTCTCTTCTTCCTTTCAGCTTCAATAACGCGTTCTATTTCCTTTTCGATTTCTTTCGCTATTCTTCTTTTATCCTGCAGATCTTGCCGCAGCTGCCTTTCCTGCCTCGATAGTCTGTTTAACAAACCACGCTTTTGTGCCTGTTCGTTTTGCAGGCTGCTCTTTTGTTGTTCCTCTTTCTGCTTCAAACTAACAATTTCCTCTAGATCCTGTTCCTGCTTAAGCTTATTACGCTCAATCTCAGATTTAATATCCATAATTAATTCAGCTTCTCTTCGTCGAAATTTTGCTACCTGCTGCAGATATTTAAGCCTTTTATAACCCTGATTTATGTCCCTTGCCGAAAAAACATAAGCGAAATCTGGCTGACCTTTACTTACTCTCTGTGCATGTATAATCGCCTTTTCATAGTCCTTTAACAGCATCTCCAGGTCGTCCTCCATTAAAACAATGGCCATTTCATTAAGATCTATCCTTACACTCAATAATTCTATTTGTTCCTGTATATCGGAAATAACACTTTCTCTTAATCGTAATTTACTGTTCACTATATTCAGACCTTGCAGACTTGCTGCCTTTTCGGTAGACGTCTCCTTCAACATTTTATCAACATACTCTATATCTGCAAGGGTTTTTGCTCTTCTTTCCTCAAGGTCAGAAAGTGTTTGTCCCTGCAAAAAAGCAGAACTGGCGAAAAGAAATATGCATATCCACGTTTTCATTTTAATATTATAAGCTCGGCGCTTTTTGACGGTGAAAATTTCATGCTATTAATTCTTTCTCTTTTTACGCCGCTATATTTAAGTTCTATAGTAATAGTTCCCCTGTCCAATAATATATCGGCATTAGCAGGATATATTAGTCCTTTATCTTTTACAAAATTATAAAATGTCATTTTACTCTGATTATTTTCCCCATATTTTAAAAGTGCACTACTTATCTTACTCCACTGTTTATCCAGGGTAATTTCATAGTCTGTTCCTGCACCGGCAGTCTTAAATACCAGTTCACCATTCGCGGCCTGCTCTGAAACGCTGCGATCCATTTCTGGCGGCATATCTCCCCACAGTAATACCAGGTCTCTGGCCCCAATTCCATATTTAGCTGACAGATAATTTAACGACTGAATATAAAGTATATTATTAAGCCTGTCGTGAACCTTTAGGCTATCCTTGCTTATTAATACCCTGGCAATCTCAATACCGGCTATAGAACGGACGCTTAATAATAATTCTTCCTTTCTGTTGTATTTTATAAAACCACTTACGCTGAGGCTGACATCATCGTTGCTATATCGTATTCTGGCCCTGCTTATTATCAGGCCTTTTCCGGATATATTACGATTTATAACAAGGCTTCCATAATCTTCTCCCTCCAGTTTGCCTGCTGAACTTTCTCCAGAGTTAAGCCTACGTGCAGTCGAACAAGACTGTAAAAGAAGTGATGCTATTAATATATTAAATACTATTTTCCCGACTGACATTTCTCTATCTCCTTTAGCAGGTAATCTCTGTTAAGATCCATTTCTACCGCTTTATCCCACATTTCAATTGCCTTTGTACATTCTCCCATGGCTTTTTTAATAAAACCGTAATGTTCATAATGATCGGCTGTTTCCATTGTGCCATTAAGTGAAAGTCCGCTCATAATATCATTGGCCTTCCGATATTTACCCAGTTTATAAAGTATCCATGCATAAGTATCAAGATAGGTGCTATTACTTTCAATCTTAAGACAGTCCTCAATCATACTGAGGGCCTCTTTAAGCCTTATATTCTCTTCCGACAGATAGTAGGCGTAGTTATTTAACATCGCTGCGTTATCGGGGCTTAATTCAAGTCCTTTATCAAAAGTATTAAATGCTCTTTCTGTGTCTCCCTGCTTATAATAGACACTCGCCAGCAGGGATGTGATTTCTATAATTAACTCTCTGTTATTGCCTGCAAGGGTATAAGCCTTATCAAGCTCACCAATAGCAAGGTCATACTCACCCCTTTCATTTGAAGCAAAGGCAAGAAGCAGTTTAGGGATGGGGGAAAGGTTAAATTTGGTGGCTACATATTTTGATGTGGTATACAGGTCGTCTATCATTGTTCGTGAGCTATATGCAAAAAGCAATCTTTCCCACATCGGATAATTCTCGGGATGCTTCTGACTATAATTTCTCAAGGTGCCGACCGCTCTTTCATCCTTCCCGCATGCCTCAAAAATCTGGCTGGCAAGGAGAATAATCTCGGGTATATCGGGATAACTGCTAATAAGAAGCATCGTGGGTAACTCGAGTTCATGGCCCCGTTCTTCAATTAACTTACTATCGTTAAGAACTGATGCAAAAACATTTACCAGGCCATTAACCTCGATATCATCGTTAAGTATTAACTTGCTTAATTCAGATAAGAATTCATCATATTTACCAGCAGACCTCAGAAAATCGACATATGATAATTGTAAAAAGGGATTATCGGGGGCCATTTCATACAATTTTTCATATATGGCAAGCGCTTCCTCGTCTCTGTTTTCAAACTTGTAAAACTCTGCCAGTATATTATAGCTCTTTAACTTGTCAGGGCTGCTTTCAATAAGTTTTAAAATCATTTTTTCAGCAAGGTCCTCTTTTCCCCAATTTCCATAAATACGAATAAGCCCAATCAGTAACTCATCCTCCTCTCCATATTGGACTATAAATTCCTTTAATATCTCTTCTGCTTTAGCATATTGTTTTGCATCTTCATAGAAACCCGCAAGGCTTAATCTAAGGTCTTCCCGATCCGGTTCGAGCTTTATCAGGTTCTCATAATAATAGACAGCAGAATCATATTTTCTTGCATAATAGTACTGTAGGCCTGCGTTATTAATATACCAGTTATTTAGCGGATCGAGGATGGCAGCCCTGGCTGCATAGCTGACTGCTTTTTGCTGATCACCGGCAGACTGATATAGTTGTGATAACTCATAATATGAAGCGTCGCTATTCTTATTAATCTTTATCGCCCTTTCGAATAAACGTATTGCATTTCCAGGATTGCCGTTCATTTTATTCTTTAGCGCATCATTAAAAATTATATTATAATCTGCTGTGTCAAACCCACTAACTACAGGCTTTTCTGTATCTGCCGGTGTAAGTTTCTGCGAACAGGCGTTCATTATGAGTAATCCGAGACCAAAAAATACTATTCTTTTTACAATAATCATTTCCATTTTTCCTTTCTGCTTCCTGCTATTCACTTTTCCTATTGACCTTAACTCAATATTTCCCGGACTTCCTCTTATTTTGTTCTTCTAAAAAACACACTTATCGCCTTATCAAGATATTCTGAAAGAGCGACAAAGGAGAGTATAAATAATGTATTTATTCCTAATTCTAATGATATGTTACCATAATTAATATTCCCCGCAGCAAGTACAATTATTACAGCCACAAGAATATATACAAAAATTTTACCCTTCTCATAATTAATGGGATAATATTTCCGGCTCAGCAAATACGATCCGATTATCATCGATCCATAACAGGCTATATGTGCCCATGCAGATGCAAGGTAACTGTATTTTGGAACGAATATAACATTTATGGCTATGGTTATAGCTGCGCCCATAATTGTGAGATAGGCACCATATTTAGTTATATCATTGGCCTTATACCATATGCTAAGGTTAACAAATATTCCATAGAGAAGATAACCCATACTCACTATAGGAACTATAAACATTGCAATCCTGTAGTCCCCTGGCAAAATAAGCTGTATAACAGAAATGTAAAGGTTCAAACCAAGGTAAAGCACAAGTGAGTATATAACGAAATACTTCATTGTTACAGCATATGTTTGCCTGGCATCCTTTCCGCCTGCTTTTTCAAAGAAAAAGGGCTCCATGGCAAACCTGTACATCTGAATAAACAGGGCCATTAACACTGCAATTTTATAACCAGCACCGTATTCTCCAACTGTTGCCAGCGGGTTATCGCTATCTACAAGTCTTCTTAGTATAACCTTGTCAAGGGCATCATTAATAATTCCTGCCAGCCCCGAAATAAGCAGCGGGAAAGAATATAGCAACATTTTCTTCCACAGTTTCGACGAAAATTTAAACTTAACAGCCAGGATCTCCGGCAGAAGGCATAGCAGCATTACGATACTTCCGGCCAGGTTAGCCACAAACACATATCCTACTCCGAAATCCGGATTATAAATTTTTAAAACAAAGCTATTTCCCTTTTCATAGAGCGAGGGTGCAAGTAAATAGAAGAATAGGGCCAGAAGGACAATAACGCTAACATTAATAATTTTTATCAAACTGAACCTGAGCGGCCGATTATCTCTTCTTAGTTTTGCAAAGGGTATAGCGGTAAATGCGTCTATTGCAACAATAAATGAAAACAATCTCAGGTATAGGCGGTGTTCTTCATATCTCATTATAACTGAAACAGGACCAATAAAAAGATTGAAGAGTAAAATAAAGAGCAATGAAGTAAAAAGAAGAGATATCAACGAGGTGCTAAATACGTCTTCTGGATTATCTGACTTCTGTGCAAAACGAAAATATCCGGTTTCCATACCATAGGTAAGAACCACCAGCAAGAGTGCCATATAAGCATATAGCTCTGTTACAATACCATACTCCGCTTTGATAAATATTGCAGTATAAAAGGGAGTTAAAAGGGCATAGTTAAGGAATCTTGGAAGCATTGTTCCCAGTCCGTATACCAGAGTCTGGCCCGCTAATCTGTTTAAATCTTTCACTTCTTATTTTACACCCGGTCAAACTTCACTGGCCGCTATTGCCAAGCTGGATTATGCTACGGCCAGGCTACAAATATACTATCCTAATTAATCCAAGCCCGTTTTGTTAAACAAAATATATCCGAAATTCAAATAATAGTAAACCTTTCGTCTTTCATGACTAAAGATATTAGCCCCTATACTAATGGGTCCAATTGGTGTATGGTATATCGCCGCAAGTTCGGCAACACCACGGTAATCACCGATTATATCTCCTCTTATTATGTCTGTCCCGTCTTCTATAAGAGGAAAAAACGGAACAAAGAGGTAGGCTCCTGATCTAATAGAAAAATTATTGTTTAAGCTTAGGATGGGCCGAATACCAACTCCCATAAAACTATTTGCTCTAAGTGATTCAGCATATATAAGCTTACTGAAAACTGTAGGCCTGAAGCTATAAGAGTTAATCTGTGTTGCGGTATAGTTGCTCGAATATTCCTTATTGCTTACATTAAATTCAGCCAGAGTGCCTAGTGTGAATCCTTCTGAAAAATTAAAATAATCTTCGCTTCTAAAATTCAGCTTATACCAGGAATGGCCAAGGCCTTCATTTTGAACAATATTAATGGTATCCGTACTTCCAGACTCAAAATATTCATAGCCTGTATTTATACTTGCACTGAGCGTGGTATAATTACCTTCTGTTGCAAACTGCCTCCTGTTTAGCCTGCTGCGCTCAAACTGGATTTTAAATGAGCCATTAAGATACTGAGTATTGTCGGGAGTACCTGATTCAACCAGGGCCCTGTCCTGGTAATAATTGTGCCTCAGCCATCCAAACAATATTTGCCCTCTAATAGTAGAATAATTATTTACAGGCCTTCCTACAGCTGCTTCAAAACTTGTTTCACGTCGTTGTATATATGAAGGAAAATAAGCATCGAACAGGGAAGTGATGTCATTGCTATAGTAATTCCACCTGTTTTCTGTAATGCTTAAATCAACAAAAATAATTTCCTTTTTAGGTATAGCAACCCTGTGTGCAAGTCTGAAGGAAGTATAATACCTGCCAAGGTACATATTGCTCGTAAAACGATTAAATATATCACTTAACCTGTAATAGTTAAACTCAAGGAATCCCTGGTTATAACTGGTAAATGATAGCAATCCCCCCGCGCTCAAATTATAGGCACTCTTAAGCCTAATGTCCAGAATCAGGTCATATACCCCGCTCTCTTTGTTATAAAAAGCTTCGGGATAGGCGTTCCTAATATTTTCTTCTGTTACCAGCCTGAAATATTTTTCTTTTAAGCGATCAAGGGAAAATACCGGTTCCTGTCTTGAGAGAAGGTTTTTAATATACTGTTCCTGCTCATCATTTACACCATAAATCTGAATATTACTAAAATTTAAATCTGGCATTCTATTCATAAAGGCTTTCCTTTTAGCAAGCAATTCTTCGCTACTTCTAAATTTTGCTCTTTTAAGTATGGAGGGCATTGCCTTTATTGCAGACTCATATCCGGCCTGGTAGAGAGAATCTGCCTTTTCAAAGTCGAGCAGACTGACATCGGTAAACTTCGACTCCACTACTATACCAATACTGTCTGGAATATCAAAATTAGTGGTTTGCATTACCATGTTTTCTATCTGTAGCATCAGGTCATCCCTGTCGGGTCTCTTAGGCGTAGTTGCAACCTTGCTGCCTATTATAAAGTCGGGGTTAAAATCATCTATAAGTATATCAAAAGGAAAATTATTATAGATCCCTCCATCAAATAACAATAGCGAATCAACCATAATAGGTTCAAAATACAGAGGATATGTCATTGAAGACCTTACGGCATATGCAAGGTTGCCCTTTCTCCAGATAAGTGGTTTTTTATTATATATATCTGCTGCAACACAGCGAAAAGGGATCATCAATTTGTCAAAATCCCTTTCGCAGGCAGCATTGGCGCCGGCGGTTAATTCAAGAAAGGCAAAATCCATTACCTGCGATGCAATCAGGTAGCTTGGTATCTGGGGTTTTGTTTCATCATTATCGCTTATAATAGGAATTGTAATCAGTGCCGGATTATCATTATTTTCCTTATATGAAAACCGGTACAAGGACTCAATCTCTCCCGTCTTCCATCTTGCAAAATCGTCCGATTTAAATAAATCCATCATTTCTTCAGGAGAATATCCCATTGCATAGAGACTCCCTACAATAGCTCCTATTGAGGTTCCGGCTATATAGTCAATTTGTACATTATTTTCCTCAAGTGCCTTTATTACACCGATATGTGCTATTCCCTTTGCCCCCCCTCCACTAAGCACCAATCCGGTGGTCTGGCCACGGCTATTACTATTGAAGTAAACAAGTGTGATAAGAAGTAATAAAAACCTGGGGTTTAAAAATTGCATTTAATTTATTTAAAGGTGCTAGTTCACAAACTTTTAGCTATTTTTGAAACTCTGATATTTTAAAATTACAAAACTTAAACGTAATGAAATACCGATCCTTGTATTTTTCAATTCTTTTAGGAATATTAATTTCCTTTTTTGCCTGCTCTTCAAATAATAGCGAAAAAACCAGGTATGTTACTTTCACAACATCTGAGGGCACCATTAAGATACGGCTTTATAATAATACGCCACTTCATAAAGAAAACATGATCAACCTTGTAAAAGAAAAATTCTACGACGGCATTAAATTTCACAGGGTAATTAATGAATTTATGATACAGGCCGGCGATCCTTCAACAAGAGAAGATCTTTCAGAAGAAGCTTTAGAGCAGTATAACTATACTATCCCGGCAGAAATAAATATAAGCAATTTTCATAAAAAAGGAGTTCTGGCCGCGGCAAGAATGGGAGATCGCGTTAACCCCGAAAGAAATTCATCAGGTACACAATTTTATATTGTACAGGGAATGATAATGGATGACGAACAAATTACTGAAATTGAAAGAAGGGTTAATGCCAATCTGCAGCAGGGCGTCTTCTATAAAAACCTTATAAACGAAAAAAAGAGGGTTGAAGAAGAAGGTGATAGTATGAGCGATGCAGAAATTCAGGAATTTGCTACCGTTTTAACCTATGATGAAATTGCAGAAATGGAGCCCTTTGTTATACCTGAGGAACACAGGGAAATTTATAGGACTGTAGGAGGAACACCACATCTTGATATGCAGTATACTGTTTTTGGAGAAGTTGTGGAGGGACTGGATATTGTAGATTCGATTGCTGCGGTTAAGACCAGCCCGGAAGGCAAACCAAATCAGGATGTCGTTATAATCAGTGCCAAAATCACAAAAAAATAATCCTTTAATTCTATCTTTGCAGCAAACAGAAAAAATGCTTGATAAAATAAAACAAATTGAAAAGGAAATCGAAGATCAGGTACTTGATAATTTACAGGACCTGGAAGACTTCAGATTAAAGTTCCTTAGTAAAAAAGGCCTGATCCCTTCTCTTTTTACCGATTTTAAAAATATTGCTCCTGAAGAAAGAAAAAGTGTTGGTCTGCTAATAAATAAACTAAAAGAAGCGGCCACCCTTAAGCATAATAAAAGTAAAGAAAAGCTCGAGCAAACAGACAGCGTATCGTCCTCAGAAGACCTTACCAGGCCCGGCACACCTGTTTTTTTGGGCACAAGACACCCCCTGTCGCATGTAAGAAATGAGATAGTATCTATCTTTTCACGCCTTGGTTTTACTATCTCCGAAGGGCCGGAAATTGAAGATGATGACCATGTCTTCTCACGTCTAAATTTTCCTCCTGAACATCCGGCAAGAGACATGCAGGACACTTTCTTTATAAAACGCCAGGCGGGAGAAGACAGTAGCCCGGAGGACATCCTTCTAAGAACACACACTTCGTCTGTGCAAGTAAGGGTTATGCAGAGCGAAAATCCTCCCATAAGGACTATTTCTCCCGGCAGGGTATTTAGAAATGAGGCCATTTCAGCCCGGGCTCATTGTATTTTTCACCAGGTTGAGGGTCTTTATATTGACGAAGATGTTTCTTTTGCCGATCTTAAACAAACATTGCTTTTTTTCGCACGGGAAATGTTTGGTGCAAGTACTAAAATCCGACTAAGACCATCATATTTTCCCTTTACAGAACCATCGGCAGAAATGGATGTAAGCTGTACAATTTGTGGAGGAAAGGGATGTAATGTATGTAAGTATACCGGTTGGCTTGAAATACTAGGTTGTGGTATGGTTGATCCTAATGTTCTCGACAGCTGTGGAATTGACAGTAAAAAATATACAGGCTTTGCTTTTGGTATGGGAATAGAAAGGCTTACAATGTTAAAATACCAGGTAAACGACCTGAGATTGTATTTCGAAAATGATGTCAGATTCCTGGAACAGTTCAGGTCTGCATTTTAGCCCTTTGCCCTTAGCCCTACACCTCCTCAATAATAAGCTCGTGACTAAGCGCCATAGATTCCCTGTAGGTATAACTTACCCCACAATACTTATCCTGCGAAAGCTGAATCGCAGTTTCTATCTTTTCTCTTGAAAGGTCTTTGCCCTTAATAAAATACTTAATATGCATCTTATCAAAATGTTTTGGGTGTAGCTCAGTTAGTTCTCCCTCAACTTCTATCTTTATATCATCAAAGGGAACTCTCATTTTCCTGAGTATGGATGCAACATCCATTCCCGTACAACCAGCAAGCGAAGCAAGCATAAGGCTCTTGGGTTTAGGGCCTCTGTTTTCTCCGCCAACTTCTTCAGAGGCATCAATCATAAATTTATGGCCGTCGATAGAGACCTCAAATGCCATTTTTCCCTTTAATTGTATTTCTGTTCTTTCTATCATATCAAAAAAGATATTTAACTGTATTTTTTTATAAATCTACGCATTATTATCAAACTGATTAGCCATATTTGTATTGAAATAAGTATAATAACACCATTAAATCAAACAAACACTCGAAATGAGTGCTTCAGGTGTTAAATCAGATAATGAAACAAAAAGAAATTTACATACCTTTTTGCGACAATTGCCCAATCAGGTCGGGTTCTGTTTTCCGTAATCTATCAAAAGAAGAAATTGAGCTTATTAATTTTGAAAAAGATTACAGGAATTTTAACAGGGGAGAACTTCTTTATTCCGAAGGAAATCGTCTTAATGGATTTTTCTGTATACATAAAGGGATAATAAAGATTTTTAAAACTGGCATTGATGGTAAGGAGCAAATAATACGTTTTGCAAAAAAGGGCGACATTATCGCATACCGCTCAATACTTAGTAATGAACCAGCCTGTACATCTGCAAAAGTTATTGAAGATGCTTCTGTTTGTCATATTCCTGCAAAATTATTAATAGATTTTGTCAGGGAAAACTCTGCTTTTTCAATGGATATGATGAAACTTACCTGCCATGAACTTGGCGTAGCGAACTCCTATATTACAGATATAGCTCAAAAAACGGTAAGGGAGCGCCTGGCTGAGATTATTATTCTTCTTATTAATGATTTTGGTCTGGACGAGCAGAATTATCTTAATATATCATTAACCCGAGAGGAGCTCGCAAATATAGTAGGAACAGCAACAGAATCTGTAATCAGGTTGCTATCAGAATTCAAATCTGATAATTTAATTGAATTAAAGGGGAGAAAAATAAAAATTATTGACAAAAGAGCTCTCGATAAAATAAGTAATGTTTTCGCCTGAAAACAGTAATCATTTCTCTTAACCCACGGCTACTCTATTAAGTTATTGATAATAAGATATGCTATCAATCCACCCACTATTAAACCAGCACTTAAAATCAACATGCTATTACTTTCCGTTTTGGAAAACTCAGATAAGGCAAGAATAATTACTCCCAAAATTACAAGCAGGATTCCTGATCTTTTTAATAATAATTTCATATTCAAGCGTTTAATAGATTTTAAACCTTTATTTTTTGCTGCTAATAAATATAATTATTAGAATAAACTTACCAAAATTAAAATAATAAACCTGATTCTCCTAATTTCTGCTTTCCAAGGTGAATATAAGCTGTTTCTGTTACTTCTCTTCCCCTGGGTGTTCTCTTTATATATCCTTCTTTGATAAGGAAGGGTTCATATACTTCCTCTATTGTTCCACTGTCTTCACCTACTGCTGTAGCTATAGTATTTAAACCTACCGGACCGCCCATAAATTTATCAATTATAACGCTTAGTATCTTATTGTCCATTTCATCAAGACCATGTTTATCTATATTTAAAGATGTTAGCGAATACTTTGTTATTTCAATATCTATTCGCCCATTCCCTTTTACCTGGGCAAAGTCTCTTATTCTTCTCAATAATGCATTTGCTATCCTTGGTGTCCCCCTGCTCCTGGAAGATATTTCTGAAGAGGCATTCTTTTCGATTGGTACATTAAGTATACCGGCCGACCTGTTAACTATTGTACTGAGCACTTTTGAGTCATAATATTCCAGATGCAGGGTAATACCGAATCTTGCCCTGAGCGGGCTGGTAAGTAAGCCGCTTCGTGTTGTTGCTCCTATCAGGGTAAAGGGATTAAGAGTAAGCTGTACCGACCTTGCGCTGGGGCCTTTATCAATCATTATATCAATCTGATAGTCTTCCATTGCCGAATAAAGATACTCTTCAACAATTGGGCTCAATCTATGTATTTCGTCAATAAATAGTACATCTCCTTCTTCCAGGCCGGTTAGTAATCCGGCAAGATCTCCAGGTTTATCCAGAACAGGACCTGAGGTAACCTTTATATTTACTCCTAATTCATTGGCTATTATTGTGGCAAGGGTGGTTTTTCCAAGTCCCGGAGGTCCGTGTAAAAGAACATGGTCTAGTGCTTCCTCTCTCTGCTTGGCTGCCGTAACAAATACTCTAAGATTATCAAGAATCTTCGGTTGACCCTTAAAGTCGTCAAAGCTAAGAGGCCTGAGTTTTTTCTCAAATTCCCTGTCTGCTTTAGAAATAGTATCTTTCTGGATATTAAACTCTTCCACCATGGAGATGGCTTATTTTATTAATTTTACATCACTTGCCGGCAAATCAACCTTTACCCCATTTATTCTTTTCTCAATATCATCTTTATAAGTTATCGTCATTAAAAGTACACCATCCTGATCATATTTCTTCCATGATCTCTGTTTTATACCCATTTTATAATACTGTTCTTCTTTTACTTTTCCAGAATCCCAGTAATAAATATGATAACCATCAGGGTTGTCCTGTAAATAATTTCCCTTGTATTCTAAATTTCCATCATTATCATAATACTTCCATACTCCATCTCTTAAACCAATAATATAATTTCCTTCTTCCCTATGATCGCCAACCACGTATTTCCAGCTACCATTCTTTTCATTATCGGTATAAAATCCGCTGCTTATTATATCTCCATTTTCTGAATATTCAAAAAACTCTCCATCTCTTTTACCAAGATAGTAATATTCTTCCCTTAGTATTTTTCCGTCATCATAGTACCACTCCCATTTACCATCAAACCTACCATTCCTATATCCTCCTTGTTGAATGATATTGCCTTTTTTATTGTAAAAATTCCATATCCCGCTTCTACTGTTATCCTGGTAAGCACCCTCTTCCTGAAGTGAGCCGTCGGGATAAAAGTTTTTCCAGTTCCCCGATCTCTGTCCTTCTTCAGTAATTATTCCTTCCGATACAATTATGCCATTATCATTATAGATATAAGCCTTAATTACCTCTCCGTTAGTATTATATTCCCTATGAATACCAACTGGTGTTTCTTCCCTGTAAGGACCACTGTAAATAAGTGTTCCCTTATTATCATACCTGTTTCTTATTTCAATATTTGGATCATCATCAACACTTTCTTCAACAAGTTCACCATTATCATATAGCATAGCAAGTACCAGTATGCCTCTTTCGTCATATTCCCTGTAATAACCATGCAAGGCTCCATTGATATATGTCATATCCTTCTTAAGGGTTCCATCAGGATAAAATTCTTTCCAGTCTCCCTCTTTTTGATTCTCTTTATTATACCTGTTTATTTTCTCACGGGATATTAGAAAATCATTATTATACTCATATAAGGTAACAATCTCTCCTTCATCGTTATATTCTCTCGAAAGTCCCTGTTTCTTTCCTGATGAATAAGGTATTGTCTGCTTTATTTTTCCATCAGGGAAATAAAGTATTCCGTTGCCCTCCCTGCTATCTGCAGCATATAATTCTCGTGAATAAATATATAGACCCCTCGCATTATCTCTTTTATACTTAAGATAATAGCCACTCTTTTTACCAAGCAGATAAGATATTTTTTCGAGAGTATCCCCTGTTTGAGTATAAAAAACCCAGATACTGTCGAGTAAAAAGTTGGTTCTCTTTCCTTCAGATTTAAGAACACCTGTTACATAATAGCTTTTCCAGTATCCATCAGGCTTACCGTCTCTAATAAGTCCCTCGCTTGATATAGTTCCATTTGGATATTTAAAAACATGGTGGCCGTCTTCAATAAGCTGCTGCTGTGCAAAAGAATTACTTATTGCCGTAACAAAAAGAAAAAGAGAAATATATAGATTTCTATAATTCATCTAAATTCCCAATCTATCTGAAATTTCCAACATCCTGATAATGGGTTGAGCTGCACGCACCATTATTTTTTCGTCCATTAGAACCTCAGGCGATTCGTATTTTAAAGTATTATATATCTTATTCAAAGATATAAGTTTCATAAAATTACATTCATTACAAGCACAGGTAGAATCTTTTGGAGGGGCTGCTATAAAGGTTTTATCAGGACAGGCCTTTTTCATCTGGTGCAAAATTCCCGCTTCTGTACCAACAATATAAATCGTGGAATTATCATTCTTTACAAACTTAAGTAAACTACCTGTTGAGCCTATAAAATCAGCTATCATTCTCACGGGCAATTCACATTCAGGATGCACTATTATTGAAGCATCGGGATATTTTTGCTTTAATTTAATAATCTCTTCGATCGAAAATTCCTCGTGAACATGACAGGCACCATCCCATATAAGCATATCACGATTAACCCTGGCATTTATATAATTACCAAGATTCCGGTCGGGTGCAAATATTAATTTTTCATCCTTAGGTAAAGATTCAACAATCTGAAAAGCATTTGAAGAGGTGCATACTATATCAGTAAGTGCCTTTATTTCTGCTGTAGAATTTACATATGTTATTACGGTACGATCAGGATTTGACTCTACAAATTTTTTAAATTCATCGGGCGGACAGGAATCAGCCAGTGAACAACCAGCATTAAGGTCAGGGATTAATACTTTTTTATCAGGTGCAAGTAATTTGGCCGTTTCAGCCATAAAATGAACACCGGCAAAAAGAATAATATCAGCATCTGATTTTGCTGCTTCTCTTGAAAGGGCAAGACTGTCGCCAACAAAATCCGCAATATCCTGGATATCACCTGTCTGATAGAAATGAGCAAGGATAACAGCATTTTTTTCCTTTCTCATTTTTTTTATTTCCTCTATAACATTAATATCAGGATCAATTTCAATATCCAGATATCCCTTTGATAAATTATTCACCTTATTAAACATTATATATTAATATTATATAATTTAAATTTATTTATAATAATGTATATATGCTGTTGATACTGTTTATATAAAAAGAACAAAAGCATTGATTTTTAAGTAATCAATATTATTAAAACATCTTATCAACAGATCAAAAATTATACCTTTTTTGAGAATCAACCACTTATCATATTTATTAACACCTGTTAATACAGCTTTGTTAATAGAAACTAAAAATCAAAAATACCCATTTTACTGTTTATTGATAGTTAATTCTTTGTTTTATCTATTTTAAAAATAATGCTAGGAAATAAAAACAATATTTATATAGCAAAGAATAGTTTTACAAAGGACAGGTTTAAGGTAAAAGCATACACCCTTTATGCACAAATAATAAACACTATATTAAAGTTGTTTTAAACATTTTGCTTTCCATGCTTGTTGCACTAAAGAGTCTCATAAACCGGGAAAAGATAAAAGGATGCTAAAATCGCTTAATAATTCTTGGTATATTTAAAAAACATTTTAAATATTAAACATTGAAAAGCAGGAAAATTGCAATAGCGGCCGATCACGCAGGTTTTGTTCTTAAAGAGAAGCTTGTTAAATATCTTTCAAAAGAAGGCTATGAACTTAAAGATTTTGGATGTTTCTCCGAAGAGAGTGTTGATTATCCTGATGTTGCGCATCCTGCGGTAGCGGCTGTTGAAGCACGTACTTACGATGTGGGTATTACTATTTGCGGAAGTGGAAACGGGATTAATATGGTAGCTAATAAATATCCTGCAATCAGATCTGCGCTATGCTGGAACGAAGAAATAAGCAAGCTGTCAAGGGCACATAATGATGCAAATGTATGTGCTTTGCCAGGAAGGTTTATTTCAGAATCAGAAGCAATATTGATTGTTAATACTTTTCTTACTACTGCCTTTGAAGGGGGGAGACACGAAAGAAGAATTAAGAAAATATCTCTTAAACGTCTCTAACTATGTTATCAAATACCTGTAAGTATGGATTAAGGGCAATAGTTTATATTGCCGGAAATAGTAATGGTGGTGAAAAAATTGGTATAAAAAAAATATCTGCCGACCTTGAATTACCAATGCCATTCCTGGCTAAAATATTACAGTCTTTGGCCAAGAAGAAGATATTACTCTCTTCAAAAGGACCTAACGGTGGTTTTTCTCTGGCAAGATCGCCCAAAGAAATTTATCTTATTGAGGTAGTAAAAGCAATTGATGGGGATGATGTATTTTCAAGATGTGTTCTGCATAACGATAATTGTAAGAGCATCGACAAGAATAAAATAGCCTGCGCCCTGCATGGCGATTATGTTAAACAACGAAGGAGTATAGAAAAAGTATTTGAAAGTAAATCTGTTTACAGCCTTGTAAGTACTGCAAAGAATTCTGCGGATATATTAATTTGATAAAATAAATTATGGCAGGTATATATTTACATATACCATTTTGTAAAAAGAGATGTCATTATTGTGATTTCTACAAAACTCTTGATACGGGCCTTTCAGATAGATTTGTAACTTCTCTTTTAAAGGAAATAAATCAACGTAAAGACTACCTTCCAGAAGACAACCCTGTAAGCACTATATATTTTGGGGGTGGTACGCCTTCGGTCTTAAGCATTGTGCAGGTAAGAAAGGTTCTTAAGGCTCTTTTTTCTGTTTTTTCGATAGACAAAGATGCTGAAATAAGTTTCGAACTAAATCCTGATGATGCCGATAAATCTTACCTGAGAGATCTTAAGCGGGAGGGCATAAACCGTCTGAGCATAGGAGTACAATCGTGGGATGATAAGTACCTTAAAATGTTAAACAGAAGGCACGATGCCACTCAGGCGCATGAATCTCTGGAGACAGCCAGGGCGGTGGGCTTTGATAATATTTCTGTAGATCTTATTTATGGTATACCGGGAATGAGTTCAAAAGAATGGGAAGAAGCACTAAACACAACATTTAAGCTAAACACAGAGCATATTTCTGCCTATCATCTTACGATAGAGAAAAACACAATGTTTGGAAAAATGAAAGACCTTGGTGAGCTTATAGAAACAGATGAGGAAATAAGTGAAAAGCATTTTGCCATTTTAACAGAGCTGGCCCGCAAAAACAATTATATACATTACGAAATTTCAAATCTGTGCAGGGAGGGATATTATTCCAGGCATAATACCAACTACTGGAAGCAGGTAAATTATCTTGGACTAGGACCGTCTGCCCACAGTTATAATGGTTATTCAAGGCAATGGAATGTAGCTGATATTACTGAATATATGGAAAAAGCTGATAAAGGGGCTACCTGTTTTGAAAAAGAGATTCTGGATGAAAAAGTAAGGTATAATGAGTATGTAATGACGACCCTTAGAACAATCTGGGGTGTTGATATGAATTATCTTGAAACAAGCTTTAACAAGGAAACACATGATTATCTCCTTAACCTTTCATCCAGGTTTATTAAATATGGTATGATTGTAAGGACAGAGAAAAACAATCTTGTGCTTACAGACCAGGGGAAGTTAATATCAGATAATATTATTTCAGAGCTAATGATGATTTAATTATCTCTCTTTCAGCATAAATTCCCCACTTCCAATACGAGATCCTTCAAGATATAAATCAACCTTGTAATTCCCTCCTATAAAGTCAGTAGTATTATTAACGAAAATACACATTTCAACATCCTGGTTCATGTAATCTACCGTTCTGCTTTCAGTGAAAATCATAGTTTCTTCTTCAAATTCGAAAATATTATCCGGAGAAGTAGCAACAACAAGTCCGTCGGGTCGAGTGACCCTCAGGAAAACAGTAACCTTACCTGCAGCAGCAATCGGATTTTCCCGAAGAGTAAAGCACACTCTTAAATTTACCATTCTTTCAAGACGATCTGTTTCCTTACTTTTCTTATTAAGACATACGGCAATAACGTTTTTTGCCTGTATAACAGATGCAATTTCAACCTTTGAGCTTAATTCTTCCTTAACCTTTGAAAGCTCCTGGTTGTCCTGCGAAACACGTGAGATTTCTGCCTTTATCACTTGGTTTTCAGCAACAAGTATTTTATTACGGGTATTAAGTGAGTCTATCTGGACAATATAGCTCTTCATTATCTCGCGCATGGTTGAAATTTCCTTGCGGTAGGTTCTTATTGTCTGTGTATTTGAGGCATTAATTGATAAGAGTCTTTCAATTTTAGCCTGTTCTTCTTCAAGCTGAGCATTCAGGGTGTCGTTGTTTGATTTAAGAGTATCGTAACCATGCATCAGCAACACCAGCTCATTAGTAAGAGAATCCTTTTCTTCGGTCAGGATTTGCTCCATTTCAAACATATTACTTCGCTGCAGGAAAAATAATACTACAAGGGCAGCAAGCAGGGTGGCAAGAACACCAACGATAACAAACAAAGCAACAGGCTTTTTGGGTGGTTGAGATCTTAGTTTTTCGGGAGTTTTATTATTGTCCATAATTTCTTTCTGATAAATTGAGACATCAAATTTATAAATAATCTCGGAATAAAGTTATTTTTGGTCACCAACATAAACCCCAGAAATAATGAGTGGATTTTTTGGATCAATTTCCTGCAGCGATTCGGTAAATGATGTTTTTTATGGAACAGACTATAATTCCCACCTGGGAACCAAGAGGGCGGGAATGGTATTTTATAATTTAAAAGAAGGCTTTCAAAGAAGAATACACAGTCTCGAAAATTCTTATTTCAGGAATAAGTTTGAGGCCGATATTTCCAATTTTTCAGGTAATAGCGGACTGGGAGTTATTAGCGATACAGATCCACAGCCCATTCTTTTTAATTCTCATCTTGGTCGTTTTGCAGTTGCCACCGTAAGCAGAATAGTAAATATAGATAGTCTGGAAAAATATTTTCTTAGTAAGAAAAAGCATTTCACTGAAAATTTTGAGGGAAATGTAAATCCAACAGAAGTTGTTGCCAACCTTATTTGTGAGGAGGATAATTTTCTTTCAGGTATAGAAAATGTGTTCGATAAGATTCAGGGTTCATGTACAATAGCAATATTAACCGAAGACAGGATTATTATTGCCCGCGATAAACTTGGGCGGACCCCTGTTATTATAGGCAAGAAAGACGGTGCATTTGCCATTGCTTCTGAAACGTGTGCATTTCCTAATACCGGATTTGAAATTGAGTATTATCCCGGGCCGGGAGAAATTGTAGAAGTATATCAGGATGGCTATAATACAATCAGGAAGGCCAATAAGAAAATGCAGGTTTGCTCTTTTCTCTGGGTTTATTATGGATATCCTCCTTCATATTATGAGGGCATTAATGTTGATGAGTGCCGTTACCGCTGCGGAGCAGCTCTTGCAAGAAGAGATGATGTAGAAGCAGATTTTGTGTGTGGCGTACCCGACTCAGGAGTAGGGCATGCAATTGGATATGGAAACGAAAAGGGGATACCATATAAAAGAGCCTATTCAAAGTATACTCCTACCTGGCCAAGGAGTTTTATGCCCCAGAATCAGGAGATGAGAAACCTTGTGGCAAGAATGAAGCTAATACCCAACAAAGCTCTTATTAAAGGAAGTAAAATGGTGTTTTGTGACGATTCAATAGTAAGGGGTACACAGCTAAAAGATAATACAATAGACCTCAGGAATGCAGGAGCTGACGAGGTTCATATGAGAATAGCCTGCCCTCCTCTTACCTTTCCATGTAATTATCTTAATTTCTCACAATCCAGATCAACCCTTGAGCTGGCTACGCGTACGGCAATTAATCAGCTGGAGGGAGGAGAATTTCATATCGAAGAATATGCCGATGCCGATTCTGACCGTTATAGGGCAATGGTCGAAAAGATAGCTGAAAATCTGGGAATAGATTCTTTAATATACCAGGATCTTGATGATCTTATTGATGCTATTGGGCTGCCAAAAGAAAAACTATGCACTCATTGCTGGGATGGAAGCAGTTACTACTAGTAAGACTAAATATTAAGAGCTGAAAATACTTCAGTCGGAAGCACGGGTCTGCCATCATAAGTACATGCTCCTGTAATTTTTGCCGACAGAACCAGGGTATTATCAGGCAGCCGGTAAATATCCTGCTCAAAAGCAAGCTGTATGTTTCCTTGTTTGTATATTCTTGATTTTACCACAAAGGCATCACCGCTTCTTAGCGAAGACCTGTACCTCATTTCTGCCTTTGTTACAATAAGGTCTTTTCCTTCCTTGTGAAGAGCCTCAAAATCGATATTTTTTGACAGAAGAAACTTATGCCTGGCGTGCTCAAGATAGTGCATATAGTTTGCATTATTTACAACACCCTGAAGATCGATTTCATAATCTCTTACTTCAAATGTTGTTTCATGCTGGTATTCTTTATCCCTTTTCATCTGCTATTGTTTTTTGTTAAGCGTAGTCTTATTTTTTTGTAGGGAGCAGGATTGGCAGATAACCATACTTCGGGAGCCAGATCCCTGGCTTCTTCGTTATATAAAAGAACATAAAGTTCAATTTCTTTGCCTATATACTTATTATCCAGAGGGAAATAATAGGTGTAATTAGAGTCTCCGCTTGCATTTACATATTCCCAGGTGTTAGAGGGATAAGATCTCGACCTGTCGGGAGCACCCACATATTTACCATCTACTTTAATTGCGGCATAGGCACCCTCCACTCCATGATAACCATTTATGGCGACAGAAAGATAGCTTCCTTCGGCTATTTCATCTAAGGTAAATGAAGCACGCCATGCCTCTGTGGTTTCTTTTTTATCGGGATGGGCAAACAGGTTGCTGGCACGAAACTTATTTGAGTCTAGGACTTTACCGTTCCTGTATACAATTATTTCAACCAGGCGATCAGCATATTCCTTAAAGCGAAGGTATCTTACAGGCTCACCTATAGTAATATTCATCCTCTTGCCGGCAAGGTAGGTAAGTGTCTTCCACGAAATAAGATCTTCTGATATTTCAACGTAATTACCTTCGCCTTGTAACAGTGGCTGCAGGGAGTATTCGTCGGGAGTTATAAGAACAACACTGTCTACACCTATAATCTGCCCCAGATCAAGCCTGAAGCATCCTCCCTCAACCCGCTGGTCTCTCTTATATTTCCTTGAAGGGAAAAAGCCTGTTTCGGGATTAAGGTCAAAGAGGTTCCTGTCCCATATCCCACGTTCCAGAAAGGTAGTCTGGTTAAAGAAAGCATCCCTTGCGTCTTTTACTTCCTTAAAAGCAGTGGGGCCGGATCGATATAGCGACCTTACCTCAAGTGCATTATTGTCTGCTGCAAAAACGGTAGCCTCATACAGAGCCTCTGCGTCCTTAGGTATTTCTACCCTGTTAAGAATGGCAACATGTCTGTTAAACGGCTTTATTAGCTCCTCTCCAGGGAAAGCAATTTTAACTACTCGTCCTTTTTTTAGGGGAGCCGACTCTTCTCCGTTAAGGAAGGCCCCGCTATATTTATCAGATTCTTCCAGCTGGATATAGGAGCTCGATCCAGGCATACCCAGTATATCAATTTCAATGTCCTGGTCTTCTATATTCTTAATAATATTATATTCTGATCCTATAAGGCCTGGTTCGTCGAACTTTTCTGTGCTTACAATAAGTAGATATGATCTGAAAGGAGGGACTATAACATCGATAGTTTCTCCTCCCGGATATATTCCCATAACCCTTTCAAGCGGGTGGAACTGTCGTACGTAATATTGAAAAGTATCATCAAGCCCTATTTCTTTGCCCGGCCTGATAGCATACGATTTATCTTCCCAGCTTAAATTACGAAGAGTTATAATACGGGTAGTATTGTTACCCCTGCTTACCGCATAAGGGCCATATTCATCAGGCAGGGTCATTCCCTCGGTAAGAATATCACGATACTTCCTGTGAAAGTTAAATATGCGTGCAAGTCGCGGAAACTCATCGTCCCTCATAAGCCAGGGATTACCATAGATCTGCGGGGAAAGGATAAGGTTTCTGTTAAAGGCCTGCAGGATAAGATCGTCGTCCCAATAATCGATACACGAAGAGATACAAACACCGTGATCTTCTGTAAGCCTCATCAAATCAGGCACAAGTCCGCGTGATATTGCTTCTGCCCTGTGATGAGGTGCCGTAAGTCGGTTATTCATAAAAACATCGATATATGTTTCTGCACCTCCCCATAAAAATGTAGTTGCATATGGCTTTGCCCTATCCAGTCCCAGCCTGTGATTTAGGAGGATAAGATCAGGGCTGAACGACCTGGCGCGGGTCATCATATCAATAAAATAGTCTTCTTTCTCAGGTCTTAAGGGTCCGCAAACAGCATCAAATTTGAAAAGGACAAATTCATAATCGCGACATAATTTAACCATTTGTTCTATTCTTGCCTCTGCCTCCTCTTCGGTGTCGCCAAAGCCATCGGGGCCACCCCACACACCAAGTTTTATATCCAGTTCGCCGGCCTTCTTATATATCGGGTCAAAACCATTAGGAAATTGCTTCTTAAACCTGTCTGAATAAATGCTGCCATAGAATCTTTTCCCATCTATTGCGCCGGCATCAAAGGCGTAAATATCCAGCTGCATACCATATTCTTTTTTAAGCCATTCAAAGAATTTCAGGTTTATAAGAGTTTGCTGCTCCGTTGCCCCCTCATTGGTATTGTTTATCCATGAAAAATACTGCGCGCGGGATGGAGATTTTTCATCCGCACCGGCATATATATCATTTTTCTGGGCAAATACATTTAAGGATAGTGCCAGAAGCACTGCTAATAGAAACGATTTATTCATAATTTATGAAAATTACAAAATGGCATTAAATACTGCTAACAAAGATATAAAATAGAGTACTTAAGAATAGAAAAAAGAAAAATGATTACAGCTTGTGTCTAATATAAATACTTGAAATAGCGTATATTTGATCTTATTAGGGGATTATTTATTTTTAATACAGTAATAATATGCAATTTATTCTTAGAGGATATGATGGTATCGATAGCGGTGCCCTTAACAGAAGGATGGAGGCAAGGGAAAAACATCTTGAAAAGGCCAGGGAGCTAAAACAAAAAGGTAATTTGTTATGGGGCGGAGCCTTGCTCGACAATAATGGCACAATGAAGGGTTCGGTTATTGTTTATGAATTTGAATCACGCTATGAGCTCGATAAGATACTCGAAAATGAACCATATATAACAGGGGGTGTATGGGATCAGATAGAGATAGAAGACTTTAAGCTGGCCAGCCTGTAATATTTTACAAGAACAACGAAAAGAAAAAAAGATATTGATAAAAAGTCGAACCAAAACGCCAACTATGAAAAAAACAACAATTATGCTACTTCTTGCAGTAGCTATTCTTTTTGCCTCGTGTAGCACCGGGCAGAAAAAAAGAAGAATTAAAAATCGAATATGAGAAGTATCTTCTCGACAATGGTCTTAATGTTATTCTGCATAAAGACGCATCCGACCCAATAGTTGCTGTAGCCATACAGTATCATGTTGGTTCAAACAGAGAGGAAGTAGGCAAAACAGGATTTGCGCACCTTTTTGAGCATATGATGTTTCAGGAATCTGAAAATGTAGGACAGGATCAGTTCTTTAAGTTTATTCAGGGAGCCGGCGGTACCCTTAATGGCGGGACCAACAAGGATGGCACTGTTTATTATGAAGTTGTACCCAAGAATGCTCTTGAAATGGTATTGTGGCTTGAATCAGACAGGATGGGATACCTCGAAAATACTGTTACTGCATCGGCTTTTGCCAATCAGCAGAATGTTGTTCAGAACGAAAAGAGGCAGAATTATGATAACAGGCCATACGGACATACAGGTGGATTAATAGATAGCCACCTTTTTCCCGAAGGTCACCCTTATTCATGGCAGGTGATAGGAAAAATGGAAGATCTCTTTAACGCTACTATAGACGACGTAAAAGAGTTTCACGGTAAGTATTATGTACCAAATAATGCTACTCTTACTCTGGCCGGAGACTTTGATACAGAAGAGGTTAAAAAACTGATAGAAAAATATTTTGGTGAAATACCCGGCGGTGAAAAGGTGGTAGATATGAACCCCATGCCCGTTAGCCTCGATAAAACAGTAAAATTATATCATGAAGATAATTTTGCCCGCACACCTGCACTTACTATGGTATGGCCTACACCAGAGCAGTATAACCCTGATTCATATGCACTTAGTTTTCTTGGCCAGATATTAAGCAGAGGCAAGAATGCCCCACTTTACAGGGTTCTGGTAAAAGACAAGAAACTTACCTCATATGCCGGCGCCTATAACGGACCATCAGAACTTGCAGGGAAGTTTACCATATCAGTTAATGCCTTTCCCGGAGTTTCTCTTGCCGATGTAGAAAAAGCAATAGATGAAGCATTTGCCTTGTTCGAAGAAGAAGGGATTAGCGAGACAGAACTTGAAAAGATTAAAGCCGGACAGGAAACGTCATTCTATAATGGCATAAGCTCTGTTCTTGGAAAGTCATTTCAGCTGGCAAGATATAATGAATATGCAGGAGACCCCGGCTTTGTTACTACAGACCTGGCAAATATACAGGCCGTAACAGTTGAGGATGTTTTAAGGGTATATGAAAAGTATATTAAGGGAATGCCCTTTGTAAGCGCAAGCTTTGTCCCAAAAGGTTCGGTAAGTCTTATTGCTGAAGGTGCCGAAGATGCCGGCATAGTTGAAGAAAATGTTCTTGAAGCCACAGAGGTTGATCAATCTCTTATAGCTGGTGAAGAAGAAATAGTTAAAACAAAAACATCATTTGATCGCTCGGTCCAGCCAGAAATAGGCCCAGACCCGGAGCTTGTTCTTCCTCAAATATGGACGGCTGAATTAAATAACGGAATAGGAATCCTTGGAATTAAGCATTCAGAAGTTCCCCTTGTTCAGTATTCATTGGTAATAGATGGTGGACATATGCTTGAAAATGTCGAAAAGTCCGGTACCGCAAGTCTGATGGCCCAGTTAATGAACGAAGGAACAGCAAATAAAACTCCCGAAGAGCTTGAAGAAGAAATACAGCTTCTGGGGTCAAGCATAAGGATTTACGGGAGAAGTGAGTCAATAATTATCACGGTAAATACTCTTGCAAGAAACTTTGAAAAAACAGTGGATCTTGTTAAGGAGATGTTACTTGAACCCAGGTGGGACGAAGAGGAGTTTGTGCTTCTGAAAGACAGAACAATAAACGGCTTTACCCGCAATAAGGCCAACCCCGGCTATATGGCCTCGAGTACGCTTGATAAGCTTATGTATGGAGAAGACCATATTCTTGCTCTTTCTGCTGGCGGTACTGAAGAAACAGTACCGGGAATAGAGATAGACGATCTTAAAGAGTATTATCAGAACTATATCTCCCCATCAGTGGCCAGCCTTAATATAGCAGGCGATATTGATAAGGACAGGGTGGTGTCTGCCTTTGCCGGTATTGAGGCAGAGTGGCAGGCAATGGATATTGAGCTCCCAGAGGTTCTGATACCTGCTAATCCTGAGAAGTCTAAAATATATTTTGTTGATTTCCCGGGCGCAAAGCAATCTGTAATACAGATAGGTAATATTGCAATTCCAAGATCAGATGCCGATTATTATCCAGCAACAGTAATAAACTATAAGCTGGGTGGATCATTTAATGGCATTGTCAATTTAATCTTAAGGGAAGAGAAAGGTTATACCTATGGTGCAAGAACAGGCTTTAGCGGAAATAAATATTCCGGCGAATTCTCAGCCAGCTCAAGCGTAAGAACAACAGCAACATTAGAGTCGGTTCAGATCTTTAAAGAGGAAATGGAAAAGTACAGAGATGGAATTAGCGAGGAGGATCTGAATTTTACTAAAAATGCGCTGTTAAAATCAAATGCCCTGGCGTTTGAGACCCTGGGATCTCTTCTTGGAATGTTAAATAATATAAGTACTTATAATTTGCCATTTGATTATGTAAAACAGCAGGAGATGTTTGTAAGGAACTTAAGTGTTGAGCAGCACAATGAGCTGGCGAAAAGGCTTATAGATCCTTCAAAAATGTATTATGTAATTGCAGGAGACGCCAAAACACAGCTCGAAGGCCTTAAAAAAATAGGTTTTGGTGATCCCGTATTGGTAAAATAGTTAAAGAAGCATATATTTGAGAGGGTATCTAGAGGATGCCCTCTTTTTTTATTAATTATTTCTGAAGTGCTAAGTAAGAAACATCTTTTATTATTGGCAGGACTGCTGTGGATAGCGGTAGGAATAATGCTTTTAAATTTTGCAAGGGTATGGATTACAGACTATCAGGGCCAATATCGCTATGTTTTTATTTCTTCAGGCCTCTTTCTTGCTCTTTTAAAATACTGGTTGGTATTTAGAAAAATGGCCGACCATAATTTCGAAAGAATTAATAAAATGGCTCCTAAAATACCACTCTTTAAAATATATACCCCGGCAACATATATACTAATTGTGTTTATGATGGCCGCAGGAATTATCGCCAGAACTACCAGCATGCCCCGTGCATGTCTTGGTACAATTGATATTGCAATTGGCCTGGGCCTTTTTTTGGGAGCCCTGCGCTTTTTTTACCGTATAACAAGAAAAGCTTAAGGATAAAGAATTCTTTTAACCCAGGTTTCTCCTTCATACAGAAATTCCTGCCTGTGATGAAACCTGTTTTCGCCTTCTTCCCAGAACTCAAACCTGTCTGGAATAAGCCTGAAGCCACCCCAGGAAAGAGGTCTTTCTGGCTTACGGTTTTTATATAATTCATGGGCTGAAGCCATTTTCTGCTTATAGAGGTCCAGGCTTTTAACAGGTCTGCTTTGCTCGCTTACTATAGCATTAATTTTATGACCGTGATTGCGGGAGTCAAAATATTGGTCCGACTCGGCAGCGCTGGTCTTTTCTACCAGGCCTTCGATCCTGACCTGCCTTCTGCTTTCAGGCCAGTAGAATAATAGCGATGCCGAATGATTCTCTTCCAGCTGCCTTCCCTTGGTGCTCTTATAGTTAGTAAAAAAAACAAAGCCTTCGCTGTTGTGGTGCTTTAAAAGAACCACTCTCGAAGAAACCCGGCCATTAGACGACGAGGTAGATAGTACAACAGCATTTGAGTTTTCACCTCCCCTGGTAATATGGGGCAGATACCAGAGCTTAAATAATTCGTATGGATCGCTATGCATATTTTTCTGTATCATGATTATGAGTCTCTATTATAAACAAATATTCTTAGTAACTTGTTTTACTAAAAAAGCAGTAGCTATGGCATTTACACTTCAACCCGGCGATAAAGCCCCCCAGTTTAGACTAAAAGCGACAGATGGTAAAGAATATTCATTAAGTGATTTTGATAAAAGCAAATACCTCGTAATCTTTTTTACCTGTAACCACTGTCCCTATGTTATTGGATCAGATGAAAATACAAGGGAGCTGGCAAACGATTTTGCAGATGATGATGTGGTATTTGTAGGGATTAATTCAAATAGTCCCAATACCTATCCTGAAGACGATTTTAATCATATGCTTAAGAGAATGGAAGAACATAAATTTCCATGGAAATATCTTTACGATAGCACCCAGGATATTGCAAAAAAGTACGGCGCCCTGCGAACACCTCACTTCTATCTTTTTAACGAAGAAAGACAATTGGTATATACAGGGAGGGCAGTTGATAATCCGAGAGATGCCAGCCAGGCCACATCGTTTGAGCTAAGAGCGGCGATTGTGGAACTGATATCCGGGCGTAAAGTATCTTTGCCTGTAACTAACCCTATTGGATGCAACGTTAAATGGGATGGTAAAGATGCACACTGGATGCCCCCGGATGCCTGTGACCTTGTTCAGGCTTAATATTTTATTGATAATAAATTTATGCTTGAAAGGTTTGCATACAGGATGAAATACCGTTACCACCAAAGAAAAATATCTGGTGCTGTTCGTTCGCGTAAATATGCTGAAAAAACCAGGAAGCTAATTCAGATAACTCTCGGAGGAGTAGGCCAGGAAGCAAGGGAGACTGAAGAAATGGCCCAGTCGTTTTTCAGGCTTCTTTCAAATAAATTAAATTTAAAAAACAGGAAAGAGCCTCCCTCCGAAGAGGAGGTAAAGCAGGCAATTGCTCAACTTAAAGACGTGGGCAGATTATCGGTATTTGCTACCATATCAATTATTCCAGGAGGAGGCTTTTCGCTGATTGGACTTGAGCTTCTTGCCAGGAAATTTGGGGTTAAGAATTTTACTTTTGTTCCTTCTTCCTTCAGAAAAAGTAATATTGATCTACCTAAACAGGAGACCGACCCGGATACTGACATTATTATCAGGGACGATAAATAAGAGCTTTTTTAGCTGATTATGCCGCTAGTAAAACAATTCATTAAGCAATAAATTATTTCTTCTAAAAAAGATTCATCACTTTTGTATACAGAAGAAAATAACACTAAATAAGAAATGACTGGCATTTTTGATGGAAAGAATAACCCTAATTGTATTGTTTGTAATGAGAAGTCCTGTGCAGCAGCAACCCTGAACAAAGGGCAGCTTAATCTCCTGAATGCAAACAGCCAGGAAACACATATAAAAAAGGGTGAGACCATATTAAAGCTGGGTGCGCTGACATCCCATATTGTTTATTTAAAAACTGGTTTTGTAAAAGAACATGTTGAGGGACCCGGACAGAAATCAAAAATACTGCAGATAATAAAACAACAATCCTACCTGGGATTGCAATCCCTGTTTGGCTCAAGGGTAAACCATTATTCCTATACCGCCCTTCAGGATCTCAGGGTATGTTATATTGATATAAAGGTTTTTAAAGGCTTCTTAAAGGAAAGGGGATCTTTTGCCCTGGAGGTGTTAAACTTTGTTAGCAGGGAAAGCCTGCGTAAGGACTTTCACTTAATTAACCAGGGGCATAAGAAAATGTATGGCAGATTTGCAGACGTATTGATCTATCTTTCTGAAGAAATATTTGAGACTGCTAAATTTGATATCCTGTTGTCCAGGCAGGAAATAGCCGACCTGGCAGGTATGTCCAGGGAAAATACCGCAAGAGCGCTTACCCATTTCAGGGACGAAGGGATAATTCAGATTAATGGGAAAAACATCGAAATTCTAAACCTGGAGCTTCTTAAAAAGATTGGTAAGAACGGATAGTTAATTGAATATTATACCCTTGTAACATTATGAAAATCAGACTTGTAATAGTAGCTTCGTTATTATTGTTGCTTTCGTGTACCAATAGTGATCAAAAGGACGAAAATTATATTCTTTCTGAAGCCGACAGAAAAGAAATAAGCAGTACCCTGCAATCCACACAGGATGCATGGAATACCGGCGACCTGGAAGGTTTTATGGAGGGATACTGGAAATCTGAAAAACTTGCTTTCGTAGGGGTTCAGGGGCCAACTTATGGCTTTAAACAAACACTTGAGAGGTATAAAAAAGGATACCCGGATACCGAAACAATGGGTATGCTTAAATTTACCATAAAGGATCTTTATCAGGTTGATAACAAGACGGCATTGATGATAGGTCGTTTCTATCTTTCTCGCTCGATGCAGGATGTAGATGGCTATTTTACTCTTGTATGGCAAAAAATAGACGGCAGATGGGTAATTATTAGCGACCATTCAAGCGGACAGTTTGTTCTATAATACTTATCTTGTAGACAACCAACCCGGGATTATATGATACCATCAAGAACCTTTGACCTGCTCGACAGATTTCGTAAGCACTTTCCAGATAATAATGCCTTTTCAGCAAAAAGCAAAGGAGAGTGGGTTAGTTATACAGGTTTGGAGTATGATCTTATTTCACACCAGGTCTGTTATGGACTTATAAAACTTGGACTTAAAAAGGGTGATAAAATAATAAGCATTACCCATAACCGTCCCGAATGGAACTTTTTGGATATGGGTGTGGCTATGGCGGGACTTGTACATGTGCCGGTTTATACCTCTCTTACGGATGATGAATACAGATATATTATTGATCATTCAGATGCGAGAATGGTATTTGTTGGCGACACTAAATTTTGCGATCGACTCAAACCTCTTTGCAGTCAGTCCGGTAATGATCTTATGCTTTATTCATTTGATAAAGTAGAAAATATTTCTTGCTGGCTTGATATTGTTTCTGGCGGAAAAAGTGCAGACAAAGACATAAAGGAAGAAGCAGAAAAACGAAAATCAGAGATTTCGACCGAAGATCTTGCTTCGATAATCTATACTTCAGGAACCACGGGAGTGCCCAAAGGGGTAATGCTAAGTCATAAAAACCTGGTTCAGAATTTCCTGGCAGCAGCAGAGGTTTTTAACCTTTCTCCAGGCGATCGTTACCTGAGTATTCTACCTCTCTGTCATGTAGGAGGCAGGCTAGGAAATTACCAGACCCAGTACTCAGGGGCATCAATTTATTATGCAGAAAATATGGGGACAATTGCAATAAACCTTAAAGAAATTAAGGCTACCGGCTTTGATGCTGTTCCACGAATCCTGGAGAAGATATATGATAATGTACTTGCAAAAGGAAGGGCTCTTACCGGGATAAAAAAGAAGATGTTTTTCTGGGCAGTCAGGCTGGGATTAAAATATCAGCCCTTTGGAACAAACAGTAGCTGGTATTACTTAAAGCTCAGGATCGCCGATAAAATGATATTTAGTAAATGGAGGGAGGCTCTTGGCGGACAGGCACGTATAGTTGGATGTGGAGGAGCCAGTCTTCAGCCACGTCTCGAAAGAATATTCTGGGCATCCGGTCTGAAGATATTGAATATGTACGGACTTACAGAGACATCTCCTATTATAACAATCAACAGGCAAAACAAGGATCTTTGCATGCTCGGATCAGTGGGTGCACTTATTGATGGCGTGGAACTGAAGATAGCCGAAGATGGAGAGATTCTTTGCAGGGGCCATAACGTGATGATGGGTTATTATAAGGACGACAGGCTAACCAGGGAGGCATATACTAAGGATGGCTGGTTTAAAACCGGTGATGTTGGCTGTATAGAAAAAGATAAGTTTTTAATGGTTACCGACAGGAAGAAAGAAATATTTAAGCTGTCGAGCGGTAAGTTTATTGCTCCCCAGGTTCTCGAAAACAGACTAAAAGAATCTGTTTTTATCGATCAGGCAATGGTTTTTGGCGAGCACCAAAAATTTGCCAGCGCAATAATTGTCCCCGACTTTGCCTACCTCAAAAACTATTGTAGGGAGCAGGGTATTTCCGGCCCCCACGATAATGAGACCCTTGCCCGAAATGAACTTATTATAAAGGCTCTTGGCGACGAGCTTAAACGGATCAATAAATCGTTATCGGAGCACGAAAGAGTAATGAAAACACAGATTGTAAGCGATGTATGGTCTCCTGCAACAGGAGAGCTGTCGGCAAGCCTAAAGTTAAAACGTAAAGCTGTCGAAAAAAAGTACAGGGCGATAATGGATTCTGTTTATCAAAAATAATTTTGTAAATGCGCTTAAAGGAAGTTTCAACAAAGACAGAAATAAAACTCTTTCTCCTTGTTCCAAAGGAGATTTATAAAAACGATAGCACATGGGTCAGACCCCTTGATAAAGAGATTGAGTCGATTTTTGATCCTGGCAAAAATGTGTTTTTTAATCATGGTAAGGCGAAGAGATGGATTTTGCTTGACAGTCAGGGTAAACTGATTGGAAGGATCGCTGCATTTATTGATTATAAAAGCTCTGAAAAGCAGGACCAGCCAACAGGGGGGATGGGCTTTTTTGAATGTATAGAGAATAAAGATGCCTCTGTTGTTTTATTTGATGCAGCCAGGGATTGGCTTAAAGAAGAAGGAATGGAGGCTATGGACGGGCCAATAAATTTTGGTGAACGAGATAAGTACTGGGGCCTCCTGGTCGGTGGATTTACACACCCGGCATACGAGATAGCTTATAACCCGCCCTATTATCAGAAACTGTACGAAGATTATGGGTTTAAAACATATTATAAGGCTGAGGGTTTCCATCTCAGTATGGATAAACCCCTGTCGGAAAGATTCAGAAAAATTGCAGAATGGATCTTGAAAAAGCCCGAATATGAATTCAGGCATATTGAGTGGAGTAATATAGATCAGTTTATAGACGATTTTGTTGATGTGTATAATGAAGCATGGGCCTCATTCCAGGAAAACTTTAAACCCATGAAGGCTCCATATGTAAAAAAGACAATCAAGAAAATGAAAATGATCCTGGAGCCTGAGTTTATCTGGCTGGCCTATAACCAGGGAAAACCTATCGCGATCTACCTTATGTGGCCCGATGTAAATATGATCCTTAAGCACCTCGATGGAAAGCTCAACCTCTTTTCAATGATTAAGTTTCTATACCTGAAAAGAAAAAAAACCATTACCAGAGCACGTGGAGTATTAATGGGGGTGATACCTAAATTTCAAAACCTTGGTGTTGAATCCGGACTGGCACTAAATGTTTATAACTCAATGAAAAGCATGTCGCATTATAAGGAAATAGAATTTTCGTGGGTTGGCGATTTTAATCCTAAAATGCGTAAAATGTGGCTGCATATTGGAGGAGAACCGGTTAAGAATTATATATGCTACAGGTATCTTTTTGACAGAAATAAGGAATATAAGAGATATCCCATACCAGAAGATTAAAAGCAAAGAGTATGAAGAAATATGATATTATCGTAATAGGAGGTGGACTGGGGGGACTTACAGCAGGAGCAAAGCTTGCTAAAGAAGGCAAGAAAGTGCTTCTCCTTGAGCAACACGACAGGCCCGGGGGGTGCGCAACAACTTTTAAAAGAAAGGACTATACCCTGGAGGTTGGGCTTCATGAAATGGATGGCCTTCACCCTCGGGATCTGAAAACAAAAATATTTAAGGATCTAGGTCTTTTTGAACGTGTTGAATTTCTCAGCATTCCGGAATTTTACCGCTTTGTCCAGGGAAACCTGAATATTGTTATACCCCATAATCCCGAAGAGGCAGCCGCAGAGCTGCTGAAATATTTTCCTGAAGAAAAAAAGGGTATTGATCTTTATTTTGAGAGTGTTTTAAATGCAAGGAAAATTGTAGGGGCAAAAGATGCACCTCCTGATAAAACGGTTGGCAAATGGCTCGATGAAATAATTTCAGACGAAACACTTAAGCTTGTCCTGCTGGGTAACCTGGGCTATTTCCATGATGATCCCTATAGCCTGTCATATTATTACTATATCACAGCCCAGGGAAGCTATTATAGCGGCAGGGCAAATTATATTAAAGGAGGATCGCAGCTTTTATCTGATGCCCTTGTCGATATAATAAAAGAAAATGGCGGAGAAGTATTGTTGAATACCCTGGCCGAAGCAATTGAATATAATACAGACCACACTGCCTCGCTTACTTATTGTAATAAGACTAAAGGAGTTATCGGCAAAGAAATCGCTACGGCCGACAGGCTGGTTGTAAATACCTCGCTTCATCAACTTGTAAATAAGCTTCTGCCTGAAGGATCCCTGCCTGAGCTCGAAAATGCCATTAAGGATCTGAATATAGGAGCATCTTTATTAACAGTATATTATGGTTTCAGGAAAGCTCTGAAGGACCTTGGGAATAAGTACTACTCAATGTTTGTATACGACGAAAGCGTTAAATCACAGGCCGGCATCCTTGAGAATAACCATAGCGACTTTGACACCCGCAGCTTTACTTTTGTTGATTATAGCCAGCTTGACTCGGCACTTGCTCCTCAGGGTAAAAGCGTAGGCGCAGTATGTTGTGTCGATTACCTTGACGACTGGGATAATCTTAATAAAAAAGAATATGCAGAAGCCAAAAAGAAGGTGGCTGATACCTTTACCAGAAGGCTTGACAGCATTATCCCTGGATTTGCTGATGCCGTTGAATATGTGGAAGTAGCGACTTCCCGAACGGTGCAAAGGTATACAATGAATCCTGGCGGAGCAGTATATGGTTTTGCACAGAATCCATCAAAGTCGTTGGCCTATCTTGAAAAGCTACCCGATAATATCTTTCTGGCATCAGCCTGGGGAAAATTTGGAGGAGGATTCTCCGGGGCCATCTTCAGTGGATATATGACGGCCTTTGATATATTAAGAAAAGGATAATATCCAGCGATAATCTTCTTCTAAGGTTCAGATCTGCGGCCTGATTTCCTGTTGATATAAATCACTAAATGCCTTGTGTATTTCGTCTCTTACCCGGAGGTATTCACTTCTGATAAATTCAGGTGTTCCTGTGGCAAAGGAAGGATCGTCAAAGCCGATATGCAGCCTCTTCTTTACCCTTCCTGTAAATAATGGACAACTCTCATTTGCCCCACCGCAAACGGTAATAACATAATCCCATTCACTATCAATATATTTTTCGATAGGGTCGGAAGTGTGATGACTAATATCTATACCAATTTCTTTCATTACCCCGACAGCTGCACGGTTTAATTTGCCTGATGCTTCGGTGCCTGCAGAATATACATTTAGACTGCTGTCGAAAGACTGCAGGAAGCCATGTGCCATCTGGCTGCGACAACTGTTTCCGGTACATAATATCAGGATTTTCATAACAGAAAGTTTGATGGTTAATTAAAGGGATATATGGTTTGTCATACCGAATGAATATAAGGAATCTATATAATATGTTTATAGATTTCTCGCTTTTCTCGAAATGATAATTTCAAAATAATTTCATATCATAGTAATTCAATCATTATACCTTTAAACCATTACATAGTTAAATATAAAGCCCACAATTATAATCCCAACAGCTACAATCCCAACAAAGACAGCAATCAGCTGCCACTTAAGCACTTTCTTCAGGATAATTATTTCGGGAAGAGACAGGGCAATAACCGACATCATAAACGCCAGGGCCGTACCCAGGGACACACCTTTTTCTATTAGTACACTTACAATGGGTATTACTCCTGCCGCATTAGAGTACATTGGCACACCAAGCAGGATTGCCAGCGGTACACCATACCAATTTTCCTTACCAAGAAGTGCTCCAAGAAAATCTTCAGGCACATATCCATGAGCTCCGGCCCCTACGGCAATACCCAGCAGAATATATGGCCATATCTTACCCACAATTTCGCCAACTGTACGGTAACCATTCTGAAGCCTGTCGTAAATTGTTAAACCGGAAACTTCAGAATCACTCTGCTGAGCCTTTATTGAATAGGCCCAATCAGCAACATATTTTTCAAGCCCCATCCTGCCGATTAACCATCCCGACAATATAGCTATAGCCAGTCCCGTAATTACATATATTATTGCCACCTTCCATCCAAACAGACCAATTAGAAGAACAAGGGCAACCTCGTTAATCATAGGCGCTGCTATAAGGAAGGAAAATGTTACCCCCAGGGGTATTCCCGCCTCCACAAAACCCAGGAACAGAGGTATGGCCGAACACGAGCAGAAAGGGGTTATTATTCCAAGCAGAGCCGCCAGAACATTCCCGGCAAAAAGAGATTTTCCCTTCAGTAAATCCCGTGTGCGCTCAGGTGTTACCCATGTTCTTAATACTCCAACAATAAAGATAATAAGCACAAGCAGTAGCATCACCTTAGGAACTTCATAAAAGAAAAATCTTACTGCCTCTGTAAGATGCTCTCCCGGGCTAAGCGACAGGAGCTTTATCGTTACCCAGTCTGAAACAGGTGACAGGTTTCTGTACATTATATACCATAGCGGGATTAACAGGCCTGGGACAAGCCATCCATTCAGGTTTTTATTTAGCCGGGAAATTTCTTCTTTCATATTTTCAATAATTTAAGATAAAGGCCTGGAGATATGCATTATTTTAAATATATAATGATATATGTCGCTCCGACAACAATAAAGATTATTGCTATAAGCTTTCTGAACCAGAATTCAAATATTTTTAATCTCTTATATAATTTTCCGATTGAACCTACACTATAGGCAATTAACCATGAAAATAGTATAACAGGAATCCCCGTTGCGAGGGCATAAACAACAGGAAGATATAAACCCTTTGCACTCGAGACAGTAAGAGGTATAAGCATACCAAAGAATAATACTCCACTATAGGGGCAGAAGGCAAGAGCAAAAACTATACCCATAAGAATAATGCCGACTATTCCCCTGCCTGCATTTTTCTCCATACCTGAAGTCAGGTATCCCGACCAGGGTAATTTTATCTTTATTATGTCGAGCATAAATAAACCTATAATAATTAATATCGGTCCAATAAATCTTTCTCCCCAGGTCTGTAAAAAACCTGATATTTTAAACTCACTGGCCCCGAAATAAAAAACCAGGCCAATTGTTGTATAGGATATTGCCCTTCCAAGGGTATAAAAAAGCCCATTAATGAAGACCCTTTGTTTGTTCTCCAGGTCTTTTCCAATAAATCCTACAGCGGTAATATTTGTTGCCATAGGACAGGGACTTATGGCTGTCATAAGGCCCAGAATAAAAGCAGAGAGAACAGGAAGTTGCGTAGACTCAAAGAAGTTTTGCAATACCTCCATTAATCTTTCATTGATTCAAGAGTTGAGACAATAAGCTCTTCCAGTTTTTCGGGTTTTTTCAGTGCATTCATAAATGCAGAGTTAGTAAGGTTTTCTACCCTATCGCCTTTAACAATAATAAGGCTTTGTCCACTTACTTTGTATTTTTCAACAAGAGCGATATTTTCTTCTTTTTCCCGGTTTACAACAATAAAATCAATTTCGTCCCCATAATTATCCTTTATGGCCTTTCTTGATACATTTTCAACGGCCTGGCAGGTTACACAACGCCTTGTTGCATGGAAATAATAAACTTTAATATCATTACTTGTTTGCAATTCTACCTTTTGCATTGCGCTAAGGCCGGATAAACTGCCAAATAATAGAAAAATAATCAGGCTTAATTTTGTTTTCATTTTATTAATCTTTTAGTAATTCTATAAGCTCTTTAACAGATGGTATTTTACCTTTTAACACTACTTTTTCATCAACAACGAGTGCCGGCGTTACCATTATGCCGTATCTCATGATCTCAGCTATATCTTCTACTTTTACAACAGAAGCATCTATTCCTCCTTCCTCAACTGCCTTTATTGTTACCTTTTCAAGCTGTTTGCACCTGGCGCATCCTGATCCTAATACTTTAATTTCCATAGTTTTTGTTTGTTCGTTGTTCGCAAAACGGCGAACAATCGGGTGAAAAAATTTTATATTTCAAACAGGTCTTTAAAAAGACTCTGTGCTTCTAACCAGTTTTCTTTATTTACACAATATTTAATTCTTGGTGCCTCTGTCTCGCCCTGGATTAGACCGGCGTCCTTAAGTTCCTTAAGGTGTTGCGATAATGTTGACTTGGCAATAGGCAGCTCCTCGCTAAGGTCTCCGCTGTAACAGCAGGCCTGTTTAGAAAGCAGCTCCAGTACATATAGACGTACAGGATGACCCAGAGCCTTGGCATATCTGGCTGCTTTATTTTGTTGATTTGTAAAAACTATATCCTTGCCCATGATTGTTCGTATAATTACGAACAAACATATAAACAATTCTTTTTATTACAAATTTTTTTTAGCGTTTAATTAAGATAGTTCTTATTCAAAAAGGTTATAAACTCCCTCTGTTAGTACATCAGATAATTCTTCATTGAGAATTTCAATAAAGCCTCCCTGGCTTATGCCTGTTTTGACTATGGATTTTTTGAAAATAATATTATCACCTGTCTCTCCTGCTCTGGTTAGCACCAGGCTTTTTCCGTTTTCTTCAAGGATAGCAGATTCGGGTAATGAATAAGCCTCCCGGGAGAGGGTAGTGATTTCTGTTTCAACAAATGTATTATTAATAAAGCTCACTCTGTCTTTTGTATTAATGTTTGCCGTACAGTGTATGGTTCTTGACTCCACATCAATAGTCTGGCCTATTTGTGAAAGAACTGCCTCGTAAATCATCTCTGGTTTATCAGGGTCATAAAATCTTACTGTTTGTCCTTTTGCAAGATTATCTATATCCTGTTTAAAAACTGATATATCCAGCTGTAGCTGATTTGGGTCAATAATTTCTACAATGGTATTATTTGCATCGATAAATTCACCAACCTCAAAAAACAGGTTTGTAATATAGCCGTCGATAGGAGAATATACAGATATGGCTGGCAATATTGTGCCCTTTTCGATTGCTGTAGGATCAATATTTACCATCAGGAGCAGGGCTATTAAACCCTCTTTTTTTGCAAGCATTGTATTATAATCTGTTTCTGCGAGCAGCAGGTCTTTTCTGGCAGTAATATTTTCCTTTGCTAATTCCTTATTTCTCTCGTAGTTGGCTTTTAATAAAATAAGCTGATTATAGCTTTCGGCATAATCCTGTTGTATTTGTATTATTTCGTTTCCCTCAAGAGTGAAAAGTAAATGACCCCTGGAGATCTTCTCTCCAGGCCTTATGTAAATCTTTTTTACTCTACCCGGAATAAGTGAACTTATATTTACTTTACCATTGGGAGAAGGGGCAATATAACCATTGGCAGTTACCGTTTGAGAAAATGTAATGATCTCGGGCTTACCCAATTTCATATTAGCCTGCTTAAATTGAGCTTTGCTAACGATCACTTCATCCTGAGCTTGCGACCCAGCACTTACTGCAGCAAGATCAGATTCGCCTTTGCTACCATGGCAGCCGTTTAAAATAATAATTGACAGGACTGTGGCATGTATTAAAATTTTATTTATTCCTTTTTTCATTTGATCTGTGTTTTTCTTTATGGCAGACTTATGATTATTTCTTGTTCTGTATTTAATATTGCTTAAAGCGATAAATAATTTATTTCGAGAACAAATTCATTATATTTCTGAAGATTATCGAGGTAGCTTAGTTCTATTTCAATTGCAGAGTCGATGCTTTGCACGAGCCTGAAAAAGTCAATCTCACCAGCAGAATAGCTTATTTGAGAAGACCTTATAAGTTCATAAGAAATATTTTTACCCGACAACTCATAGTATTCAATGTATTCTTTCTGTTTGCTTATTAGATCACTCAGTTCCGATAACCTGTTATTATATGTTCTGTTATAGCTTTCCCTGAGATAATTTGCCGCTTCAAGAGAGTGTTTTGCCGCTTTAATTTTTGATTTTTGTTCACCCCAGAACAGTGGTATACCCAGGCCTATTTCAAAACCCTGGTAATTTTCAGATCCGGAATAGTTATTTGTTCCATTAAAATACCCCAGTGTCAGATCAGGAAGAAGCCTGTTCTTTTCTGCCTTAACTGAAGCATCCTGCAGCAGAGCAGTGTGGTCGGCCAGTCGATAGCCTGGACTCGTTTCTGCCAGGCTTTGATCTATTTCAAGAGCCACGGGCTCCTGCCTGGGAACAATAAAATCACCATCACGGTAAATTAGAGATCCAAGGGTATTTATTGCTATATTCAGGTCTTGTTCGACCTGGGATCTCAGCACTTTAATATTATGGTATCTGGCTTTTGCTGTAAGCATTTCGAGGTAGGTGGTCTCTCCCTGCTTATTGCTTATTTCAGCAGCATCCGAATACCGGGAGAAGATGCTATCTGCCTTTTGATACAGGTTTAATTTGCTTTGAAGGTGTATTATCGAGTAATACGCTGTTGAGACCTTAAGTGTTATTTCCCTTTTCTTAATCTCAAAGCGGTCTGCTGCCATCAATGAAGATATGGTATTTGCCTTTTTTTGTGCAAAATAAACAGTAGGAAAATCAAAACGCTGCTCTCCTCCTATAACACGGATAGGATAGTTATTGTCGGCAATATTATTTTCGTCGTAGTTGTAGTAAAAAGTTGTTTTATCAATGGCAAAGGCTGTGTTTATAAGAGCCTTGCTTTCTTCAATCATAGAATTAAATGCAGCCAGCTCACTGTTGTTCGAATAAGCCAGCTCAAGAGCATTTTCAAGAGTAATAATCTCCGGATTGTTTTCTCCCTGATTTGAGCTTTGTGACTGTACAAACAGAGGAGTAAGAACAAGAACTACAAGCAGAACAAGCTTCTTTGTTTTTAAGCCAGGAGGCCACAGGCGTATACCTGTTACATTGTCAAATATGGCGTACAGGATGGGCAGGGCAAGCATAGTAAGAAGAGTAGATGTTACCAGTCCGCCTATAACTACTGTTGCAAGGGGCCTCTGTACCTCTGCACCTGCAGATGTTGAAATTGCCATTGGCAGAAAGCCCAGCGCTGCAGCCGAGGCTGTTAAGATTACCGGTCTCAGTCTTTCACGAGTGCCCTTTATAATAAGCTTCCTCATATCTGTAATTCCAGAGTTCTTTAAGTCTTTCAGGTGTTCAATAAGCACAATACCGTTTAGCACGGCCACACCAAAGAGAGCTATAAATCCAATTCCGGCCGAGATACTGAATGGCATGCCACGTATCCATAGCAGGAAAACACCTCCAACAATAGATAAAGGTATTGCGGTAAATACAAGGGCAGCTTCTTTTAATGACTTAAACGCAAAGTGAAGAAAGATAAAGATAAGTAATAGCGCTATGGGAACGGCTATTTTAAGTCTTTTTGAGGCATTTCTCAGATTTTCAAACTGTCCGCCGTAATTAATATAATATCCCGAAGGAAGAACCAGTTCTTCGTTAAGAATATTCTCAATATCTGCCACAACCGATTCCAGGTCACGGTTCCTGACGTTTACGCTTACAACTATTCTTCTCTGTGTATCGTCTCTTGATATTTTTGCAGGACCTGTTGTATATTCTATATCTGCCAGCTCTTTTAATGGGACCTGTCCTCCATTAGGCAGTCCGACAAACAGATTTCTGATGTTTTCTATATCAACACGGTAATCGGCCTGAAGTCGGGCAACAAGGTCGAACCTCTTCTCTCCTTCAAAAACACTCCCTGCAATACCTCCGGCAAAAGCTGTGGTAAGATACTGATTAAGCTCCTCTATTGACAGACCATAGTATGCTATTCTTTTACGGTCATATTTCACACTCATTTGAGGAAGGCCTTCTGTTTTTTCATAAATTATATCAGCAGCCCCGGGAACATCAGATATAAGATCTTTTACCTCTTCTGCTTTTTGAGCCAGTATAGAAAGATCGTCGCCAAAGATCTTTATTGCAAGATCGGCACGAACACCGGTGATAAGTTCATTAAATCTCATCTCAATAGGCTGTGTAAACTCGTAGTCAAGGCCGGGGATAACCATAAGAGACTCCTTAAAAAGAGCAGCCAGTTCTTCTTTGCTGTCTGCCGAGACCCATTCTTTTTTTGGTATTAATTTAATTATCATATCTATTTCCTCCATAGACATTGGATCTGTGGGTACCTCTGCGGCACCTATCCTGCAAACTATCTGATCTATTTCAGGAAACTCATCAATAAGGATATTTTCCATCTGGGTTGTGAGCGATACAGTATTGGAAAGCGAGGTACCTGTTTTTAGTACTGGCTGAATAACAAAGTCACCTTCATCCAGGGTAGGAACAAATTCACCTCCCATGCGCGAAAAAATAACACCGGTAAGTATTAATGAAACCAGGGCCATTCCGAGTAGTATTTTCTTATGATCGTACGACCATTTAATTACCGGGTCATAGGAACGATAAAGAATCTTCATTATTCCCCGGGTCAGTATAAATTGCTTTTGCTTCTCCGGCCTCAGGAAAAGCGAAGAAGCCACAGGTAGCCAAATAAGACTAAATATCATTGCTCCGATTAAGGCAAAGCTGAACGACAGCGCCATGGGTCTGAACATTTTTCCTTCAACACCGCTTAATGAAAGTACGGGAATAAAAACAATAAGTATAATAAGCTGACCGAATATGGCCGAATTCATCATCTTAGAGGCCCCGTTAAAGGTTACCCTGTCCATAATCAGATGTTTATCGTCGCTTTTTGCCGAAAGAAGCTCATCCCTGTTTACTGTGAGCCTGATAACGATAAACTCCACAATTATAACCGCACCATCTATTATAATACCAAAGTCGAGGGCCCCGAGACTCATCAGGTTGGCGTCGATACCAAAGACATACATCATTGATATCGTGAATAGCAGGGAGAGTGGTATCATAGAAGCAATAACCAAGCCGGATCGCAGGTTACCAAGCAGGACCAGAACTATTATAAATACGATCAGACAGCCAAACAAAAGATTTTCAAATACAGTAAGAGATGTTTTACTGATAAGCTCGCTTCGCTCAAGAATAGGATTTATAAATACTCCCTCGGGCAGTGTCTTCTGAACCTCGTCAACCCTTGTTTTTACCGCATCAATTACCTTGTTTGAGTTAGCGTCTTTTAACATCATTATCTGGCCCATTACCTTTTCACCCTCACCGTTTGCTGTAATTGCGCCAAAACGATTTGCACTTCCGAATTGTACCGTAGCTATATCTTTAATAAGAACAGGTATGCCATCTCTGTTCGCAACCACAATGTTTTCAATATCTTCAAGTGAGCTTACAAGCCCGTCGCCGCGGATAAAATAACTCTGATACTGTTTCTCAATATACGCACCACCTGCAACATTATTGTTTTTACTTAAGGCATCATATACCTGCAATAGTGTAATGCCAAGACCCTTAATTCTTTCTGGGTTAATTGCTACTTCATATTGTTTTAAATAACCACCCCAGGTATTTACTTCAACCACGCCGGGTATACCCGACAGCTGCCTCTTAACCATCCAATCCTGGATCGTCCTGAGCTCCATAATTGAGTATTTATCTTCGTATCCAGGTTTTGTGTCGAGGATATATTGATAAATCTCACCCAGTCCGGTTGATATTGGACCCATTTCCGGCGTGCCAAATCCTTCGGGGATATTTGCCGAGGCATTCTTGATTTTTTCTGCTATTAGCTGCCTGGGCAGGTAGGTGCCCATCTTATCTTCAAATACTATCGTTACTACCGAGAGGCCAAACTTGGAGATCGATCTTATCTCTGTTACACCGGGCAGATTAGACATTTCCAGCTCAACAGGATAGGTAATAAACTGCTCTACGTCCTGTGTCGACAGGTTTGTAGATGTTGTAATTACCTGGACCTGGTTATTTGTTATATCTGGTACCGCGCCCAGGGGGATATGGAAAAGAGCAAATACACCAAAACCGGCTAAAGAAATGGTAATAAGGATAGCAATAAGTTTATTGTTTATACTAAAATTTATAATTCGGTTTAGCATGGCTTTATTGAAAAAATGTTTGATTACCGACCATTGGGTCTGGCCAAGTTAATTATTTTTTTGGACATTAAAATATATGTCCTAATCGAATAATTAGTACTGCTTGCATATTATAAGAAGTAGCCGGGCTTTGAGGTAAGAACAAAAAAAAAGAAGCGACTGACCAGGTCGCTTCTTTTAAAACCATTTAATTATCTCTTATGTTTTGTTCAAAGTTTTTTAAAACTAATTCTGGATCAAATGTAATATCCAAATATGTAGAAAATCTGTCGAATTGGGTCTTTATTGGGCCTGCCTCTCTAATATGCTGAATGCCATTATGATAGGAGCGAAAAGATTATTTCCTAAGCACAAAAAGGGCAACAGAAATAATTATTATTATCGTAGATATACCGAAATAGAAAACAGAATATTTGAATTTTTTTTCCGACAGGGGCGCTTTTTTTATAAGTAGGTTACCGGTAATACAGAGAATAACTACAAAAATAACATTTGAAAAATGCTGAATAGCCCAAAAGCGAAGGCTTGAGTGGTTCATTGCCACTTCTGTTGTCATTATTTCAGCTGGTTTCTGAAGGAAGAAGTAAAGGATTATTCCTATAATAAGGTCTGCATAGAGGAGGGTAAGAAAAGTCTTTCTTAGCCTTGTTTCTTTATATCCATATTCTCTTTTATTAGCCAGTCCAATTATATAGTAAATTGTAATGTAAACTATCGCAATAAGAAATATTACACTAAAGACTATATGGAATTTAATAAAATATGGATATATCTCTTGCATGTCTTAAATCTTCAATCTTTAATCTTATAATCTTCAATCACCTCCCCTGTCCTGATATTTGAAAAATCAACCCTGAAGGTATGAAGGTCTTCAATATAAGTATGGCCTACCTCAATCCTGTAATAACCACAGATCTTTCTTACAATTTCGAGGCCGATTCCTGTGCTGCCTTCTTTCCCTGAGCCCTTGATAAATCTTTTAAAAAGCAGATCCTTCGAAAAAGACAGGGGCGCACCGTGGTTGCTAATTTCAACTGCACAGTTGTCAAGATTTACGCCAATATCGCATCCCTTTGTTCCGTGGGTGACTGCATTTTTAAGGAGGTTCGAAATCAGGATATCAAGTAGCATATGATTCATCCTTATGCTGCAGGCATTAAGCTTTGAAATAACTTTAAAGCCTCCGGCATTAATAAGTACATCGAGATTATCAATATATTTTTCAAGGGCCTTCTCAAGTTTTATTTCCTCATTATCTTCAAACTGCTTATTTTCAATTTTGGCAATAAGCAATAAGGACTGGTTGAGCTTTGAAAGCCTTCCTGTTGTATTAATTATCGAATTTACTGTATCAAGATCTGTCTCGCTCAGACTTTCCGACTGCAGTAGCAGCTCAGCTTTGTTTCTTATTATTGCCAGGGGTGTTTGTATTTCGTGTGATGTATTTGCCGTAAGCTCTTTAAGGCTTTTATAGTCAGACTGTATGCGGTCGGCCATTTCAAGAAGGACCCTGTTAAGCTTATCGAATTCTGTAATTTCAGATGCCGGCAATACCAGTCCCCCGGGTTTATTAAAATCATAAATATCGAGGCGCTCCAGGCTGTTTGAAAATGTCGACCAGACATTAGTAAAGATATACCTGTTAAGGATATATATCATAATAATAAATACAATTAAAAGAGCAACCGAAAGAAGGGTTATTCTTTCAATCAGTGCATCTGAAGAAAGGAGAGATTTAAATATAATAATATCCCTGGTGCCATCATTTACCATATATGAAAAGCGAAGTGCCCGGTGAGCTATAAATTTTTGTTGAGAGGCATTATATAGCACGGTGTCGCTAAATACAGGCGGACGAACAGAGGCAGCATCAGAAGAAATTACTGAAACCTGGTCGTAAGAGCCGGGCAGCTCATTTATTTCTTCGCCCAGGTTAATGCGGGTCATTACACCGGCCATCTGGGTCATCAGCTCATTGTTGATATGCTCGTTAATGGCCTCTCTTGTAATGCGAAAGAAAACCAGGTTTCCTATCCAGAAAATAAAGATACTTCCTGTTATTATAAGAAGGCTGGTTTTTGAGAGCAGTTTCATTCGGCAATAAATTTATAACCTACACCATAAACAGTCTTAATATAATCGTTACAGCCTGCTTTTATAAGTTTCTTCCTGAGGTTTTTAATATGCAGGTAAACAAAATCAAGAGAGTCCATTACATCAACATAGTCGCCTGCCAGATGTTCGGCTATTGATGTTTTTGATATTACCTGGTTCTTATTGCTTATCAGGTAATACAGTATATTATATTCACTTTTTGTGAGATCAACAGGCATATCATTTATCCTTACCTCATGCGATTGAGGGTCGAGGGATATTTCGTTAAAAACAAATACGCTGCTTCCTTCAAACTTCAGTCTCCTTACCAGCGAATAGATCCTTGCATTAAGCTCAGATAGATGGAAGGGCTTAACAAGGTAATCATCAGCACCTATATTTAGTCCGCTTACCCTGTCGTCGATAGAATCCCTGGCTGAGATTATTATAATACCGGCCTGATTGTTATTAGATTTTATCTGCCTTATCAGGTCAAGGCCGCTTCCGTCTGGCAGGCCTATATCTACGATAAAACAATCATAGTCATATAGTTCACAAAGTCCCGAGGCTTTATCGAGATTCATAGCATGATCACAGTCGATCTTCTCACTGTTTTTTAAATAAGAAATGATTGACCCTGCAAGCTCTTTTTCATCTTCAACCAGTAAAACTCTCATATGGCAGTCACCTTTTAGGGAAGGTAAAAATACGCTAAATTCATTCTAAGCCAAAACTCACTCAGGGCTTCCGGAGCTAAATACTTATCAGGCAGCTTTTTTTTATCCCCAATTGCATCCCCTAAAAAGCACACTTCACTCTATAAAATTAGCATTTCGGTTATAAGCTATCGGCAGCATACCACTTATTGCCAGCCACAGGTATAATTTTGTTAAAATTTATTCTTAAACCAGAAAATCCCAATAATATGAATTTAAAGAACAGAACTATAGAAAGCGTCAAGGGAATATTACTCCCCGTATTATTGCTATCGGCTGTTTTAAGTTCCTGCAGCTTTAATAAAGAAGCTGAAGCCGACTCTTATACTAAGCTTGTAAAAACAGTAAAAGTTCAAAAGCTTAATCCCGTAAGAGAAAAGCAATTTCCGGGGGTTATAGATGAAGCTGAGGAGATAAATCTGGCCTTCAGGGTTGGGGGCCCGATTAGCAGGATATTAATAAAGGAGGGTCAATATGTAAAGAAAGGACAGCTTATTGCTGAGATCGACCAACGCGATTATCTGGTTCAAAAAACAGCTATCCAGGCACGGGTAGATCAGCTCAGGGAAGAATATCGGCGGATAGAGGAATTAAATAAGCGAAAAACAGTAGCCGATAATGATTATGAAAAAATGAAAGCTGGCAAGGAAATGGCGGAGATTCAGCTTAAGAATGCTAATGATCAGTTAAACGACACCAGGCTATACGCACCCTATTCGGGCTATATAACTGCACTTATGTTCGAGGAGGGAGAGATGCTTAATATAGGAACACCCTTTGCCCGCCTGATAGATGTAAGCCTCCTGAAGGTCGAGGTTGATGTGCCCACATCTCTTTACCTGGTAAAAGACAAAATAAGTATGATAGAATGTGTGCAGGAAGATATTCCGGGTGAAAAATTCCCCTTAACCTTCTATGCAAATAATATAAAAGCGAACAGCAACGGGCTCTTCAGGTTTTACTTCTATCATCAGCCCGAACCTGGTTCTCTTCTTTCTCCGGGAATGAATGTCTCGGTAAATATCTCTTATTCTAACGGAGACAGCTCACTTGTGAGCATCCCTCTTAATGCAATCTTTTCCCGTGGCGAAGAAAGCTATGTGTGGGTAGTTGAGGATAATACTGTTAAAGCAAGGAGGGTAAAAACCAATGATTTTATTAAAGACGGTAATATTGGGATTATTGAGGGACTGAAAGCTGGCGAAGAGCTTGTTGTCGGGGGGCTGGATCACCTGCATGAGGATGAAGAAGTAAGGGTCCTTGATAAAGCAAGTAAGACAAATATTGGAAATCTAATTTAATACCCGGAGCATGCATATTTCAGACTTGGTTTTTCAAAAGAAAAAAATTTTCTATTTCATCATGTTTGCCCTGGTGGTGGGTGGAGTATTTTCGTTCAGGGCCCTAAGTAAGCTCGAAGACCCCGAGGTAATAGCTATGGTTGCTAATGTTGTTACAATATATCCGGGTGCTTCTGCTCACGATGTTGAGATGCAGGTTACCTCTGTTCTGGAAGAGGAAATATCAGCTCTCTCAGATATATCCAGCATCAAATCCCGCTCAGAAGCAAATGTGTCGGTTATTGAGCTAAAACTGGAGATGAGCGTACCCCAGGAGGAGATGCAGCAACGCTGGGAGTTTCTCAGGAGAAAAATTGACCTGGCCATGAGAAGGATGCCCGAGGGCGTGCAGCAACCAGTTATTTATGATGATGTAAGCGATGTATATGGGATGTTCTACGCGATGATTGGTGATAAGGGATATTCCTATGACGAGATGAGTGTTTATGCCGATTTTATACGACGACAGATGCTCGAAATTGATGGGGTAGGCAAGGTAAGTATCTATGGAGAGCAACACCCGGAAATACTAATTACGATTTCACCCGACCGCTTTAGTGAGACAGGGATATTGCCCTTGCAGATATTTATGGCCCTGGGCGATTTCACCGGAGAATTATATTCAGGGCATATGTTTAGCGGAGAACAGCAAATGCGGGTAAGCGTAAGCAATAAGTCAGCTAGCATTGAAGACCTGGGCAATATTATTATAAGCTCCGCAGCAGGAGCATCATATAAACTTGGAGACCTTGCCAATATTAGCTATGGTTATCCTGAACCTATGAGAAACCAGCTCTTTGTTAATAACCAGAAAGCGCTGGGTATAGGGATATCAATGGAAAGTGGTGAAAACATTATTCAGGTCGGTAAGGATGTTGAACATTTAATGAGCGAGCTAAGGCCAGGTATTCCTAATGGTTTAAGCTTTGAAAAGGTTTTCTTCCAACCCGATAAGGTTAGCGATTCCATTAGTGGATTTATGAGGAACCTGATTCTTTCGGTTACGGTTGTAATTGTTGTGCTGATGTTTACAATGGGATTCAGGGGAGGTGTAATAATTGGCTCTGGTCTCTTAATGACTATTCTGGCTACATTCCCTTTTCTTCTGCTGGCTGATGGAACCTTACAGCGGATATCCCTCGGTGCTTTTATTGTTGCCATGGGTATGCTGGTTGATAACGCTATAGTTGTTCTGGACGGCATATTGGTCGACCGCAAACTAAAAAAAGGAAGGGAAGCCTGTACCTCATCTGCCAAAAAAACAGCGATTCCTCTTCTGGGGGCCACCGCTATAGCTATTACCGCCTTCTTGCCCGTATACCTTTCTCAGGATATCGCAGGGACCTATGCCAGGGATCTTTTTGTTGTGCTGGCAATATCCCTGGCTATAAGTTGGATCCTCTCTTTAACACAGGTTCCGATCTTTGCATCTTTTTTTTACAGTAAAAAGAAAGATAAGGAAGAAAGAGAAGAAGAAACAAATATTTATAATAAACCCCTGTACAGAATCACCCGCAGGATACTTGATTTCAGCCTGCATAACAGGTTGATTGTAATTGCAGTAGTGGTAATTCTATTGCTGGGAGCCTTCCTGAATTTCAAGAAAGTAGATAATACCTTCTTCCCGGATTTTGAATATAATCAGTCTTATATTGAATATTCACTTCCGGTCGGTAATACACCGGAGAGCGTTTATGCCGATCTGCTTGAAATATCAGATTATTTAAATTCTTTCGAAGAGGTTGATATGGTTGTTACAAGTCTTGGAATGACCCCTATGCGTTATTGCCTGGTCAGGGGTGTAATGTCAGAGAATGCCGACAACTACGGTGAAATAATTATCAACTTTCAAGATTATAAAACGATGAAGAAAATGCAGCCCCTGATTCAGGATTACCTGCATTTAAATCATCCTGAGGCGCAAAGCAGAATAAGAGACTATACCTTATCTGTAGCCTCCAGTCACAGGATTGAAGTTGAATTTACCGGGCCCGACCCTGCAGTTCTTAAGCAGTTAAGTAGTCAGGCAGAGGATTATATGCTCCGGAACCAACATGTAGATAAGCATACTGTATCTAACGACTGGGAGCCCAAAGCAAAAACACTTAAGGCGATATATAGCCCTATCGCCGCTAACAGGGCCTCTATTACCAGGGCTGATATCAGCACCTCCATCCTTGCTGCAAGCGATGGACTGCCCCTTACCAGGATCTACCAGGGAGAAACACCTCTTACAGTCAGGTTCCGGGTACGGGATAAGGAGGGAAAGAGGATTGAAGACCTGAATGATATTCCTGTATGGCCCACAATCCCTAATATAGGAGGCGTGGCAAATATGCAAACAGTAATGGGTATTATGACAGGTGCTCTTATGGCTGACAATCTGCTCGATGAAACACTTAGTGCTGTTCCACTGAGCACAGTAACAGATGGTGTTGTGCTTGACTGGGAAGAACCGGTTGTACGTCGGATAAACAGCAAAAGAGCAATCCAGGCTCAGTGCGATCCGGTCGACAATATCAGTCCCTCATATGTGCAGAGCGAACTGGATAAGTTAATAAGCATTATGCCTCTGCCCGATGGATATACGTACAGGTGGGTAGGAGAGCAGGAGCTGAAGAAAGATGGACTGGAAGGTATATTTGGGATGTTACCCATTGCCGCAGGTATTATCTTGCTTATACTGCTTCTTCTTTTTGCAGACTATAAGCGTCCACTGATAATTATTCTATGCTTGCCTCTTGCAATTATAGGGATTGTTCCCGGGCTTATCCTTTCTGGCCAGCCCTTTTCTTTTGTAGCTATAATAGGAGCGGTAGGACTGAGTGGGATGATAATAAAGAATGCCATTGTTCTGCTCGATGAAATCAACAACAGACTACTAAATTCGTCTTCAGCCTATCATGCAATTGTTGATGCTACCATATCCAGGACAAGACCGGTTGTAATGGCATCACTCACTACTATACTTGGTATGATACCCTTATTTACAGATCCTATGTATGCATCGCTGGCTGCAACAATTATCGGCGGACTGCTAATAGGTACCCTGGTAACTCTTGTATTTGTACCTGTACTGTACTCATCTTTCTTTAGAGTGGAGGTGCCACAATTGAAGAATAGATCCGAAATTATAATAGAAAAAGAATAGCACAGATGAAACAAATTACATATATATCAATATTCCTGTTTCTTTTTACGTCCGTTTCTCAGGCCCAGGATACTTTAAGTCTTGATCTGGAACAATGCAGATCGATGGCCATTGAGAACAGCGAAAAGATCAGGATTGCAGAAACAACACTTGAAAAAGCAGGCTATGAGAAAGCAGCAGCCAGGTCGGCCTGGTTTCCAAATATTTCTGCATCGGTATTGGGGATGTACAGCAAAACACAGCTAAATCAGGAGATATACTTTCCTGCATATAATTTTGATATGGCCACCGGTGAATTGGTGCCAGACCTTGCAATTAACCCGCTGGACGGACAGCCCATAATAGGTCCTGATGGAAACCCGGTGTTTAACACCTATGCTTATCTGCCTCTCGATTTTAGCCTTAATGGAGGATTGCTGGCATCACTAAGCGCCGAACAGCCACTTTATGCCGGAGGTAAGATTATTACCGGAAACAGGATGGCTGCATTGGGATATGAAATGGCTCAGTTAAATACCGAACTAAACAGGCACCAGGTTCTCTATGAGACAGATCAGGCATATTACACCTATATAAGTGTAGCTGAAAAGCTTAAGCTGGCCGAAAAGTATTGTACCCTTCTGGAAAGGCTTGTTGCTATGGTGGAGGATTCATATAATACAGGAATGACCAATCGCAACGAGTTGCTAAAGGTACAGGTGCAACTTAATGAAGCTCTTCTGCAGGCCCATAAAGCAAGGAGCGGATTAGAGCTGAGCAGAATGGCTATATGTAGATTAATAGGGACCGATTTTTCAACATCCCTGATAATAAACGATAGCATCAGGGTTGGCCAGCCCATTAATACAGCCCTGCTGCCACTTGATGCCACTAATAGATATGAATACAGGCTTTTGGAGCAAAAGGCTGGTTTAGCTGATATGAATATTAAAATGACTCTTGGCGATTATCTGCCTACAGCCGGTATATCTTTAGGATATAACCATTATAATATTGATTTATCTGGTATGGATAATTATGATTCTGGCGGCATAAACGCCATTGCCAGTATCAGTATCCCGATTACAAAGTTCGGCGAGGGAAGGGCGAAAATAAAGTCCGCCAGGGCCGACAGGGAAATAGCACAGATGGAGCTTGAAAAAACAGAGAGACTACTACAGCTCGATATTGAGCAGGCCAGGCTTAACCTTCTTGATGCGCTAACAAGACTTGATATTGGTCGTGTTGCACTGGAGCAGGCCGATGAAAATGTAAGAGTGAGTACAGATAATTATGAGCTGGGTATGGAAACCCTGGCTAACCTGCTGGAGGCTCAGGCCAGCTGGCAAAAGGCCTATAGCTCTTTAATCGATGCCAGGGCAGATTATAAGATAAAAGAGAGCTACTTCAGAAAAGTTACAAACACCCTTAAGGTGCAGTAAGCTGTATCGGAGAGTGCCTTTTTTTATCTTATCTTTGGATTAATACAGGAAATAATGAGCACTGTAAATATAGACACCAGGGTAGTTATTATCGAGGATGAGCCCCATAATAGTATGATGCTGAAAGGCATGGTCGGACAGTTAAGGCCATACTGGAAGATAGAGGCAATACTGGAAAGTGTAGAGGAAAGCATAGCCTGGTTAAAAAACAACCCTGGCCCCGACCTGATATTAATGGATATACAGCTATCTGATGCAACCTGCTTTTCGATTTTTAACGAAATAAGCCTTGACCCCCAATCACGTATTATCTTTACAACAGCTTACGATGAATATGCTATCCGGGCCTTTAAGGTTAATAGCCTTGATTATCTCTTAAAGCCAATAGATGAAAATGAATTAAACAATGCTTTTCTAAAGTATGAAGAGCAGCGGAAGCTTGATCCTTCAAAGCGCTATCTTTTTGAGAATGCAGAACATTACCAGGAGATTATTGAATCCATTCTAAAGGGTAAAACAGAATATAGAACACGGTTTATGATTTCCGGTGTAAGTGAGTATAAAAGATTAGAGACTAAAAGCATAGCCTATATTTATAGTTCAAATAAATTAAGTCTTGCAGTTGATAAGCAAGGAAAGGAGCATATCCTTGACTATAGTCTGGAAGAGCTGGAAAAAGAACTTAACCCCAAGGACTTCTTTAGATTAAACAGGAAAATTATAGTAAATATTGAAACTATAGAAAAGATTAAAAATGAAACAGGAGGTAAACTTAAAGTAACTACCAATCCGAACTGTGATTTTGAGATTATAGTAAGCAGGCTTCGGGCTCCCGGATTTAAGAAATGGATGGGCAAATAAAGCAATTATAGTGTTCCAGGAAAGAAACATAGCCAACCTTGCAGCTTTTGGTTCATATAAACCAAAGTTTTTAGTTGGTCGCATTCTTGTTATTTCACTTATATCTATTTTATTGATTCACCTGGCCGTAATAATATCTGGCGAACAAATCCTTGAAACAGACAGAAAAGGCCTGGTTTACCTTATTGCCTCACTCGCCTTTAACAGTGTATCTGAGGCGAGCTTCCTTATAATGGTAATTTTTAATAATTCCAGGAAGCTACGCTGGAACATTTTTATGCATGCAATTGCAATTGTTTCAGTAACCTTGCTGCTTACATTTTTCTGGTTATCATTAGTCCAGAATATGTTTCAGGAGGTCGATCTTTTTAATAATACCGTAACCCAGATAGTTATAATAGTTGGACTGCTCCTGCTGGTTATCCTGATACTGCTGGTAAAAGTGTCTAACCTGACAAGAGACTGGATGGAGAACAGGGAGGAGATAGACAGGCTAAGACAGGCCAAGCTTCAGGGCGACTATAATTCACTTAAAGACAGGCTGAACCCTCATTTTTTGTTTAATAACCTGAGTGTCTTAAAATCATTAATTCGTTATAATCCGGCCCTCGCAGAACTGTTTATTAAGAATTTCACAGATGTATATCGCTATGTGCTAAAGAGTCATGAAGAAGATACTGTTAATCTGCATGATGAGCTCGAATTTATGAGGTCCTATATTGCCCTTCATAAAGAACGAATAGGAGAGGGACTGGAGGTGGATATTAGTGTTAGGGATAAAGATATGGATAAGGAGATTGTCCCAATGGCTTTACAGCTGCTTGTCGAGAATGCCATAAAACACAATATAGCCAGTAAGTCCAGTCCATTGAAGATAGAGGTTTTTACAGAAGGTGATTACCTGGTGGTGGTTAATAACCTTAATAAAAAGGAAACAACATATTCAACACAAACAGGTATTAGTACCCTTGACTCCCGCTACAAATTATTATGTAATAAAGGCCTGGATATTAAGACCAACAATACTCACTACCGGGCAGCTATACCATTATTGTAAATCCTGATTAAAACATGGTTTTATTAATATGCAACCAGGAATAGATTATCGTAAAAGGGACATTAATGATGAAAAATGTGTTTTTTTAAGTTATTAAGATGAGTGCTGTATAGTTGCAAGGCTAAGAAATGTATTTTTGATTTTCACAGGTGTAACATTTGCATCCTTACCTTTACAGGCTTCATAGCAAGGGGCCTTGCAATCGACACAATTAATATTATTTGCTTTATTTCTTTCTCTAAGAGCAGAGTATGCTCCCTGATAGTTTCCTACCTCGATCCTCCTCAGTATACCGCGGATATCATACTCAGCCGGGCAAACAGTCAGACATGGAGCATCTTCGCACCACTGGCAAATACTTGCATCGTCATGAAGCGTGAGATACTTATCGTCTTCCAGAGCATTGGCTCTGATATGGGATGAGGACTTATCCGTCAGCTCCGCGGCTCTGTATTCTGTAACAAAATCTTTCATCCCCCTACGCCATATATATTCTTCTTTGCCCAGGCGTCTTAAGACCATATTGGCTGCAGACACCCCGGAAATAGTAACAGAGGGACTTCCGGTGCCCATAACCGTGGATTCTCCACACATAAAAAGGTTCTCCCATTGTGTTTTTGCATGTGGTCGCTTTAGCAGCTCCTGTCCCATACAATGTTTTGGGCCTGTCACCGATCCGCCCGGTTTCATTGTATAACGTTCAATTGTTGTTGGTGTTGCAAGGGTATTATAGCGCAGGCCTTTACGAAAGCCGGGCAGGTGTTTTTCCAGTGTAGTAAGAATACGTTCAGTCTCTTCCTTTTTAGCTCTTTCATAAGACGAACTTCTGTATTCAGCTTCATGAGGAGCAGGCCATTCTCTTAATGAGGGACCTATAGCCATTACAGTATGAGTGCCCGGAGGACAAATTGAAGGATCAGCCAGGGAAAGAATATAGAGGGTAATTTCTTTTTCATCTATTGCCTCGGGGTTATCTGCAAGCATCGTTATGGGCTGCGTGCCCCCGGGGATTACGTCCTTATCCACCAGGCAGTGCAGTACTAAGCTGGGATATGTGGGAATAATATTTTTTGCCCACTCCCTTATTTCCGGATTAGAGACTTCGTGGGGGATAAGTTTCCCATATAGATCCCAAACTGTTCCGGCGTAGACAATAGCGTCGGTTTCATATTTTACCTCACCCCCTGGAGTGTCGACCAGCAAGCCGCATACTTTGTCACCTTCGAACAGTATCTGCTTTACATTGTGATGGTAAAGCATACTTCCTCCGAATTTTTCTATTGCTTTTTCCAGTTTCCCCGGAAGTTGCTGCGAAGAACCTAAAGGATAATAGACCCCGCCAAAATGATTGTCCATAAACATCGTAGCGGCCATTATAGCAGGTGTTTCATCAACCAGGGTATAGCAGTAGGTTGATGTTAGCTTATTCAGGTACTTAATCACCCTTTCAGACTTAATATATGGGCGCACAATATCTCCGGCACTTTTTTTTAATAAGCCTATTGTTTTTATCTGTTTTATCGGACTTTTAAGCAATAGCTGCAGGGCTTTTTTAGGTGGTATCTCGGGGGGAGCAACACAGATCGGTTCAGCTACCAGTACCTCATGGTATAAACGGCCAATATAGCCATAAAAGGATCTTAGCTGGTCCATCTCATCTTTATCGAAGAGCTGCTCAAGCTCTTTGAAGTAGGAGTCCATATCAGAATGAAAATGAATGGGAATACCGTCATATTTCAGGCAATAAAGCATATCGTGCTTAATTACCTCTATCTCCTCCTCAAGTTCGCTCATAATATAACGATGGGGATTATTGGATCCCGTGCTGCCAAAGCCATAAAGCATTGCAGTTCCCTGGTCAAAAGTTACGCCCTTCCTGCGAAAAGCCCCGCAGGATCCCCCGGGCTGGTAATGCTGTTCCAGCAGTTTAACTTTTAATCCACTTTTTGCCAGCAGGGCAGCCGCTGTTAATCCACTTATTCCGGCACCAATTACGATTACATCTGATCGGGAAACACTCATTTCACTCTTTTTTATAGCTGAATAAAGCTATAAATAATTATTTATTTAAGATTTATAGAAACTGACTATTATACCTGCAGTAAGATTTAAAGCGTATAATTAAGTCAGACACTATTAAGGGCGGTCTTTTTAAGGACTATTCCTTCTGTTTATTACTAACACAAAATTATAAAATGACCTTATTGTCATTTAATACTAATTTTATATCTTTGTTGCACAAAACTATCAACTATGATATTATCAAAAAGCACCGAATATGCAATCAGGGCTCTAATTTTTGTACAGATGCAAAATATAGCGGAGAAACGGCCAGGGGTAGCAGAAATAGCAAAAGGGATTGAAGCACCTGTGGCTTTTTCGGCAAAAATATTACATCTTCTTACCACTCATAGATTATTATACTCGCTTAAAGGTAAGGGCGGGGGTTTTTATTTTCCCGATAACCATACAGACCTGACGGTTTATGATGTTGTTCTTGCAATAGAAGGAGCCGGCATATTTACTGAATGTGCAATTGGCCTGAAAAGCTGTTCTGATAAAAATCCCTGTCCGATACATAAGGAATATGAAAAGGTGAGGGAACAATTCTTAAAGATGAGCAAAAAGCAGACTATTTATTCGATGGCACAAAAAACAGTAAATGGCGAGGCAGTTTTAAATCGTTTAAATTCTCCCCTAGCTTAATTAGAAATTTTTCAAAACATCTCAATGAGTAAATTAACACGACTATATAAGAAGCTGCATAAATGGCCGGCCCTGATTATTGCCTTTATACTCTTGTATTACGCTATTTCGGGGATTCTGATGAACCATCGTGAACTGATCTCAGGAATAGATATTAGCCGCAAGCTGCTTCCCAAAAAGTATCATATTGAAAAATGGACCAATGGGTCACTGAAGGGCAGCCTGCTTATTAATCCCGATAGTATACTTGTATATGGAAGCATAGGTGTATGGGTAACAGACTCTGCCTATAATGAATACAGGTCTTTAAATTCCGGCTTTAAAAAGGGAATGGATATGCATAAGATTTATGATGTTCATTTAACAGACGATGGAAATCTTTATGCGGCCACCCATTTTGGTCTTTTCTCATTTGACGCGAATGAAAAGAGCTGGATACAATTCCCTCTTGATGTGGATAATAAAAGATTTGTAGCGATCGAAAGTCGTGGTGATACGGTTTATGCCCTGAACAGGTCATACCTTTTTATTGGAATCTCAGAAGGGGAAAGCACATCCTTTAGTAAAATTGAACTGCCTCCGGATCTGAATTATAAGAATGAAGTTGGATTGTTTGAAACTATCTGGCAAATTCATTCAGGTGAGATTTTTGGAATCCCGGGTAAAATATATGTAGATATCCTGGGCTTGCTTACCATATTTATATCCCTTAGCGGGATAATATATTTTTTCTTTCCCGGGTGGATAAAACGGAGGAAAAAGCGAAATACAGGGTCAGGAAGAATTATTGAAATCAACAGATGGTCCTTAAGGTGGCACAACCGAACAGGAGCATGGGTCTTTGTATTTCTTATAATCCTCTTTTTCACAGGCATGTTCCTTCGCCCCCCTCTTCTTATTGCGATTGCCAATGCGAAAATTAGGCCGCTGCCTTATACTCATCTCGACCAGGCAAACCCATGGTACGATAAAATGAGGGGACTTTTATACGATAAGGAGAAAGATATTCTACTCCTATCTGCTTCCGAAGGAATGTTTTATATGAGTGTTGATAATCTTCGTCCTGTAAAATATAGCTCACAACCCCCTGTCAGCGTTATGGGCATAAATACACTGGAAAAAATAAATGAGCATGAATATATGGTAGGCTCATTCAGTGGCTTGTTTAGATGGAATCCTGAAAGCCCGGTGGTATATAATTTAAAAAACGGACAAATATATAGTGAGCCGGGCGGAGGAAGACCTATCGGAGACATAAAGGTATCGGGCACCTTTAAGGATCACCGGGGAAGGCTTTTTCTTGTTGACTATGATAATGGGGTAGTCCCTGTGCAGAATAGCGAATTGAATTTTCCGGCTATGCCAGAAAATATATCAAAAGTTTCTGGTATTTCTCTCTGGTCTCTAGCCCTTGAATTCCATACAGGAAGAATTTTTGAACCCCTCCTGGGAGTATTCTATGTGCTGCTTGTGCCTCTTACGGGACTAACTGCCGTTATTGTAGTGCTTAGCGGATATCTTCTGTGGAGAAAGAGATTCAGATCAAAAGCCAATAAAAAAAATAAATCTAATATTTAATAAATTGATGCTATGGTAACAAGAACATTTTTATCAGAACCAGTAAAGGAAACGCCTCATGGTGTGGATGTAAGACAATTATATAATGATTTTTCGGCTCAGATTATGCATATCAGGCTGGAGGCAGGTGAAAGCCTTAAGGCACATAAAACACCGGTTGATGTTGTTTTTTATATACTGGAGGGAGAACCCACAATACATATTGGCAATGAAAGCCTGCCCCAGGTAAAAGACACTCTTATTGAAAGTCCGGCTAATATTACTCATTATATAAGCAATGAGAGCAGTAAGCAGGCAAGGATACTGGTTATTAAGGCACCCAGACCTGAAAATAAAACTAAAATATTGTAAAACAGAAAAGATATGAGCGAGTTTATTAATAATTCAAGATATAGGAAAGACCGCTTAAAAGAACTGATTCTTAAGCTTCACGATGGTGAATCGCCCGATCTGGTCAGAGAGGAATTGGTTACTAATCTGAAAGCAGTCCCATACTCAGAGGTAGTTGAGGTAGAACAGGAATTGATAAGCGAAGGATTACCAGAATCAGAGGTTTTAAAACTTTGTGATATTCACGGAGAGGTACTCGAAGGACATGTCGACCAATCAGGGTCGAAGGATATCCCCGAGGGCCATCCAATGGATGTGTTTAAAAAAGAAAACCTGGAGCTTAAAAAAGTAACAGCTAAAACAAGGGATCTTATGGATTCAATAAAAAATGTTCCAGATGCAAACTTTCAAAACTTCAGGTCGGTATTACTCTCCTGTTTCAACGATCTGATGGATGTAGATAAACATTATCAGCGAAAGGAATACCTGATGTTTCCCTACCTGGAAAAAAAAGATATTACCGGCCCGCCCAAGGTAATGTGGGGGAAGCACGATGAAATAAGAGAACAACTAAAAGGAAGCCTTGCCCTTTTAAAGGAAGCAGAGCTAAAGAAGAACGACCTTGAGGAGTCCCTGGATCTGATTTTCTATCCCCTCCTGAAGGCACTTGATGATATGGTGCAAAAGGAAGAGGAAATACTATTCCCAATGGCTATGGATCTGATCACGGAGGATGATTGGTGGAATATTCATCAGCAAACACTTGAGTTCGGATTTACTCTTTATGACCCACCTTATGAATGGAAACCTGAGGGATTTGAAAAAGCAGCTGAAACAATAGGTTCAACAAACTCAGATGGTACTGTCCACTTGCCTTCGGGTAGCTTTACTGCCAGTGAAATTATGGCTGTTTTAAACACAATGCCGGTTGATATGACTTTTGTTGATAAACACGATAAGGTTAAATATTTTAGCCAGGGCAAGCATCGGATATTTCCACGCAGCAGGTCGATAATAAACAGGGATGTAAGCCTGTGTCACCCTCCTGGCAGCGTTCATATCGTAGAGAAGATTCTTGATGATTTCAAATCAGGCAGAGCTTCGCATGCTCCATTCTGGATTCAAATGAAAGGTAAATTCATTCTTATCGAATATTATGCTTTAAGGGATGAAAATGGTGAATACCTGGGAACATTAGAAGTATCACAGGATCTGACAGAAGCACGATCGCTGGAAGGCGAACAACGTATTTTATCATACGGAAAAGAGAAGGAGGGTTAATATGGAAGCAATAGTTATTACGCCCAAAACAAAGATCTATGATCTGCTTGAGTCCTACCCCGAACTGGAGGAAACTCTTATACAGGCAGCACCGCAGTTTACGAAACTTAAGAATCCCCTGTTGAGAAGGACCATTGCACGGGTAACTTCTCTCAGTCAGGCTGCAATTATAGGAGGAGTAAAAGTAGAAGATTTAATTAATACGCTTCGGCAAGCAGCCGGACAAGAATTACTGGTAGGTCATGAAGAGAAAGAAAGTACTTATGTTTTTGATGCTCCAGGTTGGTTTTCTGTAGCGGCCGTTGCCGCTAATATTGATATCAGTAAAATGCTGAATGCAGGTGAACAACCTGTCCATGAAGTATTGTCTGCTCTAAAGAAGATAAAAGAAGGGCAGATTCTTGAAATCAGTGCACCATTTATTCCTGCTCCGCTTATAGATAAGGCTCTTGGGCTTGGTTATAAATACTGGATTAGTGAAGTAACTGAAGACGAGTTTCTGGTATATTTCCTCTCACAGTCTACATAAGGTACAGTCCTCTAATATATAAACCACTATTATGGCTTTTTCGATTATTAGGTTATATCCTAATTAAATAAAGTCCTTTGATTCAACACGGTTCAGTACGGCAGTTCCCTGGTTTATCTTTTTGGCAAGAGAACTAACCGTTTCAGAATGTGCCATATCAAATAATTCTGCCCTGATTATCAGATGACGGTCATGTAAGGGACATGGATTCTCATCGTTGCAGTTCTTAAGGCCAAAGCCACACTGGGTAAACAGCTTGTCGCCCTCCATGCTAATAATAATCTGGTAAAGTGATACATCAGAATTATTATCGGCAAAGAAGAACCCCCCTCCTCGTCCTTTCATCGATTTCAGGAGATTCCTGGATGTAAGAGAGTGTAATATTTTAGCAGTAAATGCTGTTGGAGCTTCTATTTCACGGGCTATTTCTATAACGCCCGGCCGCTGCTCTTTCCAGTTCTGAAGTTGTATATATACCATCGCCCTGATGGCATATTTTGTGCTTGTTGTAAGCATAGTAATATTAATTATCGACTATCGTTTTTTCCAGTTTTATTGCTTTTGGAAAAAGTACATTATTCTCAAGGTGTATATGCCTGTGCAAATCCTTTTCAAATTCTTCCAGGGTTTTATAAGTAACCTCAAAGGTAGAACATCCATCCGGAGGTACCTCATATCCCTTTGTAATTTTTGAAAGATTCATAAATCTGTCTCCCTCAACCTGGTGTTCTGCCTCCATCTGATTTATGGCTGAAGAGGCCAGTCCTATATTGGCCGGGGTGGAACCTCCTTCAAGCCGATATTTCTCCATCTGTTGAATATTCGGAAATAATATAAGCTCTTCCTTTTGCATATGAGCCGAAAGATTTGATGCTGCAGCTGTAAAAAGACTGAGTACTTTCCTTAGCTCAGGATGGTTTTCTCCATGTACATCAATTAATTTCTGAAGTTTTTGTAAAAGGAAGGGAACGGTTTTATTTATATAACTATGGTGAGTTTTAATTATATAATCACTTAATCCTGTAAGGCTAAGTCCTTCGATAAAATCAGTATCATGGTCTTTCTTTTCAAGGGCAATACTAAGCTCAGTTATAAGATTACCGGCCTCTATTCCTGCTTTTTCTGCGGCTTCACCAAGTGATATATTACCTCCACAACAAAAATCAATTTTATTTGCCTCAAAAATATGGGCTGTTGAGAAATTATATCTTACAATTTCGCCAACTTTTGTGTCACTTATTATTTTCATCGCTATGCTGTTTAAATATATAAACAAAGATATATAAATTTATATAATGATAAAAGGGTCATTATATAATTATTTATTAACTTTGAGCAGTAAACCATAATATCTGATTAAAATGAAGACAAAAAATCTATGGATTGGATTCGCACTTGTAATGATTCTTTCTTTTGGAGTGCTTGGCTATTTTGGTCGCGAGATTTATCGCGAAGCACCTCCCATACCGGAGAAAGTGATTACAGCTGACGGAATCGTACTATTTACAGGCCAGGACATTAAGGATGGTCAAAACATCTGGCAATCAATTGGCGGACAGGAAGTAGGTTCAATATGGGGCCATGGTGCTTATAAGGCGCCTGACTGGACAGCCGACTGGTTGCATCGTGAAGCAATTTATATTCTGAATAGCTGGGCTGAAAATGATTTTTCTGTGTCCTTTGATGAGCTGGAAGCAGAGAAAAGAGCTATGCTGGAGCAGAGACTTAAGCAGGAAATAAGGAATAATAGCTACGACGAGAACTCGGGCTCACTGATTGTTTCAGAGGTTCGGAGCAAAGCTATTAAGTCAAACAGCGATCATTATCAGGGATTGTTTATGGATGGACCTGAGCAGGCTCATCTTCGTGAGGCCTATAGTATACCTCCAAACAGTATCAAAGAACTTGATCGTATGGATAAAATGAATGCCTTTTTCTTCTGGGCAAGCTGGACTACAGCCACAGAGAGGCCGGGAAAGGATATTACCTATACTAATAACTGGCCTCCGGAGAAGCTTGTGGGAAATGAACCCACAGGAGCACTGCTGTTATGGACTGGCTTTAGCGTTATTATTCTTTTATTCGGTATTGGTCTGCTCGGCTGGTATTATGCAACAAATCGCGAAGATGAAGATACATCAGTTGCCCCCTCTGTAAATCCCCTGTCGGGAACAAAGATGACTCCGTCAATGAAGGCAACTTTAAAATATTTCTGGGTCGTAACGGCCTTAATCCTCGTACAGATACTTATGGGTGTTGTAACCGCCCATTATGGCGTTGAAGGACTGGGATTTTATGGTTTGCCCCTGGCAGATATTCTTCCCTATTCCATCTCACGAACCTGGCATATCCAGCTTGCTATCTTCTGGATCGCCACCTCCTGGCTGGCAACCGGACTATTTATTGCTCCGGCAATTTCCGGGAAGGAACCAAAATATCAGAGAGCCGGCGTTAATTTCTTATTTATAGCCCTGCTGGTAATAGTTGTAGGTTCACTGGCCGGTCAGTGGATGGGGGTTATGCAGAAGCTTGGACTGGTAGAAAACTTCTATTTCGGACACCAGGGATATGAATATGTTGATCTGGGCAGGTTCTGGCAGGCCTTTCTCTTTATTGGCCTTGTTCTATGGTTATTCCTAATGGCAAGGGCTCTCTGGCCGGCAATAAAGAAAAGATCTGAAAACAGGCATCTTCTGATTATGTTTCTTATTGCAAGTATCGCCATTGCCGCCTTCTATGGCGCAGGTTTGATGTGGGGACGGCAGACCCATCTGGCTATAGCGGAATACTGGAGATGGTGGGTGGTTCATTTGTGGGTGGAAGGATTTTTTGAGGTCTTTGCCACGGTTGCCATTGCCTTCCTCTTTGTAAGGATGCAGCTGATCAGGGCCTCAATTGCAACGGCCAGCGTGCTCTTCGCAACTATAATTTTTCTTTCAGGTGGAATAATTGGAACCTTCCATCACCTTTATTTTACAGGAACACCCACAGCGGTTCTGGCCCTGGGTGCCAGTTTTAGCGCACTGGAAGTTGTACCTCTTGTTTTGATGGGCTTTGAGGCATATCATAATATTAAACTGAGCAGGGCAAAAGAATGGGTTGGTGCATATAAATGGCCGATCTACTTCTTTATTTCCGTTGCATTCTGGAATTTTCTGGGAGCCGGGATATTCGGATTCTTAATTAATCCTCCTATAGCACTTTATTATATGCAGGGATTAAATACAACTCCGGTACATGGACACACTGCCCTGTTTGGAGTATATGGAATGCTGGGGATTGGCCTGATGCTCTTTGTTTTAAGGGATATGGATCTGGAAGCCAGATGGAAGGAGCGACCCATAAAAATTGCTTTCTGGTCGATCAATATCGGACTTTTATTAATGGTATTAATCTCTGTGCTACCGGTAGGACTGGCACAAACTGTTGCCAGCGTAAAACACGGACTGTGGTATGCCAGATCGGCCGAATTCCTTGAAACACCTGCACTCGAAACCGTTAGATGGCTCAGGGTAATAGGCGACACAATCTTTGCTGTTGGTGCTCTTTTTCTTGGCTGGTTTGTCTTTGGTCTAAAGGGCGGCTGGTCAATAGAGAAGACATAGAGCAAACTGGATTATTAGTACTAATTGATTTGAAAATAGCCGGTTTTTAACTGGCTGTTTTCTTCTAAAACAAGACAGATGGATATTTATAATGATAAAAAGGCCTTGAGATTATTTATGATAGAAGAAAGGAGAAGAGTTCCTGACTCAGAGAATAAAGGCCTTTCACTTGAAATATTTAATAAAGTAGAACAACTGGAAATATTTCAAAATGCAAAGAACATACTATTGTTCTGGTCAATAAAGAATGAAGTATATACTCACGATTTTATAAAGAAATGGCTTGGAAAAAAATCGATATTCCTTCCCGTAACCTTAAAGGAAGAATTAAAGATCAGAGAGTATAAGGGTAAAATGAAATTAATTAAAAGATCGACTATTACTTTATCCGAACCCACTGACGGTCCTTATATCGATATAAATGATATAGACCTTGTAATAGTTCCCGGTCTTGCATTTGATCTTTCAAATAACAGACTGGGTTATGGCAAAGGGTACTATGATAAATTATTGAAAGGAACAAGAGCATATAAGGCTGGCGTTTGCTTTAGTTTTCAATTATTAGCTACCATTCCGGCTACAGAACAGGATCAAAAAATGGATATAGTTATTACGAGCTAAGCAAAACATCCTGGTAAGTAGATAAAAATGAACCTGCCTCTGCCAAAAGAATGATTACGAAAGGTACTTTGTGGCAGTTTAATCCTACAAAAAACCCGCCATTGCTTCACGCAGTGGCGGGATATGCTGGTGCCGGGCTATTAGCGGCGAGAAGATTTACTGCTGCTTTTGCTTGTTCTTCCGGCTGATTTTTTAGCAGTGCTCCTGCTGCTACTGCTTCTGCTTACAGAGGCCTTGCTTCTACTCTGGCTGCTGCTCCTTGAGACTGCAGGCTTGCTTCTGCTCTGGCTGCTGCTCCTTGAGACTGCAGGCTTGCTTCTACTCTGGCTGCTGCTTCTTGAGACTGCAGGCTTACTTCTACTCTGGCTGCTGCTTCTTGAAACCGCAGGTTTGCTACTCTGACTGCTGCTCCTGCTAACAGTTGCATTCCCCCTGCTCTGGCTGCTTCTGCTCTGTACAGGAGTTGTCCCTCTTTGTATACTGTTACGTGATACCGCAGCCGAATTTCTTTGTCCGGTACTTCTGTTAACAGTTGCATTTCCCCTGCTCTGGCTGCTTCTGCTCTGTACAGAAGTTGTACCTCTTTGTATACTGCTGCGTGCCGCTGATGAGCGAACTGCATTTTCATTTCGCTGGCTGGTAGTAGTCCTTGATCTTGTTGTAACAGATGTTTGTCTGCTATCTGATCTTCTGCTGGCAGTTTGTGCATAGTGCCTTTCTCCTGCGCTACGCTGACTGGGCTGCGAATAGGTATTCCTGTAACGCCCCCTGTTGATATTTACAACCACGGTAGGACTGTAGACTCGTACACGGGTACGATAGAAGGTATTATATGACCTGCACCTGAAATGGTCCCAGTGGCGATAATGAGAATAATAATGATTATGCCAGTGAGAATGATAGCCGTAATAGTAGTGCCAGTAGTGAGGAGTCCATGATGTCCAGTATGATGGATAATAATTCCAGTACCATGTAGACCTCCAGGGCCTGTAGCGGTGATCATACATATAAGCTACAATCGGCCAGCTTGTTACTACATAATAGCCAGGGGCGGTTACGACGACATTACCCGTGTATCCTGGATTTGGTGTTTCTGCGTAGATGGGCTCAACGATATAGTTAGCTCCGTAAAGGGCCTCGTCTCCTATTAACTGGACCTGAACATCACCGTTTTGCAGCTTTTCGACCACGAAAACTGCTATGTCCTGCTGTTCATCGCTGTTAAGGAAGGTTCGGAGTACAATATTATGAATATTATCATCTACATAATCTGAAACAGAAATATAATCAATATAATTATCTCCGTTAAGATCAAGGTTGTTGATTGTATTTTCCTTGTCATTCAGGCTTCGCTCAAAAGCTTCAAGCGTTTCTGACTCCTGGAATAAGTTTAATACTGCATAGAGATTCAAGTTATCTCCCGGCAGACCCAGATACTCATCTGGCTGAGTCTGTGCAGCCGCAATTGTAGTAAGTGCCGCAAAGACCATCATTATGGATATTGTTCGTATGGTTTTCATGGTATATAGTTTTAATTTATTGTCTTCTATTGTAGTAAAAAGCAAAAGCCATGCCAATAAAAAAAACCCTTCTTCCACCGGCCTCCATAAGCTTGCCGCCACCTCTGAGAGTAAGGCATCGAACTTAGTCCGGCGGAGCAGGAAGACAAAGAATGTATTCTGTTCCGAAACAGATAAGTATGCTCTACATTTAAATTGAACAGAAACATTCTCTTGCTGTTTCATCACTAAGAATTATTATTCGGAAATAAAGCGTAATAAACCATGGCGCAAAAGCAAAGTCATCATCCTTTTAAAATTGAACAACCCTATTTGTCCCTGCCTGAAAAATTTTACAGCAGGGCTGAACCTGCTGTCGCCCCGACCCCCAAAAACTTTATATTTAACCACCAGCTTCAAAAGGAGCTGGGCATAGAAGCCCTGGACAGCGAAAAGCTTTCTTCAATATTAAAAGGCAAGCTCTTACCCGGAAGCCCACAACCCATTGCGCAGGCTTATGCAGGCCATCAGTTTGGCCATTTCACAATGCTGGGGGATGGAAGGGCTTTACTTCTGGGCGAGATTACAACGCGGAGAGATGGGCGATATGATATCCAGCTGAAAGGGGCGGGAACGACTCCCTATTCGCGGAGAGGTGATGGTAAGGCTACATTGAGGGCCATGTTGCGCGAGTATCTCTTTAGTGAAGCGATGCATTTTCTGGGTATACCCGGCTCCAGGAGCCTTGCAGTTACCACAACAGGTGAGCCGGTTTACCGTGAAGCTATAAGCAAGGGGGCAGTACTTACCAGATTAATGAGAAGTCATATTCGGGTTGGCACTTTCCAATTTGCCGGGCATTTCGGAACTCCAGAAGATCTGAAAACACTAACAAATTACACCCTTGACAGGTACTTTCCTGAGTTGAAAGATGTAAGAATACCGGCACTGCAATTGCTCAAGCAGGTGATGCATCTGCAAATTGATCTTATTGTTGAGTGGATGCGAGTGGGCTTTATTCATGGCGTAATGAATACTGATAATACCTCGATAACAGGTGAAACCTTCGATTATGGACCATGTGCATTTATGAACACTTATGACCCTTCTACAGTATATAGCTCCATCGATCATGGTGGCAGGTATTCATTTGGCAATCAGTCGGGAATCCTAAAATGGAATCTTGCCAGGCTGGCCGAGGCCCTCTTGCCCCTGATTGAATCAGATGAAAAAAAGGCGGTGGAATTGGCAATAAACCAGATCAATCTTTTCGATGATATTTATAAAGAGGCCTGGTACAAAATGATGTATAGGAAGATAGGTATTGACAGCGAGGCACACGGCGACCGAATTCTTGTTGATGAGTTGTTAAATACAATGGAGAAGCATAAACTGGATTACACAAATACCTTTCTTTTTCTTGAAGACGATGACAGGGTAGTGCCTGGGAATACTGAAATATATTATTCTCTAAATGGATGGCTTGCAAAATGGAAAACAAGAATAACAACAGACAGGGGCAACGAAGAAAAGAAAAAGAAGCTGATGCGATCTGTAAATCCGGTTTTTGTTCCAAGAAATATTCATATTGAAAAGGCCCTGGATTTAGCAGACCAGGGGGATGTTTCAATGTTCAGCAAACTATTAACGGCCTATCAATATCCATATACTTTCAAGGAGAGATCAAAGGAACTTCTTACCTTTGATAAACACTACGACAAGCAATACCGGACTTTTTGTGGTACCTGAATAGAGAAGCCGGCCCCAACAGCCTTGCCTGAGACAGTGCTCCCAGTAGTTCACTAAAATGAATAGCCGCCAGAACCAATACAGACTATGACATTAAAAGGGTGCCTGGTAAAGGCATTAATAATTTACGGTTAATTGAAATTTAATGAGATTAATAATTGTGCATACCCCGTTAATTTATATACTTTCAGGATTATTATAAATGAGAAACTTGAGCTGATAATATTATGAGCAAGCTTAATGAGGTCAAAACATACATTGAGGATATATTTATAAACAGTCGGCTTGCTGTTCTTGCAAGCGAAGCTGATGGCCAGCCTCATGCAAGCCTTGTTGCACTTACCCCGATGGAAGGCTTCAGGAAACTGATCTTTGCTACCTATCGAAATACACGCAAATACAACAACTTTATTAAAAATAGCAAGGTGGCTGTCCTGGTTGAGAGTATAGATATTAACAGGGCAGGACAGAATAAAAGCTATGTACTAACAGCAGTTGGCCATGCGGAAGAGCTTGAATCCCGCGAAAGAAAGACAGTATTAGACGCGCACCTTGAGAGGCATCCGGAACTTCTGTCTTTTTTGCAGTCAGAGCAGTGCGCCCTTATTCAGATAAACGTCAGCTCCTATCAGCTTGTACGCGGAATTGATGATGTTGAATGGTGGACGATAAAAGATCTCAATGCATGAAGCAGGCTAGCGTTAAGCGGAGCCGGGAGATCGAATTGTAAAAAATCTTACCGCTTATTGCCCCTCCTTGTATTTGTATTGGGTTTTAGTCAGTAAATATTTATCATATAAGTATAATAATTATGATCATTGACAAAGAGACAATCAAGAACTACGAAAGTCGCTACCGTGCGACAATGATTAATTCTCTGGCAGGAGTAAAGCAGGCTTTTCTTATCAGCACCAGGTCGAAAGATGGTTTTAGTAATCTGGCAGTCTTTAACTCACTTATTCATATTGGGGCAAGCCCGCCTTTATGGGGCTTTATATGCCGCCCTGATACCGTAAGAAGAGACACGCTAAATAATATTTTGGAAACTAATACTTATACAATCAATTATGTATCTGTAAATTACTATGATAATGCACATCAGACTTCAGCCAAATATGAAAAGGAGCTATCTGAGTTCAAGGCCTGCGGATTAACAGAAGTATACCAGGAAAATTTCGATGCGCCATTTGTCGCCGAAGCACACGTTAAGGTGGCAATGAAACTGGAACAAAAAATAGATATTACCATTAATGGGACCATCTTGATTATTGGTAGTATTCAACATATTGAATTAGATGAAGCCCTGCTCTCTGAAGACGGATTCGTAGCGCTACACAAAGCGAACACTCTCGCATGTGCAGGTCTGGATGCCTATTATAAAAGCTCTTTGATTAGCAGACTCTCTTATGCAATACCCTTTAAAGCCTCAACAAAACTTCCGGATAAATAAAAAAAGCCCTCCTTCGCGTAAAGCTTCGGAGGGCGGAGGTGGGCCCAACTGGGCTCGAATGCGACCCCCTGATTATGAGTCTTCTTTTTTTGATATGTTATTCAGTCCGAAAAACCCAGAGTATATGAGTTATGTTCAACATTAACAAGTATATATGTGATTTCACCATTATAATTAACTGTTCATTTTAGAAAGGTAATTATTCCCCCAAAATACCTACTCAATAGGCTCATTGAATTTACTCATAAATTAGTTGCTCTCAATAATTGAAATTGACCAGACATTAAAATATAGCCCTTTTAATGTATGATGAATGCTTCTTTTACTTTTACAGGCCAAAACCTGACTAAACATCAAATTATAGCCTTTTTAATGTTTGCGGGACCTGATGTCTACTTTTTTAAGGCCAAAACGTGACTAAACATTAAATTATAATATTTTTAATGTTTACTGACTGAAAAATTCATAATTTTGAGCTAATAACATATAAACATAAAAAAATTATTGAGCCATGCCAGAATTACTATATTCAATAAATCCAAATAGAAATGAGCCATGGAATAACCTTCCACCATTACCAATTAGAGAAGAGCTCCATGATACAATAGAAATATTACGAAAGCTAGGAGATGCAAAGGCTGCATTAGGAAAGCTACATGGGCGTAGTGCCGTAATTCCAAATCAAGGATTATTAATAAATACAATTAGCCTGCAAGAAGCAAAAACTTCAAGCGAAATAGAAAATATATTTACTACCGATGATGAGTTGTATAAAGCGTTTAGTGATAAAAACACTGAATCTACGGGAGCCTCAAAGGAGGTATTAAGATATAGAGAAGCCCTCTGGTCTGGATACAACTATTTACAAAATAAGAAAGAGTTTGATCAGCAATATTTCATTAAAGTATTTCAAGAAATAAAGCAAACAGCAGATACGATTAGGCCTAGTTTTGTTCCGTTAACTATAAAACAAGGAGGCACAGGCCCCAACGCAGGTCAGGTAATTTATACTCCACCAAGAAACCAAGCAGTAATTCAAGACCGATTGGAGAATCTAGTGAGCTTTGTTAATGATGATGACCAGTACAAAATAGATTATTTACTAAAAATGGCTATTGCCCATTTTCAATTTGAGGCCATTCACCCATTTAGAGATGGAAACGGTAGGACAGGAAGAGTATTTAGTATTAATTATTTAACGAATAAAGGTTTGTTAGATGTTCCAATATTATTTCTAAGTAGATATATTCTAGATCATAAAAATGATTACTATTCTGGGCTAATGGGTGTTTCCCAAAGAGGAGACTGGAAGAGTTGGTTATTGTTTATGCTGAGAGCTATTGAGAACACTTCAAACCAAACCTTCAACAAGATTAATGATATTGTTTTATCAAAAGACTCTATTCTGGAGCATATTAAGAAAGAAGATCCAAAATTACGAAACCCTGAAGATTTGATAGCGGTTTTATTTACTCAACCTTTAACCAAAGTAAAACATCTTACAGACACAAAAATATATGCAGAAAACACAGCAAGAGATTACTTAAATAAATTGTGTGATCTGCAAGTGCTTGAAAAGAAAGAAATGGGAGGACATCATTATTATCTAAACCTTGAATTGTACCGCATACTCTCTGAATAGTGCTTGAATCATGATAAGTGGTAATCCCCACCAACCTTTTCACCCAAATCCTGGCAACAAAGAAAAAAGGCAGCCGTTTGGCTGCCTTTGTGTGTGGGCCCAGCTGGGCTCGAACCAGCGACCCCCTGATTATGAGTCAGGTGCTCTAACCAGCTGAGCTATGGGCCCTTTGTCCGCCATAGCCTATTGCCAGGGGCGGATACTTATTCCGAAATTAAATGCTGGTTAAATTTCGGACTGCAATATTACAGTTTTTTCTGAAAACATACAATAGGGAAGTGCCTAAAGTGCCTAAAGTACTTAAAGTGCCTAAAGTGTTTGCGGCACAAAAAAGAACAGGAGGCTTACTCTGTTTTTTTGAAAACAATTTTATCTTCCTCAACATCTATAATAATTTCCATCCCCGGTGCAATTGTTCCCCGCAGAAGTTCAAGCGACAGGCTATCGAGTATCTGTTTTTGAATAAGCCTCTTTAAGGGGCGTGCTCCATAATTAAAGTCAAAGCCCCTGCTGGCAAGGAAGCTCATGGCATTATCACTAATCTCAAAGCTGATATCCTGCTTTGCAAGTGTAAGTGCCAGCCTCGAGAGCTGTATCCTGATAATGCCTTCTATACTTTCTTCTCCAAGTGGCCTGAACATAATCAGCTCATCAACCCTGTTAATAAACTCTGGCCTGATGGTCTTCTTGAGAAGCTCAAACAGTCGCTCCCTGGTTTCAGCGAAAAGCTTATCATCTATATCCCCGTTAGTGCCGGCAAAACTCTCACTTATTATTTCTGAGCCCAGGTTGGATGTCATAATTATTATCGTGTTCTTAAAATTGGCTACCCGTCCCTTATTATCTGTCAGCCTCCCGTCTTCAAGCACCTGTAGCAGGATATTAAAGGTATCGGGATGTGCCTTCTCTATTTCATCAAGCAATACAACCGAGTAGGGCTTTCTCCTTACTGCCTCGGTCAGCTGGCCCCCCTCATCATAACCCACATAACCGGGAGGTGCACCAACCAGCCTCGATACGGCATGACGCTCCTGGTATTCGCTCATATCTATGCGGGTTATCTGGTTCTCGTCGTTAAACAGGTACTCAGCCAGGGTTTTTGCCAGCTCTGTTTTACCCACACCTGTAGTACCCAGGAACATAAATGAACCAACGGGTCTGTTCTCATCTGAGAGACCGGCACGACTTCTTCTTATTGCGTCGGCAACAGCCTTTATGGCTTCATCCTGTCCTACAACCCTTTTCTCCAGCTCTTCTTCTATATATAGCAGCTTCTCTTTCTCGTTTTGCATCATCCTGGAAACGGGAATGCCTGTCCACCGCGATACAACTTCTGCAATATCCTCCGAAACAATCTCCTCCCTCACCAGCCTCTTACCACTATTTTCATATTCAGTCAGCTTCTGAACAAACTTGTCCAGCTCCTGCTGGGCTGCAGGCAGCTGTCCGTAGCGTATCTCGGCTACAAGTCCCAGGTTTCCTTCTCTCTCGGCCCTGTCGGCATCCTGCCTGAGCTGCTCAATATTGATCTTCGTTTCCTGGATCGACGTAACTATATTTTTTTCTTTTTCCCATATAGCAGCCAACTGCTTTCTTTCCTCCTCGAGGTTGGCCAGCTGCTTCTTTATTAAATCTGTGCGCTCCCTGTCCTTTTCTCTCTTAAAGGCTTCTTTTTCTATCTCAAGCTGCTGTATCTTCCTGTCGAGAGTGTCTATTTCCTCGGGTTTTGAATTCATTTCCAGACGAAGATGTGCAGCTGCCTCATCAACAAGGTCTATTGCCTTGTCGGGCAGAAAACGATCGTTTATATACCTGGCAGATAACTGCACGGCGGCAACAACGGCCTCATCCTTTATCCTTATCCTGTGATAATTTTCGTAGCGTTCTTTAATACCCCGAAGGATGGAGATTGCATCTTCTTCACCCGGTTCAGCAACCATCACTTTCTGAAAACGCCTCTCAAGTGCCTTGTCTTTTTCAAAGTACTTCTGGTACTCGTTAAGGGTTGTTGCCCCCACGGCACGAAGCTCCCCGTTTGCAAGGGCAGGTTTAAGTATATTGGCAGCATCCATCGCTCCTTCGCCTCCTCCACCTGCACCCACAAGGGTGTGTATTTCGTCAATAAAGAGAACTATGTTGCCTTCCGAAGAAATTACTTCTTTAACAACCGATTTAAGCCTTTCCTCAAACTCACCCTTATATTTAGCCCCTGCAATAAGAGCACCCATATCGAGCGACCATATTTCTTTCGCCAGAAGGTCGTCGGGAACATCCCCGTTTACTATCCTGAAAGCTATACCTTCTCCTATTGCTGTCTTGCCCACTCCGGGCTCACCAATAAGAATAGGATTATTCTTTGTTCTTCTTGACAGGATCTGTAAAACACGCCTGATTTCTTCGTCTCTTCCTATTACAGGGTCGAGCTTGCCACTTCGGGCCTTTTCGTTAAGGTTTATTGCGTACCTGGAAAGAGAATTGTAAGTGTCTTCCTGGCTATTACTCTGTACTTTTGAACCCTTTCGTAGTTCGTTTACTGCTTTTATTACATCTTTTCTGTTAAGACCACTATCCCTTAGCATCTGCCCCACACTGTCCCTTGACGATACAAGTGCAATAAAGAGATGCTCCAGTGCTATATAATCGTCCTTAAATTCCCTGGCCAGGGCCCCGGCATCTGTAAATGCCTTTTTTGCTGAATCAGAGAAATACATCTCTCCACCATCTACCCTCGGGTAGGATTGAGTAATACCACTTAAGGCTCCCCTTACTGATGATTCAATAATACTTAGTTTCTTAAATATAAATGGAAGAATATTTTCATCCACCTCAAGAATTGCCTGTAGTAAATGTCCGCATTCTATTGCCTGATTACCGCCCGCCGTAGCTATTGTCCCGGCATGATTTAATGCTTCCTGTGCTTTTATTGTTAATTTATCTTCCTGCATATTGTTTTCCTTTGTTCAGCTAATGCCAGCAATAAGTATTCCACGTGTAATAGCACAAAAACGAAAAAATGGGACAAATATCTAATTGACAGATATTTAATAAGATCTTGACATAAAGCTTTATTATTATCTAATTCTTAACACTGCCATAATGACCTGTCTGGCAGGGCGTTAGGCGCCATAATGGCAGCCAGATAATAATACGTTTAAAAGAAATTTCCTACGAGTATCTTATTGTAAAAAACAGGTACACAAAGAAGCTGGCAAAGAGTATAATGGCTTCCCACCTGTCTATCTGTTTTCTGGTTCCGGTGTACATTGCAAGAAAGAGCACCAGGGTTCCTGCTGACATAAAAACCAGGTCTTTATTAAAAGAAAGGTTGTATTTAAGTGGATTTATCAGAGATCCGACAGGCAGGATAAACAGAATATTAAAGATATTTGAACCGATAATATTCCCTACAGCGATATCATTATTTCTTTTTAAGGCAGCGACCAGGGAAGTGGCGAGCTCAGGAAGGGAGGTACCTGCAGCGACAATTGTAAGACCGATTATCTTTTCACTCATTCCCAGCCTTGTTGCAAGCTCGACAGAATTATCAAGAACCAGTTTTCCTCCGATTATCAGTGCAGCAAGGCCTGATAGGATAAATATAAGCATCTTCCACAATCCCTTATTGTTTTCGAGAAATGTAGCTTCGGGATCCTGCTTTAGCTGTCTGAAGGTATAAAAGATAAAGAGGAAGAAACACCCCAGCATAAGCATTGCATCCATCCGGCTTAGTCGAGTTACTTCCTTTGCGCTAAAAAGATGATCGTTAACAAGCAGGAACATAATTACCAATGCTGCAAAAGAAAAAGGAATCTCTCTCCAGGCTGTGCTCGATTGTACCTTTATGGGGCCAATAAGCGCAACTATGCTTAGAATTACAAATAGATTAAAAATATTACTGCCGATAATATTGCCTGTAATAATATCATAAGAGCCTTTTGAGCTGGCAAAAATATTAACAACCAGTTCGGGGGCAGATGTTCCAACTGCAACCACAGTTAATCCTATAGCCAGTTCAGATACTTTAAGTATCCTGGCCAGGTCTGAGCTTCCACTGACAAACCATGTAGCTCCCTGTTTAAGCAAGAAAAGACCTGCAATAATTAATAGGATAGGAATCCACATTCTTTCCTGAATTCTTTAATATTAGTCCCAGTCGGCAACTCCGGCAGAGACTATAAATTTCATTACTTCTGTTGGTGGGACATCTATTGTTTTTACCAGCTCCCTGGGTACCAGGAATAATTCACCCGACCAGTTATATGAGTGAGGGAAATACACAGCAACTTTATCCTTCCTGTCGATTAAGGAAAGGTCTTCTTCGGTCATATATCCGAGTTTTTCCAGTCCGAGGGATTTATTAACCAGGACCAGTACTGGATTATTGAATTTTCTTTCTTTTCCAACAAAGGCTGAGAACAGGTCATTAAAGGCGGAGTAAATCACCTTTAGTATGGGGATTCTGTTCATCAGTTTGCCAAACAGTATTTTAAAGGGTCTTGCCAGAAAGGTCTGTCCTATTAAACCGATCAATATTAGTAAAGCGACAATGATAAGAAGGCCCAGTCCGGGGATATTTATACCCAGAAACTGTTCAAGCCATTTTTGCAGGAGTCCGTCTACAAAGGTGAAAATAAGATAGATAATATAGATTGTTATCGCAAGAGGGGCTATATAAAGAATTCCCTGCAGGAATAGTCGTACAATTTTTTTCATGGCTATATATTTTTGGGTTTACACCAACACATAATTTAATAATTATGAATCTAAGAAATTTGTCCTGATTAATAGTAAAAAGAAGATATAAATATAGATATAGAGGGAATATTAAATTTTTGAAAGGGTTTCACCAATGAGTTTGGTGACCTTGAGTACATTCTTGTTAAAAACCTTAATCACTTCCTCCCAGCTTACCGGCACTTCGTCGCTTTTCCAGCTATCGTAATCAGTGCTCATGGCAATTACTGCATAAGGGATAGCTGCTTCATTTGCCAGGATGGCCTCCGGAGCTGTCGACATATTTATCAGGTCGGCTCCCCATAATCTGAACATATGTGATTCGGCCCGGGTCGAAAACCGTGGCCCTTCGATTGTAATAATAGTACCCTTATTATGAGTTTTATAGCCAAGATCTTCTGCACTTTCAAGCAGTTTCTCCCTTATATTTTTATTAAAGGGATCGGCCATGGGTGTGTGTTTCATCTCGCCCTGCTTAAAAGAGCTAAAGAATGTTGTTTCACGGTGACGGGTAAAATCGATAAACTGGTCGGGAATAATAAGGTCGCCGCGACCAAGATCTTCCCTCAGGCTTCCGCAGGCCGTTGTAGCAATTATGTGCGTACAGGCTCTTTCACTAAGAGCCCAGATATTAGCCCTGTTGTTAACCTGAGTAGGCGGAATTGTATGCTCCCTTCCGTGCCTGGCAATCAGAGCCACCTCAACTCCGTTTATTGTTCCTTCCCTGATGCTTGATGAGGGATGTCCGAACAGAGTCTCATGTTCTTCTTCCTTAACATCTTTTAAAATATCAGGGTTATCCAGTCCCGATCCGCCTATTATTCCAATCTTTACCATTATACGCCTATATATGACATAAGTACATTAATTGCCTCATCCATATCGTTGCCAAAAGTAATCAGACCGGCATTGTCGCCCGCCATAACAATAATTCTTTTTTCAATTACATCACTTTCTTTAAATAGCCTGAATATATCTGTTGCCAATCCCGCCGTTCCATATTCAAACTCTTCTTTAGTGGTAGGGACCACATTTTTAAGACTTTCCCATTGTTCCATATTATGAACATGGATAATAGCATTTGTATCCGGGTCGGCCTTATATATGGCTGCATGAGTAAGCGACTCTGAAGATGCTTTAAGTGGTCCTGCACACATCACGGCATTATCTTCAAAATTATAACCTTCAACATATACATAATGACCTGGCTCAAGAACAGGGATCTCTCCCGTGGCCGAACCGGTAATAAAGAATTTTCCCGACTTCTTGTCCCTCATGCTCATATTCCCAAAGCCAACACCATTCTCATAGGCCCCGATAAGGTCCATATTTACCAGTACTTCCCTCCAGTAATTCATTATTGAGTACGGCTCATCGGTTATTATCGGACCCGATTGCTTCCAGTAGCAATTAAATTTAACTACACCTTCCATTTTATTTCTTACTATTATTTAAATAAACTATTAATTCCATTCTTTGATGCATCAACAATTCCCTTTTCCGTTATCAATCCACTAATAAGTCTTGATGGTGTTATATCAAAGCCATAATTAGAAGCTCTTGCTCCGGGTGGGCAAAGACCTACTTCAATGATATCATTATTATGCCATCCCTCGATATGTGTTACCTCCCTTTCGTCTCTTTCTTCTATAACTATTTCCTTTAGCCCGTTTTTAATGCTACGGTCGATAGTTGATGTTGGCAGGGCAGAGTAAAAGGGAATTCCTGAGTCTTTTGCCGCCAGGGCTTTCAGGTAGGTTCCTATTTTATTGGCTACATCACCATTGGCCGAAGCTCTGTCGCAACCCACAATAACAATATCAACCATTCCTTTTTGCATCAGTAGTCCTCCTGCATTGTCGCATACAAGGGTATAGGGTACACCGTGCTGTCCAAGCTCAAATGCTGTAAGACGAGATCCCTGGTTTCGAGGTCTTGTTTCATCAACCCATACATGTACATCAATACCGCTGTCGTGGGCCAGGTATATCGGGGCAGTCGCCGTACCATAGTCTACACATGCCAGCCATCCGGCATTACAGTGGGTTAATATATTTACTGTCTTTCCGCCTTTTTTTTCGCTTATCTCTTTTATCAGCTCTAAACCGGCCTCACCAATAAGCTTGCAGCTCCTGGCTTCATTTGCGCTTATCTCAACAGCTGTTTCGCGACTTATAGCTATCATCTCATCTTTTGATCCTGATCCTGCAAGTCTTTCCAGCTGCATGTTTACAGCCCACTCCAGGTTTACGGCAGTGGGACGGGCAGAGATCAGGAAGCGGGCAGCATTATTTATATGATCCCTGAACCTGCTTTTGGAGCTTATCTCCAGGCAGGCCAGGTAGATACCAAATGCACCTGCAGCACCAATCAGCGGAGCCCCCCTTACAGTCATGTTGGAGATTGCGTTAAATACATCTTCAACCGACGACAGCGTAAGAATCTCGAAACTGTAGGGCAGCTTTCTCTGGTCTATTACCCTTATCAGCCTGCTGTCTTTCTCGTCGAGCCATATCGACTCATATGATTCTCCATTAACCTTCACCCTAAGTGACTGTTTTGTAATTAATAATCTCTAAAATTACTAAAACTTGATGAAATACTTTTGTGTTCAAGAGCAGGCCTTTCGAATAGTCGACCAGTAGATTCTAAGAACCAGCTACAGGTTTCGTAATTATAAATAATATTTTTATCTTGCGAAAGCAATAAATCTGTCAGGATAAATGGTTGATAAAGATAAGTTTAGAGATAAGATCGTTGAGGTTTCGAGCAAGATATTCAGTCAGTATGGCTTTAAGAAAACCACGATGGAAGAGATTGCTCTGGCACTCAGAAAGGGCAAAAGTTCTATATATTACTATTTTAAAAGTAAGGAGGAAATCTTTGAGGCGGTTATTGATAGAGAGGCACAAATGCTTAAAGATCAGCTGTCTACAGCTATAAAGAGCACAGATAATCCTGAAGAACGGCTTAGGCTGTACGTTAAGGTAAGGCTCGAAGCGTTCGAAAAACTATCTAATTACTATAACGCCATATTCAACAGCGAGCTCGATCATTTCGAGTTTATTGAGAGACAGCGCGAAAAATACGATAGGCAGGAGCTGGCTTTTTTCAGGTATATCTTATGGGTGGGAGTACGCTCGGGACACTTTAATCTTAAAAATACAGGACTTACAGCTGTGGCAGTTCAAACTGCACTTAAGGGACTTGAACGCCCTCTCTTCTGGGGCGCAAAAAGCAAGGGACAGGAACATAGGATCGACGCAACGATAGATGTGTTATTTTATGGGATAGTCAGGAAGTAGGTGTCAGGATTCAAATCCTTATTGCAGCCTGCCTATGCTTTCGAATACTGTAAATCAGCAGCACAATTCCTATCAGAACAAAGGGGATACTCAACCATTGTCCCATATTTAATTTCATGCCTGCCTCAAAGGCAACCTGGTCTTCTTTTACATATTCAATAAAGAATCGGAAGGTAAAAACAAGTATCAGGAAGAGACTGAATATCGATCCCTGAATAAATTCACCGGCTTTTTTCCTCCAGTAGATTCTGTGTAGTAAAACAAAGATAAGAAGGTAAGCAAGGGCTTCATATATCTGTGTCGGGTGTTTGGGGGCAACCTCATTATTTTTCAGGAACACAAAGCCCCAGGGCAGGGTTGTCTCAATACCGTAAATCTCCGAATTCATAAGATTCCCAAGCCTGATCATCGCTCCTGCAAGTGCAGTAACAATAACAATACGGTCGAGGACCCACATATATGGTTTTTTCTCCTTCCTTACAAAAAGCCACAGGGTTAACATTATTCCAATTGCTGCACCATGACTTGCAAGTCCACCATGCCATATCTTCAGGATCTCAAAAGGATTGCTCAGGTAATAAGATGGCTCATAAAAGAGGCAATGACCCAGTCGTGCTCCCACTATTGTTCCTATTGCTGTATAAACAGTAAGCTTATCCAGCACTTCATCTTTAATCCCCTCATTACGGAACATCTTCTGGAACAGGAGATAACCAAAGAAAAAGCCTGAAGCAAAAAGAAGTCCATACCATCTTACTGCAAAATTTCCTATTCTGAATATTTCAGGGTTAACATCCCAGGTAATTATGGCAAATGTCATAGCGAACAATTTTAATTTGAATCCCAAAATTAAGAAAAATTTGATGTAGGTTTGTAATCCGTTTGATTATTTTGATAGTATGCATAAAGTCTTACATATTGTGACTTTGATAATTGCAGGGTGTTTGGTGTTTTCATGTGCAAAGCAAAATAATGCCGGACCTTCAGGTGGGCCTGTAGATGAGACACCCCCGCTCGTTGTTGAAGCCATTCCCCCAAATAAGACAATTAATTTCACTGAGAAAAGTTTTGAAATAACTTTTGATGAGTACTTTGTACTTGATAATATAGACCAGAAATTAATGGTTTCGCCCCCTCTTGATAAGAAACCGGAAATTTCAAGCAGAGGGAAAAAGTTAACACTAAGCTTTGAAGAGGTCTTGCGCGATAGCATTACCTATACTTTTTATTTTATGGATGCCGTGCGCGACCTTAACGAAGGAAATGCTATTGAGAATTTTCAATATGTCTTTTCAACCGGTCCTTCACTCGATTCATTATCTGTAACAGGTACTATCTACAATGCAATGACCCTTGACTCGGGTGAGGAAATATTTGTTACACTCTATTCCAACCTGAACGATACTGCTCCACGGACAGCTCTTCCCGACTATATTACAAGAGCGGGTACAGACGGTAAATTCAGGATAGATAATATTGCTGAAGGAGTCTATGCTATCTATGGTCTGGTAGATCTTAATAATAACAAAATCTATGATCTTATCGATGAGACCTTTGCCTTTATAGATTCAACAATAACACTGAGCAGTGCAAATAATTTTATCCCCGAGATGCCCGACTCACTTGCTACCGCAGCAGATTCGGCCAGCTACCTTTCAATCCCCGGGAATGACTACAGGCTCTTTCACTTTAACGGACTAAGTAAGGATCAATACCTGTCGACAACAGCCAGGGATGAGGCATATAAGCTGATGTTTGTATTTAAACAGGCCCTCGACTCTGGTCAGTTTGCTATAGATTTTGTTGATAGTATAGATGTTAGATACCGCTTAGAAACCCTTCCGGGCAGAGATACTGTTTTAGTGTGGGTACTTGATTCAACCGCCTATCGCCAGCAAGCACTAAGCGTTCGTGCAGAATTTCCTGAGACAGACTCTACCGGGTCAATAGCAATAATTACAGATACCATCATTTTCAGGTATTTTGAACCCAGACCACAGAGAGGCAAAAAGGAGGAAGCAACTAATCGGCTGCCCGTAAAAAGCAACATAATAAGTCGTACGGGCTTTAAGCCGGGAGACAATATTCTTTTTTATTTTGATACGCCTCTTGCTGAGCCCGACACCTCACTTATCGACCTTTTTATTATGGCCGACACAAATCTGATCCCGCTTAATTATACTCTCCTCAAAGACTCGACCTCAAACAGTAAATTAATTTTAAAACACCAGTTCTTAGAAGACAGCTCCTATGTGCTTGTATATGATAATGCTGCTTTTACCGACATCTTTGGAAATAGTAGCGATTCAACAAGTATCAGGTTTAACGTAAATAAGCGCGAAGCATACGGAACCCTCAAAATGGTGCTTTCGGGCTACACAGGTAATATTATTCTTCAGCTTCACGACTCCAGGGACCAGCTGGTAAACGAAAACCATATCCTGATAGAAGAAAGCACCGAGGTTTATTATCCCTTGCTTGAAAAAGGGGAGTACAGTGTTAAAGTAATCTACGATTTGGATGGAGACGGTAAGTGGAGCACTGGCGATTTTGACCTTAAGAGACAGCCTGAACCTGTATCCTTCTATCCCAACCCGATAGAGATTAAGGTGCAGTGGGATCTGATTCAGGAATGGGATCTAAGTGAATTCAATTTTAAACCTGACCAGATGAGAAAGCTTACTAAACCTTCTGGCAGATAATAATATTGTTTTATGGAAGACGTAGTAATAGGAATTGACATAGGAGGCACCAATACCGCTATAGGCCTTGTTGATAAAAAAGGAAACGTACTTGCTGATTCAAATTTAAAGACCAGTGATTTTGCCGAAATTAGTGAGTTTGTCGACGCGCTTTCAAAAGAGTTTACCAGCCTTATAGCCAATAAATATAAGCTCAAGGCAATAGGCATTGGGGCACCTAATGGTAATTATAACAGGGGAACAATCGAAAACGCTCCCAACCTTGGATGGCCGGGAATAATTCCTCTTACCGATATGCTCGAAAAGAAGACAGGGGTAAAAGCTGTTCTTACTAATGATGCTAACGCAGCTGCCCTGGGAGAGCAATTGTTTGGCGGAGCAAAAGGGATGAAAGACTTCTTTGTCTTTACCCTTGGCACCGGACTTGGTAGCGGAATAGTAGTCGATGGGAATGTTGTATATGGCTATACCGGTTTTGCAGGTGAGTGCGGGCATATTATCATGGAGCCTGAAGGGAGGCAGTGTAATTGTGGAAGAAAGGGCTGTCTCGAACAATATGTTTCTGCACCGGGCATTGTTAAAACGCTTAAAATCCTTCTTAAAGAAAAAGGAAACACTGGCATGCTGGCTGATATTGACCCTGATAGTCTTACTTCAAAAATCATTGCAGAAGCAGCCGCAGAAGGTGACGCAGTGGCCCTTGAGGCCTTTGATTATACCGCCGAGATGCTCGCCAGGGCTATTGCCAATACTGCGGTTGTAACTTCTCCCGAGGCTGTTTTTCTTTTTGGCGGACTGGCTAACGCGGGCGATCTACTGCTGGTTCCGGTAAAAAAGTATTTCGACGGGTATATATTTCCTTTATTGCAGAACAGGGTTAAAATATTGTTGTCTGGTATACAGGAAGACAATGCTGCTGTTCTTGGCTCTGCAGCACTGGCCTGGAAAGAGCAGGGCCATTGATCAAATATGGTATACAGGAAGCTTAATCAGGTCTTCGTTTAATAAATAATTTATCTCTAACTTTCTTCCTTGAAATAAGGAAATAAAAGATTTAAAGGTGAAAAGCGAATTTAACAGGGTCGTACTCTCGTTTCACGCTCATCCCGATGATGCGGAGGCATGGAATGCTGGAGTTCTTAAGCTCCTGAAGGATAAGGGCTACGAAATAAATATCGCCACTTTAACCTCAGGTCAGCTTGGCGGATGCAATATGAGCATGGAGGAGACAGCCAGAACAAGAGAGGAAGAAGCCCAAAATGCCGCCTCTGTAATCGATGCAGCTTATTACAGCCTGGGTGGCGAAGACGGCTTTTTGATAGACACTAAGGAGATGCGCCTCTCAGCTATTTCCCTGATACGAAAGCTGGGAGCAGGAATCATATTTACCCACCTGGCAAACGATTACCATCCCGATCACAGGACAACTGCAAATATTGTTGAAGCAGCTGCTATGGTGTCTTCACTGGCGACTGTCCCGGTCGAAGAAGCTCCGCTTAAAGTGACCCCCCTTCTCTACCATACTTCACCCTTTAAACTCAGCGATCCACTCGGTAATCCAATAGCCCCTCCTCACTTTTATGTCGATGTTAGCAGTGTAATATCTTATAAGAAAAAGATGCTTGAACATCACCTTTCACAGATGGAACTGATCAGGCATATGTTTAAGATAGACGACTTCTTTGCGCATGTTCTTGAGGGAAACAGGATATATGGTAGGGATGTTGATGTAGAATATGCCGAAATATACTGGCAACATATGGGAGGCGGATTCCAGATGGTACCCCAGATACAGAGAGACCTCTCTGACTATATCGTTAGTAAAAATAGAGAATGAACCTGCAGCAGGATAAATATAAAAAGTATGCTCTTGTAAAAGAGATGATGGAAACATCCGCAGCGATAAGGGCATTTAAGCCTGATTGCCTCTCAGACTTTGTTGCCGTAGCGGCTGGCAGAAATCTTTTTTTAAGCGGAGAAGGGAGCAGCAGGATTTTCCCGGCCAAAAGGGCTGTATATAATAGTATGAAACATCCCAATGGCTTTAGCATTAGAACGGATGGTTCGCTGCAGGCTATGGAATATAAGCTCGACGAATATGTAGTTATAGGGGCATCAAATTCGGGAAGAACCAAAGAGCTGATCACCCTTATGAGGCACCTTAAAGACATGGGACATAATTATCTTTTGGGCATTACAGCAACACCTGCTTCAATGCTGCAGGAGACCTGCAGGCTCACTCATGTTCTTGGCTGTGGAAAAGAAGAAGCTGTGGCGGCAAGTAAGTCAGTAATAGAACAGGCTCTTTGCTATGATGCCCTGGTAAGATTATTAATGGGTGAAAATCCCGACAGCCTTGATTTACTCGCAGATATGTTTGAGAGCGTACTCTTATCGGAGCCTTCTCGCGAAATAACAGATGCTCTGGCATCAGCCGATACCATATATTTTGCAGGACGAAATAATGGTGTGGCAGAAGAACTGGCCCTTAAAACAAATGAAATTGTAAGAAAGAAATCGGGCTTCCTCGAAGGCACATACGCCGTGCATGGTATTGAGGAGGTAATGACAGAGAGGGATGTTATTATATGGATGGATCCTTTTACCAGTGAGATTGAAAAATACAGGGATACACTACTGAAAGGCGTCGGCGTGAAAATAATTGCTGTTTCAAGCACTACAAGCTGCTTCCCAACATTTAGTATTCCTGATGGAGGCATATATTCTGAATATCTGCAGCTGGCAGCGGGATGGAACATGCTTGTTGAAGCAGGACTGACATGTGGCGCGGATCTTGACAGGCCGGCAAGGGCAAGGAAAATTGGTAATGCAATTTAGCATATTTAGAGATCAGACGACAGGCCACCACGGCGTAAGATAATTTTAAGGACTTTTTATTATATTTAGATTTTAACTTTATTGTTAATTGATGGAAGTAGCGCTTGGAATAGATGTAGGCGGCACAAATACAGTATTCGGACTTGTAACAAGAGAAGGAGAGATTCTTGCCGAAGGATCAATTAAAACGCGCGATTTTGATGAGATAGAAGTATTTGTTGCTGCTCTCTATGAAAAGATACAGCTTACCCTTTCTCGTCTGAACACAGAATATAAACTTGCAGGCATAGGGATAGGTGCCCCCATGGGTAATATCAATAAAGGAACTATCGAGCACGCTGCTTCTCTCCCATGGAAGGGTATAGTACCCATAGCCGATATTTTTAAGAAGCATACCTCATTAAAGGTTCTTGTAACCAACGATGCCAATGCAGCTGCTGTGGGAGAAATGGTATATGGGGGAGCAAGGGGGATGAAAAACTTCGTGGTGATTACCCTTGGTACCGGACTGGGAAGCGGTCTTGTAGTAAATGGTAGTCTGGTTTACGGTGAAGATGGCTTTGCCGGTGAACTGGGTCATACCTCTATCAGGCCTGGCCTCTCTAACAGGGAATGTGGATGTGGAAAGACAGGTTGCCTGGAAACCTATGTCTCAGCATCAGGGATTAAAAGAACCCTCTTGAAAATTATGGCCGACAGTATCAGTGATAGCGAACTGAGAAAATTAAGTTTTGATCAGCTTGATGCTAAACAGATTCATGATGCAGCAGTAAATGGCGACCCCATTGCACTGAAAGCATTTGAGCACACAGGCCAGATGCTGGGCTTTAAGCTGGCCGACCTTGTTGCCCTCACTAACCCGGAAGCTATATTTCTTTTTGGCGGACTGGCACTGGCTGAAGATTTCATTTTCGAACCGGCAAGGAAATATATGAACGAACATTTATTAAGCATATATAAAGATAAAGTGAAACTTTTACCATCACGGCTGAGCACTAAGAATGCTGCTGTTCTTGGCGCCAGCTCTCTTGTATGGACCGAACCCCAGAATTAATATTTATTATAATGGCAAATTTCCCGGAAGTAAAGAATTTTATCCTTGGAGCATTTTTAATTATTTTCGTTTTTTCCCTGGCCTATGCCTACCTTAAGCCGCACAGGGTACATAAGAAATATCCTATCTCAACCCTTCTTTTAAAAGTCAGCTACTTAATTTATCTCTTTGTCCTTCTCCTGGTTATCTACCTTTCAAGTCTTGTAAAAGAAGGGATGAGCGAGGTCTTTATGGATATCGAATTCTTTGCCTTCCTGCTTGTCCTCTTTGTGCCAACAATTGGAATATTCGCACGCAAGCTGGGCCATTTCCGTAAAAAAAGAGAAAGCTTTTATTATTTCTTTACCCTGGTAAATGTGCTGTCTATTGCCGCCCTGCTGGTGATGTACATTGTTTAAGGGTTATTGGTTATTAGCTCGCTGTGCTCGCGTTATTGGTTAGTTGCTCGCTTGCTCGCGTTATTGGTTATTAGCTCGCGTTGCTTGCGTTATTGGTTATTGGCTTTTTGATTTACTGATTTGATAAACTTATTTAATTTGATCATTTCAGTATTTATTAATTCTGTTAACTCCATTTCATCATTTTGATCTATTAGACCCCTGGATTTTAATCTGTTTATCCAAAAGGCAGTTTCATAAAGAGATCCCCTGGAGTTGTAGTAAAACTTTGCAGAATCTTTGTAATGAAAACGACCGTATCCTTCAGCAATATTAGCTCCTATTGAATCAGAAGAGCTAAGAAATTGTGAACCCATTTTATAGGCAAGTTCTTTTGGTAGTGTGCGATAAACCTTCCATGCAAGATTGCCTATTTTTAATGCTATTTGATATACCTCCAGATCATTAAGATTCATACAGCAAGACGAAAATCAATTCCACTAAACCAAATTTACAAAATTATTACCATTAACCATTAACCAATAACGTTCGCTTTAGCGAACAAATAACTTTTTTCTCGCAAACCTCCCACTTCATTAAATCAATTATCGTATTTTTACCTTAAACCAATAATATCAACCGATGATTAAAGAAAGACTGGTAGATTATATCAAATCAAGTATTGCTGATAATTGGGCTATTGAAGCTCTTTCCGATTATAAAGGAGCTGGCTATACCTATGCAGAGATAGCTGCGAGGATAAAAAAGTTCCATATGATTTTTGAGAAGGCAGGAATAAAACAGGGCGATAAGGTATCCCTGCTGGGCAAGAATTCAGCTCACTGGTGTGCAACATACCTTGCTACTGTTACCTATGGCGCAGTTTCTGTTCCAATAATGCCAGACTTTAAACCTGACGACCTTACAAATATTATTAATCATTCCGATTCAAAATTACTGCTGGTCGATGAGAAGATTTGGAATACACTGAAGCTTGAAAATATGCCTGAGCTGGCGGGTGTTTATATGCTCGAAGATTTCAGATATCTTACAGGAAGAGACAAAAACCTAGAAAAGTTCTCTGCACTGGTCGACGAAGAGTTTAGTAAACTATATCCTTCATTTAAGGCCGATGATATAAACTATTCCGATATTGATAACGAAGAGATGGCTGTGCTGAGCTATACCTCGGGAACAACAGGTTTTTCAAAGGGTGTAATGGTGCCGCACAGGAGCCTGGCCGGAAATGTAAGGTTTGCACAGAACAATATGCCTCTTAAGCCAGGCGATAAGATTGTTTCCTTCCTGCCCCTGGCCCATACACTTGGCTGCGCATTTGAATTCCTTTTCCCCTTTACCTACGGTTGTCATATTACCATACTTACCAAAACACCATCACCGGCTGTTATACTTGGCGCCTTCGGTGAAATAAAGCCAAGGCTTATAATATCTGTACCCCTTGTTATTGAAAAGGTATATAAGAAAAGATTACTCCCTGCTCTGTCAAAACCTCATATGAAAATCCTTCTTGCCTTGCCGGGGATAAATAAAATCCTTTATAAGAAAGTGCTGGAGAAATTTTCAAATTCATTTGGAGGGAACTTTATTGAAATGGTTATAGGGGGAGCAGCACTTAACCATGATGTAGAAGACTTTTTCAGGAAGATAAAACTTCCCTTTACAGTGGGCTATGGAATGACAGAATGCGGACCGCTTATCAGCTATTCGCCATGGTCAACAACAAAACCACAGGCCTGCGGACGACCTGTTGATACTCTTGAAGTAACAATCGATTCGTCCGATCCTCAAAATGAGGTAGGCGAGATTATTGTCAGAGGATCCAATGTAATGCTGGGATATTATAAGAACGAGAAAGCTACTAACGAGGCCATCGATAAAGATGGATGGCTGCATACCGGCGACCTCGGTGTAATCGATAAAGAGGGCAATGTCTATATAAGGGGCAGAAGCAAAAATATGCTGCTTGGTCCATCAGGACAGAATATTTTCCCCGAAGAGATTGAATCAGCAATCAATAATCAGCCCTATATAGTAGAGTCTGTGGTGATAGACGAAAATCATAAACTGGTTGCTCTTGTATATCCTGATAACGAGCAGATTAAAGCAGATGGTGTCACTAATATTGAAGAGGTATATAAGGGACTCAGGAAAGAACTTAATGCCAGTATGCCCGCCTATATGAATATAGCAGAGTACAGAATACACGACCAGGAGTTTGAGAAAACCCCTAAGAAAACCATTAAACGATTTATCTATACTTAAAACAGCTAGAAAAAGGCGAAAATAATGCAAAAGTTCGTACTGATAATGGCCGGGGGCTCGGGACAAAGGATGGGTGGCCAGACACCAAAACAGTTTATGTTGCTTAAGGGGAAACCGCTTCTTATCCATACAATTGAGCGCTTCCTGGAGTATGACACTAATATAAACATTGTTGTTGTCTTGCCCGAAGATGCTGTCGGTCGGTGGAATAAGCTATGTGAACAGTACAGGTTTAACTCAAAGCACACGCTAGCAGGCGGAGGTGATGAGCGCTTTTATTCTGTTAAAAACGGACTCAAACACACCAGCTCTCCTTCGCTTATTGCCGTTCATGATGCCGTAAGGCCACTGGTGTCGGTAGCTACTATAAGGGCATGTTTTGATATGGCCGAAAAAACCGGTAGTGCCATCCCTGTTATCTCAACTTCCGAGTCTGTACGAGAGCTTGAAGCATCAGGCAGCGAAAGCAGGCCCCTCGACAGGAACAGAATAAGGCTTGTACAAACACCTCAGGTATTCAGATCGGAGATTCTGTATAAAGCATACGACTGTGCCTATTCACCAAATTTTACCGACGATGCAACTGTGGCAGAAAGGCTGGGAATAAAAATAGGTCTCGTAGAGGGTAATAGTGAAAATATTAAAATCACCTTACCCACCGACCTGATCCATGCAGAAGCCTTGCTCCAAACAAGAAAACAGATATAAATACCATACTATGAAAAAAGTTATTTTACCATTTATTCTTACTATCACCCTGCTAATAACATCATGTGCAGAGCTGATGCAGGTTCTCGAAACTATGCCAACAAATGTTCCGCTTACAGAGGGCGAGGTGGCCAATGGATTAAAAGAAGCCCTGATAACCGGAGCGAGGAACTCCTCTTCGGTGCTTGGAGCACAAGATGGTTATTTCGGTAATGAAGCCCTGAAAATATTATTGCCCGAAGAAGCAAATATTATAATAGATAATATCTCAAAAATACCGGGAGGCGATAAACTTGTGCAGGATGCCATACTAAGCATTAACAGGGCAGCCGAAGATGCAGCAAAAGAAGCAGCACCTATATTCGTTAATAGTGTTAAGCAAATGACTATTGGGGATGCTTTTGCTATTCTGAAAGGTGAGGATGATGCCGCTACACAATATCTGCACCGCACAAGCTACAATGAATTGTTTAATCTCTATAGTCCTAAAATTCAAAGCTCTGTAACTAAACCCCTGGTAGGGTCTGTTTCCACCCAGGACTCATGGGATGCCCTTACAACTAACTGGAATAAGCTTGCTAATTCAATAGCCGGTAAGCTGGCCGGATTTACACCGGTCGAGACAGACCTTAGCGCCTATCTTACGCACAGGGCTCTCGACGGAATGTTTATTAAGGTTGCGGAGGAGGAATTAGAGATCAGGAAAAATGTATCTGCCAGGGTAACTCCTTTACTTAAAAAAGTATTTGGCAGTCTTGACAATTAATTAAAATAATGAGAAAAACTCTTTTGAGTTTTAAGGGACTCAGTGCAATACTTACAGATAAGGCTAATAAGCAGATTGTCGACCTGCTCAGTAAAACTGTGCTCGGCAGCAAGGGAGGAATGCGCTATATAATGCAGTCAATAAATTCCCGTATAGAGGCCTACAAGAATATTCGCTTTGTTTCCCTTTATAAGGATGAGAAATTAAGTGGAACAGTCGGACTGTGCTACAGGAAAATTTACCAGGGAGATGACTCACAGCATGGTATTTATTTGAGATACCTGGCCATCCAATCCAGGTTCCAGTCGGGCGAAGACACAAGCAGAAGAAAGAAAGTAAGAGAGGATAATGCATCTGACGATTCAATGAAAGGAAAGATTCTATCCTTCTTTCGTAAGCCTCATATGCTCGAACTACCCGACTTTAAGGAGGGCGAAAAAAATGTTGTTTATGCCTATGTGGAAAGTGCAAATGAGAGGTCCAAGAATATTATTCACCAGGTTGGCTTTCAATATATTAGATCCTTTCTTACAGTAGCTTTCAGCAGGTTCAGTCCCAATATCAGCAAGGGGGTGGAAAAACTTGATACAGCAAGAGGAGATGAAATGCTGGCCCTGCTAAGAGCATATTATAGCAACTACTCTTTCTATACGGACGAAAATACCTTCTATGAAGACAGGTATTATGTAAAGATTAAAGACGGAGAAATAGTAGCAGGCCTTAGTGCCGTTCCAACATGTTATGATATTGTTAATCTCCCTGGTGTGTGGGGTTGGATCTTAATGCATATTTTTCCGTGGGCACCATACTTCAGGAGATTGTTTAAGCCTGGTATTTTTCAGTTTCTTGTCTTTGGTTCTTTATATGTCAGGCCGGGCCACGAAAATGATCTCGAAGAATTAATGGAGTCGGTTTGTGCAATGGAGAAGATCAATACCGCTCTTACATGGGTCGACGACAGGAGCAGGTTGTTTGAGATGCTTAGAAGTGACCTTAATATGGGAGCCCTCAACAGGATGCTTAACGCTAAACCAGGACTGGTCTATGCCAGCTTTGTAAACATCGAAGACAAGGAGAAAGACTTCTTTTACGAAAATCCGGCCTTTATTTCAGGCTTTGATTTTCTCTACAGTTTCATTTTTCAATTCAGATAAAGACAGCCATTCCTGATCCTTAATAAGCTCTAACCAAAATACAGTCTCACTTGATTCTCCTTCACATATCCTGATCTTATTTGTAAAATCTGCCTTGCTTCTGGATCTGTTAGCTTCTCTATAATTTGCCCCAATACTCGTTCCTGACTTTGATAACTGATATCTGATTATTTTACCTTCAGGAGTGTTTGGTAAACTTGAAGATAGCTTAAGAATTTTAAATGCAAAAGCACGAGTTCTTCTTTCAAGAATTTTAGAAAATTCCTTATTATTCATAATTAATCATTTTATTCCACTTAACTGTAAATTTAAGAAAAACAATATTATTTCGCCAACTCTAAATACTTCAGTCACTCTAGTCACTCTAGGCACTATTTTTTACTTTCCTCAAAAAACACTAACATTATTCCTTTAAATACTTTACCCTGAAATTAAACCAGAGATGAAGCATTACCGACGATTATTTATTATCACAGCAAGCCTGCTGTTTGCACTGCAGTTAAATGCCCAGGTTAACGACTGGGAAAATCCCGATGTAATAGGTATTAATAAGGAAGCGGCTCATGCTACATATATTCCTTATGCCGGTATAAAACAGGCCATAAGAGATGTGCCAGATAATTCACCATGGTACATGAGTCTTAATGGTATCTGGAAATTCAACTGGGTAAGTCACCCCGACATGAGGCTGATAGACTTCTATAAAACAAATTATGATGTTAGTTACTGGGATGATATTATCGTTCCTTCCAACTGGCAACTGCATGGCTATGGCAAACCAATATATACCAATGTCAGATATCCCTTTGCAAAGAATCCTCCTAAAATAATTGGTCCTGCCCCCGCAGGCTATACCAAGAATGAGCTGCCCAATCCGGTTGGCTCATATAAACGTGATTTTAACGTGCCTGAGTCATGGGACGGAAGGGAAATATTTGTTCATTTTGCAGGTGTAAAAAGTGCCTTTTACCTGTGGATAAATGGTGTTAAGGTGGGATATAGCCAGGGCAGCATGACTCCTGCAGAATTTAATATTACCGATTATGTAAGTGCCGGCGATAACACCATATCGGTTGAAGTGTACCGCTGGAGCGATGGGTCCTATCTTGAGGACCAGGACATGTGGCGCCTGAGCGGAATATACAGGGATGTTTTTCTCTACTCAACACCCGAGGTGCACCTGTGGGATTATTTCCTTAAATCTGAGCTTTCAGACGACTTTAAATCTGCTGTATTCATTGCCGACATGAAGGTAAAGGCTTACGGAAGCGATAAATTTGTTACCATCGAAACATACTTGCTTAAAAAGTCAGAAAAATATACCGACCAGGATCCTATTGCCAGTTCCACCATAGTTCTTGAATCTCAAAAAGAAGAATATACTACCAGCATATCAACAGAGATCATTGAGCCTGAACTTTGGTCGGCCGAAAAACCCAATCTCTATAAGGTAATCTTTGTTGTAAAGGATAGCAAGGGAGTAAGCAGGGAAGTGCTTGCTTCGGATTTTGGATTCAGGAAAATAGAGATCAGGGATCAGCAGCTATGGGTAAACGGCAAGTCTGTAAAACTAAAAGGAGTAAACCGTCATGAGCATGACCCTTTTACGGGTCGCTATGTTTCTCTCGAGAGCATGATCACCGATGTTACACTGTTTAAGCAGTTTAATGTTAATACCGTACGTACCTGTCATTATCCCGATCACCCCGATTTTTATAAGCTTTGCGATAAATATGGTATTTATGTTATCGATGAGGCTAATGTGGAGTCGCACGGAATGGGCTATGGGAAAGAATCCCTGGGTCACGATCCTGCATGGCAAAAGGCTCATGTCGACCGACAGATAAGCATGGTGCAGCGCGATAAAAACCATCCTTCAATAATTATCTGGTCGATGGGTAATGAAGCGGGCCCGGGAGTCAATTTTGTTGCCTGCCGCGAGGCGATTCTGAGTATTGACAGCAGCCGGCCCATACATTATGAAAGATATAATGAGGTGGCAGATATTGAGTCCACTATGTATCCTTCTGTCGAATGGCTCGATAATACCGGCAAAGAAGATAATCCCAAACCCTTTATTATGTGCGAATATGCACATGCCATGGGAAATGCCGTTGGTAACCTCCAGGAGTACTGGGACGTGATAGAAAGTCATGATCGCCTTATCGGTGGCTGTATATGGGACTGGGTCGACCAGGGTCTTGCAGTAAAAGTACCGGGAAGTGATAATGAATACTACTTTGCCTATGGTGGTGATTTTGGAGACAGGCCTACAGACTGGAACTTCTGTATTAACGGTCTCACAACGCCCGACAGGCAGCTTACTCCAAAGATGGAGGAAATGAAAAAGGTCTACCAGTATATAAAGGTAGAAGCTGATAATGCACTGGCCGGCAAACTTAAAGTTACTAACCGCTACCAGTTTATTAATCTATCCGACTTTAAACTTAAATGGATGCTTGAGTGCGATGGCTCAGTTATAAAGTCGGGCATCAAAGAAAGGCTTAGTATCGAACCCGGCGAGACAGCCATGTTAGATCTGGGGATGGGAGATATTGACTTTCTTAAGGGGCATGAGTATTTTTTAAAAGTGCAGTTTGTTCTGTGCGAAGATAACTACTGGGCCACGATGGGGCATATAGTTGCATGGGAACAGTTCCCGGTAGATCTTACTAAAATAAGGGGTGATTATTATCCTGAAGTGATGGATAAATCAGAAATATATCCCGTGAAGGTCGACAACAATCAAAATGAACTTACCATCACAGGTAAATACTTTTCAATAAGCTTTAACAGACTGGCCGGTACAATAACAGATATGTGCTATTTTGGATCTAAGCTTTTCGAAACACATCCTGAAGCAATTGAAGGAGTTAAACCTGCTACACGCATGATTTATACCTCCACCGAAAGTGATGAGCATGTAGCAGGACCCCTGCCTAATATCTTCAGGGCGCCGGTTGATAATGATTATATTTTTGGTAGAGGACCCGGACCTAAATGGAGGGATGCCGGACTGGGCAATATGAGCCATAAGGTAAATTCTTTCGACTATGAATTACTGGGCGACAATGCAGTAAGGGTGAGTGTCGGGCTGGAATCTAAATCTCCATCAGGATATACCCTTAGAACCTTATCAGTATATACAGTGTGGGGCAATGGAGCTATCGATGTCGAAAATAGCTTCGATCCCGATAAGGCCGAATGGCCTCTTGCCAGGCTCGGGTTTATTATGGAGCTGCCTGAAGGATTTGAGACAGTAGAGTATTTTGGAGCAGGTCCGCATGAAAACTATGTGGATCGCAGTACCAGTGCTGCTATAGGCAGGTATATTACAGGCGTAGATGATATGTTTGTTCCCTATATCAGGCCGCAGGATTGTGGAAACCGTACCGGTGTAAGGTGGCTGACACTTACCAATGAGAGTGGATTTGGCTTTATGATCGTTGCTCCTGAAAATATGAATTTCAGTGCTCTCCACTATACTCCTATGGACCTTGAAAAAGCAAATCATCCCTATGAACTAACAAAAAGAAAGGAAACAATACTTACCATCGATATGTCTCATTGCGGACTGGGTGGTGGGAGCTGCGGACCGGGACCAATGGAAAGATACCTGCTTAATGCAGAGAAGGCAACGTTTAACTATAGCATAAGGCCCTGGGAAAGTCACCTCGGCTCAAAAGCCGAATATGCCCGTAAGGTCTTTCCGGAAGAATAACTCCCTGCGGCAGCTCCCTTGCTATAATTCGCTTTTTGGAAACATCTTCTTCCAATCAGCTCCATCATCTTTTAGGTACTTGCCAAACCACGACATAATAGCATTATGCCATTCTATACGTTTTGAATAGGTCAGAATATGATGGTCCTCTCCTTCGACCTGTACCATCTCAACGGGACGGCCAAGAATTTTCAGTCCCACCCATAACTGAAGCGATTCACCAAGAGGTACATTAGTGTCAGCAGATCCATGTAAAAGCAGGAGGGGAGTAGTAATTTTATCTGCACTAAACAGCGGACTCTGATCTACATATATATCTTTCCTGTTCCATGGGTATGAGTCGCCCGTAGCTTCCGACGAATATGAATTACCCCAGTATCCTTCACCCCAGTATGAGCTTATGCTGCTTATCCCTGCATGTGATATGGCACAGGCAAATATATCGGTCTTTGTTTGCAGTAACATGGTCATAAATCCCCCGTAGGAAGCACCTATGCATCCAACTTTTTCAGGATCTACAAAATCGTGGGCGGCCAGAAACTGCTTTGTTCCCTCAATAATCTCGTCTGCCGCATCCATGCCCCAGGTGTTCTGGTGCCTTGCCGAAAACTCCTGTCCAAAGCCAGTTGCCCCGCTGGGCTGAGGGACAAAAACAACATATCCACTTGCTGCCCATATCTCCATTGGGTAACGACCACCAAAAGACTTTTCTACCGGAGAGGTGCCCCCGTAGTAATTTACTATAAGGGGGTATTTTTTTGAAGCATCAAAATCAACAGGATACATCATATATCCCTTTATCTCCCTTCCGTCGGGCATCTTAAAGTTCCAGTCGCCATCCCTGCCAAACTTAACATTCCTGTATGTCTCTTCTTCGGGGTTTTCAAACAGAGAGCTTTCTCCGCTTGCCAGGTCTATTAACCAGCCCCTTTTATGCTTGCTCATGCTTGTTCCTGAGTAAGCTGCCTTAAGAACTCCTGCAGCAATATTTAGCCCCGACAGGATATCTGGCTCAACATCAATCTTTCTGAATTCACGACTTTCCTCATCCCAGCAAAAAAGCCTGGAATATACTTCGTCGGATGCAGAGAGATATATTTTATTGTCTGATGTATGCCATGTTGCCGATCCGATGGAAGGATTAAAATCCACGCTTATAGGGTCGACTTCGCCACTTGCCAGGTCGTAGATATATAATTGTCCGTCGTAGTTATTGGCAAGCTCCTGATCACCAATGTTCCTCCCTGTCTCCCCAAAGGTATCCGGTCCGCCTGATACCAGCAGCTTTTTGTCGTCAGGTGAGAAGCTGGCATAGCCCGACCACCTGAAATCTTTCCACAGGGTTTTTACCTCACCCTTCTCAAGGTCCATCAGGTACATATTCTGCAGCGTAAAGGGCCTCTGTGTCGGGTTGGGTCTGGAGCTGCTAAAGACAATAAATTTACCATTATGGCTGATATCATTCAGTGAAGCACCGGGCTTTCCGAAGGTAAGCCTGCTTGATGTTTTTGTAGCCAGGTCATACTTATAAAGCTGATTGTAGCTTGTGGCCCTGAAGGTGCGATTGCCCAGCTCATCCATATATTTAAGCGACGATTTCCCCCCGCTCTTCTCTGTCTCGCGAACATTATATATAATAAACGAACAATCGGGGGCCCAGCTGAAGCCCGACATCTCTGCTATATTTTCAATAAGCGGGTATTCTTTTGCGCTGTCAAAATCATATACCCACACAGTTGAAAGATTGTCTTTTCTTTCAGTATAATATATCCTGTTGCCCAGGGGCATCCATCTGTAGCCTGTTGTTCCGTCTTTCCTGAAGCTCTGTATAAGCTTTGCTGATGCACTCTCTTTTATTTCTGTCCACCCTTCTGTCTTTCCTGACTGGGGATCTACTTTCGAATAAGTAACAGCCACGTACTTTCCATCAGGAGAGAGCGACATTGATCCCAGCTTTGTTCCCTCAAGCAGGTGATGAATGCTCATTTTCTCTTCGGGCACGGTCGATAGAACAACACCCCTCTCAGGCACCCCGCTCAGTATTGCCTTAAGCTTCCAGATATTCTTGTTAACATCTGTATAAAGTGATTTTACAATTATAAGATACTTGCCCGGATCTGCATCAATAGTACCCGTACGCTTAACTGTTTTACCCTCGTCGGCGAGGGTATAGTTTGAGCTTATCTTCTTTCCTTCAAGGTATACTTCGAACATCTGCGGACTCTCCACTTCTATTTTTATTTCATCCAGGCCGGCGGTTTCGAGATAGAAGGCCAGGTAAGAGACCTGACTGCTGGTCTTTTTCAGTGCTTTTATCTCAACAAAACCCTCCTTGCCAGGCTTTACAGTATTCCACGAACCACCCTTTACAGGCAAGAGTCCATAGAGGTCGATATAATTTTCAGTAAGCAGGTTCTTTGTAGTAAACTCTTCCTTGTTAATGTCTGCACCGGATATAAAGGCCGGCTTTTCAACGATAAGCGGACTTTTAACCAGCCATGAGTCGATATTTACATCCTGTGCGAAAGCATAATTAGCAGAAAAGAACAGCACTAATGCTGCAATAAATATTCTATTCATAATAATATGTTTTTGATTCTATGATTCTATGATTTTGTAAGTCGTGATGACGAGCCCCTTACAATAAGTTCGGTTTTTATTACTCTTGATTGTGTTGGTCTTGAACGGTCTTTAATCCTGTCGAGCAAAAGACGTGCTGCCTCCTGTCCCATCTCGTATCCGTGCTGATCGACTGTGCTCAGACCGGGATCTGTCAGCTTTGATATCTGTCCGTTTGTAAAGCCCACTACGGCAATATCATCAGGCACCTTAAAGCCATGCTGTTTTACCATAATTAATGTTTCGGCAGCAGTCAGATCATTTACACTAAAGAAGGCGTCCGGAACAGGATTTCGCTTAAGTATGCTGGGTATTATCCACTGGGCCTCTTCAATCTGGTCGCACTTTACAATATTTTCCTCGTTTACAGGGATCCTGAACTCATTAAGGGCACGTATATATCCCTCTATACGGTCTTTTGATATTCTCAGGTTAGGAGGCCCCGACAGATGTACTATTTTCTTCTTTCCCTCGAGGATAAGATGCTTTACGGCCATATAGGCTCCCTCTTCATCATCAACAGTTACCCTGTCGGTATCCAGTTCCTCACAGATCCTGTCAAAAAACACAAGTGGGATATTTTTATTCATTATCTCCCTGAAATGCTCCATGTTACGTGTTAGCTTCGAAATAGACACTATCATCCCGCCAACATGACTGTTTAGAAGGGTCTGAATATTCTTTACCTCATTTTCGTACTTCTCATTACTCTGGCAGATCATCACGTTATAGCCCTTATCGTTGGCATAATCTTCAGCACCACTTATCACCTGTGAAAAGAAATAATGAACTATCTGCGGAATAACTATACCTATCGTGTTCGACGTACCCCCCTTCAGGCTGAGGGCTATAGGGTTGGGGACATAGTTCCATTTCTCGGCAAGACTATTTACCATTTTCTTTGTTTCCGGACTAATATCAGGATGATCCTTTAGTGCACGAGAAACAGTAGAAGGAGATATTTCAAGCTCTCTTGCTATATCTTTTATGGTAACATTTCCCTTATTCATATTCAGTCCAAATAGGCGTCTTCTGTAAATTTAGCTAAAAAAATTAACAATAATATAACATCCATTACAGAGCTATATCATCATTTCAAACGTTTGCGGTATCGATTGCGTTAAAAGAGCTCTAAATACTTGTGTAACAACAAGAAAGTGATGAAATTTAAAGACTAATTAATTTTAGAATAAAACCATGTTAACCACATCTGAAGTTTCTTGTTCTGTTAGTGATGAAAAATCGAGCCTATCTCCAGGTGGTCTAAATGGTAAAAAGGAATCTATAAGTATTAATCCTAAATTATTTATATCTATGAACAAACTGATAATCAAGCGACTGATGTTATTGGTCGCTGGTGTACTTATCGGTGGTATTTTATCTGCTCAGCAGATTACAGTAACCGGAAAGGTTACAGATGCCACTGATGGTTTGCCTATTCCGGGAGCAAACATTCTCGTGAAAGGGACAACAATAGGAACATCTACAGATGTAGATGGAACTTTTGAGATCAGGACAACAGAGGGAGTCATATTGAGTATCTCTTTTGTGGGATATCTTCCACAGGAAGTTACAGTGGTCAGCGGTCAGGTGTTGAATATTACCCTGGAGCAGGATGTATTTTCTATTGCAGAAGTTGTAACCATTGGTTATGGTACTGTTAAGAAGACAGACCTTACCGGATCGGTATCTGCAGTAAGTGCCAAAGATTTTAACCGGGGTTCTATTACTTCGGCTCAGGATCTTCTTGTTGGTAAAACAGCGGGTGTTGTTATAACAACTGCTGGTGGAGCTCCTGGTAGCGGATCAACAATAAGAATACGAGGTGGATCTTCACTAAACGCGTCAAACGACCCACTGATTATTATTGACGGTGTACCTATTGATAACAGCAATGTTTCGGGAAGCTCAAACTTTCTCGATTTTGTTAATCCAAATGATATTGAAACATTTACTGTACTGAAAGATGCTTCATCAACAGCAATCTACGGCTCAAGAGCTTCAAATGGTGTTATTATTATAGAAACCAAGAAAGCCAGGGCAGGAAGCAAGCTTAGCGTAAGGTATGACGGAAGCACATCAATAGCAAGTGCAATAAAGTACGTGGATGTATATTCCGGAGACGAGATAAGGCAGATTGCTTATGATAATGTTGATCTCTACGGAGCAAGTACATTCACAAATCTGGGTTCTGAGAATACAAACTGGCAGGATCAAATTTTCCGCACAGCTGTTTCACACGACCATAGTCTTAGTCTGACAGGATCATATAAAGTGCTTCCCTATCGTTTCTCAGTTGGTTATACCGATCAGCAGGGTATACTTGAGAATACCGATATGCAAAGAGTAACTGCGTCGCTTAGCCTCGACCCTGTTTTTCTTGCGGGTGCTCTTAAGGTTAACCTGAAAGTTAAGGGTATGAGCACCAAAAATAATTTTGGCGACTCAGGAGCTATTGGTTCAGCTGTAAATATGGATCCCACTCAGGCGATATATGATGGTAATCCAGCCAGCGATGGTTATTTCCAGTGGGCTAACTACGGAGCAAACCTTGGTACACCAAACCCTGTAGAACAGGCCTTAGCGGTTGATAATACATCGGAGGTTAACAGGATAATGGGTAACTTACAGTTGAACTATGCCATACCTTATGTTCCTAATCTTACAGCGAATCTTAATCTTGCAACTGATTATGCAAAAGGAGAAGGAGTAAATAACCGACCCACAACATCGCCTTCTGTATTAACAAGTCCTTACTGGGGGAGGATATCAGATTATTCATCTGTTAATACGAATAATCTCCTCGATTTATATTTTAACTATAATTACGAAATACCTGAGGCCGATAGCAGGCTTGATGTAACAGCCGGTTACTCATGGCAGCACTTCGCAAGGGAAGGCGAAAGTTATAGAACCGGTTATTTCGATGCAACACACCCCGAGCAGGAGCCGGTTACATCTGAATATATCACAGAAAATTTTCTTGTTTCCTTCTTTGGAAGAGCAAACTATACTTATAAGGAGCGCTACCTCTTAACAGCAACGGCGCGTTATGATGGTTCATCGCGTTTTGCAGAAGGCAATAAGTGGGGCTTCTTCCCTTCTGCAGCTTTTGCATGGAAGATTAACGAAGAAGCATTTATGCAAAGCGTACCCTACCTCACCGATATGAAACTCAGACTGGGATGGGGTGTTACTGGTCAGCAGGACATTGGTAATGATTATCCCGCACAGGCCACATATATTATATCATCACCAGGATCTTATTACCAGATAGGAGGAGAGTATATTCCTACCTTGAGGCCTAATGCTTATGATCCTGATATTAAGTGGGAAGAAACAACAACGTTGAATGCAGGACTTGACCTGGGATTCTTTAGTAATCGTTTATTGGCAACTATAGATGTATATAAAAGAACAACCAACGATCTTCTTAACACGGTTGTTATACCGAGTGGAAGTAACTTCTCAAATACCCTGCTTACAAACGTTGGAAGCCTCGAAAATAAGGGTATAGAACTTTCGCTAAACGTTGTTCCTGTATCTCAGAAGGATCTTTATTTTGGTATCGGATTTAACTTCACGTATAACAAGAATGAAATTACAAAGCTTCTTATATCAGAAGATCCTGATTATATAGGCATTCTTTACGGGGATGCATTTACTGGACAAAAACAGGTTACCAGGGTAGGATATCCGGCATATTCATTTTTTGTAAACCAGCAGATTTATGACTCACAGGGCAATCCTATTGAAGGGCTCTATGCAGATCTTTCAGGCGAAGGAGGAGCAGTGAACGGAGATAACGACGATAAGTATATTTATCATAACCCGGTTCCTGACTATCTGTTTGGCCTTACATTCCGCTTTAACTATAAGAACTTCGACGCTCTGGCATCTACAAGAGCCAGCTTTGGAAACTACGTATACAACCAGGTTGCCGCAGGAGCTTCTTACGACCAGATGTACCAGATTGGTTATTGGAAGAACTTCCCAACATTCCTGAGTGAGACTGACTTTGTAAAAAGACAGTTCACAAGCGACTATTTTGTTGAAAATGCTTCTTATTTCAAATTAGACAATCTAAGTGCAGGATATACAGTAGAGAGATTGTTTGATATGATTGATGCCAGGTTTAGCATCACAGCTCAAAACCTGCTTACAATTACCAAGTATAGAGGACTCGATCCTGAAGTGTCTGGAGGAATAGATAATAACTTCTATCCAAGGCCACGTACCATAATGTTTGGTATTAGTTTAACCTATTAGTATTCAAAAAAATGAAGAAGAAAATATTTATATTAGGAATTATTCTTTCAGCATTTACCATTGGTTCATGCGTGAAAGATTTGGATGTCATACCAAAAGATCCTGATCAGATTTTGGCAGGTAACCTTGGCGACAATCCTGAATACATGAAAATGGTCCTTGGAAAGTTATATGCCAGTTTTATTATACCTGGACAGGGAGAAAACGGAGGTGATGATATTGCATCATCCGACGGAAACTTTTTTACTACAACGAGAGCACTCTGGAACCTTCAGGAAATTACAACCGATGAGGCTATTTGTGCATGGGGTGATGTTGGTATAGCAGACCTTAACACACAGACATGGAGCCCGTCAAATCCTTTCCTGACAGCTTTATTCCAGCGACTCAGTTTGAGTATTACCTATGCCAACGATTTTATTCAGTTAACTAATGATAATCCCGATCCTGATGTTCAGCAGTATAATGCTGAAGCAAGATTCTTAAGGTCTCTGGCTTATTACTGGGCAATAGACCTCTTTGGTCAATTCCCATTTACAACTGATGAAGATGGTGTTGGTAAATTCTTCCCTGAGATTAAATCAAGGCAGTTTATATTCGACTATATCGAATCTGAACTTTTAGCTATTGAAGATCTTCTTGGCGAACCTGGTTTTTCATATCCACAGGCCGATAAAGCAGCAGCATGGATGCTTCTGGCAAGACTCTACCTTAACGCAGAAGTCTATACAGGAATAGCCAGGTGGGCTGATGTTGTAACTTATGTTGATAAGGTGGAGCTGGCCGGTTATTCGCTTGCAGATGACTACAGGCAAAACTTCAGTGCCGATAACGATGGTAATCACAATCCCGAGATGATCTTTGCCTGGGAGCAGGATGGAATTAATGTTCAGGGCTATGTCGGAACAACCTTCCTTATCGAATCCAGCAGCGATGCAGTTTATATAAGGGCCGAAGACTATCACGGACTAACTGAAAATACTAACTGGAACGGAAACCGTGCCAGGGTACAGTTTCTGGACCTGATGGTTGATACCCTGAGTGTTTATGGTGGATTACCAATTCCATCAACCGATCCCGAGTTTTTAAGCTGCCCCGATAAAAGGGTTTTCCTTAAAATGAAGAAAAGCGTAAATATTCCTAGCGCATCTTCAAGCGGTGATTATGGTGTTGGCGTTTATAAATTTACCGCTAAAAATACTGACGGTACTCTTCCTGCTAACTATAACCCTGCCTATGCATGTACCGACTTTCCTGTCTTCAGGTATGCCGATGCATTGCTTATGAGGGCTGAAGCTCAGCATAACCTTAACAGAGACGACCTCGCAGTAATCGATATTAATGATGTCAGATTCCGTGCATATGGTGATGCCAGTGGTAATATCTCAGAGGCTGATGTAACTGACGACTTCCTTATGAGAGAACGTGGAAGGGAGTTTTATTATGAAGGTCAAAGGAGAACAGACCTGATTCGTTTCGGACAATTTACTAACGGATCTTATGTATGGCAGTGGAAAGGTGGAACCTTTGATGGTACACAAACAAGCGCTCATCTTAACCTGTTCCCTATACCCGCCGATGAGGTGTCCGCCAACCCAAATTATAACGGACAAAATAATCCGGGTTACTAAACTCTAAAACCAAAGAAAGATGAAAAATAAATTATATACATTATTTACAATCCTTGGGTTGATTGCTCTTTTTACCGGGTGTGAGAAGGATGGTGAGCAGATAGTGATGCTGGATAATCCCATTGCACCTGCTTTTGTTTCCTTCCCCGATATGACGCTGGTAAGGGATAACGCAACCGACACTTTGATTTTCACAGCAAGTCCTGTTGATCCGGGCTTTAATGCTTCGGCTACCTATTTTATTGAGGCCTGCCTGACCGGGAATGATTTTGCAGACCTTGTTTTAGTATGGACCGGCGTAAATGTCGACGAAATTAAGATTTCAGTAGGAGATGCTAATGGAGCTCTTAAGAAAAAATTTCCTGCAGATGCAACTACCTCAATCGACTTTCGCCTTAGGGCAGTACTTACAGTAGACGCCGGAACAGGCGCACAGGGAACAAGTACCGACCCCTTTGAATATATATCTGCTACTACAACAACAGATGTAACTATTTACGGCCTGCCAAGACTTGATCTTATCAATTCAGGTAAGGTACAGAAAGTTGAATCTGCTCTTGGTGATGGTATGTATACAGGCATAGTAAAGATGGATCCTGCAAGCTCCTTTACTCTGACAGATCCCGATGCAGGTATCGATTATGGCGATGCAGCAGGTGCCCTTGCAGTAGATGGAGTAGCAATTACTCCTCCTAAAGCTGGCTACCATGTACTCGATGTTGATGTAAACGCACTTACTTATGCATTTACTGAAATGCAGATTGGTCTTGTCGGATCAGCTACACCTAATGGATGGGACGTTCCAGACCAGAAGATGGATTATGATCAGGCAACAGGAACATGGTCAATTACTCTTGACCTGGTTGTTGGTGAAATGAAGTTCAGACTTAACGACGGATGGGCATGGAACCTGGGTGGTACAACTGATAACCTGGTACATAATGGCGATAATATTGCTGTTGAAGCGGGTAACTATACCATTACTCTTACAATAACAGACTTTGATGGTGAGCTGGGTACGTACACAATAGTTCAGAACTAATAATTTGAGAACAGATGAAAAAATCAATTATATATAGATTTATTGCTATCCTCTTTGTCGGACTAACCCTTATGGTAGCCTGTACAGAGGATATTGCAGATGTAAGACTCGTTCCAAGCCTTAGCACGTCTGAGGTACTTGACGTGCAATCTACGCAGGCAACCGTAATAGGCTTTGTTATTGCCGAAGGAGATGGATTCACGGAGAGAGGTGTTTGCTATGCAACTACGCCGGAGCCTAATATTACCGATAATAAGGTGGCCTACGATACAGTAGTACTGGGAGCAACCTTTTCTGTAACGTTAAGCGATCTTGATTATGCTACTACATATTATGTAAAGGCATATGCAACAATGAATAGCGGTACTATTTACGGAGATGAAATGAGTTTTACTACTCTGCCTGAGACACCGGTTGTTACAACAGCCGCTATTACCGATATTTCTTACACTTCTGCATCAGGAGGTGGTGAAGTAACTGATGAAAAAGGTTCTGATGTTACAGCTCGCGGACTATGCTGGTCGACCAGCACAATGCCGACCATAGCCGACTCCAAAACCAGCGACGGAGATGGACCGGGTGCCTTTACAAGCTCACTTACCGGACTTACAGAAAATACTATGTACTATGTAAGAGCCTATGCAACCAATAGTGCAGGTACAGGATATGGTGACGAAGTTAGCTTTACTACTCTTGTTCCCCAGGAGCGTACCTGGAACTTACCAGGAAACTATGTAGCAGCAAGTTATCCCGGTACAAGCCTGGGTGACTGGAATCCCGATGCATCCCCACAGATAAAGAGCGGAGCCTCTGCTCCTGACAACCTTGAAGGGTATGTATATATGGCAGCCGGCGCAAATGAGTGGAAAGTAGCTACTACAAACAGCTGGGACGATACTAATTATGGTGGCGTAGCTGGAGTACTTGATGTTGGTTCTCCAAATATTTCAAATGGAGATGGTTACTATTTTATTACTGTTGATGCCAATGCTCTGACCTATACAGCTCTTGCAACTGTATGGGGTGTGATTGGAGATGGAACACCCGGAGGATGGGGTGCTGACACAGATCTTGCTTACGAACCAGCTCTTCAGCAATGGACAGGAGCAATGGACCTGACAGCCGGAGGATATTTTAAGTTCAGGTCTAACAATGACTGGGATCCTAATCCAAATTACGGAGCACCAGCAGGAAGCACTGATCTTGTTCAGGGTGGTGATAATATTGAAGTTTTAGAATCAGGTACCTATGCCATCACTCTGGATCTGAGTACGCCTCTTGAATATACATACAGAGCTGATATGTGGGGCTTAATAGGAGCCGCTACTCCTGGTGGATGGGACACAGACACAGATATGATGTGGGATGCCGGTAATGGTGTATTTACTGTTACCCTCGACCTGACTGCCGGTGATTGGAAGTTCAGGGCAAACAATGCCTGGGACTATGATATGGGAGGCACCATCGGTGCACTAACAGTCGGAGGTGGAAATATGACAATTTCAACAGCAGGCAACTATACAATTACTCTTGATCCATGGAACATGGTAGGAACCATCACTATGAATTAATATTGTTCTGATGGCACGGATTAAGAATCTGTATTAAAAATGAAGACCTCTCCTTTATCAAGGGAGAGGTTTTTCATATTTTTACTATGCCAGTATCTTATTAATACTTAATTTGTACTTATGAACAGAATAATTATTACCCTTATTTCACTTTTCTTCTCGACCCTGATTATCGGCCAGGACCTGATAGTGGAGCCTCCATCATGGTGGAGCGGGATGAAACACTCACAGCTTCAGCTCCTGATAAAAGCAGATAAGGCCGGTAGCATGGAGGTAAAAATTCATCACACCACAGTGAAACTTATTTCTGTTTCTAAGGCCGACAGCCCTGATTATCTTTTTGTTAACCTTGATATCTCTAAGGCAACACCTGGCATATTTACTATCGACCTCCTTAATAATGGAGTAAGGAAATATTCTTATAACTACACCTTATATAAGAGAGACAAAGGATCGGCAGATATAGATGGTTTTGATAATTCGGATGTTCTATACCTGATAATGCCCGATAGGTTTGCAAATGGCGATCCCTCAAACGACGAGATCGAGGGGATGAAGGAAGGACTTAAGCGAAACGATAATTATGGCAGGCACGGAGGTGATATTGCAGGGATAGCAAATAATCTCACTTATATAAAGGATATGGGGTTTACTGCTATATGGCTTAATCCTGTTCTGGAAAATGATATGGATAGAGGATCATATCATGGCTATGCAACAACTGATTTTTATAAGGTAGACCGAAGGTTCGGATCTAACGAGGATTATCGTGAACTGTCGAGGCAGGCCGCCGATATGGGAATAAAAATGATTATGGATATGATCTTTAATCATTGCGGAAGCTCACACTGGTGGATGGAAGACCCTCCCTTTAAGGACTGGATAAATCACTACCCCGACTTTGTTCCTACCAGTCACCGCCGTACAACAAATATGGATCCCTATGCTTCACAAACAGATAAAAAAGGGATGGCCGATGGCTGGTTTGTAAGAGCCATGCCTGATATGAACCAGCGTAACCCCTATATGGCCGAATATCTTATCCAGAACTCTATCTGGTGGATCGAATACCTGGGCCTCTCGGGCATACGAATGGATACTTATCCCTATCCCGATAAGGAAATGATGGCAGAATGGAATATCAGGGTTCTTAATGAATACCCCGATTTTAATATTGTCGGAGAGGAGTGGAGCATGAACCCGGCCGTTGTCTCATACTGGCAGGACGGACAGACTAATCGAGATGGCTATGATGGAAAAATTCCAAGTATGATGGACTTCCCTCTGCAGAATGCAGTATCTGAGGCACTGAATGAGAATGAAGACTTTAATTCAGGACTGGTAAAAATATATGAGATGCTGGCAAATGATATGCTGTATCCCGATCCGGAGAATCTCGTTATCTTTCCCGATAACCACGATATGGCCCGCTTCTTTATGCAGCTCAATATGGACATTGATCTCTATAAGCTGGGGATTACCTTTTTTCTGACAACACGGGGCATACCGCAGATATTCTATGGCTCTGAAATTCTTATGACTCATACCGAAGGTGATGATCATGGCAATATACGTAAAGATTTTCCGGGTGGATGGGAAGGCGATAAGATTAGTGGCTTTACCGGAACAGGTCTTAAAGAAGACCAGGCTGATATGCAGAATTTCTTCTGGAGAATACTTAACTGGAGAAAAGATAAGGATGTAATTCATACAGGCAGACTGATGCATTATGCTCCTCAAAATGGAGTCTATGTGTACTTCAGGTATAATGAAGCTGAAAAAGTAATGGTAGTTATTAACAAGAATAAAGAGGACCAAATGCTCCGACTGGATAGATTTGAAGAAATGATGGGTGGAATTTCAACAGGCAGGGAGATAATATCCGGAGAAGAGCTTTATTTAAAGGGTGAATTAATGCTGGCACCACTTACACCCATGATTATTGAACTAAGATAAGAAACAAGATGAAAAAGCTCAGCTATATATTATTATTCTTACTGCTTACGTCAGGTGGCCTTTTAGCACAGGTTATCGAGACCGAGCCGGGTATCCCCACAAGGGGTCAGCTAATCACCATATATTTTAATTCAGACCAGCTGAGTCCCACCGACGGACTCTACCAGTATGAGGGTGTGCTCTATGCTCATACCGGAGTTACTTTAGATGGCGACAGGTGGCAGAATGTTATTGAAGCATGGGGCAATAATACTACCCAGCCTCAGCTTACATACCTGGGATCATATCGCTATAAGCTAGACATTACTCCCGATATTGAGCATTATTATACCGACGCAACAGGTAATCCCATAAGTGAAGACGAAGTTATTTCTGAAATATGCCTGGTTATCAGGAATGCTACATCGAGCATGCAGACATCACCCGATATATTTATTGATGTCTTTGAAGCAGGTCTCGAAGTAAACATTAGCAGTCCGACAGAAAGATCAGTGGTGCAGGAACGATATACGCCGCTTAATATAAATGTATCTGCCTCACTTGCCGACTCAATACTTCTCTTTATAGATGAGGAGGTAGTAAAGAAAGAGATAGGGTCTGACCAGCTTACATATTCAACCTTCCTCTCAGAAACGGGAGGAGATTGGGTGCATGCCAGGGCCTACCAGGACCTTGAAATAGCAGTCGATTCCTTCTATTATTATGTGCCCGACGATCCTGTTGTAGAGGCTGTTCCTGAAGGCATTGAAGATGGAATAAATTATATTTCCGACACAGATGTCACACTTGTCGTAACGGCTCCCGGAAAAGAAAGGGCCTTTGTTGTAGGTGATTTTAACGATTGGATAAAGGATGATGAATCATATATGAAGCAAAGCCCCGACGGCAAAAAATTCTGGATTGAAATAAGTGATCTTGTACCCGGACAGGAGTACCGTTACCAGTACCTGGTTGATGATATTACCATTGCAGACCCTTATGCTGAGAAGGTACTGGATCCATGGAATGATAAGTATATAGATAGCGAGACCTATCCTTCACTGATAGAATACCCCGAAGAATATGGTGATGGAATAGTTGGAGTACTACAGACAGATGCCACTGAATATGAGTGGCAGACCAGCGGATATACTCGTCCTGATAAAACAAATCTTGTTATCTATGAGCTGCTCCTGAGAGACTTCCTTGCAGCACATAATTATCAGAACCTTATAGATACTCTCTCTTATCTAGGCAAGCTGGGAATTAATGCTATTGAGCTGATGCCCGTAAATGAATTCGATGATAATGAAAGCTGGGGCTATAACCCATCCTATTACTTTGCCCCCGATAAGTATTACGGGACAAAGGATAAACTGAAAGAATTTATCGATTCGTGTCATGCCCGTGGCATAGCCGTTATTGTCGATATGGTTCTTAACCATGCCACGGGAAGCTCACCCATGGCTAAACTCTACTGGGATGAGGCCAATAATCGTACAGCAGCCGACAATCCCTGGTTTAACGTAATTGCTACTCACGACTATAATGTCTTTCACGACTTTAACCACGAGAGCGACTATACCCGATATCATGCAAAGAGGGTTATGAAGCACTGGGTTGAAGAGTATAAGGTAGATGGCTATCGCTTCGACCTGTCGAAGGGATTTACCCAGAATAATACCCTCGGTAATGTTAGTGCCTGGGGTCAGTACGATGCTTCACGTGTTGCTATATGGGAGATGTATGCAGATTATATGTGGTCGGTAGACCCCGACACCTATATTATTCTGGAACATTTTGCCGATAACAGCGAAGAGAAAGTATTGTCCGACTATGGCATGATGCTCTGGGGCAATAGTAATTACCAGTATTCTGAAGCAGCAAAGGGCTATGATTCTGATATAAGCTGGATCGATTACGAACAGAGGGGATGGACCTATCCGTATGCTGTTGGCTATATGGAGAGTCACGATGAAGAAAGAATGATGTACAGGCTCCTTAACGAAGGAAATATTTACAGCTCACCCTATTATAGTACACGTAACATCCTTACCGCCCTAAAAAGGGTTCAACTTGCCGCTACCTTTTTCTTTACTGTGCCCGGACCAAAGATGATATGGCAATTTGGTGAGCTGGGATATGATTATTCTATTAACTATGACGGACGGGTATCGCCCAAGCCGATACTGTGGAACTATAATAATGAGCCTCCGAGAAAAGAGATCTACGATCATTTCTCAGGACTTATTTATTTAAAAACAAACTACCCGGCCATAAATGAGGGTGACTTTACCCTTACGCAGCTATCAGGAGGAAGACTTAAAAGGATAAATATCTCACATAGCTCAATGGATATGGTTGTTATCGGAAACTTTGATGTTGTAGCCAATAATATATCAGGCGAATTTACACAAACAGGCTACTGGTACGATTATCTTACAGGCGATTCATTAAATGTTGTTTCGCTATCATCTCCCATAGCTCTCGAAGCGGGTGAGGCAAGACTCTATACAACAGAAAGGCTTATTAACCCGGGACTGCCACTTGGTATTTATGATATTATGGCCCCCGAGATAGATAATAACTGGTTTAGTGTTTACCCAAATCCTCTTAGTGATTTTGTTACAATTAATATCAGCGACGATGTTCAGGCTATCGATATGCTGGAGATACTTGGCTTCGACGGGAGAGTAGTTTATTCAAAGACTGATTTAAACAGCAGTCAGCTTGACCTGTCAGGCCTGGACGAAGGACTCTATTTCTTAAGAATATCATCAGGCAACAAAATCGGAACGAAACGAATTATTAAAATAAAATAATGGCTGAAGAATATCTGCCCCTTGTTGATCTTGAAGGAAATATTATAGGCAAGGAACTTCGTTCTGTTTGCCATAATGGCGAATCCATGCTTCTTCACCCCGTTGTTCATCTGCATATATTCAATGGCAGGGGAGAACTTTTTCTTCAGAAAAGAGCTTTAAACAAGGATGTTCAGCCCGGTATGTGGGACAGCTCCGTGGGAGGACATGTTGATCCCGGTGAGGAGATAGAAGAAGCCATGCTCCGTGAAGCAAAAGAAGAGGCCGGTATAGAAGGATTTGATTACAGTCTTGTAAAGAAATATATCTGGCTCTCAGAAGTAGAGCGCGAGCTGGTACATACTTATATCACCACTACCGAATTAGCTCCTGTTCCTGATCCGGGCGAGGTCGACGAAGGGCGCTTCTGGACGCCAGAAGAGATAAAGGCCTTAATTGGTAAAGGGGTTTTTACTCCCAATTTTGAGGAGGAGTATGCCTGGCTCAGACCACTCTTATCATCCCGGCAGCAACAGTTTCATTAGTACCCTCTTCGATCAGGATAATGCTTCCGGTACTGTTATTAACCGAATAGTCATCATAGTAGAGAGGCTCGGTCGACTTAAATGATATCCTGGCTATATCGTTCATCTTTATTTCCTTATCAGCCGTGTCCCTCTCCATAGTATTAACGTTTAGCTTATAATCTACCGAACTTATAATACACCTTGCTTCGCTGCATGTATGCCTGAGAATATATTTGCCCCTTAACTGGAGAGGACGATTATTAAACCAGCAGATATCTGCCTGTATATCCTGTCCCGATAATGGTATATTTTCTGATCCGGCAATCATATCGCCCCTGCTTACATCAATCTCATCTTCCAGGGTCAGTGTAACGGAATCGCCTATCCTGGCCTCTGTCAGCAGGTTATTATGTGAATAAATATCCTTTATTTTTGATGTTAATCCCGAAGGGAAGATAGTTATGTCATCACCGGGCTTGAATATACCACCCGTAACCCTTCCTGCGTATCCCCTGAAATCATGGTACTTATCATTCTGGGGCCTTATTATATACTGGACAGGGAACCTTTTATTCTCGAGGTCTTTATCCTTAATTATCTCTACTGTCTCAAGGGTTTGAAGAAAAGATTTTCCGGTGTACCATTTCATATTCTCAGAGCGATCAACAACATTATCTCCTTCCCTGGCACTTATCGGTATAAAGACAGGCTTGATTATTTTCAGTTCATCAACAATCTTCATCAGGTCAGACCTTAGCGAATTAAAAACAGACTCGCTGTAATCCACCAGATCCATCTTGTTAACGCAGAATATAATGTGCCTTATATCAAGAAGTGATGCTATATAGCTGTGCCTGATTGTTTGTTCAAGAACACCATTCCTGGCATCTATAAGTATTACGGCGAGGTCTGCCGTTGATGCCCCTGTAACCATATTACGGGTATACTGAATATGACCGGGTGTATCGGCAATAATGAATTTCCTTTTAGGTGTTGCAAAATACCTGTATGCTACATCTATGGTAATGCCCTGTTCTCTCTCTGCCTTTAATCCGTCTGTTAATAGCGACAGATCCACACCATCCTTACCTCTTCTTTTACCCGACTCAATGATATGCTCCATCTGGTCTTCGAATATAGACTTACTGTCGTATAATAAACGACCTATCAATGTGCTCTTACCATCATCTACACTTCCGGCCGTAGTAAACCTCAGCAACGATTTATTTTTTCCGTTTAAGCCCCTTGGTGCCACCATTATGTCCTGTTGATCTAGGTACTCCTTCATTTCTTTTTCTTTCAATTAACGCTTAAAAATATCCATCTCTTTTTCGTTCTTCCATTGCGGATTCAGATCTTTTATCATCATGCCTTCCACCTCTTTCGGTACTTCTTGTAGCGGCAATCTCTGCAATAATATCGTTCAGGTTATCTGCTGTTGAAAGAGTTACACCGGTACAGGTTATGTCCCCTATGGTCCTGCACCTTACATCGGCCGTGATAAGCTCTTCTTCAGGCTTAAGTTGCATAAAGGGAGCCCATGCAAGCCATGTGCCGTCTCTGTTAAAAATCTTTCTTTTATGGGTATAATAGAGGCTGGGGAGATCGATATCTTCATTTTTTATATACTGCCACACATCCAGCTCGGTCCAGTTAGATATTGGAAAGACTCTGAAGTGCTCACCTATTTTTTTCCTCCCGTTAAAGATATTCCATAATTCAGGCCTCTGGTTCTTCGGGTCCCATTGACCGAATTCATCCCTGTGAGAGAAGAACCTCTCCTTTGCCCTGGCCTTTTCCTCGTCGCGTCGTCCTCCTCCTATTGCCGCATCTATTTTATATTCTTCGATAGCATCGAGAAGGGTAACGGTTTGCAATATATTACGACTGGCATTTACTCCACTTTCTTCAACAACACGTCCCCTGTCGATAGATGACTGTACCGACCCTACAATTAACTCAACTCCAAGTTCCTTAACCAGGTCATCCCTGAATTTTATTGTTTCGATAAAGTTATGGCCGGTATCAATATGTAAAAACCTGAATGGTATTTTTCCCGGCCAGAAAGCTTTCCTGGCAAGATAAGCAAGCAGAATTGAATCCTTGCCCCCTGAGAATAAAATTACCGGTCTCTCAAACTGTGAAGCAACCTCCCTCATTACAAATATGGCCTCGTTCTCCAGTTCTTTTATATGTTCGCTGTTAATTGTTGCAACCATCATTTATCATTTATTACTTCTTTATTTATGTAATCCACATTCTTTACCCGAGGTATCTTCCCACCACCATCTTCCAGACCTGAAATCATCACCCGGCTTAATTGCTCTTGTGCATGGTTCACATCCAATGCTGATAAAGCCCTTATCGTGAAGACTGTTATAGGGAACATTGTTTTTGCTGATATAATTTTCAACTTCTTCCATAGTCCACGTAAAAAGAGGATGAACCTTAATTATTCCCCTCTTATCATCGCTTTCGGTAAAAGACATGTCTGAGCGTCCCTGCGACTGGTCTTTCCTTATTCCGGTGATCCATATTTTCATTCCCTCGAGCGACCTGTTAAGGGGTTTCACCTTCCTGATATAACAGCACTCCTTACGATTTTCAATCGACTGATAAAAGCTGAATGGACCCTTCTCTGAAAGCAGTTTCTCTATATCGGCAGGGTCGGGAAAGAATGTCTCAACAGGCTTATTATATCTTTTCAGTGTATTTGAAAAGACCTTGTAGGTCTCTTCGAACAGTCTGCCTGTATCCAGGGTAACCATCCTTACAGGAAGCTTGTTCTTAACGATTATATCTGTAATAACCTGGTCTTCTATGCCAAAGCTTGTGGTAAATACTACCTGTTGAGGATACTGTTCGCAAAGAGCAGATATCATTTTATCAGGAGATAAGCCTTTAATTTGATCCGATAGATGAGATAAATTCATTCCTGTTTATTTTAGTTATCGGTTTCTTAAATTTTTTGCTCTTAGACCATAGTCTTTCGTGGAAATAGTAAAGTATCATTTTAGTTACTACCTCAATTGATCCAATTGATAAGGCGCTTGTTATCTCACCGGTAATAATAAAGCTTATTGTTATTGTGTCGATTGTACCAACTATACGCCACGATATTGTTTTAAGAAGGCTTTTTATGGGCCTGTCTCCCTCCTGTCTGGTCTTTACTTCAATGCTGGGCTGAACTTTTTTCTGAGGTGGATTTAATATTACATCTATCATATCAGATAAATTTTATCACAATACAAATAAACCGATAAACATATTTACAGGAGGTAGCAGGAATGCCCTATTAAAAGGAGTATAAAACGATAAAAATACTATGTATAAATGCGTAGATAGAAAGTGTAAAAAACACTGGCTTGGGTTGGGTTGGGCAGATTACTTCGTGATCTGCCTGTTTTCAACTGCAGATTACTTCGTGATCTGATAGGGGGGCCCCTAACAACAAAAAGCAGGACTGCGTCCTGTCTTTCTTAATTCGTATAAAATACTTACAAACTTTGTTTGACGTCTTTTATCCAAACAAAGAAACCCTTCTTACGAAGGGCTTTTTGTTGTGGGACTTGGCAGATTCGAACTGCCGACCCCTTGCCTGTCAAGCAAGTGCTCTAAACCAACTGAGCTAAAACCCCATATTAATCGCAAAATTAATAATATTTATTAAACTATGCATCCCTGAGCCCACTCTTAGTCTTTATTTAATCTGGCCCGACGCCTTGAATTCTGGCAAAGGGAAAGCTCTTATCCCTGTTTGCTGTAGACCTTTAAACGCTCTATATCCAGTATCCGGATATCTTTTTTATCCAGCTCAATAATATTATTTTTATCAAAATCCGACAAAATTCTTACTGCACTTTCCATAGGTACTCCTGCAAGGTCGGCAATGCATGAACGGGAGAGGTACTTATATACATTTTTATTACTGAACTTTTCCTGCATAAGATAGAGCAGTGTATCTGCTATCCTGCCGGTCTGGTTTTTGAATCCTATTGTTGCAAGTTTCTTATAGGCCTTATCATAGCTCAGACAATACCACTCTGCTACTTCAAGAGCAAAATTTCCATTTCTTCGTATAAGCTCCATAATTGCTTCCCTGTTGATCATAAAGACTGTCGATTCGGAAAGAGCAGATCCTGAGTAGGAGTAAGTTTTACTGCCTGATATTGAAGAGAGACCAATAAAATCGCCCGGGCCGAGGATTTTAACAATAATATTACGTTTTTTCGGACCCTCAATATATATTTTCACCAGACCGTCAATAATATATTTTACTCCGGACGAAAATCCACCCTCCTTACAAACAGTCTCTTTTCTATGATAAACAAAGGTTGATTTATTCTCATTAAGATACTTTATCTCGGTCGGAAGCAGTGCAGCAAAGCATCCTGAATCAGGAATATAATTGTTCTCGAGTTCCTTTTTGGTTGAGTCGGGCATGAGAATGTCTTTAAGAGGAAGATGGGATCAATAAATATTACGTTTAACAAGTTAAGAAAAACGTAAGTATCTTCAAATGACATTCATCAATGATTATTATCGGGGGATTTAAAAAAACTGCACGATTAAATAAGTATCGTGCAGTTTTTAGTTTTGACAAACTTTTAACCTGAATCTAATCCGCAAACAAATTGTTATACGAAAAAAGATTTCTTTTCTCACGTCTCGTGATTCTGCAAAGTTTTTTGAAAACTTCCATTAGAGATTGATCCCTGGCATTCTCCTTAATAAGTTTACAATATTTTGCAATCATTGAGTCCATTCTCAAGGCATACCACATTGCTTTTTCGTAATTAATCAAATTGCCGTCCGGTTTAAATCCCGAAAAGTTAATAGTAAGTCGATCATTTCCTTCTGATGGAATAGAAATGCTTGAATTAAGAGTCTCTCTTGGTAAAGCTAATCTGTTACGATCAATGCAAGACTCAAGATATCGTTCACTTCTTACAAGATAATCCAGTAGACTCTTGACCCTGGTATCATGAGTTAACTCCTTTTGAGCGTAATAATAATCTGCCAGATCAGAATGAAACTGCTGCAGAGTATTAATAATATTGAAAACCGTAACTTTCATTTTCACCAACCTATGTTTACAGTACAATTCAAAGTTAAGCTATTGTCCACTCAAATGCTTGTTATACAGTCTAATATAATACATACCTTTTATTGATATTCCACAATCTTTTCTTTGAAGATTTACAATGTTTATTCAGATTAGAAGGTTGAAGATTATAAGATTATAAGATTTTTAATTAATTTAAACCTTTTAAATTACTTGAAGCGTTAGCAGCCATCTCAACATTTTTAAAGTGGCAACAATTATGAGTAAGCTTAAACCAGGCATCCTGACTATTATCCTGGCGGCATCCCTTAATGGTCTTTTTGCTCAGCCTAATGAAATTACCTATCTCGATCCGGATAACTTTCAGATTCAGTATCAGTCAGAAGTTTATGCTCTTCTGGTTGATGTAAGTCTTAAAAGAGAATACGAGAGGGAACATATACCCGGTGCCATTGGTGTTCACAGACTGAAAAAACTGGAGAATTTTGCAGACACCCTCGACAGGGAGATCCCAATATATCTCTATTGCGACGGAGAGTCGCGCGCACTAACAGTGGCAGAGTACCTGCAATACAGGGGTTTTCGAAAAGTGATAATTCTTAGTGGAGGAATGCGCTACTGGAAAGATGCAGGGCTACCTCTTGAAGGCAGAAAAAAACCAAAGGTCTTCTGGCGTAAGGAAGATAAACCCTTATCTTTTACTCTGGCCTTGCCAACGTAAAAGTAAACACACTGCCCTTGCCCGGGGCCGACTTTACCTTCACCGTTTCCTTATGAGCCTCAATAATATGCTTAACAATGGCCAGTCCCAGTCCCGTTCCACCTGAGTCGCGCGACCTGCTCTTGTCGACCCGGTAAAACCTTTCAAAGATCCGGGGTAAATCGGACTTGCTGATTCCTATACCATTATCCTTAATTTCAACAAGTACCTTATTCCCGGCAGGACGTACTTCTATGCTAGTCTTACCGCCCTTATTACCGTAGTTAATTGAATTTATAAGCAGGTTATTTATTACCTGGTATATTCGCCGCCTGTCGGCAGCTACCACAGCAAGAGAGTCCTTAATCTTTTTCTTTTCTATTTTTATATTCTGTCTTGAAGCCCTAAGCTCTGTTGCTTCAATTACATCATCTATAAGTCTGCCCAGGTTAAACTTTTCGATCTTCAGGCTCAAGACCCTTGACTCGAGTCCGGATATCGACTCCAGGTCCTCAACGATCGATATCATCCTGTTAATATTCTTCTCGGCACGCTCCAGGTAAACCCTGTTAATCGTCTTATCTTCCAGTCCGCCATCAAGAAGAGTCAGGATATAACCCTGCATATTAAAAATGGGGGTCTTAAGCTCGTGGTACACATTACCCATAAACTCCTTTCTGAAACCCTCCAGGTCCTTAATATGCACTGCCTCCTCAATCTCATTCTTTATCTCAACAAAATCATCATCCAGAATGCCTCGTCGTGACTTAATATACCAGCCCAGCAGGAAGCCGGTGATAAGCAAGGCTACAGAAACTAATATAATAGCGCTTGTTGACATTCAAATCGATTATTTGATCTTAAATCTTCAATCCGCGAAGGTACTTCGCGATGTATTTACCAATAATATCAAACTCCAGATTCACCACTGTTCCCGGTTTTATCTGGTGGAAGTTAGTCTCATCATAGGTATAGGGGATAATAGCTACCTCGAACGACTTATCTTTTGAGTTAACCACGGTCAGACTAACACCATTGACCGAGACGGATCCCTTTTCAACGGTTATATAGTCTTCCTGTGCCGGCTCATATTCAAAGCTAAAGTACCAGCTTCCATCAGCCTCTCTTACATCTGTACAAACAGCAGTCTGGTCGACATGCCCCTGGACCATATGACCATCCATTCGTGCATCAAGCCTTGTGCTTCTTTCAAGGTTAACCTTGCTGTCCACCTCCAGTAGTCCGAGGTTCGATTTTTCGAGAGTTTCTTTTATCGCTGTTACCGTATAGCTCTTGTCATCTACCTTTACAACGGTCAGACATACACCATTATGTGATATACTCTGGTCAATCTTTAGCTCGTTGGTAAATGAGCACGACATTGTTATATGCAGGTTTTCCTGCTCCTTCTCCAGCTTTACTACCGGAGCTGCTTCTTCAACTATTCCTGAAAACATTTAAATAATTTTTATTTCTTGCAAAGATAAGAAACTATAGGATTATATCCCCCCATCCCTTTGCTCTTTCGAGAGCTTTCCCCCAGTTTAAGAGGTGGTTTTCAACCAGCTTATCGTCCATGCCAGGGCTAAAGGTTTGATCCATATGCCAATGATTCTTCAGAGTTTCTATGCTGTCCCAGTAACCCGTTGCCAGTCCTGCAAGATATGCTGCTCCCAGGGCGGTAGTCTCCATTACGGCCGGTCTTATTACATCGATGCCAAGTATATCTGCCTGAAACTGCATAAGCAGGTCATTTTCAGATGCACCACCATCTACACGCAGCCCCGACATCTTAGATCCAAAATCTTTTTGCATGGCAATAAGAACATCTCTTACCTGAAAGGCAATACTCTCGAGGGCGGCGCGACTAATATGGCCCTTGCTTGTCCCTCGTGTAATGCCTGTTATGGTACCCCGCGCATAGGGATCCCAGTGTGGAGCACCCAGTCCGGCCAGTGCCGGCACAAAGTATACCCCCCCGTTATCGTCCACCTCGGCAGCCACTTTTTCGCTCTCAGGAGCCGATCCTATTATCTCCAGCCCATCTCGTAACCATTGTATTACGGCCCCTGCAATAAATACACTTCCTTCAAGACCATAGGTAATCTTATCTCCTATCATCCATGCTATTGTGGTAAGTAACCTGTTAGACGAAACAACTGCTTCGTTACCGGTATTTAATATCATAAAGCAACCGGTGCCATAGGTATTTTTAACCATCCCTTTATCGATGCAGAGCTGACCAAAAAGAGCGGCCTGCTGATCGCCCGCTATTCCTGCTACCGGAATACTGTAACCAGTTATATGTTCATCTGTTATACCATAAATCTCTGAGCAGGTTCTTACCTCGGGCAGCATATTTTCGGGTATATTAAACAGTTCCAGCAGGTGACTGTCCCACTCCAGGGTATGTATATTATACATCATGGTACGACTGGCATTGGTAACGTCTGTGGCATGTACCTTTCCCCCGGTCATTTTCCACAGTAGCCAGCTATCTACCGTACCAAAGCAAAGCTCACCCCTTATGGCCCTCTCCCTCGCTCCTTTAACATTATCAAGTATCCACATCACCTTGGTGGCCGAGAAGTAAGCATCGGGTATCAGTCCTGTACGCTTAAGTATAGTGTCGGATCGGCCATCAGCTATCAGTTTGTCGCAGGTCGCTGCTGTACGCCTGTCCTGCCAAACTATGGCATTATATACCGGCTCACCGCTCTCCCTGTCCCACACTATAGTTGTTTCTCTCTGGTTGGTTATACCGATCGAATTAATATTATTTCCCCTGATACCCTTCTTGGCCATTAGCTCCGATATTACCGATGCCTGGCTCGACCACAGCTCACTCGGATCATGCTCGACCCATCCGGGCCTGGGATATATCTGACTGAACTCTTTCTTTGAGACAGCCTCAATCTTTCCGTTCCTGTTAAAAAGGATAGCCCTGGATGATGTTGTTCCCTGGTCAAGGGCAAGGATGTATTCTGCATTCATCTCACTAAGATAAGCACAAAGCCTTAATTAAGGAAAAGGGAGAAGCAGGAAGCACAAATGCTAAGAGCTAAGGGCTAAGGGCTAAGGGTTTGCTGTTTAGAATTATAGGAATTGATTATCTTTATGATAATTGTGGAATAAGATCGCTGTAAATTAATATTATTGTCATGAGTCATTTTAGATTTGAGGATCTTCAGGTCTGGCAGGATGCTATAGATATTGGGGATAAATTATTTGATGTTGCAGAAAAAGCGGATTCAAAGAAGTTATTTCGTTTTGCAGAACAATTAAGGGCGGCAGGAATGTCTATTTCTAATAATATATCAGAGGGATCAGGATCATTCTCAAAAAAGGAATTTGCGCAGTTTCTTAATATTGCAAGAAGGTCTGCATTTGAGTGTGCTAATATCCTGTATATTTTCCATCGAAGAGATCTGATTAGTGAAAAAGAGAAGCATGATTTACTGACAGAGCTTGATTATCTAAGCAAGAGAATAAGCTCTTTCCGAAAAACCCTTATTAATTAACTCTTCCCCCTTTACCCTTACCTCTTTGCTCTTACCCCTTCGCCCTTTGCTCTTACCCCTTTGCTCTTTGCTCTTACCTCTTCGCTCTTACCCTTACCTTACCCCTTTGCCCTTTGCTCTTACCTCTTTGCTCTTACCTCTTACCCCTTCGCCCTTTGCTCTTACCCCTTACCCCTTTTTCGCATTTGCACTCTTAGATTCATTCTAAATAACAAGTATTTGCGAAAAACTTTCCGGTTCCGAAAACGTTTGAAACAACCTTCTCCGGAATATACTATTGAATTACATGTAACTATGCTGATTATAAATGAAATATGCTAGACTTTTTTGTGTATTTTTAGTATTATTTTTTTTAGAAAAGGCTATAAAATATTCATCTATGGAGACCAGCGTAAAAATGAAGCCAAAACTTAGCTTCTGGCAGATATGGAATATGAGTTTTGGTTTCCTGGGGATACAGTTTGGTTTTGCCCTCCAGAACGGAAACGTAAGCCGTATCTTCCAGACCCTTGGTGCAGAGATCGACCAGATTCCTATCCTCTGGATAGCTGCTCCCGTAACTGGCTTAATCGTACAGCCCATAATCGGGCATATGAGCGACAAGACCTGGGGACGAATGGGCCGCCGCCGTCCTTACTTTATGGTAGGCGCTATAATGGCATCAATAGCTCTTATACTGATGCCCAACTCACCCGCACTATGGGTAGCAGTGGGCATGCTGTGGATAATGGATGCATCCATAAATATCTCAATGGAACCTTTCAGGGCCTTTGTTGGTGATATGTTGCCCGACCGACAGAGAACACTGGGCTTTACCATGCAGAGCTTCTTTATCGGCATAGGCGCCTTTGTCGCATCATGGATGCCCTACATCCTTACCAACTGGTTTAATATCTCGAATACGCCGGCTCATCCGGGACAAATCCCTGATACGGTGAAGTTTTCATTTTATGCGGGTGGAGTGGTGCTTCTTATTTCGGTCCTCTATACAGTCTTTTCAACGAAGGAATATTCGCCTGAAGAACTAAAAAGTTTCGAAGATGCCGCCAGCCCCGAGGCTGTTGATGAGCCGGAAACAACGGCTCCTCTAAATACTTATGTGCGAAGGGGTATTATCTGGTCCCTGGCAGGTCTCGCATTTGCCCTGCCCGTAATATTCTTTGATCTCGAAAAGGAATTATATATTATGGCAGGAGGACTGGCTGTCTTTGGTATACTACAGCTCCTTACCGGACTGATGGTAAGAATGGAAAAGACAAAATCAGGTCTTGTATCCATAATCACCGATCTCTACCGAATGCCCAAAACAATGGGTCAGCTGGCCATCGTCCAGTTCTTCTCATGGTTTGCCCTTTTCTCAATGTGGATCTATACCACCTCAGCCGTTACATCAAGGATATATGGCACCTCAGATACAGCCTCAGAACTGTATAACGAGGGGGCTAACCTGGTAAGTGGTATGTTTGGCTGGTATAATCTCTTTGCCGCAGCATTCGGATTGTTACTGCTTCCCTGGCTTGCAAAAATATTTAACCGCAAAATAACTCATTCCATATCACTTGTTGTTGGTGGACTGGGACTAATATCAATATTTATTATTAAAGAACCCGGGATGCTTATATGGTCGATGGTAGGTATCGGTCTGGCATGGGCCAGCATACTGGCAATGCCCTATGCTATATTAACCGGATCGCTTCCGCAGAATAAAATGGGCGTATATATGGGGATCTTTAATTTCTTTATCGTGATACCCCAGATACTGGCTGCTACAATACTGGGCTTTATGGTAAGAACAATCTTTAACCACGAATCAGTATATGCACTGGTAGCCGGCGGAGTGTCGCTTATGATTGCCGCGGTATTGATATTGTTTGTGGATGATGTAGAAAAGGGACAATAGACTCCGCCGTCGCTTCTACGCAGCTATGGCGGACGGAGAAAGGACTAAAGTTAATTAAGGTAAGTAAACAGAACATAGAGAATGAATCCGAATCTGAAAATAGACGAGTGGAAGATTGTTGAAGAGGGATTTGATCCGTCATATAACCGGGCATCGGAAAGCCTCTTTTCCATTGGCAACGGCCATATGGGTCAGAGAGCTAATTTCGAGGAAACATATACGGGAGAAACCCACCTGGGAAGCTATATAGCGGGGATTTATTATCCTGATAAGACCAGGGTGGGATGGTGGAAGAATGGCTATCCAGAGTATTTTGCCAAGGTTCTTAATTCTCCGAGCTGGATTGGTCTGAGAGTAAAAGTAGCAGACGAAGAGCTGGACCTGGCAAAGTGTAAGATCGAAGCATTTCGTCGCGAGCTAGACATGCAGAAGGGAACACTCACAAGAACCTTTACCTGTCGTATGGAGTCAGGGATTCGTATCAGCGTAGAGGCCCTTCGTTTTGTAAGTATTGCCGACCATGAAACAGGTGCAATAAGGTATTCGCTTACACTGCTTGAGGGTGAAGGTGAGGTGGAGATTCTTTCTTCGGTTAATGCCGATGTTGTAAATGAGGACTCAAACTACGACGAGTATTTCTGGAAAGAGATATCCAGGAGAGCCGATAACGGGGCATCTGTAATTGTTACTTCAACAAAAAAAACCAACTTTCATGTCGCCATAGCTATGAGCAATATTTGCATGCACAATGGTGAAATAAAGAACAGGGGAGAGAAGATTGAAAACGGAGACAAATATATATCCCGCAGGTGTGTGGCCTTATTAAAAGAGGGCGATAATATTACTCTTGAGAAATATGTTGCCGTGCTGTCATCGCAGAACCACCTGAAAGATAAAATAGAAGACTCAGCTCTACAAAAGGTTAACTCTATTACAGCACGCGGATTTGATATCCTGCTGGCTTATCATATCGGGGCATGGGCCAAAAAATGGGATGAAAGTGATGTGCAGATTGAAGGTGATGCAGCGGCCCAGCAGGGAATAAGGTTTAATATTTTCCATCTTTTCCAGACCTATACAGGCGATGATCCCAGACTGAATATCGGCCCTAAGGGATTTACAGGCGAGAAATATGGAGGAAGTACTTACTGGGATACCGAAGCATTCGGGCTTCCATTTTACCTTAATACGACTCCTTCTGATGTGGCCCGTAACCTGCTTATATACAGGTATAATCACCTCGGGAAGGCTATTGAGAATGCCTCTAAGCTGGGTTTTAATTCGGGGGCTGCGCTCTATCCAATGGTTACAATGAATGGCGAGGAGTGTCATAACGAGTGGGAGATTACCTTCGAGGAGATTCACCGTAACGGAGCTATAGCTTTTGCAATAAAGAGGTATATCGACCACACCGGCGATAAGGATTATCTTGCCGAATATGGGCTTGAGGTGCTTATTGCAATATCCCGCTTCTGGAGCCAGCGGGTAAACTTCTCAGAGGAGAAGCAGCTTTATGTTATGCTGGGTGTTACCGGACCAAACGAATATGAAAATAATGTCAATAATAACTGGTACACAAATAAAATGGCTGCATGGACTCTTTCCTATACCCTGGAGTCGCTCGAAAAACTAAGTAAAGAATCTGAAAAGTTTTATGCCCATATTATTAAGAAAACAGAGCTTAAGAGCTCGGAGCCTGAAAGGTGGAGAGATATAATTGACAGGATGTACTTCCCCGAGGATAAAAAGCATAAGGTCTTTCTGCAGCAGGATGGTTATATGGATAAGGAGCAGATGACAGCCGATGAGCTCGATCCTGCCGAGCGTCCCATTAACCAGAACTGGTCGTGGGACAGGATACTTAGATCGTGTTTTATTAAGCAGGCTGATGTGTTACAGGGAATATATAACTTTGAGGATGAGTACGATATCGAAACAAAGAAGCGTAACTTCGACTTTTATGAGCCCCGCACCCTCCACGAATCATCCCTGTCGCCAAGTATTTACTCAATAATAGCAAGCCAGGTAGGTTATGTCGACAAGGCTTATGAGCTCTACCTCAGGACGGCAAGACTGGATATTGAGGATATTAACAGGGAGGTAAAAGAAGGCTTACATATTACCAGTATGGCAGGCACCTGGCTATCCATTGTCGAAGGATTTGGAGGGATGAGAATAAGGAATAATAAGCTCCACCTTAATCCCGTAATTCCTGATGCATGGAAGAGCTTTTCTTTTAAGATGAGGTTTAGAAATAGCCTGATTGAGGTAACAACATCTAATAGCACCGTTGAAATATCTAACCTAAGCGATAAGGCTATCCCTCTTGTTATAGCTAACAAAGATTATCTTGTAAAAGCACGAAAAACCGAAAAATACAATACTAAATAAAATGAAAAAACTATTCAGAACATCAGCAATATTTACCCTCCTTACTGCCTTTGTACTGCTTTCAGCCTGTACAAATAAAAGTACGACAGGCGATATGCCGGCGGGTAAAGAAACTGTAAATGCCGGGTGGACAAAAGATGCCGTTCTCTACGAACTTAATGTAAGACAGTTTACCGACGAAGGAAGCTTTGCTGCCATTGAAGATCATATAGCAAGATTACAGGATCTGGGTGTGGATGTGATATGGTTTATGCCCATACATCCCATTGGCGAGATAAACCGTAAAGGTCCACTGGGCAGCTATTATTCGGTTGCCGACTTTATGGATGTTAATCCCGAGTTTGGTAGCATGGATGATTTTAAGAGCCTTGTCGATACTATACATAAGGCCGGCATGCATGTTATTATGGATTGGGTTCCAAATCATTCTGCCTGGGATAATCCTCTTATGGAAGAGCACCCCGAGTGGTACAAGAAAGATGAGAGCGGAGAGTTTATTTCGCCTTACGACTGGACTGATGTTGTGCAGTTCGACTGGGATAATATGGACCTGCAGAACTATATGACCGAGGCTCTTCTTTTCTGGGTTAAGGATGTAGGTGTAGATGGTTACAGAGTAGATCACCCCCACGTTACACCAGCCGATTTCTGGCTTAGGGCACGTACTGAGATGGAAAAGCTTAAACCCGTACTTATGCTGGCAGAGAACGAAGACAGGCTTGATTTTTTTGACTTTGGTTTTGATATGAACTATTCATGGGAGCTGCATCACCTTATGAATGAAGTGGCCCAGGGCAATAAGAGATATACAGTACTCGACGAAGCACTAAAGAGGGACTTTGATCACTTTCCTGCAGGCGCAATGAGGATGCGCTTTATTACCAATCACGATGAGAACTCATGGGCAGGCACGATTGAAGAACGTATGGGCGATGCTGGACGGGCCTTTGCCGTATTTATGTATACCATTCCCGGTACGCCGCTTATTTATAACGGACAGGAGGTGGGTCTGAATAAAAGACTTAAGTTCTTTGAGAGAGATCCAATATCATGGGACGAATCACCCCTGGCAGCTTTTTATACAAAGCTGAACAGCCTGAAGTCGGATAACCCAGCTCTCTATAACGGGGCTTGGGGAGGATCATTCGAGACCATCACCATAGACGATACTAAAGATGTATATGCTTATAAAAGAGAGAAGGGCGACAATATGGTACTTACCATTATTAACTTCTCCGATGAGCTTGTGTCCTTTAAAATAGATAATGCACTGGTGCACGGAACATATACCGACCTGTTTACAGGCGATCAGACCATAGTTGATGCCGAAACTACATTCGATCTCGGCAACTGGGGATATCTTGTACTAACAAGGTAGAATTAAGTTTAGTAGAATTAGGGAGATTAAACCGCGGTTGTTATGACTGCGGTTTTTTTGCCCTTAGCTCTTCCCTAGAAGCGGTACGACGCTGTAATCTGAAGATTAGTTGCCGGCTTATTGGCCACTCTCAAACCCAGCTCAAGTTTCCTTAAGGTCAGTCCCAGTCCTCCAAAAATTCCGGCCTCCTTATCAACATTCTGAATTGCCCCGCCCGGGTCCTTTGTAAGCATCAGGTAGCTAATACCTGCCTCAAAATAAACAACCCGCGGAGTATAGTATCTTAAGGAAGCTGATGGGATTACATAATCAGCCTCGCCTGAGCCATTTATATTTTCATGCACTGAATAGAGCATCTCTCCGTAGATCCCTAAGGAGGAGATCCTTAAGCCCGCAGAGACACCTAAATGGGGAAAGACGGAAACATCTTTGCCAGCAAGATTGGATTTCTGAATATTTACTCCACCCCTGGCTCTTACTTCAAGACCCTGGGCTTTAGCACCAATAAATGCGGCAGATAACAAAAGGACTATAAATAACTTCTTCATGCTTATATGTTTTAATAGCTGGATGTAAATATAATCACTTTAAAAGCAAATTGTCTTCCTTCCAATAGAAAGAGCATATGAAAAGCATTAATTTCCTGCTCTCCCAATAAAAAACGCCCCTTATTCAGAGGCGTTCATTTATATTATTATAGTGCTTTTTTTATTTCTGCGCGTTCTTCGCTTCAATACAAAGCGTAGCATGAGGTACAGCTCTAAGCCTTTCCTTTGAGATAAGCTTACCTGTTTCCCTGCATATGCCATAGGTCTTATTTTCTATCCTTACAAGAGCTGCCTGCAGGTGCTGTATAAACTTAAACTGGCGCTGAGCCAGTCTGCCCGCCTCTTCCTTTGATAGTGTCGTTGCACCTTCTTCAAGAACCTTGAAGGTAGGTGATGTATCCATAGTGTCATTGCTCTCCTCGTGACTGATGCTACTTTTAAGTATCTCATAGTCCTGTCTTGCCTTTTCAAGCTTACCCAGGATGATCTCCCTGAACTCCTGGAGCTCCGCGTCTGCATATCTTGTTTTTTCCGCCATCACTCTGTCTTTTTTGATCTAATCAAAGATAATATTTTATTTATATTTCCGCCTTTTTTAGATATAATTTGAATACTTATTTTGTTATCCCGACTTCGTTAGCTAAAGTTTTAACAGAGGCTAAACGAAGGGAGGGATCTATATTGAAATTACCGTTTGTCGCACTTATAAGCGACTTATTTTTATTCTTACCGGTAGCTCGTCTATGTCCACCCAACTAACATCCTTATCCTCCCCAAATTCTTTTAGCTCAACATGATCGGCCAGTGTCTGCGAAGCGATATAGTTGGCGTGCAACTTAACGGCTTCCTTTATATCATCAAGCTTTTCGATCCACACGCTTATCTTATCAGTAACATCAAAGCCACTTTCCTTACGCAGGTTCTGTATCCTGTTTACAAACTCACGTGCTATCCCTTCCTGCTTTAGCTCATCTGTAACAGTAACATCGAGTGCTACGGTCAGCGTCCCTTCGTTGGCAACCAGCCATCCCGGAATATCCTCTGATATTATCTCCACATCATCCAGGGTAAGATTAATCTCTTCACCCTCTAGCTTCAGGTTATATACACCCTTTTTCTCAAATAGTGCTATATCAGTCTGTTCCAGTCCGTTTATGGCTATCGACAGCTGCTTCATCATCTTGCCATATCTCGGACCAAGAGTTTTAAAGTTGGGCTTTATCTTCTTTACCAGTATGCCCGATGCATCATCAATATATTCAACCTTCTTAACGTTTACCTCAGAGAGAATAAGGTTCTTCACCGCTTCAAACCTGGTCTTAAAGGCCTTTGTTGTAACAGGCACCATTATCCTTGCCAGTGGCTGTCTCACCTTAATATTCACCTTACGTCGCAGTCCCAGTACCATAGATGATACCTTTTGCGAGATCTCCATTCTCTTCTCCAGCTCACGGTTAATAAATTCTTCGTTCCAACCGGGGAAGACAGTCAGGTGGACTGAGTCCTCAGTATTACGACCAGTTACCTTATTAAGGTCGGTAAAGATCTGTTCCATAAAGAAAGGAGCTACCGGCGCCGCTAATTTACTTACTGTCTCGAGACAGGTATAGAGGGTCTGGTAGGCAGCTATCTTATCCTGGTCATATTCGCCACCCCAGTAACGCTTACGGTTAAGCCTAACATACCAGTTACTGAGGTCTTCGATAACAAAATATTGTATTGCCCTTGTGGCACGTGTAATATCATAATCTTCGTAGCAGCTGTCAACCTCTTTCACCAGGCTGTTCAGCAGCGATAGTATCCACTTATCAATCTCGGGTCGCTTCTCCAGTGGCACATCATCTTCGCTATAGGTAAATCCGTCGATATTTGCATAGAGTGCAAAGAAGGAATATGTGTTATAAAGTGTGCCGAAGAACTTACGCTTGGCCTCATCCACACCCGATATATCGAACTTAAGATTATCCCATGGCTGAGCATTGGTAACCATGTACCACCTGAGCGGGTCGGATCCGTATTCTTCGATTGTTTGAAAAGGATCGACAGCATTACCCAGTCGCTTCGACATCTTATTACCATTCTTATCAAGCACCAGTCCGTTAGATATAATATTCTTAAAGGCAACTGAGTCTGATGTCATGGTAGCTATTGCATGCAGGGTAAAGAACCATCCTCTTGTCTGGTCTACTCCCTCGGCAATAAAGTCAGATGGGAAGAACTTATCAAAAACCTCCTTATTTTCGAAGGGATAATGCATCTGCGCATAGGGCATGGCACCCGAGTCGAACCATACATCAATCAGGTCCATCTCCCTCTTCATCGGCTCACCCTTATCACTTAGCAGTATCACATCATCCACAAATGGACGATGCAGGTCGAACTTTTCGTAGTTATCCTTGCTATTGTCACCCTCCATAAAGTCGGCCAGCGGATTTTCTTTCATCAGTCCGGCAGTTACCGACTTATCTATCTCGGCCTTTAGCTCGGCCACGGAGCCAATACATTTTTCTTCACTCTTATCCTCGGTAACCCATATAGGCAGCGGGGTACCCCAGTACCTCGACCTTGACAGGTTCCAGTCGACCAGGTTCTCGAGCCACTTGCCAAAGCGACCTGTTCCCGTTGAGCCGGGCTTCCAGTTGATTGTATTATTAAGCTCAATCATCCTGTCGCGGACAGCCGTTGTACGTATAAACCATGAATCAAGAGGATAGTATAGCACAGGCTTATCTGTTCTCCAGCAATGGGGATAGTTGTGCATATGTTTCTCTATCCTGAAAGCTTTTCCCTGCTGCTTCAGGCTAACAGAGATATCAATATCAAGAGTTTCCTTGCTATTGGCCAGCTCGGGCACGTAATCATTCTTTACCGGTCGGCCGGCAAAGGCAGCATAGGTATCGCTATTAACAAAATCATGAACAAAGGCAGGGTCCATATCTTCGATAGGTACCATGCATCCCTTTTTATTTACCAGCGGACTTTCAAAGCCATCCTTTAGCTTAACCATAAGAGGAGGGATACCATTTTCACGACCCACCTTCTGGTCATCGGCCCCAAAGGTAGGAGCGATATGAACTATCCCCGTACCATCTTCAGTTGTTACAAAATCACCAATAACAACCCTGAAGGCCCCTTCGCCCGGGTTAACCCAGTCGATCAGCTGGTGATAGGATATATCCTTAAGGTCCTTACCACTGTACTCGGAAAGTACCTTATAAGGGATCTTCTTATCTTCAACCTTATAATCTTCAATCTTTAATTCTGCATTGGCGGCCGGGAACATTGAGTTAAGCAGTTCCTTTGCCAGTATAACGGTAATTGGCTCACCCGTATAAGGGTTAAAGCTTCGCACCTTAACATAGCTTATTTTTTCACCTACTGCCAGCGCGGTATTGGAAGGCAGCGTCCATGGAGTGGTTGTCCACGCCATTATATGAACATCATCGGTATCGATATCATTATAAAGGAAACCAGACAGGGCATCCTTTTTCACCCTGAAGAGGGCCACGGCTGTAGTATCCTTTACATCCCTGTAGCAACCCGGCATATTCAGCTCATGAGAGCTCAGTCCTGTACCGGCAGCGGGAGAGTAGGGCTGTATAGAGTATCCCTTGTAAAGAAAACCCTTCTCGTACAGGTTCTTAAGCAGCCACCACAGTGTTTCTATATAGCGGTTATCGAAGGTAATATAGGGATTATCCATATTTACCCAGTAACCCATTTTACTGGTTAGATCTTCCCACTTATCGGTATATTTCATTACATCGACACGACAGGCAGAGTTATATTCCTCGACTGATATTTTCTTGCCGATATCTTCCTTTGTAATGCCCAGCGACTTTTCCACACCCAGCTCAACGGGCAGACCGTGGGTGTCCCACCCGGCCTTACGCTTCACCTCATAGCCCGACTGGGTTTTATAGCGACAAATAACATCCTTAATAGTACGGGCCATTACATGGTGTATCCCGGGCATGCCATTGGCAGAGGGAGGTCCCTCATAAAAAATAAACTCACCCTTATCATTAAGGCTTCTCACACTCTTCTCAAAGGTATTTTTCTCTTCCCAGTACTTAAGTATATCCTTGTTCACCCTGGAAAGGTCAAGACCCTTATATTCCTTAAATTTTGTCATTTATGCTATCTGCGTTGTAATTAAAGTGCAAAAATACTATGATTCTGCGAATATAAGAGTATCTGTATAAGTTTTTTAGTTTTTATAAAAAAGGTTTGAAACGTTGAGAATAGCTTGAGAGTGAGTTTGTTATTTTATCCAAACTCATTCAAACTCCCTCAAACTCATTCTCAACTATTTCCCCAGAAATTACTATCTTTCGCATTACATATCAAAACCCGCCGGTTTATGAAGAAGTTTTTAGCACCCTTAATACTCATTTTAATTATACTTATTGGGATAGGCACATCCTGCAAGGAAAGAAAAACACTTACTGTTGAGCCCGAAATAACCTTTTCAGTAGGTGAGCCCGATTCAACAAAGGCCGATATACCTGAAGAGAAGCGAGAGATCTTTTACGGCTTGCTTACACCTGTTGAGATAAGTCAGATATTTAGCAGGCTTGGCGTAACATACAGTCCTGATCTTCTTAATGATGAGGGTAATGGAAACGACTACCTGAGCAGCTCCAAGGCGGCTCTAAACCTGGGTGTTTACGGAGTTGATCTGAGTTACCTGAAGATGTTTAATATGAACTCAGAGATGGTACACTATATGATGGTTGTGCGGTCGCTGAGTAATAAGCTTGGCATACCTGTGGATTATCTTACTGAACCGATAAATGAGCTGGAGAGTAATATGAGTGATTCAGATTCGGTACTGATACATGTTAACGCGGCATATAAGAGGATCGAAGATCATCTTAAGCTGGATGGCAGGGAGAGCACGGCCGGACTGATGGTTCTTGGAGGGTGGATAGAAGCACTATATATTGCAACAGAGCTATTAATTGATACCGAAGAGCCCGATCCTGAAGTTGTGGCAAGGATAGCAGAACAGAAATATACACTTAATACCTTATTAAGTTTCCTTAAGAATTACTACGACGATCCGGTTGTTGTTTATTATACGAAAAAGCTGAAGTTCCTGAAGAAGTATTTCGATAAGTTTGAGATCTATTTCGATAAGAATGATCTGGAGATTGATCAGGAGAACCAGGTTCTTAAAGCCACTAAGAGCGAAATGACCATTACAAAGCAGAACCTGACCGACATAAGGAACTACGCGAAAAAGATGAGGGAAGAAACGGTAGAGATTTAAGAAGTGCCTAGAGTGCCTAGAGTGCCTAGAGTGACTAAAGTGAGCTAGAGTGCCTAAAGTTGTTTTTAGTACTTCCCCAAATCATTGCATAGTAATGAAACCCTATGCCCTACGCTGCGTCCGCCGAAGCTGCAAAGCAGCGAAGGAGGACCAGGACGGGATTAATCTGTAGAACACACAATTTACAATGAAAAAGCTAATAGTATTAACAGGCGCTGGAATGTCACGCGAATCCGGCCTAAAGACTTTCCGCGAAACAGGAGGACTATGGGAGGAGCATGATGTGCTTGATGTGGCCACACCAATGGCATGGGCCAAGGACCCTGATCTTGTTACACGTTTTTATAATGAAAGAAGAAAACAACTTATAGAGGCAAAGCCCAATAAGGGACATTACGGACTTGCTAAGCTGGAGGAGCATTTTGATGTTCATATAATTACTCAAAATGTAGATGATCTGCATGAGAGGGCAGGCAGCACGAAGATCCTTCATCTTCACGGTGAACTTATGATGGCCCGTAGCTCGGCCGATCCTTATCTGAAATACCCTGTTAATGGCTGGGAGATAAAGAATAATGATGTATGCGAAAAGGGCAGTCGCCTGCGGCCTGACGTAGTATGGTTTGGTGAGGCTGTACCGGCCATGGAGGAAGCGGCTCATATGGCTTCAACTGCTGATATCTTTGCCGTTGTGGGCTCATCACTAAATGTTTACCCGGCAGCCGGACTGATTGGATATGCCCCGGCCAGGGCCTCACTATGGCTTATCGACCCCAACGATGTGGAGATACCGGTTAACAGACATGTAGAAGTAATAAAAGAAAAAGCCGGCCTTGGCGTTGACATTTTAAGTACTCGTTTGTTAGAACAATATAGTTAAAACCCTATGCCCTTCGCCCTTTGCCTACGGTATTATACAGAAACTTGAATCTTTATAGTTATTATATATAAATGAAGACCTTACAAAGAAAGATAATAGTAGCCATCACCGGAGCCTCCGGTACCATCTACGCGCAGAAACTACTCGATAGGCTCAAGACCCAGAAAGATATACTTGATGAGGTAGCAGTAATCTTCTCTAACAATGCCGAAGATATTTGGAAGCACGAATTAAGGGCTAAACCCCTGAGCCCCTCAAGCTCTCAAGCTCCTTTCAGGGTTTACGCTAATAGCAACCTGTACGCTCCCTTCGCTTCAGGCAGTTCTCAATACGACAGCATGATAATCATCCCCTCATCAATGGGAATGTTGGGACGGATTGCCCACGGAGTGTCTGACGACCTTATTACCCGAGCCGCAGATGTTATACTAAAGGAAAGAAGGAAGTTAATATTTGTCCCCAGGGAAACACCCTACAGCCTTATACATATAAATAATATGAAGCTTCTTACCGAGGCAGGAGCTATTATTTGTCCGGCCACGCCATCCTTTTATTCCTTACCAGAAACGATAGACGATCTTGTTATGACCGTCGTTGACCGTATCATGGACCTCGCCGGGTTCGATATTAAAACCAGGCGCTGGGGAGATAAGGGCTGACAACAATATTATATATCCCCGGTACTTATTACCGTCTTACCTGGTCTCTGTTTACAATCCAAAGAAGTAGGTAGCAGACAGCGAGATTGTATTAGGAGAAATCCTGTTATTATCACGCATCTCTGTTTCGCCCTCATAGGCAGGAATTATATTGCTCATGCTATAAGAATAACCGGCAGTAATCAATATCTGTCCAATACGATAACCTACCCCTGCATTAAGTCCATAATCCAGTCCATAAGCAGCCATGTTCTCATCATCTATATCTCCATCCTTTACTTCACCAAATACCGGGACATACTTACGCTCATCACTCTCGGTATGAGATTCATCAAGTTCTGTCATTGTTATATCATACTTTTCCTTTCCGCTGAGCATAAGCGAAATATAGGGACCGGCATAGACCTGGATGTTACCAAACTTATAGGCTATATTGACAGGTACTTCAAGATAGCTAAACATAAACCTGTAATAACCATCAAATTCTAATCCATCAGCAATGTCCTCTTTAAGGACTTCATCGATATCTACTGCCCAGCCTTTGGTTGTATACAGCAATCCGGATTGCAGCGACAATACATCACTTAACCCAAGCTCCACTGTTGCTCCAATATGGTAAGAAAAGGACAACTTTGATGTATATAATTCATCATCGCTATCAGGCTCCAGGTCTTTGCTAATATTATTCCCGTTTAATCCAGCTTTTAATCCGAACTTAACCTGTGCATTCAGCTGCGAACTAATTGATACCAGAAGAAGGATCAATAAAACTTTAGTCAGGTTTTTCATATTTATCAGGTTTTAGGTTTATAAGTCAATCATACTGCAAGATAAACTTTTTTCATTTTATCCTTTGTCCTGCGTCACTCCCTTCCCCAGGAAAGCCATTATTGTTACAGCGCCTACAATTAAGATCCCCAGCCCTGCTGCAAAGAAAATCGCCCTGTAATCATCCGACCTCTTTATCATTATCCCTATAAAGGCCCATATAACAGCCAGACCAATAAAGGGATTATTTATTCTAAGGATAGTAAGCGAAACGATCAATGTTCCGATAGCTATAAGGATAATGGCCCAGGCCTGTTGTGATATACCGAATCCGCCCCAGCTAAAGTTAACCAGTAGAGCTGTTACATTGGCTATTGTAGCAATACATATCCATCCCAGGTAGATTCCGAAAGTGGCTTTAACAATATTATTATCAACATCTTTAAGCTGCAGATTAATAAAGATAAGAGTTACCAGTAGTCCGAGCATAATAAGCAGGGACAGTGGTAGTTTCTGGTAGTGCCAAGCTACTATCCATAAGCCATTAAAGAGGCACGACAGGATAAAAAGCCAGCTAATATTTAATGCTATTTCTTTTGTCGGACCAAAAAACTGAACGATGCAGAAAGCGGCAATAAGAAGATAGATAATGCCCCATATTGAAAATGTTATACCGGCCGGAACAAAAAGGTTGGGATAGGCATCAGACAGCTCACCGGTAGTTTTACCATTTATAGGAAGAGCATTGGCCAGGTAGTTCATATATACCATGGCCGCAAAGAATAGTAGATTAATATAACGAAGCATAGCTTTAGGTGTTTAGTTTAAATAATAAAGCTAATTAAAAAAGTTGAGAATGAGTTTATGATTGTCATCCCGAGCCTGTCGGGGGATCTACCCCCTTTACCCAGCAAGTTCGTCAGAACTTATACACTATCCCGGTTTTGATATTAATAAAGCTGGCCCTGCTTACATTAGCTCCCATCTGAATCCACAGACCACCACTAAATGTAAAAGCCATCTTGTTGCTAAGGGTATATCTTATTCCTGCAGCAGGATTGATAAACATCCTCGAGTTTGTATTTATATCAGATGGATTAATAAGCATCCCGCCTCCACCAGATACATAGGGTGTAAACTCATTAAAAGGAAAGCGGATCCTCATATCAATAAAGAGAGGAATCATCAGTCCGTCGTTATAGATAAGTACACCGGTTCCGCCACCTACCAGAAAGATCTCATTTACCTGGTAGGCGTGGACTGAAGTAAATCCAATAAATTGCTCCGAAAAAGGAGTGGTATGGCCACCAAGACCAATACCATAATTAAACTCATTAATAGTTATATAGCCTTCTCTAGAGCTTATTGAAGAATAGGGTCTGTTACCTCTAACCAGCTGGGCCGATGCAGATATTGTTAAGAGGGCAAATATTGAGAGTATAAAAAGCTTCTTCATTTTTTTATTGTTCAGCCGACAAATAGTAAACGCAAATGTAGGCAAAAAGTTGTCATTTCTTACTTAGGGTAATTGATATTTGTGGCCTTACCCCCTTAATAGTTATTTGCACCTTCGATGCCTTAATCGTATTTTTGTCCCCTTAAGCCTTACGCCCTATGCCAGTAGATATTGATAAAAGAATCGTCGATTTTATTAAGAAGCACCATGTCTTAACCATAGCCACTGCTATAGATAGTGTTCCATGGACAGCCTCTTGCTTCTATGTTTATCTTGAAGATGAAGGCGCATTTGTTTTTACAAGTGATGATAATACCAGGCATGGAAAGGAGTTTGATAATAACCAGCTTGTAGCAGGGACTGTTGTCCTGGAGACAAATGTAATTGGTAAGATCCAGGGCATACAGTTTTCAGGCGAAGTATCCAGACCCGATGATGCTTTTCATAAAAAAGCAAAAAAAGCCTATCTGAAGCGCTTCCCCGTTGCCGCATTGATGAATACTTCGCTTTGGCTTGTAAGGCTGGACCATATTAAAATGACTGATAACCGCCTTGGTTTTGGTAAAAAGCTAACCTGGAACAGGACTAAGGACTAAGGACGAACTCACTCTAAACTCAAACAAACTCATTCTCAACCATTACTTTGGTATAGATCCCTCTCTTCGCTCGGGATGACATTATCTCTTACTGTGACCTCGCACTTTTAAAGATGATATTCCAGAACGATACAAAGAAATATTTCAGATCTGTGCGGACCGGCTTTTTATCATAGGCTTCCAGGTATTTCATTTCCGAGGCCATAATCTCATCCAGTTCTTTTGGATTATCATAGTAGAAAGGTGGTACCAGTCCTGGCTTATACTGGATTCTTTTTTCCTGCAGTTCTTTAGAATAAAGATTAAAATATTGCTGACTCAAGGGTCTTATGCCTACTATCTTCATACTGCCCCGTAGCACATTAATCACCATAGGCAGTTCATCAAGCCATACCTTACGCGCAAACTTTCCCCATGAGGTAATCCTGAAATCATTTTTAAACTTACCTCCCTCTTTCAGCTCAAAGAGTGAATAGATATAATCCTGTATATATTCAGAATAGGGGTGCATGGTTCTGAGCTTATATACCTTAATTAACTCCCCGTTTCTTCCTACCCGTGGCAGGGCTATCAGCACACCATAGTTCTTGCCGTTTACATCAAGTGGTTCGCTTACTTTCCGGCCTTCGATATAGAGAAGGTTATTTATAAAGGACTCATTTTCTATTTTAAAACCGGCACGACTAACACGTCCCAGGGCCTCAGCCCTCGAAATTACCGTATTGTTTCCGCCGGTTAAAAGCAGATATAACCACTTTGTAACACGTAGCTTGGGAAGAATCCTTTTTATAATAAAATCAAAGGTGTAGAAGATAAAGTTAATTACCGGCGGGTATTTTCTGAAAAAGCGCTTCTTTCTCAGATCCTTTGTTTCAACACAGCAGAGAAAGTAGCCACCCTGTTTTATCTTGCTATTAACAGTGTCCAAAAAGCTGTTAATAGTCTTTATATGATTTATCCTGTGAAGGTTAATCAGGTAGCTGTATTCTTTAAGGGGCAGAGTAGCAATATTAAAATCAGTCCCTGTTGAAACAAAGCGTGAGCTGCCGTTCAGCTTGCTTCGTGCAATATTCAGAATGCCTGTTGCTGTTTCTTCGCCTACCTGTTTGATAAGGGACTTGATAAGTGCCGGGTCTACTTCGCTGCTTGCTTCATCGCACACCTCTTTTGTGCTTACTGCTCCAACCATCTCTTCCTCGCTAAGTTCCTTAATGGTCTTATAATCACTTAGAGGCTGGTAGTCCTGGATTGTTGCTTTTTGAATGGCAAGGAAACATATCCCACATATTATTTCGAGGACGGTTGCAACAGCTATTGTTCCAAATACAATCATTCTGCTATGACCGGTAATTTCAGCCATAAACATTATCAGGATAGATATGGATACAGAAATCAGGTTACTTACTATTGTCCTGTAGAGCAGGGTTTTGATATTTATTACCTTACCCCGGTGTAGCTTACCGAATAAAAGAGATACAATCACCCATACGCCTGTCAGTATAAGGAAATAGTCAAGGTGAGAGGGCAGATAGTGAGTTCTGCTGGCGGGTTTTAACCATACCATTAACAGGAAAGAGGCTGCCAGAATTATTAAGTCAGCCAGAATAGTTAATGCCTGGAATGGTCTTCGTTTCATCTGGTTTTTATCTGCTTATTCGATAGCTATTAGACTAAGAGTAAATAATAAGAGTTGCATCATCAAACAGACTCTGAAATTATAAAATTTCTGGCGACATCTTAGGTAATTTGAACCAATTTACCCTAAATTCGTACAAATTTCTCGTAGATGACTGTGATTATCAACAGGATTATTTTTTTCTTCTTGCTATGCTCTTTGCCCTTAGCTCTTAGCTCTCAGGTTGTCTACCATCCTGTTCAAAATAGTGGTATCTACATGTTCCTGGACGAATTAGCCGCCTCAAACATTATCGAACTAAATTCCGTTATCAAGCCATATTCCAGACTTTTTATATCAAAATCACTATCAACTGCAGATTCATTAAGGGAGCAGCTAAGTGTCAGACAGCAGAAAGAACTCGACTTCTACCTTAAAGATTTTGGTAAGGAGCTGCACGATGATAAGGACTGGAACAGGAGGAAGGATTTCTTTTATTATAAGGACGACCTCTTTACCCTTACTGTTAATCCTGTTCTTGGAGGCGAAATATTCACTAACTCTGATGGTACAGCAACCTACTGGAGAAACGGGATAGATGCCTGGTCCTATGTTGGACGGTGGTCTTTCTGGGCTTCATTAAGAGATAATCATGAAAACCCCCTGCTTGGGAAACCAGGCTATTTGACTAAAAGAGATGGCGGGCATATTAAGATGGGCACCGACTGGAGCGAGATGAGGGGTGGAGTGGCATATGCCTGGGATTGGGGTAGTATTGGAGTTGTTAAGGAGAAAACAGAATGGGGAAGCAACAATAATGGTGCTAATATACTTGGTGGACATAATCCATCTTTTTTACAGCTAAGGATTAAGCTAAAACCAGCAGAATGGTTTGAATTTAATTATATGCATGGCTGGCTTAACTCAATGGTGGTCGACAGCACTCATTCTTACTGGCTGACAAATAGCTATGGCACAGACTACAGGGAAGTATACCACGGTAAGTTTATTTCAGCCAATATGTTTTCGTTCAAAGCTCTTAAGGGCTTATGGGTCTCGGCCGGAAACTCAATTATTTACGATAATGCAGGCTTCCAGCCTCATTATCTTTTTCCACTTTTCTTTTATAAATCGATCGATCATCAGTACACTTCGGGGATAGATAATATGAACTCACAGATGTTCCTTGATATCAGCTCCAGGCAGATTAAGAATCTTCATTTGTATGCAACAATATTTATTGATGAGCTTTCTGTTTCCCGTATTTTTGAATCGGGTGTTTATAATTTTTATTCCTACAAGGCAGGGGCAAGGCTATTCGATCTGCCCATCGCTGACCTTAGTTTAACGGGAGAATTTACCTACACCTATCCCCTGGTATTTCAGCATTATGTTCCGACCCTTACCTTTGAAACCAACCAGTTCAATATGGGTCATTACCTGAAAGACAATTCACGTGAATGGTACTTTGCCCTTGAGTACCGGCCTTTAAGGGCAAGCCTGGTTAAATTATGGTTCTCAGATGCAATTCGCGGACCGGATTATACGGCACTTGGAGGCGACAGGCTTGGTAATCCGCTAATCGAAACCATTGAATGGCATAATACCTCCTTTGGATTATTTTTAAGTTACCAGCTGATTAACGACCTCTACCTGTCAGCTTCCCTCACCCACTCAGATATCACCGGCAACGCAGACTGGACAGCACCCTACTTCTTTGGCAAGAAAACTACCCTTAATGTTGGTGCTACTGTAGGCTTCTAATTTACGTGGACAAGAAAAAGCCGTTTGTCTTTCGTCATTTGTCTTTCGTCGTCTCAACCTTTCTTACTAATTTAGCACTGCCTTAATTTTTGCACAAAACATGATTCCACATCAAACAGTTGAACAAATCCTCGATGCTGCTCAGATAACTGACGTTATAGGGGAATTTGTTACCCTTCGTAAGCGAGGAGTAAACTACCTGGGATTATGTCCTTTTCATAATGAGAAGACTCCTTCATTTACAGTATCTCCCACCAAGGGCATCTTTAAGTGTTTTGGTTGTGGTAAGGGTGGTAATGCGGTTAACTTTATTATGGAGCATGAGTCGCTCTCCTACCCCGAGGCACTTAAGTACCTGGCAAAGAAATATAATATAGAGGTAGAGGAGAAGGAGCTTTCGGCAGAAGAGATTCAGACCCAGAACGAGAGGGAAAGCATGCTCGTGGTTTCGACTTATGCAGCCAGGGTTTTTGGTGAGACCTTGTTTGATACCGATGAGGGCAAGGCTGTTGGTCTGAGTTATTTTAAGGAAAGGGGCTTCAGGCAGGAAACTCTTAAGAAGTTCGAAGTTGGATATGCCATAGATCAATGGGAGTGGTTTACGAAGAAGGCACAGAAGGACGGATATAAACTCGATTACCTGGTTAAGACAGGGCTGACGATCAAGAAGGAAGAAAAGACCTTCGACAGGTTCAGCGGGAGGGTTATTTTTCCGATACATTCTTTATCCGGACAGGTACTTGGTTTTGGCGGACGCACACTGAAGAAAGATGAGAAAACAGCCAAGTATCTTAATTCACCCGAATCGGAGATTTATCATAAGAGCAGGATAGTATATGGTATTTTTCAGGCCAGGAAGTCTATTCTAAAAGAAGATAAGTGCTACCTGGTTGAAGGCTATACAGATGTTCTTTCTTTGCATGAAGCCGGTATTGAAAACGTTGTTGCTTCTTCAGGCACGGCACTTACCCAGGAGCAGATAAGGCTAATCAAGAGATTTACTTTAAATATTTCTGTTCTGTATGACGGCGATGAGGCCGGTATCAAGGCCTCATTGAGGGGGATAGACCTTATTCTTGAAGAGGGTATGAATGTAAAGGTCACGCCGCTACCTATCGGTGAAGACCCGGATTCATTCTCAAAGAAGAAAAGCATAGAGGAGTTCCAGGGATATATTGAAAAGAATGAGACTGATTTTATTCGTTTCAAAACAGAACTATTACTTAAGGAAGCCATCGCTGATCCTATCAAGAAGGCAACCCTTGTTAAGGATATTGTAAGATCAATAGCTGTTATTCCCGAGACCATTACCAGGACGGTCTATATCCAGGCCTGCAGTAACCAGATGGAGATATCGGAGCAGGTACTCTACGATGAGGTAAATAAGATACGTCAGGATAAGGCCTTCCAGAACAGGAACAGGTATCCGAGTCAGGCCGACCTTCCGGCGCCTAAGAAAAGGCCTGTTGAAACAATAAGCAGCGGCGACGGAACAGCATATTCAGAAAGAGAGGTAATAAGACTCTTATTAAAATATGGCAGCGAGTTATACGACAGGGTGCCGGGCGAGGAAGAAGGAACAGAAGAAGCTGTTTCAGTGGCCCAGTTTATAGTTGGAGAGATAGCAGGCGATGAGCTTGAGTTTAACAGTCCTTTATTAAAGAAGATATTTGATGATTACGCCTTTCATATCAAGGAAGGCATCTTTCCGGGCGAGCAGTTTTTTGTACGGCACCAGGACCCTGATATTAGCAGGATCTCTGCCGATATGTTATCAGAATCCTATGTACTGAGCTCTATCTGGACCAGCAAGAAGTCTTATGTCGAGACAGAAGAAATGCTGCTTAAGGAACTTGTTCCCGAGTCGGTTCTTAAGTTTAAGTCAGATAAGATCCAGGCAATGATAAGACAGGTAAAAGAGAAAATTGTCAAAGCCCAGAAAGAAGAAAAGGCTGATGAACTTACAACTCTAATGAAGGATTACTCCCTTCTAAACACCATG